>NZ_CP189624.1:0-3690000 GCF_055409605.1 Streptomyces saintjeani | reverse complement strand
TAGGGGCGTGGAAAGCATGATCTTCGGACGGGTTCGGGTCGGGCACGCTGTTGGGTGTCTGAGGGAATGAACTCCCTCATGATGCCGACCCCGGTGAAAACCTGCGTGAGTGGGTTGTGACGGGTGGTTGGTCGTTGTTTGAGAACTGCACAGTGGACGCGAGCATCTGTGGCCAAGTTTTTAAGGGCGCACGGTGGATGCCTTGGCACCAGGAACCGATGAAGGACGTGGGAGGCCACGATAGTCCCCGGGGAGCCGTCAACCAGGCTTTGATCCGGGGGTTTCCGAATGGGGAAACCCGGCAGTCGTCATGGGCTGTCACCCATACCTGAACACATAGGGTATGTGGAGGGAACGAGGGGAAGTGAAACATCTCAGTACCCTCAGGAAGAGAAAACAACCGTGATTCCGGGAGTAGTGGCGAGCGAAACCGGATGAGGCCAAACCTACGACGTGTGAGACCCGGCAGGGGTTGCGTCGTGGGGGTTGTGGGATCTCTCTTCTGTCGTCTGCCGGCGACAGGACGAGTCAGAAACCGTTGATGTAGGCGAAGGACATGCGAAAGGTCCGGCGTAGAGGGTAAGACCCCCGTAGTCGAAACGTCAACGGCTCGTTTGAGAGACACCCAAGTAGCACGGGGCCCGAGAAATCCCGTGTGAATCTGGCGGGACCACCCGCTAAGCCTAAATATTCCCTGGTGACCGATAGCGGATAGTACCGTGAGGGAATGGTGAAAAGTACCGCGGGAGCGGAGTGAAATAGTACCTGAAACCGTGTGCCTACAAGCCGTGGGAGCGTCGCGTTGCATGCTTGCATGCAACGTCGTGACTGCGTGCCTTTTGAAGAATGAGCCTGCGAGTTTGCGGTGTGTTGCGAGGTTAACCCGGGTGGGGTAGCCGTAGCGAAAGCGAGTCCGAACAGGGCGTTTCAGTAGCACGCTCAAGACCCGAAGCGGAGTGATCTAGCCATGGGCAGGTTGAAGCGGAGGTAAGACTTCGTGGAGGACCGAACCCACCAGGGTTGAAAACCTGGGGGATGACCTGTGGTTAGGGGTGAAAGGCCAATCAAACTCCGTGATAGCTGGTTCTCCCCGAAATGCATTTAGGTGCAGCGTCGTGTGTTTCTTGCCGGAGGTAGAGCACTGGATAGGCGATGGGCCCTACCGGGTTACTGACCTTAGCCAAACTCCGAATGCCGGTAAGTGAGAGCGCGGCAGTGAGACTGTGGGGGATAAGCTCCATGGTCGAGAGGGAAACAGCCCAGAGCATCGACTAAGGCCCCTAAGCGTACGCTAAGTGGGAAAGGATGTGGAGTCGCAGAGACAACCAGGAGGTTGGCTTAGAAGCAGCCACCCTTGAAAGAGTGCGTAATAGCTCACTGGTCTAGTGATTCCGCGCCGACAATGTAGCGGGGCTCAAGCGTACCGCCGAAGTCGTGTCATTGCAGCGTATAGCCCCAACGGGTGCTGTGATGGGTAGGGGAGCGTCGTGTGCCGGGTGAAGCTGCGCCGGAAGGCAGTGGTGGACGGTTCACGAGTGAGAATGCAGGCATGAGTAGCGATTCACACGTGGGAAACGTGTGCGCCGATTGACTAAGGGTTCCTGGGTCAAGCTGATCTGCCCAGGGTAAGTCGGGACCTAAGGCGAGGCCGACAGGCGTAGTCGATGGATAACCGGTTGATATTCCGGTACCCGCTGTGAAGCGTCAAACATTGAACCAGGCGATGCTAAGTCCGTGAAGCCGTCCCGGAGCCTTCGGGCAAAGGGAAGTGGTGGAGCCGACGGACCAGACTTGCAGTAGGTGAGTGATGGGGTGACGCAGGAAGGTAGTCCATCCCGGGCGGTGGTTGTCCCGGGGTAAGGGTGTAGGCCGTGCGATAGGCAAATCCGTCGTACATTGAGGCTGAGACCTGATGCCGAGCCGATTGTGGTGAAGTGGATGATCCTATGCTGTCGAGAAAAGCCTCTAGCGAGTTTCATGGCGGCCCGTACCCTAAACCGACTCAGGTGGTCTGGTAGAGAATACCGAGGCGTTCGGGTGAACTATGGTTAAGGAACTCGGCAAAATGCCCCCGTAACTTCGGGAGAAGGGGGGCCATCACTGGTGAGAGGACTTGCTCCTTGAGCTGGGGGTGGCCGCAGAGACCAGCGAGAAGCGACTGTTTACTAAAAACACAGGTCCGTGCGAAGCCGTAAGGCGATGTATACGGACTGACGCCTGCCCGGTGCTGGAACGTTAAGGGGACCGGTTAGTCACATTTCGGTGTGGCGAAGCTGAGAACTTAAGCGCCAGTAAACGGCGGTGGTAACTATAACCATCCTAAGGTAGCGAAATTCCTTGTCGGGTAAGTTCCGACCTGCACGAATGGCGTAACGACTTCTCGACTGTCTCAACCATAGGCCCGGTGAAATTGCACTACGAGTAAAGATGCTCGTTTCGCGCAGCAGGACGGAAAGACCCCGGGACCTTTACTACAGTTTGATATTGGTGTTCGGTTCGGCTTGTGTAGGATAGCTGGGAGACTTTGAAGCGATCACGCCAGTGGTTGTGGAGTCGTCGTTGAAATACCAGTCTGGTCGTGCTGGATGTCTAACCTGGGTCCGTGATCCGGATCAGGGACAGTGTCTGATGGGTAGTTTAACTGGGGCGGTTGCCTCCTAAAGAGTAACGGAGGCGCCCAAAGGTTCCCTCAGCCTGGTTGGTAATCAGGTGTTGAGTGTAAGTGCACAAGGGAGCTTGACTGTGAGACCGACGGGTCGAGCAGGGACGAAAGTCGGGACTAGTGATCCGGCGGTGGCTTGTGGAAGCGCCGTCGCTCAACGGATAAAAGGTACCCCGGGGATAACAGGCTGATCTTCCCCAAGAGTCCATATCGACGGGATGGTTTGGCACCTCGATGTCGGCTCGTCGCATCCTGGGGCTGGAGTCGGTCCCAAGGGTTGGGCTGTTCGCCCATTAAAGCGGTACGCGAGCTGGGTTTAGAACGTCGTGAGACAGTTCGGTCCCTATCCGCTGCGCGCGCAGGAACATTGAGAAGGGCTGTCCCTAGTACGAGAGGACCGGGACGGACGAACCTCTGGTGTGCCAGTTGTTCTGCCAAGGGCATGGCTGGTTGGCTACGTTCGGGAGGGATAACCGCTGAAAGCATCTAAGCGGGAAGCCTGCTTCGAGATGAGTGTTCCCACCTCCTTGAGAGGGTAAGGCTCCCAGTAGACGACTGGGTTGATAGGCCAGATCTGGAAGCCCTGTAAGGGGTGGAGGTGACTGGTACTAATAGGCCGAGGGCTTGTCCTCAGTTGCTCGCGTCCACTGTGTTGGTTCTGAAACCACGAACAACCCCATGCCATGGTTCATGGTGTGGTGCGGTTGATGTGTTTCATAGTGTTTCGGTGGTTATAGCGTGAGGGAAACGCCCGGTTACATTCCGAACCCGGAAGCTAAGCCTTACAGCGCCGATGGTACTGCAGGGGGGACCCTGTGGGAGAGTAGGACGCCGCCGAACAATTTTTGGAGAAACCCCGCACTTCGGTGCGGGGTTTCTTGTTTTTGAGCCCCTCTTTTAAGCCCTTTCCTCCGGAGGGGCTTTTCTGTTTTCTACAAGCGCCCTGCCGCCTTCAGTGCCAGATATGCGTCGGCCAACGTGGGCGCCAGTTCCTCGGGCGTTGCGTCGACGACGGCGACTCCATGGCGCCGGAGCTGTTCGGCCGTACGGTGGCGTTCCGACTGGGCCTGGGCTGCTGCTGCCGCTTCGTAGACCGCGTCGACATTGCCTCGGGCCGCTGCCATGCGGGCGATGTGGGGGTCGGCGACGGAGGCGACGAGGACCGTGTGGCGCTGGGTGAGCTGAGGGAGGACGGGGAGGAGGCCCTCTTCGACGGGGGCCGCGTCGAGTGTCGTCAGCAGGACGAGCAACGTGCGGCGGGGCGCTGTACGGAGGATCGTCGAGGTGAGGGCGCGGGCGTCTGTTTCTACCAGTTCCGCTTCCAGGGTTGCCATGGCGTTGACCAGGGAGGGTAGGACGTCCCGGGCGGTGCGGCCCTGGACCAGGGCGCGGGTGCGGCGGTCGTGGGCGAGAAGGTCGACGCGGTCGCCGGCGCGGGAGGCGAGGGCTGCCAGCAGGAGGGCGGCGTCCATCGCGGCGTCGAGGCGCGGTGCGTCGTCCACGCGGCCTGCGGAGGTGCGGCCGGTGTCGAGGACCAGGAGGATGCGGCGGTCGCGCTCGGGGCGCCACGTGCGCAGGGCGACGGTGGTCTGGCGGGCGGTGGCGCGCCAGTCGATGGAGCGGGTGTCGTCGCCGGGGACGTACTCGCGGAGGCTGTCGAACTCGGTGCCCTCCCCGCGCGTGAGGACGCTGGTCCGGCCGTCGAGCTCCCTGAGGCGGGCCAGTTTGGCGGGGAGGTGTTTGCGGCTGGTGAACGGGGGGAGAGCGCGGACCGTCCAGGGGACCTTGTGGGTGCCCTGGCGGGTGAAGAGGCCGAGGGGGCCGTACGAGCGGATCGTGACGCGGTCGGCCTGGTGGTCGCCGCGGCGGGTCGGTCGTAGGCGGGTGATGACGCGGCGGCGCTCGCCGGTGGGGATCGTAACGGGGTGGCGGTCGGTCTCCGGGGCCGTGCTGGGAGGCCAGGCGTCGCGGAGGTCTGCCTTGAGGGGGCGGCGGGACGGGTTGGTGACCGTCAACGTGACGTCTGCGGGCTCACCCAGGCGGGTAGTTGTGTCGCCGGAGCGGGTCAGGGAAAGTCGTCGTACGGGGGCCGCGAGGGCGAAGTCGCAGGCGCAGGCCAGCGCCAAGGGGGCGTTGACGGCCAGGATGCCTGTCCAGCTCGGGTCCCAGAGGCCGACCGGGAGGGAGCCGAGGGCGGCGATGAGGGCGGCGCGGCCGGTGAGCGCCATCAGCGGGGGACGGGGACGTGGGCGAGGACAGAAGTGATGACGGAGTCGGCGGTGACGCCCTCCATCTCGGCCTCGGGGCGGAGCTGGACGCGATGCCTGAGCGTCGGCAGGGCGAGGGCCTTCACGTCGTCCGGGATGACGTAGTCGCGGCCCGTGAGCCACGCCCACGCGCGGGAGGCCGCCAGCAGAGCGGTCGCTCCGCGCGGGGAGACGCCGAGGGTCAGCGACGGGGATTCGCGGGTGGCGCGGCAGATGTCGACGACGTACGCGGTGATCTCGGGGGAGACGGTGGTCTTGGCGACGGCCGCGCGGGCTGCTTCGAGGTCGGCGGCGGTTGCCACGGGGCGTACGCCGGCGGCGCGCAGGTCGCGGGGGTCGAAGCCCTCCGCGTGGCGGGTGAGGATGCCGATCTCGTCCTGGCGGGAGGGCAGGGGGATCGTCAGTTTGAGGAGGAAGCGGTCGAGTTGGGCCTCGGGGAGGGGGTAGGTGCCCTCGTACTCGACGGGGTTCTGGGTCGCGGCGACCAGGAACGGGTCGGGGAGGGGGCGCGGGGTGCCGTCGACGGTGACCTGGCGCTCCTCCATGGCCTCCAGGAGGGACGACTGGGTCTTCGGCGGGGTGCGGTTGATCTCGTCGGCCAGGAGGAGGTTGGTGAAGACCGGGCCGGGCTGGAAGGAGAACTCGGCGCTGCGGGTGTCGTAGACGAGGGAGCCCGTCACGTCGCTCGGCATGAGGTCGGGGGTGAACTGGACGCGCTTGGTGTCGAGGTCGAGGGCGGCGGCCAGGGCGCGGACCAGGAGGGTCTTGGCGACGCCGGGGACGCCTTCGAGCAGGACGTGGCCCCGGCACAGGAGGGCGACGACGACGCCCGTGACGGCGGGGTCCTGGCCGACCACGGCCTTGGCGATCTCGGCGCGCAGGGCCTCCAGGGAGGCGCGGGCGGCGCTCGGGTCGCCGGTGTTCCCGGCGTTGTCAGTGGTCGGGTCCATCATGGACGGCGTACCTCACTTTCGAGGGCGTCGAGTCGGTCGGCGAGGGCGGTCAGGGCCGTGTCGTCGCCTGGCGGGGGGCCGAAGAGGAGGGGGTGCAGGGTCTGTCCGTCGGCGCCGAGCCGGTCGGACAGGGCGGGGATCAGGGTCTCGGGCGTGTGGGCCCGGGCGGCGGGGATGCCGAGGAGAGGGGCGAGGCGGATGCGGGTGGCGGAGCGCAGGGCGTCGGCGGCGCGGTCGCGGGCGTCGGCCCTGCGGTAGAGGCGGGCGCGGCCTTCGACAGTCTCGGAGGCGCGGATCGCGACCGGGAGGCGTTCGGGGACGAGCGGGCCGAAGCGGCGGGCGCGCCACAGGGCGGCGAGCGCGGCGGCGACGAAGAGTTGCAGGGTGCCCCACAGCCAGCCGGAGGGGAGCAGGTCGAGGAGGCTCTTCTCCTCCTGCGGGGCGGCGGTGGCGTCGGAGAGCGAGGGGAGGTACCAGACCAGATGCGGGCGGGAGCCGAGGAGTTGGAGGGCGAGGGAGGCGTTGCCCTGCTCGTCGAGGCGGTCGTTGAGGAGGATGTCGGGGGCGCCGAGGACGATCGTGTCGCCGTCCCCGGAGTCGGCGGGGACGCGCAGGAGGGTGGCGAGGCGGCGGCTCGGGTAGCACTCGTCGATGCCCTGGCGGGTGACGGTGTAGCGGTGGCCGCCGGTGTCGGCGGCGCCCGCGCGGTGGGCCTCGGGGAGCGCGCAGCCGGGGTCGAGGGTGGTGTCGCGGCTGGTCGCCGGGTCGGCGACGACCCCGGGGGCGAGGGTCTGGACGGACCAGCTGCCGGGGGCGACGAGGACGGTACGGCCGCCGGAGCCGGCGGTCGTGGCGCGCAGGTCGCTCTGCTGGCGTTCGGTCAGCAGGTCGGGGACGGCGACCAGGAGGGTGCTGTCGGGGCCTGCCGCCGCGCGCGCGGCGGCCAGCGTGGTCACCACGCGCGTGGTGACGCCCCGGTCGGTGAGGAGTTCGGCGATCGCGCGGCTGCCGTAGGGGTCGGCGGAGCGCGGGTCGAGTTCGCCGTGGTGGGTGTCGGACTGGAGCGCGGCGACGGTGACGCCCGTGACGAGGAGGAGGGCGGCGGCGAGGGCGACGCCCCGCGCGCGGGTCCACAGGTGGCGGGCGGTGGGGGAGGCCGAGGTGGTCATCGGGCGGCCCCCTGGCGGGCCGTGAGCCGGGGCTTCGTACGGTCGACGGTCTCGTCGAGGCCGGCGATGCGCCGGTACGACTGTTCGCTCGCGGACCGGCCGCCGTACGTGACGTCGTCGAAGGCGCGGGCGGCTGCGTGCAGGCCGTCGGCGTGGTCGGGGAGGGCGCGGGCGGCTTCGGCGGCGGCCTCGTCGGCGGTGCGGCCGGGGCGGGCGTCGAGGAGGGCACGCTCCTCCAGGGCGCGGACGATGGCGCGCATCCGCTCCTGGACGGCCTCGTTCCAGTGGCCGTGGGCGGCGTGCTCCTCGGCGGCGGCGCGGTGGTCGGCGGCGCTGCGGGTGCGGGCGCCGAAGAGGGCGTCGGACGGGGAGACGGGCGTACGGCGGGGGATGCCCAGGCGCCACCACAGGGCGGCTGCGACGGCGATGACGGCCAGGGCGATGACGGCGAGGCCGAGCGGGCCGCCCGGGGTGGCGCCGGACGCCGTGTCGAAGAGGTCGCCCAGCCACTTCCAGAAGGCGTTTAGGGCGCGCTGGACGAGGTTGGGGTCGTTCTCGTGGTACAGCCGCCTGGACAGTTCGCGGCGGGCCGCCTCCCGCGCGGGATCGCGGGGTGTGGTCAGCGGCGGTGTGTCGTCCGAGGCCGCCGCCGACCACAGGGCCCTGACCGTTCCCCCCGTCCGGTGCACGCCGTCAGCTCCCGGGGGTGGCGCCGGTGGTGCCGTAGTCCTGGAGGCCGGCGGCGCGGGCGAGTTCGAGGTCGAGGGCCTCGCGCCGGATGCGCTGGTCGACGTACAGGAGCACGGAGACGCCCGCGGTGATCGGGAACGTGATCATGTAGCCGATGACGGCGCCGATGCCGCTGATGATCAGGTACGTCCAGCCGTAGGTGACGGCGGGGTCGGTGACGAAGCCGTTCAGGCCGCCGTCCCCGAGGGCGGCGCCGACCAGGGCGAACGGGACGACGACGATCATCGCGAGGATGTTGGAGATGATCGTCCCGAGCAGCTGGATGCCGAAGACCCGCCACCAGGAGCCGCGCACCAGCTTGACGGAGCGGCCCAGCGCCTGCTTGATGCCCTGCTTCTCCAGCATCAGCGCGGGCGGCGCGAGAGAGAAGCGGACGCCGAGCCAGATGGCGACGGCGAGCCCGGCGAAGATGCCGACGAGGGCCAGGGCGACGCCGGCCGCCGTGGCGCCGCCCGCGGCGGCCAGGAGGATGCCGGGCAGGGCGCCGACGACCATCGTGCCGACCACGAGGACCATCATCAGCAGGATCAGCGCGAACAGGCGCGGCAGGCGCGGCAGGGCGTCGCGCCAGGCTTCGCCGGGCGAGACGGCCTTGCCGAGGATCGCGCGGCTGACGACGGTGGTGAGCAGGGCCGTCGCGATGATCGTGCCGATCAGGGAGACCGCGTAGACGACCGTCGAGGCGGTCATCGAGTCGCCCAGGGCGCGGCTGACCTCGTCGAAGCTCGCGTTCGGGTCGCCGATGGCGTCCGTGCTCGCGTCGTCCAGGAGCAGGCCCTGGACGAGGACGGTGATGATCTCCACGACGACGGCGACGGCCAGGGAGATGCCGAGGACCGTGCGCCAGTACGTGCGCATGGTGGAGACCGCGCCGTCGAGGATCTCGCCGACGCCCAGGGGGCGCAGCGGGATGATGCCGGGCTTGGCGGCGGGCGGGGGGCCTCCCCAGCCGGTGCCCCAGCCGCCGGTCCCGTAGGCGCCGCCGGGGTGGGTCGTCGGGGCGTTCCAGCCCGTGGGGGCGCCCGGGCCCGGTGGGGGCGGCGGGGGCGTCTGGCCGGGCGTCTGGCGCGTGGGCGCGGTCCACTGGCCGGCGGGCGGCTGTTTCTCGGACCACTGCGTGCCGGAGTCGGACGGTCGGCCGTCCCGCTGGTCCGAGGGCGGGGTGGACTCCTGTCCTTCGGGGCCCTCGGGGGCCGATCCGGGCGAGGCCCAGCCCGGAGTGTCGTTCATCGTCGCTCCTTCACGGCGCCGGTCCGCGGTCGCGGCGGCAGGTTGGGTGCCATCGTGTCATGGGGCACCGACAGCGGGACCGGCCGAGGTGGGGGACCGCGAACCTTCCATGGTCCGGCGGATCCTGGGCAGACTCACCGCATGGCTGATCCGTACACGCGCACGGGAGACGACAACCACCCCACCGGGATACCGGTGATCCGATGGGAGGAGCTGCCGGAAGGACCCGTTCTGGTCCTTCTCGACCAGACGAGACTGCCCGCCGATGAGGTCGAGCTGGTGTGCACGGACGCGTCCGTGCTGGTGGAGGCGATCAGATCGCTCGCCGTGCGCGGGGCGCCGCTGCTGGGCATCGCCGGGGCGTACGGGGTCGCGCTCGCCGCCGCGCGCGGGTTCGACGCCCAGGAGGCGGCGGCGGCTCTCGCGGGCGCGCGCCCGACCGCCGTGAACCTCTCCGTCGGCGTGACGCGGGCCCTGGACGCGCACCGGGCCGCGCTCGGTGAGGGCGGGGACGAGAAGCGGGCCGCGCAGGCTGCGCTGGCGGCGGCGCGGCGGCTGCACCAGGAGGACGCCGAGGCCAGCGCCGGGATGGCGCGGCACGGGCTCACGCTCCTCGACGAGCTGCTGCCGGGCGGCGGGCACCGGATCCTCACCCACTGCAACACCGGTTCGCTGGTGTCCGGCGGGGAGGGGACGGCGTTCGCGGTGGCGCTGGCCGCGCACCGAGCGGGGCGGCTGCGCAGGCTGTGGGTGGACGAGACGCGCCCGCTGCTCCAGGGGGCGCGGCTCACGGCGTACGAGGCGGCGCGCAGCGGGATGGCGTACACGCTGCTCACCGACAACGCGGCGGGGTCGCTGTTCGCGGCCGGGGAGGTCGACGCGGTGCTGATCGGGGCGGACCGGATCGCGGCCGACGGGTCGGTGGCGAACAAGATAGGGAGCTATCCGCTGGCGGTCCTCGCGCGCTACCACCACGTGCCGTTCGTCGTGGTCGCGCCGGTGACGACGATCGATCTGGCGACGCCCGACGGAGCGTCGATCGAGGTCGAGCAGCGGCCCGGGTACGAGGTGACGGAGGCCGTCGTACCGCAGGCGCCGGTCGTCGGATCGGGCGGCGGGATTCCCGTCGCGCCGCTCGGCACCCAGGCGTACAACCCGGCTTTCGACGTGACGCCGCCCGAGCTGGTGACGGCCGTCGTCACCGAGGAGGGGGCCGTCTCGCCGGTGACCGCGGAGGCGATCGCCGGGCTGTGCGCGAGGTCACGGCGGGTGACGATCTAGCCGTACGCGGGTGCGTGGGCGCGGGTGGGAGGGGGCCTGGGCAGACAGTGACCGGTCGGTGCGGCTATGGTCACGGGTCAGTGACCTGCCTCACCTGCGCTCCAGGCACCGTTATGAGAATGGGATGATGTCGTTTATGAAGGGACGAGTCCTTGTCGTCGACGACGACACCGCACTGGCCGAGATGCTCGGCATCGTGCTGCGTGGTGAGGGTTTTGAGCCGTCTTTCGTAGCCGACGGTGACAAGGCGCTGGCTGCTTTCCGGGAGGCCAAGCCGGATCTGGTGCTGCTGGATCTGATGCTGCCCGGAAGGGACGGCATCGAGGTGTGCCGGCTGATCCGGGCGGAGTCCGGAGTGCCGATCGTGATGCTCACGGCGAAGAGCGACACCGTCGACGTGGTGGTGGGCCTGGAGTCCGGGGCCGACGACTACATCGTCAAGCCGTTCAAGCCGAAGGAGCTGGTCGCGAGGATCCGCGCGCGCCTGCGGCGGTCCGAGGAGCCGGCGCCGGAGCAGCTGACGATAGGCGACCTGGTCATCGACGTCGCCGGGCACTCGGTCAAGCGTGACGGGCAGTCGATCGCGCTGACGCCGCTGGAGTTCGACCTGCTGGTCGCGCTCGCGCGCAAGCCGTGGCAGGTCTTCACCCGCGAGGTGCTCCTCGAACAGGTGTGGGGCTACCGGCACGCCGCCGACACCCGCCTGGTCAACGTGCACGTGCAGCGGCTGCGCTCCAAGGTCGAGAAGGACCCGGAGCGGCCGGAGATCGTCGTGACCGTCCGCGGTGTCGGTTACAAGGCCGGGCCGAGCTGACATGTCCGGGGACAGTGCCGCTTCGGCGCCAGGCCGGTCAGGGGCCCGGCCGCAGCGGCCTGTCGGCCGGGAGAGCGATCAGGCTCTGAGGGCCCTGAAGGGCCCCAGGACGGCCAAGGACCGCTTCGGGCGGCTCCTGGACGGCGGACTGCTCCAGGGCGGCGTGCAGGGCAGCCCAGTGCTGCGGCTGCTGCTGCGCTGGGTACGGCGTCCGCTGCTGCCGGTGATGCGGCTGTGGCGGCGCAACATCCAGCTCAAGGTGGTCGTCACCACCTTGCTGATGTCCCTGGGCGTCGTCCTGCTGCTCGGGTTCGTCGTCATCGGGCAGGTCCGCAACGGCCTGCTGGACGCCAAGGTGCGCGCCTCGCAGAGCCAGGCCACCGGCGGGTTCGCCGTCGCCAAGCAGCAGGCCGACACGGAGGCCGCCGGCGACGGGCCGGCCTCCTCCACCGACCGCTCCGCGCAGAACGTCAGCCCGTGGCTCAGCGTCCTCGTGTCGTCGCTCTCCAGCGGCGGCCAGGGTGCCTTCGACGTCGTCACGCTGCCCATCGGCGGCGGTGAGGGCGGGCCGGGGCCGCGTGCCTCCGGGGGCGTGAGCCCCACCGCGAGCGTGCCGGACGCCCTGCGCGCGCGGGTGAACGACTCCACCTCCGCCGCCCAGAGCTACACCCGCATCCGCTACGACAGCGGCAAGGAGTCGCAGCCCGCGCTGGTCATCGGCAAGCGGCTCAGCGACCCCAACGGCGCCGCCTACGAGCTGTACTACCTCTTCCCGCTCACCCAGGAGGAGAAGTCCCTCAGCCTCGTCAAGGGCACCCTGGCGACCGCCGGGCTCTTCGTCGTCGTCCTCCTCGGGGCGATCGCCTGGCTCGTCGTACGGCAGGTCGTCACGCCCGTGCGGATGGCCGCCGGGATCGCCGAACGGCTGTCCGCCGGGCGGTTGCAGGAACGGATGAAGGTCACCGGCGAGGACGACATCGCGCGCCTGGGCGAGGCGTTCAACAAGATGGCGCAGAACCTCCAGCTGAAGATCCAGCAGCTGGAGGACCTCTCGCGGATGCAGCGCCGGTTCGTGTCCGACGTGTCGCACGAACTGCGCACCCCCCTGACGACCGTACGGATGGCCGCCGACGTCATCCACGACGCGCGCGAGGACTTCGATCCGATGACCGCGCGCTCCGCCGAGCTTCTCGCCGACCAGCTGGACCGGTTCGAGACGCTCCTCGCCGACCTGCTGGAGATCAGCAGGTTCGACGCGGGCGCTGCGGCGCTGGAGGCCGAGCCGATAGACCTCCGGGAGGTCGTACGGCGGGTCGTCGACGGGGCCGCGCCGCTCGCCGAGCGCAAGGGGACGGCCGTACGCGTCGTCGGCGATCAGCAGCCCGTCGTCGCCGAGGCCGACGCGCGGCGCGTGGAGCGGGTGCTGCGCAACCTTGTCGTCAACGCCGTGGAGCACGGTGAGGGGCGGGACGTCGTGGTGAAGCTGGCCGCCGCCGGGGGGGCCGTCGCCGTCGCCGTGCGCGACTACGGCGTCGGGCTGAAGCCCGGTGAGGCCACGCGCGTGTTCAGCCGGTTCTGGCGGGCCGACCCCGCGCGCGCGAGGACGACCGGTGGGACCGGGCTCGGGCTGTCGATCGCCCTGGAGGACGCGCGCCTGCACGGCGGGTGGCTCCAGGCGTGGGGCGAGCCCGGGGGCGGCTCGCAGTTCCGGCTGACGCTTCCCCGTACGGCCGACGAGCCGCTGCGCGGGTCGCCGATACCGCTGGAGCCGAAGGACTCGCGCAGGAACCGGGGGGCGGACGGTGCCTCTCGCTCGCGCGTGAAGAGCGCGACCGTGCCGGTGCAGCAGAGTGGCGACCGGCTTCCGCGCGTGGGCGCTGTCGCCGCCACGGCGGATCCGACGGCGTTGCCGGGGAGCGGGGCGCGGGTCATACCGCGCGCGGGAGGGCCGGTTTCGGTGGAGGAGCCGGCTTCGGCAGAGGTGCGGCTGGGCGGTGCTTCCGGCCTGTCCAGCGAGGAAGGGGAGGCCGCTCGTGGGCGGTGAGGGGGGTGTCCGGCGGGTGCCGGGGCGGGTTGCCGCGTACGTCGTCTGTGGGGCCGTTCTGCTGAGCGGGTGTGCCTCGATGCCCGACCACGGGGATCTGCGCGGGGTGGAGTCGACGCCCCGGCAGGACACGCAGGTGCGGGTGTTCGCGATGCCGCCGCAGGAGGGGGCGACGCCCGGGGCGATCGTCCAGGGCTTCCTCGAAGCGCTGACCAGCGACGATCCGGACTACGCGACGGCCCGTAAGTACCTGATCGGCAAGGCCGCCAAGACTTGGGACCCGGAGAGCTCGACGACGGTCCTGGACGTCGGCCCGCAGCCGATGCAGGAGCGCCCGGGCGGGCGTGAGGGCGGTGCGGACATGTCGATCACCCTCGACGGCGAGCGCGTGGCCGCTCTGGACGCGCAGCAGTCGTACACGCCTCAGGTGGGCAAGTACCGGCAGACCCTGCACCTCGTGCAGGACGACAAGGAGCAGTGGCGGATCGACGAACTGCCCCAGGGCGTCGTCATGGGGCGGTCGGACTTCGCGCGCAACTACACGTCCGTCAACAAGTACTACTTCGCCTCCCGCGCGCGCGTGGGGACCGTGCCCGCTGCCGTCGCGGACCCCGTGTACGTGCGCAAGCGCGTCGACCCGACGACCCAGATGGTGCGCTCCCTGCTCGACGGGCCCACGAACTGGCTGCGGCCCGTCGTCCGGTCGGGCTTCCCCACGGGTGTGGCCCTCGCGGACGACGCCGGGCCGCTCGTGCCGAACGACCAGAACAAGCTCACCGTGCCGCTCGACGGCAAGGCCGCGGGCGTGAAGCAGGGCAAGTGCGACGAGATGGCCGCGCAGATCCTGTTCACCCTCCAGAGCCTCACCCCGGTCGTCGACGAGGTCGAGTTGCAGGCCGACGGACGGCGGCTGTGCTCGCTCGGTGCGGGGCGCTCGACCGGGATCGCCGCGCGCGGGTCCGCGCAGAGCCCCGGGCACCTGTACTTCATCGACGGTGAGCACCGCCTCCAGTGGATGGCGGCCGACGGCAACGACGCCGCGCCCGAGTCCGTGCCCGGCGCGTTCGGGGACGGCGGCAAGGCGCTGCGGTCCGTGGCCGTGTCCCGCGACGAGCACGAGGCCGCCGGGGTCACGCTCGACGGCAAGCAGCTGTACGTCACCTCGCTGGCGTCCGGCAGCCAGCTCGGCAACCCCGTGCTGGCCAGCGCGGGCGCGACCGAGAAGGACCGGTTCACCACGCCCACCTGGGACGCGCAGGGCGATCTGTGGGTCGCCGACCGCAACCTCCTGACGCCCCGGCTCTACCTGCTCGCCAAGGGCGACGACACGCCCGTCGTGGTGAGCACGCCGGGTCTCGTGGGGCGGATCAACGCGGTGCGGATGGCGGCCGACGGGGTGCGGGTCGCGCTCGTCGTCGAGTCCGGGGGGCGGCAGTCGCTGCTCGTCGGGCGGGTCGAGCGGGACGAGGGCAGTGATGGCCGCGAGACCGTGTCCGTGCAGGAACTGCGGTCCGCCACGCCCGAGTTGGAGCAGGTGACCGCTGTGTCCTGGGCCTCCGACAGCCGGCTCGTCGTGGTCGGCAAGGAGACCGGCGGGGTCGAGCAGGTGCAGTACGTCCAGTGCGACGGGTCGGTGCCGGAGACCGGTGCGCTGCCGGGGCTCACCGAGGTGCAGAGCATCGCCGCGTCCGAGGACAGCGAGGCGCCGTTGTTCGCCACGTCCAAGGACGGGTTGCTGTGGCTGCCGGGTGGGAGCGGGTGGCGGACGCTGAAGCCGACGGCTTCGGTGGCGTTCTATCCGGGGTGAACTCGGGGGTCTGCCACCGGGGTCGGGGGGTAGTGGCAGGCCCGGTGCCGGGGTCGGTGCGGGACCAGGGGAGACCGGGGTGTTCGAGGGGTTCCGGCTGGGGTGACGGGTGCGCGTCAGGAGTTTTCCACAGGGGTGGCGGCTGGGCGGCGGCGTGGGCACAGTGGAGTGTGTGAACGGTGTACGGCGGTACTGGAGGGACCTCGGTGACCTGGTGTTGCCGGGGGAGTGCGCGGGGTGCGGGCGGGCTCGTACGGTGCTCTGCGCGCAGTGCCGGGAGGCGTTGAGCGGAGAGGGGGCGCGGTGGGTGCGGATCAGGGGGCGGCAGGCCGGGTTGCCGCCGGTGTGTGCGGCGGGGCCGTACGCGGGAGCGGTGCGGGAGGTGTTGCTGGCGCACAAGGAGCGGGGAGCGTTGGGGCTGGTGGGGGCGCTGGGGGCGGGGCTGGCTCGGGCTGTTGGGGTGGGGCTGGGGCTGGAAGGAGGCGGGGCAGCGGTGACGAGAGGGGCGTCCCTGGGCGATGGGCCAGTTGTGAGGGGCGGGGTGGCTGTGGGCGGTGAGGTGTTGCTCGTGCCTGTGCCGTCCGGGCGGGGGGCTGTGCGGGCTCGGGGGCATGATCCTGTGCGGCGGGTGGCCTTGGCCGCTGCGGGGGTGCTGCGGCGGGGCGGGGTGGAGGTGCGGGTCGCTTCTGTGGTGCGGCAGCGGGCGGGGGTGCGGGATCAGGCCGGGCTGGGGTTCTGGGAGCGGCGGGAGAACCTGGACGGGGCGTTGCGGGTGAGTCCGGCGGGGGTGCGGGTACTGCGGGGGAGGGATGTGGTGCTGGTCGACGACATCGTCACTACCGGGGCGTCGCTCGCGGAGGCCGCGCGGGTGGTTGGGGAGGCGTGTGAGGGGGGAGGTGAAGAAGTGTCCGGTGAAGTCGCCCGGGAAGGGCCTCACCCGGTGGAGAGGAGGCGACGAGGGGTGCTGTGCGCGGCCGTGGTCGCGGGATCACCGGATTCTTTTGAAATAAACCGGAACTGATCGAGAAGGCGCTTCGTTGCAGCTGGTGAGAGGCACAATTCAGTGGAACGGAGGTATGCGGGAGTAGAGGGTGACGACATCCGTCCGGGCGAGATATGTTCGGTTCGGAGAGAGAAAGCCGCAGGCCGCATCTCTCGAATCCGAAATGCCGTGCGCGGTTTCGGGAAAAGACCCGCACCGCCCAGGATGTGGATCTCTCCTTCTGAGGAGGAGGTGGACGTCACCGAGCAGGAAGGTTCCGGGGCTCACCGGAATCTGGTGCGAAAGGGAGATGCTCCGCGATGGAGCGGAGCGATCCGGGAACGGAGTTCTGCGTGGACATCGTCGTCAAGGGCCGTAAGACCGAAGTGGCCGAGCGGTTCCGCAAGCACGTGGCCGAGAAGCTGAACGTGGAGAAGATCCAGAAGCTCGACGGCAAGGTGATCAGCCTGGACGTCGAGGTGTCCAAGGAGCCGAACCCCCGACAGGCCGACCACCGGGACCGGGTGGAGATCACGCTGCGTTCCCGCGGCCCGGTGATCCGGGCGGAAGCGGCGGCCAGCGACCCGTACGCGGCACTCGACCTGGCGGCGGAGAAGCTCGACGCACAGCTGCGCAAGCAGCACGACAAGCGCTACACCAGGCGCGGCTCCCGCCGGCTGACGGCGGCGGAGGTCCCCGACCACGTCCCGGGCGTGGCCACTCTCAACGGCGGCGACGGCGAGCCGGTCGACGCCGACCGCGACGGCGGCGTACCCACGAAGAAGATGGGCTCGCTGGAGGTGCAGGGCGACGGTCCCCTCGTCGTCCGGGAGAAGACCCACGTCGCGGCCCCGATGACCCTCGACCAGGCGCTCTACGAGATGGAACTGGTCGGACACGACTTCTACCTCTTCGTCGACTCCGAGACCAAGGAATCCAGCGTCGTCTACCGGCGGCACGCGTACGACTACGGCGTGATCCACCTCCAGACCGACACGATGGTCACCGCGCAGGCGCACGGCGGCGAACCCGGCGGCACGCTCGGCGGCTGACCGCGCCGGCGATGACCCTCAGGGTGCCCCTGGAGCGCGTGTGCGCCCCCAGGGGCACCCGCGTGCGACCACTTCAGGCCTTGCTCCGTCACCGCATTGTCGTCAGGGCATGGAATCATGGCCAGGGCGGCTCAACGAGTGGGCCGTTGCCTCGGGTTGGCAATGGCACAGGACCAACGGCCCCAGCCTCAGGGGGAGGAACGATGGCGGACAGCTTCGGACCGATGCGGGACGAGGACGCACGCGACGGCGTCGTCGGCATGGGCCCGGACGCGGGCACCCCGCGGGGGGAGCCGATCAGAGTGCTGGTCGTCGACGACCACGCGCTGTTCCGCCGGGGACTGGAGATCGTGCTCGCGGCCGAGGAGGACATCCAGGTCGTCGGGGAGGCTGGGGACGGGGCCGAGGCGGTCGACAAGGCCGCGGATCTGCTGCCCGACATCGTGCTGATGGACGTACGGATGCCCAAGCGCGGGGGCATCGAGGCATGCACCTCCATCAAGGAGGTGGCGCCCAGCGCGAAGATCATCATGCTGACCATAAGCGACGAGGAAGCCGACCTCTACGACGCGATCAAGGCGGGGGCCACCGGGTACCTGCTCAAAGAGATCTCCACCGACGAGGTCGCCACCGCGATCCGTGCCGTCGCCGACGGGCAGTCCCAGATCAGCCCCTCCATGGCGTCCAAACTGCTCACCGAGTTCAAATCGATGATCCAGCGGACCGACGAGCGGCGGCTCGTGCCCGCGCCGCGGCTCACCGACCGGGAACTCGAAGTGCTCAAGCTCGTCGCCACCGGGATGAACAACCGGGACATCGCCAAGGAGCTGTTCATCTCCGAGAACACCGTGAAGAACCATGTACGCAACATCCTGGAGAAGCTTCAGCTGCACTCCAGGATGGAGGCCGTGGTCTACGCGATGCGGGAGAAGATCCTGGAGATCCGGTGAGCCGCGGTTTCCTGGCGTAGGGCCGCGCTCAGCGTAGGGCTGCGGTCAGGGCCCTCCTCGTCTCCTTCGCCAGGGCCTCCTGGAGGTCCGGGGTGGTCACCCGCTCCACCCTGATGTCCGTGCAGTCCACCCAACTCGCCGCTTCCACCAGTGCCTGCGCCACCGCCGGGACCGCCTTCGGGCCGTCCAGCGAGACCTGCTTCGCCACCAGCGTGGCGCCCTCTCGCGCCGGGTCCACCCTGCCGACCAGGTGGCCACCCGCCAGGACCGGCATCGCGAAATAGCCGTGTACGCGCTTGGGCTTCGGGACGTACGCCTCCAGGCGGTGGGTGACGCCGAAGACCCGTTCCGTCCTTGCTCGTTCCCAGATCAGCGAGTCGAACGGGGAGAGCAGCGTCGTACGGTGGCGGCCCCTCGGGGGGCTCTCCAGGGCCTTCGGGTCCGCCCATGCCGGTTTGCCCCAGCCCGTCACCGTCACCGGGGTCAGGCCCGAGTCCTCGATCACCTCGTCGACCTGGTCCGCTCTCAGGCGGTGGTAGTCCGCGATGTCCGATCTCGTGCCCACGCCCAGGGCCTCGCCGGCCAGGCGGACCAGGCGGCGTACGCATTCCCTGTCCGGCAGGTCGTCGTGCAGGAGGTCTGCCGGGATTGCTCGTTCCGCCAGGTCGTAGACGCGTTTCCAGCTTCTGCGGTCCACGCAGACGACCTCGCCGTACATCAGTGCGCGTTCCACCGCGACCTTTGTGCCCGACCAGTCCCACCAGTCGCTCGTCCTCTTCGCGCCGCCCAGCTCCGTGGCCGTCAGCGGGCCCTCCGTGCGGAGCTGTTTGATCACCTGGTCGTAGACGCCGTCCGGGAGTGTGTGATTCCAGTGGGGGCGGTTTCTGTATGCGCGGCGGCGGAACGCGAAGTGGGGCCATTCCTCGATCGGGAGGATGCAGGCCGCGTGGGACCAGTACTCGAACGCGTGCGGGGGTGTGGTGGGGGTGGTCGGGGTCCAGTACGCGGATTCCACCGTCTTGCGGCCCACCGCGCCCAGGCGGGCGTACGGGATGAGTTCGTGGGAGCGGGCCAGGACGGAGATCGTGTCCAGTTGGACCGCGCCCAGGTGGCGGAGGGCGCCTCGGACGCCGGATCTGCGGTCCGGGGTGCCTAGGAGGCCCTGTGCCTTGAGGATGATGCGGCGGGCTTCGTCGGGGGTGAGGGTGGTGGTTGGGGGCGGGAGGGGCGTCATGTCTTCGCACGATAGGGGGTGGGTCTGACAGTGGGGGCTGACCTGGGGTTTTCTCGCCCCCGCCGCCCCTACCCGTCCCATCCCCAGGGGCTCCGCCCCTTCGACCCCGGGCCGACGGAGGGTGGGTGGGGCCGGCCCTGAAGGGGCCTTGTCCTTAAGCGCCGGACGGGCTGGAAGTGGGGGGTTGGGGTGGGGGGTGAGGTGCTGGTTGTGGGTGGAGGGTGGCCCTGGACGGGCCTTGTCCTTAAGCGCCGGACGGGCTGGGATGGGGCGGGGCGGGTGGGATGTGCGTGTTGGGGCGGGGTAGCCGTCTGTCGTCTGCGGGGTCAGTGGCTGAGGTCCTGGGGGAGTAGGGAAGCCAGCCAGCAGTCCTTGCGTGTGCCCTTGTTTTCGATTGCTGCGCGGAGGGTGCCTTCGAAGGTGAAGCCTGCGTTCTGGGCCACCGCTCTGGAGGATGTGTTGCCCACCTCTGCTCGCCATTCGAGGCGGGCGGTGGACAGGTGGGTGAAGGACCAGTGGGCGGCGGTGAGGGTGGCTTCGGTGGTGTAGCCCTGGGAGCGGTGGGGTCTGGCGGTCCAGAAGCCGATCTCCGTGATGCCGGGGGTGCGGGGGGTGAGGCTCAGCATGCCGGTCAGGGGGCCCTGGCGGAGGTGGACGCCGAATGTGTACATCGTGTTCGTCGCCCAGCCCGTGGGGGCGATGTCCGTGGTGAACGCGTGGGCGTGTTCGGGGAGGTAGGGGGAGGGGATGGTCGTCCAGCGCTGGATCTCGGGGTCCTGGGCGGCTGCGTGGACCGCTTCGGTGTCCTCGGGGCCCACGGGGCGCAGGATCAGGCGGGCCGAGGTGAGGGTGACGGGCTGCATCGGGTGATTCTGCGCGGGCGCGTGCGGGGGGCGTCAATTTCCCGCCGGGGTGGCACTATCCGTGGGGGCCGGACGTTGTGGGGGTGTAGGAGTTGTGGGGCGGCGGGTGGGCTGTGTCACGGCGGGCCTCCCGGCGTGGTGGGGTCCTCGCATACGATGGCCGTTGCTCAGCAATGCATAAGGAACCACCCGACCGTCCCAGGCCCGACCGGCAAGGAGACCAACCCCCGTGTCCGTCCTCTCGAAGCTCATGCGTGCAGGCGAAGGCAAGATCCTGCGCAAGCTGCACCGCATCGCGGACCAGGTCAACTCCATCGAAGAGGACTTCGTCGACCTCTCCGACGCCGATCTGCGCGCCCTCACGGACGAGTACAAGCAGCGGTACGCCGATGGTGAGAGCCTGGACGACCTGATGCCCGAGGCGTTCGCCACCGTGCGCGAGGCCGCCAAGCGCGTCCTCGGCCAGCGGCATTACGACGTACAGATCATGGGCGGCGCCGCGCTGCACATGGGGTACGTCGCGGAGATGAAGACCGGCGAGGGCAAGACGCTGGTCGGCACGCTGCCCGCGTATCTGAACGCGCTGTCCGGCAAGGGCGTGCACCTCATCACGGTCAACGACTACCTGGCCGAGCGCGACTCCGAGATGATGGGCCGGGTGCACCGCTTCCTCGGCCTTGAGGTCGGCTGCATCCTGGCGAACATGACGCCGGCGCAGCGCCGCGAGCAGTACGCCTGCGACATCACGTACGGCACGAACAACGAGTTCGGCTTCGACTACCTGCGCGACAACATGGCGTGGTCGCAGGACGAGCTGGTCCAGCGCGGCCACAACTTCGCGATCGTCGACGAGGTCGACTCGATCCTGGTCGACGAGGCCCGTACGCCGCTGATCATCTCCGGCCCGGCCGACCAGGCGACGAAGTGGTACGGCGACTTCGCCAAGCTCGTACTCCGTTTGAAGAAGGGCGAGGCGGGCAACCCGCTGAAGGGCCTGGAGGAGACCGGCGACTACGAGGTCGACGAGAAGAAGCGCACGGTCGCGATCCACGAGTCCGGCGTCGCCAAGGTCGAGGACTGGCTGGGCATCGACAACCTCTACGAGTCGGTGAACACCCCTCTGGTGGGCTACCTGAACAACGCCATCAAGGCGAAGGAGCTCTTCAAGAAGGACAAGGACTACGTCGTCATGGACGGCGAAGTCATGATCGTCGACGAGCACACCGGCCGTATCCTCGCCGGCCGCCGCTACAACGAGGGCATGCACCAGGCGATCGAGGCGAAGGAGGGGGTGGACATCAAGGACGAGAACCAGACGCTCGCCACGATCACCCTCCAGAACTTCTTCCGCCTCTACAAGCGCGCCGACCACAACGGCAAGGACGTCCCCGGCCTGTCGGGCATGACGGGTACGGCGATGACCGAGGCCGCCGAGTTCCACCAGATCTACAAGCTCGGCGTCGTCCCGATCCCGACGAACAGGCCGATGGTCCGCAAGGACCAGTCCGACCTGATCTACCGCACCGAGGTCGCCAAGTTCGAGGCGGTCGTCGACGACATCGCGGAGAAGCACGAGAAGGGCCAGCCGATCCTGGTCGGCACGACCTCGGTCGAGAAGTCCGAGTACCTCTCGCAGCAGCTCTCCAAGCGCGGTATCCAGCACGAGGTGCTGAACGCGAAGCACCACGAGCGCGAGGCGTCGATCGTCGCGCAGGCCGGCCGCAAGGGCGCCGTCACGGTCGCGACGAACATGGCCGGCCGCGGTACCGACATCAAGCTCGGCGGCAACCCCGAGGACCTCGCCGAGGCGGAGCTGCGCCAGCGCGGCCTCGACCCCGAGGAGCACATCGAGGAGTGGGCGCAGGCGCTGCCCGCCGCGCTGGAGAAGGCCACGCTGGCGGTCAAGGCCGAGAAGGACGAGGTCGAGTCGGCCGGCGGCCTCTACGTGCTGGGCACCGAGCGGCACGAGTCGCGTCGTATCGACAACCAGCTCCGCGGTCGTTCCGGGCGTCAGGGCGACCCCGGTGAGTCGCGGTTCTACCTCTCCCTCGGCGACGACCTGATGCGGCTGTTCAAGGCGCAGATGGTCGAGCGTGTGATGTCCATGGCGAACGTGCCGGACGACGTGCCGATCGAGAACAAGATGGTCACCCGCGCGATCGCGTCCGCGCAGTCGCAGGTCGAGCAGCAGAACTTCGAGACGCGTAAGAACGTCCTGAAGTACGACGAGGTGCTCAACCGGCAGCGCGAGGTCATCTACGGCGAGCGGCGGCGCGTTCTTGAGGGCGAGGACCTTCAGGAGCAGGTCGTGCACTTCATGGACGACACGATCGACGCGTACGTCTCCGCCGAGACGGCCGAGGGCTTCGCCGAGGACTGGGATCTCGACCGGCTGTGGGGCGCGTTCAAGCAGCTCTACCCGGTGAAGATCACCGTCGAGGAGCTGGAGGACGCCGCGGGCGACCGGGCCGGGCTCACCGCCGAGTTCCTCGCCGAGTCCATCAAGGACGACATCCACGCGCAGTACGAGGACCGGGAGACGCAGCTCGGCTCCGAGATTATGCGGGAGCTGGAGCGGCGGGTCGTGCTGTCCGTCCTCGACCGCAAGTGGCGTGAGCACCTCTACGAGATGGACTATCTCCAGGAGGGCATCGGGCTGCGGGCCATGGCGCAGAAGGACCCGCTGGTCGAGTACCAGCGCGAGGGCTTCGACATGTTCACGGCCATGATGGACGGGATCAAGGAGGAGTCCGTCGGCTACCTGTTCAACCTGGAGGTCCAGGTCGAGCAGCAGGTCGAGGAGGTGCCCGTCTCCGACGCGGTGACCGACCTGGAGAAGCAGGACGCGGTTCCCGCGCAGACCGGTGCCCGTCCCGAGATCCGGGCGAAGGGTCTCGACGCGCCGCAGCGGCAGCGGCTGCACTTCTCCGCGCCGACCGTGGACGGCGAGGGCGGCACGATCGAGGGCGACTTCGACGAGGACGACGAGCCGGTGCGGTCCGAGGCGGACGGGCTGACCCGTGCGGAGCGGCGCAAGCAGGCGAAGGGTGCGAAGCGGCGCCGGAAGTAAGTACGCCGGGAGCTGGGAAGGGCTGGACACTTTCGGGTGTCCGGCCCTTCGGCTTGCCGGGGTGCGGGTGCGGGTGCGGGTGCGGGTGCGGGTGCGGGGCGGTCGGCGGGGGCGTTCAGGGGGTTTCGCTGTCCAGTTCCACCGCTGTGCAGCGCCAGCGGTGGTCCGGGCCGAGTTCCAGGCGGAAGGCCATCGCGCGCAGGCGGGGGCCTGTGGAGATGCGGGCGAATGCCTCGATCGCGCCGGGGCGGGGGATGTCGTAGCCGAGGTCGCGGAGGACCGGGGTGGTGCCTCGGGGCGTGCGGAGGGGGCCGTGTTCCGCCAGGTGCGCCAGGTCGTCGTATGCCTCGCCGAGGGTGTGGCGGAGCATGGCGTGGACCGGGTGGCGGCCGGTGAGGACGGCGAGGAGGCGTTCCGCGAAGAGGTCCGCGGGGTGGGGCTGGGCGATCGGCCTGCGGGGGGTCTGGGCGGGGACTCGGGTCGCGTCCGGGAGAGGGGTGCGGGTCGTTCGGGAGGCGCGGGTCGCGGGAGGGCGGTTGTCGGTGGGGCGGGTGCGGGAGGTGGGGCCGCTGCCCGGGGGGCGGCCGGCGGGGGGTGCGGTGCGAGGGGTGGTGCCGGGCGGGCGGCCTCCTGGGGTGCCGGGGGCGCTGAGGGTGGTGGCGGTGCGGGGTTCGGGGGCTGTGGTGAGCTGGGTGCGGTTCTGGGTCCTCGTCATGACCTTGCGCATGGGGCTCCCCGTTTCTCGGTGCGGTGGTGGGCCGCGTACCGGTTGGTAACTTTCCGTTGTGGATCTTTTACGGGGAGTGATCGGAGATGGCAAGGAGAGCGGGAAGCGGGGTGGGGAGGGGGGAAAGTCAACCGTTACGGGTGAACCGGGGTACGGGAGCGCTGGTCGGGCGGGGGTGCGATGAGCTGGTTTTTTCGTGTGGTTGACGGGTTCGCGAAGGTACTGGGGGACTCGAAAGGGGACCGGCGCACGTATCCTCGGGGGGAATCAAGCGGAGTCTCCGAGCAGGAAAGCGGCCGTCCATGCGCGTCTACGTCCCCCTGACCCTTACCGGGCTCGCCGAGTCGTACAAGACGGGGGAACTGGGCAGCGGGCCGCTGATCGCGTACGCCGTGACGCCCGCGTTGCGCGAGTGGTACCTGTCGGACGACATCGAGGAGCTGGAGTACGCCGCGCTCAGCCGTGCGGCGCTCGCGTCCCTGCGGCAGCTCGCCGCGGACTCCGGAGCGCCCCGGCGCCGGGTCGTCGTCGCCGTGGACGTACCCGACGGCCGTGCCGCCGCCGACCCCGACCGGGCGCTGGACGCCTCCGCGGTGGGCGAGGTCCGCGTCTCCGGCGCCGTACCGCTCGCCAAGGCCGCGGCCGTCCACGTCGACGCGTCCGACGCGGAGGCCGACGTCACCGCGGCGGCCTCGGCGCTGGCCGCGGCGGACGGCGGTGACGACGACGCGCAGTTCGTGGTGGACGGGGCCGAGGACCACGAGCTGCTGTGGTTCGCGACGCAGGAGATCCCGGGGTTGGTGGGGCTCGGGGGGTGAACCCCGGTTCGGCCTGAGGTGCTCCTCTGACCTGCGGTGTTGTAGCCCCGAGGTTGGGTTGTCAGTGGGGCCGGGTACGTTTGGGGGCATGGGGAAGACGGCTGGTGCGCATATCGTCTGGGACTGGAACGGGACCCTGTTCCACGACAACGAGGCGGTCATCGGGGCTACCAATGCGGCGTTCGCCGAAGTGGGGCTGGCGCCGATCAGCATGGAGCGGTACCGGGAGCTGTACACCGTTCCGGTGCCTCGGTTCTACGAGCGGTTGATGGGGCGGCTGCCCACCGAGGCGGAGTGGGAGGTGATGGACGTCCTCTTCCATCGGTACTACGCCGAGCACAGCGGGGGGTGTTCGCTCACCTCGGGGGTGGCCGAGCTGCTCGGGCAGTGGCGGAGCGCGGGGCGCAGTCAGTCCATCCTGAGCATGTACGGGCATGACGAACTCGTCCCCCTCGTCCGGGGGTTCGGGATCGAGGCGCACTTCGTCCGGGTCGAGGGGCGGGTGGGGCCGTCGGGCGGGAGCAAGGCCGAGCACATGGTGCGGCATCTGAAGGCGCTCGGCGAGGTCGATCCCCGGCGCACGGTCGTCATCGGGGACGCGTCCGACGACGCCCGCGCCGCCCTGCACGTCGGCGCCCGCGCCGTTCTCTACACCGGGGGCTCCCACAGCCGTACCAGCCTTGAGGAGGTCGGCGTGCCGGTGGTGGACACGCTGGCGGAGGCGGTGGAGACGGCCGAGCGGATGGTGGCGTAGGGCGGGTGGAGGTGCTCGGGGCCCGGCCGCCGGGGATGGCCGGGGCGAAGGTGAGAGGAGAGTAGGAAAGGCCGCCCCCCGAAGCCCCGTTGAGCAGGGTGGCGCGCCGGGGCAAGGGGGCGGACGGGGGGAGCATGGGGGGCATTTCGTGGCCGCCCTGTGCAGGATGTCGAAGATCAGTGCTCTGGTTTGTACACATGCGGCTCATGACGGGCCCCCGGTGAGGAGCGATAGCCTGGTCCCGTGATCAGCGCGATATCTCGCGGGGGTGCGTTTTCCCCTGCCCTGCGCCCGGTCGGCACGGACGATGTCCGGCACCGGGCGGCGGTCGCTGGTCTTCGCGGGCGAGGCGGAAAACCGACGGTTTCGTGGACGTCGTATCCACCCCGGACGGCGCCGCCGAGAGCGGTGTCACACCTCCGGGGGACGAATATCCCCTCGTCCGTCTCCCCCCGCGGCATAGCGTCGAAGCAGACCGGACACCCCGCGCCGAGGCGTCCCGTGCCAGGGGAAGAGACCGAACTTCCTTCTACGTCACGCAACGGCGCGCGACAGGAGCCAGAGGACAATGCAGACCAAGCTGGACGAAGCCAAGGCCGAGCTGCTCGAAAGGGCGGCGCGGGTCGCTGAGAACAGCCCGGTCGGAGGGCACCTACCGACCGGGACGACCGCGGAGGGCACCGACGGTGATCCGGACGGGTCGGACGTATCGCCCCCGGACCACGACACCGTTCTCTCCTTCCTTCAGCGGTACTACCGGCACACGGCCCCGGAGGACCTCGGCGACCGCGACCCGGTCGACGTCTTCGGCGCCGCCTACTCGCACTTCCGGCTGGCCGAGAACCGCCCCCAGGGCACGGCGAACGTCCGCGTGCACACCCCGACCGTCGAGGAGAACGGCTGGACGTGCAGCCACTCGGTCGTCGAGGTCGTCACCGACGACATGCCGTTCCTGGTCGACTCGGTCACCAACGAGCTGTCCCGCCAGTCGCGCGGCATCCACCTCGTCATCCACCCCCAGGTGGTCGTACGGCGTGACGTCACCGGCAAGCTGATCGAGATCCTGCCCTCGGCCGACGACCTGCCGCACGACGCGCACGTCGAGTCCTGGATCCACGTCGAGGCCGACCGCGAGACCGACCGCGCCGACCTGAAGCAGATCACCGCCGACCTGCTGCGCGTCCTGTCGGACGTACGGGAGGCCGTCGAGGACTGGGAGAAGATGCGCGACGCGGCGCTGAGGATCGCCGACGAGCTGCCCGCCGAGTCCGTGCCGGGCGACCTGCCCTCGCCGGAGGTCGTGGAGGCCCGCGAACTGCTGCGCTGGCTGGCCGCCGACCACTTCACGTTCCTGGGCTTCCGCGAGTACGAGCTGCGCGAGGACGACTCGCTGACCGCCGTACCCGGGACCGGCCTCGGCATCCTGCGCTCCGATCCGCACCACGCCACCGACGAGTCCCACCCGGTGAGCCCGTCCTTCGAGCGGCTCCCGGCGGACGCGCGCGCCAAGGCCCGCGAGCACAAGCTCCTCGTGCTGACCAAGGCCAACAGCCAGGCGACCGTACACCGGCGGTCGTACCTGGACTACGTCGGTGTGAAGAAGTTCGACGCGGACGGCAACGTCGTCGGCGAGCGGCGCTTCCTCGGACTGTTCTCGTCGGCCGCGTACACGGAGTCGGTGCTGCGGGTCCCCGTGATCCGCCGCAAGGTCGACGAGGTGCTGACCGGCGCCGGGTTCACCCGCAACAGCCACGACGGCCGCGACCTCCTCCAGATCATGGAGACGTACCCGCGCGACGAGCTGTTCCAGATCCCGGTGGACGAGCTGCGCACGATCGTCACCAGCGTCCTCTACCTGCAAGAGCGCCGACGGCTGCGGCTCTACCTGCGCCAGGACGAGTACGGCCGCTACTACTCCGCGCTGGTGTACCTCCCACGCGACCGGTACACAACGGGCGTACGGCTGCGGATCATCGACATCCTGCGCGAGGAACTCGGCGGCATCAACGTCGACTTCACCGCCTGGAACACCGAATCCATCCTGTCCCGGCTGCACTTCGTGATCCGTGTTCCGCAGGGGACCGTGCTTCCGCAGCTCTCCGACGCCGACAAGGACCGCATCGAGGCGCGGCTCGTCGAGGCCGCGCGGTCCTGGGCGGACGCGTTCGCGGAGGCGCTGACCGCCGAGTGCGGTGAGGAGCGCGCCGCCGAACTGCTGCGCCGCTACGGCACCGCGTTCCCCGAGGGGTACAAGGCCGACCACACCCCGCGCGCGGCCGTCGCCGACCTCGTCCACCTCGAACACCTCGGCGAGCAGCAGGACTTCGAGCTCAGCCTGTACGAGCCCGTGGGCGCCGCGCCCGACGAGCGCCGCTTCAAGATCTACCGCAACGGCGAGCCGGTCTCCCTCTCGGCCGTGCTGCCGGTGCTCAACCGCCTCGGCGTCGAGGTCGTCGACGAGCGGCCGTACGAGCTGCGCAACGCCGACCGGTCCTCGTCCTCCTGGATCTACGACTTCGGGCTCCGGGTCCCGGACAGCGTCGAGCAGTTGGGCGACGACGGGCGCGAGCGGTTCCAGGAGGCGTTCGCCGCGACCTGGACCGGCGCCGCCGAGAACGACGGCTTCAACGCGCTGGTGCTGGGCGCCGGGCTGACCTGGCGGCAGGCGATGGTGCTGCGCGCGTACGCCAAGTACCTGCGCCAGGCCGGGTCCACGTTCAGCCAGGACTACATGGAGGACACCCTCCGCACGAACGTCCACACCACCCGGCTGCTGGTCTCCCTGTTCGAGGCGCGGATGGCACCCGGGCGGCAGAGCGCCGGGCGCGAGATCGTCGACGCGCTGCTCGAAGAGCTGGACGCCGCGCTCGACCAGGTCGCCTCGCTCGACGAGGACCGCATCCTGCGCTCGTTCCTGACGGTCATCAAGGCGACCCTGCGCACCAACTTCTTCCAGACCACGGCCGACGGCACCCCGCACGCGTACGTGTCGATGAAGTTCGACCCGCAGGCCATCCCCGACCTGCCCGCGCCGCGACCGGCGTTCGAGATCTGGGTGTACTCGCCGCGCGTCGAGGGCGTCCACCTGCGGTTCGGGAAGGTCGCGCGCGGGGGGCTGCGCTGGTCGGACCGGCGCGAGGACTTCCGTACCGAGATCCTCGGGCTGGTCAAGGCGCAGATGGTCAAGAACACCGTGATCGTGCCGGTCGGCGCGAAGGGCGGGTTCGTCGCGAAGCAGCTGCCCGATCCGAACGTGGACCGGGACGCGTGGCTCGCGGAGGGGATCGCCAGCTACAAGACGTTCATCTCGGCGCTGCTGGACATCACGGACAACCTCGCGGGCGGCGAGGTCGTACCGCCGCGCGATGTCGTGCGGCACGACGAGGACGACACGTACCTCGTCGTCGCGGCCGACAAGGGGACGGCGACGTTCTCCGACATCGCCAACGCCGTCGCCGAGTCGTACGACTTCTGGCTCGGGGACGCCTTCGCGTCCGGCGGGTCCGCCGGGTACGACCACAAGGGCATGGGGATCACCGCGCGCGGTGCCTGGGAGTCGGTGAAACGGCACTTCAGGGAGCTGGGCGTCGACACGCAGACCGAGGACTTCACCGTCGTCGGGATCGGCGACATGTCCGGGGACGTGTTCGGGAACGGGATGCTGCTGTCCGAGCACATCCGGCTGGTGGCCGCCTTCGACCACCGGCACATCTTCATCGACCCGAACCCGGACGCGGCCGTCGGTTACGCCGAGCGGCGGCGGCTGTTCGAGCTGCCCCGCTCCAGCTGGGGCGACTACAACGTCGACCTGATCTCCGCCGGGGGCGGGATCTTCCCGCGCAGCGCGAAGGCCATCCAGCTCAACGGGCACATCCGCGAGGCCCTCGGCATCGAGGCGGGCGTGGGCAAGGTGACGCCGGCCGACCTGATGAAGGCGATCCTGCAAGCGCCGGTCGACCTGCTGTGGAACGGCGGCATCGGGACGTACGTCAAGTCCAGTACGGAGTCCCAGGCCGACGTCGGCGACAAGGGCAACGACGCCATCCGCGTCGACGGCGCCGACCTGCGGGTCAAGGTCGTCGGCGAGGGCGGCAACCTCGGGCTCACCCAGCTCGGGCGCATCGAGTTCGCGCTGGCCGGCGGGAAGATCAACACGGACGCGATCGACAACAGCGCCGGGGTCGACACCTCCGACCACGAGGTCAACATCAAGATCCTGCTCAACGGGCTCGTCACCGAGGGCGACATGACCGTCAAGCAGCGCAACAAGATCCTCGCCGAGATGACCGACGAGGTCGGCCACCTGGTCCTGCGCAACAACTACGCGCAGAACACCGCGCTGGCCAACGCGCTCGCCCAGTCCGGCGACATGCTCCACGCGCAGCAGCGGTTCATGAAGCACCTCGTCCGCGAGCGGCACCTCGACCGGGCGCTGGAGTTCCTGCCGACCGACCGGCAGATCCGCGAACGGCTCGCCGCCGGGCAGGGGCTGACCAGCCCCGAGACCGCCGTACTCCTCGCGTACACGAAGATCACCGTCTCGGACGAGCTGCTCCACACCGGGCTCCCCGACGACCCCTACCTGCGCGGACTGCTCCACGCGTACTTCCCCAGCGCGCTGCGCACGACGTTCGCCGAGCAGATCGACAGCCACCCGCTGCGGCGCGAGATCATCACGACCGTGCTGGTCAACGACACCGTCAACACCGGCGGGACGACCTATCTGCACCGGCTGCGCGAGGAGACGGGGGCCTCGCTGGAGGAGATCGTGCGCGCGCAGACCGCCGCGCGGACGATCTTCCGGTCGGCGGAGGTGTGGGACGCGGTCGAGTCCCTCGACAACCGGGTCCAGGCCGATGTCCTCACGCGGATCCGGCTGCACTCGCGGCGGCTCGTCGAGCGCGGGACGCGGTGGCTGCTCAACAACCGGCCGCAGCCGCTCCAGCTCGCCGAGGCGGTCGAATTCTTCGCCGAGCGGGTGGAGCTGGTGTGGTCGCAGCTGCCCAAGCTGCTGCGGGGGGGCGATCTGGAGTGGTACCAGAAGATCCACGACGAGCTGACGGGGGCGGGGGTGCCGGACGAGTGCGCGACCCGGGTCGCCGGGTTCTCGTCCGCGTTCCCGACGCTGGACATCGTGTCCATCGCGGACCGCAGCGGGAAGGACCCGCTCGACGTCGCCGACGTGTACTACGACCTCGCCGACCGGCTGCGGATCACTCAGCTGATGGACCGGATCATCGATCTGCCGCGTGCGGACCGGTGGCAGTCGATGGCCCGTGCGTCGATCCGGGAGGACCTGTACGCCGCTCACGCGTCACTGACGTCCGATGTGCTGGCCGTGGGGAACGGGACGTCCACTCCTGAGCAGCGGTTCAAGGCATGGGAGGAGAAGAACGCCGCGCTGCTGGGGCGGGCCCGGGTGACGCTGGACGAGATTCAGGGGTCGGACTCGTTCGACCTGGCGAATCTGTCGGTGGCTATGCGGACTATGCGGTCGATGTTGCGTACGCATTCGTAGGTGTACGTGGATGAGGGCGCCCCCAGTTGGTTGGCTGGGGGCGCCCTTGTGTGCGTAGGGGGTGGTCGGTGTGGGGCGGCGTGGTGCGGAGGGGTGTAGTGGGCGCGGAGGGGCGCGGTGGGGTGCGGTGGGGTGCGGTGAAGTCGTATAAGCGGACTGTCCGCTTACGCCGCCTTCTTCTTGCCGCTCGTGAACTCCTCGTACTCCTTCATGACCTCTTCCGTCGGGCCGTCCATCCGCAGCTCGCCCCGCTCCAGCCACAGCACCCGCTCGCAGGTGTCCCGGATCGACTTGTTGTTGTGGCTGACCAGGAACACCGTGCCCGCGTGGCGGCGCATCTCGCGGATGCGTTCCTCGGAGCGGCGCTGGAACTTCGCGTCGCCGGTCGCGAGGGCCTCGTCGATGAGGAGGACGTCGTGGTCCTTGGCGGCGGCGATGGAGAAGCGCAGGCGGGAGCCCATACCCGAGGAGTACGTCCGCATGGGGAGCGAGATGAAGTCGCCCTTCTCGTTGATGCCGGAGAAGTCGACGATCTCCTGGTAGCGGTCCCTGATCTGCTCGCGGGACATGCCCATCGCGAGGCCGCCGAGGAAGACGTTGCGCTCACCGGTGAGGTCGCCCATGAGGGCCGCGTTGACGCCGAGGAGGGAGGGCTGGCCGTCCGTGTAGATCCGGCCGTTCTCCACGGGGAGCAGGCCCGCGACCGCCTTGAGCAGCGTCGACTTGCCGGAGCCGTTCGTGCCGATGAGGCCGATGGCCTCGCCCTTGTAGGCGACGAAGGAGACGTTCTTGACGGCGTGTACGAGGCGGGTGCCGGCCGCCTTCTCCGCGTTTCCGCGGCGCAGCATGCGGTTCAGGGCGGCGGTCGCGGAGCCTCGGCCGCCTACGCCGTTGACGCGGTAGACGATGTCGACGGCGTCGGCCACGACGGTGGGGATGCGGTCGTCGGGTGCGGGCGTTTTGTCGGTGAGGGTCGTGCCGGGGGCGGGGGTGTTCGCGAGGGCGGGGGTCGGGTTGGCGCTCGCCGGGGTCGGGTTCGCGGGGTTTGTGTTCGTCGGGTTCGGGTTCGGGTTCGGGTTCGCCGGGTTCGGGTTCGTGTTCGGGTTCGGGTTCGCCGGGTTCGGGTTCGTGTTCGCGGGGTTCTCAGCCACGGCCGTACGTCTCCTCAGCCTTCCAGAAGTAGATGAAACCGCCGACGCCCGCGACGAGTGCCCAGCCCGTGGCCAGAGCCCACACGTGCGGGGGGAGCTGGCTGGAGTGGAAGCTGTCGATCAGCGCGTAGCGCATCAGGTCGATGTAGACGGAGGCCGGGTTGGCCTGGAGCACGTGGCCGGCCCAGGACGGCCAGTTGTGGTGCTTCCTGACCAGCTGGTCGATGCTCCACATGACGCCCGAGACGTACATCCACGTGCGCAGCACGAACGGCATGAGCTGCGCGATGTCCGGCGTCTTCGCGCCGAGCCTCGCCATGACCATCGAGACGCCCGTGTTGAACACGAACTGGAGCGCCAGCGCCGGGATCACCAGGAACCACGACAGGGCCGGCGGCACCCCCACCGCCAGCAGGATCAGCACGAGCGCCGCCATCGAGAACAGCAGCTGCTGGAGCTGCTGGAGGCAGAACGACACGGGCAGCGCGGCGCGCGGGAAGTGCAGGGCCCGCACCAGGCCCAGGTTGCCGGAGATCGCGCGGGTGCCCGCCAGGATCGAGCTCTGCGTGAACGTCCACACGAACACGCCCGTCACCAGGAACGGGATGTAGTCCGGTACGCCCTTCTTCGTGCCCATCAGCACGCCGAAGATCAGGTAGTACACGGCCGCGTTCAGCAGCGGCGTCATCACCTGCCAGACCTGGCCCAGCTTCGCCTGGCTGTACTGCGCGGTCAGCTTCGCCGTGGCGAACGCGGTGATGAAGTGCCGGCGCGCCCACAGGTCACGGACGTACTGCGGCAGCGACGGACGCGCCCCGCTCACCGACAGCCCGTGGCGCTCGGCCAGCGCCCTCAGGTTCGGGGGCGGGGTGGGGGTGGTCCGGGGCGGTGTGTCGAGTGCCTGGCTCACATCCGCTGCTTTCTTTCGGGGGTGGGGGTGCGCGATCCGGGCGCGGGGTTCGTTCACTGTCGCCGTCCACGCTGGGGGAACGTCCGGGGAGCCGTGTTTTCTTACGGTTCTCTTGATGTTTCCTTACGACGGGACGGAACCGTATCGTCGCAACGCGAGCGTAGGGCGTGGGGGCGTCGGAACGCAACCGTATCGTCGTGGCGTTGGGGGTGGGGCAGGGGGCGGTAGGGTCGCGGGGAGTTGGCGGGTGCCGGCGGGGTTTGGCCGGGCGTTTACAGGGTGTGTGCGGGGTGTTGGGCGGGTGTTGGCGGGGAGGGTGCGGCTGGTGCGTCGGACGGGGGCGTTTCGTCGTGACGGGTACGTCGATACGTGGCCGTGGCGTCGTTGAGGTGACGGGAGTGGTGTTGATGGGGTGGCGGGGTCGATGTGAGGTGGCGTCGATGTGCCGGTGGCGTTGCGACGGTACGGTTTCGTCGTGACGATCAGCGTGGGGACGGGACCGTATCGTCGTGACGCTCTATGCTGGGGCGCATGACGACGAACGCCGAGGGTGCCGGGGCACGTACGCGCCGTAGGGCACCGGCCGGGGCCGCGGTGCTCCGTGAGGACGTGACGGAGGCCATCAGGGCGGCCGTCTTCGAGGAGCTGGCGTCCGTCGGCTACGCGCGCATGTCGATCGAGGGGATCGCGCGGCGCGCCGGGGTCGGCAAGACGGCGGTGTACCGGCGCTGGAAGTCCAAGCTGCACCTGGTCCTGGAGATCGTCTCGGCCGTCGCGGTGCAGGGGCTGCCGGTGCCGGACACGGGGAGCCTGGAGGGCGATCTGCGGATCCTGTACGAGTTCATGTCCCGGGCGCTGCGCCACCCCGTCGTCTCGCAGATCGTCCCCGACCTCCAGGCCGAGTCGGCACGCAACGCGGAGATCGCGGCGGCCGTGCAGAAGGCTCTGCGGGACGGGCAGCAGGGGGTCGCGAACAAGATCCTGTCGGCCGCGGTGGAGCGGGGTGAGATCGGCCGCGACTTCGACGACGAGCTGGCGCTCGACCTGGTCTCCGGGCCGATGTACTGGCGGGCGCTGGTTGTCCGGCAGGGCGTGGACAAGAAGTATCAGGCGGAGCTGGCGCGGGCTACGGCGGCGGGGTTGAGGGCGCTGTGAGGGGGTTGGGGGCGGAGGGCGGCGTGTGGGGTGCGGTTGGCGCGAGAGTGGCGGGTGCTGTGGGGTTCGGGTCCGGGGTGAGGGGCGGGCCTGTCGGGGAGCGGGCGGTGGCCGTCATGCGAGGCGCGGGCGCTGTGAGGGGTGCGGTTGCCATGCGGGGCATGGGTGCTGTGAGGTTCGTGTCCGGCGTGAGGGGTGGGTCCGCAGAGAGGGGTGTGGCCGGGGAGCAAGTGGTGGCTGGTGTGAGGGGAGTGGGCGTCGAGAGGGCTGTGGTCGCCATGCGGAGCGTGGGTGCCGGGCGGGGCGGGTCTGCTGTGAGGTGTGTGGCCGCGTGAGAGTCGTGATCGCCGAGGACAACGCTCTGCTCCGGGAGGGCATGGTCCTGTTGCTGGCGTCCGCCGGGCACGAGGTCGTCGCGGTCGCCGGGAGCGGGCCCGAGATTCTGCCCGCGCTGCTGGAGCACCGGCCGGACATCGCCGTGCTCGACGTCCGGATGCCGCCGAACTTCCGTGACGAGGGGCTCGTGGCCGCGCTCCAGGCCCGCGAGAAGATCCCGGGGCTGCCGGTCCTGGTGCTCTCGCAGTACGTCGAGGAGTCGTACGCCGCCGAACTCCTCGGCGGGGGCGCGAGCGGCGTCGGCTACCTCCTCAAGGACCGGGTGGGCCGCGTCGACGAGTTCCTCGACGCGCTGGACCGGGTCGCCTCCGGCGGCACCGCGCTGGACCCCGAGGTCATCACCGAGCTGATGACCCGGCGCCGCGACTCCCCGCTGGACCAGCTGACCCCGCGCGAGCGCGAGGTGCTCAAGCTGATGGCGGAGGGCCGCGACAACACGACCATCGCACGCACGCTGGTCGTCACCGAGCGCGCGGTGAGCAAGCACATCGGAAACGTGTTCCTGAAACTGGGCCTGCCACAGAGCGACAGCGGACATCGCCGGGTGCTGGCGGTACTGGCGTACTTGAACAACAGGTGAGGGGGCGGCACGCGGCAGTCGGGGTAGGGCTGTGGGCGCCGGGCCTCCCGCGCGAGCTTCGTGCGACCGGCTGCCCGAGGGCGAGCGGTCGGCTGTCCTGGGCCGTGAAGTTCTCGAACTTCCCGACTGCGCCCGACAGCCGGTTGCCCTCCTCCCGGCAGGCGGGCCGAGAGGCCAGGCTCTGGGAGACCTCTTCCGGCAGTCCCCGAGGCGCTGCCCCTCAAGCCCCGCCCCCACCGTGCGCCGCCCCGCGCGCCGAGGACGGCGCCACCCCCTCCCGGCGTCCCTGAGCCTCCAACCGCCGCGCCAACTCGACCAGTTCCCCCGCCCCCAGCACCCGCCCCCCGAACCCCGGCAACGGCACGCGCACCGCCCGTGCCCACCGCTCCGGCACCGCCTCCATCCCGTACACGGCCCCCGCCAGTGCCCCCGTGACGGCAGCCACCGTGTCCGTGTCACCCCCGAGGTCGACGGCCGCCCGCAGCGCGCCCGCGAACGTGCCGGTCGTCCGCAGCGCCCACACGGCGGAACCGAGACAGGGCCAGACGGCGCCGTTGAACTCGGTCGCCAGGTCGGGATGCCAGCCGGGGTCGAGGACGCTGGCGTACCGCGCGCGGTGGCCGGCGTCCAGGAGACCCAGCGTGCGCGGTACGGCGCTCAGGGGGTCGTCCCCGGCGAGGGCGGCCCGGATCAGCTCGTGCAGGGCGGCGGTGCCCTCCCAGGCGGCGGCGTCGCCGTGGGTGAGCGCGGAGAGCCGCCGGGCGGCGTCGAGGGTGACCCCCTGCCCCTGGCCCGCGAAGTACACCGCAGAGGTCGCCGCCCGCATCAACGCCCCGTTCCCGGCGGCCCGCTGGCTCACCTGGAAGTGGATCGCGGCGGCACTGTCCCAGGGGTCCCCGCTCGTGAGCACCGCCTCGGTCTGGAGCCCGATGTCCTTGGGGTCGGCCGCCGCCCAGCGCCGGAAGCGGCCGAACACGTCCGCCAGGTCGAGGCCGCCACGCTCCAGGAGGGACTCCCCGACCAGGACGGCCATCTGCGTGTCGTCCGTGGCCTCGCCGGGATCCCAGCCTCCGCCGCCGCACATCTCCTCGGCCGGGGCGCCCGCAGGGAACCGCGCGGAGAACGCTCCCTCGGGGCCGAACTCGAAGGGCGCGCCCAAGGCGTCACCGACGGCCGATCCGAGGACGGCGCCGATGGCGCGGGACAGTCGCGAGGCCGTCTGCTGAGCCGGCATCGAATCCCCCCGTTCTTCCTACCGTTCTCCTGCAATCCCGTCCGCCGCCCGCCCCCGGGAGACGAGGTCTTACCTTCGCCCCGCCTCGGGGTGCAGCCTCAGCCACCCCTCCCACGCGGACGCGATCATGTCCTGCACGTCGTGCTTCGCCTTCCAGCCCAGCTCCGTCGCGATCCGCTCGGCGGAGGCGACCACGCTCGGGGGGTCGCCGGCGCGACGGGGTTCGACGGTCGGCGGGAGGTCGTAGCCGGTGACGGCGGCGATGCGGTCGATCATCTCGCGCACGGACACCCCCTCGCCCCGCCCGATGTTGAGGGTCAGGGTGCGCCCGGGGGACGCCCGCAGCGCGCGGGCCGTCGCGACATGGGCGTCGGCGAGGTCGACGACGTGGATGTAGTCCCGCACGCATGTGCCGTCCGGCGTCGGGTAGTCGGCGCCGAAGACGCGCGGCGCCTCACCGGCCGTGAGGCGCTCGAACACCATGGGGACCAGGTTGTACACGCCCACGTCGGCGAGGGCGGGAGCAGCCGCGCCCGCGACGTTGAAGTAGCGCAGGGACGCCGCCGACAGCCCTGTGGCCCGCGCGGTCGCGCTGACCAGCCACTCGCCCGCCAGCTTCGTCTCCCCGTAGGGCGACATCGGCAGGCACGGCGTCTCCTCCGTGACCAGGTCCACGTCCGGCATCCCGTACACGGCGGCCGACGAGGAGAACACGAACGACCCCACGCCCGCCTTCGTCACCTCCTCCAGCAGGACGCGCAGCCCCTCCACGTTCTCCCGGTAGTAGTGCAGCGGGCGCTCCACCGACTCGCCGACCTGCTTCTTCGCCGCCAGATGCACCACGCCCGTCACCCCGTGCCCGGCGATCGTCCCCGCGAGCCGCTCCGCGTCCAGCGTCGAGCCCTCCACCAGCGGCACCTCCGCCGGGATCCGCCCGGCGATGCCCGACGACAGGTCGTCGTACACCACCACCCGCTCGCCCGCCCCGGCCATCGCCCGCACGACATGCGCCCCGATGTACCCGGCGCCCCCCGTGATCAGCCACGTCATGTACGGCCTTCCCCTCCACGTCCCGTCCTCGCTGCACCCCCAGTCAAGCAGGTGCCGGCTCCCGCCGCCGAGCCTGTGGATAACTCCCCGTGCCACCCTCGGCACGGCCCGTGGTCGTGCGCCACAGGCGGACGAAGGACAGCACCGCGGCCGTCAGCAGCAGGCCGTTGCGCAGCAGCATCAGGGCGCAGCCGAGCCAGGTGCAGGCGGTGACCTGGCCGTACAGACCGGGGTACACGACCGCGCTGACCGCCGTCGCCGCCAGGACCAGCGCGGTGACCGGCCGCTGGACGGTGTGCCGGGAGGTCAGGCACACCGCCGACAGGCCGACCAGCCAGATCATGTACTGGGGGCTGATGACCCTGCTGGTGACGGTGAACAGCAGGACCGCGCACAGGGCCGCGTCGAACGGCGTCGCGGGCGTGTGCCGGCGCGAGCGCAGCCGCCACAGCAGGAGCAGCGCGAACGCGACGGCCGTCAGCGCCAGGGAGGCGTCGGCGACGTCGGCGACGTACGGGCCGACGAACTCTATGGCGCCGTACTGGTAGCGGACCGCGCCCGGCCAGCCCGCGTGCGTGGCGAACAGCAGGACCGTGCCGCCCAGGGACTCGATCTGCACGCCCCGCCCGCCCTGTTCGCGCAGGAACGAGAACGGGTGGTCGAAGGCCGCCGCCAGGACGGCGAGGACGGTGACCGCCGTGACGGTCGCCCCCGCCCACGCCGCGCGCGTGGCACGGCCCTTCGGCGCGCCCAGGAGCAGCAGCGCCGGCCACACCTTCACCAGCGCCCCCAGCGCCGCGAAGGCACCTGCCACGCGCGGGCGCCGGGCCATGGTCACCAGGGAGAGCACGCCGAGCATGGTGACCTGGACGTCGTAGCGGGCCAGCGGGGTGTGCAGCAGCAGCGGCAGACCGCACACCCACAGGGCCGCGCCGGCCAGCGAACGGCCCGGCGCCGACCCCGCGCGCGCGAGGGCGGCCGTCGTCACCGCGTCGCAGACCAGGGTGAGGACGACGAACGCCTGGAAGTACGACAGGAACGGCAGCAGCGCGGGGGAGAGCATCACCGCGCCCGCGCCCGGCGGGTACTGCCAGAGCGCGTCGTGGGTGGGGAACGTGCCGTGCGCGAGGACCAGGTACCAGTCGTGGTAGAGCCGCCACACCTCGCGCGTGACGTCGCCCTCGCCGAGCCAGCGCGAGTCCGCGTGCGTGAGCAGCCAGAGCATCAGCGCGCGCGTACCGAGCCAGCCGGCGGCGAGAAGGAGGAGGCGGTGGAGGCGGTGACGTTTCTTCACACCGTCCGGAGGGCGGGAGGAAGGAAGGGGCATTTGCCGGATCGTAAGCGGCTTGTTTCCCGTTCCTGCACTAATGGACATCTAAAACACAGTGAAGCGCAGGTAAGACCGCCCCTATGGCTCAGATGCCGCAGAATCGGCCCGTGACGACCACTCGTTTCGCGCGCGCACGTGTTCCCGCCACCCTCGCCGTGGCTGTCCCTGTCGTGGTCATGCTCGCTCTCGGGCTGTGGCACATCGACCGTGGCGGCATGTGGCGCGACGAGGCGGTGACCTACGAGGTGGGGCAGCGGTCGCTGCCGCAGATCTGGAAGCTGCTGCACGAGGTCGACGCCGTGCACGGTCTGTACTACCTGTTCATGCACGTCGTGCTGTCCGTGCATGCGAGCGAGGTCACCCTGCGGCTGCCGTCCGTCGTCGGCGCCGCGGTCGCGGCCGGAGCGGTCGCCGCGATAGGCACCCGGCTCGCCCGGCCGCGCGTCGGCCTCTGGGCGGGCCTGCTGTTCGCCTGCACGCCGATGGTCTCCCACTACGCCCAGGAAGGCCGCTCGTACGCCCTTGTGACGGCCGGCGCGCTCGTGGCGACCCTCCTGCTGCTGCGGGCCCTGGACGGCCGCCCCTGGTGGCCCTACGGCCTCGCCGTCGCCGTCACCTGCCTGCTGCACGAGTTCGCCGTCCTGGTCCTGCTCGCCCACGGCGTCACCCTGGTCCTGTGCGGCGCCTCCAGACGGGCCTGGACGCGCTGGATCGCGTCGTCCGGCGCCGCTGTCCTGGTCCTGCTGCCGCTCGTCTACGTCTCCAACGGCCAGTCCAAGCAGGTGTCCTGGCTGACCCGGCCCGACATGAAGCGCGTCGAGAACCTGGCGCACCTGTTCATGGGCGAGTACGGCGCCGTCTTCTGGACCTGCGTCCTGCTCGCCGTGATCGCCCTCCCGAGCCGGCGCCGGCTGTCCGTCGCGACGCTCGCGGCCCCCCTGCTGGTCGTCCCGCCCGCCGTGCTGCTGCTCGCGTCGCAGGAGCGGCCCATGTACGACGACCGGTACGTGCTGTACGCGCTCGCGGGCGCGCCGCTGCTCGCCGCCGCGGGCGGTGACCGAATACTGCGGGGACTGTCCCTCGCAGCCCGGAAGATCTCCCCGCGCGCGGAGGCGGAGGGCGACGCCGTCGGGACTCCGCCCGCGCGCGTGGACGCGCAGACCCTGGCCCTGCGGCTCGACGCCGTCCCCGCGGGCGGGCGCGGCGAATCCGACGGGGGCGGCCTGGCCTTCGTACCGGAGACCCCCTTGGAGACGCCCACCGGGGCGCCCGCGGCGGGGAGTTCGCCGGAGCGTGCGCGCGGGCGTACGGCCTTGCGGGGGGCCGTCGCCCTCGCGGGCGCGCTGGCGGTCGCCGGGGCCTTCGCCTTCCAGCTGCCGGTCCAGCGCTTCGAGCGGACGACCGCCTCGCGCGGGGACAACCTCGCCGAGACCGCCTCCGCCGCCGCACGGATGATGCGGCCCGGGGACGCCGTGATGTACCTGCCGGCGATCGCCCGGCGCCCCGCGGTCACCTACCCGGCCGACTTCCGGGGCACCCGCGACATGACGCTGGACGTCCCCGGACCCGAGTCCGGGACCCTCTACGGGACGGAGCTGTCGCCCGCGCGGGTGCGCCGCAACCTCCAGGACGTCGACCGCCTCTGGGTCGTCTCCCAGTCGTACGTCCTGTGGAAGGGCAGCACGTGGTCGCCCTCCGACCCGGTCGAGAAGGCCAAGCTGGAGATCGTCAAGGACGACTTCGTCGCGGCGCAGCCCCGCCAGGTCGCCGTCCTGCGCGGGACGGTGGTCCGGCTGTACGTGCGCAAGGACCGGGCCTCCTAGGGGCGCCGCTCCTCCAGCGCCGCCTCGTCCAGGGCCGCGGTGAGCGTGTCCAGCTGGCCCTTCAGGGCGCGGATCCCCTCCAGGTCGAAGCTGGTCGCGGAGACGATCCGGCGGGGGACCTGGAGCGCCTGCGCGCGCAGGGCGGTGCCCTCGTCGGTGAGGCGGATCTCGACCGAGCGCTCGTCGCGCGCGCTGCGCTCGCGGCGGACCAGGCCGGCCGCCTCCAGGCGTTTGAGGAGGGGGGAGAGGGTGCCGGAGTCCAGGCGCAGGTGCTCGCCCAGCTTCTTGACCGGGAGGGTGCCCTCCTCCCACAGGACCAGCATCACCAGGTACTGGGGGTAGGTCAGGCCGAGGTCCTTGAGGATCGCTCGGTAGACGCCGTTGAAGGCGCGCGAGGCGGCGTGCAGGGAGAAGCAGATCTGGTGGTCCAGGCGCAGCCAGTTCTCCTCGGCTGCGGCGGGCGTCGGCGTCGTCGGGCTCATGGCACCAGGGTAGCTCTTGCGGGCCATTCAGTTGTGCACAATTCAATTGTGTGCTCTAATCATCTCCGTGAGGCGGTCCCGGAGCGCAGGCGCGAAAGGACCGGCCACCCCCGTCACGACTCTCCAAGAGGGATGGTTCGAACCATGGACGCGATCTACACCGCAGTCGCCACCGCCACGCACGGCCGCGACGGCCGGGCCTACACGAACGACGGCAAGATCGACGTCGCGCTGGCCCTGCCGACCGAGCTCGGCGGCAACGGCGAGGGCACCAACCCGGAGCAGCTCTTCGCCGCCGGTTACGCCGCCTGCTTCGGCAGCGCGCTCGGCCTCGTCGGCCGCAACGCCAAGGTCGACGTCAGCGACGCCGCCGTCACCGCCGAGGTCGGCATCGGCAAGCAGGGCGAGGGCTTCGGCCTCAAGGTCACCCTCCGCGTCGAACTCCCCGACACGGTCGACGAGGCCACGGGCCGCAAGCTCGTCGAGACGGCCCACCAGGTCTGCCCCTACTCCAACGCGACCCGCGGCAACATCGAGGTCGACCTCATCGTCGAGTAACCGTTTCACCCAAGGGTGACCCATCGGCCTCACCCCGCCCGGGACCCCCGAAGGCCCCGCAAACACCCCCAGCGGCCCCTCGGGCCGTCCGGTGGGTTCGTTCCGCCCCCGCTACCCCCGGCTGGGCGGAACGGCCCTCCAGGCGGCCTGAGGGGCCGTCGGCGTGTCGCCACCCGGCCCGCCTAGTACCGCACCCGAGCCAGCACCTCCCCCGTCCGCCGGCTCCAGGCCACCACCACCGCCTCCTCCGGCACCCGATGCCACCGGGTCAGCAGCAGCCACCGCACCCGGTACCGGCGTCCCAGCAGGGCCCGTTCGGCGGGACCCGCCGCAGGCGACAGGTACGCGCGCACATCCGCGAGCCGCGCGCTGCGCACCCCCTCCGCCACCGACGCGTCCGGCCACGCGGGCGCGGCAAGGTTCGCCCCGTACCCGGCGATCGCATGGACCGCGTGGTACCCGTCGGTGATGACGACCTCGCCGGGACGGATGTGACGGGCGGCCCAGTCGTACGAGGGCCAGTCGGGCGGCTGGTCGAAGCCGACGGGATCCAGCGCGCGCGGGACGACGGCACCGGCCTGGACGGTCCAGAACCCCAGGCACGCGGCGACAGCGGCACACCCCGCGAGGACCCGGCGACCGGACGCCCAGGGCCGGGGAGCCGACAACTCCACGGCGAGCGCGAACTGGAGGGGAACCAGGGCGAGCCCGAACACGCGCCCGTACGTGTAGTGCCCGCTCACCCACCCGTACGCCACCACCCCGCACTCCAGGACGAACAGCAGCACCAGCGGATCCCGGGCGGAGCGCCGCGCACGCGCGTAGAGGGCCGGCACGCCGAGCAGCGCGAGCCAGAAGTGTCCCCACAGATCGAGGTACAGGCGCCGGTGCATACCGTCGACCCCGGTGTCCCCGGCGAGCGCGAACACGTCGAAGTACGGCCAGCTCCCCGCGACGGCGACCGCGACGACCCCGGCCGTCACCCACCGCGCGAGCGCGCCGTCCCGCCACCCCCGCTCCCACCCGAGGACGAAAGCGGCACCCCCGAGGAACGCGGCCACAGAGGTGATCGGATGCACCAGAAGGATCACCCCGTAGAGGGCGCCCAGCGCGGCGTACCCGGCGAAACCGCGCATCCCGCGCGGGCCGACGAAACGCACCCGGCGGGCATCCCGCGCGCGTGCGCCGGTCAGAGCCCACGCCCAGAACGTCAGCCCGGCGGCGAACGCGGACGGATAGGGCAGGGTCCCGGTCATCGACATCAGCCCGAGATAGCCGCTCCACCAGGCGCGGTCCGTCCCCCACAGGAGCGTCATCGCGGCCAGCGCGAGAACCGGCGCCCAGGGGCGCGGCGTCAGCACCCGCACGAACCGCCCGACCCCGGTGAGCAGCACCAGCAGGTTCACCGGGGCGGCGAGCCGCAGCACCTCCCACCCCGTCAGCCCGGTCACCCGCGCGAACACGGCCTGCGCGAGCGCGTACGGCGAGTAGTACGGGCTCCCCGCACCCGGCAGATCGGCGGTGGGGTGCCGGGGCTCCAGCAGGTTCGCCTTCAGCCGCTCGATCACCGCCGCGTGCTGCCCGGCGTCGCAGCACGGGGGCACCCGCCAGCACGCCAGCGTCATCACCAGGAAGAACCCGAATCCGACCACCTGATAGGGGCTCGGCCGCCACACACGGCCACCACGCAACGCCGTCACCCCGCGCGCGGGACGACGGGTCAGGGCGCCGGCGCTCACCGGGCGGGGGACAAGAGGGGGATCAGCGGCATTCCGGGTATCTTCCCGGCCGGACGGGCGGCTTTACTGCTGATCACCCGGTCGGGTGATCACACGAACGGCCTCCGGCGGGAACGCCCTCCGCTCCACCTGCCCTCCGGTACGGGCCGCACCTCCGCCGAGGCCGCCTCACCAGAAGGCCCCGGCACCCACCCCACCCGCTCCAGCAGCAGCGGCACCCCCACCACCGGCAGCACCCACACCAGCACCACCAGCCGCCCGCCCCAGATCCCGATGTCCGGATGCCCCGCCTGCGTCACCACCCCCGTACACGCGACGGCCACCGCGAACACCCCGAACCCCCGCCGCCGCCCCACCCCCCACACCCCGGCGGCGACAGAAACGAGCAGCAACGGCTCCCACAACTGCCGCCGCAGCCACTCCACCCAGAACCGCGCCTCCAGCCGCAGCAGCTCGCCCCACGGCCGCGCCCGGTCGGGATACGCGAAATGCCCGGTCAGCAGATCCTGAACACTCTCGGAGGCCGACGGGAAGTGCAGCACCCGGGCCAGCAGCACCACCCCCAGCACCCCACCGAAACTCACGCCCGCGATCGCGCCCACCCCGCACCGGGGCCGCAAAAAACAGAAACCGGTTGCAGCAACAGCCAGACACAGCGCCAGGAACAGCGCCTGCGAGTGCTTGACGGCGAACAACGCGGCCAGCGCGCAGCCGATCAGAGCGACACCGGCGCCGACCCGGCCACGCTCCACGACCAGCGCGCACCCCCACAACGCCGCCAGCGTGAGCGCCAGCATCAACCCCTCGGCCATCGGCCGCATCGCGGTCGTCCCGACCGGCAGGACGTAGTACAGGACCTGCCCCGTCAGACACGCGACAGGCGGCGCGCGCAGCGTCCGCAGGATCAGAAAGACCAGCACCCCACCGAGCACGGCGACGCTCACACTCGCCGCCCACACCCCCCACGTCACCCCGAACACCGCGAGGAACGGCACGAGATACGCCGGATACCCGGGCCGCGCCTCGAAGATCCGCATGAACCGCGCGGACGCGAACGGCACGGTACGGCCCTCGACCTGACCGCCCCGGAGCCGCGCCTCGACACCCCGCCACTCCTTCGCCCGACACGCGGCGACAACACGCGCACGAGGACTGGGCCCACGGAACCGCGTGACATCAACACCCTGCCGCCGAGCGGCGATCGACCCCCGCCCGGCGCACACGTAGTCGATCGTCGCCGAGGCCGCGGCCCGCTTCCCGTCGCCGCGCAACGACAGCGCGTACGACAGGTAGTTCTTGGAGTCGGGCGTGTCCCGCCCGGTCACGCCCGCGAGTTGGCACACGGCGAACAGCGCCGCCAGCACCCACGCCCACGCCCGAGCCCTCACCCGCCCGCCGCCGGCTCGCCGAGCAGCAGGGTCCGTACGACGCGCTCGGCGGCGTGTCCGTCGTCGAACGCACAGAACCGCGCCCTGAACTCCTTGCGCAGCAGGGCGGATTCCTCGTCCCGCCAGCGACCCGAGGCGAACAGCTCCGCCAACTCCCCCTGACCGCGCGTGACATGGCCGGGCGGCTCGGCGGTGACGTCGAAGTACAGTCCCCGCGCGGCGGTGTACGTGGCGAGGTCGTCGGCGTGGACGACGATCGGCCGGTCCAGGTTGGCGTAGTCGAACATCAGGGCCGAGTAGTCGGTGACGAGGACGTCGGACGCCAACATGACCTCCTCCACGTGGAGTTCGTCCGTCGCGTCGACCAGCACCCCGCGCCGGTGCAGCTCTGCGAGCCCCATCCCGCGCACGGGCCCCGCCGCGAGCGAGGGGTGCAGCCGCACGACGAGGGTGTGGCCCTCGCCGAGGCCGGCGGCGAACCGGGCGAGGTCGATCCGGTCGGCGTGCCCGCCCCGGACATGGTCGCGGCGGGTCGGCGCGTACAGGACGACGGTGTCCCCGGCGGGGATGCCGAGCCGCTCGCGCACCTCGACTCTCCTGTCGGGAGAGGCGGTTACCAGGACGTCGTTGCGGGGACTGCCGGTGCGCGCCGAGGCGAAGTGGCACGGGTACGCCCGCTCCCACACCAGCTCCGAGTGCAGGTTGGCGACCAGGCTGTGGTCCCAGCGGTCGGCCCGGCGCAGCATGCGCGGTACGTCGAGTCCGTAGCGGGCGCCGGGTTTGGTGAGGAGGTCGGCGGCCATGTACTTGAGCGGGGTGCCCTGGTGGGTGTGGATGTGCGTGCTCCCGGGACGTTTCACGAGAGCGCCGGGCCAGGTGACGTTGTTGACGAAGTACGAGGCCCTGGCCGCGAGTTGGCGGTAGGCGCGGGAGTCGGGCAGGACGCGTTCCACGTCGTCGGGGACGCCCGTCACCTCGTCCCGCACGACCCACACGCCGCGCAGGTGCGGGGCGATCTCACGCGCCGCGTAATAGATCGCGGCGGGGTCGCCGAGGACACCCCGGTGCGAAAACGCCGAGTACAGCACCAAGTCGGGATCCAGCGGCCGGTTCGAGCGTGCCTTGGCGGCGGTCCGGCGGGCGCGGGGCACGGCCGCCCCGCGCAGCCGCTTCCGGACGGCCTCCACGCGCTGCCGGGCCAGATAGGCCGCCCAACTCCCGTATAGCACCCGCAGGTTCGGCGGAATCGATTCCTCGTCCGGCCGGTGCGCGCGGAACAGTTCGGCCGTACGGCGGAAGAACTCGGCCTTGTCGGCGGGCGGGAGCCGGTTCGGCTTGCCGAGGATGTCGAGGCAGTGCTCGCCCAGCTTGCGGTGCAGGAAGGGGCGCCAACTGGCAAGGTCCGGGCGGGAGTCGAGGAACGCGAAGACCCGGCCGTACTGCTCGTGGACCTCGAAGTGGCGGCGGCTCGTGGTGGACAGGATGCTGCCCTGGCGGCGCTGGCGGTAGAACACGCAGACGCGGTCGAGCAGCGCGATCCGCTCGGCGCTGAACATCACCGGGAACGTCCACGGCGTGTCCTCGTAGTAGCCCGGCGGGAACGCGAAACCGTGCCGCTCGACGAAGTCGCGGCGCTGCACCTTGTTCCACGCCACCATCATCAGGTCGAGGACTTCGGGGAGTTGGGACGCCGAGAACACCTCGTCCGTCCTCGCCAGCACCTGCGCGAGAACGTTCCGGCGGACCCCGCCCCACCAGTAGGAGCGCGCGTAGTCGAAGACCAGGACGTCCGGATCGCCGCTCTCCGCGAGCCGGTCCGCGATCGCCGCGAGCGCGCCCGGCGTGAGCGTGTCATCGCTGTCGAGGAAGAACAGGTAGTCGCCGCACGCCTGCGCCGCCCCGGCGTTGCGCGCGGGGCCGAGGCCGACGTTCTCCGGCAGGTGCAGCACCCGTACCCGCTCGTCGCGGGCCGCGTACTCGTCGAGGATCCGCCCGCTGTCGTCCGGCGAGCAGTCGTCGACGGCGATCACCTCGAAGTCCGGGAACGACTGCGTGAGCAGCGAGTCCAGACACTCGCGCAGGAAACTCCGGACGTCGAAACAGGGCACGATGACGCTGAAACGAGGCACGTCAACTCCTCAGGGCCGGGGCCGGGGTGCGTTCGGACAGCGGGACCACCGGCGGCAGCGACTCCGGCGGCTCCCCGAGCAACACCCGCCGTACGACCCGCTCTGCGGCCATCCCGTCGTCGAACTCGCAGAAACGGGACCGGAACGCGGCCCGCAGCCCCGCCGACTCCCTTGACCCGTAAGCCTTTTCGGCGAAGATCCGCGCCAGCTCCTCCGGTGTCCGCGCCACCGGCCCCGGCGGCGTCCCCGGCAGGTCGAGGTACACGCCCCTGGTCTCGGCGTACACCTCCCAGTCGGGCACGTACACCACGATCGGCCGGTCCAGGTTGGCGTAGTCGAACATGATCGACGAGTAGTCCGTCACCAACACGTCGGCGGCCAGGCAGACTTCCTCGGCCGACGGATGCCCGGTCACGTCGATGACCCGTCCGGCTTCCAGCCGTGGACCCTGGTCGTAGTAGTAGTGCGCGCGCAGCAGGACGACGACGTCGTCACCGGCCGTCGCGCAGAACTCGGCGAGATCCAGGCCGGTTTCGAACCCGGAGCGGTAGTCACGGTATGTCGGGGCGTACAGAACGGCCGTCTTGTCGTCCGGGACACCCAACTCGCGCCGGATCGCGGCGACTTCGTTGGCGGTCGCCGTGTAGAAGACGTCGTTGCGCGGATAGCCGTACTCCAACTGCTCGTACGTGCCGGGGAAGGCGCGCTCCCAGATCTGGGTGGAGTGGCTGTTGGCGGAGAGGTTGAAGTCCCAGCGGTCCACCTTGCGCATCAGGGTGGTGTAGCTGCCGGTGACCGAGGCGACCACCGGGTACCTCGCCTGGTCGACGCCCATCGTCTTCAGGGGGGTGCCGTGCTGGGTCTGGAGGTGGACACTGCCCTCGCGCTTCACCACGGCCGCCGGGAAGTTGGCGTTGTTGACCAGGTAGGTGGCGGTGGCCAGCAGCTCCGTGGCGCGCCGGCCGCCGAGCGTCGCGTGCTCGACGCCCTCGGGGACGGTGCGCTCCCGGCCGGGCTCGACGAGGAACACCGACCTGATGTGCGGGGCGAGTTGACGGGCCTTGGCGTGGATCGCGGCCGGGTTGCAGGTGTAGCCGCGTCCCCAATAGGCGCAGTACACCGCCAGGTTGGGGTCCAGCGGGAGTTTGAGAGGCGACGGGGAACGGCGGGGGAGTGTGAACGCCCCCGCCTTGCGGTACCCCCGCCGCAACGCCCGGAACAGTGTGAACGCGCCCGCCGCCAGCAGCAGATGCTGCACCCCGAGACTTCCGCCCGGCCTGCGGAACCCGGCGGGCCGGTAGCGCCGGTACATCCGCCCCGCCCGCCGGAAGAACGCCCGCCGCTGCCACCCGGCCAACCGGTCGGGATGCGCGGCGGTCTTGAGGACGGCGGCGAAGAGCTGGCCGAAGAGCGGCCTCAACCGCTCGGCGGGAAGCCTCAGTTGCACCGCCCGCCACAGCACCAGCTCGGCCTGGTCGAGGAGGTGGAGGTGATGCTCACCCGGCAGATTCAGCCGCCCGCCCTGCCGCCGCAGCAGATGCCGCACGACGACCCTCCGCAACACCGCGACCCGCTCGGCGTGCAGAGCCACCAGCCCACCGAACCCGACATCGGTGAAGTGGCCGCCGGGGAAAACGATCTGATGCTCACTCAGAAACCCGCGCCGGTACACAGCACTCCACGCCGGCATCTGTACGCCGGTGAGGTGCGGAGCCCGCGCCGGTGCGAAGACCCCTTTCGGCGCCCGGAGCTTGGCGGCCGGGTTGGCCGGCTCGCCCTCCCACCAGGGCAGCCGTTCGTGCTCGACGTGCAGGACGTCCAGCTCGCCCGTCTCCTTCAGCCGCGCGGCCACGGCGGAGAGCGCGTCCGGCGCCAACTCGTCGTCCCCGTCGAGGAAAAGGACGTACACGCCCCGCGCCCGCAGCAGACCGGCGTTGCGGGCTCCGGCCAGCCCGGCGGACGGCGGCGAGTGCACCGGGACGATCCGGGCGTCCCGCTCGGCGTACCCGGCGGCCACGGCAGCCGCTGGGCAGTCGGGGCCGTCGCAGACCGGGATCAGCTCGAAGTCCCGGAAGCGCTGGGCGAGTACGGAGTCCAGCGCGAGGGCGAGCCGGCCCGCGACGCCGTGGGACGGGACGATGACGCTGAAGCGGGGCATGCGGGTCCTTCTGTGCTGCGGTCGTGCCGCCGCCGACCGGGGCAGGCGGCTGACGTCGTCTCAGATCAACACCCTTAGAGGTCAACGTCCCTGAGGAGAGAGGGAGTTGCTGCCCGCCGGGCGCGGGATGCCCGACCGGGTCGAGGCCGCCGGTGTGCGCCGGTCCAGCGGAACGACCGGCGGCAGCGCGGCGGGCTCCTCGCCCAGCACCACGCGCCGTACGACGCGTTCGGCGGCGTGGCCGTCGTCGTACGGGCAGAAGCGTTCCCGGAACGCGGCCCGCAGTTCGGCCGAGCGCGAGCCCCGCCAGTGGCCGGTCGCGAAGATGTCGATCAGCTCGTCCTCGCTGCGCGCGACCGCGCCGGGCGGGAAGGCGCGCAGGTCGAAGTAGGTTCCCCGCGCTGCCTCGTACGCCTCCCAGTCGTCCGCGTGGACGACGATCGGCCGGTCGAGGACCGCGTAGTCGAACATGATCGACGAGTAGTCCGTGACGAGCGCGTCCGCCGCGAGGCACAGGGACTCGACGCTCGGATGGTCGGTCACGTCGATGACCCGGCCCCCGCGCGGCAGGACGTCCGGCTGCCAGTAGTGGGCGCGCGCGAGGACCGTGAACCCCTCGCCGAGCCGGGCGAGGACGCGCTCCAGGTCGAGGGAGACGCGCTGCGAGCGCCGGTAGTCGCGGTGGGTGGGGGCATAGAGGATCGCGACCGTGTCGTGCGGGATGCCGAGCGAGGCGCGGATGCGTGAGACGTCGTCCGAAGTGGCTTGCAGCAGAAGGTCGTTGCGCGGGTAGCCGGTCTCCAGCGTCTCGTAGCCGCCCGGGTAGACCCGCTCCCACGTCAGCGTCGTGTGCCGGTTCGCGGAGACGACGTAGTCCCACTTGTCGACGCCCCGCAGCAGCTCCGCGAAGTCCACGTCCCGGCCGGCCGCCGGATGGTCCTGGAGGTCGAGACCCATGTGCTTGAGCGGGGTGCCGTGCTGGGTCTGCACGAAGACCTGGCCGGGCCGTTTGACGAGCCTGCGGTCGAAGTTGACGTTGTTCACGAGGTACTTGGAGCGCGCGAGCGCCGTCCAGTGGGCGGCCGTGCCGGGGGCGATGCGGCGCGGACCTGCCGGAATCGTGTGCTGGTACTCGGAGTCGGCGATCCACGCCGTACGGACGTGCGGTGCGAAGACCCGGAACGCGGACTCCAGCGCGCCCGGATTGCAGCCGTAGCCGCGTCCCCAATACGCCGAGAACACCGCTGAGTCGGGCCGCAGCGGGAGCTTCAGCTGGATGCGGTAGTGGAGTTGGAGGAGGGCCGCCCGCAGCGCGCGCCGGGCCCGCGCCGAGAGGGCGCGGGTACGGCCGCGCAGGGCCATCGCCGACTGGGCGGCGCGGTACGTGCGGTGCAGGCCGAAGCGGACCAGGCAGTGGCGCATCCGGGAGCGCAGCGGAATCTTGGCGCCCGGGGAGCGGTAACGGCGGTAATACGTACGGGCGTTGCGCAGGAACTCGGCGCGGTCCTCCTCGGGGAGGCGGCCCGGCCGGGTGAACACCGTGGAGAGGTGGTCGACCATGCGGCGGAACAACACCGGCCGCCAGTGCGCTAGTTGAGGGCGCTGGTCGATGAACGCGAAGACACGGTCGTACTGGTCGAAGACGTCGAAGTGCTTGCGGCTCGTCGTGGAGAGGATGTTGCCCTGCCGGCGCCTGCGGTAGTGCACGCAGACCCGGTCCAGCGTCGCGATCGACTCGGCCGCCAGCAGGGCCGGGTAGGTCCAGGGCGTGTCCTCGTAGTAGCCCGGCGGGAAGGCGAGGCCCTCGCGGGCGGCGAAGTCGCGGCGTACCGCCTTGTTCCAGGCGACCATCAGGACCCGCAGCAAGCCCGGCCGGTCCGCCAACCGGAAAGGCGCCGGGCCGAGTTCGGTGAGCTGCCCGGCGAACGTGTCCCGCTCGCGCTCACCGCTCCAGTGGACGCTCGCGTAGTCGTAGACCAGGACCTCCGGCTCGCCCGTCTCCTTCAGCCGGTCGGCGATCGCCCGCAGCGCGTCCGGGGTGAGGGTGTCGTCCCCGTCGAGGAAGACCAGGTAGTCGCCGGACGCCCGCGCGATCCCGGCGTTGCGGGCCGCGCCGAGACCGGTGTTCTCCGGCAGCCGCAGCGCGCTCACCCGGGCGTCGCGGGCCGCGAACTCCTCGATGATCTCGCCGCAGGCGTCCGGCGAACCGTCGTCCACGGCGATCAGCTCGAAGTCCCGGTACGACTGGGACAGTACGGATTCGAGGCACTCGTGGAGATACGCCTGGACCTTGTACGCGGGGACGATGACACTGAACCTGGGCAACGGGGACATCCATGGGTCGGCGCGGGCGTTCTGCCCGGCAACGCGGCCCGACGTGCGATGGTTACGCAGGGTTACGGCATCTGGGGGACACGCCGCACCCGAACGGCCCGACGCGTCCCCCGAAGTTGTGCAACCGCTTGCACCGTTTGTTGTGCAACCGTTTGCACTCCTGTTTCCGGCACCGCCTACTTCACCGCCCCCGCCATCACCCCCGACACGAACTGCCGCTGGAACGCGAAGAACACGACCAGCGGGATCACCATCGAGATGAACGCGCCCGGCGCCAGCACGTCGATGTTGTTGCCGAACTGCCTGACCTGCGTCTGGAGCGCGACCGTGATCGGCTGGCTGTCGGCGTCCGTGAAGACCAGCGCGATCAGCATGTCGTTCCACACCCACAGGAACTGGAAGATGCCGAGACTCGCGATCGCCGGACCGCCGAGCGGCAGCACGACCCTTGCGAACAACCGGAGTTCACCCGCGCCGTCGAGCCGCGCGGCCTCCAGCAGTTCGCGCGGGATCTCCGCGAAGAAGTTGCGCAGCAGGAACACCGCGAACGGCAGCCCGAACCCCGTGTGGAACAGGATCACCCCGAACACCGACCCGAACAGGCCCAGTTTCCCGAAGAGTTCGGCGATCGGGATCAGCGCCACCTGCACGGGCACGACCAACAGGCCGACCACGCCCAGGAACCACCAGTCCCGCCCCGGGAACTCCATCCACGCGAACGCGTACCCGGCGAGCGCCCCGATGACGACGACCAGCACGGTCGCCGGCACCGTGATCAGCACGGTGTTGAGGATCGAGTTCGTGATGTCGCTGTTCTCCAGCAGCTTCTGGTAGCTGGAGAAGGTGAGCTTGGACGGCTCGGCGAACACCTTCCACCAGCCGCTCGCGCTCATCTCCTCCGGCGTCCGCAGCGACGACAGCAGCAGCCCGATCGTCGGCACGAGCCAGAACAGCCCGACGACGATCAGGAAGACGCGTACGGCACCGCTGTTGACCTTCTCGACCAGTTTCGCGATCACCGCCGCACCTCCCGCCGCAGCCGCCGTACGTTGAACCACATCACCGGGATGACGAGCAGCAGCAGGAACACCGCGATGGCGCTCGCGACACCCGGCTGGTCCTCGGAGAAGCCCTTGCGGTACAGCTCCAGCGCGAGGACGTTCGCGTCGTCCTGCGAGGAGCCCGGCGCGATGATGAACACCAGGTCGAACACCTTCAGCACGTTGATCATCAGCGTGACGGTGACGACCGCGAGCACCGGCGCGAGCATCGGTACGGTGATCCGCCGGAACACCTGCCACTCGTTCGCGCCGTCGACGCGCGCCGCCTCCAGCAACTCCCGTGGCACACCGGCGAGTCCGGCCGCGATCAGCACCATCGCGAACCCGGCCCACATCCAGATGTACGAGCCGATGATGGCCGGGGTCACCAACGACGGTCCCAGCCAGTCGAGTCCGTTGTACGCCTCCTTGAAGTTGCTTGCGGGGAGCCGGAGTCGAGCACCGTCGGCGGAGGCCGGCAGCGTGAACGAGCCGTCGTCCCCCGCCTTGGCCGAGGCGACGACCTCGCCGTCCTTCACCGCCTCGATCTTCATGCCGGCGTACCCCAACTCCGAGGCGTCCGGCTTCCCGAGGCGTCCGACGCCCTTGCCGCGGGTGAAGTCCTGCCAGGCGGTGCCGGTGATCTCACCCCGCGCCGACGGCTTGAGAACGGCCGCCTTCGCGTCGTCCGGCATCTGGTCGGGAGCCACGCCGACCAGCGGGAGAGCGACCGGAGTGCCCGCCTGTACAGGGGACTTGGTGATGAACCCGCCCCCGTCCGCGGTCAGCGGCGAGTTCCGGCCGGGGTGCGCCTTCGGGAACGCGGAGGACTGCGCGAACGTGTCGTGCACCCCCACCCAGACCGCGTTCGCGACCCCCTTGTCCGGGTCCTGGTCGTACACCAGCCGGAAGATGATCCCGGCGGCCAGCATCGAGATCGCCATCGGCATGAAGACGACCAGCTTGAACGCCGTTCCCCAGCTCACCCGTTCGGTCAGCACCGCGAAGACCAGACCGAGCGCCGTGGTCAGGGTCGGCGCGAAGACCACCCAGATGACGTTGTTCTTCAGGGCGGTTCGGATGCCGTCGTCCGAGAACAGGGACTTGTAGTTGTCGAAGCCGGCGAAGGAATCGCCGGACTGGTCGTAGAAACTCCTGACGACCGAGTACCCGATCGGGTACACCACGAGCGCGCCGAGCAGCACCAGGGCGGGCAGCAGAAACAGTGCCGCAACCGTTTTCCTGGTGCCGGTCACGCTCTTTCCCGGCGACGGGGCGGGCTGCGCCGTCACCGCGTCAACTCCCGTAGGCCGCAGCGGCGTTCGCTTCGAGCTTCGCCTGCGCCCCGGCCACGTCGGACGGTTTCATCAGGAAGTCCTGGAGGTCCTTCCACTCGCCCTTCCCCGGTGTCCCGCCGAACGCCTGCGGCGTCTGGTCGGACATGTCGAAGCGGAAGTCGTCCCCCGCCTTGATGAGCGCCTCGGCGATGGTCCGCTGCACGTCGTTCGGGTACGCCGAGAACGGCACGCTCTTGTTCGGCGATAGGTAACCCCCCAGCCCCGCATGGATGGTTGCCGCGTCCGGCGAGGCGAGGAACGCCGCGAGCGCCTGTGCGCCCGGCGAGTCCTTGAAGACCACCGCCGCATCACCGCCCGAGACGACCGGCGCGGTGTCGCCGACCTTCGGGAACGGGAACACCTTCGCGTCCGTCCCGATCTTCGCCTTCGTCTGGCCGATGTTGACCTGCACGAAGTCGCCCTCGTAGACCATCGCCGACTTCGGCTGGTCGCCGCCGGTGAACGTCTGCGTCACCGAGTTGGGGAACTGGAGCTGGAGCGAGCCGCTCGCGCCGCCCGCCAGATAGTCCTGTTTCCCCCAGATTTGTGCAAGCGTTTTCAGCGCGGTTGCCACGGACGGGTCCGTCCACTTGATCTCGTGCTTGGCGAGCTGGTCGTACTTCTCCGGACCCGCCTGCGAGAGGTAGACGTTCTCGAACCAGTCGGTGAGCGGCCAGCCGTCCGCGCCGGGCACCGAGAACGGAGTGACCCCTGAGTCGTAGATCGTCTGCGCGGTGGCGAGGAGTTCGGTCCAGGTCTTCGGCTCTGTCGCGCCCGCGTTCTCGAAGACCTTCGCGTTGTACCAGACCAGCGATTTGTTGGCGGCCTTGTAATAGACGCCGTACTGCTTGCCGTTGACCTTGCCGATGTTCTGCCAGCCCTGCGAGTAGTTCTTCTGGACCTCCTTGAGCGCCAGGCCCGTCACCGGCTTGGCCCAGCCCTTGTCGACCGCCTGTTTGATCGCGCCCGGCTGGGGAAGCAGCGCGATGTCCGGCGGCTTGCCGCCCGCGATCTTCGACCCCAGGAAGTTGACGATGGGGTCCTGCGCCGGGACGAACGTCACCTTCGCCCCGGTCCGCTTCTCGAACTCCGCCAGCACCTTCTTGAAGTTGGCCTGCTCGCCGCCCGACCAGACGGCGGCGACCTCCAGCGTGGTGCCGTCCAGCTTCGGCAGGGTGAGACCGCTGCCCGTCGTCTCCGTCCCGCTGCTGCCGCCGTCGCCGGACGGCTTGTCGTCGCTGCCGCCGCAGGAGGTGAGCGAGAGCGTCAGGGCTCCCGCGAGAAAGGTCGTGGCGGCCGTCTTCACGGTTCTGCTGCGCATCACTGCCCCGTTCTTCGTTCGTCGTCGAACGTCGAGCGTTGTCCCGTGTGTTTGCTGACTCATGGACTTTGGTCCTACGGGTCTACGCCGGGTGGATGGGGTCGGCAAGAGCGCAAACGGTGTCAAGCGGGTGATTGTGACGGCGTCGTGATGACGGAGGGTGCTCTCAGGTCGCCAGCAGGGAGGGCACCTCCGCCGCCGACACCTCCTTCGCCGCCCGCTCCAGCGCGCTCGCCAGCAGCGCCAGGTCCGTCGGCCCGTTGCCCAACTCGCGGACGGGGCGGCGGGCCGGCGGGTCACCCATGCGGTGCCACTCCAGGGGCGTGACGGTCGGCCGCAGCGTCGCCGTGCGCGGGATACGGCCGGTGACCCTGCCGCCCTGGAACGGCGCCGTACGGCCGTCCGGCGTGCCGAGCCGCCCCCGGCCCGCCGACGGACCGTCAGCGGCCGTCCCGGGCGCCTCCAGGACGATCCTGAGCGTCGCCCGGCGCGCGGGCTCCGACTCCGCCGTACGGCCGCCCGGACCGGCCGCCGCCACCAGGTGCACGCCGAGCCGCGCGCCCTCCCGGGCGACAGCCTCCAGCGCGCGCGTGACCGACCCCGCCGAGGGGCGGCCGGGAGAGCCGAGGGCGGGCGAGAACAGTGCGTCCAGGTCGTCGACCACGACGACCAGGCGCGGCAGCGGGGGCGCGGCGTCCGCCTCGGGCCGGGACTTCGCCGCGCTCGGGCGCAGGCGCAGGGTGGTGCTGGGCGGGGCTTCGAGGTCGGTGGCGCCGGGGGAGTGGGGGGTGAACGCGGGGGCGGGGTCCGTCGCGGTGCCCCGGGGCGGGGTGGCGGTCTGGGAGGTCAGGGTGCCGCCGGTGCCTCGGGGAGCGGGGGTGCCCGGGCCTGCGGCGGCCTGGACCGCGCCGGTGTGCGCAGGGGCGCTCTGCGCGGGGACGGTGTGGCCGGGTGCGGCGTGCTGGGCTGCCGGGCCCGGCGCGGCGGCCTGGCGCGCGGGGGCCTGGAGGCTCGTCGCGCGCTGGTTCACCAGGTGGCCGGACAGCGTGCGGTGGGTGTGCCAGTCCGTGAAGTCCGTGCGGCCCAGGAGTTCGGCGCGCCGCTTCAGCTCGGCCGTCAGGGACTGCGCGAACTCCCGCATGACCACCGGGTCGTTGGCGGTCAGGTGCGTCGTGACGTGCGGGAGGTCCGTGCACACGCGCAGGCCCTCGCCGGAGCGGCCCAGGCTGTCGCGGCCGTCCATCAGGACGACGCTCAGCCGGTCCGGGCGCTCGGCCGCCGCCAGCGACGCGACGATCGCCCGCAGCAGCTCCGTACGGCCGCTGCCGTCCGGCCCCTCGATCAGCAGGTGCGGGCCGTCGGCGACCAGGTCGGCGACGACCGGCCCGCGCGCGCCCGCGCCGAGGACGGCCAGCGCGCGCCCGCCGACCGCGTCGGTGTCGTCCGCCGCGTCCGCCCAGCGGGCCATCAGCGAGGCCGGGGTGGCCCGCGCCAGGCCCAGTTCGTCCAGGAGGCGCGCGGACTGCGGCAGGGGCACCGCCACGCGCGCGTGCCCCTCGCCCGGGGCCGCGTCCGGCCGCAGCGGCGCCAGCGCCCGCGCGAACCGCTCGGCCCACGCGGCGGACACGGCGTCCACCGCGCCCACGGTCCCCTCACCCACCGGACCACCGCCCGGCGCGACCCGCACGAGCCGCAGCACCGTCGCCACGTCCCCGCCGAGCAGCCCGACCGCCCCGCACTCCCGCAGCAGCGGCACGACCGCGCACGCGGCCTCGTACGCCCCCGCCACGGGCAGCGTCAGCGACCCCGGGTCCGTCTCCGACAGCACCAGCACATGCACCCCGACCTCGGGCCCGCGCCGCACCAGCCGCCCGAGCGCCTCACGCAGCGCGGGCGTGCCGGGGTCGCCGTCCACGACGACCACCGTGTACGGGCCCGGGAACACGGGCGCGCGGTCCTCCTGCGCCCAGGAGGGCCGGGACCGGGCGGTTTCCCCGGGGACGTCGGCGGACGCGTGGGCGTGGTGCGAGCCACGGGACTGGGCCGGGAGCGACATGCCGGGCTCGGCGGGCGTGTCGGCGCCGCCCGCTGCGGGGCTGGTGCCGGACCGCCCGCCCGCCCGCGAGGCGTCGCGTTCGTCCAGCCGGTGCAGCAGCTCCTGCACGCGGGCCGTCGCCTGTTCGTGGTCGTGGGCCAGGAGGAGCCGGCAGTCCTGGGAGTGGGCCGGGCGCACGTGCGGCAGCCAGCCGAGCCACGACCACTCGGCGGCGCGGTCGGCCGGCGGGCGGGCGCGGTCGGTCGTGAGGAGGACGATCTCCAGGGTGTCCGGCGAGTGCAGCGCGGCGAACTGCGCGAGGACCGCGCGCGCCAGCCCCGCCAGCCGAGGCCGGGGACCGGCCAGCCCCAGCGCCCCCGCCTCGCGCAGACCGGCGGTGACCGGTACGGCGGGCAGGACGGACCCCTCGGCCGTCGTACGGTCGGCGGTCGCCAGGCGGACCGTCAGGAACTCGGAGTGCCCCGGGGCGCGCTCCCACAGGCGCGGGCCGGGACCCAGCGCCGTCAGCAGCAGGGCGGCGGGGTCGGGCCAGATCTCGGGGCCGGGCGGAGCGACGACCGACGGCGCCCGCTCGGACGTACGGTCCTCGGCGTCGTCCTCCTCCTGCGCCCCCGGCGTGTTCCGGTTCCCGGTCAGCCGCCGCGCCCACGCGGAGAGGCCACCGCGCCGCCGGCCGCTCTGCGGGACGTCCTCGGGAGCGCCGTGGACACCGTCGCCCGCGCGCGTGTTCCCCGCTTCGTCCGGGGACGTCGTGGGGGAGCCGATGCCGGAACGGCCGCCGTGGGTCTCGGTGGAGGAGCCGGAGGCGGGCCTGAGGACGGGCCGTGCACCCTTGGGCAGCGTGCCGTCGAACTCGGCGCGCCGTCCCTCGGCCGCCGGACGCCTCTCGGCGCCCGCGTGACCCTCACCCCCGGCACGCCTCTCGATCCCCGGCGCACCCCCTTGGCCCGGAACCGAAGCCCCCGCGCGCGAGGCCCCTCCCGAACCCTCAGCGCCGCCCGGCGTTCCGTGGGACCCCGCCCCCGCGCGCGAGGACCCCCACGCCGGATCGACATCCCCGTACGCGTGCCCCGTCCCGCGCTCGCCCTCCACGCGCGCGTGCGCGACCCGCACATGCCCCTCGCCGTCCGGCGTCGTCGGCATCCGCGACGCCGCCTCCCCGGGCGGAGCCAGCCGGAGGGCGGACTCGCCGATGCGCAGGAGCGCGCCCGGCGGGAAGTGGACGGCGCGGTCGGTGACGCGCGTGCCGTCGAGGGTGGTGCCGTTGGTGGAGCCGAGGTCGGTGACGGTGACGAGGCCGTCGGGGGAGAGGGTGACCGCGCAGTGGACGCGGGAGACGTCCGGGTCGTCGAGCGGGACGTCCGCCTCGGTGGAGCGGCCGACGCGGATCTGCCCGCCGTGCAGGAGATGCACCCCGCCCGCGTCGGGCCCCGCGACCACGTGCAGGCGCGCGGGTGCGGCGTCGATCTCGGGGTGCGCCTCGGGAGCGGCCGGGACGGCCAGGGAGAGGACGGCGCCGTCGGTGAGGGGCGGCTCGCCGAGCGTCGCACGCGTCGCGTCCAGCCGCTGCTCGCCCGCGTACAGGACGACCGCCCCGCTTCCGGGGGCCTCGCCGGTCACGGCCGACGCCAGCGCGGAGGCGACCGCGGCCAGGGCCGTGCCCGCCGGTGCCGTCACCAGCACGTCGCTGCTCGCGGTCCGGCCCCGGGCCTCGGAGACCGGGGCCTGCGGGTCTACGACGGTCAGCCGGATCTGCATCGCCGTCAGCGGTCCCTTCTGCCCCGGGCGCGGGCTTCCCCCGCCCCGCACGAGCGCGTCGGCCAGTACTGGGGGCATCCTCGCACCTGTCACTGACAACGTGCCCGCCCCCGACCGCCGAGTGATCTTGATTGGTCGGCTCTGCCCGCAAAAGTGCCGGACGGACGGTCCGTCGATGATCACTTGAGATCCGTCACGTTTCGGGCCCGGCAACCATCGGACCGCGGAACGCGTCTTTCCGGTGAAGCCGGAGGACTTCCCGGTCTTACCCGGTCATTCGGCGTCAGGATGTTGACAGGCCCTCGAACGCGCGCGGGAGGACGCCCGTACCCATAGCCGGACGACAGCCCCGTCACCGGGTCTCAGCACTACAGTGGTCGGAACATATGCAGGCACATCGGCAATCACCAGGGAGCGCGTGACGTGCGGCCAGTCGGCAGCAAGTACTTGCTTGAGGAGCCGCTCGGACGCGGCGCCACGGGCACCGTCTGGCGTGCCCGCCAGCGCGAGACCGCGGGTGCCGAGGCAGCCGTCGCCGGACAGCCCGGCGAGACCGTCGCCATCAAGGTCCTCAAGGAGGAGCTGGCGAGCGACCCGGACATCGTGATGCGGTTCCTGCGCGAGCGCTCGGTGCTGCTGCGCCTGACCCACCCGAACATCGTCCGGGTCCGCGACCTGGTCGTCGAGGGCGACCTCCTGGCCCTGGTCATGGACCTCGTCGAGGGCCCCGACCTGCACCGCTACCTGCGCGAGAACGGCCCCTTCAGCCCCGTCGCCGCCGCCCTGCTGACCGCGCAGGTGGCCGACGCGCTCGCGGCGAGCCACGCGGACGGCGTGGTCCACCGCGACCTCAAGCCCGCCAACGTCCTGCTGCGCCAGTACGACGGCCAGATGCACCCCCTGCTGACCGACTTCGGCATCGCCCGCCTCGCCGACTCCCCGGGCCTCACCCGCACCAGCGAGTTCGTCGGCACGCCCGCGTACGTCGCGCCGGAGTCCGCCGAGGGCCGCCCGCAGACGTCCGCGGTGGACATCTACGGCGCCGGCATCCTGATGTACGAACTGGTCACCGGCCGCCCGCCGTTCGCCGGGGGATCCGCCCTCGAAGTCCTCCACCAGCATCTGAGCGCCGAACCGCGCCGCCCCTCCACCGTCCCGGAACCCCTGTGGACGGTCATCGAGCGCTGCCTGCGCAAGAACCCCGCCGAACGCCCCGGGGCGCAGTCCCTCGCGCGTGCGCTCCGCATCGTCGCCGAGGGCACCGGCGTGCACGCGAACTCGATGCAGATCGCCGCCGCCGAGGGCGTCGGCCACATCCTCACCCCCGACCCGGCCCCCGCGGCCGTCCCGGGCGCCGACGGCTCCGCCGACCCGACCCAGGTGCTGCCGCACAGCGCACCCGCGGGCGCGTACGACCCCAACGCGGCCACCAGCGTGCTCCCGCACACGGGCGCCGCCGACCCCACCGCCGTCCTCCCGCACGCGGGCGCGGCGGACCCCACCGCCGTCCTCCCGCCGGTCCCCCCGGGACAGCAGGGCCCCGGCCAGCAGGAGCCGCACCCCTGGCAGAACCAGATGCGCGCCGCGCGCGACCGCAACGAGCAGACGCAGGTCCAGTACCTGGACCCCGGTGAGGACCCGCTGCGCCGCCGCCCCCAGCGACAGGTCGCGCACCCCCAGCACCAGCCCCAGCAACCCCCGCAGGGGCCTCCCCAGGGCCCCCCGCAAGGCCGTCAGCAGCGCGGCCCGTCCGCGCAGGCGTATGGCTACCAGCAACAGCCGCCCCAGCAACAGCAGTACGCGCCCCCGCAGCCGCCACCCCAGCCGCAGCGGTACGCCCCCGCGCCCGCGCCGGAGCGCCGTCAGCCCCAGCGGCCCGCCCCCGAACCGCGCGAGCGCGAACCCCGGGAGCCGCGCCGGCGCAGCGCCAACCCGATGCGCGTTCCCGGGCTCGGCTGCCTCAAGGGCTGCCTGTTCACGATCCTCATCCTGTTCGTCGCGAGCTGGCTGATCTGGGAGTTCTCGCCCCTCCAGGACTGGATCGGGAGCGGCAAGGGTTACTGGGAGCAGCTCACCGACTGGTTCGACTCGGTCAGCGAGTGGTTCGGCAGGCTGGGCAACTGATCGGCGAGTTTGGGGATTTGTCGATATCCGGCGGGTGATTTCCGCCTCCGCTGTGAAGGTCGGCCCTTCGGACGCGTACGTTTAGCCGCAACACGCGTCGGTAGGAGCAGTCTTGGCACGGAAGATCGGCAGCCGGTACACCGCCCACCAGATCCTGGGGCGGGGCAGCGCCGGCACGGTGTGGCTCGGCGAGGGCCCCGAAGGGCCCGTCGCGATCAAGCTCCTGCGCGAGGACCTCTCCTCGGACGAGGAACTGGTCGGGCGGTTCGTCCAGGAGCGCACGGCGCTGCTCGGGCTCTCCCACCCGAACGTGGTCTCCGTACGGGACCTGGTGGTCGACGGCAACGACCTCGCGCTCGTCATGGACCTCGTCCGGGGCACGGACCTGCGTACGCGCCTGGACCGCGACCGGCGGCTCGCGCCCGAGGCGGCCGTCGCGATCGTCGCGGACGTCGCCGAGGGGCTCGCCGCCGCGCACGCCGCAGGGGTCGTACACCGCGACGTGAAGCCCGAGAACGTCCTCCTGGACATGCAGGGGCCCCTCGGGCCCGGCGGGTCCCACCAGGCGCTCCTGACGGACTTCGGCGTCGCGAAGCTGATCGACACGCCGAAGCGCACCAGGGCCACGAAGATCATCGGAACACCCGACTACCTGGCCCCCGAGATAGTCGAAGGGCTCCCCCCGCGCGCGTCGGTCGACATCTACGCGCTCGCGACGGTCCTCTACGAACTGCTCGCCGGGTTCACGCCGTTCGGCGGCGGCCACCCCGGGGCCGTCCTGCGGCGGCACGTCACCGAGTCCGTCGCGCCCCTGCCGGGCATCCCCGACGAACTGTGGCAGCTTCTCGTCCAGTGCCTCGCCAAGGCGCCCGCCTCGCGCCTGCGCGCGTCCGAACTCGCCGCGCGCCTGCGCGAGCTGCTGCCGTCCCTCGCGGGGATGCCGCCGCTGGACGTCGACGAGCCCGGGACGGAGGCCGACGAGACCGCCGACGAGCCCGAGCCCGACACCGCCGCCTCCGGCCGCGCCGTACGCCGTGGCGCGGTGCCGCTCGTGCCGGGCGCCAAGCCGGACTCCAACCGGGACACGCATACGTCGATGAGGGTGCCGGCCGCCGACGAGCTGGCGGGGGGCGCGCACGGCACCGCCCGCGTCCCGCGCGCCTCCGGCGCACCCCGGCCCGGCTCCGCCCGCAACCGTGCCTCCACGCGCAGGCGCAGGGTGCTCATCAGCGTCACCGGAGTCGCCGTCGCCGCAGCTGTGGGCGTGGGCGCCTGGTTCGCGACGTCGGACGGCGAGGCGCCCGCGCGGGAGACGGGAAACTCGTCGCCCTCCTCGCCCTGACCCCCCTCCGTACGGCGGCAGCGGCGGCGTTGTCAGTCGTTGCCGTTAGGCTGGGGGTGTGGCAGTCGTCGATGTATCCGAAGAGCTGAAGTCCCTCTCCTCGACCATGGAGTCGATCGAGGCCGTCCTGGACCTCGACAAACTGAGGGCAGACATCGCCGTGCTCGAGGAGCAGGCGGCGGCGCCGTCCCTGTGGGACAACCCGGACGAGGCGCAGAAGATCACCAGCAAGCTGTCCCACCTCCAGGCCGAGGTCAGGAAGGCGGACACCCTGCGCGGTCGGATCGACGACCTCTCCGTCCTCTTCGAGATGGCCGACGAGGAGGACGATCCGGACACCCGCGCGGAGGCCGAGTCCGAGCTCACGGCCGTCCGCAAGGCGCTGGCCGAGATGGAGGTCCGTACGCTGCTCAGCGGCGAGTACGACTCCCGCGAGGCGCTCGTCAACATCCGCGCGGAGGCCGGTGGCGTGGACGCCGCCGACTTCGCGGAGAAGCTCCAGCGGATGTACCTGCGGTGGGCGGAGCAGAAGGGCTACAAGACCGAGCTGATCGAGACGTCGTACGCCGAAGAGGCCGGCATCAAGTCGACGACGTTCGCGGTGCACGTGCCGTACGCGTACGGACAGCTCTCCGTCGAGCAGGGCACGCACCGGCTCGTACGGATCTCGCCCTTCGACAACCAGGGGCGGCGGCAGACGTCGTTCGCGGGTGTCGAGGTGCTGCCGGTCGTCGAGCAGACCGACCACGTCGAGATCGACGAGTCCGAGCTGCGGGTCGACGTCTACCGGTCGTCCGGGCCCGGTGGCCAGGGCGTCAACACGACGGACTCCGCGGTGCGGCTCACCCACCTCCCCACCGGCATCGTCGTCTCCTGCCAGAACGAGCGCTCGCAGATCCAGAACAAGGCGACCGCGATGAACGTCCTCCAGGCGAAGCTCCTTGAGCGGCGCCGGCAGGAGGAGCAGGCCAAGATGGACGCGCTCAAGGGGGACGGCGGCAACTCCTGGGGCAACCAGATGCGTTCGTACGTCCTGCACCCGTACCAGATGGTCAAGGATCTGCGCACCGAGTTCGAGGTCGGCAACCCCGAGGCCGTGTTCAACGGTGAGATCGACGGGTTCCTTGAGGCCGGAGTTCGCTGGCGCAAGCAGCAGGAGAAGTAGAGCTGTAGGTTTGTCGACAAGGCAATCGTCCCCGGAATGGGGGCGGTTGCCTTTCGTGTGCCGTGGTGTCTGGGTTTTACGTCACACTCACAGATTCCTTCACCCGGCATAGCGTGCGCAGGTGGACATTGCGCGCGCAACGGCCTTGACGGTGCTGTGAAAAATCGGGAGGGTGCAAGCTGGCACGCGTTGTCTGCGAGGCGTATGTGAACCGGGGGACGTGGATCGACTCCGTCCCCCGTCGATCACCGCTTCGACGACGCTGCCCCTCCCTGACGAACAGCTACTGGGGGTAGCAGCCATATGACCAAGAAGACGCGCGTCCGTATCGCGCGTATAGCCGCCGGCTCGATCATGGCCGCCGGTGCGTCCCTGACGGTGGCCGGCATCGCCTCCGCCGACCCGGTCGACCCGCCGCCGCCGGGCGACGACTGCACGATCGTGATCTGCCCGGACCCGACGACCGGCGGTACGTCGTCCGGTACGACGGGTGAGACGACGTCCACGGGTGGCTCCAGCACCACGGGCGAGACCACTTCGACGGGCGGGTCCAGCACGACCGGTGAGACGACGTCCACGGGCGGGTCGAGCACGACGGGTGAGACCACGTCCACGGGCGGTTCGACCACGACCAGTGGTTCGACCACGGGTGACCCCTCCACGACCGGTGGCTCCACCACCACGGCCGGTGGCCTGATCTCGATCGGCGGCACGTCCTCCAACGGCGGTTCGTCCTCGACCGGTGGTTCGTCCACGACGGGCGACCCCTCCACGACGGGCGGCTCGACCACCACGGGCGGCTCGTCCTCGACCGGCGGTTCCTCCTCCACGGGCGGCTCGTCGTCGACCGGTGGCTCCACCACGACGACCGGTGGCTCGTCCTCCACGGGTGGGTCCTCCACCACGGGCGGTTCGGGTTCGACCGGTACGAGCGGTTCCACCGGCACCAGCGGGTCCACCTCCGGCGGTACGACTCCCGACTCCTCCGGCGGCACCAGCGGCCCCTCCACCCAGGAAGAGGGCAGCTCCGCGCTGACCGACACCTCCTCCTCCGCCTCGTCCTCCTCCGAGGCCACCGCCCAGGGCGGCAACGAGGAACTCGCCGAGACCGGCGCCGGTCAGACCACGTTCCTGGTCATCGGCGCCGCGACGATGATCGTCGGCGGTGTCGGCTTCCGCGTCCTGCCGCGCCTCGTCGAGGGCCGTGGCGGCGCGGCTGCCTGAACCGGGCGGCCGTACGTCCCGTAGCTGAAGAAAGAGGCCCGGAGCCGATGCTCCGGGCCTCTTCCGCGTCCTGTTGTGTCCTGGGGCCCGCTAGGCGGTCTGGTGGGCCAGCAGGGCCACCGCCGCGACGAGGACGACGAGCGCGGCGATCAGGGCCGCGGGGCTCAGCGAGCCCAGCCAGTTCTCCTGCTGAAGCCGCTCGCGGTTCGCCCGGCACACCGGGCACCGGCCCTCGCTCACGGGCGCCGCGCAGTTAGCGCACACCAGCCGGTCGTACGTCATGCGCTCGCCCTCCTTCGCACCGGTTCTGCTCTCCACAACGCTCCGGGAAACGGATACGTTCCCGCCTTCTACTGTGCCAGGTTCCCCCGGGACCCGCGCCGGATCGCCCAGGACGAGGGCGGGCGCCCCTTCCCCGCCCGCGCGCAAATACACACAAGCCACACCCAACAGTGACGGCCGCCTGCGCCGCCTCACCCGCTTCGCGTATGGTCACGCTCATCTACCCCCGGCGACCCGTGGTGCACCGTGATCCGATTCGACAACGTCTCCAAGGTCTACCCCAAGCAGACCCACCCCGCTCTCAGGGAGGTGTCCCTGGAGGTGGAGAAGGGCGAGTTCGTCTTCCTCGTCGGCTCCTCCGGCTCCGGCAAGTCGACCTTCCTGCGGCTGATCCTGCGCGAGGAGCGATGCAGCCACGGCCAGGTGCACGTCCTCGGCAAGGACCTCGCCCGGCTGTCCAACTGGAAGGTGCCGCAGATGCGCCGCCAGCTCGGGACGGTCTTCCAGGACTTCCGGCTGCTGCCGAACAAGACGGTCGCCGAGAACGTCGCCTTCGCGCAGGAGGTCATCGGCAAGTCGAAGGGCGAGATCCGCAAGTCGGTGCCCCAGGTCCTCGACCTGGTCGGGCTCGGCGGCAAGGAGGACCGGCGTCCCGGCGAGCTGTCCGGCGGTGAGCAGCAGCGCGTCGCCATCGCGCGCGCGTTCGTCAACCGCCCCAAGCTGCTGATCGCGGACGAGCCGACCGGCAACCTCGACCCGCAGACCTCCGTCGGCATCATGAAACTGCTCGACCGCATCAACCGGACGGGTACGACGGTCATCATGGCGACGCACGACCAGAACATCGTCGACCAGATGCGCAAGCGCGTCATCGAGCTGGAGAAGGGCCGCCTCGTCCGCGACCAGGCCCGCGGCGTCTACGGCTACCAGCACTGACCGTCCCCAGGTCCCACGGAAAGGCTTGAAGCGCCATGCGCGCCCAGTTCGTCCTCTCGGAGATCGGTGTCGGTCTCCGCCGCAACCTGACGATGACCTTCGCGGTCATCGTCTCCGTGGCCCTCTCGCTGGGTCTCTTCGGCGGCTCGCTGCTGATGAGCGACCAGGTCAGCACGATGAAGGGCTACTGGTACGACAAGGTCAACGTCTCGATCTTCCTCTGCAACAAGAGCGACGCCGAGTCCGACCCCAACTGCGCCAAGGGCGCGGTGACCACGGACCAGAAGCAGCAGATCAAGACCGACCTGGAGAAGATGTCGGTCGTCCAGACGGTGACGTACGAATCGCAGGACGAGGCGTACAAGCACTACAAGGAGCAGTTCGGCGACTCGCCGCTGGCCGCGTCCCTCACGCCGGACCAGATGCAGGAGTCGTACCGGATCAAGCTGAAGGACCCGGAGAAGTACCAGGTCATCGCGACGGCGTTCAACGGGCGCGACGGCGTGCAGTCCGTACAGGACCAGAAGGGGATTCTGGACAACCTCTTCGAACTGCTCAACCTGTTGAACCGCGCGGCCCTCGGCGTGATGGCGTTGATGCTCGTCGTGGCACTGATGCTGATCGTCAACACGGTACGGGTGTCGGCGTTCAGTCGTCGGCGTGAGACGGGGATCATGCGGCTCGTCGGCGCCTCCGGGTTCTACATCCAGGCGCCGTTCATCGCGGAGGCGGCGGTCGCCGGGTTCATCGGCGGGGTGCTCGCGTGCGTCGGTCTGACGCTCGGCCGGTACTTCACGATCGACCACGGGATGGCCCTGTCGCAGAAGCTCAGCCTCATCAACTTCATCGGCTGGGACGCCCTGTTGACCAAGCTTCCGCTGATCCTCGCGGCGAGCCTGCTGATGCCCGCCCTTGCCGCCTTCTTCGCGTTGCGCAAGTACCTGAAGGTGTGACACATGCCAAGAGGGCCGTACGGACAACTGCCCGTACGGCCCTTTCGCTTCCCCTAGACTCACGGCCATGTCAGGCCCCGACCTGTTCTCGCAGCCCCGCCGCTTCGGCCGCGGGGCCGCCCTGACCTTGGTGTTCGCGAGCGTGCTGGTGGCGGGGGCCGCGACGGGATCGCTGCCCCAGGGGGGCGAGGAGGCGGGGGTGGCCCGGTCGGTCGGCCCCGACGCGCGCGGGCAGGTGGCGCGGGCGGCGGCCGACGCGATGGCCGAGGGCAAGTCCCCCACGGAGGCCGCCGAGCGCGCGGTGAGCCGCAGCGGGGACCGCTGGGCGGCCGTCTACTCGGAGGGTGAGTACGAGGAGTTCGAGCAGTCCCTCGACGGCGAGTACACCGGCGTCGGGCTGTGGGCGCGCCGCGAGTCCGACGGCAGGATCGCCGTCAGCAAGGTCAGCGGCGGCTCGCCCGCGCAGGCGGCCGGCATCCGCGCGGGCGACCGCCTCACGAGCGTCGACGGACGCGCCGTGGAGGGGCTGCCGGTCACCGACGTCCTGTCCCTGCTGCGCGGCGACGCGACCGACGCGCCCGCGGGTACGGCCGTACGGCTGGGGCTGTCGCGCGGCGCGCGCGCGTGGGGCGAGACGGTCCGGCGCGCGACGCTCTCCACCGAACCGGTGACCGTGCAGAAGATCGCCGGTGGAGGAACTCTTGTTCGAGTCTCCGCGTTCACCAAGGGAGTGGGCGAGGCGGTACGGGCCGCCGTGCGGGAGGCGTCGGGAGGCGTGGTGCTGGATCTGCGGGGGAACTCGGGCGGGCTGGTCACCGAGGCGGTCGGCGTCGCCTCGGTCTTCCTGGACGGCGGCCTGGTCGCGACGTACGACACGGACGGCACCGAGCACGCCCTGCACGCGGACGCGGGGGGCGACACCACCAGACCCCTGGTCGTACTCGTCGACGGCGGCACGATGAGCGCGGCCGAGCTGCTGACCGGGGCGCTCCAGGACCGGGGGCGCGCGGTCGTCGTCGGCAGCCGTACGTTCGGGAAGGGCTCGGTCCAGATGCCGACGCGGCTGCCGGACGGGTCGGTCGCGGAGCTGACGGTGGGGCACTACCGGACGCCGTCCGGGCACGCGGTGGACGGGGTGGGGATCACACCGGACCTGGAGGTGGAGGCGGGGGTGCTGGAGCGGGCGGAGCGGGTGCTGAGCGGGTCGGGGCGGACGCGGTAGGGGAAACGGCTTTCCCTTCGGGGCCCGGCGGGTGCGAAAATGGCGGGACTATGAGCAAGGGAATGTACGTACCGAAGGAGTCCCAGCCCAAGCAGGGCGGCGGGGGCGGCAAGGCGCGGGACGGCGAGAAGGGGGGGAAGAAGAAGATCGTCGCGCAGAACAAGAAGGCCCGGCACGACTACGCGATCGTCGACACCTTCGAGGCGGGGCTCGTCCTCATGGGGACCGAGGTCAAGTCGCTGCGCGAGGGGCGCACCTCGCTGGCCGACGGGTTCGTGCAGATCGACCGGGGCGAGGCGTGGCTGCACAACGCGCACATCCCGGAGTACCACCAGGGCAGCTGGACCAACCACTCCGCGCGCCGCAAGCGCAAGCTGCTCCTGCACCGCGAGGAGATCGACAAGCTCGCGGCCAAGGCGGAGGAGACCGGCCACACGATCGTGCCGCTCGCCCTGTACTTCAGGGACGGCCGCGCGAAGGCCGAGATCGCGCTCGCGCGCGGCAAGAAGGAGTACGACAAGCGGCAGACCCTGCGCGAGAAGCAGGACCGGCGCGACACCGACCGCGCGATCGCGGCGGCGAAGCGGCGCCAGCGGGAAGGCTGACGAGCGGGAATACGGTGGCATCCGTGCGCGTCGGTCACGTACGATGGCATCAACGCCGACTCCGGTCGGCGAGCACCCCCTCGGGGGTTTGAAAAATCAACATGGGGATGATCGGTTTCGACAGCGGTTGTCGAAGCAGGAGAAGCGTGTCGAGGAAGCGGCAATGATCTCGTTAACCATATGTCGCAAAAAATAATCGCCACTAACAAGAGCGATTCCCGCGCCTTCGCCCTCGCTGCCTAATAAGCAGTGAGCGAAGGCCCTTAACGGGTGTCAGCCCGGGAGTGTTCCCGACCCGGACCCTGGCATAATCTAGGGGACTAAACCGTCGAACCCGGTCACGGGGTTCGACGGGAAATCAAACAGTGACTGGGCCCGTCGGCGACTTGTTCGCGTGATCACCGGGGCCGAGAAAATCACAGCGAACTGCACACGGAGAAGTCCTGATTCCGCACCGTTGGACGCGGGTTCGATTCCCGCCATCTCCACATCCCATGTGGCCACAGGCCCCGTCGCTTTCGAGCGGCGGGGCCTGTGGCTTTTCTCCTCACGCGTGCCGGGGCGCCGTACTCGCCCTCGGCGTGAGCGCCGCCGGCAGCAGCGTCGCCTCCGACACCGGCTCCCCCGCGAGCTTGTCCATCAGCAACTCCACCGCCCGCGTGCCGACCTGGCCGGACGGCAGGGCGACGGCGGTGACCTGGAGGTGCTCCGCGAGGTCGGCGGGGCAGATCGCGATGACGGAGAGGTCGCCGGGGACGCTCAGCCCGAGCCGGCGGAACGCCTCGATGAGCGGTTCGAGCACCGCCTCGTTGTGGACGACGACCCCGGTCAACGCCGGTTGCTCGCGCAGCAGTCGCTCGGCGACCCGGCGGGCGGCGGCGGGGCTCGCCTCGCAGGGGTGCACGGCGGACTGGAGCCCGGCGCGGTCGGCGGCGGCGGTGAACCCCTGGACGACGCGCTGCGCGAACGCGGTCTGCCGGACGTACACTTCGGGCGGCGACCCCACCAGCGCGACGGTCCGGTGCCCGAGCCGGGCGAGATGCTCGACGCACGCCTCGCCCGCCGCCCGGAAGTCCAGGTCGATACACGTGAGCCCCTGCGGGCTGAGCGGAAACCCGATCATCACCGTCGGCCGCTCCAGCGAACGCAGCAACGGCAGCCGGGGGTCGTGGAGTTGTACGTCCATGAGGATCAGCGCGTCCACCTGCGCGGTGTCCGCGACGCGCCGCAGCCCCTCCTCGCCCTCCTCCTGCGTCAGGAGCAGCACGTCGTGGTCGTACCGCCGCGCGGCCGTCACCACCGACCCCACGAACTGCATGACGACGGGTACGTGCATCCCGGCGCGCAGGGGGACGACGAGGGCGAGCACGTTGGAGCGGCTGCTGGCCAGCGCGCGGGCACCGGCGTGCGGCCGGTAGCCGAGGTCGCGGATGGCGTCCTGGACCCGGCGCCGGGTCTGCTCGGAGATCGGCCGCTTGCCGCTCAGCGCGTACGACACCGTGCTCGGGGAGACCCCGGCCAGCCGCGCCACATCGGTGATCTTGACCATCAGCCCAGCTCCACCGTCAGGAAGCCGCATCCGGCCTCCGCCCGCGCCACCCGGTCCCCGGCGGCGAGCGACCAGGGCGCCACCGGATCGCTGGAGGAGGCCCGCAGCGTGTTCCCCTCCCGGACGACGGTGAAGCTCACCTCCCCGGCGCGCACGGTCACCTGGGCTCCCCGCTCCAGGCCGTACGTCCGCAGGGTGACCCCGTCGGCGTACGGATAGTCGGGCCGGTCGGCGTGCGCGCCCACCGGGATCACCGCGCCGGGGCGCACCAGCAGCGGGACGCTCAGGAACCCGTGCGTCTCGCGCACCCAGCGCGGGCCGGTGACGGTGCGGCCGGTGAAGAAGTCGGTCCAGTCGCCCTCGGGGACGTAGTACCGCACGTCTCCCTCGTCGTTGAAGACCGGCGCCACCAACAGGTCGCCGCCCAGCATGTACTGGCGCTCCAGATGCGCGCACCCGGGGTCGTCCGGGAACTCCAGGACCATCGCGCGCATCACCGGCACCCCTTCCTCGTGCGCGGTGCGCGCCGCCTCGTACAGGTACGGCATGAGCCGCAGCTTCAGCCGCGTGAACAGCCGTAGTACGTCGACGGATTCGTCGTCGAAGAGCCACGGCACCCGGTACGAGGAGCTGCCGTGCAGGCGGCTGTGGGACGACAACAGGCCGAAGGCGAGCCAGCGTTTGAACAGGGCCGGGGTCGGGGTGCCCTCGAAGCCGCCGATGTCGTGGCTCCAGTAGCCGAACCCGGACAGGCCGAGCGACAGGCCGCCGCGCAGCGACTCGGCCATCGCCTCGTACGTCGACTCGCAGTCGCCGCCCCAGTGAACGGGGTACTTCTGGCTGCCTGTTGTGGCCGAGCGGGCGAAGAGGACCGCCTCGCCCTCGCCGCGGTGCTTGCGCAGGACGTCGAAGACGGTGCGGTTGTAGAGGTACGTGTAGTAGTTGTGCATGCGCTCCGGGTCGGAGCCGTCGGACCAGGCCACGTCCGTCGGGACGCGCTCGCCGAAGTCGGTCTTGAAGCAGTCGACGCCCTGGTCGAGGAGTTTCTCCAGCTTCGACGCGTACCAGTCGCGGGCGGCCGGATCGGTGAAGTCGACCAGGGCCATGCCGGGTTGCCACAGGTCCCACTGCCAGACGCTGCCGTCCGGCCGCTTCAGGAGGTGGCCCAGCTCCTTGCCCTCCGCGAACAGCGGGGAGCGCTGGGCGATGTAGGGGTTGATCCATACGCAGACGTGCAGCCCCTTCGCCTTCAGCCGGGCCAGCATGCCCTCCGGGTCGGGGAAGACGCGCGGGTCCCACTCGAAGTCGCACCAGTTCAGCTCGCGCATCCAGAAGCAGTCGAAGTGGAAGACGGACAGGGGGAGTTCGCGTGCCCGCATGCCCTCGATGAACGAGGTGACGGTCTCCTCGTCGTACGAGGTGGTGAACGAGGTCGACAGCCACAGCCCGAACGACCAGGCCGGCGGGAGCGCGGGGCGGCCGGTGAGGGCGGTGTACTTGCGCAGGATGTCCTTCGGGGTGGGGCCGTGGATGACGTAGTACGTCAACTCCTGGGCCTCGACGCTGAACTGGACCCGGGAGACCGCCTCGGAGCCGACCTCGAAGGACACCTTGCCCGGGTGGTCGACGAAGACGCCGTACCCGGCGTCGGTGAGGTAGAACGGCGTGTTCTTGTACGCCTGTTCGGTGGCCGTGCCGCCGTCGGCGTTCCAGATGTCCACCACCTGGCCGTTCTTGACGACCGGGCCGAACCGTTCGCCGAGTCCGTACACCGATGTCCCTACACCCAGGGCGAGTTGCTCGCGCAGATAGTGGGCCTCGGTGCGGGTGTCGCGCATGATGCCCATGCCCTTGGGGCCGCTGGAGGTGAGCGAGCGGCCGTCGGCGCGGAAGTCCAGGTGCCAGGGGCCGCTGCGGGTGACCTTCAGGGACAGGGCGCCGGAGGTGAGGGTCGCGTGGTCCTCCTCGTAGGACAGCTGAGGGGTGAACTCCTCGGCGGTCAGGTCGAATTGCGGTGAGGGCGGGCGGTCGCCCCGGAAGTGGGCGAAGGTGACGCCGATGACGTCGGGCATCGGGGTGTGCGCGCTGATCGTCACGACCGGTCCCTTCAGCAGGTCGCCGCGGTGGCGGATGGGCTGGGTCGGCGCGTGGATCTCCAGCGTGCCGTCCGACGCGGCGACGTCGAGCACCTCGGCGGGGTGGGCCGCGGTGATCCCGTCGCGCAGCAGCCAGTAACCATCGGTGAACTTCACGTGGAGGCCCCTTACTTGACGGAGTGGTCCTTACTTGACGGCACCCACGGCTATCCCGCGGGTGAGCGTGCGCTGGAAGACAAGGAAGAAGACGAGCGCCGGCAACACACCCAGCAGGGCAGCCGCGTTGGTCATCGTGGCGTCCATCAGGCGCTGGCCCTGGAGGACGCCGAGCGCGACCGACACCGTCTGGTTGTCGTTCGAGATCAGCATCACCAGCGGGAGCAGGAACTCGTTCCACGTCCACACGAAGAAGAAGACCAGCAGGACGCCGAGGGTGGGGCGGCTCATCGGTACGACGATCCGCCACAGCACCTGCCACTTGTTCGCGCCGTCCACGTGCGCCGCCTCGACCACCTCGCGCGGGAACCTGCCGAGGACGGCCGACAGGAGGTACGTGCCGAACGCCGCCTGGATCACCGTGAACACGATGATGACGCTCACCCTCGTGTCGTACAGGCCGAGTTGCTTGCTCAGGTAGTAGACGGGGTAGACCAGCGCCTCCTGCGGGACGACGTTCGCCAGGACGAAGAAGGCGAGGATCCAGGGGCGGCCCTTGATGCGGCCGATGCCGATCGCGTAGGCGTTGAGGAGGGAGAGGAGGGTCGCGAGGATCGCCACCGAGCCGCTGATCAGGGTGGAGTTGACGAGCTTCTGGGTGTAGTCGACGCGGGTCCAGAAGCTTTTGAGGCCGTCGAGGTAGAGGCCGTCGGGGAGGCTGAGAGGGCCGTTCTGGGCGTACTCCGCGGGGGACTTGAAGGCGTTGAGGGTGACGATGAGGAAGGGGGTGATCATGAAGAGGGCGGCGACACAGAGGGCGAGGAGGACGGGATAACGCTTCAGTGCTTTCAACTCGGCGCCTCTTCCTGCCTGTTCTGGAGTCTCAGCGCGATCAGCGAGAGCGCGAGGATCAGTACCGTCAGCACCGTCGAGATCGCGGCCCCGTACCCGACCTGCGTCTTCTCGAAGAACGTGGTGAACGAGAAGTACGACGGCACGTCCGTCGCCCCGCCCGGCCCGCCCTTCGTCAGGACGTACACCGCGCCGAACACCTTGAGCGCGGCGATCGTGCACCAGGTCAGCACGACGGAGATCTCGGGGCGGATCTGCGGCAGCGTGATGTGCCAGAAGCGGCGCCACCAGCCCGCGCCGTCCAGCTCGGCCGCCTCGTGCAGCTGGGGATCGACGCGTTCGAGCCCGGCCATGAACACCACGAGCGGGAAGCCGAGTTGGACCCAGACCATGACGCCCATGACGCTGTAGAGCGCGAGGTCCGGGTCGCCCAGCCAGTCCTGCTCCCAGCTCGACAGGCCGATGGCGCCGAGGAGTTCGTTGAGCGAGCCGTTGTCCGGGGCGAGGATCCAGCTCCACACGATGCCCGCGACCGCGATCGGCAGCACCTGCGGCAGGTAGAAGCAGGCCCGCAGAATCGTCGTGACCCTGCTGCCGAAGTGCTTGCCGACGTAGTCGAACAGGGCGGCGGCCAGGACGAGTCCGGCGGCCGTGGGCAGCGCCGCCATCGCCACGACCATGAACAGGCTGTGCCGGAACGACTCCCAGAACGCCGAATCGTCCAGCAGCTCCCGGTAGTTGGCGAGACCGGACCACTCCGGGGTGCCGACGCCCTGCCAACTCGTGAAGCTCACACCGGTGTTCATCAGGAACGGCACGATGACGACCGCGAGGAACGCGAGGACGCCGGGGACCAGGAAGAGCGCGTACGGCGCCGAGCGGCGCGGAGCCGTCATGAGGACGGGACACCCTTGTCGTACGCCTTCTTCACCGCGTCGAGGTACTCCTCGGGCTTCTCGCTGCCGGTGATCAGTTTCTGCGTCTCCGAGACCAGGACGTCGTAGAAGCCGGGTACCGGCCAGTCGGGGTAGAAGGCGAGGCCGTCACGGGCGCTCAACGTGGTGAAATCCGTGATGAGTTGCTTCGACTTGGGGTCGGTGATCGCGTTCGGGTCCGCCGCGACGGGTACGCCGCCCTTGTTGCCGAGCAGGTTCTGGATCTTCTTCGACAGGGTGATGTCGATGAAGTCGTAGGCGAGTTGCTTGTTCTTCGCGCTCTTCGGCACGACCCAGAGGTTCCCGCCCGAGCCGAGCGTGAGTTTCGACTCCGGCCACAGGGTCGTGCCCCAGTCGAACGTCGCCTCCGACTGGAAGCGGCCGTACCACCAGCTCCCCGAGAACAGGATCGGTGCCTTGCCCTGGAGGAAGGAGACGCCCGCCTGCTCGGCCGTCGTACCGCTCGAACTCTTGGCTATGTAGCCCTTCTCGACCCAGTCCGCGAACGTCTCGGCGCCGTACGTCCAGGCCGCGTCGTGGAAGTCGGGCTTGCCCTTGTACAGCTCGTAGGCGTCGACCCAGGAGCGGTCCGCCTTCGACAGGGCCAGCTGGTAGAGGTACTGGTGGGCGAGGTACTCCGCGCCCGAGTTGGCCAGCGGGGTGACGCCCTTGTCCTTGAACTTCTGCAAGGCCGACGTGAGTTGAGCCAACGTTGTCGGCACCTGGACGGAGTACTTCCTGAAGAGGTCCTTGTTGAGGTAGACCATCGTGTACTCGGCGTAGTTCGGGATGCCGTACCAACTGCCCGAACCCATCACGCCGTTGGTGTCGTACTGGCTGGTCGTGCGGACGCCCGGGCCCAGCAGCTTGTCCCAGCCCCGCTTCGTCACCTCCGGGGTGAGGTCGGTCAGCAGGCCCTGCTTCGAGAGGAGGCCCGCCGTCGCGTTGCCCTTGTTGTACTCCATCAGGTCCGGTGCGTCCGAGGAGTTGAGGACCATCGGGGCCGTCTTCTGGATCTGCTCGAAGCTCTTCTCCTCGAATTTCACCTTGACGCCGGGGTGTTGGACCTCGAACTCCTTGATCGCCTCCGTCCACGCCGCCCCCATCGCGCTGTTGGGGGCCTCGTAGTGCCACAGGCGCAGGGTGTTCCCGTCCGATCCACCCCCTCCCGAGCCTCCGCAGGACGCGAGGAGAAGAGCCGTGCTCAGTGCCGCCGCTGTCGTCAGTGTCCGCCGTCGTGCCGTCAACATCCAGGTTCTCCAAGGGAGTCGGATGGGTCTTCGGGCTGGGCCTGGCCGGCGTCACGCGGGTGTTCGTCGAATCGATTCGATGCGTGACGTCGAAGCGCTTCGACGGAGGAAGTTATTGGGTGGGTGCGGGTGCGTCAATGGGGGTGGCAGGGAATGAGGGAAGCGTTTCGATTATGACGGGGGCATCGGGGAGGGGTTGGGGGTGGGTGGGCTGTTGTTGTGCCTTGTCGCCGGGGGTGTTGGTTACGGGGTCGTGGTCGGCGTGGCGCGTCCGGTGTTCCTGGCTCGCCGCGTCAGCGTGACCAGCAGTGCCGCGCACGCCGCGGCGACCGGTAGGCCGTAGCCGGTCGTGGGGGAGGTGTGGTCCGCCACCCAGCCGCCGAGCGCGCTGCCCGCGGCGATTCCGCCGAGGAGGCCGGTGACCGCGAGGGTCATGCCCTCGTTGAGGCGGCCTTCGGGGGTGTGCTGCTGGACCAGGGTCATGCCGGTGATCATCGTGGGGGCGGTCGCGGCACCGGAGACGAGGAGGGCGAGGGCCAGGAGGGCGAGGGAGCCGGTGAGGGTTGCGGCGAGGAGGGGGAGGGTGAGGAGGGTGGCCATGGCGGCGATGCACCAGGGGTAACGGCGGGCGGCTGGGGTGGAGTTGGGGGTCGGGGCGGTCTCGGAGGTCTGCCTGTCCGCGACGGGGTGTCCCTTGCCGGGCCTCGGTTCGACGGGGTGTTCCTTGCCGGGCGTCGGTTCGGTCCGGAGGGTCGGATGTCCCTCGCCGGAGGCTGCCCCGGTCTTGGGTGTTCGTCGGCCCTTGCCGGAGGCTGCTCCGGTCCTGGACGTCCGTCGGCCCTTGCCGGAGGCCGCCCCGGTCCTGGACATCCGTCGGCCCTTGCCGGAGGCTCCTTCGCCGTGGCCCGTCATCGCGCCGAACACCAGCCCCGCCAGCGCCGATCCGCCCGCCTGGAGGCCCAACACCAGCCCTGCGGCGGCTCGGTGGCCCGCTTCGTCCGCGAAGGCGACCGTCACGACCTCGGTCGCGCCGAAGACCGCGCCCAGGCAGAGGCAGGCGGCGAGGAGGGGTGGCATGCCGGGGGCGGTGAGCGGGGATTTGGCCGAGGGGCGGGCGTGCGGTGGGGGCTCGGTCTCGCGCTGGGCGGCGAACAGGAGGATGCCGGTGACGAGCAGGACGGCTGCGGTGAGCGTGCCGGCCTCGGGGAAGACGTTCGCGCACAGCAGCGCCGCGGTCAACGGGCCCAGCAGAAAGCAGAGTTCGTCCGCCGCCTGCTCGAAGGAGTTCGCGGTGTGCAGGGCTTCCTCGTCCCCGGCGAGCAGGTGGGCCCAGCGGGCGCGGGACATGCCGCCCGTGTTGGGGGTGCTCGCCGTCGCGGCGTACGCGGCGAACAACGTCCACACCGGGGCGTCGTAACGGACGCACAGCACAAGGGCGATGGACCCGAGTGCGGCGAACAGCGCGGCGGGTACGGCGACTTGGGCCTGACCGCGCCGGTCGACGAGCCGGGCGACCCACGGGGCGGCAACTGCCGTCGCCGCGAGGCCCGTCGCACTGACGGCGCCCGCGAGCGCGTACGACCCGTGCGCGTCGGCGATCATCATCACCGCGCTGACGCCGAACATCCCCGAGGGGAGGCGGGCGACGAGGTTCCCGGCGGTGAAGGCGCGGGCGCCGGGGTGGGAGAGGAGGCGGCGGTAGGGGCCGGGGGTGCGGTGGGCGGTGCGGGGGGTTCGTGGTGGTTTTTGGTGGACGTGGGGCATGCCGTCAACGGTCGTACGGCGATGATCATCCGGTCCAACACCTGTCCCGCGCTTATTCACGCGCCTGTGTTGTGAGTCCTTGTTACGTTCGCCGGATGCCCCAGGATCTCGACCCCCGCCTGCTCCGCGTCTTCCTCGCCGTGGCCGGGGAACTGCACTTCACCCGGGCCGCCGCACGCCTGTTCGTCGCCCAGCAGGCGCTGAGCCGCGATGTACGGCGACTGGAACGGGAGTTGGGGGCCGACCTGTTCGTCCGTACGACACGCCAGGTGACCCTGACGCCGGACGGTGAACGCCTTCTCCCGTACGCCCAGCGGGTGTTGGACGCGCAGGAGGAACTGCGCGCCGCCTTCGGCCGGCCCCGCCCCCTGCTGGTCGACCTCAACTCGCCCGGCCTGCGCACCGGTTCGCTGGTCCTGGAGCGAGCGCGCCGACTCGCCCCGGACCATGAGCTGATGGCCCGCTTCGAGAGCGGGCTGACCTGGGCCGCCGCCGAGATGATCGCGGGACGCCTGGACGCCTCGTTCGGAAGGTACGCGGGACTCGCCCCCGCGCTGCGGGCCCGGCTCGACCACCAGCTCGTCCGGTACGAGCCCATGGCCGTCCTCCTCCCCGAGGAACACCGGCTGGCCTCGTGGGACGCCGTGCCCGTACGGGAGTTGGCGGGGGAGGAGGTCTACGCGGGCGCCGGAAATCCCCGTACCCCCGAATGGACCGACCTGGCCCGGCAGTTGTTCGAGGGGCGGGGAGTCCGGGTCGCGCCGCCGGTTCCGATGGCCGTGGGGGAGGAGGAGTTCCGGCGTGTCATGGCCCGGTCCGGCTGGCCGGTGCTCGCCGTGGAGGGGTTTCCGGCCATGCCGGGGACGGTCCGGCGACCGCTCGTCGAGCCCGTCCCTTTGTCCCCGGTGTCACTCGTGTGGCGAAAGGGGCTGGTCCATCCGATCTTGGCTGCACTGCGTCAATCCGTGCTCGAACTCGCGGTCGAGGAATCATGGTTGGAGGTCCCGGCCGATGGATGGATTTCAGCCATCGACATGGGCATGGCATCCACATACAAATGACACATCGCGCACGCGGCGCGCATCCGCTGCGCTAGATTCGGCGCCCCGAGCACGGAGAGACATCGGGGGCGTGTGAACCGGGTGGGGGCCTGGTTGTGCGACGTGTGCTCGGCAGTCGAACACACGCCCACAACTGTTCCAGGGACGGACCCGGAGCGATTCCGGGGTGCTCCCGTGGGGGGAAGTACGCACGTGAAGAAATGGCCAGAAGAAGCCCAACCGGAATGGCCCGACCCGGCACCGCCGACCCAAGGGGTCGCGGCGGTCGGAGGTGGGACCCAGAAGTTCCCGGACAGGGCGGTGTCCCCGCGCTTGCCCGAGGCGGGGGCGTCCGCCGGTGAACGGCGTGAGATATCCGGGCAGTCGGGCGAGTCGCCCTCGCCGGCCTTGTCGGCCGGTACCGGATGGGAGGGGTTCCCGGACGAGATCCTCGGCAGCGGCCGACGGGCACCGGACCCCTCGACGCGGGTACCGGACTCCGCCGGGCTGGTGGAATCGGCTTTCGGAGCCGCGCCGGTGGGGCGGGACCCGTGGGGGGAGAAGCCCGCGGGGGTACCTGGGGGGTACGGGTCTCATGGGGTGTCCCCCGGACGTCGTACGGGTACGACGCCGGGCGGCGCCGGGAACGAGGGCGCGACCGGGGACGCGGACGCGGGCGGCTGGCCGGTGGCTCCCCGGAGCCGGCGTGCCGGGGACGGCGCGGGGCGTCGGACGGGGGCCGATGGGGAGCTTCACCGTGGGGGTGGCTCTCCGGAGGGACGGGGTGCACGGGACGGCCGAGGCGCGGACGGCAAGGCCGACGCTGCTGCCGAGGGCCACGACCCCGGCGAGGTGACTGTCCAGCTAGACCCCCTGCGCGGCGGTGCCAAGCCCGACGGCGAGGCGTCCGAACGCCCCGTGTTCGTCGACGAGTCGGGCCGCCGCAGCCGTACCTTCCGGCGCCTCGGACTCGCCGTCGGCCTGGCGTGCGGCGCCTACGCGGCCGTCATCGTCGGCACCCTCCTCTCCGGCAACGCGGGCGCCCCCTGGCTGCCGCTCCCCGGACCCGGCGACGACAACAAGCCCGCGAGCCAGGTCGAGGCGACCCGTACCCCCAGTACGTCGGAGCCAGGCGCGCCGGACGACGTCTCCACCCCCGGCGGTACCTCGTCGGCGACCGCCTCCGGTACGACGACCAGGGCCCCCGGCGCGACGCCGGGGCCGTCCGCCTCGGGTACTACGGGTCCTACGCCCCGGCCGTCCTCCTCGGTGGCGGCCTCGCCGAGCGCCGGCGCGACCGGGCCGGGGACCGGGCCGGGGCCCGGGGTCGGCAGCGGCAGCCCTTCGCCGGGCGGCAGCAGCCCGGCGGTGTCGTCCCCGCCGCCCTCCTCGGCGGCGCCCTCGCCGGATCCGTCGCCGGACGCTTCGGCGTCGCAGGGGGTCAGCGAGAAGCGGCAGGCGTCCGGGGCGGGGACCTCGGGCGGGACCTCGGGCGGGGCCTCGGGCGGCGGGGGCACGGGCGCGGGGCCGTCGGTTGCGGGGGCCTCGCCGGTGTCGTCGCCCGCGTCGTCGGGCCGGGTGACACCGGCGTCCGTGTCCGGGGGCAGCGGGCCCGGCGGTGCCGGGGCGGGCGACAGCGGTTCGAGCGGTGCCGGTTCAGGCGGCGTCGGCTCGGGCGGTACCGGCTCCGGTGGTTCGGCGTCCGGTGTCTCCGGTGACCCCGGGGCCGCCCTGGCCGCGAACATCGACGCGCCGCAGAGCGCGCCGGGGTCCGGGGCCGGGGTGTTCGTGGCGCGCAAGGCGCTGGCCGCGGCGGCTCCCGCCGGTTCCGTGGAGGGCGTCTCCTGATGGGTTCACGTGCAAACCGGCGATTCGCACAGGGGTCGACCGGTTCCTCAGCCCTACCCTCGCACCGCTCGTCGGGGTCCTCCTCAGGCCGTAGGGGGATGACACGTCGGAAGCGGGGGGCCTCAGGTACTACGGGTATGACGGGCAGTACGAGTGCTACGGGTACTACGGCTGCCCCGGCCACTCCGGCCGTCGCCGACGGACTACCACCGACGGCGTCATACCAGGGACCCCCTCCCATACCCCCGTCGGCTCCACCCCCCTCCCCGTCCCGCCGCCGTTTCCTCCCCATGCGCCACCTGCTCCCGCTCCTCCTGCTCTGCGCGGTGATGGCGATGCTGATGCTGCGCGGCTACGTGCACAGCGAGATCCTCGCGGACTACCGGGTACGCCCCGAGGCGACGGCCGACACGGTGCCGGAGAAGATCCTGGCGGGCGGCCCGGTCGTGGACACCCGGGGCGGCCGGACGACCAGCATGGACATCCCGGACCGGCGGATCGTCCTCACCTTCGACGACGGCCCCGACCCGCGCTGGACGCCCGAGGTCCTGGACGTCCTGAAGGCGCACCGCGCCCACGCCGTCTTCTTCATCACCGGCACCATGGCGTCCCGCTACCCCGACCTGGTCCGGCGGATGGCCGAGGAGGGCCACGAGATCGGCCTGCACACCTTCAACCACCCCGACCTCTCCTACCAGTCCAGGTCCCGCATCGACTGGGAACTCACCCAGAACCAGCTGGCGTTGGCGGGCGCGGCCGGCATCCGCACCTCGCTCTTCCGGCCGCCGTACTCCTCCACGGCCGATGCGCTGGACGACAACTCGTGGCCGGTCGTGCGTTACGTGGGGAGCCGGGGCTACCTCACCGTCCTCACGAGCGTCGACAGCGAGGACTGGCAGAAGCCCGGAGTCGCCAGGATCATCGCCAACTCCACGCCGCGCAAAGGGAAAGGCGGCATCGTCCTGATGCACGACTCGGGCGGCGACCGGCACGAGACGGTCCAGGCGCTCGACCGCTACCTGCCTCAACTCCAGGGCCAGGGCTACAAGTTCCAGAACCTCACCGAGGCTCTGAACGCCCCGAGCGCCCATATCCCGGTCACCGGCGCCGAGTTGTGGAAGGGCAAGGCGTGGACGGCCCTCGTCACCGCCTCCGACAGCCTCACCGGCGTCCTCGTCGTCGGCCTCGCGGTCATCGGCTTCCTGGTCTTCGCGCGCTTCGGCCTGATGCTGCTGCTCTCCGCCGCGCACACCCGCCGCACCCGGCGCCGCGGCTTCAGCTGGGGCCCGGACGCGCCGGTCACCGAACCCGTGACGGTGCTGGTCCCGGCGTACAACGAGGCCAAGTGCATCGAGAACACGGTGCGTTCCCTGATCGGGAGCGAACACCCCATAGAAATCCTGGTCGTCGACGACGGCTCCACCGACGGCACCGCCCGCATCGTCGAGGAACTCGCCCTGCCCGGCGTACGGGTGGTCCGTCAGCTCAACGCGGGCAAACCGGCCGCGCTCAACCGGGGGCTCGCCAACGCCTCGCACGACATCATCGTGATGATGGACGGCGACACGGTCTTCGAGCCGTCCACCGTACGGGAGTTGGTCCAGCCCTTCGCCGATCCGCGCGTCGGAGCCGTCGCCGGGAACGCCAAGGTCGGCAACAAGGACACCCTCATCGGGGCCTGGCAGCACATCGAGTACGTGATGGGCTTCAACCTGGACCGCCGGATGTACGACGTACTGCGCTGCATGCCCACGATTCCCGGCGCCGTAGGGGCATTTCGGCGTACCGCGCTGGAGCGGGTCGGCGGGATGAGCGACGACACGCTCGCCGAGGACACCGACATCACCATGGCCATGCACCGCGACGGCTGGCGGGTCGTCTACGCGGAGAACGCGCGCGCGTGGACCGAGGCGCCGGAGTCGGTGCAGCAGCTCTGGTCGCAGCGGTACCGCTGGTGCTACGGCACGATGCAGGCGATCTGGAAGCACCGCCGGGCCGTCGTCGAACGGGGTCCTTCGGGCCGCTTCGGACGGGTCGGCCTGCCGCTGGTCTCGCTGTTCATGGTCGTCGCGCCGCTCCTGGCCCCGCTGATCGACCTGTTCCTCGTCTACGGCCTCGTCTTCGGCCCGACCGGCAGGACGATCGCGGCCTGGTTCGGCGTTCTCGCGGTCCAAGGGGCCTGCGCGGCCTACGCGTTCGCCCTCGACCGCGAACGCCTCACCCCGCTGATCTCCCTGCCGCTCCAGCAGATCCTCTACCGGCAGCTGATGTACATCGTCCTGCTCCAGTCCTGGATCACGGCGCTCACGGGCGGCCGGCTGCGCTGGCAGAAACTGCGCCGCAAGGGCCAAGTCGCCGCGCCCCCGGGGAAGTTGGCGGCGGAGAGCGGAGGCCGGGCATGACGAGTACGTCGGACAGGCCCGAACTGGGGGGCCGGGACACCGAGAAGATGCCGGTCGTCGAGCAGGAGCCGGACTCACCGGCGCCCCAAAAAGGCGGCCGGGACCGGTACTTCGACCTCCTCCGGGCCGTCGCCCTCTTCCGTGTCGTCCTCTACCACCTCATGGGCTGGGCCTGGCTCCCCATCGTCTTCCCCTCCATGGGCGTGATGTTCGCCCTCGCCGGCAACCTGATGTCCCGCTCCCTCGGTAAACGCTCCGGACCCGAGGTGATCCGGGGCCGCCTGCGACGGCTGCTCCCGCCCCTGTGGCTCCTGGGAGTGATCGGGGTGACCGGCATGGTCCTCGCGGGCTGGGGTCCCGGGGAGGAGGGGCACCCGGCCTGGTGGTGGCTGCATCTCGGGTACTGGGTCCTCCCGCTCAGCGACCCCCCGTACGCCGAGGTCTCCCACGGCATCCAGGGCCTCGTGGCGGACGACTGGCCCACCGCTCTGGGCGTACCCCTCTGGTACATCAGGGCCTACCTCTGGTTCGTCCTCCTCTCCCCGCTCCTGCGCCGGGCCCTGCGCGCGGCTCCCTGGCCCACGATCCTGGCGCCCCTCGTCCTTTCGGCGGGCCTGGAGTTCACCTCGGCCACCACCACGAGCTGGCGCCTCGACTCCACCCTCACCGACTTCGCGACCTTCGGCTCCTGCTGGCTCCTGGGTATGGCCCACCACCAGGGCGTCCTCCAGAAGCTCCCCCGCTACACCGTCCCCTCCCTCGCCCCGGCCGTCGCCGCCGTAGCTCTCTGGTATGCCCTCGCGCACGATCTCCACCAGGACCACGACCTCGACGACATGCCCTTCGCCCAGTCCCTCTGGTCCTTCGCGACGGTCCTGCTCCTCCTCCACCTGAGCCCGAGCTGGCGGACCTGGCCCCCCGCCCTGCGCCGCTGGGACGGCCTGATCACCCTCCTCAACTCCCGCGCCGTCACGATCTACCTCTGGCACAACCTCTGCATCGCCATCGCCGAACCCCTCTGGGACCACGCCTGGAACATCCCCTACCTCGAATCCCACGCCGTCTGGCTCCTCAACTCCCCATGGCCCGTCCTCCCGTTGACCTGGCTCCTCACGGCCCTGTGCGTGCTGGCCTTCGGGTGGGCGGAGGATCTCGCGGCGGGCCGCAGACCGACCCTGTGGCCGGACGGGCGGGCGAAGGGCAGCCGGGGGCGGAGGCGGTAGTCCTGGGGGCGTAAGCCGCAGGGGGTGGGAGCGGGTGAGCTGGGGGTTTTCGTCCGAGGTGGCCAGATGGCCGTATCGGGGTAGCCCGTTGCGGTGATGGCGCGTGACCCCTGGTGATCGGAATCTTTTGGTCGGTGACGTTCGCTGATCAATAGCGATCGTTATTTTTTCGGATTCGCCGGACAAGAGAGAGTTGTGATCAAGAAGGTTCTGGCTGGGGCGGCGTTGGCGTCCGCTGCGACGATGGCGGCCACGGGGGTTGCCTCGGCGACCACCTCCGCGGGGGTGGGGGCGGAGAACATGACCGCCACCAACGCCGGGGAGATGAACCACGCGGCTCGTGTCGCCTATGGGGACACGGCCAGTGGGAGCGGCACCGCGTCCGACTTCGCCACGCGTAACGGGGACACGGCGATCGGCGGGGACGCCAGCGGCATCCTCAACACGTACGGGGCTCCGCTGGTCAACGTCGATCTGCGGTGTGCGGTGCCGAACGCGGAGGGCGTGGGCGGGAACGTCCTCGGTGGGCCGTCGGCGGCTTGCCCCGTGGCGCCGGTGGACCAGTTCGACGCGCCTCGGCGGATCATCTGAGCTGTGAGGCAGTGACGTGGGAAGGGGTGGCCTTCGGTTCGGGTCACCCCTCCCCGGGGCAGGGCGTCAACTCCAGGTCGGGGACAGGCCGTTCGTGTCGTACGGCATCGGTGCGCCCGTGGCCGCGTCCAGCAGGACCCGGTCGGACAGGGGCCCGTCCAGGGTCACCTTCACCCGCTCCATCTTCAAATCGGCTGTGCACGCGCCCTCTTTGGGGTTCACCGTGTACGACGTCAGGACCACACTCCCCGGCGTCTCCAGCGCCTCCACCTTGATGCCGTCGTCGCAGGAGCCGTGCGGTGCGACGATGGTCAGGGCCGAGCCCCGGACGCTCTCCACCTGATTCCCGAGCCCCGCTGAACTCGCCTCCCCTATCGGCGACTTGGGGCGAGCCGAGGGGCGTGCCGCGGCCCTCCTGATCGGCTCGGCGTACCCCTCCACCGTGAACAGCCACGCCGGGACGGTTGCGGGGCCCCGGCTCGTCTGGAGGGGCATCGTCCCCAACGTCACGGCGGTGACCGGAAGTTGTGCGAGCGGGCCCTCGTACCGGCCCAGCGCCTCGTACGCGGTGCTCGCCGGAATGAGCGGAGCCCGCAGCGTCGAACCGTCCGGCCACCTGACCTCGGCGTCGGGGCGGGGGAGCGCGGGGAGCGTCGTCCGAAGGGTGACCAGCGGGTCCGTGAGCCCCTTGGGCAGCGCCGTCCAGTCACCCAGCGGGTGGTACCCGGCACGCCAACTCGCCGCCGCCCGCGAGCCGTTCCACGCGGCGGCCACCTGCCGGGCCCGCGCGGCGCGTTCCGCCGGGTTCTCGGAGGGGCGGGCGGACTGCGACGGATGCTCGGTGCCGCAGGCGCCCGTCAGCATCGTCAGGGCCACGAGGGCCAGAACAAGAGAGCGGCGCATAGGGGGCCTCCAGTGCCTCGGTCGAGACTGAGACGCCGGAAGCCCCGCAGACGTTCGTCCCCCTCGACATTCCGCCGATGCCGATGCCGATGCCGATGCCGATGCCGATGCCGATGCCGATGCCGATGCCAGCGCCGGGCCCGCCGTTGCCCCCGACCCCGGCAAGGCCCTCACCCCTGCCTCCGGCCCGCCGCTGCCCCGAACTCGACGCCCGGACCGCCCGGCCCGCCGATGCCAGCGCCCGGACCGCCGTTGCTCGAACCGCCGCTGCCCCCACCCCGCCAGGGCCCTCACCCCTGCCGCCCCCTCCGACCCGCCGCTGCCCAGAACCCGCACCTTCCGGCCCGCCGCTCCCCTCGAACACATCCCGGCCCCGGCGTCGGCACCCCCGACCCTCCGGCGCCCCGAACCTGCACTCCCGGCCCGCCGGCGCCCTCGAACACCTCCCGGCCCCGGCGTCGGCACCCCCGACCCGTCGGCGCCCCGAACCCGCACCCCCGACCCGCCGGCGCCCTCGAACACCTCCCAGCCCCAGCGCCGACACCCCCCGACCCACTACCCCCTCAACTCCCCCCACGCCGCCCCCCTTGACCCCCCGCCGCCCCACCCCCCTCACGCGTCCGAATACTTCGCATCAGCCGCCGGATCCACAGCCAACCGATACCCCCGCTTAACCACCGTCTGAATCAACTTCGGCGCCCCAAGCGCCGTACGCAACCGAGCCATAGCCGTCTCGACGGCATGTTCATCCCGCCCCGCCCCCGGCAACGCCCGCAGCAGATCCGCCCGGGCCACCACCCACCCCGGCCGCCGCGACAACGCCCGCAGCAGCGACATCCCGGCCGGCGGCACCGGCTTCAACTCCCCGTCCACCAGCACCGCATGCCCCCGGATCTCGACCCGGTGCCCGGCGATGGGCAGGGCCCGGGCCCGCCCCGGCAGCTCCTGGCACAGCAGTTGGACCAGCGGCCCCAACCGGAACCGCTCGGGCTGGACGGTGTCGACTCCCGCCGCCTGAAGGGGAAGCGCGGTCACCGGCCCCACGCACGCGGGAAGGACGTCGTGGTGAAGGGCCGCCAGAAGCTCGCCGAGCAGCCCCCGCCGCTCGGCACGCGACAGCAGCGAAGCCGCGGCCGGAGCGCTCGTGAACGTCACCGCGTCGAGCCCCCGCGAGATCACCGCGTCCAGCAGCCGGTCCAGCGGCGCGAGATCCTCCGGCGGCATCCAGCGGTATACCGGCACCCCCACGACCTCCGCCCCCGCGACCCGCAGCGCCTCCACGAACCCCGGCAACGGCTCCCCGTGCAGCTGGACGGCGATCCGCAGCCCCTCCACCCCCTGTTCGAGCAGCCGGTCCAGCACCTCCGCCATCGACTCGCTGGACGGCGACCACTCCTCCGTGAGCCCCGCGGCGCGAATCGCGCCCTTCACCTTGGGGCCGCGCGCCAGCAGCTCCACCGTGGACAGCCGGGCCAGCAGCGGCTCGCCCAGACCCCAGCCGTCCGCCGCCTCGATCCAGCCCCGGAAGCCGATCGCCGTCGTCGCGACGACGATGTCCGGCGCCTGGCCGAGGAGGTCCTTCGTCGCGGCCAGCAGATCGCTGTCGTCCGCCAGCGGCACGATCCGCAGCGCGGGCGCGTGGACGACGGCCGCGCCCCGGCGCTGGAGCAGCGTGCCCAGCTCCTCGGCGCGGCGCGCGGCGGTCACGCCGACGGTGAAGCCGGCGAGGGGACCGTGTTCCGGTCGCTGTTCGTCGTACATAGTCACTCTCGTCCCGCTCGGAGCCCCGGGTGTCCCCGCGATGAAAATCTCACGAATCCCGCGAAGCGGCGAAGCCTCGCGGGACGCCGCCCATGAAGCGCCGGCACCCGTAGACCGACGAGCCTGTCAACGCCGCGTGACAGGCTCGGTTCCGGTCGGTGTCGCCCGTGTTACGTCACACCTTCGCGTAGCTGAGCTGCGGCTTCGTCTCCGAAGCCGAATCCGGGGCGGTGATCCGCCCCGCCGGCCGGCGAAGGTATACGGCCCACGTCACCAGGAAGCACACCGCGTAGAACGCGAGGAACGCGACGAACGCGCCCGTGCCGGAGCCGTACGACAGGAACGACTGGCGGAACGCCATGTTGATGCCCACGCCGCCCAGCGCTCCGACCGCCCCGATCAGGCCCATCGACGCGCCCGACAGCCGCCGGCCGTACGCCGCAGCCTCCTCGCCCTCCAGGCCCTTGGCCAGCGCCTTCGTCTGGAAGATGCCGGGGATCATCTTGTACGTCGAACCGTTGCCGAGGCCCGTCAGGACGAACAGGACCACGAACACGGCGACGAAGAACGGCAGCGACTTCTGGATGCTCGCCACGATCAGCGCCGCCGTCGCCGCCGCCATGCCGATGTAGTTGTACAGGGTGATGCGCGCACCGCCGTACCGGTCCGCCAGCCAGCCGCCCACCGGGCGGATCAGCGAGCCCAGCAGGGGGCCGATGAACGTCAGGTACGCCGCCTGGAGAGGCGTACGGCCGAACTGGTTCGTCAGGACCTGGCCGAAGGCGAACGAGTAGCCGATGAACGAGCCGAACGTGCCGACGTACAGGAACGACATGATCCAGGTGTGACCGTCCTTCGCCGCGTCGACCGCCGCGCCGGTGTCGTTCTTCACGGACGTCAGGTTGTCCATGTACAGCGCGGCCAGCGTCGCGGCGATCACGATCAGCGGGATGTAGATGCCCAGCAGGACCCTCGGACCGCCGCTCGCGCCGATCACCGCGAGCGCGATCAGCTGGATGACCGGTACGCCGATGTTGCCGCCGCCCGCGTTCAGGCCGAGGGCCCAGCCCTTCTTGCGGAGCGGGAAGAACGCGTTGATGTTCGTCATCGACGAGGCGAAGTTTCCGCCGCCGATCCCCGCGAGGAGGCCGACCAGCAGGAACGTGCCGAACGACGTGCCCGGCTCCATCACCGTGAACGCCGCGACCGTCGGGATCAGCAGCAGCGCCGCCGAGACGATCGTCCAGTTCCGGCCGCCGAAGACCGCCACCGCGAAGGTGTACGGGACGCGGACCACCGCGCCGACCAGCGTCACCATCGACGTCAGCAGGAACTTGTCCGCCGGGGTGAGGCCGTACTCCGGGCCCATGAACAGCACCAGCACCGACCACAGCGTCCAGATCGAGAACCCGATGTGCTCCGACAGCACGGAGAACAGCAGGTTCCGGCGGGCGGTCTTCTCCCCGCCGGCCTCCCAGAACGCCTCGTCCTCCGGGTCCCACTCCTCGATCCAGCGCCCCCTTCGGGTCGCTGTCTTCTCAATGCCGGGGGATGTCATCACGCCTCCACGGTGGGTCCTGGGCTCCGCTGCTGTCCCCGAAGGTAGGGATCACGCATTTCCAGGCTGTGCCAGCCGGTGACCGGAAGGGAACGTTGGTCTCACCGCGCGGGGGGATGGTTTGAGAGGTCCGCGCCGTGCGGGTGCGGGGTACGCCGATGAGGGGCCCCGGGCGGCTTTCCGCCGTCCGGCTTCCGGTGGAGCGGGCTCCGCGGCGGAAACGAGGTGGGAGGGGTTTCGGGAGGAAGGGAGGGCAGGCACTGTGGAGGGTGCCGGGATCTGGCGGGGCCCGGCGGGTGTTCTCTGTCCGTCTCTGGGTGGTGACAGGCTTTATGGCACTGCGTGTGGGGAGTTACGCGCCCCGGTTCGACGCGGGACGCGTGTGTCTGGACCTTCTGGCGACCAGTCACCCTCATGAACGCCTCGACGACGTGGGCGCGTTGGCCGGATGGATCTCCGGAGTCGGACTGGTCCCCGCCGGGACGCCACTGGTGCGCGTCGACACGACCTGGCTGGTGGCGTTCCGTGAACTCAGGGGCGCCGTGGGGAGGTTGGTCCAGGCAAGCCTCCAGCCCGGCGGGACGCCGTACGACCGCCCCCTCGCCCACCTCAACGAAGCCGCCCGCCCCGCCCCACCGGCCCCCCGCGCTGTCCTCCTCGACGGCACCCTCACGAAACAGCTCCTCGACCCCCCGACCTGCCCCGCCCTCCTCGCCACCATCGCCCGCGACGCCCTGGACCTCCTCACCGACCCCGCCTCCCGCTCGGCGCTCCGCCAGTGCGAGGGCGACAACTGCCCCATCGTCTACCTGGACACCTCCCGAGGCCGTCGCCGCCGCTGGTGCTCCAGCGAAACCTGCGGCAACCGCGAGAGGGTGGCCCGCCACCGCCGCAGAACGGCACTGGCGAGGGCGTGAACCTCCCCCCGTACGTGACGACTTCTGTCGCCCGGCGATGAAATCCGAGCCCTTCCGCCCCGCCCCAGTCCGCTGATCCCCGCCCGGAAGCTCACCTTCAGCGGCGGGATTTCGCCACCCCGACCCGCCGGCGGGTGGGCCGGCCTGACGGGCTGACACCCCCGACCCGGCCACAAGGGTGCTTGCAAGTCCACCGCCATCGCATAAGGCCACGCCAACTCACGTTCGCCACCCGGTAACCCAGCGGACAGCCCGTGAAATCCCGCTCCGTGGACGCCGGTTCGCACGGACAAGGCATGGGCGCGACCCCTGACGTACCGTCAAGCACCCCTCGACCTGTCCCGCATGAACCTTTCGCCGCGAAACGCCGCATCGATCCCACGAGCCGGTCGAAGTGATTTCGACAACACTCCGTTTCACTTGTGCGACGCGAGGGCACGTGGCGCGATCTTGTCGATGTGGCGGAAATGTGAAGAACCGAGGGTGGGAATGTGCGTCCATGTCCACCTCGTCACGGCACCGCGAGGAAAAATGTCGAGCCCCTTGAACACTCCCGCACCCCCGCCCGTACTCGTGGCGGAGCGACCGACTGGGGGAACCCCCGGACATCGGAGGTGGGCGTGCGCAAGGATTCCGTCGTGGCCAATGAACGTGGATCGAGGGCCCGACATCGCATGTCCCAGCCCTCGGAACCTGATGAGGAGCTGATGCGTGCCCTCTATAGGGAACACGCCGGACCTCTACTCGCCTATGTCCTGCGCCTGGTCGCCGGAGACCGCCAACGCGCCGAGGACGTCGTACAAGAGACACTCATCCGTGCCTGGAAGAACGCCGGACAGCTCAATCGAGCCACCGGATCGGTACGCCCCTGGCTGGTGACGGTCGCCCGGCGCATCGTCATCGACGGACACCGCAGCCGGCAGGCCCGGCCGCAGGAGGTCGACCCGTCACCGCTGGAGGTCATCCCCGCGGAGGACGAGATCGACAAGGCGCTGTGGCTGATGACCCTGTCGGACGCGCTGGACGACCTGACCCCGGCCCACCGGGAGGTGCTCGTCGAGACGTACTTCAAGGGGCGTACCGTCAACGAGGCGGCGGAGACCCTGGGCATTCCCAGCGGCACCGTCCGTTCCAGGGTGTTCTACGCCCTGCGCTCGATGAAGCTGGCTCTGGAGGAGCGGGGGGTGACGGCGTGATGAGTGTGTACGGGGGACAGGGCGGCGGATTCGGCACAGGTGGTCCGGGTATGTCTGGACCCATGAGCCCCAGGCAGGGAGCCCCCGCTCCCAACGAGCACGAGACCGTCGGCGCCTACGCCCTAGGCATCCTCGACGACGCCGAGGCGACCGCCTTCGAGGCCCACCTCGCGGGCTGCGAATGGTGCGCCCAGCAGCTCGACGAGCTGGCCGGCATGGAACCGATGCTCGCCGCGCTCGCGGACCTCCCGGGCACCGGCACCCCCGCCATCGGCGAGTCGCTCTCCGCCAAGCCCAGCCCGCGCCTGGTCGAGCGGCTGGTCGACGAGGTCGCCGACCGGCGCGCGGTCAAACGCCGCCGCTCGTTCTTCCTGGTCGCAGCCGCTGCCGCGCTCATCATCGGCGGCCCGCTCGGCGTGATGGCCGCGACCGGCGGCAACGACGACGGCGGCACCAAGACGGGCGTGGTCGCCTCCGCGAACCCCGCGAAGGACGTCTTCGGCACGCTCTCCGCGAAGACGACCGCGACCGACGCGTCCACGAAGGTCACCGGCACCGTCGCCACCGCCAAGAAGGCGTGGGGCACCGAGGCCGTGATCGAACTGAAGAACGTGACCGGTCCGCAGAAGTGCGCCCTGATCGCCGTCGGCAAGAACGGCGAGAAGGAGACCGTCTCCACCTGGGCCGTCCCGGACTGGGGCTACGGCCTCCCGGACGCCAAGACCGAGCAGGCCCGCAACCCGCTGTACGTCATGGGCGGTACGTCCATGACGCCCGACCAGATCGACCACTTCGAGGTCGTCACCCTGGACGGCAAGAAGCTCGTCCAGATCGACGCCTGAGCGCACAGCCCGAGCGCACATGCGCGCGTGACTTCCACCACGGGGCCCCCTTCGCGTACGGTTGACGGCTGCCCAGCACGTCAGAAGGGGGCCCGGTGGCCGCTCAGGCTCAACAGGAGACCGCGCTCGGATCAGCGGCCGACACGGAGCGGGATTCCGTACGGGACCGCGAGATCCGCGTCGAACAGGAACACCTCGACCGGGTCTACCGGCGCTTGGAGGAGAAGATCCACCAGGCGGAGTTCCTGCTGCGCGACGCGTCCCAGCGCGGCCAGGTCGGCACGCCCGGCGCACTCGCCGAGCGGGACGCCCAGGTCTTCCGCGCCGGGATCCATCTCAACCGGCTGAACAACGAGTTCGAGGACTTCCTCTTCGGCCGTATCGACCTGCTCCTCGGCAAGGACGGCAAGAAGGGGCCCGACGGCGCCTACACCGCCGTGGAACCCGCCGAGGGCGTGGTCAGGGACGACAACACCGCCGACATCGCCGAGACGCTCCACATCGGCCGTATCGGCGTCCTCGACGAGGAGTACGCACCCCTCGTCATCGACTGGCGCGCACCCGCCGCCGCGCCGTTCTACCGCTCCACGCCGGTCGACCCCGGACGGGTCGTACGCCGCCGGGTCATCCGCTCCAAGGGACGCCGCGTCCTCGGCGTCGAGGACGACCTCATGCGCCCGGAGCTGACGGCGTACCTGGACGGCGGGGAACTCCCCGCGATCGGCGACGGCGCGCTGATGGCCGCGCTCGGCCAGGCGCGTACGCACTCGATGCGGGACATCGTCTCCTCCATCCAGGCCGAACAGGACCTGGTCATCCGCGCGCCCGCCGCGTCGGTGGCGTACGTGGAGGGCGGACCCGGCACCGGCAAGACGGCCGTGGCCCTCCACCGCGCGGCCTACCTCCTCTACCAGGACCGGCGCAGGTACGCGGGAGGCATCCTGATCGTCTCCCCGACCCCCCTGCTGGTCGCCTACACGGAGGGCGTCCTCCCCTCCCTCGGCGAGGAGGGCCAGGTCGCGATCCGCGCGATCGGCTCCCTGGTCGACGGCGCGGAGGCCACGCTGTACGACTCCCCGGCCGTCGCCCGCGCCAAGGGCTCGTACCGCATGCTGAAGGTCCTGCGGAAGGCCGCGCGAGGCGCGCTGGAACTGGGCCCCGGCGGCGCCTACGCGGCCACCCGGCACCGGAGCAACCAGAACGGCCGCCCCGCACAGCTCGCCTTCGGCGAAGAACCGGAACCGTACGACGCCGGTCCGCCCACCCGCCTGCGTGTCGTCGCCTTCAACCGGCGCCTGGAACTGGAGGCCGGCGAGCTGGAGCGCGTACGCGCCACCGCGCTCAGCGGCACCGCGCCCGTCAACCTCCTGCGCCCGCGCGCGCGCAAGCTCCTGCTGGACGCGCTCTGGGAGCGGTCCGGCGCGGCGACCCGGCACACCGACCCGGAACTCGCCGCCGAACTGCGGCTCTCCTTCGACGAGGACGTGTCGACGGAGGACGCGTTCATCGCGTTCCTGGACGCCTGGTGGCCGGAGCTGACCCCGAAGGGCGTCCTCGCGGCGATGGCCGACGAGCGGCGGCTCGGACGCTGGGCGCGGCGCATCCTGAACCCCGGCGAGGTACGGCGCGTCGCGCGGTCCCTCAAGCGGGACGGCCACTCCGTGCACGACATCGCGATGCTGGACGAGCTCCAGGCGATCCTGGGCGCTTTGGCCAGGCCGAAGAAGCGGCGCGACCTCGATCCCCTGGACCAGCTGACCGGCCTCGACGAGCTGATGCCGGTGCGCGAGGAGTCGCAGCGCGAGCGCGCCGAGCGGCTCGCGCAGGAGCGGGTGGAGTACGCGCACGTCATCGTGGACGAGGCGCAGGACCTCACGCCGATGCAGTGGCGGATGGTCGGCAGGCGAGGCCGTCACGCCACATGGACGGTCGTGGGCGACCCCGCCCAGTCCTCCTGGTCCGACCCCGACGAGGCCGCCGAGGCCCGCGACGAGGCCCTGGGCTCCCGCCCCCGCCGCCGCTTCACCCTCACCGTCAACTACCGCAACCCCGCCGAGATCGCCGACCTCGCGGCGAAGGTCCTGGCCCTGGCGATGCCGGGAGCCCAGTCGCCGAGGGCGGTGCGGTCGACGGGGATCGTCCCCCGCTTCACTGTCGTACGGCGCACCCTCGCCGAAACGGTCCGTGAGGAGACCGCGCGTCTCCTGGACCAGGTCGACGGCACCGTGGGCGTCGTCGTGGCGATGAACCGCCGCGAGGAGGCCCGCCGCTGGCTCGACGGCCTCGGCGACCGCGCGGTGGCCCTCGGCAGCCTGGAGGCGAAGGGCCTGGAGTACGACGCGACGGTGGTCGTCTCCCCGGCGGAGATCGCGGACGAGTCCCCGGCGGGCCTGCGCGTCCTGTACGTCGCCCTGACCCGTGCGACACAGCAGCTCACGGTCGTATCGGCGGAGAGGGACGATCCGGACGGGAACGGCGTACCGGACCTGCTGCGGGACTAGATCGCCGCGAACTGCCCGGACGGGAATGGTTCGGTGGCGGGTGTTTGTTAGCCTTGCTGTGACACCGGCTCGATCCAAGCCCCCGGGCCCAACCTTAGTCGCTTCGAGCGACCACTTGCCGCGAGGCGAGCATGGCGGGCCGGTGTCGCAGACGAAGAGAGAGGCCCACGTCCATAAGTGACGTGGGCCTCTCTCTTCGTCGTGAACAAAAGGATCGCAATTCCGGCCCGGCTAACGCCTACCCGGCGGTAGGTGCGACCATCGGACAGCAAGATTCAGCCTTACGGTGAAAGAGGAAGTCGGCCATGGCAACGGCGCCCAGCGTCTCCTACTCGATGACGATCCGGCTGGAGGTGCCCGCCGGTGGGACCGCTGTATCGGCCCTCACCTCCGTCGTGGAATCCTCCGGAGGCTCCGTCACCGGCCTCGACGTCACCGCCTCGGGCCACGAACGGCTCCGCATCGACGTCACGATCGCGGCCACCTCGACCGTGCACGCCGAGGAGATCGTCGAGAAGCTCCGCGGCGTCGAGGGCGTCACCCTCGGCAAGGTCTCCGACCGTACGTTCCTGATGCACCTCGGCGGCAAGATCGAGATGCAGTCCAAGCACCCCATCCGCAACCGCGACGACCTCTCGATGATCTACACCCCGGGTGTCGCCCGCGTGTGCATGGCGATCGCCGAGAACCCCGAGGACGCCCGCCGCCTCACCATCAAGCGCAACTCCGTCGCGGTCGTCACGGACGGCTCCGCGGTCCTCGGCCTCGGCAACATCGGCCCCAAGGCCGCCCTGCCGGTCATGGAGGGCAAGGCGGCCCTCTTCAAGCGGTTCGCCGGCATCGACGCGTGGCCGCTGTGCCTGGACACCCAGGACACGGACGAGATCGTCGCCATCGTCAAGGCCATCGCCCCCGGGTTCGCCGGCATCAACCTGGAGGACATCTCCGCGCCGCGCTGCTTCGAGATCGAGGCGCGGCTGCGTGAGGCCCTCGACATCCCCGTCTTCCACGACGACCAGCACGGCACGGCGATCGTCGTCCTCGCGGCGCTCACGAACGCGCTGCGGGTCGTCGGCAAGGACGCCTCCGATGTGAGGGTGGTCATGTCCGGCGCGGGCGCGGCGGGTACGGCGATCCTGAAGCTGCTCCTCGCGGCGGGCGTCAAGCACGCCGTCGTCGCCGACATCCACGGCGTCGTGCACGCGGCCCGTACGGACCTCGTGGACGCGCCCGCGGACTCGCCGCTGCGCTGGATCGCCGACAACACCAACCACGAGGGCCTCACCGGGACGCTGAAGGAGGCCGTGCGCGGGGCGGACGTCTTCATCGGGGTCTCCGCGCCGAACGTCCTCGACGGGGACGACGTCGCCGCGATGGCCGAGGGCGCGATCGTCTTCGCGCTCGCGAACCCCGACCCCGAGGTCGACCCGGGTGTCGCCCGGCAGACCGCCGCCGTGGTCGCCACCGGACGCTCCGACTTCCCCAACCAGATCAACAACGTGCTGGTCTTCCCGGGTGTCTTCCGCGGTCTCCTCGACGCGCAGTCCCGGACGGTCAACACGGAGATGATGCTTGCTGCCGCGAAGGCGCTGGCGGACGTCGTGACCGAGGGCGAGCTGAACCCGAACTACATCATCCCCAGCGTCTTCAACGACAAGGTCGCGGGCGCCGTGGCCGGGGCGGTGCGGGAGGCGGCGAAAGCGGCGGGCGCTTCGGCGTCGTAACCTTATCGATGCCCAGCGGCGGTCGCCTTCGTGACCGCCTTGTGGTTGTGAGACTTCCCACGGTCGATGCTCGGCGCGTCGCGGAACCGGCCTGGTCGGCGGTGACTCTAGGGTTGCGGCCGAACAGGCGCCTTTCGTGTGCCTCCCAGGGGGTTCTCACGACCCCTACGGGTGCCGGATTGGCTTTCGCGCCGCAGGTAGGGGCAGGATGCGACCCTGGGCGCGAGCGTATCGGCTTCGCTGTGCCCGAGGCTCTGCCGCAGGGCACGCCCCAACAGCAAGAAGAACACGGGAGTAACAACATGAACCGCAGTGAGCTGGTGGCCGCGCTGGCCGACCGAGCCGAGGTGACCCGTAAGGACGCCGACGCCGTGCTGGCCGCGTTCGCCGAGGTCGTCGGCGACATCGTCGCCAAGGGCGACGAGAAGGTCACCATCCCCGGCTTCCTGACCTTCGAGCGCACGCACCGCGCCGCTCGCACCGCGCGCAACCCGCAGACCGGCGACCCCATCCAGATCCCGGCGGGCTACTCCGTCAAGGTCTCCGCGGGCAGCAAGCTGAAGGAAGCGGCGAAGGGCAAGTAAGGCCTAGCGGCCTCGCCTCGCTGAACAAACGACGGGCGGTCCTCCTGAAAAGGAGGGCCGCCCGTCGTCGTATCCGAAACCCTTTTAGCCGAGTGCCTTGCCGGGGAGTTCGACCTTCGCGCCGAGTTCCACGAGCTTCTCCATGAAGTTCTCGTATCCCCGGTTGATCAGGTCGATGCCGTGGACCCTGGAGGTGCCTTCCGCGGCCAATGCCGCGATGAGGTACGAGAAGCCGCCCCGGAGGTCAGGGATGACCAGGTCGGCGCCCTGGAGTTTGGTGGGTCCGGAGACCACCGCCGAGTGGAGGAAGTTGCGCTGGCCGAAGCGGCAGTCGGAGCCGCCGAGGCACTCGCGGTAGAGCTGGATGTGCGCGCCCATCTGGTTGAGGGCGGAGGTGAAGCCCAGGCGGGACTCGTAGACCGTCTCGTGGATGATCGACAGGCCCGTCGCCTGCGTGAGGGCGACCACCAGGGGCTGCTGCCAGTCCGTCTGGAAGCCGGGGTGCACGTCCGTCTCCAGCGCGATGGACTTGAGCTGCCCGCCGGGGTGCCAGAAGCGGATGCCGCCGTCGTCGATCTGGAAGGCGCCGCCGACCTTGCGGTAGGTGTTGAGGAACGTCATCATCGACCGCTGCTGCGCGCCCCGGACGTAGACGTCGCCGTTGGTCGCGAGGGCCGCGGAAGCCCAGGAGGCGGCCTCCAGGCGGTCCGAGAGGGCCGCGTGGGTGTAGCCGCCGAGCTTGTCGACGCCGGTGACGCGGATCGTGCGGTCCGTGTCCATCGCGATGATCGCGCCCATCTTCTGCAAGACGCAGATGAGGTCCTCGATCTCGGGCTCGACCGCCGCGTTGGACAGCTCGGTGACGCCCTCGGCGAGCACCGCCGTCAGCAGCACCTGCTCGGTCGCGCCGACCGACGGGTACGGCAGCCGGATCTTCGTACCGCGCAGCCGCTGCGGCGCCTCCAGGTACTGCCCGTCCGCGCGCTTCTCGATCGTCGCGCCGAACTGCCGCAGCACGTCGAAGTGGAAGTCGATCGGCCGCCCGCCGATGTCGCAGCCGCCGAGCCCGGGGATGAACGCGTGCCCGAGCCGGTGCAGCAGCGGACCGCAGAACAGGATCGGGATCCGGCTGGAGCCCGCGTGCGCGTCGATGTCGGCGACGTTCGCGCTCTCCACGTACGTCGGGTCCATCACCAGCTCGCCCGGCTCCTCTCCCGGACGGACCGTCACCCCGTGCAGTTGCAGCAGGCCGCGTACGACGCGGACGTCACGGATGTCCGGAACGTTGCGCAGCCGACTCGGCTCACTCCCCAGCAGGGCGGCCACCATGGCCTTCGGTACGAGGTTCTTCGCACCGCGGACCCGGATCTCGCCCTCCAGCGGGGTACCGCCGTGGACTATCAGTACGTCGTCAGAGCCGTTGACGGTCATGTATCTCGCGTTCCGTGGAGTGTGAGGTGGGGCAGGGGCCAGAAAGGAAAGGGTAATCGCCGTTCACCCTCCTGCCGTAAGCCCCGGAGACGCTCAGGACCGTCATGGCTGTGTCACAACACGATCGGTGGGGTGCCGGGTACTTGTGGTTACCGGTCGGTTTCCGGCGTCCCGCGCGCGTGTACGGCGCGTTTCGCACCCCGGGCCTGCCCTTACGCTCTCGGCCGATCCCCGTGCGCGGGATTGCCTCCCCACGCGGCGGGCGGATGCGGGATCATGTCTGGCATGACCGAGGTGTCCTCGCTCACAGGGCGGCTGCTCGTGGCAACGCCCGCCCTGGCGGACCCGAACTTCGAGCGTGCGGTGGTGCTTCTCCTCGACCACGACGAGGAGGGCTCCCTCGGTGTCGTCCTCAACCGCCCGACGCCCGTCGGCGTGGGCGACATCCTGGAGGGCTGGGCCGACCTCGCGGGCGAGCCCGGTGTCGTCTTCCGGGGCGGCCCGGTCTCCCTCGACTCGGCGCTCGGCGTCGCGGTGATCCCCGGCGGCGCCTCCGGCGAGCGCGCGCCGCTCGGCTGGCGGCGGGTGCACGGGGCGATCGGCCTCGTCGACCTGGAGGCGCCCCCCGAACTCCTCGCCGAGGCCCTCGGCTCGCTGCGCATCTTCGCCGGGTACGCCGGCTGGGGGCCCGGGCAGCTGGAGGACGAGCTGGGGGACGGCGCCTGGTACGTCGTCGAGTCGGAGCCCGGCGACGTCTCCTCGCCGGCGCCCGAGCGGCTCTGGCGCGCGGTGCTCAGACGCCAGCGCAGCGAGCTCGCGATAGTGGCCACGTACCCGGACGACCCTTCGCTCAACTGACGGGTGTGACCTTCAGTACTCTGGGGCCCATGAGCACTCTCGAACCCGAGCGCGGAACCGGTACGGGGACCCTGGTCGAGCCGACGCCGCAGGTGTCGCACGGCGACGGCGACCACGAGCGGTTCGCGCATTACGTCCAGAAGGACAAGATCATGGCGAGCGCCCTCGACGGGACGCCCGTCGTCGCGCTCTGCGGCAAGGTGTGGGTGCCCGGCCGCGACCCCAAGAAGTACCCGGTGTGTCCCATGTGCAAGGAGATCTACGAGTCGATGGGCTCCGGGGACGACAAGGGCGGGGACGGCGGCAAGAAGTAGCTCTCAGGTACTACGGGAAGCCTCCGGCACACGCGCGCGAGTGTGTGCCGGAGGCTTCCGTGCGCTGCGGCGGACCCCGATACGCACCTTGTCGGTATGTCGGGGGAGTAGGTATGTAGGGAAACCCCCTCAGGGTCACCGAAGAGGGGCAATTCGAGCAGAGCGGTGACGGTCGGGAAAAACGGTTCTGAGGTGGGCGAACGTCCCCAAGTGGACCCCTGTCCTCGGGTGTTGCCAACATGTGCCAGAGTTGCCACGTCCGCCCTGTCAGCACGTACCGTACGGCCAACAGGCGGGACCAGGTGGACGCGGGAAGGGGCAGCCGGTTTTGACCACGCACGCACCGCAGGCGGCGCAGTCCGTGACGCTGCCCACGACCCTGGACGAGGCCGTCGCCGCGCTCGCGGCGATGCCCACGGCCGTCCCCGTCGCGGGCGGCACCGACCTGATGGCCGCCGTCAACTCCGGCCAGCTCAGGCCCGCCGCGCTGGTCGGCCTCGGCCGCATCAGCGAGATCCGCGGCTGGCAGTACCAGGACGGCCACGCCCTCCTCGGCGCCGGTCTCACGCACGCGCGCATGGGACGCCCCGACTTCGCCGCCCTCATCCCCGCCCTCGCCGCCTCCGCGCGCGCGGCGGGCCCCCCGCAGATCCGCAACGCGGGCACGCTGGGCGGCAACATCGCCACCGCCGCTCCGACCGGTGACGCGCTCCCGGTGCTGGCCGCCCTGGAGGCCACCCTCGTCATCGCGGGGCCGAACGGCGCGCGCCGCGAGATCCCCGTCTCGCACCTGCTGGCCGGCATGGAGATGCTGCGCGGCGGCGAACTCATCGGCTTCGTGCGCGTGCCCCTGCTGCACGCCCCCCAGGTCTTCCTCAAGGCGACCGGCCGCACCGGCCCCGGCCGCGCCGTCGCCTCCGTCGCCCTCGTCCTCGACCCCGCCCGGCGCGGCGTGCGCTGCGCGGTCGGCGCCATCGCCCCGATGCCGCTGCGCCCGCTGGACGCGGAGGCGTGGGTCGCGCGGCTCATCGACTGGGACAACAGCCGGCGGCTCGTCCCCGAGGCGCTCGCCGCCTTCGGCGAGTACGTCGCCGCCGCCTGCATCCCCGACCCGGTCCCCGAGGTCGACGGCAGCGTCACCCCGCTGCCGCCCGCCGTACTGCACCTGCGGCGCACCGTCGCCGCGCTGGCCCGACGAGCACTGGGGAGGGCGCTGTCGTGACCGACGAGCAGCACAGCCAGGACCACGGCACGCCGCAGGGCGTCAGCCGCTGGGACCCGCTGCCCCAGGGCGACTACGACGACGGTGCGACCGCGTTCGTCAAGCTGCCCGAGGGCGGCGTGGAGGCGCTCCTCGCGGGCGACAGCCCCCTCGCCGCGCCGGGTCACGGGTACGTCCCCCCGCCGATAGCGCCCGAGCCCTGGGCGGCCCCGGCCGACGGCACGGAGTGGCCCGCGCCCACGGTCTCCGGCTCCGGCGACGACCGGTTCACCTACCCCGCCCAGCAGCACACCGGGCAGTGGACCTACGAGGAGCCGCCGCCGGCCGCGCCCGCGCACGACGTGACCGGGCAGTGGTCGATCCCCGTCGCCGGGGGCGATCTCCCGGACGAGTCCGGGGAGTTCACGGCGTCCGCGCTGGTCGAGCAGTGGGGCGGCGCGCCGCAGGAGCCCGGGGGCTGGGCCGATGCCGGGTGGGAGCAGCACGGGCAGGGCGGCGCCGGGCATTCCGACGGACGCGGGGTCGAACTGCCGGGTCTTTCCGGGTACTCGGACGGGCGTGGCACCGATTTCGCCGGGGTCGGGTATCCGGAGGTGCGGGAGCACTCCGAGGGGCGCGGGTCCGGTGAGGTCGGCGGATCCGGTGAGGTCGTTGGTCATGCCCCTGTCGAGTCCGACAGTGGGCACACCCTCGCCGAGTCCGGTGCCGCCGCCGCTGCCATCAACCGGCTGACGCTGGGGGCGGGGCAGCGGCTGGCGCCGGAGGACGAGGCGGTTCAGGAGGACGAGAAGGGGGCCGAGACCCCGGAGGCCGCGTCCGTCGAGGGGGCCGCGTCCGTCGAGGGGATCGTCGAACCGTCGTACGAAGCCCCGTCCGAGCCCGTGGAGGCCGCTGAGAGCGCCTCGGAGGGCGAGGAGGGTGTTCCGGGGCCCCAGGGGGCCTCGGAGGCTCCCGGTGAGGCTCAGGAGGCCGCGGAGGTCGCGGAGGTCGACGAGGTCGAGGTTCTCCCGCCGCCCGGCGAGGAACACCCGCTCGCGTCGTACGTGTTGTCCGTCAACGGCACCGACCGGCCCGTCACCGACGCGTGGATCGGCGAGTCCCTGCTGTACGTGCTGCGCGAGCGCCTCGGCCTCGCGGGCGCCAAGGACGGCTGCTCGCAAGGGGAGTGCGGGGCCTGCAACGTCCAGGTGGACGGCCGGCTCGTCGCCTCCTGCCTCGTACCCGCCGTGACGAGCGCCGGCAGCGAGGTCCGTACGGTCGAGGGGCTCGCCGAGGACGGCCGGCCCTCCGACGTCCAGCGCGCGCTCGCGCGGTGCGGGGCCGTGCAGTGCGGGTTCTGCGTCCCCGGCATGGCGATGACCGTGCACGACCTGCTGGAGGGCAACCCGGCGCCCACCGAACTGGAGGCGCGCCAGGCCCTGTGCGGCAACCTGTGCCGCTGCTCCGGCTACCGGGGCGTCCTGGACGCCGTCCAGGAGGTCGTCCAGGAACGTGAGGCCATCGCCGAGGCTGAGTCGGACGGCGACGGGGCACGTATTCCGCATCAGGCGGGCCCGGGGTCCGGCGGGGCACACCCGTCGGTCTTCGACACGGGGACCTTGGGAGGTCAGGGCCAGGTGTTCGGCCAGGACGGAGGCCAGGCGTGAACGAGCCGGTTCCGTACGGTGAGGTGAGCGCGCGCGGGACAACGGTCCCGTACGGCGTGCCGGGCGTGTCCCGGCGGATCGGAGGCCGGGTGTGACGCAGGACGCCGTCTCCGTGCCGCCGCCGATCGCGGCGGAGGCCGTACCCGTGCCCGAGGCGATCCCGCACGGGCTGGGGTCCTCGCTGCACCCCGCCGACGCGCGCGCGAAGACCGAGGGGACCTTCCCGTACGCCGCCGACCTGTGGGCGGAGGGCCTCCTGTGGGCCGCCGTCCTGCGCTCGCCGCACCCCCGCGCACGCGTGGTGTCGATCGACACCTCCCACGCGCGCGAGATGCCCGGCGTCCGCGCCGTCATCACCCATGAGGACGTCCCCGGCACCCCCCGGCACGGCCGGGGGGTCGTCGACCGGCCGGTGTTCGCCTCCGAGGTCGTGCGCCACCACGGCGAGCCCCTCGCGGCCGTCGCCGCCGACCACCCCGACACCGCGCGGATGGCCGCCGCCGCCGTCATCGTCGAGTACGAGGTCCTCGACCCGGTCACCGACCCCGAGCAGGCGTTCGAGGCCGAGCCGCTGCACCCCGACGGCAACCTGATCCGGCACATCCCGCTGCGCCACGGCGACCCGGACGCGGTCGGCGAGGTCGTCGTCGAGGGCCAGTACCGCATCGGCCGCGCCGACCCCGCCCCGATCGGCGCGGAGGCGGGACTCGCCGTACCGCGCCCCGACGGCGGCGTGGAGCTGTACCTCGCCTCCACCGACCCGCACACCGACCGCGACACCGCCGCCGCCGTCTACGGGCTGCCGTCCGACCGCGTCAAGATCGTCGTCACCGGCGTGCCCGGCGCGACCGCCGACCGCGAGGACCAGGGCTTCCAGCTGCCCCTCGGGCTGCTCGCGCTGAAGACCGGCTGCCCGGTGAAACTCACCGCCACGCGCGAGGAGTCGTTCCTCGGCCACGCGCACCGCCACCCGACGCTCCTGCGCTACCGCCACCACGCGGACGCGGAGGGCCGGCTCGTCAAGGTCGAGGCACAGATCCTGCTCGACGCGGGCGCGTACGCGGACACGTCGTCCGAGGCGCTCGCCGCCGCCGTCTCCTTCGCGTGCGGGCCGTACGTCGTCCCGAACGCGTTCATCGAGGGGTGGGCCGTCCGCACGAACAACCCGCCCTCCGGGCACGTGCGCGGGGAGGGCGCGATGCAGGTCTGCGCCGCCTACGAGGCGCAGATGGACAAGCTCGCCAAGAAGCTCGGCGTCGACCCCGCCGAACTGCGCCTGCGCAATGCCATGGCGACCGGTGACGTCCTGCCGACCGGCCAGACCGTCACCTGTCCCGCGCCCGTCGCCGAGCTCCTCCAGGCCGTCCAGGAACACCCCCTCCCGGCGCTCCCCAAGGACACCCCCGAGGACGAGTGGCTCCTCCCGGGCGGGCTTGAGGGCGCGGGCGAGCCCGGCGCCGTACGCCGGGGCGTCGGCTACGGCCTCGGGATGGTGCACATGCTCGGCGCGGAGGGCGCGGACGAGGTCTCCACGGCCACCGTGAAGGTCCAGGGCGGGGTCGCGACGGTCCTGTGCGCGGCCGTCGAGACCGGGCAGGGCTTCACCACGCTCGCGCGCCAGATCGTCCAGGAGACCCTCGGCATCGACGAGGTGCACGTCGCCCCCGTCGACACCGACCAGCCTCCCGCCGGGCCCGGCTGCCGGGGGCGCCACACCTGGGTCTCCGGGGGCGCCGTCGAGCGCGCCGCGAAGATGGTCCGTACGCAGCTCCTCCAGCCGCTGGCGCACAAGTTCGGGATGTCCCACGAGCTGCTCCAGATCACCGACGGCAAGATCACCTCGTACGACGGCGTGCTGTCCACCACCGTCGCCGAGGAGCTCCACGGCAAGGAGCTGTGGGCCACCGCGCAGTGCCGCCCGCATCCCACCGAGCCGCTCGACGAGGCCGGACAGGGCGACGCCTTCGTGGGGCTCGCGTTCTGCGCCGTGCGCGCGGTGGTCGACGTCGACATCGAGCTGGGGTCCGTGCGGGTCGTCGAACTCGCGGTCGCGCAGGACGTCGGCCGGGTCCTGAACCCGGCCCAGCTGACGGCCCGCATCGAGGCCGGCGTCACCCAGGGCGTCGGCATCGCCCTCACCGAGAACCTGCGCACCCCGCGCGGGCTGATCCGCCACCCCGACCTGACGGGGTACTCCCTGCCGACGTCCCTGGACGCGCCGGAGATCACCATCGTCAAGCTCGTCGAGGAACGGGACGTCGTCGCACCGTTCGGGGCGAAGGCGGCCAGCGCGGTGCCGGTGGTGACGTCACCGGCGGCGATCGCGTCGGCCGTGCGCGCGGCTACGGGGCGGCCGGTGAACCGGTTGCCGATCCGGCCTCAGGCGGCTGTGGTGACGCAGTAGTTGCGGGGGGTCGTGCTGATCACCGGCGTGATGGCGTCGGGGAAGTCGACTGTCGCGCGGGGGCTGGCGTCTCGGTTGCCGCGTGCGGCGCATGTGCGCGGGGATGTGTTCCGGCGGATGGTGGTGTCGGGGCGGGTTGATTACCTGCCGGAGGGGGCTGAGGGTGTGGCTGGGGGCGCTGGGGGCGCTGGGGGCGCTGGGGGCGCTGGGGGTGTGGCTGGGGGTGCGTCCGGCGGTTTTGGCGGTGCGCCCGCCGTCTCCGTCGAGGCTCGCGAACAGCTCCTGCTGCGCTACCGGTTGTCCGCCGCGACCGCCGACGCGTACGCCGACGCCGGGTTCACCGCGGTCGTGCAGGACGTGGTGCTCGGGGAGGATCTCGCCGGGTGGGCGGGGATGGTCCGTACGCGCCCGCTGTACGTCGTCGTGCTCGCGCCGGATGTCCGGGCCGTCGCCGCGCGGGAGGCCGGGCGGGCCAAGCGCGGGTACGGGGCCTGGTCCGTCGAGGAGCTGGACCGGTGGCTGCGGGAGCGGACGCCCCGGATCGGGCTGTGGCTGGATACGTCCGGCATGACGCCCGATGAGACCGTCGAGAAAATTCTTGCCGAGAGGCAACGGGCCGGGGTCGAGTGACGTCTTCGCTGGTGGCGGGGCGTTGTCAGTGGGGCCGCGTAGTGTTCTGAGCAGTGGGGCGGCTCGGGGTTCGGGCGGGGCGTTCTGCCTGGTGGACGACTTGTTCAGGCACGGGGGAGCAATGGGCAGCACGGCGACGACGATCACCTTCACCGAGGACGCGCTCGATCCGTACGTCACGCACGCGCCGACCCGGCGCTGGCTGACCGGCCCCGGACTCCCCGGCGTGGGTGGGTTGGTGACGTTCGAGGCGCTGCGGAGGGACGGGCTGCGGACGGTGGGGGACTCCACCGGCGACCCCGCGGGCGCGCTCGCCGCCGACGTCCGTGACCAGCTCGTCATCGGCGGCCTCCTCGGCGCGCGCGGCGAGGAGACCGAGTCCGTCGTCCTCGACGGCGTGACCGGCGCCGTCTCGACGACGTACTTCCTCCACGACCGCCCCGACCTCATGGACCTGCGCCCCCTCGCCCCCTCCCTGGAGAAGCTGGTCCGCTTCGCCACGGCCGCCGACGAACTCGCCGCCCTGCGCGGACAGTTCGCCTCCTACGCGGGCCGCTTCGGCGCGCAGGCGGTGACGGAGGCGACGAAGCATCTGCTGTCGCTGTACGAGGGCGAGACGGACGGCGAGGTCGCGCCGTACTGGAAGACGATCGCGGTGATCCGCCCCCTCGCGCTGATCGCCGGCCCCGGTACGACGTCGGGCCTGGCCCTGGACCTCCCCCCGCGCCTCCTGGACGACGAGTACGGCCAGGGCGAGATCGTCCGCTTCGAGGAGATGGACTTCCCGCCCGCGCTCACGCACACCCCGACCCGCCACTTTCTCGCGCGCGTGGGCCTCCCGGAGGAGGCGGTCTGGTTCACCCTCGACACGGACGCGCCGCTGCGCACGCTCTCCGACTACTGCGCGGACGAGGGCCACACCCACGAACTCCCGCCCCATGCCTCGTCCTTGATCCGCCTGGGCGCCCTCCTGGAAGACACGAGCCTCGTGCTGGACGGCACCACGGGCGCGGTCCTCTCCTACACGTTCCCGGACAAGACCCTCCGCCCCCTCAACGCGGACATCTCCACGCTCGCCTTCACCTTCTGGCTGATCCACCGAGAACGCACCCTCGACGCCCTCCACGACCTCACCCACACATACGACCAGCTCACGGAAGCGATGAACCACACGCTGGCGGCGGTCGACCCGACGGCGGTCCTCCTGGACGAGGGCGACGACTGGCGGTATTGGCCGGAGGTGTTCGGGGACGAGGCGGGGGGAGGGCTGTCCTGAGGCTCGCCCGTACCGGAGGGCCGCGCAGGGGAGTTGTTCCGGACGGCACGGTTCAGGCTCAGTCGCGCGACGCGCCGTCCGGCCACACCACCGTTACGGGAACGCCCATGCTTCGGGCGTATGCGACGACGTCACCGCTTCCTCCGTACCCTCGGGCAGGCTGGCCGTCCCATACCGCGATGAGCCGATCGACCAAGCCGACAAGGATTTCACTGCCCGCCATGTGAGCTTGCTCAGTGGACTCGACTATGCCTGTTTCATGTACTTCCGCTGCCGAAGTGAGCAGTCGGTCGTAGGTCGCGTGATGTTCTTCGGGAAGCCCCTGGCGATACCGTACGGCGGGAATCACCACCTCGATACGTCCTCCGTATTCGAGCGCCGTCTCGGCCGCCCAAGCGTCAGGACCGTCCGCAATGCACGAGACGAGACAGAGTTCCGTCGGTTCGAAGGCGTCAAGTTCTCGACGTAGAGCCGATTTCACCATCTGTTCCGTCTGCTTACCGAGCCCTCGGTGCCCTGTGATTCCCACTCGCATGTCAAGACCTCTCTACAGGAAAACTTCATACAACCGGTCATCGAACTCCCTCACCACACGTGGCAGCAAGCGCGGCGAGTAGGACCTCCGCAGACTTCGCGCCCGTTCCACGATGCGCCCTGACCGGTACTTGACCCCGGCTTCCAGTGCTCCCGTGGCCAGGGCGAACGCCCCGTCAATACGACCTGAGGCAAGATGCCCGGATGCCACGTCAAGGATCAGCAAGGCTCGCTGCTTCTCGTGCCCGGAGGACAGAACCGCTGCCACAGAGTCCTGAGCGCCGCTGATCCAATCGGCACGGCCGAGCTTCGCCCCACATGCGACACGCGTTGCGGCGACCTTGGACTCGTTGAAGGTGAACACCCACGGCCACGGCGTCGATTCGCCAACTACCCGACCGGCGAGTCGAGCAGCCTCCTTCAGTGAAACATCAGTCCCCGGTGCGTCACCTGCCGCCGCATGGCACAGCGCCTCGATCGACGTCAACCAGGCTTCAGCGATCACGGGCGGTCGTTTCCCCAGCGCTTTACGAGCCGCCCGCACCAACAACATGCCTTCCGAGGCATTACCAGCGTGAGCCTCGAACTGGGCAAGGCTTCCCAACTGATAAGCAGCCAACAAGGGATTGCCTGCTCTGCGCGCCGACTTGATCGCCGAGCCGTACCAGGTGCGGGCAGACCCGTAATCCCCCATGTCCCAGGAGAGCCAACCGGCCAAACTCGCCACTTCGCTGCCGACGGCGGCAAGTCTGTTCCGCTGATCGTGCTCTTCCACGGATTGAGCGAGCGTCTGCGTCAGTTGAAGATGTTCAAGCACAGGCTTAACCAACTGACGTGACGGAGTTGTTCCGTCGAGCCGTCGATAACCACCCGTCACCATGCGCAGCGTGGCTGCCGATCCGCCGTCGCTCGCAGTAGGCTCCGCCGAAGTCGCGGGGAAAGCCGCAACCATGGGAGCAACAGCGACCGCGGCAACTCCGCCGAAGAAGTTACGCCGTTCCACTGGTCCACCTGTATCCGCATTCGCAGCTAACGCCGCCGCATGATCGGCGAGGCCGACCAAATGCGGAGGAATCTGCAAGTGGGATGCGGTCCGCGCCAGAATTTTTGCGTCGTACACACCGTCGACGCCTTTTTGTTCAAGTCGCGAGATAGCCGACTGGCTTACCCCGCAGGCTTCACCTATCTCCTTCTGAGACAGCCGTGCATCACGTCTTGCGAGTTGGATCACCCGCCCGTAGTCACCTACACGGGCCGCATCCCGAAGAGCGCCCGATGTCCAACTCATTGAGTCCCCCAACGCCGTTCGTACGCTCCACTTCTACCCGGTAACGACCTGCTATGCAGCCCGCGCATACGTGTATGCGCATCACGGGTCATTCCTGGCTCACCAAGCATGGTGCGAGGTTCAGTCACTGCACCACAAGTAGCTGAAGGGGAAGGCGACATGACGACCCTTGCATCGACGGACCCTGTCTGGGAACGCATCTTGCTGGCCAACGAAAGGGCCCCCAGCGCTGCCCGGGACTTTGCCAAGTCAGCTCTCCCCGACCACGTCCCCCCTGAAGCGGCCGGCGACTTCGTCCTCGTCGTCTCGGAACTGGTCACCAACTCGGTCCGGTACGGCACGGAACCGGGGGACTCGCTGCGCGTCGTCTTCGACTTCTCGGCCGAACTGCTCCGTGTTGAGGTACATGACACCCGCCGACGCTCCCCGCGCTTCAAGCCTGAGTCCGAGGACCGCCAGCGGGGCCGTGGGCTGTTCATCGTCGACGCCATCGCCGAGTGGGGCGTGTCCAGCCGCGAGTTCGGGAAAATCGTGTGGGCGGAGGTCAAAGCATCATGACGCCCCTTGAAGTGCCACCGGGGCCTGGATTCGTTGCCACAGTGGCTGCCGTCACCGCCATTCACCAGGCCGGCGGATACGACCTCGCCCAGTTGCTCATCACACACCCAGGGCCCCGCCGGGCGAACGAGACGTCTGAGACCGTCGAGGACGGTATGCGGCGTCTCGCTATCGCGCTGCACCTCGGCCCTTGCGACGCCGATCCCCCCATGATCGGTGGACGTCTCCTGGTCCGGCGCACGCTGGCCGCACTGGACTACGGCCATGACGAGTACGTGATGACGATCCCCGCACCGTCACAGAACTGGTTGACCTTGGTCGAACACGGCGCGTTCTGCCGTATCTGCGTGGTGTTCCCGCCCCTTCCGCTGGACGCCGACCAGGAAGAGACCGACGCGCACCTACGCGAAAGTGTCGCCTTCGGTCTGGTCAGGTGGGGAACCACCTACGCCCGTCGCCGGTTCTGATCAACCTGGTCAACCACGGCAGACGGGCCGTCCCGAGGTGAGATAGACCCCGGGCCGACCCGCTGAGGTTCGAGCGTAACGGGTCAAAGATTCCGCCCTGCCTGTCCAGGAACAGGAAGTCCGAAAGCAGATGGGGCGGTCGGCAAGGTCAGCACGTGCACGCAACCAACAAGGAGAGTGCAGAGTGAGCGCAACCGTTTCCCGCCCCGCCCCCGAGCAGGTGGCGAAGCGCGCCCGAGAGATCATGTCGGCGATCGAGGCCGACCCGGAGTTCGACGACTTCACCGCCGCCGCCCTGAAGTACGACGAGGCGTGGACCTGCTTCACCGGCTTCCCCGTCATCAGCGAGTGGAACCTCGACACCGACAAGCGCCCCTTGCTCACCGAGGGACTGCGGACCCTCGCCCTCAAGGCCGCCGTGTACGAACTCGGCGGGCAGGACGAGGACATGACCGAGATCCCCGTCGCCGTGCCCGTCGACGAGATGATGCACGCCATGATCGCGCAGCCCCAGCTTCTCGCGAGGATCGCGGACCGCGTCGGCATCTCCGTGATCCACCAGACGGACAAGGAGCACCACGACTACGCGTCCGGCGATTACACGCACACCGCGTACACCCTCGCGTGGGGCGAGCCGAACCCCCGTTACTGGCTCGACCACAACGAGGCCGCGCGTCGACTGCGCATCCTCGACCAGATGTACGCGGCTGCGGGATTCCACCGGTCCGGCAAGGAGCACACGATCGACTTCGCCGCCGCGTAGCGCCTAGCTGAGAGCACGGCGCAGCGTCGCGAGCACGTCGACGCCGGGAAACCTGTGACGAATCCCGGCGGAGGCTTGCTCGATCAGATCCTCAAGCAGCATCGGCGCTGCGCCGTACAGCAGCTCGCGAAGGTACGGAACCAACTCCGCTTCATCGGCAGGGAGAACGACCCGCACCATCACCTGTTCGCCCTGGCTCTTGTACCGACCAGCAGGCAAACCCACCTTGTCCGGGTGAACGCACACGGGCGTTCCATCAGCCGCATACCGATGCCCGTCCGCCGGGTTGAACGGGCACTCCTTGCTGGGCCCCTCGACAACGTCGAAACCCCCGACAGGGAAGCGGCGCGACGGACAGATACCGCAAGCAAGGTGCAGCACGTCGCCACTGACGAAAGCCTCGGCCATGAACGGGAGCCTAGCTCCACCGGCCGAGCGTAGACGCCCCTTCTGGTCCACTTCCTCCCGCCTTGAGGCGGAGGGGGCGACCGGTAGGGGTGCAAGGCCCTCTCAGGCGGCCACTGAGCGCGCGCCTTTGAGGAAGGGCGCCCCGCCCATCTGCCAGCCCCCGAGGCGGATGGGCGGGGTCGCTGTTTCCCAGCGCACTCCGGTCAACGCCAAGCGACCCCGGCACAATGACCGCAGGTGCCGGGGGCATTAGCCGACGGTCCTCATGGTCCGTGCCGGTCTACTGGTCGGATCTGGGACGGCGGCTGCCGCAGACGCTCTTACTGAGGTGTGGGACAAGATCGACCCACGTGTCTTCCTCCGTGCCGGAGGCCAACTTTCCTGCGTGCAGGAGGCGTTCAGGGTTGCCTGTCACCTTCCCAGGGTCGGCGCGGTCGCCGTGGGTACCGATGAACCCGTCCATCTGTGGGAACTCGTCGGCGCCTTGGCGGTCGAGGTCGACGAGCGGACGGTCCAGGAGTACCGCGGTCTCCTTCGCGGCCACTCCTGCCGTCAGCCCGCCTGAAGCTCCTCGATAACCCGCTCGGCCATCCGCTGGGCGGGTGCCAGCCGAGGGTCCTCCGGGTGCGCGTACGGCCCGAGGATCTTCGAGCAGACGAACAGCGTCATCACCTTGCCGTCCCGGCTCTCGAAGTCCGACCGGCGCTCGCGCCTCACCCGCTCGGCCAGAGCCGGGACGGCGAGGGAACTCGCCCACAACGAGGCCGAGTCCAGCCCCAGCGGCGCATTACCCCAGTCCTCCCAGTCGAAGAGGCTGAACGTCGGCGCGGTCATGTTCGCCCAGTTCAGGTCCGCGTGGGCCGGCACCCACCGCTCCACGGTCGTGTCGAAGTCGCTGGGGAAGACACTGAGGATGGACTCGGTGACGAGGGCCTGGGTGATGGTGTCGGTGTCCGGCGTGGCGACACGTCTCGTGCTCTGGGAGGCCAGCGTGTCCAGCGAGGTGTTCAACGCCGTCCACCAACTGTCCGGCAGTTCCGGTGCCTCACTCAAGATGGCACTCCCGACGGGAGCCCCCGGCAGGAGGTCGGTCTCGTCGGCCCGCCACATCACCTGCCCGTCCGAGTCCTGCCAGACCACACATCCGTGCCATGCAGGCTGGGCAACGCCTCTCAGACGTGCGGCGGTTTCCGTGCCGTTCCACCCTTGATCAGGGATCTTCTTGAGCAAGCGCCGCTCGATCCGTACCCACGTGTCGTGATCCGTCCTCGCCCCGAGCGAACGACGTTTACGCACCAGCGTGTCCAGGAGCAAGCGCACTCGCAGGGACCGCTCGACACGATCAAGAACCTCATCGACCGGCTGCACCCGTAGATCAACAGCCTGCCCTGTGGGTACCGAGAGCGTCATACGCGTGACCGTAGCAGTGTCGCGGCGGGAGCGAGCGAAGGCCGGGAAGGCGGTGGACGGCCGGGGACGGCGGGTTGCACGTTTCTCGATACGAGGGCTGGGCGGGCGCGGCTGCGGGCGGACTGTCCGCAGTCCGTGGGGCGCGTACAGGAGCGGAGACCACGGCACGTGCGGCGGTCGAACAGGCACGGACTCAGGAGCGCGCTCAACACGGTCACTGGTTGCGGGACGACAGGAGGAGTGGGCCGACGCATCATGACGTCGACGGACCGAACCGGGGCGGAGTGGCGAGCCCGCGAGGAGCAGGCGAGGCACACGCTGGCACAGGCGCACAGCGACCTGATTGATGCTGTGAGCGAGTCATTGCAGGGCAACGACGCCGTCCCACGCCCTGACCTGAGACGGAGGGGCAAGAGGGCGGCACCCGTCTCGGCTACCACCCTTTCCCTTTACCTGGTGAGGCAGTTGAGGCCGTGATCGGAATTGAACCGGTATAACTCGCTTTGCGAGTTTGTCGGCGCTGCTCGGAGCGCTATCCGGGTGCGTCCGTCGTTGTTCAGCCCTGTACGAACGGCCACGCTTACCGCGTCGCGCGAACATCGGGCCGTATACGGCGATGAAGGAGAGGGACGCGTCTGGTGCTAGGCCCCCTTCGGCCTGCACTTGGAGCACGGGACCAGTCCTGTCTGCAAGGCCTCATACAGGGTGATTTCTTCCGGCCCGTTTGTCAGGCGGCAACGCCGGTTTGCCGTCGTGTGGTAGATAGTGCCGCGTCCCTTCGGGCCACTGGGGGCATGCCGCCACTGCGAGGCGACCACCGTTGTCTCCAGTTGCTTCAGATGCTGCTGGACCTGTGCCAGTTCGTCCTGTAGTTCCTGCTGGCGGGCTCGAAGCCGTTCCTGGGCGGCGGTGGCGGATTCCATCTGGCTTTCGGTTCCTCTCCGGCGTGCTGGGCGGGCTCGGCGCGTCCTGCCTGAACGTACCTCGTGAGGCCGCTTCGATGGCCCTTCTTGAGGCCGTTCAGAGAGCGGTGGCGACCGCCCCGCGCGAAGCACCCCCAACAAGACGCGTTTTGTTAGCTTGGCGTGGCGAAGGGGATGAAGAAGGCACGTGCGGCTCGCTGGCCTGGGTATGTGTGACGCCAGCAGCCGATCTATCTTGTGCCCCGGAGGGAAGTTGCTGATAGCGGAGCGGCGCGATGGTTCACGTGTTGAAGCATCACGAGACCTGGACCAGGACGCCTATATATGCCCCATGTGTGAATCGACAGTGATTCTCAAGCGAGGGCGAAAAGTTGCAGCTCATTTTGCCCACGCCCCCAACTCCGACTGTCCTGGAGCGGAGTCAGAGAGTTGGCGGCACCTGTTGGCGAAGCGTGTCCTGATGGACGAGTTCACGGCGCTGGGTTGGGAAGCTCGAATGGAGATTCCGCACCCGGCGGCCGGTCGCCGGGTGGACGTCGGCGTGAAGGTTCCCCATCCTCGCGGAATTCGCTACATAGCCGTAGAAGTTCAAGATTCTGCCATTCAGGTCGACACGATGAAGGCCCGTGTCGCAGCAGACAAGCGAATTGGATATCACGCCACAGCCTGGCTGTTCACCAGCCATCGCGCCGCAGCACTCATGTACGCGGAGCCGGACCATGAAGTGCGTGTGCCAGACAAGATGCTGTGGGTTGCCAACCGTTACGGCCAAGGCATTCCGATAATCGATCCTGAGGTGCGCGCAGTCTGGGTTGCGTCACCGGGATCAATCCACCGGGATGGTGAATCCCACGAGTGGTACGCCGAGGGTGGCGAGCTGACTGGAGTCGACTACCCCGGACGGACGCTCCGAAAGACGAAGACGATCGCGCGCACTCCCGGTGCCTTCCACCTTCGGATCGTTGCCGGGAAGTTCGGCGATCCTTGGGCCGTCTCCTTCGCGGGCTGATGCGTACGGGTGCGCGGTCACCACTGCCGCAGCGGGGGTGGTGCACACCCTCTGAGATATGGCTCGCTCTGCGGCCCGCCGGTCAGGCGTGCGGCTGAGAGGCCAACTGAGACGGAAGAAGGGGAGGGCAGCACCCTTACGAGGCGCTGCCCTCCCCTTTTTGCCTGTTCAGGCATCCAGAGGCCGTGGCGGGAATCGAACCCACGTAACTCGCTTTGCAGGCGAGCCCCTAAACCACTCGGGCACACGGCCGGGGTGTTGCTGTTCTGTTGTGTGTGGTTGTGGCGGGAATTGGACCCGCGTGACTCTCCGCGAGCGGAGCTCGCTATGGGATACAGCGCAGGCGAGCCCCTGAACCACTCGCGGCCAAGATTTCGGGGTTTCCCCCGGACTTCGTGAGAAAACCGTATGGCGAGATGGTCGAGGGGATCAAGGGAATCGGGGGCGCCGCAACGGGACTGCCACACGGCGTTCATGAAGGGGGCCGGATCAAGTCGGGTGCCTCGTTCGGCCCGTACCTCTACCCTCGGCCTCCATGGACCAGCTCACCCTGCCCCCCGACCTCCACCAACCCCTCGAAGACCTTGCCGATGCCACCGGGCGGACGGTGGAGGATGTTGTGGACGAGGAGTGCGGTGTGCTCAAGGTCGCCCAGCGGCTCGGGCAGGCGCACGCGGACCTGCTGAGGAGGCTGGGGGAGTGACCAGGTTTCTCACCGTCGCCGAGGTCGAGCACGTCGCCCGCGTCGCCTTCGGCGGGAGCGCCCCCGACGCCAGGGACCCCGGCCTGCTCGCCTCCGCCGTGCACCGCCCGCGCGCGAGGATGTTCGGGACCCCGGCGTACACGGACACGTACCGGCAGGCCGCCGCGCTGCTGCACGCCCTCGCCGTGAACCACCCCCTCGTCGACGGGAACAAGCGCACCGCCTGGCTCGCGGCCGTGACGTTTCTCGGGGTGAACGGGGTCCGGCTGGACGCGTGTGATCAGGACGCGGCGTATGCGCTGGTCGTGGCCGTGGCGGCCGGGGAGGAGGCGGATGTCGAGGTGATCGCGGAACGGCTGAGGGCGTTGTGACGTGGGTCCCAACAGGGGTGCGGGTGGGCTTGTCCGGGCGGCTCCGCGCACCCCGCGCCGGTAGGGTGGCCCGGTTGTCATACGTAGCCGAGAAGCCAAGGACCCGGGAGCCTCGTACCTGAGAGCCCGGGACCCGAGACCCACCCCCCGAACCGGAGACCGTGACTACCACCGCCGCCTCTGCCTCGTCCCACCACCTCTCTCCCGCCTTCCCCGGCCGCGCGCCATGGGGTACCGCGAGCAAGCTGCGCGCCTGGCAGCAGGGGGCGATGGAGAAGTACATCCAGGACCAGCCCAGGGACTTCCTCGCCGTCGCGACACCCGGCGCCGGCAAGACGACGTTCGCGCTGACGCTGGCGTCGTGGCTGCTGCACCACCACGTCGTCCAGCAGGTGACGGTCGTCGCACCGACGGAGCACCTGAAGAAGCAGTGGGCGGACGCGGCGGCGCGCGTCGGGATCAAGCTGGACCCGGAGTACAGCGCGGGCCCGCTCAGCAAGGAGTACGACGGGGTCGCCGTCACGTACGCGGGTGTCGGCGTACGCCCGATGCTGCACCGCAACCGCAGCGAGCAGCGCAAGACGCTGGTGATCCTGGACGAGATTCACCACGCCGGCGACTCGAAGTCGTGGGGCGAGGCGTGCCTGGAGGCGTTCGAACCGGCGACGAGGCGGCTCGCGCTGACGGGTACGCCGTTCCGCTCGGACACGAACCCGATCCCCTTCGTGACGTACGAGGAGGGCACGGACGGCATCCGCCGCTCCTCGGCGGACTACACGTACGGCTACGGCTCGGCGCTCGCCGACCACGTCGTGCGCCCGGTGATCTTCCTGTCGTACAGCGGCAACATGCGCTGGCGCACGAAGGCGGGCGACGAGATCGCGGCGCGCCTCGGCGAGCCGATGACGAAGGACGCGGTCAGCCAGGCGTGGCGTACGGCGCTCGACCCGCGCGGCGAGTGGATGCCGAGCGTGCTGCGCGCGGCGGACCAGCGGCTGACGGAGGTCCGCAAGGCGATCCCCGACGCCGGCGCCCTGGTCATCGCCACGGACCAGGACTCCGCGCGCGCGTACGCGAAGCTGATCCGCGAGCTGACCGGTACGAAGGCGACGGTCGTCCTCTCCGACGACACCGGCGCGTCCAAGCGCATCGACGACTTCGCCGCGAGCACCGACCGCTGGATGGTCGCCGTCCGGATGGTGTCCGAGGGCGTCGACGTCCCGCGCCTCGCGGTCGGCGTGTACGCGACGACCATCTCGACGCCGCTGTTCTTCGCGCAGGCCGTCGGCCGCTTCGTACGGTCCCGGCGGCGCGGCGAGACCGCGTCCGTGTTCCTGCCGACGGTTCCCGACCTGCTGACCTTCGCCAACGAGATGGAGGTCGAGCGCGACCACGCCCTCGACAAGCCCAAGAAGGGCGGCGAGGAGGACCCGTACGCCGAGGAGGACAAGCTCCTCGCGGAGGCGGAGAAGCAGCAGGACGAGGACACCGGCGAGCAGGAGGAGTTCAAGTTCGAGGCGCTGGAGTCGGAGGCCGTCTTCGACCGGGTCATGTACAACGGCGCCGAGTTCGGCATGCAGGCGCACCCGGGCAGCGAGGAGGAGCAGGATTATCTCGGCATCCCCGGGCTCCTCGAACCCGACCAGGTGCAACTCCTGCTCCAGAAACGCCAGGCCAAGCAGATCGCGCACAGCAAGAAGCGGCCCGACTCCGAGGCCGACCTCCTCGAACTGCCCGCCGAGCGGCGGCCCGTCGTATCCCACAAAGAGATGATGGAGCTGCGGAAACAGCTCAATACGATGGTCAGCGCGTACGTCCATCAGAGCGGCAAGCCGCATGGCGTGATCCACACGGAGCTGCGGCGCGTGTGCGGGGGGCCGCCCAGCGCCGAGGCGACCGGGGGGCAGCTGCGGCAGCGCATCGCGAAGGTCCAGGAGTGGGCCACGCGCATGAAGTGACGGGGCCTGGGCGCGGCGCGGGTGGCGGGGACTGTGGGGTCCCTGTGGAAGGGGGCCCGCGTATCCGGACATTTACAAGTAGTCCATACCGGTCATTGACCGGATTCTGGACGGAGTCTTCCGCTCAGCGAACCCTCCCCGTTACTGTCCCGCTACGCACACGCCCTGTGGCAGTGGCGCCGCAGAGCGCAGCCGTGTAGCGAACGGGCCCGGAACGCCGGGTCCGGCTGCCGATCGCGGCCTCTGCGGCGCGTCAGCGACGGGACTCGATGACGCGGTCGCCGTGTGGGGGTCGCGCGTCATCACCGTAAGGAGTGGGCGTCGTGACCGCGGAGACCTCCCAGACGCTCGATCGGGGACTCAGGGTTCTGAAGTTGCTGGCCGACACGGATCATGGACTGACCGTGACGGAGCTGTCCAACAAGCTGGGCGTCAACCGGACCGTGGTGTACCGGTTGCTGGCCACGCTGGAGCAGCACGCGTTGGTGCGGCGGGATCTCGGGGGGCGGGCTCGGGTGGGGCTCGGGGTGCTGCGGCTCGGGCGGCAGGTGCATCCGCTGGTACGGGAAGCCGCGCTGCCCGCGCTGCGGTCGTTGGCCGAGGACATCGGGGCCACCGCTCATCTGACGCTGGTGGATGGTGCCGATGCGCTTGCCGTTGCCGTGGTGGAGCCGACGTGGACCGATTATCACGTCGCCTATCGGGCCGGGTTTCGGCATCCGTTGGATCGGGGGGCCGCGGGGATGGCGATACTCGCCGGGCGGCGGAAGGGTGTGGGGGAGCCGGGGTTCTGTCTGATGCAGGGGGAGCTTGAGGTGGGGGCCAGTGGGGCTGCCGCGCCGTTGCTGGGGGTCACGGGGGTGGAGGGGAGTGTGGGGGTGGTGATGTTGGCGGACGCGGTGCCGGAGAGGGTGGGGCCTCGGGTGGTGGATGCGGCGAGGGAAGTGGCGGAGGCGCTTCGGTAGGGGGCGGTTGTTCGTCGTCGGCGGGTGCGGGTGCGTTGTGGTACTCGCGCGGTTCCCCGCGCCCCTTGGCGGCATGTAGTCACGTTAGATTTAAGTCGTGCTCTCTCGTCTCACGCGTTTCCAGGCCGTTGCCGTCTGTGGTGTTCCCCTCGTGGCGCTGCTTGGGGTCGCTGTTTTCGCGCCCTTGCCGTTTGCCATCGCTCAGCCGGGGATGACGGCTGATGTGCTGGGCGAGAACAAGGGGGAGGCCGTCATCACCGTGTCCGGCGCGCCGGTGCGCAAGACGTCCGGGGAGTTGCGGATGACGACCATCGTGGCCACCGGGCCCGATACCGACGTGTCGCTGAGTGACGTCCTCGACGGGTGGTTCCGTACGGATTCCGCCGTCATGCCCCGCGATTCCGTCTATCCCAGCGGGGACTCCGTCAAGGAGATCGAGCGGCACAACACGCAGCAGATGGAGCAGTCCCAAGATGCCGCCACCGAGGCCGCGTTGAAGTTTCTGGGGCGGTCGTCCAAGGATGTGAAGGTCGATCTCAAGCTGTCCGACGTGGGCGGGCCCAGCGCGGGGTTGCTGTTCACGTTGGGGATCATCGACAAGCTGGACGGGGACGGGAACGGGGGGGATCTGACCGGGGGGCGGGTGATCGCCGGGACCGGGACGATCGACGCGGACGGCGGTGTCGGGGCCGTGGGTGGGGTTTCGCTGAAGACACAGGCCGCGCGGAGGGACGGGGCGACGGTGTTCCTCGTCCCGAAGGCCGAGTGCTCCGACGCGAAGGCCGAGTTGCCGTCGGGGCTGCGGCTGATTCCGGTGACGGATCTGAAGGGGGCGGTGGGGTCGCTGAAGGCGCTGGAGACGGGGAAGGGGAGCGTGCCTAGCTGCTGATCGCGGGGCGCGGGAGGGGGCGGGGGTGGGCGGCGAGGCGGAGACCGAGTTCTACGAGGGTCCAGCCGAGGCGGGTTCGTAGGGGTGGGGTAGGGGTGTGGGTCAGGCGGTGGGTGGTGGTGGCGGCTTGGAGGTCGGCGGTGCGCTGGTGGTGGAGGGGGAGGTGGAAGTCGGGGTGATACATCAGAGGGCCTTTCGGGGTGAGGTGATGGGGAAGACGTGGCTGTGGATACGGACCTCTTCGGAGTCCGGGGTGTCGTCGGGGACGCTGCGGGAGCGGAACCGTTCGAGCAGGGTGTGGACCTCCTCGATGAGTTCGGCGCTCAGGGCCGGCGTCAGATGGAGGGTGAAGTCACTGACGTCCGAGGCCCGTTGCCACTCGTCGGACCAGTCGTGGACGGTGCCGATGTAGGTCGAGAGCTCCTGGGCGTGGATGGTCGCGATCTCGTGTCGGAACGTGTTGAGGGCTCCCTGTACGTCAGGGTTCGGGTCGTCGAGCAGAGAGTCGTCCAGCCGTACGCCCTGGTGGGCGGCCTTCCACCAGCGCTCCCGCCCCTTGCCGCGCTCGGGGGCGTCCTCGACGAAGCCGTACTCGGCGAGCTGGCGGAGGTGGTAACTGGTCGCCCCGCTGGACTCGCCCAGTTTCTCGGCGAGTTGGGACGCGGTGGCGGGACCGCCGCGTCGTAGGGCGGACAGCAGGCGCATACGGAGGGGGTGGGCCAGGCCGCGCAGAGTACGGGCGTTGAGGTCATGGAGGGGAAGGCTCGGGTCGTCCATAGATGCAAAGATAGCGTTGCAAAGGAATCTCTGCAAGGGGTTCTTTGCAAGGAACCCTTTGTAACTCCCGTCCCCCTCGCCTCACTTCACGAACCCCTGCTCCTTCATCCACTCCAGCGCCACCTGATGCGGATCCTCCCCGTCGACATCCACCTTCGCGTTCAGCTCCTGCGCCACCGCGTTGTTCAGCCGAGCCGAGACCGGGTCCAACACCCCGGCGATCGCAGGCCACTTCTTCATCACCTTGGAGTTGATCTCGGGCGCCGCGTTGTAGTTGGGGAAGAAGTGCCGGTCGTCCTCCATGACGACGAGGTCCATCGCCTTGATGCGCCCGTCGGTCGTGTACACCTCGCCGTACGTGCAGTGCCCCTTCTCGGTCTGCGTGTAGATGATCCCGGAGTCCATCTGCGTGATCCGGGACGACGGCACACTCATCCCGTACGCCTTCTGCATCCCCGGCAGCCCGTCCGCCCGGTTCGCGAACTCGCTCTCGACGCACAGGGAAACGGCCTTGGGGTCGGACTTGGCGAGCGCGGCGACCTGCGAGAGGGTCTTGGTCCGGTACTTCTCATAGGCGGAACGGTTCATGGCGAGCGCGTACGTGTTGTTGACCCGCGAAGGGGGCAGCCAGGTCAGCCCGTTACGCGCGTCGGCCTTGCGCACGGCCTCCCACTGCGCCTGCGGATCGGTGATCGGCTTGCTGTTGCCGAGGTAGGTGATCCACGCGGTCCCGGTGTACTCGTACATCCCGTCCGCGTCGCCCTTCTTGACGGCCTCGCGCGCCCCGATGGACCCCTGGATACCGGTCCGGTCGAGGACGTGCGCGCCGGCGGCCTGGAAGGCGATGCCCATCATCGCGCCGAGGACGAGGTTCTCGGTGAAGGACTTCGAAGTCACCGTCAGATCGGCCCCCTTGAGGGGCTGGCCCTGCCCGATCGTGCCGGGTTCGACATCGTCGACCATGGGGGAGCCGGACGTCAGCCCGCAGGCGGAGAGCACGGATACGGCGGTGAGGAGGGTGATCGTACGTCTCATCGGCCCGTCTCCAATCCCCTTGGCCGCAACAGGAGTTCGGCGATGGACGCCAGCCAGTCCACGAGCAGCGCGAGCGCCACCGTCAGGATCGAGCCCAACACCAGTACGGGCATACGCTGGTTGGTGATCCCGGTGGTGATCAGCACCCCGAGCCCGCCACCCCCGCCGAACGTCGCCAGCGCGGCCGTACCGACGTTGAGGACGAGCGCCGTACGGACGCCCGCGAGGATCAGCGGTACGGCGAGGGGGAGTTCGACGCGGGACAGGACGCCGAGGGGGGACATGCCGATGCCGCGCGCGGCCTCCAGGAGGGTGGGGTCGTTCGCGCGCAGGCCGGCGATGGTGTTGGAGAGGACCGGCAGGACGGCGTACGCGACGATCCCGATGAGCGCGGCCTTCTCACCGATGCCGAGCCAGATCACGAGGAGCGCCAACAGGCCGATGGCCGGGGTGGCTTGGCCGATGTTGGCGATCGCCATGACGACCGGGGCGGCCCGGCGCAGCGCGCCGCGCGTGAGCAGGACGCCGAGCGGGACGGCGATGATGAGGACGAAGAACGTGGAGATCGCGGTGAGCCGGACGTGCTGCCACAGCGCCTTGGCGACCTGGCCGCCGGAGAGCGCGTTCTCGGAGATCGGGTCCAGGTCGGCCTGCTGGAACCAGAGCCAGGTGCCGAGGAGGAGGGCGACGAGGAAGCCGGGCAGGACGGTCAACTTGGGCCAGCCGATACGGGGTTGGACCTTGCCGGGCGTCCCGGACGCCGACCCCGAGGAACCGGCGGCGGAACCGGCGTCGGCACCGGAACCGGCGTCGGCGTCGGTCTCTGGGGAGCCCACCCCTGGAGTGCTCACGCCTTCTCCTCCCCGCCGTCGCCCTCCTGCTCCGCGTGCGTCTGAGCCGCCCGCGTCTCCTCCAACTCGTGCTGGTGCTCCATCGCTTCGAGCCGGTCCGCCTCCAGGAGTTCGTGCACGGAGTTCATCAGCGTCTCCATGTCGACGACCCCCGTGTACTCCCCGCGCCGCCCGGTGACGGCCGCCCGCCCCGTGCTGTCGGTGAGGACGGCCTCCAGCGCGTCCCGCAGCGTCGCGTCCCGCGTCACGGTGTCGTTGACGAGCGTCCCGGCGCGCGCGAGCGAACCCTTCGCGCGCATCAAGTCCCCGCGCCGCAGCCACTTGTAGGGCCGGCCGCGCTTGTCGAGGAGGAGGATCTCGTTGGTCCCGCTGTCGCGCAGCTTGTTGAAGATGACCTGGAGCGGATCGTCGACGGTGACCGTCGGATAGTCGGTGATCGGCACGTCCCGTACGCGCGTGAGGTTGAGCCGCTTGAGTGCCGCACCGGCGCCGACGAACCCGGACACGAAGTCGTCGGCGGGGTTGGTGAGGATCGCCTCCGGCGTGTCGAACTGCGCGATGTGGGACCGCTCGCGCAGCACCGCGATCCGGTCGCCCAGCTTGATCGCCTCGTCGAAGTCGTGGGTGACGAAGACGATCGTCTTGTGCAACTCGCGCTGGAGCCGGATGAGTTCGTCCTGAAGGTGGTCGCGCGTGATGGGGTCGACGGCGCCGAAGGGCTCGTCCATGAGGAGGACGGGCGGATCGGCGGCCAACGCCCGTGCCACGCCCACGCGTTGCTGCTGCCCGCCGGACAACTGCCGTGGATAGCGGCCGTGGAACTCGCCCGGGTCGAGTCCGACGAGGTCGAGCATCTCGTCGATCCGCGCCTTGATCCGGCTCTTCGGCCAGCCCACCATCTTCGGTACCAGCGCGATGTTCTGAGCGACCGTCATGTGCGGGAAGAGGCCGGACGACTGGATCGCGTACCCGACCTTGCGGCGCAGCTTCACCGGGTCGATGTCGGTGACGTCCTCGCCGCCGATCCGGATCCGCCCGCCGGACGGCTCGATCAGCCGGTTGATCATCTTCAGCGTCGTCGACTTCCCGCACCCGGAGGGGCCGACGAAGATGACCGTCTCGCCCGCCTTGATCTCCATGTTCACGTTGTCGACGGACGGGTTGGGGTTGCCCGGATACCGTTTGCTGAGGTTTTCCAGCTCGATCGAGGCACCCAAGGATTCAGACACGGATCCCCCTGGGAATGGTGAGCCGCCCGATGACGACGTACGCGGCGTCGAACAGCAGCGCCAGGACGACGATCCCGAGCGTGCCGGCGAGGACCTGGTTGAGCGCGTTCTTGCTGCCGAGCGAGGCGATCCCCCGGAAGATCTCGTTGCCGAGCCCCGGACCCGAGGCGTACGCGGCGATCGCGGCGATCCCCATCAGCATCTGCGTCGCGACCCGGATGCCGGTCAGGATCGGCGGCCACGCGAGCGGCAGCTCGACCCGCACCAGCCGCGCCGGACGGGACATCCCGATGCCCTTCGCGGCGTCCACCAGCGAGGGGTCCACGCCACGGAGTCCGACGATGGAGTTACGCACGATGGGGAGCAACCCGTACAACGTGAGAGCTACGACCGTAGGGGCTACCCCCAGTCCCACCACGGGGACGAGCAGGCCGATCATGGCCAGCGAGGGGATCGTGAGGATGGTCGCCGTCGCGGTGGTCGCGATGTTGCCCGCCCACTCGCTGCGGTAGGTGAGCACCCCGATCAGGATCCCGATGACGGTCGCGAGCAGCATGCACTGGAAGACCGCGCTGGCATGCTGCAACGCGTCGGCGAGCAGTTGCTCATGCCGGTTGTCGAGGTACTCCCAGAAGCTCACACACCTTCACCTCAGCTCATTCGCGCGACGCCTCCTCCACCAGCGGGATGATCCGCAGCGGCACCGGGTTCTCCATCACGATCGCGGTGGAGGCCCGGACGATGCCATCAAAACCGACAACCAGGTCGATCACCCGCTGGAGATCCGCGTTGGACCGCGCGACCAGCCGGCACAGCATGTCCCCGCTGCCGGTCGTCGTGTGCAGCTCCAGGACCTCCGGCACTGTGCTCAAGTGCGCCCGGATCGCGGGCCCTTGGCCCTGGCGGATCTGGAGCGTCGCGAACGCCGTCACCGGGTAGCCGAGCGCCGCCGGATCGACCTCGGGGCCGAATCCGCGGATGACTCCATTCGACGTAAGCCGGTCGAGCCGCGCCTGCACCGTCCCGCGCGCCACCCCGAGCCGCCGGGACATCTCCAGCACCCCGATCCGGGGCTCGCGCGCCAGCAGCACGATGATCCGCCCGTCCAGCCGGTCGATCCCCATGGCCCGGTCTCCTCGATGGTCATCCTGTACAGAGAGGGCGGTACTAACGCTCTAGTACCGAGCATATTGCCCAGCCGAATCGTGAACTGTTGCGCAGCTTGCGAGCCCGGAGTGACCCTGAAGTATGACGCAGACCACACACCACACTCCCGACACCGCCCGGCAGGCCGACCCCTTCCCGGTCAAGGGAATGGACGCGGTCGTCTTCGCCGTCGGCAACGCCAAGCAGGCGGCGCACTACTACTCCACCGCCTTCGGTATGCGCCTGGCCGCCTACTCCGGACCGGAGACCGGCAGCCGCGAGACCGCGAGCTACGTCCTGGAGAGCGGCTCCGCCCGCTTCGTGTTCACCTCCGTCATCCGCCCCACGACGGACTGGGGCCGCTTCCTGGCCGGTCACGTCGCCGCGCACGGCGACGGCGTGATCGACCTCGCGATCGAGGTCCCGGACGCCCGCCGCGCCCACGCCTACGCCGTCGAGCACGGCGCCCGCTCCCTCGCCGAGCCGTACGAGCTGAAGGACGAGCACGGCACCGTCGTCCTCGCCGCGATCGCCACGTACGGCGAGACCCGCCACACCCTCGTCGAACGCCAGGACTACGACGGCCCGTACCTCCCCGGGTTCACTCCGGCGACGCCCCTCGTCGAGACGCCCGCGCAGCGCATGTTCCAGGCGGTCGACCACTGCGTCGGCAACGTCGAACTCGGCCGGATGAACGAGTGGGTCGGCTTCTACAACCGGGTCATGGGCTTCACGAACATGAAGGAGTTCGTCGGCGACGACATCGCCACCGAGTACAGCGCCCTGATGTCGAAGGTCGTCGCGGACGGCACCCTGAAGGTCAAGTTCCCCATCAACGAACCGGCATTGGCCAAGAAGAAGTCCCAGATCGACGAGTACCTGGAGTTCTACGGCGGCGCCGGCGTCCAGCACATCGCACTCAACACCAACGACATCGTCGCGACGGTAACGGCCATGCGCGCGGCGGGAGTTCAGTTCCTCGACACCCCCGACTCCTACTACGACACCCTCGGCGAGTGGGTCGGCGACACCCGCGTCCCCCTCGACACCCTGCGCGAGCTGAAGATCCTCGCCGACCGCGACGAGGACGGCTACCTGCTCCAGATCTTCACCAAGCCGGTCCAGGACCGCCCGACCGTGTTCTTCGAACTCATCGAACGCCACGGCTCGATGGGCTTCGGCAAGGGCAACTTCAAGGCCCTCTTCGAAGCCATCGAGCGCGAGCAGGCCAAGCGCGGCAACCTGTAACCCGCCTACCCCTTGCGGGACTTGGGCACGGGTACGTCCGGCGGCTCGCCCAGCGCCGCCAGCGCGGCCCGTGCCCGGGGCGCCCACAGCGGCGAGAACCCCGGGTTGATCCGCAACGCGTCCTTCAGATGCCTGCGCGCGGGCCCGTACTTCCCCAACTCCCGCTCGATCGCGCCCCGGTGGAACAGGTACGACGCGCTGCGCACCCCGCCGCCCTTCGTGCCGTCCGTCGCGATCGACGCGTACCCGAGGGCTGTCTTGTGCTGCCCCGCCCGATACAGGGCCCACCCGAGCGCGTCCGCGACCGCGATGCCCGGCTGGCGGCGCCACTCGGCGCGCAGCCGCGTCACCGCCGCCTCCGGGGCGCCGTGATCGGCCTCGAACCGGCCGAGCAGCACCTCGTTGTCGACCCCGGCCGCACTGTCCTGGCGGATGCGGGCACGCAGCAACTCGTACTCGGCGTGGGCCTGTTCGGCGAGGCCCAGCGACTCGTACAACTCGCCCAGCTCCAGGGCGTACTCGGGCAGCGGCTGACCGGCGAGCGCGGACTTGTACACGGCCAGCGCCTCCGCCGTACGGCCCAGCGCGGCCAGCGTCCTGCCCTGGCCGGCCTGCGCCGCCCGCTGGTCGGGGTCGAGGCGGACGGCCTCCTGGAAGTGCCGCAGCGCGTCGGGGAAGTCGCCGCGCTCCCAGGAGAGTTGACCGGCCTGCTCCAGCAACGCGGCCTGTTCGGCGGGGGAGTCGGCTCGCGCCGACGCGTCGTACAGGACGGCCGCCGCGTCCTCGCGCCAGCCCCGGTCCCGGTACACCGCCGACGCCTTCGCCTGCGCGGCCGGACCCGAGTGCAGCTCCATGAGCTTGTCCAGGGTGGCGCGGGCCTTCCTGTAGTCGCCGAGGCCGGTGTACGCGTCGATCAGCGGGCCGTACGCCGTCCAGCGCTTCGGCGCCGCCTTCACCGCCGCCTCGCCCCACTCCCTGGCGCCCCGGAAGTCCCGGCGGGCGCTCGCGAGGGCGGCGAGACCGATGAGGGCATCGGGGGTGCGGGACACGTGCAGGGAGGCGCGCAGGGCGTGTTCGGCCTTCGGGTAGTACACGGTTACGTCCGCGGTCCTACGTCCCCGCTCGACGTACGCCGCGCCGAGCACGGCCCACGCGGGGGCGTCGCCCGGGTGGCGCCGTACGAACGCCTCGCGCTCGCCGATCAGCGCCGTCAGGTCCGGGAGGGCCGCGGCCATGCCGGTCGTGACGGCCGTGTGCGCCAGGGCGCCGGGCGCCGGGGCGGGGGCGCGGTGGACGGGGGCGGACTCGCCGGGGAGGAACAGGAGCGCGCCGCCGGTGAGGGTGAGGGCGGTGGCGAGGGCGGCGAGGAGGCGGGGGCGGCGGCGGGGGGTGGGGAGTTGTGGGCTCTGCGGGGGCTGTGCGGCGTTTTCAGCAACGTTTTCTGTGCTGTTTCCCTGGGTTGTCCCGTACATGCGCTTACTGTGCGTCGATATGACGAGCACATCACGTCACCCGGTGGCTCGTGCGGCGGGGTTCACACCGATGGCCCCGGGTGCGAGGCTGTGATCATGAGCCGTTCCGAAGGTCTCCTCGCCCGACTCCGCGACGGTCTCCCGGCCGAAGCGCTCCTCACCGACCCCGACGTCACCGCCTCCTACGCCAACGACATGGCCAGCTTCTGTCCGGCGGGTACCCCTGCGGTCGTCGTACTGCCCCGGACCGTCGAGCAGGTCCAGCACGTGATGCGGGTCGCCACCGAGCTGGGGGTACCCGTAGTACCCCAGGGGGCCAGAACCGGACTCTCCGGCGGGGCCAACGCCTCCGAGGGGTGCGTGGTGCTCTCCCTCGTCAAGATGGACCGCATCCTGGAGATCAGCCCGGTCGACCGGATCGCGGTGGTCGAACCGGGGGTCATCAACGCGACGCTCTCCCGCGCGGTCAACGAGCACGGGCTGTACTACCCGCCGGATCCCTCCAGTTGGGAGATGTGCACGATCGGCGGCAACATCGGCACGGCCTCCGGGGGACTGTGCTGCGTGAAGTACGGGGTCACCGCGGAGTACGTCCTCGGCCTCGACGTGGTCCTCGCGGACGGGCGGCTGCTGTCCACCGGACGGCGTACCGCCAAGGGGGTAGCCGGGTACGACCTGACGCGGCTGTTCGTCGGGTCGGAGGGGTCGCTCGGGGTGGTGGTAGGCGCCACCCTCGCGCTGAAGCCGCAGCCGCCCCAACAACTGGTCCTGGCCGCTGAGTTCGCCTCGGCGCGGGCCGCCTGCGACGCCGTGTGCGCGATCATGGAGGGCGGGCACCTGCCGTCCCTCCTCGAACTCATGGACCGTACGACCGTCAAGGCGGTCAACGACCTCGCGCACATGGGGCTGCCGGAGACCACCGAGGCGCTGCTGATGTGCGCCTTCGACACCGCCGACCCGGCCGCCGACCTCGCCGCCGTGGGCGCGCTCTGCGAGGCCGCGGGCGCGACGCAGGTCGTCCCCGCCGAGGACGCCGCCGAGTCCGAACTCCTCCTCCAGGCACGCCGACTGGCCCTCAACGCGCTGGAGGCGGTCAAGGGCACCACGATGATCGACGACGTCTGCGTGCCCCGCTCCCGCCTCGCCGACATGCTCGAAGGCGTGGAGCGGATCGCCGAGGAGCACAAGCTCACCATCGGCGTCTGCGCGCACGCCGGCGACGGCAACACCCACCCCACCGTCTGCTTCGACGCCACCGACCCCGACGAGTCCCGCCGGGCCCGCGAGTCCTTCGACGCGATCATGGCCCTCGGCCTCGAACTCGGCGGGACCATCACGGGAGAACACGGGGTCGGCGTCCTCAAGAAGGAGTGGCTGGCACGGGAGTTGGGACCCGTGGGCCTGGAGATGCAGCGGAAGATCAAGGAGGTCTTCGACCCCCAGGGGCTCCTGAACCCGGGGAAGCTGTTCTGAGGGGGACCTCCTGAGTTCCGTACGGGAAACCCCGTACCCCTTCACAGAGACGTACCCCTTCACAGGGACGTGCCCCTTCACAGGGGCGTACCCCTTCACAGGGGCGTACCCCTTCAGAGGGACGTGAGGGAGTACCTCGTAGGTTGTAGCCTCGCTCACTCGCCGTCCTTCGACTCGTCCGACGGCCACGGGTCGCGCAGCCACAGGTCGTCGGCCGGGGTGACCGCGAGCAGCTCGGCGAGGCCGTCGTCGAGGCCGAGCCGCTCGCCCTCAGAGCCCGGGGGTACCACCCGGAGGGTGCGCTCCAGCCAGGCGGAGACCTGGGCGGCGGGCGCTTCGAGGAGGGCGTCGCCGTCGGGGGAGCTGAGGGCCATCAGGACCACGCTGCGGCCGTCGACCTTCGTCGGCCAGACGCGGACGTCGCCGTGGCCGCAGGGCCGGAAGACGCCCTCGACGAGGAGTTCACGGGCGAACGTCCAGTTGACCGGCACGCTGGAGTTGATGTGGAAGGTGACGTGGATCGCGAAGGGGTCGTCCGAGCGGTAGCTCAGCCGCGCCGGCACCGGGATGCTGCGCTCCGGCGACAGGATCAGCTTGAGTTCCAGCTCCCGCTCGACCACGGTGGGGTGCATGTCCGTACTCCTCTCTGGGCGGCCCGGAGTGGGCCCGCGCGAGGAGAGAGCGGCTTCGCGGCGGAGCATTACGCGGGTTCGGAGAAAAATTTTCGGCGGGGGTGAGAACGGTGTGCGTACCGGTCCGCAATGAGACCGGTACGGACGGACTGGTGATGGGCCGCGCGCGGGTCTGATAGATGTGGTTGCCCCCACCCCACCTCCGAGCAGATAGCGGGACGACGGACATGAGCGCCCCAACCCCGGCCCCCGGCGACGACAGGCCCCGCGAGGGCTACTACCCGGACCCGTCCATCCCCGGATACGTCCGGTACTGGAACGGCGCCGCCTGGGTACCGGGCACCAGCCGCCCGGCCCCGTCGGACGGCCGCCCGCTCACACCCCCGGCGGGCTCCGGCGGCCCGGCGCCCGCCGTGGAGGAGACCGGCCCCCACTTCTTCGACGAGGACCCCGAGCCCGCGTCCGCGTGGGCCGCCGACGCCGCCCGCCAGTCCGGCTTCGGCGGCGACCAGGACCGCCGTGTCTCCTGGGGCTCCCCGCAGCCCGCCGACCCCCGCGCGCCCAGGGACCCCAGGGTCCCCGGGCAGTCCTCAGGTACTGGTGCTCCCGCCGGGCCACCCGCCGATCATGAGTCCGGTTCCGCCGGCGACCACGGCACGGTCACCTTCCGTGCGCCGGTCCCGCGCACGGGGGAGCAGCGGGGGAGCACGGGTCCCGCCGGGGGGACGACCCCGGGTACGGCACCGGCGTCTGCCGCGGCCAAGCCGGGGTTCGGCGCGGGGAAGGCGGCGGCTGCGCGGGCGGCTGCGGCGCAGGGGGCCGGTGCGGGGGTGAGCGCGGGTACTACGGGTACTACGGGGGGTACGACGACGTCCCGCCCCGGCGGCGTAGCTCCGGGGACCCCTGGTACCCCTCATACCTCCGGCGCACCCGGCGCCCCCGCCTTCCCGGCGTCCCCCGGTACCCCCGGTACCCCCACCCCCCGTCGTCCCCCCGGCATCTCGGTCCCCGCCCCGGCCTTCCCCCACGACACCGACGACTCCCCGTCCCCCGCCCCCGCGAGCGGCCCGCACTCCTGGGCGCAGCAGGTCCACCGGCTCGCCGCCGACGACCAGAACCAGCCCGTCACCCCGTGGCGCCCCCCGGTGGAGGACGTCTTCCAGGCCGCCGCCCGGCGCCAGGCGGCGGCCCGCCCCGCCGGCCTCGGCAAGCGCTTCGCCGCCCGCCTGGTCGACACCCTGGTCCTCGCGGCCGTCACCGGCGCGGCGGCGTTCCCCCTGGGTACCAGAGCCGTGGACCACGTGAACGCGAAGATCGACGAGGCGAAGCTGTCGGGCCGTACGGTCACTGTCTGGCTCCTGGACGGCACGACCTCCGCCTACCTGGGCATCGTCCTCGCCGTCCTCCTGCTCTTCGGCGTCCTGTACGAGGCGCTGCCCACCGCGAAGTGGGGCCGCACCCTCGGCAAGAAGCTGTTCGGCCTGGAGGTGCGGGACATCGAGGGCGGCGAGCCCCCGAGCTTCGGCGCCGCGCTGCGCCGCTGGCTGGTATACAGCGTCCCGGGGCTGCTGGCCGTCGGGGCCGTGGGCGTCGTCTGGGGCGTGTTCGACAAGCCGTGGCGCCAGTGCTGGCACGACAAGGCCGCACATACGTTCGTGGCGGGATGACCCCGTACCGCTCCAGGACTACCTGACTCGGTCCCTCGTACGGCCTCCCGCCGGATGCGGAGCCGGGCACTTCGCGGTGCACTCGGGCCATGACCACCGAACCGCCCCCCGGCTCCGGCGGACAGCCACCGGAAGAAGACCCCTTCAGGAAGCAGCAGCCCCCCTCGTACGGCCAGTCACAGGGCGGCGACCCCTACGGCAACCCGTACGGAGGCCAGCAGCCTCCTGGGGGGTACCCCTCAGGTACCCCCTACCAGGGGCCTCCCTACGGCAACGACCCCTACGGCGGCGCCCCGCACGGCAACGACCCCCTCGCGGGCATGCCCCCACTGGCCCCCAGCGGCAGGCGCACCCTCGCGAGGATCGTCGACATGATCCTCGTCGGCGCGGTCGTCGCCGTGCTCACCTGGGCGTTCCGCGTCAACGAGTACGACGTCAGCGGCGACGACGTGAACTTCGGCAAGTCGTTCTGGCAGTCGCTCGTCGCCGCCGTCCTCTACATGGCGTACGACACGGTCCTGACCGCCCGCACCGGCCAGACCCTGGGCAAGAAGTGGCTCGGCATGCGGGTCGCCAACCTCGCCGACGGCACGAACCCCTCGATGCAGACGTCGCTCGCGCGGGCGGCCGTCCTGTGGATCCCGTTCGCGTTCTGCTGCGCCTGCGTGTGGACGCTGATCTCGGGCGGCTGGAGCTACTTCGACAGGCCCTACAAACAGGGCCTGCACGACAAGGCGGCGAAGACGGTCGTGGTGAGCGTCTAACGTCCCGGCGTCAACTCGCCGCGCACACGGCACAGTGGAGGGCCCGAGTCTTTCGACTCGGGCCCTCCACTGTGCCGTACGGCGGGCGCGCCGTACAACGAGCGTCGCTGTGAAGGGAGTTCTAGGGTGCCACCGGCTCCTTCGCCGGGTGGTCGGCCGTGGAGCGGGCCACCACAGGGGAGGCGGCGCGCGCCGTGCGGGGCGACCTGGCCGGGACCGTCATGGCGACGAGGAGGCCGAGGGCGAGGGCCGCGACGGCGATCACCGCGACACCTGGACCCGAACTGGTCTCTGACAGCAGCAGCATGGCCAGCGTCGAAAGAATGACGGTGCAAGTACCGTACGTGAGCTGTGCGACAGTCGGACGAGGCATGGCAATCGTGTCCTCGGATGCGGGGGAGATCTCGACTCTAATCGCGTGCATGCCCGAGCGGAACGAACGGTAAGCGTGACCTGACGCACGGGCTCGGAGCACAGGGGGCGCACGGAGTCATGGCAACAGGTGTTCGGGCCAGGGTGCGCGCCCGTGATGTAACAGTCATGTGTCCGCAATGCGAACGCCAGCATCCAATAATGCATATGTTGTATGTAAGTCAAGGTCTGTCTTTTCTTTTCAACCAGTAGTCAAATGGCGTCACTTGGCTATACACGCGTATCCCCCGTGCGCAGGTCCGGCATGTCCTATGTCATGCCCATGTCACCCATGGTGCGGGTCGGTACGTGCAGGGGAGGACAACAAGTGACCAGCAGATCCTGGACGTTCAGAACGGCCGCCACCGCGGTCGCCCTCGCGGCGGCCTCGGCCACGTTCTCGACGTTCGCCGTGGCTCAGGCGGCCGACAACGGCCCGTCGGCGGCCCCGGCGGTGGACCGGCACGACCCGCAACCCGCGGCGAGCAAGGAACACGACTTCGACGGCCCGCTCAGCAAGACGCAGGAGGCGCAGCGCGAAGAGGCCCTCAAGCAGGTGATATCCGGCGAGGCGGCGGTCAAGAACCGCGACGGCTCGAAGGTCGTCCAGCTGAAGGGCAAGAAGGGCGACAGCAAGTACGTCGAGCTGGGCCGCGAGAAGACCGACAAGATCTTCACGATCCTCGTCGAGTTCGGCGACCAGGTCGACCCGCGCTACGGCGGCACGGCCGGCCCGCTGCACAACCAGATAGCCAAGCCCGACCCCGCCCTCGACAACTCGACGGCCTGGCAGCCCGATTACCACCGCGAGCACTTCCAGGACCTGTACTTCGGCGACGGCGAAGCCTCGGTGAAGACGTACTACGAGAAGCAGTCCTCGGGCCGCTACTCGGTCGACGGCACCGTGCAGGACTGGGTCAAGGTCCCCTACAACGAAGCCCGTTACGGCTCCAACGACGCACCGCAGGGCGCCTGGTACGCCGTTCAGGACGGCGTCAACGCGTGGGTCGCCGGACAGAAGGCCGCCGGGGTCTCCGACGCGGTCATCAAGTCGACGCTCGCCGGGTACGACCAGTGGGACCGCTACGACTTCGACGGCGACGGGAACTTCAACGAACCCGACGGCTACATCGACCACTTCCAGATCGTGCACGCCGGCGAGGACGAGTCCGCGGGCGGCGGCGCGCAGGGCACCGACGCGATCTGGGCGCACCGCTGGTACGCCTTCTCCACCGACTCGGGCGTCACCGGCCCCGCGGGCAACAAGCTCGGCGGCGCCCAGATCGGCGACACCGGCGTCTGGGTCGGCGACTACACGATCCAGCCCGAGAACGGCGGACTCGGCGTCTACGCCCACGAGTACGGCCACGACCTCGGCCTGCCGGACCACTACGACACCGCCGGCGGCGAGAACTCCACCGGCTTCTGGACGCTGATGTCGTCCGGCTCCTGGCTCGGCACCGGCAAGAACGAGATCGGTGACATGCCCGGCGACATGAACGCCTGGGACAAGCTCCAACTGGGCTGGCTGGACTACGAGGTGGCCAAGGCGGGCGTCAAGTCGACGCACAAGCTGGGAGTTGCCGAGTACAACACGAAGAACCCGCAGGCCGTCGTCGTCCAACTGCCCGAGAAGCAGGTCACGACGGAGGTCGTGCCGCCCGCCCAGGGCGCGACGCAGTGGTGGAGCGGCAGCGGCAACGACCTGCGCAACACCCTGACCCGCCCGGTCGACCTGACCGGCAAGTCCTCGGCCACGCTGTCCCTGGACGCCTGGTGGGACACCGAGAAGGACTTCGACTACGCGTACGTCGAGGTCTCCACGGACGGCGGCGCGTCGTACACCCCGGTCGACGGCACCCTCGCCGACGGCACCGCGATCCCGCGCGACGGCAGCGGCCGTCCGGCCCTCACGGGGTCGGTGGACGCCTACCAGAAGCTGACGTTCCCGCTCGACGCGTACGCCGGCAAGCAGATCTCGCTGCGGCTGCGCTACCAGACCGACGGCGGCGTGGCCCTCAAGGGCTTCGCGGCCGACCAGATCACCCTCAAGGCGGACGGGGCTACGGTCTTCGCCGACGACGCGGAGAGCGCGGACGCCGCGTGGACCGCGAACGGCTTCTCCCGGATCGGCGCGTCCATCTCGGACAGCTACGCCCAGTACTACCTCGCCGAGAACCGCCAGTACGTGTCGTACGACAAGACCCTGAAGGTAGGCCCGTACAACTTCGGTTTCGCGGCCCCCAAGGACAAGTGGGTCGAGCACTACCCGTACCAGAACGGTCTGCTCATCTGGAAGTGGGACACCTCCCAGCAGGACAACAACACCAGCGCCCACCCGGGCACCGGTCTGGTCCTTCCGGTGGACTCCCACCCCACCCCGCTGAAGTGGTCCGACGGCACCCTGATGCGCAACCGCATCCAGTCCTTCGACTCCACCTTCAGCTGGTACCCGACCGACGCGCTCACGCTGCACAAGGCGGGCGTCGCGACGAAGATCAAGGCCCGTCCGGGCGTCCCGGTCTTCGACGACGGCCGCTCCAGCTACTACGACGCGTCGACCCCGTTCGCCGGTGTCAAAATCACTGACACCAACACCTCCATCAGGATCGTGAGCGAGCCGCTGAGCGGCCGGACGGTCACGGTGAAGGTCGGGCCCTCGACGAAGTAGTCGGCGTCTTCGCAGGTCAGAGGCGTATCGGCGGCAACCCCCTGGCGGGTTGCCGCCGATCGTGTTTAGGTGCCTCCTGTGGACCGCTTATTGACACCGACCCGCACGGGGGTATGACCGCATGGCCACAGGAGGCTTCTCGAAGCTGCCCGGAGGCACCGTCGTGGTGGCCGTGAACCTGCCCAGCCCGGCCGTCGCGGACGCGGTCGTACGGGTCCTGGTCCACGCCGGGAACCGGGCCCGCGCCCTGACCCGGCTGCGCAACCTGGGGCTGCGCGCGGTGTACCTGAGAGGTAACGCCGCGCCCCCGACGCCGGACGAGATCACGGCCGTGCTCCACCATCCCGACGGGCTGATATGGCGGACCGACGGGTCGATGGAGCTGTGGCATCCGATCAGGGCGTTGATGCGCGGGACGGTGGCGCGGTAGTAACCGGTTAATACCTGAGAGCTACGGTCGCTCTCGGCCCAGTCGCCCGGTCATCCAGTCATCCGGTGATGCGGATGGCGGCGGCCGGGCAGACGGCGGCGGCTTCCCGGGCGGCGTCGTGGTGCTCAGGTCCCGGTGCCTCGGTCAGGAGGACGACGATTCCGTCGTCGTCCTGGTCGAACACCTCGGCCGCCTGGACGGTGCACAGACCGCTCGCGCAGCACAGCTCTTCGTCGACGGTGATCTTCATGGTGGGGGTTCCTTCTTCGTACGCGTGGGGGATCAGGTCGTTGATTCGGCGCGGTTCACCAGGTGACCCACAGCTCGTCGAGCCCCGTCGCCACGACCCCCGTACGGATGCTGAGCGTCTCCGGCGTGTCCCGCAGCCGCAGGCCCGGCAGGCGCTGTGCGAAGCTCGCGAGGACGACCTGGAGCTCGACGCGCGCGAGGGTCTGGCCGACGCAGAAGCGGGGGCCCGCGCTGAACGCGAGGTGCTGCTGGGCGTTGGCGCGGCGGGGGTCGAAGCTGTCGGGGTCCTCGAACTTGCGCTCGTCGCGGTCGGCGGCGCTGAGGTTGACGAACAGGGTCGTACCGGCCGGCACCGGCTTGCCGCCGACCTCGATGTCCTCCGTGATGAAGCGCGGGATGCCGAGCCCGCCGACGGGATCGAGCCGCAGCGACTCCTCGACCGCGCCGGGGACCAGGGAGGGGTCGTCTACGATCGCCTCGTACAGCGCGCGGTCCGCGAGGAGCAGGGCCGTCATCTTGGCGATCATGTTCGAGGTGGTTTCGTGGCCCGCCAGCAGCAGGCCGACGACCGTCTGCACGAGCTCCGCGTGGCTGAGCCGGCCGTCCTCGCTGTCGGAGATCTGCGTCAGCTCGCTGATCAGATCGCCCTGCGGGTTCGCGCGCTTCTCCTCGACGAGCGCGGAGGCGTACGCGCCGAACTCCCTTAGCGCTTCGTCCACTTCGGCCTGCGTGTACTTGGTCGTCGTCATCATGACCTCGGACCAGCGCGCGAACTTGTCCTGGTCGCTCGCGGGGGCGCCGACCAGTGCGCAGATGACCCGGACGGGGAGCGGCAGCGCGAACTCCGTGCGCAGGTCGAGCGGGCCGCCCTTGGCGATCATGCCGTCCAGCAGCTCGTCCGCCATCTCCTGGATGCGCGGGCGCCACAGCTCCATCTTCTTCACCGTGAACGCCGAGGTCAGCAGGCGCCGGTACCTGCGGTGGCCCTCGCCCATCATCGAGGACGTCGCCTCGTTCTCCCGGCTGAAGAGGCCGCCGTCCTCGGTGTTCGACGTCTTCGCGGCGCCGGGTTTGTCGAGGCGGCGGTTGAAGCGGGGGTCGGAGAGGAGGGCGCGGGCGTCGTCGTACCCGGTGACCAGCCCGACGACGTCGCCGCTCGGCATCCGGACATGGGTGACGGGGCACCCCTGCCGGGCCTCGGCCCACTCGCGGGGCGGCTGGAGGGCCTGGGGCTGGTCGAAGGGGTAGGCGGGTACTACGTCGTCGGTGGCGGTCATGGTGGGGGAGCTCCTTGTGTGTGGGGGAGGTAGGGGGGAGGGGTATTACGCCGTACGGGTACGGGTCTCAGGGGGTACTCGGCGTGGGTGGGGAGGCGGCGGCGCGGCACCGTCAGACGGACGCCACCGCGTCCTCCCACGCCGCCGACACGGCGATGGACTGCCGCCACTGCCGGATCGCCTTGGGCGGCATCCCCACGCCGAGCGCGCCGACGAGCCGGTCGCCCTTGCGGTACGCGGCGATGAACCGGCGCTCGGCGAGCGAGCCGTCCACCACGGCGACCTCGTCGTGCTCGCGCAGGTAGCCGAACGCCTGCACCTTCATGTCGTACTGGTCCGACCAGAAGTACGGCACCGGCGCGAACGCCTTGGGCGCGCCGGGGTTCAGGAGGTTCCGGGCGGCGGCCATGCCCTGCTCGGCGGCGTTCGTCCGGTGCTCGATGCGCATCGGCGTGCCGAAGAGGGGGTTGTGCCAGCGGGCGACGTCACCGGCGGCGTACACGCCGGGCGCGGCGGCGCAGTACTCGTCGCAGACCACGCCGGAGTCCAGCGTCAGCCCGCTGTTGTTGAGCCACTCGGTGTTGGGGAGGGCCCCGATCGCCACGAGGACGTCGTCGGCCTTGATCTCCGTCCCGTCGGCGAGCCGTACCCCTCCCTCGCAGGTCTCACTGACGGACACCCCGCAGCGCAGGTCCACCCCGTGCTCCCGGTGTGCCTCGGTCAGCACGCGTCCGACGTCCTCGCCGACGGCGTGCGCCAGCGGTACGGGGGCGGGCTCCAGGAGGACCACTTCGGCGCCGAGCTTGCGGGCCACGGCGGCGACCTCCGCGCCGAGGAATCCGGCGCCGACGACCACCAGGCGCCGTCCGCTGCGGAGGCGTTCCCGGAGGCGGAGGGCGTCGTCCAGCGTGCGCATCACGTGCTGGGGACCGGTGCCGGGGAGCTTCTTCGGGCGTACGCCGGTGGCGATGACGAGTCCGTCGTACTCGATCTCTGACCCGTCCCCCAGAAGTACTACGCGTGCCTCGGTGTCCAGCGAGGTCGCGGGACTCCCCAGCCGCAGTTCTAGTCCGCCTAGCTCCTCAGGGGTACGCAGCCTCACCCTCTCCGGTGTCCACTCGCCCGCCAGTACCTGTTTCGAGAGGGGTGGTCGGTCGTACGGGTCGTAGGGCTCGTCCCCTACCAGCGTGATCGTTCCCTCGTAGCTCTCCCGGAAGAGGGTCTCCGCGGCGGCGAGTCCGGCGGCCGAGGCGCCGACTATCAGGGCGCGGTGCATGGGCGTCTCCTGCTTCTCGTGTGGGGTCGAGATTCAGTGCGGCATCTATTTGCTTTACTTACGCAACCAGATTGGGCTTGCGTAAGTCAAGTAATCCGACGGGGAGTTGTGCGGAGGCGGGGGGAGGGGCGGGGCGCCAGAGGGTCGGGTCATCCTTCGGGGAAGGCCCGCACGGCGTCGCTCGCCGCCCGGTACTCCTCCCGCAGATGCCGGGCCTCCGCGCAGTCCACGCCCTGCGCGCGGCACGTGTCCTTGCAGGATGCGGCGTGGATGAGCCAGTCGCGGTAGAGGTTCGCCGCGCGGGTGTGCGGGGGGTTCTCGGGGGGTTCGGAAGGGGTCGTCATCGTGGGGTCCCCTGTCGTGCCGGGGCGCTTCACCGGGGGGTGGGGTGGGGCGCCGGGGGTGTGCGGTTGTCCTGGTTCACGGATGGTGGGGGGATTGCGTTCAAATGGGTGGGGTTGTAGGGCGGAGTGACCGAGGGTCCGGTAGGGGGAGGGGGAGACGTAGGGGTCGTGGATGTAGGGGGTGCTACGGGTATGACGGGTGCGGCTTCGGTGACGCCGGTATGACAGCAACGACGCGAGCAGGCGTCTCATGGGGGTACGGCTCCGGGGGTGTGGGGGTAGAGGGGTACGGGGTTCTCGTGAGGGTTGGAGTGAGGGTTCCCGTGGGGTCGAGGCGCGGGGGTTCCCGTGGGGTCGGGGTACGGGGTTTCCCGATGTGCGGGGTTCCCGGTGACACCGGCGCCCCGGGCGGGGCGGACCGCCCAGGGCGCCGACGGAGGCTCGACCGGACGAGAAGGGGGTGCCCGGGAGCCTCTGACCTGCGGCGCGTGGGTGGGAGTACGCGCGGCAGGGTTCTAGGAGGCGGCGACCTTTTGTGCGGGGAGGATCTTCTCGGCCCACACGGTCTTGCCGATGACCTCGCCGGTGACGCCCCAAGAAGTGGCGAGCGACTCGATGAGGGCGAGCCCTCGCCCGCTCTCGTCACCGGGCCCGGCCTTGCAAGGTTGCGGCATCCGGTCGCTCTGCGTATCCCGCACCTCGACGCGAAAGAGGTCGTCGTCGCGGGAGATGGAGAGCCGGACCTGACGTCCCGTAGTGCCGGGTACGCGGCCGTGCGTGACGGCGTTGGTGACCAACTCGTCGACGACGAGCGTGAGTTCCCCGGCGAAGTCGTCGTCCACGGGGGTGCCGCAGGTGAGGAGGAACTTGCGGCAGTCGGTTCGGGCGCGGGCGGCGGCGAGCTTGGTGGTTGGGTAGTGGAAGCTGGCGAAATTCTCGGGCATGGGCTGCATCCCCCTCGGAGAGTTCGGTGAGGAGGACGCTAATTCCGGCAGCGCGTTTTCCCAAGCGTGAGTTGCAATATGGATTTGACCGTTTGCAACCCTGCAACCAATTCCCTTCGTTCGAGTGGTGATTGGGTTGCATGCCGCGTGCGGACTCGGGCATTCTGCTAAGGGTGATCACGTCAGAGAGGGGGAGCGTGGCAACGCGCCGGATTTCGCAGCCGACCGCACGCCAGGTGCGGATGGGGTCCATACTTCGTGGCCTGAGGGAGGCGGGAGCCCATGGCAGCCAGGACGCCGTCGCTGGTGAACTGGGTTGGTCGGAGTCCAAGTTGAGCCGCATCGAGTCGGGCCGCCTGGGCATCGGCGAGGTCGACCTGGGGCTACTGCTGGACCGGTACCGGGTTGAGGACCAGAGCCTGCGTGGTTATATCGCCGACCTGCGCCGACGGGGAAACGTACGTGGTTGGGACACCGACGTCCGCTCTTTCGTGAGTGCTTCGCACGCCGACTACATCGGCTACGAATCGGACGCCGCGGAGGAATACAACATGGAAACCTCGCTGATCCCCGGCCTGTTGCAGACCCACGGCTATACGCGGGCCGTCTTCGATCAGCACGCGCCGGAATTGACGGAGGTGCAACGTCAGGAGCGGCTCGATATCCGGGACAAACGGAGACAGGTATTCGACCGGGCAAGCCCCCTGGAGCTCTGGAGTGTCATCTCGGAGTCGGTACTCCGCCACGCCATGGGCGGCCCCCGCGTCATGGCCGGCCAACTCGAATATCTGCTGGACATGTCCAGGGACTACGCGCAATCGATCACCATCCACGTACTCCCTGAGAGATCGGAATCGCACGGCGCCCTGTTCGGCCCGTTCGTCATCCTCTCGTTCCCCCAGCGCTGGGAGTCCGACATCGTCTACCTGGAAGGCTTCACCGGCAGTAGATTCCTGGAGGACCCCGGCCAAGTCCAGACGTACAGCAAGCTGTTCAGACGCTTGATGATGAAGGACTCACTCCGAGCACCGGAGTCACGCAAGCTGATCGAGCGCTACCTCGCGAACTACCGCAAGGACGGATAGCAATGTCACGACACTCCATCCCGGACGCATCAACGATCGACGCGACATGGCGCAAGTCTTCGAAATCCGGCGGCCACGAAAACTGCGTCGAACTCGCCCCGTACCAAGACCGCGTCGCCATCCGCGACAGCAAGTCCCCCCACGGCCCCGCCATCCTCTTCTCCCGCCCCGCCCTCCTCACCGCCCTCGAAACCGGCACCTTCTAAAACACGCAACGCCCTTCCCCTCAGCTCCTCTCCCCCAGCGCCGCCCGGAGCCAGTCCAACGACCCCGTCGCCAACACCGCGTCCGCCAGAGCCTGTCCGCTCTCCGTGGCGATCCGGCGGCGGGAGTTGTCGATCCAGCGCTGCGCGTTGGCGTACCCCTGGTCTCGGTACTCGATGCCCTGGATCATGCACTCCAGCTTGTCGGCATCGCGGGCGCAGACCGCCTCCGGCGACTCCTTGTCCTCGTACGCGCCGACCAGTTCACGCACCGTCTCCGCCAACGCCTCGGGCATTCCGGCGACTTGATCCGCGGTGACCGTCCGAGCATCGGCCTCTCCGGCGCCGTACCTCTTGCCCAGGTGGTTCACATCCCCCGTACGTGTCTCCTGCGAGTCGTGCTAGACGGCGAGCAGCGCCGCACGAGCCGGATCGGCGCCTTCGAGCTTCGCGATGATCGTCGCGATGAGCAAGGTCCGCCAGGAGTGGTCCGCGACGGACTCCGGGTCCTACACCCCCACCACCCACCAGCCGGTGCGCCTCGTTTGCTTCAAGGTGCCCGCCTCGTAGAGGAAGTTCGCGACTGCGGTCAGCTCGGCGTCAGCCACTTCGGGTTCCTTTCACGCCTCGGCGAGCCAGATCGCGTAACGAAGGCTCTCCAACTCGCGTTTGCCGCTCAGTGAGACCTCCTGGCTACCCAACATGATCGGAAGGCGCTCGTGCAGGGAACGGGCGGCTGCCCCGGAGCGGATCAGGTCAGGCCGTATCTGAAGCAGGGCCCACACGCTGTGAATGCTCAGCTCCACATAGTCGTGCCGGGGAGCGATACCGGCCGACAAGTGAGCGAGAAGCTTGCCTCCGGGCCATATTTCGAGGGAACCGTCCGCGATGAAGTCGTCCGACAACTGAGGGGCGGAGGTCTCACCGACCCAGTAGGCCCAGTACGCGAGGTTGGCGGCCTCACCGGCGTCGTCGTCCAAGAGCGAGGAGTCGATGAAGTGGCTCATACGGTCGCGGTCACCCTGGCGGGCGGCGACGGTCGCGACGCTGCGGGAGTTGAGCCAGACCGAGAGCCAGTTCCCCGGTCGCTCGGTGCGCTGCTGGTGCGTGAGCCAGGCGTCGGTGTCGCCGGCGGTGTCGTAGCCGCTCAGGTAGAGGGCCTGGCGGCGTAAGAGAAACCTGCTGTCGCTCGCTTGCTCTGCCGTGCGCCGCACCCGCTCGAAGAAGACCTGCCTGTCGGCGATGCCGAGATCCAATACGGAAGGTGCAGGGCCTCGACGCGGACGGCTTGGTGCCGGGAGGCCGCGTACGGGCTCGGGCAGGACTCCGGTGAGTGGCCAGACCAGTACCTCGGCGAGGTCGCGCCGCATCACCATGGCGCCGAGCGGGCTGTCTTCGACGGGCGTTTCCTCGTCGAGGATTTCCCCCAGAAGAGTGTCCGCCTCCAACGCCCTCTCCAGTACTTGCAAGAGAGCCGGAGGGGTACCCATGCGCATCAGCCGGTGACGCAGGCCGTGCATCTGCCCGACGGGAACGGCGGTCAGGGGGCGCCTGCCTGTCTCCCACCCCGCGACCGTGTCCTGCGACACCTTCAGGAACTCGGCTGCTTCGTCCTGAGTGCGGCCCTGTTGCTCACGGATCGTCCGCAGGACGTACCCGCTGATCAGCCCGATTCGGGCGCGGGATGCCTTACTCGTACCGACGGTCAGGGTTCGTGGCGGGTTCAGCCGCATAAAGGTCCCATCCGAGCCGCGTGGAGCAAACCACCTGTACTGGCGGTCACTTCAAGAGACAGACGTGTCTTTCTACCTTTTTCGTCATCCCCGCAAAGCGTACGGAGGAGGTGGGTGATCCGGGAGCGAACGCGACGACAGGGGTCGCTTTCTCGTCGGCCGGACACTCCCCGAGTCCCTCACCCCGATCAGAGACGGAGACACGGTGACCACCATCGACACCGCGGCCATCACGGTCGTACTGCCCGAGGCGTTCGACGAGCGCTGGAGCCGCCTGCCCGGCATCCGCGTCGACGGCCCGCGCATCACCATCGACCCGGTCGAGTACTTCTTCCGCTTCGAGTCCAATACCTGGCTCGTCACCGACTGGGAGCTGGTCAAGTCCCAGCTCCTGGACCTGGATGAGACGACCGAGAGTGCGGTCGAGCAGCTCGCGCTGGACTTCATCAAGGCTCACGCCGAGTCCACCTCGGACGCCGCCCGTGTCCTGGCCACCGCGTACGAGGTGTACGCGTACCTGTTCCGTGACGAGCACCTGGCCGGCCTCGGTCTGCCGCAGATCACGGCCGAGCACCTGCGGATGCTCCGCGAGGCGGCCACGCTCATGGCGCTGAACAAGGTGGAACTGGACGGGCGCATCTCCAACGTCGGCCCGTGCTGGTTCTTCCCCGCCGCCACCTCCGTCGTCTTCGACCTGGACGACGAGACGGGCGGGATGCTCGACGAGGTCTACCACGGCGGCTGGTTCAACGAGCACCGCCGCATCGAGTCCATCAAAGCCCACGCCGCGCTCGGAGGACGGCTCGTGCACGGCTGCCAGTCCGTGCCGGACCAGACCGGCGGCGTGGTCGCGCCCTACGGTGCCTCGATGGCCGACTTCCGTGACGACCTCGCCGCTTTCAAGGCGGGCTGGATCGAGCAGGTCTACGCGCACCGAGTGAACCCCGCTGCGTAAGACTCCGGGGCTGGCGGACACCTTTCGCCAGCCCCGGACACCGCCCTCACCTTCCGGAGCCCACAGATGACCATCAACCCCAGCGCCGAACTCCTCGACCACCTGCTCACCGCGACCGGCCGGACCACCGCCGCACGGGAAGAAGTGCGAGTGTGGTCCATGTCCGGCGTCGAGCGCGTCACTTTCCCCGACGGCACCACCGCAATCTTCAAGTACGCCAAGAAGCCCTTCGACACCGAGGACCAGGCCCTGCGCCTGGCCCGCACCCTCGGTGTCCCCGTCCCCCAGGTCCACGCCTCCGCCGTCCTCGACGGCTGGCTCGGCATGCTCATGGAGGACTTCGGACCGTCCGTCCGTCAGGCCGACGACCTCGACGGCGTTGCTGCGGCCGTGGTCCTGCACAGCACACGTACGGCTGCCTCCCTGCCCGTCCTCGACCAGCAACGGCTGTGCTCCCTGCCGACCCTGGCGCTGGAGCATCTCGAACGGCTCCGCAAGGCCGACCGGTGGCAGGACGCGGACGAAGTCGAGGACGCGCTCGGCATGATCGCGCGGGCTGCCGAGGCCCGCTCGGCCGGAGCGATACGGGAACCCTTCGGTTGGGTGCACTCCGAGTTCCACCCCACCAGCCTCCACATCGGCGAGCGCGGCTGGCAGCTGCTGGACTTCGCCCGTGCCTTCACCGGCCCCGGCCTGCTCGACCTCGCCAGTTGGCACGGCACCGTCGGCGCCCCCGACCCCGTACGCCTGCGGGTCCTCCTGGAGCAGTACGTCACCGCCGGCGGCACCCCCGACGCCCTCGGCGCGCGCGGTGGGCTCGCCGCCGAGAACTGGGCGCTGGGCTGGCACCGCATGTGGGCCGTCGAGTGGTTCATGGAGCAGGCCGTCCGCTGGATCGCCGACCCGGCCACCGACCCCGCGTACGTCAAGGCCGTACGCCGCCACCTCACCGACGTCCTCCACCTCCTGGAGATCTGACGTGCTCGCCGAGGCGTCCCCGTGGTACGCCTACGCCCTCCAGCGCACCGCCACCGGCCCTCTCGCCGTACCTGCCCGGATGGAATGGACCACGAAGCCCGGCACCGGACCCGGCGCGGAGATCCTCGGCCCCGACCTGCGCGGCAAGCGGCTGCTGGAACTCGGCTGCGGCTCCGGTCACAACGCCGCTCACCTCGCCGACCGCCACGGCGCACACGTCACCGGCGTCGACCTGACCGGCCTCCAGGTCCACCGCGCCCGTTCCCACTACGGACGGCTGAACAACCTCACGTTCGTCACTGACCATGCCCTGCACCAACTGCATGCTTCCCACGAGCAGTTCGACGCGATCTACTCCGTCTTCGGCGCCGTAGGACTCGTCGCCCCCGAGTTCCTGCTCCAGGCCATCGCGTATCGCCTCACGCGCGGACGGGTGTTCGTCTTCTCCGTTCCTCACCCGCTCCGCTGTGGCCGGACCCTCTCCGACGACGACCGGCCTCGCCGCGACCACATCACCCTCCCCGACCACACCCGACTTCCTCTCGCTCGCTGGGAGTTCGACACCGACCGCTGGGAGAAACACCTCAGCCGCGTCGGCTTCCGGCTCACCTCGGCCCAGGAGTTCCACGCCACCTTGCTCATCACCGCGCGCAAGTCCTGACACCAGGGAGAAACCGATGCGTCCGCCCTACCTGCTCCTCGACGTCGACGGTGTCCTGATCCCCTTCCCCCAGGCCGACGGGACCACCCCGGCCACCCACACACGCCACGACGTCGTCCCGACAGGCCGAACCCCCGACAACCCTGTCACCATCTGGCTCAACCCCGTGCACGGCCCCTTGCTCACGCAAGTGATCCGATCCGGCCTGATCACCCCTGTCTGGTGCACCAGTTGGCGCCAGGACGCCACCACCCTGATCGGCCCGCTGCTCAACCTCCCGCGCCTGCCGTACGTAGACCTCCCGCGTCCCCGGATCACCACCAGCCACCCCAACGGCTACCTCTGGAAACGCGACCACGTGGACACGTGGCTCGGTGACGCCCCCGTCATTTGGATCGACGACGACTTCACCGGCCTCGATCACAGGTGGGCGGTGGAACGCAACGCCAACGGCTTGGCAACTGCCCTGGTGCAACCCGAACCTCGCGTCGGACTCTGTGTCGAGCACCTGATCGAAGTGCTGGCATGGGCCGCGCGGCTGCGTGTGACCGAGAACGGCACCTGCGATATCCCAAGCGGAGTCGAAGCCGCGTAGGGATGGAAGCGTATGGACACAGGCACCGTAAGCCCGACCCTGGTCGGCGCTGACTCTGTCCCTGGTGGCCGGGTAGGGCCTACTCCCACCCGGCCAGTGATACCTGAGAGCTACCCGCGAAGTACCCCTGGAGCGCCTCTCGCGATGCCTCCACGAACTCCCCGGGTACAGCCTCCGTATCGACCCAGCACACCCGCGCATGCTTGTCCGGCTCGCGGTTCTGAAGCTCGCCGCTCCATTCGTGCACGACGAAGACGACCACGAGGAAACCGTCGGGTGCCTCGACTCCCCAGGCGCCGTGGACGACATGGGCGACCTGGAGTGAATCGGGACGCACCCTCAACCCGGTCTCCTCGTACAACTCCCGTACGGCGGTGGTGGTGATGGGTTCGCCGGGCTCACCCTTGCCGGCCGGTAGATCCCACAACCCCCGGCCGAACTTGGCGTGTTGGCCGCGTTGGAGCAGGGCGACGCGACCGGCGGACTTGTCGTGGACGATGACGGCGGCGGCCAGGAGAGTCATGGACCCATTGTCGGTGGCGAGTTGGTGTCACTTCCGCCAGAACAAGTGATGCGCGACCCCGCTCGGACTCGGCACGACCTCCAGGTGGAAGCGGTCCAGCAGCTCGTCCGGCGAGTCCCACAGGCGTAGACCCGCCCCCAACTTCAGCGGGGACACGGCGACATGGAGCGTGTCGACCAGGTCGGCTTCGAGGAACTGGCGGACCGTCGAGACGCCACCCCCGAGGCGGACGTCCTTGCCCGCGGCGGCCTCGCGGGCCTGCGCGAGGATCGAGGCCGGGTCGCCCGAGACGAAGTGGAACGTCGTGTCGGAGAGGGTGATGGAGGGGCGCGGATGGTGGGTCATCACGAACACCGGTGTGCGGAAGGGGGGTTCGTCGCCCCACCAGCCCTGCCACTCATGGTCGGTCCAAGGCCCGCGCTGGGGGCCGAACTTGTTGCGGCCCATGATCTCGGCGCCGATGTTGTTCCTGAAGTCCCGGGTCAGATAGTCGTCGAGGCCACGCGTGCCGCCGGGGTCCGTACGGTTCGGCCAGCTCGCCGTCGCCCCGGCCCACGCGAAGAGCTGCCCGGGATCGACCGCGTCACCGAAGGGGTGTTCCAGCGACTGGTTCTCACCCGCGCCGACCCCGTCGCTGGAGACGTTGAAGTTCTGGACGCGCAAGAGCTGAGGCATGGGTTCCTCCTGTGCCGACGGCAACAACACCGATGAAGACTCACCGGACGATGAAAACTCATCGGTCGGCGTCGGCCCAGAAGGAAACGAGGTACTAGACCGCGCGGACTTCCCCGGCCTGCGGCCCCCGCTGCCCCTGCGTCACCTCGAACTCCACCCGCTGGTTCTCGTCCAGGTTCCGGAACCCGGTCCCCTGGATCGCGGAGTAGTGCACGAAGACGTCCGAGCCGCCGTCGTCCGGAGAGATGAACCCGAACCCCTTCTCCCCGTTGAACCACTTGACGGTCCCCTGCTGCGGCATCTACGGCCCCTTCCTCTGCTCGATCACGGTGTGCCTGCCGATCCTGCCCCACCGCTCAGCCGGGGAAACCGGGGTCGTACCCCAGAGGTCGTACCCCAGAGGTAGTACCCGAGGGTTAATACCCCGGGCGTAATACCCGAGGCGTAGTACCGCCCCTCATGCCACACCCCTTCACACCACAACCCCTCACACCACAGGCTTACCCGTCAGCTCCACCCCGGCCCCCCGCAGCTCCTCCACCGCCCGCTCGGTCGTCTCCTTCGCCACCCCGGCCGTCAGATCGAGCAGTACCTGGGTACGGAACCCCTCCCGCGCCGAGTCCAGCGCGGTGGCCCGCACACAGTGATCCGTGGCGATCCCCACGACGTCGACCTCGTCGATCCGCCGCTCCCGCAGCCAGTCCGCGAGGGACACCCCGTTCTCGTCCACCCCCTCGAACCCGCTGTACGCGGCCGAGTACGTCCCCTTGTCGAAGACGGCGTCGATCGCGCCGGAGGCCACGGCGGGCGCGAAGTTGGGATGGAACCCGACCCCCTCGGTCCCCGCGACACAGTGCGCCGGCCAGGAGGTCACGAAGTCGGGGTCGTCGGCGAAGTGCCCGCCGGGCGCGATGTGGTGGTCGCGGGTGGCGACGACGTGCCGGTACCCGGTCCCCCCGGCCTGCCCGATCAACTCGGTGATGGCGGCGGCGACATCGGCACCACCGGAGACCGCGAGGCTGCCCCCCTCACAGAAATCGTTCTGCACGTCTACGACGATCAGTGCGCGGCGCATGGTCGGTGCCCTTCGGCTATGGGGGGAGTCAATCGGCTGGGGGAGAGGGGCTCTGGCTCTACGGTGCTACGGCTGGGGTACGGGGGGTATGACACCGCCCGGGAGCGGCACACCGCCCTAACTACCCGACCTCCCCACGAGGTACTCCGTCGGAAGAACCGGTTCCCCTCGCGAGAGCTGTGTAGCGGACAGGGGCAGCCTGGCACGGACGGCGATATGCCGCTCACGTACTACGTCCAGAGGCTCACGCCCGACCACCTCGCCCCCCTTCACGAGCTCCACGAGGAGCTGCTGGTCGGCGAGTTCGGCCGGCACCGGCCCCGTACCGACGACCTCGGCCTCGGCGACGCCGTCCGCGTCCGACCGACGGGCCGCCCACTTCCGTCCCCCCAGCGAGGTCTTCCCCCCGGAGGACTTCTTGGCCACGGACACCAGAGGCGCCTTCGGGTCGGCGGACTCCGCGCGCGCGACCAGCTTGTAGACCATGGAACAGGTCGGGTGCCCGGACCCCGTGACGAGCTGCGTCCCGACCCCGTACGCGTCCACCGGAGCCGCCGCGAGCGACGCGATGGCGTACTCGTCGAGGTCGGAGGTGACGATGATCCGCGTATCCGTCGCGCCCAGCGCGTCCAGCTGCTGTCGTACGCGATGCGCCACGAGGAGCAGGTCCCCCGAGTCGATGCGGACGGCGCCGAGTTCGGGTCCGGCTACCTCTACGGCGGTACGGACGGCCTCGGCGACGTCGTACGTGTCGACGAGGAGCGTCGTACCCCTGCCGAGGGAGTCGACCTGCGCGCGGAAGGCGTCGCGCTCGGTGTCGTGGAGCAGCGTGAAGGCGTGCGCGCTGGTGCCGACGGTCGGGATGCCGTAGCGGAAACCGGCGGCGAGGTCGGAGGTGGTGGTGAAGCCGCCGACGTACGCGGCGCGGGCGGCGGCGACGGCGGCCAGCTCGTGCGTCCGGCGCGCGCCCATCTCGATCAGCGGGCGCCCGCCCGCCGCCGAGGACATCCGGGACGCGGCGGCGGCGATCGCGGAGTCGTGGTTGAGGATGGAGAGGATCACCGTTTCGAGGAGCACGCACTCCGCGAACGAGCCCTCCACCCGTAGTACCGGAGAGCCAGGGAAGTACACCTGACCTTCGGGGTAGCCCCAGATGTCCCCGGAGAAGCGGTACGACGCCAGCCAGTCGAGCGTCTCGTCGTCGACGATGCTCCGCTCCCGCAGGAAGCCGATGACCCCGGCGTCGAAGCGGAAGTTCTCGACGGCGTCCAGGACCCGGCCGGTGCCGGCGACCACGCCGTAGCGGCGGCCCTCGGGCAGGCGCCGGGTGAAGACCTCGAACACGCTGCGCCGCTCGGCGGTGCCCGCCTTCAGCGCGGCCCGCAGCATCGTCAGCTCGTACTGGTCGGTGAAGAGCGCCGTGGACGGGACGTCGACCGGCAGCCCAAGGTCCGCAGGGTTCATGCAGCGGATCGTACTCCCATTTCGTCAGTGTGACGATTTCGGGGTCGCGTGGCAGCATGGGGCCTGTGACGTCACCCGCTCCCGCAGAGATCGAACGCACCGAAACGGTGGAGGAGGTCTTCGCCGTGGCGGAGCCCGACGTCCCCTGGGTCACGATCGTGCACAACGACCCCGTCAACCTCATGAGCTACGTCGCGTACGTCTTCCAGACGTACTTCGGCTACAGCAAGGACAAGGCCGCCAAGCTCATGCTCGACGTCCACCACAAGGGCCGCGCGGTCGTCTCCAACGGCACCCGTGAGGAGATGGAGCGGGACGTGCAGGCCATGCACGGGTACGGGCTGTGGGCGACGCTCCAGCAGGACCGCAAGTAAGCCCCCGCAGTCCCTCCACCCCCTACGCCGAAAGTGCTACGACCGGTTTCATGCCAGGCATCTTCGAACCGCTCCCCGGCGGCGGCGCGGCCGTCGCACTCGACGACGTCGAGATCTCGATCATCCGCTCGCTGGCGGTCCAGCTCCTGGAGCTGATCGGCCCCGGCCCCGCCGAGGACGCCTCCGCCGACCCGCTCGCCGAACTCTTCGCCGAGGGACCGAGCGAGCCGCCGTCCGACCCGGTGCTGCTGCGCCTCTTCCCGGACGCCTACACCGACCCCGAGGGGACCGACCGGCAGAAGGAGCGGCAGAAGGAGTACTCCTCGGAGTTCCGCCGGTTCACCGAGAACGACCTGCGCGCGGGCAAGCGCGAGAACGCGCTCGCCGTCGTCCGCTCCCTCGACGCGCTGGACGCGGACGGCGCCGTCCTCAAGCTGACCACCGACGACTCCCGCAAGTGGCTCGGCGCCCTCAACGACCTGCGCCTGGCGATCGGTTCACGCCTCGACATCACCGCCGAGGACGACACCGACGTCCTCTACCACCTCCCGGACGACGACCCGCGCAAGCCGATGGTCATGGCGTACCTCTGGCTCGGCGGACTCCAGGAGACCCTCGTCGGCACGCTGATGCCCTGACGTCATACCTCGGATGTAACCGGTTACACCCTTGCTCAGAAGGCCCTCAAATCCGGATAACGATCCCGTCACCGGCCCGGCCGGTTTTGGTCGCCGAGTGAGCCGTTCGTCCGCTTCTTCCTGTGGGGTGCGCCACATCCAGCACCGGTAATTGATATTGCAGTCGTGATAAATCTTCACGACCGCCCGGCGCGCACCATCCGTATGCGCCGCCGGGTGCGCCACCGAGCCGGCTCGATCGCCGGCCAGGCAAGGGCAGGCCCCCAGGCCCGCCCGCTCCAGCAGTTCCGGGGGGATCGAAACCCGATCCGTGGTCGACGAGAGGCCCGGATCGGCATGGAGAAAGGCGCACCACACATGACCTCCGCTCAGGTCGACACAGAGAACGGCGGCACGGACAAGGCACCCGAGGAAGGCTACGAGCGCGGGCTCGGCAGCCGTCAGGTGCAGATGATCGCCATCGGCGGCGCCATCGGCGTCGGCCTCTTCCTCGGCGCCGGGGCCAACATCGCCAAGGCCGGCCCCAGCCTCATCCTGATGTACGCCCTCGCCGGCGTGATCATCTTCTTCATCATGCGGGCGCTCGGCGAACTCCTGCTCTACCGGCCCGTATCGGGCTCCTTCGCGGAGTACTCCCGCGAGTTCCTCGGCCCGTTCTTCGGCTATCTCACCGGCTGGACGTACTGGCTGATGTGGGTGGTCACCGGCATGGCCGAGCTGACCGCCGCCGCGATCTACGTCAACTACTGGTTCCCGGCGATCCCCCGATGGGTGACGGCGCTGGTGTTCCTGGTGGTCCTCTTCGGCGTCAACCTGATCTCCGTGAAGCTCTTCGGCGAGCTGGAGTTCTGGTTCTCCATGGTCAAGGTCACCGCCCTGATCGGCATGATCGTCATCGGCCTCGGCGTGCTGACCTTCGGCTTCAGCAGCGCGGGCGACACCGCCGCCGTCTCCAACCTGTGGGCCTTCGACGGCTTCTTCCCCAAGGGCATCGGCTCCTCCCTCATGACCCTCCAGGGCGTCATGTTCGCCTACCTCGCCGTCGAGCTGGTCGGCGTCACGGCCGGTGAGTCCGAGGACCCCGAGAAGACCCTGCCCAAGGCCATCAACACGCTGCCGTGGCGCATCGCCCTCTTCTACGTCGGCGCGCTCACCGTCATCCTGTGCATCGTCAAGTGGACCGAGTTCCAGCCCGGCGTCTCGCCGTTCGTCGAGGCGTTCGCGAAGATCGGCATCCCGGCGGGCGCGGGCATCGTCAACTTCGTAGTCCTCACGGCCGCCCTGTCGTCCTGCAACTCGGGTATGTACTCCACAGGTCGCATGCTGCGTACCCTCGCGGACAACGGCGAGGCCCCGGCCGTCTTCAAGAAGCTGTCGTCCACGAAGACCCCGGCCTTCGGTATCACCATCTCCGTGCTCTTCATGGGGATCGGCGTCGTCCTCAACTACGTGGTCCCGGAGAAGGCGTTCGGGTACGTGACGTCCGTCGCGACCGCCGCCGGTATCTGGACCTGGCTGATGATCCTGATCAGCCACGTCCTGTACCGCCGCGCCGTGGTCGCGGGCCGGCTGCCGGCCTCCTCCTTCCCGGCTCCGGGCGGCTCGGTGTGCAGCTGGATCGCCATCGTCTTCCTGCTGTTCGTGACGGGGATCATCGCGTACGACGCCGACGCGCGGATCTGCCTGTACGTCATGGCCGGGTGGGTGGCCGCGCTGGGCATCGGCTGGGCCGTACTGAAGAAGGCGAGCCCGGAGGTCACGGAGCGCGCGTACGACAAGGTGGGCTAGCTCTCCGGAGCGACGGGGGTACGGGACCTGGGTACTACCCGGGTAATACCCACGACGCCCCCGCCGACCGCCGCCGTCCGGCATCCGGACCCCGTAGTACCACCCCTCGGTACTACGGGGTCCTCTGCTTATCCTGGCGACCATGCTGACCATCACCCAGGCCCTCCACGACCAGATCGTCGCCCACGCCCGCAAGGACCACCCCGACGAGGCGTGCGGAGTCGTCGCGGGCCCGGCCGGGTCGGACCGCCCGGAGCGGTTCGTCCCGATGCTGAACGCGGCCATGTCGCCCACGTTCTACGAGTTCGACTCCGGCGACCTGCTCAAGCTGTACCGCGAGCTGGACGACCGCGACGAGGAACCCGTCGTCATCTACCACTCCCACACCGCGACCGAGGCGTACCCCTCCCGCACGGATGTCACCTACGCCAACGAACCCGGCGCCCACTACGTCCTCGTCTCCACCGCCGACACCGACGGCAACGGCCCTTTCCAGTTCCGCTCGTTCCGCATCGTGGACGGCGAGATCACCGAGGAAGAGGTCACGGTCGTCGCGTCATACTGACTGCGTACGGCCCGAGTTGAGCCGTACGCAGCCCAACTCACCCAGTCGGAGACGGTGTTGACGCAAGCACGGCGCCCCACGATCGAGGATGTCGCCCGCCGGGCCGGAGTGTCCAGGACGACGGTGTCGAGAGTCCTCAACGGAGCGCCGAAGGTCCGCGCCGAGGTGATCGACAAGGTCCGCGAGGTGATCGCGGACCTCGGGTACGTCCCGAACCAGGCCGCCCGCCAGCTCGTCACCCGGCGCACGGGCGCGGTCGCCGTGGTGGCCACCCAGCCGCAGGACCGCCTGTTCATGGACCCCTTCTTCGACTGCCTCCTGCGCGGGATCCGCCGCGAACTCACCCGGCACGGCGCCCAGGCCGTCCTGCTGTTCCTCGACGAACCCGACGACCACGCGCGCGTCGCCGACTACCTCGGCGGCGGCCACGTCGACGGCGCGATCCTGTTCTCCCTGCGCCCCGACGACCACCTCGGCGCCCTCATCGCCCGCACCGGCCTGCCCGCCGTCTTCGGGGGCCGCTCGCGCGCGGGCGCCGACGACACCGCGTACGTCCATGTCGACTGCGACAACCGCGACGGCGCCCGGCAGGCGGTCACCCACCTGCGCGCGCTCGGCCGCACCCGGATCGCCACCGTCACCGGCCCCTACGACCAGGAGCCCTCCGCCGACGACCGCCTCGCCGGGTACCGCGACGTCCTCCCCGGCGCCGACCCCGCGCTCACCGAACGCGCGGACTACACCGAGCACGGCGCGGCCCTCGCCATGCACACGCTCCTCGACCGGCGCCCCGACCTCGACGCGGTCTTCGCCGCCTCCGACCTGATGGCCGTCGGCGTCCTCCAGGCCCTGCGCGATCGGGGCCGCCGCGTCCCCGAGGACGTCGCCGTCGTCGGCTTCGACGACCTCACACAGATCGCCGAGGCGACGGTCCCGCCCCTGACGACCGTCCATCAGGACGTCGAGGGCATGGGCCGGCTGATGGCGGAGCTGCTGTGCGGGGCGGTGTACGAGGGAAGGACCCCTGGAGACAGGGGCTCGGTGGTGGTGCCGACGAGGCTGGTGGTGCGGGAGTCGGCGTAGTACCCGGGTACATCTCAGGTACTGGTCGTAATCCGTCCGCCATGTGGAAGCGTCTTCCCGAAGGCCGGACGGGAATCGATACGATGAGCCCATGGTTGTGAACGACGTGAGCACGAGGACGCCGGGCGAGCTGCTCGTGGCGCGGCTGCACGTCGACCTGTGCAGGTGCGCCGCCGCCATCTGACGCCGGCCCTGCCCGCGCCGTAGTCCTCAGGGACTAGGCGCCTCACTCGCACGTCCCTGCGCCGCCCACCTTCCGACAGGAGCCCTGAGCCATGGCCATCGAGGTCCGCATCCCCACCATCCTCCGCCAGTACACCGACGGCGCGAAGGCCGTCGAGGGCGCCGGGGAGACCCTCGCCGACCTGTTCTCCGACCTGGAGACGCGGCACTCGGGCATCCAGGCCCGCATCGTGGACGACGGCAAGCTGCGCCGCTTCGTCAACGTCTACCTCAACGACGAGGACGTCCGCTTCGTCGACGGCATCAACACCAAGCTGGCCGACGGCGACACGGTGACGATCCTGCCGGCCGTCGCCGGCGGCATGGCCTGATACCGGTATGCGCTACGACTCCCCGCTGGCCGCGGTGGGCAACACCCCCCTGGTGCGCCTGCCGCGGCTGTCGCCGTCCCCCGAGGTCTCCATCTGGGCCAAGCTGGAGGACCGCAACCCCACTGGCTCCGTCAAGGACCGCCCCGCGCTGCACATGATCGAGCGGGCGGAGAAGGACGGACGCCTCACCCCCGGCTGCACGATCCTGGAGCCCACCAGCGGCAACACCGGCATCTCGCTCGCCATGGCGGCCCGCCTCAAGGGCTACCGCATGGTGTGCGTGATGCCCGAGAACACCTCCCAGGAACGCCGCGAGCTGCTCGCGATGTGGGGCGCCGAGATCATCCCGTCCCCGGCGGCCGGCGGCTCCAACACCGCCGTACGCGTGGCGAAGGAACTCGCCGCCGAGCACCCCGACTGGGTGATGCTGTACCAGTACGGGAACCCCGACAACGCGGGCGCCCACTACGCCACGACCGGCCCCGAGGTCCTCGCGGACCTCCCCTCGATCACCCACTTCGTCGCCGGACTCGGCACGACGGGCACCCTGATGGGCGTCGGCCGCTACCTGCGCGAACACAAGCCGGACGTACGGATCGTCGCCGCCGAGCCGCGCTACGACGACCTCGTCTACGGGCTGCGCAACCTCGACGAGGGCTTCGTACCCGAGCTGTACGACGCCTCCGTCCTCACCACCCGCTTCTCCGTCGGCTCGGCGGACGCCGTCACCCGTACGCGCGAGCTGCTCCAGCAGGAGGGCATCTTCGCCGGGGTCTCCACCGGCGCGGCCCTGCACGCCGCGATCGGCGTCGGCAAGAAGGCCGTGGCCGCGGGGGAGTCCGCCGACATCGTCTTCGTCGTCGCGGACGGTGGGTGGAAGTACCTCTCGACGGGGGTGTACACGGCGGCGACGACCGAGGAAGCGATCGAGACGCTCCAGGGTCAACTCTGGGCGTAGTACCCGTAGTACCCGTAAGCCCCGTAGTACCCGTAATACCCGTAGTACTTCAGGTCAGGTGCCGGACCTGGTCCCACAGGGCCGGGTCCACCACCCCCACCCGGTGCCGCAGATCCCCCACCGGTACGTCGAGCAGCTCGTCGGTCTCCAGGAAACTCGCCCGGCCCCCCGCGTCCCCCACGGCGCCGGGCGGCAGCGGAATCACCCCCGACCGCTCGTCGCGGAACTTCCCGCTGATCCGCGCGACCGTGGCGTACCCCGCGTGCACGCTCAGCACCAGGAAACGGTGACCGTCCGCCACCCAGATCTCCGCCGGGCGCGGATCGGCGTCCGTACGGGAGCGCGCCGGACGGCGGGGCGGGCGGCCCGAGCGGCCCCAGCCGTCGACGAGCGTGGCGACGAGCGCGAGCAGCACCACCGCCGCGAGCGCCAGCCACCAGGACGTGTCCATGAGGACGACGGTACCGGCGCGCGCGATCCGCCGCGCGCCCTCTCGCGATCCCCACACGCCCCACTTCCAGCCGAACCGGTGACACCGCAGGTGAGTTCGCCCACAACGGCCCCTGGCAACGGAGCGAAGGGGGGTTTTGCGCCTTACGCTCTACGGACCGCACGACCCCCGACGCCCGTTCCCACGCACTCCTCGGGCCCGGTCCACCCGGCACTCCCGGCCTTCCGGATCCTTCGCGAGGCCCGGCCGCGCCGGCACCACCCGGCACCGCCGGTGGCATCCGGTCCCCCGGCGCCATCGACGACCGCCGGTGTCCCCTTCGGTTCCCGCCAGCGGAGGTTTCTGCATCATGAAGCTCACCGTCGTCGGCTGCTCGGGGTCGTTCCCGTCCGCGGATTCGGCCTGTTCGAGCTACCTCGTCGAGGCCGACGGCTTCCGGCTGCTTCTCGACATGGGCAACGGCGCCCTGGGCGAGTTGCAGCGCCACTGCGGTCTCTACGACCTCGACGCGATCTTCCTGACCCATCTGCACGCCGACCACTGCATCGACATGTGCGCCTACTTCGTGGCGCGCTACTACCGCCACGACGGCGGCCGTTGCGACCCCATCCCGGTCTACGGCCCCGAAGGCACCGAACACCGGCTGACCACGGCGTACGCGGATACGCCGTCGGCCTCCTCGATGAGCGAGGTCTTCGACTTCCACACGGTCAAGCCGTCCACCTTCGACATCGGCCCCTTCACGGTCCACACCGAACGCGTCGCCCACCCGGTCGAGGCGTACGGCATCCGCGTGGAGCACGGCGGCAGGTCGCTCGCCTACTCCGGGGACACCGGTGTCACGCCCGTGCTCGACGAACTCGCCCAAGGCGCCGACCTGTTCCTGTGCGAGGCCGCCTTCACGCACGGCAAGGAGAACATCCCCGACCTGCACCTCAACGGCCGGGAGGCGGGTGAGACGGCCACCAGGGCGGGCGTCCGCCGCCTCGTCCTCACCCACATCCCCCCGTGGACCGACCCCCAGATCAACCTGGCCGACGCGCGCGCGACGTACGACGGTCCGGTGGAACTGGCGGCGGCGAGGACGTCGTACGAGATCTGAGTACTACGGGTATGACGGGTACGAACACGAAGGCACCCGGGGCAGTTCAGGGCCCCGGGTGCCTTCGTACGTCGTGGCTCTCCGGTACGAGAGCTCTACGACCCTGGCGCTACGCCTTCGTGAGGTCCTCGCCCTCCGGCTCGCGCCCCGGCGTCGGCAGGTTCCACTTCGTGATCGCGAAGCGGAAGACGGCGTAGTAGACGGCGCCGAAGCACAGGCCGACCAGGACCAGCCCCCACGGGTTCGTGGCGATCCCCAGGTTGAGGCCGAAGTCGATCACGCCGGCCGAGAAGCCGAAGCCGTCCTTCATGCCGAGTGCCCAGGTCAGCGCCATGGAGACGCCGGTCAGCAGCGCGTGGATCGCGAACAGGACCGGCGCGATGAACATGAACGTGAACTCGATCGGCTCGGTGACGCCCGTGACGAACGACGTCAGCGCGAGCGAGAACATCATGCCGCCGACGGCCTTGCGGCGCTCGGGACGGGCACAGTGCACGATCGCCAGGCACGCGGCCGGCAGCGCGAACATCATGATCGGGAAGAAGCCGGTCATGAACTGCCCGGCGCTCGGGTCCCCGGCGAGGAAGCGCGCGATGTCACCGCTCTTGCCGTGGTACTCGCCTGCCTGGAACCACGGGAACGAGTTGAGGAGGTGGTGCATGCCGATCGGGATCAGCGCGCGGTTCATCACACCGAAGATCCCGGCGCCGACCGCGCCCGAACCCACCAGCCACTCACCGAAGTTGTGCAGCCCCGTGCCCAACACCGGCCATATGTAACCGAAGACGACGCCGATCAGCAGACCCGCGAACGCGGACAGGATCGGGACGAGCCGCCGGCCGCCGAAGAAACCTGCCCAGTCCGGGAGTTTGGTGCGGTAGAAGCGCTGGTAGAGCAGTGCCACGACGAGCCCCATCACGACCCCGCCGAGCACCTTCGCGTCGACGGGCGCGTCCACCATGACGACCTTGCCGTCGACGGCCGTCGCGACCTTCGGGAGGTTCTTGTCGGTGAACGTGCCGAGCACGTTCTTGAAGACGAGGTAGCCGACGACCGCGGCGAGCGCCGTCGAGCCGTCCGACTTCTTCGCGAACCCGATCGCGACGCCGACCGCGAACAGCAGCGCCATGTTGTCGAGGATCGCGCCCCCGCCGGCCGCCATGAACGAGGCGATCTTCGTCAGGAAGCCGGGGAAGCTCGGGCGGCCGAGCATGTCGGCGTTGCCCAGGCGCACCAGCAGCGCGGCGGCGGGCAGCACCGCGACGGGCAGCATCAGGCTGCGGCCGATGCGCTGGAGGACGGCCATCACGGCCGTCCCCTTCCTGGCTTGTTTCTCGGCTGCGGGAGCGGCGCCGGCCGTGCTCATAGAGGGGTTCCTTCAGAGGGTGGGGAGGACGCGAAAAAGGTCTACACCAGTGTGTGGTGTAGACCTTTTGTAGCACGGGGGAGAGGCCGGAGTTAAGCCCCCTGTTAAGGCGCCCGCGATCACGCTTTGGTGACGTCCTCCCGCTCCTCCTCCGGCTCCCGGCCGGGTGTCTTCAGATCGAACCGGGTGATCGCGAACCGGAAGACCACGTAGTAGACGACGGCGAAACACAGGCCGATCGGGATGATCGCCCACGGCCTCGTCGCCAGGTTCCAGTTGATGACGTAGTCGATGAGCCCCGCCGAGAAACTGAACCCGTCGTGCACCCCGAGCCCCCACGTCACCGCCATCGAGACGCCGGTCAGCACCGCGTGCACCGCGTACAGCGCGGGCGCGATGAACAGGAACGAGTACTCGATCGGCTCCGTGATGCCGGTGATGAGCGACGTCAGCGCCACCGACAGCATCAGACCGCCGACTTCCTTGCGGCGCCCGGGTTTTGCCGTGTGCGCGATCGCAAGTGCCGCCGCCGGCAAGGCGAACATCATGATGGGGAAGAACCCGGTCGTGAACAGCCCCGCGTGCGGGTCCCCTTGGAGGAACATGTTGATGTCGCCGTGCACGACCGTGCCGTCCGGCTTCGTGTACGACCCGAACTGGAACCAGATCGGCACGTTCAGGAACTGGTGCAACCCCACCACCAGCAAAGCCCTGTTGGCAATCCCGAACACCCCGGCGCCCCACGCGCCGAGGCCGCCCAGCCAGTCGCTGAAGTTCTCCAGACCGTCACCGATCGGCGGCCACACCCACAGGCACAGCGCGGCGAACACGATCGCGGCGAACGACATCAGGATCGGCACCAGCCGCCGCCCGTTGAAGAACCCCAGCCAGTCCACCAGCTTCGTACGGTGGAACCGCACCCACAGGTACGCCGCGAGCAGCCCGATCACGATGCCGCCGAAGACCCCCGGGTTCTGGTAGCCGAACGCGGTCACCGTCCCGTCGGCGCCCTGACAACCCGTAGCAACCGTTTTCGCACCGTCCACACAGTCCTTCGGGAACTGGCGCAGCACGTTGTAGTAGACGAGGAACCCGGCCAGCGCCGCCAGCGCCGTCGACCCGTCCGACTTCTTCGCCATGCCGATCGCGACGCCGACGCAGAACAGCAGCGGCAGCCCCAGCGAGCCGTCCAGCAGCGCGCCGCCCGCGCCCGCCATCACCTTCGAGACGTTCGTCCAGCCCAGCCCGTCGTCCCCGAACATGTCCGGCTGGCCCAGCCGGTTGAGGATCCCGGCGGCGGGCAGCACCGCGATGGGGAGCTGGAGGCTGCGGCCCATCTTCTGGAGGCCCTGGAACAGGGCGCCCCAGCGGGCCCGGACCGGGTTCACTGCGCTGTCGGCACTCATGGATTGGCGACCGCCCGTCAGGTGGTGTAGACCAGTTCTCGACGATTGGGATGCTGTGACGCCATCTTTCGGTACCCACGGCACAATCGCTCGCGAAGTTGGGCCAACTGTGCGTGAGGAGACCGACATGGCCAGCAAGGCAGAGAAGATCGTCGCCGGGCTCGGGGGCATCGAGAACATCGAGGAGGTCGAGGGCTGCATCACCCGGCTGCGCACCGAGGTGATCAACCCCGACCTGGTCGACGAAGCCGCCCTCAAGGCCGCCGGCGCGCACGGCGTCGTCAAGATGGGGACGGCCGTACAGGTCGTCATCGGCACGGACGCGGACCCGATCGCGAGCGAGATCGAGGACATGATGTAGCTCTCGGGTACTACCCGGGCCGCCGGTACCAGAGCTCTACCCCTGAGGGGCTACTCCCACGGCGGGAGCAGCCCCTTTCCGCCGTACGGATAGGGTCGTCCCCATGTCTCGAATCGACGGCCGCACCCCCGAACAGCTCCGCCCGGTCACCCTGGAACGCGGCTGGAGCAAGCACGCCGAGGGCTCCGTCCTCGTCTCCTTCGGCGACACCAAGGTCTTCTGCACGGCCTCCGTCACCGAAGGCGTCCCCCGCTGGCGCAAGGGCAGCGGCGAGGGCTGGGTCACCGCCGAGTACTCCATGCTCCCCCGCGCCACCAACACCCGCGGCGACCGCGAGTCCGTACGCGGCAGGATCGGCGGACGCACGCACGAGATCAGCCGCCTCATCGGCCGCTCGCTGCGCGCCGTCATCGACTACAAGGCGCTCGGCGAGAACACCATCGTCCTCGACTGCGACGTACTCCAGGCCGACGGCGGCACCCGTACCGCCGCCATCACCGGCGCGTACGTCGCCCTCGCCGACGCCGTCGCCTGGGCGCAGGGCCGCAAGCTGATCAAGGCGAACCGCCAGCCCATCACCGGCACCGTCTCCGCCGTCTCCGTCGGCATCGTCGGCGGCGTACCCCTCCTCGACCTCTGCTACGAGGAAGACGTCCGCGCCGACACCGACATGAACGTCGTCTGCACCGGCGACGGGCGCTTCGTCGAGGTCCAAGGCACCGCCGAGGCCGAGCCGTTCGCGCGCGACGAGCTCAACTCCCTGCTGGATCTGGCCGTTTCGGGCTGCACGGACCTCGCCGCGCTCCAGCGGGCCGCGCTGGAGCAGGCCCTGGAAAGGTAAAGAAGAAGCCAAGGAAAGCGGTACGGTGGAGCAACTGTGCCGCTTTTCCTCGCGTCTTGGGCAGTACAGAGGAGGCTTCCGACCGGAAGCTCCTGGGGACGGGGGCCCAGCGGTGCGAACCGGGGCCTGACGAACGGGAGGAACCACCGCATGGCCGCGCTCCGCCGACGCCGAGGTCGCCGAACCGCCATCGCCGCAGCCGCCGCCGCGGTCGCCCTCACGATGGGGTTCACCACCACCGGCTGCGACGCCGTCAACAAGGCGCTCGACTGCGTCCAGACCGCCGAGACCGTCGCCGACAGCGTCACCGACCTCCAGCAGGCCGTCGAGAACGCCGCCACCGACCCCACCCAGCTCGACGAATCCCTCGCGAGCATCGACAAGAACCTCAACACCCTCGGCGACAAGACGGACGACGCGGACGTCAACAAGGCCGTCGACGACCTCCGCGAGGCGGTCACGAACGTCCGCAGCTCGGTGGACAGCGGGGACAGGACACCGGACCTGAGCCCGCTGACGGATGCGGCGGGGGAGCTGACGAAGGTGTGTACGCCGTGAGGGGTAGGTCCTGAGTACGGGGCCGGCCCGGCCGGGTGAGTGCGGCACGGTGTCGTCCGCGAGGCCGGTGACCTGCTCCCCGTAACCCCGCAGTCGTAGCCCCCGTAATACTGGGGGCCATGACCCGCCTGATCCTCGCCACCCGCAACGCCGGCAAAATCACCGAACTCCGCGCGATCCTCGCGGAGTCCGGGCTCCCGCACGAACTGGTCGGCGCCGATGCCTATCCCGACGTACCCGACGTCAAGGAAACCGGCGTCACCTTCGCCGAGAACGCACTCCTCAAAGCCCACGCCCTCGCCCGGGCGACCGGCCTCCCCGCCGTCGCCGACGACTCCGGCCTCTGCGTCGACGTCCTCAATGGCGCCCCCGGCATCTTCTCGGGCCGCTGGTCCGGCACCCACGGCGACGACCGCGCCAACCTGGACCTCCTCCTCGCCCAGATCTCCGACATCGGGGACGGACACCGGGGCGCCCACTTCGTCTGCGCGGCGGCCCTGGCGCTGCCGGACGGCACGGAACGGGTGGTGGAGGGGCGGTTGCGGGGGGTGTTGCGGCATGCCCCCAGCGGCACCAACGGGTTCGGGTACGACCCGATCCTCCAGCCGGAGGGGGAGACGCGGACGTGTGCGGAGCTGACGGCGGGGGAGAAGAACGCGATCAGTCATCGGGGGGAGGCGTTCAGGGGGTTGGTGCCGGTGGTGCGGGAGTTGTTGGGGTGAGACAGGAGAGGGGCCGTCCTGGCGGACGGCCCCTCTCAGTTGCGTGGGCCCGGTGGGACTCGAACCCACGACACACCGGATCTAAACCGGCGTCCTCTCGGCCAGCTGGGATACGGGCCCGCAACGCTCTCTACTCTACTGGGCTGCTGGGGTCGATTGCCGCCGCCTTCCTCCCCTGCACCACGTACTCGTGACCGCATGACAGTTGGGACACAACAACCGCAGATTCTCCCGCCGGTCGTCGCTCCAGTCCCCGCTGATGTGATCGACCTCCAGGGTCATGGGCTTGCCGAGCCACTCGGGACCGACGCCGCACCTGTCGCAGGCTTCGGGTACGCCCACTTCTCGAAGGGCTCGGCGTAGCAGGGGAGTATGCGTCCGGCGTTTCCCGTGGTGCTGGACCAGGATTTCCTCGGCGCGCTTGGCCGTTGAGCTCGGACGGCCTTTCTGGTGGGCCTGTCCCAGGAAGTGGGAGGTGTCGAGCTGCTCCTCCGTGATCCACTGGTCGAAGAGCGCGCGGCAGCGACCGTTGTTGGGTTTGCCCAGCGCGCGGAGAGCGCCCGCGCGGGAGATCGCCCCTGCGACGGCCTGGCGTAGCTCTTCGGGGGTAGGCCGCGAGTAGGTCAGTCCCCTCCGGTGACGGGGGAAGTGCGAGACGTCGATGCCGAAGTCCTCGAAACGCTTGTACAGGTGTCGATGCAGATTCCGGTAAGGCTTCGCCCCGAAGAAGGCGACGACCTCCTGGATGTCGGAGCAGCAAGCCGCCGCTTCCCGCAGGCGCTCCCTGGTGTACTGAATGCCGCTCATGAGGCCCGCCTACTGCTGCGACCGCGATAACTGTCCGTCGTCGAGTGGCAGTTGGGACACAGGAACCGCAGATTCTCGATGCGGTTGTTCCGCCAGTTGCCGTCGATGTGATCGACCTCCAGGGGCAGCGGCTCGCCGAGCCATACCCCCTCGATGCCGCACAGAGCGCACTGCTCCTCCATGCCAACCTGGCGCATCAGGCGCTTCAAGCGGCCGCTGGGGATCCGACCGGCGTGGGCCGACTGGTCCTCGACGAGGATCTCCTCGGGGGTTCGGCGAGCTCTGCCGCGCTCGGTCGGTGTCCGGAAATGCGAGGTGTCGATGCCGTACACCTTCACTTTGCGGCTGATGTGCGTGTGGTGGCCGCCGACGGCCTCCAGCCCGAGACGCCGGAGTACGTCACACATGTTCGTCGACGCCGCCACCACGGGCTCCAGGACTTCCCTCGTCCACTTCACCCCACCCCGTTGGAAGTGGGAGACATCGATACCCAGCTTCCGCATCCGGTCGTGTATGTACCGCCGTGTCGAACTCTCGGTCTCCACCCCCAACCGCTCACAAGCCTCGGACAACGTCCGAGCCCCCCTCGCGGCCTCCTCCAACCGCTCTCTGGTGTACGCACTGCGTCCCACAAAACCCCTCCGTCCTGGCTCACTTGCTCGCTACTCGAACGGATTAACGAGCGCCACCCCGGACGGTTACGCATGAAATGTAAATCGGCCCGCCCCCGGAAAACTCCGGACGCGGGCCGAACGGCAGAACGTGGACCCGTCAGATGCCCAGGTCCTTGATGATCTTCGCCACGTGGCCCGTCGCCTTGACGTTGTACAGGGCCCGTTCCACGTTGCCGGACTCGTCGACGACGATCGTGGAGCGGATGACGCCGACGACGGTCTTGCCGTAGAGCTTCTTCTCGCCGTAAGCCCCGTACGCCTCCAGTACTGCCTTGTCGGGGTCCGCGAGGAGGGTCACCCGGAGGGACTCCTTCTCGCGGAACTTGGCGAGTTTCTCGGGCTTGTCGGGGGAGATGCCGAGGACGTCGTAGCCGGCGTCGGCCAGGAGGGACAGGTTGTCGGTGAAGTCGCATGCCTGCTTCGTGCAGCCCGGGGTCAGGGCCGCCGGGTAGAAGTAGACGATGACCTTGCGTCCCTTGTGGTCCGCAAGGGACACCTCGTTGCCGTCGGCGTCGGAGAGGGTGAACGCGGGGGCCGGTTCGCCGGGCTGGAGTCGCTCGCTCATCCGGCCAGCGTAGCCGGGCGCGCGACAACGGCGGCCCCTGCCCGTGCGCCGGGCGGAGAAGCTGACAGACTGTGCGGAACAACGCATCAGCAGACTTCGGAGGCCGTACGGTGGCGGACACTGCGGACACGCCGGACACGAGAACCCCGGCCCAGATCGAGGCGGACATCAAGCGCCGCCGCGAGACGCTGGCCGAGACGCTCGACGAGATCGGTGTACGGGTGCACCCCAAGACGATCGTCGGGGACGCCAAGGCCAAGGTCGTCGCCAACGTCGACCACACGCTCGGACGTGCGTACGTCCAGGTCAACCGTGTCGTCAGCGACGTCACGGCGAAGTTCACGGACGACGACGGCGCCCCCCGCGTCGAACGCATCGTCCCCGTAGCTCTCCTGGCGGTCGGCGTCGTCGGCCTCCTGGTCCTCGGCACCCGGCGCCGTAAGGACTAGCCCCAGAGGGCTACGGCACCGCCGGAGGCAGGTAGGTTCGAGACGTGAGCGGCAACAGTAACGAGCACGGTACCCAGCACGACAAGCTTCCGATCCGGATGCTGCACGACCGGGTGCTGGTACGGCAGGACAGCGGCGAGGGCGAGCGGCGTTCCGGCGGCGGGATCCTGATCCCGGCGACGGCGGCGGTGGGCCGGCGGCTGGCCTGGGCGGAGGTCGTGGCGGTCGGGCAGAACGTCCGGACGGTGGAGCCGGGCGACCGGGTCCTGTACGACCCCGAGGACCGCGCCGAGGTCGAGGTGCGGGGCGCGACGTACGTGCTGATGCGCGAGCGCGACCTGCACGCGGTCGCCGCGGACCGCTTCGAGGGGTCGGAGGACTCCACGGGGCTGTACCTGTAGTACTCAAGCGGTAGGGGGCCGGTGACCATCGTCACCGGCCCCCTTTGCCGTTCCTTTGCTAGCGTGGAAACCGCCCGACGAGACGCGCCGTACCGGGCGGCCGGCAGCACCTTCGGAAAAGACGACGCACCCCCGTATCGAGTCCCGTCTCCGGAGGTGCCGTCATGGCATGGATAGCGCTCATTCTCGCCGGTCTGATCGAGGTCGCCTGGTCGATCGGCATGAAGTACACCGACGGCTTCACCCGCCTCGTCCCCAGCCTGCTCACCGGCGCGGGCATCGTCACCAGCATGGTCCTGCTGTCGTACGCGGTCCGCACGCTCCCCGTCGGTACCGCGTACGGCGTGTGGGTGGGGATCGGCGCGGCGGGTGCGGCGGTCGTGGGGATGGCCGCGCTGGGTGAGCCCACGACGGCGGCCCGGATCTTCTTCGTCTGTCTGCTGCTGACAGCAGTGGTGGGGCTCAAGGCCACCTCCGGCCACTGAGCCCCACCTGGTCCCTCTGAGGTACTAGAGCTCTAGTACCGGTCGCTCCCTACGTCCCGGGTGTCCCTCCGCTGGTCCCGCCCGATGTCGGTCCCCCCGACGTCCCGGTCCCGGCGGAGGTATCCCCGCCCGATGCCCCGGCGGAGGTATCGCCCCCCGTCGTACCGGTAGTACTCCCGCCGGAGGCGTCACCCCCGGTGGCACCCGTGGACGTATCCCCACCCGTAGTACCCGTAGTACCCCCGGTAGAGGCGCCTCCCGTAGTACCCGTAGCACCTCCGGTGGGCCCGCCCTGCGTGGCCCCGCCCTGGGCGGCACCCTGGTTCTGGCCCTGGGCGTCACCCCCGTCGGCGCCCCCGTCGGTCGGCGTCCCCTCGTCCTGCGGCCCGCCGCTCTCCGTGTCCGACGGCGTCGGCGGCACGTCCTGCACCACGTCCGCCCCCTCCTGGAGCTGGAGGTCGAACTCGGAGGACGGCGTCCCCTTGAGCGCGTCCTTCATGAACTGCGCCCAGATCTCGGTGGGCGCCCCACCGCCGTTGATGCGGGGCAGCCCCATCGCGCCGTACAGCGACTTGTGCGCGGCGGTCTCCGGGTCCTGGCCCATGACGGCGACGACGGTCGCGAGGTCGGGTGTGTACCCGGCGAACCAGGCGGCCTGGTCCTCCTCGGCGGTGCCGGTCTTGCCCGCGGCGGGCCGGCCGACGGCCTGCGCGGCGGTCGCGGTGCCGTTCTCGACGACGCTCTGGAGGACCGCGGTGGTGGTGTCGGCGGCCTCGCGGCTGACGGCCTGGGTCGACTTCTGGACGGGCAGCTCGATGGTGGTCTTGCCGTCCTTGGTGATCTTGTCGATCAGGGTGTACGTGCCGTGCTTGCCGTGGTTGGCGAGGGTGGCGTACGACTCGGCCATGTCGAGGACGCTGCCGGTGGCGACGCCGAGGGCGATCGAGGGGGACGCGGTCAGCTCCGGAGTGCTGCTCGGCAGACCGAGCGCGACGGCGGTCTCCTTGACCTTGTCGGAGCCGACGTCGACGGCCATCTGCGCGTACACCGAGTTGATCGACTTGTCGGTGGCGGTGCGGACGGTGACGTCGCCGTAGTTGACGTCGTCCTCGTTGGCGGGCGCGTAGGTGCCGCCGTTCCAGCCCTGCACGGGACGCTTGTTGGTGCCGTCGTACACCGTGTTCGGCGTGATGAGGCGGCCGTCCTGCGTCTCGGACTTGTTGTCGACGGCCGAGGTGAAGACGAACGGCTTGAAGGTGGAGCCGACCTGGAAGTCCTGGCGGGTCGCGTTGTTCGTGTACTGCTTGACGTAGTCGATGCCGCCGTACATCGCGAGGACCTTGCCGGTCTTGGGGTCGACGGCGGCGCCGCCCGCGCGGACGTAGTTGTCGACCTTGTTCTTCTTCTTGTCGAGCTTGTCCATCAGGTTGTCGTTGACGGACTTCACGAAGGCGTCCTGCTTGGCCTTCTCCAGCGTGGTGGTGATGCGGTAGCCGCCGCCGTCGAGCTCCTCCTCGGTGAGGATCTTGTTGTCCTTGAGGTAGTCCTTGATGGCGGTGACGATGTACCCGCGCTGCCCGGACATGCCGGTCGAGGCGCCGCTGGACTCAAGGGGGGTCGGGAACTTCATCCCGGTCCGCTTCGACTGCTCCAGCCAGCCCTTCTTGACCATGCCGTCGAGGACGTAGTTCCAGCGGGCCTGGGCCGCGGCCTTGTTCTCGGGGTGCGCGATGACGTCGTACTCGCTGGGCGCGTTCAGCAGCGCGGCGAGGTAGGCGCCCTGGCCGGGGGTGAGGGCGGTCGCGTCGACGCCGTAGTACGCCTGGGCGGCGGCCTGGATGCCGTACGCGTTACGCCCGAAGTACGACGTGTTCAGGTAGCCCTCAAGGATCTTGTCCTTGCTCTGCTCCTGGTCCAGCTTGATGGAGATGAAGAACTCCTTCACCTTGCGGGAGACGGTCTGCTCCTGCGCGAGGTAGTAGTTCTTCACGTACTGCTGGGTGATGGTCGAGCCGGACTGCTTGCCCTTGCCCATCGCGGTGTTGACGCCGGCGCGGAGCATCGCCTTGGGATCGATCGCGGACTCGGTGTAGAAGTCGCGGTCCTCGGCGGCGAGTACGGCGTGCTGCGCGTCCTTGGAGATCTGCGCGAGGGTGACGTTCTCGCGGTTGACCTCGCCGTCGCGGGCGATCTCGGTGCCGTCCGCGTAGAGGTACAGGTTCGACTGCTTGGTGGCGAGCGCGTTGGCCGGCGGGATCTTGACCATCGAGTAGCCGAGGTAGAAGAGGCCGACGAGCGCGAGGACACCGACGATGAAGGTGCCGAGCACTATCCGCCAGGTGGGGATGACCCGCCGCCACCCGGTGCGCTTGGGCCGCTTGGCCTTCTTGCTGCCGTCCTCAGGGGCGTCCGGGACGCCCGTGGCGTCGCCGAGGGGCTCTCTCGGCGCCCACCCCTGGGCCGGTCGCTGCGGCTGCGGCTCGTCGCTCATGTATTGCTCGGACTCCTGTGCGTGCCTGGTGCTCTGGCGTGTGTCTCGTGATTCTCGCGCGGCGAGCTGTGGCTCGTGCGGGTTGTGGTGCTCGCGGGTTGTGCAACCCGTTACTGCTTGTTACTGCTCGGCGGACCCGAGGGCCTCGGCGGGCTCGCCGTACTCGATTTTCGCGCGCCTCTGGTTTGAAGACTCTCGCACCATGCGAACCGTTCCCGGCAATCGGCACGCGTTGGCGCGGAAAACGCGTGGCATGCCGTCGTTCCCGCCCACTAGGCTCCTGCGCTTCGGTGCCGTGCGACGAATGTCACGTCGCGCGGGGATGTCTCGGACGAGGGGAGGGCGCTCGCGGTGGGTCCGGCGCGGTTGTACGTGGCTGTCGCGGCGGGGGGTTTCCGACGGTACGCGACGTACCGGGTGGCGACGGCCGCAGGGGTCTTCACCAATACGGTCTTCGGTCTGATCCTGGTCTATACCTATCTCGCTCTGTGGGACGAACGTCCGCATCTCGGCGGGTACGACCAGGCGGAGGCCGTGACGTACGTCTGGCTAGGCCAGGCCCTGTTCGCGACGCTCGCACTCCAGAGCGGCGGCATGGAGGTCGACCTCATGGAGCGCATCCGCTCCGGTGACATCGCCGTCGACCTGTACCGGCCGGTCGACCTCCAGCTCTGGTGGCTGGCGGCCGACCTGGGCCGTGCGGCGTTCCAACTGATCGGCCGGGGCGTGATCCCGTTCGCGATCGGCACGCTGCTCTTCCCGACGGCGCTGCCCACCGACCCCCTGCGCTGGCTGGCCTTCCTGCTCGCGCTGGTCCTGGCGGCGCTGGTGAGTTTCGGCATCCGCTTCCTGGTCGCCCTCACCGGCTTCTGGCTCCTCGACGGCACCGGCGCGCTCCAGGTGATGATGATCACCGGCCTGTTCTGCTCGGGCATGACGCTCCCGCTGAACGCCTTCCCCGGCGCCCTCGGCGACGTCGTCAAGACCCTCCCGTGGGCCGCCCAGCTCCAGATGCCGGCCGACCTGCTGATGGGTAAGACCTCAGTACTGCACGTGTACGCCTTCCAGGCGGCCTGGGCCGTGGTCCTCCTCGCCGCCGGCCGTCTCCTGGTGACGGTCGCGACCCGCAGGGTGGTGGTCCAGGGTGGCTGATCTCCATCGGAAGGACGACGGGTACGGGGGGTATGACGGGTGCGAGAGGGACGGGGGGTACGGGGGGTACGGGGGGTACGGGGGGTACGACACCGTCGCGCCCGGCGGCAACCGGCTCGCGGAGGGCCTGCGCGCCTACCGCATGATCGCCGGCATGTGGATCCGCTCCACCCTCGCCTACCGCGCCTCGTTCGCGATGTCCCTGTTCGGCGGCCTGCTGCTGACCGGCCTCGACTTCGTCGGCATCGTCCTGATGTTCTCGCAGGTCGACTCCCTCGGCGGCTACACCCTCCCCGAGGTCGCCTTCCTGTACGGCCTCGCGGCCACGTCGTTCGGCATCGCCGACCTCGCGATCGGCTCGGTGGCCCGCCTCGGCCAGCGCGTGCGCGACGGCTCCCTCGACACCCTCCTCGTACGGCCCGCCCCGGTGCTCGCGCAGGTCGCCGCCGACCGGTTCGCGCTGCGCCGGCTCAGCCGGATCACCCAGGGCGCCCTGATCCTCCTGTACGCGCTGTCCGCGCTCGACGTCCACTGGACCCCGGAGAAGGTGCTCCTCGTACCGGTGACCATCCTGTCCGGCGGGGCGATCTTCTCCGCGGTGTTCGTCGCGGGCGGCGCGTTCCAGTTCATCGCGGAGGACGCGTCCGAGGTGCAGTCGGCGTTCACCTACGGCGGGGGGACGATGCTCCAGTACCCGCCGACCGTGTTCGCGAAGGAACTGGTGCGCGGGGTGACGTTCGTCTTCCCGCTCGCGTTCGTCAACTGGGTGCCCGCGTCCTACGTGTTGGGGCGCGCATACCCCCTGGACCTCCCCCAAGGCACCGCGTGGGCACCGCCGTTGGTCGCCGCGCTGTGCTGCGCGCTCGCGGGGCTCGTGTGGCGGGCGGGCGTCAGGTCGTACCGGAGCACAGGGAGCTGAACCGTGGCCGAATTCATCCAAGTCGACGCCCTGGAGAAGGTGTTCGACGTCCGCAGGAAGACCGGCTTCCTGAAGCGCGAGCGCTCCCAGGTGCGCGCCGTGGACTCGCTCTCCTTCACCGTTGCGCGCGGCGAGATGGTCGGGTACATCGGCCCGAACGGCGCCGGGAAGTCGACGACCATCAAGATGCTGACCGGCATCCTCACCCCGAGCGGCGGCCGGCTGCGGGTCGCCGGCATCGACCCCTCCCGCGAACGCACCCGCCTCGCCCACCGGATCGGCGTCGTCTTCGGGCAGCGTACGACCCTGTGGTGGGACCTCCCGCTCATCGACTCCTACCGGCTGATGCACCGCATGTACCGCATCCCGGACGCCCGTTACGCCGAGAACCTCGACCGCCTCGTCCAACTCCTCGACCTCGGTGACCTGTTGGACCGTCCGGTGCGCCAACTCTCCCTCGGCCAGCGGATGCGCGGCGACATCGCGGCGGCCCTCCTGCACGACCCGGACGTCCTCTACCTCGACGAGCCGACCATCGGCCTCGACGTCGTCTCCAAGGCCAAGGTCCGTGACTTCCTGCGGGAGTTGAACACCGAACGCGGCACGACGGTCCTGCTCACCACCCACGACCTCCAGGACATCGAGCAGTTGTGCAAGCGGGTGATGGTCATCGACCACGGCCGCATGATGTACGACGGCCCGCTCGCCGGTCTGCACGAGGCGGGCGAGAGCGAACGCGTCCTCGTCGTCGACCTGGAACGCGAACTCCCGCCCATCGACGCGGGACCCTCCGCCCGCGTCGTACGCGTCGACGGCGTACGCCAGTGGCTCGCGTTCCCGGCGTCCGCGTCGGCGGCGCCGCTGGTCGCGCGGATCGCGGCGGAGTACCCGCTGGTGGACCTGTCGGTGCGGGAGCCGGACATCGAGGCGGTGATCGCGAAGATGTACGCGGATCGGGCCACCGCATAGTGCCCCACTCCGGTTCCTCGTAGGCTGGTCGTATGACCGACAACGCTCCGGAACTGCGCGCATCGGACGCCGACCGCGAACGGGTCGCGGAGATCCTGCGGGACGCCCTCGCGGAGGGTCGGCTCGACATGGAGGAGTTCGAGGAACGGCTGGAGACGACCTACAAGGCGCGTACGTACGGCGAGTTGGCGCCGATCACCCGTGACCTGCCCGCGCCCGGCGGTGTGCCGCAGGCGCCGGTGAACCTCTTCAAGGAGCCGCCGTCCGACGGGAGTTGGACGGGGAGGGTGGTCGGTGGCGTTGACACGTCGCCGAGTTGGGCCGTCGCCGTCATGGGCGGGTTCCAGCGCAAGGGGCGGTGGACCGTGCCCCGGCGGATGAACTGCGTCGCCTTCTGGGGCGGCGGCGAGATCGACCTGCGCGAGGCCGACTTCTCCGCCGGGGAGGTCGAGATCACCTGCGTCGCGATCATGGGCGGGATCGACGTCCTCGTGCCTCCCGGCGTCGAGATCGTGTCCAAGGGGATCGGGGTCATGGGGGACTTCAGCCACCGCGAGAGCGGGGTGCCGGCCGGGCCCGGCGCGCCGCGCGTGGTGATCACCGGGTTCGCGTTCTGGGGTGGCGTCAACATCGAGCGCAAGCGGACGCGGGCCGCGCTGAAGCAGGAGAAGGAGGACCGGCGGGAGGAGCGGCGCCGGCTCAGGGAGGAGCGGCGCGGGGAGCGGCACCGGATGCTGGAGGGGCATCGCGATGTGCTGGGGGATCTGCTGGGGGAGTCCCGCAAGCGCCGGGAGGATCACCCGCGCGAGTGAACGCGAGGGTGGTGGGAACCATCGGGGACGCCTCTCCCGTTCCAGGAGCAAGAAGGACAATGGGGAGGAGATCGCCGACCGGGTGGAGCTTATGGAACGCAGGGAAGTGGAGACGGGGGGCGCTGGACGCTTGGGCGCGGGGGTGCCGGGGGCGGGTGGTGCTGGGCGTGCGGGCGCGAGTGGTGCTGAGGGTGAGGGGAGCGTGGGCGTGGAGAGTGCCGGGCGGGCCGGAGGCATGGGGGCCGAGGGCGCTGCTGGGGGTGCGGGTGCCGACGACGCCGGGAGCAGGGCCGGCGACGGCGTCGGGTCTCCGCGCGGCGCGGGGCTGCCGAGTGCCGGGCGCGCGGGAGGCGCGGGCGCGGAGAGCGCTGGGGGTGCGGGCCCGGAGGGCACTGCTGGGGGTGCCGCGCCGTCGTACCGCACGATGACCGCGTTCACCGCTGCCGACGAGGAGCGGCGGCGTGGGGTGCGGCGGATGAAGCTCACCGCCACCGGGCTGTTGCTCTTCGTGGCCGTCGTGTACGTGCTGGCGAAGTGGGCCTCCCACGCGGGCGCGGGCGCCTGGGCCGGGTACGTGGCGGCCGCCGCCGAGGCCGGCATGGTGGGCGCGCTCGCCGACTGGTTCGCCGTGACCGCCCTCTTCCGGCACCCCATGGGCCTGCCCATCCCGCACACGGCGATCATCCCGACCAAGAAGGACGCCCTCGGCGTGTCCCTGGGCGAGTTCGTCGGCGAGAACTTCCTCTCCCAGGACGTCGTACGGCAGCGCCTGCGCTCCGTCGGGATCGGCAGCCGCCTCGGTGCCTGGCTCGCCGAGCCGCAGAACGCCGACCGGGTCACCGCGGAGCTGGCGACCGCCCTGCGCGGCGCGCTCGCCGTCCTGCGCGACTCCGACGTCCAGGCCGTCGTCGGCGAGGCCATCACCCGGCGCGCGGACGCGCAGGAGATCGCGCCCGGCATCGGCAAGATGCTGGAGAAGGTCGTCGCGGACGGCGGCCACAAGCGCGCCGTCGACCTGGTCGTGGCGCGTGCGCACGACTGGCTCGTGCTGCACAGCGACTCCGTGATGGACGCCGTCGAGGGCGGGGCGCCCGGCTGGACGCCCCGGTTCGTCGACAAGCGGATCGGCGAGCGCGTCTACAAGGAGCTGCTCCGGTTCGTCACCGAGATGCGGGACATGCCCTCGCACCCCGCGCGCGGCGCCCTCGACCGGTTCCTCTCCGACTTCGCCGCCGACCTCCAGTCCGACACGGACACCCGCGCGCGGGTCGAGCGCCTCAAGACCGAGGTCCTCGGGAGGGGCGAGGTGCAGGACCTCATCGCGTCCGCGTGGACCGCCGTCCGCTCGATGATCGTCGCGGCTGCGGAGGACGAGCGCAGTGAGCTGCGGCTGCGGGTGCGGGCCGCGTTGCTGTCGCTGGGGGCGCGGATGGCCGCCGAGCCGTCCGTCCAGGGGAAGGTGGACGGGTGGGTCGAGGGGGCGGCCGTGCATGTGGTGACGACGTATCGGAAGGAGATCACGTCGCTGATCACGGACACGGTGGCCGGGTGGGACGCGGAGCACACGACTCGGAAGATCGAGGCGCATATCGGGCGGGATCTACAGTTCATCCGGATCAACGGGACGGTGGTGGGGGCGTTGGCAGGGGTGCTGATTTATACGGTGTCTCGGGCTTTGGGGGCGTGAAGGGGGAGCGGGGGTTACTCGGGGCGGCGGTGGGAGCGGTGGGGCTGGGACTCGGGCGGGGTCTGCTGGGGGTGGGTCTGGGCCTGGGTCTGGAGTTCGCGGTTCCTGTTGCGGCGGCGTAGGAGGAGGAAGCCGGCGGCGAGGGTGGTGATGCCGGTGGCCGCTGCCCAGGGGGCGAGGTCGGTGGGGCCGGTGGCGGCGAGGTCCTGGGTCTTGGGGTGGTCGGGGGTGGGGTTCGTGCCGGTGCCGGTGCCGGTGCCGGTGCCGGTGTTGGCGTCGGCGTTCGGGCCGGGGGCGGCGCTCGCGCCGGGGGTGGGGTCCGTGGCGCCCGCTCCGGTTCCGGCGCCCGCTTCCGCGAGCCGCTGGTCCCGCGTCGCCTTGTCCCGGGTGAACGCCAGTGTCCCGAAGCCCAGTTGGTCGTACCCGCCGCTGTTGGGGCCGTAGTCCCCGCCGCCGCCCTCGGGCGCGGACTTCGCGGCGACGCGGGTGACGTACGAGGCGTCCAGGCCACGCCGCTTGGTGTAGTGGTTCGCGATCATCGCCCACACCGGACGGGTCATGTTCGGGTCCACGGACGCCGCGGCGGACGCGGTCTCCTGCCCGGACCAGCCGCCGATCGCGCCCTTGCGACGGGTGTTGGGCGTGTACGGGACCGATTCTCCCAGGCACCACTTCGCGACGTACTGCGCACCCTTCAGGAAACGGCTGTCGTCGTACCCGTACAGGTCGATGCCCTGGTTCCAGGCCATCTCGCAGACCGTGCCCATCAGCCCGATCCCCAGCAGGGTGTGCCCCTGGTCGCGGCCGGCCTCCAGCCACTCGGCGAGGCCGTCCTCGCGCACGACGGGGATCGCGTTGCGCACCGCGCCGAGGCCGTCGCCGTTCTTGAAGTAGTCGACGGCGCGGGCGACTTGGGCCCTGTCGTCGCAGAAGATGCCGGTCGCCAGGACGCACGCGAGGGCGGCCAGGTCCCAGTTGGGCCAGTAGTTGGTGACGACCGCGTTGTTGTGGTGGAGCAGGAAGCTGTCGCTGATCGGCGCGAAGACCTCCGTGAGCATCGTGCGGAAGCGGTCCAACTCGAAGTCCGGGTGGTCGCGGACCAGTTCGGCGGCGTTCGCGGCCTGGTAGCCGTACAGGCCCGCCGCGAGGAAGCGGTCGGCGGAGCCCTGGAGCGAAGTCAGCTTGCCGGACCAGGAGTTGAGGATCTTCACGGCGGTGTCGGCGTGCGCTTCGTCGCCGCTCACGTGGTACCGCAGGCCGTTCTGGTACGCCGCGTGCAGGTCGTTGTAGAGGACCGTGTAGTTCTGCGGGCTGCCCGCTCCCCGGTACACCGTCTGCTGGGGGTTGGGGTTCCAGCCGGTCTGCGCGTGGCGGTTGGCGGTGAGTTTCGCGTAACCGGCCGTGTACGGCGCCGAGTTGGCCTTCACCTTCGTGGCCATGCGGGTGAGGTCGGCGGCGGTGTGGAGGAGGCCGGGGTGGGCGTAGGCGGCGGGGGCGGCTGCGGCGGTTGCTGGGAGGGCGAGGGCGGTTCCCGTGAGGGCGGTGGTCTTGAGGAGGGTGCGTCGGGTGAGGTGCATGCGGTGGAGACGGGGTGGGGGTGGGGGCGATAACGAAAAGTGGGGTAACCGGTTGCAGGGGTTTTCTGCCGTGAGGTCTCGGGGGCGCGTCGTCCTGGCGAGAATCCGTCGGCCCCTGTCAATCCCGCCACTTCTCCAAGATCCCCGTCTCCTCCTACCGTCGCCCCATGACCAAGCTCCTCCTCTCCCTGCACGTCCTTGCCGCGATCATCGCCGTCGGCCCGGTCACGGTCGCCGCCAGCATGTTCCCGCCCGCCGCACGCAAGGCGCTGGCCGCGCCGGAGGACGAGCGGGCGGGGGCCTCCGTACGGCTGCTGCACCGCATCTGCCAGGTGTACGCCGCGGTCGGCGTCGCCGTACCGGTCCTCGGGTTCGCCACGGCGAGCGCGATGGGGGTGATGGGCGATACGTGGCTGATCGCGTCGACGGCACTGACGGTCGCCGCCGCGCTCGTCCTCGTCGTCCTTGTGCTGCCCCGGCAGGAGGTTCTCGTGGAGGGTGGCGGGGATCAGCGGACGACTGTCCAACTCGGCATGTTCACTGGGGTGTTCAACCTGTTGTGGGCGACGGTGACGGTGCTGATGATCGTACGGCCGGGGTCGACGACGGGGGCGTGAGGCGGGCCGGGGTGGCTTGCGGTGGGATTCGTGGAGTGGCCCGGGGCGCGCCCTGTGGCGAGAACCTGGCGGCCACGTACGATCCCGCCATGCATACCGTTGCCGTGCTCGCCCTCGACGGAGTCATCCCCTACGACCTCTCCCTCCCGATCGACACCTTCGGCTGGGCCCGGCTCCCGGACGGGCGTCCGCCGTACGACGTGAAGGTGTGCGGCGTACGGGCGGGGGAGGACGTGCGCGCCGGCATGAGATCGCCGGCGTTCACACTGCGACCCCCGTACGGCCTGGAACTCCTCGCCGAGGCCGACACGATCATCCTCCCCGGCGTGGACGAACCCCCGGCGCAACTCCCGCCGGGAGTCGCGGAGGCACTGCGCGACGCGGCGGCGAACGGCACGCGGATCGCCTCGGTCTGCGTGGGCGCGTTCCTGCTCGCGGCGACCGGACTCCTGGACGGCCTGCGCGCGACGACCCACTGGATCGCGGCGTCCGACCTGGCGGCTCGCTACCCTCAAGTCGACGTGGATCCCGAGGTGTTGTACGTCGACAACGGCCAGTTCCTGACGTCGGCGGGAGCCGCCGCGGCGATGGACATGTGCCTCCACATGGTCCGCACGGACCACGGCTCGGCCGTCGCCGCGCACACGGCCCGCATGTGCGTCACACCCCTCGAACGCGAGGGCGGCCAGGCCCAGTTCATCGTCCACGACCTGCCTCCGGCACCGGCGGGCACCGCCCTGGAGCCCCTGCTGGAGTGGCTGGAGGCGGAGTGCGCAAGGGACTTGACGCTGGATCAGATCGCGGCGCGGGCGGGTATGAGCGCCCGAACCCTGAACCGCCGCTTCCGCGAACAGACCGGCACGACGCCGCTGCGCTGGCTGCACCGGGCGCGGGTGCGGCGGGCTCAGTACCTCCTGGAGACGACCTCGCACCCGGTCGAACGGATCGCGGCACAGGTCGGCTTCGGGTCACCGACGGCGTTCCGGGAACGGTTCCGGAGCGTGGTGGGGACGAGCCCGCAGGGGTATCGACGGGCGTTTCGGGGTGAGGGGGCGGGGGTGGGGTGAGGGGTATGACGGGGCTACGGCTCGACGCCGGGCGGAGGGGAGGGCTGCGGTCGTACTTCCGCAGGGGTAGCTCCAGAGGGTGACCGCGCCTCTACGTCTGCCGGGCTAACTCTGAGGTACGACGATGCCGGTACCTCTGCGGAGGTAGCTCTGAAGTACGACGGCGCCGGTACCCCCGCCGGGCTAGCTCCGAAGTATGACCGCCCCGACCCCCCGCCGAGATAGTCCCGGAGTACGACCGTATCCGTACGCCCACCGAGGTAGCCTCGAAGTGCGACGCCGCCCTCAATCCCCCTTGCGGTCCGCGACCGCCCATGACGCGAGCCCCACAACTCCCGCGACCCCGAACACCGACGGCCAGGCCCCGACCTTCTTCGCCAGCGGATGCGACCCGGCGAACGCGGCGAGGTACGCGACCCCGAGCGCTCCCGCGGCCTTCCCGCCGGCCCGCTCCTTCCACTGCCAGGCGGCAGCGGCCCCCGCACCGGCGAGCACGACCCCGCCGAGCTGGCGCTTCTTGGTCCAGCGGGCGACACCGTACCCACCGACGAGCCCACCGGTGGCGATGAGCGAGCTGGGAACCCTGGCCATGAGATACCTCCTGAGAGTTACCCCTGAGGCTAACCCCGCAGGGCGGTACGCCCCCGAACCTGAGCCCATCCCTGTCAACTTCATAGGTGTCGCCCCAGAAAAACCGGGCAGGAGCGAAAGACGGGGTACAGAGAGAACCCGAGCGGAAACGAGAACATGACGACGACGGAGCCTCACCCGGCCGACCCGAAGCAGACCAAGGACACCTCGGGGAGGGCGATCCCGTCACCGAAGCACTCCCTGATCCGCACCCCGGAGCCCTGGCCTCACCTGGTGGCGAGGGTGAAGAGAACGGGCCAGTACCTGACGACGGCGGAAGCGGAGAAGAACACCCGCACCACCCTGACCACCCTGGCCCCGCTCCTCCCCGCCCCGGAACGCACGGCCCTGACCCGCACCCTCCCTCCGGAGGCGGTCACCCTCCTCGCGGCCCCACCCCAACCCCCGTACAGAGCGGCGGAGTTCGTGTCGAAGGTGGCCGCACGCCTGGACAACACCACCCCGGACACGGCCCGTTGGCACGTGACATCGGTCCTGACCACCCTCGCCCACTACGCGGGCCCCACGGTGACCGACCGCATCATCGCCCAACTCCCGCAGGGCTACGCGCTGTTGTTCGGCAGGGCGGAACTGATGCGAAAGGCCTGAGGCGAACCCGGAGGCGGGGGCGGCGGCCGAACCGGCAGAATCCCACCCCGTGACCCCACCCCCGCCCTCCTTCCTCCACACCCCCACCGGCACCAGACTCGCCTACCGCGACGAACACCCACCGCACCCCAAGCAGGTCCCCCCGTTCCTCCTCCTGCACGGCCTGGCAGGCCACCTGGGCGAATGGGACGACCTGACCGCCCGCCTCCTCGCAGCCGGCCATCGGGTCATCCGCTACGACGCGGCAGGCCACGGCGCCAGCACCCGCACCCCACCGGACATGTCCCGCGCGGCGGCGGCAGCGGACGCGGTGGCACTCCTGACTGCGCTGAGGCCAGGACCCGTAGTCCTCCTGGGCCAGTCCCTCGGCGGCCTGACCGCCCTCCTCACGGCAGCGGCCCACCCGGACCTAGCCCGGGCCCTGATCCTGGTAGAGGCAGGCCCCGCAGCCGGTACCCCCGACCTCCCCGACAACATCGCGACGTGGCTGGACAGTTGGCCGACGCCCTTCCTCTCGTACCAGTCCGCCGTCACCTTCTTCGGCCACGACTCATGGGCCGACAGCCTGACTTGGCGCCCGGACGGAACCGGTCACCCCCGCATCGACCGCCGAACCATGCTTGCGGCAGTCCAGGAACCGGCCACCCGCGACTACTGGCCGGAGTGGACCCAACTCCGCTGCCCCACCCTGGTAGTTCGGGGCGCCCACGGCACCATGCCGGAATCGGAACCCCTGGAGATGCGGACCCGCCGCCCCGACACCACCCACCTGATGACGGTCCCGGACGCGGGCCACGACGCACACCTGGACCGACCGGCCGAGTTGTACAGGGTGGTGTCGGCCTTCGTCAGAGGTTCTTCAACGCCATAAACTTTACGAACGTTCCCCAGGTGATCAGCTGAAATCCCAGGATTCCTCCACCGTGGTTTTTCGTGTCTCGAACCATGACCTTTTCCGGGTTGTTGTCGGCGACTTCAACACAGTTTTCTTTTCCTGTGTAGGAACTGGTGCGCCAGTTAGGTGCCACGATACTCTTCCTTTCTAGTCGGACGGGATCCGATCGTAATGGTGGATAGCGGTAAATATGAGATCGCGGACCGTGGGTCCGTACACTGCGGATTGCTTCAAGAGCGCAAAAGCTTTGGCGTACAGCTCGATTTCTCGGGGTTGTGTCACCGAGAACTCTGCCGAGTAGGTTTCGACGAGTACGAGCTTGTTGTCGAACATGGAGAAGGAGTTGCCGGGCCAGATATGCATAGGGGCTGACCTGGGTACGATCCCCAGGCTGAGTCGAGGGAGTCGCCATACGGCCAACAGTCGGTCGAGTTGGCCTTTCATCACCTCTGCTCCTCCGAAGTTGGTGTACAACGCCTGCTCGGCGAGCAGTACGTTGAAGATTTTGTCCCCCTTGTAGAGGTGCTGCTGGCGCTCAAGGCGTTTGGCGGTGGCTGCTTCCGTGTCGTCGGGTATCTCGTAGTAGTTGCGAACCAGTTTGAAGGTCTCGGCGGCGTATGCGGAGGTTTGAAGTGTTCCCCAAATCAGAGTCGGGTGCCAGATGCGGAAGACTTTGGTCTTTGCGTAAATAGGCAGAGCGGCCTTCTGTCTCTTCTCCGATCCGGTCGACAGTTGCCTGCGCCACTCAAGCCACAGTTCGTCTATGTGTCGGACCGTGGCGATCAAGTCCTCCGCCTGGTCCTCGCGGTGGGTCGTGCCGCACCAGATGCGAATATCCTGCTCGCTCGCATTCTGCTTCCCGTTCTCGATCCGGGAAACCTTCGACTCCGCCCATCCGGTGGCTCGCGCGAATGCCCGGCCGCTGCTGAATCCTGCATCCTTGCGGAATCCACGAAGCCGGGCACCCAGCGCCTCTCGTGCTTCTTGTGCTTGATTGCTCACTGATGGGTCAGGGCTTGTACTCGGCGTGCGGGACGGCGATGGTCCAGAGCAGGTCGCGTACGCGGGCGCACTCGGCCACGATGTCGGGATCCTCGACAATCTCGGAGCCGAGTACGCGTCCCTCCGGGTCGAAGTGGCCGATGGCGAGCAGTCGGTCGTCGTACAGCCACCAGTCGTTGCCCTGTACGGGGAAGACGATGTCCTGCGGCAGGAGATGCCGTGGCAGCCAGCGGATGTCCTCGCCGATCTCGATGTTGAGCCGGGTCAGCGAGTGCTCCCACGTCACGTACCGGCTGTGCGGCTCCGTGACCACCCGTACGCGGCGGACCGTCCTGCCCGTGTCCGTGACGCGCTCGATGAGCGCCTTCCAGTCGTCGAGCCAGGCGTAGTCGTCCGGCTCGCCCCGCTGCCATCGGGCGTACGGCGTGTCTTCGACGGGAGAGCCGTAGTCGTCCCTCAACTCCAGGTGGAAGGCGTCGCGTTCGAAACTGTTGAACAGTTCGTCACGCTGGGCCGGGGTGATCAGGTCCACGGTCTTCCTCCAACAGGGCCGTGATCGAGGACTTGGGGACCTCGATGCAGGTCTCATAGTCGGGCATGCGCATCTGACTCAGGGCTTCAGGATCGTTCATCTCCGGGCCTTGGAGAACACAGGTCCCCTGTTCGGTGACGATCATGATCGGAGCGGTGAACTTCTTGACCAGACCGGACTGCAGGCCGTCCTTCGTCAGGTACTCGAACAACTCGGTCGGCACCTCGACGGCGGTCTCCCCTTCTGGAACGTCGAGTTGCATGAGCAGTTCGTTCGAGTAGATCCTCCAGCCCTGGATCACGTAGCTGTCCTGGTCGCTGGCGTACAGGGTGGGACTGTCTCCGGGCGTCGAGTTCTTTCCGAGGAACCGTAGCTTCATGGGGCTCTCCCGTCCGCTGCCTTGCGCTTGTTTGCGCGATGACTAGATGTTCGGCAAGCCGTTAACACCCGTCAAAGCTGGTTCTGCAAACTCGCGCAATCTTCTTGGGAGTTGGATGACGCCGACCCTACCGTCGTCTCCGAGCCCGAAAGCCAGGCAGCCGCCCTTGCCGCCGTACCGAGGGGAGACATGTGGTGGCGACCGTGAGACAGGAGACCGGCGCGGCAGATGTCGACGACTCCATCGACGTCGAGCTGATCTCGGAGATGACCGACCTCGCGCTGAAGATGGAGCTGAACACGTCGACCCGCGCGGCCATCGACACCCGCACGGTGGAAGTCGGCCGCCACCTGAACATCCTTCTGGTCCAGGACCTGGGCGCGGACGAAAACCCCGAAGTCAGGGAACTATTCCGCAAGGGCTACCGACTCCTGGACCTCAAACAGCGCCCTACGTCATCGACTCCGGCCTTCGCAGCGTTCTCCCACCTCCGGGAGACGGCCGAACTGACCCGACGTCTGTTGCGGGTGTACGCCGAGGGCAATGGACGCGGCATCTCGTGAATCCCGGGGCCGGGCCTCACCTCGGCGGCCCGCTCATCGGAACGAGGACCCGACGGTACGGAGACCGACTCTCTCCATACCGCAATCGCATCAGGAGGACGATCCCATGAACGTTGACCTCTACACCCTGCCTGTCGAGGGAACCGAAGTCCGGCAGTTCTGCGGCGGCAACCTGGGAGGCGAGCACGAGGCGTGCGTCCGGTTCGCGCTGATCCCCGGCGCGCAGCCCGCATACGTCCTGACGGACTCCAAGCCGGAAGGCGCCGGCAAGGAGATCCGCTTCACCGAGGCCGAGTTGGACGCGTTCGTCATCGGCTACGCCCGGGAACGGCACCTGACGATCTGACCTCCCCCCACGCACCAGCGGGCCGTCCTGCGTGGCAGGGCGGCCCGTCGTATCTCCAGAAGGAAACAGATGACCTGGTCAGGGCACTTCCACGGGTACGGCCCATGGGTCGGAACCCCGGAGAACTACCACCGGGAAGGAAACCGCCGGCCGCCGCACCCCGCCCCGCCCGCGCCCTCGGCTCCCGACGACAAGACGGCCGAGCGGACGCTCGCGCGCTACCGAGAAGTCTCCGCCGAGTTCCCGGTCTCGAACCTGCCGCCCATGATGTCGGGCCACTGGCTCCTGAAACGCAACCAGACCTCCGCCGACCGCACATGGACCGACCCGGAGGCGGCACTGGAGTGGATGACGAAGCACTACCTCGACAACCTTCCGCTCGAACCCGATGACGGCAAGCAGATGTACGTCAGCCTGGACGTGAAGCGTGAGTACGCGGCTGATGTCCTGCCGGTCGGTGTCGACGTGAGCTGGGTCCACTACAACCGCTCGGGCAACATCGTCTCGATCAACGTCGTGTGCTGCCCCAACCGCCACCACCCCGACCTGCGCTGCCCGTTGCCGCCCTCCTGAACCGCACGGAAGGACCACCGCCATGTCTCTGAGCCTCATCCTGCCCGAGGACGGCCGGACCGAACTCCTGACCACCTGGCCCGACGAGCCTCGGGTCTTCGAACGTGGCAGGACCGCACTCGACGAGACGGTCACCAAGGACTTCCTCCACGACTACGCCTTCACCGGCTGCGTCCCGGCGAACGAGATCGCGGTGGTGAAAGCCCCCGCCCCGTCCCTGAACCAGAACGCCTTCACGACCGACGGCCGTACCGACGCGGCCAAACTCACCAAGCTCTACGACACGGGTTTCACGATCCGGCTCGGCAACCTCCAGCGAGTGGTCCCGTACCTCGCGGCGGTCTCGCGCGGCATCCAGCAGGAGACGGGGTACTCCAACTACGTCCACGCCTTCCTGACCCCGCCCGGCAACCAGGGCCTGCGCCATCACTGGGACCAGCAGATGGCTGTCATCGTGCAGATCTCCGGCGTCAAGCGGTGGCAACTCTGGCACCCTCCGGTCGAGGCGCCCATGCGGGACTACAACGAGTCGTGGCGCGTGTGGCGCGATGACTACATCCCTGCGTGGGAGGCCGCAGGACCGGATACCGAGATCGACCTTCGCGCCGGACAGTCCCTTCTCCTTCCGCGGGGCTGGGTCCACAATCCGTACGTCGTCGACGGGGGCGAGCACAGCATCCATCTGACGTTCGCTATCCGGGAGCGCACGCTCCTGTGGCTGGCCGAGAAACTGGTCGCTGAAGCGATCGAGGACCCGGAGTTCCGCCGCATCGTTCTGCCTGGTGCCATCAACGGCCCCATGCTCGTCGCATGGATGCGCGAAGCTCGGCAAGCGCTCTGCGGACACCTGGACGGACTGGACTTCGACGAGCTTGCCCCAGCGGTGCGCAAAGCCGCAGTGACTGAGCTGGAGTACACCACTTAGCGTTCCAACATGCCTGAAGCAAACCCCAGTTCAGTCACCTTGTCGCGGGTGACTGGACTGGGGTTCGTCGCATTTCAGCACCTGATCGGTGGATGATCGACGCCGATTGAGCCCATGATCACTGGAGCAAGTGATCCGCCTTGCCTGCCTTGATGTCGAGGATCATGATCCGCAGTGCGTCCCGGCTGTCCGTGATGAAACGGTCCTCCTGACCACGTACGGCGATATATGCGTTGCCTGAGCGATCGGTCCCTATACGGAAACAGGCGTTGCCTTCTCCACAGAACGGCTCTTCCCACTGGATCTCGGGCATGCTGACTCCTACAGCTCGCGTACGACGGTTCGGATGAAGGCTCTTGTGTCGTCGGGAGACAGCGCAAGCTGCTCCATCCGTTCCAAGTGGGAACGGTACTTTGCCAGTTCGTCTTCCCCGTAAAGGAAGTCCGGGCCGTGGGAGTTGTCGATCTGCACGGTGTCCAGTTGCTCTGTCGGGCCTTCGGCGTACAGAACAGTTTGCCCAGCACCGGGGAAGGCGCCGTGTGTGAAGGGAATCGCCAGCAGGGTCACGTTGCTTTTCTCGGACTGGTCCAGCAGGTGCTGGAGTTGTGCGCGTGCGACGCGGGGGCCACCGAACTGCATGCGCAGTGCGGCCTCGTGGACGATGCCGATGTAAGGCGCGGCGGTCCCACCGTCCAGTACTTCCTGGCGGCGGCTGCGGTGCGCGAGCCGTAGCGCCACTTCGTGCTCGGGCAGGTTGGGGAGGACGGCGCGGAACACCTCCAAGGCGTAGTCCGTGGTCTGCAGGAGCCCGGGGATGTGCACCGTGCACGCTGTTCGCATCCGGATCGCTCGTGCTTCGAGTTCGGCGATGTCCATCAACCCCTGAGGCAGGGATCCCCGGTACTGCTCCCACCAGTTCTGAGATCCGGTGTCGGCCAGTTCGACCAGCGCGTTCACGTAGGTGGGGTCGGTGTGGTGGCAGTGCTGTGCAAGAACCCGTAGACGTTCTTCACTGATGTTTCGGACGCCGGACTCCATGTTGGAGATCTTCCCCCGGTCCACGCCGAGGAGGTTCGCCGCCTGCTCAGCGGACATGCCGGCGGTTGCCCGCATCTTGCGCAACTCGTGGCCGAGGCGCTTTTGCCGCTGGGTGAGTACTGCCTTCGGGGGCATGCCGTTCCTTCCGTGTGCGCTCAGAGCAGTCTGCCTTGCGGCTCGCACTGGAGCCACGATCTAGCTAATTTACCGAAGTCGATGGCAAATTTACCAAGACGGCTCTACGTTGGGCACTGAGCTGCTCACGGGCAGCGAGCAGAAGCGCGTCGCGCATGCCTGCCTGGTTCCCCTTGCCCTGGGGGAGGTGAGCTTGCGTCAGGGAGACAGGCCACTGCTCGCCTGCACGATCGACGGCGGGAGAACTGCTGTGAACCCAAGGAGGTCGCTCATGGACCACGACAACTGTTTGCCGCGCTCGGAGCTCCGGATTCCCTTCGAGGCGACACCGAGAGAGGTCCCCGCTCTGCGCCGGATCCTGCGCCAGCATCTGACCCACTGGGGTCTGCTAGGTGTGGCGGAGCCTGCCCAGTTGTGCGTCAGCGAGCTGGTTACAAATGTGATCAAGCACGTGGGCGTCGGAGTGTCCGGTCTACTCGCTGTCTCCATGAGCGACACGAACCTCCGTCTGGAAGTGCAGGACCCGTCGGTTGACAAACTCCCGGAGCTGTCCGGTCGAGTGGAGGACGAGTCCGAGGGAGGGCGCGGCCTGGCGCTCATCGACATGATGTGCGAGAAGTGGGGTGTTCGTCTGACGGAAGCCGGAAAGGTGACGTGGTGCGAGCTCGCCACGGCGCTCACATCTCCACATGGGCATGTGCGTGATTACCATGTTTCACGCGCTGATGAATTGCTGACGTCCTACAGTGCGCGGGCCCCCCGCTGCGTCGGTGCGGTGGAAACCTCCGTGGCCCGATCGGCCGAGGAGGCGGCGAGGCTCATCGCTGACCTTTTGCACTGGATTCGGGCGCATGGGCTGGACCCGGAAAGCACTTTGGAAAAGGCGCAGGAGCGCTTCGAAGAGGCAGCCTTGACGAGGCGATCGGGATGAAGCGCAACAATGATTCCGGCCCCTCCGGAACTGCGAGTGACTTCAACATCGGGTGGCGCGACCCTGATTCGCTACAGGTTCTCTGTCAAGTGGCGGAGGAAAAGGGAATCCTGAGCGGGGTGGAGGTACTTCCTCTCGCGACTGGCATTTTGAAGAGGGAATTCCTCGTGACGGTGACCGTTGAGGAGGGGTTGGTTCTGGCATCGGCTCGCTTCACCTGGGATGAAGTGAAGCCCCCCGATGGCCTGAGGGGCGTCGAGGCTGCTCGCTACGTGCTCGACCGAGTCGACGGGATTGCACGGCGTACGACGACCGAACTGAAGGCGTACACGTGGCTGCGCGTGGCGTCGGAGCTGGAACAGGTGCGCATGCTTCTCGAACGGAGCGAGTGAGCCGAACGCTCCGTCCGACGGGGCATCCTGCAACTCGAAACTATGGAGGTGGGCCACCCCGGCGACTTAGGGTGGTTGCATGCCAGTTGTTGAGGATGCCCTGTTCGGCGAGCCGAACGACTTTAAGGCCCACGATCCCAGCTCGGCGCGGGAGAGCGATGAGGGCGGAGCGGTTGAGCGCGTTGCGCTGTGGTTCGAGGGACATGCTGACCTGGAGAACCGGTTTTCATCTGCCCTCAGACAAGCCTTGGATGAAGTATTGGACGGTCAGCGGACCGGAAGGTACGACGTCGACGCTTTGGAGAAGACGGAAAAAACCTATCTAGGTACTAAGGTCGAGATCATCTGCCGCACTGCATTTGACCTTGGTTTTGGAAACAAGATGGATTATCGAGTGTGTGGTCATGAAGTGGACGCGAAGTTCTCCCTGGACGGCAGATGGATGATTCCCCGCGAAGCGATGGGGCATATCTGTCTCCTTATGGCGGCGAACGACAGGAGATCCAGCTTCAAGGTCGGCCTGGTCCAAGTTTCGGAGGATGTTCTCACACAGGGCGGGAATCAGGATGGAAAGCGAAATATATCTTCCTCGGGCAAGAGGGTGATCAGATGGATAATCGAAGAGGGGAAGTTGAAGCCTAATCTACTTTTGGGTCTCGACCCGACTGTTCGCGAGGCGCTGAGTCGGGAGCCCGCCGGGCAGAACAGGGTCGATCTTCTGTTCGGAATGGTACACAGACGCATTATTGACAGGAATGCGGTTCTGACGGTTGCCAAGCAACTGGATGCGGCGAAGCGTGTGCGGGATGCCCGAAAGAGACTTGCGCCAGATGGCGTGGTGATTCTGGGACATCAGAAAGAAAGCCCGAGAGTGGCGAAAGCGCTAGGTCTGGAGGTGCCGGAAAAGGGGACTTGGATTGCAACCCGCTTGATTCCGGCACCACTCGACGACGGTCGTCCACAGGTTTGGATCGATGGCGTTTCTTATGTGGAGGCGAGGTCGGACGAAAAACCACAACCGGCCCCTGCCGTCGAATGTTAAGCGCTCAAGATGTATGGCTTGATCTGGCGTGCGATTGCTTCAGCGAGAACAGTTGGGACGGCATTTCCGATCTGCTTGGCGATCTGGATCTTTGTGCCACACCATTGATAGGAATCGGGAAAAGTTTGAAGCAAGGCTGCTTCTCTGTGTGTGATCGGGCGATCGACGCGATATCCGTTCGGTCCTGGCTCCCATTGGGGGTGCAGGTATTGCCCCTTCTCGGGCTTGTAGAATTCAGTTCGAATGGTGAGCGAAGGCTCGGTCCATTGCATGCGGCCCATGACGTCGGTAGTGCCGGTGGGCTTGTTCTTCCAGCAGTTGGGAAGAAGTTCTTCCGGTAGGTTGAACCGCCCACCGCCCGGAGGGATCTGAGCGTATCGGAGCAATGAAATATCGGTCGGGGTCCGTCCGATGTGCAAGTCCTCGCTCTTGTAGATGCCCGGTACTGTTTGGCCGAAGAATGACACGGTTGACTCGGGCAGTGCCTTGACGGCGGGTACATCGAGCAGTTGCTTCCCTGCGAAAGCCTCACGAACGGTACGCCAACTCTTCAGACCGATGGGGTTCCCCTGGCCGTGCGTCGCCTCGGGCAGGGGAATTTTTCCGATCCGAGATCCGATCACGATGGTTCGTTTGCGACGCTGAGGCGCACCGTAGTCGGCTGCCAGCAGCAGTCCGTAGGACAGTTCGTAACCTTCGAGCAGGCCGCCGCGGCGGACCTCGGCCTGGAGGAGGGAAAACTCGGAGGACTTGAGGAAGCGATCGACGTTCTCGATGACGAAGACCATGGGGCGGGCATGCCTGACGAACCGGATGTACTCCTTCCACAGCTTGTTGCGCGGATCGTTCACATCCCGGGTACCCAGGTTCGAAAAGCCCTGGCAGGGGGGGCCGCCGATGATCACGTCCGCGTTCGGGATCTCACGATCCTTGATCTCTTGGATGTCACCCCAACGCATGTGAGATTCACCGAAGTTGGCGGCGTAGGTAGCAGCCGCATGAAGGTCCCATTCGACAGCCATGACCGGTTTGTACCCCTTTGCGGCCATGAAGCCGGAGGTCATACCACCGCAGCCTGCGAACAGGTCGATCATGGAGATGCGCTTAGCCATGCTGGACAGGTTAATCCCAGGTGCTGACAGTGGGTCTTGATGCGGGTGGTGAAATTGAGCGCGCCGGGTGGTAGGGGCGTGCGACGGAGCATCCGGCCGACTGGAGTGGGAGTGTGAGAAGAACCACGCTCGTCACAGTGTCGCGATGTACCTACGCAGCTCGTCGTAGTCACGGATCCGCCGCTGATCGCGCAGACGCCTGAAGTTGTCGCGGATGGCCAGCCGAGACTTGTGGGTCGATCCGGAGCAGTACTCGTCTATTGCGTCGGACAAGGCGGGCAGGTGCAGGTGGTAGACACAGTCGATGTCGCCTGATCCGCGCCCCAGCAGTGCCAGCATGGCAGGGCGGGGCTCCATGGTGACTGCGGCGAAGTGAGGCATCCGGCCCCTTCGCAGGGCGGCCATCTTCACTCCCTGGCTTCTGCAGTCCTGGGCCCTGTCGGTCCGGAGAGTCCACTTCAGGGACAGACCCGCTACCAGGTGTCGCATCGGTGTTGCCTCGTCGAGGCCGTTGGTCAACTTGCGAGCGATGGTTACATCGAGTTTGAGTAGGGATTCTTCGCCCTGGAGATTAAGAAGCTCAATTCGACGCTCTTCCGATACCGCAACTTGTTGACGAATCGATTCGAGGTGTCCCATCAGCTTGGTCAGTACCGCCTCGTCGAGTCCTGCGCTTGCGGAGTATGCTTCAAGTTCCTTTACTGCTTTTGTCACCTCTTTGGTCATGTCGCTTCGGAGGTCGCGTGCAGCGGTCAGGTGTGTGAATTGCTCGAATTCTGAAAATGACTTCTCCGGTTCGACAGTGAGATGAGGGGAATCCACCTTGAGGGATTCTTCGAGGTCGGTGGAAAGGAGGCTATTCATCAAGGTGCCCACGGCCGTTTTCTGGTCGCGCTGATCAGGGGGAATCGCGTCGGGGGAAATTCCCATTACCTCGAAGAAAATTTTTCCCAAGGCGATCGATCCGGGATCATTTTTGTCCGATGTGTTCGGCCTTCCGTCGCGATATCCGCAAAGTGAATCGATGAATGGAGCAGGCATGGTTCCTCTGTCGTGTATCTTTGGAGTGCGATTTTTTCCGGAATTTTTCTTTGCGACTTCTTGGGTGACCTATTTTGTGTGCTTGAGATCTGAATTAACTCTCCATTCTTCCGTGATGATGGATGCGATCGAATCGGGAATTTCGTGCTCCCAAAATCGAAGGACGACCCATCCTGAGGATCTCAGGTGTTCAGTCGTTTCGTGATCACGCATCATGTTCTTATTCAACTTTGCGCGCCACCACTCGGCATTTGACTTCGGGTGAGTCGCATGCTCGGGGCACCCGTGCCAGAAGCAGCCGTCGAGGAAGACGGCGACCTTCGCTCGACTGAAGGCAATGTCGATGCTTCGCCGAGGCATGCCGGGTACGGGAAAGTTGACTCGATAGCGCAGCCCTGCTGCATGAAGCAGCTTGCGCACCGAGACCTCGGGCGCGGTGTCGCGCGAACTCTGTCTGCGCATTCGGGCAGAGACGGCGGGGGAGGAGGGGACAGCACCATGCACAAGGACAGTGTGCCGGCGTGCCCACTCTTGTCGTGAGCGGCTTTGACGTTGCGCAAAGGGGCCCAACGAGCCGTGTCACGGGCTCTGCGCATCGCTGCGGCCGTGGCCTTGCGCGCTGCCCTCAACTCGGCTCACTTCGGCACGAGGGAGAAGTGAGCCGATGGAGTGCGTGTGTTTGCGCAGTGGGGACACGCCGAGCGGGCTTAGCGGGTGGCCGGTCAGAGTGTGTTGTAACAAGACGGCTCAAGCACCCGTTCCGTGACACTCTCCGTACGCGCTCCCCGACCCGCACCAGCACTCCGCCCCCCGCTGCGGCGGCCACGCCACCGCCCGCCCCCGTGCCGCCAACGTCGTCGCGTACTGCGGCAGCAGCGTCGGGTCGGACGGGGACGTGCCCTCCGACGCCGCGAACGCCTCGTACGACGGGACCGTCCCCGTGACGATGCCGAGGTTGGGCGTGCCGGAGGCGGAGAGTTCGCGGAGGGAGGACTCTATGGTCGCCAAGTGGGCTTCGTGGGACGGGTATTCGGCGGAGAGGGAGGGGTACGCCGTGAGGAGTTCGGTCAGTTCCGGGGCCGGCCAGTGGAGGATCGCCACCGGGAACGGACGGGACAACGCCTCGCGGTAGGCGCCCAGTTCGGCGCGGAGGCGGGAGATCTCGGCGGCCAGTTCGTCGGGGTTCTCCGAGCCAAGTGACCATACGCGCTTGGGGTCATGGAGTTCGTCGAGGGACACCGGCGAGGTGTGGAGGGTGTCCGCGAGCTGGTCCCAGTCGTCGTGGGCCGCGCCCAGCATGCGGCGTACCCGGTGGCGGCCGAAGAGCAACGGGTGCGTGGAGTACGGGGGTTCGGCGCCGTCCGTCAGGAGGAGGCGGGCGCCGTCGGTGAACGTCGCCTCCGCCGCCTCCAGTTCGTCGTGGGACTCCAGCGCCTCCGCGACGATCACCCAGGGCGCCGGGTCGCGCGGAGCGGACGCGCGGATGCCGTCGATGATCGCGCGGGCCTCGGCCTCGTGGCCGTACTCCCAGAGGTTGGCCGCCTTGAGGGCGCGGGTGAGGTGCGGGGCGTCCAGGGAGTCCGGGGTCGCCAGCAGACGGTCGTACAGAGCGGTTGCCGAGGGGCGGTCGCCGGCCAGTTCCAGATGGGCCGCCGCCCGCAGCAGGAGCGGTTCCGCGTCCTCCGGGTGGAGGGCCACGGTGCGTTCCAGGCGGGCGGCTTCGGCGGTGTGGTCGACGTTCTCGGCGGGCGTGTCGGGGCGCATGGACGACACGGTACTGCCCGCCGGTGACAAAGGTGAGGTATCCGCAGGCCGGGGTGGGTCCGTACCGTGGCTGATGGCAGTACGTCGTACCTGGGTACGTCATACCCGGGCCCGCCGCCACCCGACGCGCCCCCGACCGTCACCGGTACGCGGAGTACGCCGGGTAGCTCTCAGGTACCCCCTACACGACCACCCCGTCGATCTGTAGCGTCTGCACCGACTTCGCCGCGAACGGCACCGCGACCGTCTTGCCGGACACGCGGATGTCCGAGCGGGCCGTGTAGAGGTCGCCGCCGCCGGTCGTGAGCGTGCTCCAGCGCGGTACGACACCACCCGAACCCCCGGAGACGGTGGTGAACCGGGAGAGGTCGAACGTCAGCGTCTGCGCCGACGTCGCCGTGTTCGCCGCGACGATCACCAGCCGGTTCGCCGACCGGTCGAGCGCCGCGACCGCGTAGCTCACGCCCGTGTCGAGGATCGTCATCCCCGGCCGGATGTGCCGGCTGAACTGGGCCATCACGTAGTACTTCGTCTGTACGGCACCGGGCGTGAGCGTCGCGGCGTCGTACGCGATCATCGCCCAGTTCGACGAGGGGTCCATGACCTGCCAGTACACCCACGCCGTCGGATGCAGCCAGCGGAAGTCGGAGAGGAGGTTGCTGGCCATGGACATGCCGGTGCCGTCGTTGTCGCCGGTCTCGGAGTTCCACAGCTTCTTGCCGGACGTCGTCACAACGTCCGTGTAGAGCAGGTCCCTTCGGCCGCCGGACCCCTGATACCCGTGCACGTTGACCTGGTTGACGTACCCCTTGGTCGTCGACGAGAACGCGCTCCACGTGCTGCGCGCCGTGTCGTAGTTGGTCTCGTCGCTCGCCGAGATCCGTACGCCGGTCAGGCCCCGCTTGTCCAACTCGCTGCGCATGTAGGGGAGTACGGCCGCCTGGACGGTCGAGTCGATGTGGCAGCCCTCCTGCGTGCCGGTCGCCGTCCACCAGTTCGACGAGGGCTCGTTGAAGGGGTCGACCGTCGCGAAGTTCACGCCCCAGTTGTTCTTGGCGTAGAGGGCGACCGCCGCGAGGTGCGAGGCGTGCTGGCGGTAGTTCCACGTCGTGAGGTTGTTGCCGCCGTCGGCCGCGCCGGACGGGTTGTGGTTCGAACACATCCACCACATGGGGGAGTTGGCGAACAGCTCGGTCGTCGCGCCGCGCGAGACCGCCTTCTGGAGCATGGCGCGCTGCTTCGCGTCCGCCGTCCACTTCCACGCCGAGGAGGTGGGGTCCTCGTTGTTCCAGTCCTGCCAGTAGCCCTCGATCTGCTTGAACGCGGGGATGTTGGCCGAGGCCACCATCGACTCGCCGCCCACCGAGTTCGAGCTGCACGCGCCCAGGTTGTAGCGCGCGATGTTCAGGCCCAGGCCGGGGAGCGAAGTGCCGTTGTACGTCGTCGACTTGGTGGTGAAGAAGATGTCGGCGAAGTCGTCCCGGGCGCCGAAGACGTTCGCCCACCAGGCCAGGGACGTGCCCCAGCCCTCCCAAGTGCCGTACGTGGAGCCGGGGTTGACGGCAATCGTCGCATCGGCATGGGCCGTGCCGGTGGCCAGCGCGCTGCCGAGGAACGCGCCGCCGCCGGCCGCGAGCAGTGTCCTGCGTCGGATCATGGCTACTCCGCTTCGATCGTCGTCGATCGACGGTTGTGGGGAGGGCCGGTCGTCCAACCGGCCTTGTGGGGTGCGACAGGAAGCATCAGGGGTGCCGTGCCGTGTTGTCGAGACATACGACAGCCCTTTCACAAACCGATGGAAGAAGGGTTCGACCGGACGAACGCGACGCCGTGAATGGGTAGGTCTGGAGAGTTTGGTCCCTATCGCTTATCGTCCCTGCACCCCGGATCGGGGTCCGATGTGGCGGAGGTGGTCCGCGTGCCGAATCCCGTCGTCCAGCACGTCGTACAGCACCGCGTCCTGCGACGACGCGCCCGGCGCCGGAGGTTCCTGTGGACCGGCGCCGAACTCCTCGTCACAGCAGGGGTGTTGGGGCTGCTGCTCGTCGTCCACCAGCTCTGGTGGACCAACCAGGAGGCCAGAGAGGGCGCCGAGCGCAAGGTCCGGGCGCTGGAGCGGCAGTGGGGGAGCGAGGGGGAGCCGGCCCAGGGCAGTTCCCCCGAGGAGGACCCCTCCGTCGATTCCGGTTCCGGCTCCGGTTCCGCCGGGGGGAGTTCGGGGCAGTCGTCCGGAGGTACTACACCCCGACACTCCCAGGCGTACGCCGTCCTCGTCCTCCCCCGTATCGGCGTCCGCGTCCCGATCGCCGAGGGCATCGACAAGCGGGGCGTCCTCGACAAGGGGTACGCCGGCCACTATCCCGGCACCCGACAGCCCGGCGCCCAGGGCAACTTCGCCCTCGCCGCCCACCGCAACACCCACGGCGAGCCCTTCCGGCACCTCGACCGGCTCCGGCGGGGGGACACCGTCCGGGTGGAGACCGCGTCCACCGTCTACACGTACGCCGTCGACCGGATCCTCCCGCAGACCTCGGCCCGTGACTCCGGAGTACTACGACCCGTACCCCGCTCGACCGTCCACCCCGGGTACGGGTACGACATACCTGGGGCGTACGTCACGCTGACCACGTGCACCCCGGAGTACACGTCCCGGTACCGGCTGGTGGTGTGGGGGAAGCTGGTGTCCAGCGAGCGGCGGGGGTGAGCGAGGGGAGTGAGGGGCGGCGGACTCGGGTGAGCGGGCGCCGGGGCCGAGCGGCGAGACCTGCCGGACGGCGACCGGAACCGGCGGAAAAGATCGTCCGGCGCGGGAACCAGCGGCCGGGCCCGTTCGTCTTCAGGGCACAGGCAGTGATCCGGCCGCTCGACCGGCCCGAGCGACAGAGGGGGAGTGAACGATGGAGCGACTGCAAAGCCGGTTCCCGGTACGCGCGTTCGGCGCTCTCCTCGTCCTCCTCGCCGGCACCCTCCTCCTCGACACCGGCCCCCTCTTCACCACCCTCGCCGTGGCCGCCGCGATCGGCTCGGCGTTCGCCCTCTGCTGCCTCCTCGCCGCCCGCTGCGCACCGCCCGTACCCGGCACGCGCATACGTACGGCGATACGGGACCGGGCCCGCCGTACGGCCTTCCTGCCGCAACGTGACCCCGACGCCTCGGGCCGCTCCAGACCCCGAGCCCCAGGGCTCGCCCTCCGGACGACCACCGCGTAGGGCACCCCCAGGTCACCGACCGGGCCGGGAAAGAAACCCGGCCCCCTCCAGTGGGACACGCCTGCCCGCGTGAGTCGTCATGCCGCCCCACCACTCCCGGCACGACGAGACCCCCGGAGGGCTCACTCACCATGTCCGTCTTCGCGTCCCTGGTCGAGCGGTTCGCCGCCCTGCTCGAACCCCTCTTCCACGCCTCCGCCGCAGCCGCCGCGATCATCCTGCTGACGGCCCTCGTACGCCTCCTCGTCCACCCCCTGTCCCGGGCATCGGCGCGCGGACAGAAGGCGCGGGCGGCGCTGCAACCGAAGATCGCCGACTTGCGCGAGAAGCACGGCAAGGACCCGGAACGGCTCCAGAAGGCGGTCCTGGAGCTGCACACGAAGGAACAGGTGTCCCCGCTCGCGGGCTGCCTGCCGAGCCTGATCCAACTCCCGGTGTTCTTCGTCCTGTTCCACCTCTTCTCCCGTCCGACGATCGGCGGCGAGACCAACGGCCTGCTCGAACACGAGCTGCTGGCCGCGCCGTTGGGGAAGCGGTGGACCGACGCGCTGGGCGACGGCGGCCTGTTCGGCCCGGCGGGCCTCGTCTACCTGGGCCTCTTCGCCCTCGTCGCGGTCGTCGCGTGGTTCTCGTACCGGCAGACCCGGCGCACCATGAGCACGAGCGCGCCGGCCGCCACGGGCAGCGAGGTGCCGGGCCTCGGCGCGGTCACCCGGGTGATGCCGTACCTGTCGTTCTTCACGCTGGTGAGCGTCGCCGTCGTACCGCTGGCCGCCGCGCTGTACATCGTGACGAGCACGGCGTGGGGGACGGCGGAGAGGACGCTGCTCCACAGGTGACGCACCCCCGGCCGTGCCGGTCCAGTACGTGAACGGGGTCTTGCGGACTGAATAGAGAGATCGGAGGATTCGAGCAGACATCGGATGGCTGGGGTCACCGGAGACGTACCACCAGCGAGGGAGAGGTACTACGACCATGAAGCTGCTGCGCGTCGGTACGGCGGGGTCGGAACGTCCCGCGGCGCTGGATACCGCTGGAGTACTACGGGACCTCTCCGGGCTCGTGGACGACATCGACGGCACCCTCCTCGCGGACGAAGCGGCTCTGGCGAGAGTCCGGGATGCCGTCGACGGCGGCGAGCTGCCCGCGATCGACGCGGACACCGAACGCGTGGGGGCGCCGGTCGGCCGGATCGGGAAGATCGTCTGCATCGGCCTCAATTACCACGACCACGCCCGGGAGACCGGCGCCGAGCCGCCCGCGGAACCGGTGATCTTCTTCAAGGCCGCCGACACGGTCGTGGGCCCTTATGACACGGTTCTCGTGCCGCGCGGTTCCGTGAAGACGGACTGGGAAGTCGAATTGGCGGTCGTCATCGGCCGCACCGCCCGCTATCTGGAATCCGCTGAGGAAGGGCTCGCGCATGTCGGCGGTTACGCGGTGGCGCACGACGTGTCGGAGCGGGAATTCCAGATCGAGCGGGGCGGCACCTGGGACAAGGGAAAGAACTGCGAGACGTTCAACCCGCTCGGACCCTGGCTGGTGACCGCCGACGAGATTCCCGACCCGCAGAATCTCACGCTGAAACTCCGGGTCAACGGAGAACAGAAGCAGAACGGCACCACCGCCGAGCAGATATTCCCGGTGGGCGAGGTCGTTCGGTACGTCAGCCAGTTCATGACGCTCTACCCCGGCGACGTCATCAACACGGGTACGCCCGCCGGGGTCGCGTTGGGGGAGCCCGAGCCCAAGCCCTATCTCCGGTCCGGTGACGTGGTGGAACTGGAGATCGAAGGGCTCGGGCGGCAGCGGCAGGAATTCAAGGACGCCTGATCCGTCAGTCCTTCTTGAGGAATTCCTCCAGCGCCTCGATCACGAACCTGTGGTCCTCAAGCTGCGGAAGTCCCGACACCGTCACGGACCCGATCACACCCACTCCCTCCACGGTGATCGGGAAAGAGCCCCCGTGCGCCGCGTATTCGTCAGGGTCGAGACGGGACGACTCCTCGAAAGTCGTCCCTTTCGCCCTGAATTCCGCGCCCACCAGATAGGAAGCGGAACCGTACCGCTCCACGACCCGGCGTTTCCGGGCGATCCAGGCGTCGTTGTCGGGGGACGAGCCGGGCAGCGCGGCATGGAAGAGCTGCTGTCCGGCGCGGTGGATGTCGATCGCCACGGGAGCCTCGCGCTCACGGGCCAATCCGACCAGGAGGGAACCCAGCGCCCAGGCGTCGTCATAAGTGAATTGCCGGAAGACCAGTCGCCGTTCCTGGGCTTTCAGCTCGTCGAGTGAAGGGGTGATTTCCAGGGCGGGGTTGTTGTTCACCATCACAGGTTCACCGTCGATCCGTCTCGTGCCGAACGGCGGGCCGCTTCCAGGACGTCGAGAGCGGTGGCCGCCTCGGTGGCGGGCACCGGGTTCGGGCCGCCACCGATCAGTGCCTCGGTCACCGCAGAGTAGTAGGCGGGGTAGTCCCCAGGTAGGGTCGGCACGGCCCGGCCGCCCCCGGTCGGCGGCGACTCCCCGGAGCCGACCCGCCCCCACAGCTCCTCGGGCTCCACGCCCCACCCGGACCCCGGCCGCGCACCCTCCCGCAGCGCCGCCTCCTGCGGATCGAGCCCGTACTTCACGAACCCCGCCTTCGACCCCAACACCCGGAAACGCGGCCCCAGTTGGGCGGTCGTCGCGGACGCGTACAGATGGGTGCGGACGCCGTTCGCGTGCGTCAGGGCGATGAACGTGTCGTCGTCGGTCTCGGCGCCGGGCCGACGGACATCCGCCTCCGCGTACACGGACGCGACCGGACCGAACAGCACCAGCGCCTGGTCTACGAGGTGACTACCCAGGTCGTACAGCAGACCTCCGATCTCTGCCGGGTCGCCGGACTCGCGCCAGCCGCCCTTCGGCAGCGGACGCCAGCGCTCGAAGCGGGACTCGAACCGCCGGACGTCACCGAGCTCGCCGTCGCTGAGGAGCTTGCGGAGCGTGAGGAAGTCGTTGTCCCAGCGGCGGTTCTGGAAGACGGACAGCAGCAGACCGCGCTCCTCGGCGAGCGCCGCCAGCGCGCGGGCCTCCTGTGCCGTCCCCGCGATCGGCTTGTCGACGACGACCGGCAGCCCCGCGTCGAGCGCGGCGGTCGCCAGCGGGACGTGCGTCCTGTTCGGGGACGCGATCACCACCAGGTCCAACTCGCCCGCCCGCGCGAGGAGTTCGTCCGGCGTCGCCACGACCTCGGCGCCCGGGTGCTCGGCACGCGCCTGTGCCTGGCGGTCCGGGTTCGAGGTGACGACCGTGTCGAGGGTCAGGCCCTTCGTCGTGCCGATCAGCGGGGCATGGAAGACGGAACCCGCGAGGCCGTAGCCGATCAGGCCCACACGGAGGGGGTTCGCAGCAGCGCCAGTACTCATGCCGTCCACTTTGGCAACGCTGTTGCCAAAGTGCAAGCGCGGGCGAGAATGGAGCCGTGAACAGGACGAACGACCCGGGGCGTACGACGGGCACCAACCTTCTCGCCGTGCGCGGGCACAACACCGCGCTCGTGCTCGACCTGCTGCGCACGGCCGGCGCCGACGGGATCAGCCGCCTCGAACTCGCCGAGCGGACCGGGCTCACCCCCCAGGCCGTCAGCAAGATCACCGCACGGCTGCGGGAGGAGGGCCTCGCGGCGGAGGCCGGCCGCCGCGCCTCCACCGGCGGCAAGCCCCGCACCGTCCTGCGGCTCGTCCCCGAGGCGGGTCACGCCGTGGGGGTACACCTCGACCGGGACGAACTGCGCGTGGTCCTTGTCCGGCTGGACGGACAGGTCGTCGCCGAACGGCGTACCCCGCTGGACCTGGGAGCGGGTACCTCCGAGGTCGTAGACGGTCTAGTACGTGAGGTGCGGGGGGTGCTCGCCGAGGGGGTCGTAGGACTTCTGGGGGCGGGGGTAGCTCTTCCGGGGCCGCTGGACCATACGTACGGGGTACTCGGCCGCGTCACCGGCTTCCCCGACTGGGACGGCTTCCCCCTGCGCGACGTCCTCGCCCGTGAACTCGGCGTCCCCGTCGTCGTCGACAAGGACACCAACGCCGCCGCCCTCGGCCTCGCCGCCGCGGGCGAGGGCGGCTCCTTCGCCTACCTCCACCTCGGCACCGGCCTCGGTGCGGGGCTCGTCATCGCCGGCACGGTCCACCGGGGGGCGCGCACGGGTGCCGGCGAGTTCGGCCACCAGGTGATCCTCCTCGACGGCCCGCCCTGCCCCTGCGGAAAGTCCGGCTGCGTCGAGGCCCTGTGCCTCGCCGCCCTCGACCGCGGGGACCCGGAGGAGGCGGCCCGGGTACTGGGCGTGGGCGCCGCGAACCTCGTCGGCCTCCTGGACATCGACCAGGTCCTGCTCGGCGGACGCCGGATCGAACAGACACCGGAGGTGTTCGTGCGAGGGGTCTCCGCAGAGGTGGTGGAGGCGCCGGTGCGGGTCGCTGACGGCGGGGTGTGGGGGGTTGCGGTGGGGGCGGCTCAGCTGCGGTTGGGAGAGGTGTTCGGGAGGGGGTAGGACTTGTGGGGTACGGCGGATACGGCGGGGGAGGAGACCGTAGCTCCGGAGGGGTAGGCGGTTAATACCTACGGCGCCTCGCAGTCGTACGCGGCTGGTCCCTCGACGTCCCGCAGTTGTACCCCGCTAATACCCAAGCCGCCCCCACACCCGTACGCGCCTCATATGTACGTCACATGAGCTGAACGGGCGGACTCCGGAGCCCCGACGGAGCGGCGCACCCCTGAACCCGGCGCCCTCCGGCAGGCTCACGTGACCATGCGACCCTGCCTGTCCCGCGCCCGCCGACTCGCCGGGGCAGCCCTCGGCCCCGCCCTCCTCGGCCAAGCCCTCCTGTGCGTCCCCGCCGCCGCCCTCGCCCCGGCAACCCCGGTCCCGGCCGCCCTCGCCCCCGACACCCTCGCCGTAGTCCCCGCCACCCTCCCCGCGCCCGCCGCCGAAGCACCCGCCTGCGCCACCCCCGACGCCCGGGACTTCCCGCTCACCGCCCGGCTGCGGGGTGGACCTGAGAGCTACGAGTCCGGGGGCGGGTACGGGGTCTGGTACCTGGACCTCGTCAACAGCACCGGGCGGGACTGCGCCGGGGTGCACCCCGTGGTCGTACTGGTCGACGGGCGGCGGGAGTTGAAGGCGGGCCAGGTCCATCTGGAGTTCTACGACGGTGAGTGCCCCCGCGCGGTCCGGTTCGAGGAGACGGACGCGGACGAACTGGTCGGGCCGTTCGGCGAGGGGGACGCGAGCGGCAGTGGGGACGACACGGGACTCGGCGGGAAGGGGGACGCGAGCGCCGGTGGCGGCGGCTTCGCCGGGTTCTCCGTCCCCGCGCACCGCACCCTCACCGTGAAGCTCCGCCTCTCGTTCACCTCCGACGCCGTCGCCAACGACGTCACCGCCCACGCGGCCGTCGTCCAGCGCCGGGGGGACGACGGGGAGTGGGTCGGCCAGTCCGACGCCTACCGGTTCACCGTAGAGGGGACGACCGGTTCCACCTCGGCCTCCACCTCCGTCCCGCAGGGGACGGGGGCGCGTACCGAGGAGGGCCGTGAACTCGCCGGTACGGGGGCCGGGCGGGTCGTCGTGGGGGTGGCGGCGGTTGCCGGTGGCCTTGTCGCGGCGGGGACGGTACTGGTCGTCGTACGCCGCAGGCGCTACCGGTAAGGGGGCCGACGCGTCGTACCGTACGGCCGTCCCTCCCCGGTACTACGGGTCACCCCCTACCTCTCAAGTACCCCCTGCCTCCGAGGGCTCGGCCCTCACCCTCATCCCCCTCAAGTCCCCCAGCCCGTAACCCACCGGCCATCCCCAGAAAATCCACCCATTCCCTCAAGATCCGACCTGTGCTTAGGGTGGGCCCGAGGACGTACTCACGGTGCGTTCGCGTACGGCACGGCAGGAGACCCCGCACATGGCAGACCCCAAGCCCATCGAGTCGTGGCTCACCGACATGGACGGTGTGCTGATTCACGAGGGTGTCCCGATCCCGGGGGCCGACGCGTTCCTGAAGAAGCTGCGGGAGTCGGGCAAGCCGTTCCTGGTGCTGACGAACAACTCGATCTACACGCCCCGCGACCTGCACGCCCGGCTGCGGCGGATGGGCCTGGACGTGCCGGTCGACAACATCTGGACCTCGGCGCTCGCGACCGCGAAGTTCCTGGACGACCAGCGGCCGGGCGGCACCGCGTACGTGATCGGCGAGGCCGGTCTGACGACCGCGCTGCACGACATCGGGTACGTGCTGACCGACCACGAGCCGGACTACGTCGTCCTCGGCGAGACCCGGACGTATTCCTTCGAGGCGATGACGAAGGCGGTCCGGCTGATCAACGACGGCGCCCGGTTCATCTGCACCAACCCGGATGAGACCGGTCCCTCCACAGAGGGACCCCTCCCCGCGACCGGTGCCGTGGCCGCGCTGATCACGAAGGCGACCGGCAAGCAGCCGTACTTCGCGGGCAAGCCGAACCCCCTGATGATGCGGACCGGGCTGAACGCGATCGGCGCGCACTCCGAGAGCAGCGCGATGATCGGCGACCGGATGGACACGGACGTCCTGGCCGGCATCGAGGCGGGCATGAAGACGTACCTGGTCCTCACGGGGCTCACCCGGCCCGAGCAGGTGGAGAACTTCCCGTACCGCCCTTCGAGGATCGTCGACTCGATCGCCGACCTCGTCGAACGGATCTGAACCATCCCGGCGCCCGGAACGCCGCCGCTTCCGGGACCCCCGGCCCACCTCGTGACCCCCACCCGTACGGAGTAGCCCACCCCTACTGAGGGTGCAGGAGCCGCCCCCGTGAGGAAGCCTCCAGTTATCTGGAGGTTTCACGATGGGTTCACCCCGCTTCACACTCTGTACCAGCGTTCTGGCCGCCGCCCTGGCGCTCGCCCCGGTCGTACCCGCGGCGTACGCGGCGGACGCAGGCCGGGGCGTCTCGGTGGTCCCGTCGACGCCCGTGGCCGGCGGCGAAGTAGCTCTCAAGGTCAGTGGTTGCACGGGGAAGACGGCGAAGGCGGTGTCCGGCGCCTTCGTCTCGGACGCCCGGCTGATCGGCACCGACGGCACCCTCGTCGGCGAGACGAAGATCCGCTCGACGACCGAGCCGGGCGCGTACGCCGTGACGATCACCTGCGCGGACATCGAGATCAAGGGCAGCATCACGGTCGCGGGCCCCGGCGCGACGCCGCACGCGACCCCGGTGGCCCCCGTCCACGCGGGCGGCGGAGGAGCGGCGGACCTGCTCGCGGACCGGGTGGAGACGCGGGTGGAGAACCCGGCGGAAACCCGGCCTCACCCCCAGCCCCTGGCCCAGCCCCGAGCCGCCGCCCCCAACACCGCGCACGCCGTCACCGGCCTCACCCTCGCGGGCCTCGCCGCCCTCGCGGTACTGGCCCTCAGGGGGGTCCTCCGCAGACGCGGAGCCACCGCGGCCACCGCGACCGGCCTCACCTCCACCCCCGTACCCACCGAAACCCTCACCCCTACCCCCGTACCCGGCGTCACCCCCACACCCTCCGACACCACCCCCCGAAAGCCCTGACCGGTGTCCGACCACCCTCGCTCCTCCCACCCCACCCGCCTCCTCACCGGCCTCGCCTGGGCGCTCCTCCTCCTGGGCCTCTGGCTGTGGGGACGCGAGGTCACCGAGGTCCCCGACGGGATATCAGCCCCCACAACGGGCGACATGGCGGCGGTGGGACGTCCGCCGGAGCGGCAACTCCCGCCCGCCGCACGCCCGTTGACCAAGGCCCTCCCGCAGCGCATCGACATCCCCGAACTCGGCGTCCAGGCACCCGTGGTGGCCCGCGGCCTCGACACGAGCGGCGCGATCGACCCGCCGCCCTACGACCAGGCCGGTGTCGTCGGCTGGTACGCGGCCGGCGTCACCCCTGGCGCGCGCGGCACCGCGCTGCTGGTGGGACACGTCGACACCGAGACCCGTCCGGCCGTCTTCTACAAGCTCAGCACGGTGAAGGCGGGCGAGACGATCTGGGTGGTGCGCGGCGACGGAAAGGTCGCCGAGTTCACGGTGGACGACGTGGAGGTCGTCCGGCGTGACCGCTTCGACGCCCAACGAGCGTACGGCACAAGGGAGTCGGGGCGCGCGGAGCTACGGCTGATCACCTGCGGCGGCACCTTCGACCGGGTCAGCCGCAGCTATACGGCGAACGTGATCGTCTCCGCGTACCTCACGGGGACGGGACCCTGAACTCCCGTCCCCGGCAAGGGAGTACACCTGTCCCGGCCGGCGGCCCGCTCCCCCGAAACCGCCGACCGGGCAGGTCCTCGACCGCGCGCGCACGGGCTGCGGGAGAAACCCGGCGACCGGCGCGGGAGGTTCGTGGAAACCTCGGTGGGTTTGTTGCCGACCAGGGGCTGGGGCCGTCTGAGAAGAGTAACTGAGCGGCACCGCAAGGCTGTAGAGCCGGGGGGCCGAGGTATCCGAGAAGAACTGTAGAACGGACCAGGGCCCGGGGCCTAGGTTCTTTTGACGCCAAGTCCCGAGGCTGTGACTAACTGTCACCCCCGCAGGTGTCGCGCCAGGTGCGCAACGAATGATCCTCACGGGAACACGAAAAAGCCCCCCGATCACTCGGGAGGCTTCTCCGGTCTGTGCGCCGCCAGGGACTCGAACCCCGGACCCGCTGATTAAGAGTCAGCTGCTCTAACCAACTGAGCTAGCGGCGCCTGCTGACGGCGTAACTCTACAGGACCCCCGGAGGTGATCCCGACCGCCCGAACGCCTGGTCGAACACCGGAGTACTACCCGGGTACATCATTCGGACCGTCAACATGCGAGCCCGGGCGACAGTTGAGAAGCTGGCGAATGTGCATGGAAGTGGATATGTCTGGCGGAGTGTGAGGGGCGTCTCATGGAGACTCCGGTATTCGAGGAGATCGATCCCGCGAACGACTGCGGCTGCACCGGCTGCGTACGCCGCAGACTGAGCGGCTCCGGCCGCCCGGCGCTCGCCGTCACCCCCCGCGCGGTGATCGTCGTGGCCACCGCGTCGGCCGCCACCGCGGCCCTCGGCGCCGCGCACGCGCCCCCCGCCCAGGCCGCGCCCCAGAGCCCCGCCCGCGCCGTTCCCGCAGATGGCGAGCCCGAGACCCCCCAGGGCGGCGCGGCCCCGCTGCACGGCCCGACCGGCCGCCCGGCGACCCCGGTGAAGGCCCCGGCCACCACCCGCGCCGACATCATCCGGCGCGCGAAGACGTGGGTCGCCACGAAAGTGCCGTACAGCATGACCGCGTACTGGTCGGACGGCTACCGGCAGGACTGCTCCGGGTTCGTCTCGATGGCCTGGAACCTCCCCGGCAACGAGTGGACGGGCACCCTCGACCGCTACGGCGTCCGTATCGCCAAGGAGGACCTCCAGCCCGGCGACATCCTCCTGTTCCACAACCCGGTCGACCCCCAGAAGGGGTCCCACGTGGTGATCTTCGGCGGCTGGACGGACTACACCCACAGCTACTACATCGCCTACGAGCAGACCCGCCCCGGCACCCGCCGCCAGGCCACCCCCTACGCCTACTGGACCCACTCCGACCGGTACATCGCCTACCGGTACTCAGGAGTGACGGGTACTACGGGTACGGGGGGCGCCCAGACCGACGGCGCCACCCCCTTCCCGGGGCGCGCCCACTTCGGCCCCGGCGCGAACAACACCCACGTCACGGCGCTCGGACAGATGCTCGTCGAGCGCGGGGCGAAACGTTTCTACGCGACGGGTCCCGGGCCCCGCTGGTCCGACGCCGACCGGCGCGCCACCCAGGCATTCCAGCAGGCCCAGGGCTGGCGTGGCACCGACGCGGACGGCATCCCCGGCCCCGACACCTGGGCCCTGCTGATCACCGGCAAGGGCCGCGACATCGTCACCGGCACCCCCGGCACCCCCGGCCCGCCCGCCCACGCGGCCGGCGCGCCCGCCTTCCCGGGGCGCGCGTACTTCCGGCCGGGCGCCGAGAACACGTACGTCACCCTGCTGGGCGAACAGTTCGTACGCAAGGGGTACGGGAGGTACTACGGCACCGGACCCACCCCCCGCTGGGGTGACGCCGACCGGCGTGCCGTCGAGGCGTTCCAGCGCGCCCAGGGCTGGCGGGGCGCCGCCGCCGACGGCTATCCCGGCCCCGAGACCTGGAGGCGCCTCTTCTCCTGACCCTGTCATGGGCGCGGACGCCGCGCGGACCGCAGAAACGTTGACGCATCTGGCGCGGAGGCTGGAGGCAGACATGAGCAGGACGACCACTTCACAGACGCCGGGTCCCGGGGGGCCCGCGGAGGAACGGCCGGAGGGGATGCCCGAAGGGGCCCCTCGCCCCACCCGGCTGATCCAGAACGAGGCCACCACCGAGATCCCCGTACACCTCCTCTTCCGGGACGACCCCGAGCCTGGTCCTCTGGTACCAGTGGACCAGGCGCTGATCAGCCGTACCCCGGGCGGTACTCCCCGTAGTACTCAAGGACTCCAACCCCCCACCCCCCGCCTCAGACGCCCCGGCCAGGGCACCCCCCGCCCGGCCGCCCAGGTCGACCCCGCCCTGGTGGAGCGCCCCGCGCGGGTCCTCCCCGGAACCGTCGGTGTCCTCGCCGGCACCTGCGGCGCCGCGGGCTGTGTCGCCGCCTCCTGGTGGGCCGGCGTTCTCCCGCACCTCGCGACCGAGGCACTCCACCTTCCGATGTACACGGGGACGGGACTCGGCCTCGCGCAGTGGGCCGCGTACGCCGGGTCCGGGGCGCTCGGCCTGTTCGGGTTCGGCGGCCTCGCGCGCGGCCGGACCGGACGGGCGTGGGTGCTGGGGCTGTTCGGCCGGTACCGGGGGACCGTCCGGCGTACGGGGCTGATGTGGGTGAACCCCCTTCTGCTGCGCCGCCGGGTCGACGTACGGCTGCGGCACTGGCGCAGCGAGCCGATGCCGGCCGCCGACGGCAGCGGGGTCGCGCTGCGGGCCGTCGTCCTCGTCGTGTGGCGGGTGCGCGACACCGCGCGGGCCACGCTCGGGGTCGAGGACCACGAGACCTACCTGCGCGAATGCGTCGAGGCGGCGCTGGCGAGGGTGCCGGTGGAGATGCCGGGCGCCGGGCGCGGCCCGGTCGAGACCGCCGGGGACGCGCTGACCCGGCTGGTCGCGGCGGACGCCGGGGCCATCGGACTTGAGGTGTACTCCGTCCAGCCCGTCCGGGTCGAGTACGCCCCCGAGGTCGCCACCGCGATGCACCGCCGCCGGATCGCCGCGCTCGACGCGCAGCACCGGGCCTTGGTCCTCACGTCGGTCGTCGACTCGGTGGAGGACACGGTCACCCGGCTCACCATGCGGGGCCTGGTCGAACTGGACGACTACGAGCGCAAGGCGCTGGTGAAGGACCTCACCGTGGCGTTCTGCGCGGGACGGAGGGAGACCGGAGGGTGAAGTAGTACCGGCGAGGTAGTACCGAGGTATCACCCGGAACTCTGAGCTTCCCCTGAGGCAATCCGTAGTACCTCAGGGGTACGTTCCCGACACGTGCACCGACCGGCACGCCTGTGCACCGACCAGCACACCCGGGGGAACCACCATGGACGTCATCTTCTACCTCGTCCCGTCGCTCATGCTCGTCGGCGCCCTCTCCATGGCCGCCGCCGTGGTCCGCCGCTCCCGGAGCATCAGCACCGCCTGGAACAGCGGCTTCACCGCCGAGGGGCGCTGTCTGCGCTCGTACACGACGACCAGCAGTGAAGCCGGCGAGCACCACCACACCCGGACGACCCTGCACCACGTCTACGAGTTCACGGCCGCCGACGGCCGCCCCGTCCGCTTCGAGGAGAAGAACGGCCCGGGGACCGTCATCGAGGGCGACTACGTCACCGTCCACTACACCCCCGAGCACCCCGAGCGGGCGACCGCGCTGCCGCCCATGCGGGGCCGCCTCATGGCCGAGTCCGGCGTACTGCTCGTCTTCCTCGGGGTGTTCGCCGCGATCTGCGTCGCCTTCATGATCGGCGCGCACACCGTCTTCGACCTGTCCGACGGGCTCTTCGGCAGCGGCACGGACGACCTCCCCGCCGACTTCCCGACCGACTTCCCCACGCCGTGACCATCCTCATCTGACGGTCCGTCAACTACCGTGCTCCGCCATGGAGTCCACGGAGTACGCCACCACGACCGCCGAACTCGTCGCCCGGGGCTGGGCCGACCACCGCCCGGCCCTGTGGTGGCGGGACACCGTCCTCACCCACCACGACCTCGCCCGCGAAGCCTCCACCCGAGCGGCCCTGCTCACCGCCCTCCTCCCGCCGGACGCACCCCCGCATCTAGGTGTACTCCTCGACAACACACCGGAGTTCGTCCACTGGCTCTCGGCCGCCGCCCTCGCGCGAGCCGCCGTCGCCGGCATCAACCCCACCCACCGCGGCCCCGACCTGGCCCGCGACATCCTCCACACCGACTGCGCCCTTCTGATCACCGAACCGGCCCAACTCCCGCTCCTGCGCGGCCTGGACCTCCCCGGCGTCCGCCTCCTGATCACCGGGACGGACGAATACGCCGCCCTCCTGGGGCAGTTCACGGCGACCGCCCTCCACCGGAGCGCCGCCGAGCCCGCCGACCGCCTCCTCCTCTACTTCACCTCCGGCTCAACCGGCGCCCCCAAGGCGGCGATCTGCACCCAGGGGCGCCTCGCGGCGGCCGGTCACCGCCTCGCCGAACAGTTCGCGGTTGCGGAGGACGACGTCCACTACCTGTGCATGCCGATGTTCCACGGCAACGCCGTCATCGCCGGCTGGGCCCCCGCCCTCGCCGCCCGCGCCGGGCTCGCCCTGCGCAGCCGCTTCTCCGCCTCCGGCTTCCTCGACGACGTACGCCGTTACCGGGCCACGTACTTCACCTACGTCGGCCGGGCGATCCAGTACGTCCTGGCCACGCCGCCCCGCCCGAACGAGGACCGCGACCACCGGCTGCGGCTCGGCTTCGGCACCGAGGCGGGCGCGGTTGACGCGGCGGCGTTCCAACTCCGGTTCGGCACAAGGCTGGTGGAGGGGTACGGGTCCAGCGAGGGCGGAGCGGCGATCCAGTGGGCGCCCGGGACGCCCGCCGGGGCGGTCGGTCCGGCGGCGCCCGGTCTCGTCGTACGGGACCCGGAGACGCATGCCGAATGCCCGCCCGCCGCTTTCGGATTGAGCGGGGAACTCCTCAACGGCACCGAGGCGATAGGGGAGTTGGTCAACCACGGCCCCAACCCCTTCGAGGGGTACTGGCGCAACCCCGCCGCCGAGGCCGAGCGCCGGCGCGACGGGGCGTACTGGAGCGGCGACCTCTTCTACCGCGACGAGAACGGTTACCTCTACTTCGCCGGACGCGGCGACGACCGGATCCGGGTGGACGGGGAGAACCTGGCGGCGGCGCTGATCGAGTCGATCCTCGCGCGGTACGACGGTGCCGACGCCGTCGCCGTGTACGCGGTGCCCGATCCGGTGACCGGGGACCAGGTGATGGCGGCGATCGCCGGGAGGTTCGAGCCGGAGTCGTTCGCCGCGTTCCTGCGCGCCCAGCCCGATCTGGGGACGAAGATGGCGCCCCGGTTCGTACGGGTGCTGGAGCGGATGCCGGTGACGGCGACGAACAAGATCCAGCGGGCGCGGCTGCGGAGGGAGGGGGTGGAGTGCGGGGACCCGGTGTGGGAGCGGGGGCCGGGGGAGGTGTCGTACCGGAGAGCTACGGGTACGACGGGTGCGGCCGGGCATGCCGAAGGGCCCCTCGCCGGAGCGAAGGGCCCTTCCGATGTGCGCCGCCAGGGACTCGAACCCCGGACCCGCTGATTAAGAGTCAGCTGCTCTAACCAACTGAGCTAGCGGCGCGTGACTCTCGCCGGGTTTGTCCTGCTTTTCCCGGCGACAGAGAAAATACTACCTGGTCCGGAAGAGTGCTCGTGACCGCCCTCAGATCGCCAGCGACAGCAGCAGCGGCGTCGCGTGCCGGTGCAGCCGGTCCGCCGCCTGCCTCAGCCGGTGCGCGTCCGAGACCGGCAGGGACAGCGCGAGGCACCCCACGGACGAGCCGTCGGTGATCGGCACGGCCGCGCAGACCGTCCCCACGGCGTACTCCTGGAGGTCTAGTGCGGGACTACTCGGGGGCTGGGCCTCCAGCCGGGACAGCAGCAGCTTGTCGCTGGTGATCGTGCGCGACGTGAGGCGGGCCATCTTGTGGCGAGAGAGGTGGTCCCGGCGCCCGTCGCGGTCGAGCTGCCCCAGCAGGCTCTTGCCGATCGCGGTCGCGTGCGCGGAGTACCGGAAGTCCACCCACTCGTGCACCACGGGAGTGGTAGGTCCGGCGGCGTACTGGTCGACCTTGATCTCGCCGTCGACGTACCGGCTGATGTAGACCGCCGCGCCGACCGAGTCCCGCAGCCGGTCCAGGGTGTGCTGGAGCTTCTCGCGCAGGGCGCTCTCCCGGTCCTGTGCGGCACCGAGGCGGGCGAGGGTGGCGCCCGTCACGTACGCCCCGTCCGTAGTCCTTTCGACGTACCCCTCGCGGCGGAGCATCCGCAGCAGCGGGGTCAGTCTGCGGTCGCCCAGGCCGGTGCGGCGGGCGAGCGCGGTGTCGGTGACACCGTCGGAGTGCCTGGCGATGGTCTCCAGGACCCAGAGCGCCTCCCGCGCGGAGTGGTACGGCGTGGGCGGCTCGTGCTTCAGCGCCACGGTTTTCCCCCTGCGGTCGCTTTCAGGCCGTGATCCGGGTGGCGGATCTCCTCCACGATAACCGCCAACCGCCGGATACGGAGGGGGTGTTGACGAGAACGTGGGGTGACCGTAGGGCCTCTCACGTGCGGCAACGTTCGAATGGCATATGCCTTTGACATGAACCGGAGCCCGGACCTGCATGCTTGACGTGTGCACGCCTGGCGGTCGCGCGGTCGCACCACGTGCTCCGAGCAGAAATATCTACGGCATCGGCGGCGGGTGTCAGTGGCCGGGGACGTACCCGCGGGCCTTGTCCACCACGTTCACCAGCCGTCTGCCGGCCTCTCTACGTTCCCACAGCTCCACGAACTGCGCGGCCAGCCGGTCGTGTTGCCCCACGAAGGCGCCGCTCGCCCGGGGCGTCACGAGCAGATCCGGTACGTCCCACAGCGGGCTGTCCCGGCCGAGCGGCTCGCGCGCGAACACGTCGAGCGCCGCCCCCGCGATCCACCGCCGGCGCAGCGCCTCGGCCAGCGCCGCCTCGTCCACCAACTCGCCCCGGGCCACGTTCACGAACCGTGCCGACGGCAGCATCACCCCGAACCGGCGCGCGTCGAACATCCCCCGCGTCGCCTCCGTGAGCGGCGCCGCCGCGACCACCCACTCGGCCCGCGCCAGCAGCCGGTCCAGGTCCCCGGGGCCATGGATCCCGGTCCTCGGCGCCCGCCCCACCAGCGCCACCCCCACCCCGGCCGCCTTCAGCGCCCGCGCGACGGTACGGCCCACCGGACCCGCCCCCACGACTACCGCCCTGGTACCCCCTACCCGTAGTACTTCCCGGGGACGCCACTGCCGCGCCCGCTGTGCCTCCCACGCCCCCGGCAGCTCCTTCGCCATCGCCAGCACCAGCGCCACGACGTACTCCGCTACCGCGTCCTCGAAGACGCCCCGCGCGTTCGTCACGACCGTGTCCGACGAGGTGAGCGCCGGTCCCAGGACCCGGTCCACGGGGACCCCGGCGACATGCACCCACGCGGGCCGCGCGCCGTCTCCGGCCCAGGCGTCCCGTAGTACTTCGGTAGCGGTGTCCCACACCAGGAGGACGTCCGCCTCCGGCAGGCGTGCGGCGAGGGAGTCCGCGCCGGTGTGCACGATCGTGGCCCGGCCGGTCAGGCGGCCCAGCCGGGGGAGTGGGTCGGCGTCCAGGACCAGGAGGGTGGGGGCGGGCATGGCACCTCGTGACCTGGCTCGTGCCGGTGGGTGGGAACACGCTGGCACCGCCGCCGGGTGGCGTCAACAGGGCCGTACGGATGGCTGCGGGGGATGCGGTGCGGGGGTCGGCGCCGTACGGGGTACCCGGCGGAGGGAGGCAGCCGGAACGGGACGGGTGACCCGTCGGGTCGTACTCGGGTATTACCCGGGTCGTACCGGGTGCCGTCGTGTCGCAGGAAAGCCGCGGAAACCGCCGCCACGAGGAAGGACCCCCACCATGACCGCACTCGGACTGCTCGTCCCGGGCGAGGCCGCCGAGGACGACTACCCGCGCCTCGAACAGCTCCTCGGCAGCGACGTACGGATCGACCTGATCCGCGCCGACCCGGCCGGGGACCCGCCCGAGCGGCTCGCCGCGCGCACCGAGGAGCTACGGCTCGCCGGGGCCGACTCCGTCGTGTGGGCGAGTACGACCGCCGCCGTGGCCGCCGGGTGGGAGGGGGCGCACGGGCAGGTCAGGGTGCTCGCGCGGGCCGCGGGGCTGCCGGCGTCGTCCACCGCGTTCGGGTTCGTGCACGCGGCCCGGGAGCTGGCGGTGAGCCGGGTCGCCGTGGTGACCGCGCACGGGGACGCCGCCTTCACGGAGTTCCTGCGGGCGGGCGGGGTGAGCGTGGTCTGCACGGCGCCGCTCGGCGAGGACCTGGCCGCGTCGGTGCACCCCGCCGCGCACGAGGACGCGCAGGCGCTGTTCCTGCCGGACACGTCGCTGCGCACGGTGGCCCAGTTGACCGCGCTGGAGCGCCGGTTGGGCAAGCCCGTCCTTTCGGCCCACCAGGTCGCCGTCTGGGAGGCGCTGCGGCTGACGGACCGGCGCGTCAACGCGCCCGAGCTGGGCGTCCTGTTCACGCGGGAGCCGGTGGTGCAGGTCTGAGCGGGACGGGGACACCTGGCGTGGGCCTGGTGTCCGAGGACGCCCCCGAGGGGAGACCGGCCTGGAGTACTAACCGGGTAGTACCAGAGGGGTAGCGGCGCGAAGGCGGGCGGAGCCGGCGGGAATAAACGGAGACGGCCTCCTGTTATCGCGGGGAAGGCAGTCGACGACGCGACGCAGGAGGCAATCGGTGGACGAGATCCGCGGCACGGTCCAGGGCGAGGCGCCCGTACCCCTCTCCGTACTGGACCTGGTGACCGTCGGCAGCGGGCGGACGGCGAGCGACGCGCTGCGGACGAGCGTGGAGCTGGCGAAGTACACCGAGCGGCGCGGGTTCCACCGGTACTGGGTCGCCGAGCACCACTCCATGCCGGGCGTCGCCTCCTCCTCGCCGGCCGTCATCCTCGCCCACCTCGCCGCCCACACCGGGCGCATCCGGCTCGGCTCCGGCGGCGTCATGCTCCCCAACCACGCGCCGCTCGTCATCGCCGAGCAGTTCGGGACGCTGGAGGCGCTCGCGCCGAACCGGGTCGACCTCGGGCTCGGGCGGGCGCCCGGTACGGACGGGGTGACCGCCGCCGCGCTGCGCCGGACCGAGCGGCTCCACGAGGGCGCGGACGACTTCCCCGAGCAGCTCGCCGAGTTGACGCGCTTCCTCGACGACGACTTTCCCGACGGGCACCCCTACTCCCGTATCCACGCCATCCCGGGGCCGATCCAGGGCAGCGCGCCCGGCGGGGTCCAGTCTCCTCACCGTCCGCCCGTCTGGCTCCTGGGCTCCTCCGGGTTCAGCGCGCGCCTCGCCGGGGTCCTCGGGCTGCCCTTCGCCTTCGCGCACCACTTCTCCGCGCAGAACACGGTCCCCGCGCTCGACCTCTACCGCGAGTCCTTCAAACCCTCCGCGGTCCTCGACGCGCCCTACGCCCTCATCGGCGTCTCGGTCCTCGCCACCGACGACGGGGCCGAGGCTCGCCGTCAACTCCTCGCCGCCGGGCTCAACATGGTCCGCCTCCGCACCGGACGCCCCGGCCTCTTCCCCTCCCCCGAGGAGGCCGAGGCCCACCAACTCACCGACATGGAAGCCGACTTCATCAACTCCTGGAACGCCAACGTCATCCACGGCCAGGCGGACGAGGTCCGCACCGGCCTCGACGACCTCCAGAAGCGAACGGGAGCGGACGAACTGATGCTGACGAGCCACGCGCATCGAGGGGAACTGCGGGTGCGGTCTTACGAGTTGATCGCGGATGCGTATGGGTTGCCTACGGAGTGAAGGGGGCGGGGGATCGGGGCCGGGCTCCGGTGAAGTGAGGGCCTGAGGGCCAGGGCGGGATGGCGCTCGGCATCGTGCCGGCAGCGAGGTGGAGCACGCTCGGCGTCGCGTCGGCAGCGAGGTGGAGCACGCTCGGCGTCGCGTCGGCAGCGAGGCGGAGCAGCGCTTGGCCTCGTGCCGCTGACGCGGTGGTGCCTGGTGTTGCGTCGGGGGCGGGGTGAAGTGGAGCCCGGCGTCGCCCCGTTGACGCCCAGCCGGGGCGGGGCGCGCGACGCTACTCGGCGCGTCGCCGGGTGAGGTTCTGGCGCGCGGGACCGGTGGTGCGCCGAGCGGCGCTGGTGCTGAGGCCGAGGAGTGGAGCGTCGCCGGGCGCGGAGTGGTGCTCGGCGACGTCGGCAGTGCCTGCCCGACAAGGCCGGCGCCGAGGTGGGGCGCCGGGTGCGCACGCGGCGCCTCCGAGGCCCGAGCTGCCCTTGCCGTGCGTGGGATGTTGTCCGGCGACTCGCCAAAGGAACGGTGCTCGGCGTGAGTTGACGCGAGGCACCTGCCGGGAAGCCTGTGCCGTTACGGGGCGAACATGGCCGACGGAGCGTCACCAGCAGTACGTCCGGGGCGCGTTGACGAGAGGCGCCTGCGGGAAACCAGCGCCGTACGGTGTGAGAGTGACCGGCGGTCAGCAACGCGAGCCCTGGGCCCGCGGCACCGATCGCGGAGCGTGATGCGGCGACGGCCCGGCAATCTCCCGATGAGCAGCGTGAGTTGTGAGAGGCGGGCGGCGTGAGGCGGGGCGTACACGGATGGTTGGCCGAATAGCTCCCGACGCCCGCCGACCGGCTGAGGCTGTCGACACCTCACCCGTACGCCGCCAACTCCCCGCCTTCTACCGGCACATCGACCACACCCGGCCCCAACTCCCGCACCAGCCAGCCCCTTCAACTGACCAGCCGACACGACTCCCGCGCCGACCGCCCTCCCCGCACCGACCGGCGGGCGCCGATCCTCACCCCCGACCTCCCCTCCGGCTCGCCCCCTTCACCGACCACCCGGCACAACCGCCGCGCCCGACCGGCCAACGCACCCTCAACTCCCGCACCGACCGGCCGTCGCCAATCCCAACCCCCGCCCTACCCCACTCCCACCCCTCACGCCGGTCAGCTTTTCCCGCAGACTGACCGACGCAACTCCCCCGACGCCCGCGCCGACCAGTCGCCGCGACGCCCCCCACCTCAACTCCCGCACCGATCAACCAAACGCGACGCCCCACCCTCGACGCCCGCGCCGACCAGCCCCTCCACCGACCAGCCGACGCGACCCGACCTCAACCCTCACCCCCTACGGCCGAACAGCCCGCCCCCGAACCTCCCCATTCTTCCCAGGCCCCTCCGCCCCACCCCCATGCAACTCCGCGATCCGCTCCGCCGACACCGGACGGGAATACAGCCACCCCTGCCCCGTATCGCACCCGATCCGCCTCAACCGCGCCGCCTGCGAAGCCGTTTCGACGCACTCGGCGGTGACCGTGAGCCCCAGCCGGTGCGCGAGGTCGATCATCGCCTCGACCACGACCTCGTCGGCGGGATTGGGCGGCGCGCCGGAGCCGTCGTACTGGAAGCCGCGGACGAAGGAACCGTCCAGCTTCAGCACCGACACCGGCAGACGGCTCAGGTACGCGAGGTTGGAGTACCCCGTCCCGAAGTCGTCGATGGCGATGCGGACGCCCATGTCGCTGAGGGCCTGGAGGGCCTGGAGAGGGCGCCCGGCGGACCCCATGACGGCCGACTCCGTGAGCTCCAACTGGAGGAGCCCGGGGGCGAGTTCGGTCTCCGCGAGGATCTCCGCGACGTCCGCGACGAGGTCGGAGTCCCACACCTGCCGGACGGCGACGTTGACGCTGACGAAGAGGGGCGTCTCGTCGGGATGGTCGAGCTGCCAGCGCCGGGCCTGCCGGCAGGCGGTCGCCAGTACCCAGCGCCCCAACGGCACGATGGAGCCGTCCTCTTCGGCGAGCCCGACGAACCGATTCGGCGGCAGCAGCCCGAACCGGGGATGGTCCCAGCGCACCAACGCCTCGACTCCGCGCAGCCGTCCGTCGGACATCCCGACCAACGGCTGGTACTCCAGCACGAATTCACCCCGCTCGATGGCGGGCCGGAGTGTGGAGGCGAGAGCTTGACGGGTCATCAGATGCGCGTTGCGCTCGGGATCGAACAGCGTCCACCGGGACTTCCCGTCGACCTTGGCCCAGTACAGCGTCGTATCCGCCGCCTGCACGAGGCCAGTTGCCGTCGTTCCCGCCGCGTGTCGCTCCACGACCCCGATGGACGCGGTGACGTTGAGCCGCTGCCCGTCCAGATCGAAGGGCGCCTGAAGGGACTTGAGGACGGCCTCCGCCAGCTCCGCGAGCTGATCCGTGCCCGTGGAGTCCGCGACGAGGAGCGCGAACTCGTCCCCGCCGAGCCGCGCGACGAGCGGAGCCGCCGCCCTGGCCCGACCCGCCTCCTCCGCACAGGAGTTGAGCCGGTCGGCGACGGCGGCGAGCAGCCGGTCACCGACCCGGTGCCCGAGCGTGTCGTTGACGGCCTTGAACCCGTCGAGGTCGAGGTAGCACAGCCCGATCCGCCCGGTCCCGCCCCGTTCGTACGCGTCGGGCTCCAGCGCGGCCGACAACCGCTCGAAGAACAACGCCCTGTTGGGGAGCCGGGTCACCGGATCGTGCATCTGGAGATGCCGCAGCCGCGCCTGGAGTTCGCGCCGCGCGCTGATGTCGGCGACCGACAGCAGCACCCCGGGCGTGTCGCCGCCGAGGGGGGACACGGTCACCCGCGCCCACACGGCCCGCCCGTCGGGCTGCTTGAGCCGCCGGGCGCACCGGAGTTCGGCCTGCCGGCCGCACAGCACCTCGCGGTACGCGTGCCAGGTGCGCGCGTCGGACGCGAGGTCGAGGAGGTCGGCGGCGACCCGCCCGACCAGCCCGCCGGGATCGGCCCCGAGGATCTCCCCGAAGGCCGCGTTGACGGAGACGATCAGCCCGTCGCGCCCCACGACGGCCATGGCCGAGGGGGACGCGGCGAAGACCGCCTGATAGGTGGAGGCGCCGAGGGCGCCGTTCAGCCCTCGGGCACCATCCGATGCCAAAGTGTCACTCTCTGTAACGGCGGACCGGTCGAGGTCTGCCGCGGGCGTCGGCCCTTCGGACGTTCCGCTCACCGCTCGCTCCCGCAGTGCACTCGATCTCTGTCCGCGCAGGAAAGTGTCAGGAAAGTGTGCCGATCATAGAGGCTGGGCCCGGACCACCGCAGCCACTGCCAAGTGTCCATGACCTACCCACTCTTCTGACAGATCGTTTCTGCCCGCAGCGGGACCGGTTCTGCGGACCTGGGACCACATGTGACGTTCCGTGAGTGTTCCGGGGTGTCGAGGGTCCCCCGGTATGTCATACCGCTCACTCTTCCGGGGCAGACAAACGAGGCGCAGTATGACAAACCCATACAGGGTGGGTGGAGGTGTCCCCAGAACCGCCCGCCTCCGGAGGTCCTCGTGCCGCGTCCGCTCCCGCGCCCCCGACTGCGCAAGTCGGCGGCCGTGTGCACCACGCTCTCCGCGCTCGCCGCGACCTCCCTCGCGGGCGCCCCCTCGGTGGCCGAACCCTTCTCCACCGCGCCCTGCGCCCTCACCCGCACCACCGCCCACCACTCCGAGGGCCTCGACACCTGGAACGCCGCCTATCCACGCCCGGCCCGCTCCCTCGACGCGGTGATGGTCTTCCTGTCCTTCCCCGACAGCCGCCCCCGCACCACCCCCGCCGAACTCGCCGCCGACCACTTCCCGGCCACCTCCGACTTCTTCCGCCGCGCCTCCTACGGCCGCTTCACGCTGCGCGCCCACCCCCTCAAGCGGTGGATCCGCATGCCGAAACCGTCCACGGCGTACGCCATACAGCGCGACTGGAACGCCGAGCGCCGCGCCACCTACCTGCGCGACGCGCTCGCCGCCGCCGACCCCGGCGTCGACTTCACCCGGTACGACGTCGTCTACTTCGTGGCCGACCCCGACGCGCCCGGCGTCGACTCGGACGCGACGAAAGTAGTCAACCTCGACATCCCTCTCAGGGCCGACGGGGTCGACATCCGGCGGGTCGTCACCGTCTTCGAGCAGCACCCCCCCGACCGGCTGGTCCTCGCGCACGAGACCGGCCACGTCTTCGACCTCCCCGACCTGTACCACCGGCCCGCCGACGGCAAGGGCGACTGGGACACGTACGTCGGCGACTGGGACCTGATGGGCAGCCAGTTCGGGCTCGCGCCGGACCTGTTCGGCTGGCACAAGTGGAAGCTGGGATGGCTCCGGCCCCGCCAGGTGGTCTGCGTACGGGATGCCGGTACGACCCGCCTCACCCTGGAACCGCTGGGCGCCGGCCCCGGCGTACCCGTCACCCGCGCCTCCGGTTCCCCGGCCTTCGGGCTCGGCAACGGCACGAAGCTCGCGGTCGTCCGCACCGGCGCGGGCAGCACGCTCGCCTTCGAGGCGCGCGGCCCCGTCGGCGACGACACGGCCGCCTGCCGCGCCGGGGTCCTCGTCTACCGGGTCCGCAGTACGGCGGACTCCGGGCGCGGCCCCGTCGAGGTCGTCGACGCGCACCCGCACAGCGAGGCGTGCTGGGAGCGCTCCGTGTACCCGCCCCTCGCGGACGCGCCGGTCGGCACGGGCGAGAGCTTCACCGTGCCCGCCGTACCGGGGGAGCGGGCCGTACGCCTGGAGGTGGAGGGTCGTACGGCTTCCGGGGCATGGACGGTGCGGATCACGCCACGGTAGTCCCGCACTACCTCTCAGGTAGGGGGTGCGCGCATCAAGTGGGAGGACACGCGAAAGGCCCCCCGCTTCCGCGAGGGGCCTTGCCGTCAAGTGCGCCGCCAGGGACTCGAACCCCGGACCCGCTGATTAAGAGTCAGCTGCTCTAACCAACTGAGCTAGCGGCGCCTGCTGACGTCGTAGACCTTAGCACCCTGATCGGGACCCGGCGAAATCGATAAACGTACGGCCGCCCGCGCGGCCCGCACCGCCGCCCACAGCAGCACTTCCGCCCCCGGCAGCCAGGGGTGACGCGTGTCCGGAGCGACCAGCCAGCGCGCCGCCGAGGTGGCCTCGCCGGTGACCGGCGGGACGGTGATCGCGTCGCCGGGACCATGGCACAGCAGCGGCGGGAGACACGCCGTACGGCGGCTGTCGCCGCCCCACTCCTCCCAGGACAGCAGCGACGGCAGGCGCTGTGCCGTACCAGGGGCCGCGAACAGCAGCATCCGGCCCCGGAAGACCGCCACCGGGCCCGTGCCCTCCCCCTCGCCCCACAGGCGGTCCAGCATCCGCCGGCCGAAGACCGCCGCCGTGCTCACGACGTCGAAGACCGCGCCGCACGACAGCACGACCGGCGCGTCCGGCCGCTCCTCCCAGAAGGACAGCAGGCTGCGCGGGTGCGCCCCCGCCGAAGCCAGCCACGCCGCGCCGTCCGGGGTCACCCCGCCGATCTCGTCACACTCGTCCCAAGAGCCGCTCATGGGCTAAAGGTCTACCGGGGGTGAGCGGAAGATCCCGGAGAGTTGCCGAAAACGGGGACAGGGGACGGCCGGGGCGGTATCTTGCCCCGCTGGCATATGCCGGGCGGATGAGGGTCCTACGGGGTGAAGGGTCGTACCGGTGTACGGCCCCCTCGCGCGCGTACGGCCGATCGCGAGCCCCCCGTGGCTCCGCGCTCTAGATGGGCTCCACTCGGCTGTGGCTCCCCCCGGCGTTCTCGCCCTCGGCGCGCAGCAGATCCCGCCCGAACTCCACGACCTTGCGCGCGTAGTCCTCGGTCCACTCCGCGCGCTCCGCGATGTCCGCGGGCGTCAGCCGGTCGAACCGCCGGGGATCGGCGAGCTGGGCCGCGGCCATGGCCTGGAACTCCGACGCCCGGTCCGCGGCGGCCTGGAAGGCCTGAGCGAGCTCACTCGCGCGCGCGAACAGCGCCGCGGGGTCGTCGATCGACTCCAGGTCGAAGAAGTGCTCCGGGTCGGCCGCCGCGTGGGCGGGCTCGAAGAGCAGGGGCGCGGGGCGTGGCCGCGGTTCGTTCCGACGCGGCGTGGGCTCCGCCATGTCTTCTCCTCCTCGTACGGTGCGATTCCGGACCACCCTCCATTGTCCCCCGCCTGCGCAAGAGGCATTCGGACTGTGACCCCGAGAACCAACGCGCGAGGAGTGACGGGTGTTCCCGCGCGCGGGTACGTCAGGGTCTCCAGCGCACCCGGTGCTCCGCGAGGTGCCCCAGTACGGCGTGGTTCGCCTCCCAGCCGTCCGGGGCTGTATTCATCTGCCGCCTCCGGCGGCGTGCCGGACTCCGCCCGGTGGGAGGCGTCAGGCAGGGCGCTCAGGGTCTCCAGCGCACCCGGTGTTCCGCGAGGTGCCCCAGTACGGCGTGGTTCGCCTCCCAGCCGTCCGGGAACTTCACCAGCGTCCCCAACTGCACCGGCTCCGTGGACGGGTAGTCGTCCAGCAGGTCGCTCACGCCCTCCCGGCACACCACCACGCACGCGTGCCGGTGGCGGGACGTCAGCACGCACAGGCGGCCCGTCTCCAGGTGGAAGGCCGTCGCGTCGGGGCGGCCCGAGAGGGGGTGCAGGATGACCGTGACGTCGAACTCCATGCCCTGGAGGCGGTTCGCGGTGTCCACGGTGACGTCGCTCACGCCCAGGTCCGCCAGCGCCGCGCGGACGGCCGCCGCCTGGTCGCGGTGGGCCGTGCCGACGGCGATCCGCGCGGCCGTCACCGGCGCCGGGTCCGGCGAGCGTTCGGACGTCGCCGCGCCGCCCCGGTCCAGCATGCGCCGTACGACCGTGGCGACCGCGCGGACGGCCTCCGGGTCGGTGCGCGGGGTGTGGCGCGCGGGCAGCTCCAGCAGGCCCCAGCCGGACTCCGCGGCCTCGTCGATGACCCGGTCGGGGCCGGAGCCGTCGGAGGGCACGGCGAACGTCAGGCGCCGGTCCGCGTGCGCGGTGCCGCTGCGGAACGGCGTGTACGGGTAGAACGCGTCCGACACCAGCGGCGCCGCCGACGCCGGGAGCCGCCAGGACACCGGCAGGCGGTGCTGGGGGAGACCCGGGTTGTGCGCCAGCAGCGTCGTCACCGCCGACGCGGACGGGTCGTACGACAGCCCCGCCCACTGCTCGCTGCCGACGATCGCGAAGGGGTCCAGCTGGCCCGGGTCGCCCACGAACAGCGCCCGCTCGAACAGCCCGGCGACGGCCAGCAGCCCGTCCGAGCGCATCTGGTACGCCTCGTCCACGATCGCGTGCCGCCACGGCTCGTCGACCTTCACGTGCGCCCACTTCGCCGCCGTCGAGATCACCACCGGCAGCCCCGCGAGATCCGCCGCCTTCGCCGACGTCCGTACGGCCGGCAGCGCGTCCAGCGCCTTGTCGTACGCGTCCGCGTCGCTGCTGTGCAGGCGCCCCACCGGCAGCTCCGGCGCCTTCTCGGCGAGCCGCAGGACCAGGTCGTCCACCTGCGCGTTGGTCTGCGCGACGACCATCAAGGGGCGCCCGGCGTCCGCGAGTTCGAGGGCCGCGCGCACGACGAGGGTCGACTTCCCCGCGCCCGGGGGCGAGTCGACGACGACCCCGCGCGCGGTGCCGTGCAGGGTGTCGCGCAGGATCGCGTCGGTGGCCTGGGCGGCGGCCGTACCGGGGTCGAAGACGGTGGTCACAGGACGTCCTCCTCGGTCACCGGGTCGGCCGCTTCGAGCATCGGCTCGCCCGGCGGGCCGCCGTGCGTCCACGGCGTGTCCTCGGGGTCGGGGAGCTTCGCGCCGCCGCGCTGCTCGTGCTCGAACGTGGTCCAGCAGACGCGGTCGCCCTTCTCGGGCACGGAGCCCTGGTCGGGCTCCTTGCCGCGGCCCATCTTGTCGAGGAGGCGCAGGGTCAGGACGCCGTCCGCCTCGGCGGCGACGAACTCGGCCGCCTGGGGCCTGCCCGCGAGGGAGCGGTACACCTTCGCGCGCTCGCCCAGGTGCGGGCGGTCGTCGGTGCGGACGGTCACCAGCGGGCGCGGGCGCGGGGAGCGGCCCTCGCTGTAGGCCATCTCGACGTCGACGACCTCGCCGGCGAACGCCTCGCCGGTCAGCCGCCGGCCGGCCATCACCAGCGGGTCGTCCAGGGCCTCCTGCGCGTCCAGACGGGCCTGTTCACGCTCGCGCGTGGCCAGCTTGTTCGCGGCCGTCACGGCGTCGTCCCGGCGCGGCTGCGGCGGCTCGCCCGCGCGCACGCGGTCGCGGTGGCCGGTGAACGACCAGCGGTCGCGCGTCCACCGCTCCTCGACGTGCGCCCCCGGCGGCAGCTCCCGCAGCAGGTCCAGGCCCCGCCACACGCGCTCCCAGGTCGGCAGGGTCCGGCTCAGCACCAGCTCCCGGACGCGCTCCTCCGCGGCGGTCAGGGCGCCCAGCCGGTCGTCGGCCTCCAGGCCGTCCTCGGCGAGCGCCAGCGCCGTCCGCGCGCGGTCGTAGCGCTCGATCGCCGGGGCGAGCAGCTTGTTGTCGAACGCCGGGTCCGTCGCGGGTCCCGCCGGGGGGTGCGTCAACTGGCCGTCGTCGTCCCGCGCCAGTTCCACCCGCAGCGCCTCCCGCGCGCCGGACGCGCCCTCGGGGGGATCGATCCACGCCAGCAGCGACCCCAGGTGCTGGTCCTCCAGGGAGGACTGTCCCGTCGCCCAGTGCAGCGCCAGGACGTCCGTCAGCGCCAGCAGCAGCGACGAGCCCGGCACCCGCGCGCGCTCCGCGTAGTGCGTCAGCCAGCGCCCCAGCAACGGCACGCGCGGGGGCGCCGGATAGGGCGCCTGCGGGTCCTGCTCCGCCGTACGCCGGAACCGCATCGACCGCCCCAGCAGGCGCAGCAGGTCTACGCCGCCCCGGCTCGGCACGATCAGCTGCGGCGCGTCCGCGCACAGCTCGACCTCGACCTTGACCCACTTCCCCGTCTCCGCGTCGGTTTCGCTCCGCTCGGCCGCCTCCACCAGGTCGCCGTACTCGTCGATGTACGGCAGGACGACGTCGGCGAGCCGCGACAGGAACGCGAACCGCAGCTCCGGGTTGCGCGGCTGCGGTACGGCGAACAGGCGCGGGGCGTCGCGGTCCGTCCCCACGAGCGCGCCGAGCGGCGCCCCCGCCTCACCGCCCGTGATCAACGGGACCAGCACCATGGGGCGTTCGGACAGGTGCCGGTGCAGGACGGTCGCCGTCGGCTGTGCGCGGCCGGTGGAGTCGGCCTCCAGGCGCGCGAGGGTGGAGATCAGCGACATGGGGTCACCTCGGGGTGCCGAGGGGCGAGGGGGAGGCTCACAGGGCCGCCGGGGACCGATCCCGCGAGCGCCTCCGCGCGCAGCGCCGCCGCTCTGCGCAGCGCCGCCACGGCCGGGTCGTCCGGGTCGCCCTCCTCACCGCGCGCGGCGGCCAGGACGTCCTCCACTCTGCTCAGGCCGCCCAGCTCCGCCCGGGTCGAGCGGCCCAGCGTCGTGACGGCGCCTGCCGCGCGGGAGCGGTCCCGGCAGTGGAAGGCGAGTTCGCAGGTGGCGAGGCACTCCGGCGAGTACGTCGCGGGCACCGACTCGACGGCCGCCGTGAGCTGCTCGGCGGGGAGGGACGGGGCGAAGCAGGTGCCCTCGGGGAGGCCGGCGGCGATGTCCTCGATGCGGGTGAGGCGGGCCAGCTGGCGGGCCGTCACCGCGCGCTGCTTGCGGACGTCGACCGCGGACGCCGTAGGGAGGTTGGAGAAGTCCCTCGGGCAGACCAGCAGGACGCTGTGGCGCACGCGCGGGGGGACCGGCAGCTGCGCGGCGACCTGCTCCAGCGCCAGCACGTACACCGCCGCCTGCCGGGCCGCGGCGCCCACCTTCGCCGGGTCCGCCGAACCGTCCAGCATCGGGAACGACTTGATCTCGACGACCGTCCACACCCCGTCCGGGTGCACCACGACCGCGTCGGGCTCCAGGAAGGCGGGCGAACCGGCCACGTCCAGCGCGAGCATCGGGTGGTCCAGCAGCGTCCACGCCCCCGGCGCGGAGGCCGCCTCGCGCAGCGCCAGCGCCGTACGCGCCGTACGCCCCTCGGGGCCCGCGGCCGTCAGGTCCGGGACGGCGGCCGAGGCGGGCGGCTCGGCGGACGCGTCCAGCGCCGCGTGCGCCAGGCGCAGGAGTTCCGCGCCGCCGTCGGCCTTGACCTTCGCCTCGAACGCGTTCCCGCGCGTCAGCGCGAACTGGGACTGGCCGAAGACCGCGGGGGACCCCAGCGCGCTCGCCAGCGCCGTCTTGTCCACCCCCGCGCCGTCGAGGAGCGCGCGCCGCCCGCAGCCCGGGTTCGCGGCGAGCGCCGCGAGGGCGCGGGCGTCCAGCGCCTTGGCCGGGACGTCGGGTCCGCGCAGCTCAGCGAGCTGGTGCCGGAGCGCCGTCCCCCGCGTCCGCGGAGGAGGCACTCGGCTCGGCTCGGGAGTCGCGGGGCCGGGAGAAGTGCTCACCCGTCGAAGTCTGGCATCCGCCACTGACAATCGGGGTCCGTGAGGCTGCCGGGACGGCTGCGACATGCGTCCTGACCGGCAGGAAACGGGACTTGAGCCGGTCGGCGCCACGCGTCACGAACGGCGTCAGCAGCAGCCCGACGCCCATCACGGCGGCCCCCGCGACCGCGTCGAGGAAGTAGTGGTTCGCCGTGCCCATGACCACGATCGTCGTGATCAGCGGGTAGGCCACGCCGGCCGCCTTCGTCCAGCGCGACCCGCCGAACCGCCACAGCATCACCCCGCACCACAGCGCCCAGCCCACGTGCAGGCTCGGCATCGCCGCGTACTGGTTCGTCATGCCGCCGAGCCCGCGCGGGGCGCTCGCCTCGCCGCCCCACCAGCCGTACGAGCTGTACTGCGCCATCGTGTCCACGAAGCCGTGCCCCGCGTCCAGCAGCCGGGGCGGGCAGGTCGGCAGCAGCGTGAAGCCGATCAGGCCCATGAACGTGGACGTCATCAGCCACGTGCGCGCCGCGCGGTAGCGCACCGTGCGCGAGCGGAACAGCCAGATCAAGATCACCGGGGTCACCACGTAGTGCAGCGACGCGTACCAGAAGTCCGCCGGGACGCCGAGCCACGCCTCGCGCGTGAACAGCCGGTTCAGCGGGTGCTCCGCGTTGATGTGCAGCGCCTTCTCGACTCTGAGGAGCGTCAGGCCGTGGTCCACGGCCGTCGACACGTCCCCGCGCGCGAGGAGGCGGCCCGCCGAGTAGCAGGCGTACACCAGCACGATCAGCGGCAGCTCCGTCCACCAGCGCAGCCGTCCCGGGGGAGCCTCCTGGGTGCCCGGTGTCTTGGTCTTCGGCATCCGATCGCCTCCCCTTCCGATTCGTGGTGGACATGCCGTGCGGACGTGTCACTTTACGGCGTATGTGCGCGCCCGGACCGGGCGCCCTCGGCCTGTGAAGACGTCGGGATCGCCCACCGGGTTGCCCTGATCCACGGTGCGCGATGATGGAGAAGTTCCGCTCCTGTTTTTCTCCCGGAAAGGTCCCTCATGGCACCGCGCATCCTGCTGGCCCGGCACGGACAGACCGCCTGGTCGCTGTCCGGGAAGCACACCGGCAGGACCGACGTCCCCCTCCTGGAGGAGGGCCGCCGGGGCGCCAAGCTGCTCGGCGAACGGCTGCGCAGGATGCCCTACGACGGTCTCACGGGAGTGGAGGTCCGCACGAGTCCGCTGGCCCGCGCGCGCGAGACGTGCGACATCGCCGGGTTCGGGGAGCGCGCCACCGAGTGGGACACGCTCATGGAGTGGCACTACGGCGCGTACGAGGGGCTCACGCCCGCCGAGATCCAGGCCGTCCGCCCCGGGTGGCTCATCTGGCGCGACGGCGTGCCCGAGGGGGAGAGCGTCGCGGAGGTGACCTCGCGCGCGGACGACGTCGTCGCGTGGGCGCGCGAGGCCGACCGGGACGTCCTGGTCTTCGCCCACGGGCACATCCTTCGCTCCATAGGGGCCCGCTGGCTCGGCCTGCCGCTGGACTTCGCGGCCCGGATACGGCTCAACCCGACCTCTCTGTCGGTACTGGGCTGGGCCTACGGACAGCCGGCGATCGAGAGCTGGAACGACCTGGGACACCTCTCGTAGGTACCCCGGGACCGCCCGGTCGTCCGGGGCGCCCGCGCGCGAGACGCCGGAAGCCCGCCCGCGCGGGTCACCGCCCCCTCTGGCGCGGCACCCGTCGCTCCAGGAACTCCGAGACGTCCGCCGTCCTGCGGTGCGGGAGCAGCACGCGCGCGGTGTCGCCCAGCATCGCCCGGATCCGGGACGACTGGACGTGGCCCAGCAGCTCCAGGACGCGCAGGCCCGCGCGCGCGGCCTCGTCGGGACGGCCGTCGCGCGCGAGGTCGTCGGCCAGCTCGGCCGTGTACAGCGCCATGTTGCGGCTGAAGTCGGGGTCCTGGAGGTCGGCGGCGTCGCTCGCCCGGCGCGCGGCCCGCGACCAGTGGCCCAGGGCGGACCAGCACTGCGCCTCCAGGCTCGCCAGCTCCGCCTCCCCGTAGAAGCTCATCCACTCGGGGTCGGCGTCCGAGGGGCCTCGCTCGTACAGGGCGTGCGCGCGCGTGAGCGCCTGGGTGCAGCCGGTCGGGTCCCCGAGCCCGGCCCAGCCGCCGGCCTCCCTGAGGGACAGCAGCGACAGCAGCCGGTCGGAGCCCAGTGGGCGCGCGACACGCTGGGCGGCCTGCGCCGCGCGCACCGCCTCGCGCGGGCGCCCCGCGTCGCGCGACAGGAACGCCGTGTTGCAGAAGGCGTGCGCCTCCAGCGCGCGGTCCCCGGTCATCCGGGCGGTCGCCAGCGCCTCCGCGTAGTGCGAGCGGGCCTCCTCGTACCGCCCGGAGTCGTGGGCCAGCCAGCCCACCGAGATCGCCAGTTCCCCGGCGCCGGAGTACAGCCGGTCCGCCGTCGTGCGGCGGGTCGTGCCGGCGTCCAGCAGCGCGTACGCGGCGCGCAGCGGCTCGGCGGCACGCCGGTACAGGCTGTCCGCGCCGTGCCGGTCGTCCAGCAGGCGGATTCTGCGGACCGCTTCCTCCAGGGCGCCCGCCTCGCCCGCCCCGGCGCGGCGCGTGGGCCGTCCGGAGGCGTACGCGTCGGTGGCGAGGCCCAGGGAGCCCAGCGAGACGGCCGCCACGGTGGCGCCCCCGCCGGTCATGAATGCGCGACGCAGCACGTCGCTCTCCTCGTGGTCGTGGTGCGTGTCGTACGGGTCCTGCGTGTCATACGAATGACCCGCCGCGCGCGGTTCATCCGCCCCCCGCGCGGACGCGGTGGTGTGTACGGGGCTCGGGACGCGCGCGCGGGGCGCGTTGTCCGGGTCGCGCGCTCCGCGCCCGCGTACGGACGAGCGGGGGGCGAAACCCAGGTCGATGAGCGTGCGGCCGGGGAACATGTGCAGGAACACCCGTTCGTACGCGTAGTTGGGGCAGCGGATCTCGCCCGCCTCGACCCGCCCGATGTAACGCGCGTCACAGCTGACCCGCTCCCCGATCTCCCGTGCGGCGCGCCGCACCAAGGCGGCGAACTCGGCGGGCGAGCGCTGTCCGCGCAGGCGCCGGAAAGCGTGGTTGGGGCGTGCGGGCCGGTCGGGACGGGGTGGGGTCACCGTTGACGACGCCATGGCCGGGTCCTCTCGTGCGAACCGTCGAACCATGCCGGTTCCAGGGAGAATTGGCCGAGTAAAGCCCCGTATCAGGCAGTAACGGCCGTATCCAACTGTTTCCGGCGGGCAAGAACGTACCTGCTGTTCCGGGGTCGCCACACAGGATTTGGCTACAAACCGGATATCTCATGCGTGATCTGCCATGAACTGCCATCCTTTGCGGCTGACTTCCGCCGTAGCCGTTGACGCGGTGGCGCGTTGAACGCTGTGGACTGCAATCGGGCTGCGCGGTGGGAGGCCGGCATGGAGACCAGCCAGAGCAACGACCCCTGTACGACGCCGTCGGCGGCGCCGTGCGATCTCGTGACGGTGCCGACACGGCAGGGCCTGGAGGCGGTCGACATCCTCCGCCGCGGCGCCTGCGACGCGGTCGGCCCCGTCCTGCACGACGACGACGGCCGCACCCTCGGCTTCCTCGTCCCGCCCGGCACGGCGGCGGCCTGGGACGTCCCGGGCAGCACCTGCACGGAGACCGACGGCCGGGGCCTGCGCCTCGCCCCCGAACCTCCGGTGGAGGGCTCCGACTGGCTCCTGCCACCGGGCGACACGGACCTCGCGACGGACCCCGCGCAGCTGCGCCGGGCCCTGGGGGAGGCGGCGCGGCTCATCGAGGCGGCGGACAGTTGCCGGTGAACGGCCGCTGAGGGAGGGGAAACGGTCCTTCAGGAGGCGCTCCGCCCCTCACGGCGCCGAGTTATCCACAGGCCGGCCGATGGCAGCGGCACGTGTCGGCCCGGGCTGCGAGGATGGGGGCATGGCGAAGGGCAAGGGTGGCCGGCGGGGAGACGCCGAGGGCGTGGCCGAGGAGGTCGACGGCGGAACGGCGCGGCTCGTGCCCGACCGGGACCGCACGCGGGCGTGGACGCTGCTCATCGACGGGGCACCGCAGTCGCATGTGGACCTCGACGATCCGCGGTTCCTGTCGTTCGAGTACCAGCGCCGGCTCGGGCACGTCATCGACCTCGTCGCACCGCCGGGGAAGCCGATCCACGCCGTGCACCTCGGCGGCGGCGGGCTCACGCTCGCGCGGTACGTCGCCGCGACGCGCCCCCGGTCCACCCAGCAGGTCGTCGAGCGGGACGCCCGCCTCGTCCAGCTCGTCCGCAGGCAACTCCCGCTGGACCCGGCGGCCCGGATCCGGATCCGCTCGGCCGACGCGCGCGAGGGGCTCGCGAAGGTCCCCGACGGCTGGGCGGACCTCGTGATCGCCGACGTCTTCAGCGGCGCGCGGACCCCGGCCCACCTGACGTCGACGGAGTTCCTGGACGAGGTCCGCCGCACGCTGCGCCCGGGCGCGGTCTACGCCGCGAACGTGGCCGACGGCCCACCCCTGACGCACCTCCGCGCCCAGATAGCCACGGCGGCCTCCCGCTTTCCCCACCTCGCCCTCCTGGCGGACCCCACAGTCCTGCGAGGCAAACGCTTCGGCAACGCGATCCTCACGGCGTCCGACACCCCCCTCCCCCTCCCCGAACTGACCCGCCGCGCCGCCACGGACCCCCACCCCGTCCGCATCGAACACGGCCGCCCCCTCACCGACTTCACCGGCGGAGCCACCCCGATCACCGACGCCTCGGCGACCCCGTCCCCGGCCCCACCGGAGTCGGTGTTCCGCTGACGCTCCCGCGTCGAGCGCCGAGCACACGGACGGGGTGCGGCACATCCCCTCCCCGTGCCGCACCCCGCGTACTTGTAGTACCTCCGAGTTACCCCCGAGGTACTAGACCTCGCCCCCCGCCTCCCCCGGCAGCACCCCGGTCCGAGCCACCTGCCCGTACCACCGCGCACTCGACTTCGGCGTCCTGGCCAGCGTCGCGTAGTCCACGTACACCGCCCCGAACCGCTTCCCGTACCCGTAGGACCACTCGAAGTTGTCGAGCAGCGACCACAGGTAGTACCCGCGGACGTCCGCCCCGTCCGCGAGGGCGTGGCGGACGGCGGCGAGGTGGGCGTGGAGGTAGGCGATCCGCTCGGGGTCGTGGACGCGCCCGTCGGGGTCGGGCTTGTCGTCGTAGGCGGCGCCGTTCTCGGTGATGTAGAGGGGGAGCCCGGGCGCCTCGCGGGTGTACCGCATGATCAGCTCGTGGAGCCCGGTCGCGTCGATGGTCCACCCCATCTCCGTACGCTCGCCCGGGGTCTGGTGGAAGGCGACGTCGTCGGCGGCGGGCCAGGGCGTGTGCTCGCTGGCCCCGTGCCCGTCGGCCCGCCGGGCCTCCACCGGTGTCCCGCCCGCCGAAACCAGCGTCGGGGAGTAGTAGTTGAGCCCGAGCGCGTCCAACGGCTGGTTGGCGGTGCGCAGATCGCCGTGCTGGACGAAGGACCAGTCGGTGACGGACGAGGTCGCGGCCAGCAGGCTGTCCGGGTACGCGCCGTGCAGGATCGGCCCGTGGAAGATCCCGTTCGCGAGGTCGTCGATCTTGCGGACGGCCGCGAGGTCGGCCGGGTCCTGCGAAAGGGGCCGCAGGACATGGGAGTTGAGACTGAGCGCCACCGAGTTGCGGGCCGGCATCACCGAGCGCAGCGCCGAAGTGGCGAGACCATGGCCGAGGTTGAGATGGTGGGCCGCCTTCAGCGCGGCGGCCGGGTCGGTCCGCCCGGGCGCGTGCACCCCGGAGCCGTACCCCAGAAAGGCGCTGCACCAGGGCTCGTTGAGGGTGATCCAGTGCTCCACCCGGTCCCCGAGCGCCTCGCCGACGATCTGCGCGTACTCCGCGAACCGCAGCGCCGTGTCCCGTGCCGGCCAGCCTCCCGCGTCCTCCAGCTCCTGCGGCAGGTCCCAGTGGTAGAGCGTGAGCGCCGGTTTGATCCCGGCCGCGAGCAGCTCGTCCACGAGCCGCCGGTAGAAGTCGAGGCCGACCTGGACGGCGGGCCCGCGCCCGGTGGGCTGCACCCGCGACCAGGAGACGGAGAAGCGGTACGCGTTCAGGCCCATGTCCGCCATCAGCGCCACGTCGTCGCGGTAGCGGTGGTAGTGGTCGACAGCGATGTCACCGGTCTCACCGGCGGCGGTCTTCCCCGGTGTACGGCTGAAGGTGTCCCAGATCGACGGGGTACGGCCGCCTTCCCGCACCGCCCCCTCGATCTGGTACGCGGAGGTGGCGGCGCCCCAGAGGAAGGTGGAGGGGAAGGTGACGGGTGTAATGGGCTCAGACATGGAAGCGCTCCCATGGGTGGTCGTCGAGACCGACGGAGAGTGGAGGGGGGATGGTGGGGATGAGCCTGCGGAGATTCGTGCCGGTGGCTGAAGTGGGGGACGGGTGGGGCGAGTTGAGCAGATGACGGTCAGAAGGCCGACGGGCGGGGGGAGTTGGCCGTGCCCGGATCGGTGGAGGACGTCCGCCGCCGACTCGCAGACTCCGGCCAACTCCCTCAACTCGCGCTCCCCGCTCAGCCCTTGACCGCCCCCTGCATGATCCCGCCCACGATCTGCTTGCCGAAGATGGCGAAGACGACGAGGAGGGGAATCGTGCCGAGGAAGGCGCCGGCCATGATGAGGGACTGGTCGGGGGTGTAGCCGCGGCCGAGGCCGGCCAGCGCGACCTGGACCGTCGGGTTGCCGGTCTGGCTCAGGACGAGGAACGGCCACAGGAAGTCGTTCCAGGACTGGACGAACGTCAGCATCCCGAGGACGGCCATCGCGGGCCGCGCGGTGGGGAACACCACGTGCCAGATGATCCGCCAACTGCTCGCCCCGTCCACCCGGGCGGCCTCGATGATCTCGTCGGGCAGCGCCTGGATCAGGTACTGCCGCATGAAGAACACCCCGAAGGCGCTCACCAGCGACGGCAGGATGACGGACTGGAGCTGGTCGGTCCACTCCAGCTTCGCGACCATCATGTACAGCGGGATGATGTTGAGTTGGGGCGGCACCATCATCGTCCCGATGACGATCAGCATCATCGCCCCCCGCCCCCGGAACCGGAGTTTGGCGAAGGCGAACCCGGCGATGGTGGACAGGACCACGATGGTGATCGCCGAAGTCCCGGCCACGATCGTGGTGTTGAGGAACGCCTTGCCGAGGTTGGCGTCGGTCCACGCCTTGTCGAGGTTCTTGAAGAGGTTGGAGCCGAACCAGAACGGGGGCGGCGTCTGGGCCAGCCGGTTGGTGTCCCGGGAGGCGGCGACCGCCGCCCAGACCAGCGGGGCCAGCGAGCCGAACGTGAACAGTCCGAGGACGATGTAGGCGATCGGGCCGCCGTGCAACTGCCCGCCCGCACGGCCCGACTTGGCGAACCGGCGGCGCGTGGCCTTCGGTGCCGCCTCCTTCGGGGCGGGCTTGGGCAACGTCGTCGTCACCGTCGTACTCCTAACTGCCACTGCTGGCGCGCAGGCGGCGCGAGATGACGTAGTTGACGATGCCGATCACGATGAGGATCAGGAACATCGTCCAGGCGATCGCCGAGGCGCGGCCCAAGTGCTGGTTGACCCAGCCCTGTTCGTACAGGTAGAGGCCGAGCGTCTGGAACTGGTGCTGCTCGCCGCCGGACGCGCCCTTGCCCGAGTCGAACAGCAGGGGTTCGCCGAAGATCTGGCTCGCGCCGATGGTGGAGACGACGACCGTGAAGAGGATCGTCGGCCGCAGCGACGGCAGCGTCACATGGACGAACTGCTTCCAGCGGCTCGCGCCGTCCAACGCGGCTGACTCGTAGAGGTCGTTGGGGATCGCCTGCATCGCCGCGAGGTAGATCAGCGCGTTGTAGCCGGTCCACCGCCAGATGACGATCGTCGAAACGGCGATCTGGGAGGGCCACTTGTCGCTCTGCCAGTCGACCTTGCCGAACCCCACCGAGTCCAGGACCCAGTTGATCATCCCGTAGTCGCGCCCGAAGAGCAGCACGAAGACGAGCGAGGCCGCGGCGATGGACGTCGCGTACGGCGCGAGGATGACGACCCGGTAGAAAGTCGAGCCGCGCAGACGGTAGTTGAGGATGTGCGCGATGCCCAGCGCCATCAGCAGCTGCGGCACGGTCGAGATGATGCCGATCGTCAGCGTGTTCTTCGCGGCGTTCCAGAAGAAATCGTCGTCGAAGATCCGCGTGTAGTTGCGCAGCCCCACCCACTTCATGTCGGTGGGCGCGGTCAGCTCCACCTGGTGCAGCGAGGCCCAGCCGGTGTAGATCAGCGGGAACAGCCCGAAGGCCAGGAAGAGCAGGAAGAACGGCGAGACGAACGTGTACGGGCTCCACTTCATGTCCCGCTGCCAGCGCCGCGAGAGCTTGGCCCGGTGCCGCTGCTCCGCCTCGGAGGGCTGACCGGGCGCGGGGCGGCCCGGGGCCGCGCCCCCCTTCGAGGGGGGCGCGGCGGTGTCGTGACTGGCCATCCGGGTCACTTGTCCAGGTTGTTGTCGATGGTCTTGGTGGCGTTGTCCCACGCCTCCTGGATCGACTTGCCCTTCGCCACGAGGAGCACGCCGTTCTTGGTCAGACCCGTCTGGATGATCTGGTCCTTCGGGCCGACCGACTGGACCGGCACCTTCTTGGCGGCCTCGGTGAAGATCTTCCCGACCGGGGCGGCACCCGTCATGTCGTTCTTGGCGTCAGTGACTTGGGGCAGGGTGTACGCGCCGGGCGTGCTCGGGACGCTGCCCTGGACGGCGAAGAGCTTGGCGAGCTGCGCGGGCTGGGTGAGCCAAGTGGCCAGCGCCTCAGCTTCCTTGACGTGCTTGCTGGCCTTCGGGACGGCGAGGAAGGTGCCGCCCCAGTTGCCGACCTGCGGCGCCTGGGCGACATCCCACTTGCCGGCTGCCTCGGGCTTCGACTTCCCCTTCAGGTAGCCGAGCATCCACGGCGGGCAGGAGATCGTGGCGAACTTCGTGTTGGCGATGGACTGGTCCCACGCCGTCTCGAACTGCCCGATCGGCTGCGTGAGACCCTTCTGCGCGGCCTCCCCCGTGAGGTCGAACGCGGACTTCACCGCGGGGTTCGTCTTGTAGATGACGTCTCCGGCGGCGTTGTAGTACTTGTCCTTCTGGCTGCTGATGATCGCGTTGAACAGTCCGCCCGGCGAATCCATGAAGTAAGTCCCGCTGGGCGCCTTGCTCTTGTACTGCTCACCGACGGTGAGCACCTTCTTCCAGTCCCCGGCCCACAGTTGGCTCACCTTGTCCCGGTCGGTGGGCAGCCCCGCCGCCTTGAAGAGGTCCGTGCGGTAGCAGATGGCCATCGGGCCGATGTCCGTGCCCAGGCCGATCGTCTTGCCGTCCTTCGTCGTCGCCTGCGACCACTTCCAGTCCAGCCAGTTGCTCTTGGTGACGCCCTCGGCCTTGCCGATGTCCTCGAACTTGTCCGCCTGCGTCGCGACGATCTCCGCGATGTTGCCGACCTCGATGGCCTGGATGTCCATCAGACCGCTGTTGGTGGTCAGGTGGTTGAGCAGCGCGGGATAGTAGTTGTCGTTCGACTCGATGGCGTTCTCGGCGATCTTGATGTCGGGGTGGAGCTTCTCGTACTCGGTGTAGAGCCCGGCTTCCTTGAAGCCCTGCGCACCGAAGAGCCCGAGGGTGATCGTCGTCTGCCCCTTGCCGCCGCCTCCGCCGGACGACGACGGGTCGTCGGATGCCTTGTCGCCGCTGTCGTCGGCACAGCCGGCCAGCAGCCCGGCGCCCAGCGACACGGCAGCCGCCAGGACCACCACCCGACGGGAGGTTCGGGAACCTGCTCGCATTGCGTCCTCCTGTTGCCCTGACGTGCCGACCCCCCGGCCAACTGCATGGTTGGGCCCGTTCTTTTCTCGCTGCGGCTCGGGCGGGGAACGTGCGGGATGTGTATGTGTCAGGTACTGTGGGAGCGCTCCCACAAGTGATGTGTTGAAGAGTCGTCGGTTCCGGCGGGGGTGTCAAGGGAGTCGACGCGGAGAGATGCGTTCAGTTATCGGGACGTTAACTGGAAGCGGGGTGGGGCGGTTTTCGGCCGGACGGATCCCGCTGGCGAGGGTGAGGTGCGGGCCGTTTCATGTCAGGACAGGGCTGTTAGATTCCAGGCCAGTGCGTAGCGAACGAGGGAAGGCGGGGCCCATGGCAACCCACGGAGCGCGAGGGCGCAGCGGTGGCCGCCCGACCCTTGAGGAAGTGGCCGCGCGCGCGGGGGTCGGCCGGGGCACCGTCTCCCGCGTGATCAACGGCTCCCCCCGGGTCTCCGACGCGACGCGCGCCGCCGTCGAGGCCGCCGTCGCGGAGCTGGGGTACGTCCCCAATACCGCCGCCCGCGCGCTCGCCGCGAACCGTACCGACGCGATAGCGCTCGTCGTCCCCGAGCCCGAGACGCGGTTCTTCTCCGAGCCGTACTTCTCCGACATCCTGCGCGGTGTCGGCGCCGAACTCTCCGACACCGAGATGCAGTTGCTACTGATCTTCGCGGGCAGCGACCGGGAGCGGAAGCGGCTCGCGCAGTACCTCGCCGCGCACCGCGTGGACGGCGTCCTCCTCGTCTCCGTCCACGCCGACGACCCCCTCCCCGACCTGCTCGCCCAGCTGGAGATCCCCTCCGTCATCAGCGGTCCCCGCTCCGCCGCCGAGACGCTGCCGTCCGTCGACTCCGACAACTACGGCGGTGGCCGCAGCGCCGCCGAGCATTTGCTGTCGCGGGGGCGGGAACGCATCGCGCACATCACCGGGCTGCCGGACGTGTACGGCGCGCAGCGCCGCGTCGACGGGTACCGGGACGCGATGGAGGACGCGGGCCGGGAGCCGCTGATCGAGGCCGGGGACTTCACGGAGGAGAGCGGTTACCGGGCGGCCCAGCGCCTGCTGTCTCGTACCCCTCTGCTGGACGCGGTCTTCGCCGGCTCCGACGTCATGGCAGCCGGCGCCCGCCAGGCCCTCCGCGAGGCCGGCCGCCGTACCCCTGAGGACGTAGCTCTCGTGGGGTACGACGACTCCGCCATCGCCCGCCACATGGACCCGCCCCTCACGAGCGTCCGCCAGCCGATCGAGGAGATGGGCCGCCACATGCTGGACCTCCTCCTGACCGAGATCGCGGACCGCCGCCCGGCGGTGTCGCGGGGGCTGGAACGGAGGCAGATCGTGGTGGCTACGGAGCTGGTGGTGCGGGCGTCTTCTTGAGGGGCTAGCTGTAAGGGAGGTCACCAGCGGTCGGGCGGGGGTGGTTGACGCCGGGCAGCGCGGCCCGAGGACCTGTTGGTGACGAGCCAGATCAGGCCGAGGATGACGGAGTCGGCGCCCCAGATGAATCCGGCGCCGATCGCGGTCCCCCACACGAACGGCTCACACCTCGACGGTACGCCCCCTGCCATGACCCGGCAGTTTCTCGATGGACGCCGCCACCGGACCCTGCAACACTTCCCGCCATGCCCCCGCACCCCCTCCTGGACATCGACGACGCCCCCGTCCCCCTGGAGAGCTACCTCTCAGGTATCGGTGAGGTCTTCCGGCGCTTCGCCGCCCCGGAGCAGGACTCGGGGTGTACCTCCTACGGTGTACGTCTCCCGGGCGGCGAACGCTGGTTCGTGAAGGTTCCGACGGTGCCCGAGGCGTACGGCACCCTGGACCGTGCCTGGCGCTTCCACCGGTCCGTGCGGCATCCCGCGATCGTGCCCCAGCTCCACCGGCTGGGCCCGGCGGTGGTGATGCCCTGGCGGGACGGCGACCTGCTCCACGCCCCCGAACACCGCGCCCGCTTCCGCCGGTTGCCGCTCCCGGAGATCCACCGCGCCCTGGACACCCTCCTGGACGCCCACCTCGCCGTGGAGTCGGCGGGCTGGCAACCGGTCGACTTCTACGACGGCGCCCTTCTCTACGACTTCCCCCGCGCGACCCTCCACCTCATCGACCTGGACGAGTACCGCCCGTCCCCTTTCCGCCTCACCGCCGACCGCCTCCCCGGCTCCCGCCGCTTCATGGCACCCGAGGAGTGGCACCGGGGGGCCAGGATCGACAGCCGGACGACGGTCCACGTACTCGGAAGAGCCGTACGGCTGCTGATGGACGCGGGGAACGACGAACGCGCGTGGAGGGGAACGGCGGACCAGTACGCGGTGGTGGAACGGGCGACGAGGGCGAGGCCGGGGGAGCGGTTCGCGGGCGTACGGGAGTTGGCGGACGCCTGGCGCGAGACCGTCGTAGAGGGGGAATACGACTGAGGGCCGACCCGCTTGAGCGGATCGGCCCTCAGTACTTCAGGGTGAGTGACGGGACTTGAACCCGCGGCATCCTGGACCACAACCAGGTGCTCTACCAGCTGAGCTACACCCACCATGACCGGCGTTGTTTGTTTCTTTCCGACCGGCTGAGAAAAAGTGTACAGGGTCCGAAGGGGTGCTCGCGCACGGATTTCACGGCACCCCTTCCGGGTGACCTGCGGACCTAGCTCGCGGGCAGTACGTGCCGCGCCGCGATGGACTTCGCGGTGTCGGAGTCGGGGCCGGGCTGGGGGACGAAGATCGCGTCGCGGTAGTAGCGCAGTTCCGCGATGGACTCGCGGATGTCGGCCAGGGCGCGGTGGTTGCCGTTCTTCTCCGGGCTGTTGAAGTAGGCGCGTGGGTACCAGCGGCGCGCGAGTTCCTTGACGGAGGACACGTCGACGATGCGGTAGTGGAGGTAGGACTCCAGCGCGGCCATGTCCCGGGCGAGGAAGCCCCGGTCGGTGCCGACGGAGTTGCCGCACAGCGGCGCCTTCCCGGGCTCCTTCACGTGCTCGCGGACGTACGCGAGGACCTGCGCCTCCGCGTCCGCCAGCGTCGTACCGCCCGCGAGCTCGGCGAGGAGCCCGGACGAGGTGTGCATCTGACGCACCACGTCCGGCATCGTCTCCAGCGCCGCGTCCGGCGGGCGGACGACGATGTCGACCCCCTCGCCGAGCACGTTCAGCTCGGAGTCGGTGACGAGGGCGGCAACCTCGATGAGCGCGTCGTCGGACAGCGAGAGGCCGGTCATCTCGCAGTCGATCCACACCATGCGATCGTTCATGCGTCCACCCTAAGGCTGACATCCACCGATCGGGTGTACCGCGACCTGGGGTAGCTCCCCGGTAGTACACGGGTACGACCTCGCAGACACGGCACCGCAGACGTCCGGCCCGGAAGGGCTACCCCCTCCGGGCCGGACGTCGGCCGGTCGACCGATCGGTATGGTCAGCCTCCGCTGCGCTGCCCCGGCAGGGCCGCGCGGGCGCCGGCGTACGGGTCCCGGTCGCGGTCGCGGGAGACCGCGTGGTCCGGGGAGAGCCCGGACGCGGAGGAGCCGACGGACGCCGTACGGCGGGCCTGGAGCGGGACCGGCGCCTCGGAGTGCATCCCCGGGGACGGCGGACCCAGCGGGGCCGGTGTCGGATCACTGTCCAACTGGCGCTCGCTCTGCGGCCGGCGGGCCCGGTACGCGGCCCGGTAGGCGGCCGGCGACGACCCGAGCTGCCGGCGGAAGTGCCCGCGCAGCGCCACCGGCGAGCGGAAGCCGCAGCGCCCCGCGACCTCGTCCACCGAGTAGTCGGACGTCTCCAGCAGCCGCTGTGCCTGGAGCACCCGCTGGGTGATCAGCCACTGGAGCGGCGCACTGCCGGTCAGCGAGCGGAACCGGCGGTCGAACGTGCGCCGGCTCATGTACGCGCGCGCGGCGAGCGTCTCCACGTCGAACTGTTCGTGGAGGTGTTCCAGCGCCCAGGAGACGACCTCGGCGAGCGGGTCGGCCCCGATCTCCTCTGGTAAAGAGCGGTCGAGGTAGCGCTCCTGACCGCCCGAGCGGCGCGGCGGGACGACAAGCCGGCGGGCCAGCGCGCCGGCCGCCTCGTTGCCGTGGTCCGTGCGCACGATGTGCAGGCACAGGTCGATCCCGGCCGCCGTACCGGCGGACGTGAGGACGTCGCCGTCGTCGACGAACAGCTCTCTCGGATCGACGTGCACTGACGGATAACGTTTCGCCAGGGTCGGCGCGTACATCCAGTGAGTGGTCGCCGGGCGGCCGTCCAGCAGCCCCGCGGCTGCCAGCACGAAGGCGCCCGTGCAGAGCCCGACGATGCGGGCCCCCTCCTCGTGTGCCCGGCGCAGCGCGTCGAGCGCCTCCTCGGGCGGTGGCGCGGTGATCGAGCGCCAGGCCGGTACGACGACCGTCCCGGCGCGGGAGATCGCCTCCAGGCCGTGTGGCGCGGTGAGTTCCAGGCCCCCTGTGGTCCGCAGCGGGCCGTCCTCACCGGCGCACACCAGCAAGCGGTAGCGCGGTACGCCGGCGTCCTGGCGGTCGATGCCGAACACCGACAGCGGTATGGAACTCTCGAATATGGGGCCGCCGCTGAACAGCAGCACCGCGACGATCTCCTTGCGGCGGCGCCCGGAAAGCTTCCGGGCAGCGGTTTCCGGCGCGGCAGTGGAGTCGTGGCTCATCCTGCTAAGCCCCCCTCGGTGGTCGCGGCTCCTCGGTTGTGTCGCTCCTGCACGTTTCCCCTCGGTCCTGCACGAGTCCCCCGCCGTAGACAGTCAAGATCGAATCTACTGTGTCGCGTCGCGCCGCGGTGGCCAGTTCTCCACCCGGCGCATTGTCGACATGGCAACTTGGCGTGAAGCATTCGATCACGAAGCGTTGCACTACGAGGACGTGCAGGGAAGTGCGCCTCGTGGCAGTGGCTAATCTGCGTAGGGTGCAGGGGGGCCCTGAGACCCTTTCCGTGCAGGTCAAACGGGGGGTGGGGGGTGTTCGGACCAGCTGATGCACAGGTGCGGGAAGTTGGCTGAAAAGCGATGTGGTTGTGCGCGGAAACCGGTCAGCCGACCGGTGAGCCTCCTCCGGTGTGACGTCCGCCTCGGTGCGCGCCCGTGCCCGCACGCGCGGGGCGCCTGTGGTGGTGCGGGTGCGGCGCGTGTTCCTCGGCGAGTACGCGCGCCTCGCAGCGCTCCGACTGCCGCAGCAGTACCCGGCACACGGCGGTCACGGCGGCCAGCCCCAGCGCGGTGCCGGCGGTGCCGCCGAGCGAGGTGCCGTACCAAAGGAGTACTACGGGTACGAGCAGACAGGAGAAGACCGCCCAGCGGATGAGATCGGTCGTCCGGTCCTCGGGGGACCCCGGGGGTCCCTCGGAGGTACTACGGGGTACGGGCACGGTGGGCTTCCTGTCTCCCGGAGGCGGTCGGCGGGGTGGTCGGGGGTGCGGTCGGGCACCGGGTTCAACGCCCGTTCGACCGGTCGGTCACTCGGGCGCGGGTGCCGCGTCAGCGAATCCTGTGCAAACCGCCTGCACGGGGCAGCAACCATTGCGTTACGGGCGCCACCTCGTGCATGCTCCCTGGAACCCCCACCGGTAGGGCACGGGATATGGGCTGAGGAGGCGTGCCGCCGTACCCTTGGGGGTATGGGGTTGGGAAGATGATTCCCGGACAACAGCTCCGCCGCTCCTGTCGCCCTCCCAACACAAGGATCGATTCGCCGAGACAGCCATGGCCGGTCACGAATTCTTCGAACCCGCAGACCGCAAGCGGCCCGTCGCCGACCCAACGGCGGCCGAGCCCCTGGCGGCGGAAGACGCACGCCCCCTCTGCGATCCCGCCTTCAAGCACGGCGTGGTCGTCGGCTTCGACGGCTCCACGTCGAGCGAGCGGGCCCTCGCGTACGCCATCGGCATGGCCCACCGCTCCGGCTCGGGTCTGATCATCGTCCACGTCGCCAACCGGCTGCCCACGACCGTGTGGGCGGGCTGCGAGCCCCCGGTCTTCGTCGACGTCCCGGACCACCGCACGGAGGTCCTCGGCCTCGAACTCGCCTGTGCGGAGTACCTGTCCGAGGTGCCGTGGATCCTCGTCGAGCGCGGCGGCGACATCTGCCACGAACTCGAAGAGGTGGGGCGGGAGTACGAGGCGGACGCGATCGTCGTCGGCTCCACGCACGGCATCGTGGGCCGGATCTTCGGCTCCGTCGCGGGGCGGCTCGCGAAGCGCGCGCAGCGGCCCGTGGTCGTCATCCCGTAGTGGTCGTCATCCCGTAGTACCCGTAAGCCTTTTGAGGGACGGGTGACTGCTGAGGTCAGGCTTTTGCGCGGGCGTGAACCTACCGACGCGTAGAGGTGTTCGTGCCTTGGTGAAGGGCATATATCGCACACCGCACAACTGCACATGCTTGAAGGGAGCCCCGCCGTGGCCAACGACGTCCCTGCGGGAATCACAGGCACCTCAACGATCGCCGGCCGACTCGCCCTCGCCGTCACCCTGTTGGCCTTCGGGCTCGGGTACGCCGATGTCATCGACGGGGTCTCGGCGGCCGACGCCGTCTCCGTCGCCCACTACGTCGGCGGAGTCACCCTCTTCGTCGCCGGACTCTTCGCCTTCCGGGACCACGACACCCTGAACGGGACCGGGTTCGTGGCCGTCGGGGCGTTCTGGTTCACCTGGGCCGTGTCCGCCGGGAACCAGGTCTCCGACAACGCGGCCGGGTTGTTCCTGCTGCTGTTCGCGCTCATCGCCCTGTCCCTCACCGTCTCCGGCGGGGACCAACTCGCCCAGGGGACCTACGGGTTGTTCCTCGTCGCGCTGGTCCTGACGGCCGTCGCGCGGCTGTGGGGCCCCGACTCCCTGGCCAAGGTGGGCGGTTGGTTCGCCGTCGCGGCGGGCGCGGTCGCCTGGTACGCGGCGACAGCGGCCCTGGCCCACTGGCCCACCGCCCTGCCCCGACGTGGACGCGCTGCCGGCCGGGGGGTGACGGCCACCGGCTGAATGGCAGCCGCAGCCGGGGAGTTGGGCGTCCCCGGCACCGATGAACGGACCCTCTGCGAAGGTGGCATCGTAGAGGGTCCGTTCCTGCCTTCGCGCCTAAACCGGCGCCGCTCTCGCGGAGTTGGTTGCTCGCCGCGGGGGTTCCTCAATTATCGCTTCGGTGGTCGGGTGGTGAGAAAATCTCTACTCGACCGTCACCGACTTCGCCAGGTTCCTCGGCTTGTCGATGTCGCGGCCCAGGGCCTTCGCCGTGTAGTACGCGAGGAGTTGGAGCGGGATGCCCATCAGGATCGGGTCCAGCTCGTCCTCGTTCTTCGGGACGACGATCGTGCGGTCGGCCTTCTCCTGCTCGCGGTGGGCGACGGCGACGATCCGGCCGCTGCGGGCCTTGATCTCCTCCAGCGCGGCGCGGTTCTTCTCCAGCAGGTCGTCGTCGGGGACGATGGCGACCGTCGGCAGGGCGGGCTCGATGAGGGCGAGGGGGCCGTGCTTCAACTCCGAGGCGGGGTACGCCTCGGCGTGGATGTAGGAGACCTCCTTGAGCTTCAGGGACGCCTCACGGGCGACGGGGTAGCCCCGCACGCGCCCGATGAACAGCATCGAGCGAGCCTCCGCCAACTCGGCCGCCAGCTTCTCGTACTCGGCCTCGTTCGCCATGATCTCCGCGATCTGGCCCGGGAGTTTGCGCAGCCCCTCGATGATCCGCTTGCCGTCGCGCACCGAGAGGTCGCGCGTACGGCCCAGGTGCAGGGCCAGCAGCGCGAACGCCACCGTCGTATTGGTGAAGCACTTGGTGGAGACGACGCAGACCTCGGGACCCGCGTGCACGTAGATGCCGCCGTCCGCCTCGCGGGCGATCGCCGAGCCGACGACGTTGACGACGCCGAGGACGCGCGCGCCCTTGCGCTTCAGCTCCTGGACGGCCGCGAGGACGTCGTACGTCTCACCGGACTGGGAGACGGCGATGTACAGGGTGTCGGGGTCGACGACGGCGTTGCGGTAGCGGAACTCGGAGGCGGGCTCGGCGTCGGCGGGGATGCGGGCCAGCTCCTCGATCATCTGGGCGCCGATCATGCCCGCGTGGTACGAGGTGCCGCAGCCGAGGATCTTCACGCGCCGGATCTGCCGGGCCTCGCGCGCGTCGAGGTTGAGGCCGCCGAGGTGGACGGTGGAGAAGCGGTCGTCGATCCGGCCGCGCAGGACGCGGTCCACGGCGTCCGCCTGCTCGTGGATCTCCTTGTGCATGTAGGTGTCGTGGCCACCCATGTCGTAGGAGGCGGCCTCCCACTCGACGGTCGTCGGCTCCGAAGTGGTACGGGTCCCCTCCGTGGTGTACGTACGGAAGTCGTCCGCCTTCAGCGTGGCCATCTCGCCGTCGTCCAGCGTTACCACCTGACGGGTATGCGCGACCAGCGCGGCGATGTCCGAGGCGACGAACATCTCCTTCTCGCCGATGCCGAGGACGACCGGGGAGCCGTTGCGGGCGACGACGATGCGGTCGGGGAACTCGGCGTGCATGACGGCGATGCCGTACGTGCCCTCGACGAGGCGCAGCGCGTCGCGGACCTTGTCCTCCAGCTTCTCGGCCTGCGAGCGGGCGATCAGGTGGGTGAGGACCTCGGTGTCGGTCTCGGAGAGGAACTCGATGCCGTCCGCCTCCAGCTTGCGCCGCAGGTCGGAGGCGTTGTCGATGATCCCGTTGTGGACGACGGCAACCTTCAGGTCGGCCGACAGGTGCGGGTGCGCGTTCAGGTCGGAGGGGGCGCCGTGGGTGGCCCAGCGGGTGTGCGCGATGCCGGTCGTGCCCTTGAAGCGCGCCGGGACCTTCGCCTCCAGGTCACGGACGCGGCCCTTGGCCTTGACGACCTTCAGACCGGCCGACTTCGGGGAGGACACGACGATGCCCGCCGAGTCGTACCCCCGGTACTCCAGACGCTGGAGACCCTCAAGGAGAAGGGGTGCCACATCACGCTTGCCGATGTATCCGACAATTCCGCACATACGTAAAAGGTCCTCATGGTCCGAGTCACTCCTGGGAGTGACTACCCGTAGACGATCCGCCGGAGCTGCCGGAGCGAGAGCTCCGGCGGGGCGACCGCCCTGTACTTCAGTTCCGCCTCGATCCGCTCGAAGATCTCCGCGTTCACCAGACCCTGCGTCTGGAGCTCCCGGTGGCGGCGGCGGACGTAGTCCTCCGTCGTCTCGTCGAAGTAGGCGAGCACGTCCTGGATCACCCGCAGCGCCTCGCCCCGCTGGAGGGGCGTGGACCGCATCAGATGATCAACGAGTTCGTCGTGCACCCGGTAGATCCTGAGGGACAAGGGCGTCTTTCGCAAGAAATCTGCCCGCTATCGGGCACGCCCCTGCGGGAAACCCGGGAGGGAAACTCTTGGGGTGGTGTTGAAGGTCTCATGAGCCCTTGTTCGTACATCGTCCATTCGGCGTCTTGTCGGGCGTCGTCCGGAACGACCAATTTCAGACCTCATGGACACTCCACGCATGGGCGTACCCGAGCAGCTCGCCGCCCGTATGACGATGGCGGAGCAGCACGAGTACCTGCGCGCCAAGTTCTCCCGCCGGTCGATGGTCAGAGGCGGCGCCGTGACCCTCGGCGCCGTCGCCGGCGGCGTCTTCGTGCCGGGCGCCACCGCCCAGGCCGCACCCCGCACACCGGCCGCGCGGCCGGCCGCCGAGAAGGTCGACGGCTCCCTCGTCGCCCCCTTCGGCCGCCACCTCGCCTACGGCAACGACCCCCGCACCGAGATCACCGTCTCCTGGCAGGTCCCGGTCGCCGTCAAGAAGCCGTACATCCGCATCGGCGCCCACCCCTGGGACCTCTCCCGCAAGATCGAGGCCGAGGTCCGCACGCTCTTCACGCCGGCCGGCGTCGGCGCGAGCGGCAACCACACCCAGTACTACCTGCACGCCAAGCTGACCCACCTGCGCCCCGGCAAGACGTACTACTACGGCGTCGGCCACGCCGGCTTCGACCCGGCCGCGCCCCATCTCCTGGGCACGCTCGGCACGTTCACCACCGCGCCCGCGCACAAGGCGCCGTTCACCTTCACCGCGTTCGGCGACGAGGGCGTCAGCTACCACGGCCTCGCCAACAACTCCCTTCTCCTGGGCCAGAATCCGGCCTTCCACCTGCACGCGGGCGACATCGCGTACGCCGACCCGACCGGCGCCGGCAAGACCGGGGACACCGGCTTCGACTCGCGCGTGTGGGACCAGTTCCTCGCGCAGACCGAGTCGGTCGCCAAGTCCGTTCCGTGGATGCCGGCTTACGGCAACCACGACATGGAGGCCTGGTACTCGCCCAACGGTTACGGCGGCGAGGAGGCCCGCTGGAACCTCCCCGACAACGGCCCCGACAAGAAGAACCTGCCGGGCGTCTACACCTTCACCTACGGCAACACGGCGATCATCTCCCTGGACGCCAACGACATTTCGTTCGAGATCCCCGCCAACCTCGGTATCTCCGGGGGGACTCAGACCAAATGGTTGGAGGCGCAGCTCAAGAAGTACCGCGCCGCGAAGGACATCGACTTCGTCGTCGTCTTCTTCCACCACTGCGCCTACTGCACCTCCACCGCGCACGCCTCCGAGGGCGGGGTCCGGCAGGAGTGGGTGCCGCTGTTCGAGAAGTACACGGTGGACCTGGTCATCAACGGCCACAACCACCAGTACGAGCGCACCGACGTCATCAAGAAGGGCGCGGTCACCAAGAAGCTCCCGATCGGCGGTACGGCGTACCCCGAGACCGACGGCGTCGTCTACGTCACGGCGGGCGCGGCGGGCCGCAGCCTGTACGCGTTCACCGCGCCGCTGTCGTACGAGGGCCACGAGAACGAGGTCGACTCCGTCGCCTCCTTCATCAACACCAAGGACGGCAAGGTGAACGAGACGGTCACCTGGTCGCGCGTGCGCTACCTCGACTACTCGTTCCTGCGCGTCGACGTCACCCCGGCCGCCAAGGGCCGTACGGCGACGCTGACCGTGCGCGGTATCGCCGAGACCGGCGAGCAGGTCGACCACTTCACGGTGGCGCGGCGCGCGAAGTGAGCGTGTTCAGCAAGTAGGCCCGGAAGGCAGGGTGTTACTTCTGAACGAGCTGCGGGCTGTCCTCAACGCCGTTGGTGTCAAAGGCGTTTGAGGACGGCCTGTTTGGCCATCGTGAACTCGTCGTCCGTCAGCACCCCGTCCCGGTGCAGCTCCCCGAGTTCGCGCAGCCGCCGCAGCAGCGCGTCGTGGTCATCTCCGCTGGCTGGTACGGGAGTCGGCTCGACGGCCGGTACGGCGGTGCCGGGAGCCGCCGCCGGATGCGGGAGCCGGGCCTGGACCGCCGCCGCGACCAGCGCCATCAGCGGGTCCTTCTTGAACCCCCACAGCTCCACCGAGTTGGGGTCGTACTTCGGCGGCGCCTTCGTGGCCGCGCCCCGGACCGTGAAGCGCAGATGCCCGTTCTCCAGCCCGGCGGCCGGCAGCCACTCCACGCCGAGGATGTCGCCGATCGCCAACTGCCGTGCTCCGGCGGCCGACTTGGCGTCCTCGGTCTTCCAGTTCCACTCCAGCCGCACGGTGTCCCCGTCGAAGCTCGCGCTGCCGTCCCCGGCGGACACCGAGAGCGGTACGGCGGGCCCCGCCAGCAGGAACGCGTCCACCGGGGTGCCCGGCACCTGCTCCAGGAGCAGCGCGCCCCGCACCTCGTCCACCAGGTACTCGGCGACGCCGTAGCGGTCGGACTCGACGACGAGTTGATAGGGGTCGTGGGGTTCGGTGAGCCGCCCCGCGGTGGCCAGCAGCAGGGGGTCGGCGCCGTCGCGCAGGCGCAGTCTCAACCGGCCGTTCTTCTTGCCCTGTTCGAAGGAGACACCGGCCAACGCCTCCAGGGGGACGGTGAGTTCACCCAGTTCCTTGCGGAGCGGGCTCACGTTCTTGTCGTGTCCCGGCGTCAGCCTCAGCCGGTCGCCGTCGAAGATCCAGGTGCCGTCCTTCTGGATGATTTCCGCCATGCCATGATTGTCCACCAGAAGGCGACGGGCGCCCCCGAGGACCGTACTCGGAGGCGCCCGTCTCTTGATCAGTACCCCGCGACGGGGTTCCTCAGGGTGCCGATCAGCTGGAGGGCGCCCGCCGGGTCGGCCAGGTCGACCATCTGCTCGTTGTCGCGCAGCTGGAGCCGGTTGAGGCAGGAGCGCGCGAACTCGGGGGCGAACAGGTCGTACTGCCGGAATTTCTCGGCGAGTTCGGGGTGCGCCTCCTGGTAGGAGCGGGTCGTCTCCGCGACCGTCCGCCAGAACTCGCCCTCGGTGAGGACGCCTTCGGCGGCGAGGTCGGAGGCGAGGAAGCGGAAGAAGCAGTCGTAGACGTCCGTGAAGAGCGACAGCAGCTTCTTGTCCTCGGGGACCTCGACGGCGATCCGCCGGACCTCGGGCGGCAGTACCGCGTCCGGGTCCATGACGGCGATCTCCTCGGCGATGTCCTTGTAGATTGCCCGCCGTACGACGCCGTCCTTCAGCACCAGGATCGTGTTCTCGCCGTGCGGCATGAACACCAGGCCGTAGGCGTAGAAGGAGTGCAGCAGCGGCGTGTAGTAGGCGTCCAGGTAGCGCCTCAGCCACGCGGCGGGTGGCAGGCCCGACCGCTCGATCAACTCGGCGGCCAGCGACCGGCCTTCGTGGTCCACATGGATCAACGAGGCCATCGTGGCGAGCTGTTCGCCCTCCCGGAGCGCGGAGACGGGGCTCTCCCGCCAGAGCGCGGCGAGCATCTTGCGGTACGGCGAGTAGCGATCCGTCGCCGCCTCGTACTCCAGGTGGCGGTAGCCGACGGCGGCGCGCTCCCGGATGATCGACAGGCCGGACTCCTTCAACACCGGGTCGTTGTCGATCAGCCCGGCCAGCCAGTCGTTGATGGCCGGGGTCGCCTCCATGTACGCGGCCGAAAGCCCGCGCATGAAGCCCATGTTGAGGACCGACAGCGCCGTCTTGACGTAGTGCTTCTCGGGGTGGGAGCTGTTGAAGAAGGTGCGGATCGACTGCTGGGCCAGGTACGCGTCGTCGCCCTCGCCGAGCGGTACGAGCGTCCCGCGCGCGACCTCCGCCGCGAACGTCACCGCGAGCTTGTTCCACCACTGCCACGGGTGGACCGGGACGAGGAGGAACTCGGCGGGGTCGTGGCCGAGTTCACGCAGGCGTGCCTCGAACCGGTCGACGGTCTCCGCGCCCAACTCCCGCCGTACGAACGACTCGTACTCGATGCCGGCGCCCGCCGTGAACGCGGCGCGCGAGCGGTGCGCGGCGAGCCAGACCAGGCGGACCGGGCTCGCGGTCTCCGGGGCGTACGCGAGGTAGTCGTGGACGCCGAAGCCGAGCCGGCCGTTGTTGGCGACGAAGCAGGGGTGGCCCTCGGTCATGCCGGTCTCGATCGCCTGGAAACCGGCGTCGATCAGTTCGGCGGAGGTGAGTTGGGGCTTCGTGAGCTTGTAGCAGGTGCCGGAGAGGGTGGAGGAGATCTCCTCCAGGTAGACGGGCAGGACCTTGTCGCCGAGGCCGAGCGTGTCCTTCAGCTCGATGAAGAAGTCCAGGGCGGCCAGAGGGAGTCGGGCCTCGTCGCGGGTGCGGGTGATCGAGTCCGCGTCGATCTGCCAGTGGTCGAGGGCGCGGCGGACGGCCGTGAAGCGGTAGGTGGTCCGGCCGTCGTCGCTGCGGACCGTGTAACTGCCGTCCCGCTCCTCGGGGTCGAGGAGGCGCTCGTGCGCGAACTCGGCGAGGGCCTTGCGGATCAGCCGGCGGTTGGCCTTCTCCCAGCGGTCGGGGGAGAGGTGGGCCACGGAGTCGGCGAGGCTCATGCGGTCACCGCCGCCGCGCGCTTCGCGAGGAACTGGTCGCGGGTGCAGAAACTCAGCAACGCTGTCTTCTCCGGCTTCTGGATCTCGCGTTCGGCGACGAATCCGACGGCTTCGTTCAGGGCGTGGACGGCGGTGTTGGACACGTCCGGCTCGACGACGACCCGCTCGACGGCCGGGTCCGCGAAGAGGTGGGCCATGACGGCGGTGATGACGGCCAGGGTGAAGCCGCTGCGGGGGGTGTCGGTCGCCGGGGTGAGGAAGTGCATGCCGACGTCGCCGGGCAACGGGTCGTACAGGCCCGGCAGTTCGCGGTGGACGGGGTCGTAGCGCTCCATCACGAAGGCGGGGACGCCGTGCTCCAGGCCGAGGAACGCCTGCTGGTGCTCGTCGGCGGCCACGGCCATGTAGGCGCGCTCGATGTCTTCCAGTCTGGCGTCCAGCATCATCCAGTAGGCCGCCTTGGGGTGGGTCAGCCAGGAGTGCAGGAACTCGGAGTCGGTGAGGGGGTCGACCGGGCGGAAGGTGAAGTCCTCGGGTACTACCCGGGTAGTACCGCCGCTCATGCTGCTGATGCCGCTCCTGTCGCTCCTGTCGCTCCTGTCGCTCCTGTCGCTCCTGTCGCTCCTGTCGCTCATGCCGCGAACTCCTGGAACGCGATGGCCTTCTCCACCGGGTAGTACTCCCGGCCCAGCAGCTCCGCGATGATGCAGCTGTTGCGGTACGCCCCCATCCCCAGGTCGGGGGAGGTGACGCTGTGCGTGTGCACGCCCGCGTTCTGGAGGAAGACGCCCCGGCCGGTCGTGTCGATCGCGTAGTTGCGGGCGATGTCGAAGTTGCCGTGGGAGTCGTAGACCAGCCGGTCGCGGACCGGCGCGAGGAACTCCGGCTCGGTGTAGGCGTACCCGGTCGCGAGGACCAGGCCCTCGGTCGTCAGCTCGAAGTCCTTGCCCTGCTCCTCCTGGCGGAAGCCCAGGGTGTAGCTGCCGCTGTCGTAAGCAGCGCTGTTCAGCGAGGAGTTGGTGAGCAGCCGGGTGGGGACGGGGCCGCCGAGGTTCTTCCGGTAGAGCAGGTCGAAGATCTGGTCGATCAGCTCGCCGTCGATGCCCTTGAACAGCCCCTTCTGCTGGGACGCGAGTCGGTAGCGGGTGGCCTCGGGCAGCGCGCGGAAGTAGTCGATGTACTCCGGAGAGGTCAACTCCAGCGTCAGCTTGGTGTATTCGAGGGGGAAGAAGCGCGGCGAGCGCGTCACCCAGTTCAGCCGGTAGCCGTGGACGTCGATCTCGCTCAGGAGGTCGTAGTAGATCTCGGCGGCGGACTGGCCCGAGCCGACCAGCGTGATCGACTCCTTCTTCACCAGCTCCGAACGGCTCTGCACATACCGCGAGTTGTGGAGGAAGTCGCCGCCGAGCCCCTGCACGGCGGGCGGGTGGTACGGCTGGGTGCCGGTGCCCAGGACCAGTTTCCGGGCGCGGTAGGTGTCACCGGCGGTGGTTCTCACGACGTACACCTCGTCGTCGTACGTGACCTCCTCGACCGTCGTCGAGAAGCGCACGCCGGTCAGCCTGTTCGCGGCCCAGCGGCAGTAGTCGTCGTACTCCACCCGCAGCGGATAGAAGTTCTCGCGGATGTAGAACGGGTACAACCGGCCTTTCTCCTTCAGGTAGTTGAGGAAGGAGTAGGGCGAGGTGGGGTCGGCGAGGGTGACCAGGTCCGACAGGAACGGGGTCTGGAGGTGGGCGCCGTCGAGGAACATGCCCGCGTGCCACGCGAAGTCGGGCTTCGACTCCAGGAAGACACCGTCGAGTTCGGCGATCGGCTCGGTCAGGCAGGCGAGGCCGAGGTTGAAGGGGCCGAGGCCGATCCCCACGAAGTCGTACGGGGTGTCAGGACGCGCGGTCAAGGGGCTCTCCCAGGTACTGCTCGGCGTGGCCGGCGATCAGGTCGAGGACGGCGGCGATGTCGTCCACCGTGGTCTCGGGGTTGAGCAGGGTGAACTTCAGGTAGTGGCGGTTGCCGACCTTCGTGCCCGCGACGACCGCGGCACCGGACGCGAACAGGGCCTCTCGGGCGTACAGGTTGGCGCGGTCGATCTCCGAGGGGTCGGTGACCGCCGCCGGGATGCAGCGGAAGACCAGCGTGGACAGCGACGGCTCGACGACGACGTCGAAACGCGGGTCGGCTGCGAGGAGTTGCCAGCCCTCGACGGCCAAGTCGCAGACCTCGTCGAAGAGTTCACCGATGCCGTCCGAGCCCATCGTGCGCAGCGTCATCCACAGCTTGAGCGCGTCGAAGCGGCGGGTCGTCTGGAGGGACTTGTCGACCTGGTTCGGGATGCGCTCCCGCACCATCCGGCGCGGGTTCAAGTACTCGGCGTGGTAGGTCGCGTGGCGCAGGGTCGCCGCGTCGCGGACCAGGACGGCGGACGAACTCACCGGCTGGAAGAAGGACTTGTGGTAGTCGACGGTGACGGAGTCGGCGCGCTCGATGCCGTCGATGCGGTGGCGGTACTTGCGGCTTGCGAGCAGGCCGCAGCCGTACGCCGCGTCCACGTGCAGCCACGTCCCGTACTGGGCGCAGAGTTCGGCGATCTCGGGGAGCGGGTCGATGGAGCCGAAGTCGGTGGTGCCGGCGGTGGCGACGACGGCCATCGGGGTCAGGCCGGCGGCTGCGCAGCGCTCCAACTCCCGTGCCAGGGCCACCGTTTGCATCCGTTTGTCGTGGTCGACGGGGATCGGGACGACCGAATCGGCGGACAGGCCCAGGAGTTTGGCGGACTTCTGCACGCTGAAGTGGCTGACCTCGGAGGCGAAGACGCGCAGTTTCGCCAGGGAGTCGGTCTTGGCCTCCTCGCGGGCCAGCAGCAGCGCCTGGAGGTTGGACTGGGTGCCGCCGGAGGTGAAGACGCCGTCCGCCGACGGGCCGAGGCCGATGCGTCCGGTCGTCCAGTCGATCAGTTTCCGCTCGATCAGCGTGCCGCCCGCCGACTGGTCCCACGTGTCCAGCGAGGAGTTGACCGCGCTCAGGACCGCCTCGCCGAGCACCGCCGGTATGACGACCGGGCAGTTGAGGTGGGCGAGGTAGCGGGGGTGGTGGAAGTAGACCGCGTCCCGGAGGTACACCTCCTCCAGCTCGTCGAGGACCGCCGTCGTGTCGTACAGCGGCCTGTCGAGGTCGATCCGCTCGATGCGGGCGGCGAGGGCGTCGGCCGTGACGCCGGTGAACGGACGGTCGGTGGCGGCGAGTCTGGCGGCCACCCGCGCCACTCCGTCGGTCACGGAGCGGCGGTACCGCTCCGCGGTCGTGTCGTTGAGCAGGTGCGAGCGCATGCGGGGTCCTCCGGGGGAAGGGGACGGCGGCGGCGTGGGGGGAACGGGGTGATCGGTCACACGGGGGTCAGGTGACCTTCTTGGCCTTCTCGATGGCCGCCGCGAGGTTCTCCAGCAGCGGCGCGCACTTGTCGTACGACAGAATCGGCTCGGGTGAACGCGCGATGACCTGGCCGGCCTTGACGGCGGGGAGCTTCTTCCAGGTGTCCTTCGTGATCGCCGAGGGCTGGATCGCGGAGGTGCGGTCGTCCATCAGGATCAGGTCCGCCGGGTACTTGTCGACGTTCTCCCAGCTCAGCGGCTCGAACCAGCCGCCGCTCGCCTTGAGCGTGTCGGCCGGGGGCTCCACGAAGGTGACGCCGAGGGCCTTGAAGTACTCCAGGTCGATGGAGAGGTCGCTGCCGGAGACGTAGAACAGCTCGGCGCTCGCGGAACCGGCGAGGACCCTGATGCCGGGCTTCGCCTTCGCGGCGGCGCGCAGCCGGCTCGCCGCGTCCTCGAACCGCTTCCTCGCGGCGGTCACCTTCGCGGCCGTCATGTCCGCGCCGAGCGACTCGGCCAGCTCCCACATGCGCTCCAGCGGCGCGGTGAGCTGGCGGTCGTACACCGAAAGGCCCACGCTGGGCGCCAACTTGGCGATCTTGTCCTTGGACGCCTCGGGGACGTACCAGAGGGTGCCGGCCGTGTCGAACATCGTGGAGACGAGGACGTCCGGCGCGAGGGCGGCGTACTTCTCGACGTTGAACTCGTCCCACACGTTGCCGAGGATCTCGACCTTCGAGACGTCCATGTCGCCGGCCTGGACGTCGGCCTTGCCGGCGGGCGTCTTCGTCGGGCCGAAGACGCCCTTGACCTGGATGCCGTAGTCGTACAGCGCGGCGCCGACGCCGGTGAAGGCGACGATCGTCGAGGGGGTCCTGTCGAGCTTCACGGTCGTACCGCGGTCGTCCTTGAACGTCCACGGGCCCGGCTTGGCGGTGTTCGCGCTCGCCGACGCGTCGGAACCACCGCTTTTCGCGTCGTCGTCCCCGCAGGCGGCGAGGGCGGCACCGAGGCCGAGGGCCCCGCCGGCGGCCAGGACGCCGCGGCGGGTGAGGTGGGTGGTTCTGGCGTTGGGCATGGGGGAGGCTGCTTTCGGACGTGCGGGATCACCGCCGGGACAGATCGAAGATAGGTTAGCCTAGCCTCAGTCGATCTTCCCGGGGGTGGTCGCCTTGGATCGAAAGCTATGTGCGGCCTATGAGGTGCGAGATATCAGCCCACGAGGCCCAACTCCCTTGCGATCAACATCCGTTGCACCTCGCTCGTGCCCTCCCCGATCTCCAGGATCTTCGAGTCGCGCCACATTCTGGCCACCGGGTACTCGTTCATGAAGCCGTAGCCGCCGTGGATCTGCGTCGCGTCGCGCGCGTTGTCGACCGCGACCGTCGAGGAGTGCAGCTTGGCCAGCGCCGCCTCCTTCTTGAAGGGTTCACCGGCGACCAGCCGCGCCGCCGCGTCCCGCCACGCCAGGCGCGCGGTGTACGCCTTCAGCTCCATGTCGGCGATCTTGAACTGGATGGCCTGGTTCGCGCCGATCGGGCGGCCGAACGCCTCGCGCTCCTTCGCGTACTTCACCGACTCGTCCACGCAGCCCTGCGCGAGACCCGTCCCCAGCGCGGCGATCGCGATCCGGCCCTCGTCCAGGATGCGCAGGAACTGGGCGTAGCCGCGGCCGAGTTCACCGAGGAGGTTCGCGGCGGGGACGCGCACGTCCGCGAAGGAGAGCTCGTGGGTGTCGGAGGCGTTCCAGCCGACCTTCGAGTAGGGGGCCGCGACCGTGAACCCCGGTGTCCCCGACGGGACGATGATCGACGAGATCAGCGGCCTGCCGTCCGGCTTGCGGCCGGTGACCGCCGTCACGGTCACCAACCCCGTGATGTCCGTACCCGAGTTGGTGATGAAGCACTTCGTGCCGTTGATGACCCATTCGTCCGTCTCCGGGTCGAGGCGGGCCGTCGTCCGCGTCGCGCCCGCGTCGCTGCCGCCGTCCGGCTCCGTCAGGCCGAAGGCGCCGAGGAGTTCGCCCGCGCACAGGCGCGGGAGCCACTCGCGCTTCTGCTCGTCCGTGCCGAACAGGTGGATCGGCATCGCGCCCAGCGAGACGCCCGCCTCCAGGGTGATCGCCACCGACGAGTCGACGCGGGCCAGTTCCTCCAGCGCGACGCCCAGTGCGAGGTAGTCGCCGCCCATCCCGCCGTACTCCTCCGGGAACGGGAGGCCGAACAGGCCCATGCGGCCCATCTCGCGGACGATCTCGTACGGGAACTCGTGCCGTTCGTAGAAGTCGCCGATCTTGGGGGCCACGACGTCGTGCGCGAACTCCTCGACCGTGCGGCGGAGTTCTTCCAGCTCGGGGGAGAGGCGGTAGTCCATCACTGTTCCTTGTGGGAGAGTTCCTCGCGGGCGAGGGCGCGGACGGTTCGGGACGGGCTCGGGCGGCCCAGGTGACCGGCCAACCATGCGCTTGTGGCGACGAGTTGACCGAGGTCGGTGCCCGTGTCGATGCCGAGGCCCTGGAGCATCCACACGAGGTCCTCGGTGGCGAGGTTGCCGGTGGCCGACTTGGCGAACGGGCAGCCGCCGAGGCCCCCTGCGGAGGCGTCGACCGTGGTGACGCCGTGCTGGAGGGCGGCGAGGGTGTTGGCGAGGGCCTGGCCGTAGGTGTCGTGGAAGTGGACGGCCAGGGCGGAGGTGGGGACTTGAGCCTCGCCGAGCGCTGTGAGGAGGGCTTTCACATGGCCCGGGGTCGCCACGCCGATCGTGTCGCCGAGGCTCAACTCGTCGCAGCCCATGGTGTGCAGGGCCTTGGCGACCTTGACGACCTGGGGGATCGGGACCGGGCCCTCCCAGGGGTCGCCGAAGCACATCGAGAGGTAGCCGCGGACGTGGGCTTCGTGTTCCTTCGCGCGCGTGACCACCGGTTCGAACATCTTCAGGGACTCGTCGACCGTGCGGTTCAGGTTGGCCTTGGCGAAGGACTCCGTGGCGCTGGCGAAGACGGCGATCCGGGTGGCGCCGAGGGCGAGGGCCCGGTCCAGGCCACGGTCGTTGGGAACCAACACCGGGAGATCCACAGGGAGTTGGCTGATCTGCGGGAACAGGGCCTCGGCGTCCGCCAGTTGGGGGACCCACTTGGGGTGGACGAAGCTCGTCGCCTCGATGGTGGTGAGGCCGGCGGCGGCCAGGCGGCGGATGAACTCCGCCTTGATCTCCGTGGGGACGGTCGTCTTCTCGTTCTGGAGGCCGTCCCTGGCGCCCACTTCGTGGATGCGTACGCGCGCGGGGAGGCCGTCGGCCGGGACGGTCATGGGGAGTTCAGGCATCGTGGGCCTCCTGGGGAGGGGCGCCGGTCGGGTCGTTCGGGCCGTTCGGCTCGTTCGGTGTGACGACCGCCAGGACCTGGTCCATGGCGACCGTCGTGCCCGGGGTGACGTCGAGTTCGGTGACCGTGCCCGCGTGCGGGGCCGTGATGACGTGCTCCATCTTCATCGCCTCGACGACCAACAGGCTCTGGCCCGCGGTGACTTCGTCGCCGGGTGCGACCTTGACGACCGTGACCGTGCCGGGCATCGGGGCGGTGAGGGCGTCGGCGCCCGCGCGCGTGGTGGCCGTCAGGGAGGCGGCGACCGGGTCGTGGTCGCGGACCTGCCAGGCGTCGCCGTCGCGGCCCAGCCAGTCGCCGCTGTGGTGGAACGCGTGGCGGACTCCGTCCAGGGTCACCGAGACCTGGTCGTCCCCCACCGCCGCCGTTCCGCGCATCACGTGAGTGACGGGTTCGTGTCCCGTCACCCGCATCGGGAACGAGGCCGGCTTCTCCTCGCCGCCCAGCCGCCAGCCGCTCGGTACGGAGAAGGGGTCCACCCACCCCTGCCGGGCCGGCCGGAGCGCTTCCAGCCGTACGGCCGCCGCCGCCTCGTACACCTCCTCCGGCACGGCGTCGCAGACCAGGTCCCCCGCGACGCGCTCGACGAGCCCCGTGTCCAGCTCGCCCGCGACGACCGCCGGGTGGGCCAGGAGCGCGCGCAGGAACCCCGCGTTGGTCTGCACCCCCAGGGTGACCGTCTCCGCGAGGGCGCCCCGGAGCCTGCGCAGGGCCGTCTCGCGGTCCGGCCCGTACGCGATGACCTTCGCGAGCATCGGGTCGTACAGGCTGCCGACCTCGGTGCCCTCGCTGAGCCCGGAGTCGGTGCGGATGCCGTCGCCCCGGGGCTCGCGGAGCCGCAGGACCGTCCCGCCGGTCGGGAGGAACCCGCGCGCGGGGTCCTCGGCGCAGAGGCGGGCCTCCACCGCGTGGCCCTTGAGAGTGACGTCGTCCTGCGTGAAGGGGAGCTTCTCGCCTGCGGCGACCCTCAGCTGCCACTCCACCAGGTCGATGCCGGTGACGAGTTCGGTGACCGGATGCTCCACCTGGAGGCGGGTGTTCATCTCCATGAAGCAGTACTGCGTCGCGTCACCCCCGGGGACGATGAACTCGACCGTCCCCGCGCCGACGTACCCGCACGAGCGCGCCGCCTGCACCGCCGCCTCGCCCATCGCCGCGCGCGCGGACGCGTCGAGGAAGACCGACGGGGCCTCCTCGATCACCTTCTGGTGGCGCCGCTGGAGGGAGCACTCGCGCTCGCCCAGGTGGACGACGTTCCCGTGGCCGTCGGCCAGGACCTGGATCTCGATGTGCCGGGGGCGGTCGATCCAGCGCTCGACCAGGAGCGTGTCGTCGCCGAAGGAGGCGAGGGCCTCGCGGCGCGCGGCGGCGATCTCGTCGTCCAGCGCGGCCATGTCGCGCACCAAGCGCATGCCCTTGCCGCCGCCGCCCGCGCTGGGCTTGAGCAGGACGGGAGCGCCCAACGCGCGGGCCGCCTCGGCGAGTTCGGGGTCACGCCCGCCCGGGACGACGGGGACGCCGGCCGCCTCCACCGTCTCCTTGGCGCGGATCTTGTCGCCCATCAGGGCGATCGCCTCGGCGGGCGGGCCGATGAAGACGAGCCCCGCCTCGGCGCAGGCGCGCGCGAAGGAGGCGTTCTCCGCGAGGAAGCCGTACCCGGGGTGGACCGCCTGCGCGCCCGTGCGGGCGGCGGCCTCCAGGATGCGCTCCACCGACAGATAGCTCTCCGACGCGGGCGCCGGGCCGATCCGTACGGCTGTGTCGGCCTCGCGGACGTGCCGCGCGTCCGCGTCGGCGTCCGAGTACACGGCGACGGAACGCACCCCCAGCGCGCGGAGCGTGCGGATGACGCGGACGGCGATCTCGCCCCGGTTAGCGACCAGAACGGTCCCCATCATGAAGAACCCTCTTTCCACGAGATCACCGCAACCACCTCTTTTTCCACCAGATCACCGCAACCATTAATTGAGGAACCACGACGGCGAGCAACCACCTCCGCGAGAGCGGCGGCGGTTTAGCCGCAGGGGGGCGCGCCTCACATCCGGAAGACGCCGAACCGGGGGTCACCCAGTGGCGCGTTGGCGCAGGCGGTCAGGGCGAGTCCGAGGACCTGGCGGGTCTCCAGGGGGTCGATCACACCGTCGTCCCACAGGCGCGCCGTCGCGTAGTAGGCGCTGCCCTGCTGGTCGTACTGCGCGCGGATCGGCGCCTTGAAGGCGTCCTCGTCGGTGGTCGGCCACTGTTCGCCGCGCGCCTCCAGCTGGTCGCGCTTGACGGTCGCCAGGACCGAGGCGGCCTGTTCGCCGCCCATGACGGAGATCTTCGCGCCGGGCCACATCCACAGGAAGCGGGGGGAGTAGGCCCGGCCGCACATCGAGTAGTTGCCCGCGCCGTACGAGCCGCCGATCACGACCGTCAGCTTCGGTACGCGCGTGCACGCGACGGCCGTGACCATCTTCGCGCCGTGCTTCGCGATGCCGCCCGCCTCGTAGTCCTTGCCGACCATGAAGCCCGAGATGTTCTGGAGGAACAGCAGCGGGATGCCGCGCTGGTCGCACAGCTCGATGAAGTGGGCGCCCTTCTGGGCCGACTCGGAGAACAGGATGCCGTTGTTGGCGACGATGCCGACGGGGTGGCCGTGGATGTGCGCGAAGCCGGTGACCAGGGTCTGGCCGAACTCCGCCTTGAACTCCGCGAACCGCGAGCCGTCCGCGATGCGCGCGATGACCTCGCGGACGTCGTACGGGGTGCGCGGGTCGACCGGTACCGCGCCGTACAGGCCGTACGGGTCGACCTTCGGCTCCGCCGCCTGCCGCACCTCCCAGGGGAGCGTCCCGCGCGCGGGGAGGGTGGCGACGATGTTCCTGACGATGCGCAGCGCGTGCGCGTCGTCCTGCGCGAGGTGGTCCGTCACGCCCGACACGCGCGCGTGGACCTCGCCGCCGCCCAGCTCCTCCGCCGTGACGACCTCGCCCGTGGCCGCCTTCACCAGCGGGGGGCCGCCGAGGAAGATCGTGCCCTGGTCGCGGACGATCACCGCTTCGTCGCTCATCGCGGGGACGTACGCGCCGCCCGCCGTGCACGAGCCCATGACGGCGGCGATCTGCGGGATGCCCGCGCCGGACATGCGGGCCTGGTTGTAGAAGATGCGGCCGAAGTGGTCGCGGTCCGGGAAGACCTCGTCCTGCATCGGGAGGAAGGCGCCGCCCGAGTCCACCAGGTACACGCAGGGGAGGCGGTTGTCGAGGGCGACCTCCTGCGCGCGCAGGTGCTTCTTCACGGTCATCGGGTAGTACGTCCCGCCCTTGACCGTGGCGTCGTTCGCGACGATCACGCACTCGCGCCCGCTCACACGGCCGATGCCCGCGATGACGCCGGCCGCCGGGGCCTGGCCGTCGTACATCCCCTCGGCCGCGAGCGGGGCCAGCTCCAGGAACGGGGAACCGGGGTCCAGGAGGGTGTCCACGCGGTCGCGCGGGAGGAGCTTGCCGCGCGCGGTGTGCCGGGCGCGGGCCTTCTCGCCGCCGCCGAGGCGGGCCGCCGCGAGCTTGCCGCGCAGCTCCTCGACGAGGGCCTGGTGCGCCGCCTCGTTCGCCCGCCACGCCTGCGACGCGGGGTCTGCCGCGCTGGTCAGCACGGGTTCCTGCGCCATGTCGCGCTCCCCTCCGAAGTTAATGAGCGTTAACCCATGTCGTCCATGTTAACGACCGCTAACAAGCCTGTCTAGAATTGATTCCATGGGCACCCGAACCGACGCTCCCACCCGGCGCGACCAGATCCTCCGAGAGGCCGCGCGGCTCTTCGCCGAGCGCGGGTTCCACGGCGTCGGCGTCGACGAGATAGGCGCGGCCGTCGGCATCAGCGGACCCGGGCTCTACCGGCACTTCGCCGGCAAGGACGCGATGCTCGCGGAACTCCTCGTCGGCATCAGCGGCCAGCTCCTCACGGGCGCGCGCCGCCGCCTCCAGGAATCCGCCGCCGAGCCTCCCGCGCGCGTGCTGGACTCCCTCGTCGAGGGCCACATCGACTTCGCCCTCGACGACCGGCCCCTCATCACCCTCCACGACCGCGAGCTCGACCGCCTGCGCGACAGCGACCGCAAGCTCGTCCGCCAGCTCCAGCGGCAGTACGTCGAGCTGTGGGTGGGGGTCGTGCGCGAGGTGTACCCGGGCCTGCCCGAACCCGCCGCGCGGTCCGCCGTCCACTCGGTCTTCGGCCTCCTGAACTCGACGCCGCACCTCGGGCGCGCGGGGTCGCTGCCGGGGCGGGGGGACACGGCGCGGCTGCTGCACCGGATGGCCCGGGGGGCGTTCGGGGCGGCGGCGGAGGGGGAGTGACGTCACGCGCGCGCGTAGGGGTGGAGATGCACGCGTGCGCGCGCCGGTTCCCCCGAAGTGACCTGCATCTCTGGACGCTGCTCGCTACCCACCGGTATCTTGGGGTATGAGCAAGCGCTTAGACATGTAGCGGGAGGTGGCGGCGTGCGCCGTACGGTGTTCAACGAGGATCACGAGGCGTTCCGGGAGACCCTTCGGGCGTTCATCGAGGCCGAGGTCGTGCCGGTGTACGACGAGTGGTTCGCCGCCGGCCAGGCGCCGCGCGAGTTCTACCACAAGCTGGCCGAGCTGGGCGTGTTCGGGATCCAGGTCGCCGAGGAGTACGGCGGCGCGGGCATCGACTCGTACAAGTTCGAGGCGATCATCTACGAGGAGACCGCGCGCGCGGGCGTGACGTTCGGCGGCTCCGGCGTGCACACGCTGCTGGGCCTGCCGTACGTGAAGCTGCTCGCCACCGACGAGCAGAAGAAGCGCTACCTCCCGAAGTTCGTCTCCGGCGAGGAGATGTGGGCCATCGCGATGACCGAGCCGGGCACCGGCTCCGACCTCGCGGGCATGAAGACCACCGCCAAGCTCAGCGAGGACGGCACGCACTACGTCCTCAACGGCGCCAAGACCTTCATCACCGGCGGCGTCCACGCCGACCGCATGATCGTCTGCGCCCGCACCTCCCCGCAGAGCGCCGAGGACCGCCGCCACGGCATCTCGCTCTTCGTCGTCGACACGAAGGCCGAGGGCTACTCCGTCGGCCGCAAGCTCGACAAGCTCGGCCTGAAGACCTCCGACACCGCCGAGCTGGCGTTCGTCGACGTCAAGATTCCCGTCGAGGACCTCCTCGGCGAGGAGAACAAGGGCTTCTACTACCTCGGCCACAACCTCGCCTCCGAGCGCTGGGGCATCGCCTACGGCGCGTACGCGCAGGCGAAGGCCGCGATCCGGTTCGCCACGCAGTACGTCAAGGACCGCGTCGTCTTCGGCCAGCCGGTCGCCGCGTTCCAGAACACCAAGTTCGAACTCGCCGCCTGCCAGGCCGAGGTGGACGCCGCCGAGGCCGTCGTCGACCGCGCCACCGAGGCGCTCGACGCGGGCGAGCTGACCCCCGCCGAGGCCGCCTCCGCGAAGCTCTTCACCACCGAGGTCGCGCACCGCGTCATCGACCGCTGTCTCCAGCTGCACGGCGGCTACGGCTTCATGAACGAGTACCCGATCGCCCGCCTGTACGCGGACAACCGCGTCAACCGCATCTACGGCGGCACCAGCGAGATCATGAAGTCGATCATCGCGAAGAACATGGGCCTGTAAGCAGCGGGAAAGGCCCCGGCAACGACACGTCACGAAACTAGGGGCCATGACCGAGGCACTTCACGATCTCCTCGATCTGCTCGACCTCGAACAGATCGAGGAGAACATCTTCCGCGGCCAGTCCCGCTCCGCCGTCGTCCCCCGGGTCTTCGGCGGGCAGGTCGCGGCCCAGGCGCTGGTCGCGGCGGGGCGCACGGTCCCGCCGGACCGGCTCGCGCACTCCCTGCACGCCTACTTCCTGCGCCCCGGCGACCCCGGCGCGCCGATCGTCTACACGGTCGAGCGCCTGCGCGACGGCCGCTCCTTCACGACCCGCCGCGCGGTCGCCGTCCAGCACGGCCGGCCGATCTTCGCGCTGTCGGCGTCCTTCCAGACGTACGAGGACGGCCTCGACCACCAGACCCCGATACCGCCCGCACCCGACCCGGAGTCCCTCCCGACCAGCCACGAACGGCTGCGCGGGTACGGCCACTTGGCGCCCGAGACCGTCGAGCGCTTCCTGGAGGCCCGCGAGGCGATCGACCTGCGGTACGTCGAGGAGCCCCCGTACGGCAAGTACGGCGAACCCCGCGAGCCGCACTCCCAGGTCTGGTTCCGCACGAACGGCAAGCTGGCCGACGACCCGCTGCTCCACGTAGTCCTCGCGACGTACGTCTCGGACATGACCCTCCTCGACTCGGTCCTGCTCGCGCACGGGCGCGGGGGCTGGGCGGTCGGGGACGTCGTCGGGGCCTCCCTGGACCACGCGATGTGGTTCCACCGGCCGTTCCGGGCCGACGAATGGCTCCTGTACGACCAGGAGTCGCCGTCGGCGCACGGCGGGCGGGGGCTCGGGCAGGCGCGGATCTACACGCAGGACGGGCAACTGGCGATCTCGGTGATCCAGGAGGGTGTGGTCCGGGTCCCCCGCGAGAGTCAGCCGGGTACGTCCTGAGAGCTACGGGTCATCTCAGCCCCGCTTCCGCCAGCAGGTACGCCACCATCGGGTCGTAGTACCTGGGGCTGACGACGTGATCGTCCAGCGGCACCGCCACCTGCACCGTCCCCTCCGACTCCGCGAGGAACAGGGCGGGGTCGTTGCAGTCGGCGTACCCCAGGGAGTCGATGCCGTGCTGGCCGGCGTACCCGGCCCAGCCGTGGTCGGCGACGACGAGGTCCGGCAGGTCGCGGGCGGTGCGTTCGAGGGCCGTGAGGATCTGCCGCATCGGCTCGCCGGAGTGCGTGTGCCAGAGGGTCGCGCCGTGTTCGAGGACCGCGACGTCGGCGAACTGCATGACGTACCCCTCCTCCGTCTGGAGGCCGTCCGGGATCACCACGATGTCGCAGCCCGCGGTGTGCAGGGCGGCGGCGACCGTGCGGTGCACGTCCAGCAGCCCGCCGGGGTGCCCCGTCGCGAACAGCACCCGCTGGTGCCCGTCCGCCGCCTTGCGCAGCCGCGCCGCCATCCGGTCCAGCGCGTCGACCGTCAGCTCCGGGTCGATCGTGTCCTGCCCGTACCGGTACTCCGGATCGTCGTTCACCCCGACCCGCTCCGCCATCACCGCGAGCACGTCCTGCTCGTCCGCCCATCGGTCGCCCAGTTCGAGGCCGAGCCAGAAGTTCCGCACCCCGTTGGCGAGTTGACGGTAGTGAGAGAGGTTGTTCTCGCGCGGTGTGGCCACCTGGCCCGCGATGCGGGTCTTCACCAGGTGGTCGACGAGCTCGCTGCGGGTGGGGATCCGGGGTATCGGCATACCCCCATTCTGGTCCAGACGCCTGTGCGCGTCAGCGCGGTTGCGGCCGCTGGGACGTGGGTCACGTCGGCGATCATGCCTCGCCGCCCGGCCGTTCCCGCAGCGCGAACCACAACTCCATCCGTACGTCCGGATCGTCCAGGTCCGTACCCAGCAACCCCGCACAGCGCGCGATGCGTTGGCGGACGGTGTTGCGGTGCACGCCGAGCGCCACCGCCGTACGGTCCCAACTCCCGTGCAGGGACAGCCAGGTGCGCAGCGTCTCGGTCAGCGCCGGGTTCTCGGCGACCGGCGCGAGCAGCACCCGCGCGTGCGCCTCGGCGTCCTGGGGGGAGACCAGCGTGGTGAGCGCGGTGCGTGCGGTGTGCTGGACGAGGGGGACGCGGGTGGCCAGGGCCCGGGCGAGCGCTCGCGCGGCCTGCGCGTCGGCCGCCGGCCAGTCGGCGGGGGTGACGGGGGCACTCATACCCAGGGACCAGCCGGGTTGGGGGTGCGGGGTGGGGTACGGGTCCTGGTCGGCGGGGAGGAGGAGGCGGACCAGGTCGGGGGTGAGGTCTACGAGGGGGGTACCGAGGGATGAGGCGAGGGTGAGGGCGGGGTGGGGGTCGAGGCGAGTGAGGGGTGGGGTGGGGTACGGGTGGGGGTGGCTCTCGTGGGGGACGAGGAGGGGGACGGGGACGGCCGAGCGGTGGTCGGGGGTGGGGGAGGGGCGGCTCGTCCGGCGGGCGTGGACGACGATCCAGCGTTCGGCGCCGAGGAGGGGGGCGACCTCTGCCGGGGGCGCGCCCAGGAGGAGGCGTACGAGGGAGGTCGTGCGGGTCGTCTCCGGGGCGCTCTGGCGCTCGTCGGTGAGGAGGGTGAGGAGGACGGCGGCGACCGAGGTGATGGTGTGGTCGGCGGGGGTGCGGTGGGGGGAGGCCACGGCGAGGGCGAAGGGGCGGCGGGGGGTGGTGTTCGGGGTGCGAGGGGGCGTCGTCGTACCCGTGGTGCTTACGGCGCTCCCGCCTGCGAGACCCGTAGCTCCCGTAGTACCCAAGGAGTACGCCGCGAGGTGTACCCCTGTGGCGGGATCCGTGTCGGTGGCCGTCGTCGAGGCGCGGGTCGTGACGAGGTGGGCCAGCGCGGCGAGCGAGGCGTCCACGCCTGCTTCGGAAGCTGAGCCCGTCCCGGAGGGCGCGCCTGTCCCGGAAGCCGCGCCCGCCCTGGAAGCCGTGCCCGCCCGGGGAGCCCCGCCCACCGTCCCCGCCGCCGCGACCTCCACCCCCTCCGGCCCGAACAGCACCGCCCGCCCACCGGTCCGCTGGGCCAGCTGCCGCAGCACCGCCGGGACCGGGTCCGGCCGGGACGCCGCCGCCGCGAGGCTCTGCTGGGCCTCCGTCACCCGGCGTAGCTCCGAGGTACGAGCCCGCTCCATCAACTGCCACACCGCCCGGGCGACCGCCGCGAACGTCGTCTCCTCGGGTACCTCGATCAGCGGCAACCCGTACGACTCGCAGGCGGCGACCAGGGCGCGGGGAACGGTGTCGTGGACGGGGGCGACCCCGAACCCGAGAGCCACGCCGCCCGCGGCGATCACCCTGGAGACGTAGTCGTCGAAGTACGTCCCCGAACCGGTGGCCTCCGGGATGTGCACGCCCGCCGTGAGGAGCAGCTCCCCTCCCAGGAGGTACGGGTAGGGGTCGGCCATCTCGGAGGTGAGGGCGCCGTACAGGACGGTGGCCGGGTCCGAGGGCCCGGCGATCTGCCGCAGGGCGAGGTCCTCGCGGGCGAGGAGGGCGGAGAGGGGGACGGGCGGGGTGGGAGGGACGGCGGGCGGAGGCGGCGATGGGGCCGACGGTTCGCCATACATGTGCGTTTCCTCCATCCCGGACCGCGAGGGTGTGGGAAACGTACACTTCGCAGTCGCTTTCCGGCCACCTAATGTCGGAGTCCGTCACCCGCACGGCGACAACGAGCGCCTCCGCGCGCAGCCACAGTGAGGGATTCCATGGCCGTCGACTACACCGTGATCGTCGTCTACCTGGCCGGGATGCTGGCCATGGGCTGGTGGGGCATGCGCCGCGCCCGCTCGAAGAGCGAGTTCCTGGTGGCGGGCCGCCGGCTCGGTCCCGCGATGTACTCCGGGACGATGGCCGCGATCGTCCTCGGCGGCGCGTCCACCATCGGCGGGGTAGGTCTCGGGTATCAGTACGGCCTCTCCGGCGCCTGGATGGTCTTCACCATCGGCCTCGGCCTGCTCGCCCTGAGCGTCTTCTTCTCCGCGCGGATCGCCCGCCTCAGGGTGTACACCGTCTCCGAGATGCTCGACCTCAGGTACGGGGGTGGCAGGGCCGGGGTGATCTCCGGGGTGGTCATGTGGGCCTACACCCTGATGCTGGCGGTGACCTCGACCATCGCGTACGCCACGATCTTCGACGTCCTCCTCGACATGAACCGCACCCTCGCGATCGTCCTCGGCGGCTCGATCGTCGTCGCCTACTCCACCCTCGGCGGGATGTGGTCGATCACCCTGACCGACATGGTGCAGTTCGTCGTCAAGACCATCGGCGTCCTGCTCCTGCTGCTGCCGATCGCGGTCGTCAAGGCGGGCGGATTCGGCGCCATGCGCGACGAGTTGCCGACCTCGTACTTCGACCCGCTGGGCATCGGCGGCGAGACGATCTTCACCTACGTCCTGATCTACACGTTCGGCATGCTCATCGGCCAGGACATCTGGCAGCGCGTGTTCACGGCCCGCAGCGACCGCACCGCCAAGTGGGGCGGCACGGTGGCGGGTTCGTACTGCCTCGCGTACGCCCTGGCGGGCGCCGTCATCGGTACGGCGGCCAAAGTCCTGTACCCGAACCTGAGTTCGGCGGACGATGCCTTCGCGACGATCGTGAAGGACGAACTCCCCGTCGGTGTCAGAGGGTTGGTGCTGGCGGCGGCCCTCGCGGCGGTCATGTCGACGTCGTCCGGCGCGCTCATCGCCTGCGCGACGGTGGCGAACAACGACATCTGGGCGCGGCTGCGGGGCAAGGTGGCCGGTGCCGAGAACGGTGGCGACGAGGTCCGGGACAACCGGCGGTTCATCCTGGTCATGGGCATCGCGGTGATCGGCACGGCCGTCGCGTTGAACAACGTCGTCGAGGCGCTCACCGTCGCCTACAACCTCCTCGTCGGCGGCCTCCTCGTCCCCATCCTCGGCGGCCTGCTGTGGAAGCGGGGCACGGTGCACGGCGCGCTCGCCTCGGTCGTGGTCGGCGGCGGCTCGGTCATCGGGCTGATGGCGGCGTACGGCATCCTCGCCAACGAGCCCGTGTACTACGGCCTTTCGGCCTCCCTCGTGGCCTACGTAGCCGTCTCGCTGGCGACCCCGCCGACCGACGCGGCCGTCCTCGCCGCCTGGCGCGAGCGACTCGCCGGGCACGCACCCGAACTGACGGAACATCAGCTCCGTACGGCGACGACCTCGTCGTAGGAGACAGCGCAGAAAACGCCAACAGGCGCGAGAAAGAAGGCAGTTGAGCATGGCTGAGTACGAGACGCCCCGTGGCCCCGTCGACTCCTCCCGGATCCCCCGCTACGCCGGACCCGCGACGTTCGCGCGGCTGCCGAGGATCGACGAGGTCGGCGGGAAGGCCGATGTCGCCGTCGTGGGGGTGCCGTTCGACTCCGGCGTCTCGTACCGGCCGGGGGCGCGGTTCGGCGGGAACGCGATCCGGGAGGCATCGCGGCTGCTGCGGCCGTACAATCCCGCGCAGGACGCCTCGCCGTTCGCGCTCGCGCAGGTCGCGGACGCCGGGGACATCGCCGTGAACCCGTTCGACATCAACGAGGCCGTCGAGACGGTCGAGGCCGCCGCCGACCAACTCCTGTACGGCGGCGCCCGGTTGATGACCCTCGGCGGCGACCACACCATCGCGCTGCCCCTGCTGCGGGCGGTCGCCAAGCAGCACGGGCCGGTCGCCCTGCTGCACTTCGACGCCCATCTCGACACCTGGGACACGTACTTCGGGGCCGAGTACACGCACGGTACCCCGTTCCGGCGCGCGGTCGAGGAGGGCATCCTCGACACCTCGGCGCTCTCGCACGTCGGCACCCGCGGCCCCCTCTACGGCAAGCAGGACCTCACCGACGACGAGAAGATGGGCTTCGGGATCGTCACCTCCGCCGACGTCATGCGGCGCGGCGTCGACGAGGTCGCCGACCAGCTCAGGCAGCGGGTCGGGAACCGGCCGCTGTACATCTCGATCGACATCGACTGCCTCGACCCCGCGTACGCCCCTGGTACGGGTACCCCCGAGGCCGGAGGTATGACGTCCCGCGAGCTGCTGGAGATTCTGCGCGGCCTGTCCGGGTGCAACCTCGTTTCCGCCGATGTGGTAGAGGTTGCTCCGGCCTACGACCACGCCGAGATCACCTCCGTCGCCGCCTCCCACACGGCGTACGAGCTGGTCACCCTCATGTCCCGCCAGATTGCCGAGGCCCGCGCACAGTGACTCACGACCATGACCTCGTCCTTTGTCCGACGGCGGCCCAGACCGAGGCCGCGCTGAACCCGCCCGCCGGGCGGATCGGCGGGGACCTGGTCGTGGAAACCCTGTACAGCCTGGGAGCTACGACCGTCTTCGGACTGCCCGGCCAGCACGCGCTCGGCATGTTCGACGCGCTGCGCCGCTCCCCTCTCAGGTATGTCGGTCTCAGGGTGGAGAACAACGCGGGCTTCGCGGCCGACGCGTACGGCCGGGTCACGGGTGAGGCGGCGCCGCTGCTGCTGTCCACCGGGCCCGGCGCGCTGACCTCGCTCGCCGCGCTCCAGGAGGCGGCTGCCGCCTCGGCGCCGGTGCTGGCCATCTGTAGCCAGGTCCCGACCGCTGGACTGGGCGGCGGACGCCACGGCCACCTCCACGAACTCCCGGACCAGGCAGCCTCGTTCAGGGGCGTTGTGAAGTCCGTCCACACCGTCCGTACGCAGTCGCAGATCCCCTCGGCGATCGCGGACGCGTGGCGGTCGGCGCTGTCCGCGCCGCACGGGCCGGTGTGGGTGGAGATCCCGCAGGACGTGCTCCTCGCGCCGACCGCGATCCCCGTCGTGACCGGCGTCGACGCGACCCCCGAGGAGCCGGCACCCCGGCCCGAACTCACCGCCGTAGCCGCCGACCTGCTCTCCCGTGCCGAGCGCCCGGTGATCGTCGCGGGCGGCGGGGTGGTCCGCGCCGACGCCTCCGGCAAGCTGCGGAAACTGGCCGAGCGGCTCTCCGCGCCCGTCGTGACGACGTACGGCGGGAAGGGGGCGTTCCCCTGGAAGCACCCGCTGTCGTTGCAGTCGTGGATGGAGGACCGGCACACCACCGAACTCCTCGAAGACGCCGACGTGTTGCTCGTCCTCGGCTCCGGGCTCGGTGAACTCTCGTCCAACTACCACACGTTCAGGCCGCGCGGCCGGGTGATCCAGGTCGAGGCGGATCTCGGCAAGCTGGAGTCCAACCATCCCGCGCTCGGCATCCACGCGGACGCGCGGCTCGCGGTGCAGGCGCTGCTGGAGACGGTGGCCGACCGGGTCGACGAGCAAGCACCGGTGCGGGTGCGGGAGTTGCTGGCGAAGGTGGAGGAACGGCTCGCCGGTCAGCAACTCGATCTGGAGCGAGGGGTGTTGGCGGCCGTGCGGCGTGCGCTGCCCAAGGGGGCCGCGTCGTTCTGGGACATGACCATCCTGGGGTACTGGGCGTGGGCCGGGTTCGACGCCGGGGCGCCCAACCTCATGCATTCCGCCCAGGGCGCCGGGGGGTTGGGGTACGCGTTCCCCGCGGCGCTGGGGGCTGCCGCCGCCGATCCGACGCGGCCCGTCCTCGCGGTGTCCGGGGACGGGGGCGCGCTGTACTCCATCGCCGAGCTGGCCACGGCCCGGCAGTACGGGTCCGACGTGACCTGGCTCGTCGTCGACGACGGGGGGTACGGGATTCTGCGGGAGTACATGACCGACGCGTTCGGCGAGGCCACCGGGACCGAGCTGGTCCGGCCCGACTTCGTGGCGCTGGCCGAGTCGTTCGGGGTGCCCGGGGTGCTGACCTCGGTGGAGACGCTGGCCGAGGATCTGGCCAAGTCCCTTGCGGAGCCCGGGCCTTCGGTGGTGGTGCTGCCGGCGGTGCTGCGGATGTTCGCGCCGACGCATCTGTAGCAGAGGTATTCCCGAGGGAGGTTGGCTCTTTCGGGTGTTCCGTTCTGCCGGTGCGACATGTCACTCTAGGTGAACAGAGGGTTACTTTTGGCTTCGTGGTGAGGAGAACGGCATGGCGCAGGGCGAGGCCGGTGCGGCGGGTGTTCCGGAGACGGAGAGCGAACGCCTGCGGCGTTCCGGCGCGTTCCTCGTCGACGAGGCGCTCGGCTTCCTCCAACCCGCGGCCCTGCGCGCGGCGGCCGAGACCGGCGTCGCCGACCACCTCGCCGACGGCCCCCGCACCCCGGCCCAACTCGCCGTCGCCACCGGCGCGGACGAGCGCGGGCTCTACCGCGTGCTACGGCTCCTCGCGACCCGCGGCGTCGTCGAGGAGGACGCGCGCGGCGCGTTCACGCTCACCGAGGCCGGGCAGGCGCTGCGCGGCGACGTGCCGGGTTCCGTGCGGAGCGCCGTACTCATGATCACCGACCAGAGCATGTGGCAGCCCGCCGGGGAGCTGTCCCGCTGCCTCACCGGTCAAGTCACCGCGTTCGACGCGATGTTCGGGATGCCGTTCTTCGACTACTTCGCACAGGACGAGCGTACGGCCGCCGTCTTCCACGTCGGGATGGCCGCGATGTCCGATCCCGAGAACGCGGTCATCGCCGCGGCGTACGACTTCCCGGCGAGCGGTACGGTCGTCGACGTCGGCGGGGGCCACGGCGGCCTCCTCCAGGAGACGTTGCGCCAGAACCCCGGCCTGGAGGGCGTGTTGTACGACCGCGCCCACGTCCTCGCGGGCCACCGCCTGGCCGGCGACAAGACCGTCGCCGACCGCTGGACCCTGGCGGACGGCGACTTCTTCACGTCCGTACCCCCTGGCGACGTCATCATGATGAAACGCATCACCCACGACTGGGACGACGACCGCTGCGTAACCCTCCTGCGCCACTGCCGGAACTCCCTCCACCCCGGCGGCCGGGTCCTCGTCCTGGACGCCGTCGTCCCGCCCGGCAACGCACCCCACCAGTCCAAGACCCTCGACATCATGATGATGGCGTCCCTGGGCGGCCGGGAGCGCACGGCGTCGGACTTCGCGGCGCTGTTCGAGGCGGCGGGGCTGCGGCTGAGCCGGGTGATTCCGACGGAGTCGGTGCTGTCGGTGGTGGAGGCGGTGGCCGTGGAGGGGTGACTCAGCCGCCGTGGTGCCGGACCAGGCACAGGGGATGGCCCGCCGGGTCCGCGAAGACTCGCCAACTGTGGTTCGGGGAGCCTGCGTCGAGGAGCTTGGCTCCCAGGGCGAGGACTTGGGCCTGGGCCTCGTCCAAGTCCCGGACGCCGAAGTCCAGATGGAACTGCTGGGGGCGGGTCGGGTCCGGCCAGGCCGGGGGGCGGTGGTCCGGGACCTGCTGGAAGCAGAGGACCAGGCCCGAGGGGGTGTGGAGGGTGGACCAGGACTCGTGCAGGGACCAGCGGGGGTCCGGGTGGTCGATCGTGCCGCCCAGCAACTCGTGGTAGAAGGCGGCCAGTTCGGCGGGGGCTGGGCAGTCCAGGACCACGCACTGGAGGTCGGCGATCATGGTGGGGAGTCTAGGGTCGGTCGAACCAGAAGAAGAGGGTGTCCGCCGGTGAGTTGGGGCGCCAGTCGTTCAACTCGAAGCGGAACGCCTCCGTGAAGCGGCGGACCGTGTCCTGGCAGTCGGGGTGGACGCGGTCCAGGACGGCGGTGTACGCGGTCGCCGCCTCGGCGGCACGCTGGATCGAGAGGGTGCCGATGCGGGGGTGGACGTCGCCCGGGTGGGGGAGGGGGAGCGGCGGGCCGCAGAAGAGGAACGTCTCCGGGAGGAGCACGGTCGGGATGCCGTTGCGGGCCAGGTCGTTGGAGACCGTCTGGAACCAGGACATCCGGCGCCAGCTGCCCAGGTCCGTGGTGTACGAGAAGCAGGACGTCACGACCTCGTGGAAGGCGTGGGCGTACGCGGGGGACACGGTCCTCGACGGGGCGCCGTCGATCAGTTCCTCCAGCGCCCGGATCACCGGTACGTCGTAGTGCACCCCCTGGCTCTCAAGTCTGACGTCCAGCGCCTTGCAGTGCTCCCGCACCCTGCCGAGGTGCTCCTCCTGCGCGGGCGTCCGCTCCACCGTCGTCAGTAGCCGGACCACCTGCCGCATGTCCCCCGTACTCATCTCCAGGGCGTAGCTCACCGTCGTCCTTCCCCTCCCGCTCGACCGCTCGTCCCATGATCGGCCGCGCGGCTGCTGAAGGCCAACTCCCTTACAGGAAAAGGGAGTCGGGGTTTTCCCGGCGGGCTTGTGTACGCTTGCCGATCATTGTGTCCGAGCTGTGGGGAGGGGTCTTGGCCGAGATACGCGGACTGCCGGCGGCGCTGCTGGCGCTTGCCGTCGCGCTCGGGGTGCTCGCGGCGCTGCTCGTGGGTGGCGCCGGGTCCGGCGGGGTGTACTACGGGGTACTTGTGGGTGGGGTACTGGCCGCCTCGGGTGCGGTCGGCGCGCTGGTCGCTCTCGCCGCTCGCCGCGAGGTCGACGGCCGCGGTTGACCTGGAAAGACGACGCGGACCCTGCCCCGGCCGGGAGAAGGGTCCGCGTTGCTGAAACCGGTTGCTACCAGATCGCCTCGACCCACTCCGGGTGGTCGATGAACGGGTTGCGGTTGTGCTGGTACGTGTCGTAGATGACCTGGTTGCGGCGCTCCTCGAAGGCGCTCGGCGGGTCCTGCTCGTTCCACGCCTTCAGCACGGAGAGCTTGCCGATGTACGGGTTGCTGCCGTTGTTGACCTTCTCGTTCGGCTCCAGGTCGGCGAAGCCGTCGCCGCCGTCGTACCGCACGGCCATGTAGAGGATCATGCGGGCGACGTCGCCCTTGTCCGCGGCGCGCGGCTCGAAGGAGTCCGAATCGACCTTGCTGCCACCGCCGCCCGTGACCGCGCTGCCGCCGTTGTCGAAGTCCAGGTTCCCGCGCGTGCTGTTGAGCTGGACGTCCGCCGGGCGCAGGTGGTGCAGGTCGGTGCCGGGCCCGGTCGCCTCGCCGAAGTCGCCGTGCGACTTGGCCCACACGTGCTCACGGTTCCAGTCGCCGACGTCCCCGCCGTTGAGCGACTTGCTGCGCGAGGCGCCGCTGTAGAGCAGGATCACGTTGGCGCTGTTGTTCGGGTCCTGGTCGGTCGCCTTGAGCGCGTCCCACACGGCGGAGTACGAGATCTTCGACTGGCTGCTGATGATCGTGTGCAGCGAGGACTTGAGGCTCGCACCCGTCTTGCCGACCGCGTTCTTGTAGTACGTCGAGTCGTACGCCGTGGTCGTGGCGGAGGCCGGGGTCGCCGTCACCGCGGGTACGGCGAGGCCCACCAGGACCGCTGCGGTCGTCAGCGCCACCGGCTTCCAGCGGCGGCGTATGCGTGTCGCCAGCATAAGGAGTGTCCTGTCTACGCGTGTTGAGTGGGGGGCAACACGGCGAGGGTGACATGGACATGAGGTCATGTAAATGAATGTGACATGTCTGTTCGGTGTCAAGAAACGGCAAATCGGTGGCGATCTACGCGAGTTGACCATCCAGGATCGCTGCCTTGGCTGCCGCGGCCAGCACGCTCTGCCCCCGCAGGGACAGTCCGAGCCGGTTCCAGTGGAAGAGCACGTGGTAGCTGAGCACCTGTCGCAGTCCGCGGTCGAGTGTGCCGTCCTGGACGGCTTGGTCGAGCGCCTGCCCTGTGCTGTGGAAGGCGGTGACCCACTCGGTGACGGGCTCCAACAGCCCTCCGGGGCGCAGCAGGACGTCGCTGTCGGCGAAGAGAAGGGGACGGATCTCCCGGGCTCGGGCTCTGAGCTGTTCCACTGGGACGTCGCTGACGGCCGAGCGGTGTTCGTCCGTGATGACGCGGTGCCAGACTTCGCCCTGCTCGTACCATTCCAGCCCGGCCGCGCGCATCATGATCGTGCACAGGAGGACGGACAGCTCTCGGGTTCCCACCGCAAGGTCGCCGCGATGGCGTAGCTGCTGGGCCTCCCTGCTGTCGGCGACGAAGAGGCGGTGTGCGGCCGTCATGCTCGTCCGCCCGCCGAACGCCGGGGTCTCCGGTTCGTAGATGCCGGGCCACCAGCGTTGGAGGTGTCCGTCGGAGACGAGGCGGTCCAGTTCGTCCCCTACGGAGAGCTTGGCGCCGGTGACGGGCTGGACGCGGAGGCGCAGGCGCCAGCAGGGGTGTTTCCGGGTGTACCACCAGCCGTCGATCGCACCGGTGGCCTCGGCCTCGCGCAGTACGGGCAGGACGTGCGTGATGAAGGTGGTGTCGGCGTTCGTCCAGTCGGCGAAGTGCAGGTAGGTCTGCCACCAGTCGTCGGCGACCATGTGGCGGACCAGCGCGCTCCGGCCCGCCTGGTCGTAGACGACGACCGCGTCGGAGAGGACCAGGGGGTCCAGCCGGTACTGGTGTGCCGCGTCGGCGATCGGCAGGCCGCCGAGGACGGCGAGGACGGCGAGGTGCGTCGGGTTCGACTCGGTCGCCCGGGTCAGTCGATCAAGAGACATGCGTCCCATCCGGTGACTGGTGTCTGCTGCGAGGTGAAGGTGGAGAGGGCGAGCGCCGTGCCGGCGTCGCCCGTGATCAGCCCGGGAGGGCCGCCGGTCCGGGCCTGTTCGGCGAGGGTGGAACCGAGGCGCTCCGGGAGGTCGTGGAGGCGCGGGTCGCGGGCGTCGGCGGCGGCGCGGACGCTGGTCTGGTAGATGCCTGCCCAGCCGTGGCACAGGCCGGAGTCGGTCATGTAGGCGAGCTGTCCGGGGTCGGTCAGGGCGCGGTAGAGGGCGTTCTCGTAGAACGCCTGGAGGTCGGGGGCGTGCAGGGCGAGCCCGGCGAGTTGTCCGGCCCGTGCGATGCCGGTGGTGCCGTAGCACCAGCTCGGCCGGGCGGGGGCGTGGTGGTGGGGCCGTCCGGCGTCGAGGTCGCGGCGTGAGAGATGCTCAGGCCACCAGGGGCCGGAGGGGCTCAACTGGCACCAGGCGTCGAGGTGTTCGCAGATGGTCCACATCGCCTCGCGGTGACCGGAGACGGTGATGTCACGGCGCAGGGCTTGCGCGAGGAGGAACAGCGGGCCGGTGATGCCGTGGGCGGCACCGAAGTTGGCGTGGCCGCCCGGGAAGTGGGGCGATTCGCCGCGGGCCGGGTCGTGGCGTACCCACCAGCCGGGCAGGAGGCGGCCGTTGGCGGCGAGCGGATGGGTCAGGGCGACGAGGTACGTCAGGACTCGTTCGAGGGCGAGCCCTTCGGGGTCGGTCCGCAGGAGGTAGGCGCCGATGCCGGTGAGGCCGTGGAGGAGGTCGTACTCGGCGAACGTGGGCAGGTCGCTCTTGCGGATGCGGGTGAGTGCGGCGTCCACCCGGCGGTGGGCCAGGTCGGTGATGTGCTGGTGCAGGGTCCGGCGTGCTGGGGCGTACAGGTGCTGGAAGGCCGGGGGGACGGTGGTGAGGACGAAGCCGAGGGCCGGGGCGCCGAGGAACAGGCCGGTGGTGTCGGCCGCGCTGACGTGTCCGGCGGCTGCGGCGGTGATCCATCGGTGGGCGGTGTGCCAGGAGCCGCCGTGACGGGCGGCGGTCTCGATGTGCAGCAGGCTGATTCCGGCGGCGCCGTCGGCGAGGGACTGCGCTGCCCACGGCTCGTCCGGGGAGGGAGGAGCGGGGTGTGCGAGGCGGGCGGTGTACTGCTCCAGTATCGCGGCGGTCATCGGGCGGCCATGCGGTGCCGGAGGGCTGCGGTCTGTACGAGCCGGATCGTCGTCTCTTCGGCGCGCGGGTCGACACCCAGAGCCCGGACGTGGTGCTGGTGCAGCAGCGAGCGGGCGGTGACGAGCGGGTCGAACTGGCCGGTCAGGGCGCTGCGGTAGGTGCTCGCGGCTGCGGCGCGGGCCCGCCACGCGTCGGTGACCCCAGGGCCGCCGGGGAGGGCCGCGAGCGCGGAGGCGCCACTGGGCAGGGCCAGTTCGAGCGCCTGACCGCGCAGGGCTCGGTCCAGCGGGCCCGTGCTCCGGGGAAGGTTGTGCACCAGCCACTCCTCGGCCGCCGCAATGGTCGGCGCCAGGGAAGTCACGAGGTGCAGGGCGCTGGCGGCGGCGAGGGCCTGCGGGGCGACGGCGTCGGTGCGCTCGGTGAGCCGGATCTGTGCGAGGGCAGCGGCGGAGTCCGCGGCGAACACCCGGTGCGCCGCGTCCATGGCGGCCCCGCTGCCGAAGCGCCCGGTCTGCGGCTGGTAGGGAACCAGGACGAGCCCGGACGCCAGACCCATCCCGTGCAGGTCGTCCGCCCAGGTACGGAGGTGCTGGGCGGCGGCCCCGTACGCGTCTCTCGGCAGGTGCAGCGTGAGGTCGAGGTGCTGGTCGGCGTCCGGGCGGGCCATCTCCCGGTGCCGGGTGAACCACCAGAGCGGCGGGGCTTCGCCGAAGGCGGCGAGCAGGCGGGGGAGGTGGCGGCTCAGGATCTCGTCGTAACGGCGCGGGTGGGCGTGGAGCTGCGCGTGGAGGACATCGCCGGTGCCCGGGGGGACCTGTGATGTGGTGGGGCGGAACCGGGGCACATCGGTGGCGCCGGGCTGGGAGAGGCCAAGGGAGAGCCAGATCTCGTGCGCTCGCCCGATCCAGCCGTGGGCGTCTGCGTCCGGGACCTCGCGCAGTTCCGCGCGCCGGGCGTTGTCGAGGTGCGCGCGCAGCACCCGGAGGTGGACCGGGTGGGACAGGCCGAGGGGAAGGCGCTGGTCGTACTCGACGACGGCGACCCGCATCGGGACGCGCAACCTCTCCCGCCAGGCGGTGAAAGCGCGCTCCCACTCCTTTGCCGGGGCCTTGCGGCCGGGCAGCTCGTCGGCCGCGAGCAGCCATCGGGCCTGGAGGAGGACGGTACGGCGGTAGCGCACCCGGGGAAGGAACGGGAGCCGGGAGCCGACGCCGAAATCCATGGGCTTGTAGGCGGCGTGGCGGGCGGTGGCCACCTCGGCGAGGAAACGCGCCAGCGGCGGTGTCTGAGTTCCGCCTTCCAGGGCGTGCAGGACCCGCACGTCGATGTGCCGGCCGGTGGAGAGCTGCACGAGGTGAAAGCTGCGGGGGGCCGCGGTGACGGCGATGTCGGCGAGCGGGATCACCGTCTCGTCCGCCTCCTGGTGGCCGGACAGTTCGATGACGTACGGCAGCAGCCGTGGAGTGCGGGCGACGTTCTCGTTGCGGTGACGGCGTGGCGGGAATATGAGCTGCGCGCTGAGGACGTCCGGCGTTCCGCGGTAGGTGGCGGTGAGCGCGTCCTGCTGCTCAGAGGGCAGGACGTGGGCGAACCGGCCGCCCATGCTGCTGCCGGGCCGGGGTACGGCTGTGAGCAGGACGTCGAAGGTGCCGTCGGACAGTGCCCTGGTGCTGGGGGAGTGGACTTCGAAGGCGGCTTCCACCCGGGGCACGAACAGCCGCTCGTCGTCGCCGGCGGCCCTCTCCAGGGCGTCGATCATGTCGTCCGTCAGCCGGAGTTCGTCGTGGCCGTCGAGGAGGACCTGTTGCACCAGGGCGAGCAGCAGCTCGTCGCGGTCGGTGCGCAGTTTCGGTGCCGGGCCGCGTTCCGAGCCGACGTATCCAGCGGGCAGGCCCAGGCCGCTGTCCGCGACCAGGTCCATCACCGGCACCAGAACGCCGATCCCGTACCGGGCCCGGAACCGGCGGTGGTAGTCGCGCCAGTGCTGATAGCCGTAGGGCTGAGGGGTGATCCGGTAAAGCGCTGATACAGCTGCCCGCACTTCCGAGATCACGGCGTGCGGGAGCTGAGTCTCGCAGTCGAGGGCGGTGTCGACGAGCAGCGGCGTCGGGGTGACAGCGGTGAGGGCGCGCATCCGAGCCATGAGGGCGGTCAGGCTCGTGTCGGAGAGCGCCGGCTGATGGGCGGACACATCGTCCCGCAGCGCGTACAGCGAGCGGACCAGGTCCCGTACCTCGGGGACGCTGTCCGCCTGTAGCCGCTCCAGTTCGCGGCACAGGTGTTGGAAGGCGTCCACCGTGGTCATCGGAGCCCACAGGCTGGTGATCAGGAATCGCTGCCCGATCAAGTCGGTGAGCACCGTGTCGACTTGATGCGCGGAGGCGTTCGGGAAGTGCTCGCGGAGGTGGTCGTGGAGGTCTCCGTACACGATGGGGGTGCGGGCCGCGTCCATGGCGGCGGCCACCGACCGCGTGTTACGGACGGATGTCTCAACCGGCGCCAGGAGGACGGAGTGGCCGTCGGAGGGCGGGCCCGGCGCCACGACCCGGTCGCCGCGTACGCGGGCGGCGTTGTTCGCGACGAGCGGCAGCCGCTCCCGTAACGCGGGGGTGCGCTGGAGCCGGAGGGCGAGGTCGGTGACCCATTCGGCGTCCGGCCGGATCATCACGCGGTGCTTGTCGCGCCACCGCGAACTCGCCATGGGCCCGACGGAGACCGGCGCGGTACCGGCGAACAGGCCGAGCGGGGTCGGGCGGTGCTGCCATCGCAGGAGGTAGGAGGCCGTCGACAGTGCGGTACGGCGGACATGGCGGGGTTCAGCCTGCCGTCCTTGTACAACGGCCTCGATGGCGTGGGACAGGGCGGGGGTGGCCAGTTCCAGCGCGCTGCGGAAGTCCTCGCGCTGCTGGACGCGGTCCAGCCAGCCGCGGGTCACGGCCACGTCGTCCAGGTCGAGGGTGTGGGGGATGTCTGCCGGCCCGGGGCTGGTGGTGGCGCGCAGCATCGCAACGCCCTGCCACCGGTAGTCGGCTGCTCGGGAAGCCATGGGAACCCTTCTGTGAGAAGGCGGCACGGAGACAGGGGCCGGTGGGCCGGGCGAAGCGCTTCGCCCGGCCCACCGGTGAGGTCACGCCGGGTCCTCCACGAACGAGGTGCAGGCGGAGGAGCCCGTCGCGCAGGTGCTGCCGCAGCCGTCGCCCGTGGAGCACATGAGCTTGCCGTGCGGGTGCTCGGCGATGACGACCCTCACGTCCAAGGGAGCGAAGTCGTCGTCGCCGTCGTCGGCCGGGTCCGCCAGCAGGGCGGGCGGGGCCAGGGTGGCGCTCGTCATGATGTGCTGCCTTCCTCTTGTTCGGATGGTGCGGGACTGCCTGGCCTCGGGGTCACGCCGACGGCCAGGAGAGCGAGATCCGGCTGTGCACCTTGTCGATCACCTGGTCGGCCTGGATCTGGTCGTCGGGGGTGCCGGCCGGATGGACCCGGACGACCGGGCCCGGGCCGCCGCGCCGGTTGGCTCCCCAGTCGCGGAGCACGTCGGCGATCTTGTCGGCGAGTTGCTTCGCGTGCGGGCCGAGGGCGTGCACGCCGTACTCGGCGTGCTGGGCGTCCTCGGTGCGGCGGGTGACGAGATAGGCGAAGGTGTCGTCCTCGACGGCGGCGAGGGCGAACCGCTTGTTCACGGGCGCGACCAGGCCCGTGTCCAGGTTCTCGTCGACGGCCATCGTGCAGAAGCCCGGAAGACCGATCGCCATCGCCATCTGGAGGGTGTCGAGGAGTTCCCGGAGGCCGACGGTGACGCCGGTCCACAGGTCGTGGCGCGGCATCGTGACGGCGTTGTCGAGGCGGTGCGGATCGGCCGGCAGCCCGTCGTCGAACTTCAGGCCGATCTCCGACGTGCCGTTGACCAGCAGCAACTCCTCCTGATGAGCAGTTGCCCCCTGCACGGGGACGAAGCCGCAGATCAGCGCCGACTCGCTCTCCAGGTGGTCACCGTGCTCGCCTGCCACCTGCGTGAAGGCGATCGAACGGGTCAGGCCGCGCATCCGCAGCGGCACTACGAGCCGGCCGCTCGGCTTGAGCTGCGAGATCCAGGCCGGAGGGATGTCCCAGGCCCCGACGGTCACCAGGATGACGTCGAACTCACCGAGGCCGGGGGTGATCGGCTCGGCCGCGTCCGCAGTGACGACCCGCACCGTGTCGTAGTTGTGCACGGCCAGCAGGCGCGCGGCGCGCTCGGTCACGGCGGGGTCGATGTCCACGGTGACGACATCGCCGTCCTCGCCGACGAGTTCGGCGAGGTAGGCCGCGTTCAGCCCGCCCGAACCGATCTCCAGCACACTCATGCCGGGCTTCACCTGGGCCTGCTCCAGCATCATGGCCTGGATCTGTGGGGCGGAGACGGAGCTGAGTTGAACGCCGTACTGGTCCACCTTCGTGACCACCGCCGCGTACGTGTCGTACGCCTTCTCCAGCGGGGCGTCGGGGGTGAACTCGTGGCGCGGGACCTTGCGCATCGTGGCTTCGATCTCAGGGGAGGAGATCGTGCCGTCCGCGCACAGTTGGTCCACCACCTGGTTCCGCAGGCGGGTCGCCTCGCCGAGTTCGGCGGTCGTGTTGGTCATGAAGTTCCTTCGGCCGGTTGGCTGTTGACTTGCGGACCGGCGCGGAGCCGCGCCGAGGGCTGTGGAGAAAAGCGGTAGCCCCGCGCTGCCAGGGCCTTACAGCATCGGACTACCGGACAGGAACTCGCGAGGTGTGACCCTGACCCTGCGGTCGCCGTGGGGATGCGTTTTCAGGTCGGCGTCCGCGCCAGCACCAGGGCGAGGACAGGAGCGGTCACGACCGCCACGTACACGAGCAGACCGATGACCGACTTCATGCCGGGGCCCGTGCCGTTCGGGCCTCGATCTCCAGGCGGGCGAGGTCGATCGGCTCGACGTCGTGGAGGGAGACGGCCTCGCGGGAGGCGTAGATCCAGCGCAGACGCCGCTCGTCCGCGTACGGCACCTCGACCAGATCGGACGGGTCACTGATCAGGTCGAGAGTGCCCGGATGGATGAGGGCCCCGGCGACGCCCCAGGACGGGGCCCAGCCCACGAGGGCTGCGGTCCAGCCCCGGCGCAGGTGGGGGCACTGCTCAACGGCCTGGAGGGCGCAGGTCTCGTGCACGGGCGGCACGATGACCCTCTCGCCCTCCCGGACGGGGGAGTCATCGCCACGGGCGACGAAGTCGAACAGGTGCCGTTCGTCCGCGCGGGTGCCGACGGTCGTGGTCCCGCACACCTGGCACAGCATGTGCGTCATCGCCTGCCGCTGGCGCAGCGGGTGCAGGCCCGCGAAGTCCGGCTCGCCGCGCCCCCGTGTCACCGACATCCGCACCCACAGGACACCGTTGCGCCGGTCCGAGGGGTGTTCGTCCGCGTAGCCGAGCCGCTCCTCGGACTCCTCGTTGACGTGCCGGACGAACCGGCTGGGCAGCGTCTGCTCATGGCTCCAGGGAGTCACCCAAGGCACCGGCATATCCCACCAGAGCAGTTGGGCGGGCGTCACAACGAACCCCCGGAGGCGATTCCCCAGACCAGGGCGACGACCAGGGTGACCAGTACGGAGAGGTATGCGACTCCGAGGAGTCGACGGCGCCGGGTCTCGTTGGGGCAGGCGTGGGTCGGCCTGGTCATCGTGCCTCCAGCACGGCCAACGCGGCGGTGAGCTTCTCGCGGTGGTGGGCGAGAGCGCTGACCGAGAGCGCGAGGTCACCGACTCGCTCCGACTCACCCCTCGAACCCGGGGCTTTCGGGCGGTCCATCCGCATACAGGCGGTCCTGACGGCGGCAAGCGCGGTCTCCGCCTCGGCGTCGCCAGGGTCCAAGCGCTCAGCCATCTCCTTGACCTCCGGCACCAACTGCGCGAGGCAGGCAGTGAACTGCTCGCCGAACTCGGCCACTTCGCCGTGCCGCAGCAGTGTGCTCTGCGTGCCGTACCACTCGGCAGCGGCGCAGGTCGAGGTGAGCGACGGCTGCGCGTCCGTCCTGCTCGCCTGTTTGGTGATCATGCCGTGCCGGTTCACTTCGTAGGCCGGCGTGATCGAGCCAGAGGGCCGAGGCGACCCTTGGGGGGCGATACCGTTCGCCATGTTGACGCTCCTTTGCAGCGTTGGCCGCGCCCCGGGGCCGCCGCGAACGGTCGCCGGGGTATTTGCGGCAGCGGCCTATTCGGGCTCGTGCGAGGCGACGCTGTCTCCGAGCGCCGCCTCCAGGGCGGCGGGGTCGGTGAGCCAGCCGTCCTCTCCGGGGCAGATCAACCAGTGCGCGCCGGGTCCGTCCGTACGGCGCTCCGCCGGGATCGCCATCACAGATCCCCGGCCCACGGGACGGGTGCCCTCGACGGACCAGTTCGCGGCGGTACCGACGGAGACGAAGAAGTAGAGAGTGTCTCCGCCGCTGTTCACGATCACAGCTCCGCAGCGACTGCCGAGGATGCGCATGGCGGTGAGGCCGAGCGTGTGGGGTACGCGGATGGCATCCCACGTATGCCCTGCGTCGTGCAGGGCGCACTCCTCAGCGGACAGTAACGGCGGCGTCGACACGAGTGGTTCCTTGGAGGCCTGGAATCTGACGTGTCTCAGCCTGGCCCTGCGGAACGGCACTTCCGAGGACTTAAGAGGGACTTTTCTGAGGCGTAAAGAGGACTTTTATTAACTCACAAGGGGGGTAGCTAGCCGTCAATAGGGCTTTGAGGGACACTCTCCGCAGGGCTCGATGCGGAGGTGGAGCAGTGGCACGGCCTTCAGGTAACACCCGTCTCAAGGCAGCCAGGATGGCGGCTGGGTTCAACTCCCAGCAGGCCTTTGCGGATGCCCTCCAGGTGGGGGTCCGTCAGGTCCGCCGATGGGAATCCGAATCACCGCCCTGGCCCCAACCCGAGGTGGCCCAGGCTCTCATCCGCCTGCTTGGGCAGGACCTGGAATCGCTCGGCTTCACCCCGCCTGGCGGCCTCCCCGCGAAGTCTCGTCGCCATATCAGCACGCTCGCCGAGACCCCAGGAGTCGGCCTGCCGTCCGTTCCCACTCAGGCTGTGGCCATGCAACCCGCGACTGTCGCCGCCGACTATGAGGCGATCACCCGGTCTCACCGCCGCCTGTACTGGTCCGTCGCCCCTGCCACTCTCCACCCCGCTGCCATCGCGCACGCCTGCCTCGGCTGTGCCCTGCTTCCCGAGACCGCTGGGCAGACCAAGCAACGCGTAGCGGCGGCGCTCGCGGAGACGTATCTCCTTGCGGGCAGGATCGAGTTTTTCGACATCCGCGACGCCGGCCGCTCCCAGCAGACTCTTCTCCGTGCGCTCCAGGCAGCAGGCGAGGCGGACGATCCTCTACTCGGTGCTGCGGTCCTTGCGCACACCGCGTTCGCTCCAGCCTGGGCGAGAGACCGGGAGGCGGCGATGGAAAGGATGGTGGCCGCACGCACCTATGCCCGCCGGGGTCCGGCGTCTGCCGAACTGCTCGCGTGGCTGGATGCGGTAGAGGCGGAGTGCGAAACGCGCTGCGGGAATGCGCGGACCGCGCTGCACCTGATCGGCCATGCCGAGGACGTGCTCGCTCACGGCTCCGAACACGCGACGCCTGAGTGGATGGACTGGTTCAGCCCGGTCCGTCTTGCCGCTTTCAAAGGCAACACCCAGCTCAAGGCCAACCACCTGCCCCAAGCAAGGGTCACTCTCCTCGGAGTCCTCGACTCCCTGGAGCCTGAGGAGAAGCAGATCACGGTCGTGCTCGGCGACCTCGCCGCTGTCGAGGCCGCGGCCGGCGACCCCGAGGCAGCATGCGCGTATGCGGTCCGCGCGCTCGACCAACTGGAGCGGACCTGGTACGCGATGGGCATGGATCGGATTCGGGAGGTGCGGCGGACTCTGGCGCCGCACCAGCACGAGCGGTGCGTGCGCGAGTTGGACGACCGGCTGTATGGGTGGTCGACGACGGTCAGTGCCCTCGCGCGTTGAACTCCCGCACCAGACCGGAGAGTTCGAGGAGACTTTCGATGCGGAATGTCGGGAGCTTCTCGGCTTCCTCGGTGTTCCATTGAATCGTCGCCCACGGGCCTCGGCGGATGAGGGCGGTGTGCATGCCTACGGCGACGGCCGGCCGGATGTCGTTGTCGACACGGTCGCCGACGTACAGCATCTCGTCCGCTTCGGCGGGGACAACTTCGGCGACGCGGTCGAAGAACGCCCGGTCGGGCTTGCTGGCGCCCCAGTCGTCCGAGGTGCCGATCAGGTCGACATCGGCACTGAACAGCTCGCGCAGGATGCCGCCCGCACGGACCGTCTGATTGCCGGCGATCCCAACCCACAGTCCGTCCGCGCGGAGAGCGGCGAAGGCGTCACGGACGTCGGGGTACAGGTCTGTCTCCCCGAAGTGTTCGGGCTTCCCGGCCTCAGCCCTGCGCTCGCGCTCGGTGTACAGGTCGAAGCCAGGCCGGAACTCCTGAAACACCTCTCTGTAGTCACGGCCTCGGGCGATGACGGCGCCGAACATGGAGTGGAAGGTATGACGTGGGATACCGAGCCAGTCGGCCCAAGTGCCGTACTCGGTGGTCTCGTCCACCAGGCACTCACCGACGTCGAAGATCACAGCGCGAATCATGGGTTTCATCATGCCTGGGTGCCCGGGCATGACAGAAGAGCCCCTTCCGCTCGCAGGTCACCATGTACGCGCACGAACAGCTTCGTTCTCCTCCGCCCGGAGTGGAGCTTTTGCCTAGCGGCCTACCACGTCCACGAGTTCCATGAGGCTGTCGATCCGCCAGTACGCCGCCGCGACCACCTCCGGGACGTCGGCCCAGAGGTGTCCCCAGGGCCCGCGTCGTAGGTGTGCCGTCTTCAACCCGGCTGTCCGGGCGGGGAATACGTCGTTCGCCGGGTGATCTCCGACGTAGAGCGTGCGGTCGGCAGGGGCCTGCGACACCTCCAGCACTCGTTCGAAGAAGCCGGGCCGGGGCTTCGCGACACCCCATTCCTCAGACGTGGCGATGAGGTCTGCCGGGAGGGCCAGCCCTCACAGCAAGTCACCGGCCAGAGAAGTCTGGTTGCCCGCGATGATGACGCGTACGCCGGTCCGGCGGACGGCGGTGAGGGCCGGGCGGACGTCGTCGTACAGGTCGGACTCGTCCAACTGCTCCCCGTGACCGGCCTCTGCGCGCTTCCGGTACTCGGCCTTGAGGTCGGCTCCGGGACGGATGAGCCGCAACGCGTCGGAGTTGTCACGGCCTTGGGCCACTACGGCGCCGACGAGCGCGGAGACCGTGTGGCGAGGCACGCCGAACCAGTCGGCCCAGGCTCCCCAGTAGCGGTCGTCCCGCGTGATGGTCTCGCCTACGTCCAGCACGATGGTGTCGATCACCTTCGTGAGCTTACGGGGTATGACGAAAGCGGCCCTCGCTCTTCTGAAGGGTGAGGGCCGCTTGAGCCGGTGCCGCCGGGGGCGAGGGTCAGCTCACGTCCGAGGGGTCCAGGCGGTAGACCGTCGAGGTGTTCGACGTGGACGACGACTCGCTGGCCGAACTCGCCGACGTGGACGCGCTCTTGCTGTAGTCGCTCTCCTTCACCGCCGTCGCGTTCTGCTGGACCCACTCCGTGACCTCGGAGCTGACGTTCGAGCTGCCGCCGGGGCCGCCGCCCATGCCGCTGCCGCCGATCTGGATGTAGTGCAGCTCGCCCTTTTTGACCAGCTCCTTCAGCTTGGCGAGGGTCATCGCCTTGTCGCTGCCGGACCAGCCCCACATGGAGATCACCGGCTCGCCGCTGCTGAGGATCAGCTGGGCCGCGCTCTGCGAACTCGACACCGCCAGCAGCCACTTGGCGCCGTCCTGGTGCTTCTTCAGGTAGGCGATCAGCTCGCTGTTCGCGCCGCCCATGCCCATGCCGCCGCCCATGCCGCCACCGCCGGGTACGCCGCCGGTCATGCCGCCGGGGTCGATCTGGGTGCCGCCGGCTTCGGTGCCGCCCTCGGTGCCGAACCCGGCGTTCCCCTCGGTGGAGCCGGTGCCGCCGGGCGGCGTACCGCCCTGGACGCCGCCGGGCAACTCGCCGTACCCGCCGCCGGGCGTCATCTGAGCGCCGCCCTGACCGTCCTGCCCCTGACCGTCTCGACCACCCTGGCCACCAGGGAAGCCACCCTGTCCACCCCCCGTACCACCCCTACCAGGCCCCCCGCCGAAGCCACCGTTCCCCGTGGTCGGACCGGCCGTGGGATTAGTACCCCCCATACCCCCCATACCCCCCATACCTCCGCCGGACCCCGACGGCACCGACCACGCGTACGCCGCAGGTCCCGCCACCGAGGCGACGACCGCCGCAGCGACGGAAGCCGCCAGCAGCCGTACCCGGTTCCCGGACCGGAAGACGATCAGCCCGACGACGGCCGCGGCCATCACCACCCCGACCGCCGGCCACAGCCAGGTGTTCCACCCGGACGCGCGCCGCAGCAGCACAACGGACCAGAGAGCGGTTGCTGCAAGAGCCACCGGCAGCACCCACACCCACCGCTTGTCCGTACGGAACGCGCGCAGCAGCATCGCGCCGCCGCCCCCGCACAGCGCCGCGATCCCGGGCGCCATGGCGGTCGTGTAGTACGGGTGCATCGTGCCCTCGGCCATGCTGAACGTGAGGAAGTGCAGGCCCAGCCAGCCGCCCCAGACCAGGACGGCGGCGCGGGTGAGGTCGGTGCGCGGAGCGCGTCCGCACAGGATGATCGCGCCGATGAAAGCGATTGCTGCAAAGGGCAGCAGCCAGGAGATCTGCCCGCCGAGGATGTCGTTGAACATCCGGCCGAGACCGGCGGTGCCGGAGAAGCCGCCGCCTCCGCCGCCGCCCCCGCCTCCGCCGCCCATGTTGCCGTCGCCGCCGAAGACCCGGCCGAGGCCGTTGTAGCCCATGATCAGGTTCCAGGCGGAACCGTCCGTCGAACCTCCGATGTAGGGCCGCTCGTCCGCAGGTACTACGGACACGGCGGCGGCCCACCAGAAGGAGGAAACCGCGAGTACTGCACCCGCGAGCAGCAGGTTGACGATCCGCTTCACCAGCTTCGGCCTCGCCGCGTACAGGTAGACCGCGAAGACGGCCGGCAGCGCGATGTAGCCCTGGAGCATCTTGGTGTTGAAGGCGAGCCCGAAGCACGCGGCCGACCCGAGCAGCGGCAGCAGTCTGCCGTTGTGCACGGCGCGCAGCGCGAGGGCCGCGCCGCCCGCCATCAGGAACACCAGCAGCGTGTCGGGGTTGTTGTCGCGGTTGATGGCGACGGTGATCGGGGTCAGCGCCAGGACCAGCGCGGCGACGGCCGCCGCGCCGTGCCCCCACACCCGCTGCACGGACGCGTGCAGGATCCAGATCGTGCCGAGCGCGACCAGGACCATCGGCAGCATCATCTGCCAGGTGCCGAAGCCGAAGACCCGGCAGGACAGGCCCATCACCATCAGCGCGAACGGCGGCTTGTCGACGGTCAGGAAGTTCCCGGCGTCCAACGAGCCGAAGAACCATGCCTTCCAGCTCTCCGTACCGCTCAACACGGCAGCGCTGTAGAAGCTGTTGAGGCTCGAACCGGAGAGGTTCCAGGAGTAGAGGACCGCCGCCAGGACCAGGATCGCGAGCAGCGCGGGCAGCGACCAGCGCGGCGCCTTCCCCGGTACGGCGCCCGCCGCGGGCTCGGGCGGTGGCTGGTCGGGGGACACGGACGGCTCGGTCGTACGGTGCTGGGGATCGGTGGCAGAGGTCACCCGAGCATGGTGCGAACCCCACGTTGGCGACCGCTGTGCCGAAGCTGGCCGTCACCTGTGAATGCGCGCGGGGCGTAGTAACGCGTTGTGCAACCTTTACCCAACCGTGCTGACGGCTCGTACAACCATTCGCTCGAACTCATGAGTCAACTGAGGTATGACTCCGTCTACTTCGAGACGTGCTAGAGCGGCGACCGTCGCCGCCCTCGGCACCGGCCTCCTCATAACCGCCGCCGTCCCGGCCTCGGCAGCCGCGCCCGCCGTGAGCTGCACGTCGTCCAAGGCGGCCCTCGCGATCAAACTCAAGAAGGACATCACCGCTGCGGTCGCCTCCCGCAAGGGCACGGTCGCCGTCGGCGTCTACGACCGTACGACCAACACGAACTGCACGCTGCGGGCGTCCTCGGCGTACGACTCGGCCAGCGTCGTCAAAGTAACCGTTCTCTCAACACTTCTCTGGGACGCGCAGAAGGCGAAGCGCTCCCTCACCGCCCGCGAGAAGTCCCTCGCGACCGCGATGATCACCAAGTCGGACAACGCCTCCACGAGCACCCTGTGGAAGCAGCTCGGCGTCACCAAGGTGAACAACTTCCTCAAGGCCGCCGCGATGACCCAGACGAAGCCGGGCGCGAACGGGTACTGGGGCCTCACGCAGATCACGGTCACCGACGAGCAGAAGCTGCTCAAGCTGCTGCACGCGAAGAACACCGTCCTCACCGACGGCTCCCGTTCGTACGCCAACGGCCTGATGAGCAAGGTGATTTCGTCCCAGCGCTGGGGAACTCCCTACGGCGCTCCGGCCGGTGTCGCCGTCCGCGTCAAGAACGGCTGGCTCCAGCGGGCCACCAACGGCTGGCGCGTGCACAGCGTCGGCACGTTCACCGGTGGCGGGCACGACTACACGATCACCGTGCTCACGCACGGCAACAGCACCATGAACTACGGGATCGCGACGATCCAGGGCGTGGCGAAGGCCGTCCACGCGGACCTCAAGGCGTCCTGAACGAACCGGCACCCGGCCTCCCCGCGGCCGGGCTTCCCGGGGTTCGTGGCGCGGCGGGCACAACACGGCGTCCATCGCGCGGCGTTCACGGCACAGCGTCCGTGGCAGGGCGTTCTTCTCGCGGACACCCGCGCGTCCTACGGTGCCGTCCATGCGCCTGAGAACCGTACTCGCCACCCTCACCGCCGGCCTGGCGGCAGCCACCACCCTCACCGCCGCAGGGCCTGCCGCGGCCAACACGCCCGCGAACCACGCCTGTTCGCCCGCCGTGGCCATCGGCGGCTTCTCCGACTCCCTCGACAAGACGTCGTACGACGGGACCTTCGTCGGCAACTTCTCCGCCCTCGCCCTCGATCCGGACGGCACCCTCGCCGCGCTCTCCGACCGGTCGGCCCTGTTCTCGCTGGACCGGCGAACTCTCCAGCCCCGCAAGGTCGTTCAGCTCGCGGACGAGAAGGGCGTGGCCCTCGACTCGGAGGGGCTGGTCATCGACCGGGACGGCACCCGGCTGATCACCTCCGAGACCGAGCCGTCGGTACGCCGCTACGACCGGGACGGCCGTGTCCTCGACCGGCTCCCCGTCCCCGCCCCGCTCCAGGTCGCGCCGGCCGGGCGGGCCGTGTCCAACGGCACGTTCGAGGGCCTGAGCTGGGCGGACGGCGGGCGTACGCTGCTGGCGTCCATGGAGTACGCGCTGGCCGGGGACGCCGCCGGGACCGTCCGGTTCCAGACCTGGAAGCGGCACGGGAAGGGGTTCGCGCTCGGCGCGCAGTACGCCTACCGGACGGACGCCGGGCTCGGCGTCCCCGAGGTGCAGGCGCTGCCCGGCGGGCAACTCCTCGTCCTGGAGCGGGGGTTCACCGCGGGCGTCGGCAACACGGTCCGCCTCTACCTCGCCGACCCGCGCCGCGCGACGGACACGCGGAACGTCGAGTACCTGACCGGGCAGCCCGAGGTGCGCGTCATCCGCAAGACGCTCCTCGCCGACATCGCCGACTGCCCGAGCCTCGGCGCCACCGCGAAGCAGCCCCAGCCCAACCCCCTGCTCGACAACATCGAGGGCATGGCGGTCACCGGCCGCTCCGGCGACCGGCTGCGCGTGACGCTGGTCAGCGACGACAACCAGAACGCCGTACAGACGACCCGGTTCTACTTCCTGCGGGTACGGACGCACTGACCCAGATCCGGGGGAGGGGTCGAGCCGTCCGGTACGAGACCCCTCCCGTGGTACTACCCGGGTAGTACCTGAGCGCTACGGAGCCGCTTCGGCCCCGTCCCCCACCGGCTCGTCCAGCAGTCCGCTCTGCGCCGTCAGGTACGCCAGCTGAGCCCGGCTCTTGCTCCCGAGCATGTCCGACACCTTCTTCAGATGGCTCGCCACACTCCGCGTACTCATCCCCAGCCGCGTCGCGATCGCCGCGTCCGTGTAGCCGTCGACCATCAGACGCAACACGCGTAGACGTGTTTCATCGGTGAGCAGGCGCGGCCGGTGGTGGTCGTCCGTGTAGACGATGGCCTGCGCCCGCTCCCAGGCGTGCTCGAACACCGAGACCAGGAAGTGCACGATCCCGGGATCGGTGACGCGCAGCGCGTGGTCGCGGTGCGACTTCTCGACGTCGGGGATGAACGCGACCGTCCGGTCGTACACGAGCAGCCGGTCGAACACCTCGTTCACGGTGCGGACTTCGACGCCGACCTCGGTGACGGCCTTGATGTAGTCGAGGGTCGGCCCGTGCGTGCGGACGGTGTGCTGGTACAGCCTGCGCTGCTGTATGCCGCGCTCGCGGGCCTCCAGTGCGAGCGGCAGCGCCTGGACGAGCGCGCGCTGCGGCCGGCCGCCACCGGGGTGTGCGGAGAGCGCCTCGACCCGCGTGCAGCGCACCGCCTCGTCGATCGCGGCGGCGATCACCGACTCCCCGGCGAGCGGCTGCACGGCTTTGCCGTCGCGCCCCTGGAGGTCTCGGTAGACGCTCTCCACCTGCGACATCGTCGTCCTTACGGCGGCCATCTCCCGCTGCTGCCGCAGGATCTCCTCCTCCAGCGGACGGGTCAGCGCCACCGTGGCCATCTCAGGGGGTACGGGTATGACGGCGTCCGGGTCGTCCACGGCCGGCGTCAGTAGTCCGAGTGACTCCAGACAGTCCGGGGCTCCGTCGCGGACGGCCCGGCCCCGCCGTACGGCGTTGCGGTAGAACGTGATTCCCGCGGAACAGAGCTCTGTATGAAACCCGGCTTCGCTTATGTCTGTTTTGCCGCACATCTCGTCGCTCCCCCTTCTGACTTCTGCAACGCATGATCATGAACCCTGTCGACCCTTTCGGCAACCATGCCTCCGGAGGCACTCTTTCGGTGTGCGGGCGGCGCACCACGGATAGCCGCCCGAATATCAACAGGGGGATTGAAATGAAGCGTGCCGTCCTGATCCGCAGACTCGCCGGCCTGCTCGGCGCTCTCGCCGTCACGGCAATCGCTTTCACCGGCGTTTCCGCCGCCACCGCTCACCCCACGACGTCGGCCGCCGCCACGTCGGTTCCGGGCGACGACCGCTGGGGATGATCCGGCCCGGTGGAACGTGACGATCCGTCATCGTCCGCCGTCCGTCGCCTGCTTCAGGAAATTCCGGCGCGCGATAACCGCCGCACGGTGATTTCCGCATGCCCGTCCACAAGTTTTACGGAAAAATAAGGAGTGTTGTCGATGTCCCTTGCCGTGGCGGCTCCCAAGTGCCTCGTCTGCGACACCGAATTCGAGGTCCAGGCCGACTGGGAAAAGGGCGAGATCACCGAGTGCGCGGCCTGCGGTCAGGAGCACGAGGTGCTGGAGAAGAGCGACGCCGTGATCCGGCTCGACCTCGCGCCCGAGGTCGAGGAGGACTGGGGCGAGTGACCGCCACCGACCGGGTCCTGCTCTCGGTCACCATGCTGCGTCCCGAGGAGAAACTCCTCCTCGGGGCGTTGCGTGACCGAGGACTCACCGCTGACCCGCTGCTCATGGAGGATCTCGCCGGGGTGGTCGCGGGCGCCGCCGCGCCACCCGCCCTCGCGCTGATCCGCAACCTCTCCCACCGCGACGCCATCGGCGTCTCCCGGCGCCTCGAACACGCCGGCATCACCACCCTCAACCGCGCGGCCGTCATCGAGACCTGCAACGACAAGGGTCTGCAAGCCCTGTTGTTCGCCCGGCACGGCATCCCGCACCCGCTGACCCGGCACGCCTTCAGCTATGACCAGGTCCGCGCGACCGTCGCCGAACTCGGCCTGCCCGCCGTCGTCAAGCCGGTCAGCGGCTCCTGGGGCCGCGGCGTGACCCGGATGGTCAACCCGGAGTGCGTCGAGGCATGGGCCGGCGGACGCGAATCCGCCGACGCGGCAGGCAAGTTGTTCCCCGTCGTCGTCCAGGAGTACGTCGACAAACCCGGCCACGACCTGCGCGTGGTCGTCGTCGGCACCACCCCCGTCGTCGCCATCGAGCGCGCCTCCACGGACTTCCGCACCAACACGCACCTCGGCGCCACCGTGCGCCGGGTCGAACTCACCGCCGAGATCGAGAAGTTGTGCGCACTCGTCGTCGACGTCCTCGGACCCGGCTTCTACGGCGTCGACCTCGTCGAGGACCGCGCGAGCGGCGAACTCCTCGTCCTGGAGGTCAACGCCAACCCGGAGTTCGCCAAGTCGTCCGCCCAACACGGCGTGGACGTCGCGGGGTTGCTCGCCGAGCACGTCACCCAGCAGCTCGCGCCGGCGCCCGTAGCCGCCTGAACCGGAGAACACCGACGTCATGGAACCGTTCGACACCACCACGGTGCTCACCCGCGTCCTCACCTCGGGCGTCGTCATGAGCATCGAGAAGAGCGACCGGGAACTCCCCGGTCTGGAACGCCTGTTGACCAAGCGGACCGGCCGCCGGAAAGCCGTCCTCCTCAACAGCCGCACCGGCGCCCTGCACGCCGCACTCGCCGGCCAGGGAATCGGCCACGGCGACACCGTCAGTCTGCCCGGCGCGACCCCCGAGAGCGTCCGCTTCCTCAAGTGGCTCGGCGTCACCGTCACCGGCGACGGCGCCCCCGCGCCGTACGACTTCCTCTCCCTCGACGCCGAAAACACCCACCTGCTGGGCGAGTTCACGTCCACCGCACCCGCTCTCGTCGTCGACCTCACCGGCATCGGCTTCGGCCCTGCCGCCGCCGTCCTCACCGACGACACCTCCCTCTGGTCGCGCGCCGAACGGCTGAAGATCTTCGGCGCGCACGACCTGCGGACCATGTGGACGCAGCAGGAGGACGGCGAACAGCCCGTCCCCGGCGTGCAGTTCAACTACCGGCTCAGCCCGCTGGTCGCCGCCTGCGTGCGGATGGCCCTGACCCAGGCGGCCCGGCCCGCCGCCACCTCGGGAGCGAACCAGTGATCACCGACTTCCCGGCGGCACCGCTGCCGCTGCCCGACCCGGCCGACGTCGACGCCGAACTCGCCGCGCTCGGCGGCACGGAGATGATCCCGAAGGCGCTGCGCCGCACGCTCTTCCCGGTCATCACCAAGGAGGACGTCTTCAACCTGATGCTGGCCCAGCGCCAGGCACCGGAGAAGGTCGTCGCCGACTTCGCCGAGTCCTACCGCGCCTACGTGGGCGCCCAGTTCGCGCTCCCCACGGCGAGCGGCACCTCCAGCCTCCACCTCGCTCTGGTCGGCGCGGGGGTGCGACCGGGTGACGAAGTCATCGTCCCTGCCTTCACGTTCATCGCCACCGCACAGGCCGTCGTCGCCGCGCACGCCATCCCCGTGTTCGTCGACATCGACCCCGTGACGTACTGCATGGACCCGGCCGCCGCAGCCGCCGCGATCACCGGCCGCACCCGCGCGCTCATGCCGGTCCACGTCCACGGACTCCCCGCCGACGTACGGGAGTTGCGCGCACTCGCCGACGCGCGCGGCCTGTCTCTCGTCGAGGACGCCTCCCACGCGCACTCCGCGCGCGTCGACGGCCGGGTCGCCGGTTCGTTCGGTGACGCGGCCGGCCAGAGCCTGATGGCCGACAAGAACTTCCCGCTCGGCGGCGAGGGAGGCATCGCCTTCTTCGCTCAACAGGAGTCGTACGAGCGTGCCTTGGCGTATCTCGCCGAACACGGCATCGACTACGGCATGTCGTGGGTGGCCGCCGCGTTCGGCGCGAGCCAGCTCGAGCGGCTGCCGTACTACGACGAGATCCGCGCACGCAACGCCGCTCTGCTCGGCGAAGTCCTCGACGGAACAGGGCTGTTCACGCCGCCACGGGTCCCCGAGGGACACGTCCACGCGTACAACATGTACCGGACCACCCTGCACCCGGAGGCAGTCGGTCTCGACGACCTTCCCGTGTTCGCGGTGAAGGAGGCCGTGCACGAACTCCTCGTCGCCGAAGGGGTTCCCGCGCGCGAGTGGCAGAACACGCCGATCCCCTGCCACCTGCCGTTCACGCACCGCGACGGCTTCGGCAACGGCTACCCGTTCACCCTCAACCCCGGCGCGGTACGCGACCACCGGCCCGAGGACTTCCCGGTCACCCTCGGGATGCTCGACTCGACGCTGGTCCTCTGCCGCGAACTGCGCTCGCCCGTCGAGTACGAGCGGATCCTCCGGTACGCCGACGCGTTCCGCAAGGTCGCGCGCCGCCCTGACGCGATCCGTAAGCTCGTCGAGGAGCGCGACTACCGGCGGCCGTACGAGAAGGCGGCCCGCCTTGGCTGACACCCTGCGCGTCGCCGTCATCGGCGCGAGCGGCTACACCGGCGGCGAGGTGATCCGCCTCCTGCTCGAACACCCGGGCGTGGAGCTGGCGTTCCTCTCCGCCGAGCGTGCCGCCGGAGCCTCCGTCGGCGCCGTCCACCCCTGGCTGCGCAACCATCCCCGCGCGGCCTCCCTGAAGTTCCGGCCGCTCGCCGAACTCGGGCCGGTGGACGTCGCGTTCACCTGCCTGCCGACCGGCGCACTGCCCGAGCGGCTGCCGCTGATCGCCGAACACGCCAAGCGGATCCTGAACCTGGGCGGCGACTTCCGGCTCCGGGACGAGGCCGAGATCCGCAGCCACTACCCGAAGACCGCCGAGCACCCGCCGCTGGACCAATTCGCTTACTACGTACCCGAGTTGAGTACGTCCGTGCCGGAGGGACGGTTCGTCAACCTGCCCGGCTGCATGGCCGTCACCACCATCTACGCCCTCTACCCGCTGTTCTCCCAGGGGCAGTTGGTGGCCGACCGGGTCATCGTCGACGCCAAGACCGGCTCCACCGGCGGCGGCCGGGACAGCGGCGAGCCGCCCGCCGAGCGCTCGGGCAACTTCCGGGTGCACAAGCTGTACGGCCACCGGCACGCGCCGGAGATCCGCCAGGCCCTCGCCGACTTCACCGGCGCGTCCGTCGAACTGCGGTTCTCCACGCACAGCCTCGACGTGTCGCGGGGGATCCTCGTCACCGCGTACTCCGAACTCCGCGACGGCGTCACGCCGTTGGACGTCAAGCGGGCCTACGCGAAGGCGTACGTCGGCAAGCCGTTCGTGCGGGTGCGTCCCGCGCCGAAGGCGCCGCAGGACTTCCCGATGCTGAAGGCCGTCGTCGGCTCGAACGTCGCCGAGGTCGCCGTCGCCGTCCGCGACGGACAGTGCGTCACCGTCGCCGCTCTCGACAACCTCGTCAAGGGTGCGGCGGGACAGGCGATCCAGGCGATGAACCTGATCGCCGGGTTCGAGGAAGCGGCCGGACTGCCGAGTACGGCGGTGTCACCGTGAGCGCAACTCCCGTATCCGGCACGGCTGTCGGAACCGTAGCCGGTAACTACCGCAAGGCCGCCACGACTTCACGCCGCGCCCTGTACGTCGTCAAGGTCGGCAGTGCCACCCTCGACCGCGAGACGGTGTTCAAGGAGATCGCCGACCTCGTCGGCCGGGGTGCCCGCGTCCTGCTCGTCGCGGGGGGCGCCACCGGAATCGAGCGCCACTACCGGGCGATCGGCCGCCCGATGCCTCAACTCCGGCTCGCCAACGGGGACTCGGTGCGGTACTGCCCGCCCGAGGAGATGACGCACCTCGTCGACGCCTACGAGCGGGTCACCCTGCCGGCCGTCGAAGAGGGCCTGAACCTCCACGAGTTGAGTGTCTTCACGGCGGTCGCCGCACGCGGCGCACTCGTCGCGGGACGCGCCAACCGTCCGCTCAAGGCGGTCTCGGCGGAGGGCCGTACCCTCGTCGTCCGCGACCACCGGGCCGGCGTCCCCACCGACGTGGACACCGTCCGCCTGGCCGCGCTGCTCGACGCGTACGACGTCGTGTGCCTCTCCCCGCCGGTCGCCGACACGGCCGGCGGGGCCCCGCTCAACGTCGACGCGGACGTCCTCGCGGCGGCGCTGGCGGGCTCCCTGCACGCCGACCACGTACGCCTCGTGACCGGCACCCGGGGGCTGCTCACCGACCCCGCCGACCCGGGGTCCACGCTCACCGACGCCTACCCCGGCGACGCCGCGCGCTACGCCGGCGGACGGATGCGGCAGAAGGTGCGCGCGGCCGAACTCGCCCTGGAGTCGAGCGCGGACGTCGCGATCACCGGCCCGCACACCATGGACGAGCCGACCGGCTGGACCCGCTTCTGGCGCACCCGCGAACCCGCCGCCGACCTCACCCTGCTCACCCGCGTCGTCGGCGTCCCCTCGGTCTCCGGGGACGAGGCCGAACTCGCCGCGTACCTCGCCGAATGGTGCCGTGAGCGCGGCATGGACGCGCACGTCGACGCGGCCGGCAACCTCGTCGCGAGCCGGGGCCGCGGACGCCGACGGCTGCTGCTGATGGGCCACTTGGACACGGTGCCGCACGTCTGGCCCACCGAATGGCGGGGCGGCGAGCTGTGGGGCCGGGGGAGCGTCGACGCGAAGGGGTGCCTCGCCGCGTTCCTCGAAGTCCTCGCGCACGCCGACATCCCGGACGACGGACAGGTCATGGTCGTCGGAGCCGTCGAGGAGGAGATCTCGTCCTCCAAAGGCGCCTTCCACGCGCGCGACCACTACCCGGCCGACGCCGTCGTCATCGGGGAACCCAGTGGTGCACAAACGCTTACACTCGGTTACTTCGGCCTGTTCAAGCTGCGCGTCACCGTCTCCGTGCCGACCGGACACTCGGCGGGCATGGACGCGGTGTCCGCGCCGGACCGGCTCATCGAGGTGCTTGCGGCGATCCGCGCCGGGGTCCTCACCCAGGCACCCGACGCGCTCAGCGCCGTCATCGACGTCTCCTGCGCGACCGGGCGTGAGCAGGGGAGTGCCACCGGGATCCTCAACTTCCGGGTCCCTCCCGGGGCCGACCTCGACGCGCTGCGTACGGCGGCCGTGGCTCTCGCGGGGGACAGGGTGGAGATCTCCGTCCTGAGAGCTACCCCGGGGTACGCCGGAGGTCGTACGGGACCCCTCGTCAAGTCCTTCACCAGGGCGTTCGCGGACGTCGGGGTGCGGCCCCGGTTCGTCGTCAAGAAAGGCACCTCGGACATGAACACGCTCGCCACGACCTGGCGCGACGTCCCGATGGTCGCCTACGGACCCGGTGACTCCTCCCTCGACCACACCGACGAGGAGCGCATCGGGGCGATGGAGTACCGGACGGCGCGGTCGCTGCTGGCGGACGCGGTGAACCGGTGGCTGGCACTGCCGGAAGGAGGCCGGGGATGAGCGTCGCTCTGGACCGGGGTGTCGTGGAAGCGGCCCCACACCAGGCGCTCGTTGTGGAAACGCTTGCACAACGCGCCCTCGCCGCCCGCCGCCTCGTGATCGACATGGCCGCGAGCCCGCGCGGCTGCCACCTCGGGGGCAGCCTCTCCGTGCTGGACATCCTGATCGCCGCCCTGCACCGGGCGGCGGCCGGGGACGGTACTGAGGTCGTGCTCAGCAAGGGACACGCGGCGGCCGGACTGTACGCGGCCCTGTACGTCAGCGGCGTCCTGCCGGAGAACCCGGCACCCCGCTACGGCCTGGCCGGCGAACCCTTCACCGGACACCCCGGGCCGAAGGTTCCCGGCGTCCGCTTCCCCACCGGCAGCCTCGGCCACGGCGTCCCGTATGCCGCGGGGTGGGCGCTCTCCCGGCGCCTCGACGCCGCCCCCGGCCTCGGGATCGCCGTCGCCGGGGACGGCGAACTCCAGGAGGGACTGGTCTGGGAGACCTGCCAGGTCGCCGCCGCGCAGGAGCTGGGCCGGTTCGTGCTGGTCGTCGACGTGAACGGCGGCCAGAACGACGGCCTCGTCTCGGACATCTCCCCGCTGCCCCAACTGGCCGACCGCTTCCGGTCGTTCGGCTTCGACACGGTGGAGGTGGACGGCCACGACCTCGCCGCCCTCACCGAACTCTTCGCCGCCGACCGGCCCATGGCCGGCCGTCCCCTCGCGGTCCTCGCAACGACCGTCAAGGGCAAGGGAGTTCCGCCGGTCGAAGGCAAGGCGGCCTCGCACTACGTGAGCATCGACGCGGCGCGGGCCGCCAAGTGGAAGCGAGTCGTACGATGACCACGGCCACGGACGCCCAGCCCCTCTCCGGCCGCGACGCCTACCGTGCCGAACTCACCGGCCTCGCCGCCACCGACGACCGCGTCCTCTGCCTGGAAGCCGACCTCGGCGGCAAGGGCCACCCCTTCCAACTCGCCCACCCCGACCGTTTCTTCAACCTCGGCATCGCCGAGGGAGCGATGGTCGACATGGCGGCGGGACTCGCGGCCGGCGGATACCGACCGTTCGTCAGCACGTTCGCCCCCTTCGCCGCCCTGCGTGCCGCCGAGAGCCTGAAGCTGACGCTGGGATACCTGAACGCGGGCGTCACGGTCGTCGCGCCGTACGCCGGGGTCTCCGGCGCCTGGTTCGGTACGACCCACCACTGTCTGGAGGACCTCGCCGTCCTGCGCGCGGTCCCCGGCGTGACGATCGCCGCGCCGTACGGCGAGGCCGAGATGAGGGCGGTGATCCGCGAGGCGGCCCGCTCGGGACGGCCGTACTACATCCGGACCGGACGCAACGCGCGGTACGCGTCGCTCGCGGGTGCGGACCAACTCCCCCTGGTGAACTGGGAGTCGGCGGACGGCGACGTCTGTCTCGTGTCGGTCGGCGAGGAAGGCACCCGCCTCGCCGTCGAGGCCCGCGAGCAGCGGCCCGGCACGGCACACGCACACCTCGTGCACGTCGACCACGAGCACCTCGCCCGAGCGGCTCCCGAACTCGCGCGCAGACACCGGAAGTTCGTGGTCGTCGAGGAACACCGGACCCAGGGCGGAGCCGCCGAGGCACTGGCACTTCTCCTGCCTCGCTGCGAGGTCACCTCGGTTGCCGCCGACCGGAGCTGGCCGTCGTACGGCGGCGACCACGCGGAGGTGATGGCCGCGCTCGGCCTCGAACTCCCCGCCGTCCTCAAGGCGTTGCAGCACGCCACGCAGAACCCCACCGTCACCCCGTCCCGGCCGAGGAGCCTCTCATGCACGTCCTGATGATCGAATGCAACCCGAACGGCATGGCCGGCATCGCCAACGCGCTCGACCTGGGCCATGACGTCACCCTGGTCTCCGCCGACCCCGACTTCTACCTCGCCGTCTCCCCGCTCACCGAGGCCGCGTACGCCCACCCGCGCTGCACCGTCGTGAAGAGCGAACGAGCCTTCGTGGTCGACGAGTTGATCGCCCTGGCCCGCGAGCTGCACGCGGCGAACCCGGTCCACGGCGTGACGACGTACAGCGAGTACCACACCGTCCACACCGCCGCCGTCGCCGAGGCGCTGGGACTTCCCGGCATGAGCGTGGACGGCGCTCGCAACGCCCGCCACAAGCACCGCACCCGGCTCACCCTGGACGGCAAGTCCGGTGTCGGCCAGCCGCGTTTCGCGCACGTCGCCGACGCGGACGACCCGGCCGCCGTCGAGGCCGCCGTACGCGAGATCGGCTTCCCCTGCGTCGTGAAGCCGTCCGACGGCACTGCCAGCCTGCACGTCCTGCACCTCAAGGACGAGGACGATCTCCGGTCGTACCTCGCGGAGTTGGCGGACGTCACGGACTACGGACGCGGCGTCGTGCGGGTACCGGACGTGCTCATCGAGGAGTTCGTCACCGGGGAGCTGATCTCGGTGGAGTCCTGCGTGCTGCGCACGGCCGACGGCGGCGCCGAGATCGTCAACCTGGGCCTCACCGACCGGCCGCTCAGCGGTTTCCCGCACTTCATCGAGATGGGTGCGACGTATTTCTCCGGACACCCGCTCCAGGACGAGCTGTTCGCGATGACGACCCGCGTCCTCGAAGAGCTGGGCGTCGACTTCGGGTTCATCCACACGGAGTTCCTGCTCGGCCCCGACGGACCGGTGCTGTGCGAGGTCAACGGCCGTCTCATCGGCGGGATCGTGCCGAGCCTGATGCAGCTCAGCTCCGGCGTGGACGCCTATCTGGAGGTCATCCGGCAGGCTCTCGGCGAGCGTCCCGAGCTGCCGTTCCCCGGTGAAGTCACCGCAGGCGGCCACTGGTTCGGCTCCCCGGTCGAGGGTGTCGTCGAGGAGATCGGCTTCGACGGACTCACTCAGCTCCCCGGCTTCCACAGCGCCCTCGCCTACAAGAAGCCCGGCGTCGCGGTCACCCGCCTCTCCCGCAGCAACTTCGACTGGATCGGCCACGTCATCTTCACCGGCACCGGCCGCGACGAGGTCAACAAGCGCTGCGAGGAGGGCCTCGACCACATCGACCTGCGCCTGAAGGTGGAGGTCGCGCGGTGACCCGTACCCGTACGACTCTGGAGGCAGTCGCGGTCCCCGCACTCGACCCGCGGAGCGTCTACGACGTCACCACCGAGGACGGCGTCTTCACCGCCTTCCACGAGACCGGACCCCGCCGGGGCGGCGAGGCCGAACTGTGGCCCGGCTACACCGAGACCCACGCGCACGTCTCCCTCCCCGCGAACTGGGACGACACCGCCGATCCCCCGGAAGTGGTAGCTCTCCAGTACCTGTACCACGGGGTCACCCACGTCGTGGACATGTTCGGCTTCCCCCTCGTCGCCGACGCCTGGGAGCGGGGCCGTACGGCCTCCCCCTGGCCGTACCCCGACCTCGTCCACTGCGGGTACGCGGTCACCGCGACGACCGACACGGCCGGCCGCACCGGACACGGCGTCGAGTTCCCGGCGCCGGTGCACATGCTGTCCGTGGAGTCCGACCTCGACCACGCGCTGAGCGCCAACTCCGCGCGGGGCGGCACGTTCCTGAAGGTGATGTTCACCGACGGCACCGAACAGCCGGGAAGTCCCGTCAAGTTCAGCCGTATCTCCGAGCAAGTCCTGCGGTTCACCGCCCGGTTGGCGGCCGAGCGGGGGGTGACCGCCGTCATCGACTGCAACACGCTCCAGGAGACCCGCTGGGCCTACGCGTGCGGCTTCCGCCTCTTCGCGCACACCGTCCGGGACCGCACGCTGGACGCCGCCGACCGGAAGGAGTTCGAGGGAGCGCGGTTCATCTCGACGCTCGCCGGACTGCGGCCGATGGTCATGACCGGCGACGAGTTCCTCGCCGAGTACTCCCGCGAGGGTTTCGCCGAGACCCAGGACATCCGCAACCTCGACCTCGTCCGGGGGATCGAGCAGCCGTACGGCGTCAAGTTCGGCGTCCAGGAGATCCGTACGGCCGCTCTCGGTGACATGCGCCGCAACGCGCTCGCCGGGCTCGCCGACGGCAGCCTCCTGATCGGCACCGATGCGGGCAACACCGGTGCGTACCACGGCTATTCACTCCTCGGTGAACTCGGTCTGCTGCGCGGCGAGGACGCCTCGCTGGACGAACCGCTGCGCCACCGGGCGACGGTCGGCGGACGCCGGTACTTCGACGAGTTGCGCGGCGACACCTCAGGCGCGCACCCGCTGAGCGTCGGCGCGCCGGCGACGTACAACCTGATCGACCCCGCGGCACCGCTGACAGCAATCCCGCAGAAAACGGTTGTGCACGGCATTCCCGTCGACCGCCCCGCCCTCGCCAGGGCGATCACCGAACTCCGCTCCGAACTCCGCTCCGACGCGGAGACCAGCAGAAAGGCAGCCCTGTGACCTCCGAACGCAGGCGGGCGCTGATCGGCGTCAACGCCGGCATCTTCCTCGCCCACATCGGCAACTACATCTGGTTCCCGGTCTTCGTCGCCTCCCTCGGCGGCACCGACAGCGGCTTCTGGGCCGGTGTCGTGATGTGCATGACGTACGTCGGCCGGCTCGCCGCGACCTTCTTCTACGAGGGGGTCGCGGCCCGGATCGGCGTACGCGGCGCGGTCTTCGCCGGTACGGCGCTGGAGGCGACGGCGCTCGGCGCGATGGGATTCGTCGGCGGGGTCGCCGCCTACAGCGCGCTGGCCCTGTTCATCGGCCTCGGCTCGGGGACCGCCTTCCCCGGCCTGAAGAACATCCTCGTCTCCTACCCGGACGACGAGCGGCCCAAGGCGTTCTCCACGTTCCAGATGGCCGCGCAGGTCGGCCTCCTCGGCGGCGCGCTGATCGGCGGCCTCTTCGTCGACCTGAACCTGCGCACCCTCTTCTCCGTCGTCTTCGCGATCTTCATCGGCTTCTGCCTGGCGTCGTCGGCGTTCATCCCGCGCGACGGCTTCACGACCAGCACGGAGAGTGACGAAAGTACTACGGGTACTACGGGTACTACGCCGAAGCCGCCTCTCTTCAGCACCGCTGTCTTCAAGGGCATCGAGGTACGGGGTGCGACCCGCTACTTCCTGCTCTCGGCCGTCTTCTGGTTCCTGTCGATCGGCTTTATCGTCGGCATCCCCCTCCACATGGAGAGGTACGCCTCGGGGTGGGCTCCCTCGTCCCCCTTCTGGATCACCGGTCTGGTGGTACTAGTACTCCAGTACCCCCTGTTCAAGGCACTCATCAAGCGCCTGGAACCCGGCACGGTGATGGCGATCGGGCTCGTGGGCATGACGCTGGCCTTCCTCGCGTTCGGCGCCGGCCGGGGTCCGGGGTGGGTGTTCGCGGGGTGCCTCGTCGTCGTACTCGGTGACATTCTTTTCGTGCCTTCGTTCGACATGTGGGTCGCGCGGCGGGTTCCCGAGGACCGGCTCGCGAAGGCGATGGGTGCCATGCACTTCTTCCGCAGCGCCGGGAACATGGCTGGTTCGCTGCTGGCCGGCGTGCTGTTCGATCTGTCGGGTTCGCTGGATCTGCCGGGACTGAACTGGTACGTCGCCGCCGTGATCGCCGCAGGCTGCGCGGTGGTCTGCCTGTCCGGCCGGACGGCGGAGGAAAGTGTGAAGGAGGAGAAGATCGCCGCCGGAATTGTTGCGGAGGGATGAAATCCGGTGCTGTTCGCGTTGGTGCCTTCCGGGTAAGCATCGTTTTCTGTGGAAGGGCACCGCGTGGCAGCGCAACGGGGATGGGCACGACGGCTGGCGGGGTACGCCTGGCGGTATCCGAAGGACACGGTCCTGGCCCTCGGCTCCTCCCTCGGAGGTATGGCGGTCATGGCCGTCGTACCCCTGATCACGAAGGTGATCATCGACGACGTCATCGGTGACCGCTCCCGCTCGATGGCCCCCTGGGCGGGCGCCCTCATCGGGGCAGCTCTCGTGGTGTACGTGATGACGTACATACGCAGGTACTACGGGGGCCGCCTCGCCCTCGACGTCCAGCACGACCTGCGTACCGAGATGTACGGGACGATCACCCGGCTGGACGGCCGCCGCCAGGACGAGCTGTCCACCGGGCAGGTCGTCGGCCGCGCCACCAGCGACCTCCAGCTCATCCAGGGCCTGCTCTTCATGCTGCCGATGACGATCGGCAACATCGCCCTGTTCGTGATCTCCCTCGCCGTCATGGCCTGGCTGTCGATCCCGCTCACCCTCGTAGCTCTCGCGGTGGGCCCCGCGCTGATCTGGATAGCCAACCTGAGCCGTCACCGGCTCCACCCGGCGACCTGGTACGCGCAGGCGCAGGCCGCCGCCGTCGCCGGAGTCGTCGACGGCGCCGTGAGCGGCGTACGCGTGGTGAAGGGGTTCGGGCAGGAGGACCAGGAGACCGGCAAGCTCCGCGAGGTCGGCCGCCGCCTGTTCGCCGGGCGGCTGCGCACGGTACGCCTCAACTCCCTCTACACGCCCGCCCTTCAGGCCGTCCCCGCGCTCGGCCAGGTCGCGATGCTGGCCCTCGGCGGCTGGCTCGCCGTACGCGGCAGCATCACCCTCGGCACGTTCGTCGCGTTCTCCACCTACCTCGCCCAACTCGTGGGCCCCGTCAGGATGCTGGCGATGGTCCTCACCGTCGGTCAGCAGGCCCGCGCGGGCACCGAACGCGTCCTCGAACTCATCGACACCGAGCCGACGATGCGCGAGGGCACCAAGCAACTGCCCGCCGACGCCCCGGCCACCGTCGAGTTCGACGACGTCTCCTTCGGCTACGACGACGACCGCCCCGTCCTGTCCGGCCTCAGCTTCGAGATCCAGCCCGGCGAAACCCTCGCCGTCGTCGGCGCCTCCGGCTCCGGGAAGTCCACCCTGTCGCTGCTGATGCCCCGGTTCTACGACGTCACCCACGGCGCCGTCCTGGTCGGCGGCCACGACGTCCGCGAGCTGACGTACGACTCCCTGCGTACCGCCATAGGACTAGTACCCGAGGACTCCTTCCTCTTCTCGGAGACCGTCCGCTACAACATCGCGTACGGCCGCCCCGACGCCACCGACGCCGAGATCGAGGCCGCCGCCCGCGCCGCCCAGGCCCACGGCTTCATCACCGGTCTCCCTCTCGGGTACGACACGAAGGTCGGCGAACACGGCCTCACCCTCTCCGGCGGCCAGCGCCAGCGCGTCGCCCTCGCCCGCGCCATCCTCACGGACCCCCGCCTCCTCATCCTCGACGACGCCACGTCGGCCGTGGACGCCCGCGTCGAGCACGAGATCCACGAGGCCCTCAAGACGGTCATGAGCGGCCGTACGACCCTCCTGATCGCGCACCGCCGCTCGACCCTCAACCTCGCCGACCGCATCGCCGTCCTGGACGCCGGACGCCTCGCCGACATCGGAACCCACGACGAGCTGGAACGCCGATCCCCGCTCTACCGGCGCCTGTTGACCGACCCCGACGGCCTCGGCGGCGTCAGCCCCGGCCACGCCCGGCCCGTCCAGCCCGCCGAGGACACGACCGTACGCGACGAGCTGGACGCCGAGTTCGACGCCGAACACGGCATCACCCCGAGGCTCTGGGCGGGGGAGCGCCCGGCCCGCGACACGGCCCTCTCCGGCACCCCCTCGACCCCCGAACTCCTCGCCCAGGTCGAGGCGTTGCCCCCGGCGACCGACACCCCCGGCATCGACGAGGCACGCGCGGTCACCCCCGAAGAGTCGTACGGGCTACGGCGGTTGCTGCGCGGATTCCGTACGCCGCTGCTGATCAGCCTCGGACTCGTCGCCGTCGACGCGGGCGTCGGCCTGCTGCTGCCCGTCCTCATCCGGCACGGCATCGACAGCGGCGTCACCGAAGCCGCCCTCGGCGCGGTGTGGGCGGCCTCGTTCCTCGCGCTCCTCGCCGTCCTCGTGCAGTGGGCCGCGCAGATCGGCGAGACCCGGATGACCGGCCGGACCGGTGAACGCGTCCTCTACACCCTGCGGCTGAAGATCTTCGCCCAGCTCCAGCGGCTCGGACTCGACTACTACGAACGGGAGTTGACCGGCCGGATCATGACCCGGATGACCACGGACGTCGACGCGCTGTCGACGTTCCTCCAGACCGGTCTGGTCACCGCGTTCGTCTCCGTCGTCACCTTCTTCGGGATCATGGTCGCCCTCGTCGTCATCGACGTACAGCTCGCGCTGGTCGTCTTCGCGACGATTCCCCCGCTGGTACTGGCGACGTACTACTTCAGGCGGGCGAGCGTGCGCGCCTACGAACTGGCCCGCGAGCGGATCTCCACCGTCAACGCCGACCTCCAGGAGGCCGTGGCCGGCCTGCGGATCGTCCAGGCATTCGGCCGCGAACGCGACGGCGGCGTACGGTTCGCGGCGGGCTCCACCGCCTACCGCGAGGCCCGGGTGCGCGGCCAGTGGCTCATCTCGGTCTACTTCCCGTTCGTGCAGCTCCTGTCGTCCGTCGCCGCCGCCGCCGTCCTGATCGCGGGCGCGGGCCGGGTGGAGGCGGCGACCCTGACGACCGGCGCGCTCGTCGCCTACCTGCTCTACATCGACCTGTTCTTCGCCCCCGTCCAGCAGCTCTCGCAGGTCTTCGACGGCTACCAGCAGGCGTCCGTATCGCTGGGCCGCATACAGGAGTTGCTCCAGGAACCCACGTCCACGAAGTCCGCCGACGAACCCCTCGACGTGCTCTCCCTGCGCGGCGACATCACCTTCGAGGACGTCCACTTCTCCTACACCGACGGCGAAGAGGCCCTGGGCGGCGTCTCGTTGACGATCCCCGCCGGACAGACCGTCGCGTTCGTCGGCGAGACCGGCGCCGGAAAGTCGACCCTGGTGAAGCTCGTCGCCCGGTTCTACGACCCCACCTCGGGGCGGGTCCTGGCCGACGGCACCGACCTGCGCGACCTCGACCTCACGTCGTACCGCCATCACCTCGGAGTAGTACCCCAGGAGGCTTACCTCTTCCAGGGGACGATCCGCGACGCCATCGCGTACGGCCGCCCCGACGCGACCGACGCCGAGGTCGAGGCGGCGGCGCGGGCCGTCGGCGCGCACGAGATGATCGCCACCCTGGAGAACGGCTACCTGCACGAGGTCGCCGAACGCGGACGCAACCTCTCCGCCGGACAACGGCAGTTGATCGCGCTGGCCCGAGCCGAACTCGTCGACCCGGACGTCCTGCTCCTCGACGAGGCGACGGCCGCCCTCGACCTGGCGACGGAAGCGCAGGTCAACCAGGCCACGCAGCGGCTCGCCGGGCGTCGTACCACCCTCGTCGTCGCCCACCGGCTGACGACCGCCGCGCGCGCCGACCGGGTCGTCGTCATGGCCGACGGCCGGGTCGCGGAGGACGGCACCCACGACGAACTGCTCGCGCGGGGCGGCCGGTACGCCCTGCTGTGGCGGACGTTCATCGGGGAGCCCGCGGACGCCGTGTCCTCGTGACGGTCGTGCAACCGTACGACACACGCCGTGCGTCCGTACAACAGTACGGATGCGGACTACGCGCGCGGGTGGGGGCCATGGGGAAACGCGGGACGGGGAAACGCGGGACGAGACGGCGGCTGGCGCTGGTGACGGCCGGACTGGCGGTGTCCGGGGTGCTCGCCCTGGCGACCCCGGCCGTCGCGGAGGCGGTGCCGTCGCCGTCCAACAGGGCGCCGGCTCCCATGAGTTGTGCCGGCCGCGCGGTCCGCACCTTCCCCTTCGCCACCGGCACGGTCGTCGTCTACAAGCGTCCCGGGTACGTCTGCGCCGTCACCCTCGCCAAGCGGCCCGGCGGGCGGCAGGACATCTCCGTCACCGTCCAGGCACGCGGCAACGCCCCCGTGAAGCGGGGCTGGTCCCATGCCCGGACCTCCCCGGCCGTCACGGTCCACGCGGGGCACCGGTGCGTGCGCGTGGAGGGCCGAGTGGGGCGCGGGGAGGTCAAGTCGGGGTGGATCCTGTGCTGACGGTTCTTTCCTGACGGCTCATGCCGGTGTGCGCATGACGTCCCCCTGGGGGAGTAGCCGGTTACCACGGACGTGGTAGCTCTGCGGTAGGGGCCGAGCGCCGGGACTGGCCGGATGGACCCCAGTCGAGCGCGATCGAAAGACGACCGGTGCGGCGTCCCGGCCGGAACCCGGACCCCTGCGCGGGGGTGTACTACAGAGTCGATGGTTTCCTGACGCGTGCGGGGTGAGGCATGTCGCGCTGGCAGGAACTGCCGGACTCACTGGACCAGAGGGTCCGGCAACTCGCCGTGCAGCTAAGGAGGTTGAAGGACCGCTCCGGGCTGAGCCCGGCCTCGCTCGCCGCCAAGACCGGGCACAGCCGCTCGTCGTGGGAGCGCTACCTCAACGGCAAGGCGCTCCCGCCCCGGCGGGCGGTGGAGGAACTCGCGCGGGTCGCAGCACCGGACGCGCACCGGGCGAGCGTCGAGACGCGGTACAGCGCGGTGTGCGGGGGGCCGCTTGGGGGCGGATCTGGCACGCGCGGGTCGGGGACACGGTGGAGATCTCGGCGCTGGGGGCGCGGGCGCCGCGGGCCGTCGTCAGGAACGTTGCTGACACCGCTGTCCACCGGTTCATCGCGATGATCGGCGAGCCGGACCGGGCGGGGTTGCGGGTGTGCTTCGTGCCGGGGGCGGCGGGGGCGGGGACAGGGGCGGGCGGCCGGGAGTGCTTCGGGGCGTGATGGCAACGGTGTGAGGGGTACGACCTGAGGCGTACGGCGTGAGGGGGTACTTGAGGGGTACGGCGTGAGGGGGGACGGGCGGCAACCGCGCTCCCCACCCGCCTACTCCGCATCCCCCTCCACTCGGCTCGCCAACCGCTCATGCCGCTGCCGGGCCGCCTGCGGAGTCCCCAGTCCCAGCCCGAACGCGATCTCCTGCCACGTCATCTCCCGCCCCCGCGCCATCTCCAGCAACCCGAACTCCAGCTCGTCCAACTCGGCCCGCACCAAAGGCAGCAGCGTCAGCGCGGCCGTGATGTCGGCCCGGTCGATGTCCTGTTCGCCCTCCTCTTTCAGCGCCGCCCCGCTGAGCAGGAACGACACCAGCCGTACCGCCTCGTGCGGCGCGAGGATCGCCGGGTTGGTCTGCCGCGCGCGCTGGGCGTCCGTGGCCGCGTGCCGCTCGGCTATGCGGAAGAGGGAGGGATAGACGCGCTGGGCGCGGGCCTGTTCGGGGTCGGGAGCGCTGAAGAGATCCGAAGTCATGCCCCCAGCATGAGAGTTGAACGAAGAAGCGTCAACGCACTATGTTGAACGAGTTGTTGTCATGTGGGCGTGCGCAATGATGACGATCACCAGCCACTGACCGGGGGAGCAGTACATGGACGTCATCGCCCAACTCGCGGACGAGACACGGCAGAAGGAGACAAGGGACACCCTCGTCGCGATGGGCTCGGTAGTCGTGGGCCCGCTGCTGAAGGCCCTGTTGGACGAGAAGTCGCCCCGGAGCCTGATCGCCCGGATCGAGGACGTCCTGGTCGACGGCTTCGGGGAGACGGCGTACGACGAGGTCGCCGAGACCCTGGCCGCCGCCCTGGACGAGGAGCAACGGCGGCGCGCGAGCGTGGTGTTGAGCCGGTTCGGGACACTGGACCGCTACGTCGTCTCGCTCACCCACCCCTCCGCGAACGTCCGCGAGTCCGCCGCGATCGGCATCCAGAAGGTCTGCTCGGTCGCGTACGGCCGCAAGCGCGACCCCGCGATCGACATCGGCCCGGTGATCGACGCGCTGATCCCCCTCATGGCCGACCCGGACGGCGAGGTCGCCTGGCGGGCGGCGGTCGTCCTGTCGATGCTGGGCCCCGAGGTCCTGGCACCGCTGCGTCACGTACGGCGTTACGGGCCGGGCGAGTTGAGGGCGGACGCACTGTCGGTGCTCGCGACGGTCGGCGGCGAGGAGGCACTGTCGGACCGCGACCGCGCGGCCGTCGAACGCCTCGTCCGCGTCAAACTCCCGGACGACCGCCCGAAGCCCCTCGATGTCTGCTTCAACGCCTGGATGGCCGTCCCCGGCGGCGACCGCGACGGCATCGCCGAGACACTGGGCCTGTGGAACGGCCGCCCGGCGACCTTCGAACTGGGCCACCACGTCGTCTCGCACGACAGCCACGACGTAGCCGAGTACGGCAGGGTGTACGTCACTCCGGAGGTGGACGGGTGGACCCTGGTCCTCGGCCCCTGGGGCAACCCCGGCGACCCCGAGCGCGCCGCCGAAGTCCAGCGCCTCGTCGAGGAGTTGAGCGCCCGCTACGGCCGCGCCGAGGCGCACTACGAGAGCGACGAGGGCGGCCCCTCGGGCTGGCTGGCCGCCGCCGACGGGAAGGTCGTACGACGCTGTCTCCCCTCCTGGGAGGACGACGATGACGACCCCGACGACTGGCAGGACCCCTCGGTCACGCTCGACCCGGAGTGGGGCGTGAGCCCCCTCGACCTGGACGCCGACACCCCGGTACGCGGTGAGGGCATGGTCGCCCTCACCCCGCACGCCCGCCACAACGACCCGCCGAGGACAGGGGCTTACGGCATCTGAAGGACGCCGACCGAAAACTCGGCCCACGAGCCTCAGCCGCGTACCGCTCCCGCCGTCAGCCCCGACACGAAGTGCCTCTGCAACAGCACGTACACGACCACCACCGGCACCGAAGCGATCACAACTCCCGCGAACAGCAAGGGGTATTGCGTGAGGAACTCGCCCTGGAAGTCCAACAGGGCGAGTGGCAAAGTCCGTTGCTCGTGGGAGCGGATGAACAGCAGGGGATACAGCAGGTCGTTCCAGTCCATCACGAACAGGAAGATCCCGGTCGTCGCGAGCGCGGGCCGGGTCAGGGGCAGCGCGATGGACACGAACGACCGCAGCGGCCCGGCCCCGTCCAACTCGGCGGCCTCGTACAGCTCTTCGGGGATCGTGCGCAGGAACCCGCCGAGGATGAACACGGCCGTCGGCAGCGTCATCGTCGTGTCCACGAGGATCAGCCCGAGCAGGCTGTCGGTGAGCCCGAGCCGGTCGAACAGCACGTACTGCGGGACGATCGCCGCCTGCGCGGGCACGGCGAGCCCCGCCACGAGGACACCGAACACGATCCACCCGACCCGCCCCGGGATCCGCGCGCAGAAGAACGCGGCGAGGCTCGCGACGGCCAGCGTCAGCGTCACCGCGCCCGCCGTCACGATCACGCTGTTGCCGAACGCGGCCCCGAGCCCGCCCTCGTCGACCGCGCGCCGGTAGTTGTCCAGCGTCGGCGAAGACGGCGGAGTGAGCGGCGAGTCGAAGAGCTGCGGCAGCGTCTTGAACGTGCCGAACACCACGACCAGCAAAGGGAGTACGACGGTCGCCGCGCCCAGCGTCAGGACCAGGGGTCGCAGGGTCTTCGTCATCGCGTCGCCCTCCGGATCGCCCGCCGCTGGACCCAGGTGAGCAGCGCGATGAGCGCCATGAACAACAGGGACTGGGCGGCGGCGTAGCCGAACTGGTTGTTGGAGAAGGTGGTGTAGACCCGCGTCGAGAGCAAGTCCAGTGCCGGGCCAGGGGGGTTGCCGCCGAGCCCGAGGACCAGGTCGAACGCCTTGAAGGACTGCACGGTCGTGTAGGCGACGACGATCCCGGTCGCCGGAGCCACCAACGGCCAGGTGACGTACCGGAATCGCGCCCACCGCCCGGCGCCGTCCAGCTCGGCCGCCTCGTACAACTCCCGTGGGATCGCCTGGAGTCCGGCGATGAACACAACCATCATCTGGCCCGCGTGGAACCACACCTGCGTGAGCGCCAGCCAGTACACGGCTGTGTCCGGGTTGCCGAGGTACACCGCCTGGAGACTCCCCAACCCCACAGCACGCAGGCCCGAGTTGAGCAGCCCGCCGTCCGGGTCGTACACGAACCGCCACACGAAGGCGACGGCCACCGAGGACAGGACCGTCGGCAGGAAGAACAGCGCGCGCAGGAACGTGGAGGCGCGGGTCGTGCGGACCAGGTAGAGAGCGAGGAGCAGCGCCAGCGCCGTCTGGGCGAGGACGACCACCACCATCAGCTTGAGGTTGTTCTCGGCCGCGTTCCTGAACACGTCGTCGCCGGTGGCGAGTTGACGGAAGTTGTCCAGCCCGACGCTGTGGTAGGCGGCGCTGTAGCCGTCCCAGTCCGTCAGCGCGTACTGCACCGCCTGCACGGTCGGGTACGCGAAGAAGAACAGGTAGAGCGCCAGCGCGGGCACCGGGAACAGCCACAGGGCCCGCGCCGTACGGCGGTTACGCGCGCTTCTGGTCGATGACACGCTGGGCCTCCTCGGCCGCCTGCGCCGGCTTCTTGCCCCCGACGACCGCCACGGCCGCGTTCTCCACCGCCGAGCGGATGTCGAGGTCCAGGAACTGGAAGCGCGGCGCGAGCAGCGTCTTATGGGTCAGCCAGGGCGACACCGCCTTCAGGTCGGCGTTGGTGTACGCGACGTCCTTCACGGTGACGTGCTGCCCCGTGCCGTTCGCGTAGACGGCCGCGTTCACCGGGTCGCTGAGGAATTCCAGGAACGCGTACGCCGCCGGCTGCACCTTCGACGCGCTGTTCACGCCGAGGACGAACGTCGCGTTGAACACGCCCTCGTACTTGGCCTGCCCGGCCGTCGTCGTGATCGGCGCGACCAGGTCGAACGGGAACTTCGCCCCCAGCGCCCGCACTCCGGCCATCTGGAAGGAACCCGTCGCGAGCAACCCGGCCTTCCCCGAGGCGAACAGCTGCGTCACCGCGTCGGTCGTCGAACCGGTCGCGCGCGCCTGGAAGTACGGCGTCAACTGGGCGTACTGCTCAAGGGTCTTGAGGAACCAGTCGTCGGTCACCTTGTACACGCCCGACGTGATCTTCGTGAACATGTCGTCGCTCGGCGCGTTGTTCATGACCATCGTGTTGAGCAACTGCCCCGCGTTCGCGGTGTCCCCGCCCGGCCAGGCGATCGGCGTGTACCCCTTCGCCTTGAGATCGTCGAGGAGCTGGAGGAATCCGGTCCAGTCCTTCGGCGCGCTCGTGTGCCCCGCCTTGTCGAGCGCGTCGGTGTTGGCGAGCGGCATGTTGAACACCAACTGGTAGGGCAGCCCGTACTGTTGGCCCGCCTGCGCGCCCGGCGTGATCAGGCTCGCCTGGTACTTGCCGACCACGTCCGTGCCGGTCAGCGGCGCGTACACGCCCGCCTTCACGATCTGCTGGAACTGCGCGCCCCGGAACGCGGTGAACAGGTCGCCCGTCTTCGAGCCCTGGATGCGGCGCAGCGCGGTCGACTGGTAGTCGGCGGACGGGGAGATGTCCTGCTCGACGTTCGCGTCCGGGTACTTCTTCACGAACGCCTTCACCAGCTCGGCTATCACCGCCTTGTCCTCGGCCCGCCAGTGCGCGAAGGACACGGTCCCCTTCACCGCGCCCGAAGTGGCCAGAGCGGACGGGGAGTCGCTGCTCGCCGAGGAGGTGCCGCCACCGCCGGGACCGGCGCAGGCGGCGAGGCCGAGGCCCAGACCGGAGGCGGCGAAGAGGCGGAGGGCGGCTCGTCTGTCGAGCGTGGAGGACATGGCGCGGATCTCTCTTCTGGCGAAGTCGGCGGAGTCGGCGAAGCAGATGAAGTGGGTGAAGCCGGTGAATCCGGTGAAGTCGGGTCAGACGGCGGCGAGTTGGCGGGCCAGCAGCGGCCGGACGCACTCGCCGAAGCGGATCGCCTCCTCCAGATGCGGCTGCCCGGAGAGGATGAAGTGCTCGATGCCGAGCGCGGCGAACTCCTCGATGCGCTCGGCGACCTGCTCGTGGCTGCCGACCAGCGCGGTGCCCGCGCCGGGCCGGACCAGCCCGAACCCGGCCCAGAGGTTGGGGTGGATCTCCAGCCGGTCCGTACGGCCCCCGGACAGCGCGGCCATCGCCCGCTGACCTGCCGACTCCGAGGTCCTGAACCGTTCGTGCGCGGCCTTGACGGCGGCCGGGTCGAGGCTGTCGAGGATCCGGTCGGCCTCCGCCCACGCCTCGGCGGCGGTGTCCCGGCTGATCACGTGCAGCCGGATGCCGTACGACAGCTCACGCCCCTCGGCCTCGGCCAACTCCCGTACCCGGCCGATCTTCTGGGCGACGGCGGCCGGGGGCTCACCCCACGTCAGGTATGTGTCCGCGTACTTGGCGGCCACCGGCAGCGCCGCCTGCGACGAGCCGCCGAAGAACACCGGGGGCAGCTCGGCCGGAGGCTTGCGCAGCCGTCCGCCCGCGACCCGGTAATGGGCGCCCTCGTGGTCGTACGACTCGCCCGACCACGCGGTCCGCAGCAGGTCCAGGAACTCCGCCGTACGGCCGTAGCGCTCGTCGTGGGAGAGGAAGTCGCCGTACGCGCGCTGCTCGTCGGCGTCGGAGCCGGTCACCACGTTGAGCAACAGGCGCCCGCCGGACAGGCGTTGGTAGGTCGCCGTCATCTGCGCGGCGAGCGGCGGCGCGATCACGCCCGGGCGGAACGCGACCAGGAACTTCAGCCGGGTGGTCTGCGGGAGCAGCGCGGCCGTGGTGAGCCAGGAGTCCTCGCAGTCGCTGCCCGTCGGGGTCAGCACGGCCTCGAAACCGGCCGACTCGGCGGCACGGGCCACCTGCGCGAGGTAGTCCAGGGTCGGTGGACGGGTGGTCGTCCGGGACTGGAGCGAGTCACGCGCGGTCACGCCGACCACGTCACGGTCGTCGCCCGTGGTGGGCAGGAACCAGTGCAGGCGCACGGTCATGGGGACTCCAGGAGGAGGGTGGTCACCAAGGAGGATGCAACGTTGAATCAACGCTCGGCGAACATGACGCGGAAGCGTACGAAGCGAAAGAAGGAGATGAAAAGAAGAACGCCGAACGCGGCGTGCGGGGTCAGCTACACAGCGCGGTGGCGACCCTGAGCAGGTCGACGTGTGCGCGCTTCACAAGCTCGACACCGGTGGATTCCATGGGCCGGGACTATACACACCACCGGTGAAAGAAACGACGGCCGCCCGGAATGTGGTCCGGCCGGCCGTCGGGGTGGCTCTCAGGTACTACCCGGGTACAACTACGGACGCAGGGCCGGCTCCCTCTCGACGTCCCGCACGTCCAGCTTCGCGTCGAACCTCGCCAGCGGCTTCGCGGCCTCCACGGCGGAGGCGGAGACGCCCGCCCACTCCAGGATGCGCGAGGTGGCGAACGCCTTCTCGTCGGGGACGAGCCCCGCGACGTTCGCCCCGTGGTTCAGCCCCGGCGCGGTCAGCACGTACGAGTCCTTCGCGCCCTTGCCGACCCGGAACCGCTCCGCGCCCCAGGGGTCGTTCTGCCCGTACACGAAGAGCATCTGGCGGGCGTTGTGCCGCACCCAGTTGTCGACGTCGGCCATCGCGTACCGGTCGAAGTGCGGGATGCGGACGCTGCCCGGCACGAAGTTCGACGGCGGCTGGTACCCGTACCGGACGTACTTCCGCTCGATGTGCGGGAAGTGGATGGTCGGCGCGCCGAGCTGCGAGGCCGCCTGGAAGTAGTACGGGGTGTACGGGGTGAGGCCCTGGTCCGTGTAGAAGGAGAACCCGGAGATCGCGTCGACCGAGTTCCAGATCTCGTCGTCCGTCGCGTTCTTCGCGTCCGCCGGGATCGTGTCGCAGTCACCGAGCAGGCTGTACTGCCAGAAACCCCAGACGTAGTCGAGGACGACCGCCTCGTACGCCTTGTCGAGGCTGCCGACCGTACCGAAGGTGTACCCGTTGTCGGCCGCGTACGCCGCGTACCGCTTCTCCAGCGGCTCCCGGCGCACCAGCGCCTCGCGCTGCACCCCGTTGAGGCGGTCGCGGCACTCCTTGGTGCCGACCGTCGCGAAGAACCGGTCGTACGCCGAATCCTCGTCGTTCACCACGTCGTTGGGCGCCACGTACGCGACGACGCCGTCCATGTCACGCGGGTAGAAACGCTCGTAGTACGTGGCGGTCATCCCGCCCTTCGAACCGCCCGTCGACAGCCACTTCTTGGAGTAGATCGGCTTCAACGCCTCGAAGATACGGTGCTGGTCGCTGGCGGCCTGCCAGATGGTCAGCTTGGACCAGTCGGCCGGCTCGGCGGGCCGCGACGGCGTGAAGTACCGGTATTCCATGGAGACTTGGTTGCCGTCCACGATCTGCGTGGGCTCGCGGCGGCCCGGCGTCGTGGAGACGCTGTAACCGCCTGTGTAGAAGACGGTCGGCCGGTTCACGTCCTTGTGCAGCACCGTGATGCGCTGCTCGAACGTTCCGGCGGCAGGGCGGCGGTGGTCGACCGGCTGCGTGTAGTTCAGCACGAAGAAGCGGTAACCGGGGTACGGCTTCTCCTGCACCAGGCTCATGCCGGGTATCGCCAGCAGCTGGTCTTCTATGTCGGTGGCCTCCGGTTCGGCGGCGGTCGCCGCCGTCGCCGTACCCAGCGTGCTGATGAGCACCATGAGCGCGAGCAGCCATCTGAGCGCCTTGCGCATGCGCGTGCACCCTCCCTGCATACCTGTGGAGTTGATGTGTGCGCCGGAAGCTATCGGAGCAACGGCCTCGGCGCCAGAGCGCATAGAGCGCACAGCCACCTGAACTCACAGGAGAAACAGGAGAGATGACCTGCCTACGGCCGCTGACCGCGCCCCTCTTCACCCGCTCTCCCGTACCACCAGCCGATGCCCCGCGACCAGCACCGGCGCCCGGTCCGCCCCCTCGATCCCCGTCAGCAACGACCGCACCGCCAGCCGCGCCAGCCCCGGCTTGTCCGGGGCGACGGTGGTCAGCGGGGGAGCGGTGTACCGGGCCGCCTCGATGTCGTCGAAACCGATTACCGCCAGTTGCCCGGGAACCCGCACCCCTGCTTCCCGCGCCGCGTGCAACGCCCCCTCGGCGAGCGCGTCCGCGAAACAGAAGACAGCGTCCGGGAGCCGGGACAGCCCGAGCAGAGTGCGCAGCGCGTCGGCCCCCGACGCCCGGTCGTACGCGGGGACGGGCGGCGCGAGCGCCTCGTCGTACGGCACGTCGAACGCGCGCAGCGCCTCCAGATACCCCTTCAGCCGGGTCGTCGAGGTCGCCGCGTGCGGCACGGTCTGCCGCCCGATCACGGCGATCCGGCGTCGCCCGCGCGCCAGCAACCGGCCCGTCGCCTCCCGCGCAGCCGCCGTGTTGTCGATGGTGACGTGCGGATGCGGCAGGTCGTGCAACCGCTCGCCCAGCAGGACAAGAGGTCTGCTGCGTACGGCGGTTGAGGCCGCCGCGTCGTCCAGCGCGAGCGGGCTCAGGATGACACCGTCCACCATCGGATCGGTCCGGCCGAGGGCGATCTCCAACTCCGCCCCGGGGGCACCGCCGGTCGCCTCGACGAGGAGCGTGCAGCCGTGCGCCGCCGCCTCCCGCAGGACGTGCCCGGCGAGTTCGGCGAAGTACGGCATGGACAGATCGGGCACCGCCAGCAGGAGCACCCCGCTGCGGCCGGTGCGCAGCCGCCGCGCGGCGGTGTTCGGCCGGTACCCCAACTCCTCGACAGCGAGGGCGACTTTGACCCGCGTCGCCTCCGAGAAACGACCCGTGCCCCGGACCACGTTCGACACGGTCCGCATCGACACCCCGGCCCGCTCGGCCACCTCCCTGAGCCCGATCCCCGCGCGCATCGGCCCACCCTACGGCCTGGAATCACCCGAACCGCCGCGCTGTCACGAGGAGTTCACGCCAGGAGGGGCCGCCATCGGCGCTCTGGAGGGGGGCGCGCCGATGACGGCACGCTGCCGGCCGCGGTACGGCGGAGAGGGTGGGTCGGCGATCACGGCCAGCCGCGAGGGCCGACACCGCACCGTGGTGACTCGTCCGGCAGTCTGGGGTTCGACGTACCCGGGGTACGAACGGTTCCCGGCGGGGACGGTGCACCCCGGACCCCCTGCTCACGTACCCCGTACCCCCCGTACCGCCGGGGTACCTCACCTGGCCGTCACCCTCGGCCAGTGCTCCCGCAGCGTCCGCACCGTCTCCGCGATCGCCGGACGCCGGGCCGCCCCCGTCCGCCACAAGGCGTACAACCTGCGTACGGGTACCGGCTCCAGCGGCACCTCCACCACCCCCGGCGGCAGCGGCCCGCGACCCAGGCGCGGGATCAGCGCCACCCCCAGCCCCGCCGCGACCAGCGCCACCAGCGTCGGGTTCTCGTCGGCCTGATGGACCACGTCGGGCTCGTGCCCCGCCGAGCGCAGGGTGCGCAGGAGCCAGTCGTGGCAGACCCGCCCCGGCGGCTGGCAGATCCACCGCTCACCCCCCAGCTCCTCGCGCGTGACCGCCGTACGACCCGCGAACGGGTGGCTCTCAGGTACGAGGAGATCGCACAGGTCGTCCCCGATGTGCGCCTGCTCGAGTCCCGCCGGGGCGGGCAGCGGGGCGATGTCCCAGTCGTGCGCGACGACGAGGTCGACCGCGCCCTTGGCCGCCAGGTCCACCGACAGGTGCGGGTCGACCTCGGTCAGCCGGGCGTCGAGCGCGGGGTGCCGGCGGGCCAGGTCCGCGAGGACGGCCGGCAACAGCCCCCGCGCCGCCGAGGCGAACGCCGCGATCGTCAGCCGCCCGGCGGGCAGCCCCCGGCGCTCTTCGAGGCCCGTCTCCGCGCGCTCGACGATCGCCAGCAACTCCTGTGCGGTCTCCGCGAGTTGCCATGCCTCGTCGGTCAACCGCACGCCCCTGCCCTCGCGTTCGAGCAGGACCGTCCTCGTCTCCCGCTCCAGCTTGGCGATCTGCTGCGACACCGCCGACGAGGTGTACCCGAGCGCGGCAGCGGCGGCGCCGACCGTGCCGTGGACGGAGACCGCGTGCAGGGCGCGCAGGCGCTGGAGGTCGAGCATGCCGGGCTCCCCAAAGGTAAGCGTTGCTTCATCCTGTCGTGCAGTAATCATCGCTGGTGCTACATGGTCTGTACAGTCGATCCTCGACGCATGCGACCAGCACATCTCCTCCTCGCCGTCCTCGTCGCCGCGATCTGGGGCGTCAACTTCACCGTCATAGAAATCGGCCTCGACCACTTTCCGCCGCTGCTCTTCTCCGCCCTGCGCTTCCTGGTGGCCGCGCTGCCCGCCGTGTTCTTCGTGGGGCGGCCGAAGGTCGCGTGGAAGTGGATCGTCGGCGTGGGGCTCTCGCTCGGCGTCGCGAAGTTCGGGTTCGTCTTCGTCGGGATGGACGCGGGGATGCCGGCCGGGCTCTCCTCGCTCGTCCTCCAGATCCAGGCCGTGTTCACCGCGCTGATCGCGTTCGCGGTGCTGGGCGAACGGCTCACGCGCGTACGGGTGTTGGGGATGGGCGTCGCCTTCGCGGGGATCGGGGTCGCCGCCGTCGACGAGGGAACCGCCGGGCCGCTGGGGGCGTTCGCGCTCGTCGTCGCCGGTGCCGCCTGCTGGGGCGTCTCCAACGTCCTGACCCGCAAGGCCGCGCCGCCCGACGCCCTCAACTTCATGGTGTGGGTGAGCACGGTCCCCGTACTGCCGCTGCTCGCCCTGTCGTTGCTCACCGAAGGCCCGCGCCGCGACCTCGACGCCCTGCGCTCCCTCGACCTCGCCGGCGCCGGCACGGTCCTCTTCGTCGCCTGGATCTCCACCGTCCTCGGCTTCGGCGCCTGGGGCTGGCTCCTGCGCCGCCACCCCGCCTCCACGGTCGCCCCCTTCTCCCTCCTCGTCCCCGTCTTCGGCATGTCCTCCGCGGCCCTGTTCCTCGGCGAACCGGTGAGCCCACTGCGCTGGTGCGCGGCGGTACTGCTGGTGGGCGGGGTGGCGCTGACGTCGCTGGTGCCGGGGAAGAAGGTTGTGGAAGCGGTTGCACAAACGCCGGAAGCGGACCCGGGCGCGCGAGTTGTGCAACCGGTTACGCAAACGCCGGGGACGACTTCGCGGACGCCGGTTGTGGAAGCGGTTGCACAACCGACGGAGCCGGCCCAGCGGTCATCCGTTGTGTAAACGGTTGCTGAAACGTCCGGACCGTACGGCCCCGGCCCCACCACCAACCTGACGAACCCCCCATACCAACCCCTGGACGCTCCCACCCCCGCCACCCCCGGCCCGGGATCATGAGGGGCATGCCCCTCGTCGACATCCCCGGTTCCAAGTCCCTCACCGCCCGCGCCCTCTTCCTGGCGGCAGCGGCGGACGGTGTCACGACCCTCGTGCGTCCCTTGCGCTCGGACGACACGGAAGGGTTCGCCGAGGGGCTGAGCAGCCTCGGTTATCGGGTCGGGCGGGCGCCGGACGTCTGGCAGGTGGACGGCCGCCCGCAGGGCCCGGCGGTCACGGACGCGGACGTGTACTGCCGGGACGGCGCGACGACCGCCCGCTTCCTGCCGACGCTCGCCGCCGCGGGCCACGGCACGTTCCGCTTCGACGCCTCGCCCCAGATGCGCCGTCGCCCCCTTCTCCCGCTCACCCGCGCCCTGCGCGACCTCGGCGTGGACCTGCGCCACGAGGACGCGGAGGGCCACCACCCCCTGACGGTCGACGCGGCCGGGGTGGAGGGCGGCGAGGTCGTCCTCGACGCCGGCCAGTCCTCCCAGTACCTCACCGCGCTGCTTCTCCTCGGCCCCCTCACCCGCACGGGCCTGCGCATCCGCGTCACCGACCTGGTCTCCGTGCCGTACGTGGAGATCACGATCGCGATGATGCGGGCGTTCGGCGTGGAGGTGAAACAGGAAGCAACCGTTTCCACAAACGACCCCGGCGCCTCGGGCGAGCGTGTCTACACCGTCCCGCCCGGCGGCTACCGCGCCACCACCTACCCCATCGAACCCGACGCCTCCACCGCGAGCTACTTCTTCGCCGCAGCCGCCCTCACCGGCGGCGAGGTCACCGTCCCCGGCCTCGGGCAGGGCGCGCTCCAGGGCGACTTGGGCTTCGTGGAGGTCCTGCGCAAGATGGGCGCGTACGTCGAGATCGCCGCCGACCGTACGACGGTGCGGGGAACCGGCACGCTGAACGGCGTGACGGTCACCATGCGCGACATCTCCGACACGATGCCCACCCTCGCCGCGATCGCCCCCTTCGCCACCGGCCCCGTCCGCATCGAGGACGTCGCCAACACCCGCGTCAAGGAGTGCGACCGCCTCGACGCCTGCGCGGAGAACCTGCGCCGCCTCGGCATCGACGTCACGACGGGCCCCGACTGGATCGAGATCCACCCCGGCACCCCGAAGCCCGCCGAGATCACGACCCACGGCGACCACCGCATCGTCATGTCCTTCGCGGTCACCGGCCTGCGCACGCCCGGTATTTCGTTCGACGACCCCGGTTGCGTCCGCAAGACTTTCCCCGGTTTCCACGAAGCGTTCGCGCAGTTGAGGAAGGACATCACCGGGTGAGATTCGAGTCAGGCCAACAGCCGGTCCTGTACGGCGACTTCGTACGTCTGGAACCCCTGGACCGGCGCCACGCGACCGAGTTGGCGCGCGCGGCGCAGGAGGACCGGGGGACGTACGCGTACACCTGGGTCCCGACGTCCGCCGAGCTGGACCGCTACCTCGACCTCCAACTCGCCCGCGCGGCCGACGGATCGATCTCCCCGTTCGCCCAGATCTCGGCGTCCACGGGCCGTGCCGTCGGCGTGACGGCCTACTGCGAACCCCGAGCCTGGCTCGACCCCGCCCGGCTCGACGCGGTCGAGGTCGGCCACACCTGGCTCGCCGCGTCCGCCCAGGGCACCGGCGTCAACGCGGAGGCCAAACTCCTCCTGTTCCGGCACGCGTTCGAGGTCTGGCAGGTCTCCCGCGTCGACCTGAAGACCGACGCCCGCAACGCCCGCTCCCGCGCGGCCATCGCCGCTGTCGGCGCCACTTTCGAGGGCGTCCTGCGTAACTGGTCCCCTTCCAAGTACCCCGGCGAGGAAGGCGAGTTGCGCGACTCGGCGATCTTCTCGATCACGTCCGAGGAATGGCCGGAGCGCCGGACCGGTCTGGAGGAGCGGGTCGCCCGCTACGCGCCTACGGAGCGGACGGCTCTCGCGTAAGCAACTTCCGTACTTCCATGGGCAGTTGGTCCCGCACCCTCATCGCCACCAACAACGTCTCCGTGGACCCGTCCACGACGATCGCCACCGACGGGTCCACCCCGACGACGGAGTACGCCCGTACCTTCCGCGCCGCGATCCCGGGGTCGTCGTCCCCACCCGTGTCGTCACAGACCGGCAGCACCGCCGTACCGACCTGCTCCCCGGGCGTGAACTCGGCTCCGGCCAGGTCGGAGTACCGCCGTCCGTCGAAGTCGGCGACGAACGCGCAGGACGCCGCGCTGTCGCCGGCGGCGCACCCGCTGGTGAGCACGGCCCCGACGCCCATGGCCAGCAACACGGTGAAACGGCTTACTACGGTTCTCACAGCGGGACATCCCCTCGTACGGACGACTCGTCACGACGGTGACGCCCCGCCCCCGAGGAACGTTCAGTGGTGCCTGGACGGCGAGACGAGGCTGACGGCGAGGTGAGGCTGGGGAGGCCAGGTGAGGGGAGCGCGTACAGTACGGCGCGCGCCGCCGAGCTTCCTCGCCCCGGGTCCTCTCGCGCCGGGCCCCCTCGCGCCGATCCCTCTTACCCCAGGCCCTCTCATGCCCAGCCGCCGCACACCGAGCCCCCTCACCCAGCTCCCCCCTGCCGCTCCCCACACCGCTCCCCACCCCCGCCGGACCAACCACCCCCACCGAAACGTCCCCCACCCCCACGCCCACCGACCCCACTCCCCAAGACCACCAACCCCGCAAGCCCCGCGCCAACCCACAACGCATCGCGATAATCCCCAGTCACCTCAGTAACACCCCCCGCCACCAACGGCCCCACAACCGCCCCCAAGTTGAGCGCGACCGTAGCGAACGCCCCCGCCAGAACCGGCGCTTCACCAGCCCCGACGTACAACACCCGCCCCACCAGAGCCGATCCACCCCCGAACGACAACGCGCCCAGCACCAGCGCCCCACCGAAAAGCACACCACCCCACTCCCCGGTCAACGCCAACCCACCCCAAGCCAGCGGCAGTACCCCCAGCACCACCCGCAGCCACGCGTCTCCCTTGCGCCCGACGGCAGTCACCCCGAAGAACGCCCCCACCCCGAACACGGCGAGCAACGCCGGCACGGAGACATCGGGCAGCCCGGCAACCTCCGTACCGATGACGGCGAGATACGAGAACCCGGCGAAAGTAGCCCCGTTGACGGCGGCCCCCATGCACAGCGCACGCCGCAGCGGACCCCGCCGCAGTGAACGGAGTTCGGCACGGGCCCCGAACTCGCCGCCCACGCCAGCGGATTCACCCCCGGACACCCGAACAACCCACCCCAGCGCGGGCAGACACAACCCGGCCACGCCCCAGAACGCGGCCCGCCACCCGAACCACTCCCCGAGCAACGCCCCCGCAGGCACCCCCACCGCACACGACAGGGTCACCCCCGCAAGCAGCACGGAAGCAGCCCGCCCCGCCGACTCAGGCGCGACCAGGGAAGAAGCCGTGGACAACGCCACAGCCAGAAACCCCGCGTTGACGACAGCCGCCACCACCCGGGTCCCGAACAGCACCGAGAAATCCGAAGTAACCGCTCCCACAACATGCACGACGACGAACGCCGCGAGAAACCCGCCCAACGCCGCCCGCCGGGGCAACCGCGCCCCCACGACGGCCATCACCGGCGCCCCCACGACCATCCCGACCGCATAAGCGGACGTCAGACTGGCCGCGGCCCCGACGGACACGGACAACTCGCGCGCGATGCCGGGGATCAGCCCCGACAGCATGAACTCAGAGGTGCCTTGCGCGAAAACGGCAAGGCCGAGGACGTACAGAAAAACAGGCAAGGGAAGCCGCTCCAGCCAGAGAGGGGAGAGTGCACGGACGCTGACGTACAGGTCCCGCGCGCTGAAACGGCGCCGATGTGGCCCAGAAAAGCCTCAGTTACCGGTTACTACTCAGCCGCACGGGGTCTGCGGCTGCACTCTGTCCGACTCGGGGCTCGACATACCCGGCACGCTACAAGCCCGCCCCACCTCCGATCAACCGCCCAACCCCCACCCCGCCCAACCCCCACCCCCGATCAACCGCCCAACACCCGCCGCACCGCTTCCACCACCGGCGCCCCCACCTCCCCAACCACCACAGCCACCCCCATAACCGCGGTCAACGCCCGCCGTAGCACCCCAGATTCAGCCCCCTCCCCGATAACTCGCAACGACTCGTCAAGGCTCTCCCGATCGGCCGGAGACACCTGACCCCGCAGCGCGCGAACAGCGACCACCATTTCCCGGAACGCGGCCTCCGAATCACCGGCCGACTGATACGTGTTCTGGACCTTCCCGACGTTCCCCGCCCCGCCGTACATGTTCACGACGTCCCCCTGATGGAAATGACGACTCTCTTCGGCGTTCAATTCCCCTGCTTCCCCACGTTGTTGTGCCCGCCGACCATATTGACCTTGTCCCCGATGTGATAGTTCTCGACCTGGATCTGGAATTCCGCCTCGGGATTGTCGATCGCGTCCATGATCTGGAGGACGAGCCGCGATACGACGGCCTTGTCGGTGCTGACGAGCGCGGTGTACGGCGTCCCGGCGGTCTCGATGACGAGCGCGTGGTAGACGGGCGTGACCAGGACGGACACGAGCCGCGCGACGAGGACGAACCCGAGCGCGCAGTCGAGGAGGAGGGCGAGGTCCGAGACCGGTCCCGGCGTCCGCGTTGTTCAACTCCCCATGTGACGCCGCCGAGACGATCACGCCGGAGACGATCACCAGGACCAGCGCATAGCCGAAGAACTGCCCCAGCGCGACCATCCGCCTCGGCCGAATCCGAACCGTCGTCGCCCGCGCGATGTTGTGCAGCGGATACGCCTCCGCTCCCACCCACAGGATTCGCCGGCTGACCCGGACAACGATGACTTCGCGCTTGGCCATGACGGATTCCCCCGAACCGGCGCCCAGGGCGCTCCCCCGACAGGAAAAGAGCATCCTCGCGCTCTCACGGCACCCCAGAAGACCCCCGCCAACCGCCTACCCCCGCGACAGCCCCCGCAGAAAACCCCCGCAACCGCTTACCCCCGAGGCACCCCGGAAGACCCCCGAACCATCAACTCCCCCCGGATCACCGCGATCCCCCCGGGCGGCGGCTCCTCCCGCCCCATCGCGATCCGCCCCGCCCGAGCCCCCGCCTCGGCAAGCGGCAGCCGAACAGTCGTCAGCGCGGGCACCGCATCGATACTGAACGGCAAGTCGTCGAAACCGGCTACGGAAACGTCATCGGGAATCCGCAACCCCGAGTCCCGCAACGCCGCACACGCCCCCAGCGCGACGGAGTCGTTAGCGGCGACCACGGCAGTCAACGACGGGTCCCGGCGCAGGAGTTCGAGCGTCGCCTCGTACCCCGCCCGCCGGTCGTAAGGCCCATGGACGGTCCACCCGGCCAACTCCTCGACCCCGGCGGCCTCCAGAGCCGCCCGGTGCCCTTCGAGCCGGTGCCGAGTGGTCGTCCGCTCCTCGGGCCCGGCGATGTAGCCGAGCCGCCGGTGCCCGAGCCCGAGCAGGTGCTCGGTCAACTCCCGCCCCCCGCCCCGGTTGTCGAAGGTGAGCGCGATCGCCCCGGTGTCCGGCGCCGGAGGCCGCCCGCACAGCACGATCCGCGTCCCCGCCTCCGCCAGCCGGCGCAACTTCGCGGCCACGGCCGCCGCGTGGGGCTCGTTCTCCATCGCGCCGCCGGTCAGGACGACGGCAGCCGCGCGCTGCCGCTGCAACAACGTCAGGTAGGTCAGCTCGCGTTCGGGATCGCCCCCGGTGTTGCACACGACCGCGAGCCGCTCACCCCCCGCGCGCCCCCCGGTCCCGCCGATCTCGGACTGCACGGCACCGGCCATGATCCCGAAGAAGGGGTCGGCGATGTCGTTGACCAGGATGCCGACGAGGTCGGAGGTGGCGGCGGCGAGGGCGCTCGCGGGGCCGTTCAGGACGTAGTCCAGCTCGTCCACCGCGCGCAGGACCCGCTCCCGGGTCGAGGCCGCGACGGGGTAGTTCCCGTTCAGTACGCGCGACACCGTCGCGGGGGAGACCTGTGCGCGGGCCGCCACGTCCGCCAGGGTCACCGTCATCTCGTCGTCCTCCGGGGTCGAGCGTCGTCGTACATCGTCGTACCGGAGAGACCCTACGGCCGAACGGCCGTACCGTTCGCCCCCTCGAACGACCCGAGTGTCTCGAACTGGACACGGTCTTGTCCGGACCACTGGTCAGAGGCTAGCTTGCCAGGAGTAATAGAAAGCGCTTGCTGTGACGCTGATCAGGTGGAGGCGTGCGTGCGGCGCACACTCCCCGCGTACGACTTTCTCCGAAGGGACCGACGTGACACGCAAAACGGTGCGTATCGCCATGAACGGCGTCACTGGACGGATGGGCTACCGCCAGCACCTCGTCCGATCCATCCTCGCCCTCCGCGAACAGGGCGGACTCGACCTCGGCGACGGCACGGTGCTGTGGCCCGAACCGATCCTCGTCGGCCGCCGCGAGCACGTCCTGCGCGCGATGGCGGACGAGCACGGCCTGGAGCACATCTCCACGGACGTCGACGCGGTCCTCGCCGACCCGACCGTCGACATCTACTTCGACGCCCAGGTGACCTCCGCCCGCGAGGACGCGATCAAGAAAGCGATTGCTGCGGGCAAGCACATCTACACCGAGAAGCCGACCGCGACCGGCCTCGACGGCGCCCTGGAGCTGGCCCGCCTCGCGAACGCGAAGGGGATCAAGCACGGCGTCGTCCAGGACAAGATCTTCCTCCCCGGCCTGCTCAAGCTGAAGCGCCTCATCGACGGCGGCTTCTTCGGCCGCATCCTGTCCATCCGGGGCGAGTTCGGCTACTGGGTCTTCGAGGGCGACTGGCAGCCGGCCCAGCGTCCGTCGTGGAACTACCGCGCGGAGGACGGCGGCGGCATCGTCGTCGACATGTTCCCGCACTGGGAGTACGTCCTGCACGAGCTGTTCGGCCGCGTGAAGTCCGTCCAGGCCCTCGCCACGACCCACATCCCGCAGCGCTGGGACGAGAACGACAAGCCGTACGACGCGACGGCGGACGACGCCGCGTACGGCATCTTCGAGCTCGACGGCGGCGCCATCGCCCAGATCAACTCGTCCTGGGCCGTGCGCGTCAACCGCGACGAACTCGTCGAGTTCCAGGTCGACGGCACCGAGGGCTCGGCCGTCGCGGGCCTGCGCAACTGCCGTGCACAGCACCGCAGTTCGACCCCGAAGCCGGTCTGGAACCCGGACATCCCCGCCACCGAGGTCTTCCGCGACCAGTGGCAGGAGGTCCCGGACAACGGCGAGTTCGACAACGGCTTCAAGGCACAGTGGGAGCTGTTCCTCAAGCACGTGTACGCCGACGCTCCCTACCACTGGGACCTCCTCGCGGGCGCCCGCGGCGTCCAACTCGCCGAGCTGGGGCTGAAGTCGTCCACCGAGGGCCGCCGCTTCGACGTCCCGGAGATCGCACTGTGACCATCCAACTCCCCTCCCCGGACGGCGGGTTGCACGCGTACGAGCCGCGCGCCGAACCCCTCGCCGTCACCCCCGGCGTCCCCTTCACCTCCCGTACGGTCTTCTCGGCGGCCCACGTCGTCGCGGACCCGTACGCCGACGTGTCGCCCGACTCCCCGGCCGCCGTCGACTGGGACGCCACCCTCGCCTTCCGCCGCCACCTCTGGTCCCACGGCCTCGGTGTCGCCGAGGCGATGGACACCGCGCAGCGCGGCATGGGCCTCGACTGGGCGGGCGCGGCGGAGCTGATCCGCCGAAGTGCCGCCGAGGCCAAGGCGGTTGGCGGACGCATCGCGTGCGGCGTCGGCACCGACCAGCTCACCACCGGCGGGTCCCTCGCGGCGATCCGAGCGGCGTACGAGGAGCAGCTGGCGGTCGTCGAGGAGTCCGGCGCCCAGGCCATCCTGATGGCGTCCAGGGCGCTCGCGGCAGCCGCCCAGGGCCCCGAGGACTACCTGGAGATCTACGGCCACCTCCTGCGCCAGGCCGCCGAACCGGTCGTCCTGCACTGGCTGGGCCCCATGTTCGACCCGGCGTTGGAGGGCTACTGGGGCTCCTCGGACCTCGACGCGGCGACCGACACGTTCCTCGAAGTGATCGCCGCCCACCCCGACAAGGTCGACGGCATCAAGGTCTCCCTGCTCGACGCGCAGCGCGAGGTGGACCTGCGCCGCAGGCTCCCGCAGGGCGTCCGCTGCTACACCGGCGACGACTTCAACTACCCCGAGCTGATCGCGGGCGACGAGAAGGGCTTCAGCCACGCCCTCCTCGGCATCTTCGACCCGCTGGGCCCGCTCGCCGCCGAGGCCGTACGCGTCCTGGACACGGGCAACACGGCCGGTTTCCGTGAACTGCTGGACCCGACCGTCGAGTTGTCCCGGCACCTGTTCCAGACGCCGACTCGCTTCTACAAGACGGGAGTCGTGTTCCTCGCCTGGCTCGCGGGACACCAGTCCCACTTCACGATGGTCGGCGGCCTCCAGTCCGCGCGCTCCCTCCCGCACTTCGCCCGCGCCTACCAACTCGCCGACGGCCTGGGCCTGTTCCCGGACCCGAAGCTCGCCGAGGAGCGCATGAAGAGCCTGCTCGCGGTGTACGGGGTGACCCGGTGACCGACCTCGCGCGCTTCGCCATCAACCAGATGACGGTCAAGCAACTGTCGCTCCCCGAACTCGCCGACGCCTGCGCCGAGTTGGGCATCGACAAGGTCGGCCTCTGGCGGGACCCCGTCCAGACGTACGGACTTGACGCCACCGCCAAGCTCGTGCGCGACGCCGGCCTCACCGTCACGACCCTCTGCCGGGGCGGCTTCTTCACGGCGATCGACCCGGCCGAGCGTACGGCGGCCCTCGCCGACAACCGCCGCGCGATCGAGGAGGCGGCCACCCTCGGCACCGACACCCTCGTCCTGGTCTCCGGCGGCCTCCCGGCGGGCTCCAAGGACCTCCACGGCGCCCGCGAGCGGATCGCCGACGCACTGGGCGAGTTGGGCCCGTACGCCGAGCAGCACGGCGTACGTCTCGCCATCGAGCCGCTCCACCCGATGTACGCCTCGGACCGCTGCGTCGTCTCGACCCTCGCGCAGGCCCTCGACATCGCCGAGCGCTTCCCGGCGCACCAGGTCGGCGTCACCGTCGACACGTACCACATCTGGTGGGACGACGACGCACCCGCGCAGATCGCCCGCGCGGGGGCCTCCGGCCGGATCCACACCTTCCAACTCGCCGACTGGACAACCCCGTTGCCCGAAGGCGTGCTCAACGGCCGGGGCCAGATCGGGGACGGCGCGATCGACATGCGCGAGTGGAAGCGCTACGTCGAGGACGCCGGGTACACGGGCCCCATCGAGGTCGAGTTGTTCAACGACGACCTCTGGACCCGCGACGGCCGCGAACTCCTCGCGGAGACGGCGGCGCGGTTCGTGGAGCACGTGATCCGCTGAACGCGGGGGACACACGACAGGCCCCGCCCGGGAACGTTCCTGGGCGGGGCCTCGGCGTGAGGTCAGCGCGTGGATTCCTTGACGGAGTCGACGAAGGTGTTCCAGGAGGCGGCGGTGAAGAGGAGGGCGCCGAGGGTGGGGGCCTTGCTGTCGCGGACGGGGACGAGGGAGGGGAGGTTGGGGGCGAATTCGAGGCACTGGCCGCCGGACTGGCTGCTGTAGCTGCTCTTGCGCCACGAGACGCTTCTCAGGTCGATGGCTCGCACGGTACTTCCTCCAACAGCCGCCGGATGAACTCGCGCGATTCGTCCGGGGATAGGGCCAAATCGCGAACCCGATCGTATCTGAGCTGAAGCCGCCGGACGTCATCAGTTTCTTCGAACAGCTCGCCGTCGTAACCAGTCTCCACCCAGGCGACGGTCTGGTTGGTGTCGTCCTGGAGGAACATGGTGTCGGTGTTCGTCAGGGCGTGGAGGCCGACGGACACCGGGAGTACCTGGATGGTGACGTTGTCGAGCTCCGACATGTCCAGCAGGTCCTGGAGCTGCTCACGCCATTCGGCGGGGTCCTTGAGCGGGGTGCGCAGCACGGACTCCGAGATGATTGAGCGGAAGGCCGGTGCGGCGTCCCCGGTCAGGAGGTCACGTCGGCCCATGCGAGCGTCGACCTGTGTGGCCAGCTCCTCGCCCTTCATGCCGCCCGCTGACAGGAATTCCCTGGCGTAGGCCTCGGTTTGCAGCACACCGGGCAGGCTCGCGGCGGCGTAGTGCCACATCCTGACCGCCTTGGCCTCCCACACCATGTACGGCCGAAACTCCGCCTTGAACTGCTTCATGTCCAGGATCGCCAACTCCCACAACGCCATCAGCATCGGCGTCGTCCCGTAGTGCTGGTCCAGCGCCTCCACGATCTCCGGGCTCCCCAGATTCCGCCCGCTCTCCAGCTTCCCGAACGTCGAAGCGTCCCAACCGAGTTGGTCCGCGAGCTGCTGAAGCGTCTCCCCCTTCTCCTCCCGCAGTCTCCTCAGCTCCTGCGCGAACCTCTTCCTCGGCTCCTGGCTGCGTCCCGTGACCGCATTCCGCTGTGGCACCTCGTCCCCTCCCGGCGTTTATGGAATTTGGCCGCCTCATCCGGAACCAACGCCCGTTCCGGCTGCACCGACACCCGAACCTGGGCCATCCTCTTCTTACCCAGGAACACGCAGAGTATTACAACTGCCGCATTCCGTACAGATGTTGGATGAAAGGACCGATACCCGATGGAACCGGGAACCCTCTACTACGACCCCGCCACCGACAAGGTCGGCGAGTACCAGGACCACCTCGGCAAGTACGCCATGCTCCGCCCCGTCGGCGGCGGCACCGAGTGGTCCGCCGACCCCAAGACCCTCCGCCCCCCGACGGACACCGAACGTCTCCGCGCCGGCGTGAAGGCCGCGAACCGCCAGAGCCTCAACAACCCCCCGAACAACACCCCGTTGGAACCGGCGATCGACCTGAACGCCGCCCCCCGCCCCTACCCCGACTGCGGCACCTGCGACGAACTCGCCACCCTCCGCCGAGCCGCCGCCAAGGAACTGGACTACAGCGCAGCCGCCGACGCGAACGTCCTCCTGCGCCGCCACCACGCCGAGGCCCACCCCCACCCCCGGGACACCACGGAGTGACCCGCCCCCACCCCCACCAGATCACCGAAGTCCTCCCGACCTACGTGACACCCCCACCGCCTCAACCCCCACCGCCCCCCACCCCGCGCCTCCTCGACACCCTCCTCACAGCCCTGAGCCTCGCCAGCCTCCTCGCGATGTCCGCGGCGACCCTGACGAGATTCCTCCACACCTGATCCGACCCCCGAGAACCACCCCCGACACCCCTGAACGTCCCGCCCGTTCGCTGTCCCCCGCAGCGGACGGACGGGACTCCACGGGCAAGCGCCGACCCCCACCGCCCCGCGCCCCCAAGCTAGTGCCGCGTCAGGCAACGTTCGCCCCGTCGCGACGCCCGGCACGCACTCTCGCCGCACCGGCCGAAAGCCCACGTACGTCCAGTACGAGGACTTCCGGCCGGCACGCCGAGAAGCACGCACCGGACGCCGCTCCTTGACGGGCAAACGTCGCCTGAAACGGCACTAGCGTCGCCCCATGATCCGTCTGGAGCGGCTCCGAGCCGACCACGCCCCCGCCCTGCTCGCCTTCGAGCTGGAGAACCGTGCCTACTTCGCCCGCACCATCCCCGACCGTGGCGACGACTACTTCCGGGAGTTCGAAGACCGGCTCGCCGGACTGCTCGCCGAGCAGGAAGAGGGCGTGTGCCACTTCCATGTGCTGCTGAGCGGAGAGGAGGTGGCGGGTCGGATCAACCTCGTGGACGTCGAGGACGGTCTCGCCGAGCTGGGCTACCGGGTGGGCGAGCGGTGGGCCGGGCGAGGAGTCGCGACGCGGGCCGTCGGCGAGGTGTGCCGGCTGGCGCGAGACACGTACGGCCTCCGAGGACTCTTCGCGGGGACCGACGTCGGAAACCGAGCCTCGCAGACCGTCCTGGAGCGGAACGGGTTCGTGGCCGGCGGCGCCACCGAGCGCGGCGGGGTCCGGTACGAGCTTGCGCTCATCTGAGCGGGGGTTCATCACGATCGGGTTTCGGCCAGTGGCGTAACACTTGCTTCTCGGGCATGTAATCGATTCCAATCGTGTTAACACGTCGATGTAATCGATTCCACGAGGAGGTGGGGCGGTCATGGCGAGCATCAAGGATGTTGCCGCCGAAGCGGGCGTGTCCGTGGCGACCGTGTCGCGTGTCCTGAATCGGCACCCCTCGGTGAGTGCGGACGCGCGGACCCGGGTCGAGGCTGCCGTAGAGGCGCTGGGGTACCGGCCCAACGCCGTCGCGCGGTCCCTGCGCACCGATCAGACCCGCACCTTGGGGCTCGTGATCAGTGACGTGCTGAATCCGTACTTCACCGAGCTGGCGAGGTCGGTGGAGGAAGAGGCGCGGGCGCTGGGGTACAGCGTGATCATCGGGAACGCCGATGAGCGGCCGGAACTTCAGGATCACCACGTACGGACGCTGCTGGACCGCCGTATCGACGGGCTGCTCGTGTCGCCCACCGACGGCGGGTCGCCGCTCATGCTGGACGCCGCTCGGGGCGGGACGCCGATGGTGTTCGTGGACCGGTGGATCCCCGGGGTGGATGTGCCGGTCGTCCGGGCGGACGGGCGAGGTGCCGTACGGGACCTCGTCGCGCACCTGCACGGGCTGGGGCACCGGCGGCTCGCGATCATCGCGGGGCCGGCGGCGACCACCACCGGCCAGGAGCGTGTCGAGGCGTTCCGCGAGGCGCTGGAGGCGTGCGGGCTCGATCTGCCGGAGCAGTACATAGGCCAGGGTGACTTCCAGGTCGCCAGCGGGCGGCGGGTGACCGAGGGCTTCCTCGACCTCGCCGAGCCCCCGCAGGTCGTGTTCGCGGCGGACAACCTGATGGCGCTGGGCGCCCTGGACGCCGTACGCGCGCGCGGGCTGCGGGTGCCGGACGACATCGCGCTCGCCGCGTTCGACGACATCCGCTGGTTCGTGCACACGGACCCGCCGATCACCGCGATCGCCCAGCCCACGGGCGAGCTGGGCCGCGCGGCCGTACGCGCGCTCGTGGACCTCATCGAGGGGCGGGCGCCGCGATCGGTGACGCTCCCCGCCCGTCTCGTCGTTCGCCGCTCCTGCGGCGAGAACCCCGTAACGAACAGGAGCCAGTCGTGAGCAACGCGGACGAGTTGCTGCGCATCGAGGGCATCAGGAAGACCTTCCCCGGGGTGGTCGCGCTGGACCGCGTCGACTTCGACCTGAGGCGGGGCGAGGTCCATGTGCTGCTCGGTGAGAACGGCGCGGGAAAGAGCACGCTGATCAAGATGCTCTCCGGCGCGTACACCCCCGACGAGGGACGGATTCTGGCCGGCGGCGAGGAGGTGCGCATCCATGGTGCGCAGGACTCCGAGCGGCTCGGGATCGCCACGATCTACCAGGAGTTCAACCTCGTCCCCGACCTGACGGTCGCCGAGAACATCTTCCTGGGCCGCCAGCCGCGCAAGTACGGGATGATCGACCGCAAGACGATGGAAGCGGACGCCGCTGTCCTCCTGGAGCGCGTCGGTGTCAACGTCTCCCCCCGCGCGCGGGTGCGTGAACTCGGCATCGCACGGCTCCAGATGGTCGAGATCGCGAAGGCGCTGAGCCTGAACGCGCGCGTACTGATCATGGACGAGCCGACGGCCGTGCTGACCTCCGAGGAGGTCGAGAAGCTGTTCGTCATCGTGCGCAAGCTGCGCGAGGACGGCGTCGGGATCGTCTTCATCACGCACCACCTGGAGGAGATCGCCGCGCTCGGGGACCGGGTGACGGTCATCCGGGACGGCAAGTCGGTCGGCCAGGTGCCCGCCTCCACGCCGGAGGAGGAACTCGTCCGGCTGATGGTGGGCCGGTCCATCGAGCAGCAGTACCCGCGCGAGCGGGCCGACACGGGCGCGGCGCTGCTGTCCGTGGAGGGGCTGACCCGGGACGGCGTCTTCCACGACGTCAGCTTCGAGGTGCGCGCCGGTGAGGTCGTCGGGATCGCCGGTCTCGTGGGCGCGGGTCGTACCGAGGTGGTACGCGCCGTGTTCGGGGCGGACCCGTACGACCACGGTACGGTCCGGGTTTCCGGGGACTCTCTGAAGAAGCACGACGTCGTCGCCGCCATGGCCGCGGGCATCGGGCTGGTACCCGAGGACCGCAAGGGTCAGGGGCTCGTGCTCGACCAGTCGGTCGAGGAGAACCTCGGACTGGTCACTCTCAGGTCTGCCACCAAAGGGGGGATCGTCGACCTCAAGAGCCAGCACGACGACGCCGCCCGGATCGCCGAGCAGCTCGGCGTGCGGATGGCCGGGCTCGGTCAGCAGGTGCGCACGCTGTCCGGCGGGAACCAGCAGAAGGTCGTCATCGGCAAGTGGCTGCTGGCCGACACGAAGGTGCTGATCCTCGACGAGCCGACGCGCGGGATCGACGTCGGCGCCAAGGTCGAGATCTACCAGCTGATCAACGAACTGACGGCCGCCGGGGCGGCCGTACTCATGATCTCCAGCGATCTGCCCGAGGTGCTCGGTATGAGCGACCGGGTGCTGGTGATGGCGCAGGGCCGCATCGCGGGCGAGCTGTCCGCCGACCAGGCCACGCAGGACGCGGTCATGTCGCTGGCCGTGAGCAACCCCACTACCGAACTGGAGGCCCCCCGTGGCCGCTGAAACGCTCAAGAGCGGTACGGGCGCCGGTGGCGCCGCGGCGGTGCGCCGCCTGCTGCTCGACAACGGCGCGCTGACCGCGCTGATCGTCCTCGTCATCGCCATGTCGGCGCTGTCGGGCGACTTCCTGACGACCGACAACCTGCTCAACGTCGGTGTCCAGGCGGCCGTGACCGCCATCCTCGCCTTCGGTGTCACCTTCGTGATCGTCTCGGCGGGCATCGACCTGTCGGTGGGTTCGGTGGCGGCGCTGTCGGCGACCGTGCTGGCGTGGAGCGCCACGTCGCACGGGGTGCCGGTGGTGCTGGCCGTGCTGCTGGCGCTGGCGACGGGTGTCGCCGCCGGTCTGGTCAACGGCTTCCTGATCTCGTACGGCAAGCTGCCGCCGTTCATCGCGACGCTCGCGATGCTGTCGGTGGGGCGCGGGCTCGCGCTGGTGATCTCGGACGGGTCGCCGATCGCGTTCCCGGACTCGATCTCCCATCTTGGTGACACGCTCGGCGGGTGGCTGCCGGTGCCGGTGCTCGTGATGGTGGCCATGGGGCTCATCGCCGCGTTCGTCCTGGGGCGTACGTACATCGGCCGTTCGATGTACGCCATCGGTGGTAACGAGGAAGCGGCACGGCTGTCGGGTCTGCGGGTGAACCGGCAGAAGATCGCGATCTACGCGCTGTCCGGTGTCTTCGCCGCCATCGCCGGTGTCGTCCTCGCCTCCCGGCTCTCCTCCGCGCAGCCGCAGGCCGCGACCGGGTACGAGCTGGACGCGATCGCCGCCGTCGTCATCGGCGGCGCCTCCCTCGCGGGAGGTACGGGTAAGGCGTCGGGGACGTTGATCGGTGCGCTGATCCTCGCGGTGCTGCGCAACGGGCTGAACCTGCTGAACGTCTCCGCGTTCTGGCAGCAGGTCGTCATCGGGGTCGTCATCGCGCTGGCGGTGCTGCTCGACACGGTGCGGCGCAAGGCCGGGGCGGCTCCTACGGCGATCGGGGCGCCCGGTGGGGGCAAGGGGAAGCAGGTCGCGACGTACGGGGTCGCCGCTGTGGTGACCGTGGCTGTCGTGGGGGCCACGTCGTTCCTGCACAACGGTTCGTCGAAGTCGGACGATCCGAAGATCGGGCTCTCGCTCTCCACGTTGAACAACCCGTTCTTCGTGCAGATCCGGTCCGGGGCGCAGGCCGAGGCGAAGAAGCTGGGCGTCGACCTGACGGTCACCGACGCGCAGAACGACGCCTCGCAGCAGGCCAACCAGCTCCAGAACTTCACCAGTTCGAACCTCGGGGCGATCATCGTCAACCCGGTGGACTCGGACGCGGCGGGCAACTCCGTGAAGGCCGCGGACAAGGCGAAGATCCCGGTCATCGCCGTCGACCGCGGCGTCAACAAGGCCCAGGTGGACGCGCTCGTCGCCTCCGACAACGTCGCCGGTGGTGAGCAGGCGGCCAAGGCCATCGCCGAGAAGCTCGGCGGCAACGGGAAGATCGTCATCCTTCAGGGGCAGGCGGGTACGTCCGCCGCACGCGAGCGGGCCGAGGGCTTCGCCAAGGGGCTCAAGGCGTACCCGGGGATCCAGGTCGTCGCGCAGCAGCCGGCGGACTTCGACCGGACCAAGGGGCTCGACGTGATGTCGAACCTGCTCCAGGCGCACCCCGATGTGCAGGGTGTCATCGCCGCGAACGACGAGATGGCGCTGGGCGCGGCCAAGGCACTCGGGTCGAAGGCCGGGAAGTCCGTCCAGGTCGTCGGGTTCGACGGAACTCCCGACGGGCTCAAGGCGGTTGAGCAGGGGACGCTGTACGCGTCCGTGGCTCAGCAGCCGTCGCAGCTCGGGAAGATCGCGGTGGACAACGCGCTGAAGGCGATCAAGGGGGAGAAGGTCGAGGAGACGATCAAGGTGCCGGTGAAGGTGGTCACGAAGGAGAACGTGGCCGGGTTCAGCGGCTGAGGTGAGGGGTGGCCGGGGTCTCGCGTGAGCGGGGCTCCGGCTGGCTCTGTTGTGGTGGCCGGGTTGTTGTGCAAACGGTTGCACAACGGTTCCGGCCGCCGTGGCCGGCGGGGGTTGCGCAAGCGGTTGTGCAACCCGTCCTGATTGGGGAGTTTCATGTACGACTACGACCTGCTGGTCGTCGGGTCGGCCAACGCCGATCTCGTGATCGGTGTCGAGCGCAGGCCCGGCGCCGGGGAGACGGTGCTCGGGTCGGACCTCACCGTCCATCCCGGCGGCAAGGGGGCCAACCAGGCGGTCGCCGCCGCGCGGCTCGGTGCGCGTACGGCGCTGCTCGCGCGGGTCGGGGACGACGCGAACGGGCGGCTGCTGCTGGAGTCGCAGCAGGGCGCCGGGGTCGACACGGTCGGCGTGCTGGTGGGCGGGGCGCCGACCGGCGTCGCGCTGATCACCGTCGACCCGTCGGGGGACAACAGCATCGTGGTGTCGCCCGGTGCGAACGGGCGGCTGACGCCTGAGGACATCCGGTCCGCCGGGTCCCTGTTCCACGCCTCGCGGGTGGTCTCGGCGCAGTTGGAGATCCCGCTGGAGTCGGTCGTGGAGGTCGTGCGGCAACTGCCGTCCGGTACGCGGTTCGTGCTGAACCCCTCTCCCCCGCAGGCGCTGCCCGCCGAGGTGCTGGCCGCGTGCGATCCGCTGATCGTCAACGAGCACGAGGCCCGGGTGATCCTGGGGGGTGGCTCGATCGGTGACGATCCTGCCGAGTGGGCGCGGGAGTTGCTCGCGAGCGGGCCCAAGTCGGTGGTGGTGACGCTGGGTTCGGAGGGGGCGTTGGTCGCGTCTGCGGAGGAGGGGGTCGCGCGGGTCGCTTCGGTGAAGGTCGACGCCGTCGACACGACCGGGGCCGGGGACTCGTTCACGGCCGCGCTGGCCTGGAAGTTGGGCGCCGGGTCCTCTCTGACGGAGGCTGCTGCTTATGCCGCTCGCGTCGGAGCAGTCGCGGTCACGCGGCGGGGTGCGCAGGAGTCGTTCCCGACCGCCGAGGAGGTCGAGGCCCTGTGCTGTGCTGGCCCGGGGGACAACCCCCGGACCCCCGGCCGGGGGTCGGACAACATCCCCGGCACTGTCTCGGGAGGTGAGTCTCGGTGAAGAGAAGTGGGATTCTGAATCGCCATCTCGCCGGGGCCATCGCCGAGTTGGGGCACGGGGACGGGGTGCTCGTGTGCGACGCGGGGATGCCGATTCCGGACGGGCCCCGGGTGGTCGACCTCGCGTTCCGGGCGGGGGTGCCGTCGTTCGAGGACGTACTCGCCGGGCTGCTCGACGAGTTGGTGGTCGAGGGGGCGGTCGCGGCGGAGGAGGTGCGGGAGGCGAACCCCGCTGCGGACGGGTTGTTGGCCGGGGCGTTCGCGGAGCTGACGTACGTGTCGCACGAGAAGCTGAAGGAACTGAGCGCGGGGGCACGGTTGGTGGTGCGGACGGGGGAGGCCCGGCCGTACGCGAACGTGCTGTTGCGGTGCGGGGTGTTCTTCTAGGTCCGCTGCTTGGCAGAGGTGCTGGTGGAAATGCTTCGAGGGGCCCCGTCCGTCGACCGGGCCCCTCGCGCGTTTCCCCCTCCGTGCCGGAACCCTCGTGATCCCCCCAGATCCCCCTCCAGGGTTCCGACGCACAGTACGACCGGCCTGGGCGGCAAAGGGTTGTACGGCTTCTGCAAGATTCTTCCGGGCGCCGGCATCACAGGCGGCGTCGCACGCGGATCGCCCATAAAGGCGGAAGTCACCGGTTCTGCCCTACTCGGGAGTTGGGGTCATTTGCCTCTATCACCTCATGGTTACCCACGGAAATCTTGATCAGGAACACAGCCGCCGAAACGAGAGGAGCCACTGTGCTCACGTCGAGTCGCCCGAACGGGCGTCGTCTCCTGAACAAGTCCCTGGGCCTGCTGGCCGTGGCCGGAATGGGCCTCGGCGCGGTCGCCATGACGGGCGGCACCGCCTATGCCGCGCTGTCCAACAGGGGCGGAGGCAATGTCCCGCTCTCCATCCAGGGCGGACGGGTCAGCCTTCCCGACAGCGCCAACAGCGTCCTGGTGACCATCCCCGGCACGGGCGCGTTCTGCACCGGCCGTCCGGGCGACCGCAGCGCCAATATCAGCACCGGGCTCCAGGTGGGCGAGGGCACCTCGTTCTCGATCGACGCGTTCAGCGACGGCTCCTGCCGGGGGAACAAGGTCTCCCCGGGCATCGGCTACACGGCCTCGTACAACGGTCCCAGCCCGAAGAACGGGACGTTCACGCTCGTACAGGTCCGCATCTCGAATCCAGCCATGTTCGTCTGCACCGACGGCGGCTGGACCGACGGCCTCGGCGCCGGGTGCCGGCAAGCCTGACCGACGCGCCCGCGGCGAAGGAACTCAGCGGCGCCTGGCCTCACGCGGCCACGGCCGCCATTCCGCCACCGAGCAGCGTGAACGTCAACTGACGTACGGGACAGCAGGGTTGGGCCCGGCAGTGGGCCCAACCCTGCCCGCGCGCCGCGACACGACGTGCCGTGACGACGTCACCTCTGGCACGTGGTCCGTACCCTGTCTGTCCGGCTTCCGCGTCTCGCCGCACGTTGTGCCGCTCAGATGTCCGAGCCAGCGGAGGATGGCCTCGGACCGTCCCCGCACTTCGAGCTTCGCGTAGATGCGGCTCAGATAGTTCCGCACCGTCTTCTCGGTCAGGAACATGTCCCGGGCGATGTCGCGGACGCCCTGTCCGGCCGCGAGCAGTTCCATGACCTGCCGCTCCCGCTCGGACAGCGTGCGAAACCCGTAGCGCTTCCCGTGCTCCTGGGCCCGCACCCGGCTGACGACCTTGCCCGGTTCGGCGGCGATCACCGGATCGAGGCAGCTTCCTCCGCGCGCCGTCCACAGCAGCATCCACGGGAGCCACCGTGACACGTGAACGCTCTCCAGCAGGTAGCTGATGGCGCCGTGGTCCAGGGCCTGCCGCACGTCCTGCCAGTCGAGCCAGTACGCCAGCACCGCGACGGGCGGCAGACCGCCTTCCGCCTCGGCCGAGAACAGCCCCAGTTCCCGCGCCGGGCCGGGGCCGTAGAACAGGACGACATCGTCGCTCGCGCGAATCTCGTGCGGCCCTTCTATGAGCCGGCTCTCGACGTTCGCCATGGCGGGCGGCCGGCTGCCATGGCGGCTCACCAGAGCCACGGTCAGCGACTCGGTGCGCAACGGATGTGGGGGGAAGGCGAGGTCGTGCGGCACTGCGTCTCCATGCGGGGTGCGCGGTGAGGGGGGTGGGGGACCGCACCGGGTTTCGGGTGACCCGGCGTATTTGAACTTTCTAGCACAATGTCGCACTTGTGGTAAATTTGCGGATCGTCGCATAGGTAGCCGCATGGCGGACAGAACCCCCACCCCCATAGGCGAAGGGTCCTCCCGTCAGCAGACGGAAGGACCCTCGGCCCACATTCACACGCTCCCGGCGCGACCGCCGGAGGCGTCAGCGCTCCTCGACCGGGACGAAGTCCCGCTCCACCACACCCGTGTAAATCTGACGCGGACGCCCGATACGCGAACCGGGCTCCTTGATCATCTCGTGCCACTGAGCGATCCACCCCGGCAGCCGCCCCAGCGCGAACAGCACCGTGAACATCTCCGTCGGGAAGCCCATCGCCCGGTAGATGAGCCCGGTGTAGAAGTCGACGTTGGGATACAGGCTCCGCGACACGAAGTAGTCGTCGGAGAGCGCGTGCTCCTCAAGCTTCAGCGCGATGTCGAGCAGCTCGTCGGACTTGCCGAGCGCCGAGAGGACATCGTGCGCAGCCGCCTTGATGATCTTCGCGCGGGGGTCGAAGTTCTTGTAGACCCGGTGCCCGAAGCCCATGAGCCGAACGCCGTCCTCCTTGTTCTTCACCTTGCGGATGAAGGAGTCGACGTCACCCCCGCTCGCCTGAATCCCTTCGAGCATCTCCAGGACGGACTGGTTGGCGCCCCCGTGCAGGGGCCCCCACAGTGCGTTGATCCCGGCGGAGATGGAAGCGAACATGTTGGCCTGCGACGACCCGACGAGGCGGACGGTCGAGGTCGAACAGTTCTGCTCGTGGTCGGCGTGCAGAATCAGCAGCTTGTCGAGCGCGGCGACGACGACGGGATCGAGGTCGTAGTCCTGCGCCGGCACGGAGAACGTCATCCGCAGGAAGTTCTCGACGTACCCGAGATCGTTGCGCGGGTAGACGAACGGATGCCCGACGGACTTCTTGTACGCGTACGCGGCGATGGTCGGAAGCTTCGCGAGCAACCGGATCGTCGAGAGATTGCGCTGCTTCTCGTCGAACGGATTGTGGCTGTCCTGGTAGAACGTCGACAGCGCGGAGACGACGGACGACAGCATCGCCATCGGGTGCGCGTCGCGCGGGAACCCCCGGTAGAAGTTCTTGACGTCCTCGTGGAGCAGCGTGTGCTGCGTGATGTCGCTCTTGAACACGGAGAGCTCGTCGACGGTCGGCAGCTCGCCGTTGATCAGCAGGTAGGCGACCTCCAGGAACGTGGAGCGCTCGGCCAGCTGCTCGATCGGGTAACCCCGGTAGCGCAGGATGCCCGCCTCGCCGTCGAGGTAGGTGATCGCGGATTTGTACGCGGCGGTGTTGCCGTAGCCGCTGTCGAGTGTCACGAGACCGGTCTGGGCGCGGAGCTTCCCGATGTCGAAGCCCTTGTCACCGACGGTGCTGTCGATCACCGGGTAGGTGTACTCGCCGTCGCCGTACCGCAGTACTACAGAGTTGTCGCTCACGTCTTCCCTCACCGACGTTGTGCCTCATCTTCGAGGTTGCCCTGACTGTCTCTACCATCCCCCATTTGGCGCAGGAGAGTGCACTCGGGGTCGGCCATTGGGCGTGTCGGCGGCACTCAGTGCCGCCAACTTGTTCATCCTGCCGCCTTTGTTCCGCTTCCGGAAGTGCTCTGTGACCTTCGTGACTCATTTGATCGATCATTTTTTCCCACGACTTCACAGGGCAGACGTGCGAGGAGGCATGCCCTCCGGCGCTCCCGCTCACCCGTTCGCCAGTCTGAAGTCCAGCGCCGTGCACCGCCTCCCGGCGGAGACCGTCCGGACGGCCTGCCCGATCGCCTTGCGCGACCCGACGAGCACGACCAGCCGTTTCGCGCGCGTGACGGCCGTATAGAGCAGGTTCCGCTGGAGCATCATCCATGCGCCCGTCGTGACGGGAATCACAACGGCGGGATACTCGCTGCCCTGCGACCGGTGGATGGTGACGGCGTACGCGTGCGCCAGTTCGTCCAACTCGTCGAAGTCGTACGGCACCTCCTCGTCCTCGTCCGTCAGCACGGTGAGGTTCTGTTCCACCGGGTCGAGTGAGGTGATGACGCCGACGGTCCCGTTGAAGACCCCGTTGGCCCCCTTGTCGTAGTTGTTGCGCACCTGCGTGACCTTGTCCCCGACCCGGAACACCCGCCCCCCGAACCGCCGTTCGGGTACGTCGGGCCGGCCGGGCGTGATGACCTGCTGGAGCAGCCCGTTGAGGTTCCCGGCCCCGGCGGGCCCCCGGTGCATCGGCGCCAGGACCTGTACGTCGCGCCGCGGATCGAGTCCGAACTTCGCCGGGATGCGCCGCGCGGCCACGTCCACCGCGAGCTTCCCCGCCTCCTCCGTGTCGTCCTCGACGAACAGGAAGAAGTCCGCCATCCCGTCGGTCACCGGATGCTGCCCGGCGTTGATCCGGTGCGCGTTGGTCACCACCCCCGACTGCTGCGCCTGCCGGAACACGCGCGTCAGCCGCACCGCAGGCACCGGCCCGCCCTCGGCGAGCAGATCCCGCAGCACCTCACCCGCGCCCACGCTGGGCAACTGGTCGACGTCCCCCACGAACAGCAGGTGCGCGCCCGGGGGGACGGCCTTCACGAGCTTGTTGGCGAGCAGCAGGTCCAGCATCGACGCCTCGTCGACGACGACCAGGTCCGCGTCCAGCGGCCGGTCCCGGTCGTACGCCGCGTCTCCGCCCGGCTTCAGCTCCAGGAGCCGGTGCACGGTCGACGCCTCCGCGCCGGTCAGCTCCGCGAGCCGCTTCGCCGCGCGCCCGGTCGGCGCGGCCAGCAGCACCTTCGCCCGCTTCGCGCGCGCCAGCTCCACGATCGACCGCACGGTGAACGACTTCCCGCACCCCGGCCCGCCCGTCAGCACCGCGACCTTCTCGCTCAGCGCGAGCCGTACGGCCGCCTCCTGCTCGGGCGCCAGCTCCGCCCCCGTACGCCGCTTGAGCCACTCCAGCGCCTTGTCCCAGACGATGTCCCGGAACCCCGGCATCCGGTCCTCGCCGGTGCGCAGCAGCCGCAGCAGCTGGCCGGCGAGGGACAGTTCGGCGCGGTGGAACGGCACGAGGTACACGGCCGTCACCGGCTCCCCGTCGGGTCCGGGGACCTTCTCGCGGACGACGCCGGGGTCCTCGCCGTCCTCAGGGGGCGCCGCCAGTTCCGCGAGGCACTCGATGACCAGGCCGGTGTCGACCTGGAGGAGCTTCACCGCGTCCGAGATGAGGCGCTCCTCGGGGAGGTAGCAGTTGCCCTGGTCGGCGGATTGCGAGAGCGCGTACTGGAGGCCCGCCTTCACGCGCTCCGGGCTGTCGTGCGGGATGCCCACGGACTGGGCGATCTTGTCGGCGGTGAGGAACCCGATGCCCCACACGTCGGCCGCGAGGCGGTACGGCTGGTTCTTGACGACGGAGATCGAGGCGTCGCCGTACTTCTTGTAGATGCGCACCGCGATGGACGTCGACACCTCGACGGTCTGGAGGAAGAGCATGACCTCCTTGATCGCCTTCTGCTCCTCCCAGGCGTCGGCGATCTTGCGCGTGCGCTTGGGGCCGAGTCCGGGGACCTCGATCAGCCGCTTCGGCTCCTCCTCGATGATCCTGAGGGTGTCCACGCCGAAGTGCTGCGTGATGCGGTCGGCGAAGACCGGGCCGATCCCCTTGACCAGGCCGGAGCCCAGATAGCGCCGGATGCCCTGGACGGTCGCGGGCAGGACGGTCGTGTAGTTCTCCACGGTGAACTGCTTGCCGTACTGCGGGTGCGAGCCCCAGCGGCCCTCCATCCGCAGCGACTCCCCGACCTGCGCGCCGAGGAGCGCGCCGACGACCGTGAGAAGATCACCGGCGCCTCTGCCGGTGTCTACGCGGGCGATCGTGTAGCCGTTCTCCTCGTTCGCGTACGTGATGCGCTCCAGCACGCCTTCGAGGGTCGTCGACCGCCGTTCGCCCGATGGGTTCCCCGCCTGACTGGACATGATCCGAAGGTACCGCCCGGGTCTGACAACGGGGTGTGCACGGGCGATTCCGGGCCGTCCGGAAAAGCGACCGGTCAGTATCCGAACGATGCTCACTTTTCACCATCAATTCACAACCGAGATCGAAGCTTTACATTTCAAGTAACCTGACGGACTATTTCCTCGATCATGCGCGTGAGAGGATCGGACCTCTCATCGCGAGGACGCGAAGAAATATCGCGCCGCCCGCGATATCCGGCTCCTGGAGACCCCCCACCGTTCCGCGCCCGGAGATTCCGCCATGCCGTCGCACCCGTACAGAGCCCTGGTCCTGGGCTCGTGCGCCGCCGCCTCGCTGTTACTCCTCGCGGTTGCGCTGGTCTTTTCGGTGAGCCGCCCGACCGTGCCCCGCCGCTATTCCCCACCGAATGCGAGCCCGCTCGGACTTCCCCCCGAACATCGCCTTCCGCCCCTGGATTCCCGCCCTTATCCGAGCCCGGGCCCTGGCTGACCCTCTCTCAATTTCCGCCAGGCGTACGACCGAAGAAAGAATTGCGAACGCCTCCTATGCCGCCCACCCCTCTCCCGCTGCCGGCCCGCGGCCCCCTTCCGCCCGAGGTACGCGCCCCCGCGCCGCCCCCGCGCACCGACCCCTGGAACACGCGCCCCCGCCTCACCCGCCTCCACCGCGCCGCCCGCGCGGTCCGTTTCCCCCTCGCGGTGTACGGCGTCTGTCTGGTCCTCCACCTCGTCCTGCTCGCTCTCCTGAACCCGCCCGGCGACCAGAGCGTCCACGACCGGCTGACCTCCTGGGACGGCCAGTGGTTCCTCGACATAGCCCGCAACGGCTACCCCCACGGCTTCGCGATCACCCCCGACGGCCTCCAGGGCGGCACCCTGGCCTTCTTCCCCGCGTACCCGCTCCTCGTCCGTACGGTCCACACGCTGACGTTCCTGGACTACGACACGGCCGGCCTCGTCGCCGCGCACCTGGCCCTCATAGCGGCCCTGATCTGCCTCCACCGCCTCCTCCTGGACCTCTACGACCGCCGCACGGCCCACATAGCGACGTTCCTTGTCGCCTGCGCCCAGCCCATGGCGCTGGTCTTCCTGATGTCCTACAGCGAGTCCCTGTTCCTCGCCTTCGCGGCGGCGGCCCTGCTGGCGCTCCACCGCAAACACTGGCTGACGGCAGGCACGTTGATCCTCCTGGCGGGCCTGACCCGCCCCGTGGCGGTCGCCCTGATGGCGGCCCTGGGCGTAGCGGCGGTCCTCCACTTCCGCCGCGAGGCCCGCGTCACCTGGCGCCCCCTGACCGCCCTCCTGCTCTCCTACTGCGGGGTCCCCGCCTACGTCCTGTGGGTGGCCCACCGCACCGGCGAACTCGACGCCTGGTTCAAGATCCAGGAGGCGGGCTGGGGCACCCGCTGGGACAACGGCGACGCGTTCTTCAGCTTCCTGGGCGACGCGTTCACGAAGTCGGACGGCTGGGTCCCGATCAGCACGGCCCTGCTGCTCCTGGCCCTGATGGCGGCCACAGCGGCGGCTTGGCGGGACGGAGTCTGGCCCCCGCTGACGGTCTACGGCACGGTCGTCCTCGTGATCACCCTCGGCCAGAGCAACTTCTACCACTCGAAACTCCGCCTCCTGATCCCCGCCCTGATCTTCACCATCCCGGCGGCACGCGCCCTCGCGCGCGTGCGCACGAGCACAGCGATCATCACCCTGGCCACCGCCGCCCTCTTCGGTTCCTGGTACGGCGCGTACATGCTCACGGTCTGGCACTTCGCGATCTAGCAACCAGCGCCCGCGCGCGAGGGAAACCGGTGACAATCCCGCGTATGACTTTCCGGCTGGCGGCGTACGCCGTGTGCGTCAAGGACGACAGCGTGCTCCTCGCGCGATGCGTACCCCGGGAGGGCGAGCCGCTCTGGACGCTTCCGGGAGGTGGGGTGGAGCACGGGGAGGACCCGTACGACGCGGTGGTCCGGGAGGTCGCTGAGGAGACGGGGTGTACCGGGGTGGTGGAGCGGCTGCTGGGCGTCGATTCGCGGGTGATCCCGGCGACGGAGGCGCGCGCGGGCGTGACGCATCAGAACGTCGGCGTCTTCTATGCCGTACGGATCACCGGCGGCCGGCTGAGGCCGGAGCCCGGCGGGGAGGTGGCCGAGTCGGTGTGGACGCCGTTCGCCGAGGTCACCCGGCTGCGCCGGTCGTCCCTGGTGGACGTCGGGATCGCGCTCGCGCGTACGCGCCCGGCGACCGGCCACACCGAGCCCGTACAGGTCGGCGGCCTGGTCCAGCACTGACGTAAACACACAACAGACAGCAGAAGGCGCCCTGGCGCCGGTCCCCCCACGGGCCGACGTCCAGGGCGCCTTCCCATGTCCCGGTGCGGATTCCCCCCACGGGATCCGGCCGGGCGTTTCGGAGGACAGCGCCTGAATCGCTGTGCTGTGTACTGCGTATGCGGTTGTGCGTGAGCGGAACGAGCAAAAGTCGCCGCACCGCGGGGTTCTGCGATCTGCCGGGACGCGCACGCTGGGAGGGCCGCTCAAAGCTTCCCGTTGTACGTGTCCCGGCAACGCATCTCTGAGGAGGTCCCCCAAGACATCCCCAGATGCCGGTAGGCGCCCCCCAAGACGCTTCCCGACACCGTCAACTTAGACCTTCGAACCCCTTCGATGGTTACGTTCACATCACTGTGATCTGTGTCTCTCGCGCGCGTCCCGTTTGGTGCGCAAGTGACCGGATACGGCGATCGGGGCTCTCGCGTGGTGAAGATGCGCGAGCCTTGTGAAGAGCTTATGTGAGGCGCTGCCCGGACTCCAGGGAGATTGTCATATCCGGTCGTATCAAATTGAACGAACTCCCCGTAACCTCTGGTAACTCGGCCCGGAGTTCAGCGGAACGTGCGCAGCCGGAGGCTGTTCGTGACCACGAACACCGAGGAGAAGGCCATCGCGGCCCCGGCGATCATCGGATTGAGCAGCCCGGCCGCGGCGAGCGGCAGCGCGGCGACGTTGTAGCCGAACGCCCATACGAGATTGCCCTTGATGGTCGAGAGGGTCCTGCGGGAGAGCCGGATCGCGTCGGCGGCGACGAGCAGGTCCCCGCGCACGAGCGTGAGGTCGCCCGCCTCGATGGCCGCGTCGGTCCCGGTCCCCATCGCGAGCCCGAGATCGGCCTGCGCGAGCGCGGCGGCGTCGTTGACCCCGTCCCCGACCATCGCGACGACCCGCCCCTCGCCCTGGAGCCGCTGGACGGCGGCCACCTTGTCCTCGGGCAGCACCTCGGCGATCACCTCGTCGATCCCGACCTCGGCGGCGACGGACGCGGCGACGACCCGGTTGTCCCCGGTGAGCAGCACCGGCGTGAGCCCGAGCGAGCGCAGCGCGCGCACGGCCTCCGCGCTGGTCTCCTTCACGGCGTCGGCGACGGCGAGCACACCACGCGCTTTCCCGTCCCACCCGACGACGACAGCGGTACGGCCCTCGCGCTCGGCCTCGTCCCGGACCCGGGCCAGGTCCTCGGGCACCTCCGCAGCGCCTTCGAGGAGTCGCCCCACGACCACCTCCAGGCCGTCCACACGACCGCGTACGCCCCTCCCGGGCACGTTCTCGAACCCGGACACCTCGGGCAGCTCCCCGACCCGCTCGGCGGCCCCTGAGGCGATCGCCCGGGCGACCGGGTGCTCGGAGGCGTGCTCCAGGGCCCCCGCGAGCCGCAGCACCTGCCCCTCGTCGGTCCCCTCACCGGCGTACACGTCCTGAAGCGTCATCCGCCCCGTCGTCACGGTCCCGGTCTTGTCCAGGACGACCGTGTCGACGCGCCGGGTCGACTCCAGCACCTCGGGCCCCTTGATCAGGATCCCGAGCTGGGCCCCCCGCCCGGTCCCCACGAGCAGCGCGGTCGGCGTGGCGAGCCCCAGCGCGCACGGGCAGGCGATGATCAGGACGGCGACGGCGGCGGTGAACGCGGCCACCGTGTCACCGGTCGCCCCCAGCCACCCCCCGAAGGTCGCGGCGGCGATCAGCAGCACGGCCGGCACGAACACGGCGGAGATCCGGTCGGCCAGCCGCTGCACCTGCGCCTTCCCGTTCTGCGCGTCCTCCACGAGCCGCGCCATCCGCGCGAGCTGCGTGTCCGCGCCCACGCGCGTGGCCTCGACGACGAGCCGCCCCCCGGCGTTGACGGTCGCCCCGGCGACGGCGTCCCCGGGCCCGACGTCCACCGGCACGGACTCCCCGGTCAGCATCGACGCGTCCACGGCGGACGCCCCCTCGACGACCACCCCGTCCGTCGCGACCTTCTCGCCGGGCCGCACGACGAACCGGTCACCGGCCGTCAGGTCGCCGATCGGAACGCGTATCTCGCGCCCGTCGCGCAGGACGGCGACGTCCTTGGCGCCCAGCTCCATCAGGGCCCGCAGCGCGGCCCCGGAGCGCCTCTTCGCGCGCGCCTCCAGATACCGCCCGAGCAGCAGGAACACGGTGACCCCGGCGGCGACCTCCAGGTACAGCGCGGACGACGCACCCCCGCGCGCGACGGTCAGGTCGAAGCCGTGCCGCATCCCCGGCATCCCGGCGTCCCCGAAGAACAGCGCCCACAGGGACCAGCCGAACGCGGCGGCGGTCCCGACGGACACCAGCGTGTCCATCGTCGAGGAGCCGTGCCGCAGGTTCGTCCACGCGGCCTTGTGGAACGGCCACCCGCCCCAGACGACGACCGGCGCGGCGAGCGTCAGTGACAGCCACTGCCAGTTGTCGAACTGGAGCGACGGGATCATCGACAGGAGGATCACGGGGAGCGCGAGGACGACCGACACCAGCAGGCGGTGCCGGAGCGCGCCGAGTTCCGGATCGCCGTCCTCTTCAGGGACGCCGTTGTCCGTATCGTGCTCCACGCGCGCGGGTTCCTCGGCGGTGTACCCGGTCTTGACGACGGTGTCGATCAGATCGGTCACGGCTACCCCCAGGGGGTAGCTGACCTTGGCTTTCTCGGTCGCGTAGTTGACGGTCGCCTCGACGCCGTCCATCCGGTTGAGCTTCTTCTCGATCCGGGCGGCGCAGGACGCGCAGGTCATGCCGCCGATGATCAGTTCGACCTCGGCCGTCTGCGGGGCCGCCGGTGCGTGCGTGCTGGACATCTCCGTACTCCAGGAAGCGCGACGGGCCGTACCCGACCGGTCGGTCGTCACGGCCCGTCGGAGGGATGGGGGAGTCGCTCTCGGGCGGGCCTCAGACCCGGCCGACCAGCTCGAAGCCGGCCTCGTCGACGGCCGCGCGGACGGCCTCCTCGTCCAGCGCGGCGGCCGAGACGACCGTGACCTCGCCGCTGGAGGCGACGGCCTTGACCGAGCTGACGCCCTCGATCTCCGAGATCTCGCCGGAGACGGCGCCCTCGCAGTGGCCGCAGCTCATGCCGCTGACCTTGTAGACGGCGGTGACGGTGTCGGTGGTGGCGGTCATGTCGTTACTCCTCGGGAGGGCGTGGGGGAGCGGGGGCCGGCTGGGGCCCACGGTGCTCCTTCTCCTTCGACTGTATACCCCTAGGGGGTATTTCTCCAAGAGGGGTCCCGGCGGGCCAGCGACCGCGCCCACGACAGTCCGAACAGCGCCACGCAGGCCATCCCGCCGACCGAGAACAGCGTGAACAGGTGCTCCTGCTGCCGGGTCGCGTCGGCCAGGTACCCCACCTCGAACAGCTCGCGCTCCAGGTCGACGCTCGTCAGCCGCGTGACCAGCCAGACCGCGATCCCGTGCGTCGAGTCCCACAGCGCGTGCAGCAGCGACACGCCGAGGAACGCGCCCACGGCCGGGCCGGTGATCCGGAAGCGCCCGTTGGGCATCCGGTACGACAGCAGGACGCCCCCGGCGATCGCCGTCCACAGCCCGTGCCCGAAAGGCGCCAGGAGGCCCCTGAGGACCTCCGTCTCGACCAGCGCCCTCAGATCCACCCCCTGGGTCGAAACGGCCGCGTCGAAGGCGTACCCGGCGCTCTCCAGGGCCGCGAAGCCGAACCCGACGGTCGCCCCCAGCACCAGCCCCGCACGCATCCCCCGCAGCCGCACCTGCCGCCGCACCACGAGCATCAGCGCCCCGAGCTTCACGCCCTCCTCGATCAGCCCCACGCCCACGAACATCCACGCGGAGGGGTGCAGCAGATACGTTTCCATGACCGACGCGCCCAGCACCCCGAGCGTCCCCCCGGTCAGGAAGCACCCCAGCAGCACGCTCACCCCGAGATCCCGCCCGTGCCGCTCGTACGCCCACAGCACGAACGTCACGGGCACCAGGAAGCTCCCGAGCAGGATCAGCGTCGGCAGCAGCGTCGTGTTCCCCGTCGCGTACGTCGTGAGCGCGGTCAGCGCCCACAGCGTGAGCCCGCCCGCGAGCGCGTGCTTCCACAGCCCCTCGCGAATGCGCGGATACGTGGGCGGCGGCTGCTGCGGACCAGGAATACGCGCGCGGGGCGCACCGGGCGGCGGGGAGTACGTCACAGAGGCCCCTCAGGAGGCGGGGAGGGTGGCTTTCGTCGCACTTTAGGGGGGTGTGCCGGGCATCGCAGTCCGGGCGGCGCGCACGGGCTACCCCCTCACCTCCGCTTCCTGCATGATCGTCGGACCGGAAGGGAGCGCGAGATGCGGGCAGTGGTGTTCGAGCGGTACGGCGAGCGGGCCGAGGTACGGGAGGTGCCCGACCCGCGCGCGCGGGAGCACGGCGTCGTCGTACGCGTGGAGGCCACCGGTCTGTGCCGCAGCGACTGGCACGGGTGGATGGGCCACGACCCGGACATCGCCCTCCCGCACGTGCCCGGGCACGAACTCGCCGGTGTCGTCGAGGAGACCGGCCCGTACGTCACCCGCTGGCGCGCGGGGGACCGCGTCACCGTCCCCTTCGTGTGCGGCTGCGGAAGCTGCCCCGCCTGCCAGGCCGGCGACCACCAGGTGTGCGAGCGCCAGACGCAGCCCGGCTTCACGCACTGGGGCTCCTTCGCGCAGTACGTCGCCCTGGACCACGCCGACGTCAACCTCGTCGCCGTCCCCGAGGGCCTCTCGTACGCCACGGCGGCCTCCCTGGGCTGCCGGTTCGCGACGGCGTTCCGCGCGGTGGTGCAGCAGGGGCGCGTCGCGGCGGGGGAGTGGGTCGCCGTGCACGGGTGCGGGGGCGTCGGCCTGTCGGCGGTGATGATCGCGGCGGCCTCGGGCGCGCGCGTGGTGGCCGTCGACGTCAGCCCGCGCGCGCTGGACCTCGCGCGGACGTTCGGCGCGACGGAGTGCGTGGACGCGAGCGCCGTCGACGACACGGCCGCGTACGTCCGTGAGCTGACCGGCGGCGGCGCCCACCTCTCGCTGGACGCCCTCGGCTCCCCGGCGACGTGTGCGGCCTCGGTCGACTCCCTGCGCCGCAGGGGCCGCCACCTCCAGGTCGGCCTCCTTCCCTCCGACACCGGCACGACCCCCGTCCCGATGGCCCGCGCGATCGCCCTGGAACTGCGCCTCATCGGCAGCCACGGCATGGCCGCGCACACCTACCCGGAGATGCTGGAGGCGGTCCGTACGGGCGCCCTGCGCCCCGACCGGCTCGTCACCTCGACGATCGCCCTGGACGCCGTCCCGCAGGCCCTGGAGGCGATGGGAACGGCGCCCGGCGCGGGCGTGACGGTCATCGAGCCGTGGGCGTGACGTCAGGCACCCCGGTGATGTCGGGGTGCCCCCGGTGGACGGCCCACTCGTCCTCCAGGACCGCCATCACCACCTCGTCGACCCACGTCCCGTCCCTCAGCTCGATCTCCTTGCGCACCCCTTCGTGCACGAATCCGACCTTTTCGTAAACCCTTATGGCGCGAGAGTTGAACGCGTACGCCTCCAACCCGATCCGGTGCAGCCCGAGCTGATCGAACCCGTACCCCAGGATCAGCCGCGTCGCCTCGGTGCCGAACCCCCTCCCGCGCCCGCGCGGCCCGAGGAACGTACGGAACGTGCAGCTGCGGGCCGCCGGCTCCCACTCGTTGAGGACGGCCTCGCCGACGACCTCCCCGGTCTCCCGGTCGGTGACGGCGAGGTCGAGCCGGTCGTCCTGCGCGCCGCGCGAGCCGTACCAGGCGCGCAGCGACTCGGGGGTGATCGGGTTCGGCGAGGCCCCGGTGAACAGGACGACCTCCGGGTCCTCCATGAGGTGGGCCATGACCTCGGCGTCGGCCTCGGTGAAGGGGCGCAGCACGGTCAGGGGGCCGCTGAGAACGGGTTTCACGGAGAAGTCCATGAACGGCACTGTGCCCCACCCGGAGGCGGGGCACAGAGGGGTTTTCCGGGGCCGGTCACTCCTCCCGGCGGGTCTGGCTCCGGGGTCTCGACGCGGCCCACGCCCGGACCGTGTCGGCGTACCAGAACGGCTTGCCCCCTTCGACGTGGTCCGGGGGTGGCAGGAGCCCGTGCTTGCGGTAGGAGCGGACGGTGTCCGGCTGGACGCGGATGTGAGCGGCGATGTCCCTGTAGGACCAGAGCTGACGGTCTGTCATGAACTGCTGAACGACACCGGGCGACCACAGGGAAGCGCCGGTTGATCACGTGTGACCGAAAGCCCGCGTACACGGGACATGCGTGACACGGGGGAGGTGTTTGTGACACGACTGACGAAAAATGTCCGGAACGCACGCCTCTGGGGAGCGCGTTCCGGACACGGCGGACAGAAGACCCTCACGCCCCGCAGGACCGCAGGAACGCCCGCGTCCGCTGGGCGATCGGCAGCGGCTTGTCCGGCTCGCACGGGTACATGTCCTGCTCGACGATCGCGAACAGGTCGACGTCCAGCTTCCCGGCGGCCTCCAGGACGGGCCCCAGCTCCGGCACCCCGGTCGGCGGCTCGCACATGACGCCCTGCGCGACGGCGGGCCCGAACGGCGTCCCCTTCGCGCGCACGTCGGCGAGGATCTCGGGGTCGACCTGCTTGAGGTGCAGGTACCCGATCCGCTCCCCGTACGTCTCGATCAGCTTGACGCTGTCGCCGCCGCAGTACGCGTAGTGCCCGGTGTCGAGGCACAGCGAGACCAGGCCGGAGTCGGTGCCGTCCAGGAACCGGACGACGTTCTCCTCGCTGTCGATGTGCGTGTCGGCGTGCGGGTGGACGACGATCTTCAGGCCGTACTCGTCCCGCACCCGCTCGCCGAGCCGCTCGGTCAGCGTGTTCAGGTTCCGCCACTGCTCCGGCGTCAGTGTGTCGGACTCCAGGACCTCGCCGGTCTTGTCGTCGCGCCAGAAGGACGGGATGACGACGAGGTGCTTCGCACCCATCGCCTGCGCGAGCACCGCGTTGTCGGCGACGTGCGCCCAGGTCTTCTCCCAGACGGATTCGCCGTGGTGCAGCCCGGTGAAGACCGTGCCGGCCGACACTTTCAGGCCACGTTCGGCGACCTCCCTCGTCAGGACTGCGGGGTCGGTCGGCAGGTACCCGTATGGGCCCAGCTCGATCCACTCGTACCCGGACGCGGAGACCTCGTCGAGGAACCGCCGCCAGGGCACCTGCGCGGGATCGTCCGGGAACCAGACGCCCCAGCTGTCGGGGGCCGAACCGATCCGGATGCGGGAGAGTGAGGGGGATGAGGACAGCGTCGTCATGAGCGTCAGCGTGCGGTGTCCCCGCGAGAGGTGTCAAGACCTGGTCCGAATGTCTGGACAAAGTATTGACAGGGCTCGGAGACCAGGGCTAGAAAACGGTTGCGGAGCCGATTGCCGTGGCGAGCCGACGCGAAGGGAACCCGATGGCGTACGACCTGATCACCATGGGACGGATCGGAGTGGACCTCTATCCGCTCCAGACGGGCGTCCCACTCCCGCAGGTCACCTCGTTCGGGAAGTTCCTGGGCGGTTCGGCGACGAACGTCGCGGTCGCCGCGAGCCGCCTGGGACGGCGTACGGCCGTGATCACGCGCACCGGCGACGACCCGTTCGGCACCTACCTCCACGAGGAGCTGCGCCGCTTCGGCGTGGACGACCGCTGGGTCACCCCGGTCGCCGGGCTCCCGACCCCGGTCACCTTCTGCGAGGTCTTCCCGCCCGACGACTTCCCGCTCTACTTCTACCGCCGCCCGAAGGCCCCCGACCTCGAACTCGACGCCCACGACCTGGACTTGGCGGCCCTTCAGGAAGCGCGCCTGTTCTGGGTCACGGGTACGGGACTCAGCGAGGAGCCCAGCCGTACGGCGACCCTCGCGGCGCTCGCCCACCGCGCGAAGTCCTCCGCGACGGTCTTCGACCTCGACTGGCGCCCGATGTTCTGGTCCGACCCGCAGGCCGCGCGGCCGTTCTACACCGAGGCGTTGAAGCACACGACCGTCGCCGTCGGGAACCTCGACGAGGTCGAGGTCGCGACCGGTGTCCGTGAACCCCGCGCCGCCGCAAGGGCGTTGCTGGACGCGGGCGTCGAACTCGCCGTCGTCAAGCAGGGACCCAAGGGCGTCCTCGCGGTCAACAGCAAGGGCGAGGAGGCCGAGGTCCCGCCGCTGCCGGTGACCGTCCTCAACGGCCTCGGCGCGGGCGACGCGTTCGGCGGCTCGCTCTGCCACGGCCTGCTCGAAGGCTGGGACCTGGAGAAGATCATGCGCCACGCCAACGCGGCCGGCGCCATCGTCGCCTCCCGCCTGGAGTGCAGTTCGGCGATGCCGACCACTGCCGAGATCGAGGCGGCCGTCGAGGCGGGCGAGGTCACGCCGGAGATCTCCGGCGCGGCGGGAGCGGTTGTGCAAACGGTTGCTGAAACGGCCGCCGCCACCTCTGGCGCCGCCTTCGACGCCGGCGCGACCGGCACCACCCCCGACACCCAGACCGGAGCCGGCCGATGAGCCCCGTAGCCGTGGACATCGGCGAGATCGTCCGCCTCCGCGCCGAACGCCCCCAGGCGGTCGCCGAAGCGGCGGCGGCCCGCACCCGCCGCCCCCTCGTGACCGGTACCGGCCGCCTGATGATCGTCGCGGCCGACCACCCCGCGCGCGGCGCCCTCGGCGTCGGCGGCGACAAGCTCGCCATGGCGAACCGCGCCGGCCTCCTCGAACGACTGTGCCTCGCGCTCAGCCGCCCCGGCGTGGACGGCGTCCTCGCGACCGCCGACATCCTCGACGACCTGCTGCTCCTCGGCGCCCTCGACGGCAAGGTCGTCATGGGCTCGATGAACCGCGGCGGCCTCCAGGGCTCGGTCTTCGAGATGGACGACCGCTTCACCGGCCACCGCGCCGAGGACATCGAGCGGTTGAACTTCGACGCGGGCAAACTCCTGCTGCGCATCGACTACGACGACCCGGGCTCCCTCACCACCCTGGAGACCACGGCCCGCGCGATCGATGACATGGCGGCCCGTCAACTCCCGCTGTTCGTCGAGCCGTTCATCAGCAGCCGAACCCCCGAGGGCAAGGTCAAGAACGACCTGTCGGCGGAGGCGGTGACCCGCTCGATCGCTATCGCCTCGGGCCTGGGCGGCACGTCGGCCTACACCTGGCTGAAGCTCCCCGTCACCGACAACCCCGACGACATGGCCCAGGTCATGGAGACGTCGACGCTCCCCGCCGTCCTGCTCGGCGGCGAGGTCGGCGGCGACCAGGACGGCGCGTACGAGAAGTGGCGCGGCGCCCTCCAACTCCCCACCGTACGGGGCCTGGTGGTCGGCCGCTCGCTGCTGTACCCGGCGGACGGGGACGTCGCCGCCGCCGTGGACACCGCCGTAGGACTGCTGTGAGGGCCGCATGAACAACGACCTGTACGTACCCAAGGGCGCCTCCGCGCAAGGCGATTACGCGCTCGACATCGACCCGAAAAGCGCGGGGTGGGGTTACAGCGCCCTGCGTATCGTCGAGTTGGGCCGAGGCGACGCGCACACCTTCGAGACCGGGGACACGGAGTGGATCGTGCTCCCCCTCGAAGGCGGATGTACCGTGCAAACAGAGGGAAAACAGTTCCAACTCCTGGGCAGGGAAAGCGTTTTCGCGGGGGTAACCGACTTCGCGTACGTTCCCCGGGACGCCCAGGCAACGATCGCCTCCGGTGCGGGAGGCCGCTTCGCCCTGGCAGGAGCGAAGTGCGAGCGACGACTCCCCGCCCGCTACGGCCCCGCACCGGAGGTCCCCCTCGAAGCACGCGGCAGCGGCAACCGGCTGCGCCACGTCCGCAACTTCGCCTCGGCCGACGCCTTCGACTGCGACAAGCTGATCGCCGTCGAGGTCGTCACCCCCGGCGGCAACTGGTCCTCGTACCCGCCGCACAAGCACGACGAGCACCGGCCGGGCGAGGAAGCCGAGTTGGAGGAGATCTACTACTTCGAGATCGACGGCCCGCACGGCTTCGGCTACCAGCGCGTGTCCCCCTCCCGCGAGGGCGGCGCGGACGTCCTGGCCGAGGTCCGCTCGGGTGACGCCGTCCTCGTACCCGACGGCTGGCACGGCCCGTCGATCGCGCAGCCCGGCCACGACATGTACTACCTGAACGTCATGGCCGGACCGGGTGCCACCCGCGAATGGCGGATCTGCTTCCACCCGGACCACACGGAGGGTTACCGATGACCACCAGGCTCACAGTGGCCCAGGCGCTCGTGCGCTTCCTGGCCGCGCAGTACACCGAACGCGACGGACAGCGGCAGCGGCTGATCAGCGCGACCTGGGGCATCTTCGGCCACGGCAACGTGGCGGGCCTCGGCCAGGCCCTACTTGAGTACGACACCCACATGCCGTACCTCCAGGGCCGCAACGAGCAGTCGATGGTCCACGCGGCCGTCGGCTACGCCCGCCAGTCGAACCGGCTCTCCGCCCACGCGGTGACGACGTCGATCGGCCCCGGCGCCACGAACCTGGTGACGGGCGCGGCCCTCGCGACGGTCAATCACCTTCCGGTCCTCCTCCTCCCGGGTGACATCTTCGCGACCCGCGTCGCCGACCCGGTGCTCCAGCAGCTCGAAGTCCCGTACGCCGGGGACGTGTCGGTGAACGACGCGCTGCGCCCCGTATCGCGCTACTTCGACCGCGTCACCCGCCCCGAGGCCCTCATCCCGGCCGCGCTCCAGGCGATGCGCGTCCTCACGGACCCGGTGGAGACCGGCGCGGTCACCCTCGCGCTCCCGCAGGACGTGCAGGCCGAGGCGTACGACTGGCCGGACGAGTTCTTCGCCGACCGGGTGTGGACGGTACGACGCCCCGGCGCCGACCCGGTCGAGCTGTCGGCGGCGGTCGAGGCGGTCAAGGCGGCCCGGCGCCCCCTGATCGTCGCGGGCGGCGGCGTCCACCACAGCCGCGCGGAGGAGGCGCTCGCGTCCCTCGTGAGTACTACGGGTATCCCCGTCGCCTCCACCCAGGCCGGCAAGGGCTCCCTCTCCTACGACCACCCTCAGGACGTGGGCGGGGTAGGTCACACGGGTACCGCCACCGCCGACGAACTGGCCCGCACGGCGGACCTGATCATCGGCGTCGGCACCCGCTACACCGACTTCACGACCGCCTCCAACACCCTCTTCAACGCGGACGCCCGCTTCCTCAACCTCAACATCGCGGGGTACGACGCGCACAAGCTCGCGGGCCTCCCGCTGGTCGCGGACGCACGCAGTGCGCTGGCTCAGCTGGCCGTAGCTCTTGAGGACTACCGCGTCAGTACCTCGTACGTAGACGAGTACACGCAGGACAAGGAGCGCTGGGAGCAGCGCGTCGACGCGGCGTACGAGGCGACCGAGCAGGACGTGCGGCCGACTCAGACTCAGGTACTAGGGGTACTGGACGCCCTCTCCGACGAGTCGGACATCGTCATCAACGCGGCCGGCTCCCTCCCCGGCGACCTGCACAAGCTGTGGCGGGCCCGGTCCAAGGACGGGTACCACCTGGAGTACGGGTACTCCTGCATGGGGTACGAGATCCCGGCGGCCATCGGCGTCAAGATCGCCTCTCCCGAGCGCAACGTGTGGGCGCTGGTCGGCGACGGGACGTACCTGATGATGCCGACCGAGATCGTCACCGCCGTACAGGAGGGCATCGCGATCAAGATGCTCCTCATCCAGAACCACGGGTACGCGTCCATCGGCGGCCTCTCCGAGGAGACCGGCGGGGAGCGGTACGGCACCGCCTACCGCTACCGCGCGCCCGACGGCACCTTCTCCGGCGCACCCCTCCCCGTGGACCTCGCGGCCAACGTCGAGAGCCTCGGGATGCGCGTCCTGCGCGCCAAGACCGTCGGCGGACTGCGCGAGGCCCTCGCCGAGGCACGCGCCGCCGACACCCCCACTTGTGTCTACGTCGAGACCGAAACGGCAGACACAGTGTCGGGAGCGCCCCCGGCGCAGGCCTGGTGGGATGTTCCCGTGGCCGAGACCGCGACCCGACCGTCCGCCGTCAAGGCCCGTGAGCAGTACGAACGGCACGTCGCCACCCGTCGCCGCCACCTCTGATCGACAAGAAGGAGCATCTGGTCATGACGAAGATCGTCAACCACTGGATCGGCGGCAAGACCGTCGAAGGCGCGTCGGGAACGTTCGGTCCGGTCACGGACCCGGCGACCGGCGCGGTCACCACGAAGGTCGCGTTCGCCACCGTCGACGAGGTCGACGCCGCCGTGGCCGCCGCCAAGGACGCGTACGTGTCCTGGGGCCAGTCCTCGCTGGCCAAGCGCACCGAGATCCTCTTCAAGTTCCGCGCGCTGCTCGACGCCAACCGCGACGCCATCGCCGAACTCATCACCGCCGAGCACGGCAAGGTCCACTCCGACGCGCTCGGCGAGGTCGCCCGGGGGCTGGAGATCGTCGACCTCGCGTGCGGCATCAACGTCCAGCTGAAGGGCGAGCTGTCGACGCAGGTCGCCAGCCGCGTCGACGTCGCGTCGATCCGCCAGCCGCTCGGCGTCGTCGCGGGCATCACGCCGTTCAACTTCCCCGCCATGGTGCCGATGTGGATGTTCCCCATCGCCATCGCGACCGGCAACACGTTCGTCCTCAAGCCGAGCGAGAAGGACCCGTCGGCGTCCCTCAAGATCGCCGAGCTGCTGGCCGAAGCGGGTCTGCCGGACGGCGTCTTCAACGTCGTCCACGGCGACAAGGTGGCCGTCGACCGGCTCCTCGAACACCCCGACGTGAAGGCCGTCTCCTTCGTCGGCTCGACCCCGATCGCCCGCTACATCCACACCACCGCCTCCGCGAACGGCAAGCGGGTCCAGGCACTCGGCGGCGCGAAGAACCACATGCTGGTCCTTCCGGACGCGGACCTCGACGCGGCTGCGGACGCCGCGGTCAGCGCGGCGTACGGCTCCGCCGGTGAGCGCTGCATGGCCATCTCCGCTGTCGTGGCGGTCGGTTCGATCGGCGACGAGCTGGTGGAGAAGATCCGCGAGCGCGCCGAGAAGATCAAGATCGGCCCCGGCAACGACCCGACGTCCGAGATGGGCCCCCTCATCACCGCCGCGCACCGCGACAAGGTGGCGTCGTACGTGAAGGGTGCGGCGGCCGAGGGTTCCGAAGTGGTCCTGGACGGCAGCGACTTCACGGTCGAGGGCTTCGAGGACGGCCACTGGATCGGCATCTCCCTCCTGGACAAGGTCCCCACGACGGCGAAGGCGTACCAGGACGAGATCTTCGGCCCGGTCCTCACGGTCCTGCGCGTCGACACGTACGACGAGGGCATCGCGTTGATCAACGCGTCCCCGTTCGGCAACGGCACCGCGATCTTCACGCGCGACGGCGGCGCGGCTCGCCGCTTCCAACTGGAGGTCGAGGCAGGGATGGTGGGCGTCAACGTCCCGATCCCGGTGCCGGTCGGCTACCACAGCTTCGGCGGCTGGAAGGACTCGCTCTTCGGCGACCACCACATCTACGGCAACGACGGCACGCACTTCTACACACGCGGCAAGGTCATCACGACCCGCTGGCCGGACCCGTCGGAGGGCCCGTCGGGAGTGGACCTGGGCTTCCCGCGCAACCACTGAGCCGTAGCCGTAGCCGTAGCTGAACGACGCCCCGCTCGCCCCTACTTGGGGTCGAGCGGGGCGTCGTCGTCCTCCTCGCCCCCGCCCCCGAGCCGCCGTCCCCGCGACTCGGCGACCCGCACCGTGTCCCGCAAACACTCGACCAACCGCCGCCCGGCGAACCGCACTTCGCGCGGCGCCGAGTCGGGGTCGCCCAGCACGACCTTGGCGTGCCCGAGCACTTCGACGGCGGTGTCCATCTGCATCGCCTCGATCTCATCGGCGAGTTGGGTGATGTGGCCGTTGCCGCTGGGGTCGGGGGAGAGGTAGCAGGGCCGGCCGTCGAAGGTGGTCCAGGGAAGCAGGCGGAGTTTGGGGTCCATGGGGGTGCCTCCGAATATGGGGGGATTGACTGTTTGTGCCTCCATGGTTGCGGTCTGTCGCTAGCCTCGGGTAGGGGGCGGCCGTTTCCGTCGGCCGTTGAAACGAGGTTCGGCTGAGGACGAAGGAGTCCGGCGACATGACCACCGACGCGAACGGCATCGAAGTCCCGTGCACTGCAAGGGAGTTGTACTCCAGGGAACTTCACCGGCAGCGCATTCTCGCGTGCCTGTCCTTCCAGCAGTTGGCGGACGTCGTCAACTACAGCAAGCCTCACGTGTACGGCATCGAGATGGGGACGCGCATGCCGTTGCCGCCGATCTCGGCGAAGTTCGACGTCGCGTTCGGAACGGAGTTCCTGTTTCAGGGCATGTACGAAACGATCCTCAAGGAGCAGCCCCAGAAGAGGTTCGACCACTGCCTGGAACTGGAAGCGAAGGCGATCCGTATTCAGGAGTTCAGCGCGACGCTCGTACCGGGCCTGCTCCAGACGGAGTTGTACATGCGGGCGCTGTTCCGCCGTAACAACCCTGGCGCGAACGCCCAGGAGATCGACGACTGGATCGCGAAGCGGCTGAGCCGCCAAGAAGTGCTGCGTGGCGACACCCCGCCCGACTACTGGGCGGTCCTCGACGAGGCGGTTATCCGGCGTCCGGTGGGTGGTCCGGCGGTCATGCGCGATCAACTCGCGGCGTTTCTTCCTCTGATGGAAACGGAGCGCACAGCCATCCAGATCATCCCCTTCGAGGTGGGGGAGTACGTCTGCATGAACGGCTTCTTCGTTCTGCTCACGTCCCCGGACAACTCGATCACCGTCTACAACGAGGGTGGTGGCAGCGGGGAGGCGTTCGACGAACGAGCCATCGTGACCAGGCGCGTCCGCGAGTACGATCATCTGCAAGCCTGCGCCCTCTCGCCGAAGGCGTCCACGGCGCTGATCGAAGAGGCAATCGAAAGGTTCGACCGATGCGAGGCACCCCAGACCTGAGCACCGCCCAGTGGCGCAAGTCCAGCTACAGCAGCGGCCAGGACGGGTCGGACAACTGCGTGCAAGTCGCCGACGGCATCCCGAACCTCACCCCGGTCCGCGACAGCAAGATCCCCCACGCCACCCCGCTGACCTTCGCCCTCCCGGCGTGGCAAGCCTTCGTCGCGGCGACCAAGAACCCCCCTACCGCCTGAGCCCGGACCGATGCCACCTACCCCAGACCTGACCGGCGCCGTCTGGCGCAAGTCCACCCACAGCGACGCCCAGCCGGGCGGCGAGTGCGTCGAGGTGGCCCACAACATCCCGAACCTCATCCCGGTCCGCGACAGCAAAACCCCCCACACCACCCCCCTCACCTTCACCCCCCACGCCTGGCACACCTTCATCACCGCCACCTCAAGCCGCTGACGAACCCTCCCCGCCTCACCTCCCCTGCGGGCGCAGCCAACGTCCAGCCGCTCCGTGGACTGCCCCCGTGCGCCGGCGGAGTCCGTACCTCCAGTGCCGAAGAGGTTCCCCGATGATCGTGCGCACCCCGTGGTGGCTGAACCTGATCGCCCTCGCCGCGGCGATCGCCCCCTGCGTCGCCCTCGACCTCCCCTGGTACGTCGCGGCGGTGGCGGCCCTGGCCACGGGTACGGTCGCGGACCGCGTCTGGCAGACGGTGCTCCGACGCCGCGAACGCGACTGAGTGACTCCACTCGGTGTACCGCGCCCGCAGTACACCCCACCACCCCGTCCACCCCAAGGATGGCCCCCACCTCGCCCCACGGTCGACAGCCCATTGTCAGACTCACCCCGTACCGTTGACACATGGATGATCGACTGCCGCGACGGCACACGCACCGGGGCCGCACATGAGGTGGGAGCCGCCCAGGCGGAGGCGGCTGCTGGCCGGGGCAGCCGCGGTGGTGGTGCTGGCCGGCGCCGGTACGTGGACGGCTGTCGCGTCGGACGGCAAGCCCGCTGTGCAGGAGGCGAGCCGCGTCATGGACGTGGACGGCGTCAAGCTGGACACCTCGTACTTCACCGCCAAGGGTGACGAAAAGCGCCCCGCCGTCCTGCTCGCGCACGGCTTCGGCGGCAGCAAGGACGACCTCAAGGACCAGGCCGAAGACCTCGCCCGCGACGGCTACGCCGTCCTCACCTGGTCCGCCCGCGGCTTCGGCAAGTCCACCGGCAAGATCGGCCTCAACGACCCGAACGCCGAGGTCGCGGACGTCTCCAAGCTGATCGACTGGCTCGCGAAACAGCCCCAGGTCGAGCTGGACAAGAACAACGACCCGCGCGTGGGCATAGCGGGCGGCTCGTACGGCGGCGCGATCTCTCTCCTCGCAGCCGGTTACGACAACCGCGTAGACGCGATCGCCCCCTCCATCACGTACTGGAACCTCGCCGACGCCCTGTTCCCCGACGGCGTGTTCAAGAAACTCTGGACCGGCGTCTTCTTCAACACGGCGGGCGGCTGCGCGAAGTTCGAGCCGGCGCTGTGCGAGATGTACGACAGGGTCGCGGAATCCGGCGTCCCGGACGCGCAGGCACAACAGCTCCTCGAAGCCCGCTCACCCTCGGCGGTGGGCACCCGCATCAAGGTCCCGACCCTCCTGATCCAGGGCCAGACGGACTCCCTCTTCACGCTGGCACAGTCGGACGCCGCACAGAAGGCGATCAAGGCGAACGGCGCCCCCGTGGACGTCGACTGGATCGCCGGCGGCCACGACGGCGGCAACCTGGAGTCGGACCGCGTCCAGACCCGCGTATGGAACTGGTTCGACCGCTACCTGAAGGACGACAAGGCGGCGGACACGGGCCCGGCGTTCCGCGTCACGCGCACAGGCGGCGTCGACTCCACGGACGGCGCGGCGCAGCTCAGGGGCGCGAGCGCGGACACGTACCCGGGCCTCGGCAACGACACCAGGAACATCCAACTCACCGGCGAAGCGCAGACGTTCACCAACCCGCCCGGCGCCAACCCGCCCGCCATCTCGGCGCTCCCGGGCCTCGGCGCGGGCAGCGGCGGCCTGGCCCAGCTCTCCTCCCTGGGCGTCGGCCTCTCCCTGGACTTCCCGGGCCAGTACGCGGCGTTCACCTCCCAGCCGGTCACGGACGACCTCCGCATCACCGGCTCCCCGACGGCCACCGTCCACGTCAAGTCCACGAGCGACGAAGCCGTCCTCTTCGCGAAGGTGTACGACGTCGGCGCGGACGGCCGCAGCCAGGTCCTCCCCTCCCAACTGGTCACCCCGATCCGCGTGGACAACGCGAAGGACGGCCAGGACGTCAAGATCACCCTCCCCGCGATCGACCGCAAGATCGAGCAGGGCCACCGCCTGCGCCTGGTCCTCGCCTCGACGGACCTCGGCTACGCCTCCCCGGCGGCAGCGGCGTCGTACACGGTCTCCCTGACCGGCCAGACCTTGACCGTCCCGACGGACCCGGCCCTCGAAAGCACGGCATCCACCCTGCCCGCCTGGGTCTGGTGGCTCCCCCTCGCGGGCGCGGGCGTCGCCGCCGCCCTGCTCCTCACGGCCCGCCGCCGCACGGCGACCCCGGCGCCGGACCCGGAGCGCAGCGACGTACCCCTCCAGATCACCGGCCTGACGAAGAAGTACAAGGGCGGCGACCGCTACAGCGTCAAGGACCTGAGCTTCACCGTCGAGAAGGGCCAGGTCCTCGGCCTGCTCGGCCCGAACGGCGCCGGCAAGACCACCACCCTGCGCATGCTCATGGGCCTCATCAGGCCCGACGGCGGCGAGATCCGCGTCTTCGGGCACGCGATCCGCCCGGGCGCGCCGGTGCTCTCCCGGGTCGGCTCGTTCGTCGAGGGCGCGGGCTTCCTCCCGCACCTGTCGGGCCGCGAGAACCTGGAGCTGTACTGGCAGGCGACCGGCCGCCCGGCGCAGGACGCGCACATGGAGGAGGCCCTGGAGATCGCGGGCCTCGGCGACGCGCTCGCCCGCGCGGTGCGCACGTACTCGCAGGGCATGCGCCAGCGCCTCGCGATCGCCCAGGCCATGCTCGGCCTGCCGGACCTGCTGATCCTCGACGAGCCGACGAACGGCCTCGACCCGCCGCAGATCCGCGAGATGCGCGAGGTGATGATCCGGTACGCGGCCCAGGGCCGTACGGTCATCGTCTCCAGCCACCTCCTGTCCGAGGTCGAGCAGTCCTGCACGCACCTCGTGGTCATGGACCGCGGCCAGCTCGTCCAGGCGGGCCGGGTCGCCGAGATCGTCGGCTCCGGGGACACGCTCCTGGTCGGTACGGCGACGCCGGTCGACGAGCCGATCGTCGAGAAGATCGCGGCCCTGCCCGGCATCGTCTCGGCGACGCAGGCGGACGGCGGCATCCTGGTCCGCCTCGGCCCCGACGGCAGCGCCCAGCGCCTGATCACCGAGCTGGTCCGGCTCGACGTACCGGTGGAGTCCGTCGGCCCGCACCGCCGCCTGGAGGACGCCTTCCTCACCCTGATCGGAGGTTCCGCATGAGCACGCTCACCGAGACGGCCTCCGGCTACCGGGCGGCCAAGACCCTGCCGCTGAAGGTGGAGTTCGCCCGCCAGCTCAAGCGTCGCCGCACGCTGGTCATGGGCGGCATCCTCGCCGCGCTGCCGTTCGTCCTGTGGATCGCGTTCCTGATCGGCGGCACACCGGACGGCCGCGACGGCCGGGTCACCCTGATGGACACGGCGACCGCGTCGGGCGCCAACTTCGCCGCCGTGAACCTGTTCGTGTCGGCCGGCTTCCTCCTGGTCATCCCGGTCGCCCTGTTCTGCGGGGACACGGTCGCCTCGGAGGCCGGCTGGTCCTCCCTGCGCTACCTGCTCGCGGCGCCGGTCCCCAGAGCCCGGCTCCTGTGGTCGAAGCTGGTCGTCGGACTCGGCCTCAGCCTCGCCGCGATGGTCCTGCTCCCGCTGGTCGCGCTCGCGGTCGGCACGGCCGCGTATGGCTGGGGCTCGCTGGACCTCCCGACGGGCGGCGCGCTCGCGCCGGGTACGGCGGCGCAGCGGCTGCTGATCGTCGTCGCGTACATCTTCGTCTCCCAACTGGTCACCGCCGGGCTCGCGTTCTGGCTCTCGACCAGGACGGACGCCCCGCTCGGCGCGGTCGGCGGCGCGGTCGGCCTGACGATCGTCGGCAACGTCCTGGACCAGGTCACCGCGCTCGGCGACTGGCGCGACTTCCTCCCCGCGCACTGGCAGTACGCCTGGGCGGACGCGGTCCAGCCGACCCCGGAGTGGGCGGGGATGGCGCAGGGCGCGTCGGTGTCGGTGACGTACGCGGTGATCCTGTTCGCGCTGGCGTTCCGGGGGTTCGCGAAGAAGGACGTGGTCTCTTGACCAACCTCTGGCCTCGGAAGGCTACGCACGAGTAAGTTGCCCTCACTTCCAGCCAGTTGAAGTCAGGGGAGCCGTCATGGGCGTACGCAGGGACCTCAGGAAAGCCAAGCGGCGCACCGACCTCGCGGCCCGTACCGCCCTGGACCTGGTCCGGGACGACACCGGTACGGTCCGCGAGGCGGCGGTCCCCTCCCTCACAGCCCCCCTGACGACCGGCAGCATGGCGGACCTGCCGTACAAGAACGCCACCGAGGCCCCCGGCGACGTGATCCTCCGCCGCCGCGACTCCGCGGGAACCTGGCGCCCGATCACGGCGGCGGAGTTCGCCGCCGAGGTCACCGCCGTCGCGAAGGGCCTGATCGCGGCCGGTGTCGAACCCGGCGGCCGGGTCGCGGTGATGTCGCGGACCCGGTACGAGTGGACGGTCCTCGACTTCGCGATCTGGTCGGCGGGCGGCGTCACCGTACCCGTCTACGCGACCTCCTCCACCGAACAGGTCGAGTGGATCGTCCGCGACTCCGGCGCCCGGCACGTCATCACCGAGAACCCCGCGAACACCGCCACGGCCGTAGCGGCCACCGCCGGCCGCGACCCCCGCCTCTGGGAGCTGGACGCGGGCGCGCTCGCCGACCTGAGGAACCTCGGCCGGGAGGTCGACGACGACGAGGTCACCAAGCGCCGCCGGGAACTCACCCCCGACGCCACCGCGACCATCTGCTACACCTCAGGTACTACGGGACGACCCAAGGGCTGCGTCCTCACCCACACCAACCTCCACGAGGAGGCGGGCAACGTCCTCGAACTCCTCCACCCCGTCTTCAAGGCGGTCACCGGCCGCACCGCCTCCACCCTCCTCTTCCTCCCCCTCGCGCACATCATGGGCCGCGTCCTCCAGATCGCCTGCCTCACGGGCCGCATCGAGGTCGGCCACTTCCCGAGTGTGAAACCGGACGAACTCCGCCCCGCCCTCAAGGAGTTCAGGCCCACGTTCCTGGTCGGCGTGCCCTACCTCTTCGAGCGCATCCACGACGCCGGCCGCGCCACCGCCGAGAAGATCGGCCGAGGCGCCTCCTTCGACCGCGCCGAACGCATCGGCGTCGAGTTCGCGGAGGCGTACCTCGCCAAGTTCCTGAACCGGACCCCCAAAGGCCCCGGCCTCAAGCTGTACGCCGCCTGGGCCCTGTACGACGTACTGGTCTACCGCCGTATCCGAAACGAACTCGGCGGCAGGCTCAACTACGCGATCAGCGGCGGCAGTCCACTCGACCGCACCCTCAACCTCTTCTTCCAGGCCGCCGGGATCATCGTCTACGAGGGCTACGGCCTGACGGAGACGACGGCCGCCGCGACGATGATCCCGCCGCTCGAACCCCGCCCCGGCACGGTCGGCCGCCCGGTCCCCGGCACCGCGATCCGCATCGCCGACGACGGCGAGGTCCTGATCAAGGGCGGCGCGGTGTTCCGCGCGTACTGGAACAACCCCGAGGCGACCCAAGAGGCCCTGAAGGACGGCTGGTTCGAGACCGGCGACCTCGGCGCGCTCGACGACGACGGCTACCTCACGATCACCGGCCGCAAGAAGGACCTCCTGGTCACCTCCGGCGGCAAGAACGTCTCCCCGGCCGTCCTGGAGGACCGCCTGCGCAGCCGCGCCCCCGTCGGCCAGTGCCTGGTCGTCGGCGACAACCGCGCCTTCATCGCCGCGCTGATCACCCTCGACCCGGACGCGGTCGCCCACTGGCTCGCCGTACGCAAGCTCCCCGCCGACACCCCGTTCACGCGGATCGCCGCCGACCCGAGGATGCGCGAGACCGTCCAGCAGGCCGTGGAGTACGCCAACCAGGCCGTCTCCCGCGCCGAGTCGATCCGCGAATTCGCGCTGGTGGAAGGGGAGTTCACCGAGGCGAACGGAATGCTGACCCCGTCCCTGAAGGTGAAGCGGGACGTAGTACTACAGGCGTACGCCGAGCACGTCGAGGCGATCTACCGCAGGAAATGACGGACGGCGGGCCACCGGGAAGACCGGTGACCCGCCGTACGACGAGGAGCGGTACGGCTCAGCCGTTGGCCGCGCCGTTGCCCGACAGGGCGGAGATGTCGTCGAGGATGTGCGACAGCGGCTCGTCGCCCTTGGCCTGCGTCGAGTTCTCCACGCACTGCTGGTTCTGCGGCGCCGACAGGACGTTGATGTCCTGGACGGCGATCGGCACGAGGCCGACGATCGAACCGGCGTTGATCTTCGCCGGCAGGCCGACGCAGGGCTTGTTGAGCGAGCCCTGGACCAGCGAGAGCTGCGGGCTCATGTCGCCGAAGGTGGCGGAGTTGCCGAACTCCTGCGAGGCACCGTTGCCGCTGGCGGACGTGGTACCGCTGTCGTCACCGATGGCCAGCGCCTGGGGCGCGGCACCGGCCGCGATACCGGCTACGGACGCGGCTACAGCGGCGGTTGCCCACAGCTTCTTCATGGTTCTTGTTCCCTTCGAAAAGCGGACTCCGGGGGAGGAGCTGCGTGATCGAGAACTGCCGACCCCCGTCGAAGGTTGCGCAGGATGACCCGTTCGGCGCAGCGCGCAGCGCCTGTTCACTACTCGCAGCTGTACGCGCTCCCGCGCACCGGCACCGGCGCCCCCAGCAGGCTCGGCGGATCCTTCGGCCGGGGGTTCGCCCGCTTCACCAGCAGCGGCTGGTCCCTGGCGACCTTCGAGAACACCGCCCGCGCCTTCCCCCTGTCCCACCCGAGCGTCGAACCGACGTCCCTGCGTACGGGGTTGAACCCGGCGATCGGCACGGTCGTGAACTCCGTCGCCCCCACCGGCAGCTTGCGCAACTCCCCGGCCAGCCGCACGAGTTCACTCACCCCGAACCCCTGCGGCCCCGAACCGAGCAGCGTCCGCGCCCACTTGACGGTACGCACCGGGTCGGCGAGCAGCCTGCGCGCCTGGAGTCCGCGCAACGCCTGGACGAGGAACCGCTGTTGACGCTGGATACGGCCGAGGTCGGCGCTGCTGTCGAAGTGCCGCGAACGTACGTACTGGAGCGCCGGACCACCGCGCAGCCGGTGCTTGCCGGGCCGCAGGTCCATCTTGGTCGCGGAGTCCCTGAGCCGCCGGGGCGTGCACACCTCGACGCCGCCGACCTGGTTCACGGTGTCCATGAAGCGCCGGAAGTCCACCTGGAGGTACTTGTCGATCCGTACGCCCGTCATCGCCGCCACGGTCTTCACCGCCAGCTCCGGACCGCCTTCCTGGTAGGCGGAGTTGAGCTTCGCGGGGTGCGCGCGGCGGGTGCGGCCCGCGTCGTCGCGGTACGCCGGGATCGTCGCGAAGGAGTCGCGGGGCAGGCCGACGACGCTGATCCGGTCCCGGCGGGCCGAGAGGTGCACCAGCATCATCGCGTCGGAGCAGCCGCAGGGCTCGCCGCCCGCGTGGAAGCGGCGCTTCTCGGCGGCCGTGATGGTGTCCCGCTCGTCGGTGCCCAGGACGAGGATGTTCAGGGGGCGGCGAGGGGCGGAGTGCGCGGCGGGGAGGGCGGCGCCGGTGAGCAGGGCGCCTGCCGTGGTGAGGACGACGGCGGGGAGGGCCAGGCGGCGCACACCCGGGCGCGCGGTCAAGAGACGGCGCCGGGACGGTCGTAGGAGTGGCGAAAGGTTTCTCTCGGCTGGGGTCGATGCTCTGTCGCTCGTCACGCCGGGCACCGTAGACAGAACGGGCCGCCGGTGAACCGGCGGCCCGCTGCGACGGGGCGGAAATCAACCCCTGGGCTCAGCGAAGTGAACCCGTTCGACGGCTCAGTGGTTGGCCGCGCCGTTGCCCGCGAGGACCGAGATGTCGTCGAGGATGTGCGACAGCGGCTCGTCGCCCTTGGCCTGCGTCGAGTTCTCGACACACTGCTGGTTCTGCGGGGAGGACAGGACGTTGATGTCCTGGACCGCGATCGGCACGAGGCCGACGATCGAACCGGCGTTGACCTTGGCCGGCAGGCCGATGCAGGGCTTGTTGAGCGAACCCTGGATCAGCGCCATCTGCGGGCTCATGTTGCCGTAGGTCGCCGAGTTGCCGAACGCCTGAGAGGCGCCGTTGCCGCTCGCGGAGGTCGTGCCGTGGTCGTTGCCGATGGCGAGGGCCGGGCCGGCGCCCGCGCCGACGACGGACGCGGCGACAGCGGCAGCGGCGAGTACCTTCTTGATCACGTGAATAAATCCCTTCTGGAGACACCCCGTCCACCGGAGCGTGCTGATCAACCGACGAAGGGGCCCGTCGGTTTCCCCCATTCACCCGTACGGCTCAAGACCGGCGTGTCGGAAAACCGATCGGGTGATGTGCCGCAACCAATTCCCGCGTCCGCTGTTGTGTCGGGGGCAGGCACAAGGTCCCGGCTCCACGGCCGGGATCGGGAAAGAGAAGAGAGCGAAATGCTGAAGAAGGCAATGGCCGTGGCGGCGGTAGCCGCGTCCGTCGTCGGCGCTGGCGCGGCGGTGGCCCCCCAGGCGCTTGCCATCGGGGACGACAGCGGGACCACCTCGGCCAGCGGCAACGGCGCGCAGTCCGCGTTCGGCAACTCGGTGACCAAGGGCGACATGAGCCCCCAGGCCACCCTGGTCCAGGGCTCGGTCAACAAGCTCTGCGCCGGCGTGCCGCTGAAGGCCAACGTCGGTTCCGTCGTCGGCGTGGTGCCGATCGCCGTCCAGGACATCCCGATCCTGTCGGCCCCGCAGAACCAGCAGTGCGCCGAGAACTCGACGCAGGCCAAGGGCGACGAGCCGCTGTCGCACCTCGCGAGCGACATCTCCGCTCTGTCGGGCAACGGCGTCTCCAACGGCTGACGTCCGCCGGTGTGTCGCGTCCGGGCGGTCCGCTCTGTGTGGGCCGTCCGGGCGTTTTTTTGTGACACGCCGTCAATTCGCTTTGCTTTCCTGTGAAGAATCGTTCTGTCACGCCAAACTGCTGATTATATGAATGCGTTCGAGTGAATTCCCGTTCGGCCCATGTTGCTCAGTTTCTTTCGCTGTCTATCTCTCGTTTGCAGCCTGTAGGTCATGGGAGGCATGACCACGGAGAAGGGATAGACATGAAGAAGAGCGCTGCTGTCATCGCGGGTCTGGTACTGGCCCTCGGCGGTGCGGTTCCGGCCTTCGCTGACGCGGGCGCCGAGGGTGCGGCCATCGGTTCGCCGGGTGTCCTCTCCGGCAACGTCGTCCAGATCCCGGTCCACGTCCCGGTCAACGTCTGCGGCAACACGGTCAACGTGATCGGGCTGCTGAACCCGGCGTTCGGCAACACCTGCGTCAACGACTGACGTTCGCGTCATACCAGGCTGAACGGCTTGGTCGAAGGCCGGCCTTGGACACCTGCCCAACGTTCCGAGGCCGGCCTTCGGCACTCCCGCGCCAGTCGTGGCCGCCGTCGAGGTCCGTTCACGCCGAGTCCAGCATTCATGGCAGTTCGAGCAGGAAGACAACGAGATTGCGACAGACCCTGAGCAGGGGAATGGTCGCGGCGGCTGCCGCGACGAGCATTCTGTCCCTGTGCGGCAGCCCGGCGTTCGCCGACTCGCACACCAGCGGCACCACGGCCGGCTCGCCCGGCGTCCTGTCCGGCAACAACGTCGAGGTCCCTGTCGACGTTCCGGTCAACGCGTGCGGCAACACGGCCGACGCGGCGGCCGGGTTCAACCCGACCTTCGGCAACTCCTGCGGGTCCTCTTCGGAGGTGGCTCAGAAGTATGCCGGGTACGGGGCGGACGATGACGACGAGTCGTACGGGGGGTACGGGTCCTACGGCGACGATCACGGGTACGGGGCCGGCGACTGGGACGACGACTCGGGGTACGGGACCGGGCAGCCGCCGGGCGGCGGGGACCAGCCTCCGTCGGGCCATGACCAGCCGCCGGGCGGGGGTGACCAGCCTCCGGGTGGGGGTGACCAGCCGCCGACCGGCAACGATCAGCCGCCCGGGGGCGGGGAGGAGTGCGACAGCCCCGGGGATGTGATCGGTGGGCCGGATTCCAACGGGGAGACGTGCGAGCAGCCTCCCGGTGGTGGCGAGCAGCCGCCCGGCGGCAATGACCAGCCGCCCGGTGGTGGCGACCAGCCCCCGACGGGCAACGACCAGCCCCCCGGTGGTGGCGACCAGCCTCCCACCGGCAATGACCAGCCCCCTGGCGGGAACGATCAGCCCCCGACGGGCAACGATCAGCCTCCCGGCGGCAATGACCAGCCCCCGACCGGCAACGACCAGCCCCCCACGGGCACCAACCAGCCGCCGACCGGCACCAACCAGCCCCCCATGGGTAACGACCAGCCCCCCGCCAAGCCGCCGGTCCTGGCCCACACCGGTACGAGCGACCTGCTCGCCGCCGCGGGTTTCAGCGCCGCGATGATCGCGGGCGGCGCCGTTCTCTACCGACGTGGCAGGGCCGCTTCCCGTCGGTGACGAACCCTTCGCACACGCCTTGGTGCCGGACGCTCCTGGAAGCGGCCGGCACCCGCGTTTGTGGGTCAACTGGCCCTGGGATCAGCTGACTCCGGGATCAACCGATCTCGCGGTCAACGCCGTACGGTGTCCGCCGTGCCCCGTTCCCCGCTCCGCCCCGGCGCCGGGATCGCCCCGCCGGGCACCCCGGTGCGCAGGCGGCGGCGTACGCCTCGTACCAGCGTGCCGGACGTGAACGTCGCGCCGTGCACGAAGCGCATCGCGGGGCCGAAGCCGGAGGCGGTGACGAGGCCGGCCATGAAGAGGCCGGGCCAGGAGGACTCGAACTCCCGTCCCACGGAGGGGGATCCGTCGGCCACGGCGGCGAGGGCTCCGCGCAACTCGGGGGAGAGGAGGGCGAGTCGGTCGCGGGTGGCCTTGAAGCCGGTGGCGGAGATGACGTGGTCGGTCTCGATGGAGCGGGCGCGGCCGACGGAGTCGGTGATCTCCAGCTTGAGCTTCTCGGTGCCGGGCTGGGGCTTACCGGACGTCGAACGCCCCTTGGCTGAGGCCGATTTGCCCTTGCCGGGCCCTGACTTGCCCTTGCCCGGCGCGGAAGCGCCCTTGTCGGCGGCCGAGTTCGTCAACTCCCCTTCCGCCGCCGTCACTTCGTGCCCCAGCAGTACTTCCACCATCCCCTCCACCCGGTCCCGTACCCACCAAGCCCCGGCGGGGCCAAGGGCGTCGGCGGCGATCCGGGCCCGTGTCTCCTCCGGCAGGCGCCGGTACCACCCGGCCCGCTCGGAGTAGAACCAGTTCCGCCATCCGCAGCCCAGCCCGCTGTGCGGTGAGCGCAGGGACTGCCACCAGGGCCGCTCCCAGGGCGGCGGGACGTCGTTCCAGTCGAGCCGCTCCGCGCGCGCCAACACCCGTACCTTCGTGCCCTGTTCGGCGAGGAGTGCGGCGGTCTCCAGGGCCGCCTGGCCGCCGCCGATGACGGTGACGTCGCGGTCCCGGAAGCGGTCGAGGCTGCTGTGGTGGCTGCTGTGGGTGACGAGGTCGGGGGAGACGCCGTGCAGCGCGGAGGGGATCTCCACGAACGGCATGACGCCGACCGCGAGGGCGACCGTGCGGGCGTGGACGGTCTCCCCGTCGTCGGTCACCGCCTCGAAGCCGCCGGGGTGCGGGGAGATCCGGACGATGGTCCGCTCGTCCACCTCGGGGACGGCGTTGCGGGCGAACCACAGGCCGTACTCGGCGAACACCTCCACCGGGATCGGCTCGCCGTGGCGCGCGGAGACGCCGCGCGTCTCGCAGTACGCGTCGAGGCGCCAGCGCGCGGCGGGGTCGGACAGGTTGGACGCCCACGGCTCCGACTTGAGGAACATGCCGCGCGGCATGTGGTCTCGCCAGGACGCCATGGGCCGGCCGAAGACGCGCAGGCTCAGCCCGGCGGACGCGGCGTGGGACGCGATGGACAGGCCGTACGGGCCGGCACCCACCACCAGCAGGTCGAACATCAGCAACTGCTCGCTTTCGAGTCGTCGGTCGGAGGAGTGTTCGGGGGAGTGATCGGAGAGGTGTGGGGGGAAGCCGAAGGGGAGATCGCGGGGGAGGCCGTGGGGGAGGCCGTCGTACCCGTGAGACCTGGGAGTGACGCCGGACGGCTGTCACCCTGAGGTAGCCCGGTACGGGATACCGGCGGTGAGGGCGACTGCCGTACCACCCGGGGTCGTACCCCCGTACCCCCCGTACCGCCGGACCCGATACCCGTCCGTCGCAGCCGCTGGGCGACCCGTGTCGCGACGTGGCGGCACCACAGGCCCCACATCGTGTGGCCCGGCGTGGGGTCGTCGGCGGCGTACCAGGCGAGTTCGCGGCCGTGCGGGGCGGGGCGCAGGGCGGTGAGGGGGGCGTAGTTCTCGACGACGAAGGCGCGGCCGGGGCGGGGGGCGCCCGGCGGGAGGGGGCGGTGGGTGAGGTCGAGGTGCTGGGCGCGGACGACGTCGAGGCCCGCCGCGTCCGTGAAGAGGCGGAACTGGGCGCCGGGGCGGGGGTTGAAGTCGAGGAGGTGGTAGCGGCCGGTGGCGGCGCAGCGGCGGAAGTCGAGGTCGAGGATGCCCCGGTAGCCGAGGTCGCCGGTGAGGCGCTCGGCGAGCGAGGTCACCGTGGCGTTCGGGACCCACTCGCCGACGGCCGTGAGCCCGGCGCCGCGCGGCCAGGACAGCAGCTTGCGGCCGGGCCCGCCCGCGCGGACGGCTCCGGCGCGGTCGGCGTACCCGTGGAAGAACCAGTCCAGCCCCGCGCCGGGCGCCAGGAACTCTTGCAGCAGCAGGGGGCAGCCGGCTTCCTCCGTACGGAGGTACAGCTCGCGCGCCTCCTGCGTGGAGCGCAGGACGACCGTGCTGCGCAGTCCGCTGCCGCCGGGCAGCAGCCACGGGCGGCTCCACTTCGCGATCACCGGCAGGCCCAGCCGCCACGCGGCCTGCGCCGCCTGCGACTCGCTCTCCGGGACGACCGTCTCGGGATGCGGGACGCCCGCCGCCCGGCACAGCCCCGCCAGCTCGGCCTTGTCCGCGACCCGCTGCGGCAGCTCGCCGGGCTGCTGCGGCAGCAGGTACGCCGGCGCCAGCTCCTCGCGCAGCCGGCTCACCGCGACCGCGCCCGCGTCGTCCATCGGGATCAGCACGGCGGGCCGCTCCACGCGCGCGGCGACCCGCAGCAGCACGGCCGCGATCTCCGCGTCGGCGGCCCCGGGCAGCGGCGGCGGATGCAGCTGCCGTACGAACCGGGAGTGGCGTACGGGGCTCCCCGTCACGTCCGCGACGAGGTGGACCTCGACCCCGGCGCGGCCGAGCGAGCGCACGGCACCCAGCGTTCCGTGGTGAAAGGGATTCCGGTCGATCCGCAGCAGCACTGCGGGGACGCGGGTGTCGAGCAGGGGCACGGGCATTCCTTCGGTTCGTTCACCGGTGCGGACGAGCGGATCACTCGAAAGCCGTAACGGCGGTGGCGTACTTCCTTTTCGTATGACTTATATGTGACTGTCTGTCAGGAATTCCTGACGCTGTCATAACGCGCGAATGGTGCGGTCATCACGCGTGAGAGTGGAGAAAGGAGCAGGCATGGCCCCACGAAAGCGACGTACCCGGTCCCGTCGGCTGGCCGTTGTCGCGACGGCAGTCGTCGTATCGGCCGCCCTGGCCTCCGGTCCTGGTTTCGCCGCGAGTGCGGGGGTGGTGCAACGCGCCGATCCTCCCGCTCCCGCGTGGTGGGAGAGCGGCCGGTGGCACGACGGGTGGTGGGGGGACGACGGCGAGCCGGCCCCCGCCGAGGAGCCGGCCCCGGCCCCCGCGCCCGTAGTACCCGTAGGCCCCGTAGACCCCGTAGTACCTCCGAGGGACCCGGCGACCCCCGCCAAGAAGTACCCCGCCTTCGGTGCCTACCTCGACTACGGCCCCCGGGGCGTGTCCCGGATGGCCGAGCTGAGCCGCTGGCTCGGCGGGTCGGAGCTGAAGGTCGGCCACACCTACCTGCCGGGCGACCGGTGGAGCAACATCGAGGGAGCCCCCGGCTTCCTCGACGTGTGGGCGGACTGGCGGCGCGAGAAGGACGACCGGCTGTTCGTCCTCAACGTGCCGATGCTGGAGCGCAACGAGGAGGGCGTCTCCGACTCCGAGGTGCGCCGGCTGCTGCGGCAGGGCGCCGCCGGGCAGTTCGACCACCACTACAAGGCCCTCGCCGAACGCCTCGTCGCCCTGAAGGTGCCGGACACGGTCATCGTGCTCGGCTGGGAGATGAACGGCACGACGTACACCCATCGTTGCGGCCCGGACCCGCAGGCATGGAAGACGTACTGGAACAGGATCGTCACCACCATGCGTTCGGTGCCGGGCCAGCGGTTCAAGTTCGACTTCACCCCGAGCCGGGGCCGGGACGCCGTTCCGTGGACCGAGTGCTATCCCGGTGACGACACGGTCGACATCGTCGGAATGGACTCGTACGACCAGCCGACCGGCCGGACGTTCGACGAACAGGTGACGGAGCCCTACGGCCTTCAGAGCCACGTCGATTTCGCGAAATCCCACAACAAGGCCATCTCCTATCCGGAATGGGGGCTCTTCCGCAACGGCGACAACCCGGAGTACATGCGGCGCATGCTCGCCTGGATGGACGAGCACAAACCGCTGTACAACACCGTCACCGACTACTGCCCGCACGGCGTGTGGCAGTGCGGATCGAACCCGCGCTCCTCCGAGGTCTACCGGTCGATGCTGTCCGGCCGGACGGACGAGCCGGTCACCCCGGTGGAGCCGCCGGTCGTGCCGCCGGTCGACCCGACGCCTCCGGTGGAACCGGTACCGGTCCCGTTGCCGCAGCCCCAACCCCAGCCGGAGTGCTCGCCGGTTGACCTCGGCGGCTGGGTCGAGCACTGGCTCGGCGGGAAGCTCTGCCTCAAGTTCGACTGGTTCTCCCGCAACCGGTGACCCGGCCGGTGGCGGCGGGCCCGCACGCTCAGGTCCCGCCGCCACCGGACCGCTCCCTGAAGGACTCCCAGCGGTGCAGTAATTCCTTGCCGTGCCGCCGGGCCGCCACGTCGCACAGCGCCGCCGACAGCAACGGCGCGGTGCGCCGCCGGGCGAGCAACAGCCGCTGGTTGACGACGGGTTCGGGCCGCCAGTGGTGCTTGTACGGCTCGTTCCCACGCAGCAGGCTCAAGGCTCCCCGGGGCCGCTGGCGGGCGTGCTCGGCGCACGCGTCCAGCAGCATCACCGCGACATCCGCCTTCCGCTCCCGCAGCCGCGGATGCGCCCCGTACAGGTAGCCACCGGCCAACTCCCGGGACAGCAGCGTGAGATCGACGGCCACGACGTCGTCGTCGAGCCGGAACTCGGTCACCACCGCGTCCCCCGACCGCACCATCGGCCCGACCGACCTCACCAGGTGCTCGCAGAACCGCTGTTGGAGATGCTCGGACGTCACCTTCCGGCCCTGCCACTGGAGTTGATGCAGGTCGAGCAGACGCCGCAGCGCCGAGTCCACGTCGTCGGCCGGTACGACGCTGCGCTCCACCCCGAGCGAGGTCAGCTTGCGCAGCTTGGCCCGCACCCGCTGCGCCTTCGCCGACGGCAGCCGCGCGACCAGCTCCTCCATCGGTACGGCGGGCAGCTCCAGGCACACCGAGTCGCCGACCCGCCGCCGAGGGCCCCGCCAGTGCTCGTACACCTGCTCGACGGCACCCCCCGGCCGCACCTCGCGGAAGTCGATCAGAGCGGTCCGCGCCGCCGCCGCGAGCCCCTCGGTGAGCGCGGCGACGGCCTCCTCCGCGCGCTCGTCGTCGACCAGGACGTCCCCGTAGTCGGAGATCGCCCCGCCCAGCGGCACCAGCGAGGGGAACGGACTGCGTACGGCCATCAGGGGCGCGGCGGCGATGAGCCGACCGCCCCTGTCGCGCACCAGGAGCAGGCGCAGCCGGCCGCGCCTGCCGTAGGACAGCCACCAGGAGTGCAGCCAGGCGTGGCTCTGGAACGGCGTCGCCGTCGCACAACGCCCGTACAGGTCGGCCCAGTCGGCGGCGAGGGCCGCGAACTCACCCTCGTCCGCGACCAGTTCGGTGTTCATCGCGCCCCGTGGACGTCGGCGGCGAGAGCCGGGCCGGGGACGGGAGCCGCCTTGGTCTCCTCGGTGGTCCGCGTCTCTTCCGGGGCGCGCTTGTCGGCCGAAGTCCGCGTCACCGCCCTGGAGTTCCGCTTCGGGCGGACCAGCAGCACCAGCCCGCCCAGCAGTCCGCCCGCGCTCGCGCCGACCAGGCCGGTGACCGCCGGGGACTGCGAGGACGGGTCGGTCGGCTTCAACGCCCGCGCGAACTGCTGGAGTTCGACGTTCGTCGTCTTCTCGCTGCCCTTCGCGTGCTGGGTCAGCGCCCGCGACACCGCGTTCGCCATGTCGGCGGCGAGGTCGGCGCGCCCCGAGGTCGCGGTGATCGACACCATCGGCGCGTCCGGCGAGGTCGCCGTCTGCACGCTCTTGCGGAGCGTGTCCACCGGCACCCCGGCCCACACCTGGGCGTCGCCGAGCACCGCGAGCTGGGTCGCGACCCGGCCGTACGCCTGCGCGAAGCCCAGCGCGGAGGACGGGTCGGACTTCTCGGCGGGGACGGCGACGACGTACGCGGTCGCCGTGTAGACGGGCGGCTCCAGCGCGCCGTACGCGCCGCCCGCCAGGCCCCCGGCGAGGGCGCCGGCGGCGAGCAGGGTCCAGGGCGGGAGGGCCTTGGCGCGGGTGAGGAGGGCTGGGCGGCGAGAGGTGTTCTCGGTCATGTGGCGGTGGCTTTCTGGGGTGACGGGACGGAGAGGGTGGCCGTGTAGACGTCCATGAGGCGTGCGGCGCTGCGGGCGATGTCGTAGTGGCGGGCGGCCTCGGGCGGGGTGCGCGGGCCGCAAGTCGAGGGTCTGCGCAGGGAGTTGGCGAACTCCTTGGCGCCGCACGGCACTTGGCGGGCGTCCGGCGCCTGCCCCGGCAGGTCCTCGATCGCCGGGCACGACGCGTACCGCACCGGCAGCCCGGCGGCGAGCGCCTCCACGGCCGCCAGGCCGAACGCCTCGTCCGGCGAGGGGGACGCCAGGACGTCCATCGCCGAGGTCAGCGACGGCAGGTCGGGGCCGGGGGAGCCGTCCGGGACGTACGGGCGCTCGCCGGTGAACAACACCCGGTCGGCGACGCCGGCTTCGTGCGCGGTCCGCCGCAGGACGCTCTCCTCGGGGCCGCCGCCGACCAGCAACAGCCAGTGGTCGTCCGGGAGTTGAGCCAGGGCCTCGATCAGGACGTCGAAACGTTTCCCGGCGCTCAGGCGGCCGATGCCACCGATCACGTACGCGTCCTCGGGCAGGCCAAGACGGCGGCGCGTGCGGTGGCGGGCCACCGGGTCGAAGCGGAAACGGTCCAGGTCGATGCCGTTCGGGACGACCTCGATGCGCGGCGCGGGCACGCCCCAGCGGCGCAGGCGGTCGGCGACCGTGGGGGAGACGGCGACCGTCGAACTCCCCAGCCGCTCGCTCGCCAGGTACAGGGCGCGCACCCCCTGGGTGAGGCTGCGGCCCTCCATCTGCGCGTCGCCCAGGGAGTGTTCGGTCGCGACGATCGCCCGCACCCCCGCGAGGCGCGCCGCGAGGCGGCCGTACACACAGGCGCGGTACAGGTGGGTGTGGACGAGGTCGTAGCCGCCGGACCTGATGTGCCTCACCAGACGGGGCAGCGCGCCCAGGTCGCGGTTGCCGGACATGCCGAGGTGCGTGACCCGGACCCCGTCCGCGATCAGGCCGTCGGCGACCGCGCCCGGGTTGGTGAGCGTCACCACGTCGCACTCGACCGGCAAATGCCGGATCAGCAGCCGGAGTTGCTGCTCGGCGCCGCCCGTGCCCAGGCCCGTGATGATGTGCAGCGCCCTCACCGCAGACCCTCCACCGGACGCCGGCGCAGCCTGTGCAGGCGGTGCTTGAGGAAGAGGCGGGCGGCGGTGTCGTTCTGGCCGATGTGCACGCGGGGGAGGGCGTGGACACCGTTCAGGGGGCCGGGGTCGATCGCGCAGGCGTAGGCGTAACCGGCGTCGCGCACGGCCGTCATGGCGCGCTCGTCGATCGTGCCGTACGGGTAGCAGAAACCGGTTACGTCGGTTTTCAGGAGATCTTGGAGGAGGTAACGGCTTTCTGTCGTTTCTGCCGTGAGCGTCTCGTCGTCGGCCTTCGTGAGGTCGACGTGGGTAAGGCCGTGGGAACCGATTTCTACGCCTTGTGCCGCCGCCTCGCGGATGCCGTCCGCCGTGAGGAGGGGCTTGCGGGGGCCCAGTGGATCCCAGGCGTTGTCGCCGCCGAGGCGGCCGGGGAGGACGAAGAGGGTCGCGTTCATGCCGTGCGCGCGCAGGACGGGGAGCGCGCCCGTGACGAAGTCCGTGTAGCCGTCGTCGAAGGTGAGGCCGATCAGGCCCGCACGGTCGGGGGCCGCGAGCAGTTCGGCCATGGAGACGCCCCGCAGGCCGCCGCGCGCGAACCAGGCGAGCTGCGCGGCGAGGCGCTGCGGGGTGACGGTGATGCGGTACGGGTCGTCGGAGCAGTCGCCCACCGAGTGGTACATCGCCACCCAGGGAAGGGAGTTGGGTGCCTGGCGTCTGCTTCTGGTCTCAACGGGAACGGACATGGGCTGCCAGCCTTCGGGATGCGGAACGGACGGAGCTGAGGACGGGCTCGACCCCCTGGGCGTCCAGCGCCCAGCCGAGGACGAGGAAGACGGCGGTCACGGTCAGCCCCCCGGCGAACGCCCCCGCGATCGGCCCCCCGGCGACATGGCCCGCCGCGTACGCGCCGAGGACCGTCGCGACCAGCGCGGCCCGCAGCGGCCGGCTCAACTCGTGCAGCACGCCCCGGACATGGACCGGGACACTCTTCGGGCCCAGCCCGGCGAGCAGCACCAGCGCGGTCACCGAGATACCGGCCGCGTTCGCCACGGCGATGCCGGTGACCCCCAGGCTCCCCACGCTGAGCGCGCCGATCCACGACGTCACCACGATCCCCGTGGCCATCGCACCCACCGGGTACCAGCTCGGGCGGCCCGCCGAGAAGTACGAGCGCACGAGGACGCCGGTGAGGGTCTGGCCCAGCAGGCCCAGCGCGTACACGCGCATCACCTTTGCGGTCGCCGCGGTGTCCTCCGGAGTGAACGCGCCCTTCTGGAACAGGAGTTGGATGATCTGCGGGGCGCAGGCGACGATGGCCGCCGTACCGAGGAGGACGACGCACGTCGCCAGCGCGAGGTCGCTCTCCACCCGCTTGCGCGCCCGCTCGGTGTCCCCCTCCGCGAGCGCCCTCGCGACCACCGGGAACGTCACCGTGATCAGCATCATCGACAGCAGCATCGGCATCTGCGCCACCTTCTGGGCGTAGTTGAGATGCGAGATGGCGCCCTCGGGGAGGCGGGAGGCGAGGAACCGCTCGATCAGAACCTGCGATTGCCGGCAGAGCGCGAACAGCAGGACGGTCGCAAGGAGGGCCGTGTCGAGTGCCTGGGGTTCCTGGTCGCCGCGCTTGCCCTGTACGGCGGCTTTGGTGGTCAACTGCTTGAGCAGCGCGGGCAGTTGCACGAGGACCATCAGTACGCCGCCGACCGCGACCCCGGCCGCCGCCGACCGCACCCCCCAGTGCCCGCCCAGCACGAACATCCCCGCGATGATGCCGGTGTTGTACGCGACGTAGATCGCGGCGGGGGCGCCGAACGTGCGGTGCGCCCTCAATGCGGCGCTGCAATACCCGGCGAGGCCGAAGCTGACGACGCAGGTCGCCGTCAACCGGGTGCAGTCGACGGCGAGTTGGGGGTTGGACAGGCCGGGCGCGAGCGCCTCGACGACTTGGGGTGCCAGCCCGATGACGAGCGCTCCGACGGCCATGAACGCGAGCGCCAGCTTCGGCAGGGTCCCGGCGACCAGCGCCCGTACGGGGTCCCCGGAGGCTCCCTGCGCCTTCCGTGCGAGGGCCATGCTGAACGCCGGGATGAGGGCGAACGCCATCCCGTCCTCGATGAGCAGCGTCGCCGCGAACTCCGGGACGGTCCAGGCGACGAGGAAGGCGTCGGTCTCCTGCCCGGCCCCGAAGAGCCGGGCGAGGGCTTGGTCACGGACGAGCCCGAGAAGGGACCCGGCGATGGAAAGGGCCGCGGTGAGGACGGCGGCCTTGGCGAGGAACTTGCCGGTGGGGTGGGAGGGTTCGGCGGGGGCAGGGGACGGGTGGGGGGCGTCGGCCGGGGGGTCGGGGAGCGGCTTGGCGGCAAGGGGTACGACGGACCTCCGGAGGCGATCGACGCCGGAACCCGCGCCGCCGCCGTCCCGCTGCGCACCTCCGGGAACGGCACAGCGCGGCCCACCGAACTCGCCCCGCAGCCCGGCCTCCGGTTGCGCGGTGGCCTCGTCCAGTGGTCCGGCTTGCGGCACGTCCCCAGCCCCTGCCCACGCAGCGGCCCCGCGTCGCCGTTCCATTTCCAACGCGGCGCCGGCATCCGCTTGCGTCTGCGCGCCGGACGGCGCCCGAGCGCCCTCTCGGCCCCCGGTCTTCTCCCGGGGCCCGGCATCCGTGTCCAGTGTTCCGGACACCCCCGAGGACGGCCCCGGCGCAACCTCCTGCGCCGGGCCGTCCGTTCGAGGTGTTCGGGAAGCGGGCACCGTCATCGGGCGCTGGCCCCCTCGGACTTGCCGGCCAGCCCCCACCACGCGATCAACCCCACGCAGATCGCCGTAAGCACCGTAGACGGCCCCCCGATGTCCGCGTACATGAAGTCCGTGAGCTGCCACACCGACAGCCCGCACGCGATCAACGCGCAGTCCAGGGAGCCCTGTTGGCGCTTGTGCTCACGGGCGAGGTTGCGGAGTGCGCAGGTCAGGAGGGCCAGCCAGCCGCCCGCCAGGGCCAGGAGGCCGAGCAGGCCCTGTTCGCTGAGGATCAGCAAGTACATGTTGTGCGGGGACAGCAGGGGTTGTTTCACGTACGCCGAGCCCGCGCCCTCCGTGTCACTCCCGGAAGACAGCGCCAACGACGCGTGCGCGTCCCGGTGTTCGGGGAACCCCTTCAAGCCGACGCCCGTCAGGGGCTGTTCGCGCCACATGCCGATCGCCGCCGCCCACATCGTGTAGCGGTCGGTGACGGACTGGTCCGGCGTGTCGGTGACTTGGGTGATGCTGCTGACGCGCTCCTGGAGCATGGCGGAGCCGATGCCGAGGCCCCCGACGAGGACGATGCCGAGGGCCGCGACAACCGCCCCAACTTTCAAGGCCCTTCGCAGGCCCGCCAGCACCAGCTGGACCGAGCACGTGAGCGCCGTGGCGATCCAGGCACCCCGGCTGAAGGACAGGGCCAGCGGGATCAGCAGCGCGCCCGCGCAGGCCGCCGCGATCATGCGTTCCCGTTGCACCGACCGCCCCAGCGCGAGCCCCACCGCGCAGATCAGCCCGAAGGACACGACCGTCGCCATCCCCATGACGTCCTGCGGCCCGAACGTGCCGACCGCCCGGATCTCCTCACCCTGGTAGGACGCCCTGGTATGAGTGACGAACTGGTGGACCCCGACGGCCCCTTGCCACCCGGCGAGGCCGACGAAGGACCAGGCGAGGAGCCGGAAGTCACGGGCGTCGCGGATCAGCAGCAGCACGGCGGCCGGCACGAGGACGAAGATCTGGAGGTAGCGCCCGAGCCCGGACATCCCGGCGCTCGCGGAGGACGCGCCCAGCGCGGCCAGCGTGAGCCCCGAGACCGGCATCGCGAAGAGCACGGCAGCACGCCGGGACAGCGGCCGGGCCCGCTGCCGCAGCAGCCGTACGACGCAGAAGAGGACGACGAGCGCGGAGAGCGCGTCGGCCGGGCCCGCACCCCCCTCGCCGCCGGGGGCGACGGGCAGGGCGATGAGCGCGATCACGGCGGCGACCGGCAGGACCGGCGACCAGGACCGGGGCGGCGTGAGAGGCAGGGCGAGGGCCATCGGCGTCAGCTCCCGGTCGGACGGACGAAGGCGGCGGCGGTGCGCAGCAGGATGCAGACGTCCTGCCACAGCGACCAGTTGTCGATGTAGGCGTTGTCGAAGCGGGCCCGGTCCTCGATCGAGGTGTCCCCGCGCAGCCCGTTGATCTGGGCGAGCCCGGTGATCCCGACCCGCATCCGGTGCCGGGCCGCGTAACCGGGGTAGGTCTGGCTGAACTGCCCGACGAAATACGGCCGTTCGGGACGCGGCCCGACGAGGCTCATGTCCCCGCGCAACACGTTCCACAGCTGGAGCAGCTCGTCCAGCGAGGTCTGCCGCAGGAACCGGCAGAACGGGCTCATCTCGCGGTCCCCGGCGACACTCCACCGCGTCGCGGACTCGTGCTCGTCGGCGGGCCGGTACGTGCGGAACTTCAGCAGCGTGAACGGCCGCCCGTCCTTCCCGATCCGCTCCTGCCGGAACACCACCCCGGGCCCGTCGGTGAGCCGCAGCACGACCGCGCACACCAGCAGCAACGGGCTGATCAGCAGCAGCAGAACCCCGGAGACAGCAACATCCAGCAACCGTTTACCGGCGCTTCCCCGCCGCCGCAGCCCGAGGTCCAGCGGCCGGCGCGCGTACCCGGCGAGCTGGTCGCGCGAGGCGTACGACGGCGACTCCGCGTCCACCTCCCACACCGCGCACCCGGACTCCGCGAGCGCCCGCAGCAACGGCGCCTGCCTGGCCCGTACGGCCGGGTCGACGCACAGGACGTCCCGCACCCCGTTCTGCACGACCGCCATCTGGACGTCCTGACCGGTCGTCAGAACCGGCAACCCGCCGCCCCCGCCGCCCTGTTCGGCGACGATCCCGACCGGCTCGACCCCGCACCGGGGCTGCCGCAGCACGGCGGCGGCGACCTTCTGCGCGGTGGCGACGGGACCCACGACGAGCGCGGCACGCGGACGCCGGGCCAGCAGCCGCCGGCGCCGGTGGTGCACCAGTGACCGCCCGGCGCACGCGGCACTCGCCTGCGCCGCGCACCCGAACCCGAGAGTCCCCCAACTCAGCGCTTCCAGCGGCGAGTTCGCGGCGACCAGGGTGGCGAGCAGCAGCCAGGCGACCGCGATCCGCCCGCAGACGGCGGGGAGTTCGTCCAGCACCCCCGCGACGGGCCGCGCCCGCTGGGGCCGCAGGAGTATCGTCGCCGCCACCAGCGCCCCGACCAGCAACGGACGGCGCTGCGCCTCGGCGAGCGCGGGGACACCGGCGGCCACGGCGGCGAAGTCGGCCAGCAGCAGCGGCAGCGGCGAGAGGGGCCGCGCCGAGGGCCGCCGTACCGGGAACCGGAACCCCGTACCGCTGTCGCGGCGCGGGATGACGGAGACGGGCGAACCGGGGGAGGGGACGGTGCTTTCGGCGGTCACGAGGGGATGGACTCCCTGTACTCGGTGGGCTCGACGCGCGGCAACGGCCGCTCGCCGCCCAGGAGTTCGCGGTACAGCTCCGCGACCGTCCCGGCGCTGCGCCGCACGTCGTGTGTGGACAGGACGTGCCGGCGGCCCCGGGAGCCGAGGGACTCGCGCAGCAGGGGGTCGAGCAGCAGGCCGGTGACCGCGCCCGCCAGCGCGGCGGGCTCCCCGGGCGGCACCAGGCATCTTTCGGCGAGCGCGGGCGGCAGGCTCTCGCGGGCGCCGGCCACGTCGGTCACCACCACCGGCCGGCCGCACGCCAGCGCCTCCAGCGGGGCGAGCGCCATGCCCTCCCAGCGGGACGGCAGGACGACCAGATCGGCGGCCTGGTACCAGGGGACGGTGTCCTCGACCGCGCCGGCGAACAGCACTGACTCCGGTGCTTCCAGAGCGAGTCGAGACCGGTCCGGGCCGTCGCCGACCAGCACGAGGCGTGCGCGCGGTACCTGCCGGACGACCGACTCCCACGCCGCGAGCAGCACGTCCTGGCCCTTCTGCCGGCACAGCCGCCCCACGCACACCACGAGCGGCGCGGCCGGGTCGGCGTCCGGGAGGAGGGCGGCGCGGACGGTGTCCACGGGCGCGGGGTGGAAGCGGCCGGTGTCGATGCCGTTGGGGATCACCTGATACGGCCCGGCGATCCCGGCGCGCTCACCCGCCGCCCGCTCGCCCTCGCTCACGCACACCAGCCGGTGCGCCCAACGCGTCCCGAACCGCTCCCAGTTGAGGGCGAGCGCGGCCATGGTCCCGTCGACGGCCTCGAACGACCAGGCGTGCGGCTGGAACACCGTCGGCACCCGCCCCCGCACCGCGAGCCGCCCCGCGAGGCCGGCCTTCGCGGAGTGCGCGTGCACCAACTGGGGCCGTACGTCCCGCAGTACACCCCTGAGCCGCCGCACCTCGGAGGCCAGCGAGGGCCCCGGCGCGCGGGCCGCCTCCCAGCGGCGTACGACGGCCCCCAGCGCGGCCAGGTCGGCGGCGAGGGGGCTGTCGGGGAGGGCGACCGTGACGTGGCATCCGGCGGCGAGCTGAAGGGCCGTCAGATCCGTGACGACGCGGGCGACTCCGCCGTCCACGGGCTGGGTGACGTGCAGGACCCGGGGACCGGCTTCGGGTACCGACTGGTGCATGGCGCGGTTTCCTCGCTCACGGACGACGCTCGGGACGGGCGGGAACGCGCCTGACTACTGCCGGGCGTCGACGGCGACGAAGATCGCGCCGGCCCACGCCGCGTCCCGGGAGGAAACGAGACGGAAGGCCGCCTGGTCACCGCCGCGCCGCAAACCCTCGCTCAGATCGAACACGTCGGAGTCGTAGCCGAGGGTGCGGGCGTACGCCGGTTCGCGCGCCGCCGGAGCCTCCCCCGGCTCGCTGATCGTGGAGTTCAGTACGTCACCGGCCGGATTGACGGCGTTCCCGAGCGGGGTCTCGCGGCCCTTCCCCGTCGAAAACATGAGCGAGTCACCCGTTCGGCCGGGGGCGCCGCCGTACGCCACGAGCCCGGCGTACCCACCCGCGTGCGCCGCCAGCGCGCGCCCCTTGAGTGTCACTTCGTGCCCCCGCTTTCCGGTCAGGGTGTCGAAGCCGTCCCAGAGGGAGAGGTGGCGGAGGGGTTCGTTCCGATTGTCGTACGCCACGACGAGCGTCCACCCGCCCCAGGCGCCGGCCGCCGACCTGCCCATCGCCACGTTGACTTGTGCGACCGTGTACAGCCCCTCGCCGCTCTCCCGGACGAGCTTCGTGACGTCCGCGGATGCCTGGAAGGCGTCCGCGCCGCCCGCGACCCGGTGGCCCACGACCGTGTCGGCGAGGAGCGCCTTGTAGGAGCCGCCGGGCTCGGCGATCAGGACGCGGCCGTTGTCCTTCGGGGGCTTCTGCTCGCCGACGCGCAGGTTGCCGCCCCAGTAGAGGCGGGCGTACGTGACGCGCGAGCCCTCCGGGAGGCGGACCTCGGCGCGGGAGGAGTTGTAGGTGTTCGGGTCGTCGTCGACGTCGACGTAGAACATGTCGAAGTCGCTGTTGGCCGCGGCGAGTCGGGAGTCACGGGCCTCGGTGCAGCCGGGGGTCTCCGCGCGGCAGCTGATCGAGGTGTTCGCGGCGCGGACGATGCCGCCGTGCTGGGTGGCGCGGTAGCGCTCGGCGAAGGGGAGGGCGGGGGCCTCGGCGGCGGCCGGCGCGGGCGGTGCGGGCGGGGCCGCGAGCGCCGAGTGGGAGGTCCAGAAGGTGGCGAGGGCGAGGACGCCCACCGTCGCGCGGCGCAGCAGCGGAGCCGTGGGAGTGCGCATGACCGGCATGGCCCTTTCGGGGAATCTGCGGGGTGATTCCGCAGTGCGATTTGCTGGCTTATAGGGGTGCGTCGGATGGGCCGCAACTCTAGACCGTATTCGGACTAATACGGTGATACCGGCCAAGTGTGTCGGAAAGGTGAAAGTCGGACCGGCTGTGCATCACCCCATTGGCCGCACAACCCCTCGGGGTGTCGCGCGTTGACACAGCGCCGGGCATCTCCGCCCGGATGTTCGTGTCAAAACCCCCCAAGGAGCACCTCTCCATGTCGCGTATCGCGAAGGGCCTGGCCCTCACCACCGTTGCCGTAGCGGCCGTCGCCGGCGCCTCCGGCATCGCCGCCGCCGACAGTGGCGCGCAGGGTGTCGCCGAGCACTCCCCGGGCGTGCTGTCGGGCAACGTCGTCCAGGTCCCCGTGCACGTTCCGGTCAACGTCTGCGGCAACTCCGTCGACGTCATCGGCCTGCTGAACCCGGCCTTCGGCAACACCTGCGTCAACGACTGACGCGCCTCTTCGCCGGACGGCCGCTCCCCAGCCAGGGGGGCGGCCGTTCCGCGTGCCGCTCCCCCGAATGGGCGGTCGTCCGCACGACACGGCGTACGGCGCTTGACGACCCGTCCGACCTGGGGTGATGCGGTTGTGCGAACGGTTGCGGCACGTGATTGACCTGTTGCGGTGAGTGGGTGTCACTCGCACGGTGGGCTCAAGACCTGACGCAATCGAAAGGAATTCTCATGCGTGGTCTGCCCGTACGGCGTCTCGCGTCCACCGCCCTGTGCGCCTCCCTCGTCCTCGGCGTCGCCGCCCCCACCGCGTTCGCGGCGGACGGCCTCGCCCCTGAGCGCACCGCGGCGTCCAGGGCGCCTCTCCCCAACGCCGACGCGCTGCTCGCCCAGACCAAGAGCCTCGGTGACCTCGGTTCCCTGCTCACTCCCGTCACCGACCTCATCAACGCCGTACTCGCGGCCCCCGACGGCCAGTTGACGCCGGACAAGGCCGCCGCCCTGTCCGACGCGATCAAGGCGGCGGTCGCGAAGATCACCGCGGCGGCGCCCGCGACCCCGGCCGCACCGGCGCTGCCCGCGACCCCGGCGGTGCCTCCCGCACCGGACCCGGCGGGACTTCCGGCGACCCCCGCCCTGCCCGCGACCCCGGCGCTCCCGGCGACCCCGGCCCTCCCCGCGGCCCCCGCGCTGCCGGCCACCCCGGCGCTGCCGTTGCCGGCCGCGAAGTCGGGTGCCGAGGCCGGGGAACCCGCCGCGGACGACGAACGTTCAGTGAGTGACGACGGCAAGTCCGGCGCGAGAGGCGAGAGCAAGGCCGCGATGGCCGACCTCCAGGGTGACGCGCTCGCCGCGCTCCAGGGCGCCGTCGCGAAGTTGCTCGCCGCGGCGACGTCCGCTGACCTGGCCGGCGTCGTCCCCGCGGCGACCGGCACGCTGCTGGGGCTGGTGAACCTCGTCGCGGCGACCCTGCTCGGCGGTGGCCTCCCCGCGCCGAGCCTGGCGGGGCTGCCGCCGCTCCCGGCGCTGCCGGCGGCGCCCGCCCTGCCGGTCGACCCGGCGGCGGCCGTCCCCGCAGCGCCCGCGCTGCCGGCGACGCCGGCCCTCCCCGCGGCCCCCGCGCTGCCGGCGACGCCACCGCTACCCGTAGCCGCGCCGCAGCTGCCGTAAGCACCGGTACGGCGCGGCGACCGCCGTAATCCGAAAAAGGTTTCCGCACCCCGGCCGACGGCTTTCCGGTCGCCCCTCCTTCGTGAACTCGCCCTGTGCGAGCCGTAATTGAGGAGCACCGGAATAGCCGGTGATTTCCCGCCCGCCAGGCGGGAATCCGGCCGGGGTGCAGAAATTTTCTGCGTCCGGGGTTTCCGGCGCGCGAGGCAGTCGTTAGGCACGGCGTCGTGTTGTGACGACCCCCCTCTCAGCCGCCGATGAAAGGAACCCGATGAAGTCGCTCAAGGCTGCCGCTGTCGTCGCCGGAAGCATTGCCCTCGCCGGCGCCGCCGCGCCCGCGTTCGCGCACAGCACCGCCGACCTCACGCCCACCAGCCTCACCGGCGCGGTGAACACGCTCACCTCGGGGAACCTCACCGCGAAGGACGTGATGCCGCTCCAGCACCAGTCCGACGCGCTCAACACCGAGAACGCGGACTCCCCGCTCAACACCATCAAGGGCGCGACCGGCGCGCTCAACCAGCACAACCCGCTGCTGGGCGGGCTGCCGCTCCAGGGCTGAGCGCCGCACCGAAGGCCGGTCCCGTCACCCACGGGACCGGCCTCGCGCGTCGACCTGGAACCCCGCCCGTCCCTCGTACGAGTGGCGCGCCCACCGTGCGTCCTCCGCTCGGGTGAGGACGCGTTCTGACGGGGCGTCGGCCGCCGCTATGGTCGCGCGGTGACCTCAACTAGCGAAACCCGCCCCTTCCGTGTCGCCGACCTCGGCACCCTGGTCGTGATGCCGTGGAGCGGCGAGGCCCCCGACGGCAGTGACATGCCCTACCTGCTCGCCTACTCCCTCGGTGACGCGGCCGACGGGCCCGAGGTGACCGCGAGCGCCATCGAGCGGCTCCTGACCGACAACGGTCTGCCCGTCGGCGGCGACCTCGTCGACGGGACCGAGCGGCCGAGCCTGCCGGTCAGCCTGCTGGTCGAGTCCGGCCAGGCGGTGCTGAACATGCCGAGCCTCAACGCGCAGTGCGTGCCGCCGCCGGAGTGGCTGGCCGCCGTCGAGCACCGGGGGTACGCCTACCTCGTGTTCACCACCCGCCCCTGGCCCGAGGCCGAGCCGGGCAAGCCCGTCGAACTGGAGGCGCTGGCCGCGTTCGCGGGAGCCGACGAGACGCTGAACGCGGCGGCCCACATCGTGCTGCCGGCGCGCAGCTTGCGATAGCGCTTCGCGGGGCGCCGTGACACGCCGTCTGCTGTCTGCGGCTTTCGTTGTGGCTTGTCGCGCAGTTCCCCGCGCCCCTGGCGGCGTGGTCGTCACCCTTATGAGTGAGGACCACGCCGCTTTAGTCGTTCGATTCCCGCGTCCGGGGGAATTGTGAACCGGCTTCGTTTCCCGGGTGTCCGCCCCGCTCGTTACCCCGTACGCAGAGCGCGTCCCCCGACATCCGAAAGGCCCGTACCCGAGATGAAGTCCACCACCCGAGGAACCCTCGCCGCCGTGCTGCTGGCCGCCGCCGGTGCCGCTGTCGCGACCCCCGCCGTCGCGGCCGAGACGGTCCCCGTGCCCGTCCCGCTGGAGGGCGCCGAGACGGCGCTGGGCATGGAACTGCCGAAGGTCGGCGGCGAGCTCCCGCTCCCGATGCCGGGCGCCCCCGACGGCCCCCGGTACGTCGAGGGCAGCCTCGTCCCCGACCGCGCGCTCCCCCAGCTCCCGGTCGGCGCGGGCCTGCCCGGCCTCGGACTGCGTACGCCGCTCCCGCGCGTCCTCGGCGACGAGTTCGACCACGTCGGCGTGGACGCCCCCGCGAACGACGTCCGCGCGCTCGGCCCCGGCGCGACCCTCGACCTCCCCCTCACCCCGCCGAACCCCGACAACTTCGGCCTCCCGGACCCGAAGCTGCCCGCGGCCGGCATCGTGACGCCCGTGCTCCAGGCCGTCCCGGCGGCCGACCTGGGCCTGGGAGAGGGCCTGTAGCAACCGGTTGCACAACTTTCCTGCGGCGGCCCGGGGCGGTGGACGGCCCCGGGCCGCCGTACGCCGTGACTCCCCGACCCCCTTCGCGGTTACCGCTGTGACAACGGAACCGGAGGAGGAGTCGGGCATGGCGGTCGTCGGTGTGGGCAGGGGTTCGGTGGCGGTGGCGAGACCCGGGCGGCGGGCGCTGCTGCGGGGACTGATCGGGGTGGGCGCGGTCGCCGCCGTCACCCCGCTGCTCGTCGCCTCGCGGGGGTTCAGGAACGCGGACCCCGGGCCGGGGTTCGACCAGATGTACCGGGGGCGGCACATCCAGGGCATGCCGGCGCGGACCGGCCGCTCGGGCGAGGGCCCGTGGCACGTCACCGTCGACGGACGGCCGTTGCACCTCATGCGCCGCGCCGACGGCACCTGGCTGAGCATGATCGACCACTACCGCTCGTACGACACCCCGCTGGAGGCCGCGCGCGCCGCCGTCGACGAACTCGGCCCCGGGGAACAGCTCAGGGAGGCGGGGGTACACCATGGCCTACACGCGTAAAGACGTCAGCACCCTCACGGCGGCCGAGCGAAAGCGCTTCGTGAAGGCGCTCCTGGAGGTCAAACGCCGGGGCGAGTACGACGAGTTCGTGCGCATGCACATCGATTTCTACGTCTCCGACGGCGAAGAGGGCCTGCGTACGGCCCACATGGCGCCCTCCTTCCTGCCCTGGCACCGGCGCTTCCTGCTGGAGCTGGAGCGGGCGCTGCGCAAGGTCGACGAATCGGTGACCGTGCCGTACTGGGACTGGACGCGTGACCGCACCGCCAAGTCGGCGCCCTGGACGGCGGATCTGCTCGGCGGCAACGGGCGTCCCGGCGACCGGCAGGTGACGACAGGGCCGTTCGCGTACGCGTCGGGCAACTGGACGCTCCACGAGAACATCACCGACGAGGACTTCCTCACGCGCGACCTCGGGCGGGCCCGCGACCCCATCGAGCTGCCCACGAAGGACGAGCTGGAGTGGGCGATGTCGGACCCCGTCTACGACACCGCGCCCTGGGACTCGACGGTCACCAAGGGGTTCCGCAACAAGCTGGAGGGGTGGGGGACCGGGCGGGGGAGCGTCTCGTGGCGCAACCACAACCGCGTGCACCGCTGGGTCGGCGGGGTGATGCTGGGCGGCGCCTCCGTCAACGACCCGGTGTTCTGGCTGCACCACGCCTTCGTCGACCTGCTCTGGTACCGCTGGCAGAAGCGGCACGCGCAGCACCGGTATCTCCCCGCGAAACAGCCCGAGTCGGGGGACCAGCGGGGGCGGATCGTGGCCCGGGGCGAGAAGCTGCCGCCGTGGGACATGACGCCGGACCAGCTGGAGGACGTCAGCAGCATCTACCGCTACGCGTAAGGGAGTCGGGGACACGGGAAAACCCCGGCGCTCGGAGGAGCCGGGGTTCTCTCGCGCAGGTACGGAAGGTGACGGAGCGTCAGCCGCCGTAGCCGCCGCCGTAGCCACCGCCGTGCTTCGGGCCGCCGTGGCCGTCGTTCACGCAGGTGTTGCCGAAGGCCGGGTTCAGCAGACCGATCACGTTCACGGTGTTGCCGCACAGGTTCACCGGGATGTTGACGGGAACCTGGACCACGTTGCCGGACAGGACGCCGGGCGAGCCGACAGCCGCGCCCTGCGCGCCCGCGTCCGCCATGGCCAGACCGGCGCCGCCGATGACCACCGCGGACGTGCTGAGCACTACGGCCGCGGTCTTCGCGATGCGAGACATCACGTTCTCCTCACTGACTCGGTACGTACGACGGCAGGGTTCGCCGATCGCACTCCCCGTTAACGTCAGCGGCGCGAACGGGTCACGGCGCGTCCGGGTGGATCACCCGAGTGACGAACTGAGCCAGCGTCCCGATCGACTCCAGGCTGTCCAGGCCGATGTCCAGATCGGCTACGTCCACGCCGTACCGCTTCTTGACCGCGGCGAGCAGGGCGACGCCGGCCAGGGAGGTCAACGCGATCTGCGGGCCGAAGAGTTCGGTGTCGGCGGGGAGGGCGGCGAGGTAGTCGGGGTCGAGGCGGGTGGCCTCGGCGACCAGGGCGCGGATCTCGCGCTCGACGTCGGTGCCGGGGGAGGTGCCGGGGGCGGTGTCGGTCATGGTGCGGAGGTCTCTGTCTCGGGGGTCGCGGTTTCGGGGGGCTGCGTGAGGTGGAGGTAGGCAGGGGGCTGGGGGAGGTCGCCGGTGAGGGAGCGGGTGAGTACGGGGGCGGCTTGCCCGGCGGGGTTTGCCGCAAGCGGTTGCTCCCCGCTTTCCGCCCTGCGCAGCCCCGCCTGCCGCAGCAGGATCCGCAGCTCCAGGTTCGCGTCCGTCGGGCGCAGGGTCACGGAAAAGTTGTGTACGCCGTTTCCGCGCGCTTTCTCCATCAGCCGGATCAGGAACGCCGCCGCCGCGCCCCGGCCCGCGACCCGGCAGGACAGCGCGAGGAGGGGGACCGACCAGGTGTCCGGCACCGAGTGGTCGACGAGGGCGGCGCCGATGATGCCGTAGTCGCCGAAGCGGTCGGACATGCGGGCGGTGTGGAGCGTGTTCCGGGGGGCGGCGACCAGTTCGCGGAGCTTGAGAGGGGAGAGCCCCGAGGAGTTCAACCGGTGAGTGCGGGCGGCGAGTTCGAGGGCGCGGGGGATGTCGTCCGGGGTGGCCGGGCCGATCGTCAGGCGCATGTCGCACCAGGCGAGGAACTCCTCGCGGGTGCCCTCGAAGCGGTCGCCCTCCGCGCGGCGGACCGCCTCCGTGCGGTAGCGGTCGACGCGGGAGCGGGACTCCGGGGTGACCTCTTTGCCCTCCAACTCCGCGAGCAGAAGCGGGAGTTGCCCGGGGTCGAGGGTGGTGACGCCGGGCAACAGGGCCTCGACCTCGGCGCGTTCGTACGGGGAGTCGTCGACGAGGAGCAACGAGTCGGTGGCGATGCCGAGTTCCTCGGAGATCCGGCGCAGGGCGACGCTCTTGTCCTGCCAGGAGACCTGGGGGGACAGGAAGCGGGCGTGCACCTCCGGGAGCTTCTCCGCGAGGCGGTCCAGGACCGTCGGCGCGCTGCGGGACGCGATGCTGCTGAGGACGCCGTGGGCCGTGAGGGCGTCGATCGCGGCGAGCATCTCCGGGCGGGGCGTGGGGAGTTCGTCCGTCGGGGTCTCGACCGCGACCTCGTCCCACAGGGTGCCGTCGAGGTCCCAGACGACGCACTTGACGTGGCCGTACGTGGTCACCGGGCGGCCTCTGCGGCTGCGTCGTCGCCCGCCGGGAACTTGAGCTTCATCGTCAGGCTCGTCGGGTCGAAGCCGAACTGGCGGTAGAGCGTGCGCATCGGGACGTTGCCGACGTGGACCCGGCCGGTGACCTCCTTGATGCCGTTCGCCAGACAGAACTCCAGGCCCGCCGTGAGGAGGAGTTCGGCGACGGCCGCCCGGTTGTCGAGCGGGGAGACCGCCAGGGAGCGGAAGTTGGCGTAGCGGTCGCCGGTCATCGCGTTCGTGTTGATGCTGATCCAGCACCAGCCGACGGGGGCGCCGTCCGGGGCCGCCGCGATGATCATGCCCTCGCGGTTCTTCTCCATCGCCCTGCCGAGGCGGACCGACCAGACCGCCGGGTCGTCGATGGCGTCCTCGCCGAAGGAGACGCGGGCGATCTCGGCCTCGAACTCGCCGATCGCGGGGAGGTCGGGTTCGGTGGCCTGGCGGGTGAGGTAGGGGGCGGCGCGGTGGGTGAGGGCGGTGCGGGCGTCGGGGGTGGGGGGGCGCCAACCGGGTTTGGGGGTGGGGGAGTCGGCGGGGGGTGCCGGGGGTGTTGCCGGGGCTTCCCGGGGCGCGAGGGGCGCGGGTGTCGCTGGTGCCGGCTGCGTTTCAGCAACCGTTTGCTGCTGTTGCTGCCCGGCGGCCTCCGAAGCGGGCGGCGCCGGGGTCGTCGTAGGCGTCTCCGGTACCAACTGCCCCGGCCGGAAAGGGCCCTTGCCGCAGTTCGGGCAGCCCTCCGCGCGCAGGGCGCCGACCGAGGCCCACTTCGCGCCGGGGCCGACCTCGACCACCGTGCCGCAGGACATGCACTCGTAGCGCCGGGCCCGGGTGCGTTTGTCGCCGGTGTAGAGGGGACCGGTGAAGTCGCCGGTGTGCGTCGGGGCCGTCGTACTCGTCGTCAGGAGGTGCTGGAAGAAGCCGACGCCGCCGAGGATGCCGCTGCCCTCGTACTCGTTGAAGTTGCGGATGTGGCCGTGGGTGACCAGGCCCAGGTCCATGATCTCCCGCTGGACGGCGAGCATCTGGTCCGGGCTCTTGCCGCCGAAGGAGAAGAAGACGCTGTGCGCGGCGCCGGGGCGCAGGCCCTCGACCGCGCGGGAGAGGAAGAGGCGCGCGCCCTCCGGGGTGTACGGCGGGTCGGTCATCGCCACGTCGAACCGGTCCCTCAGCTGTTCGGGGAGCGGCTCGCGCAGGTCGTGCTCGACCGTCTCGACGCGCGTGCCGAGCGTGGCGGCGACCTCCTGGATGTACCCGAGGATCTCGGGGGAGATGTCGACGACGGTCACCCGCTCGACGATCGGCGTGCCCAGGACGTCCCCGACGACCGCGACGGCGAGGGAGACCAGGTCGTCGTCCCCGATCAGCAGCAGCGAGCCGCCCGGCAGGACGCCGGCGGTGAGCAGGGCGAGGACGCGGCGGACCTTCGTCTCGGGCGTGCAGTGCGACTGGTCGATCGCGAGGTCGGCGGCGGGACCGTCGGCCATCAGCGCGCTCAGGCGCCGTACGGCCTCGTCGAGCACGTCCGGGATGACCAGCTCGCGGCCGTCGCACGTCGTGCACGTGGCGTCCAGCGCGAGGTCCATGCCCAGCTCGCCCAGGAGCGCGCGGCCGGCCGGGGTCAGGCGGGAGGGGCGCTCCTTGGTGACCAGGTCGCGGCGGCGCAGTTCGTTGCCGACGGCCGCGACGATCGGGACCGGCAGGCTCGTCGCCCGGCTCAGTTCCTTCGTCGACGCCGGTTCCAGGCGGCGCAGCGCCCGCAGCACCGAGCGGATGCCGGGCGGGCCTTCCTGGAGCCGGACCGCTGCGGCGACTTCGCTGAGCACTCGATCGGCGGCCGTACTCACCAGGGGTCTCCAGGGCGGGGGAGGGTTTCGGACAGGGCGGCATCCAGTGTAGGGGACGGGGGTTCGGCGTATGCGCGGGAATATCGGGGGTATTCACTCCGGGAATTCGTTACGGGCCGCCAGGGAATCCCTTGATCTTTTATCGGGGTGGAATTCCATAAAGTGAAGCAGGTCACGTCGGGCCGCCTTCTTGACGAACTGGACGAAGTGCCGTAGGGGGCGTCTGATGCTAGGCTGACGTCAACGAGCGCCAGCGACTGGCCTCGCGACCTCCCCTGTTCGGCCGCGCGGACCAGCGCAGAACCCAAGCGAAAGGAGACGGGGACGGTGACCTCGGTCACGCTCCCCGGTCCCCCATGACGAACGCCGAAAGCCTTGCCACCGAGGGTATAGACGTCGACGATCTGTGCTCGTACGCCGTCGATGTCTGGGTGAGCGACAACAGTATTCTGACGGACGAGGAACGCCTTCTCCAGGTGCTCCGGACGGCCGCCGAAAAGGGAAACGCCAAGGTGCTCGGCGAGGCGTCCCACGTGTTTCCGAATGGGGCGGTCACCGCGATTCTGCTCCTTTCGGCCTCCCACCTCAGCATCCACACGTGGCCGGAGTTCAACCTGGCCAACGTCGACCTGCTCGCGTATGGGCGTCTCAACGGTGAGCGGATGATGGAGAGCGTGGAGCAGGGGCTCTCGCCCACGCGGATCAATGTGACGCGGATGCTGCGCGCGGTGCACTGACCGTACTGGCCGCACTGACCGCTTCTGGCGTGGCCCGGGTGGCGGCGGCTTCGGGCTTCAGCTCGCGCCGCCGCTGTTGTTGAAGGTCGTGTTCTCGAAAGAACGGCCCATCAGGACAGGGCCGTTGAAAGTCCCGCCGCTGATGGTGTTGCGTACCGAGTTGTTTTGGGCCGGGGTGAACTCCTCCACCAACAGCCGGAGTTCCTCGGCCGCCTCGGGGTTCTCCGCGAGGAGCCTGCGCAGGCGCATCCTCACCGACGCGGTGACGTCGGCCGTCTCCTCCTCCGGCGCCGCGACCAACGCCGTGCGGGACGCGGTGAGTTCGTCGTCCATGGCGGTCGCGCCGGCGTCGCCGCCGCGCGCGAAGAGCCGGACGACCCGCTGCCGCACCTGGTCCCATGCCTCCGTGGCCATCAGGCCGACGATCGTCGTCGCGCCCGTCCCGGCGAGTGCCACCAGTTCCGCTTCCACCCGCGTCCCCCTGTGAAGTCGTCCTCCCGTTCACGGTAGAGGGACGACCGCCGACTGCGCCACCACGGTAGTAAGTTGGGGCACTCGTGGGTGAACGGGAGGGTGGGCGGGTGGGCGAGAGCGGGTCGACGTACAACTCGATCTCCGGGAGCGCGACGTTCTTCGGGCCGGTCGTGATGGCGGAGCGGGTGGGGTCGTTGACGCTGCCGCCGGGGCCGCCTCAGGTGACGCCTCGTCAAGTCCCGGTCAGTACACCGCAGTTCGTCAACCGTACGGCCGAACTCGGCCGCCTGGACTCGGTCGCCCGGGCGCTGCGCACGGCGCGTACCCCGGGGGTCGTCGTGCTGACCGGACTCGGCGGAGTGGGCAAGACCGCGCTGGTGGCGCGGTGGGCCGCGGGCGCGCTCGACTATCCCGGCGGTCACCTCTACGTGAACCTCGCGGGCAGGCGGCAGGACGGCGCGGTCGACGTCGGCGACGTACTCGCCCTGTTCCTGCGGGCGTTGGGGGTGCACCCGGATTTCGTCCCGGTCGAGGTGGACGAACGGGCCGCGCTCTTCCGGAGCCTCACCGCCCGGCAGGACACGCTCGTCGTGGTGGACAACGTCTGGCAGGCGGCCGAGATCAGGCCGCTCGTCCCGGCCGCCGGCCTGCTCGTGGCCACCAGCCGGACCCGCCTGTCCGGCCTGGCCAGGGACGGCGCGGTCCTCATCGACCTAGACCCGCTCAACGAGACGGCCGGTGTCGAACTCGTCCACCGGTGGCGGGACGCGGACGCGGACGGCGCCGCCGCCGAACTGGTCCGGTTCTGCGGCGGCCTGCCGCTGGCGCTGGGGGTCGTCGGCGACTGGCTGGACGAACACTCCCACCTCGGCCTGAGCGACGCCGTGGCCGAACTCTGCGTGGGCGAGGGCGGGATCGAGGCGGTGACGACGGTGCTCGACATGATGTACGGGTCCCTCCCCGAGCCCGCGCGGCTGCTGTACCGGCTGTTCGGCCTGCTGCCGGGAACGACGGCCACCGGCTCCCTCGCGACGGCGGCCGGCGTCCCCGAGGCGGGCAGGGCGGTGGCCCGGCTCATCTCCGCGCACTCGGCGGAAGTCGTCGAGTCCCTCGACCGGCCCGTGCGCTTCCAACTGCACGACGTCGCCCGGCCGCACGCGCGCAAGGTCGCACAAGGACTTCCGCAGGCGGAGCGTACGGCCGTCCTGCGGGACGTGGCCGCCTACTACGCCGAGGCCGCCGCGCACGCGGACGCCCACGTGCTCGGCGCGGGCCGCTTCCGGCTCCAGCCGTCGCCTGCCCGCTCCCTGGCCGAACTGAGCGGCAGGGAACCGCTGTTCACCGACAAGGCCGAGGCCATCGAATGGCTCGACGCCGAACGCGGCAATCTGCTCGCCCTGTTGAGGACCGCCGCCGAACAGCACTGGGACGACACCGTCTGGCAGCTCTGCGAATCGCTGTGGGCGCTCTACCACAGCCGCAAGCACCACCTGGAGTCCATCGAGGCGCACACCCTCGGCATCGAGGCGGCCCGGCGCTGCGGGCGTGCCGACGCCGAGATCCGGATGCGGAACCAACTGGCGCGGGCGCACTACGAGTTGGGCGCGTACGCCGAGGCGCACCAAGTCCTGGACGCGGCCGGGGAGTTGCTCGACCGGGTCACCGACGCGCGGCTCAGCGGCGTGCTGTGGGAGACCCGGGGGCTCGTCTTCCTCGCGGAGGGGGCGTACGGGGACGCACACGCCTTGTTCCTCAAGGCACTTGAGGCCAACGCGTCCCGGAACGACACCCATGGCATCGTCGTCCAGTCGTACAACGTCGGACAGGCGCTGCTCGCCGCCGGGCGGGCGCAGGAGGCGCTCGGCGTGCTCGACGAGGCGCGTGCGACGGCCGTGGACCAGGACAACACGGGGATGCTGCTGCGGCTCGACATCGTCCGCGCGAAAGCCCTGTACGCCCTCGGGCGCTTCGGCCCCGCGATCGAGGCCGCGGTCGGCGCCGCCGAGCAGGCGTCCAGGAGCCGGCAGCACGCGAAGTTCGACCAAGCGCTGGGTGTCCTCGCCGAGTTGGCCGCGAGCGACACGCCGTTGCGGGCGGCCTGTGAGGCGAAGCTCGGGGAGCTGCGCAGGAACGTGGGAGTGGGGCCGTAGCGCGAGTGCGTCCGCCGATCCCGCAACCGCCGTACTGGAGAAGCCTGTTGTCCGTGTTCCGCCGTCCGCGTCCGCCGCGTGCCCGGTCCCGCTGGGACACCCAAGCGCCGCCCAGGGCAGAGGTGTTGGGGGTGGCGCGCACGCTGACCTCGGCGACGCGGGTGCTCGACGTGATGGAGCTGCTGCGCGTCGAGGACGGCATCGAGAAGTACTACACGGTGAATCCCGGCTCGGCCTTCGCGGACGGGCTGCACGAGTACCTGGTGTCCGTGGCGGGGCCGCGCGTGCTGACGTGGGAGGAGGCGACGCGGCGGTCCTTCCAGCTCGCCGTCGCCTGCGCCGTACACCCCACGATGCGGCGGCTCGACGCGCCGCTGATGGTGATGCCGCACGGCGCCGGGTACAACCGGCTGGTGAGCGAGTCGACGGGCGACGCGACGTCCCCGGCGGGGCTGTCCCGGCGGGAGTTGACGCACCGGGGCAAGGTGATTCCCGCCGCGATCGGCGTCTCGCATCCCGACCAGCTCGTCCGGCTGCTGGACACCTGCCCCGAGGCGGTGCCGCGCGCCGAGGTGATCGGCGACTGGTGCGCCCAGCGGATCCGGGACAGCGAGGCCCAACGCGACCGCTACCGCGCCCGGTTCGGCGTCACCGACGGGCGGCGGCTCGTCGTCCTGCACTCCACGTGGAGCGAGCACTCGCTGCTCGGCCGCCACCCCGGCCTGCCCCTCGACCTCGTCACCGCCCTGCCCGCCGACGAGTTCGCCGTCGCCGCCGTCTTCCACCCCAACGTCTGGGCCAGACACACCCGCGCCGCCCTCCTGGAACGCCTCCGCGAGGCCATGGACGCGGGCCTGATGGTCATCCCGCCCCACGAGGGCTGGCGTGCCGCGATCGTGGCCTGCGACGCGGTGATCGGCGACCACGGCAGCACGACGTTCTACTCCGCCGCCCAGGACCGCCCCACCCTCCTCGCCGCCACCGGCCTCGACGAACTCGACCCCGCGTCCCCGGCCGCGGCCTTCGCCGCCACCGCGCCCCGCCTCGACCCTTCGGGCGACCTGTACGGCCAACTCCTGCGCGCGGAACGGGAGTACGAACCCGGCGTGCTGCGCCCCGTCGTCGACAGCCAGCTCGCGGACGTGGACAAGTCGGGGGAGCGGACGCAGCGGCGGCTGTACGAGTTCCTGGAGCACCGGGGGGTTCCCGTACCCCGCCGGCCACCGGGCCCGTCGCCGGTTCCCGAGCCCTTGCCGGAACGGGGGGTGCCGCCTTTGGCGTACGCCGTCACCGGCACGGTGCTGTCCGACGGCTCGGTCGACGTCCGGCGGCGGCCGATGGTGCCGGGGCGGGTGAAGGAGGGGGACGGCTTCTACGCGGTCGCGGCCGAGTGCGCTCACCACACGTGGTCCCAGAGCGCCGACGTGATCGCCCGCACGGTGCCCGTCTCGGAGCCCTCCCCGGCGGACTGGTGCCTGCGCGAGGCCCCCCGCCGCCTCGGCGCCGCCGTCCTGACGGCGCGGATCGACGACTTCTCGGCCGTCGTCCACCTGCGCGACACCCTGTTCGAGGCCCGGACGGAACGCCCCTGGGGCGGTCTTCGGCCAACTTTGGACCCCCTCCTGCTGGGCGCCGCCCTCAACCTGTGGCTGACGGAGGGGCGCGGCGGGGCGGAGCTGGTGCGGGGGCTTGTGATCCGGACGGGGCGGGGGAGGGCGCGGGTCGCGTTCACGCGGGCCGCGACGAGCGTTGCCCTCGACGGGGTGTGACGGGTCTGGGGCGCCCCCGGCAGGACTCGAACCTGCGGCCAAGCGCTTAGAAGGCGCCTGCTCTATCCACTGAGCTACGGGGGCCGGGTGGTCGGCGGTGTGCCGGGACCGGGTGGGGCCGTCGGGACGTTGCCGGGGACAAGGATAGGGCTCCCGGCTCCTTGTCCTGGTTGCTTCCCCTCCGTGGCTCGATGTGGAGGTTCGGTGAAGCGGTCCTGATAATCGCAGGCAGGTGCGAATCGTGCATCGCTTTTCGGGCCTGGAGCGCCGGGTGTTGTGCACTCGTTATGCCTGGGGTGCGCTCTTGTCCCGGTCATCCCTTCCGTCCCCTGTGTCCAGTCGGCGCGCAGACATCCCTATGTGCTTCAGAAATCACCTGAAATTGGGCATTCTTCGCATGTGGTGACCTTGGACGTACGGCCTCAGCTGCTCGACGCACTCTCCGCCCTGCGCGACCGTGTCGCCGCCGCACGCTTCCCGCTGCCCCTGGCGGGGGCGCCACGCGCGCGTGCCAACCGCGACGAACTCCTCGCCCAGCTCGACGACTACCTGGTGCCCCGGCTCAGAGCCCCCGAAGCGCCGCTCCTCGCGGTCATCGGCGGCTCCACCGGGGCCGGCAAGTCCACCCTCGTCAACTCCCTGGTGGGGCACCGCGTCAGCGAGGCGGGGGTGCTGCGGCCGACCACCCGTACCCCCGTACTCGTCTGCCACCCCGAGGACCATCACTGGTTCAGCGGCATGCGCGTACTGCCCGGCCTCACGCGCGCGTGGGTACCCCATCAGGAACCCTCCGACGACCTCCTCCCGACCGGCGAGGACGGCCGGCACGTCCTGCGCGTCGAGACCGCCGACACCCTCCCGGCCGGCCTCGCCCTCCTCGACGCCCCCGACATCGACTCCCTGGTGGCCGAGAACCGCACCCTCGCGGCCCAGCTGATCTGCGCCGCCGACGTCTGGATCATGGTCACCACCGCCGCCCGCTACGCCGACGCCGTCCCCTGGCACCTGCTGCGCACGGCGAAGGAGTACGACGCGACCCTGGTGGCCGTCCTCGACCGGGTCCCCCACCAGGTCGTCTCCGAGGTCTCCCGCCAGTACGGCGCCCTCCTCGCCAAGGCCGGGCTCGGCGAGGTGCCGCGCTTCACCGTCCCCGAACTCCCCGAGTCCGCCTGGGGCGGCGGCCTGCTGCCCGCCACCGCCGTCGCCGCCCTGCGCACCTGGCTCGTCCAGCACGCCCAGGACCCCGGCGCCCGCCACCGCGCGATGGCCCGCACCGCCCACGGCGTCCTCGACTCCCTCAAGTCCCGCATGCCCGAACTCGCGGGCGCCGCCGCCGCCCAGTACGCCGCCGCGCTGCGCCTGACCGCCGCCGTCGACACCGCGTACGACAACGAGTACGCGCGGGTGCGCGGGCGCCTCCAGAGCGGCGCGGTGCTCGCAGGAGACGCTCTCAAGCGCTGGCGGGCGTTCCCCCTCGACTGCACCCCCGGAGAGCTCCTGGACGCCCTTGTGGAGTCCCTGGCGGCCCTCCTGCTGTGCGCCGTCACCGCCGCCGACGAACGCGTCGCCGACGCCTGGCGCCGCGAACCCGCCGCCGGACACTTCGACGACCGCGACCCCGACCTGGAGAGCGCCGAACACCGCATCGGCCTCGCCGTACGCCGCTGGCGGCGCGAACTGGAGGAGTACGCCGAGGACGAGGTGCGCGACCTCGACCGGGGCTCCGCGCCCGACCCCGAGTCCGTCGCCGCCCTCGTCGCCACCGCCCTCCTCGGCGGCCGGCGCGCGCGCTCCGCCGGAGAGGGGCTCGCCGAACGCCTCGGCGCACACGGCGCGCTGCGCCTGCGCGACCGGGGAGGCCGCCTCCTCACCGCCCACCTCGACCGGGTCGTCACCACCGAACGCGAGCGCCGCCTCGCCCCCCTCGACGGGCTCGACGTCCACGCCGAACGGCAGGCCGAACTGATCGCCGCGCTGTCCGTACTGCAGAAGGAGAGGTGACGGATGACCGCTGTCACGGACCACCAGGAACACGAGCAGGGGCCCACGGATACGGACGGGGCTCCGGAGGCCCTCGGGAACGAGGGTCCCGTGAACGAAATCGTCGGAAACGGCGCCCCTAGGGAGGTCGATGACGGAAACGGCGTCCTCAAGGACGACGATTCCCCCAAGGACGCACCCCCCGCCGACCCCGACGCCATCTCCTGGGACGACGGTCTCATCGCCCGCCGCGTCAACGCGGGCGACCCCGAACCCCCCGCCCCGGAACCCCGCGTCACCGGCCCCCTCTCCTCCGCCCCCCTCGCCTACGACGGCCCCCTCAGGTCCCGGCTGGACGCCCTCAGGGAACTCGTCGGACTCTCCCGCGCGCGCCTGGACGGCAAGACCCTCGCCGAGGCCGGCCGCGTCCTGGACGAGGCGGCGGCCCGCCGCAGACTCTCCGGCCAGCACACCGTCGTCGCCATCGCCGGCGCCACCGGCAGCGGCAAGTCCCAGCTCTTCAACGCCCTGGCCGGCGTCACGATCTCCGAGACGGGCGTACGGCGGCCCACCACGGCCGCGCCGATCGCATGCAGCTGGAGCGACGGCGCGGCGGGCCTCATCGACCGCCTGGGCATCCCCGGACGCCTGCGCAGGCGCCCCGTACAGAGCCCCGAGGCCGAGGCGCAGCTGCGCGGTCTGGTCCTCGTGGACCTCCCCGACCACGACTCGGCCGCCACCCTGCACCGGGAGCAGGTCGACCGGGTCCTGGCCCTGGTGGACGCCGTCATCTGGGTCGTCGACCCGGAGAAGTACGCCGACGCCGTCATCCACGAGCGCTACCTGCGCCCCATGGCGGGCCACGCCGAGGTCATGTTCGTCGTCCTCAACCAGATCGACCGGCTCCCCGGCGAGGCCGCCGAACTCGTCCTCGACGACCTGCGCAGGCTCCTCGACGAGGACGGCATCGCGCTCGGCGAGTACGGCGAACCCGGCGCGAGAGTCCTCGGCCTGTCCGCGCTCAGCGGGGACGGCGTACCGGAACTGCGCGAGCTGCTCGGACAGTTCGTCGCCGAACGCGAGGCGCCCGCGCGCAGGGTGGCCGCCGACGTCGACGCCGCCGCCGCGCGGCTGCGGTCCGTCTACGCGCCCGCGCGGCGCGCGGGGCTCACCGAGGAGGCGCGCGACGAGTTCGCCGCCCGCCTCGCGGACGCCGTCGGCGCGAGTGCCGCCGGGGACGCCGCCGAGCGCGCGTGGCTGCGCAACGCGAACCGCGCGTGCGGGACGCCGTGGCTGCGGCTGTGGCGCTGGCACCAGGACCGGCGCGACCCGCCGACCGGGCGGCTTCCCGTGCGCGCGCAGATGGACGAGGAGGCGACCGCGCGCCAGCGCGTGGAACAGGCGGTCCGTACGGTCGCCGACCGCGCGTCCTCGGGGCTGCCGGGGCCCTGGGCGCTCGCCGTGCGCGAGGCCGCCGTGCGGGGCTCCCAGGGGCTTCCCGAGGCGCTCGACGACCTTGCCGCGCGCACCGGGCTGCCGCCGGGGCGTCCGCCCCGGCCCGGCTGGTGGCCCGTCGCCGTGTTCGCCCAGGCGTCCATGACGGTCCTCCAGATCGTCGGGGGGCTGTGGCTGGTCGCGCAGATCGCCGGGGTCATGGCTCCCAACCTCGGGGTGCCGGTGCTGCTGATGGTCGCCGGGATCATCGGCGGGCCGCTCGTCGAGTGGAGCTGCCGGATGGCCGCGCGGGGGCCCGCTCGGCGGTACGGGCAGGACGCTGAGCGGCGGTTGCGGGAGGCGGCTGCCGGGTGCGGGCGGGCCCGGGTGCTCGATCCGGTGGCGGCGGAGCTGCTGCGGTACCGGGAGGTGCGGGAGCAGTACGGCAGGGTCGTGGGGGCGGCCGGCCGGTAGGCGGGGTTGTGCGGCGGTGCCGATGCCGGGGGGTGTCGGTGCCGCCGCTTCGTGGTGTTCACGGAGGGTGATCCGTGCAGGTGATCCACAGGTGGCGTGACACGGGGTCGCTCGATCGGGTGACGGAGTTGTCCACAGGCCGGGGGTCGTCCACAGGGCTCGGCGGGGTTTTCGCGGCCGGTCCAGTCTGGTTCCGCGGCGATCACGAACGGCGTGGTCGGCGCGTGACGGACAAGGGGTGAGCGATGAACGAGGTCACGATGTGCGCGGTGGGGAACGTCGCGACGCAGCCCGTCTTCCGGGAGCTCGCGGCCGGCGCCTCGGCACGGTTCCGGCTGGCGGCGACCGTGCGGTACTGGGACCGGGAGAAGAACGAGTGGGTGGACGGGCACACCAACTTCTTCACGGTGTGGGCCAACCGACAGCTCGCCGTGAACGTGGCGGCGTCGCTGTCGGTGGGGGATCCGGTGGTCGTGCAGGGGAGGCTGAAAGTGCGGTCGGACCTGCGGGACGGGCAGAACTGGACGTCCGCCGACATCGACGCGTCGGCGATCGGACACGATCTGGCGCGGGGCACCTCGGCGTTCGTCCGCGCGGCCAGGGCGGAGCCGGCGGGCGGGAGGTCGGAGCCTGAGTGGGAGGTGCCGGCGGAGCGGGAGCCGGTGAGCGTGGCGTGATGTCAAGGGGCGCCTGAAAAGGCCGGGCCGGGGCTTATCGGTGGATCACGCCTCTCGTGGCAGTGGGTCAACTGCCGTGAAAGGACGTTGATTTGTCGATAAGCCCGGTTCTCCGGCCCGCCGGAGCGATCTTGGGATAACGATTCCGATTCGGATCGGTTGCCCGATGATCCGACGGGGAAAGGGGCCGCGTCGCTCTCTCTAGGATGCGCGACATGGCCCTTGTGGCTTCCGATTCTGCTGGTGGGACCCCGTCCCCCACGTCAACGGGTCCCGCTCGAAGGGGAATTGCGTGCTTTCTTCGATCACTGTGCCGTTCGCCCGAGGGGTCGGCCGCCTCGCGGCGGTGACCCTGGTGTCCGGTCTCGCCGCCGCCGGGGTCCTGGCCGGCGCGGGTACGGCCGCCGCCGTCGCGGGTGCGCAGGCGCAGGGCGGGGCGACCGCGACCATAGGCGGACTGAAGGTCTACGGCAGTGCGGTGCTCCACGAGGAGAGCGGCGACCAGGAGATCCCGGCGGGGCTGTTCGAGATGTCCGTCGACGGCGGGGGGACGCTCCAGACGTACTGCGTCGACGTCTACAACCCCACCCAGAAGGACGCGAAGTACCACGAGGCCGCGTGGAGCGGGACGTCGCTGGCCGCCAACAAGCGGGCCGGGCGGATCGGGTGGATCCTCCAGAACTCCTATCCGCAGGTCAACGACCTCGCCTCGCTCGCCCAGAAGGCCGGGATCAAGAGCGGGCTCACCGAGCAGGACGCGGCGGCCGGTACGCAGGTGGCGATCTGGCGGTACTCGGACGGGGCGGACGTCGACGCGGTCGATCCGCAGGCGCGGCAGCTCGCCGACTACCTGGAGAAGGCCGCCCGCGACGCCGCCGAGCCGTCGGCGTCCCTGACCGTCGACGTCCCGGCCGTCTCCGGCAAGCCCGGGGATCTGCTCGGGCCGGTGACCGTGCACACCGGTGCCGGGACCGTGTCCGTGGCGCCGCCGCCGGACGCCGCGATCAGCGGGGTCAAGGTCGTCGACGCGGACGGGGAGGCGGTGACCTCCGCCCGCGACGGGAGCCGGCTGTACTTCAAGGTGCCGGCCGAGGCGCCCGCCGGGTCCGCGCGGGTGACGCTCCAGGCGTCGACGACCGTGCCCGTCGGGCGGGCGTTCGTCTCCGAGGGGCGCAGTCAGACACAGATCCTCGCCGGGTCCAGCGAGTCGACGGTGTCCGCGAGCGCGGTGGCCAGCTGGGCCGGGGTGGGGGCGGTGCCCGCGCTCTCCGCCTCACGGGACTGCCTCAAGAGCGGCCTCGACATCACCGCGTCGAACAAGGGCGACCAGCCGTACGCGTTCACGCTGCTCACGGCGGAGTACACGGTCGGCGCGGGCGAGACCCGCACCTTCACGGTCCCCCTCCAGGAGGACCAGCTCTACGACTTCACCCTGACGACGCCCCAGGGCGCGGCCCCCCGCTTCACCGGCATCCTCGACTGCAAGACCCAGTCCCGCACGATGTCCAACCTCGCGACGCAGACCCTCAGCGACCCCGCGCCCGCGACAGTCCTCCCGGCCACCCCGACGAACCTCGCCGCAACGGGCACCGACAGCACGACCCCGCTCATCGCCGGGACCGCGATCGGCCTGGTCCTCATCGGGGGGACGGCGCTGGTGCTGACGGCCCGGAAGAACCAGGGGGCGTAGCAGGGCCGGGGTGGCGACGTACGGTGACGGAGTCGTCACCTGCGGTCGGAGAGGAAACCCCAGGTCACCCCACCCCTCGCCAACAGGTTTCCGCGCAGGGATGGACGTACGGCAAGATGGGGTGTATCTGCCCACTGCCAGATCTCAAGTTGCCGGACGGTTTCTCTTGGCTGAGTACATCTACACCATGCGCAAGACGCGCAAGGCGATCGGCGACAAGGTCATCCTTGACGACGTGTCGCTGAACTTCCTCCCCGGCGCGAAGATCGGTGTGGTCGGGCCGAACGGGGCCGGTAAGTCGACGATCCTGAAGATCATGGCGGGGCTCGACCAGCCGTCGAACGGGGACGCGTTCCTGTCGCCGGGGTACACGGTCGGCATCCTGCTCCAGGAGCCGCCGCTGAACGAGGAGAAGACGGTCCTGGAGAACGTCCAGGAAGGCGTCTCCGAGGTCAAGGGCAAGCTCGACCGGTTCAACGAGATCGCCGAGCTCATGGCGACGGACTACAGCGACGCGCTGCTCGACGAGATGGGCAAGCTCCAGGAGGAGCTGGACCACGCGAACGCGTGGGACCTCGACGCCCAGCTGGAGCAGGCGATGGACGCGCTGGGCTGCCCGCCCGGCGACTGGCAGGTCACCAACCTGTCCGGCGGCGAGAAGCGCCGCGTCGCGCTGTGCAAGCTGCTGCTCGAAGCCCCCGACCTGCTGCTCCTCGACGAGCCCACCAACCACCTCGACGCCGAGTCGGTGAACTGGCTGGAGCAGCACCTCGCCAAGTACGACGGCACCATCGTCGCCGTCACCCACGACCGGTACTTCCTCGACAACGTCGCGGGCTGGATCTGCGAGGTCGACCGCGGCCGGCTGCACGGCTACGAGGGCAACTACTCCAAGTACCTGGAGACCAAGACCACCCGCCTCAAGGTCGAGGGCCAGAAGGACGCCAAGCGCCAGAAGCGGCTCAAGGAAGAGCTGGAGTGGGTGCGGTCCAACGCGAAGGGCCGCCAGGCCAAGTCGAAGGCGCGCCTCGCCCGGTACGAGGAGATGGCCGCCGAGGCCGACAAGATGCGGAAGCTGGACTTCGAGGAGATCCAGATCCCGCCGGGCCCGCGTCTGGGCTCCATCGTCGTCGAGGTCAACAACCTGACCAAGGCGTTCGGCGACAAGGTCCTCATCGACGACCTCAGCTTCACGCTCCCGCGCAACGGCATCGTCGGCGTCATCGGCCCGAACGGCGCCGGCAAGACGACCCTGTTCAAGATGATCCAGGGCTTCGAGACCCCCGACTCCGGCACGATCAAGGTCGGCGAGACGGTCAAGATCTCGTACGTCGACCAGAGCCGCGCGAACATCGACCCCAAGAAGTCGCTGTGGGCCGTCGTCTCCGACGAGCTGGACTACATCAACGTCGGCCAGGTCGAGATGCCGTCGCGGGCGTACGTCTCCGCGTTCGGCTTCAAGGGCCCCGACCAGCAGAAGGCCGCCGGTGTCCTGTCCGGCGGTGAGCGCAACCGCCTCAACCTCGCGCTCACCCTCAAGCAGGGCGGCAACCTGCTGCTCCTCGACGAGCCGACCAACGACCTCGACGTCGAGACGCTCTCCTCGCTGGAGAACGCGCTCCTGGAGTTCCCGGGCGCGGCCGTGGTCGTCTCCCACGACCGCTGGTTCCTGGACCGGGTCGCGACGCACATCCTCGCGTACGAGGGTGAGTCCAAGTGGTTCTGGTTCGAGGGCAACTTCGAGTCCTACGAGAAGAACAAGGTCGAGCGGCTCGGCGCGGACGCCGCGCGCCCGCACCGCGCCACCTACAAGAAGCTGACCCGGGGCTGACCTTGCGGCACATCTACCACTGCCCCCTGCGCTGGTCGGACATGGACGCGTACGGGCACGTCAACAACGCGGTCTTCATCCGCTACTTGGAAGAAGCCCGCATCGACTTCCTGTTCCGTCCGGACAAGAACTTCCAGCAGGGGTCGGTGGTGTCCCGCCACGAGATCGACTACAAACGGCAGTTGGTCCACCGGCACGCGCCGGTCACCATCGAGCTGTGGGTCACCGAGATACGGGCCGCGTCCTTCACCGTGAGCTACGAGGTGAAGGACGAGGACGTCGTGTACGTCCGCGCCGCCACCGTCATCGTCCCGTTCGACTTCGAGGCGGAGCGGCCCCGCCGGCTCACCGCGGAGGAACGGGAGTTCCTGGAGGAGTACCGCGACGACCCGCAGGGGGCCGTCGCCGCATGACGGTGCTCCATCTCGCCGACGAGGGGGAGGCGTCCGACCTCGCCGCCTTCCTCTCCCGGCTGCTGCACTACGACCGCGGCGCGGCCGTCCGTCTCCAGGCGGCCGGTACCGCGCTCGCCGTCTTCGGCCGGCCGCCGTCCTTCGAGGTCCTCGCGGTACGGGCCGTGCGGCTCGCGAAGCCGTACGAGGACGGGCTCGACGCGAGCCTCGATGTCACCGTCTCCGCGGGGGAGTTGCTGGAGGGCGTCGACGAGAACGCGTCCGTCCTCGGGGTGCCGGGTGCGGTGACCGGGCCTCCCTGGGCCGGAGTTCTGCCTCCCAAGGGGGGCTGGCGCACCGAGGCCGGCCTGCCCGGCGCCGCCGAGCTGCAAGGCCTCGTCGCCGGGGTCGTCGGTGAATTCCGGCGCCGCAGCGAGGAGTTGGCCACCGAGCGGCGTACCCGGGCCGAGCTGGACCGGATCGGGCGGGAGATCTGGTCGCGTACGGTCGGGGCAACTCCCCTTCCCCTGCGGGCCGTTCACGCCGCCCAGGCGCTCGGGTTCCTGCGGCCCGCCACCCTGGACGTGAGCCTCTTCTCCTCCGGGGCGTGGCTGCGGCTGCGCACGGAGTACGGGTCGATCGCCGTACGGCGGGCGGGACTTGGGGACTTCGGGCTCAGCGTGCGGTGAACGGGCGTGGGCCTGCCTGGCGGACCAGGCTGCACGAGAGTGGCGGTCGCGTATAGGTGCAGACGCGCGTGCCAGACCCCGCGACCGCGGCCTGGTCCGCCAGGCAGGCCCTTAGTCCGGGGCGTTGACCATCGACGCCGCCGCGTACGTCAAGTACTTCCACAGCGTCGCCTCGTGGTCCTCCGAGAGGTCCAGGGAGTCCACCGCGTCCCTCATGTGCTTCAGCCATGCGTCGTGCGCCGCCCTGTCCACCGTGAACGGGGCGTGGCGCATCCGCAGGCGCGGGTGGCCCCTGTTGTGGCTGTACGTCGTCGGGCCGCCCCAGTACTGCATCAGGAACAGCGTCAGGCGCTCCTCCGCCGGGCCCAGGTCCTCCTCCGGGTACATCGGCTTCAGGATCGGGTCCTCGGCCACGCCCTCGTAGAAACGGTGGACCAGGCGGCGGAAGGTCTCCTCGCCGCCGACCTGCTCGTAGAAGGTCTGCTCCTGGAGTGTGCCGCGCCGGATCTCATTCACGCCTCCCATGGTCTCAGATCGGGGGGACCAGGACCTGAGGCCTAGGACCTCGGCTGTTCGCCGGGGGCGCTGTTTCGGGTCACAGTGGGGAGATGGGCGTGCGGGAGCTGGTGCGGGTCGTCGAGGAGAGCGGGGTGTTCGCCGGGGAGCCGCTGTGGCGGGAGGCGTTTCTCGCCGTGCCCCGGCATCTGTTCGTGCCGTATTTCTACGTCGCCGGGGTGGGCGGGTATCGGCGGGTGTGGAAGGAGGATCCCGATCCTCGGGTGCGGGAGCGATGGTGGCGGGGGGTCTACGAGGATGTGCCGCTTGCCACTCGGGTGCGGGACGGGGAGCTGGTTTCGTCCAGCAGCCAGCCGTCGCTGATGGCTCTGATGCTGGTTGCCCTCGATGTGCGGGACGGGGACCGGGTGCTGGAGGTGGGGGCCGGGACCGGGTACAACGCCGGGTTGCTGGCTCATCGGCTGGGGGATCGGGGGGTGGTGAGTGTCGATCTTGAGCCGGAGATCGTCGAGTCCGCTCGGCGGCATCTCGCCGATGCGGGGTGTCGGCCGACGGTTGTGGTGGGGGACGGGGCTCGGGGGGTGCCCGAGGGGGCTCCGTACGATCGTGTCGTCGCGACCTGTGGGGTTCGTACCGTGCCTGATGCCTGGGTGCGGCAGTGTCGGGTCGGGGGGCGGATTCTGGTGCCGCTCGCGTCGGGGTTGGTGTTGTTGCGGGTGGTGGGGGAGGGGCGGGCTGAGGGGAGGTTTCTGGGTACGCCCGCTTATTTCGTGCGGCTGAGGGGGGTGGGGGAGCGGCGGGAGGGGGTGGAGGCGAAGGGGGAGGAGGGGTTTCGGTTCGTGGCTGAGCTGGTGGGGGAGGAGGTTTTCGAGGTGTGGGAGAGGGAGGGGCGGCCTGGGCGGGAGCGGTTCGGGGTGAGTGTGGAGGGTGGGCGGGTCTGGGCTTGGCTGGATTCGCCGGATGGGCCTTGTTCGTGGGTGCTGCGGTGATGCCTGTGGGGGTGGTGGGTTTGGTTGTGTGGCGGCTGCGGGTGCGTTGTGGCTTGTCGCGCCCACGCGGCGGAGCCGCACATCGATACAGCCCCGCGCCCCTGAAAAAACGTGGCTGCTGCCGGTTTTCGGCAACAGCCACGTTTTGGGTGCAGAGACTATTTTGTTCAGCCGCGCCTGATCGTGATCGTCGTCCAGGCGCCTACGTGTACCCGGTCGCCGTCTTGCAGCGGGATCGGGACGAAGGGCTGGATCGGTTCCTCGCCGTTGTTCACCGTGGTGCCGTTCGTGGAGTTCTGGTCCACTACCGCCCAGGTGCCGTCCGGTTGTTGGACCAGGACCGCGTGCTGGTGGGAGACGCCGGGGTCCTCCGGGGGGACCGAGAGGTCGATGTCCGGGGTCTCGCCCGTGGAGTGGCGGCGGCGGCCGATCGTCACCTGGTTGCCCGTGAGGGTGCGTTGTTGTTCCGGGGAGTACGCCGGGAGGTTCAGGCCCGCCGCCTCGGGGCCCGAGCGCTGCATCATCGCCATGAAGTAGTCGCGGTCGGGGCCTACCGTCGCCATCCAGGTGCCGCCGGAGGGCGTGCCGGGCTGGGGGTAGCCGTAGCCGCCGCCGGGGGCGCCGGAGGTCGGGGGGGAGATGACCCAGTCGTCCTCGGCGCCGCCGAACGCGGGGGCCGCGCCGGTGGGGTTGCCCTGTTGGGGGAACCTCGGCGGGGCCGTTGCGCCTGCCTGCTGGAACGCCTGGGGGGAGCCTGCTGTGCCGGGGCCGCCGGGGCCTGGGCGTGAGGGGTCACCGAAGGGGTTGGGGGCGCCGGGGCCACCAGGACCGCCGGGGCCGCTCTGGCCTCCGGGTCCGCCCTGGTTACCGGGGCCGCCGGGGCCGCCAGGGGCGCCAAAACCGCCGGGGCCGCCTGCCGGGTTTCCGTCTCGGCCGGGGAACTGTCCGCCGGGGCTCGTGGTGTCCCGGCCGCTGAACAAGCCCGCGGGGGCGCCGCTACGGCTGCCGAAGTCGTCGGCTCCTTCGCGTCCGCCGAAAGGTCCGCCGAGGCCGTTCGGGTCCGAGGCTTCGCGTCCGCCGAAGGCACCGGGGCCAGAGCCCTCACGCCCGCCGAAGGGGCCGCCCGGACCGTTCGGGTTCTGCGCCTCGCGTCCGCCGAAGCCACCGGCTCCGCCAGGTCCGCCGGACCCCGGCGACCCCTCCCGGCCCCCGAAGGCGCCGGGACCGGTCGACCCTGGGGCCCCCGTCCCCGTACCGGCGTCGCGGCCGAAGCCGCCGCCCGACGTCGGCGGAGGACCTCCCGGCCGTCCGCCGAACGGCGGTGCGCCGGTGGAACCCGAGGGCTCGCCGCCGAAGGGAATCGGTTCGGCGGGACGGTTCACGCGGGACGGGCTGGAGCCCTGGTAGTCGAAGGAGTCACCGTTGCCGAAGGAGGGGGAGGGGTAGCGCGCACCGGCGGGGCCACCGGCGCCGCCGGGTCCCTCGGGGCCGCCAGATGCACCGGGGCCGCCGGGTATGCCGGGCGCGCCGGAGCCGCCCTGCCCACCGGGACCGCCGAAGTTGCCGGGGCCGCCGGTTGTGGGGGGACCGCTGTAGCCGCCGGGCGCACCGGAGCCTTCGGCTCCGCCGAAGCCACGAGCCCCGCCGGGGCCACCGGGCCCACCGGGGTTGCCAGGCCCGCCGGACCCACCGGGTCCACCGAAGCCGCTGCCTCCGCCAGGTCCACCGGAGCCACCGAAGCCGCTGGAACCGCCAGGCCCACCGGACCCGCCGGGACCGCCGAAGCCACCGGCGCCTCCAGGGCCACCAGAGCCAGGCCCACCAGCACCGGGACCCCCAGATCCACCGGGACCACCGAAGTCACCCGCGCCAGGTCCACCCCGTCGGCCGGAGTCCCCGAAGCCACCAGGCCCCCCGGAACCGCCGAAGCCCCCGGACCCGCCAGGCCCACCGGGACCCGCAGGCCCGCCAGGCCCCCCAGGTCCGCCGTAGCCCCCCGCTCCCCCCGCCCCTCCGAACCCGCCACCCGGCGAGTTCGACGGACGAGGCGCGGCCGGCGTGTACGACGTGGCCGTGTTCGTCAGGAAGTTCCACCGGCACTCCTCGCAGAACGGCGCGCCCCCTTCACGGGGCGTCCGGCACTGCGGGCACAGCTCGGCCTCCTGGCCGGGCACGGCGGAGAGGTGGCGCCCGCCACCGGGGCCGCCACCTGGGCCGCCACCGGGACCGGGACCGCCGGGACCCCCCGCCCCGCCGGGCTGACCCGGCGGCGGAGGGAAGCCGTATCCGCCCGGCGGCGGAGGCGGCGGCGGTGGAGGCGGAGGTACGGCACCGGCCATGCGGTGACCGCAGACCTCGCACCAGTCGTCGGAACCCGACTGGTGTCCGTTCGGGCAGGTCGGCATGTCGGCGCGTCCCCCTTTCCTTACCTGTGTCGCTTCGGCGTCACTTCTTCACACGAACAGTCTTTGTGGACCGGGTTTCGAGAGTCATCTCGTCGGCCTCGGCGACCTTCGCCTTCAACCGCACAGTACCTGTCGTGGCATCGACCACGTCCACCACCTTCGCAAGCAGTTTCGCAGTATCCGCGTTCCCCGAGACACTCGCGAGCTGTACGGCCCGGCCGAGCTTGGCCGTTGCCCCGTCCATATCGCCCGCTTTGCGCAAGTCCAGCCCCTGTTGGATGACTTGGGCCAGTTCGGCCTGTCCGGTGTAGTGCGCGACCTGCGGATTGATGGACGTGGAGGCGGTCATGTCGTCGGTCCACACGGCCCTCACCAGCCCTTGCGCGCCGAGGTTCTGGACGCTCCCGTCCGCCTGCGGTACGACGAGCGAGACGCGGGCCGCGAGCATCTCCTGCCCGAGTCCGGCACCCGGCACCTCCACGCAGACGTGGTAGTCGCGGGACTCGTCTCCCCAGGATCCGGTCGGGTAATCCCCGGACCGGGGACCGGACTCGGTACGCCGCGAGGTCAACTCCTCCACGGTGGGCGCGACCTGCTTGACGAACTTGACCGTCGTGCCGACCGGCGTCCACAACCGCAGGGCCACGTCGGCGACTTCCTTGCCCATCGCCGTCTCCATCATGTGCGTGAAGTCGGCGGAGAGCCCGGCGGGGTCGGCGACGATGTCCGCGCTGCCGAGCAGGGCCGACGCGATGCCTGTGACTTCTTTCACTTCCCAGTCGGTGCCGACGCCGCGTGCGTCACACGTGAACTGTCCCGCGCAGTGGTCGAGGGTCGCCTTGAGCGCCTCGGGCTCCTCGTGCTCGTTGCGCCCGTCGGTCAGCACGATGCCGTGCCGGATCGCGACGTCCGTCGAGGACAGCAGCCGTTCCGCGAGCCGCAGCCAGGTCCCGATCGCCGTACCGCCCCCGGCGCTGAGCTTTCGCAGCGCCTGCTTGGCCTGCTCGCGGGTGGTCGCGTCGGCGACCGCGAGGCGTCCGGTCCCGGGGTACACCTCTTTCGCGACGTGCGTCCCGGCGATCACCGCGAAGTGCACGCCGTCGCGTACGGCGTCGATCGCCGCGGCCGTCGCCTCGCGGGCGCCGCGCATCTTCGTCGGCGGGTAGTCCATCGACCCCGAGCAGTCGACCATGATCGCCACGGCGGCGGAGGGGCCCTGCGTCGGTGAGTAGAGGTGTGGCGAGGCGACCGCGCCGCCGACGGTGCCGCCGCCGGTCGAGGTGACCGTGACGATCGCGTTCACCTCGCGACCGCCCTCGGGCAGGTACTCGTTCTGGTAGACGTCCACCGCGAATTGCGGCACGTTGGACTTGGAAAAATTGGCCATACTGCTCAAATCCCCCTGTGAGTGCGGCCCTTGAGCCGCGATGCGCTGACCGGAGCGGACCCGGCCCCCACCGGGTACCCGCTTCGGACCGATACCTCAGAGCGATCCTGCCCCCGACATCGCCGCCGGGAACGGTACGACCGCCACTGTTACGTTGTCGTGGCCCCCGCCGTCCAGCGCGTGCCCGACCAGCACCCGCGCGCTGTGCAGCGGACGCGCCGCCGCGTCGAGCGGCAGCACCTGCGCCATCTCCTCCGCCGCCTCCGCGTAGTTCCACAGCCCGTCCGTGCACACGACGACCACTCCGGGCCGGTCCGGCTTGAACGACGCGGTGTGCGGCTCCAGTTCGTACGCGTCCGCGCCGAGCCACCCGGTGATCGCGTGGGCGCGCTCGTCGGCGTACGCCTCGGCCTCGTTCATCAGCCCGGCGGACACCATCTGCGCGGCCCACGAGTCGTCCTCGGTGAGCCGGACGGCCGGGGTCGCACGGTCGGCGGGCACCCAGTACGCGCGGCTGTCGCCGACCCAGCCGACGACGAGGAGCCCGGGCGTCACGACCGTACCGACGATCGTGCAGGCCGGGGCGTTCTGGTGCGGGGAGTGCTCGCGGGCGCCGCCGTCCTCGTCGGCCAGGGCGTTCACCGCGCGCGCGGCGGCCACGATCGCGTCGTGCAGCGCCTGTTGGGGGTGCGTGCCCTGCGGGAGCGCCGCGAGGACCGTGTCGTGCGCGGCCAGGGCGGCGGCCTCCGACGCCTCGTCCGGGCGGGTCGCCGAGGAGACGCCGTCGCACACGATCGCGACGCTCGCCGGAGCGCCGTCCGGCAGGACGGCCGTACCGACCGCGAACGAGTCCTCGTTGCGGTGGTGGCGAAGACCCCGGTCGCTGACGGCGGCCAGCGGGCCGGACTCCCGTTCCATGTGGTCGCGTTCGCGGGGCTGGGCGTGGCCGCAGTTCTCGCAGTAGCCGTCACCGTCGACGCGGCCGACCCGGCAGGCGACGCAGAGCTTCGCCGCCTCGGCCGCCGCTCTGGGGTCGGGGGCCTGGAGGGGGTACTCCTCGGGCTCGGGCGCCTGCGGCTGGTCGAAGCGCACACCGGTCGGGTCGGGCGCCGAACCGTTGAGGGTCAGCGTCGGACGGTCGTCCGGGCGCGGTGGCACGGCCGACAGGTCGTATCCGCACGCGCCGCAGTAGCGGTCCCCCGACTCCAGGGGCTCCGCGCAGCTCGGGCACGTCGGCAGGGCTGCCGTGGGGGGCGTGTGCGGCGGGGGCATCTGCGACATCAACTACACCCATGTCCGGGGGCGGTAACGGTTGGCTCGTTCCACCAGGTCGATCCTCTCCTCACCGGCGGTGGCCAGCCGGGCCAGCGCGCGGTACGAGCGCTCCAGACCGAAGCGCAGGCCCCGCTCGTCGAGGTCGCTGCCGAGCAGCGTCCGCGCGGGCGCCGGGTCGCTGCCCCGGCCCCCGGAGAGTACCCAGTCGAGGGCGCTGCCGAGGACTTCCGCCGACAGCCGCTCCCGCCGTTTCGGGTCCAGGCCGTACGCGTCCAGCGCCTCGACCTGCGCCGCCGAGGCGGTGAGGTCCTCCAGGAAGGGTACGTCGCCACGGCCCGCCGTCCGCTGCCGCAGCCGCGCGCGGACGGCCGCGACCCTCGCCGCCGTGTAGTGGATCGACGACTCCGGCACGGATTCCAGGGTGCGTACGGCGCCCGCGCGGTCGCCGGCGGCGAGGCGTACGCGGGCCAGCCCGAACGCGGCGCTGACATAGCTCGGGTCCGTCGTCCACACCAGGCGGTAGTACTCCGCCGCGTTGTCCAACTGGCCCAGCACCTCGGCGCACAGGCCCAGCGCCAGCTTCGGCGCCGGTTCGCCCGGGAACGCGTCGTAGATCGCGTCGAAGGCCAGCGCCGCGCTCTCGTGGTCGCCGGTGACGAGGGAGGCGAGACCCCGGTACCAGACGACCCGCCAGTCGTCCTCACGGTCACTCTCCAGCGTACGCAGGGCAGTTGTCGCCGCCTGCGCGTCGCCGGTCTCCAACCAGGCCCGCACCTGCCGGAGTCGGGTCTCCACCGAGGGGTTCGGTACGGCCTCCAGGGCGACGGTCAGTTCACCGGGGGCCGTCGCCGAAAGTCCCGCGAGGAAACCGGCGTTGGGGTCGGTGGGGTCGACCAGGGGGGTGGGGAGGGCGAGGGACGCGGTGGGGGCGTCGGCGGGTTTGACGAGGGTGGTGGGGGTGGGCGGGGGAGCAGTGAGGGAAATCACCGGTGCCGAGGGGGACGCGGTGTTCCTGGGGCCTGAGAGGACCGCCGCGCGGGTCGGGTCGCTCGAAATCTCCGTCGCCGTAGGGTTGTTGACGAACGCGCTGACGGCGGGGCTCGCGACGGCCGCCGGGAGACTCGCCGAAACCGGCACCGGCACCGGTACGGCCACCGCCTTCGGCGTCAACAGCCGGGTGAAACGGCCCGACTTGACCGTACGCGCCCCCGACCGCGAGACCTCGCCGTCGAGTTGGGGGAACAGCTCGGTGTCGGTGACGCGGATCTCGGGGCCGAAGAGCGTGGACAGCGCCGGTCGCGCCCGGCCCGTCTGGATCGAGACCACCTCGCGCAGCACGCCGGTGAGCTGCTCGGCCATCTCCTGCGCGGAGGCGAAGCGCCGGGCCGGGTCCGGGTCGGTGGCACGCACCAGCAGGCGGTAGAAGGACTCGTACGTGCGGAAGACCTCGATGTGGTCGGGGTCGGGCAGGGAGTCCGCGAAGACCGTCGTGTAGCCCTGGAAGTCGAAGGTCAGGACGGCCAGCGTGCGGCCGACCGTGTACAGGTCGCTGGCCACCGACGGGCCGACCTCCGCGACCTCCGGCGCCTGGTAGCCGACCGTGCCGTAGATCGCCGACTCGTCGTCGTCCATCCGGCGGACCGCGCCCATGTCGATGAGCTTGAGCTGGTCCTCGGACTGGATCGCGTTGTCGACCTTGAAGTCGCAGTACAGGAGGTTGCGGCTGTGCAGGTGCCCGAGCGCCTCCAGCGCCTCGATGCCGTACGCGCACGCCTGCTCCACCGGCAGCGGATCGCGCCGCCCGTCCGAGGCGCGGCGTGAATTGGCTATCTCCTTCAGGGACTTGCCGCCGACGTACTCCATGACGATGTACCCGTCGAGGGAGCCGGTGCGCTGGTCGAGGTGCTCGACGAAGTTGTAGATGCGGACGATGTTCGCGTGCTCGATCTCCGCGAGGAACCGCCGCTCGGAGATCGCCGCCTCCATCGCGTCCTGGTCGCCGGTGTCCAGCAGGCCCTTCAGCACCACCCAGCGGTCCGACACCGCGCGGTCCACGGCGAGGTAGACCCAGCCGAGCCCGCCGTGCGCGAGGCAGCCGGCCACCTCGTACTGGCCGTGCACGACGTCCCCGGACTTCAACTTCGGTACGAAGGAATAGGGGTGACCGCACTTGGTGCAGAACCCCTCGGTCCGGCCCACCCGCTCACCGCGCGAACGGCCCACGGGCGCACCGCAGTCGGAGCGCGAGCAGAACCTCTTGCGCTCCGGCACCTCGGGGTTGTCCAGCACCATCGCGCGCGGGTCCGGCTTCGGGACCTGCGGCACGGAGACCAGGCCCACACCGAGCCGCGCCCGCCCCGACGAACCCGCCGACGCGCCCGAACTGCGCACCGACACCGAGCGGTTGGACGCCTTGCCCGACAGCGAGCGCGAGAGCCGTCCGGACACCGAGCGCCGGGACCTGGCCGACTGGGACGAACTCGTCGACGGGGACGGGGAGATGCCGCTCGTGGCAGACGAGCCGACCATGCCGGTCGCCGACACCACCGGGGCCAACCCGCAGGTGTCGCAGTACAGTTCGCCGCCGCCGACGTCCTCGTACGTGCCCTCGCACCCCGGGCGCTGGCAGCTCTGGCCGGCCTGACTCATGACGTCCCCCCAGTCTGACGGTCCCGTGGTGTCGCCAGCAGCTCCGCCGCCAGCCGTTGATAACGCAGGACCGCCTGCTCCGCGACCCGCAGATCACAGGGCGCGCTCCACAGCATCCGGCGCGCCGCGTCGTACCGCTCGATGAGGAACGGGTCCTCGGCGAGCCCGAGCCTGGCCACCTTCGCCTTGTACGCGTCGAGTCGCCCGCGCAGCTCCGCGCGGATCGCGAGCGGCGCCGTCACCGCGCCCAACTGGTCGCGGGCGCGCTCCAGTTCGTCGTCCGCCTGCCGCTCAAGGGATTCGAGCAGCGGGGAGAGCCGGTGCCACTGGCCCTGCCTGCGGTACTCGGCCGCCGCGGCCAACTGCTCCTGGAGCGCCGTCGGGGGGCCGTTCACCACCGGGACCTCGGTCGCCGCGATCTTCGCCAGCACCTCGCCGCGGGCCGACCTCGCCTCGGCGAGGGTGCGGTCGGCGCGGGAGAGGACGTCCCTGAGCCTGACCAGACGCTGCTCCGCGTCCTGACGGACCGTCAGCACCGCGTCGATCTCCCGGCGTACGTCCTCCAGCGCGCGCGCCTCACGGTCGTACACCGTCGTGTCGGGACGGCCGCCGCCCGGGGCCGAACTCCCCTTCGCGGGAAGCCAGTAGGCCAGCGGGTCGGACACCACCTTCGCCCGCAGGTCCGTCAGCGTGCGGGTGATCTGTTCCAGGTCGTCGCCCGACGGGTGCTCGCCGGGGCGGACGCCCACCGAGTGCGCCAGGTGGCGGGTGCGCTGCAACTCGGCGGCCAGTAAATCGATCCGGGCCGGGAGCGCGGACCAGACGGCGTCCGCCGCCACCACCAGGTCCAGGGAGGAGGCGTACAGGTCGTTCATGCGGTCCACCAGGGCCGCCAGCGAGAAGTGTTCCGCCAGGACGCCGGTGCCCGTCATGGATATCGGTTCGCCGCGCAGGAGTTCCGTCAGCTCGACCAGGTCCTCGCGGGACGACCAGCGGCGGCGGGAGCGGATCTCCCGGGCCGAGCGCAGGGCGTCCGCGTACGCGTCGAAGTACGTCCACAGCAGGGATATCGCGGTGTCCGCCGCCGCCCAGCGCTCGCGGGTGACGCCGGTCAGCTCCGCGCCCTCCAGCAGCCTGCGGCCCGCGTGGTCCTGGAGCGCCAGCAAGGAGGTCTCGATCGCCTCGTGCTCCTGGCCGAGCCGCGCCAGCGCACGGTCCACCTCGTCCCGGTCCATCACCGGACCAGGGGGTCCCGCGACGCCCATCGATCACCTCTTGTCGTTGCTGCCGGAGTTGCTGCCGGGGGTGGTTGCTCTGTGCGGTCGATCTTCCCTGTCCGTGTGGTCGTCTAACTGGTGCGCAGATAAAGGGGGTTCGCCGGGAGGTACGGCGCCGAGTCCGGACCCATCGTCGGTGACAGCCACTTCGCGTACGAGGCCTGCCAGCCGCCCGAACGGTACTGCGCGAGAACCTGGTTGACCCTGCTCACCAAGTCGTTCGCGTCCTTCTTCATCGCGACGCCGTAGAACTCGGTCGTGAACGCCCTGCCCTTCAGCTCGACCGTCGGGTCCTGCGCGGCCTGGCTCGCGGCGAGGGCGCCGTCCGTGATGATCGCGTCCGCCTCCCCGAGCTGGAGCCTCACCAGGCAGTCGAGTTGGTTCGGTACGACGAGGGGGGTGGCGCCCTGCCGGTTCGCGTCGAGTTCCGTCTGCGCGATCGAACCCGCCGCCACACAGACCTTCTTGTCCGCGAGGCTCTTGTCGAAGCCGGTGATCTCCAGCGCGGCCTTGGGCGCGAGAACCTGCTGACCCGTCCTGAAGTACGGGGCGGAGAAAGCGACTTGCCCGATCCGCGTGCAGTTGATCGTCATGGTCCGTACGACCATGTCGACCTCGCCCTTCTGGATGGCGTTGATCCGCTCGTTCGTCGGGATCGCCCTGAACTGGACGGCGTCACGGTCGCCCAGGATGTTCCCCGCGATCTCGTGCACCAGGTCGATGTCGAAACCCTCAAGCGCCGCTTTGGTGTTGTTCGGGTCGCGGTATCCCCAGCGGTAGCTGTTCTGGTCGACGCCGACGATCAGCTTGCGCTGCGCACCGGTCCGCGCCTTGATCTGCGCGATCGTCGGGCCGTCCGCGGCGGACGGCCGCAGCGTCTGCTGCTCCGGGTTCTTGCAGGTCTCCGCGGCGGCCCCTGCCGTATCCGCGACCGGTTGTGTCCTTTGACCCTCCCGGTGTTCCCGCGCCAGCGGCAGCAACAGGGCGACGGCCAGCACGAGTACGCCGACGACGGCCGCCATCACGCCGACTCCGCCCCAGCCCTTGCCCCTGCCCGGCATGGACCCTCCCCTGCTCATCGGAACTCCGACAGTCTGCGGCCGATACCGAGTACGGCGCCCGCGGCGGCCAGGACGGCGAGGGCACCGGCGCCGAGGGGGAGGCCGGTGAAGGCGCCCCGGCCGTCCCTGGCGGCCTGCTTGAACTCGGCCTGTTCGTGGGTGAGGGCCTTGTCGAGGCTGCTGTCCACGGCGTCGAAGGACTGGTTGGTGGGTTGTTCGGTGCCGACGACCCGGGCCAGTGCCTCCTCGTAGTTGCCGTTCTCGTCCGCCGTACGGGCCTGGGCGTGGCGCGACTTCCACTCGGTCACGCTCTGCCGGGCCGAGGTGACGGGGTCCTTGCCGGTCCTGTCGTCCGCGAGGGTCTCCGCGCGGGCGAGACCGGAGACGAGCGTCCCCATCTCGTCCCCGTACTCCATGTCGTACTTGTCCTTGGCGTCCGTGGGGCTGTTCGGGTCCTTGGCGTCTCTCTTGACCTGGACCGTCTCCGCGCCGCGCGCGATCAGCGTCAGGTTCTCGTTCCCCCGCGCCTTCAACGCCGCGATCCTCGCGTCGTGCAGGACCTTCAGCGAGCGCACACCATGGTCGTACGACTTGTTCAACTCCGCGCGCGCGACGCTGTGTCCGACGACCAGCCACAGCAGGACGACCGCCGTGGCGCCGGCCGCCGCGACCAGGCCGTGGCTCAACAGCCGGTTCGTACGCCGGTATTCACGCACCTGCGTGCCCGCGAGGACGGCCAGTGCGAGGACGCCGAGCGTGATCGCCGCCCACGGATAGGGTTTCGCGGCGGCGTAGTCGTCGTCCAGGCGGGCGTTCTCCTGGTCGTACAGGCTCTGCGCGGCCGTCAGCATCTCGTCCTGCATCTTCTGGTTGGCGTACCGGAGGTAGGCGCCGCCGACCGGGAAGCCCATGCGGTTGTAGGTACGCGCGCGCTCGACCAGGCCCTTGTAGACCGGGAGGGCCGTGTTCAGCCTCGTGATCGCCTGCGCCGAAGGGGAGCCGGGTTCCGCGCTGTTGGCCGCCGTGACGAGTTTCGTGGCCGCCGCGTCGATGCTGTCCTCGTACGTCTTACGCGCCTGAGGCGTCTCTTGGCCGCCCGCGAGGAACGAGCTCGACGCCGCCGTGTTCGCCTCCGCGAGCGCGCGGTAGATGTCCGCCGCGTCGCTGGTCAGCGGCTGGCTCTTGTGCAGCACGTCGTCCGCCGCGTCCGAACGGTCGGTCATCTGCCACGCGGTGACGGCGCCGAACACGATCACCAGCACCGCCAGCACCGCGCCGATGATCCGCAGCCGTCCCGGCTCCGTCGTCGCCGCGCGCTTCAGCCGTTCGGTGTTCTCCGCCCACGCCGTTCTCCGACCGCCCACATCCGGCCGATTCCCCACTGCCGACCTCCCCCGTGTCCCGTCCGCGCCGCAAGTATCACCGCCCCGAGGCGCACCGCGCACCGGACTTCACTGGATCTTGATCGGTTCGTGTCGCCACCTGCGCATGAACCTTCTGCCCATGAATACGTCGGGAGCGTGTGTTCGGTTCCTTATGAGGGGGGCCGGGAGGGCATCCCGGGAGTGTCCGATGCCGTCCGGACCTACGCGCTAACGTGGGATGCGTGACTGGAGGGTGCTGGACGAGCGGAAGGGGCTGCCGGTGACCACGCCGCACGTGAGCGGGGACGGGCCCCTGATCCCCAGACCCGAGCTGACGCTGCCCGCGCTGCGGCACGCGGTGGCGGTGGTCGCGCCGTCCCGGCTGCCGGAGTTCTTCGAGGACGTCCAGAAGGCGTTCGTCCGGGCCGGGAACGAGGACAGCGTCGTACCGATCCGGATGTTCTACCGGCAGTGGGCCGTGGTCGTCGAGATCGAACGGCATCCGGAGACGGCCCGCCGGCTGCGTCTCGCCGAACGGGACATCGACAGTCCGGACCCCGAGGTCCGTGAGCGGGCGGTCCGTACGGCGGGGGAGATCGTCCGGGCCGCGCACCGCGAGGTCACCGGTGGCTGACGGCGCTGGGAGCTGTTCCAGGACGACATGCTGGACGGGCTCCCGGAGAGAGGCCGAGCAGTTGGCCCACGAGATTGCCGTGCGTGAGTCCATGGTGTTTCTGGAAGGCGCCCTGTTCACCGGTGCGGGGCCGGGGGTGCGTACCGAGAGCCGGGGGATGCTCATGCTCACGTACCTGGGTGCAGCGCGGGCGCCGACGCGACGTCCCCCGCTGGGAATCCGTGGGCTTCCGCCTCCGCCCCGCACCCCTCGGGTACCTCCTGGACCCCCGGGACTCGGAAGCGCGTGCGCTGCGCGAGCTGCGGAGGCGGGAGTTCGGGGGGTGATGCGTATCGGGCCCGCGTTTCCGACCGGGAGGCGGATGTTCTGACGTGGCGAGCACGCGGCGCGGAAAACGCTGGGTCACGGCAACTCGGAAGAGCTGCCGTGACCTTCAAGACGTCTCTGATCAGCAGGCTGCTCTACTCGTAGTCGCGGCCGGCGAGGATGATCGTGGCCAGCAGCTGCCAGTCCGGTTGGGGCGGTTCTTCGATCCCACGGTTGATGTACATGTTCGTGATGCCGTTGAGGAAAGCACCCATCGCTTCTAGATACGAGTCGAGGTCACGGTTGAGCCAGTGCTCGGGGTGTTCCGCCAGATTGTCCCGTGCCGACGCGATCAGGTCGACCACGTCCTGGCGGCTGTTGAAGACGTGGTTCTCCGGCCACTCGTCCATCACGCCGTGATACCGCCCGGCACGGGGGACCAGGTGTCGCTCCATTTGCCGGTGTTGTAGTTGGCGTCGATGCCGTAGATCTTGCCGTCTGTTCCGGCGCCGTAGATGTGGACGACGTTGTCGACGACGGCGCTGGTGATGGCCTTCATCGGCTTGGCGTCGATACGCGTCCAACCGTCGGACCACTTGCCGGTGTTGTAGTTGGCGTCTGTCGTGTGCAGCGCCCCGTCGGAGCCGATCATCTGGAGGTGGACGACCTTGCCGGTCGCCGAGGCGCTCAGAGCGCGGGCACCCGTTGCCCCACCGGGTACGGGGGACCAGGTGTCGCTCCATTTGCCGGTGTTGTAGTTGGCGTCGATGCCGTAGATCTTGCCGTCTGTTCCGGCGCCGTAGATGTGGACGACGTTGTCGACGACGGCGCTGGTGATGGCCTTCATCGGCTTGGCGTCGATACGCGTCCAACCGTCGGACCACTTGCCTGTGCCGTAGTTGGCGTCCGTCGTGTGCAGCGCCCCGTCGGAGCCGATCATCTGGAGGTGGACGACCTTGCCGGTCGCCGAGGCGCTCAGGGCACGGACGCCGGTCGCCCCGCCGGGCACCTCGCTCCAGTCCGAGAACGTGCCGGTGTTGTAGTCGGCGTCCTTGCCGTAGACCCTGCCGTTCGTCCCGACGGCGTACATGTGGACGACGTTGTCCACGGTGACGCTGGTCAGCGCCGTCAGGTCACGGCCGTCCAGCTTGGTCCAGCTGCCGGCCCACTTGCCGGTGCCGTAGTTGGCGTCCGTGGTGTGCAGGACCCCGTCGGTACCGGCGAGGCTGAGGTGCACCACCTTCGCGGTCGGCGACGCGGTGATCATGCTGTCGGACTGCGCGGCGTCGATGGTCGAGAGGATCCAGTCGCGCGCGTCGTCCACGCGTGCGGCGGTGGCAGCGGTACGGGTCTCGGTGGCGGGCGTGCCGAGGCAGCCGCCCTGCCAGGAGGCGTTCACGACAGCGGCGAGTTCGAGCCGGCCGTCCTGCTCGCGGAAGACCGGAGCGCCGGTGTCGCCCTTGCAGACGGACGTGCCGTCGATCAGCAGGCTGGTGGCGTCGACCTGGCCGACCTTGAAGGAGCCCGCGCGCAGGGTGTCCGGCACCCAGGTGTCCTTGGTACGGCCGTAGGCGGCACCCTTGAGCTGGTCGTTCACGGCGGGTGCGGTGGCGCCCACGCCCAGCGGGGCGATACCGCGTACGGGCGCGGCGAGCCTTGCCAGCACCAGGTCACGGTCCACACGCGGAACGAGCTCGACGACCTCCCTGACCTGGCCGGCCGTGGTCGTGAGGTCGGTGCGGCCGATCGTCGCGGTGGTCTTCCACTTCGGTGCCCCGGCGGCGGTGGTCCCGGTGGTGAGGTCCGTCGCGAAGCAGCTGCTCGCGGTGAGTACCCAGAGGGGGTCGACGAGGGTGCCGGTGCAGGAGCGGAAGGTGTCACCGATGGCTAGCTTCGCGGTGAAGGTGTACGACGTCGCGGTGTCACCGTCGAGGGCCATGGCGTTCGTGCCCGTGCCGGCGGAGGCGGCGAGGAGCGAAGCGGTGGCCAGACCGGCGAGAAGGAGGCGCGGCTGAGTACGACTCATGGAAGTCTTTCTGGGGAGAGGCTCTGTCGAGACGGATGGCGAGGCAGGCTGTACGGCACGCGGGCACAGGTGAGATGCCACGCGGAACAGTCAGCCTGTGACGCGCAGTTCGAGCAGGACGGTCGGCGCCTCGCCGACCCCTTCGCCGACGCCCTTGAACTCGTTCTTGGCGACGTTGACGGTCTGGGTCTTCCCCCCGGCGCTCAACTCGGCCCGGACAGCGCGGCTCTCGGTCGCGACGGCGTAGACGTCGGGGACTTCAAGAGTGAGCCGGCCGGTGGTGGCGGTGGAACGGAAGCAGAACTTGCCGTCGGCGCTCTTCCGGGTCCAGACCTGGATCTGGTTGGCGGTGTTGTCGCAGGCGGCCAGGGTGATGCGGCCGTCCCCTCTCTTGAGGGTGATGCCCTGCTCGGTCTGGATCGCGGCGGCACCGGGGTAGGAGAAGTCCTCCACAGCCACCGGCGGAGCACCGTCCGCTCCGGTCCGGACAGTGGCGGACGGGGTTGCCACGGCGTACGCGGTAGCGCTGACGACAGCCACGACGGTGAGTGCCGCGCCACCGAGTATGGCGAGAGGTCTGGATATCACGCGAATTCCCTTCGACGCATCGAATGAAGACACGAGGGAATTAGCTGAGAGGCATCGAGTAAAGGCATCAAAAACAGCAGGACGGGCGCATGAAACACCTATCGGTCCCGTAAGTCTCGGCTCCCCTTGGCTGACCGGTCCAGCCGCTCCCCCTGTGTGGAGGTTGAGCCTAACAAGACGCAACGTGAAAACAAAGTCCACACAAAGTAAACGCAAAGCGTATGCTCGCTCGGTCGAGATCCGACACCCGGTCAAAGGGGGAGTGGCCGGGGAGCAGAAGGTTGCTTCTTTGTTGAGAAAAAGACTGCGTGGCAGAGTGAGACAGCTGGTCACGGCGCTGTGCCTCTCGCTGCTGATGGCCCTCCTGGCCGGGCTGATATCCGGCGTCCCCGCCGCAGCGGTGGACGATCCGTTCGAACCCGAGCCGACGGGCCTTGAGCACATCCCGCCGACGGACCGGGGCAAGGTCCTCGAACTCTGGAAGACGGGCGGGCCCGGTACGCGCGCTGCGGCCGAGGTCGCTCTCACCGGCACCGACACGGACGTCCGCCGCTTCCTCGATCAGGAAGCGGCGGTGGCCCAGCTCAGCGACGACCGGGTCGGCACCGTACAGATCCTCTCCATGGGCGGGCGCGCGGTGCGCGAGGCCGCTCGGACGGCGCTCGCCGGCACCCCGCAGCAGCTGACGGCGTTCCTCAAGGACGGCTGGCAGAAGCCGCTGGAGGAGGACCAGCGGGTCCAGGCGGCGCAGGTCGTCTCCTTCGGCGGACGCGAGGTGCAGGCCAAGGGCCGCGCGGCGCTGAACGGGACCATCCAGGACGTCCGGGCCTTCCTGAACGACGGCCAGTACGCGGCCCGCGACAGCGACGACCGGGTAGCCCTCGTACAGATCATGAGCACCGGCGGCCAGGCCACCCGCGAGGCGGGCCGGGTGGCGCTGAGCGGCACGGTGGACGACATACGGGAGTTCCTCGCCGTCGGCCAGTACATCGCCCGCGCACGTGACCAGGAACAGGCGACGATCGCCGACCTCGCGCAGCAGGCGACGGAAGCGGGACGGCAGGCCGCCAAGGAGACCGAGGCGGCCAAGGAGGCTTCGGCCCGGGCGATCGAGGCCACGCAGCTCGCCAAGGAAGCCGCGCAGAAGGCGGCCGAGGAGACCGAAGCCGCCGGCGCCGACGCCCGGCGGGCATCGAGCGCGGCCGGACGCGCCGCCGACGCGGCCCGGGGTGCGGCGCGCGCGGCTGAGCAGGCCATCGCATCGGCGGCTGCCGCCAACACTTCCGCGCGGATCGCCGCCAACGCCGCTTCCCAGGCCGCCTCGGCCGCCGCCGCAGCGGCCCAGGCCGCCTCGCAGGCACGCAACGCGGCAGCGGACGCGGCGACCGACGCGACCAAGGCGGACGCCGCGAACCAGGCCGCGCAGAAGGCCAGGGACGCCGCGAAGGGAGCCAAGACCGCCGCCGTCGCCGCCGACTTCGCGGGCCAGGCCGCCACCGAAGCGGGCAACGCGGCGCAGGCCGCCATCAGCGCCGGAGCCAACGCGGATGCCGCCGCCGCTGCGGCGACCGCCGCGAGCGGACACGCGGGCGTGTCCGACGCCGAGGCGGGGCGGGCTCGGGCCGCAGCCGCCGACGCCCGTCGGCATGCCGCGGACGCCACCCGTGCGGCGAACACCGCGCAGGCACTGGCGACCCGGTCGGCCAAGGCCGCTTTCGAGGCACGGGACGCCGCCAACTCGGCCGCCGTACACGCGGAGAACGCCGCGACGGCTGCGGAGGAGGCCGCGAAACACGCGGGCGACGCCGCGAAGGCCGCCACGGAGTCCACCAAGCACGCGAACGCGGCCACCGCCGCGGCGAACGTGGCCACCGCCGCCGTCGTCACGGCGCGCAAGACGTTCGACCTGGCCCGGGAAGCCGAGACGGCCGAACTGGCCGCCCGCAGCGCGCAGTCGACGGACCGCGCCGAGTACGTCAAGCAGTTGACCGCCGAGCGCGAAGCACGCGACAGGACCCGTGCCGAAGAGGCGAAGGCGAAGGACGCCGAGGCTGCCGCCCTCGCCGAACAGACCGCGCAGCCCGGTGCGGACGTTGCCGAAGCCGCTGCCAAGGGCCGCAAGGTCGCACTGCACATCGCGTCGACGCGCGGTCCGTGGAGCGTCACGGCCGCCGAGGTCACGCTCGCGTCCCCTGACGGGCAGGTCGTCGAGTACCTGCGGTCGGGCCTGAAGCGGGCCGAAGAGCAGGACGAACGCGGCCGGGTCCTTCAGTTGGCCACCGACGCGGAGTCCGCCGCCGTCCGTACGGCGGCCGAGACCGCGCTGGACGGCGACGCCGCCTCGATCCGCGCGTTCCTGGTCACTGGTCAGCACACGGCGGCTGCCCACGACTACCGCATCGAGATCACCAGGCTCATCGACGGCGCCGGGCCAGGGGTGACGGAGGCCGGGCGTGCTGTGCTCGACTCCAACTCCACCGACCGCATGCGCCAGTTCCTCACCACCGGCTACTTCACCGCCCGCACCGACGACGAGCGGGTGCGCGCCGTACAGCTGATGGAGAGCGGTGGCGCCGAACTGTCGGCCGCTGCCAAGGTCGCCCTCGCCGGGCCGCCTGACGTGCTGCACGCGTTCATCACCGTCGGCCAGTACGCCGCTCAGCGCGCCGACCTCCTGACGACGACCCATGTGGCCCGTGTCCAGCGGCTGATCTCGGGTGCGGCCCGGGTCGCGGCGACCGCCCAGCAGAACGCGGCCCTCGCGCAGAAGGTCGCCGCTGAGGCCCGCAAGGCAGCGTCGGAAGCGGCTGGTTACGCCCAGCAGGCTGCCGCGTCCGCCAAGCAGGCGGACGAGTACGCGGCCCAGGCCCGCGCATCGGCCACCGCCGCCGAGAAGTCAGCGGCCCAAGCGGCGGCCTCCGCCCGCACGGCCCGCACGGCCGAGGCGAACGCGCACGCGGCGGCCCGCCAGGCGACCAACTCCGCGGCCCAGGCGACTGCTTCGGCCACCGCTGCCCAGGGCTCCGCCGGAGCGGCCTGGGAAGCGGCGAACGAGGCACGGGCCTCGGCGGACGCGGCGGGTAAGTCGTCGACGGAGGCGGAGAAGGCCGCTGACGACGCGTACCGGGCTGTCACGGCCAAACTCCTCCAGGAGATCCAGGAAACCCTCCGTAACGCCGAGTACCGGCGAGACGTGGCCGAAGCCCAAGCCTTCGAGGACGCCCTGGCCGACCTCGCGGCAGGGGACGAGAGCAGTTGGTGGGACTACATCGCCACCGGCGGCCATCTCGTCCTGGACGCCGCAGGCATGATCCCCGTTGCCGGCGAGGGATTCGACCTCATCAACTGCGGCTGGTACGGGGCCGAGGGCGACGCTATCAACGCCGGCTTGTCGTGCGCGGCGGTGATTCCCGTCGTCGGCTGGGGCGCGACGGGCGGCAAGTGGGGGAAGAACGGCCTCTCGGCGATCGAGGCGTTCGGCAAGTCGATGCGGGCCGATGGGAAGGTTCCGCATGTTTGGTCGCCTAACCCGAAGAAGGGCCGGAACAACGCCCAGAACGCCGCGTTCCACTGGGGCAAGCACAAGCATGAATTCCCGGAATTGTCCTCAATGTCGGAATATGTCGAGCTCGCCCATCGGTACAGTGCGTTCGGTCGAGACATCGTCAAGAAAGGCCAACCGGCTTCCGGGTATCGCATCTACGATCAAGGATCCGGGAGGGTTGGCATCTACGACAAAAGCACGAATACGTGGGCAGCGGTCACTGAGGACGGTGTTCCGCAAACTATGTACAGGCCAGGCCCATACGATCCGGTCACCAACCCGAACGGCTATCGGACCACGCTGGAAGACTGGCTCGAAGACGTGGGACGAGGAGTGGAGGTCAAGTAAATGACTGCCGGCGAAGAGAACCTCTGCGAGACCGTCTGCCGTGTCTGTGGCCGGGACGACGGGTCAATACTGTGGAACCGCAAAGGTCAGCCGGAGTACGTCATCTGCGACTGCTGCGGGATCGAGTCCGGACTGGGTGACGACCATCTGTCCAAGGTTCGCCAGACCCGGGGTTACTGGGTCGCGGCCGGCGCTGAATGGGACTGCCCGGAACGCAAACCGGAGGGATGGGATCTTCAGGAGCAGCTGTCCCACATTCCGCCTGAGTGGCGCTGACCGATACCGACGGGTTCGCACACCGCCTCAGGAATGCGGACCCGTTCGACCGTAGGCTGCCTGACCGGGACGCTCAGGCAGCGCAGCAGCTGCGTCAGCTCGGCGCAGACGGGTCGAAGATGAGTGCATGAGGCCGTACCTCCCCTGAGGCCGCTTTGATGAAGCGGCCTCGCGTCGAGGGAGAGGTACGGCACCAGAGGTGGTGGTGGATCATTGCGGCTGGTGTCGGTGTCGGTGTTGTGACGGGCGTCGGCGATGACCGGACCCTCGTAGCAGTGCGGTGTATGTCCCTGCGCCCCCTACTTCGGCACCCCCCGCTGCGCCGAAGCGATCGGCGCCGCAGCCGCCACCTGAGGCGAATCCGCGTTGGAGAACACCGACGGCGCCGCCACCCCCGCTGAAGGATCCGCCGCCTCTTCCTCGCCCGACACCGCCGCCCCGCCCACGATCCGGATGTTCGCCGCGTCGAACGCCCGCTTGATGCGCCACCGCAGCTCCCGTTCCACCGTGAGCTTCTTGCCGGGCATGGTCCGAGCCGTCAGGTGGATGACCATGGAGTCGAGGAGGACGGAGTCGAGGCCGACCACGTCGATGGAGCTCCAGAGGAGTTCGTTCCAGGGCTCCTCCTTGCTCATGCGTTCCGCGACGTCGGTCAACGTGGCCTTGACGCGGTCCAGGTCCTCGGAGGGCTTGACCGTGACGTCGATGCCCGCCGTGGCCCACCCCTGCGACAGGTTCCCGATCCGCTTGACCTCGCCGTTGCGGACGTACCAGATCTCACCGTCGGCGCCGCGCAGCTTGGTGACGCGGAGGCCCACCTCGATGACCTCGCCCGTGGCGACCCCGGCGTCGATCTGGTCGCCGACGCCGTACTGGTCCTCAAGGATCATGAACACGCCGGACAGGAAGTCGGTCACCAGATTCCGCGCGCCGAAACCGATCGCGACCCCGGCGACACCGGCGGAGGCGAGCAGCGGCGCGAGGTTGATCTGGAAGGTCGAGAGGACCATCAGGGCGGCCGTACCCAGGATCAGGAAGGACGCGACGGAGCGCAGGACGGACCCGATGGCCTGGGAACGCTGGTGGCGGCGCTCGGCGTTGACCAGCAACCCCCCGAGCGCCGTGCCGTCGACCGACTCGACCGTACGGTTCATGCGGTCTATCAGCTTCGTGATCGCCCGCAGCACGAACTTCCGGAGGATCACCGCGACGACGATGATCAGCAGCACCCGCAGCCCGATCGCCAGCCACGTCGACCAGTTCTGCTCGACCCAGCTCGCGGCGTTGGTCGCGCTCTCCTGTGCGTCCTGGAGCGTCGGCACGGTCACGGCGGGTGACATGGACGGCGACGGCGTAGGAGTCGGCGAGGCGGCGGACAGGGACACGGCGGGAACCTCCAGGAGCAACGGCGGCCCGCGGCGAGGTCACGAAAAGGTCACCGTACGGGCAGGCACACCACACTAACGGGGCATTGTGTGGAGGTCCGTCCGCATGCCCCGACAGAGACCTGTCTCACCCGCGCTTGAAGGGGGCGTACGGCGGCAAAACATGGGGTGTGGTCGAAAACACTCCCAGCCCGTTACCGGGAGATGGTGGCGCGTTCACCAGGCAAGAGGGGAGACTGACTACCAGATCGTCCCGGCGCGAGCCACGCGCCGCCGACGCCCAAGGAGGCATCCGTGCCGCATGTCCTGGTCCTGAACGCGTCGTACGAGCCCCTCGGCGTCGTACCGCTCCGCCGCGCGCTCGTCCTCGTCCTGGAGAACAAGGCAGTCTCCCTGGAGGATTCGGGCGCCTATCTGCACAGCGCGACCGTCACAGTCTCCGCGCCCAGCGTGGTCCGGCTCAAGCGATTCGTCAGAGTCCCTTACCGGGGGCCCGTCCCTCTGACCCGCCGCGCGCTGTTCGCGCGTGACGGGGGCCGGTGCATGTACTGCGGTGGCGTCGCAACCAGCGTCGACCACGTCATCCCGCGCAGTCGCGGGGGCCAGCACGCGTGGGACAACGTGGTCGCGTCCTGTCGCCGCTGCAACCATACGAAGGCCGACCGCCACCTCACGGAGATCGGCTGGCGCCTGCGCCACAAACCCGCCCCACCCACCGGCCTGGCCTGGCGCATCATCGGGACCGGCCATAGGGACCCGCGCTGGCTGCCGTACCTGCGGCCATACGGCGCGGACGACGCACTAGCCCGGATCGACGGCATATCGGCCTGAGATCCGGGCTTTCGCATACCCGCCCCGGAAATCCCCTGCGTTTCCGGGGCGGGAGGCATGGTAGGGGCTCACGCCTGCCGCAGTTCCCCGGGCCGCACCGATCTCCCCAGCAACGGCAACGAGGTCGCCGCCGCCAGCAGACACGCGCCGTACACCCCCAGCGGGACCAGCAGCATGCTGGACGGGAGAGGCGTGCCCGCGAGTTCCCCGTACCACAGGCCCAGGAGTGCCCCCCCGCCGCCGGCGAACAGGACGGCCGGTGCGAGAGGGAGGGCCGTCTCCAGGAGGAGGGCCCGCGCCAGGACCGTACGCGGCACCCCGGCGGCGACCTGCGCCGCGAGCCCCCGGCGGCGGCTCGCGAGGGATTCGGCGGAGCCGACGGCGAGACCGGACAGGGCGATGAGGAGCGCGAGGCCGATGGCGGCGGCGGTGAGGTCGAGCCCGGCGAGGTAGAAGTCGTCGCTCTCGGCGTAACGGTGCTGCCCGAACCCTTGGGAGAGGACGGTCCGGACGGCGACGTACGCGGTGCCGAGGACGGTGACGAGGAGCACCGCCGCGTGCGTACGGGCCGCCGCCCACGGGTCGTCGCGCAGCCGCTCGGCGGCGATGAGGACGGCGGCGGAGCGGGCGCGCGGCGCGAGGAACCCGCCGGCGAACCGGGCCAGCACCCCGGCGGTCCCCACGGCCCCGGCCCCGGCGACCGCGACCAGCAGGACCGCGAGCGGCGGCATCAGCGACTTCCGGATGTCGCCGGTGAGCACCACGAACGTCAGCAGGAGGACGACGACGGACGTGCCGACGGCGAACGTCCCGCCCCGCTTCTCGGGCCGCACCCGGCGCACCCATCCCAGCGGCGACGCCACGACGTGCCGCAGCGCGAACACCCCGGCCCCGGCGCCGAGCAACGGTACGACCAGCGCGACGACGGCCATGCCGGTCCAGGTGTAGAGCGTCGCCCCCTTCCAGATGCTCGCCAGCACCGCCACGGACACGGCACTGACGACCCCGGCGCCGAGCAGGCACGCCGGCCCCGTCTCCAGCGCCGCGATCCTGCGCACCTGCCCCGCCCCGGCCCCCGCGAGCCGCAGCCCCGCGAGCCGCCGGTCCCGGTGCACGGCGCCGATGCGGGCGCACTGGCCGAGGAAGGCGAGGACGGGTACGAGGAGGAGGGCGAGGGCGAAGACGATCCCCTGCCGCTCGCCCGGAGCGTTGAACAGCCCGGCGGCGTACGGGACTTGGTGGTACCCCCGGAGCGAATACAGCGCGGCGGCGACCTGCCCGAGCCCGGTGGCGAGCCCGGCACCGAGCGCGGTGAGCCCGACCCGCCACCACTCACGCCGGTCGGAACCACGAAGGAGGGCCCAGGAGAGGCGGAGGTCGCCTGCGAGGGTGTTCATGGGGTGACCTCCGTGGAGGCGACGGCGCGGGGGTGGACGCGAACGCCGGTGCGGGCGCCCGTGGCGAAGGCGGTCGGCGTGGAGGCGGTTGGTGTGAAGGTGCCTGGCGTGGAGGCACCCGGCGTGGAGGCGGTCGGCATCGACATGTTCACGCCGCCACCCCCGCCGTCGCGACCGCCCCGTCCGCCATCCGTACCTCTCTGTCCGCGTACGCCGCGACCTGTGCGTCATGCGTGACGAGGAGGACGGCCGTGTCGTTCTCGCGGGCCGTGCGGGTCAGGGCCGTCATGACCTGTTCGCCGGTGAGGGAGTCGAGGGCGCCGGTGGGCTCGTCGGCGAAGACGATGCGGGGGCCCGTGATCAACGCCCGCGCCAGCGCGACGCGTTGGTTCTGGCCGCCGCTCATCTCCCCCGGCCGCAGGGCCTCTTGGCCCAGCACCCCGAACCGCTCCAGCCACTCCCGCGCCTCGGACCAGGCGCTGTCCCGGCGCCGCCCGGCGAGCAGCAGCGGCAGTGCGACGTTGTCCAGCGCCGTCAACTCCGGGATGAGCTGGCCGAATTGGAAGACGATGCCGAACTCGGTACGCCGCAGCTCGCTCAACTCCCGTTCGCCGAGCCCGTCCAGCGCCTTCCCGGCGTACACGACCGACCCCCGGTCGGGCCGCACGATCCCCGAAAGGCAGTGCAGCAGCGTCGACTTGCCGCTCCCGCTGGCGCCCGTGACCGCGAGGACCTCGCCCGCGGCCAGCTTCAGCGAGGCGTCCCGCAGGGCGGGTGTCGCACCGTACGTCTTGCCCAGCCCGAGCCCCGACAGCAGCGCAGTGTCCGTCATCCGGCATCGACCTCCTCGGTGAGTGTGGTGAGCCGGGCCCCCGTGGTGGTCATCCAACGGAGGTCGGCGTCAAGGTGGTTGAGGGCGTAGTCCGCGGACAGCACGGTCGCGAGGTCCGCACCTCGCCCCGTCTTCAGGGCGGTGAGTTCCCGCATCCGGGCCATGTGCGCGGCGCGTTGAGCGGTGAGGTACGCGTCGGCGTCACCGCCGCTGAGGATCGCGACGACGACCTTCGCGAAGATCTCGTTGGCGACGAAGGGTGCGGGCGGGGCGACCTCGGCGGCCCACTCCGTGAGTTCCTTGCGCCCCTCCTCGGTGACCCGGTACATCGTCCGCTCCGGCCCCCCGTCCGACCCGGTCCCCTCGACCTCCGCGAGCCCGTCCCGGACGAGCCGCTGCAACGTCGTATAGACCTGCCCGTACGCCAGCGGGCGGGCCTGCGGGAACCGCTCGTCGTGGCGCCGCTTCAGGTCGTAGCCGTGGCTGGGGGCGGTGACGAGCAGGCCGAGGAGGATGTGGCGGGTGCTCATGGGGAGCAGTATGCACTACGTATATGTACTGAGTGAATAGCTGGCCGCGAACAAGCCCTCACCTGGGTGAGGGCCGGGTCGGTCAGGAGGGGACTGTGCCCACCAGGACGAACTCGTTGTACGGGAAGACCTTGCCGACGGGGCGGGCGAAGGGGAAGGAGTACGTGCGGGTGACGGTCACGCCCGCCGTTTCCGCGTGTTCGCGCAGGCCCGTGAAGTCGACGAAGCGGACGTGGGTGGCGTCCGTCTTGTAGCCCGCCTCCTGCGGGGTGATCAGGACGACCGAGCCGCCCGGTTTGATCAGGGGGAGGTATTGGTCGAGGATCTTGGCGCCCAGGTCCGCGTCCATGTGTTCCAGGACGTGCGCGCACAGGAGGCTGTCGAAGGAGCCGGGGCCGCAGTCGGGGGCCTCGGTGAGTTCCTCGGACGTGTACGCGGTCAGTCCGCGTTCCCGGCAGGTGGCGACCGAGTGGGGGTTGTGGTCGACGCCGACGCTCTCCGGGGAGCAGTTCAGGAGGTTGCGGCCGAGGCCGCAGCCGACGTCGAGGACCCGGCCGAGGTGGAGACGGCGGAGGTTCCAGCGGTACGGGGCCTGGGTGGGCAGGAAGCGTTTGATGCCGGACGTTTCCAGGCGGGTGAGGCGGCTGGTGTAGTCGGAGGAGCGCGTGTCGGGCATGGGCGACCGTCGTTCTCTCGCGGAGGCCGTGCGGGGGTGAGGACAGGCCACCGGGCGGCTGGTTGGTTGAAAATTAGTACGGAGATCATACTGTCGGCCTGCGCGAGGGGAAGGATTGGGCAGAGGCGTTTTCGGACAACATGGGTGACGAGGAGATAACGGCGAGGCCCGGCGAAGCCGTCGCTCAGGCCGGCATGAGATCCCCGGCCAAGGGGGAGTGGCTGGAGGCGGGGACGGCGCAGCGGTCGTAGACCGTCTTCGAGGCGTCTGCCGTCAGGTTCCGCCGAACGAGTGGCCCATGATGATCGGCTTCGTGGTGAGGGCGCCGAGGGGGTCATCCAGAGGCCGTGGATGAGTACGACGATGTCGGGGACTGTTGCTGGGTTACACGGGTGCGCCTGTGTGACAGGAAAGTGCCTTCTTCCGGCCGGTGCGGCAGTTGTTGATGATGGACCTTGTTGTAGATCGTTTTCCAAGGGGGAGCGTGTCATGGCTGTCCGTGCGCTTGTCGTCGATCCGTCCGTCGCTTCCGCCGTTCGGCTCGGTGAGGTGGCCGAACCGGTGGTGGGGGAGGGGCAGGTGGTGGTTCGGGTGTCCCATGTGGCCCTGAACTATGGGGACTTGAACGATGCCCGGTCGGGGCGGGTGCCGGTGGGGGGTGTGCTCGGGTCCGACCTCGTGGGGACCGTGGTGCGGAGTGCCGAGGAGGGGCCGGCTGTCGGTACGCGGGTTCTCGCGCTCGCGTCGGGTGCGTTCGCCGAGGAAGTCGCCGTCGATGTGGGGGCGTTGGCTGTTGTACCGGACGCTTTGGAGTCAAGTCTGGCTGTGGGGTTGCCGGTTGCCGGGGTCGCCGCGTTGCGGTCGTTGTGGGCGGCGGGGTTGGCGGCGGGCAAGCGGGTGCTGGTCACCGGCGCTTCTGGGGGAGTCGGGCGGTTCGCCCTGCAGCTCGCCGCGCGGGCCGGGGCGTACGTCATCGCGTCGGTGGGGTCGGCCGCGCGGGGGGAGGGGCTGGTCGGGGCCGACGAGGTGACGGTCGGGCTGGAGGGGGTCCGTGAGCCCGTCGACATCGTCATCGACAGCGTCGGGGGTACCCAACTCGTCGCCGCGTGGGCCTTGTTGGCGCCCGGCGGAAACATCCAGAGCGTCGGGTGGACGTCCGGCGAGCCCGCCGTCTTCCCTCCCTACGCCACCGTCGGCGCCGCCAAGTCCCTGTCCGCGTTCGTCATCGACAGCCCTGCGGGCGCCGACCTCGCGGCCCTCGCGGGGCTGGCGGCGGAGGGGGAGCTTGTTGCCGAGGTCGGGTGGCGGGGGTCCTGGGAGAGGTTCGACGAGGCGGCCGAGGCGTTGAAAGGGCGGCGGGTTGCGGGGAAGGCGGTGCTGGAGGTCGGGCGGTGAGGTTCTCGGTCTCGTCCTCGCCGTTCAGTTCGGGAGTTTCCACTCTGCCCAGACCGTCTTGCCGATGCCCTCTCGGGGGCCGTGGCCCCAGTCGTGGCACAGGGCGTTGACCAAGGTGAGGCCCCTGCCGAACTGTTCCGTGGGGATCGCTTCGCGGGGGGACGGGACGCGTTCCGGGCGGGGGTCGCTGACTTCCAGGCGGAGGGTGGTGTCGGTGGTGGTGAGGCGGACGAGGATGAGGTGGTCGCGGAGGCTGCCGTGGAGGATGGCGTTGGTGGTGAGTTCGCTGGTGACGAGGGCGACGTCGGGGGCGAGGGTGGGGTGGCCCCAGTCGGTGGTGAGTTGGGCGGTTCGGGTGCGGGCGCGGGTGACGTTGTGGGGGGTGGGGGTGTAGGTGCGTTCGTCTTCGTGGATGGGGTTGGTCATGGGGGCCTCCAGCTTGTGATCGCTTGAGCACCGAAGGTAGCGGCGCCCATATCTCCGCGCAATCGAACTGAAGAAGTTCTTCCTCAGAATCCGGAACTTGTCGACTGGGTGACAGCAGTGGGACACACTGTGCTCGTGACGAGATCGACTCAGCCCCGGAAAGGGCAGACCTCAACTGTTCTGGCGCGCAAGCTCGGTGGGGAGCTGCTGCGGCTGCGCGTCGCTGCGGGCAAGACGCAGACGCAGGCCGCCGAGTCCATCAACGCGACCGGCACGAAGGTCGTGAAGATGGAGCAGGGCTGGGTGCCGATGCGGGACCCGGACATTCGGGTGCTGTGTGAGGGGTACGGCTTGGAGGACCCCCAAGTCCTGGCTCGGTTGCTTGAGTTGGCGAAGCTGGACCGGGAGCGGCGTAAGGCCAGGGGGTGGTGGCGCAACACCGGCGTCGGTGACGGGCTGAGTGAGTACATCTCCATGGAGGATGTCGCCACCAGTATCCGAACCTGGCAGACCTCCCTGATTCCTGGGCTGTTCCAGACGGCCGCGTACACGCGGGCGTTGGGTGTTGCCGACCCTTCATGGAAGGACCCCGCCGAGATCGAGGCTGCGGCGCAGGTCAAGCAGAGGCGTCAGGGGCGCCTGCTGGGTGAGAACCCGGTCCAGTTCTACGCCGTGATCTGGGAAGCCGCGTTGCGGCAGCAGGTCGGTGGGCCCGAGGTCATGCGGGGCCAGATGGAGCGGCTGCTGGACGTCTCGGCGGCGCCCAACGTCCGTCTTCAGGTGCTCCCGTTCCGGAGCGGGGCGCATCCTGGTAGCTACGGCTCGTTCAGCATCCTCTCCTTCGCGGAGGAAGGGGCGCTCGACGTGGTTCAGAGTGACGGGCACACAGGCATGGTGTGGAGGGAAAATGCTGAGGACAGTGCCTATTTCAACGGTGTGTTCGACCGCACCGCTCGCCTCAGCCTGTCTCCGCATGACTCTGTCGCACTGATCGACAGCCTGTACAAGGGAAGTTGAACCACCGTGCACGATTTCCGGTTCGTGAAGTCCAGCTACAGCCAGATCGAAGGGGAGTGCGTCGAAGTCGCCCGCAACATCCCCCACACCATCGCCGTCCGCGACTCCAAAGCCCCCACCGGCCCCCACCTCCTCCTCACCCCCACCACCTGGCGCACTTTCACCACCTCCCTCCGCTAATCCAGTTGCCCCCCTCCAACCCGGCCCGATAAGAAGCTCACATGCTCAAAGGCGCCAGGATCGGGCTCCGAGCCCGGCACGAGGACGATCTCCCCCTCCTCCGTACCGAGCTCTTCAACGACGTGGTCAACTCCGCCCGCGCGGACGACCAACCCTGGCGTCCCCTCGGCCTCGACTCCAAGGAACCCGTCGTGGACGAGGGGACGGAGGACCGCGTCCCCTTCTCCGTCGTCGAGTTGGAGGGCGGCACACTGATCGGCGTGGCGAGCCTGTGGGACATCGACACCCACAACCGCTACGCCCACGTCGGCATCAGCCTGCTCCCGTCCGCCCGGGGCAAGGGGTACGGCACCGACGTCGTCGCCACCCTCTGCCACTACGCCTTCGTCGTCCGCAGCCTCCACCGCCTCCAGGTCGAGACCCTCGCGGACAACGACGCGATGCTGCGCGCGGCGGAGCGCAACGGCTTCGTACGCGAGGGTGTTCTCAAGTCCTCGGCGTGGGTGCTGGGGGAGTTCCTGGACGAGGTGATCCTCGGGCTGCTCGTCGAGGACTGGAAGAAGCGGTAGGTGCTCAGCTCGCGGACACGGTGATCACCGCAGACCCCTGTACCCCGGCGTTCCGCAGCGAGTTCACGACGAGTTCCGTGATCCACGCCGCCGCGTCCGGGGTCCATTCGGGGGCGGACGCGGTGAACGTCGTACCGGTGGCGTGGGTGATGCGCAGGTGGCCGATCGACCGCTCGGCGGCGTGGTCGAGCACCCGCGCCGGATCGAACTCGGCCCCCGGTTCCGTCGAGACGGTCACGGTGACGTCCGTCCTGGCCTGCGGGGCGGAGAGGGCGTACCAGTCCGCGTCCGTCCGGAGGTCCCAGAACGTGTCGGGGGCGAGGCGCAGGGGGACGTGGGAGCTGAGGGCGGTGAAGGTCAGGTGGCCCATGCGGTGCAGGGAGTCGACCATGACCCGGGTCATGGGGAGGATCGGGAGGTGCTGCCGGGTCATCCCGACCGTGGGGTAGACGGTCAGCCAGGCCACCCGCCGGTTCTGGCCGTCCTGTGACCAGTCGTTCCCGGCGTCGGCGTGGCCCCAGCGGGTGCCCGCGAGGTCGCTCATGCCACCGATGTACGCGCTGCTCCAGCCGTACGAGGCGGCTCGTTTGATGACGAGGCTGAAGAGGTCCTCGTCGAGGTCGTGGTCGACGCTGACCTCGCCGATCCAGTCGTGCTGTCGGAACACCCCGTAGACCTCGACGGTCATGACGGCGCTCTGTCCTTCGGCGATGTCGTCTTCCACGAGGTGCTCCTCCGGATGGTCAGCCGCCGCAGGTGAACGTCTGAGCGGGGGTTTCCAGCTTGTTCGGCGAGTCGGCGACGCCGATGATGTCGACGTCCACTCTGCTACGCCACGTGGTCCTCGCCGTGCCCGTACAGGTCTTGCGGACATTGGCGCGGCGCGCGCTGCCCCCGCCCTGTTTCACGGTCTTCGCGCCTGTGGTTACGGTCCTCCAGCTACCGCTCCGCTCTTTGATCTGAAGTTGCACCGTGACTTTGGCCTTGAGGTTTCCGGATTCGGTGTCGGTCCACCAACCGTGGGCGGACATGGTCGGCGGCGGGGTGCTGGAGAAGTGGACCTTGTCGCCCACGGTCATGAAGACGCCGACCGGGTCTGCCATGCGGCTCTCCGACGGCGACGGCGTCGGCCCCTCGGCCCAGGCGGGGGAAGGCCACGAGGTCAGTCCAGCGACGAGGACGACGGTCAGGGCCGTAACGGCAAGTGGCTTGGCACGCAAGGACACACACCTCCGAGGAGCGGGACGCCTCTGTCGGCCTTGATCCTTCCCTCGGTATCCGGGGCCACCTCGGCGGACTCAGAACGTCAGCCTGACGAGTGACGCCGCCTACGTCGCCCTCCGACCCCCGGTCAGGTGAACCGTCTCGGTCATCGTCCGTACGTGAAGTCCCGTCTGTGCGGCGACCATTACGCCCTGTCCAGCGCGGCCAGCGCCTCCGCCGCCTCGGCCTGCCGGGGGCTCCGCATCGCCGCGAGCGCGTCCCGCGCCGTACGCAGCGCCTCCCGCGCCTCGGGGTGACCCGTCGCGCCCAGCACCCGGCCCAGATCGAGCCGCGCCTGCTCCGACCACGCCGGCATCTGCGCCTCGTCGAACGCCGCCAGCGCCTGCCGCAACGGCGCCTCCGCCTCGTACCAACGCTCCAGCGCCGCAAGGTCGTTGCCGATCTGCTGGCGGGCGACGGCGTGGTACGTGGCCATGACCTCGGCCGTACGGCCGGGGACCCCGGCGCGGCAGATCCGTTCGCTGCGGCGGTGGACGTCGAGGGCCTCGGCGGGGCGGCCGGTCTGGCGCAGGAGTGTGCCGAGGGCGTTGAGGAGGCTCAGTTCGGCCAGCCTGGCCTGCGGGGACTCCTGCGGGGCGAGGCAGCCGGTCGCCTCCCGCAGGCGCTCCTCCGCCTCGTCCACCCGGCCCAGCCGGTGCAGGCCGCCCGCCATGTAGCCGAGCGCCCAGCCCTGTTGGAGCCCGTCCCCGCACTCGCGGGCCGCCGCCAGCGCCTCGACGGCGGCGGGGAGCGCGGCGCGCGGGTCGTGCACGCAGAGGTTGTACGCCCACGCCAGGTAGTTGAGGTGGACGGCCTCCTCCTGCCTGCTGCCCAGCAGGCGCGCTGAGTTGGACGAGAGCAGGAAGACCTCCACCCACTGCTCCCAGTGCTGGTTGAGGTCGGAGAACCAGTGCATCGCCCTTGCCGCGTCCAGGACTTGGCGGTGCCGGCCCGTTTCGTGCGCCCGGTGCAGCGCGGCCAGCCACTGTGCGCGTTCGGCCTCCAGCCAGGCGCGGGCCTCTTCGCGGCCGGTGGGCGCGCTGTCCGGGTCGGGGTCGCCCTCCGAGGTCCGCTCGTGGTCAACGTCGAAGTGCAGCGCGGCTGTTGTGGCCCGGCGCAGCATCCAGTCCGCCGTACGGTCCAGGGCTTCGGCGGTGTCCTCGGACTCCGTCAGTTCCGCGGCGTACAGCTTGAGGAGGTCGTGGAAGCGGTAGCGCTCGGCGACGGGGTCGCTCTGGAGGAGGCCCGCGTCGGTCAACTCCTCGGCGCGGGCCGCCGTTTCGTCGTACGGCAGGCCCGCCAGGAGCGCGGCCGTCTCGGGGCTGAAGTCGCCTCCGGCGGCCAGCGCGGAGCGCCGTAGCAACGTCCTTGAGGCGGGCGGGAGTTGGCGGTACGAGAGTTCGAACGCGGCCCGTACGCGCAGGCTTCCGGCCTGGAGGGCGTCCAGTCTGCGGCCCTCGGCCTTGAGACGGGTGGCGAGTTTGGCCAGGCGTTCGTGCGGGCGGGACGCGAGGCGTTGACCCGCGATGCGGACGGCCAGGGGGAGGTGGCCGCAGAGGTCGGCCAGGTCCCGGGCGGCCTGCGCCTCCGCCCGTACCCGGTCCGTGCCGATGATGCGGGTCAGCAGTTCCACCGCCTCCTCGCGGCGCAGCAGCGACAGGTCCGTGCGGTGGACCGACTCCAGGCCCGCGAGGGCGTGGCGGCTGGTGACGATGGTCAGGCCGGTGCCGGGGAGGAGGGGGGCCACCTGGGCCTCGTCGATCGCGTTGTCCAGCAGGAGGAGCCGGTTGCCGGCCAGTGATCGCCAGAGGGCCGCGCGGTCCTCGGTCGTGGACGGGATGTCCGCCACGCCCAGCGCTTTGAGCAGGCGGGCCAGCGCGTCCCTCGGGGTGGTCGGGGCGGGGGTCATGCCGTGGAGGTCCAGGGCGAACTGGCCGTCCGGGTAGTGCGGGGCCAGGTGGTGGGCGGCGTGTACCGCGAACGCCGTTTTGCCCAGGCCGGGTTGGCCGGAGACGACGGTGACCTGGGGGCGGGTGGCCGCGAGTTGGGCCAGGGCCGGGGCGCGTGCGGTGAAGTCCTGGATGTCACGGGGGAGGGAGAGGGGGGCGGCCGAGGGCCTGGTCGTTCGGGGGCGTCCGGCGGCGGCGGACTTCTCCAGGCTCGCCGTCTCGGTGTCGTCCAGGTTCAGGGCTTCGGCCAGGGCTTGCACGGTTTGGCGCTGCGGGCCCCGGGTACGGCCGCGCTCCATGTCGGCCAGCGCTCTGACGCTCACGCCTGCCGCGTTCGCCAGGGCTTCCTGGCTGAGGCCGGCTTCGGTGCGGAGGGTGCGCAGCCGCTGGGCGAAGTCTCCTGCGGGAGGTGTGCTGGCGCGCACCGTTGGTGTCTCCGATCGTGCGGGTCGTCCGGCTTGTCCGGGTCGGTCGGGTGGGCCGGCTCGTCCGGCTTGTGCCGGTGCGGGCCTCCGGCAGAAGTATGACGGACGTAGTTCTGCCGGATGAACTGCCTGGTGGGAGGGGGGATGGGGGTGGTCGACTTGAGGAGGACACGGGGCGTAGCTCCCAGGTATGGGGTGGCGTCCCCGGCGGGCGGCTGCGGGAGCGAGGTCCGTGTGGGGCGGGGAGCGGCGCCGGTGCGGGGAAGCGCGCCGGTCGCTCGCCGCCCGCACGTCGCGCTTCCGCAGCCGCCGACCTGCCGCAGGCCGCCTTCCACCGCCGTCGGCCGACCACAACCGACCTCAGCGAAAAGGCCGGTGGCATCGAGCCACGGCCCACTACCACCTACGGGGAACCTCTGATGAACACCGCACTGCACCGCTCCACGCTGCTCGCCCTCGCGGGCACGGCCCTCACCCTCTCCCTCACCGCCTGCCAGAGCGGCACGGGCACCGAGTCCTCGGCGGCGTCGCCCGAGGTCACGGTGGCGTCGACGCCGGTGGCGGGCACGTCTACGGCGGACAAGACGACGGATGCGGCGGGTACGACGGGTGCGTCCGGTACGTCCGGCTCCGGCTCGGGCTCGGGCTCGGCGAAGGCTGCGGGCTCCAACGGCTCGGCGGGCTCCGGGAGTTCGACCGGCGACAAGGCGGCGACGCCGACGTGCACCGCAGCCGACGTACGGATCACCGCCGCCCTCCAGGACGGCCCGCCCTACACCCACATCGTCCTGACCGCGAAGAACACGAGCCGGAACTCCTGCCGCCTGGCGGGCTTCCCGCGTGTCCAGTTCCTGGAGAGCCACAAGCAGGACGTCCCGGCCGTCGCGAAGAGCAAGCCGGCCACCCCGGTCGTGCTGGCGGCCGGCGCTCCCGCCTACGCCCTCGTGAAGCTGTCGGACGGCGGCGTCGACGAGGACAACGAACCCGTCTCGGCGTTCCAGGTCATGCTGGAGGGCGACTCCACGGTCATCACCGTCTCCGCGCCCGGCAAGGACGGCATCGCCGTCGACCCGGCGAAGGCGCTCACCGGGTACTGGACGTACGAACTCCGCAACGGGGCCGACGACTTCTAGGACCGGTTCAGGTTCACGACGACGCTCGTGTGAAAACGGTTCACGGCGTCGTCCACGCTGCGGATGAACCCCGACTCCGCGTTGCCCCGGCTGCTGCCCATGCTCTTGAGCAGGGAGAGGCGGAAGCCGGTGATGCGGGTGTCGGGGTTCTTCGGGAGGAGGTCCGCCGGTTCGGGGCGGAGGCGTTCGAGGGTGCCGCGCGGGCCGCCGGTGCCGTCCTCGACGAGGGTCTCGACGTGGAGGTCGGCGGGGGCCTCGGAGAGGCGGCGGATCAGGCGTTTGGCCCAGGTGAGGGGGTATCCCTGGTCCGGCGCCGGGATCTCGATCGACGTACGCAGTCTCGCCGTACGGAGATCCGCGCCGACCGCGAGGATGCCGGGCGCGCCTTCGATCCGGAGTTCCGCCAACAGCCGTCCGTCCATGCAGAGTTGGTCGGCGAGGCGGCTGCGGCGTTCCTTCGGGTCGGCGCCGCGTTTCGCGCGCTGGACCGGCAGGACCTTCTGGCCGAGTTCACCGCCGAGGCTGAGACAGAGCTGACGGACCAGGCGCTCCCAGCTCTCCACGACGTCCAGTGCGCGCGGGTCGCCCGCGCACAAGGTCTCGTCGTCGATGCCGTTGCGTACGGGGACCCAGGCCGCGCCCATATTCTGGAAGCCGTGGCAGCCGGAGTTCTCGTGCCGCAGGTAGTGCAGGAGTTCCAGGAGCAGCCAGGCGTGCGCCTTGTCGCCGACTCCCTCGTGGCGGATCAACATCTGGGCCTGGTACGCGACTTCGGCCCAGGACAGGTGCCAGAGGGCGACCTTGTGCTTACGGCGGCCGTCGACCTTGACGTCGACGAGGGGGCTGCCTTCGAGCGCGACGTCGTTCGACAGGGTGATGACGGCCTCGTACCCGCGCCGCGCGGCGATGTCCATGTACGCCTGCACCTGCTCGGACTTGAGGGCGTTGCCGTTGGTCTTCGTCTCGACGAGGGCGGTCCAGAGTTTCCCGGCGCGCTCGACGCGGATGACTCCGTCGGGGCGCCTCGGGGTGTCGCCGTGGGGGAGCGAGACCTCGGTGAACGTCTCCATGCGGCCTGCCGGGGCACCGAACGCGGCGGTCAACCTGCGGCCGAACTCCGGTACTTGGGCCATGACCGAGAGGAGGACGGAGGTCGCGCGGGTCTCGCGGTCCCGGTCGCTCTTGAGGGCGGAGGCGGGGAAGAGGCGGGACTGACGCCAACTGTCGTTCTCCGCGAGGGATTTCTTCGGGGTCCTGGGGACGGTGACTTTCTTCTTCGCGGTCCGGGGACGTGCGGGTTTTTTCGGGGCCGTCTCTTCTCCGGCTGGTGCGCGGGGAGTTGGGACGAGGGCCAACGCCGTTTCGTGCGGGGGGCCTTGACGGGTTTCCGGCGAGGTTTCTTGCGGGCTCTCCTGCTGGTCCGGTGATTCGCCCGCGTCGTCCTCGATGTCGACGCCGAAGTCCGTCGCCAGGCCCGCGAGTCCGGCGTCGTAGCCCTGCCCGACCGCGCGGAACTTCCACTCCTCGCCCCGCCGGTACAGCTCCCCGAAGATGATCGCGCTGACCGCGCCCGCGTCCTCGACGGCGAACCCGACGAGCGCCTCCCCGCTCCCGTCGGCCAGCGTCACCTTGAGGTCCTCCAACTCGCCGAAGCCCGCCGCCCCGTAGCGGCTCGCGGCCACGACGATCCGCTCGACCTCCGGCGGGACCACGGTCAGGTCGAAGCTGATCCGGTCCTCGTCACCGCTGTCGGTCGGCGTCTTGCCGAGCATCTGCACGCTGCCGTCGGCGGCGACGGGGTTGTTGTAGAAGTAGAAGTCCCCGTCGCTGCGCACCTTTCCGTTCTCGTCCAGCAGCAGCACCGACACATCCGCGTCCCCCTCGCCCGTCGGGCTCACCCAGCTCAGGCTCACGATCACCGAACCGGCGCTCTCGCTCAACGCCGCCAGCGCGACGTTCGACCCTTTGGTCATCTCCCTCATGTAACCCCCCAGGTGTGACGTACGGCACAAGTAGAGACTGTAGTGGGCGTTGTGCGGAGTTGAGGGGGCGTCTGTGAAGTACGTACGGGGTAGTGCTGGGATGACCCGTCCCGCCCGCCGAGGAGGTCTCCGTGGCCGATCAGGAACTGGCACAGCTTGCCGAGTTGTACGGGGTCGCTCCGTCGTTCAGCCCGGGGCCGGGGAGGGTGGTCGAGGCGTCGGACACCGCGTTGGTGCGGGTGCTGGGCGCGTTGGGGGTCGAGGCCGGGAGTCCGGAGGCCGTGCGGGAGGGGATTCGGGAGCGGCGGCGGATGCTGGGGGAGCGGGTGGTGGCGCCGACGCTCGTGCGGTGGATGGGCGGGGCGGCGCCGGAGTTGCCGGAGGGGAGTGTGGTGCGGGTCGTCACCGAGGAGGGGCGGATCCGGGACGGGCTGGAGGAACTGCCGCCCGGGGTACACGAGTTGAGCGTCACCGTGCCCGACGGGCGTACCGGCACGGCTCAACTCGTCGTCGCGCCCGCACGGTTGCCCGCGCTCGGCTCACGGTCGTACGGGATTCTCGTCCAGCTCTATTCGCTGCTCTCCCGGCGGTCGTGGGGCATGGGGGACCTCGGGGATCTGCGGGAGCTGGTGGAGTGGGCCGGGCGGGGGCTCGGGGCGGGATTCGTGCAGGTCAACCCGTTGCATGCGGCCGTGCCGGGACCGCCCACCGACCCTTCGCCGTACCGGCCGTCGTCCCGGCGGTTCCCCGATCCGGTGTATCTGCGGGTCGAGGAGATTCCCGAGTTCGCCTACGTCGACGGCGCCGCGCTCCAGTCCCGAGGTGCCGCGCTGCGGCAAGACGTCCTGGAGAAAGGTGAGTTGATCGACCGGGACGCCGTGTGGGCGTTGAAACGCGAGGCGTTGGAGGCCGTCGTCGCCGTTCCGCTCGGGCCGGGCCGTCGGGCCGTGTACTGCGACTTCCTCGCCGAGCAGGGGCAGGCGCTGGAGGACCACGCGACGTGGTGCGCGCTGGCGGAGGTGTACGGGGCCGACTGGACGCGGTGGCCGGCGGGGCTGCGCGACCCCCGGTCCGACGAAACCGCCCGTGCGCGGCTGGAGTTGATGCGGCGGGTCGACTTCCACTGCCGGATCGCCTGGTACACGGACGCTCAACTCGGCGCCGTGCAGCGGGAGTCGGGGATGGCGCTCGGCGTCGTCCACGATCTCGCGGTCGGTGTGCATCCGGGCGGCGCCGACGCCTGGGCCCAACAGGACTTCTTCGCCCGGGAGATGTCGGTCGGCGCGCCCCCCGACGCCTTCAACTCCCTCGGCCAGGACTGGGGGTTGCCGCCGTGGCGCCCGGACCGGCTCGCGGAGGCGGGGTACCGGCCGTTCCGGGAGCTGCTGCGGGGGCTGTTCCGGTACGCGGGGGCGCTCAGGATCGACCACGTGATGGGGTTGTTCCGGCTGTGGTGGGTGCCGGAGGGGGAGGCGCCGGTGGATGGCGCGTACGTCCGGTACGACGCGGAGGCGATGCTCGCGGTGCTGGTGCTGGAGGCTTCGCGGGCGGGGGCGGTGGTGATCGGCGAGGACCTCGGGACCGTCGAGCCGGGTGTGCGGGAGACCTTGCGGGAACGGGGGGTGCTCGGGACGTCCGTCCTGTGGTTCGAGCGGGACTGGGACGGGGACGGGCGGCCGATCCCGGCGGAACGCTGGCGCGCCGACTGCCTCGCCACGGCCACGACGCACGACCTGCCGTCGACCGCCGCTCGCCTCAGCGGGGAACATGTCGAACTCCGGGAGCGGCTGGGGCTGTCGGACGGGCCGCTGGAGGGGGAGCGGGCGGCGGCTGCGGCTGATGTGCGGGAGTGGCTGGAGGTGATCGGTGGGGGTGGTGGCGACGAGGAGTCCCAAGTCCAGGCGGTGTACCGGTACTTGATGCGTACGCCCGCCTCGCTGGTCGGCGTGTGGCTGCCGGACGCGGTCGGGGACCGGCGTCCGCAGAACCTGCCGGGGACGTGGGACCAGTATCCGAACTGGCGGCTGCCGGTCGCGGACGGGGAGGGGAGGCCGGTGAGCCTGGAGGAGCTGGCGGGGTCGGCTCGGGCGCACGGGTTGTTCGAGGCGCTGCGGTCGGGCGAGGGAGGGGGTGGGTGAGCGGGGGTGGCTCGGAGGTAGTCACCGCATAGCTCGGAGCTGGTCACCACGTAGCTCTGAGGTAGTCACCCCTTACACCGTAGGAGCTGCTCCGGCGGCCTCTCCGCATCCCCGCCCGCCCCCTAAAGGCACCCCGGACGAGCGCCCTCCCCCGGCGTTCGCTACTTTTGCACCGTGGACAAGAAGAACGCCTTGCGCGCCGGCACCCTGGCGGCCGGTACGACGCTGATGATGCTGTTGATGTCGTCCCCCGCGCTCGCGCTCACGCGCGACGACGGTGACGACCCGGGTCCGGGTCTGAGTGTCGTCGACACGCTGGGCCTGTTCGTCGTGGCTCCCATCGGGATCTTCCTCGTGATCGCGGGCCTGGTCTGGGTCTTGGACCGGTCGAACGACCGCGAGCCCAAGGCTTCCAAGGCCTGACGTCCGCTTACTGAGTCATACGGGCGATGCCTGAGTACTAACCGGGTACGCCCCGAGGGTTACTCCTGCGTAGTACCCGGCAGCAATTCCCGCAAAAGGTCGGCCAACTGGCCGACCTTTTGCGCGTCCAGGACCGAGATCGCCTGCTGCTGGACGGCGAGTCCGGCCGCGACCGCCTGGTCGACGACCTTGAGACCGTCCTCCGTAAGGGTGACGCGCAGGGCCCTGCGGTCGTGGGGGTCGGGGGAGCGGCGCAGCAGCGACGCGCGTTCGAGTTTGTCGAGGCGGCCCGTCATACCACCGGTCGTGAGCATGAGCGTCGAGGAGAGTTCGCGGGGCGAGAGGGAGTAGGGCGCGCCGGAGCGGCGCAGCGTCGCGAGGACGTCGAACTCGCCCCGTGAGATGCCGTACGGGGCGTAGGCGCGTTCGGCGCGGTCGCCCATGGCGCGGGCGATGCGGGAGATGCGGCCGAAGACCGCCATCGCGGCGGTGTCGAGGTCGGGGCGGGCGGCGGCCCACTGGTCGACGATCGCGTCCACGGGGTCCTTGGGTGGCGTGCTCATGGGGTGAGTATCTCAAGCGGCACCGGCTTGCCTCCCGACCGGCTTGCCTCCGACTGACTTACCCTTAAGTGGCTTGACTCTAATTTGCTTAGCACTAAGCTAATCATCGTCGAGCTACCAAATCGGGGTGCCCCATGAAGTCCACGACCGTCCTCCTCACCGCCCTCGCGCCCATCTCCTGGGGCACCACCTACGCCGTGACCTCGGAGTTCCTCCCGCCGGACCGGCCCCTCTTCACCGGCCTCATGCGCGCGCTCCCCGCCGGCCTGCTCCTCCTCGCCCTCACCCGCACGCTGCCGCGCGGCGCCTGGTGGTGGAAGGCGGGGGTGCTGGGCGCGCTCAACATCGGCGCGTTCTTCCCGCTGCTGTTCCTCGCCGCGTACCGGCTGCCCGGGGGGCTCGCGGCGGCGGTCTCCTCGGCGGGGCCGCTGTTCGTGCTGGCCCTCTCGACGGTGGCGCTCCGCGAACGGCCGACGGTCCGCCCCCTCCTCACCGGCATAGCGGCGGCCCTCGGCGTCACCCTCGTAGTCCTCAAGGCGGGCGGCGCGCTGGACACCCTGGGTATTACGGCCGCCGTGGCCTCCACGGCCTCCATGTCCGCCGGTACGGTCCTGACGAAGAAGTGGGGCCGCCCGACCGGCGCCGGTCCCCTCACGCTCGCCGGCTGGCAGCTGACGGCAGGCGGCGTACTGATCGCCCCCGTCGCCCTCCTCGCCGAAGGCGCACCCCCCGCCCTCGACACCCGCGCGATCGGCGGCTACCTCTACCTCGCCCTCGCCAACACGGCCGTCGCCTACTGGCTCTGGTTCCGAGGAATCGGCCGCCTCTCCGTCACCCAGGTCTCCCTGCTCGGCTCACTCTCCCCGGTGACGGCGGCGGTCGTGGGGTGGGCGGCGCTGGGGCAGTCCCTCACGGTGCTGCAACTCGTGGGGATGGGAGTGGCGTTGGGGGCGACGGTGATCGGCCAGCTGAGGCCGGCTCCTCGTACGACGCCGACGTCCGCGCCGCGTGAACTCCAGCGGGCGTGAGGCCCCGGCACTCCGGCCGGAAAGACGCCCGGCGTCATCGGCAAACGAAAGGCGCCCGGCGTCGAGAACGCCGGGCGCCCCTGTGCGTACTACGCGTCCGCGGCCTGCGCCTTCAGCGCCCGCTCGACACCCGACTGGGACTCCGACACCAACCGCCGCAGCGCGGCGTTCGGTTCGGCGGAGGACAGCCAGGCGTTCGTGGCGTCCAGCGTCGACTGCGACACCTGGATCGCCGGGTACAGACCGACCGCGACCTGCTGGGCGATCTCGTGGGACCGGGAGTCCCAGATCGACTTGACCACCTCGAAGTACTGCTCCGTGTACGGCGCGAGCAGTTCGCGCTGTTCCGGCTGGACGAAGCCGCCGATCACCGCTTCCTGAAGCGCGTTGGGAAGGTCCGAGGAGTCGATGACCGAGGACCACGCGGCGGCCTTGGCCTCGGCGGTCGGCCGGGACGCGCGAGCCGTCAGCGCGTGCCGCTCTCCCGCCGCCGTCCTGTCGCGCTCGTACTCGGCGCTGATCTCCGCCTCGTCGAACCGCCCGACGGAGGCGAGCCGTTGGACGAACGTCCACCGCAGCTCGGTGTCGACGGCGAGCCCCTCCACGACAGAGGACCCGTCCAACAGGCCCTCAAGGAGCGACAGTTCGGAGTCGGTGCGGGCCGTCGCCGCGAACGCCCGTGCCCACGCGAGCTGATGGTCGCTGCCGGGGGCAGCCGCACGCAGGTGCTCCAGCGTCGCCTCGGTCCAACGCGTCAGCAGGGACGCCCGCTTGGCCGGAGCCGCGTACAGCTCCAGCGCCAGCTTCACCTGCCGCTGGAGGGACTGGACGACGCCGATGTCCGACTCCTTGCCGATCCCGGAGAGGACCAGCGAGAGGTAGTCGCTCGTGGCGAGTTCGGCGTCACGGGTCATGTCCCAGGCCGAGGCCCAGCACAGGGCGCGGGGGAGGGAGGACTCGAAGTCGCCGAGGTGCTCGGTGACGAAGGCCAGCGACTCCGTGTCGAGGCGGACCTTCGCGTACGAGAGGTCGTCGTCGTTGAGCAGGACAACTGCCGGGCGGCGCTTGCCGATCAGCTGGGGTACGTCCGTCAACTCGCCGTCGATGTCCAGCTCGATGCGCTCGTCACGCACCAACTTGCCGCTGTCGTCGTCGAGTTCGTACAGGCCGATGGCGATGCGGTGGGGGCGAAGCGTCGGCTCGCCCTTCGCGCCGGCCGGCAGCGCGGGCGCCTCCTGGCGGACCGCGAACGACGTGATGACACCGGCGGAGTCCGTGACGATCTCCGGCCGCAGGATGTTGATCCCCGCCGTCTCCAGCCACGCCTTCGACCACGACTTGAGGTCACGCCCGGAGGTCTCCTCCAGCGCGCCGAGCAGGTCCGAAAGGCGCGTGTTGCCGAACGCGTGCGCCTTGAAATACGCCTGCACGCCCTGGAAGAACGCGTCCATCCCGACGTACGCGACGAGCTGCTTCAGGACGGAAGCGCCCTTCGCGTATGTGATCCCGTCGAAGTTGACCAGGACGTCGTCGAGGTCGTTGATCTCCGCCATGATCGGGTGCGTGGACGGGAGTTGGTCCTGGCGGTAGGCCCACGTCTTCATGGAGTTCGCGAACGTCGTCCAGGAGTGCGGCCAGCGCGAGCCGGGCGCGTACGCCTGGCAGGCGATCGACGTGTACGTCGCGAACGACTCGTTGAGCCAGAGGTCGTTCCACCACTCCATGGTGACGAGGTCGCCGAACCACATGTGCGCCAGCTCGTGGAGGATCGTCTCGGCGCGCGTCTCGTACGCGGCGTCCGTGACCTTCGAGCGGAACACGTACTGGTCGCGGATCGTCACCGCGCCCGCGTTCTCCATCGCGCCCGCGTTGAACTCCGGGACGAACAGCTGGTCGTACTTCTTGAACGGGTACGCGTAGTCGAACTTCTCCTGGAACCAGTCGAATCCCTGCCGGGTCACCTCGAAGATGGCGTCGGAGTCGAGGAATTCGGCGAGCGAAGGACGGCAGTAGATGCCGAGCGGCACGGACTGGCCGTCCTTCTCGTACACGCTGTGCACGGAGTGGTAGGGGCCGACGATCAGCGCGGTGATGTACGTCGAGATGCGCGGCGTCGGCTCGAACTCCCAGACGTCGTCCTTGGGTTCGGGCGTCGGCGAGTTGGAGATCACCGTCCAGCCGGTGGGCGCCTTCACCGTGAACCTGAACGTCGCCTTCAGGTCCGGCTGTTCGAAGGACGCGAAGACGCGGCGCGCGTCCGGAACCTCGAACTGCGTGTACAGGTACGCCTGTTGGTCGACCGGGTCGACGAAGCGGTGCAGGCCCTCGCCGGTGTTGGTGTAGGCGCAGTCCGCGACGACGCGCAGGACGTTCGGACCGGCGAGCAGGCCGGGCAGGGCGATGCGGGAGTCCTTGAACACCTCGTCGGGGTCGAGCGCGTCCCCGTTCAGGGTCACCTCCTTGACCGCCGGGGCGACCAGGTCGATGAACGACTCGGCGCCGCCCTCGGCGACTTCGAAGCGCACCGTGGTCACGGACCGGTAGGTGCCGCCCTCCTGCGCTCCGGAGAGGTCGAGATCGATCTCGTACGAGTCAACGGTGAGCAGCTGAGCCCGCTGCCGAGCCTCTTCGCGAGTCAGGTTTGTGCCAGGCACGCGGTCATCTCCTCGTTATGCGTGGGTTGTGGCCATCTTTCCACGTGCCGCTTCCGGGCACGCAGCCACTATCGCCGAGCACACGAGCTCTTGACCGAAGCCGCCCGCCTCGCCGCCTCCACCTCACGCACGCCCCCGGCCGACGCCGCCGTATGTCTCGCGGCCTCCGCCACGCCCGCGCTCCCGCCCGACGCCGCCGTACGTCTCGCTGCCTACGTCTCGCCTGCCTCCACCAGCCCCCTCACCGCCTCCGCCAGCGCCCGCACCCCCCGCCCCTCCCCACCCCGCGGCCACACCAACCCCAACGCCGACTCCCCGAGCCCCTCGACGGGCACCGCGACCACGTCCGCCCGCCCGTACGCGGCGGCCGTCGGCGCGCACAGCAGCATCGCCGCGCGCCCCGTCGCGACCAGCGTCAGTCCCTCCTGAAGCGTCCCCGCCTCGGGCCCGCCCACCCCCGGCGCCTGCGCGGCACGCCAGTACGCGGGGGCCGGGGGAGCGGGCCTGACCAGCGGCTGAGCCGCGACCTCCGCCGCCGAGACGGCCGTACGCGCCGCGAAGGGATGCGTACGGGGGACGGCGAGCGTCTGCGGCTGCCGCGAGAAGACCGGCCCGAGGACCAGGTCCGGTTCCCGCACGGGCAGCAGGACGACGGCCGCGTCCACGACGCCGGAGCGCACGGCACCGAAGGGGTCGGACAGCGGCAGCTCCACGAGATCGACGGCGCCCATCTCCCGTACGACACCGGCGAGTTCGGCATCCACCGCCCCCTGGAAGCCGAGCCTCGGCGCGGCGCCGCGCGCGTCCTCGACGGCGGCCACGAGGTCGTCGTACGCCGGACGGACCCGCGCCAGGAACCGCGTACCCAGCGGCGTCAGGGACACCCGGCGGCTCGTACGGCTGACCAGTCGGCCGCCGGTCCGGCGCTCCAGTGAGCGCAGGAGCTGGCTGACGCGGGCCTGCGAGACGTACAGCCGCTCGCCGGTCCGGCCGAAGTGCAACTCCTCGGCGAGGACGAGGAAGCACTCCAGCTCGCGCAGGTCGGGGACCGATCGATAAGTCACGCTCATGGAAGGGTGAGGACTTCGCCGTTGTTCCCGCAGGGCCCCGGCGCGAAAAGTGGAGGCATGTCCTCCCTGGAACCCCGGACCTCCGCCAGCCCTCGGGCCGTCACCAACTCCCGGTCCTCGACGCCCCCTTGGCCCGGTGTCTTCGTTCTCGCCGCCGCCACGTTCTCCGTCGTCACCACCGAGATGCTTCCCGTCGGCCTGCTCACGTCCCTCGGCGATTCCCTCGGCGTCTCGGCGGGTACGGCAGGGCTCGCCGTCACCCTGCCCGGACTGGTCGCGGCCGTCTCCGCGCCCCTCCTCCCCGTCGTCGTCCGCCGCGCCGACCGGCGCCATGTCCTCACCGCCCTCCTGCTCCTCCTCGCCGCCGCCAACCTGCTCTCGGCCCTCGCCCCCGGCCTGGCCGTCCTGCTCGTCGCCCGTGCGCTGGTCGGGATCTGTATCGGCGGGGTGTGGGCGATCGCGGCGGGCCTCCCGGCGCGGCTGCTACCCGAGAGGTACGCCGGACGGGCCACGGCCCTGGTCTTCTCCGGCATCGCCGTCGCCTCGGTCATCGGCGTCCCCGCGGGCACCTTCCTCGGCTCCCTCGCCGACTGGCGCTGGTCCTTCGCCGCGCTCGCGGTGCTGGCGCTCGCCGTGGCGGTGGCCCTGCACGTCACCCTCCCCCTGCTTCCGGCGGAGGCACCGGTACGCCTGACGGTCTTCCCCGAACTCCTCAGGGACGCGAGGCTCAGGCGGGGACTCACCGCCGTAGCCCTCCTGGTGACCGGCCACTTCGCCGCGTACACCTACGTCCGCCCCGTGCTGGAGCGCGTCGACGGTCTCGCGGCGGGCGGCGTCGGCGTACTACTGCTGGGGTACGGGGTGACAGGCGTCGTCGGCACCTTCGTCATCGGCGCGAGGGCGAGCGCGAACCCCGGCCGAACCCTCGTCCTGGTCGCGTCGTCCCTGGGTACTACGGTCGCACTACTCGTCCCGGCCGACACGTCCCTGCCCCTGACCACCGGGCTCCTCACCCTCTGGGGCCTCCTCTACGGCGGCGTCTCGGTCTCGGCCCAGACCTGGCTGACGGCAGCGGTACCCCACGCGAGGGAAGCGGCGTCGGCCCTGTTCGCGGGCGTCTTCAACTCGGCGATCGCCCTGGGCGCGTTCACAGGGGGCCGCACGGCGGACGCGTACGGCCCGACAGCGGTCCTGTACCTCGGCGCGGCCCTCGCCCTCCTCGCGGCGCCGGCCCTGGCGGGAACGCGACGTCGCGAACCCGCCAGCGAACCCCGACGCCGGGCGCGAACGTAGGAGGCATGAACTACGCGGTCCAGCCGATCCCCCCGGCCGTCCTCACGGCCCTCCGCACGAGGGACGACGCCGACAACCCCGTACACCCCTACGACGACCCGGAGGGCGACGCCCCCCTCCACGACAGCGAGGGCGCGAGGCCGTGCTGAATCTGCGGCTACCGCCGCGCGGGCGCGAACAACCACGACGGCGCCGCAGCCGCAAACGCACAGCCCCCGCCACGGCGCCTACGCGCTCAGTTCCGCCGCCACCAGCTCCGCGATCTGCACCGCGTTCAGTGCCGCACCCTTCCGCAGGTTGTCGTTGGACACGAACAGCGCGAGCCCGTTCTCCACGGTCTCGTCCCGGCGTACCCGGCCCACGTACGACGGGTCCTGCCCGGCGGCCTGGAGCGGTGTGGGGATGTCCGTCACCACGACGCCCGGCGCCGAGGACAGCAGCTCAAGGGCGCGCTCAGGGCTGAGCGGACGCGCGAAGCTCGCGTTGAGCTGGAGCGAGTGACCGGTGAAGACCGGCACCCGGACACACGTACCCGAGACCTTCAGCCCCGGAATCTCCAGGATCTTCCGCGACTCGTTGCGCAGCTTCTTCTCCTCGTCCGTCTCGTTCGCCCCGTCGTCGACGAGGTTCCCGGCGAAGGGGAGGACGTTGAAGGCGATGGGCCGCTTGTAGAGGCCGGGTTCGGGGAAGGACACGGCGCCGCCGTCATGCGTGAGCTTCTCCGCGTCGTCGACCACCTTCCGTACCTGGTCGGCGAGTTCGGCGACACCGGAGAGCCCGGACCCGGACACGGCCTGGTAGGTCGTGGCGACCAGCGTCTCAAGACCCGCCTCGGCGTGCAGCACCTTCAGCACCGGCATCGCGGCCATGGTCGTGCAGTTGGGGTTGGCGATGATCCCCTTGGGCCGCGCGGCGATCGCGTGCGGATTGACCTCGGAGACGACGAGCGGCACCTCGGGGTCCATCCGCCACGCGGACGAGTTGTCGATGACGACGGCGCCCTGGGAAGCGACCTTCCCGGCAAGGACCTTGGACGTGGCACCCCCCGCCGAGAACAGCACGATGTCCAGCCCGGAGTAGTCCGCGGTCGCCGCGTCCTCCACGGTCACCCCGTCCAGCACGGACCCGGCGGAACGAGCCGACGCGAACAACCGCAGCTCGGTCACCGGAAACGCACGCTCCGTGAGGATCCTGCGCATGACCGTCCCGACCTGCCCGGTTGCTCCGACGATTCCGACCCTCACGGCGACTCCCTGTAGCTGTACCTGATGTGTCTGCGGCGTTTCCATCATGCGGCCCACCCCGGTCCACCTGTCCAATTCTTTGCCCACGACACCGGGACCGGCCCCGGGACAGGGCTCCAGAACTCCGGCCGTACCCGCATCGAGCTGGAGATATTCGCCCCAGGACCCCGACCCGCCGCAATCCGTTCCGCGCCCCGCCCTCGAATGTGACCTACGCCCCACGAACGTTTCGCCCCCGCCCCGCGTCGTAGAGGAAACGCCGAGGGGGAGGGGTGTCAGTGCTGCGCAGAACGACGCGCCGCGAACGGAAGGGGGAGGACCCTCTGGACGCGGCACAGGAACGCCGGGTCCGCGCGGTCCTGGCCCTCGGCGGGGTGCCGCAGACGGACCTGCCGGACGGGGTGCAGCAGGTCAGGCTCCGGCTCCTGGAACGCGCGGCGAAGGGGTACGAGGCTCCGCGCGACGTCTCCGCGTGGGCGGCGGTCGTCGCCTCCAACCTGGCGATGGACTGGCACCGGGCGAAACGCCGCCAGGACCGCCTGGGCGAACGCCTCGCCTCGCTACGCCAGTCCGCGCAGCCGTCCGGCGAGGAAACCAGCGTGCTCTCCCTGGCCGTTGCCCAGGGCCTGGACCAACTCCCCGACCCCCAGCGCCAGGTGGTGATCCTCCGCTTCTACGCCGACCTCCCCGTGGCGTCGATAGCGGACCAACTCGGCGTCCCCGAAGGCACGGTGAAGAGCCGCCTGCACACAGCGGTCAAGGCGCTGCGAGCCCGGCTGCACGAGGACGAGGTGGTGTGAGATGGCGGAGAAAGACGACGTGTACGAGGACGACGCCGCCCTCCTGGCCGCGATCACCGGCGAGTCGGCCCCGGACACACCCGAACTGCGCGCGGCACGTGAGGACATCGCCGTACTCCGTACCCAACTCGCGCTGATCGCGGACGAGTTGACCCCGCCCGCGCAGGTCGTCCCGCTGGCCCCGCGCAGGCACCGGCGCCTCAAGGCCGCCCTGGTCGGTGTCGCGGCGGCCGGTGTGCTGACCCTGCTCGGCGGAGGGCTCGCCCTCCTCGGCGCCCCCGGCAACTCCTCGTCGGACCAGGGTGCTTCCTCGGCGGCGGACGGCTCGGCCGAGAAGAGCGACCTGCCCGACCTCGTGTACCTGGCGTGCGCCGAGACGGTCGTGACGGGCACCGTCACCACCGTAGAAGGAACCGAGGTCACACTCCGGGTGACGCACGCCTACAAGCCGACCCCGGGCCCGGCCGCGGTCACCTTCACGACGGATACCCCCCTCACCCAGGGCACCCCTGTGCTGGTCGTCCTCTCCCCGGGCTCCTCCACCCCCGACGACCTCTTCGTCGGAACCCAGGAGATCAGCGCCCGACTCCCCGCCCTCACGCAGGCCTTGAAAGAATCTCGCTCCTGCACGCCCTGACCGCACGGGAGAGGGCGGGCGCCCCCCGGCACCCGCCCTCTCCCGCGATCCCCCGATGTGGTTGGAATCCCCCGATTTACTGCCAGTCGTCCCAGACCCAGCTACCCGTGTCGTCCCCACTCGGCTTCGTCGGCTTCGTGACGACCGGGTCGTCCAACGGGTCGCCGGCGGCGACGACTTGCTGCCCGTGCGAAGCCGAACCCTGGTGCCCCGCGACAGCCAGCGGCAGCGCCACCATGGTGGTGACCGCCAGCGCGGCGAGGGCGGTGCGGACGGCTCGGCCGGTGATGCGTCTCATTCTGTGCCCCTGCTTCTTCGTTCCCGGTGAGCGTGTGCCAGCCACGATGATGGTCCGGCGGTCGTGCCGCTGTCATGTGCATCAGCTGGCCTCAGGAGGCCATGGCAGTCACATGCCAGTCAGGTCACGCATGGATCACCGGTGATCACGCGACCCGTCCGCCCCGTGGTTCCCCGTACAGATAACGGTCCGGACGGCAGTCGCCCAGCTCCCAGTCCGGCAGCAGGCCCGGCACGCTCAGCCAGTCCGCCCAGCCGTCCCGCGCCCGGTCCAGCGCCTCGTCCAGGCTGCCCGCCTCCACGAACGTCATCCCGACCAGCCGCCGCCCCCACCGCGCGAGCGAGACATGGGCGATGCCCGGCTGCGGGGCGGCTCTCGTGGTCTCGGCCACGACGTGCAGCCGCTGGTCGCTGGGCATAGCGACGGGCGCCGACGGGAGGAGAACGACCTTGACTGCGTACACGGGGTGACCTTAGGCACCGGACGTACCCATATCGGCACGAGAACGCTGTCAGCCCCCGGTCATGGCAGGGAGATGCCAGCGGTTCGCTCCGCGGGAGGGGCCGTGTTCGTCTGCGGCGCCGTCGTGGCTTGTCGCGCCCACGCGGCGGAGCCGCATATCGATACAGCCCCGCGCCCCTAAAAGACCGCGGCTGACCCGCCGTTCAGAGCCAGCCCCGCCGCACCGCCTCCGCCCCGGCCTGAAATCTGCTCTGCACTCCCAGTCTCCGCTGCAATTCCGCCGTGTTGCGCCGCACCGTCCGCAGCGAGACGCCCATCTTGCGCGCGATCCCCTCGTCCGTCAGGCCCGCCGCCAGCATCTTCAGCAACGCCGCCTCGCGGTCCGTCGGCGCGTCCGGGGGCGCGTCCTGGGGGGCCGAGCCCAGCGGGACCGCGTTCTCCCAGACCATGTCGAACAGCTCCTCCAGCGCCCGCACCATCCCGGGGTAGCGGATCAGGAGCGCGCCCTTGCGGCTGTCGTCGATGTCGATGGGGATCACGGCGGTCGTGTGGTCGGAGAGGATCATCCGCATCGGCAGGGCCGGAACCGTACGGGTCTCGCCGCCGTGCGAGGCGAGCCAGTTCGCGTACTCCACGGTCGGCTGGTCGTTGCGGACGCTGTCGAGGTACACCGTCCGCATCCGCACACCCCGGCTCAGATGCTGCTCGTCCAACGGCCGCCCGGCCTCCAGCGCCCCCGCGCTCAGCGCGCCGCCCGGCACGAAGGTCCGGACGTCGATACGTGCCTGATGAGCCAACTCCATCAGCCGCACCCGCACCGCGTCGACGCCCTCCAGACGCTCCACGCCGCTGTCCACGCGGTGCGCCGCCATGTTCGCGTAGTCCGAGGTCAGCGCGGCCAGCGCGGCGCGTTCCTGGGACAGCCGGGCGCGCTGTTCGTCCAGCTCCGCCTCCCTGCGCTGGAGCAGCGGCGAGAGGATGATTTCCGGACTCACGGGAACGAACTGGTGGCCGGCGGCCTCGTGCAGCAGGGAGAGTTGGGTCAGCCGGTCGAGCGCGGCCCGTACGTCCGCCTCCGCCAGCCCCGTCTCGCGGGCGATGTCCTCCAGGGTCCAGGAGGGGTGCAGCAGCAAAGACCGGTAGACGTCGTGGGTCGACTGGTCGATGCCGATGGTCTCCAGCATGGCTCCCCCTGCGAAGGCCGCCTCGCGGCCGAGATCTGTCGTTGGCGTCGGACTGCCGCTGACGGTATCCGATCGCGGATTTCGCCGTACCTGCGTTCGAGTCACCCGCCGTGACCTCTTGGCATCTCCCGGCCATGGCCGCGTGGTGCCACAACCGAACCCCCCTGCCACGCGCACACCCGGCCTAATCTCGTGATCGCCGGGTGGTGCTCCCTCGGGGGAGGGCATCACCCGGCACACCAAGCACCGGCCGGCGCCGTCACGGGGGTGGGCGTCGGCCGGAAAGAGGTGGGGGAGATACGGGGGAAACACGGGGAAAAGGGGCGGGACGAAAAAGGGCGGGCGCTCTTGGGGGAGCGCCCGCCCTTTAACGCTTGCGCAGCGGCGGGTGGTCTTTCGTCTTTTAGGGGCGCGGGGAACTGCGCGATCAGCCACGACGAACCCGCAGCCGACACACAACCCCCCTCACCACCCCATTAGTCGCTAACCCACGACCTTCTCGATGACAACGGTCCCAACCCCCGCCGCAGTCCCCCGAGCATTGACCAACCGAACCTCCCCGAAGAACTCCCGCCCCTCAGGCCCAGCAGCCTTCACCAGCACGTTCCCGGAGATGTTCGCGGTCCCACCGCTGGGGATGGACACAGCCCCGGAGCCCACGGAGACCGACCCCAGCGCGGACGTGAAGTACACGTCCTTGTACTGGAACGTGGTCGTCCCCGCAGGGACCCCGTACCCGTCGACAACGATCGTGTACGTCCCGGCAGCCGGCGAAACAAGACTCACCGACTCCTCGGAGTCCCCGTCGGCGGACTGCCCGACCTGCACACCGTCCCGATAAACGGTCAGGTCAAGATCCGCAGCCGCGTCGGACACACCCCCGATGGACACGTCGAACCGCTCAACACCGGCCGGAACCACAACAGTCGACGTCTGCGAAGCACCCTGCGCGATAGTCGGCGTAGCCAACTTCGCGGACCCGAGCGACCCACCCTCAAGCTTCGCGTTCAGCGGCGCGAACTTGTTGGTCACGGCCCACTCGGCGGCGACCGGCGTACCGACCTTCGCCTCGGGCACCGTACGAACGGCCGGCGAGAACTCCGTACCCAGCACCGACACATCGAGCGTGTACGGGTTGTCGAGGTACGGCGAGGTACGACGCGACTCGACCTCGACCTCCCACACCCCCGGCGTCGGGTTCGCGTAAGTCCGCAGATCCGGACGGCAGTTGTTGGGGTTTTCGGGGTTGTTGTAGTCGTTGTAGCAGTAGACGGTGGCCCCGTCCTCCATCAACACCCCGTACGGGTGAAGGGAGATGAACCGCGTCTGGCTCTTGTCCTTGAGCCCCCCGAGCGCGACCTCAAGCGTCTTGGCCCCCTGCGGCACGGTCACGAAGTACGAGTGACTCGAATTCCGCTGCACACTGGCCGACTTGGAGAACGAGTACGACGGAGCCGCGAGCGCCTTGGACACGACGACGGTGGAGAGGATCCGCTGATCCACCCCGACGGTCGCCTTGTCGTCCAGCTCGACGATCGCGCTGTGCACCCCGGCCGACTTGGCCTGAGCCTGCACCTTGACGGTGACCGGCGTGTTCAGCGGCAGACTGACGCTCTTACCACCGACGACCTTGAACGTACCGTCGTTGGTCCGCAGCGACACACTGTGCTTGACAGCCTTGGCAGGCCCGGAAGTTCGGGTCACGACGATGTCGTACGACCGCTTCTCCCCGACCTTCAGCCCGCCCTCACGGTCATAGATCCCGGTACCGAAACCGGGCTCCTTGAGCGACCCGGAAAGGGCGGTGCTGACCGGTGCCTTGACGGTGTAGTCGTGCGCGGTCGCGCCCTTCTTGATCGCGTCCCACGCCTGCACGATCCGGATCAGCCCGGACCCCTGCACGTGCGCGGGCACGCCCTTGATCTCACGAGCCGTACTGGTGAGGGCAGTTCGCAGCGTCAGCGGCGACAGCGCGATCTTCCGCTGCTTGGCGGCGGACAGCAACAGCGCGCTGGCACCGGCGGCTTGGGGCGACGCCATCGACGTACCCTGCAACATCGCGTACCCGGGCGGCAGTTGGTACCCGGACTCGGCGACCGGCGCCCCCGGCGACCACGTCTGCATCGTGTTGATCGCGGCGCCCGGCGCGACGAGCGTCGGCACGAACCCGCCGTCCTCACGCGGCCCGGCGGAGGAGAACGGCAACATCGCGTACTTCTTGGTCACCTGGGACCCGTAGTTGGCGGCCCAGGTCTCCTTGGAGATGGACGCGCCGACGCTGATGACCTTGTCGGCGAGGCCGGGGTCACCGATCGTGTTGGTGCCGGGGCCCTCGTTCCCGGCGGCGATGACGAGCTGCACGCCGTACTGGTCGATGAGCCGCGTGTAGAGCTGGGCGCGCGCGTTGTTGCCGTCGTTCAGCGGAGGCAGGCCGCCGATCGACATGTTCACGATGTCGACGCCGCGCTTGGTGACGAGGTCGATCATGCCCTCGGTGAGGGCGACGTTCGTGCAGCCGCCGGTCCACGTGCAGGCGCGCGAGGACACGATCTTCGCGCCCGGCGCGGCGCCGTTCATCTTGCCGCCGAACAGCGAGTTGGCGGCGGTGATCCCGGCGACGTGCGTGCCGTGGCGGGACTCGACGACGCCGATATTGACGTAGTCCGACTTGTCCCCGGCGCCGTTGAACACGACGTCCTTGCGGATCTCGACGACGAACGGGATGCGCTCGGAGATCGCGGTCTTCGGGTCGTCGACACCGAAGTACCCGATCTGGAAACCGTCCTTGTACGGCTTCAGCGGCGTCTCGTCCGTGAAGTCACCGTCGTTGTCGAGGTCGACGCGGACCGTTCCGGCGGCGGCGTCGTACAGCACGCCCCACACATCGGACTTGTCGCCGTCACGGTTCAAGTCCCCTGCCATGTCACCACCGTTGGTGGCGGACTCGGCGAAGGTCTGGAACCGGAAGCTGCCCGCGGGCGCCTTCCAGGTACGCCCGGCGGCGGTGAACTCGGGCCCGGCGGCGGCGGAGTTCATCCGCAGCCACGTCCCGTCGCGGTCCACCACGGGGTCCGTCGCGGTGACCCAGTCGACGATCTTCCGCTCACCGGTCGTCGTCTTCTGGAGCGCCGGGTGGCCGAGGTCGACGCCGGAGTCCAGGACGCCGATGGTGACGCCACGGCCGTCGTACGTGGGGTGGTCCTCGACGAAGGACACCGCACCCGTCTCGAAGGAGGGGTTGTACGGGTTCTTCGCGGGCGTCTTCTTGCCGGGGGCGGGGTAACTCCCGGCCGTGGAGCGCTCCTTGGAGCTGCTCGGCGTCGGGTCGTCCAGCGCGATCTCCTGGCGGAGGTCGATCGCCTGCACGGACGTCAGCTTCGACGCGGCGGCGATGGCCGCATCCGCCTTGCCGGTGGGGACGGTCGCGCGGACGTACCCGAGCGCGTCGTCCTTGCGGCCGACGAACCCGCCGTCCAGACCGTCGAGTTGCTTCGCCACCTGCGCGGTCTCGCCGGGGGCGGTCGCGACCATCATCGTGACGGTCTTGTCCCCCTCGGCCTTCGCGTCCGTGAGCGCCGCCGCGTCGTCCGAACCGAGCTTGTCGCCGGTCGGCTTGAGGGCGGGGGCGACCGTGGAGTGCTGGTCACCGGCGAACGCGAGCGGCACGGGACCGGCGGCCGACAGCGCGGCGACGAGCCCCGCCGCCACGGCTATTCGTACCGTACGTCTGTGGGGGGTGTTGGTCATGGGCATCCCTAGCTCATGTCAGAAGTGATCCCGAGTGATCGCCCAGCTTTACCCACCGAGTGAATGTTTGGGGAGGGTTGACCGTGAGGTGGTGAATGAATGGGGAAAACCCGCGATGGACTTTAGGTGGCAGACCACCAATTCAAGACAAACCACCCACCGGCTACGAGGGAGCTGTGACCAGCCCGTGAGAAGAACCCGAAGGACGGCCGCGTACGCGGTGATCGTCGAGAACGACCGCATCCTCCTGCCGCGCTTCCGCGAACCCGGCGGCACGGGCGTGTGGATCATGCCCGGCGGGGGAGTGGAGCACGGCGAGGACCCGTACGACGCGGTCCTGCGCGAACTGCGCGAGGAGACGGGCTACGACGTCGAGGTCACCGCCCTCCTGGGCGTCGTCTCCCGCCGCTTCCCGCTCCCGCGCCGGGGTTTCCGCCTCCCCCGCGACCACCACGGCATCGCCCTGATCTACGAAGCGAAGGTGACCGGCGGCGAGTTGCGCTCCGAACAGGACGGCTCCACGGACCTCGCGGCCTGGCACGACCTCGACGCCCTGCCGGACCTCCCGACGGGCGACATGGTCGCCCGGTCCGTACGCCTCTGGCGCGAGCGCCCGGCGACGGGTCACCTTGGCTGAAAGCCGCTCAACCCTCCGGATCAGGGACAACTCCCCCTGATCCAACGGCGTCCCTCCCCCTGACCGCGTGATCACGAGCAGGGGGAAACCCATGAAGAAACTCCGTACGACGGTGCTGGCGGCGACGGCCCTCACGGCGACGGTCGCCCTCGCGGCACCGGCGCTGGCCGCCGCACCGGCCTCGCACGAGCCGACCAGGAAGGCCGTCGAGGGCGTCGTCCAGCAGGGCGTACCCGGCGTCACGCTGACCGCCCGGGAGAACGGCGCGACCTGGTCGACGACGGCCGGTGTCGGCAACCTCCGTACCGGCAAGCCGCGTTCGGCCGGCGACCACTACCGCGTCGGCAGCATCACCAAGACGTTCGTCGCGACCGTCATGCTCCAACTGGAGGCGGAGGGCAGGCTGTCGCTCGACGACACGGTCGAGAAGTGGCTGCCGGGGGTCGTGCACGGGAACGGCCACGACGGCAGCCGTATCACTCTGCGCCAACTCCTCAACCACACCAGCGGAATCTACAACTACACGGAGGACGAGCAGTTCGGGCGCGACTACTTCCTGAAGGACGGGTTCTACAAGAACCGCTTCACGCCCCGCACCCCGTCCTATGCCGTGGGCCTCGCCATGTCCCACGCCCCGGAGTTCGAACCCGGCACCGACTGGAAGTACTCCAACACGAATTTCGTCCTGGCGGGAATGGTCATCGAAAAGGCGACCGGCCACCCGTACGGCGCGGAAGTCCGCACCCGCATCATCGACCCCCTCCGCCTCAAGGGCACTTCGGTCCCCGGCAACTCCGTCACCCTCCCGCGCCCGGCCTCGCGCGCGTACGGCAAGCTCGCGGAGACGGCCGACGGGCCGACGTACGACGTCACCGAACTCAACCCCTCGATCGCGGGCTCGGCGGGCGAGATGATCTCCACCTCCGCCGACCTGACCCGCTTCTACAGCGCCCTCCTCCAGGGCAGACTCCTGCCCCCGGCCCAGCTCAAGGAGATGAAGACGGTCAACTCCGTCTCCGGGTACGGCCTCGGTATCGCCGAGGGCACCCTCTCCTGCGGCGTCACCGTCTGGGGCCACGACGGCGGCATCCACGGCTCCAGTTCCGTCGCCCTCACGACAGCGGACGGCAAGCACGCGGTCGCCTTCAACCTGAACGCGGACTGGACGGGCGACGTCGTGCCGGTCATCGAAGCGGAATTCTGCGGAAACCCCGCACCGGGCGCAAGCCGTTCGAGTGAATCCGACCTCGCTGTCATCCAGGATCTGGCGAAATAAAACATCCCGTTCATCCGCCGGAAATATCCGTACCGCCTGATATCGGCTAACCCGCACCAACACGGGGATGGCTTGATACATGTGCAAGGCGGGTGAGCGCGAATGCTCCGTGTGCTGTCTGTCTACGAGGGCTTCTTCTCCGGGGGAGCCCGGATCGTCCACAGCGACGTGGTGCTGGGCCTGAGTGAAGGGGGCCAGCACCATCGCGTCCTCAGCATGCATTCCGAGGTCCACCGCGAGGCGACCCGGCAGCGCATGGAGAACGACACGTGTTATCGGAAGCTGACGGCGGCGGGGGTGCCGGTGACGGCGCTCGGGCGGGTGTACGCGGGGGGCGATCCGGCCACCTTCACCGGTGACGAGCTGGCCGATACGGCGCGGGCGATGGCCGAGGCGGACGTCATCCTGTCGCTGAAGGAACAGCCGCTGGCTCTGTTGAACCAGGCCGGCCTTCCTCGCCGCCCCGTCGTCGTCGGGCTGCACCGGTCCGACCCCGAGAACCAGGCGCTGGACGACCTGCTCGCCGGGATCGCCGACGGCAAGGTCGCGGCGGCGGTGTGCTGCGCGGAGTCGACGCGTGCGGCGTACGAGGCCGCAGGGGTGCCGGGTGACTTGTTGGCGGTGATCCCCAACGGCGTCGACCTGATCCGCTTCCGTCCCGACGCGGCTCGGCGCCTCGCGGTCCGTACGGAGCTGGGGGTCTCCGAGTCGGCCCCCGTCGTCGTCTTCGCCGCCCGCTACGACGCCATGAAGAACGTCCCGCTGTTCCTGCGGGCGGCTGCGGAGTGGCTGTCCAGGGAGCCTCAGGGGCACGTCCTGATGTGCGGGGCGGGGATGAGTGCGGAGAACGCCGGGTTGCTGGCGGAGATGGCCTCTGCGGGCCTTGGCGGGGCCGGGGTGCACTTGCTCGGCGTGCGCCGGGACATGGAGATGCTCTACGCCGCGTCGGACGTCGTGGCGCTCACCTCGGCGTGGGGCGAGGCGGCCCCCCTGTGCCTCATCGAGGGCATGATGTGCGGCGCGGTCCCGGTCACGACGGACGTCGGCGACAGCGCGTCGATCGTCGCGGGGCACGGGCTGGTGACGCCCTTCGACGCCGGGGCGATCGCTTCCGCCTGGTCGGAGGCGGTCGCGGCGAGGACAGAGCTGGGCTCCGCCCTCGCCGGGAGCCGTGAACGGTTCAGCAGGACGCGGATGATCGCGTCGTACGCGGCGCTGCTGGACCGGGTGAGCGGGCGCGCTACGCGGAGGTCGCGCGCAGGCGCGTGAGGAAGGGGGACCAGGCGGAGGGGGGGAGGAGGAGGGCGGGGCCGTGGGGGTGCTTGGAGTCGCGTACACCGATGTTGGGGTGCAGGGCGGCGACTTCGACGCAGCTGTTGCCGGTGCCGTCGCTGTAGGAGGACTTGAACCAGGCGTGGTCGGGTGCGAGTTCGGGCGCGGTGTAGCGGGGGCGCATGGGTCTATAGCTCTCGTTCTAGTCGGTGCAGGAAGTCAGGAGTGTCCTCCGGAGGCAGCGCCGATGCGACCATGGCGTCGAACCGGCGAGTGAACCGGTCCACTTCGCGCGGCTTATCCGAAGTGGAGACGGCTCCCCAGGAGTTGTCGGTCTGGACCCTGGCCGGGAGGGCGTTGCCGAAATCGAGGATCGCGAAGTCGTGACTTGCGCGGTAACCCCAACGGAACGGCAGGACCTGGACGGTGACATGGTCCCAGCGTGACACCTCATCGATCTTCGTGTACTGCTCCCGCATTACCTCAGGCCCCCCGACCGGATACCGCAAGGCACCCTCACCCAGAATCGCGTGGAGCCGTACGGGGTCCTCGCGCGTGAGCACTTCCTGCCGCTTCATCCGCAACTCCACGCTGCTGCGGATCACTTCGGTGGTGGTCTCCTCGATCGGCTTCTGGATGTCGTGCAGGATCTGTGCGTATGCGTTGGTCTGCAACAACCCATGCACCAGCGTGGGGTGGTACACCTTCATGCTGCGCGCCTCGGGTTCGATGCCCACGAAGCCCGGCATACCGGCAGGCATCCGTCCCCGGTACTGAGTGAGCCAATCCTGGTTCGAGGACTCTTTGTTGAGGCCGATCAGCGAGTCGATGACGTCGGGGTCATCGACCCCGTACTTGTCCAGCAACTTCCGAAGGTCACCCACATTCCGGAAGTTCAGTGAGCCGGTCTCGATCCGTTGAAGTGCCGCCTCCGACAGCCGGGTTCCCTGGATCGCCTGCTTCCGCGTGAACCCGCCCCCACGGTCGCCTCGCCCGCAGTTCTCCCGCAACTGACGGAGCTGAAGGCCCAGTTCGAGCCTCTGACCTGTGCGTCCGCGTTTGGCGGCCATGATGCACCTCTCTGTGCTCCAGCGTGTACGGCACGTGACTGTGTGCAGAGTGTGGCACCCGCTGTGCAGCCCACGCAGGCGTTTGCGCAGAACCGTGCATATTCCACTTTCGTCCCCGTTGAATATTCGAGTGGGTTTCGATTGCAGCCTCAATCCCCGACCCGTCACCGTGGTCCCACATCCCCGACGGAAAGGGACCGACCCCACATGACCACCCCCGCTCCCACCACCCCCCTCACCGAATCCTGGAACATGAGCTACCCCATGACGCTGCGAAGCGTCCCCCTCGCCCGCCGCCAGACCCTCCGCCGCCTCACCCTCTGGGACTGGCCCGGCGACAAGAACGACGCGATCCTGATCGTCTCGGAACTGGTGGCGAACGCGATCCGCCACGCCCGTCGCCCCGGCCACGAACTCTGGCTCCACCTGGCCCTGTTGGAGCCGACTCCGCACACCCTCCTGATCGAGGTCTCGGACCCCACCCCCACGGTCCCCACCCTCTGCGAAACCCCCACGACCGAGGCCGGCCGCGGCCTCCAGGTGGTCACGGCCCTCACCACGCACCTCTCCTGGCACCCGCACAAGAACCTCGGCAAAACGGTCACGGCCCACCTGTCGCACAAGCCGTAAGCCCCCGCGTAAACAGAACGTCACGGGGGAGCCGAACGAGGCAGGCCCGAACCTCATACACCCCAGCCCTGACCTGACGGGGAACGCGCACTCGGACGCCCTACTGCTCGCGCCGCTACTCCCGTACCTGGAACACCCCCGCGTGCGCGGGGACCACTCCGACCCCGAGAACTAGTCTCTCGATGAGTTGGGAACACCCCCGCGTGCGCGGGGACCACTCGGTGGTCCAGGTGGTTTCCAGGACGAGGGTGGGAACACCCCCGCGTGCGCGGGGACCACTCCTCGTGACCTGGGTCTTTATCCGAGCGAGCGGCCGTTTCTCATCACTTCCCGAGAACCGGACATTTCGCTACCCCTCCCTGAACCCCGGCCTAAACCTTATCCCCACCATCCCTACCCACCCACCCCCGTCGAACCCCTCAGCGCCCTCCCCACACCCACGCCGAGCCCCCACCCGAACCGCCCGCTGCTCACCACCGGACGATTGCCGAAGGCGGAGGCCTCGACGCGATCCCCAGCAGCCCGGCGCTTCGATGAACGCCTGGACATCCCCAGCAGCAGAGACGGATCCGACGCCAACCTCCACCCCCACGCGAGGTGGAGTGAGCACCGTACCCGGGGGAAAGACGGAGCAGCCCACCGGCACCAACACCCTCCGCCCCCCCTCGGATACCCTCCAGCCCCAGCCCGCCCGGAGCCACCTCGAAAACGCCCCCGAACCCAGCCACCCCGCAACGAGAGGACCAGTTCGATATGTCGACCCTCCTGGAGTTCGCCTTTCTTTCGATCATCGCGTTACTCGCAGGCGCCGCCATACGCGCAGCAACCCGACGAAGATCCACCCGGCGATCCACCACGAATACCGATACCGCGAACTTCCCGTGCCGGGTGACATGGCGAGCAGGGCTGGGCAGACGCGGAAGTGTGTACGGAAAGATCTCCGCAACCCCGGACAAGGAACCGACGTTCACCCGCCGCCGAGGCCCCGAAATCAAACTCCCCCGCAGCCGGCACATCACCCAACAGCCCAGCTGGCGAACCGGCCTGACAACACTCACGTACACCTCGCCGGAACACGCCAAGATAAGCATCCTCCTCAGCGAGGGCGACGCCGAGACCGTGAGGAAACTGCTGCGCGCGGAAGCGTGACGTACGTCAAAACGGGCGGAACCCTCCCCTCCAGCCGCCCCGCGCTCTATGCTCCTGCTCCCGGCGCGAGGAGGTACACGTGTCCCACGTCCGATGCCCCAACCCGACCTGCAACAAAGGACCGCAGCGGCGATTCCGGGACCTGGAGGGTGCCGAGATCGCCGCAGCGGCGCAGGTCATGAGCCGGTTCGAGAGCGAGCAGGGGGAACGGTTCCGCCCGTCGGCCTACCACCGGTGCACCGGCACAGGCTGCCGCCGCATCCAGCGCAAGGACAACTGGCAGCTGGGCGGCAACCTCCCCGAGGACCTACAGATCCCAGCGGAATCCTGACCCCCTACTCGAAGATCGGCCCCTGCGTACGGGTCCGCTTGATCTCGTAGAAACCCGGCACGGAGGCGACGGCGATCGTGCCGTCCCACAGGCGAAGCGCGGCCTCACCCTTGGGAGCCGGGGTGACGACGGGCCCGAAGAAGGCGACTTCGTTGCCCTCGGGCCCGGGCACCGCGATGATCGGCGTACCGACGTCCTGCCCGACCTTGTCGATCCCCTCCTTGTGGGACGCACGCAGCTCCGCGTCGAACTCGAAGTCCTCCTGCTCGGCGTACTCGATCAGCTCGGCGGGAAGGCCGACCTCCTCCAGCGCACCGGCGATCGCTTCGAGGGTCGGCCCCTCGCCGTTGTTGTGGAAGCGCGTGCCGAGCGCGGTGTAGAGCGGGCCCACGACCGAGTCACCGTGCTTCTGCCAGGCCGCGGTGACGACACGGATCGGCTTCCACGCCTTCGTCGCGAGCAGTTCGCGGTACTCCTCCGGAAGCTGGTCGAGCTTGTCCTCGTTGAGGACGGCGAGGCTGAAGGGATGCCAGCGGATGTCGATGTCGCGCTGCTCCTGGACCTCCAGGACCCAGCGGGAGGTCATCCAGGCCCAGGGGCACAGCGGGTCGAACCAGAAGTCGACGGGGGTCTTCTCGGACATGTCTCTCCTCAAGAGCGCCACGGCTGGGAACGTACGGATATTCCCGTGCCAACGTACGACCCGAGCCAACCATTCCCGGGAGTGTTCCCCCATGTGTCCGGTCAGGCACGCATGGCAGGATCGGTGCTGTCCAGGCGTACCGCGAACGGGGCGCGCCGAGTCCACGAATGTCTGAGGGAGTACCGCCGGTGCCTGGTGAGAATCTGTCCCGCGACGAGGCCAGGGAGCGGGCCGCGCTGCTGTCGGTCGACGCGTACGAGGTGTCCCTCGACCTGCGTTCGGCCGTGGGCGACCCGGTCGGCGGCCACACCTTCCGCTCGGTCACCACGATCCGCTTCCGGTGCGGCGAGCCCGGCGCGACGAGCTTCGCCGACCTGATCGCGCCGAGCGTCACCGCCGTCTCCCTGAACGGCCGCGACCTCGACCCCGGCGAGGTGTTCGACGGCGCGCGCATCGCCCTGGAGGACCTGGCCGCCGAGAACGAGCTGATCGTCGACGCGCAGTGCGCGTACTCCCGTACCGGCGAGGGCCTGCACCGCTTCGTCGACCCCGAGGACGGCGAGGTCTACCTCTACACGCAGTACGAACCGGCCGACTCCCGCCGCGTGTTCGCCAACTTCGAACAGCCCGACCTCAAGGCGCCGTTCCGCTTCGAGGTGCGGGCGCCCGAGGGATGGACCGTGTGGAGCAACGGAGTCGGGACACAGGCCGACGGCGTATGGCGGTTCGCCGAGACGAAGCCGATCTCGACGTACATCACGTGTGTGGTGGCCGGTCCTTACCACTACGTGACGGATTCGTACGCGCGGACGCTCGACGACGGTACGACGCTGGAGATCCCCCTCGGCGCCATGTGCCGCAAGGGCCTCGCCCCCCACTTCGACGCGGACGACGTCTTCCTCGTCACCAAGCAGGGGCTCGACTTCTTCCACGACCACTTCGACTACCCGTACCCCTTCGGGAAGTACGACCAGGCGTTCGTCCCCGAGTACAACCTCGGCGCGATGGAGAACCCCGGTCTCGTGACCTTCCGCGAGGAGTACATCTTCCGGGGCAAGGTCACCCAGGCGTCGTACGAGGCCCGCGCGAACGTCATCCTCCACGAGATGGCCCACATGTGGTTCGGCGACCTCGTCACCATGGAGTGGTGGGACGACCTCTGGCTCAAGGAGTCCTTCGCGGACTTCATGGGCGCGTTCGCGCTCGTCGGCGCGACCCGCTTCGAGGGCGGGTGGATCACCTTCGCCAACCGCCGTAAGTCCTGGGCCTATCGGGCGGACCAGCTCCCCTCCACGCACCCCGTCACCGCCGACATCCGCGACCTCCAGGACGCGAAGCTCAACTTCGACGGGATCACGTACGCGAAGGGCGCTTCCGTGCTGAAGCAGCTCGTCGCGTACGTCGGTCAGGACGCGTTCCTCGAAGGCGCGCGGCGCTACTTCAAGCGGCACGCCTACGGGAACACGCGACTCGGGGACCTGCTGTCCGTCCTGGAGGAGACCAGCGGGCGGGACATGGGGACCTGGGCCCGGTCCTGGCTCCAGACGGCCGGCCTCAACTCGCTGACGCCCGAGGTGCGGGTCGAAGACGGGCGGGTCGCCGAACTCGCCGTGCTCCAGGAGGAGTTGCCCGCCCGTCCGCACCGGGTCGCTGTGGGGCTGTACCGGCGGACGGCCGAAGGGGTCGTGCGGTACGCGCGGGCCGAGGTGGACGTCACCGGGTCGCGGACGGTCGTAGCGGAGCTGGCCGGCGCCGAGGCTCCCGACCTCGTGCTCGTCAACGACGACGATCTGACGTACTGCAAGATCCGGTTCGACGCACGGTCGTTGGAGACGCTGCGCGAGTCCCTCGGGGACATCGTCGATCCGCTCGCCCGCGCCCTGTGCTGGTCCGCGCTGTGGAATCTGACGCGGGACGCGCTGCTTCCCGCCCTGGACTTCGTGGAGTTGGTGGGGCGGTTCGCCCAACGGGAGTCCGACATCGGGGTGTTGCAGATGCTCCACGCCTGGGCCGGGTCCGCGCTCGTCAACTACGTTCCCGCTGCCGGGCGTTCGGACGTGGAGGCGTTGGTGGCCCGGGTCGCGCTGCGGGACCTTCGCGCCGCCGAACCCGGCAGTGAGCCTCAGCTCGCGTGGGCCCGGTTCTTCGCGTCCGGCGCTTCCTCCGCCGAGGACCTGGGGCTGCTGCGGGGGTTGCTCGACGGGACCGAGAAGATCGCCGGGCTCGATGTGGACCAGGAGCTGCGGTGGACGTTCCTCGACGCCCTCGCTTCTCACGGGGCCGTGGGGGAAGGGGAGTTGGCGGCCGAGCTGGTCCGGGACGACACGGCTTCCGGGAAGCGGCATCACGTGCGGTGCCTCGCCTCCCGCCCGTCCGCCGCCGTCAAGGCGCAGGCATGGGCCCAGGTCGTCGAGGGGGACGCGCTGTCCAACGCGCTCGTCGGGGCGACCATCGCCGGGTTCGCCCGGTCGTCCCAGCGGGAGTTGACCGCGCCGTACGTCGCCAAGTACTTCGACTCCATCGAGCGGGTGTGGGCCGACCGGTCCATCCAGATCGGGGTGGACGTGGTGTCGGGGTTGTTCCCGGCGTATCCCCTGCCGGGGGCCGAGCGGGAGGTGCTGGGGGCGGCCGATGCGTGGCTGGCCTCACACGAGGAGGCCGCGCCCGCGCTGCGCCGGCTGGTGCTGGAGGGCCGGGACGATCTGGCTCGGGCGCTGAAGGCGCAGGGCGTGTAGGGGAGTTGGCGTCGGGCGGGCCGGCGTTCTCGCCGGCCCGCACCCCCCGCACGGCGCGCGCATCGGTCTTCCGGGTCAGAGCCGGGCCAGCTGCCGGTCGTGCCACCTGCTGAGCAGCAGCAGCGCGACGGTGGCACCGATCAGCGCGCAGAACATGTCCCACTGGGTGTCCCACACATCGCCTTGCGTCGCCAGGAAGTCATCCGCCGCGTGCCCGCCGACGACCGCCGCCGCCCACTCGAACATCTCGAAGAGCGCGCTGAAGGCCAGGCACGCGCAGACCGTGAGCGGCGCCAGCCAGCGGCTGCCGCGCAGCGGCGAGGTCCGGCTCAGCAGCTCCCGTACCAGAACGGCCGGCACGAAGCCCTGCATCAGGTGCCCGAACCGGTCGTACGGATTCCGCGCCAGCCCCAGTCCGTCCCGCACCCACTCGCCCAGCGGTACCCGGGCGTAGGTGTAGTGCCCGCCCAGCGCCAGCACCAGCGCGTGCACCGCGAGCAGGCAGCACAACAGGCCCGTCAGCGGGAAGCGCCGCCAGGTCACGACAGCCAACGGCAGCCCGATCAGCACCCACACCACTTCCAGCAGCCAGGTCATCCGGTCGTACGGCGCCCATGCGGAGACGGCGACACCCGCGACCACCACCGCGGCACAGACGCGAGGGAGCACGGAGGGCGGACCGGACGTGGCCGCCGTACGGCCACGAACAGGTGCGGACAGGGACATCGGAGGCGCTCCTTCTTCTCGGCAGCCTCATCATGGCGGCCCCGGGCTCCGGTGCCATGAGTACACCTACTCAGACCGGAAAGCTTTGGCCCTATGGCCAGTAATTCTGCTTTCGGTGACCGTTACGAAATTCTGGTACTCAAACCCGTAACCTCCGGCTCCCTCCTCCGGGACCAGCGATTTTCGGCGCTTATCGGCATCCGAACATCCGTCCTTTAGTACGGCGTTGTCCGCATTTATCGACGAGCGTGTAACACCGGTTAAAGCGCCGGCCGAGTGCGGGAAACCCGATTCCATGAACGCCGACACCCCCCGCAGCTGCGCCGCCACCGACTCCCTCCTGACGACCCCTCAACTCCGCTCCCACGGCGTCTCCCAGGCCGAGACGAACGAACGCTGCCGGCCGGGCGGGCCTTGGCAGCAGGTGCTGCCGGGGGTGTACGCGCTGCACGCCGGGCGGCTGAGCGACGAGGAGCGGGTGCGGGGCGCGCTGCTGTACGCGGCCCGGGAGAGCCGGAGTTCGGGGCGGGGCATCCTCAGCACGACGGCGGTTCCCCGACAAGGCACCCCCGACGCCGAGTCCATGCTCACCGGCCTCGCGGCCCTGCGGCTGCACGGCTTCACCTCCCTGCCCGCCCACGACCACATCGACGTCCTGGTCCCCCGCCTGCGCCGCCTGCGCTCCACGGGGTACGTCCGCATCATCCGCACGGCGACCCCGCCAACCCCGCTGCTCCTGGACGGCGTTCCGGTGGCCCCCGCCGCCCGCGCCCTCGCCGACGCCCTCTCCGACCTCACGGACACCGGCGTCGTACGCCGCCTGATGGCGGAGGCGGTACGGGACGGCCACTGCGAACCTGCGGCGGCGGTAGGGGAGTTGAGCCGAGCGAAGCTGCTGACGCGACCGCATGTCGTGGACGCGGTGGACGCACTCCTCGCCGAGAGCCGGGCCCTCGCCGAGAACCGCCTCTACCGCCTGGTCCGCGACCACGCCCTCCCCGAACCCCTCTGGAACGTCGACCTCCGCCTCCCCGGCGGCCCCCACCTGGGCGGCCTCGACGCGTACTGGCCGGACCACGCGGTCGCCCTGGAACTCGACATCCGCACCCCCCACCAGAACGACGACACCCTCTGGACGGACCACGCCCGCAAACGCGAAACCCTGGAACGCCTGGGCATCACGGTCGTCCACATCACCCCCCGCAAACTCCGCGAGTCGATGGAACAACAGGCGATGGTGCTCCACACAGCACTCCTGACCTCCACCGACCGCCCACCGTCCGCCTATGTCGTGGTGCTGCCCCGGTAGAGCAGGAGGGGAACCGGGGCAGCACCCGGGGGAAGAGGAGGGGGCACCCGGCCATCGCGCCGGGCGCCCCCTCCTCCGTGCTGGGACCGAACGTGCTGGCACCGAACGTGCTGGCACCGAAGGTGAAGGTCTCCGATGGCCAAGAGACGGCACCCGTCAACCCCAAGCCCTCGCGCGCCAGTTCCCCCAGAGGGCACCATGGACCGCATGACGAAGATCGACAGCACGGTGCCGCACTCGGCCCGTATCTGGAACTACTGGCTCGGCGGCAAGGACAACTACCCGGTGGACGAGGCGGCGGGTGACGCCTACACCGCCGTCTTTCCCGGCATCGTCACCATCGCCCGCAGCAGCCGCGCCTTTCTGGGCCGCTCCATCCGGTACCTCGTGGAGGAGGCGGGGGTACGGCAGTTCCTGGACGTCGGTACGGGCCTGCCCACCGCCGACAACACCCACGAGGTCGCCCAGCGGTACGCCCCCGAGTCGAAGATCGTGTACGTCGACAACGACCCGCTGATCCTCGCGCACGCCCGCACGCTGCTCTACTCCTCGCCGGAGGGCAGGACCGCGTACGAGCACCTGGACCTGTACGACCCCGAGCGCATCATCGAGGCCGCCGGCCGGACCCTCGACCTGGACCAGCCCGTCGCCCTGATCCTCAGCGGCATCCTCGGCCACGTCGACGGCTACGACCGCGCCCGCGACCTGGCCCGCGCGTTCCTCGCCGGGCTCCCCTCGGGCAGCTACCTCTCCCTCAACGAGGGCTCCCGGGGCACGGACCCGGCGTACGAGCACGCCCAGGACGGCTACAACGAGACCGGCGCCGTCCCCTACTTCCTGCGCCCGATCGCCGAGATCGAGGGCTACTTCGAGGGCCTGGACCTCGTCGAGCCGGGAGTCGTCTCCGTACCGCTGTGGCGCCCGGAACCCGGCGCGAGCACGACGCCGATCGGCCAGCACGGCGGGCTCGGCCGCAAGCCGTAACTCCCGACTCCAGGTACAGGAAACCCCCGTGAGTCAGGTCCTCACGGGGGTTTCCCTCAATCCGCCTGCCCACGGTGACAGTTGAGAAGACGATCACGAGGCAGGACGCCCGAAAAGCCGCAGCACCTCAGGGGTTCAGCAACAACACATCCGTACGGGACTTCGCCGCCGCGTAACGCCGCGCCACGTCCTGCCAGTTGACGACCGCCCACATCGCGTCGATGAAGTCGACCTTCTGGTTCCGGTACTGGAGATAGAACGCGTGCTCCCACGCGTCGAACACGAGGATCGGCGTCGACCCCTGCCCCACGTTCCCCTGGTGGTCGTAGACCTGCTCGACGATCAGGTGCCCGCTCAGCGGCTCGTACGCGAGCACCCCCCACCCCGAACCCTGCGTCGTGGCAGCGGCCTTGGTGAGCTGCGCCTTGAACCCGGCGAACGAACCGAAGGAGTCGGCGATGGCGTCCGCCAACTCCCCGACCCCGTCGGCCGCGAGAGGCTCGCCACCCCCGTCGCCGGTCATGTTGTGCCAGTAGATGGAGTGCAGGACATGCCCGGAGAGATGGAACGCGAGGTTCTTCTCCAGCCCGTTGACCGCCCCCCACACCTCCTTGTCCCGCGCCTCCGCGAGCTGCTCCAGCGTGTCGTTGGCGCCCTTCACGTACGCCGCGTGGTGCTTGTCGTGGTGCAGCTCGATGATCTCCGGGCTGATGACGGGGGCGAGCGCGGAGTAGTCGTACGGGAGTTCAGGCAGCGTGTAGACGGGCATGGGGGTCCTCTCAGAACCTTTCCTGCGCACAGCTTCTTGTTGCAAGATACTTGCAATTAGAGGGTGGCGGCAAGAAACTCCAGCGAGAACCCCCGGCGCCGGCCCGGCACCGTGTCAGCCCTTCCGCGCCCGCTGCCACCCGTACCCGACCCCCGCCAGCACCACCGTCATCGCCCCCGTCCACACGAGTTGCGTCCGCGTGTCCCCCTCCCGCGCCATCAGCGCGAACACCGCGACCATCCCCGCCAGCGCGACCCACGTCAGCCACGGGAACCCCCACATCCGCACGGCCAGCCGCTCCGGCGCCGTACGCCCACGCAGCCGCAGTTGGGACACGGCGATGAAGATCCAGACGACGAGGATGACCGCGCCGATCATGTTCAGCAGCCACATGAAGACGTCGTCCGGCCGCCAGTAGCTCAGCAGCACGCACCCGAACCCGACGACCGACGAGACGAGGACGGCGACACGCGGCACCCCGCCGGAGACGGTGCCCAGCGCGCGCGGCGCCTGACCCCGCTCCACCAGCGAGTACGCCATGCGCGAGGCGCCGTAGATGTTCGCGTTCATCGCGGAGAGCAGCGCGACCAGGACGATCACGTTCATGAGCTGACCGGCGCCCGGGATGTCGAGGTGGTCGAGGGCGGCGACGTACGGGCCCTTCTCGGTGACCTCCTGCGCGTCCCACGGGACCAGCGTCACGATGACGGCCATCGAGCCGACGTAGAACAGCGCGATGCGCCACATCGCGGTGCGGACCGCGCTCGCCACGCCCCGTACGGGGTCCTCCGACTCGGCCGCCGCGATCGTGACGGTCTCCAGACCGCCGTACGCGAAGACCGTCGCGAGCAGGCCGATGACGAAGCCCTCACCGCCGTTCGGGAGGAAGTCCGTGAGGTTCGCGGTGCCCGGCGCGTCCGTGCCGGGGAGCAGGCCCGCGATCGCCAGCACGCCGAGGACCAGGAACAGGGAGATCGCCCCGACCTTCAGCGCCGCGAACCAGAACTCGAACTCGCCGAAGTTCTTCACGGCCGCGAGGTTCATCCCGCAGAACACGACCATGAACAGGGCGACCCACAGCCACTCCGGCGTCCCCGGCAGCCACCCCGTCACGATCTTCGCGGCGCCGATGCCCTCCAGTCCCACGACCGTGCAGAGCAGGATCCAGAACGCCCACCCGACCGTGAACCCGGCCCACGGGCCGATCGCGCGCTCGGCGTGCGCGGAGAACGAGCCCGACGACGGGTACGCCGCCGACATCTCGCCCAGCATCCGCATCACCAGCATCACGAGGGCGCCGGACAGGGCGTAGGCGAGGACGATCGAGGGGCCGGCGGCGGCGATGCCGGAACCGGAGCCGACGAACAGGCCGGCGCCGATGACCCCGCCGAGGGCGATCATCGACAGGTGGCGCTGTTTGAGGGCGTGCGTGAGACCGGGCGCGGTGGCGGGGGTCTCGGAGGTGGTGCGTATGGGCATGGGCGCGGCTCGTCCAATGCGGTGAGGTGGGCAAAGGGTTTCACCCTATCGACGCCGGTCCCGTTCGCCCCGTGACCGGAATCACGTGTGGGGGAGCGGTTTGTGTAGAGCCCACCAATGCGCTGACCTGCCGTTTGTCGACGCCTGACGGTTCGCGGGGGTGGGGGTCTGGGATAGCGTCCTTAGGTCCCCCTTATCCACCGTCCCCGCGGAGTCCTGCATGAGCACCCTCGCCGCCACGTCCGCCCCCGGGCGGGTCCTCGCCGACCTCCTCCCCGCCGGTCGCGTCCGCGACGCCGCGCTCGTCATGGGCGGCGCGGCCCTCACCGGGCTCGCCGCCCAGATCGCGGTCCCGGTCCCCGGCTCCCCGGTCCCGGTCACCGGCCAGACCTTCGCCGCGCTGCTCGTCGGTACGTCGCTGGGCGCGGGCCGGGGCTTCCTCGCGCTCGCCCTGTACGCCGTCGCCGGGGTCGCCGGCGTGCCGTGGTTCGCGCAGGGCGCGTCCGGGGCGGGCATGGTGTCGTTCGGGTACGTCCTCGGCCTGCTGCTGGCGTCCACGGTGGTCGGCGCGCTGGCCCGGCGGGGCGCTGACCGCAACGTGTGGCGGATGGCCGGCGCGGTGCTGCTGGGCGAGGCGCTGATCTACGCGATCGGCGTGCCGTACCTCGCGTACGCGGCGGACATGTCGGCATCCCAGGCGATCGCCGCCGGCCTCACGCCGTACCTGCTCGGCGACGCGCTGAAGGCGGCGCTGGCGATGGGGTTGGTGCCGGGGGTGTGGAAGCTGCTCGAACGGCGGTAGTTGGTCGAGTGCGGGCCGGTGGGGGTGTTCGCGCAGTTCCCCGCGCCCCTAAAAGATCGGCGGTTGCTGTCCGTTGTGGGCGGGGCGGGGGCTGGTCGCGCTCGCGCGGCGGTAGCCGCAAATCGATACAGCCCCGCGCCCCTAAAAAACCGGCTGTTGCCCGGTGCTGAGAGGCTCGCGAGTTCCGCTCGCGAGCCTCTTCGGCGTTCTCCTACCGGAGTTGCTCCCCGCGGCGGCGCTGTGACCACCACAGACCCGCCGCCCCTGCCGTCAGGAGCGCCGCTCCCGTTGCTCCCAGGGGGAGCAGTTCGTCTGCCGGGCCCGTGTTGGGGAGTTGGTCCCCTCCCGGGGTCACCGGCTTGTTGTCCGTGCCCAGGAGGAGGGGGGTTGCCGGGGCGTTGGGGGCCGGGTTGGATGCGCCGAAGGGGACCGGGCCCTGCTGCCAGTACGTCTTTTTGCCGTCCGTGGATTGGACGGGGAGGCAGATCTTGCCCTGCTTTTTGAGGTTGTACGTCGCGTTTACTTTGTACGACTTGGTTGCGCCCGCCGCGAGGGTGTCCATCGGGCAATTGAAACCACTGTTCGAGCCCTCGGGGAGGTTTTCTTTCGGGAGCTGCGTGCAGCCTTCGACGCTGTTGATCGAAAGGCCCTCGAAACCGACGACCAGGAGCCTGATCGCGCCGCTCTCCTTCGTGCCCTCGTTTTTCACGGTCGCGGTGAGGGTGGTTTTGCTGGTGCTGTTGTCGACCGAGATGCGTTCGGGAAGTGTCGTGGTCAGTTTGACGCCGGCCGGCGCGGGGTCGACCGCCTTGCCGCCCTTGCCGCTGCCGGGCCCCTCGTCCGCGCCCGCCTGCGGCGCCAGGACCAGCAGCGCGGCCAGCCCGGCCACGACGGCCGCACCGGCGGCAGCCGTACCGTATCGAGAACTCATGTCCGTCCCCCTCTTTCGCTCCCCCTGATACCGCACCTGAATTCGCGGTACTTGAAGAGGTACCACAAGATTTCCCGCCACTATGCTGGTACGGCCTGAAGTGTGACCATTGTGTTTCTGATGGTACGGCCGGTGAAAGGGAGCAGTGGATTGCCGAGGAACAGCAGCAGCGGCGGTGTTCCCGGGCTTTTGGTGGCCGGGCGATATCGGTTGGTTGAGAGCATCGGGCAGGGGGGAATGGGGCGGGTGTGGCGGGCCGCCGACGAAATCCTCGACCGCCTGGTCGCGGTCAAGGAAATACGCATCGACGGCACCGACGCGGAGGACACCAGGACCCGCCGCGAACGCACCCTGCGCGAGGCCCGCGCGACCGCCCGCATCGACCACCCCAACGTGGTCCGCGTCTACGACGTCGTCGACGAGGGCGAACTCCTGTGGATCGTCATGGAGTTGGTGCGGGGCCGCTCCCTGGAGCGGATCACCGTCGAGGACGGCCCGCTCGGCCCCGTCGCCGCCGCCAGGGTCGGCCTCGGACTCGTCGCCGCGCTCCAGCGGGTCCACGCGCGGGGCGTCCTGCACCGGGACATCAAACCCGGGAACGTCCTGGTCGAGGGCGACGGAGACCGGGTCGTCCTCACCGACTTCGGCATCGCCGCGATCCAGGACGCCAAGGCGCTCACCATGGTCGGCATGCTCGTGGGCTCCCCCGACTACATGGCCCCCGAGCGCATCTCCGGCCGCCCGCAGGGCCCGCCGTCCGACATCTGGTCGGTGGGAGCGACGCTGTGCGCGGCGCTGGCCGGTCACTCGCCCTTCGCGCGCGACACGACGATGGCGACGCTGCACGCGGTGCTGTACGAGGAGCCTCGACTCCCGGACGGCGCGGGGGAGTTGGGCGGGGTACTGGGACGGCTGCTGGCGAAGGAGCCCGAAGGACGGCCGGACCTCGCCGAGTTGGAGACGGAGCTGCGCAGAGTGGCGTTCCCGGAACCGACGCCGACGGTACGGGTGGGGTTCGAGCCCGGGTACGGGGAGACGCCGCAAGCAACGCAGGCACCGCAAACAGCACAGGCACCGCAAACAGCACAGGCACCACCCCCACCCCCACCCCCACCCCCACCCCCACCCCCACCCGACCTCACCACCACGCCACTTCCCCGCCCCCGTACGCCCAGCACCCCACCCTCCCCCTTCACCCCACCACCCCCCACCCCCCGAGAACCACCCCGCCACCGCCGTACAACAGCCTTCGCCGCGGCCGGAGTCGCCGCGGTGGCCGCGATCATCGTCACCGCCGTCCTCCTCACCTCCGGCGGCGGCGCCGGCCACGAAGCGGCCGGCGCGACGACAACCCCCGCCCCCACCCCCACAGTCGAGGGAACCGCCCGCTCCCGCACCCCACCCCCCGGCACCCGCGAAGAAGCCGGCGGCTACGCCTGGAAGACCCCCGCCGGCTGGCGGCGGGACGTGAAGACCGGCGCCGAGGTCCACTACACGTCCCCCGACGGCACCCAGGAACTCCTCGCCAAGTCCGCCCTCGCGCGCGGCACGTTGATCGACTCCTGGCGCAAGTCCGAACTGGACGCGCACCGTGGCCAGAACTACCGCAAACTCCGCCTGGAGGAGACGGAGTTCAGAGGCAACCCGGCGGTCGTGTGGGAGTACACGTTCACGCTGAAGGGCACCCCCTGGCACGCCCGGCTGCTCGGGTTCGACCAGGACGGGAAGTCGTTCCAGGTCAACACGTGGTACCAGCCGGGCGTGGAAGAGAGTGCCCTCAAGGTCTACGAGGAGGTGAAGAGCAGCTTCACGGTGCTGTGACGCCGTCCCGCGCGCGCAGCCGCGACTTCACGACGGCCACGGCGAGCACGCCCGCCGCGACGAGCACCGACAACAGCACCGTCGTACGGCCGTCGTGCTCCGTGTCGGTCAGCATGTAACCGAGCACGAACACGATCAGCCCGGCCGTCGCCCACGTCAGATACGGGTACAGCCACATCTTCACGACGAGCTTCTCCGGCGCCTCCGCCTGGATGATCTTCCGCATCCGCAGCTGCGAGAAGCAGATGACCAGCCACACGAACAGGGCGACGGCACCGGAGGAGTTGACCAGGAACAGGAACACCGAGTCCGGGTACGCGTAGTTGAAGAACACCGCGACGAACCCGAACACCACGGACGACAGGATCGCCGCCAGCGGCACACCCCGCGAGGTGGTCCGCGCGAACGCCTTCGGCGCGTCCCCGCGCTGGCCGAGCGAGAACGCCATCCTGGACGCCGTGTACAGACCGGAGTTGAGACACGACAGCACCGACGTCAGCACGATGAAGTTCATGATCTGCCCGGCGTGCGCGATCCCGAGGGAGTCGAGCGCCGCGACGTACGACCCCTCCTCCTTGATCGACGGGTCGTTCCACGGCAGCAGCGTCACCACCACGAAGATCGACCCCAGGTAGAACACCGCGATCCGCCAGATCACACTGTTCGTCGCCTTCGTCACCGCCTGCTGCGGATTCTCCGACTCACCCGCCGCCAGCGTCGGGATCTCACTCCCCATGAAGGAGAAGACGACGAGCAGTACGCCGGTGAGGATCGCGCCGGCGCCGTTCGGCAGGAAGCCGCCGTGGTCCGTGAGGTTCCCGAGCCCCGCCTTGTCGCTGTCCACACCCGGCAGCACCCCGAACACCGCGAGCCCGCCGACCACGATGAACGCGCCGATCGCGACGACCTTGATCCCGGCGAACCAGAACTCGAACTCGCCGTACGAGCCGACGGAGACCAGGTTCGTGGCGGTCAGCACGATCATCACGATCAGCGCCCAGCCCCACTGGGGCACGGCGGGAATCCACGACTCCAGGATCTTCGCCCCGGCCGTCGCCTCCACCGCCAGCACCACGACCCAGAAGAACCAGTACAGCCAGCCGATCGTGAACCCGGCCCAGGAACCGAGCGCGCGGTCCGCGTGCGCCGAGAACGAGCCCGACGTCGGGTTCGCCACGGACATCTCGCCCAGCATCCGCATCACCAGCACCACGAGCGTGCCGACGAGCGCGTACGACAGGAGGATGCCGGGCCCCGCGGTCGCGATGCCGGTGCTCGACCCGACGAACAGACCGGCACCGATCACCCCGCCGATCGCGATCATCGACAGGTGCCGGTTCTTCAGTCCCGCCTGGAGACCGGGGCCGGGTTCCTGGGGGTTCTCGGGAGCCTTGGAGAGGGTGGGGGGCGAAGTCATGGGGACGTCCTTTGCGCGGCGTGGGGGAGGGGAGAGGGGGTGCGGGTGCTGGCGGCCAGTGAAACGGAGGCGGGGCACGGGGTGTACCCGCCATTAAGGATCGGCGACAACTGTGATCTGGACGTTTCGTCGAATTACCGGTGTGTGCCGCCCGAACCCACCCCTGACCCTCCCCGGCAACCCGCATGTCACACTCGTCCCATGCGCGTGTACCTAGGCTCCGACCATGCCGGCTTCGAACTCAAGAACCACCTCGTCGACTGGCTCAAGGCAGCCGGCCACGACCCCGTCGACTGCGGCCCCCACATCTACGACGCCCAGGACGACTACCCCCCGTTCTGCCTCCGGGCAGCCGAACGCACCGCGTCCGACCCGGACTCCCTGGGCATCGTCATCGGAGGCTCGGGCAACGGCGAACAGATCGCCGCGAACAAGGTGAAGGGCGTACGAGCGGCCCTGGCATGGAGCGAGGAAACGGCCTCCCTCGGCCGCCAGCACAACAACGCGAACGTCATCGCGGTAGGCGCCCGCATGCACACGCAGGCCGAGGCCACGGCCTTCGTCGAAACCTTCCTGGCGACCCCTTTCTCCGGTGACGAACGCCACATCCGCCGAATCGACATGCTGAGCGCGTACGAAACGACGGGCGATCTGCCGGAAATCCCGGCACACCACCCGCAGCAGTAGGGATCTGAGCAGTACGGAGCCGAGGGGGCCGGCATCCAGCAGCCGCCCCCTCTCTCAACTCTCTCAACGCCGGTCCGCACCCCCCAGCCCGTCCGGCGTTTGAGGACGAGGCCCTTCGGGCCGAACCGGGGTCGAAGGGGCGGAGCCCCTTCAGGATGTGGGGGTCCCCCCTGCTCGAAGAGCTTGGGGGAGGGTAGGGGCGGCGGGGGCGAGGAAACCCCACCACGAGGAGAGGAAGCACTGTGCCGGAAGGCCACACGATCCACCGCCTGGCACAGGACTACGCGGCCCGCTTCCAAGGCACCGCCCCCGAAGCGACCAGCCCCCAGGGCAAGTTCTCCGACGCCGCGGCCCTCCTCACCGGTACGGAACTGACCTCCACCGAGGCCCACGGCAAACACCTCTTCCTGGCCTTCCGGAACACGGACTGGATCCACATCCACCTGGGCCTCTTCGGCAAGGTCACCTTCGGAGACACCCCCGCACCCCCGCCCACGGACACCACCCGCCTCCGCCTGCGGAACAGGACGTCGTACGTGGACCTGAAGGGCCCGACGACCTGCGCCCTGATCACCCCGCAGGAGAAGGCGGCGATACACGACCGCCTGGGCCCGGACCCCCTCAGGGAGGACGCGGCCCCGGACACGGCGTACGAGAGAATCCACCGCAGCCGGACGACGATCGCGGCCCTCCTCCTGGACCAGAAGATCATCGCGGGAGTCGGCAACGTGTACCGGGCGGAAGTCCTGTTCCGCCACAACATCGACCCGTACCGGCAGGGCAAGGACCTCACGAAGCCGGAGTGGGACGGCATCTGGACGGACCTGGTGGACCTGATGCGGGAGGGCGTGAAGAACAACCGCATCGACACGGTCCGCCCGCAGCACACCCCGGAGGCGATGAACCGTCCCCCGAGGGTGGACGACCACGGCGGCGAGGTCTACGTCTACCGCCGCACGAACCAGCCGTGCCACCTCTGCGGCACGAAGATCCGCACAGCGGACCTCTCGAACCGCAACCTCTTCTGGTGCCCGACTTGCCAACAGGCGTGACCACCCCGACCGTCCCGAACCACCCCAACCCGGGACGACCGATCGAATTTCGCCCTCCCCGCCCACGAACCCCTTTCCATGAAGTTCACTGGGAGGTCGAACCTCGGACGGGGGACAAGTGGGACCTCCCGTGCCAAGCGGCGGGTTGGATGGATAGGGTCCCGAACTAATGGCAGCAGGACGACAGCGGCGCGCGGAAGCCGAGACGTTCACGGCCCGGTTGAGGCATCTGATGCACCGGGTCCGCACCGGCCTGCGCAGAAGCGCGGTGGACTACTTCAGGGGCGACGGCTCGGACTGGATAGCACTGGCCGGCCTCCTGCTCACGGTCCCGGTCATCATGATGGCGACGCTCGCGAACTCGGTGTGGTTCTCCCCGGCGGCCCTGGTCCTCCCGATCGTGGCCGGCGGCCTCCTGCTGCGCCCCTCCAGCCTGCTGGCCCTGTACGCGGCGGCGGCGACGGCACTGATCATCGAGTCGGTGCGACTGGGCCCGTACACCGAGGGCCCGTCGAGGGTGACCCCCGGCGTGGTCCTGGTGGTGGCGGCGTGCGGCTTCTTCGGCCTGCTGATCGCCCAGTTCCGCAGCAGGGTCGGCGTCCCGTGGCGGCGGGGCGGCACGATGCTGTTCGACCTGCGCGAACGCATCCGCGTACAGAGCAAGCTCCCGAAGCTCCCCCCGGGCTGGCACCGGGAGATGGCGCTGCGCCCGGCGGGCGGCCAGTCGTTCTCGGGCGACTTCGTGGTGGCGGCGCGCACGAACGGCGGCCGGACGATGGAGGTCGTCCTCACGGACGTGTCCGGCAAGGGCATGGACGCGGGATCGAGGGCCCTGCTCCTGTCGGGCGCGTTCGGCGGCCTCCTCGGCTCGCTGCCCCCGCACGCCTTCCTCCCGGCCGCGAACGGCTACCTCCTGCGCCAGGACTGGGACGAGGGCTTCGCGACCTCCATCCACCTGGTCCTGGACCTCGACTCGGGCGACTACGAGCTGTACTCGGCGGGCCACCCGCCGGGCCTCCAGCTCAGCGCGGGCAGCGGACGCTGGGAGGAGAAGGCGGCGGAAGGCCCCCTCCTCGGCGTCTACGAGGGCGCCCAGTTCGACCCGGTGAAGGGCTCCCTGCGCCCCGGCGACGTCCTGATGCTCTTCACGGACGGCCTGGTGGAGACCTCCGACCGCGACATCGTCGAAGGCATAGACCGCCTCACAGGCGAGGCCGACCGCTACGTGGCGGGCGGCTTCCAGGGCGCCGCCTGGCACCTCATCGAGGCGGTGGCGAAGGACGTCAACGACGACCGAGCCCTCCTCCTGGTCTGCCGCGAGGGCCCCACGGCGTCGTCGGCACGCTTCTGACACCGCCGAGCGGGACAGCCGAACGAGCCCCGCCCGCACGGAAGGACACCGCATGACCAGGCCGCCCACCGGCCTCCCCGACCCCCGCCACCCCGTCTGGTACTTCCCCGTCACCGCCCCCACCGGCGAGACCGCCGGATACGCCTGGGCCGACCACACCCGCGCCGAGACCGGCTGGCGGCACCGCCGCGCCCACAGCACGGCCGTACACGATCTCGCCGAGGAATGGGCCAAGAGGCTGTACGAGGCCGGCGAGCGCCCCGGCGTCCAACCCCTGCTCCTGCTCGCCGAGTTGAGCCACGAACCCGGCGCCGGGGAGGTCCGGGGAGCCGCCGGCCTGGACGTCGTGCACCGCCTCGCCCACCGCGTCGAGGACTCCGACGACCGCCGCCTCCTCGCCGAACTGAGCCCTCAAGGGGCCGACGAGTGGCGGGAGTTGAGGGAGGCGTACGACGCGCTCACCGACGTGGACCGCAGCGTGCGGTGGGGCGGCGGGGAGAGATCGGAGAGCGGCGCGATCCAGGTCCCGTACCCGAAGTACAGCAAGCCCCTGTGGCGCGTCGTCGCCGCCCTGTACGAACTCGGCGCGGTCACCCCGGAACACCGCTGGACCGAGTGGCCCTGGCCCGAACTCCCCGTCGGCGGACGGCTCCAGCCCGCCGACGCCGTACGCGCCGCGACCGCGCTGCTGCGGGCCGAGCGGATGTCGGAGGGCGGCATCGACAAGGCCGTGCGGAACGGACTCCTCGACGCGATCGTCGTCTCGCTGCTCACCTGTTCGCCACCAGTTGGTGGGCAACACCCCGCATGACATGCGCCTGTTGGTGGCACGATGCTCTCGGGAGAGCGAACCGACCTAGGGCGTGTGATCAGTCATGGCCATTTCTCTGTCAGTGGTGCTGTTGTTGGCGATCGTCCTGGCGGTCATGATCCGCAGTGGAAGCATCAAGGGCGGCCCGGCGGTCGTCGCCGTCCTCTTCGGCTTCTTCCTCGCCTCGACCGGCTTGGCGCCGACGATAAACGACCTCATGAACTCGATCACGAAGGCGATCGCGGACATCAACTTCTGAGCGGACACCGGTTTTTGGCATGACAAAAGCCGGACCAGGAGGATCAACCTCCGGTCCGGCTCGGGCCGTTGAAGAGAGCGGGCGACGGGAATCGAACCCGCGTAGCCAGTTTGGAAGACTGGGGCTCTACCATTGAGCTACGCCCGCACAGAGCGCGCCGCAGGTCAGAGAAGCCCGCGACACAGGAGCATCGTAGCGGCTGATCCCCCTCCACCGCACACCCCTTCCACGGCCTGAGGCGGACGGGGCAGCCGGACCGCGTCCGGGCATGTACCCTACGTGTCGCACCGGCACGGGGTATGGCGCAGCTTGGTAGCGCGTCCGCTTTGGGAGCGGAAGGCCGTGGGTTCAAATCCCGCTACCCCGACCATTTACGTGATCACCACGGTGATCGGCTTTGGGGGGCCTCGGCGGCTGCGGTTACTATGCAGGCTGCACGCCCGTGTCTCTCACTCTCTGGAAGTCTCCGGGCGGCGATCGGCCGGACCAATCTAGGTCCCGGCGGAACCCAAGAAGTCAGCCCCCAAGGAGACCGAACCGTGAAGAGCGCCGTGGAGACCCTGAACCCGACTCGGGTTCGGCTCAGCATCGAGGTGCCCTTCGAGGAGCTCAAGGACAGCCTCGACGCGGCGTACAAGAAGATCAACCAGCAGGTCACGGTCAAGGGCTTCCGCAAGGGCAAGATCCCGGCCCGGATCATCGACCAGCGCTTCGGCCGAGGTGCCGTGCTGGAGGAGGCCGTCAACGACGCCCTCCCGAAGTTCTACACCGACGCCGTCAACGAGGCCGAGCTGAGCGTCCTGGGCCAGCCCGAGGTCGACATCACGGAGCTGAAGGACGGCGAGACGCTGAACTTCACCGCCGAGGTCGACGTCCGTCCCGCCCTCGAACTCCCCGAGGACTTCTCCTCCATCGAGGTCGAGGTCGACGCGGTCGAGGTCACCGACGAGGACATCGAGAAGTCGGTCGAGCAACTGCGTGAGCGCTTCGCCTCCACCTCCCCGGTGGAGCGCGCCGCCGAGGACGGCGACGTCGTGACCGTCGACCTGGAGGCCAAGGTCGACGGCGAGGTGCTGGAGGACGGCATCGCCAACGGCGTCTCCTACACCATCGGCTCCGGCGAGCTGCTGGAAGGCATCGACGACGCCGTCAAGGGCCTGGAGGCCGGTGGCGAGGCCACCTTCACCTCCGAGCTGAAGGGCGGCACCGGCGCGGGCAGGGAGGCCGAGGTCACCGTCAAGGTCACCCAGGTCGCCGCCCGCGAACTCCCCGAGCTGGACGACGAGTTCGCGCAGCTCGCCTCGGAGTTCGACACGCTGGAGGAGCTGAAGGCGGACAGCCGCAAGCGCCTGGAGAACATGAAGCAGTACGACCAGGCCACGCAGGCCCAGGAGCGCGTCCTGGAGAAGCTCCTCGACATCGTCGAGGTGCCGGTGCCCGAGAAGCTCCTCGAAGAGGAGATCAACACCCGCAAGCACAACCTGGAGCACCACCAGCTGCCCCAGATGGGTCTCGAACTCGACAAGTACCTGGAGCTCCAGGGCAAGACCGCCGAGGAGTTCGACACCGAGACCCGTGACGCCGCGGTCAAGGGCATCAAGACCCAGTTCGTCCTCGACGAGCTGACCAAGCGCGAGAAGCTCTCGGTGAACCAGGAGGAGCTGACCGAGCACCTCATGCGCCGCGCGGCCTCCTCCGGCATGTCCCCCGACCAGTTCGCGCAGGCCGTCGTCGAGGGCAACCAGGTCCAGCTGCTCGTCGGCGAGGTCGCCCGCGGCAAGGCCCTCGCGCTCGTCGTCGAGTCCGCGACGGTCAAGGACACCAACGGCGAGGTCATCGACCTCGACGACGAGGACGACGAAGAGGTCACCGAGGAGGCCGCCGCCGAGGCCGCTTCCGAGGAGAAGGCCGACGCCTGATCCGTCGTACGCCGCTGAAGTGATCGACTGAGGACAGGTCCTGGGTGCCCGACGCCCCAGGACCTGTCCTTTTGCGTCAAGGGCTACGCCCCCGGCGAACACCAACCTTTGCGGGATTCTCTGACGGGACCCGCGCGTTAGGGTCCATGGATAGAGGGCCTGCGTTATCGGCTGAACCGCCGAAGGCCCCCGCAGGGAAACGCGAGACGGCCCGGCGCCGTCGTAAGACGAGCAGGTGGATACGTGACGAATCTGATGCCCTCCGCCGCAGGCGAGCCGTCTATCGGCGGTGGACTCGGCGACCATGTCTACAACCGTCTGCTCAACGAGCGGATCATCTTCCTCGGCCAGCCGGTGGACGACGACATCGCGAACAAGATCACCGCACAGTTGCTGCTGCTGGCCGCGGCGGACCCCGAGAAGGACATCAACCTCTACATCAACAGCCCCGGCGGCTCGATCACCGCGGGCATGGCGATCTACGACACGATGCAGTTCATCAAGAACGACGTCATGACGATCGCGATGGGCCTCGCCGCGTCCATGGGGCAGTTCCTGCTCAGCGCGGGCACCCCCGGCAAGCGCTTCGCGCTCCCCAACGCCGAGATCCTGATCCACCAGCCGTCCGCCGGCCTCGCCGGTTCGGCCTCGGACATCAAGATCCACGCCGAGCGCCTCCTGCACACCAAGAAGCGCATGGCCGAGCTGACCTCGCTGCACACCGGCCAGACGGTCGAGCAGATCACCCGCGACTCGGACCGGGACCGCTGGTTCGACGCCCACGAGGCCAAGGAGTACGGCCTCATCGACGACGTCATCGCCACAGCCGCCGGCATGCCGGGCGGCGGCGGCACCGGAGCGTAGCCCTCCGGGGGTTTCGCAGGGTCCGGGCGTCAGGGCCGGTCACAGAGGAGGACCGGTCCGAGCATCCTGGACCTCCGCGGGGCGAGCCCCCGCCGGGGCGGACCTGAAGGGCCCGGGTCCGGAAGGGACGTGGGTCCGGGACCGGCCCGGGAGCCCGTGAGGGAACGCCCTCGGGGGCACCCGAGCCCCGAGAGCCCTCACAGCCTCTCCGGCGGGCCCTGGAGGGCCGTAGGGGCCCACGAAGGGGCCCGGGAGACCGCCGGACCCGTACGACCCGGCGTTCCCGCGCCTCTCGGGCCGTGGCGGCCCCGTACGACCCGTACGACCCGTACGACCCCGGACCGGACCCCCGACGACGCCCCGACGCTCCTCACCGCCCGATCAGCCACCGCCCAGCACAGCCTTCTCAGGAGACACCGTGAACAGCTTTTCCGGCAGCGGACCGCGCGACCTGGCGCAGGCCGAGTACACCGGCCCGACGGCCGAGTCCCGCTACGTGATCCCGCGCTTCGTCGAGCGCACCTCGCAGGGCGTCCGTGAGTACGACCCGTACGCGAAGCTCTTCGAGGAGCGGGTCATCTTCCTCGGCGTGCAGATCGACGACGCGTCCGCCAACGACGTCATGGCGCAGCTCCTGTGCCTGGAGTCGATGGACCCGGACCGGGACATCTCGGTCTACATCAACAGCCCCGGCGGCTCGTTCACCGCGCTCACCGCGATCTACGACACGATGCAGTTCGTGAAGCCGGACATCCAGACGGTCTGCATGGGCCAGGCGGCCTCCGCCGCGGCGATCCTGCTGGCCGCCGGCACCCCCGGCAAGCGCATGGCCCTGCCGAACGCCCGCGTCCTGATCCACCAGCCCTACAGCGAGACGGGCCGGGGCCAGGTCTCGGACCTGGAGATCGCGGCCAACGAAATCCTCCGCATGCGCGCGCAGTTGGAGGACATGCTGGCCAGGCACTCGACCACGCCGATCGAGAAGATCCGCGAGGACATCGAGCGCGACAAGATCCTGACCGCCGAGGACGCGCTCGCGTACGGCCTGGTCGACCAGATCATCTCCACCCGGAAGATGAACAACGCGTCCATCCGTTGACGCGCGGGCGAATCCGTCTGCCGCCCCTTGGCACGGTTTGACACGGTCCACGTCAAAGTGAACCGTGCCAAGGGGGACCCGAACGGGGGGTCAGGCAAGGTACCGTCGACATAAGGCAGCACCAGGAGCCGCTGGACTCGTATCGTCCAGGCGTCTCCCATGGCGAAGGGGAAGCACACCGTGGCACGCATCGGTGACGGCGGCGATCTGCTCAAGTGCTCGTTCTGCGGCAAGAGCCAGAAGCAGGTCAAGAAGCTCATCGCAGGGCCTGGTGTGTACATCTGCGACGAGTGCATCGATCTCTGCAACGAGATCATCGAGGAGGAACTCGCGGAGACGAGCGAGGTGCGCTGGGAGGAACTCCCCAAGCCCCGCGAGATCTACGAGTTCCTGGAGGGGTACGTCGTCGGCCAGGAGGCCGCGAAGAAGGCCCTCTCGGTAGCGGTGTACAACCACTACAAGCGCGTCCAGGCCGGTGAGAACGGCGGCGGCCAGAGCCGCGAGGACGCCATCGAGCTCGCGAAGTCCAACATCCTCCTGCTCGGCCCCACCGGCTCGGGCAAGACCCTCCTCGCCCAGACCCTCGCGCGCATGCTCAACGTCCCGTTCGCGATCGCGGACGCGACGGCGCTGACCGAGGCCGGGTACGTCGGCGAGGACGTCGAGAACATCCTCCTGAAGCTGATCCAGGCGGCCGACTACGACGTCAAGAAGGCCGAGACCGGGATCATCTACATCGACGAGATCGACAAGGTCGCCCGCAAGAGCGAGAACCCGTCGATCACGCGTGACGTGAGCGGCGAGGGCGTCCAGCAGGCCCTGCTGAAGATCCTGGAGGGGACGACCGCGTCGGTGCCCCCGCAGGGCGGCCGTAAACACCCCCACCAGGAGTTCATCCAGATCGACACGACGAACGTCCTGTTCATCGTGGGCGGCGCCTTCGCCGGGCTGGAGAAGATCATCGAGTCCCGCGCGGGCGCGAAGGGCATCGGCTTCGGCGCGACGATCCGCTCCAAGCGCGAACTCCAGTCGAAGGACCAGTTCGAGGCGGTCATGCCGGAGGACCTGGTCAAGTTCGGCATGATCCCCGAGTTCATCGGCCGCCTCCCCGTCATCACCTCGGTCCACAACCTGGACCGCGAGGCCCTCCTCCAGATCCTCATCGAGCCGCGCAACGCCCTGGTCAAGCAGTACCAGCGCCTCTTCGAACTCGACGGCGTGGAGCTGGACTTCGAGCGCGAGGCCCTCGAAGCCATCGCCGACCAGGCGATCCTCCGCCAGACCGGCGCCCGGGGCCTGCGCGCCATCATGGAGGAAGTCCTCCAGGGCGTGATGTACGAGGTCCCGTCCCGCAAGGACGTGGCACGTGTCGTCATCACCGCCGACGTGGTCCTCTCCAACGTCAACCCGACGCTGATCCCGCGCGATTCGCGCGGCGGCCGGGGTCCGGGGGAGCAGAAGTCCGCGTAGAGCGTGGACAGTTACGAGGATGAGGGGCCCGGAATCGATTCCGGGCCCCTCATCCTCGTAACGACTGCCTCACACCTTGACGCGAACTTCCTTGCGCAGCTTGCTGGTTATGTCCACGGCCGTCGTCTTGTCGATGCTCTTCGTGTTGTCGCCGGGGGAGACCATGCCGACCGTGCTGTAGTCGGCCCAGACGCAGAACCAGTCCGTGGAGACCTTCTTCGTCAGGGCGTTGACGCTCGACGCGGCCTGGCACTTGGCCACCGCGCCGTCGATGTCGACCTTCTCCGGCTGGCCCTCCAACGTCGTCTTGGAGGCGCCGCCGGACGACGTGCCGCCCGCCTCGATCTTCTTGTTGTTCGCGTCGATCTGCGCGGTGATCGCGAGGAAGTACTTGTCGAGAGTCGACTCGGGGTCGGCTATCTCGCCGTAACCGCCCAGCAGCGTCACCCCGCGCGCGGTCAACAGCTCGGCCTGGGACGGGAGATCGGCCGGGTCGGGGTTCTTCGGGTCGTAGTCGCCGAAGTCGGCCGTCGACCACTGCCCGAGGACGGCCTTGCCGCCCTGCACGCCGCTGGTCCGGAGGTACTTGACGGTGTCCGCGTCGGACGTCTCGCCGCCCTTGCCGACCCGCTTGTACTCGGAGACGACCGTCGCCGGGGTGTCGAGCCGGTGCGCCCCGTCGTTCTCCAGCCCGCCACCGCCGCCGCCCTGCGTCACGACGTACGCCCCGACCGCGAGGGCCACGACGACCGCGGCGACCCCGACGATCAGCCCGGCACGCTTCTTCTTCGCGGCGGGGACGGGGGGTTGCTGCACGGGCGGACCGCCGTAGGGAGGCTGCTGACCGTACGGCGCCTGCTGGCCGTAGGGAGCCTGGCCCATCGGCTGCGTGGGCTGGTTGTAGGGGTTGGCCTGCGGCGGCACACCACCCTGGGGGTACCCGTAGCCGGGCTGCGGCGCCTGCGGCTGGCCGTACGGGCCGGGCTGGCCGCCGTACGGACCGGACTGCTGCTGCGGCGGACCGCCGTACGGACCCGGCTGGTTGTTGCTCATCCCTGGGTTCCCTCCAGATGCTTTTAGGTGCTCCTGTCATCCTGGCCCAGGCACCGGGAACTCCCGGCATCGGGGTCTGCCCCGTTACAGAACAATCGAGTTCTGGACAGTCCCGCGACCCCTTTAAACTGGCTGCGTGACCGAGAACCCTCAGCAGCACACAGCGCCCACCACCGACCTGCCGACGCAGTACGCGCCGGCCGAGGTAGAGGGGCCGTTGTACGAGCGCTGGGTAGAGCGCGGTTACTTCGCGGCGCACGCGGACAGTGACAAGCCGCCGTACACGATCGTCATCCCCCCGCCGAACGTCACCGGCTCCCTGCACCTGGGCCACGCCTTCCAGCACACGCTGATGGACGCGCTCACGCGCCGCAAGCGCATGCAGGGCTTCGAGTCCCTGTGGCTGCCCGGCATGGACCACGCGGGCATCGCCACCCAGAACAAGGTCGAGCAGCAGCTCGCCGAGGAGGGCAAGTCCCGCCACGACCTCGGGCGCGAGGAGTTCACCGCGCGCGTGTGGCAGTGGAAGGACGAGTACGGTGGGAAGATCCTCGGCCAGATGCGCCGCCTCGGCGACGGCGTCGACTGGTCCCGCGAGCGCTTCACCATGGACGAGGGCCTCTCCAAGGCCGTCCAGACCATCTTCAAGCGCCTCTACGACGACGAGCTGATCTACAGGGCCGAGCGCATCATCAACTGGTGCCCGCGCTGTCTGACGGCCATCTCGGACATCGAGGTCGAGTACCAGGAGGACGCCGGCGAGCTGGTCTCCATCCGGTACGGCGAGGGCGAGGACAGCCTCGTCGTCGCGACGACCCGCGCGGAGACGATGCTCGGGGACACGGCCGTCGCCGTCCACCCCGACGACGAGCGGTACAAGCACCTCGTCGGCAAGCGCATCAAGCTCCCGCTGACCGACCGCACGATCCCGGTCGTCGCGGACACGCACGTCGACCCCGAGTTCGGCACCGGCGCCGTCAAGGTGACCCCGGCGCACGACCCGAACGACTTCGAGATCGGGCGCCGGCACGACCTGCCGAACATGACGATCATGGACGAGCGCGGGATCATCACCGTCCACGGCCCCTTCCTCGGCCTCGACCGCTTCGAGGCGCGCTCGGCCATCGTCGGCGCGCTCAAGGAGCAGGGGCGGATCGTCGCCGAGAAGCGGCCGTACATGCACTCCGTGGGCCACTGCTCGCGCTGCAAGACGACCGTCGAGCCGCGCCTGTCCATGCAGTGGTGGGTCAAGGTCGCGCCGCTCGCCAAGGCCGCCGGGGACGCCGTCCGGGACGGGCGGGTCGCCATCCACCCCGAGGACATGTCGAAGCGGTACTTCGACTGGGTCGACAACATGCACGACTGGTGCATCTCGCGCCAGCTCTGGTGGGGCCACCGCATCCCGATCTGGTACGGCCCCGAGGGCGAGGTCGTCTGCGTCGGACCCGACGAACAGCCGCCCACGGGCGAGGGCTGGACCCAGGACGCCGACGTCCTCGACACCTGGTTCTCCTCCGGCCTGTGGCCCTTCTCCACCCTCGGCTGGCCCGAGAAGACGCCCGACCTGGCGAAGTTCTACTCGACCGACGTCCTGCTCACCGGCCACGACATCATCTTCTTCTGGGTCGCCCGGATGATGATGTTCGGCCTCTACGCCATGGACGGCGAGGCCCCCTTCAAGACGATCGCGCTCACCGGCCTCGTCCGGGACGAGTTCGGCAAGAAGATGTCCAAGTCCAACCCCAACGCCGTCGACCCCCTGGTCTGGATGGACAAGTACGGCTCCGACGCCGTCCGCTTCACCCTCGCCAAGGGCGCCAACCCCGGCGCGGACGTCCCGATCGGCGAGGACTGGGTCCAGGCGTCCCGCAACTTCACCAACAAGGTGTGGAACGCGACGCGGTTCGCGCTCATGAACGGCGCGACCGTCGAGGGCGACCTCCCGCCGGTCGAGCGGCTCTCCGCCACCGACCGCTGGATCCTCTCCCGCCTCAACAAGACCGTCGCCGAAGTCGACGCCTTCTACGACGACTTCCAGTTCGCCAAGCTCAGCGAGTCCCTCTACCACTTCGCGTGGGACGAGGTCTTCGACTGGTACGTCGAACTCTCCAAGCCGACGTTCTTCGCGGGCGGCGACCAGGCGAAGGTCTCGGCGCGCGTCCTGGGCGAGGTCCTGGACGTCATGCTGCGCATCCTGCACCCCGTCATCCCGTTCGTCACGGACACCCTGTGGACGACGCTGACGGGCGGCGAAACGCTGGTCACGGCGTCCTGGCCGTCCACTGTGTCTGTTCCTGGTGCTGACGCACCGGGGGGCTTCCGCGACGACGCCGCCGAGCAGGAGATCGCCCTGGTCCAGCAGGTCGTCACCGAGGTCCGCCGCTTCCGCAAGGAGCAGGGCCTGAAGGACGGCCAGAAGGTCCCGGCGCGCCTGTCCCTGACCGGCACGCCCCTGTCGGCCCACGAGGCCGCCATCCGCCAACTCCTCCGACTCCAGCCGGAAACGGAAGAGTTCGCGGCAACGGCGACACTCCCCGTGGCCGGCGCGACGGTGGCCCTCGACCTCTCCGGCACGATCGACGTGGAGGCGGAGAGGAAGCGCCTCACGAAGGACTTGGTCGCGGCGGAGAAGGAGAAGGCCGAGGCCGAGAAGAAGCTGGGCAACGAGGCGTTCGTCGGCAAGGCCCCGGAGAACGTGGTCGCCAAGATCAAGGGCCGCCTGACGAAGGCGGAGGCGGACATCGCGAGGATCACGACACAACTGGAGAACTTGCCGAAGGCGTAGGCGATTGAGAGGGCCCCGGTGCTACGGAAGCGCCGGGGCTTTCTTGATGCCGGGAGAGCTGTGGTTCTTTAGGGGCGCGGGGAACTGCGCGACCAGCCACGAACCACCCGCACCCGCCGTTCTCGCTGTACCCCCCACTCCTTGGGCGCGCTGTCACACCACCTCCGTAGACTGGACCCCGTGACACAAAGCGACCCGTTCGACGAGATCATCGCCGCCGAGACCGACCGAGACCCCGACCTCGCGGTCATCGAAGCGGGGAGCCGGACGCTGCGTACCCAGGGCGCCCACCCGGAGGGCGACGTACCGAACCGCCCCGCCGACCCCGAGGTCGACAAGGCGTTGCGCGGCGTGGAGACGGAGCTGGCGACCCGCTGGGGCGAGACCAAGCTGGAGCCCTCGGTCAAGAGGATCGCCGCGCTGATGGACGTCCTGGGGGAACCCCAGAACGCGTACCCGTCGATCCACATCACCGGAACGAACGGCAAGACCTCCACCGCGAGGATGATCGAGGCCCTGCTCGGCGCGTTCGAGCTGCGGACGGGCCGGTACACGTCGCCGCACGTCCAGTCGATCACCGAGCGCATCAGCCTGGACGGCGCCCCCATGTCGGCGGAGCGGTTCGTCGAGACGTACGAGGACATCAAGCCGTACGTGGAGATGGTGGACGCGAAGGAGCAGTACCGCCTGTCCTTCTTCGAGGTGCTGACGGGCATGGCGTACGCGGCGTTCGCGGACGCGCCCGTGGACGTCGCGGTCGTAGAGGTCGGCATGGGCGGCACCTGGGACGCGACGAACGTGATCGACGCGGACGTAGCGGTGATCACCCCCATCTCCCTGGACCACACGGACCGCCTCGGCTCGACCCCGGCGGAGATCGCGGGCGAGAAGGGCGGCGTCATCAAGCAGGACGCGACGGTGATCCTGTCCCAGCAGCCGGTGGACGCGGCACAGGTCCTGCTGAAGCGCGCGGTCGAGGTGGACGCGACGGTCGCGCGGGAGGGCCTGGAGTTCGGCGTCGTGGAGCGGCAGGTCGCGGTGGGCGGCCAGCTCATGACCCTGCGCGGACTCGGCGGCGAGTACCCCGAGGTCTTCCTCCCGCTGCACGGCGCCCACCAGGCGCACAACGCGGCGGTGGCGCTCGCGGCGGTGGAGGCGTTCTTCGGCGTCGGCGCGGCCCGCGCGGAACCCCTGGACATCGACGTGGTCCGCAAGGCGTTCGCGAAGGTCACGTCCCCGGGCCGCCTGGAGATCGTCCGGCGCTCCCCGACGGTCGTCCTGGACGCCGCGCACAACCCGGCGGGCGCGCGCGTGACCGCGGACGCGATCAGCGAGGTCTTCGACTTCAGCAAGCTGATCGGCGTGGTCGGCGCGGCCGGCGACAAGGACGTACGGGGCCTGCTGGAGGCGTTCGAGCCGATCTTCGCGGAGATCGTGGTCACGCAGAACTCGACGGCGAGGGCGATGGACGCGGACGAGCTGGCGGCCATCGCGGTCGAGGTCTTCGGCGAGGACCGCGTCCAGGTCGAACCCCGTCTCCCGGACGCCCTGGAGGCCGCGATCACCCTGGCCGAGGAGGACGGCGAGTTCTCCGGCGCGGGCGTCCTGGTCACCGGTTCCGTCATCACGGTGGGCGAGGCCCGCCTGCTCCTGGGAAGGCGCTGAGGATGCGCACGCTCTGTTCGTCGACGCTGATCGGCGAATTCTTTCTCATCGGTTTCGCCGGCCTGGTCGCGATGAAGGACCCGGACCTCTCGATGGGCACGGTCTGGACGGTCTGCGGAACGCTGATGTTCCTGAGCGTCCTGCTGTGCGGCGTGGTCACCCGGCCCGGCGGCATCGCCCTCGGCTGGGCCCTCCAGCTCGCCCTGATCGTGTCCGGCGTCTTCGTCCCGCTGATGTTCTTCATGGGCGCGGTCTTCGCGGCCCTGTGGGGTGCCTCGGTCCACTACGGCCGCAAGGTCGACGAGGCGAGGGCGAGGTTCGCCGCGCAGGCCGCCTCCACTACACCTGACGCTGCGTGACGGCGGCACCGACACGCCCTGTAGCCTCGTGACACCGCACATCAGCAGCGAAGGAGCTACTCCGTGAGCCAGCGCACCCTCGTCCTCCTCAAGCCCGACGCCGTTCGTCGTGGCCTGACCGGCGAGATCATCGGCCGTATCGAGCGCAAGGCGGACTGGCGGATCACCGCGCTGGAGCTGCGGACGCTGGACCGGGCGATCCTGGAGCAGCACTACGCGGAGCACGTCGGACGGCCGTTCTACGAGCCGCTGGTGGAGTTCATGGCGTCCGGTCCGGTCGTCGCGCTGATCGCCGAGGGCGAGCGGGTCATCGAGGGCGTGCGCCAGCTGGCCGGTCCGACGGACCCGATCGCCGCCGCGCCGGGCTCGATCCGGGGCGACTTCGGAGTCATCGTCCGGGAGAACCTGATCCACGCCTCGGACTCGGAGGAGTCGGCGGAACGCGAGGTCAAGCTGTTCTTCCCGGGTCGCGCCTGACCCTTCGCACAACGGCGTTCATGAACTCTGTGGTCCCCGCGCATGCGGGGGTGTTCCCACTCAGGGAGTTTTCGTGGACGTTTCTGATGGTGAGTCAGGTCACCTGATCGCCAGTCGAGGGACGGCCGTACATTTTCGGCCGTCCTTCGGCATATGCGGTGCCGATCGGGGGAACGCGTGCCCCCGATGGACCGTCTCCACAAGCGGGGCGGGTCGGCACGTGCTGACAATGGCGAAGACCCTCGCGCGGTGTCCGTGAAGGCGCGTCTACGATGTAAGCCTTCACGTCACCGCACCCACTTCGCCGTCCTGATAAGCCCTCAAAAGCTCGTGGGAAGGCCAGACGAATCCTGATGGGGAACTCAATGTCGTTCATCGGCCGTGACATGGCTGTCGACCTCGGGACCGCCAACACGCTGGTGTACGTCAGGGGTCGCGGGATCGTCCTCAACGAGCCGTCCGTGGTGGCGATCAACACCAACACCGGTGGGATCCTCGCGGTCGGCTCCGAGGCGAAGAAGATGATCGGACGCACCCCCGGCAACATCGTCGCCGTACGTCCGCTCAAGGACGGCGTGATCGCCGACTTCGAGATCACCGAGCGGATGCTGCGCTACTTCATCCTGAAGATCCACAAGCGCCGCTACCTCGCCCGCCCGCGCGTCGTCGTGTGCGTGCCCAGCGGCATCACCGGCGTCGAGCGCCGCGCCGTCATCGAGGCGTCGACGCAGGCCGGCGCCCGCCAGGTGCACATCATCGAGGAGCCCATGGCCGCGGCCATCGGCTCGGGCCTGCCGGTCCACGAGGCCACGGGCAACATGGTGGTGGACATCGGCGGCGGCACCACGGAGGTCGCGGTCATCTCCCTCGGCGGCATCGTCACCGCCCAGTCCATCCGCGTCGCGGGCGACGAGCTGGACAACGCGATCATCCAGCACATCAAGAAGGAGTACTCCCTCCTCCTCGGTGAGCGCACGGCCGAGCAGATCAAGATCACGATCGGTTCGGCGTACGACCTCGACGACGACGAGCACACCGAGATCCGCGGCCGGGACCTCGTCTCCGGCCTCCCCAAGACCGTCGTCATCTCGGCCGCCGAGGTCCGCAAGGCGATCGAGGAACCCGTCAACGCGATCGTCGACGCGGTGAAGACGACCCTCGACAAGTGCCCGCCCGAGCTGTCCGGCGACATCATGGACCGCGGCATCGTCCTCACCGGCGGCGGCGCCCTGCTGCGCGGCCTCGACGAGCGGCTGCGCCGGGAGACCGGCATGCCGATCCACATCGCCGAGGACCCGCTGGACAGCGTCGCGCTCGGCTCCGGCAAGTGCGTCGAGGAGTTCGAGGCGCTCCAGCAGGTGCTGGACGCCGCGCCGCGCAGATGACGTGACGCTTCGATTCCGCCGTACGAGACGATCTCCTCTCGTGCGGCGGATCGTTGATATAGAGGCATGAACTCTCCCGAGTTTCCTGATTTTCCCGGATTTCTATGAGGAAGGCACGGCCGCCGCACGTGAGGGACACACGAGAGAGCCGGCTGCTCCTGGTACTGCTGGTCGCCGTCTCGTTCGCGCTGATCACGGTCGACATCAGGGGAGGTGAGGACTCTCCGGTCGACGGCGCCCGGCAGGCCGCCGCGACGGTCTTCGGACCCATCGAGAACGGCGTGGCCTCGGCCGTCGACCCCGTCGGCAACGCGGTCTCCGCCGTACGCGACTCCGGCAAGCGCCACGACCGGCTCGCGGGCCTGGAGAAGGAGAACGCGGCCCTCAAGGCGAAGCTCGGCAGCGAGGACCGGGGCCGCAGCCGCCTCACCCAGCTCGACCGGATGCTGAAGATCGCCGGCGAGGGCCAGTACGGCATCAAGGGCGCGCAGGTCATCGCCATAGGAGCGGCCCAGGGCTTCTCCTGGACGATCACCATCGACGTCGGTGCCAGCGACGGCATCCAGCGCGACATGACCGTACTCAACGGGGACGGCCTGGTCGGCCGCGTCACGACCGTCGGCCCCAACGCGTCGACCGTGCTCCTCGCCAACGACCCCGACTTCACGGTCGGTACGCGTATGGAGGCGTCCGACGAACTCGGGTTCGCGTCCGGCCAGGGCGACCGGCCGCTGCGCGTCGAACTGCTCAACGGCAAGGCCGAGGTGAAGAAGGGCGACCGGCTGGTCACCTTCGGCTCCCAGGCCGACAAGCCGTTCGTACCGGGCGTACCGGTCGGGATCGTGTCCCGGGTCGACCCCTCGGGGGGCGACCTGACGCGGACGCTGTACGTCACGCCGTACGTCAGCTTCACCAAGCTGGACATCGTGGGGGTCGTCGTCGAGGCGCCGAAGAAGGACCCGCGGGACACCGTCCTCCCGTCGAAGCCGAAGCCGGTTCCCACGCCCACGGTGACCGTGACGGTGACACCGGGAGCGACGGAACCGCAGCAGGGCCGGCCCGACCAGCAGCAAGAGCAGTAGGAGCTGAAACCCCCCATGCGTGTCAACCGCATCCTGCTCTCCACGACCCTCGTCGTCGTGGCCCTAGTCGTCCAGGTCAGCGTCCTGGCCCGGCTCCACCTCCCCGGCGCGGTCCCCGACCTGCTGCTCCTCACGGTCCTCGGGCTCGCGATGGTGTACGGCCACACGAGCGGCGCGCTCATCGGGTTCGGCGCCGGTCTCCTCGCGGACCTCGCGCCGCCCGCCGACCACGCGGCGGGACGGTACGCCCTCGTCCTCAGCGTCATCGGGTACGCGGCCGGGCTGATCAAACCCGAGACGGGCCGGCTGAAGTCGGCCACCGCTCCGATGCTGGTCGTCGTCGCCTCCGCGCTCGGCTCGACGCTGCTGTACGCGGCGGTCGGGGGGCTCGTCGGGGACACGTCCGCCCGTCATGTCGGGATCGGGGGGCTGCTGTTCAGCGCCGCCCTGTACGACCTGCTGCTCGCGCCGTTCGTCGTGCCCGCCGTGATGTTCCTGGCCCGGCGCGCCGACAACGACCCGCTCGCCGAGGCCGGTTCGGGTTCCTCGGCGCGGGACGTGTCCGCCGGGTGGCTGTCGTCCGGGACCGGGCTGCGGATCGGGGGGCAGCGGGGGAGCGGGCTGAAGATGAAGGCGGCGAAGAGGTCGGCCGCGCGGACGGGGCGGATCAAAGGGGTGAAGCGGCTGTGAGGGCGGGGGAGTCGAGCGGGGCCGTCTTCGCGGGGATCGGCGGTGGCGGGTTCCGCGCCGGGATCTCCGGGCGGAATTCACTCGCAGGGGTGAACGGCGGCGGAACGCGGGCGGGTGGCCCGGCCGTTCATGAGGCGTACGGACATTCGATTCACGGCGTGGCAGGCGTTGGGAGGGGGCGGCAGTGACGAACATCCCGGAGACCGGGCGGACACCAAGGGTCCAGACGCGGCTCGTGGTGATCCAGATCCTCGTCCTCTCCCTGCTCGGGACGCTCGGCGGGCGCCTGTGGTACCTCCAGATCCGGGAGGGCGACGAGTACGCGAAGCAGGCGTCCGGCAACCACGTCCAGCAGGTCGTCCAGCCGGCGGTGCGCGGCTCGATCCTGGACGCGCGGGGCGTCCCCCTCGCGGACAACGAGACCCGGCTCGTGGTCTCCGCGTCGCGTACGGACCTGCTGAAGCAGAAGGACGACGGCAAGGCGGTCCTCGCCAAGCTCGCGGGCGTGCTCGGCATGACGCCCGAGGAGGTCCAGCAGAAGGTCCGCCTCTGCGACGCCCAAACCCCGCAGCCCTGCTGGAACGGCTCGCCCTACCAGCCGATCCCGATCACCGACGAGGCCACCGCCAAGCAGGCCCTCCAGATCCGCGAGCGCGCCGAGGACTTCCCCGGCATCACGGCCGAGCCCGAGGCGGTCCGCCGCTACCCCGGCCCCGGAAAGTCGAACACCGCGCAGGTCCTCGGCTACCTCTCGCCGGTCACGGACGACGAGATCCAGCAGGCCAAGGACAGCGACTCGCCGTACCTGCGCTCCGACCAGGTCGGCCGGTCGGGGCTGGAGCGGGAGTACGACAAGGAACTGCGCGGCAAGGCGGGGGTCACGCGCTACGAGGTCGACAACCTCGGCCGCGTCATCGGCCAGGCCGAGGCGACCCCGGCACAGCCCGGCGCCAACCTCGTCACCAGCATCGACGCCCGGGTGCAGCGCGTCGCGGAGTACGAGCTGAACGACGCGATGAAGGAAGCCCGCAAGCAGTGGGACCGCAACACCAATGAGCGGTACAAGGCGGACTCCGGCGCCGTCGTCGTGATGGAGGCCAAGACCGGCCGCATCGTCGCCATGGCCTCGAACCCGACCTACGACCCGAACGCGTGGGTCGGCGGGATCTCCGCCAAGGACTACAGGTCGCTCACCGGCAAGGACTCCAACTACCCGCTGCTGAACCGGGCCATACAGGGTCAGTCGGCACCGGGCTCCACCTTCAAGGTGATCTCCACGGCGGCGGCGGTGGAGGCGGGCTACGACTTCAACGGCCGCTACCCCTGCACGAGTTCGTACTCGGTGGGCGGGCAGGTCTTCAAGAACTTCGAGTCGGAGAACTTCGGCCCGATCAGCCTCGGCCGCGCCCTCGAAGTCTCCTGCGACACCGTCTTCTACGGCCTCGCGCACAACGAGTGGCAGAAGGACGGCGGCATCAAGCCGAAGAAGAACCCCGGCGACTACTTCTTCAAGGCCGCCCACCAGTTCGGCCTCGGCAAGGAGACCGGCATCGACCTGCCGAACGAGGTCACCGGCCGCGTCCCCGACCGCCAGTGGAAGCAGAGCTACTGGAAGGCCAACAAGGACGCCTGGTGCAAGCAGGGCAAGAAGGGCGGCACGTACGTCGAGCAGATCGCGTACGAGAACTGCCTCGAAGGCAACCAGATGCGCGCCGGTGACGAGATCAACTACTCCATCGGGCAGGGCGACACCCTCGTCACGCCGATCCAGATGGCCACGATCTACGCGGCGATCTCCAACGGCGGCACCCTCTGGAACCCGACCGTCGGCAAGGCCGTCATCAGCCCCGACGGCAGGACCACCACCGAGATCAAGCCCGAGTCCCACGGCAAGCTGCCCATAAGCCGGACCACCCTCGGCCAGATGGACGAGGCCCTCGCCGGCGTCGCCACGGAAGGCACCGCCGCCTGGCGGTTCGCCCAGGTCGGCTGGCCGCAGGCGAAGATCCCGATGCACGCGAAGACGGGTACCGCCGAGGTCTACGGCAAGCAGACGACATCCTGGTTCGCGACGTACACCAAGGACTACGCGATCGTGATGACGATCTCCCAGGGCGGCACGGGCTCCGGCGCGTCGGGCCCCGCCGTCCGCAACATCTACGACGCCCTGTACGGCGTCGCGGACGACGGCACGATCACCCCGAAGAACGCCCTCCTCCCCACCCCGGAGAAGACCCTCCCCAAGATCCAGACGGACGGCACGATCGCCTCCCCCAAGATCGCCAAGGACCCGGCGAAGGACCAGAGGGCCAGCCAGACGGACAAGCCGAAGCAGGACGGAACGCTGGCGCCGGGCACGGTCCCGACGAACACGGGCGGAAACCAGGACACACGCCGAAAGTCGAGGCGCCGCCGGAAAACGGGTCCGGATTCCGGCGCCCCTAGCGGCAACGCCGTTAAGGGGCGCGGGGAACTGCGCGACCAGCCCCAACGGCGCCGCACCCGCCTGCGGACAAGCCGAGGCACCCACGGCCTGCGGTCCTTCCTCCGCCGCCCGAGGAGGACAGCCAAATGACCGGCAACACCTTCTCCGTCTCGGGCTACGGCCCAGACCGCGCAGGCTGGACAAGGATCTTCGCGAGGGACTCGCTCGCAAGGCGCCTCGACTGGCCGATACTCCTCTCGGCCCTGTCGCTCTCCTTCATCGGCTCCCTCCTGGTCTTCTCCGCGACGCGAAACCGCACGGAGATCAACCAGGGCGACCAGTACTACTTCCTGCTCCGCCACCTCATGAACACCGGCATCGGCTTCTGCCTGATGCTGGCAACGGTCTGGCTCGGCCACCGCACCCTGCGCAACGCGGTACCGATCCTGTACGGCCTCTCCGTGTTCGGCATCCTCCTCGTGCTGACCCCCCTGGGGTCGACGGTGAACGGCGCGCACTCCTGGATCGTGCTCGGCGGCGGCTTCTCCCTCCAGCCCTCGGAGTTCGTGAAGATCACGATCATCCTCGGCATGGCGATGCTGCTGGCGGCGAGGGTGGACGCGGGGGACAAGCCGTACCCCGACCACCGCACGGTGCTCCAGGCACTGGGCCTCGCGTCCGTGCCGATGCTGGTCGTCATGCTGATGCCGGACCTGGGCTCGGTCATGGTGATGGTGATGATCGTGCTCGGCGTCCTGCTCGCGTCCGGCGCGTCGAACCGCTGGGTCTTCGGCCTCCTCGGCGCGGGCGCGACCGGCGCGCTCGCGGTGTGGCAGCTCGGGATCCTCGACGAGTACCAGATCGCGCGGTTCGCCGCGTTCGCCAACCCCGAGCTGGACCCGGCGGGCGTCGGCTACAACACGAACCAGGCCCGCATCGCGATCGGCTCCGGCGGCCTCACCGGCTCGGGCCTCTTCCACGGCTCCCAGACGACGGGCCAGTTCGTCCCCGAACAGCAGACGGACTTCGTCTTCACGGTCGCCGGCGAGGAGCTGGGCTTCGTGGGCGCGGGCCTGATCATCCTCCTCCTCGGCATCGTCCTCTGGCGGGCCTGCAAGATCGCCCGCGAGACGACGGAGCTCTACGGCACGATCGTCGCGGCCGGCATCGTCGCGTGGTTCGCCTTCCAGGCGTTCGAGAACATCGGCATGACCTTGGGCATCATGCCGGTCACCGGCCTGCCGCTGCCGTTCGTGTCGTACGGAGGTTCATCGATGTTCGCGGTCTGGGTGGCGGTGGGCCTGCTCCAGTCCATCAAGGTCCAGAGACCGATGTCCGCGTGAGCCGCACCCCCGGCCACCCCGCACCCGGTTATCTGCGCGTTCGTCGTGAATTCACCCTTCGTTTCCCTCTGCCGCTTTGGCCCGGGTGCCACTAGATTCAATCCATGGCGGAGACGAAACGCGAGATCGAGCGCAAGTACGAATCCGACGAGAGCGGGCTTCCGGATCTGACAGGTGTCGCCGGGATCGAGGCCGTGCTGGACAAGGGCGTGGCGGAGCTGGACGCCACGTACTACGACACCCCGGACGGGCGGCTCGCGGCGGCGTCGATCACTCTGCGGCGGCGCACCGGGGGGTCGGACGCGGGGTGGCACCTGAAGTTTCCGGTGGGACCGGGGGTGCGGGACGAGGTGCGGGCACCCCTCTCGCCGGCCCTGCCACGGAGCCTCGCCGGGCTGGTCAGGTCGAGGGTCAGGGACGCCGAACTCGTACCCGTCGTGAGACTGCGCTCCGCGCGGGACGTACGGGATCTGGTGGACGGCGAGGGCAAGCTGCTCGCGGAGGTCAGCGTGGACGCGGTCCGCGCGGAGCGGCTGAGCGGCGGCGAGGGCGAGGTCCAGTGGTCGGAGATCGAGGTGGAACTCGCCGACGGCGGGGACCCCGCCTTCCTGGACCACGTGGAGAAACGCCTCCGCAAGGCGGGCGTACGCCGCTCGAAGTCGGAGTCGAAGCTGGCGCGGGCCTTGGCGGAGACGGCGACGAGCCCCGAGGCGGGTGAGCCGGCCCCCGAGAAGTCCGGCAAGAAGGGAAAGCCGGCCAGGTCCAAGAAGCCGGCGAAGACCTCCGCCGACACCGCGACCGACCCCGCCACCCCCCGTACCGCCAAGACCCCGGACACCCCCAGCACCCCCCGTACCCCCGAAACCGCCGCCGACCACGTCCTCGTCTACCTCCGCGCCCAGCGCGACGCCATCGTCGCCCTCGACCCCGCCGTCCGGCAGGACGAGTACGACTCCGTGCACAGGATGCGCGTGGCCACCCGCAGGATGCGCAGCGCGTTCCGGTCCTTCGGCAAGGTGCTGGACCGTACGGTCACCGACCCCGTCGGGGACGAGCTGAAGTGGCTCGCGGGGGAGCTGGGCGTCGACCGCGACCAGGAGGTCCTCACCGAGAGGATCGCCGCCGGCCTCGACGACCTCCCGCGCCACCTGGTCGCCGGCCCCGTCCGCACCCGCGTACGGACCTGGTCGCACGCCCGCCGGGGCGGTTCGAGGAAGCGCCTCATCGCCGTACTGGACGGAAAGCGGTACCTGACGCTGCTCGACAGGCTGGACGCGCTGATCGCGGAGCCCCCGCTCGCCGGGAAGGCGGCCGGGACGCCCGAGAAGGTCGTCGCCGCAGCCGTCCGCAAGGACTTCGCGAAGGTCGCCGCCCTCGTCGAGGACGCCCTCGCACAGCCCTCGTCCGGCCCGGAGCGGGACTTCGCGCTGCACGAGGCGCGGAAGAAGGCGAAGCGGACCAGGTACTCGGCGGAGGCGGCGGAACCGGCGCTCGGCGCCCCCGCGACGGCCATGGTGAAGGTCGCCAAGTCCCTCCAGAACCTCCTCGGCGACCACCAGGACAGCGTGATGGCCCGCGACGCACTCCGCGAGATCGCCGCCCAGGCCCACGCGGCGGGCGAGAACGGCTTCACGTACGGCGTGCTGTACGGCAGGGAGGAACGCCGCTCGGCGGCCGACGAGGCGGAGCTGCCGGGCCTGTGGGCGGAGGCGAAGGGCGGGACGGGGATCTGACCTCCCCCGGACAGCTGGGCGGACGGGGAAGACCCCCAGCCGCGTTAGGCTAGATGGTCACCCCTGTCGTTCCCCCGCTCACGAAAGTTCGCGCGATGTCTGTCGAGTCGGTCTTCCCGCAGCTCGAAGCTCTGCTCCCGCATGTGCAGAAGCCGATCCAGTACGTGGGCGGCGAGCTGAACTCCACCGTCAAGCCCTGGGACAGCAGCGATGTCCGCTGGGCCCTCATGTACCCCGACGCCTACGAGGTCGGACTCCCCAACCAGGGCGTCATGATCCTCTACGAGGTGCTGAACGAACGGGACGGCGTCCTCGCCGAGCGCACGTACAGCGTGTGGCCGGACCTGGAGGCGCTGATGCGGGAGCACGGCGTCCCGCAGTTCACCGTGGACTCGCACCGCCCGGTGAAGGCGTTCGACGTGTTCGGCCTGTCCTTCTCCACGGAGCTGGGCTACACGAACATGCTGACGGCCCTCGACCTCGCCGGCATCCCCCTGGAGGCCAAGGACCGGGGTCTGGACGACCCGATCGTCCTCGCGGGCGGCCACGCCGCGTTCAACCCCGAGCCGATCGCCGACTTCATCGACGCGGCGGTCATCGGGGACGGCGAGCAGGCGGTCCTGGACATCACGGACATCGTCCGACAGTGGAAGGCGGAGGGCCGTCCGGGCGGCCGGGAAGAGGTGCTGTTCCGCCTCTCGAAGACCGGCAACGTGTACATCCCCCGGTTCTACGACGTCGAGTACCTCGCGGACGGCCGTATCGCCCGCGTCGTCCCCAACCGCAGCGGCGTCCCGTGGCGCGTGTCGAAGCACACCGTCATGGACCTCGACGAGTGGCCGTACCCGAAGCAGCCGCTCGTACCCCTCGCGGAGACCGTCCACGAGCGGATGTCCGTCGAGATCTTCCGCGGCTGCACGCGCGGCTGCCGCTTCTGCCAGGCCGGGATGATCACGCGGCCCGTGCGCGAGCGCTCGATCACCGGCATCGGCGAGATGGTCGACAAGGGCCTGAAGGCGACCGGCTTCGAGGAGGTCGGCCTCCTGTCGCTGTCGAGCGCCGACCACAGCGAGATCGGCGAGATCGCCAAGGGCCTCGCCGACCGCTACACCGAGGACAAGATCGGCCTCTCCCTGCCCTCCACCCGCGTCGACGCCTTCAACGTCGACCTCGCGAACGAGCTGACCCGCAACGGCCGCCGCTCCGGCCTCACCTTCGCCCCCGAGGGCGGCTCCGAGCGGATGCGCAAGGTCATCAACAAGATGGTCTCCGAGGACGACCTGATCCGTACGGTCGCCACCGCGTACGGCAACGGCTGGCGCCAGGTGAAGCTGTACTTCATGTGCGGCCTGCCCACCGAGACCGACGACGACGTCCTCCAGATCGCCGACATGGCCGCGAACGTCATCGCCAAGGGCCGTGAGGTCTCCGGCGCGGGTGACATCCGCTGCACCGTCTCCATCGGCGGCTTCGTCCCCAAGCCCCACACCCCCTTCCAGTGGGCCCCCCAGCTCTCCGCCGAGGAGACCGACGCCCGCCTCGGCAAACTCCGCGACAAGATCCGCGGCGACAAGAAGTACGGCCGCTCCATCGGCTTCCGCTACCACGACGGCAAGCCCGGCATCGTCGAGGGCCTGCTGTCCCGGGGCGACCGCCGCGTGGGCGCCGTCATCCGCGCCGTCTACGAGGACGGCGGCCGGTTCGACGGCTGGCGCGAACACTTCTCCTACGACCGCTGGATGACCTGCGCGGACAAGTCCCTGGCCCAGTTCGGCGTGGACGTCGACTGGTACACGACCCGGGAGCGCACGTACGAGGAAGTCCTCCCCTGGGACCACCTCGACTCCGGCCTCGACAAGGACTGGCTCTGGGAGGACTGGCAGGACGCCCTCGACGAGACGGAGGTCGAGGACTGCCGCTGGACCCCGTGCTTCGACTGCGGGGTGTGCCCGGCGATGGACACCCACATCCAAGTCGGCCCCACGGGCAAGAAGTTGCTGCCGCTGAGCGTCGTGAACAAGTAGCGGGCCGCTTACCGGGCCCTTCCCTCCGGGGGGAGGGCCCGTTGCCATGATCGCTGGATAGAGTCGTCCTGTTCACAGCGGGGGAGGAGCTCTGTCCGATGAGTCGTCGTAGGTCCGGAACGGTCGGCGTCTGGGCCGAGATGCAGCGCCAGCAGCAGCGGCAGGCGCAGGCCGCCGCCCGGCAGGTCAGGGAGCGGGAGCGGCAGGCGCGCGCGTACCAGCGGCAGGCCGCGCAGGACCACAAGGCGTACCGGCAGGCGGAGGCCGCGCGGCGGACCGCCGAGCTGGAGGCGCGAGTGGCCGCGCTCCAGGGGCTGCTGGCGACCGGATGCCGTGCGGCGGCGTTCCGTCCGGACGCGCTGCTGCGTACGGAACAGGTCCCGCCGTTCGACCCCGGCGCACTGGCCCACCCGGTCCCCATGCCCGACCCGAGCCAGTTCCCCGCGCACGGCGGCTGGACGGCGAACGCACGCGCCCAGGCCCAGGCCGAGGCCCGCGCCCGCTTCGAGCAGGCGTGGTACGCGGCCCAGGCCGCCGAGGCCCGGCGCCTGGAGCAACTCGCCGCACAGCAACGGCAGTACGAGCAGTGGGCCGAGGGCCTGCGGACCGAGGTACGGCGCCACAACACCGGCGTCGCCGAAGCGGCCCGGGGCGTCCAGCGGGGCGAACCGGACGCCGTCGTCGAGTACTTCACCGCCGCGCTGTACGCCTCCCCGTCCTGGCCGGAGGAGTTCCCCCGGCAGCTCTCGGCGGCCTACGACCAGTCGGCCCGCCAACTCGTCCTGGACTGGGAACTCCCCGGCTACGGCGTCGTCCCCGAGGCGAAGGCGGTGCGCTACTCGCCGGGCGAGGACCAGTACCGGGAGAGCGCCCGCCCGGTGACCCAGCGCCGGGCGCTGTACCGGGAGACGCTGGCGCAGTCCGCGCTGCTCGTCCTGCACGAGCTGTACGCCGCCGACACCGCCGGCGCGCTGGAGTCCGTCGTCCTCAACGGCTTCGCCGACGGACCCGACCCCGTGACCGGCCTGCGCGCCCAGCACATCCTGGTCACCGTCCTGGCCCCGCGCTCCGCCTTCACGCCCCTGAACCTCGCACAGGTCGACGCGGTCAGCTGCCTCACGGACGGGCTGCGCGGCCAACTCTCCGCCCGCCCCGACCAGTTGACCTCCGTACGCCCGGACCGCCGCCCCCAGGACGTCGGCAACCGCGTGGTCACCCACCGGGACGACGACGAGCCCGACCTCTACGCGATGGACCCGCTCGCCTTCGAGGAACTCGTCGCGGAGCTGTTCCGGGCGATGGGGATGGAGGCGGTGACGACGCAGCGGTCGGGGGACGGCGGGGTGGACGTCGACGCGACCGACCCGACGCCGGTCCGGGGCGGGGTCATCGTCGTCCAGGTGAAGCGGTACCGGAACACGGTGTCGCCCACGGCCGTCCGGGACCTGTACGGCACGGTGCTCGACCGAGGCGCCAACAAAGGCGTCCTCGTGACGACGTCGTCCTTCGGACCCGGGTCGCGCGACTTCGCCACCGGGAAACCCCTGGAGCTGATCTCCGGCCCCGAACTCGTCGACCTCCTCCACCGGCACGGCCTGCGGGGACGGCTGGGCGAAGGCACCCCGCCGTCCGGCGACGGGCACAACATCCTCGGCATGTCCTGGTCCGGCACGGTCGCGCTCGACGTGTGCGCGCTGGTCTGCCAGGGCGACCGGGTCCTCTCCGACGACCACTTCGTCTTCTTCAACAATCCGGCGACCCCGGACGGTTCGGTACGGGCCCTGCCGCCGACCGCCCCCGACCGGGCCTCCCTGCGGGTCGCGTTCGACGCGCTCCCGGCGGCGGCCGACCGCCTCGTCCTGGTCGCCGCCGTCGACCCCGAGACCGACCCGCACGCCGACCTCGCCGGCTTCACCGACGCCCGCATCCGCCTCCTGGACGCCCGCGCGGCCGAACTCGGCGTCCTGGAGGTCTCCGACGGCCGCCCGTCCGAAACCGCCCTGGTCCTAGGCTCCTTCCGCCGCCGCACCACCGGCGACTGGGACTTCGTCCTGGGCGGCAAGGGCTACCGGGGCGGCCTGGAGGAACTGGTACGCGACTTCGGCCTCGACGTGGAATAGGGGAAAGTCCATGACGGACGAGATCGTCATCAGGGCCGCCGAAGAGCGGGAGTCGAGCGGTTGACCGTGCACTCGTCGGGGCGGGCCGTGTCCGCGTACGTGCGGGCCGGGTTCGCGGGGTCCGAGCGGTTGTTGCAGGTTCGGTACTGAGGACGGGGGTTTGGCCGCATCCTTGTCGGCTGGCGTAGCGTCTATGCCGTTATGGACCTGGAGAAGCACGGACAGTCGCAGGGGGCTCGGCGGGATGCCGAGGGGTGTCTTGTCGTCGCGATCCGGATTCCGGTGCGGATCGTGGTGTTGGTGCTTGTGGTGCCCGTGAGGGTGGTGTGGGACGGGCTTGTCGTGGTGGGGCGGGTCGTCAGGGATTCCGTGCTGCGGCCTGTGGGGCGGGGGTTGTGGTGGGTGGGGAAGGCGGTGTTCGTCTGGCCGGTGGTGGGGGTCTGGCGGTATGTCGTCGTGCCGGTGGGGATCGGGCTCGGGTGGCTGGGGCGGGTGCTGGTCGTGGTGCCTGTCGTGTGGCTCTACCGGAATGTGCTGGTGGCGTTCGGGCATGGCGTCGTGTGGGTGGTCGCGCCTGTCGGGCGTGGGGTGATGTGGGTCCTGCGGGGGATCGGTACGGGGATCGCCGCGCTCGGCGCCGGGGGCGCGTGGCTGACGCGGTATCTGGTCGTCGTGCCCGCACGGTGGTTGTACGACTGGGTGCTCGCGCCGGTCGGCAGGGGGATCGGGTGGTGTGCGCAAGGGGTGTGGCGCGGCGTCGTGCTCGTCGCCACCGGCGTCTGGCTCACCCTCTACTGGACGGTCCGCGTCCTGCTCGTGCTGCCGCTGGTGGCGCTGTGGCGGTGGGTGCTCGCGCCGGTGGGACGGGTGCTCGGGGTGGTCGCGCGGGAGGTGGGGGACGCGCTGGGGCATGCGTGGCGGGTCGCCGGGTGGGTCTCGCTCGCGGTGTGGCGGTTCCTGGTCGGGGTGTTCCGGTGGGTGTTCGTGGAGCCCGTGCGGTGGGTCTATACGACGGTGCTGACTCCGGTCGGGCATGTCGTACGGGACGCCGTCCTGCGGCCCGCCGCCGAGGCCGTACGCAGTGTGGGCCGCGTCACCCGGCAGGTCCTCGCGTCCGCGCGCGAGACGGCCCGACAGACCCGCGCCGACCTGCGCAGGGCGCTGTTCGGGGCACCCCGTGAGAGGGAAGAGGTCGCTCGCCGGGAACCTGGGAGCGGCGAGGGACGTACTCTTGGTAGAAGTACGACAGCTCTCACTAAGGACTGACGAAACTGGGTAAGCGACAACCCGAAGGCCCGCCGCCCGCGCCCGCGGTGCAGCGTATTCGACTGCGGTACACCAAGCGTGGTCGCCTTCGGTTCACCAGCCACCGTGACTTCCAGCGCGCCTTCGAGCGGGCGTTGCGCCGGGCCGAGGTGCCGATGGCGTACTCGGCGGGGTTCACGCCGCACCCGAAGGTGTCGTACGCCAATGCCGCACCCACCGGCACGGGCAGCGAGGCGGAGTACCTGGAGATCGCGCTCACGGCGGCGCGGGACCCGCAGCGGCTGAGGGCACTGCTCGACGAGTCGCTGCCGGACGGCCTGGACATCACCGACGCGGTGGAGGCCAGGACCTCGGGGCTCGCGGACCGGCTGACGGCTTCCGTGTGGGAGCTGCGGCTCGCCGGGGTGGAGCGGGGCGACGCCGAGAAGGCCGTGGCCGCGTTCAACGCCGCCGAGGTCGTCGAGGTCCAGCGGACCACCAAGAACGGCCTGAGGAATTTCGACGCGCGCGCCGCTGTCGTACACCTGGAAACAACACAGAGTGAAACGGCTGATAGGCCGACGGACCAGCCCTGTGCGATACTGCGGCTGGTTGTTCGGCACGTGACGCCTGCCGTTCGACCCGACGACGTCCTGTCCGGTCTCCGCGCCGTGGCCGACCTGGCGCCGCCGGTCCCCGCAGCGGTGACCAGGCTGGCGCAGGGGCTGCTCGATGAAGAGACCGGCACGGTGACCGACCCGCTCGCGCCCGACCGCGAGGCAGCTCAGGCCCTCTCAACGGCCGAACCGGCTGCCGCCGCGAAGGCGTAGGCAGGGGGAAGGTCCCGCGAAGGACGGACGTCGTAGCGTCGCCCTCGTACTCGGGAGCCACCTGGGTCGGGCAGCGCACCGACCACAAGACTTTCGCCAGGCCGTACGCAACACGGCGTACGGAACCGGCGAGACAGGACACGGAAAGCTCCCGTGCGGCGCCCGCGCCCCGGCGGCGGTGAACGCGACTCGCGTATCCCGCGGACGTCAGCGGTGACCGGCCCTCATGGCCGGCGCCGGACCAGGCGCGGCGCCCGGGAGCCTGACGGGAGACACCCCCGCATGCTCGAATCGACCGACCCCATCGAGGGTTCCGAACAGAACACTCCCAGCGACACCCTGCCGCCGCGTCGTCGGCGCCGTGCCGCGTCCCGCCCGGCCGGTCCGCCCGCCGGTGCCGAGGGAGGTGCCGAGAACACCTCGGCCATACAGGCCGACGAGGCCGCACAGACTCAAACACCGGCCGGGACCACGCCCGCGCCGTCCGTCGCAGCCGAGGAGCGGGCGGCCGACGCGCCGGTTGAGACCGCTCCGCGTGCGCGCCGCCGGGTGACCCGTCGGGCGTCCGCGCCGGCGGGGGCTCCGCAGGCCGCCGAAGAGGCGGTCGTGGCCGTGCCCGTGGAGACGGCGCCCGCCGTGGAAGAGGCTCCCGCCGTCGAGGAAGAGGCGCCCGCTCCGCGTACCACCCGTCGCCGGGCGAGCCGTCGGGCGTCCGCGCCTGCCGGGGCGCCCAAGGCCGCCGAGGCAGAGGCCGCTGTCGAGACGCCCGTCGAGGCTCCGGTGGCTGTCGAGACCCCCGCCGCCGTGGAGGCGCCGGTCGCTGAAGAGGCCGTCGCGGAGGAGACCGGCTCGCGCCGTCGCCGCCGTGTCACGCGCCAGGTGACCGCACCCGCCGAGGAGAGCGAGGCCGCCGCCGAGGCTCCCGCACAGGACGAGGCGCCGGCCGCGAAGACGCGTGCGACCCGGGCCAAGGCCCCCGCCAAGACTCCCTCCCCCGTCGCGGAGGCTCCGGAGGAGACCGCTCCCCGCCGCTCCCGCCGCCGCGTCGTGAGCAAGGCAGCCGGTGGCTTCTCGGAGCCCGCGCCCGCTGCGGACGAGTCGCCGAAGCGCGCCGCGCGGCCTGCCGTGGCCGTGTTCCAGGCGCCGGTGTTCACCGAGCCGAAGTTCCAGTTCCAGACGCTCCAGCGGGCGGCGGCCGAGGCCGCTGCCGCGGAGGCCGAGGCGGAGGTCGAGGTCGACGCCGAGGTCGAGGAGGAGGAGATCGAGGCCACCGAGCCCATCGCGCTCCCCGAGGCCGTCGCCGAGGAGCCCGCTGGCTCGCGTCGCCGCCGCCGTCGCCGGGGTGCCGCCGCGCCCGCCGAGGACGTCGTCGAGACGGTCGTGGAGCCCGAGCCTGTCGCGGAGGAGGAGCCGGAGGACGTCGACGACGCCGAGGACTCAGCCGACGACGAGGCCGAGGAGTCCGGTTCGCGCCGTCGCCGCCGTCGTGGAGGCCGTCGCCGTCGCCGTGGCGAGACCGCCGAGGACGAGGCCGCCGACGCCGAGGAGCTGGCCGCCGAGCAGGACGCCGAGGACAGCGCCGAGCAGGACGAGGAGGACGCGGAAGACGGGGCGGACGGGGCCGCCGGTTCCACCGCCGGGAGCCGTCGCCGGCGTCGTAGGCGTCGTCGGGCCGGGGACTCCGGGGGCGAGGTCGAGCAGAGTGACGGGGACCCCGAGCGGACCGTCGTGAAGGTCCGTGAGCCGCGCAAGCAGGCCGAGCCGTCCGACGAGGTGCAGTCGATCAAGGGGTCGACGCGGCTTGAGGCGAAGAAGCAGCGCCGCCGTGAGGGGCGCGAGCAGGGGCGTCGCCGGGTTCCGATCATCACCGAGGCCGAGTTCCTGGCGCGCCGTGAGGCCGTCGAGCGCGTCATGGTCGTACGGCAGAGCCACGAGCGTACGCAGATCGGTGTTCTGGAGGACGGGGTGCTCGTCGAGCACTACGTCAACAAGGAGCAGTCGACCTCGTACGTCGGCAACGTGTACCTGGGCAAGGTGCAGAACGTGCTGCCGTCCATGGAGGCCGCGTTCATCGACATCGGCAAGGGGCGCAACGCCGTCCTGTACGCCGGTGAGGTCAACTTCGAGGCGCTCGGGATGGCCAATGGGCCCCGGCGCATCGAGTCCGCGCTGAAGTCCGGGCAGTCCGTGCTGGTGCAGGTCACCAAGGACCCGATCGGGCACAAGGGCGCGCGTCTGACCAGCCAGGTCTCGCTGCCGGGGCGCTACCTCGTGTACGTCCCCGAGGGCTCCATGACCGGGATCAGCCGCAAGCTGCCCGACACCGAGCGGGCGCGTCTGAAGACGATCCTCAAGAAGATCGTCCCCGAGGACGCGGGCGTCATCGTGCGCACGGCGGCCGAGGGCGCCAGCGAGGACGAGCTGCGGCGCGACGTCGAGCGGCTCCAGGGGCAGTGGGAGGAGATCCGCAAGAACGCGAAGACGGGGAACGCGCCGGCGCTGCTGTACGGCGAGCCGGACATGACCGTCCGCGTCGTGCGCGACATCTTCAACGAGGACTTCACCAAGGTCGTCGTCAGCGGTGACGAGGCATGGCAGACCATCCACGGGTACGTCGCGCACGTCGCGCCGGATCTCGCCGGGCGGCTGTCGCGGTGGACGTCCGAGGTGGACGTGTTCGCGACGTACCGGATCGACGAGCAGCTCGCGAAGGCGCTGGACCGGAAGGTGTGGCTGCCCAGTGGTGGGTCGCTGGTCATCGACCGGACCGAGGCGATGGTCGTCGTCGACGTCAACACCGGGAAGTTCACCGGGCAGGGCGGGAACCTCGAAGAGACCGTCACGCGCAACAACCTGGAGGCGGCCGAGGAGATCGTCCGGCAGCTGCGGCTGCGGGACCTCGGCGGGATCATCGTCATCGACTTCATCGACATGGTCCTTGAGTCGAACCGGGATCTGGTGCTGCGGCGGCTGCTGGAGTGCCTCGGCCGGGACCGGACGAAGCACCAGGTGGCCGAGGTGACGTCGCTCGGGCTCGTGCAGATGACGCGTAAGCGGGTCGGGCAGGGGCTGCTGGAGTCGTTCTCCGAGACGTGCGTGCACTGCAACGGGCGGGGTGTGATCGTCCACCTCGACCAGCCGTCGGCTGCCGGCGGTGGCGGGAAGCGGAAGAAGCGGGGGCGGGGTGGGGACGAGCAGGGTGCTCACGAGCACGTTGCCCACGAGCACGTCGTCGAGGATCTGACGCCGGTCGTCTCCGAGGAGAGTGCGGAGGAGGTCGCCGCTGAGGTGGCGGCTCCTGTTGCTCTGCCCGCACCCGAGTTCGAGCCTGATGAGGAGCTGTACAGCAGCGTGGCCGAGGCCGAGGCCGCGGCTACTCGTGGGCGGGGGCGTCGGCGGGCCAGTCGGCGGGTCTCCTCTCCCGGGGGTGCGACTTCGTCCCGGCGGGACGCGGTGGCTTCGGCTGGCGAGGTCGCGGCTGATCCGGTCGCCGTCGAGGACCCGGTTGCCGAGGTGCCGGTTGTCGTCGAGGCGCCGGTCGTCGAGGAGCCTGTGGTCGAGGCGCCGGTCGTCGAGACCGTTGCCGAGCCGGTCGTCGAGGGGCGTCCGCGTCGGCGGGCCACCCGGAAGGCGTCCGCGCCTGCTGGGTCGCCTTCGGGGGCCGAGGCCGGTGTCGTGACGGTCGTCGAGGCTGCGGCTCCGGTGGCGGAGGCTGTGGTCGAGGCGCCGGTCGTCGAGGAGACGGTTGCCGCTGCTCCGGCTCGTCCGCGTCGGCGGGCTGTGCGGGAGGTGGCGGCGCCCACGTCCTCTGACGAGGCGGCTGTCGTCGTCGTACCGGCTGCTGTCGAGGAGGAGGCGCCCGCGCCTGCCAAGAAGACGGCGGCTCGGAAGACGGCCACGAAGAAGGCGACGGCGAAGAAGGCGGCTCCCGCCAAGAAGACCGCGGCCAAGAAGACGACCACGGCTGCCAAGAAGACCGTCGCGAAGAAGACGACGGCCAAGAAGACGACGAAGGCTGCGGCCAAGAAGACGGCTGCTGCTGAGCAGGCTTCTTCTCCGTCCGTGTCGGCTGCGGCTGACGAGAGCTGAGTCGAGGGCTGAGCCGAGCGGCCCTTCCCGCGTGCTTCGCGGGAAGGGCCGCTCTGTGTTGTGGGGTTTGTGTTGCGGGGCGTTGCACTCGACTCAGTTTGACCTGTACGGGGGACACCTCGTAGCCTGGGGCGTCGGCGTGCTAATGAGCACGTCACATCCCCGTAAACCTTTCTTCCCTCCGGGTGCGCTTCGTGGCCGGGAGAGGCTGGCTGTGTTCACGACCGGTCGGCTGGACTGCGGGGGTGCCGGTTCCGAGCGAGAGAGTGAGATCCGCGTGTACGCCATCGTGCGCAGCGGTGGTCGCCAGCACAAGGTTGCTGTCGGCGACATCGTTGAGGTTGACAAGATTCCCACTGCCAAGGTTGGCGACACGGTCGAGCTCTCGACCCTGCTCGTTGTCGACGGCGAAGCTGTCACCAGCGACCCGTGGGTGCTGGCCGGCATCAAGGTCCAGGCCGAGATCGTGGACCACCACAAGGGTGTGAAGATCGACATCCTGCGCTACAAGAACAAGACCGGCTACCGCCGTCGCCAGGGTCACCGTCAGCAGTACACGGCGATCAAGGTCACGTCCATCCCGTCGGCCGCGAAGTAAAGAGGGACTGAGCAATGGCACACAAGAAGGGCGCATCGTCCACCCGGAACGGTCGCGACTCCAATGCCCAGCGGCTCGGCGTGAAGCGCTTCGGCGGTCAGGTCGTCAACGCTGGTGAGATCCTGGTCCGTCAGCGCGGCACGCACTTCCACCCGGGTTCGGGTGTGGGTCGTGGCGGCGACGACACGCTGTTCGCGCTCCAGCCCGGTGCGGTGGAGTTCGGTACGTTCCGTGGCCGTAAGGTCGTGAACATCGTTCCGGTCGCCTGAAAAGGCTGATCCGGAAGCTTTTCGCGAGGCGGACCTCACTTCCCGGTCGGGAAGGCGGGTCCGCCTTTCGCGTGTTGGTATAGGTAACACCCTGCTCTGTCTTGAGCAGCACCCTTGTCTTTGGAGGCACTACCCATGACCACCTTCGTGGACCGCGTCGAACTGCATGTCGCCGCGGGTAACGGAGGTCACGGCTGTGCCTCCGTCCACCGTGAGAAGTTCAAGCCGCTCGGCGGGCCCGACGGCGGCAACGGCGGGCGCGGCGGCGACGTGATCCTCACGGTCGACCAGTCCGTGACGACGCTCATCGACTACCACCACTCCCCGCACCGCAAGGCCACCAACGGCAAGCCGGGCGAGGGCGGCAACCGCTCCGGCAAGGACGGCCAGGACCTGGTCCTCCCGGTCCCGGACGGCACGGTCGTCCTCGACAAGCACGGCAACGTCCTCGCGGACCTCGTCGGCCACGGCACCTCGTACGTCGCCGCGCAGGGCGGCCGGGGCGGTCTCGGGAACGCGGCGCTGGCGTCGGCCCGCCGCAAGGCGCCCGGGTTCGCGCTGCTGGGGGTGCCGGGGGATCTCGGGGACATCGTCCTGGAGCTGAAGACGGTCGCGGACGTCGCGCTGGTCGGGTACCCGAGTGCGGGCAAGTCCTCGCTGATCTCGGTGCTGTCGGCCGCGAAGCCGAAGATCGCCGACTACCCGTTCACGACCCTGGTCCCCAACCTGGGTGTGGTGACGGCCGGTTCGACCGTCTACACCATCGCGGACGTCCCCGGTCTGATCCCCGGCGCCAGCCAGGGCAAGGGGCTCGGCCTGGAGTTCCTGCGGCACGTCGAGCGGTGCAGTGTCCTCGTGCACGTCCTCGACACGGCGACGCTGGAGTCCGAGCGCGACCCGATCTCCGACCTCGACATCATCGAGGAGGAGCTGCGGCAGTACGGCGGCCTGGGTGGCCGCCCGCGCATCGTCGTCCTGAACAAGACCGACATCCCCGACGGCAAGGACCTCGCGGAGATGGTCCGGCCCGATCTGGAGGCGCGCGGGTACCAGGTCTTCGAGGTGTCCGCCGTCGCGCACCTGGGCCTGCGTGAACTCTCCTTCGCGCTCGCCGAGTTGGTGGGTCAGGCGCGGGCCGCGAAGCCGCTTGAGGAGGCCACCCGGATCGTGATCCGGCCCAAGGCCGTGGACGACGCCGGCTTCACCGTCGTCCAGGAGGAGGACGGTCTCTTCCGGGTCCGGGGCGAGAAGCCCGAACGCTGGGTGCGGCAGACCGACTTCAGCAACGACGAGGCCGTCGGCTACCTCGCCGACCGCCTCAACCGCCTCGGCGTCGAGGACGCGTTGATGAAGAAGGGCGCCCGCGCCGGCGACGGCGTCGCGATCGGGCCCGAGGACAACGCGGTCGTCTTCGACTGGGAGCCGACGGTCATGGCCGGCGCGGAGATGCTGGGCCGACGCGGCGAGGACCACCGCCTCGACGAACCCCGCCCCGCGACGCAGCGCCGCCGCGACAAGCAGGCGGAACGCGACGAGGCGACCCAGGAGTTCGAGGGCTTCGAGCCGTTCTGAGCCACGCCGCTCACCTGAAGAGCCCGCCCACCCTGAACCGGGGAGGGGCGGGCTCGCGTCTTTGCCGGGAGAGCTGAATCCGAGGGGGAGCGTGTGAACCCGTACCTGCTGGCCGTGCCCGTCGCCGCGACGGCGCTGCTCACGCTCGCCATGTGGCGGTGGCTGGAGCTGAGAAGGGAAGGGATGGCGGCTGTCGCGGGTGGCTCTCTCGTCTGCTACTTCTTCATGATCTACATCGAGGGCATCGAGATGGCGCTCATCTTCTCCCTCAGCATGACGGGGATAGCGCTGTGGATGTTCCTCGCCCGGCACGCGCTCGCCGACTACTCCGCGGCGTCGCGTCGTGGCGTTCCGCCGGAGTCGAACTCCATGCCCCGCCGCCACGTGGCCGTCTTCTGGGGCATGCAGATGGTCGTCGTCCCCGTGGCCGCACTGCTCCTGTTCTGAGACCGGGACGACGAAGGGCCCGCCCACCGTCCCGTAGGGAAAGTGGGCGGGCCCTCGCCTCAAGGTGTGTCTCAGGCGACCGGTTCCGGTGAAGCCTCGGGGGTCTTCCGCTTCGTCTCGTGCTCCGTCTCCACAGGAGCCTTCGCCGACGGTTCCGACGTCACAGCCACGGCTTTCGCTCCGCGCCCCCACTTCGGCCGGGCCGCCAGCAGCGGGATCGTCATGATGCCCAGGAACATCGGCGCGAACATGTAGCGGGCCAGGGGTGCCGGGTTGGCGGCGACCACCGTCAGCTGGAGGGCCAGCGGGATGGACAGGATGCCCACCGGAGCCCAGGAGCGCTGGCGGCGGGAGAAGACGTAGAAGACCGCGTACGCGGCGTAGCACCAGAACGCGCCCCGGAAGAGGATCCACTGGAGCTGCGGGGTCTTGCTGGCCTTCCACGTGAAGAACGCGGCGTCGTGGAGGGTGTCGCTGAGGGGGCGGATCTTCAGCTCGTCCCGGTAGGGGCTGTTCGCCATCTCCGGGTTCCAGTCGGCCCAGCCGTACAGGTTCTTCGGCACGGACGGGACGGAGATGAGGGTCTCGCCGTCCAGGTCGGCGGGACCGGGGAAGATGCCCCAGGCGATCTGCGAGCGGCACAGGCGCGCGCCGATCATCTGGTCCGGGGTGCGCTTGAGGACGCGGCCCCACAGGTCGAGCAGCTCGGTGTTGAGCTCGGCCGCCTTCTGGCGGTTCATCGGCTTCTTCATCGCCCAGTCGGCGTTCCAGCAGTTCGCCGCGCGCCCGCCCCAGTGGGACAGCGGCGCGACCTCGGCCATGAGCTTCTTGTCGGCGGCGGTGAACGTCCACGGCGCCTTGCCGTACACGACGGCGATGTCGGCGTAGTTGAGGGCGTACACCTGGTCCTTGGTCGGCGTCTGGACGCCGAGCGCGGGATAGATGACGAGCTGGAGCGCGGCGGAGATGACCGTCGGGACGACGGTCGCGACGAGTATCGCGCGCCGCATCCTCGGTAGCACCAGCAGCAGCACGGGGCAGGCGATGACGGCGACGAGGAGCCCGTTGTTGCGGAACAGCCCCATCATCAGGAACCCGGCGAACAGCACGATCACCTGGTCGCGGAACGCCTTGTCGCGCACGGCCTCGCGCCCCCGCATCCGCCGTACGGTGAGCCGCCCCGCCGCCCCGAACGCGAGGAGCGCGCCGATGACGAACGGGACGTCCTTCCACACGAAGATGGTGAACGTGCCGATGGACGGCAGCACCGCGCAGGCGATGGCCGCGAGCGCGCTCCACTTGCCGGGGACCCCGAAGTGCCGCAGCGTGACGGCGACATAGGCGAGCGCGGCGGCCATGCCGACGGACTGGCCGAACGTCAGCAGCGCCAGGTCACCGGTGAGCTTGATGGAGAGCCATACCAGCCCGTCGTACGCCACGGAGTGGTTGGACATCCAGTGGTTCGTGGTGACGTGCCAGACGTACGAGATGGAGTCGTAGCTCATCCCGCCCGGATAGAAGGCCGCCCACCACAGCAGGAAGACGAACTGCGTGACGGCGTACACCGTCAGGGGCATACGGCGCTTGGCCGGGATGCGCTCCCAGCGTTCTCTCAGGCTGGTCCTCATCGAGGAGACTGTGGGCACTCTCAACGCTCCGTGGCAGGTCGGTCGGGGTGCGCGAGCTCCAGCATCCGGGTGATGACCCGCTCGGCGGCGTGGCCGTCGTCGAGGTCGCAGAACATCTTCCTGAACTCGGTGTACGCGTCCGCGTAGGAGGCGTGGATGCGCTCGATGTCGCCGAGCGCCTCGATGAGTCCGTCGGACGTCTGAAGCAGCGGGCCGGGGGCCTGCCGCTCGAAGTCGAAGTAGAAGCCCCGCAGTTGGTCGCGGTAGTACTCGAGGTCGTACGTGAAGAACAGCATCGGACGGCCGGTGTTGGCGAAGTCGAACATCAGGGACGAGTAGTCCGTGACCAGGATGTCCGTGATCAGGTACAGCTCGGCGATGTCCGGGTAGCTGGAGACGTCGAAGACGAAGCCGTCCCCGGCGCCGGGCACCGCGTCGACGATGTTGGAGTGCTTGCGCACCAGCAGGACGTGGTCCTCGCCGAGCCGCTCGCGGGCCTTCTTCACGTCGACCCGCAGGTCGAACTTGTAGTTGCCGGCCCGGTAGAACTGGTCGTCGCGCCAGGTCGGCGCGTACAGCACGACCTTCTTGCCCTCCGGCAGCCCGATCCGCTCCCGCACCTTGCGCGCGGTGTCCTCGGTCTTCGGCGCGAGCAGGAGGTCGTTGCGCGGGTAGCCCGACTCCAGGATCTCCCCGTCGTACTGGAAGGCCCGCTTCATGATCGGCGTCGAGAAGCGGTTCGGGGAGACGAGGAAGCTCCAGCTCGGCGTCTCCTCGGCGACCTTGGTCAGGTACTTGCGGTCGGCGAACTGGACGCTGTCGATGTCGTGGCCGATGCGCTTGAGGGGGGTGCCGTGCCAGGTCTGCACGATGACCTGGCCCTCACGGCGCCGGATCCAGTGCGGCAGGTGCGTGTTGGTGACGATGTACCGGGAGCGGCCCAGCGCCTCGTACCAGTCGCGGCTCCACCGGCGGATCACCCGGACCCCCTCGGGGATCTGCGCCCGCTTGTCCTCGACGACCCAGATGTGCTCCAACTCGTCACCCCGGCGCACGAGTTCCTCGTACACCGCGCGCGGCGAGTCGGAGTACTGGCGGCCGGAGAACGACGCGTACAGCACGGTGTCCCGCAGCGGCGCGGTGCGCGCGTCGGCGTACACGCCCGTGCGCAGCTCGCGCTGGCGGAACCAGCCGAACTCGTCGGGCAGCAGGTCGGGCGCCGCCTCGATGAGGAGGCGGTCGAAGAAGCGGTGGGTGAGCGCGTAGTCCCGGCCGCGTACGGCGAACCGCAGCGGGAGCGTGCCGAGCGCGGCCGGGGCGACGCGCAGCGGCACCTCCGTACGGCTCTCGGCGGCCCGCGCTGTCAGGTACCAGCGGCCCTGCCTCAGCGGGACCTCGCTGAGGCTGTCCGGGACCGGCAGGAACTCGGCGCGGAAGACACCGTCGACGAGGGTCGCCGGGGCGGAGTGCTCCTCGGAGTGGCGGCTGTGCCGCATGACGATCTCGACGGGCTCGTCCACCGTCACCGGCAGCGCCCCGGCGAGCGTGATCCGCCCCTCGGGGTCCACGGACAGCTCGGTGACCGCGGGCTGCGCGGCCTGCGTGCGCAGCGCGAGGCGGCCCACGCCGTCGTCGGCGACGCAGACCGTGCGCCCGCCCCAGACGGGTTCGCCGTCGACGGGGTACTGGCCGGTGAGGCCGCCCTCCTTCGGCGCGACGGCGACGGGGTGGAAGCGGCCGTCCACCGACACCTCGGCCGTCCACTTGTCGGTGAGGTCCCAGTTGCCGAGGTCCCGGCCGTCGACGGCGAGGTCGGCCAGCGGGACCCGCGCGGTGAACGTCGTGCCGTCGCGCTTGACGTCGTACGCCAGCGTCGCCTGCGTCGAGCCGTGCGTGAGGCGCAGGCCGAGCTTGCCGCCGACCGCCTCGTGGCCCAGCGCGCCGGTCAGCTCCAGGACGCCGTCCTCGACGCGGTGGCCGGTGAGCTTGGCGCGGACGCGCTCGACGCGCAGGTAGATGTGGTCGTCGGTGACGAACGGGACGACCCGTACGTCCTTCTCGACCCAGTACGGCACGGGGCTCTCGGCGCTGCCGCTCTCGCCGGCCTTCAGGCGGGTGCGGCGCACGATGCCCTGCTGGACGGTGGCGACGGTCAGCCGCCACACGCCGTCCCGCCAGCCGCCGCGCGCCTTGAACTTGCGCGGGTCGAGGTCGAGGGAGAACCCGGACCAGTCGTAGTTGTGCAGCGACTGACCGGACGTCTGCGTGGCGCGGGCCGCCTGGACGCGGTTCGGGCGGACCAGGACCGTGCGGCGGCTGCCGTTCTCGCGCAGCATCAGGACGCGCAGCGCCGTCGGCTGGGGGCGCTCGGCGGCCAGGTTGCGGATGTAGGCGTGGCCGGTGATGCGCAGCTTGCCGCCGTCCCAGACGATCTCCTCGGCGCGGGCCCGCGCGGAGAAGTCCGTGTCGACGCGCAGCACCGAACGCGGCACCGCGCCCTTGCCGGACAGCACCGGGTAGTCGGCGAAGTGCTTGAGGCCCTGCCGGACCACCGGGACCGCGCGGCCGGTCTCCCGCTCGTAGGCGAGGAGGTCCATCAGCTCGTCCAGGCGCTTCTCCTGGATGAGGTGGCACTTCAGGCGCAGCGAGACGGGCAGCCGGGGGAAGACCGCCGGGTCGACGCGGCCCAGGAAGCCGGCGGCGCCCGTCATGAACAGGTCGCGGAACTCGTCCCCCGCCTCGTCCAGCACGCCCATGAACAGGGGGAGTTCGTCGGTGATGAAGATCTCGTCGTACCAGCGCTTGTGCGCCGCGTACTTCTCGCCGGGCTGGGAGCCGAGGAAGCGGCTCACCGAGTCGCAGGACCGGATGCGGTCACGGACGTTGACGGGCTCGGTGCGGCGCTGGGTGATCGAGGGGGCGCCGCCGGTGCGCTGGCGCCACAGGTAGACCGGCTCGCCCAGCACGTCGACCGCCTTGGCGAGGAAGTGCGCGGGGAGGGTCACCGGGGCGTCCTCGTAGAGGATGCCGGGGAACTCGAAGTGGTGCTGTTCCCAGAAGGAGCGGCGGAAGACCTTGTTCCACGCCGTGCGGTCGTAGACGAGGTCCTTGTCGCGGGTGATGTGGGTGCGCTCGCGGTCGGTGCGCAGCCGCTTCTGGTGCAGCGGGGAGGTGAGGATCTCGCCGGCCTTCAGCAGGTTGACGTTCCCGCTGGCGAAATCCGACCCGGTCTTGTCGAGGCTGGTGATGAACCGCTCGTACGCGTCCGCCAGGACGATGTCGTCGCTGTCGACGAACGCGATGAACTCCGTGCCGTCGGTGAGGTGGGCGACACCCGTGTTGCGCGCCGGGCCGAGACCCTGGTTCTGCTGCGGGACGACCCGGAAGCGGTCGTCCTTCGCCGCCCATCTCTCCGCGATCGCGAGGCTGCCGTCCGTCGAGCCGTCGTCCACGACGACGGCCTCCCAGTCGGTGAACGTCTGGTCCGCGATCGACTGGAGACATTCGTCGAGGAAGAGTTCCACGTTGTAGACGGGAACGACTACTGACAGACGGGGAGGCATCGGGGTACTGCGCCTTTCTCGGAACTGCGGTGGCGATGACGGACATGACCGGACTCGCCGGCACCGTGGCACTAGCCTCGCACGGGAGGCTCCGGTTCCTGCCCCAGGAAAACGCGCCGTACGACCCGCTCCGCCGCCCGCCCGTCGTCGTACTCGCAGAACCGGCGCCGGAACTCGCCGCGGGCCTTCGCGGACGTGTCGTCGGACCAGCGGCCGGAGCGGAAGACGTCGATGAGGTCGTCACGGGTGGCCACCACCGGACCGGGTGACACGGAGTGGATGTCGAAGTAGGTGCCGCGCGTGGCGCGGTAGACGTCCCAGTCGCTCGCGAACAGGACGATCGGCCGGTCGAGGAGCGCGTAGTCGAACATCAGGGACGAGTAGTCCGTGAGGAGACAGTCCGCGGCGAGGTACAGCTCCTCGACGTTCGGGTGGCCGCTGACGTCGATGACGCCCTCGCTGTTGCCGTGGCCCGTGTCGAGGTTGAAGTAGTGGGCGCGCACCAGGACCGTGAACTCGGCGCCGATGCTGTGCGCGAAGTGCTCGACGTCCAGGAGAGGTTGGGGCGTCGACTGGTAGTCGCGGTGGGTCGGCGCGTACAGGACGACCTTCTCGTCCGGCTCCAGACCGAGCTTCGCGCGGGCCTTCGCGCGGTCCTCGGCGGTCGCGTTCGCGAGGACGTCGTTGCGCGGGTAGCCGTAGTCGAGGGACGTGTACGCGGTGGAGGGGTAGGCGCGGTCCCAGACGGCGGTGGTGAAGCTGTTGGAGGAGACGCTGTAGTCCCAGCGGTCGACCCGGTCCATCAGCAGCCGCATGTCCAACTGGGCGGCGCCCAGCGGGTATTCGACCTGGTCGACACCCATCCGCTTGAGCGGCGTGCCGTGGTGGGTCTGCACGAAGACCTGGCCGCGCCGCTTCACGACCTTCGTCGGGAAGTTGACGTTGTTGACGAAGTACTGCGAGCGCGCCATCGCCCGCCAGAACCCGAACGACCCCGGGTGCACGGTCGGCGTCCCGGCCGGCGGACGGTTGCGCGGGCTCGGCTTCAGCACCCACGTCGGCTTCACGTTCGGCGCCAGCTCGCGCAGCTTCTGGTCGATCGCCGCCGGGTTGCAGGAGTAGTCGGCGTTCCAGTACGCGGCGAACACCGCCGTGTCCTTCTTCACCGGCAGCATCCGCTGCGCCCGGTAGTACGCCATCAGCACGGCCGTCCGCACCGGCTTCTTCAGCTTGCGCGCCGCCCGGTACGCACTGCGCGCGGGCCTGCGCAGCCGGTTCGGCAGCCGGTTCGCGACCCGCCGTACGCCGGACTTGGCGGGCTTCTTCGCGGGGTCCCGGTAACCCGCCGGGCGGTACCGGCGCTCGGCCTCCAGGCGCCGGCCCCGGAACTCGGCGCGGGCGCCCGCCGGGAGCCGGCCCGGCATCCGCTCGATGACACCGAGGTGGAACGCCATCCGCTCGAACAGCGGCCCGCGCCAGCGGTCGAACTCGGGGTGCGCGGCGAGGAACCCGAAGACCAGGTCGTACTGGTCGAACACCTCGAAGTGCTTACGGCTCGCCGACGACAGGATCGACCCCTGCCGCCGCTGCCGGTAGTGCACGCACACCCGGTCGAGCACGGCGATGGACTCGGCGGCGACCAGCACCGGGTACGTCCACGGGGTGTCCTCGTAGTACCCGGTCGGGTACACGAACCCCCACCGCTCGATGAAGTCCCGCCGGTACGCCTTGTTCCAGGCGACCTGGAGCAGTTCGAGCAGCACCGGGTGGTCGTCGAGCGCGAACGCACCGGAGGGCGCGTCGGTGAGCGCCTTGCGTTTGGCGTTCGGCGTGACCCGGCCGTCCCAGTACGTACGGTCGTAGTCGTAGACCAGCAGCTCCGGGTCCCCGGTGTCCTCAAGCCGTCCCGCGATGGCCTGGAGCGACCCCGGCAGCATCACGTCGTCGCTGTCCAGGAAGATCAGGTACTCGCCCCGCGCCCGCTCCATCCCGGCGTTGCGCGCCCGGCCCAGACCGACGTTCTCGGCGAGCTGTACGGCGATCACGCGCGCGTCGGCCGCCGCGTATTCGGACATGATCTCGCCGCACGAGTCCGGCGACGCGTCATTGACCGCGATGACCTCGAAGTCCCCGTACGCCTGCTCCAGCACGGAGTCGAGGCAGTCGCGCAGGTACGCCTCCACGCCGTACGCGGGCACGACGATGCTGAAACGGGGGGACCGGTCTTCGGAGCCAGTGGCAGTCATATGGGGTCAGTAGCTTTCGCGACGGGGGGAGGGGCGAGCCTCGGACTGGAGGACGGGACCCGGCGGAGTGGGGTTCCACGAGTCCCCGGACATCGGGTGCTTCTTTGCGATTCTTCGGCCGAGCCGTTCACTCGGCCCGGGTCAGCGCGTACCCCAGCAGCCTGCGCACCGCGTCCGAGCGGCGCTGGCGCAGGGCGCCCGGCAGCATCGTCAGCGCGTGCAGCCGCATCGACAGGTGACGGCGCGCGGCCTTGGCGGCCTTGTGCCAGCCGTGCGCGTCCAGATCGTCGGCGACCTCGTTGAAGAACCGCACCGCCTCCCCGAACCGCGACCCGGTCGCCGCCTCGGAGGAGGACAGGGACGCGGAGTGGCGGCGGTAGCGGAACGCCGGGGCCGGGTCGACGACGAGGGACTCGCCGCGCCGGATCAGCTCGATGATCAGCGCCAGGTCCTGGATGACGGACAGCTCCTCGCGGAACCCGATCGCCTTCACCGCGTCCGTGCGCCAGCAGATCGACGGGAAGTACAGCCAGTTCCCGCCCAGCAGGTTCGCGGCCAGCGGCTCGCCGGACAGCACCAGGCGCTTGCCGTCACTGGTCTTCGGCGCGTACAGCCGCCGCTTCACCTCGTCGCCGAGCGTCGTCACCGGCTTGCCGTGCTCGTCGATGACCTCGACGCCGGGCTGGTAGATCGCGGCGCCGGGCTCGGCCTCGATCGCCGCGCGCAGCGTCTCGACGTACGTCGGCATCATCAGGTCGTCGCTGCCGAGCATCGTGAAGTGCGTGGCCTCGACGAGGTCCACGCACTTCTGGAAGTTGCGGGTGATGCCGAGGTTGACCTCGTTGCGCAGGTAGCGCACCCGCTCGTCGCCGAGGGAGGCGAACCACTCGGGGACGTCCGGCTCGCGGCCGTCGTCCACGACGGTCAGCCGCCAGTCCTTGTCGGTCTGGTCCAGCACACTCTGCACGGCCGCCTGCATCAGGGCGGTGTCGCCGTAGTGCGGCAGCATGATGTCGATGGTCACGATGCCTGCTTCTCCAGTGCCTTCTGCGCGGCCTTCTTGCGCGCCGGCCCCAGTGCGGAGCGGCGGCTGAACGCCAGCAGCAGGATCATCCCGATCCGGCCCAGGTACATCGTCGCCTTCCACGGCGACTGGCTCGGCGTGCCGGTGGTGCGCGCCCGCATCGCGACCGGCACCTGCTCGACCTTGTACCCGGCGCGCACCACGGCGATCGTCGACTCGACGGTGTCGCCCAGGTACTCCACGGGGTACCAGCGCGCGAACGCGTCGATCAGGTCGGGTCCGCAGGCCCGGAAGCCCGAGGTGACGTCGGTCAGCTTGGTGCGGGCCATCCGCGACAGCCAGAACGCGAGGACGAGCATCGCCCAGCGGCGCGGCCCGCGCGCCTCGTACTCGCCGGTGCCCGCGAACCGGGCGCCCATCACGAGGTCGGCGCCCGCGTCCAGGCGCGCGATCAGCTCCGGGACGTTGCGCGGGTCGTGCTGGCCGTCCGCGTCGACCTGGATGGCGATGTCGTAGCCGCGGTCGTGCGCGAACTTGTAGCCGGCGCGCATCGCGCCGCCCACGCCGAGGTTGTACGGCAGCTTCATGACCGTCGCTCCGGCGCCGCCCGCCACCTTCGCGGTCTCGTCGCCCGAGCCGTCGTCGACCACCAGGATGTCGACCCCCGGCAGCGTCGCGTAGACCTCCTTGACGACGTCGGCGACGCCCTCGGATTCGTTCCACGCGGGCATGATGATCAGGACGCGCTTGCCGTCGATCACTTGAGCCTCCCCGAGTCCCCCGAGGCGACGGTCGTCTCACCCTCGGACAGTTGTTGGCGCAGTTCCTGGACGTCGATGCGCAGCAGCGCGACCTCCTCGGAGAGCGTCCGTCCCTCCTCTTCGAGGTGCCCGACCTCCCAGCTGAGCTGGAGGCAGACGATGAAGAGGAAGGCGACGCCGAGGAAGAGGATGAGGCTCACACCCGAGCGGACCCCGACGTTCCGCGCCACCCAGTCCAGGCCGGAGGGGAAGAAGCCGAGCGGGATGATCACCATGCCGGTGAACACCCACAGGAACGCGTACTTCTCCTTGAGCTTGCGGCGGCGCAGGAGTTCCACGATGCAGAGCACCAGGAAGACGCCGGTGACCGACGTCAGCATCCACAGTTGCATGGCTAGAGGGCCTGTCTACTCTTCCGGAAAGGTGGACGGCCACAGAAGGGGACCGTCGGACTGTGATCCACTGCCCGTCACGGTGACTACCCAGAGTGAGGGGAAGATGGTCACTCTCGTCAGTGCGGCGAACGGTAGCCTACACGAGCTCGAACAACGAGTGACATGAAGGCGACGACAGCGAAAGACCCCGCCGCGTACGCCACCTCCACCCGCGTCCGCAGCTCCAGCGAGCTGAACGTGACCGCCAGCAGCACCGCCGTGCCGACCACCCACGCCAGCAGCTGCTTGCGCGCGCCCCCACTCGTCAGCAGGGCCTGACCGAGCACCATCGCGAGCATGTACAGGGTCGTCCCGAGCGACAGCCACGCGAAGTCGACGGCCGTCAGCACGTCCGGCGCCCCGAACAGCGCGGGCAGCAGCGCCGGGCCCAGCGCGGTCGCGCCGATGCCGCCCGCGACCCCGAGACCGCCGGTGACCGTCGCCGCCCGCAGCAGGAGCCGCCGGTAGCCCGCCCAGTCCTGCTCCGCCGCCGCCGAGGAGAGCCCGGCCAGCAGCGACACCTGGAACGCCCCGAACACGAACAGCGGGACGCGGGCCACCACCAGCGCCGACAGCAGCGCCGCGACCAGGGCGTCGTCGTTCGTGGAGATCAGCTTGGTGCTGATCACCGCGATGTTCACGAGGAGTTGGGCCAGCAGCGTCGAGCCGACCAGCAGGCCCAGGTGCTCGATCAGGTCCCGCCAGTGCGCCGGGGTGCCGTGGTGGCTGCCGCTCAGCACCGGCTTGATCGTCAGCAGCACGGCGATCAGCGGGGCGACCGTGAGGACGGCCGCGAACGCGAACACCGACTTCACGCCGGCCACCGCGAGGATCCCCGGCAGGACGATCCGCAGGGCGCCGTCCAGGCCGAGCTGGGTGCCGTACGCCTGGAAGCGGCCCAGGCCCGCGAGGACGCCGCGCGTGACGTACGCGATGGCGAGCGCGGCGAACGCGCCGCCCAGGGCGAGGACCAGGGCCTCGTCGCCGTGGAAGAAGACGTCCGCGACCTTCTTCGAGAACACCGCGAGCGGCACCAGCACCGCCGCGAGCAGTCCCAGCGACAGCGCGGCGCCGCGCCGCAGCACCGGTGCCACGCCGTCGCCGTGCACGACACGGGACGCCACGAGGCGGGTGATCTCCTGCTCGACCGGGAAGAACAGGCCGAGCCCGATGGACGACACGACCGTCCACAGCACGGAGAAGCTCGCCATGTCGTCGACGTCGAGCGTGTGCCCGGCCGCCGCGAGATGCACGTAGCTGGCGATGCCGAGCAGCGCCGTCCCGGCCCCGACGAACGCGGTGCCGGTCGGCAGGGCGGTGGTGATGCGGTCGAGGAGGCTCACCCGAGGTACTCCGCGAGCTGCTTCTCCCAGTCGGGCTGCACGGCGATCCCGGCCGCCTCCCAGCGGTCGTGCGCGAGGACGCTGTACGCGGGGCGGGGGGCGGGGCGCGGGAACTTCTCGGACGTCGTCGGGCGTACCCGCTCGGGGTCCAGGCCGGCGAACTCGTAGGCGGCGCGCGCCAGGTCGAACCAGGTCGCGGTGGAGGAGGCGGTGCCGTGATAGACCCCGGCGGGAGCGTCGCTCTCACCGAGGGCCGCGATCTGCCGGGCCAGCGCCACCGTCCACGTCGGCTGGCCGCGCTGGTCGTCCACGACCTCGACCGTGTCCCGGGACTCGGCGAGCTTCAGCATCGTCGAGACGAAGTTGCGGCCGTGGGCGCCGTACAGCCACGCCGTCCGCACGACGTACCCGCAGTCCGGCAGCAGCATCTTCACGGCATTCTCACCCACGAGCTTCCCGCGCCCGTAGGCGTTGAGGGGGGCGGTGGGGGAGTCGTGACGGTAGGGCTCGGTGGCGTCGCCGGGGAAGACGTAGTCCGTGGAGACCTGGATGAGCCTGGTGCGGCCGGGCACGCAGGCTTCGGCCAGGACGCGTACGGCTTCGCCGTTCACGCGGGTCGCGGCGGCCTCGTTGGTCTCGGCGCCGTCCACGTCCGTCCACGCCGCCGCGTTGACCACCACGTCATGGCCCTCGACGGCCGCGCGGACCGCCGCCGGGTCGGTGATGTCCAGGTCCGCGCGGGTCAGCGCGGTGACCTCGCCCTTCAGGGTGGCGACGAGGTCCCGGCCGAGCATCCCGCCCGCACCGGTGATCAGCCAGCGCGTCATGCCGGAAGCGCCGCCTTCGCCTTGAGCGGCTCCCACCAGGCGCGGTTGTCGCGGTACCACTGGACGGTCGAGGCGAGACCCTGCTCGAAGGTCACCAGCGGCTCGTAGCCCAGCTCCGTGCGGATCTTCTCGATCGACAGGGAGTAGCGCAGGTCGTGGCCCTTGCGGTCCTCGACGTGCTCGACCATGTCCCAGCCCGCGCCGCAGGCGTCCAGGAGGAGACCGGTCAGCTCCTTGTTGGTCACCTCGGTGCCGCCGCCGATGTGGTAGACCTCACCCGCCCGGCCGCCGCGCAGGACCATCTCGATGCCCCGGCAGTGGTCGGAGACGTGCAGCCAGTCCCGGATGTTCAGGCCCTCGCCGTACAGCGGGACCTTCTTGCCGTCCAGCAGGTTCGTCGTGAACAGCGGGATCATCTTCTCCGGGAAGTGGTACTGCCCGTAGTTGTTCGAGCACCGGGTGACGACGACGTCCATGCCGTGCGTGCGGTGGTAGGACAGGGCCAGCAGGTCGGAGCCCGCCTTCGACGCCGAGTACGGCGAGTTCGGGGCCAGCGGCCAGTCCTCGGTCCAGGAGCCCTCGCTGATCGAGCCGTACACCTCGTCCGTGGAGACGTGCACGAAGCGGGCCACGCCGTGCCGCTTGGCGGCGTCCAGCAGGACCTGCGTGCCCAGCACGTTCGTCGTGACGAACGGGGAGGCGTCCGCGATCGAGCGGTCCACGTGGGACTCGGCCGCGAAGTGCACGACCGCGTCCTGGCCGCGCATCACGTCGTCGACGGTCGCGTAGTCCCGGATGTCGCCGTGGACGAACGTGTAGCCCGCCTCGTCCGCGACCGGGGCCAGGTTCTCCTGGTTGCCGGAGTAGGTCAGGTTGTCCAGGACCGTGACCTGTGCGCCCTCCCCCGAGGGCAGCTCGTTGGAAAGCAGGGCCCGCACGAACTGCGAGCCGATGAAGCCGGCGCCGCCGGTGACAAGAATCCTCATAAGAACCCGCATTCTAGGCCGTGGGGGTCGGGCACTGTTCCACGGCTGTTGGCATCGTGTTTGTTGTGCGCACTGTGCCCGATGAGGCCACCACCGGGACAACCGGGGGTCCCCACCTGCCGTAGGGTGCTTGTCCATGCGTGGAATCCTGCTCGCCGGTGGTACCGGTTCCCGACTGTGGCCGATCACCCGTGCGGTGTCGAAACAGCTCATGCCGGTCTTCGACAAGCCGATGATCTACTACCCGCTGACCACCCTCGTGCTGGCCGGCCTGCGGGACATCCTGATCATCACCGGCCCCGACGAACGACCCCAGTTCGAGCGGCTCCTCGGCGACGGCTCCGACTGGGGCCTCAACATCGAGTTCGCCACGCAGGAGAAGCCGAACGGCATCGCCGAGGCGTTCCTCATCGCCGAGGACTTCATCGGGGACGAGTCCGTCGCGCTGATCCTCGGCGACAACATCTTCCACGGCGTCGGCCTCGACCGGCAGCTCGTGCGCTACGCCGAGCCCGAGGGCGGCGTCGTCTTCGCGCACGCCGTCTCCGACCCGACCGCGTACGGCGTCGTCGACTTCGACGAGGACGGCCGCGCCCGCTCCATCGAGGAGAAGCCGGAGCGGCCGAAGTCCCGGTACGCCGTCCCCGGGCTCTACTTCTACGACAGCCGCGTCGTCGAGATCGCCAAGGGGCTCGCGCCCAGCGCGCGCGGCGAGCTGGAGATCACCGACGTCAACAAGTACTACCTCGACCGGGGCGAACTCCAGGTCTCCGTCCTCGACCGGGGCACCGTCTGGCTCGACACCGGCACCTTCCAGTCCCTCGTCCAGGCATCCGAGTTCGTCCGCGTCGTCGAGGAACGCCAGGGCATGAAGATCGGCTGCATCGAAGAGGCCGCCTGGCGGGCCGGGTTCATCGACGACGACCGGCTGCGTTCCCTCGCCGAACCGCTGCTCAAGAGCGGCTACGGCGACTACCTGCTCGACCTGCTCACGTACGAAGCCTGAGAGCCTCAGATAAGGACCCTGTTTCCATGAAGGTCAACCCCCTTTCCATCGAGGGTGCCTGGGAGTTCGTACCGCAGCAGTTCGGCGACGCCCGGGGCATGTTCATGGAGCTGTACAAGGCCGAGGCGCTGGAGGAGGCGGTCGGCCACGCCCTCGACCTGCGGCAGGCCAACCTCTCCGTCTCGGCGGCCGGAGTCGTGCGCGGCATCCACTTCGCGGACGTGCCGCCGAGCCAGGCGAAGTACGTGACCTGCGTGAAGGGCGCGGTCCTCGACGTCATCGTCGACATCCGCGTCGGCTCCCCGACCTTCGGCAAGTGGGAGGCGGTGCGGCTGGACGACGAGACCCGGGGCGCCGTGTACATCTCGGAGGGCCTGGGCCACGGCTTCTGCGCCCTGACCGAGGGGGCGACAGTCACCTACCTGTGCTCCGAGGGGTACGCGCCGCAGCGGGAGCGGGGGCTGCATCCGCTGGACGCGGAGATCGGCGTGGAGTGGCCGGTGTCCGGCGCGCCGGAGCTGTCGGCGAAGGACGCGGAGGCGCCGACGCTGGCGCAGGCGCTGGAGCTGGGGATCCTGCCGAGGTACGAGGACTGCGTGGCGTACAGGCGGTCGCTGGCTTCGTAGCTGCTCCGGGGCGCGCTGGTGCTTTTAGGGGCGCGGGGAACTGCGCGAGCAACCACAGACGGCCCGCACTCTGAAACGAAAGCGCACCACCCCAATCCCCTCACGTACATTGCGAATCCCAGACGCAGTGAGGACACGCAGGTGACAGCGGCAAGGCAGCGGGTAACAGACGCACACAGGATCGTCGTAAAGGTCGGCTCCTCCTCCCTCACCACCGCCTCCGGCGGCCTGGACGCCGACAGAGTCGATGCCTTGGTCGACGCCCTTGCAAAGACCCGCAGCGGCGGCGAGAAGGAGCTCGTCCTGGTCTCCTCCGGCGCGATCGCGGCGGGCCTGGCCCCGCTGGGACTGCGCCGCCGCCCCAAGGACCTCGCCCGCCAGCAGGCGGCGGCCAGCGTCGGCCAGGGCCTCCTCGTCGCCCGCTACACCGCCTCCTTCGCCCGCCACGGTGTAAGGGTCGGCCAGATCCTCCTCACCAGCGACGACATGAGCCGCCGGGCCCACCACCGCAACGCGTCCCGCACCCTGGACAAGCTCCTCGCGATGGGCGCGTTCCCGATCGTCAACGAGAACGACACGGTCGCCACGGACGAGATCCGCTTCGGCGACAACGACCGGCTCGCGGCCCTGGTCGCCCACCTCGTCCACGCCGACCTCCTCGTCCTCCTCTCGGACGTGGACGGCGTGTACGACGGCGACCCGAGCAAGCCGGGGACGTCGAGGATCGCGGAGGTCCACAGCCCGGCCGACCTCGCGCACGTCGAGATCGGCAGCACCGGCAAGGCGGGGGTCGGCACGGGCGGCATGGCCACCAAGGTCGAGGCGGCCCGCATCGCGGCTGCCGCCGGCATCCCCGTCGTCCTGACCAGTGCCGTCTTCGCGGCGGAGGCGCTGACCGGCGGCGACACCGGTACCTACTTCCACCCCGCCGGGAAGCGCTCCGCCGACCGGCTGCTCTGGCTCCAGCACGCCTCGACCCCCCAGGGCTCGCTGACCCTGGACGACGGCGCGGTCAAGGCGGTCGTGGAGCGCCGCACGTCCCTGCTGCCGGCCGGGATCGCGGCGGTCGAGGGCGACTTCAGCGCCGGGGACCCCGTCGAGCTGCGGGACGCGAGCGGGCGGGCCGTGGCGCGAGGGCTGGTCAACTTCGACGCGAAGGAGATCCCGCAGCTGCTGGGCAGGTCGACGCGGGAGCTGGCGCGGGAGCTGGGGGCGGCGTACGAGCGGGAGGTCGTCCACCGGGACGACCTGGTGGTGCTGGCCCCGTCCTGAGAGGTGTGCCGGGCGGGAACAGGGGCACAGGAGACGGGAACAGGGGCACGGGAGAGCCGTCCGACCGTCGTCTTGTCGTACGAGCGTCATGGCATGCGTTCGAACGGCTCCCGTACCGCCGGGGGACGTTCCGTGAAAGTGCCCCACGGACGGCGGCGGCCTGCTCAACTGTGTTCCAGGTGCAAGCTGTCAAGGAGGCCGTCGTGAGTCGAACGCGCCCCGGGCCGACGGTCCGTGGGGGACTGACCAGCGTCGTGGCGGGTGAGACGTACCAGGAACCGAAGGACCTCCCCCGCCTCTGGCACGTCACCCTCAGCGTCTCCGGCGCGGCCGTCCCGGTGAAGGACCTGCGCCGGGGCCTGGAACAGCTCGCCCACGACCACCCCTTCCTCCTGACCAGCCGCTACGCCCCCGACCACGCGGAGATCCGCTACTGGGAGGAGGCCCGCGACCTCCACGACGCCGCCGCCGTCGCCCTGCGCCTGTGGGGCGAACACCGCCAGACCGCTGGGCTGCCCGCCTGGGAGATCGTCGGCCTGGAGGTCATCAACCGCGAGACCTACCACCAACGGGTGGCGGAGGGCTACGGCCCCCTCCCGGCGACCCCGGTGGGCGTGCACCCGTTCTGAGACCGACCGGCAAATGGAGGGCGGCGTCGCGGGGCTGGGCACGCACTCCCCCAAGCTCTGCGAGCAGGGGGGACCCCCAGCCGCGTTGTCGTCGGTCCCCATGGCTCCGCCATGACTCCCTCCTCCGCCTTGCAGCTGCACGCACCCAGCCCCGCTCCTTCTCCCGCCCTCCATTTGCCGGTCGGTCCGACCCGTCTCGCGGTGTGGACCACGCGCCGGACGCCCTCTCGCGGAGCACTACGCTTTCCCCATGACCACGCTCTCTCCGTACGACGCCATGTCCCCGGTCATCGAGGCCGCCTACCGGGCCAAGGCCGCCGCCGCAGATCTCGCGCCGCTGCCGAGGGCCGTGAAGGACGACGCGCTGCTCGCCATCGCGGACGCGCTGGAGGTGCGCACCGGGGAGATCGTCGAGGCGAACGCGGAGGACGTGGCGCGGGCGCGCGAGGCCGGGACCAGCGAGTCCGTCATCGACCGGCTGACGCTCACGCCCGAGCGCATCCGGGCCATCGCCTCCGACGTGCGGGACGTCGTCGCGCTGCCCGACCCGGTGGGCGAGGTCGTGCGCGGCTCCACGCTGCCCAACGGCATCGACCTGCGCCAGGTGCGCGTGCCCCTCGGCGTCGTCGGCATCATCTACGAGGCCCGGCCCAACGTCACCGTCGACGCCGCCGCCCTGTGCCTCAAGTCCGGCAACGCCGTCCTGCTGCGCGGCTCCAGCTCCGCCCACTCCTCCAACTCCGCCCTCGTCCGGGTCCTGCGCGACGCGGTCGGCGGAGCGGGCCTCCCCGCCGACGCCGTACAGCTCGTGCCCGGCGAAAGCCGGGAGTCCGTACGGGAGTTGATGCGGGCGCGCGGGCTCGTGGACGTACTCATCCCGCGCGGCGGCGCCTCCCTGATCCAGACCGTGGTGTCCGAGTCGACGGTCCCGGTCATCGAGACGGGGACCGGGAACTGCCACGTGTACGTCGACGCGGACGCCGACCTCGACATGGCGATCGGCATCCTCATCAACTCCAAGGCGCAGCGCGTCAGCGTCTGCAACGCCGCCGAGACCCTCCTCGTCCACCAGGACATCGCCCCCGAGTTCCTGCCCCGCGCCCTCGACGCCCTCGCGGAGGCCGGGGTGACCGTGCACGCCGACGAGCGGGTCATGGCGTACGCGAAGGACTCCACCGCGACGGTCGTGGAGGCCACCGCCGACGACTGGGAGACCGAGTACCTGTCGTACGACATCGCCGCGGCCGTCGTCGACTCGCTGGAGAAGGCCGTCGAGCACATCCGGCTGTGGACCTCCGGCCACACCGAGGCGATCGTCACCACCTCCCAGCAGGCCGCGCGCCGCTTCACCCAGTTGGTCGACTCGACGACCGTCGCCGTGAACGCGTCCACCCGGTTCACCGACGGGGGGCAGTTCGGGTTCGGTGCGGAGATCGGCATCTCCACGCAGAAGCTGCACGCCAGGGGGCCGATGGGGCTGCCGGAGCTGACCAGCACGAAGTACATCGTCACCGGGGACGGGCACATCCGCTGACGGTCCGTCCGGTGTGAGACCGGCGTGAGAGGCGTCTCATCGGGTGGTCGAATATTCATACCGTCTGCCCAAACGGACCCCCCAGGTCTACTCTGGAAGCGTGCCGGAGGACGTGGGGGGCACGCCGTTCCCTGACGGCGGACAGCCCGACGACGACCACGACCGCGGGGTGTCGGACGAAGAGTTCGCCTCCGTGGTCTTCGACGAGGCTTTCGTGAAGGCGGCGGTGCACCACGAACCGTCCGCCGTCGAACGCCTCCTGGCCGCCGCCGAGGCGAGAGCCGAGGCCGAGGCGGAGTCCCGCCGCACCAGACCCCGCCCCGAGCGCTACGCCGACGGCTCCCGGCGCGACGCCGACGACCTCGATGACCTGGACGACCCCGAGGTCCTCGACGCGCGCTACGGCGCCCCCGCGTCGTACGGCTTCTACGGGGCGTACGGCAAACAGGTCCGCTGGCACCGGCCCGTCGCCTGGCTCCTCGCCCTCGTCATGGGCATCGGCATGGTCGCGCTCGCCTTCACCGCCGTCTACCGGGGCTCCTCCTCGGGCGGCGGCAGCCGGCAGGCGCCGTCCACGTCCACCGGCGCGGACGCGACGCCGTCCGCTCCGCCGGCCGTCTCGGTGGTCCCGCAGGCGCCGTGAGCGGTTGCTGAGAACCTGTCAGAAGTTGTCCTGCGGCAGGGCGTTTACCCGAGGCTCCTGAGACCTACTCTGAAGGTATGGGCGGGCCTGGAGACCCACCGGAGGGGACACCCGAGGGCACTCCTGCCGGTGGAGAGGACGAGTACCGATCCGTCGTCTTCGACGAGTCGTTCGTCCGCGCTGCCCGGATCCAGGAGTACTCCGCCCAGGAGCGCATCGGCGACCACGCGCCCGCCGTACGGCGCCGGCCTCCGCCCTTACGCCGGGGGCTGACCCGGCAGGTCCTCTTCCTCGCCCTGCTGATCACGATCGCGTTCGGTACGGCCATCTACATGGGGGTCCGCAGTCCCTACCAGTCGCCGGGCGCCCGGCGGGCGGTCGAGCCCCTGCGGATGACCGTCGTGCCGCTCGCCCCGCAGTCCCCCGTACCCGGCGCCGCCGACGCCGGGTACCTCTTCGCGCACAGTCCCGCCGCCGAGTTCAGGACCGGCGCCGACGGGGTCACCCTGCCCGCCGCGCGGCGCACCGCCCACTTCTCCGACAGCCAGGTCGTCACCGCGCTCACCACGGCCAAGGAGTACATCGTCCGCTCGGCGCTGTATCCGGAGGTGATTCTCGGCCAGCAGATCCGCGCGGCCCGGGTGCTGCTCGACTCCGCCCAGCTCGACCAGTTCGACGCCAGCTTCACCCACCCCTCCGCCGACGGCCTCCACGCCCCCACCGGCTGGCTCGTCCGCTTCGACCCCCACCAGGTCGAGCTGGCCGACCCCGGTATCCGGGTCCGCGGCACCCTCGGCGTCGCCGAGACGGACTCCGCGACACTGGAGGTCACGGCGGACCACACCTACGTCTACGCCCTCCGCCCCGCATCGGCGTCCTCGGCCCGGGCCTCCCTGTTCACCGTCCGCCGCGAACTCCACTTCCGCTTCGACCGGGACGATCTGCGCCTGCGCCAGACCCAGCTCCTGGTCTCCTCGGTCCAGGCGGGACCCCTGGCCTGCTCCTCGGACGCGGTCGGCTACCTGCGCCCCCTGCTGGCAGGGCAGACAGCGGGCACGGCGGGCCCCGCAGGGACGGACCCGTACGGGACGGGGACGACGGCGGCGCTGTGCGGGACGCTGGCGGGGGGTGCGCTGCCGAAGGTGTGAGGGGGTCGGCCGGCATCGAGGGCTCTTCGGTCTTGCCCCGCAGAGTTCATGTACATCTAGTACATTGGGTGCATGAGTGATCCGGTGGTTGAATCCATGGCCGAGGTCCGTAGTCACCTCGCTGATGTCATCGATCGTGCTCGCCGGGAGGAGACCCCGACGATCATCACCCGGCGCGGCAAGCAGGAAGCCGTCGTGATCGACATCCAGGAATACCAGCGCTTGCGTGAGGTTGCGGAGAACGCCGAGGAAGCGTGGCTGAACCGTCTGGCCGACGAGGCCGAGTCCGAGGGCGTGCAGGGGTCGGTCTCACTCGAAGAGATGGCCGCCTTGCTCCGTGCCCCTCAAGGGTGACCCCATGGGGTACGTCACACGTTTCACGTCACACGCGCAGCGGGAGATGCTCAAGGTCCCGCGCCTGGACGCCCTCCGCGTCCTGCACCGCCTCGCCGAACTCCAGAAGGCCATGGATGCGGGGGACATCACCGCGTTCGACATCAAAGCGCTTCAGGGGCACAGTGCCCGTTGGCGACTCAGGGTCGGCGACTATCGCGTCGTCTACACCGTCGAGAACGGTCAGCTGATCGTGTGGGTCCTGGCCGTCGGCAACCGCCGGGACGTCTACCGGCAGGTTCCGTAGCCCTCGGGGCATCGGTGGACGTACGCAATCGTGAAGAGGACCCTGTGCCGGCCGTTCGGGAAACGGTCGGCACAGGGCACCCCCGGGGTCCTACTGCTCGTCCCCCTCGGTCTCCGTCTGCGGCCGGTCCTTCGTCGGGGTCGAGGTGCGGTTTCCGCCCCCGAACCCCCGCCGCACCCGGCCGCCCAGGTCGCCCGCGCCGCCGGCGATGTCGGTGACCAGCTTCATCAGCGGGTCCTTCGAGTTCTTGACGTTGGACGCGTAGCTGGCCGCCGACTCGCGGAAGGAGTCGGTGACCGACGTGTCCTTGTCCTGTGTGCGGCGCGGGTAGTGGCCGTCCATGATGCGCTGGTAGTCGCGGGACTCGGCCCACTTCTTCAGCTCGGCCGCGCGGACGGTCGTGAAGGGGTGCGAGCGGGGCAGGACGTTGAGGATCTTGAGGACGGAGTCGCGGAGGTCGCCGCCCTCCTCGTACTCCTCGGCCTGCTTGAGGAACGCGTCGACGTTCATCTCGTGCAGATGGTTGCCGCCCGCGATCTTCATCAGGCCGCGCATGGACGCCTGGAGGTCCTGGCCGACGAGCAACCCGGCGCGGTCGGCGGAGAGTTCGGACTTGCGGAACCACTCGCGCAGCGCCGTCACGATCGCCATGATCGCGAGGTTGCCGAGCGGGATCCAGGCGACCCGGAGCGCGAGGCTCGTCAGGAAGAGCAGGATCGTGCGGTACACGGAGTGGCCGGAGAGCGCGTGGCCCACCTCGTGGCCGACGACCGCCCGCATCTCCTCCTCGTCGAGGAGTTCGACGAGGCCCGTGGTGACGACGATGATCGGCTCGTCGAGACCGATGCACATCGCGTTGGGCTGCGGGTCCTGGTTGACGTACATCGCCGGGACCTTCTCCAGGTCCAGGATGTGACAGGCGTCCCGCAGCATGTCGTTGAGGTGCGCGAACTGCTGCTCCGAGACGCGGACCGAGTCGGAGAGGAAGAGGAGGCGCAGGCTGCGCTCCGGAAGGAGCCCGCTGAGCGCCTTGAACACCGTGTCGAAGCCGCTCAGCTTGCGCAGGGCGACCAGGGCGGAACGGTCGGCGGGGTGTTCGTAGGCACGCGAGGAGATCTCCGGGAATCGCCTGCGCTGCCTGCTGGGCACGTTCTCGTGGCCGCTCTGCTCTTGGCCGTCGTCGGACATGTCGTCCCCCATGTGCGAAGTGGAGTGAGCCGCTTACGGCCCCTTTGCTGACCCTTGTGCGGTCTTTTATGCCCCCGAGGCTGCTGCCAGCCTAGGCGGAGTTACGGTGGACGGGCACTACATCCGAAGGAGTCCCGCACCATGGAGCACACCCCCGCCGCCTGGCTCGCCGCAGCCGCCGCCGACCAGCAGGGGCCGGGGAACCTGCTCCGGATCGTGCTTCTCGTGATGGTCGTGGGCTGTGTGCTGACGGGGTGGTTCCTGCTGCGGGGCTACAAGCGGAAAGACGACTGACGCCCCGCGAAAGTTCCCCGGGCCCCTCGCCCTGTTTCCCGATGGCGGAGTCGGCGTGATCGCCGACGGCCCGTCCCCGTACCATGGGCCGACGTCTTTACTCCGCCCACACCGGATAGGTCCTGACGAAGATGAGCCTTCACAGCACCGCAGTTCAGTTGGTCACCCTCGCCGCCGAGGGCGAGGAGCACGGTGGCAACCACCAGAGCCTGGACCCGCTGGTCACCGGCGGTGCCGCGTTCGGCATCCTGCTGCTCCTGCTGTGGATCACCACCCGCTTCAACCGCGACCGCTGAGACACCCCGGCCGGCCCCTCACCCGGTGCCGGTAGGGTCTGCCGCATGGGAGAGCAGGACATGCCTACCGGCCCGTCGACACCGGGCAAGCGCCGCCTCGGCGTCATGGGCGGGACGTTCGATCCGATCCACCACGGACACCTCGTGGCGGCCAGTGAGGTCGCCGCGGCGTTCCACCTGGACGAGGTCGTGTTCGTCCCGACCGGCCAGCCCTGGCAGAAGAGCCACCGCGCGGTCTCCCCGGCGGAGGACCGCTACCTGATGACGGTCATCGCGACCGCCGAGAACCCCCAGTTCTCGGTGAGCCGGATCGACATGGACCGCGGCGGCCCCACCTACACCGTGGACACCCTGCGCGACCTGCGCGCCCTCAACCCGGACACGGACCTCTTCTTCATCACCGGCGCCGACGCGCTCGCGCAGATCGTCACCTGGCGCGACACGGACGAGCTGTTCGCGCTGGCGCACTTCATCGGCGTGACCCGCGTGGGCTACCACCTCGCCGACCCCGGCCTGCCCGACGGCATCGTCTCCCTCGTCGAGGTCCCCGCGCTCGCCATCTCCTCCACCGACTGCCGCGCGCGCGTCGCGAAGGGGGACCCCGTCTGGTACCTGGTGCCGGACGGCGTCGTGCGCTACATCGACAAGCGCGAGCTGTACCGCGGCGAGTGAGGCGAGCAGGCCGAGAGGGGCACCGGTGAACAACCGTTACGACGCGGACCAGTCGGACGACGAGGAGACCCCGTACGTCGTGGTCGGCTACGACGACTACGGCCGTCCCGTCTACGGCCGCCCCCAGCAACAGGTCCCCCCGCAGCAGCCCTACGACCCGTACGCGGCCCAGCAGACCCAACAGGCCCAGCAACCTCAGCAGCAGGGCCAGGGCTACGACTACGGGTACGGCCAGCAGCCCGCCTACCCCCAGCAGCAGTACGGCCAGCAACAGCCGTACGACCAGCAGGGCTACGGCTACGACGCGTACGGCACCCAGCCCTCGTACGACGCGTACGCCCCGTACGGCCGGACCGCGACGGACGCGGGTCAGGCCGAGGCGCCCGCCACCGCCTACATCCCGCCCCAGCAGTCCACCCCCGTCGAGGAAGAGGCGCCCCCGGCCCCCGTCGAGGACGCCCCCGCACAGGAGGGGCGGGACTACAAGACCGAGCAGTTCGCGTTCGTCGAGGAGCCCACCGCGGACTCCGAGGACGTCATCGACTGGCTCAACTTCACCGAGAACCGCACGGAGCGCCGCGAGGAGGCCAAGCGGCGCGCGAAGAGCCGGCTCGTCGCACTCGTCGTCGTCCTCGCGCTGACCGCCGTCGGCGGCGTCGGCTATCTCGCGTACGCGGGGAAGCTCCCCGGCCTGTCCTCCTCGGACAGCAAGGCCACCGCCACGACCGGCGGCGCCGCGCAGAAGCGGGACGTCGTCGTCGTCCACCTCCACGACACCGCGAAGGGCGGCACCTCCACGCTGCTGCTCGTCGACAACACGACCGCGAAGCGGGGGACGACGGTCCTGCTGCCGAACTCCCTCGTCGTGACCACGGACGACGGGAACAGCACGACGCTCGCGAAGTCCGTGGACGACGACGGCTCGGCGGGCACCCGCGACGCGCTGGACACCGTCCTCGGCACGAACATCGAGGGGACCTGGCGCCTCGACACCCCCTACCTCCAGAACCTCGTCGACTTGGTCGGCGGCATCGAGACCGACACCGACGCGACCGTCCCCGACCCGGCCTCGAAGAAGGGGGAGGCGCTGGTCAACAAAGGGGAGAAGCAGTCGCTCAGCGGCAAGATGGCCGTCGCGTACGCCACGTACCGGGGCGAGGAGGAGACGCAGGACGCGCAGCTCACCCGGTTCGGGCAGGTCGTGCAGGGGGTGCTGCGCAAGATCTCCAGCGACGCGCAGGCCGCGACGATCACCGTCCAGACGCTCGCGCAGATCCTCGACCCGTCCCTCACGGACAAGGATCTCGGCGCCTTCCTCGCGAACCTGGCCTCCCTCGCCAAGGGCGGCGACTACAAGACCGACACCCTCCCGGTCCAGAAGGACGGCACGCTCAGCGCCGAGGCCAGCACCGAGGTCGTCAAGAACGTCCTGGGCGGTACGGCGAAGAGCCCGGACCCCGGCGCGGCCGTCCGCGTCTCCGTGCAGAACGCCACCGGGAAGAAGGCCGACTCCGAGGACGCCCGCGTCGTCCTGCTCAACGGCGGCTTCACCGTCCTCGACGGCGGCACGGTCGCCTCGACCGCTTCCACCTCGTCCGTCACCTACGGCGACGACGCCGAGAAGAACAACGCCACCCAGGTCGCCAAGACCCTGGGCCTGGCCGACAGCGCCGTCAAGAAATCCGCGGCGGCGTCCGGCGGGGACGTCACCGTGATCCTGGGGAAGGACTACAAGCGGTCGGCGTCCTGATGGTCATCGCGTGAGCGCGCTCGGCGGGCCGTGAGACCCTTGAGGGGTAACCGACCGCCTAGGGAAAGCCGTGCAGTGACCGCCACCGACCGCTCTGTCCACCTCATCTCGGCCGCCGCGCAGGCCGCGGCCGACAAGCTCGCGCACGACATCATCGCCTACGACGTGAGCGATGTGCTCTCCATCACCGACGCCTTCCTGCTCGCGTCGGCCCCCAACGACCGCCAGGTCAAGTCGATCGTCGACGAGATCGAGGAGCGGCTCAGCAAGGAGCTGGGCGCCAAGCCGGTACGCCGCGAGGGCGACCGCGAGGCGCGCTGGGTGCTGCTGGACTACGTCGACATCGTCGTCCACGTCCAGCACAGCGAGGAGCGCGTGTTCTACGCGCTGGAGCGGCTCTGGAAGGACTGCCCCGAGCTCGACCTCCCCGAGGACGCCAAGGCGACCCGCGGCAAGGGCGCGGAGCACGCCAAGCTCCAGGCCGCCGAGGACGGCGCCGGCGGTGAGTGGTGAGCGCCACGGGTGAGGTCGCCGACGGCAGGCCCGGCCGGGGGCGCCGGGTCATCCTGTGGCGGCACGGCCAGACCGCGTGGAACGTCGAACGCCGTTTCCAGGGCACGACGGACGTCGCCCTGACCGAGACCGGTGTCGCCCAGGCCCGCCGCGCCGCCCGCCTGCTGGCCTCCCTCACGCCGGACGCGATCGTCGCCTCCGACCTCTCCCGCGCCGCCGACACGGCCGCCGAACTCGCCGCGCTCACCGGTCTCGACGTCACCCACGACGAGGCGCTGCGTGAGACGTACGCGGGTGCCTGGCAGGGGCTGACGCACGAGGAGATCGTCGCGCGGCACGGCGCCGAGTACACCGCGTGGAAGCGCGGCGAGCCGGTGCGCCGGGGTGGCGGCGAGCTGGAGACCGAGGTCGCCGACCGCGCGGCTCCCGTCGTCCTGCGTCACGCCGAGAAGCTGCCCGACGACGGGACGCTCGTCGTCGTCAGCCACGGCGGCACGATCCGCACCACCATCGGGCGCCTCCTCGGGCTCGACTCCGGGAACTGGGAGTCCCTCGGCGGGCTCTCCAACTGCTGCTGGTCCGTCCTCGGCGAGGGCGCCCGCGGCTGGCGGCTCCTGGAACACAACGCCGGAACCCTCCCGGAACCGGTCCTCGGCGACGACGACTGAGCGTCCCCGGCGGCCCGCACCCCGGATTTCACTTTCCGGCAGGTCGCAGGCTAAAGTTCTTCTTGTTCGCCCGGCCAGACGGAACGGGAAGAACGCGAGGGGCTATAGCTCAGTTGGTAGAGCGCCTGCATGGCATGCAGGAGGTCAGGAGTTCAATTCTCCTTAGCTCCACTTCTCAAGATCCCGTCCCCGGTGGGGGCGGGATCTTTCATTGTCAGCTGCCTCGTCCGCTCCGCCGATTCCTCGTCGCCGGGTGTGTAGACGACGATCCGGCACTCCGGCATCCCGTCGATCGACAGGGACATCGACGTCATCCGCAGTTCGCCGACGCCGCAGTTGCGGAAGACCTTCACGCGGCGGCCGGGTTCCACCACGTCGCCGGATTTCCAGAGGCGGGCGAACATGGGGCTGGCCTCCGAGAGGCGGGTCACGAAGGTCTCCCAGGCCGGTTCGCCGGCGTGCAGGCCGTACGCGGAGCGCATCGTGGCGACCATCACCGGGAGTTCCTGGTCGCGGAAGGCGAGGGGGCACTCCTCGTCCCGTGCGGTGAACAGGCGCCACAGGGCGTTCGGTACGCCCTCCCCGGGGCGGAAGAACAGGGCCCGGTACGGGGCGTTGGTGGCGAGGATGTCGTAGCGGGCGTTGTAGACCACCGCCGGGCGCGGGGCGAGGGCGTCGAGGATGCCCTGGACCTCGGGGGTGACGCAGTGGACCTCGGTCTCCGGGTGGGCCGTGAACGGGACTTCCGCGAGGTGGTAGAGGTGCTCGCGCTCCGGCTGGTCGAGGCGCAGGGTCCGTGCGATCGCGTCCAGGACCTGCGCGGAGGCGTTGATCGGGCGGCCCTGTTCCAGCCACGTGTACCAGGTGACGCCGACGCCGGAGAGCTGGGCGACCTCCTCGCGGCGCAGGCCGGGGGTGCGGCGGCGCAGGCCGGGGGCCATGCCGACGTCCGCCGGGGTGAGGCGGGCGCGCCGGGTGCGCAGGAAGGAGGCCAGCTCGGGGCGGCGGCGCTGGGCGGGGCGTGCGGGCGCCGGTGCTGTCCGTGCCGTCTCCATCGTTCCCGTCGTCACGTCCCCCATCCTCGAACTCCCTCCCGCTTCACGCCAGTTGCTTGCCTGGTGGTGTCAGTACCAGCATCAGTGGGCTCTCGGCACCCGTACCGGACCGGGGCCAGGCTCTGCGGCATGACCACCACACCTCTTGCTCCAAGTAGAAATCCCGCCACCGACAGTGGCTCCGGGCGGCTCCTCGCCGTCGTGCTCGCCGCTCTCTTCATGGCCCTGCTCGACGTCTTCATCGTCAACGTCGCGGCCCCCACGATCGGTTCCGACCTCGGCGCCTCGGGAGCCGAACTCCAGCTGGTCGTCGCCGGGTACGCGATCACGTACTCGGTTCTGCTGATCACCGGCGCGCGGCTCGGGGACCGGTTCGGACACGGACGCGTGCATCTCGCCGGGCTCGCGCTGTTCACCGGGGCCTCGCTCGCCTGCGGGCTCGCGCAGGGGGTCGCCGAGCTGATCGCCTTCCGGCTGGTGCAGGGCGCCGGGTCGGCGGTGATGATCCCGCAGGTGCTGAGCATCGTCCAGCGGTCGTTCACCGGGGAGGCCCGGGTGCGGGCGCTCGGGGTGTACTCGGCCGTCCTCGCGGTCGGCGCTGCGGCCGGGCAGGTCGTCGGCGGGGTGCTGGTCAGCGCGGACCTGTTCGGGACCGGGTGGCGGCCGGTGTTCCTGGTGAACGTGCCGGTCGGGCTGTTCCTGCTCGTCGTGGGGCGTCGCGTGCTCCCGCGCGCGGGCGGTGCCGGGTCCGCGCGGGGGCTCGACTGGCCCGGACAGATCCTGCTCGGGGCGGCCGTGTCGCTCGTCACCGTCCCGCTGGTGCTCGGGCATGAGGAGGGCTGGCCGGTGTGGTCCTGGCTGTCGCTGGCCGCCGGGGCTTCGGTGTTCGCCCTGTTCTGCGGCCACGAGTCGAGGCTCGCCCGGCGCGGGGGCGCACCGCTGATCGCGCCCCGGGTGCTGCGCCACCCCGGTACGGCCCTGGCCGTCGTACGCATCGCGGCCGTGATGGCCGTCAACGGGGGGTTCCTGTTCGTCCTCACGCTGCATCTCCAGGCCGGGCTCGGGTACAGCGCGCTGCGCGCGGGGCTGACGTTCGGGCCGACCGCCGTGGTGTTCGGGGCGGTCGGGCTGACCTGGCGGAGGTGGCCGGCCGGTCTCCAACGGGCGCTCGTGCCGGGCGGGTTCGCGCTCGTCGCGGCGGCGGTGGCCGGGGTGGGCCTCGCGCTGCGGGACGGGAGCCACGGCGGGGCGGCCGTGTACGTCGCGTACACGGGCCTGGGGGCCGGGCTCGCGATGGCCTTCAGCCCGGCCCTCACGCGCGCGCTGGCGGCCGTACGTCCCGAGGACGCGGCGGACGCCAGCGGGCTGCTCGCGACCGTCACCCAGCTCGGGCAGCTCGTCGGGGTCTCGGCCTTCGGCACACTCTTCCTGAACCGCCTTGAGTCACATGGGGGGCCTCGGGCGTATACCTCTTCGGAAGCGCTTCTCGTGTGCATGTACGCGCTCGCCGCGACCGCCGTCGCGGGAGCCGTGTCCGGACTGGTACTGAGGCGTCGCTGACCGTGTCGGTCCGGCCGTGGCAGAATCAAACGGCCGGATGGGAGCGCGGCCCGACGGGAGGGAGCAGTGATGCCTGCGAGCATCCTCGGAGAGGTCGGCCACCTCTCCGATGCGGCGTCGACACGGGACACGGCCACCCGGCTCAGCTGCCCCTCCTGCGGTTCCGCGCACGTCGCACAGGTCCTCGGCGACAACGGCGGGATCTCCTACGTGTGCACGGCCTGCGGCCACAGCTGGAGCTGATCGATGGGTGCACACAGGCGGAAGTGCGACTGGTGCGGGAGCGGCACCCCGATCGTCCGTGACATGGAGCCGGTCAACCCCGACTACCAGTACTGGTGCGAGGAATGCGCGCGGGCGCTGATCATAAAAGGCGACCCCATCGAGACGTACCGCGAACTGGAGGGCGAGCCGATCTACGGCCGCCTCCTCGAAGAGCACTGCACGCTCAAGCGCTTCTACTCCTTCGTCACCGCGTAATCGATTTGGTGGAGCACCCCGGTGACCGTGTAATGTTGGCGTCGCCGCCAGGGAGACCAGGCGGACCACCGCACGGGGCTATAGCTCAGTTGGTAGAGCGCCTGCATGGCATGCAGGAGGTCAGGAGTTCAATTCTCCTTAGCTCCACTTCTCAAGATCCCGCCGGATCCTTCATGGGTCCGGCGGGATTTTCCGTGCCCGTGCGCGAGGCGACGACAAAGGGGCCGCCCTCTGGGAGGACGGCCCCTTCGACATGTCAGCGGCCCAGCGCCCGGCGTCCCCTGCCGCCGCCTCCCTCGCGGTTCGAGAGGACCGGGAGGTTCTTCGCGGGGGCCTGGCCCCGGGTGTCCTCCTCTATGCGGAGGGCGAGGGCGGGGCAGCGGCGCACCGCGCGTAGAGCTTTGGCCTCGGCATAGCGGGGGACCTTGGCCTGGGCGACCGTGGGGAAGCCGTCGGCGCCGAGCTGGAAGACCTCGGGGAGGATGTCCGCGCACAGGCCGTGGCCCCGGCACAGGGTCCAGTCGACGAAGATCTTCTGGCGGCTGCCGGAGGCGTCCTCAGCGGGGGCGCCGCCGGAGATGCCGGCCGGGAGCTGGCCCTCCTCGAAGAGGGGGAGGACGCCCTCGACGGGGCGTCCGCAGCCGTTGCCCAGGACGTGCGCCGCGAGGTCGTCCGTGAACGCCTTGATGGTCGATTCGAGGAACATCGCGGAGCCGTCGGGGTGGGAGCAGGCGCCACGTCTCTTGACGTTGCGGGCGACCTGCTTGAGGGCCTCCAGGGCGGCGGGACCACCGCCGTTGAGGATGTCCTCCATACCGCGCGCGGCGGCCGGGAGCCCCAGGTAGCAGGGGCCGCACTGCCCCGCGCTCTCCTCGGCCAGCCACTGCGCCACCCGCAGCGACTCGCCCAGCGGACACGTCTCCTGACTGATCGGCAGGATCGCCCCCGCGCCCAGCGCGCCGCCCACGGCGTCCAGGGAGTTGCGGGAGACGACGGCCTCGTTGACCGTCGCCGCGTCGATCCACTTGCCGTGGTAGCCGCCCGTCAGCACGCCCTGCGGGACCGGCGGGGCACCGGCGAGCTGGAGGACGTACCGCAGCGGCACGCCCGTCGGGACCTCGATGACCATCGGGCGGGCCACCGCGCCGGAGACGGTCAGCATGACGGTGCCCGGCTCGTCGTACAGACCCGTGTTGCCGTAGCGCTCCGGGCCGATGCGGGCCGCGATGGCGAGCTGGGCGAAGGTCTCGGCGTTCGACAGGAGGGTCGGGGCGCCGCCGACGCCGTTCTGGGAGGCGCTGGTCTTGCGGCCGGGCGGGATCGCGGGGCCGCCGTCGATCGAGCGGACCAGGGACGCGGCGGCGCCCGTCACCATGCGGATCGGGTTGCGCTGCACGAACGCCCGCAGCGCCGAGCGGCGGCTGTCGCTGAGGCCGCGCTCCGCGAGGGCCGCCTCCATCGAGCGCTGCGTCGACTCACGGGTGACCCCCACCACGAGCGTGCGGGCACCGAGCGCCTCGGCGCACAGCAGCGCGCCGTCCAGGATGAGGTGCGGGGCACGGTTGATCATCACCGTGTCCTTGCGGCAGGCCGGCTCGTCCTCGCTGCCGTTGATGACGACGACGGGCCGGATGCCCTTCTTGATCGCCGCGTCCGCGACCGAGCGCAGCTTCTTGTGGAACGGGAAGCCCGCCCCGCCGCGCCCCTTGAGGTTGATCCGCTCGGCCAGTTGCGCGAGCTTCTCGCCGCCGATCGGCTCCAGCGGCCCGTGCACCTTCAGATGCATGGGCAGATCGAGCCGTTCGACAAGGTCGAAACCCGACGTGAGCTGCGGAAGACCGACCACGCGGACCTCTGGGACGTCGGGCAGGGCCTCGTTCACCTATAGCCTCCGGAAGGCGTGTTCCAAGCTTCGCCCGAACCGGGCGTGGGGCCCTGGGCGGCGTTGCCGGGGGCGTTGTCGTAGGGGGCGTTCGGGTTGGGGGTCTCGTACACCGGGATGTTGAACCCGGTGTCCTGCATGGGGTCGTACGCCGACGGCGGGGCCTCGCCGACCGGCGGCGGGGACGGGACGGGCCAGCTCCCCGAGGTGGAGCCGGGGCCGTCCATGCGCGGCATCGCCGCCGTGGGCTGCGTGTCGTACGGCATGTTCGCGCCGTACGACGGCTGTGGGGCCTGCGGGGTGGGCGGCGCGTTGCGGTACGCGGCGGCGAAACCGCCGGACTCCGGGGCGGGCATACCGAACAGCGACGACGTCTGCGCAGCCGCCGGGCGCTCGGCGCGCGGGGCGCGCTCCTGGGGGCCGGACTCGGAGACCCGCGCGCGGCTCTGCTCCAGGTCGTCGCGCATGCCCGGCTCGGAGCCGATGATCGCGCCGATGCGGTCGGCGACGCTGCGCTTGAAGGAGCGGGGAGCCGCGCGCAGGGCGAGCGCGGCGATGACGCCGACCAGGCAGAGCTGGTAGCTCATCATGAAGAACGGCTTCGCGGCGCGACCCGCGTACAGGCCGTGGACCAGGGCAGCGCACAGCGCCGGGTACGCCATCATGTGCATCATCCGCCAGCGCGCGGCGACCGGCGCCGGGGAGGCGAACTGGTTGCGCAGCGCGCCCGTCACGCCGACGAAGATCATCAGCAGTGCGGCGAGCGAGCCGAGGCCGATCAGGCCGCCGATGCCGGTCAGGCCGAGGCTGAACGGGATCAGCGCACCGATGAGGGCGGCGTGTCCCAGCGCGACCTTGATGCTGATGTGCACGAGCAGGAACGCGATCGAGGCGACGGCGGTCACCCGGTGGATGCCCTGCGCCAGGATCCGCTGACGGGTGTTGAGGATGAGCCGGTCCTGGGCGACGAGTCCCCAGATCACCGAGCAGGTGAGGCTCACGAGGGAGAGCACGCCCGCACCGAAGTTCAGGAAGTCCTGGAGCCAGGTGCCTCCGAGGACCACCACCACGGGTATGAGGACGAGGACGACAACCGTCGCGATCCCGTACGCGGACCGCCCCGGCTGGGGGAGCGAGGTGTTACTACGACGAGGGTTCATGGGGGCAACTCCGAGCAGTCCGGGAAAGCGGTCCCGCTGCCGAACTCTAAGTGGGCGCCATACCGATGGGTACGAGTTTGAGTTATTGGGCTGTGACCTAAGGGAGGGGCGGCCGAAGCGATGTCCCTATAGGGGGTGTTGTGTCGGGTAATTTTTGAACGGTAGTCAGTTTTCGCTCCCGTGCTCGCGGTGTCGTACAGCTATACGCAGGTTCGTCGCGGCTTGCTCAAGCCCTGCGGTACTCTGACGACATGCGTGCCGTACGCCTTCTGCTTAGCGGGCCGCGCTGACCAGTCCCGACCGCCGGTGAGTGTGGTCGGAGTCGGCGCGGCGTCCCCTCCTGTGCGAGGGGATTTTTCGTTTCCCGGGTTGGCCGAAACCACCGGGACCCGCCACGCAGATGACGATCGATGGAGCTTTGAGGACCATGAGCGAGACGAACCCCGCAGCCGCCGAGACGGTTGCGCCGCACCGCTACACGGCCGCGCTGGCGGCCGACATCGAGGCACGCTGGCAGGACTTCTGGGACGCGGAAGGCACGTACTCCGCGCCCAACCCCACGGGCGACCTGGCCGGTGACCCCGAGGTCGTCGCCCGCCCCAAGAAGTTCATCATGGACATGTTCCCGTACCCCTCCGGCGCGGGGCTGCACGTCGGCCACCCCCTGGGGTACATCGCCACCGACGTCTACGCCCGCTTCCAGCGCATGACCGGGCACAACGTCCTGCACACCCTGGGCTTCGACGCCTTCGGCCTGCCCGCCGAGCAGTACGCCGTGCAGACCGGCACGCACCCGCGCGTGTCCACCGAGGCCAACATGGAGAACATGAAGGCCCAGCTGCGCCGGCTGGGCCTGGGCCACGACAAGCGCCGGTCGTTCGCGACCATCGACCCCGAGTACTACAAGTGGACCCAGTGGATCTTCGTCCAGATCTTCGAGTCCTGGTACGACGAGGAGGCGGGCAGGGCGCGGCCGATCCGCGAGCTGGTCGCTCAGTTCGAGAGCGGTGAGCGTGCGGTTCCCGGTGGCGGGTCCTGGGGTGCGCTGAGCGCTGTCGAGCGGGCCGATCTGCTGGGGGAGTACCGGCTGGCCTATGCCTCCGAGGCGCCGGTCAACTGGTGTCCCGGGCTGGGGACCGTGCTGGCGAACGAGGAGGTCACCGCCGACGGGCGGTCCGAGCGCGGGAACTTCCCCGTGTTCAAGACCAAGCTGCGGCAGTGGAACATGCGGATCACCGCGTACGCCGATCGGCTGCTGGACGATCTGGACGAGCTGGACTGGCCCGAGGCGATCAAGCTCCAGCAGCGGAACTGGATCGGGCGCAGCGAGGGTGCCCGGGTCGACTTCGCCGTGAGCGGTTCGGGGGCGGCCGGGGCTGACGGTGAGGAGGGCGGCGATGACCGGATCACCGTGTTCACCACCCGGCCCGACACCCTGTTCGGCGCGACCTACATGGTCCTGGCCCCCGAGCACCCCCTGGTCGAGAAGATCACCGGCGCCGCCTGGCCCGAGGGCACGCACGACGTGTGGACCGGCGGGCACGCCACCCCCGCCGACGCCGTCGCCGCGTACCGCGCGCAGGCCGGGGCCAAGTCCGATGTCGAGCGGCAGGCCGAGGCCAAGGAGAAGACCGGCGTCTTCACCGGGGCGTACGCGGTCAACCCCGTCAACGGCGAGCGGGTTCCCGTCTTCATCGCCGACTACGTCCTGATGGGCTACGGCACCGGCGCCATCATGGCCGTACCCGCCGGTGACCAGCGTGACTTCGAGTTCGCGCGCGCCTTCGAGCTGCCGGTCACCTGCATCGTCGAGCCGACCGACGGGCGCGGCACCGACACCGCGCTGTGGGAGGACGCCTTCTCCTCGTACGACGCGAAGATCGTCAACTCCTCGAACGGCGAGATCTCGCTGGACGGGCTGCCCGTCGCCGAGGCCAAGGCGCGGATCACCGAGTGGCTGGAGCGCGAGGGCATCGGGCGCGGGACCGTCAACTTCCGGCTGCGGGACTGGCTGTTCAGCCGTCAGCGGTACTGGGGCGAGCCCTTCCCGATCGTGTACGACGAGGACGGCGTCGCGCACGCGCTGCCCGAGTCGATGCTGCCGCTGGAGCTGCCCGAGGTCGACGACTACTCGCCCCGTACGTTCGAGCCGGACGACGCGGACACCAGGCCCGAGCCGCCGCTGTCCCGCAAGCAGGACTGGGTCGACGTCACGCTGGACCTGGGCGACGGGCCCAAGCAGTACCGGCGTGAGACCAACACCATGCCCAACTGGGCCGGGTCCTGCTGGTACGAGCTGCGGTATCTGGACCCGCACAACTCCGCGCAGCTGGTCGACCCCTCCATCGAGCAGTACTGGATGGGGCCTCGGGAGGGCCAGCCACACGGTGGCGTCGACCTGTACGTCGGCGGCGCCGAGCACGCCGTCCTGCACCTGCTGTACGCCCGGTTCTGGTCCAAGGTGCTGTTCGACCTGGGGCACGTCTCGTCCGCCGAGCCGTTCCACAAGCTGTTCAACCAGGGGATGATCCAGGCGTACGTCTACCGCGACGAGCGTGGGTTCCCGGTGCCGGCCGCCGAGGTCGAGGAGCGGGACGGTGCTTACTGGTACGCGGGCGAGAAGGTCTCCCGGCTGCTGGGGAAGATGGGCAAGTCCCTGAAGAACGCCGTCACTCCCGACGAGATCTGTGAGGAGTACGGGGCCGACACGCTGCGGCTGTACGAGATGGCCATGGGTCCCCTGGACGTCTCCCGGCCCTGGGACACGCGGGCCGTCGTCGGGCAGTTCCGGCTGTTGCAGCGGCTGTGGCGGAACGTCGTCGACGAGGCGAGCGGCGCTGTGACCGTCGTCGACGACGCTCCCGACGAGGCCACCCTGCGTGCCCTGCACAAGGCCATCGACGGGGTGCGCGGTGATCTGGAGGGGCTGCGGTTCAACACCGCCATCGCCAAGATCACCGAGCTGAACAACCATCTGACCAAGGTCGGGGGGCCTGTCTCGCGGTCCGTCGCCGAGGCGCTGGTCCTGCTGGTCGCTCCGCTGGCTCCGCACGTCGCCGAGGAGCTGTGGCGGAAGCTGGGGCACACGTCGTCCGTCGTCCATGAGTCCCTGCCGGTCGCCGATCCCGCGTACGTCGTCGACGAGACCGTCACCTGCGTCGTCCAGATCAAGGGGAAGGTCAAGGCTCGGCTGGAGGTGTCGCCGGCCATCTCCGAGGAGGAGCTGGAGAAGGTGGCGCTGGGGGACGAGGCGGTTGTCAAGGCGCTGGACGGGGCTGCGGTGCGGAAGGTGATCGTTCGGGCGCCGAAGCTGGTGAACATCGTTACCGGGTGAGGTGGTTCGTTCGCGCGGGCGCGCTCTGCTTCGGCTGGGGTCGGGGTGGGGCGCGCTGTGCGGTGGGGGTGGTGTGTGGTGGGTTTTGGCGGATGAGTTTCTCGCCCCCGCCGCCCCTACCCGTCCCATCCTTTGAAGGGGCGCTGCCCCTTCGACCCCGCCAGGGGCTCTGCCCCTGGACCCCGTTCGGCCCTGAAAGGGCCTCGTCCTCAAGCGACGGACGGGCTGGATTTGGCTGGGGTGGTTGTCAGGCCGGGGCCCCTACGGGGTGGGTGGGGGGAAGGTCAGGGTTGGGGGGAACTTGGAGGGTGGGGGCGGCGTTTATCTTGAGAAGGCGGCGCGGGTGCGTCGGGTCGGGGATGAAGGAGTGCTGTGGAAGCCGTGATCGTGGTGGTTGCGTTGGTTTTCCTGGCGCTGTTCCTGCTGGGGGTCTGGGGGACCGTCAAGGCTGTGGGGGCCGCCAAGCGGAGCGTGGACCGGACGATCGGGCAGGCTCGGCGGACTGTCGAGGATCACACCTTGCGGGCCAAGTCGTTGGGGAGGCTCGGGCCTGCTGGGGAGATCGCTCAGCTTCGGTTGAAGTTGCGGACCTCTATGCGGGCCACTCAGGACGCGTTGCATGCCGGGGTCGCCGAGGACGAGTCCCTGAAGGAGTCGCTGGGGTTGTTCGAGCGGCTCAGTGCGCATGGGCATCAGCTCGATGACGAACTCAAGCGGCTGGAGTCCGACCCCGACCGCAGCACGCTCGCTCAGCGACTTCCGGAGCTGAGGGAGCGTACCGAGAGGATCACCGCGTCCGCCGACTCACTGCGGTGGGCCGCGCGGGATCGGGCCAGTCGGTTCGCCGAGGATGAGCTGGACTCGTTGAGTGCGCAGATCGATGTGGAGGCGGGGGCGTTGCGGCATTGGACCACGGACGATGTGCCGCAGACCGGCCGTTCCGGTCGGGCCGGGCAGGCTGGGACCGAGGGTGCTCCGAGGGAGACTCCGGCGCCCGCGATCAGTCCTCAGCCGCCGCGTCCGGCGTACCCGTGGGAGAAGGAGACCCGGCCGGAGAGCACGACCTGAGCGGCAGGCCCCGTACACCTTGATTCGGTCAAGGAGTGGCCGGGGCGAGGGGCCGGGCTGACGGTCGCCCGATACGCCAGGTAACCTCCAGATCATGTCCCGCCATGTCGCGATCGTCACGGATTCAACGGCCTACCTGCCGCAGCCGATGATGGAGCGGCACAGTATTACGGCGGTGCCGCTGACCGTGGTTCTCGGGGACCAGGCGCTGGAAGAGGGCACCGAGATCTCGACGCGGTCCCTCGCGCAGGCGCTTCAGAAGAGGCGGCCGGTGACGACCTCGCGGCCCGGGACCGAGGTGTTCGCGGAGACGTACCGCAGGGTCGCCGAGTCGGGTGCCACCGGCATCGTTTCGCTGCACCTTTCCGCCGAGTTGTCGGGGACGTACGACGCGGCGGTCGTCGCCGCGCGCGAGGCGCCCGTGCCTGTGCGTGTTGTCGATACCGGCATGGTCGCCATGGCCCTCGGCTTCTGTGCGCTCGCCGCCGCTGAGACGGCGCAGGCCGGGGGGACGGTCGATGAGGCGGTGACTGCTGCGGAGAAGCGGGCGGCCGGGACCGCCGCGTACTTCTACGTCGACACGCTCGACTATCTTCGCCGGGGTGGGCGGATCGGTGCCGCTCAGGCGTTGCTGGGGTCCGCGCTTGCGGTGAAGCCGTTGCTCCAGCTCGATGAGGGGCGGATCGAGCTGTTGGAGAAGGTGCGTACGGCTTCCAAGGCGATCGCGCGGTTGGAGGAGTTGGCTGTGGAGCGGGCGGGGGCGGCTGCTGTGGATCTCGCTGTGCATCATCTTGCCGCGCCGGAGAGGGCGAGTGCTTTGGCGGAGAGGTTGCGTGAACGGGTGGTGGGGCTTGGGGAGTTGCATGTGAGTGAGGTGGGGGCGGTGATTGGGGCGCATACGGGGCCTGGGTTGTTGGGGGTTGTGGTTTCGCCTCGGTAGGGCGGTGGGGGTGGGGGTGCGGGGGTGTCACTCGTGTGGGTGACCGAGTTATCCACAGGTGGGGGGTTGTCCACTGAATTCGGGTGAGATCTTCGTGGGTGCGGGGATTGGTCGATGCTCTGGGCATGGCACTTCGAGCACATTCAGCGCGTACGACGATTGCGACCAGTGGGCCCGGGCGGAGGCTCGGCTCTGACAGCCGTGTCCGTGTTCGTGTCCGTGGACGAGGGGGTGGGCGGCGGAGGCGGGAGTCGGTGGCGGAGACGCGGCGGAGGGTGGAGGTGTTGTTCGGGGAACGGGGCGAGGGGGCTGGGGAGTTGGGGGTCGAGGATGTTGCCGGGGAGGTCGTCGGGCGGGGTGTGGTGGGGCCGGTCGGGGGTGCTCGGGGTGACGGTGTGGGGCGGCGTGGGCGGGTCAGGGCCGCTGTGGTGGAGCGGTTGCCGGTGTGGGTGCAGGCTCGGTGTGGGGTGGAGCGGCGGGGTGTTGTGGCGTTGAGCGTTGTGTTGGTGGTGGCCGCTGTGTTCGCGGGGCAGCATTTTTGGGCGGGGCGGACGCAGGGGGTGCGGGCGCCGGAGGTGGTGCGGGCGGGTGTGGTCGAGTCGGGGGGTGCTGTGGAGGTGGGGGGTGGTGGAACTTCGGGTGTGGGGAAGGGGGTTGGTGCTGCGGGTGTTGCGGGTGTTGCGGGTGTTGCGGGTGTTGCGGGTGTTGCGGGTGCTGCGGGTGCGGGGGCCTTGGGGGTCGGGGGTGTGCCTTCGGCCGGTGCCGAGATCGTCGTCGATGTCAGTGGGAAGGTGCGCGATCCCGGCGTGCATCGGTTGCCGGCGGGGGCTCGGGTGGTGGATGCCTTGCGGGCGGCGGGTGGGGTGCGGCCGGGGGCTGATGTCAGTGGGTTGAATCAGGCGCGGTTTCTGGTGGACGGGGAGCAGGTGGCGGTGGGGGTGCCCGGTGCCGCTGCTGTCGCCGGGGGCGTACCGGGGAGCGGGGGCGCGCCTGGTGGCGGGGGTGTGGCCGGTGGTGGGGGCGGTGTGCCGGTTTCGCTCGGGGGCGCGACCCTGGAGCAGCTCGATGCTCTGCCCGGGGTGGGGCCCGTGCTCGCGCAGCACATCCTCGACTACCGGACGCAGCACGGTGGGTTCCGGTCGGTGGACGAGTTGCGGCAGGTGAACGGGATCGGGGAGCGGCGGTTCTCGGAGCTGCGGGAGCTTGTGCGGCCATGAAGAGGGAGGGGGAGGCGGATCTGAGGCTGGTGCCGCCGGCGCTGGCGGCGTGGGGGACGGCGGCCTGGGCGCTGGGTGTGTCGTTGGGGGTGGCGTTGGCGGTCGCGGCGGGGTGCGTGGTGGTGGCCGGGGTGCTGCTCGTGGGGCGCAGGTCCGGGTGGTCGGGGGTGACCGGGGCGGGGGTGCTGTTGTGCGCGGGCGCGGCTGCGGTGGTCGGTGGGGTGCACGGGGACGACGTACGGAGCGGGCCCGTGCCGGAGTTGGCGGCGGAGTTCGCCGACGTACGGGCGGACGTACGGATCACCTCGGACGCGCGGCGGACCCGGCCGAGGGTCACGGGGGACCGGATGTCGCGGGACGCGGTGGTGGTGGACGCCGAGGTGCTGCGGGTCGTGGGGACCGGTGGGCGGGAGGTGGGGACGCGGGCGCCGGTGCTGGTCGTCGTGTCGGGGGAGGGCGGGGCCGGGTGGCTGGGGCTGCTGCCGTCCACACGGGTGCGGGTCGCCGGGAAGCTGGTGCCGCCGATGGGTGGCGGGGACGATGTGGCGGCGGTGCTGCGGGTACGGGGGGACGCGGGGCCCGAGGTGGTGGGGGAGGCGTCCTGGGTGCAGCGGGTGGCCGGGCGGCTGCGGGCCGGGCTGCGGGAGGCGACCGCGGAACTCCCGGGCGACGCGCGGGCGTTGCTGCCGGGGCTGGTCGTCGGCGACACCTCGCGGATCTCGGCCGAACTGGACGAGGCGTTCAAGGAGACGGACCTCGCGCACACCCTCGCCGTCTCCGGGAGCAACCTGACGATCATCCTCGTCCTGCTGCTCGGCCCGCCCGGGTCGGCCCAACACGTCGAGCGGCGTGGGCTCGCGCCCCGGCTCGGGGTGTCCCTGCGGGGGACGGCGCTGCTCGGGGGCGGGCTGACGCTGGCGTTCGTCGTGGTGTGCCGGCCCGATCCGAGCGTGCTGCGGGCGGCGGCGTGCGGGGCGGTGGTGCTGGTCGCGCTGGCGACCGGGCGGCGCCGGACGATGCTTCCCGCACTGGCGGCGGCCGTCCTGGCGTTGGTGCTGTACGACCCCTGGCTCGCCCGGAGTTACGGGTTCCTGCTGTCGGTGCTGGCCACCGGGGCGTTGCTGACGGTGGCGCCGGGGTGGGGTGCGGCGTTGCGGCGGCGGGGGGTGCCGGCTCGGCTGGCGGAGGGGGTGGCCGCGGCGGGGGCGGCGCAGGCGTTGTGCGCGCCGGTGGTGGCGGTGCTGTCGGCGCGGGTGAGTGTGGTGGCGGTGCCGTGCAATCTGCTGGTGGAGTTCGCGGTCGCGCCGGCCACGGTGCTGGGGTTCGCGGCGCTCGCGGTGGCGCCGGTGGCCATGCCGGTGGCCAAGGTGCTTGCGTGGTGCGCCAGTTGGCCCGCCGGGTGGATCGCTGATGTTGCTCGGGCCGGGGCTGCTCTGCCTGGTGCCGGGGTCGACTGGCCCGGGGGGTGGGGTGGGGCCGTCGCGCTCGGGGCGGTGACTGTCGTGGGGGTGCTGCTCGGGCGGCGGGTGCTGGGGCGGCCCTTGTGGTGCGGGGTGTTGGGGGTGCTGCTCGTGCTGGTCGTGTTGCAGCCGCCGCCGGTGACTCGGGTGGTGACGGGGTGGCCGTCGCCCGGGTGGAAGCTCGCGGTGTGCGATGTGGGGCAGGGGGATGCGGCCGTGTTGGCGGCGGGGGAGGGGGCGGGGGTTGTCGTGGACGCCGGGCCTGATCCCCGGGCCGTCGACCGGTGTCTGCGGAAGTTGGGGGTCACTCGGGTGCCGTTGGTCGTGCTCACGCACTTTCACGCCGATCATGTGGCCGGGCTGACGGGGGTGTTGCGGGGGCGGGCCGTGGGGGCGATCGAGGTGACCGGGTTCGAGGAGCCGGTGGATCAGGTGGGGTTCGTGCGGCGGGCTGCGCGGGACGCCGGGGTGCCGGTGGTGCGGGCTGTCGCCGGGGAGCGGCGGCGGGTGGGGGAGCTGGAGTGGGAGGTGCTGTGGCCGCCGGGGGGAGGGGCGGTCGGGGAGGGGGCGGTCGGGGAGGGGGCCAATGACGCGAGTGTGGCGATGTACGTGCGGGTGGGTGGGCTGCGGGTGTTGATGCTGGGGGATCTGGAGCCGGTGGGGCAGCGGGCGATGGTTGACGCGGGGGCCTTGGCGGGGGTGCTGCGGGGTGGGGTGGATGTGGTGAAGGTGGCTCATCATGGGTCGGCGCATCAGGATGCGGGGTTGATGCGGGCGGTGGGGGCTCGGGTGGCGTTGATCTCTTGCGGGGCGGGGAACTCGTACGGGCATCCGGCGCCGAGTACGGTCGCGGGGTTGCGGGAGGCGGGGGCCGTGGTGATGCGGACGGACCGGGACGGGGGGTTGGTGGTCAGTGGGGTGGGGGATGGGGTGCGGGTTATGGGGGGTGGGTGAGCGTGGGTGGGGAGGGGGAGCGGAGGGGGCGAGTGGGAGCGGGTGAGCGGAGGTGGGCAAGGTCGGGCCGGACGGGGGGCGTGAAAGGGGTGACTCTGGGAGAGGGTCGCCGGGTGCGGATCGGATCGGGGTGCGTGGGGGGTGGCGGAGAATGGGCGTGTGAGTGATGTGAGACATGTGCTGGTGTTGCCGGATCGGGATGCGGCTGAGGAGGTTGTCGAGGAGTTGCGGGAGCGGTTCGGGGTGGTGGAGGAGCCGTTGGTCGTGCGGGACGCGTTGGCGGGGGAGGACGATGCGGAGGACGCTCAGTGGCTCGTCGTGCTCGGGGATGAGGCGGGGCTCCTCGGGGCCGAGGAGTTGGACGCGTTCGCTCGGGAGTGGGAGGGGTGGCGGGAGGAGCCGTAGGGCTTGGGGTCCGGTTCTGGATGGGGGTGTCGGTGGTGCGTGACATGCTTGTGGGGATGGCCAAGAAACGTGCTGATGATGATCTGCTCGCTCCTGTGACGCTCGCCGTGGGGCAGGAGGAGTTGCTGCTCGACCGGGTCGTGCGGGATGTCGTGCGGGCGGCCCGGGAGGCCGACGCGGACACGGATGTGCGGGACCTGGGGGCGGAGCAGGTGCAGCCGGGGACGCTGGCCGAGTTGACGAGCCCCTCGCTGTTCTCCGAGCGGAAAGTCATCACCGTACGGAACGCGCAGGATCTCTCGGCGGACACCGTCAAGGACCTCAAGGCGTATCTGGGATCGCCCGTCGAGGACATCGCGCTCGTGCTGCTGCATGCCGGTGGGGTCAAGGGGAAGGCCGTGCTGGAGGCCGCGCGCAAGGCGGGGGCGCGGGAGGTCGCCTGTCCGAAGATGACCAAGCCCGCCGACCGGCTGGCCTTCGTCCGGCAGGAGTTCCGGGCCATCGGGCGGTCCGCGACGCCGGAGGCGTGTTCCGCGCTGGTCGACTCGATCGGGAGTGATCTTCGGGAGCTGGCCTCCGCGGTCTCGCAGTTGGCCTCGGATGTCGAGGGGACCATCGACGAGGCCGTTGTCGGGCGGTACTACACGGGGCGGGCCGAGGCGTCCAGCTTCACCGTCGCCGATCGGGCCGTCGAGGGGCGGGCGGCGGAGGCGCTGGAGGCGTTGCGGTGGTCGCTGTCCACCGGGGTGGCGCCGGTGATGATCACCAGTGCGTTGGCCCAGGGGGTGCGGGCGATCGGGAAGCTGTCGTCCGCGCGTGGGGGGCGGCCGGCTGATCTCGCGCGGGAGCTGGGGATGCCGCCGTGGAAGATCGACCGGGTCCGGCAGCAGATGCGGGGGTGGACGCCGGACGGGGTGGCGGTGGCGTTGCGGGCCGTCGCGGACGCGGATGCCGGGGTCAAGGGCGGGGGGGACGATCCGGAGTACGCGCTGGAGAAGGCGGTCGTGGTGATCGCCCGGGCGGCTCGGTCCCGGGGGAGGTAGGGAAACGGGTTGATCGCCGTTCGCGGGTCTGGCTAGCGTTTCCGGTATGACGACGACTCCGGACGCCGCCGACTGGCTCGCGGTCAATCGCGCCAACTGGGACGAGCGTGTTCCGATCCATACGGCCGGTTCTTTCTACGACCTGCCCTCCTTCGTCGCGGGCCGGGAATCGCTTCAGGACTTCGAGGTCGACGAGGTCGGTGATGTCAGGGGGAAGAGCCTGCTTCACCTGCAATGCCATATCGGGCTGGACACCCTGTCCTGGGCCCGGCGCGGCGCCGTCGTCACCGGGCTGGACTTCTCGCCTGCCGCTGTCGCGGTTGCTGGGGAGCTGGCGGGGCGGGTCGGTGCGGATACGGCGCGGTTCGTGACGGCCGATGTGTACGACGCCGTCGAGGCGGTCGGCGGGCAGCGCTTCGACATCGTGTACACCGGCTTCGGTGCGCTGTGCTGGCTTCCTGATATCGCCGGGTGGGCGCGGACGGTTGCCGCGTTGGTCGCCGAGGGCGGGTTCCTGTATCTGGCTGAGTATCACCCCGTCGCCGAGTTGCTTGCCGATGACGGGGTCACCGTGGAGAGCGACTACTTCCGCCGTGAGCCGTTCGTGGTCGATGCGCCGGGGACGTACGCCGATACCGCCGCGTCCATGGACGCCACCCTGACCGTCGAGTGGAGGCACGGGGTCGGTGAGGTGGTCAGCGCTCTGGCCGCGGCTGGTCTCCGGGTGGAGTTTCTGCACGAGCATGACCGTGGCCATTTCCGGCTTCCTGCGGGGCGGGGGGTGCCTCGGGTCTACTCGGTGCGGGCGGCGAAGACGGGGTGAGGGCCGCGACGACCGGTACGGCGAGGCCGACGCGGGGCGCCCTCACGGCGTGGTGTTTTCCAGGGCATCGCCCCGCCAGGGTTCCGCCCCCGGGGGCTGGTGCGTCAACCCCGTTCGCGTACGCCGAAGGCCCCGGCTTCCGCCCTGGGGAAGGGTGGGGGCCGGGGCCTTCGGTTCGAGCTTGGTGATCACGCCCGCGTGGCGAACGCAGGCCGCGCGTGATCGTTCGGGTGCCGGACGGGAGCGGAAGAGAGAGGGCCCGCTCGGTTCCGTCGGCGGTCAGATCAGGAAGGTGTTCAGCCCTTGAGCGCCTCGACCTTGGAAGCGAGCGCCGACTTCTTGTTGGCAGCCTGGTTCTTGTGGATGACACCCTTGGAGACGGCCTTGTCGAGCTGACGCGCGGCAGCGCGCTGGTACTCGGTGGCCTTCTCGGCGTCACCCGCGGCGGCGGCCTCGCGGGCCTTGCGGATCGCGGTCTTCAGGGAGGACTTGACGGCCTTGTTGCGCAGCCGGGCCTTCTCGTTGGTCTTGATCCGCTTGATCTGGGACTTGATGTTCGCCACTGATTGAGCCTTTTCAGGTTCAGGTGAGCTGCCCTCGCGGGTTTCACCAGGTGATTTCTTGGGTTTGTGCCTCGCGCTGAGAGGGCAAGAGACACAGCTGTCCACACTACCAGCGGCCCTGCGACCGACCCAAACCGGGGCCGCCCGGACCGAGGGACCGGCTGCCTCACCCCCGAGGCCCACCGAAGCGAGAGGCACGGAGCCGAGCCGCCCACACTGACACCGCGCTCCCCGCCCCCGGCACCACACCCCCGCCCCACCCCGCCCGAGCCACCCCCGCCCCGCGCCCGTGGGACCATGGAAGCTACGTATCGATCCGACCCGAGGCACAAGGCGCCTCAAGAGACAGGACCCTGCGTGCCCGCGATCCCTAAGAACGTGCCCGAGCCGAGCCGTACCGACCCGGCGCTGATCCGCAATTTCTGCATCATCGCTCACATCGACCACGGCAAGTCCACGCTTGCCGACCGGATGCTCCAGCTGACCGGTGTGGTGGATCAGCGGCAGATGCGTGCTCAGTATCTCGACCGGATGGACATCGAGCGCGAGCGCGGTATCACGATCAAGTCGCAGGCTGTGCGGCTGCCGTGGGCGCCGACCCACGACCAGGGCAACACGCACATCCTGAACATGATCGACACCCCGGGTCACGTGGACTTCACGTACGAGGTCTCGCGCTCGCTCGCGGCCTGCGAGGGCACCGTCCTGCTCGTCGACGCGGCGCAGGGCATCGAGGCGCAGACCCTCGCGAACCTGTACCTCGCGATGGAGAACGACCTCACGATCATCCCGGTGCTGAACAAGATCGACCTCCCGGCCGCGCAGCCGGAGAAGTTCGCCGAGGAGCTGGCGAACCTCGTCGGCTGCGACCCGAGCGACGTCCTGCGGGTGTCCGCCAAGACCGGCATCGGCGTGGACGCGCTGCTCGACAGGGTCGTCCAGGAGGTCCCGGCCCCCGTCGGCGTCAAGGACGCGCCCGCCCGCGCGATGATCTTCGACTCGGTGTACGACTCGTACCGCGGCGTCGTGACGTACGTCCGTGTCATCGACGGCCAGCTCAACAAGCGTGAGCGCATCAGGATGATGTCGACCGGCGCGACCCACGAGCTGCTGGAGATCGGCACCAACTCCCCGGAGATGCTCGGCGCGGACGGACTGGGTGTCGGCGAGGTCGGCTACCTGATCACCGGCGTGAAGGACGTCCGCCAGTCCAAGGTCGGCGACACCGTCACCAGCCAGGCCAAGGGAGCGACCGAGGCGCTCGGGGGCTACAAGGACCCCAAGCCGATGGTCTTCTCCGGCCTGTACCCGCTGGACGGCTCGGACTACCCGGAGCTGCGCGAGGCCCTCGACAAGCTCCAGCTGAACGACGCCGCGCTCGTCTACGAGCCGGAGACCTCCGCCGCCCTCGGCTTCGGCTTCCGCGTCGGCTTCCTCGGCCTCCTGCACCTGGACGTGATCCGCGAGCGCCTGGAGCGCGAGTTCGGCCTCGACCTGATCGCGACCGCGCCGAACGTGGTGTACCGCGTCGTCCTGGAGGACCGCAGCGAGGTCGTCGTCACCAACCCGAGCGAGTTCCCCGAGGGCAAGATCATGGAGGTGTACGAGCCCGTCGTACGCGCCACGATCCTCGCGCCGACCGAGTTCATCGGCTCGATCATGGAGCTGTGCCAGACCCGGCGCGGCACCCTCCTCGGCATGGACTACCTCTCCGAGGACCGCGTCGAGATCCGCTACACGCTGCCGCTGGCGGAGATCGTGTTCGACTTCTTCGACCAGCTGAAGTCGAAGACGCGCGGCTACGCGTCGCTGGACTACGAGCCCACCGGCGAGCAGACCAGCTCCCTCGTCAAGGTCGACATCCTGCTGCACGGCGACAAGGTCGACGCGTTCTCGGCGATCACGCACAAGGACGCCGCGTACGCGTACGGCGTGCGTCTGGTCGCCAAGCTGCGCGAGCTGATCCCGCGCCAGGCGTTCGAGGTGCCGATCCAGGCGGCCATCGGCTCCCGGGTGATCGCCCGAGAGACCATCCGCGCCATCCGCAAGGACGTCCTCGCCAAGTGCTACGGCGGTGACATCTCCCGGAAGCGGAAGCTGCTGGAGAAGCAGAAGGAAGGCAAGAAGCGGATGAAGATGGTGGGTTCCGTGGAGGTTCCGCAGGAGGCGTTCATCGCCGTCCTGAGCAGTGACGACAACGCGGGTTCGGGCAAGGGCAAGAAGTAGGGCTCGTACGGCTGTGTGTGCGGGGTCCGTCGCGTGTGAGCGTGGCGGGCCCCGTTGTCGTACCGGTACCGGATCAGGGGGAAGTGACCCCTTACGCCTGGGCCGGACGCCCTTTACTCTGATCCCTGCCTGGTAGTTACTCGTGAGTTAATAAGCCGCGCAGCACAACCGCCGCACCGTCGCGGGCCCCGGAGGACGTCGTGAGCGACACACAGACCCTGATCGAGAACCGGCCGCCGTCCGTCGCGGGCCTCTTCCTGGACCGCGTGACGGCGACGCCGGACGGCGAGGCGTACCGGTACCCGGTGCCCGCGGCCGACGGCCAGGGTCCCGACGAGTGGAAGTCGCTCAGCTGGGCGCAGGCCGCTACGCGCGTCCACGCCATCGCGGCCGGCCTCATCGGCCTCGGCGTCGAGCCGGAGCAGCGCGTCGCGCTCGCCTCCTCCACCCGCGTCGAGTGGATCCTCGCCGACCTCGGCATCATGTGCGCGGGCGCCGCGACGACGACCGTCTACCCGCAGACCAACGACGAGGAGTCGGCGTACATCCTCTCCGACTCCGAGAGCCGGGTGCTGATCGCGGAGGACGCGGCCCAGCTCGCCAAGGCCGTCGCCCGGCGCGGTGAGCTGCCGGACCTGGCGTACGTCGTCGTCATCGACCCGGCCGGCGCGGACACCGGCGAGGACTGGATCCTCACGCTGGACGAGCTGGAGGAGCGCGGCGCCGACCGGCTGGCCAAGGAACCCGGGCTGATCGAGGAGAAGGTCGCCGCGATCACCAGGGACCAGCTGGCCACGCTGATCTACACCTCGGGTACGACGGGCCGCCCCAAGGGGGTACGCCTTCCGCACGACAACTGGTCCTACATGGCGAAGGCCATTGCCGCGACCGGGCTGATCAGCGCGGACGACGTGCAGTACCTGTGGCTTCCGCTGGCGCACGTCTTCGGCAAGGTCCTCACCTCGGGACAGATCGAGGTCGGGCACGTCACCGCCGTCGACGGGCGCGTCGACAAGATCATCGAGAACCTGCCGGTCGTGCGGCCGACGTACATGGCGGCCGTCCCCCGCATCTTCGAGAAGGTCTACAACGGCGTCGCCGCGAAGGCCAGGGCCGGGGGCGCCGCGAAGTACAAGGTGTTCCAGTGGGCCTCGCAGGTCGGCCGGGAGTACGCGAAGGTCACGCAGGACAACTTCATGCGGACCGGGGACCGGACGGCGCCCTTCGCGCTCACCGCGAAGCACAAGGCCGCCGACGCCCTCGTCTTCGCGAAGATCCGCGAGGCGTTCGGCGGGCGGCTGCGCGCCTGCGTCTCCGGGTCCGCCGCGCTCTCCCCGGAGATCGGGTACTTCTTCTCCGGCGCCGGTATCCACATCCTTGAGGGCTACGGGCTCACCGAGTCGTCCGCCGCGTCCTTCGTCAACCCCGGCGAGGCGTACCGCACGGGGACCGTCGGCAAGCCGCTGCCCGGCACGGAGGTGCGCATCGCCGACGACGGGGAGATCCTGCTGCGCGGCCCCGGGATCATGGAGGGGTACCACAAGCTCCCCGAGAAGACCGCCGAGGTGCTGGAGTCCGACGGGTGGTTCCACACGGGTGACATCGGCGAGCTGTCCCCGGACGGGTTCCTGAAGATCACCGACCGCAAGAAGGACCTCATCAAGACGTCCGGCGGCAAGTACATCGCCCCCGCCGAGGTCGAGGGACAGTTCAAGGCGGTCTGCCCGTACGTCTCCAACATCCTGGTGCACGGGGCCGACCGGAACTTCTGCACGGCGCTGATCGCGCTGGACGAGCCGGCCATCCTCGGGTGGGCCGAGGAGAACGGGCTCGGCGGCAGGCCGTACGCGGACGTCGTCGCCTCGCCCGCCGCCGTCGAGCTGATCCAGGGGTACGTGGACGAGCTCAACGCGGGGCTCCAGCGCTGGCAGACGATCAAGAAGTTCCGGCTGCTGCCCCGCGACCTGGACGTCGAGCACGGGGAGATCACGCCGAGCCTCAAGCTGAAGCGGCCTGTCGTCGAGAAGGCGTACAAGGGGCTGCTGGAGGAGATGTACGCGGGGACGCGCGAGGCCTGAGGTCACTCCAGCAACCGGCACATCACCGCGAGCAGTTCGTCGATGTTCACCGGCTTCGGTACGTAGTCGTCCGCCCCCTGCGTGATCGACTTCTCCCGGTCCCCCGGCATCGCCTTCGCCGTGAGGGCGATGATCGGGAGGTCGGTCCAGCGGGGGGAGCGGCGGATCGCGGTGATCGTCTCGTAGCCGTCCATCTCCGGCATCATGATGTCCATCAGGATCAGCTCGACGCCGGGGTCGGACGACAGGAGTTCGATGCCCTCGCGGCCGTTCTCCGCGTACTGGACGTGCATCCCGACCCGGCCGAGTACGTGGGTCAGCGCGAAGACGTTGCGGATGTCGTCGTCGACGATCAGGACCCGGCGGCCGGGCAGCACCTCGGCGGCGCGGCCGGTGCGCCAGGTCTCCGGCGCGGCGGCCGGCGGCCAGGTCTCGGAGGGATCGGCGGGTTCGGCGGCCGGCGGCGCGAGGTGACCGGGGCTGACCAGCGGGACGTACAGCGTGAACGTCGAGCCGAGGCCGGGCGCGCTCTGGGCGACGATCCTGCCGCCGAGCAGCCCGGCGATCTCGCGGCTGATGGACAACCCCAGGCCCGTGCCGCCGTACTTGCGGTTCGTGGTGCCGTCGGCCTGCTGGAACGCCTCGAAGATGCCCGGGAGTTGGTCCGGCGCGATGCCGATGCCCGTGTCGGTGACGGCGAACGCGACCATGTCCTCGGGGGCGCGGGTCACCCGCAGTTCGACGCGGCCCGAGGACGTGAACTTCACCGCGTTGGACAGCAGGTTGCGCAGGATCTGCTGGATGCGCTGCTCGTCGGAGTGCATCGTGCGCGGCACGTCGTCGCCGACCGACACCTCTAAGGCGAGGCCCCGGTCGAGGGTGAGCGGGCGGAACGTGGCGTGCACGTAGTCGAGGAGCTTGTTCAGCGGGAGCGTCTTGGGGCGTACGTCCATCCGGCCCGCCTCGATCTTCGACAGGTCGAGGATGTCGTTGATGAGCTGGAGCAGGTCGGAGCCGGAGCGGTGGATCGTCGCCGCGAACTGCACCTCCTGCTCCGAGAGACGGCCGTCCGGGTTGTCGGAGAGCAACCGGGCCAGGATCAGCAGGGAGTTGAGCGGCGTGCGCAGCTCGTGCGACATGTTCGCCAGGAACTCCGACTTGTACTGCGAGGACGTCGCCAGCAGGGCCGCCTTGTCCGCGAGTTCGGCGTTGGAGCGCCGCAACTCCGCCTGCTGCTTCTGGAGTTCGTCCGAGCGTTCCTGGAGCTGGCGCATGAGCCGCTGGGACTCGCTCAGCAGGGACTCCGTACGGGAGTTGGCGATGATCGTGTTGATGGCGACGCCGATCGTGTTCACGAACTGGTCGAAGAACGCGAGGTGGACGTCCGAGAAGCGGGAGAACGAGGCGAGTTCGACGACACCGAGGAGCGTGTCCTCGAAGAGGATCGGGATGATGACGACGGTCGTCGGCGCCGCGTCCCCGAGACCGCTGGCGATCTTGATGTAGTCCGCCGGGGTCTCCTCCACCAGGATGCGCTTCTTCTCCCGCGCCGCCTGCCGGACCAGCCCGTGCACCGGCAGCCCGCCCGTCTCGACGGCGCCGTACCCGGCGATGAACGCGAGCCCCTTCGCCGGACCGGCGGTGTGGTCCTCCGGGTCGGCCAGGTAGAACGCCCCGTACTGCGCGTTCACCAGCGGCGTCAGCTCGCGCAGGATGAGGTCCGCGACCTCCATCAGGTCCCGGTGGCCCTGCATCAGCGACGCGAGGCGGGCCAGGTTGGACTCCAGCCAGTCCTTCGCGCGGGTCGTCTCACGCAGGGTCGCGACCATCAGGTTGATGTCGTCCTTGAGCTCGGAGACCTCGCCGCGCGCCTCGACGGTGATCGCCCGCGTCAGGTCGCCCTGCGCCACGGCCGAGGCGACCTCGGCGATCGCGCGGACCTGCGTCGTGAGGTTCAGGGCGAGTTCGTTGACGTTCGTCGTGAGCCGCTTCCAGGTGCCGTAGACGCCCTCCACCCGTGCCTGGCCGCCGAGTTGGCCCTCCGAGCCGACCTCACGGGCGACGCGGGTGACCTCCGAGGCGAACGCGGAGAGCGTGTCCACCATCGTGTTGATGGTCGTCTTCAGTTCGAGTATCTCGCCGCGCGCGTCCACGTCGATCTTCTTCGACAGGTCGCCCTGGGCCACGGCGGTCGCCACCTGCGCGATGTTGCGGACCTGTGAAGTCAGGTTGTCCGCCATGTAGTTGACGTTGTCGGTGAGGTCCTTCCAGACCCCGGACACGCCCCGCACCTGCGCCCGGCCGCCCAGGTTCCCCTCCGTGCCGACCTCGGCGGCGACCCGCGTCACCTCGTCGGCGAACGCCCGCAGTTGCTCCACCATCGTGTTGACGGTGTCCTTCAGCTGCTGGATCTCGCCGCGCGCGTCGACCGTGATCTGCTTGGAGAGGTCGCCGTTGGCCACGGCGGTCGTCACCTGGGCGATGTTGCGGACCTGTGAAGTCAGGTTCAGGGCCATGAAGTTGACGTTGTCCGTCAAGTCCTTCCAGACCCCGGAGACGCCCCGGACCTGGGCCTGGCCGCCCAGGTTGCCTTCCGTGCCCACCTCCCGGGCGACGCGGGTCACCTCGTCCGCGAACGCCGAGAGCTGGTCCACCATCGTGTTGATGGTCGTCTTCAGCTCCAGGATCTCGCCCTTCGCCTCCACGGTGATCTTCTTGCCCAGGTCGCCCTGGGCGACGGCGGTCGAGACGAGGGCGATGTTGCGGACCTGTGAAGTCAGGTTGTCCGCCATGAAGTTGACGTTGTCGGTGAGGTCCTTCCAGACGCCGGACACGCCTCGTACGTGGGCCCGGCCGCCCAGGTTGCCCTCGGTGCCGACCTCCCGGGCGACCCGGGTGACCTCGTCGGCGAACGCCGAGAGCTGGTCGACCATCGTGTTGACCGTGTCCTTCAGCTCCAGGATCTCGCCGCGCGCGTCCACGGTGATCTTCTGACTGAGGTCGCCGTTGGCCACGGCGGTCGTCACCTGGGCGATGTTGCGGACCTGTGAAGTCAGGTTCGAGGCCATGAAGTTGACGTTGTCCGTCAAGTCCTTCCAGACCCCGGAGACGCCCCGGACCTGGGCCCGGCCGCCCAACTGGCCCTCCGTACCGACCTCCCGGGCGACGCGGGTCACCTCGTCCGCGAACGCGGAGAGCTGCTCCACCATCGTGTTGACGGTCAGCTTCAGTTCGAGGAGTTCACCGGTCGCCTCGACGGTCACCGTACGGGTCAGGTCGCCGCGCGCCACCGCCGTCGTCACCAGCGCGATGTCCCGTACCTGCGCGGTCAGCCGGGCCGCCATCGTGTTGACGGCCTCCGTCACGTCCCGCCAACTCCCCGACAGGCCCTGCACCTTGGCGCGGCCACCGAGGCGGCCCTCGGTGCCGACCTCGCGGGCCACCCGGGTCACCTCGCCGGTGAACAGCGAGAGCTGGTCGACCATCTTGTTCACGGCCCGGCCCAACCGGCGCAGATCGCCCCGGAGTTGGCGGGTGCCGTCGTGCAGGTCGACACGTTGCGTCAAGTCGCCGCCCGCCACCGCGTCCAGGACGCGGGTCGCGTTCGCCGCCGGCGCGGCCAGGGCGTCCAGGAGCTGGTTCACGTCGTCCACCCGTGACGTCCAACGGCCCTGCCCCGGGCTGGCCGAGACCCGCTCGTCCAGCCTGCCGTGCCGGATCACCTCGCGCTTGACCCGGCGCACCTCGTCGTTGAAGTGCGTACTGCGGTCCACGATCTGGTTGAAGACCGTGGTCAGTTCGGCCACGATCCCGTCGTCCTCCACCGGCATCGCCGCCCGGACGAAATCCCCGTCCCGGGCCGCGAGCAGCGCGGTGAGCAGAGGGCGTAGCGCGGATGCTCGAATCCCGCCCTCAAATGATCCGTCTTCGAGCACACACCCAGCACTGTTCTCACTCATGACGGCCCACTTCGGTAACTCGGCGCTTATGGGCGTAGTCAGTCTGTCACCCTGTCCGTAACGACCGAGGCGTATTCGAACCAACCGCCGGACCGACCGCCGGACCGATCACCGGATCAACCACTCGGGGAGGGGAGCCGTTCATGGGGACCATTCCGACACAACGGGAATCGACCCCGCGCTCCCGGCTCCGCCGGCCCGCGCGGATCGGGACGACCCTCGCGGGGAGCGCGCTCGCGCCGGGGACCGCGCGGGAGGTGCTCGGCCGGGCGCTCGACGAGTGGGCCGCCGCCGGCTGGCACGCCACCGCCCACACCGGGGACGAGGCCCTCCTCGTCCTCAGCGAACTCGTCACCAACGCGGTCGTCCACGCCGGGACCGACGTCGAGATCAGCTGCCGGCTGGAGGAGCCGAAGGAGGGGGCGGGGGCGTCGTACGACCTCGTCGTCGAGGTCTCCGACCGGCATCCGTCGCGGACGCTGCGAAACGGGGACCCCGACCCGTCGTACGAACCCGCCGAGTACGGGCGGGGGCTCCGGCTCGTCACCGCGCTCGCCATGGAGTGGGGGGTGACGTACCGACGGGACGGGAAGACGGTCTGGGCCCGGTTGGGAGAGCCGGGCGGGTGCGAGGAGTGCAGCGAGGGTGAGGAGCGGTGCGGGGCCTGTGGGGGAGACCAGGGCGTCCGTGGCCCCGTCTCCGTGCTCGGCCCCCTGCCCTCCCTCGGGCTCGCCGTCGCGCTCGCGCCCGAGCCCCCGCCGAACGAGCGGGACTGGCTCGGGCGCGGTGCGCTCTCCTTCCTCGCCGAGGCGTCCGACCTGCTCGCCGGGCAGCTCGACGAGGACCTGGTCGCCGCGCTCACCGGACAGGTCGTCGTCCCCCGCGTCGCCGACTGGTGCGCCGTGTGGCTGGAGGACGAGACCACCGGGGGCGGGGGCCGGCTCGCACGCGTGTGGCACAAGAGCGAAGGGTTCCTCGAAGCGCTCAAGCGGGAGCTGGAGCAGACGCCGCCCCGGCCCCCCGAGCACAACGGGCGGCCCCCCGACACCCAGCCCTACGACCATCCCTGGCCCGGCCAGTCCCTCGGCGCGCCCGGCACCGCCCTCGCGTACCGGCTCGTCGCCGGGGGACGGCTCCTCGGGACGCTCGTCATCGGGCGGTGCGGAATCCTGCGGTTCCCCGACGAGGTCACCGGGCTCGTCGAGGACCTCAGCCGGCGGGTCGCGCTCGCGGTCGGCGCCGCCCGGCAGTACGCGCGACAGGTCACCATCAGCTCCGTACTCCAGAGCGGGCTGCTGCCCGGGGCCGTCGCCGAGATCCCCGGCGTGCGGAGCGCCCTCATCTACGAGCCCCGGGAGAAGGGCGGCCCCAGCGGCGACTTCTACGACCTCTTCCCCGCCGACGACGGGCGGTGGTGCTTCGCCATCGGCGACGTCCAGGGCAAGGGGCCCGAGGCCGCCGTCGTCATCGGGCTGGCCCGGCCGTGGCTACGGCTGCTGGCGCGGGAGGGGTACGGGGTCGCGGACGTCCTCGACCGGCTGAACCAGCTGCTCCTCGACGACGCGACCGAGGCCGCCGACGCCGCCGCCCGCGCGTACGTCGGCCCCGCCGGGCCCGGGGAGGGGCCCCAGACGCGGTTCCTGTCCCTCCTCTACGGCGAGCTGGTCCCCTACGACGGGGGCGTACGGGTCACCCTCGCGTCCGCCGGCCACCCCCTGCCGCTCCTGCTGCGCCCCGACGGGACCGTCACCCCCGTCGCCCAGCCCCAGACCCTCATCGGGGTCGTCGAGGACGCGACCTACACGAGCGAGGTCCTCCACCTGCTCCCCGGTGACAGCCTCCTGTGCGTCACCGACGGCGTGACGGAACGCCGCGACGGCGGGCGGCAGTTCGACGACGGCGACGGGCTGGCCGTCGCGCTGGCCGGGTGCGCGGGGTACGACGCGGAGCTGATCGCCGAACGGATCCAGGAACTGGTCCACGGGTTCGGCTCGGAGCCGCCGGAGGACGATCTGGCGCTGCTGGTGCTCCAGGCGGAGTGAGTGAAGGGGGCGGGTGCGGGACAATGGGCCCATGCCTTCCGTACTTCCCGACGGTGAACCCGTCCCCGACGATGGTGCGCTGCCCGCTGCCGCGCTTGCTGGGGGTGCGGAGCGACCACTCGGCTTCTACCTGCATGTTCCTTACTGCGCCACCCGGTGCGGGTACTGCGATTTCAACACCTACACCGCCACCGAGCTGCGGGGTACGGGGGGTGTGCTGGCCTCCCGGGACAACTACGCCGACACCCTGATCGACGAGATCCGGCTCGCGCGGAAGGTGCTGGGGGACGACCCCCGGGAGGTGCGGACCGTGTTCGTGGGCGGGGGGACGCCCACGCTGCTGGCCGCCGGGGATCTCGTACGGATGCTGGGCGCGATCCGCGCGGAGTTCGGGCTCGCCGAGGACGCCGAGGTCACCACCGAGGCCAATCCGGAGACCGTGGACCCCGCCTATCTCGCCGCTCTGCGCGAGGGCGGGTTCAACCGGGTGTCCTTCGGGATGCAGAGCGCCCGGCAGCATGTGCTGAAGGTGCTGGACCGCACGCACACCCCCGGGCGGCCCGAGGCGTGTGTCCGGGAGGCCAGGGACGCCGGGTTCGAGCATGTGAACCTCGACCTGATCTACGGCACCCCCGGCGAGTCCGACGACGACTGGCGGGCCTCCCTCGACGCCGCGCTCGGCGCCGGTCCCGACCACGTCAGTGCGTACGCGCTGATCGTCGAGGAGGGGACGCAGCTCGCCCGGCGGATCCGGCGCGGTGAGGTGCCGATGACCGACGACGACGTGCACGCGGACCGCTACCTCATCACCGAGTCCGTGCTGTCCGGGGCCGGGTTCGCGTGGTACGAGGTGTCCAACTGGGCCACCTCCGAGGCGGCCCGCTGTCTGCACAACGAGTTGTACTGGCGGGGCGCGGACTGGTGGGGCGCGGGTCCCGGCGCGCACTCGCACGTCGGCGGCGTGCGCTGGTGGAACGTGAAGCACCCGGGGGCGTACGCGGCGGCCCTCAGCGCCGGCCGCTCACCGGGGGCTGGGCGGGAGCTGCTCTCCGAGGAGGACCGCCGGGTCGAGCGGATCCTGCTGGAGCTGCGGCTCCGGGAGGGGGTGCCGCTGTCGCTGCTCAGGGAAGCCGGGCTGGCCGCTGCGGGGCGGGTGCTGGGGGAGGGGCTGCTGGAGCGGGGGGCGTATGAGGCGGGGCGGGCGGTGCTGACGTTGCGGGGGAGGTTGCTGGCGGATGCGGTCGTCAGGGATCTGGTGGACTGATCACAACCCCGCGGGCGCGGGGACGATGATCTGCTCGGGCGAGCGCCTCAGGGCACGGTCACGTGATCGATGAGGTGCTCGACACAACGCAGCAACTCCGGCTCCAGGTCCTTGTAAGACGTCACCCGCTCCAGGATCGCCCGCCACACCGCGCCCGTGTTCTCGGACGGCCAGCCCAGCGCCCGGCACACCCCCGTCTTCCAGTCCTGGCCGTGCGGGACCCGGGGCCATCCTGTGATCCCCAGCGACGACGGTTTCACCGCCTCCCAGATGTCGATGTACGGGTGTCCGACGACGAGCGCGTGCTCGCTGGTCACCGACTGCGCGATCCGCCACTCCTTCGTCCCCGGCAGCAGGTGGTCCACGAGGATGCCGAGGCGGGCATCGGGACCCGGCGCGAACTCGGCGACGATCGCGGGGAGGTCGTCCACGCCTTCCAGGTACTCGACGACGACGCCCTCGATGCGCAGGTCGTCACCCCAGACCTTCTCGACCAGCTCGGCGTCGTGCCGGCCCTCGACGTAGATCCGGCCGGCCCGGGCGACGCGCGCGCGGGCGCCGGGGACGGCGACGGAACCGGAAGCGGTACGGGTGGGACGTACCGAGACCCCGGACGGCTTCACCAGCGTCACCACCTTCCCCTCCAGCAGGAACCCGCGCGGCTCCAGCGGGAACACCCGGTGCTTGCCGAAGCGGTCCTCCAGCGTCACCGTCCCCGCCTCGCAGCGGATCACCGCCCCGCAGAACCCGGTGCCGGGCTCCTCGACGACGAGGCCGGGGTCGGCGGGGATCTCGGGCGCGGGGGCCTGCTTCTTCCACGGCGGGGTGAGGTCCGGAGAGTACTGGCGCATTCGGATGACGATAGGAGAAACCCCCGCACCGAACAGACCCCTCACGCGCGCGACACGCCGAACCGTTCGCTGAGAGCGTCCCGCTGCCGCCGTACGAAAGCCGCGTCGACGACAGCCCCGTGCCCCGGCACGTACACCGCGTCCTCCCCGCCGAGCGCCAGCAACGCGTCCAGCGCGGCGGGCCAGCGCGACACCGCCGCGTCCGACCCCGCCTGCGGCTGACCGGACTCCTCGACGAGGTCCCCGCAGAACACCACCGGCACGGCACCGGAAACGACGACGACAAGGTCGTCCGGCGAGTGCGCGGGCCCCAGAGAGGCGAGGAGGACACCAGGAACCGGCGTACACGTGCCGGAGACCACGTGCCGTGGGGCGGTCAGCGCGGACGCGGCTTCCCGGGCGACCCCGGCGTCGAGGCCGTTACGCACCGCGTCCCCCGCCAGCTCGCCGGCGTCGTACCCGGCGTGAGCCGCGTACACCTCCGCCCCCGGAAAAGCCGCGGCGCCGAACACGTGGTCGAAGTGCGGGTGGGTCAACGCGAGATGGGTCACATTGACGCCGGCGATCCGCTCTGCGTCGGACCGCAGCCGCGCCCCCTCCGCCAGGCTGGAGCCGGAGTCGATCACGAGCGCCGCGCCGGGGGTGATCACCAGCCCCGTCGTGCAGTCCCAACCCGGCAGACGGACGCGGCCGACGCCTTCCGCGAGACGTTCCCAGCCCAGCTCTTCCCAAGTCACCGTCATACAGAGACGCTAGCCGTACCATCCGGCGACGGGGACGACCTTGCCCCCGTGGTACCCGACCGCCGTACACTGGCACTCGTAGGTGAAGAGTGCCAAGGCGGACTTCTGGAGGTGTGCGCGGTGCTGAGTGAACGCAGGCTCCAGGTGCTGCGCGCGATCGTCCAGGACTATGTGGGGACCGAGGAACCGGTGGGTTCCAAGGCGCTCACCGAGCGGCACAACCTCGGCGTCTCCCCGGCGACCGTGCGCAACGACATGGCCGTCCTGGAGGACGAGGGGTTCATCGCGCAGCCGCACACGAGTGCGGGGCGCATCCCCACCGACAAGGGCTACCGCCTGTTCGTCGACCGGCTGGCCGGCGTCAAACCGATGACGGCGCCCGAACGCCGCGCCATCCACCACTTCCTGGACGGCGCGGTCGACCTGGACGACGTGGTGGCGCGGACGGTCCGGCTGCTCGCGCAGCTCACCCGTCAGGTCGCCGTCGTCCAGTACCCCTCCCTCACCCGCTCCACCGTCCGGCACGTCGAGCTGCTGGCGCTCGCGCCCGCGCGGCTGATGCTCGTGCTGATCACGGACACGGGCCGGGTGGAGCAGCGGATGGTGGACTGCCCGGCGCCCTTCGGGGAGTCGTCGCTGGCGGATCTGCGCGCGCGGCTCAACAGCCGGGTCGCGGGGCGCCGGTTCAGCGACGTACCGATGCTCGTCGAGGACCTCGCGGAGGCGTTCGAGCGCGAGGACCGGGGTACGGTCTCGATCGTGCTCTCCACGCTGATGGAGACGCTCGTCGAGGAGAACGAGGAGCGGCTGATGATCGGCGGAACCGCCAATCTCACCCGCTTCGGACATGACTTTCCCCTCACCATCCGGCCCGTCCTGGAAGCTTTGGAGGAGCAGGTCGTGCTTCTCAAGTTGCTTGGCGAGGCCGGGGATTCGGGCATGACCGTGCGCATCGGGCACGAGAACGCCTACGAGGGACTCAACTCCACGTCCGTCGTGTCGGTCGGTTACGGTTCGGGCGGCGAGGCACTCGCCAAGCTCGGCGTGGTCGGACCGACCCGCATGGACTACCCGGGAACGATGGGAGCGGTACGCGCAGTGGCGAGGTACGTCGGACAGATCCTGGCGGAGTCGTAAGTGGCCACGGACTACTACGCCGTACTCGGCGTGCGCCGTGACGCGTCGCAGGATGAGATCAAGAAGGCGTTCCGCAGACTCGCGCGCGAGCTGCACCCGGACGTCAACCCGGACCCGAAGACCCAGGAGCGGTTCAAGGAGATCAACGCCGCCTACGAGGTGCTGTCGGACCCGCAGAAGAAGCAGGTCTACGACCTCGGCGGCGACCCGCTCTCGCAGAGCGGCGGCGGGGGCGCGGGCGGCTTCGGCGCCGGTGGCTTCGGCAACTTCTCCGACATCATGGACGCGTTCTTCGGCACGGCGTCCCAGCGCGGTCCGCGCTCGCGCACCCGGCGCGGCCAGGACGCGATGATCCGGCTGGAGATCGACCTCGACGAGGCGGCCTTCGGTACGACCAAGGACATCCAGGTCGACACGGCGATCGTCTGCAACACCTGCAACGGCGAGGGGGCCGCGCCCGGCACCACCGCGCAGACCTGCGACATGTGCCGGGGCCGGGGTGAGGTCTCGCAGGTCACGCGGTCCTTCCTGGGCCAGGTCATGACCTCGCGGCCGTGCCCGCAGTGCCAGGGCTTCGGTACGGTCGTGCCGACGCCGTGTCCCGAGTGCGCCGGTGACGGCCGCATCCGGTCGCGGCGGACGCTCACCGTCAAGATCCCGGCCGGTGTCGACAACGGCACGCGCATCCAGCTCGCCGGTGAGGGCGAGGTCGGGCCCGGTGGCGGTCCCGCCGGTGACCTGTACGTCGAGATCCACGAGCTTCCGCACGCCATGTTCCAGCGCCGGGGCGACGACCTGCACTGCACGGTCACCCTCCCGATGACGGCGGCGTCCCTCGGCACGAAGGTGCCGCTGGAGACGCTGGACGGGCTGGAGGAGGTCGACATCCGGCCCGGCACGCAGTCCGGCCAGTCGATCCCGCTGCACGGCCGGGGCATCACGCATCTGCGGGGCGGCGGACGCGGCGACCTCATCGTGCACGTCGAGGTCACGACACCGACGAAGCTGGACCCGGAACAGGAACGCCTCCTGCGGGAACTGGCCAAGCTGAGGGGCGAGGAACGGCCCACGGGGCAGTTCCAGCCTGGGCAGCAGGGGTTGTTCTCGCGGTTGAAGGATGCCTTCAACGGGCGTTGATCCTTGTTGGCATGTGCCAAACCCGGGGTCGGTTCGAGGATGTTCGGAGGACGTGACAACATGCCGTCATGTCCTCCGAACTGACCGATCTCTTTCCTCTCCCGATCGTGCAGGCCCCCATGGCGGGTGGCGTCTCCGTGCCGCGGCTGGCCGCCGCCGTGTCCGAGGCCGGCGGCCTCGGCTTCCTCGCCGCCGGGTACAAGACGGCCGACGGCATGTACGAGGAGATCAAACAGGTCCGTGGCCAGACCTCGCGGCCGTTCGGTGTGAACCTCTTCATGCCCCAGCCCGAATATCCCGGTGCAAGCACCGGCTCCACCGGAGCGGCTGACGCCGCGGGCCCTCCTGGCGCGGTCGAGCTCTACGCGCATCAGCTCGCCGGTGAGTCCACCTGGTACGAGACGGAGCTGGGCGACCCCGACAGCGGACGGGACGACGGGTACGAGGCGAAGCTCGCCGTTCTGCTCGGCAACCCCGTACCCGTCGTGTCGTTCCACTTCGGCGTGCCGAGCCCCGAGGTGCTGGCGAACTTCCGGCGGGCCGGGACGCTCACCCTCGTCACCGCGACCTCTCCGGAGGAGGCCGTCGCGATCGAGCGGGCGGGCGCGGACGGGGTGGTCGTGCAGGGGGTCGAGGCGGGCGGTCACCAGGGGACGCACCGGGACAACCCGGAGAACGACCGTGCGGGCGTCGGCCTGCTGGCCCTGCTCGCGCAGATCCGCGAGGCCGTGTCGCTGCCGCTGGTCGCGGCCGGCGGGATCATGCGGGGCAGCCAGATCGCCGCGGTGATGGCCGCCGGGGCGAGCGCGGCTCAGCTCGGTACGGCGTTCCTCGCGACGGCGGAGTCCGGGGCGGCGGCCGTGCACAAGGCCGCGCTGACCAACCCGCTGTTCGCGCGTACGGAGTTGACGCGGGCCTTCTCCGGGCGGCCCGCGCGGGGGCTGGTGAACCGGTTCCTGCGCGAGCACGGCCCGTACGCGCCCGCCGCGTACCCGGAGATCCACCATCTGACCTCGCCGCTGCGCAAGGCCGCCGCCAAGGCCGGGGACGCGCAGGGGATGGCGCTGTGGGCGGGGCAGGGGCACCGGATGGCGCGTGACCTCTCCGCCGGGGACCTCGTCGAGGTGCTCGCGGCCGAACTGGACGCCGCGCGCACCGCGTTGGCCGAGACGGCACCGCTCCCGGACGACGCGCCGACCGCCGACGGGGGCGTGGCCTGATGACCGCTCCGGTCTTCGTGGTCGGGCAACTCGGGGCCACCGGGACGGAGTTCGTGCTCGACGGGCCCGAGGGACGGCACGCCGTCTCCGTGAAGCGGCTCCAGACCGGGGAGCCGGTCGTCCTCACGGACGGTGCCGGGCGCTGGGCCGAGGGAACGGTCGTCACGGCCGAGGGCAAGGACCGGCTGACCGTCCGCCTCGCCGATGTCACCGAGGAACCGCGTCCCGCGCCGCGCCTCACCGTCGTCCAGGCCCTGCCCAAGGGGGACCGGGGGGAGTTGGCCGTCGAGACGATGACCGAGGTGGGGGTCGACGCGATCGTCCCCTGGGCCGCGTCCCGCTGCATCACGCAGTGGAAGGGCGAGCGGGGAGCGAAGGCGCTGGCCAAGTGGCGTGCCACGGCTCGGGAGTCGGGGAAGCAGTCGCGGCGGGTGCGGTTTCCCGAGGTCGCGGAGTTGTCGAGCGGGAAGCAGGTCGCCGCGCTGCTCGCGGGCGCGGACCTCGCGGTCGTCCTGCACGAGGACCGGGAGTACGGGAGCGCGCCGCTCGCCGTGGTCGAACTGCCCTCCGCCGGTGACATCGTGCTCGTCGTCGGCCCCGAAGGCGGCGTCTCCCCCGAGGAGTTGGCCCTCTTCGAGGAGGCCGGCGCGGTGACCTGCCGACTGGGGCGGAGCGTCCTGCGGACATCGACGGCGGGAACGGCCGCCGCCGCACTCGTACTGGGCCGAACCGGCCGCTGGGTCTAGGAGATTGTCATGGAACTCGCTCAAGTACGGCTGCTCGTCACCGACTTCGCCGCCTGCTACCACTTCTACGCCGACGTCCTCGGCCTCAAGGCGCAGTCCGGGGCACGCAACGGTCCGTACGAGAAGTTCAGCCCCGTCACCGGGTCCGCCGGGATCGCGCTCCAGGACCGGGCGATGATGGCCCAGTTGCTGGGTGAGCTGAACGACGCGTGCACCGGGCACCGGTCGTTGGTCGCGCTGCGGGTGGACGACCTGGACGCGTACTGCGCGGAGATCACCGGGCGGGGCGCCGTCCTCGTCCACGGTCCCGCCGCGCTGGGCGAGCGGATGCGGGTCGCCCATCTCAAGGACCCCGAGGGGAACCTGGTGGAACTCCAGGAGTGGCTGCTGCTGCGCGGCTGAGCGCGCCCGCCCCCCTGCCCGGACCTGCCGGTCCGGCGCCGGAAAGTGATCCGAAAGCGGTGTCTCTCCCGGCGTTCCCTGCATAGGGTGAGCCGGTGACCCAGCCCGCTGCGTATCTCCGGTTCCCGCATCTGCACGGCGACTTGGTGGCCTTCACCGCCGAGGACGACGTATGGCTCGCACCGCTCGACGGCGGTCGCGCGTGGCGGGTGAGCGCCGACAACACGCCCGTCACCGCGCCCCGGATATCCCCCGACGGCACGACGGTCGCCTGGGCGTCGACGCGTGACGGAGCCCGCGAGGTCCAGGTCGCTCCGGTCGACGGGGGGCCGTCGACCCGGCTGACGTACTGGGGCAGTTCGTCCACCCGCGTGTGCGGCTGGACCCCCGAGGGGCACGTCCTCGTCGTGTCGACGTACGACCAGGCGTCCCGCTCCCGGAGCTGGGCCCGCGCCGTCCCGCTCGACGGGGGACCGGCGACGACCCTGCCGTACGGACTCGTCGACGACCTCGCGCTCGGCGGACCGTCCGTCGTCCTGCTCTCCGCGCGCCACGGCCGCGAGGCCGCGCACTGGAAGCGCTACCGGGGCGGCATGGCGGGGAAGCTGTGGATCGACCGGGAGGGTGAGGGGGAGTTCGTACGGCTGCATGAAGGGCTGGACGGGAACCTGGAGTCGCCGGTGTGGGCGGGGGATCGCATCGCGTTTCTCTCCGACCACGAAGGCACCGGCGCCGTCTACTCCTCGCTCGCCGACGGGTCCGATCTGCGCCGGCACACTCCCCAAGGCGGCTTCTACGCGCGGCACTTGACCGGTGACGGCACCCGGCTCGTGTACGCGTCCGGCGGCGAGCTGTGGCTCCTCGACGACCTTGACGGGGCCGAACCCCGGCTCCTGGACGTCCGGTTGGGCGGCCAGCGGATGGACCGCAGGCCCCGCCCCCTCGTCCCCGCCGGCTGGCTCGGCGAGGCCGCGCCCGACCACACCGCGCGCGGCAGCGCCGTAGAGGTACGCGGCGGCCTGCACTGGGTCACCCACCGTGCCGGACCCGCCCGCGCGCTCGCCGCCGAACCCGGGGTGCGGGCGCGGCTGCCGCGGACCTTCCGTACGCCGGAGGGGGAGGAGTGGGTCGTGTGGGTGACGGACGCGGAGGGGGAGGACGCGCTGGAGTTCGCGCCCGCCACCGGGCTCGCGCCGGGGGCCACGCCTCGGCGGCTCGCGGGGGGTGCGCTCGGGCGGGTGCTTGAGCTGGCCATGGCTCCCGACGGGAGCCGGGCCGCCGTCGCCTCGCACGACGGGCGGCTGCTGTTCGTCGAGCGGGAGAGCGGGGAGGTCCGCGAGGTCGTCCACAGCGACGACGGTGACGTCTCCGACCTGGTCTTCTCTCCCGACTCCGGGTGGCTCGCCTGGTCCCACCCCGGGCCCAACCCGCTCAGTCAGCTGATGCTGGCCAACACCACCGATCTGTCCGTCACCGAGGCGACGCCGTTGCGGTTCCGCGACTATGCACCGGCCTTCACCCTCGACGGCAAGCATCTCGCGTTCCTCTCCACGCGGGCCTTCGATCCCGTCTACGACCAGCACGCCTTCGACCTGTCCTTCCTCGCCGGCGCGCGGCCCCACCTCATCACCCTCGCCGCGACGACCCCGTCCCCCTTCGGGCCCCAGCGGCACGGGCGTGCCTTCGAGGCGCCCGACAAGGAGGAGACGCCCGACAGCGAGGGGACCCCCGCGACCCGCATCGACCTCGACGGGCTCGCCGATCGCATCGTCCCGTTCCCTGTCGAGGCCGGCCGGTACTCGGCGTTGCGCGCCGCCAAGGACGGGCTGCTGTGGCTGCGGCATCCCGTTCAGGGGGTCCTCGGGACCTCCCGGGCCACCCCCGAAGAGCCCGCCGCCACCACCGAGTTGGAGCGGTACGACCTCGGTGCGCGGCGGGTCGAGCACCTCGCCGACGACGCCGACGGGTTCGAGGTCAGCGGCGACGGGAAGCGGCTGCTGCTCTGGACCGACGGCAAGCTCAAGGTCGTACCCAGCGATCGGCGGGCCTCCGGGGACGAGGACAGCGACTCCAACATCACCGTCGATCTCGGGCGGATCCGGCAGACCGTCGATCCCGCTGCCGAGTGGCGGCAGATGTACGACGAGGCCGGGCGGCTCATGCGGGACAACTTCTGGCGGGAGGATCTCGGGGGTGTCGACTGGTCCGGGATTCTCGACCGGTACCGGCCCGTCCTCGAACGGGTCGCCACGCACGATGACCTTGTCGACCTTCTCTGGGAGGTCCAGGGGGAGTTGGGGACGTCCCATGCGTACGTCACACCGGGGTGGGCGTATGGGCGTGGGCCTCGGCAGGGGCTGCTGGGGGCGGACATCTCCCGTTCCGGTGACGGGAGTTGGCGTGTCGATCGGATCCTTCCCTCCGAGACGTCCGACCCTGACGCCCGGTCTCCCCTTGCCGCGCCGGGAGTCGCCGTGCGTGTCGGTGACGCGATCGTTGCCGTCGGGGGGCATCCCGTCGACCCTGTTGCCGGGCCTGGTCCGCTTCTTGTCGGTACGGCCGGGAAGGCTGTTGAGCTGACCGTCTCGCCTGCGGACGGGGGGGATGTCCGTCATGCCGTTGTCGTGCCTGTCGGGGATGAGGAGGCGCTTCGGTATCACGCGTGGGTCGCTGACCGGCGGGCATATGTCCACGCGGCGTCCGGGGGGCGGCTCGGGTATCTCCATGTTCCCGATATGCAGGCGCCGGGGTGGGCCCAGATCCACCGGGATCTGCGGGTCGAAGTCGCTCGGGAGGGGTTGCTCGTCGATGTCCGGGAGAACCGGGGCGGGCATACGTCCCAGTTGGTCGTCGAGAAGCTTGCGCGGCGGGTCATCGGGTGGGACGTGGCCCGGGGGATGCGGCCCACGACGTATCCCCTCGACGCGCCCCGGGGGCCTGTCGTCGCCATCGCCAATGAGTTCTCCGGGTCCGATGGGGACATCGTGAACGCGGCGATCAGGGCGCTGGGGATCGGGCCGGTGGTGGGGACCCGTACGTGGGGCGGGACGATCGGGATCGACAGCCGGTACCGGTTGGTGGACCGGACGCTGGTGACTCAGCCGAAGTACGCGTTCTGGCTGGAGGGGTTCGAGTGGGGGGTGGAGAACCACGGGGTCGATCCTGATGTGGAGGTGGTGGTTCGGCCTCAGGATTATGTGGCGGGGGTGGATGTGCAGTTGGACGCGGCGATAAGGCTGGCGTTGGAGGGGGTGGGGGAGGCGAGGGTGGCACCGGGGGTGCCGTCGTCTTGAGGTGAGGTGGTGGGGGATGCCGCGTGATTCCGGGTGCGGGGCCGTATCGATATGCGGCTCCGCCGCGTGGGCGTGATCGGCCACGGACCCGCCGCACCCGTACGACTACTATTCGCCGTACTACCTAGGAGGGACACGTATGGCAGGGGAGCCGCAGGGCGGGTGTCTGTTCTGCAAGGTTGTCGCTGGGCAGATTCCGGCGACCATTGTGCGCGAGACCGAGACCACCGTTGCCTTTCGGGATATCAATCCTCAGGCGCCTACTCATGTGCTCGTGGTTCCCAAAGCGCATTACGAGAATGTCGGCGCTCTCGCTGCGGGGGCTCCCGACGTTCTTGCCGATGTTCTGCGGGAGACACAGGATGTCGCCGATGAGGAGAAGCTCGACAGTTATCGGACCGTTTTCAATACGGGCGCCGGTGCTGGACAGACTGTGTTTCATGTGCACGCTCATGTCCTCGGTGGACGTGGGCTCCAGTGGCCTCCGGGGTGATTCCGCGTGTCTGTGCGTGAGTTGACGGTGCTGGGTACGGCCAGCCAGGTGCCCACCCGGCATCGTAATCACAACGGGTATTTCCTGCGATGGGACGCCGAGGGAATTCTTTTCGATCCCGGCGAGGGGACGCAGAGACAGATGGTGCGGGCCGGAGTCGCCGCGCACGATCTTCACCGGATCTGCGTCACCCATTTTCACGGGGATCATTCGCTCGGGCTGGCCGGGGTGATTCAGCGGATCAACCTCGACCAGGTGCCGCATCCGGTGGTCGCCCACTATCCGCGTTCGGGCCAGCGGTTCTTCGACAGGCTCCGTTATTCCACGGCGTACAGGGAAACCGTCGGCATCACCGAATCCCCGGTCGCGGGCAGCGGCATGATCACGCTGGCCGAGGGACCCTCGTACACCCTGGAGGCGCACAAACTCTCGCACCCGGTGGAGTCGTACGGCTACCGCCTGGTGGAGCCGGACGGCCGCCGCATACTCCCGGCCCGCCTCGCGGAGCACGGCATCAAGGGTCCGGACGTGGGCCGGATCCAGCGCGAGGGCGCCCTGGGAACCGTCATGCTGGACGACGTGAGCGAGCTGAGGCGCGGACAGCGGTTCGCGTTCGTGATGGACACGCGCCTGTGCGACGGCGTGCACGCACTCGCGGAGAACTGCGACATGCTGGTCATCGAATCGACGTTCCTGGACGAGGACGCCCAACTCGCTGAGGATCACGGCCACTTGACGGCGGCCCAGGCGGCGGCGGTCGCGAGGGACGCCGGCGTACGCCACCTCGTCCTCACCCACTTCAGCCAGCGCTACACGGACCCGGAGGAGTTCGAGCGCCAGGCGAGGTCCGCGGGGTTCGAGGGCGAGCTGACCATCGCCAGGGACTTGATGCGAGTGCCGGTTCCGAAACGTTGGTAAAGCGGCCGTACGATACTTGGATGCCCATCCCCAAAGCTGAACTGCACCTGCACATCGAAGGCACCCTGGAGCCGGAACTCGCGTTCACGCTGGCCGAGCGCAACGGCGTGACGCTGCCGTACGCGGACACGGAGGCCCTGCGGCGGGCGTACGACTTCGCGGACCTCCAGTCGTTCCTGGACCTGTACTACGCGCTGATGGCGGTCCTGCGCACGGAACAGGACTTCGCGGACCTCGCGGACGCGTACCTCGCGAGGGCGGCGGCGCAGGGCGTGCGGCACGCGGAGATCTTCTTCGACCCGCAGGCGCACACCGCGCGCGGCGTCGAACTGGGCACGGTCGTCGAGGGGTTGTGGCGGGCGCTCGGGGAGAGCGAGGCGAGGCACGGCATCTCCACCCGCCTGATCCTGTGCTTCCTGCGCGACGAGTCCGCCGAGTCGGCGCTGGAGACCCTGGAGGCGGCGAAGCCGTACCTCCACCGTATTACGGGTATCGGTCTCGACTCCGCCGAGGTCGGCCACCCCCCGGCGAAGTTCCGTGAGGTGTACGAGGCGGCTGGCTCTCTGGGACTGCGCCGGGTGGCGCACGCGGGGGAGGAGGGCCCGGCCGCGTACATCACGGAGGCTCTCGACGTCCTCGGTGTGGAGCGGATCGACCACGGCCTGCGCTGCATGGAGGACCCGGCGCTGGTGGAGCGGCTGGTCCGCGAGCGGGTCCCGCTGACGCTGTGCCCCCTGTCCAACGTACGGCTCAAGGCGGTCGGCACCCTCGCCGACCACCCCCTGCCCGCGATGCTGGACGCCGGTCTGCTGTGCACGGTCAACTCCGACGACCCCTCGTACTTCGGCGGCTACGCGGGCGACAACTTCGACGCGGTCGCCGCTGAACTCGACCTGAAGCAGGATCAGTTGCGCGAGCTGGCCCGCAACTCCTTCGTCGCGTCCTTCCTGGAGGACGACGAGGAGCGACGGGCCAAGTACCTCGCGGAAGTCGAGGATTACGTCTTTTAGGGTTGGTGGATCCTGTCCACCAGGATGTCGATGACGAGCGGCGTACGCGGGCCGAAGCTCAGCAGGACGCCGTCCTCCATGTCGACGACCCGCTCGTTCATCCCGGCGGGGGTCTGGGCGATGCCCGGCACCTGGAGCAGGCCGCTCAGGCCGCCGACCGAGTCGAGCCCCTTCGTCATCATCAGGATGACGTCGGGGCTCGCCTGCGCGAGCGCCTCGGTGGTGATCGGCGTGAACGGCCGCGTGAACCCGGCGGCCACGCCCGCGTCCTGAGCACCCGCCGCCTCCAGCAGCGAGTCCGCGCCGGACCCCTTGCCACCGATCAGGTACACGGCCGCACTGCCCCGCAGGTAGAGGAACGCGACCTTCGGCCTGCTGCCCGCAGGCACCCCGGCCCGCGCCTCCGAAAGCTCCTTCCCCATCCGCGAGTTGAGCGCCTTCCCGGCGTCGGGGACGCCAAGTGCCGCCGCGATCCGGGTCGTTCGCGTCGTCACGTCGGCCGGCTTCGTCGCCGGGTCCAGGACGACGACCGGGACCCCGGCGGCGCGGATCTGGTCGATCGCCTCCTCGGGACCCGTGTCGGTGTCCGCGAGCACGACCGTCGGCCTCAGCGACAGCACGCTCTCCGCGCTCACGTCGTGTGCCTTCGTGACCTGCGGAAGCTTCTTCGCCTCCTCGAACGTCGCCGTGATGTCCCGCCCGACGACGTTCTTCCCGAGCCCGAGCGTGAACACGGTCTCCGCGACCCCGCCGTTGAGCGGCAGGATGCGTGAGGCGTCCGCGACGGTCACCTTCCGGCCGTCCGAGGAGTCGACCGTGACCGGCAACTCCGGTGCGGGGGCGGGCCCTTCGAGCGGTACGACGGTGTTCTCGGCGAGCCGTTCCACCGCGGCGGCGGCCCGTGCGCTCGCGGTCTTCGGCGCCTCCCGCGTGTCGCTCCCGCCGCCTGTGCCGCAGGCCGCCGTCAGCAGCGCGAGGCCCGCTCCCAGGGCGGCCAGTCGTCTCCGCATGGTCTTTCCTCTCGGCGATGCTCGGCAGTTCTTTGATGCTTGGCAGTTCCTTGGCGATTAGTTTAGGTTAGCCTTCCCTTAGTTTCGTCAGGTGGGGGTGTGCTCATGGCATCGGCAAGTGGCGTACGCGGGCGGGGAGTTGTGTGTTCTCTCGCGGCCGTTGCCCTGTTCGCGACCGCCCCGACGGCCTCCGCCGCGAGCGGTACCGCCTCGGGTCCCGAGGGCCAGAAACTCACCGTGTCCAAGACGTCCGGCCTCGCCGCGACGGGCGAGACGGTGACCGTCAGCGGCACCGGCTACAACACGGAGAAGGGCATCTACGTCGCCTTCTGCGTCGACAACGGTCCCGGAAAGACACCCACGCCCTGTGTCGGCGGCGTCGACATGTCCGGCGAGTCCGGCGCGTCCGTGTGGGTCTCGTCCAACCCCCCTTCCTACGGCGAGGGGTTGGCCGAGCCGTACGGCGGCAGCGCGCATCAGGGGACGTTCAGCGTCCGGCTCAAGGTGCGGGCGAAGGACGCGAACACCGACTGTGAGGCGGCCGGGGTGACATGTGCGGTCATCACGCGCATCGACCATACGCGGGGCGGCGATCAGAGCCAGACCGTGCGGATTCCGGTGACGTTCGGGGGCGCTGACTCCGGTTCTACGGGCGGGAGTTCGACCTTGCCCAGTGCTGCGCCGTCGGCCTCCGCGTCCGCCTTGGCCGCCGGCGGTTCCTCGGGGTCGGTGACCTCTTCCGCGCCGTCCGGGTCCATGGCCCGCACCGGGTCCGGCCTCGCGCTTCCGGCGGGGCTCGCCTCGGTGGGGCTGGTGGCGGCGGGTGGCGGCGCGTGGGTGTGGGCTCGGCGGCGCAAGGTCGGGGCTGGGGCCGAGGCCGGCTGACCGGGGTGCTGTCTGACGGCATGTCGACTTCCTTGTCCAGAACTCCATATCCCCGAGAGGGAACCGAACATGGCGAAGAGAACGGCCGTCGTCTGCCTGGCGACCGGCGCCCTGCTCGCACTCGGCAGCCCCGGCGCGCTCGCCGGTCAGGAACTGCCCGGCGTCACCGAAGGGCGGGCCGCCTGGTCCGGCGTCGATGGTGAACTCGCCGCGCGGGGCGTGTCGTTCGGCGTGACGCAACCCGCCGTCGAGTCGGCGGGCGTCTCCTTCCCGGCCGTCGGCGGCGGACTCGACGTCCAACGGGCCTCCGGGGAGGTGCGGTTGGGCGGAGCTGTCCGGCTCGACGGCGCCGATGGGGGTCAACAGCCTCTGGTCCTCGCCGGGTTGACGCTGCGGCTCGGCGGGAAAGCGGGCACGCTCCAGGCCCGTACGGCCGTGGACGGGCGGGCCCGTGAGGTGACGCTCGCGGAGGTCGCCGCGTCCGACGCGGGGCCCGTCGTCCGGGAGAGCGCCGTGACGTGGGCCGGATTGCGTGCCGAACTCTCCGAGGAGGGCGCCGAGTTGCTCTCCTCCTGGAGCGGGCGGGGGTTCGTGGCCGGAGGCGGGCTCGGGGTGCTCGACGTGACGGTCGGCACCGGGGTTGCCGAGGAGCCCGTCGGGGCACCGGCCACGAACCCCACGCCGAGGCCGGGGAGTCCGGGCGCGGAGGTTTCGGCGGGGGCGTCTTCCGAGGCTGCCGTCTCCCTCACCCGCCCCGCCCTCCCCGCCGGGGGCCAACAGCGCCTCACCGGCGAGGGGTTCACCCCCGGCGCGGTGCTGCTCGTCGCGATCGACGGGGACACCCGGTACCAGGCGGTGGCCGACGGCGACGGCCGATTCGTGCGGGACTTCCCCGTGTACGGCAACGCGGCCCGGGGCGCGCACGCGGTCGAGGTGACGGCGGTGACCGGTGAACAGACCGTCGTGGGCGCCGAGTTCGAGGTGGACGAACCTGTGGGCTGAGTCGCGTACGCCACAGCTCCTTTACCGTCCCTTGACAAACAACCGAAGATCGTCATTAGGTTAGCCTTACCTAAGTTCAAGTCATTCAGGCTTGGGCCGATCAGAAGGGTCTCCCTCATGAGAGTCGCCTCCGCCCACACCTCCGCCCGCACCGCCGCCCGTGCCGGTCTCGCCGTCGCCGCCGCGTCCGCGCTCACCCTGGGCCTGGCCACCTCCGCCTCCGCCGCGACCGCCACCCGCACGGTCACCGACGGCGGCACCACCTACACCCTCTCCCTCACCTCGCCGGGCACCGCGACCGCCGCCGGGCAGGTCGTCACCGTCTCCGGCTCCGGCTACAACACCGGCCAGGGCATCTACGTCGGCCTGTGTGTCGTCGACGGCGCGGCCGGTGTCAACAAGCCGACCCCCTGCCTCGGCGGCCAGGACGAGTCCGGCTCCACCGGCGCCTCCCACTGGGTCGACAACACCTTCGGCGGCCTCTTCGCCAACAGCTCCAAGTTCGCCGCCGGCGGCACCTTCAGCGTGAACGTCTTCGTCAAGGCCACGCTGGACGACGGCAGCGTCTGCGGCCAGGACGTCGAGTGCGCGGTCGTGACCCGCGCCGACCACTTCGACACGAACGACCGCGCCTACGACGTCCACGTGCCGATCACCTTCCAGTAGTCCCGCACTACTCCTGAACTCCGAGGGGCGCCTGCTGCGGGGTGCCCCTCGGTACCGCTCAGGTACTACCCGGGTACTACCTCTCCGAGGGACCTCTCATGACAGACGACACCCCCGCCCGGCGGCTGAGACGGCCCGCCGCTCTGCTCGGCGCGGTGGCCCTCGTGGCCGCGACGGCGACGGCGGTCACGGTGGGCCCGGCCGCTCAGGCCGCCGACACCCCCCGTACCGCGTACGGCAAGGACGGCCAGCGGCTCACCGTCTCCGCCTCGGCCGGACTGGCTCTTGAGGGGGAGACCCTGAGGCTGACCGGCTCGGGGTACGACGTCACCAAGGGGGTGTACGTCGCGCTCTGCAAGGACAACGGCGACAACCGCATCCCCACCCCCTGCCTCGGCGGCGCCGACCAGACCGGCGGCAGCGGCGCGTCCCGGTGGATCGTCCCCGCCGACTCGACGGAGGCCCCCGCCGGGGTCGCCGAGAAGTGGGGCGCGGGCGGTACTTTCGACGTACGGCTCGACGTCAAGGCGAAGGACGGCGGCCTCGACTGCACGCGGGTGGCCTGCTCGGTCGTCACCCGCGTCGACCACAACGCGCCCGGCGATCGCTCTCAGGACGTACGCATACCCGTCACCTTCCAGGGCCAGGACCCGGGCGGCGGCGAGGGTGGCGGCGTGGACGTTCCCGCCGGGACCGTCTCCTACGCGCAGGCCGCCGAGTTCACCACCGCGGGTCGTCCTCTGGACCTCCTGGTCCACCCCGACTCCGGGAAGCTGTACGTCGGTTCGGACAACATCCCCGACACCGCCGACATCGCCGAACAGGGCCTCTACGCCCTCGACCCGGCCACCGGCAAGGTCCTCAGCCACATCGCCCAGGCGCCCGGCGCGGGCGGGACGCTCGCCGCGCGCGTGGTCCGGCAGATCGTCGCCCCGCTGCCCGGCGACGGGGTCTCCTTCCACTTCCCGCTGCGCGGCCTCGCCACCGCCAAGGACGGCGACGCGCGCGCCGAGGGCACCTGGCTGAACGGCTCGACCGTCACCGGCACCGGGCCCGCCACCGCGTCCACCGTCCTCGTCGCGCAGGGTGCCGCCCTCTCCGAGGTCGAGACCCTCACCGGCACAGTGAAGCGGACCATCTCCCTCGAAGGCGGTGCCCAGTTGGGCGTCGATGCCGCCAACGGCGTTGCCTGGTCGGTGGGTTCGGCCGACGGCAAGAAGGTGCTGCGGCGCGTCGACACGAGGTCCGCCGCCTTCGCGGTCACCGCGACCGCCGAACTCCCCGCCGGTTCCGTCTACTTCGTCGAGGTCGACCCGGCCGGCGGCAACGTGTGGGTCGCCGTCGACGACGCCGTCCTCGTCCTCGGCAAGGACGGCAAGCTCCTCAAGACGCTCACCGCGAAGGACCGTCCGCTCGCGATGGCCTTCGACAAGGCGTCCGGGCGCGCGTTCGTCCTGCGCGAGGACTACGGCACGGTGGCCGAGGGCGCCGACGGCACCGGCTCGCTCCAGATCCTCGACAGCGCGACCTTCGAACAGGCCGCCGTACCCGTCGCGTTGCCCGGCAGCATCGCGGGCACGGTCTACGCGGGCGTCGCGGTCACGCCCGGCGCGACCTCCGTCTACCTCACCAAGTACGCGGAGAGCAAGGTCGTCAAGGTGGACCTTCGGGTGTCGCCCGAGGTCACCCAGACCCCGACCGACCAGACGGTGTTCGCGGGGGACGAGGTCACCTTCGTCGCCGCCGCCGAAGGGGTCCCCGCGCCGGGGCAGAAGTGGGAGGTCAGCGCCGACGACGGGCAGACCTGGAACGTCGTCGCGGGCGCCACGTCCCGGACGTACTCCTTCACCGCGCGCGCCGCGCAGGACGGCTACCGCTACCGCGTCGTCTTCTCCAACGCCGGTGGTACGACGCGGAGTCCGGAGTTCACGCTGACCGTGAAGGAAGCCGGCACCACCACCGGCGGCGGGGAGACGCCCGGGGGGACCGCGCCGTCCGGGACCCGGACCGGCACCGGCGCCGAGGGGCAGAAGCTGACCGTCACGCCGGTCAACGACCTGGCCGTCGAGCGGCAGACCGTGCGGGTCACCGGGTCCGGGTACGACGAGGCCAAGGGTGTCTATGTCGCCCTCTGCGTCGACAACGGCGCCGGGCAACTGCCGACGCCGTGCGTCGGGGGCGTCGACATGACCGGCGCGTCGCACTCCTCGGCGTGGATCTCCTCCAACCCGCCTGACTACGGCGAGGAGTTGGCGACGCCGTACGGGGACGGGGGGACGTTCTCCGTCTCGCTGACCCTCGATGCCAAGGACGCGTACACCGACTGCTTCAAGGCGACGTGCGTGCTGGCGACCCGGGCCGATCACACGCTGTCCGGGGACCGGTCGCAGGACGTCAAGGTGCCGGTGAGCTTCGTGGGGCAGAAACCGGTGGAGACCGATCCGGAGACGGGGACTACGGGGACTACAGGTACTACGGGTAGTACCGGGTCCACGGGGGGCGACTCAGGTACTACGGGTACTACGGGTACTACGGGTGGTACGGGTACTACGTCCTCCTCCGGTGGGTCCCTCGGAGGTACTACGACCACAGGGGGACACCTCGCCTCCACCGGCGTGACCGTCGGCGCGGTCGCGGGGATCGCGGCGCTGCTGACGGTGGCCGGGGTGTACGCGGTGCGGCGGGCTCGGACGCTCCATTGACGGCTCTGGTTCACGTATATAACCTCTGTTTCCGTACATGGATAAGCTGAGAGGGAGATGACCAGGTGGACCTCACGATCGCCGACGTACGCCTCACGCCGATCCTGGTCGCGGACCCGCCGCTGCTGAACACGCAGGGGGTGCACCAGCCGTACACCCCTCGGCTGATCGTCGAAGTCGTCACCGCGGACGGGGTCACCGGGCTCGGGGAGACCTACGGGGACACCAAGTACCTGGAGCTGGCGCGGCCGTTCGCGGAGCGGCTCGTCGGCAGGTCCGTCGCCGATCACAACGGGCTGTTCACGGTCATGAACGGGGTGGACGTCGACCGCGCGCGAGTCGTCGACCAGGTCGACGTCGGCGGGCTGCGAGGCGTACAGACCGCCGACAAGCTGCGGCTGTCCGTCGTCTCCGGGTTCGAGGTCGCCTGCCTCGACGCGCTCGGCAAGGCCCTCGGGCTGCCCGTGCACGCGCTGCTCGGCGGGAAGGTGCGCGATGCCGTCGAGTACAGCGCGTACCTGTTCTACAAGTGGGCCGAGCACCCCGCCGGCGTCGCGGCCGAGCGGGACGACTGGGGGGCCGCCCTCGATCCCGCCGGGGTCGTCGCGCAGGCGCGGAAGTTCACCGAGCGGTACGGGTTCACGTCGTTCAAGCTCAAGGGCGGGGTGTTCGCGCCGGAGGAGGAGATCGCCGCGGTCCGCGCGCTCGCCGAGGCGTTCCCCGGGCATCCGCTGCGGCTCGACCCCAACGGGGCGTGGTCCGTCGAGACGTCCCTGACCGTCGCCAAGGAACTCGGCGACGTCCTGGAGTACCTGGAGGACCCCGCGCTCGGCACCGACGCGATGGCCGAGGTCGCCGCGCGGACCGGGGTGCCGCTCGCGACCAACATGTGCGTCACGACGTTCGTCGAGATCCCCGAAGCGTTCACCCGGGGCGCCGTCCAGGTCGTCCTCTCCGACCACCACTACTGGGGCGGGCTGCGCAACACCCAGCGACTCGCCGCGGTCTGCCGCACGTTCGGCGTCGGCATCTCCATGCACTCCAACACCCACCTCGGCATCTCGCTCGCCGCGATGACCCACGTCGCGTCGACCGTCCCCGACCTCCACCACGCCTGCGACTCCCACTACCCGTGGCAGTCCGAGGACGTCCTCACGGAACGCCTCGCGTTCGAGGGGGGAAAGGTCTCCGTCTCCGACGGACCCGGGCTGGGCGTCGAACTCGACCGGGACCGGCTCGCCTTCCTGCACCAGCGGTGGCTGGACGACGACGGCACGCTGCGGGACCGCGACGACGCGGCGGCGATGCGGGTGGCCGAGCCGGGGTGGGAGACGCCCGCGGTGCCCCGGTGGTGAGACGGAGGGCGTTTTCGAGGGGCACGCGCGCGTAGGCGGGGTGGTGCGGGCCTGTTGGGAGGCCTGTTGTCAGTGGGGTGGTGCACACTGGCCGGATCGGCACACTCGCGAGGACGCACCGCCGTGGGGGCGTTCACGGGACGCAGGTTTGCCGGATCGGCACCACTCGCAGGGAGCGCACCGTGACCCCGTCCGACGCGTCGGCAGGAGAGACCGTACCGAGGAGCAGGATCCGCCCGGACCGGCAGTGTCCGATGGATCCGCTGGCCGGGGTGCGCGCGCCCGGCGATCCGGCGTGCGACGTGTACCTGACCGGGACCGTGTTCCTGGACATCATCTTCACGGGCCTCGACTCCGCACCCGTGCGCGGGACCGAGTCCTGGGCGCGCGGCATGGGCTCCAGCCCCGGCGGCGTGGCCAACATGGCGACCGCGCTGGCCCGCCTCAACCTGCGTACGTCCCTCGCGGCGGCCTTCGGCGACGACCACTACGGCGAGTACTGCTGGGACGCGCTGGAACAGGGCGAGGGCATCGACCTGACGCCCTCGCGCACGGTCCCCGGCTGGCACTCCCCGGTCACCGTGTCGATGGCGTACGAGGGCGAGCGCACGATGGTCTCCCACGGCCACGAGGCGCCCCCCGAGGAGCCCGCCCCCGCCTGCCCCCCGCCCGCGCGCGCGGCGGTCGCCTCGCTCACGCCGGGCAGGCGCGAGCCGTGGATCGCGCAGGCCGCGTCGAAGGGGACGAGGATCTTCGGCGACGTCGGCTGGGACGACACCGGCGCGTGGGACCTCGCCGGGCTCGCCGACCTGGAGCACTGCGAGGCGTTCCTGCCCAACGCGGAGGAGGCGATGCGGTACACGCGCACGGACTGCCCCCGCGAGGCCGCGCACGCGCTCACCGAACACGTACCGCTCGCGGTCGTCACGCTGGGGGCGCAGGGCGCGTACGCGGTCGACCGGCGCACCGGCGAGACCGCCGAGGTCCCCGCGATCGCCGTCGAGGCGCTCGACCCCACCGGCGCGGGGGACGTCTTCGTGGCCGGCTTCGTCACCGGCACCCTCGCCGGCTGGCCCCTCGCCGACCGCCTCGCCTTCGCGGGCCTCACCGCGGCCCTCTCCGTCCAGGAGTTCGGCGGCTCCCTCTCCGCCCCGAGCTGGTCCGAGATCGCCGCCTGGTGGCGCAAGGTCCGCTCCGTGGACACGCAGGACCCCGAGGCGCTGCGCCGGTACGCGTTCCTCGCGGACCTCCTGTCCGACGGCGAGGCGAGGCCGTGGCCCCTGCGCAGGGCCGTCCCGACGATCGGCTTCAGACGCTCGGCGTGAGCCCGCGCGCGGGGGCGCCGGGAGCGACGTACCCGGCCCCCGCCCCACCCCGTACGGCCGTGCGAAAACCCCTACGGCGTTGTCAGTGGCAAGGCGTACTCTTGAAATCGCCAGGCCGCCCTTGTGGCAGGCGAGACCTGTTCGGGAGGACGTAGAGGCCCTACGGGCCGGACTATGACGCAGACACCCACGGCCAAGGCCCCCGCGCAGGGGCAGGCGAGAGCACAGTTCACCGTTCCCGCCCAGCACCCCATGGTGTCGTTGCTGGGATCAGGCGACTCCCTACTGCGCGTGATAGAGACGGCCTTCCCGGCGGCCGACATCCATGTCCGGGGCAATGAGATCAGCGCGGTCGGGGACGTACGGGAAGTCGCCCTGATCCAGCGCCTGTTCGACGAGATGATGCTGGTGCTCCGCACCGGGCAGCCGATGACGGAGGACGCGGTGGAACGCTCGATCGCCATGCTGCGGGCGAGCGAGAACGGGACGAGCGACGGCCAGGAGACCCCGGCCGAGGTGCTCACACAGAACATCCTGTCCTCGCGGGGCCGCACGATCCGCCCCAAGACCCTCAACCAGAAGCGCTACGTCGACGCGATCGACAAGCACACGATCGTCTTCGGCATCGGCCCCGCCGGCACCGGCAAGACGTACCTGGCCATGGCGAAAGCCGTCCAGGCCCTCCAGTCCAAGCAGGTCAACCGCATCATCCTGACCCGCCCCGCGGTCGAGGCGGGCGAACGCCTGGGCTTCCTCCCGGGCACCCTGTACGAAAAGATCGACCCCTACCTGCGCCCCCTCTACGACGCCCTCCACGACATGCTGGACCCCGACTCGATCCCGCGCCTGATGGCGGCGGGGACGATCGAGGTGGCGCCGCTGGCATATATGCGGGGAAGGACTCTTAATGACGCCTTCATCATCCTCGACGAGGCCCAGAACACCTCCGCCGAGCAGATGAAGATGTTCCTGACGCGGCTCGGGTTCGACTCGAAGATCGTCATCACGGGTGACGTGACGCAGGTCGACCTGCCGAGCGGGACCAAGAGTGGGCTGCGGCAGGTGCAGGACATTCTGGAGGGGGTCGACGACGTGCACTTCGCGCGGTTGTCGTCGCAGGATGTCGTCCGGCACAAGCTGGTGGGCCGTATCGTCGACGCGTACGAGAAGTACGACAGCGAGAACGGTACGGACAACGGCGGCCACAAGGGCGGCCGGCCCAAACGGAAGTAGCAGAGCAGCGCCATGTCGATCGACGTCAACAACGAGTCCGGAACCGAGGTCGACGAGCAGGCGGTCCTCGACATCGCCCGCTACGCGCTGGCGCGGATGAGGATCCACCCGCTGTCCGAGCTGTCGGTGATCGTCGTGGACGCCGACGCGATGGAGCAGCTGCACATCCAGTGGATGGACCTGCCCGGCCCGACGGACGTGATGTCGTTCCCGATGGACGAGCTGCGCCCCCCGGCGAAGGACGACGAGGAGCCCCCGCAGGGGCTGCTCGGGGACATCGTGCTGTGCCCGGAGGTCGCGAAGAAGCAGGGTGAGGAAGCGCCGACGCAGCATTCCATGGACGAGGAGCTCCAGCTCCTGACGGTCCACGGGGTGCTGCACCTGCTGGGCTACGACCACGAGGAGCCCGACGAGAAGGCCGAGATGTTCGGCCTCCAGGCGGCGATCGTGGACGGCTGGCGGGCCGAGAAGGGCATCACCGGCCCCTCTCCCGCGCCGACCGTCTCATGAGCGTCCAGCTCATCGGCGGTGCCGTCGCCCTGGTCGTCGTCGCCTGGCTCGCCGCCTGCGCGGAGGCGGGCCTCGCGCGCGTGTCCAGCTTCCGCGCGGAGGAGGCCGTCAAGTCGGGCCGCCGGGGCAGCGCGGGGCTCGCGCAGGTCGCGGCCGACCCGACCCGCTATCTGAACGTCGCCCTGCTGGTCCGGGTGGCCTGCGAGATGGCGGCTGCCGCGCTCGTGACGTACGCCTGTCTGAAGGAGTTCGACCAGACGTGGGCGGCGCTGCTCACCGCGCTCGGCGTGATGGTCCTCGTCTCGTACGTCGCGGTCGGCGTCTCCCCGCGCACGATCGGCCGCCAGCATCCGCTGAACACGGCCACCGCCGCCGCGTACGTCCTGCTGCCGCTGGCCCGGATCATGGGCCCGATCCCGTCGCTGCTGATCCTCATCGGCAACGCGCTCACCCCCGGCAAGGGGTTCCGGCGCGGCCCGTTCGCCTCCGAGGCGGAGCTGCGCGCGATGGTCGACCTCGCGGAGAAGGAGTCGCTGATCGAGGACGACGAGCGCCGGATGGTGCACTCCGTCTTCGAGCTCGGTGACACCCTCGTACGGGAGGTCATGGTCCCCCGGACCGACCTCGTGGTCATCGAGCGCTACAAGACGATCCGTCAGGCGCTCACCCTGGCGCTGAGGTCCGGGTTCTCCCGGATACCCGTCACCGGGGAGAGCGAGGACGACATCGTCGGCATCGTCTACCTCAAGGACCTCGTCCGCAGGACGCACATCAGCCGCGACGCCGAGTCCGCCCTCGTCTCCACGACCATGCGGCCCGCCGCGTTCGTCCCCGACACGAAGAACGCGGGTGACCTGCTGCGCGAGATGCAGCAGGAGCGCAACCACGTCGCCGTCGTCATCGACGAGTACGGGGGTACGGCCGGGATCGTCACCATCGAGGACATCCTGGAGGAGATCGTCGGCGAGATCACCGACGAGTACGACCGTGAGCTGCCCCCGGTGGAGGACCTGGGTGACGACCGGCACCGGGTCACCGCGCGCCTCGACATCACGGACCTGGGCGAGCTGTACGGACTGGAGGAGTACGACGACGAGGACGTCGAGACGGTCGGCGGGCTCCTCGCGAAGGCGCTGGGGCGGGTGCCGATCGCCGGTGCCTCGGCGGTCGTACGCCTTCCGGACGACCGGACGCTGCGGCTGACCGCCGAGGCGGCTGCCGGGCGGCGGAACAAGATCGTGACCGTGCTGGTGGAGCCCGTCGGGGACGACCCCGAGAAGGAGCCCGCGTGACCCCGGACCAACTCCGTTCCCTGTGCCTGTCGTTCAACGCGTCCGTCGAGGACTTCCCGTTCTCGCCGGAGATCTCCGTCTTCAAGGTCCGCGGCAAACTGTTCGCGTTGAGCTGGATGGACGCCGTACCCCTGAAGGTCAACCTCAAGTGCGACCCTGACGACGCCGTACGCCTCCGGGGGGAGTACCCAGGGGTGATCACTCCCGGGTATCACATGAACAAACGGCACTGGAACACGGTCGATCTGACGGCCGGTCTTCCGGAGCGGTTGGTGCGGGAGCTGGTGGAGGACTCGTACGACCTTGTCGTGGCCGGTCTGCCGAGGGCGGAGCGGCTGCGGCTGGACCGGCCCTAGGTTTCCAGGGGGGGGAGCACTTCTTGTCCGCGCTGTATGAATTTGCCTTGTGGGAGCCGCTGTTGAGGCTCGTACGGGCGAGCAACGCGGCGGAACTCGCCGCGCCGGGCGGGTACGTACGGGGTCATGTCGGGGTCGGTTCGTGGAGTGTTCCGGTGCACCGGCCCTCCCCGCCGCCCGGGCAGGCGGCTCAGGTGGAGGACATGCAGGAGGAGTGGGACGCGGTCCACGCGGTGATCGGCGCACTCACGGAAGCGGGGGTCGGCCAGGTCGAGTTCGTGCTGGAGTGCGGGGCGGACGGGGCGGCGACACTGCGGCTGTACGGTCCGCACCCGCACGTGGAACCCGGTTTCGGCGGCCCGCAGGGCGGTTCGCTGCTCCTCGTCGACGACGCGGTGCCCGAGCCCTGGCGCAGGCTCCCCGAGCCGGTGCCGGACGCGGTGCCGGCGCCGACGGCGGACCCGGTGGAGCTGGCGCGGCTGCTGCGCGAGCGGCTCCCGGACGCCATCGGCGCCACCGAGGAGGAGATCGCCGCCACCGAGTCCCGGATCGGCGTAACTCTTCCGGGGGAGCTGAGGTCCCTCTACGGGGTGGTGCGGGGGAGGTGGGAGGACTGGTCCGACGACTTCGACGCGGCGGACCGGGTGTACGAGACCGTCGGCTGCGAGCTGCTCCCGCTGGACCACGTGTACGTCGCGGACGCGTCGACCCGGCCGGCACCGTGGGAGTTCGGCGCGACGGACGCGGCCGTCACCCGGCCCGGGGACGCGGTGCGGGGGGTGGTCGGTTCGCCGGGGTGGATCGTCTTCGGCGGCAGCGGCGGCGGTGACGGTATCGCGCTGGACCTGACGCCGGGACCGGCCGGGTATCTCGGCCAGGTCGTCCTCATCGGCCACGAGGACCATGTCGGCGCCGAGCTGCTCGCCGACTCCCTCACCGACCTGGTGCGCGACGGCGAGCGCGAGGAGCGCCGCAGCCGCCGCGGGGAGCTTCCCGAGGTGGCCCGCGTCAACCACGGCGCCGTACGGAGCGTCGAGGCCGCCGCTCACCCGGCGCTCGAAGTGCTCTCCCTCGGCGTGTGCGACGGCGAGCCGTTCAGCCTCGCCCCGGTCGTCGGCCTGCCGCGCCTGCGCACTCTCTCGGCGTACCCGGGTACCCTCGCGGACCCCTGCGAGATCGGCGGGCTGACCGGCCTGGAGTACCTCGACCTACCCCCGGACTACTGGCGTTCGCTCCTGGACGCCGGGGCCGTTCCGCGCGGGCTGCTGGCGGCGTCCATCGAGCCGAACGGCACCCGGGAGCGCCACCACCCGCTCGACCTCGTAGCTCTCGCGAACGAGATCCTGGCGCTCTTCGGGCGCTCGCCGATCACCCCGACCGTACTGGAGGGCTACCTCGGCCCGTCCCCCGCCGACCCCGCTCGTATGCTCTGACCATGACCGACACCACCTCCCTCGACCCCGAGGACCGCAAGATCGTCACCCTGGCCCGTTCCGCTCGGGCCCGTAACGGTGTTCCGGAGGGGGCGGCCGTGCGGGACGAGACGGGGCGGACGTATGTCGCGGCGACCGTGGAGCTGCCGTCGCTGAAGCTCAGCGCGCTGCGTACGGCCGTGGCGATGGCGGTGGCGTCCGGCGCCGAGTCGCTGGAGGCCGCGGCTGTCGTGACCGGCGGGGAGAGTGTGGCGGACGAGGATCTCGCCGCCGTGCGGGACCTGGGGGGCGTGGGGACGCCGGTGTTGGTGGCGGGGCCCGACGGGACCGTGCTGCGGACTCTTGCCGTTGGCTGAAAAGGGGCCTTGCCCTCGCTCGTCTCCCACGCATCAATGGAGCCGTTGATTCCGACGGGCCGTCAGATTTCCCCACCGGGGCCGGAGTCCGCACCCTCCCGCCCCGATCGGCCGTCCGTCTCTCCCCCCGGAAGGAGCCGGAAACTCCATGAGAGGCAAGCGAATCGGATCAGGTGCGGCACTGCTGGCCGGGGCCCTCGCGGTCACCGGGCTGGCGCTCGCTCCCACGGCTGTCGCCGTGAGCCCCACGACGGCGACGTTCACCGCCAGTTGCGGCATCTTCGGCGGTGGCTCGGCCACCCTCACGGCGACCCAGAACGGGACCGCCGCCACCCTCACCCTGTCCACGTCGGCGGTCAAGGCGCCGCTCCCGATCGGTGCGAACAGCATCAACTCCACGCTCACGATGACGAATTCGACGGGTCCGAACCGGGTCTTCACCGGTAACGCGAACCCGGCGATGGCCACCAACGACCCGATCACCGTCGGTCCGCTGAACGGCACCGTGGCCTCGGGCGACAGCCTGGACATCTTCGGCGGCGGCCTCACGATGGTCGTCTTCGGCATCACGGTCACCTGCACGGCGACCGGCCACCAGTCCGCACCGTTCGTCTACAGCTGAACCCTCGCACCTGCGAAGTGAGTTGACGGTCTGTCAGTTCTATAGCTGACCGACCGTCAGCTTTGTCCGCCGAGTCCATTGACTTCTTCGGCCGCCTCCACGTCAATGCCCCCTGTCGGCGCAGAAGAGCCGCTGCGCCTGCACCCCAAGAAGGAGGGGGCCACCCATGGGTCGCACACCCACTCGAAGACGGCGTCTGGTCTCACTGCTCGGGACGGCCGCGCTCGCGCTCGGCGCGGGCGGCGCGCTCGCCTGCCCCGCGTCGGCCGCGACGAACGTCGACTTCCCCACCCACTGCATCCCCCCGGCGGTCGCCGGGATACCGCCGATCGACGGCACCACCACCGCGAAGATCGCCGTCGACAACACGTCGCCCAAGGTCGGCGACACCGTCAACGTCACCTACACGGTGGTCACTCCGGCCGCCGGCAACCCCACCGACCTGGCTCTCCCGGCCGACATCATGACCCCGACCGGGAAGATCACCCTCGGCGGTGCCCAGAGCGGCAGCGTCACGGTCGCCGGGCCCAAGAAGAACGACCCGGTGCCCGGCCGGGCGCCCTTCCCGTCGTTCTCCATGTCCGGGTCGTTCACCGTGACCGCGCCCGGCGCGATCACCCTCTCGCCCGGCGACTACAACATCCACACCAGCTACATCCTGGAGCTGGACACGCCCTGCACCGTCACCAACCCGCCCGCACCGATCTCGGAGACGGTCACCGCCACGGCCAACCCGCCCGCCAACACCCGGACGATCTCGCTGAGTTCGGCAACGGGCGCGCCGGGCACGGCAGTCACCGTCAGCGGCAGCAACTTCACCGCCGGCGCGAGCGTCACGCTGGCCGGGCGCGCCGGGGCCGGCCAGACCCAGGACACGGCGACCGTGACCGCCAACTCCAGTGGCGCGATCAGCGGTTCGCTCACCGTCAACGACCTGACCACCACCGGGATCGTCGCCTACGAGGGCAGCGCCTGGTCCGACGCGAAGGGGGCCGGACCGGCCGCGTACGTCGTCGTCAACGACACGCCCGTACCGCCCGGCAGTCAGAAGCTCACCGCCACCGTCAAGGCCGGGACGCTCGCCATGTCCCAGGCCGGTGACTCGGTCGCGCTCTCCGCCGTCGACTTCGGCAGCGGCAACGCGTCCACCGGTGCGCTCCAGACCGTCACCGTCAAGGACTTCCGCGGGGGTCCCGCGGGGTGGTCCCTGACCGGGAAGGTCACCGACTTCACCGGGCCCGGTGCCAAGATCGCGGCGGGCAAGCTGAGTTGGACACCTGCCTGTGCCACCAAGGTGGGCTCGCCCAGCACGTGCCAGGCGGGCAGCGCCGGTGCGGTCGGCAGTGCGGGCGCGACCCTCGCGTCCACGCCCGACGGGACCGGAGCCGGCGGCGAGTTCACCGCGAGCGCGCAACTCTCCCTCGACGTACCGGCGTTCACGCCTCCGGGCAGCTACGCCGGCGTCCTCACCCTGACGCTGACCTGAGCGCCGGGTCCTAGACGGCCGGGCGTCCACCCCACTGGTCCGCATCCGCCCGACCGTCCAACTTCCCTTCGCACCAGGGGGGTTCGTCTCCATGCGGAAGTTCTTCGGGCTCGTCCCGGTCCTGCTCCTGCTGTTGCTGCCGGCTCCGGCTCGGGCCGCCGACAACGGGAGTTGGTCCGTCTATCCGGCGTCCACGGCTGTCGCCGCCCGGCCGTACTTCTTCGTCTCCGCCGATCCCGGTCATACCGTCCGGGACAAGGTCGTCGTCGCCAACAAGACCGACCAGCCCATGCGGTTCCGGCTCTACGCGGCCGACGCGTACAACACCGCCCGTGACGGGGGGTTCGCCGTCAAGTCGGTCGGCGAGAAGATGTCGGGGGTGGGGGCTTGGGCCACGCTTCCCGGCAGCTCTGTCAGCGTGCCGGCGCGGGGGACCGTCACCGTGCCGTTCACGATCGAGGTGCCGTCCGGTGCCGAGCCCGGTGATCATCCCGGGGCGATCGTCGCGCTCGACGAGAAGGTGGAGAAGGGTGGGGGAGGGGTCGCGCTCGGGGTTCAGCGGGCGGTCGGGGCGCGGGTGTACTTGCAGGTCACGGGGGTTTCACTGCGGGCCCTCGCCGTGGAGGACGTCCGGATCGCTCAGGACCGTCCGCTCGTGCCGGGGTTCGGGGACAGTACGGCCACCGTCTCGTACACGCTGCACAACACGGGGAACGTGACGCTGGATCCCCGGGTGCGGCTGAAGGCGACGGGGCTGTTCGGACGTACGCTGCTGAGTCGTGAACTCACCAAGGTGCCGGCGGAGTTGTTGCCGGGGCAGCGGGTTCGGCTCAGCGAACGGTGGGGTGGGGCGCCGCAGTTGGATCGAGGGCGGGTGACACTGACGGCTCGCGCCACGGGGACGGAGGAGGAGGGGAGTACGTCGTTCCTGGCGGTTCCGTGGCTGCCGGTGGGGGTTGTGCTGGTGGCCGTAGGCGCAGGGGTCTGGCTGCTGGTCAAACGACGGCAGCAGCACCCCCAAGGGGCGCGGGGAACTGCGCGACCAGCCACAGCGGAGCCGCAGAAGGCCGTCTAGCGGGTGCGGCACCGTCGTGGCTGGTCGCGCCCACGCGGCGGTAGCCGCAAATCGATACAGCCCCGCGCCCCTAAAAGACAACACCGCGACCGGCATTGGTACCTACAGCGCGTCGGGGCCTCGTTCGCCCGTCCTCACCCTCACCACCGTCTCCACCGGTACCGCCCACACCTTTCCGTCCCCGATCTTTCCGGTCTGCGCGGCTTTGACGATCGCCTCGATCGCCGGCTCCACATCCGCGTCCTCCACCACCAGCTCGATCCGCACCTTCGGCACCAGGTCGATCTGGTACTCGGCGCCCCTGTACACCTCCGTGTGCCCCCGCTGGCGTCCGTACCCACTCGCCTCCGTCACGGTCAGACCGTGGATGCCGAGTTCTTGCAGCGCCGTCTTGACCGCGTCGAGGCGGTACGGCTTGACGATCGCGGTGATGAGCTTCATGCGGGCGGCGTCACCTTCTGGATGGAGTGCGAGATGGGCGCACCGTGGCCGAGGACGCCGTGATCGTATGCGGTCTCGGCGTGCACCGTAAGGTCCAGGCCCGTGTGCTCGTGGTCCTCGTCGGCCCGGAACCCCATGACCTTGTCGATGAGCTTGCCGATGCCGTACGTCACTCCGAAGGCGTACCCGGCTACGACCACGATCGCGAGGGCCTGCTTGCCGAGCTGGGTGAGGCCACCCCCGTACAGGAGACCCGTAGTACCCCCGGTCATCTCGCTCGCGGCGAAGACGCCGATCAGGAGCGTGCCGATGACCCCGCCGACGAGGTGCACGCCGACGACGTCCAGCGAGTCGTCGTAACCGAGCTTGAACTTCCAGCCCACGGCGTACGAGCAGACGACCCCCGCCGCGAGCCCGACGACCAGCGCGCCGAGGAGGGAGACCGACCCGCAGGACGGGGTGATAGCGACGAGCCCGGCGACCGCGCCGGACGCCGCGCCCAGCGTCGTGGGGTGGCCGTCGCGCCGCTGCTCGACGAGGAGCCAGCCCAGCAGGCCGGTGCAGCCGGCGGCCAGGGTGTTGAGGAACGCGGCGGCGGCGAGGCCGTTCGCGCCGAGCGCGGAGCCGGCGTTGAAGCCGAACCAGCCGAACCAGAGGAGACCGGCGCCGAGGACGACCATGGGGAGGTTGTGGGGACGCATGGCGTCTTTTTTGAACCCCAGACGCGGCCCCACGACGATCGCGAGGGCCAGTCCGGACGCCCCGGAGGTGATTTCCACCGGCAGTCCGCCCGCGAAATCCAGCGCTCCGAGGCGCGTCAGGATCCACCCGCCCGGCCCCCAGACCCAGTGCGCGACCGGAACGTATACGAGCAGCGTCCACACAGGGACGAAGACCAGCCACGCCCCGAACTTCGCGCGGTCCGCGATCGCGCCACTGATCAGCGCGGCCGTGATGATCGCGAAGGTCAGCTGGAAGGTCGCGAACAGGAGGGTCGGTACGGTGCCCTGGACGCTGTCCGGGGTGATACCGGCCATCCCCGCGTGCGCGAGGCCGCCGATCAGGCCGCCGCCGGCGTCCTCGCCGAAGACCAGGGAGTAGCCGGCGGCGAGCCAGACGACCGTCACGAGGGCGATCGACACGAAGCTCATCATCAGCATGTTGAGGACGCTCTTCGTGCGGACCATGCCGCCGTAGAACAGGGCCAGGCCCGGGGTCATCAGCAGGACGAGGGCGGTCGCGGCGAGCAGCCAGGCGGTGTCGCCGGTGTTCACCTGTGCGGCGGCGAGGGGCACGGGGGTCTCCAACGGGGGTCGGGGCTCGTCAGAGGGTCACCGGTTCCGGTTTCCGGCCGCGTACGGATGTGTTTCCGGGGAGTTTCGTTGCGAATGGGTTTCCGGAAACTCACCGTGGGGGTGGCCGGGCGCTCGTGTGTACGGCGGTGCTTCGTGGATCAGGGAGAATGGGGGTATGAGCGTTCGTTCCCAGTCATCCTCGCCGTCCGAGAAGTCGGGCGGCGCCGCCCACCGTGCGGGCTTCGCGTGCTTCGTGGGGCGTCCCAACGCGGGCAAGTCCACCCTCACGAACGCTCTCGTCGGGAAGAAGGTGGCGATCACCTCCAACCGGCCGCAGACGACCCGGCACACGGTGCGCGGCATCGTCCACCGCGAGGACGCGCAGCTGATCCTCGTCGACACCCCTGGCCTGCACAAACCCCGGACACTGCTCGGGGAGCGGCTCAACGACGTCGTCCGTACGACGTGGGCCGAGGTCGACGTCATCGGGTTCTGCCTGCCCGCGAACGAGAAGCTCGGCCCCGGTGACCGGTTCATCGCCAAGGAGCTCGCCGGGATCAAGCGCACGCCCAAGGTCGCCGTCGTCACCAAGACCGACCTCGTCGACTCCAAGACCCTCGCCGAGCAGCTCATCGCGATCGACCTGCTCGGCAAGGAGCTGGGGATCGAGTGGGCGCAGATCGTGCCGGTGTCGGCGGTCGCGGGCAAGCAGGTCGAACTCCTCGCGGACCTGCTGGCCCCGATGCTCCCCGAGAGCCCGCCGCTCTACCCCGAGGGCGACCTCACGGACGAGCCTGAGCAGGTCATGGTCGCCGAGCTGATCCGCGAAGCCGCCCTGGAGGGCGTCCGCGACGAACTCCCGCACTCCATCGCCGTCGTCGTCGAGGAGATGCTCCCCCGCGAGGACCGCCCCGCCGACAAGCCCCTCCTCGACATCCACGCGAACATCTACATCGAACGCTCCAGCCAGAAGGGCATCATCATCGGCCCCCAGGGCCGCCGCCTGAAGGACGTGGGCATCAAGTCCCGCAAACAGATCGAGGCCCTCCTCGGTACGCCGGTCTTCCTGGACCTGCACGTGAAGGTCGCGAAGGACTGGCAGCGGGACCCGAAGCAGCTGCGGAAGCTGGGGTTCTGAGTCAGACCGGGATGACGCGGACCCGCTGACCGCAGAGTTTCCGCATGTCGTCCACGTCGGAGGTCAGGACGGCGACGGGGCCGGGCTGACGCAGGGCGGTCTCGGCGACGGTGGCGTCCAGGGCGTACTTGTGGCCGTGGAGGCCGGTCTCCTTGAGGAGGCGCGCGGCGGCTTTGGCGGATTGCTCGGTGACGGGTTCGATCTTCACGTGTGAGAGGGCCCAGTTGAGGCGGGGCATGCTCAGGCCGGCGTGCGAGACCTCGATGATGGTGTTCGCGCTGGCGACGATGCGGCTCTTGTGACGCCAGGCGCTGTCGATGATCCCCAGAACCTTGCGGTCTTGGGTGAGCCAGGCGCTAAGTCCTTCGCAGTCGAGGACCAAGGTGCGGAGTTGGGTCACGCGGCATCCGCCTGAGCAGACGCGTCGGACTCCGAGGTACCGAGCAAAAGGGCGTCTGCCTCAGCCATCTCTTCTGCGGTGAAGGCTCCGTGCTCCTCCTGGTAGAGCCGGAGAGCCTCGCCGAGGAGATCGTGGCGGATTCTGTCCGCCAGTGCTTCGGCGGCATAGCCGGAGACATTGGAGGTCAGTCCCCGTGCCGCCTCGACGAGCTCTTCCGGCACTGTGATGGTGATCTTTTTCGCAGTCACACGATCACCATACCGCGATATGGCAACCCCCGTGCGGCTTTTCTCACCGCTGCGCCCGCAGCACCTCCCGGTACCACGCGTACGACGCCTTCGGCGTCCTCTCCTGCGTCGCGTAGTCCACGTGGACCAGGCCGAAGCGGCGGGTGTAGCCCTCGGCCCACTCGAAGTTGTCGAGGAGGGACCAGACGAAGTAGCCGCGTACGTCTACGCCTGACTCCAACGCCCTGTGCAGGGCCTGGATATGGGTCGCGTGGTACGTGATGCGGGACTGGTCGTCGAGGCCCTCGTAGGAGCAGCCGTTCTCCGTGATGACGATCGGGGGGAGCTTGTCCGCGTAGCGGGACGTGAAGGTGGTGAGGAGTTCCGTGAGGGCCTCCGGGACCACCGGCCAGCCGAAGTCCGTGGTCGGGACGCCCTCGATCTGCCGTACCGAGAAGGGGAGTTCGGCCGGCATCGTGACGCCGCCGAAGTTGATCTCCTCGCCCTGGGGGGCGCCGACCCGGGTGGGGGCGTAGTAGTTGATGCCGTACCAGTCGAGGGGCTCGGAGATGATCTTGAGGTCGGCCGAGACGTCGCCCGGCATCAACTCGCCCAGGCCGTCCGGGTATTCGCCCAGGAGCACCGGCTCCGCGAAGAGCCGGTTGAGGAGAGTGTCGTAGAAGGCCGCCGCCTCGATGTCGGGCTGGGCGTCCGACGAAGGCCACGTCGGGCCATGGGAGTTGGTGATCGCGACATCGGTCGCGCCGGCCGCGCGCAGGGCCTGGACGGTGAGCCCGTGGGCCAGGAGCTGGTGGTGGGCGACCGGGAGCGCGTCGAAGAGGAGCTGCTTGCCCGGCGCGTGCGTGCCGAGCGCGTGGCCGAGCAGGGTGTGTTCGGCGGGCTCGTTGAGGGTGATCCACTGCTGTACGCGGTCCCCGAGGCGCCCGGCGACGACGGCCGCGTGCTCCGCGAGCCGGGACGCGGTGTCGCGCTCCAGCCAGTCCAGGCCGACGGGGAGGTCCCAGTGGAAGAGGGTGGGGACGGGACGGACGCCCGCCGCGAGGAGTTCGTCCACCAGCCGGTCGTAGAAGTCCAGCCCGCCCGGCGCCTGAACGCGCGGCCACGACACGGAGAACCGGTACGCGTCCACCCCGAGCCCGGCGAGCAGCGCGACGTCCTCCCGGTACCGGTTGACGTGATCGCAGGCGATCTCCGCCGTGGACCCGTCCTTCACCCCGGAGAACTCGTCCCACACCGAGGGCCCCCGCCCCCCGGCTCCCTCGATCTGATGCGCCGAAGTCGACACTCCCCAAAGGAAGTTCGCCGGGAACCGGGGTATCGCGTTACCTGCGTCAATCGCCATGCGCGGATCATCCGTACCGACGGGTAGGGAAGTCAACGCCCTGACGGAGAGGCGTCCCGGAATCCCCCGTCCGGAACGCCTCCCTCTTACGCCCCTTCCTTCAACACCCTGGAGACCAGGGCCCGTTGCTCCTCGGTCAGTCGGGGGTCGGCCGCGTACACGGTCTTGCCGTCCACCGTGATCTCGTAGCTGAACCCGTCCGGCACCCCGACCGGGGGTACCGTCCGCGCGCAGGCCACCGCCTGTTCCGCGAGGGCGTGCCACTCGGCCGCGTCGGGGCGGCCGGTGGTGTCGAGCTGCGCGTACCGTTCGATGCCGGCGAAACCGCCGGTGCGTCGCACCTGAATCCGCATGGAGCCCTGTCTAGTACAGATTTCAGGTGGTCGGCACCCCGACTTGGCGCCATGCGTCGAGGAGGGCCTTGTGGACGTCGCTGTCGCCGTAGCGGGCCTTCGCGGCGGCGGCCGTGAGCTTCGCGAAGTCCGTGAAGCGGGCGTCCGTCGCCAACTCCCCGCCCGTCAGCACGTCGTACCAGACCTGGCCGGCCTTCTCCCAGGCGTTGCCGCCGAGTTCGGTGGCGAAGAGGTAGAACGCGTGGTTGGGGATACCGGAGTTGATGTGGACGCCGCCGTTGTCGCGGCTGGTCTTGACGTAGTCGGCCATGGTCGCGGGCTGCGGGTCCTTGCCGAGGACGTCGTCGTCGTACGCGGTCCCCGGCGCCTTCATCGAGCGCAGGGCCTCGCCGTGGTCGATCGCCGGGCCGAGGAGGCCGGCGCCGATGAGCCAGTCGGCCTGGTCGGCGGTCTGCCCGAGGGCGTACTGCTTGATGAGGGAGCCGAAGACGTCGGAGACGGACTCGTTGAGCGCGCCGGACTGGCTGTAGTACTCCAGGTTGGCGGTGAACTGGGTGACGCCGTGGGTGAGTTCGTGCCCGATGACGTCGACCGGGAGGGTGAAGTCGAGGAACAGCTCCCCGTCCCCGTCGCCGAACACCATCTGTTGGCCGTCCCAGAACGCGTTGTCGTAGTCACGGTCGTAGTGGACGGTCGCGTCGAGCGCGAGCCCGCTGCCGTCGATGGAGTCACGGCCGTACGCGTTGAGGTACAGGTCGAACGTCGCGCCGAGCCCGGCGTACGCGCGGTTGACGGTGGCGTCCTGGCCCGGCTCGGAGCCCTCGGCGCGGACCTCGGTGCCGGGCAGGTCGGTGGTGTGGCCGGCGTCGTAGATGGTGCGCTTCGGCTTGCCGGTGCCGGCGGCGGGCGCGACGGCCGTCAGACCGCGCTCGACGGTGAGCCGGCGGCGGGTGCGCTGGAGGGAGTCGCGCTCCATCGTGCGCGCGACCCGGTCGGCGATGGACGCGTCCTCGTGGCGGGCCACGTGGTCCAGGACGTGTGGCGGGATGATCGTGCAGAAGACGGGCTCGAAGCCCCCGTGGTGAGTCATGTCGGGCACCTTGGCACTGAGTCACGTGCCTGTCACTACCCGCAACCATGATTGGTGAAATACCCCCACATAGGGATGTGAATGATTCCGCTGTGTGGTACGGCGCACGTTTCGTCCCGTTCGTCCCACCGGTCCCGCATACTGGGACGGAGCCGCGCCCCACCAGTGCCTCCGCTAGAGTGCGCAGCACTATGCGTTTCGGGCTGCTTCTCCTTAGCTGCCGCGGCGAGGGCCTGTAAAGAAGGCCGACTCCCTCCCCGCGGAGCTTGGTGTTGCGTGTCGGCCGGTTCATCCGGACCCCCTTGAGGAGCCTGAATCCCCATGGCGAATCGCCAGCAGCCCAGCCAGATGCCGATCCACAAGTACGGGCAGTACGACCAGGTCGACATCCCCGACCGCACCTGGCCCGAGCGGCGGATCACCACCGCCCCCCGCTGGCTCTCCACCGACCTGCGGGACGGCAACCAGGCCCTGATCGACCCGATGTCGCCCGAGCGCAAGCGCCGGATGTTCGACCAGCTGGTCAAGATGGGCTACAAGGAGATCGAGGTCGGCTTCCCGGCCTCCGGGCAGACCGACTTCGACTTCGTGCGCTCGATCATCGAGGAAGAGGGCGCGATCCCGGACGACGTGACGATCTCCGTCCTGACCCAGGCCCGCGAGGACCTGATCGAGCGGACCGTCGAGTCGCTGAAGGGCGCCAGGCGCGCGACCGTCCACCTGTACAACGCGACCGCGCCGGTCTTCCGCCGGGTCGTCTTCCGCGGCTCCAAGGACGACATCAAGCAGATCGCCGTCGACGGCACCCGCCTGGTGATGGAGTACGCGGAGAAACTGCTGGGCCCCGAGACCGAGTTCGGCTACCAGTACAGCCCCGAGATCTTCACCGACACCGAGCTGGACTTCGCGCTGGAGGTCTGCGAGGCGGTGATGGACGTCTACCAGCCGGGCCCGGGCCGCGAGATCATCCTCAACCTGCCTGCCACCGTTGAGCGTTCGACCCCCTCCACGCACGCCGACCGCTTCGAGTGGATGGGCCGCAACCTCTCCCGCCGCGAGCACGTCGTCCTGTCCGTCCACCCGCACAACGACCGGGGTACGGCCGTCGCGGCGGCCGAACTGGCGCTGATGGCCGGCGCCGACCGCATCGAGGGCTGCCTCTTCGGCCAGGGCGAGCGCACCGGCAACGTCGACCTGGTCACGCTGGGCATGAACCTCTTCTCCCAGGGCGTCGACCCGCAGATCGACTTCTCCGACATCGACGAGATCCGTCGTACGTGGGAGTACTGCAACCAGATGGAGGTCCACCCGCGCCACCCGTACGTGGGCGACCTGGTCTACACGTCCTTCTCCGGCTCCCACCAGGACGCCATCAAGAAGGGCTTCGACGCGATGGAGGCCGACGCCGCCGCCAAGGGCGTCACCGTCGACGACATCGAGTGGGCCGTGCCGTACCTGCCCATCGACCCCAAGGACGTGGGGCGCTCCTACGAGGCCGTCATCCGCGTCAACTCGCAGTCCGGCAAGGGCGGTATCGCGTACGTCCTGAAGAACGACCACAAGCTGGACCTGCCGCGCCGGATGCAGATCGAGTTCTCGAAGCTGATCCAGGCGAAGACCGACGCCGAGGGCGGCGAGGTCACCGGCGGCGACATCTGGGCCGTCTTCCGCGACGAGTACCTGCCCAACCCCGAGAACCCGTGGGGCCGGATGCAGCTGCGCGCCGGCCAGTCGACCACCGACAAGGACGGCGTGGACACGCTGACCGTCCAGGCCGAGGTAGACGGCACGGAGACGACCCTGGTCGGCACCGGCAACGGTCCGATCTCGGCCTTCTTCCACGCGCTCCAGGGCATCGGCATCGACGTACGCCTGCTGGACTACCAGGAGCACACGATGAGCGAGGGCGCGTCCGCGCAGGCCGCCTCCTACATCGAGTGCGCCGTCGGTGACAAGGTCCTGTGGGGTATCGGCATCGACGCGAACACGACCCGCGCGTCCCTGAAGGCGGTCGTCTCCGCCGTCAACCGCGCGACGCGGTAACTCACCCGGTTGTGCCGCAGGCCCGGGCCGTCCTGTGCGACGGTCCGGGCTCCGGCGTATATCGGCCATTCCCGGGTGCAGATCACGAGAAGGTCTCGTCGAAGGTGCTGACTACACCTGTCCGATGTGGCTAACATCACGCAGACGTGGCGATGGGGCCGCGCTGGTGACGGAGGTGCGACGTGCTGCCAGGACCGGGACGAGACAGCCGGGCCACCGGGGTTGCCCGCATCCTGGGGACCCGTACCGCGTGGACGCCCGTCGGGGACGGGGAGTTCTTCTGTCCCGGGTGCGGCGGGGACCGCAACTACCAGCGGCTGACCGGGCGTCGGCGGTTCACGTGCCTGGGGGTACCCGTACTGCCCAGGGGTGAGACCGGGCCCGTCGTCGAGTGCGCCGCCTGCCGTCGGCACTTCCCCATCGACGTCCTCGACCATCCCACCACCACGCGGTTCTCCGCGATGCTCCGTGACGCCGTCCACACGGTCGCCCTCGCGGTCCTCTCCGTGGGGGGTACGTCGTCCCGTACGGCCCTGGAGACGGCCACCGCCGCCGTCCGTGCCGCCGGGTTCCAGGACTGCACGGAGGAGCAGCTGGTGGCGCTCGTGGAGGCGGTCGCCGCGGACACCGGGCGGGCGTACGGGACGCCCTGCGGGCCGGGGCTGGCCATAGAGCTGCACGAGGCGCTGGACCCCCTCGCGCCCCATCTCGCCGCTGTGGGGCGGGAGTCGATCCTCTTGCAGGGGGCGCGGATCGCCCTCGCGGACGGGCCGTACACGCCCGCCGAGCGGGAGACGCTGGCGACCGTGGGGGTGGCGTTGTCCATCGGGGCGGAGGATGTCACGCGGCTGCTGGCGGCTGCGCGGACGCCGTCGTAATACCTGCGGGGTACGGGTATCAGGGCAGGGTGCGTTCGTACGTCGTGTCCGTGTCCGAGTCGTAGACCAGCTTCCCGCTGGAGTCGTACCCCTTGAGGTGGGGGGCCCGGGTCACCTGGCGGTCCAGGACGCCGGTCGCCACGTACCAGCCGTGGTCCAGGGTCGCTTCTACGGGGGTATCCGTACCGTACGAGGCGGTCACCCGGGTGACCGTCGCCGGGACGTACGTGCCGATGACTCCCCAGCGGAACGGGAGTTTCCAGTTGCCCCGGTCGAGGAACGACTGCTGGTAGAGCTTGCCGCTGTTGATGTCCGGATAGACCAGCGGGACGGGTTCGTCCTCGCCGGTGCCGCTGCTGTTGACGCCCTCGGCCCTGCCGTTCCGCAGGGTGCAGATCAGGCGGACCGGGGTCGGCTTCTCCTTGACGGCGACGACGTAGATGCCGTCGCCGGGGGAGTTGGAGTCGCCGGTGCTGGGGATCGCCAGGATGATCCGGTACTCCGAGGCTTCGCCCGGGCCCTCCTCGCCGGGGTGCTGGACGCCCGAGCGTTCGTAGGCCAGGCACTTTTCGAGGCCGTCGGCGGCTTGGGGGAAGGTGATGCCGGCGACGAGTTGGGCGGGGGTGGCTGGGGGAGTGGGGCCTTGAGGGGTGGGCGGGGGTGAGCTGTACGAGGAACTGCTGTCCAGGGTTCCGGGGCTGTCCGAGGTGGAGTTGCCGGAGTCGCCGGGGCTGTCCGAGGCGCTGGAGCCGCCCGGGGTGCCGGAGTCCCCGGCCGGCGGTCCCGCCACGACCGTGTCGGCGCGGTCCCCCCGCACCACGGCCCACGTCGCCACCGGCGCGACCCCGAGCGCCACGATCACCGCACCCGCCACGGCGAGCCGCCGCCTGCGCTCCACCACACCCCGCCGCCGGATCGCCGGGTACGGCACGGGCGAGGGACTGATGGCGTACGCATCCTCGGCGAGCAACTCCCGCACCCACTCCTCGGCTTCGCCGTCCCCGGCGTCCTTCCGTCGTCCGTCCTGCTCACCGCTCATCGCCGGTTCCTTTCTGAAGTGTCGGGGTGGGGGACAGGGGGCGAGGGCCGAGGGGGGCCGAGGCGGGGTGGGTGTGTGTCGCGGGTGAGACGGCCGACCGGACCGGCCGTTCCTGAGAGCCGGCGTAGGCGGACGCGTCAGCTTCCGGCGTCGCCTGCCTCGGCATCGCCTGCTCCGACGCCGTGTCCCCTGTCACCGCCTGCGCTCTCACCGTCTCCCCCGGCCCGGACGCCCGTCGGGTGGGCCCACCCCCGTGGGGTTCACCCTTCGACGCCGCCTCCCCAGTAGGCCCACCCCCCGCCGTCTCCCCCGGCCCGGACGCCCGCAGGGAGGGCCCACCCCCGTGGAGCCCACCCCCCGGCGTCCGGGCCAGTCCTGGATGTGACCGCAGCTTCGCCAGGCCCTTCGACGCCTGGCTCTTCACCGTGCCCTGGGAGCAGCCCAGCACCTCGGCGACCTCGGATTCGGAGAGGTCCTCCCAGTAGCGCAGGACGACCACCGCCCGCTGTCGGTCGGGGAGTTCGGCGAGGGCGGTGAGAAGGGGGCCGCGGTCCTCGACGGGGTGGTCGGCGTAGGCGATCGTGTCGGGCGGCGCCGCTGTCAGCGACTCCCGTACCCGGCGCTTGCGGAAGCGGTCGTTGTTGCAGGTGACGAGCATGCGACGGACGTACGCCTCCGGGCTGTCCGCCCGCGAGACCCGCCGCCAGGACCGGTACGCCTTGGCCAGGGCGGTCTGCGTCAGGTCCTCCGCGTGGTGCGGGTCCCCCGTCAGCAGGTACGCCGTCCGCACGAGCCGCGTCCACCGCGCCCGCACGAACTCCTGGAACTGCTCTTCCAGCTCGTCACGCATCAAGCACTCCTCCTCGCCCCCCAGACCACCCAGAACGCGAAAAGGGTTGCCCGGCGGGAAAGAATCGTCGGACGGAGATCTGGGAACGGGACACACCGGGCGTACTGGAACTGCCGTCGGGCCGGCGGGATACGGGTACGGCGCTGGCGTGCCTGGCCGTGCTGGACGGCGTACCGGCGCCCTGGCAGAGCCGGTACGTACGCCGGTTCTAGCCCGCGACCTTCTCCGAGGCCACCGTCGACCTCCCGACCCCCCGCAGCATCACCGGAGTCGCCAGCAACACCACCCCCGCCACCCCCAGCGCCGTCCGCGTCCCCGTCACCCCCGCGACCACCCCCCACAGCGCGGTCAGCGACGCGATCCCCGCCTTCGTGCTGACCGACCACGCCGACAGGACCCGTGTCACGCGGTCGGACGGCGTCGACTCCAGGCGGAAGGTGGAGAGGACCGTGTTGTAGGCGGCGGAACAGATGATCAGCCCGAACTCGACCAGCATGATCAGCACCACCCCCGCCACCCCGGTGCCCACGAACGCGAGGCCCACCGGCCAGCACGCCCGCAGCGTGCCGAACCACAGCAGCATCCGCCGCCGCCCCCACCGGGGCACCAGCCGGCGGGCGAGCCGGGAGCCGATGAGCCCGCCGACGCACGGTACGGCGAAGGCGAGCGCGTACTGCCAGGGCGGGAGGCCGAGTTCGCCCAGCATGAGGACCGCGAGGAGCGGGGCGCCGGCCATGATCAGGCCGTTGACCACCATCGCGTTGAGGAGGAGGGGCCGCAGGACGGGGTGCGCGAGGATGTACCGCCAGCCCTCCAGCAGCTCACGCCAGTCGAGCGCGGGCGCCTTCGAGGGCTGAGGCTCCTCGCCGCGAACCCGCGCCAGCCCCAGCGCCGACAGCAGAAAGCTCACCGCGTTGGCGATCACCGTCACGACCGGCCCCACCGCCCCGATCGCCGCACCCCCGAGCGGCGGACCCACCATCGTCGCCGTCCACATCGTCGACTCGAACCGCCCGTTGGCCGCGAGCAACTGGTCTTTCGGCACGAGCCACTTGACGAACGCCCCGCTCGCCGAGGTGAACGTGATGTCGGCGGCGGCGACCACCACCGACACCAGCAGCAACTGCGCGAACCCCAGCACCCCGAGCGCGTACGCGAGCGGCAGGCTGAGCAGCGCCACGCACCGGACGAGGTCCATCGCGACCATCACCGGCCGCTTGCGCCGGTACTCCACCCACGGCCCCAGCGGCACCGCCGCGAGCGCCCCCACGGCCGGCCCGACCGCGGCCAGCGCCGACACGGCCGCCGGACTCGCGTCCAGCGCCAGCACGGCGATCATCGGAAACGCGTCGAACGCCAGCCACGTACCGAACACACTGACCGCGTAGGCCCCCCACAACCACCGGAAGTCCCGCCCCACCAACGCCCCCGCCCTTCAGAAAGCCGCTCGATGCGAGAATGAACCCATGAGCCTGTTCCGCGACGACGGCATCGTCCTACGCACCCAGAAACCGGGCGAAGCGGACCGGATCATGCTGCGTCTTCCCGGGGGACACCCCCCGGACCCCCGGCAGAAAACCCGTGGGGGCGCCCGATGAGTCTGTTCCGGGACGATGGCATCGTCCTGCGGACCCAGAAGCTCGGCGAAGCCGACCGCATCATCACCCTGCTCACGCGCGGCCATGGCAGGGTACGCGCAGTCGCCCGGGGCGTGCGGCGGACAAAGTCGAAGTTCGGGGCGCGTCTGGAACCTTTCTCGCACGTCGATGTGCAGTTCTTTACCCGGGGGAGTGAACTGGTCGGCCGGGGGCTGCCGCTGTGCACGCAGAGCGAGACCATCGCTCCGTACGGTGGCGGCATCGTGAGCGACTACGCGCGGTACACCGCCGGGACGGCCATGCTGGAGACGGCCGAGCGGTTCACGGACCACGAGGGGGAGCCGGCGGTGCAGCAGTACCTGCTCCTCGTGGGCGCGCTCAGGACGCTGGCCCGGGGCGAGCACGCCCCGCACCTCATCCTCGACGCGTTCCTGCTGCGCTCGCTGGCCGTCAACGGCTACGCCCCCAGCTTCGGCGACTGCGCCAAGTGCGGACTCCCGGGCCCCAACCGCTTCTTCTCCGTCGGGTCCGGCGGCTGCATCTGCGTCGACTGCCGCGTCCCCGGCAGCGTCGTACCCTCCCCGCAGACCTTGGTCCTCCTGGGCGCGCTGCTTACGGGAGACTGGGAGGCGGCGGACACGGCGGAGGCCCGGCACGTCAGGGAGGGCAGCGGACTCGTGTCCGCGTACCTGCACTGGCACCTGGAGCGGGGGCTGCGCTCACTCCGGTACGTGGAGAAGACCTAGTACGCGGCAAAGGCGTAGAGGGAGACGAGAAGGACATGGTCGTACGCGGGATCCTGGGGCGTCAGCGGCGCGAGTACCGGGCGCCGGAGCCGCACCCCTCCGGCGCGCGCCCGCCGAAGCTCCCCGGCGAGCTGGTGCCGGAGCACGTGGCGATCGTGATGGACGGCAACGGCCGCTGGGCGAAGGAGCGGGGGCTGCCCCGCACGGAGGGCCACAAGGTCGGCGCCGAGCAGGTCCTCGACGTCCTCCAGGGCGCCGTCGAGATGGGTGTGAGGAACATCTCGCTGTACGCCTTCTCCACCGAGAACTGGAAGCGCTCGCCCGACGAGGTCCGCTTCCTCATGAACTTCAACCGCGACTTCATCCGCAAGAGCCGCGACCAGCTCGACGCGCTCGGCATCCGCGTGCGGTGGGTCGGCCGGATGCCGAAGCTGTGGAAGTCGGTCGCGCAGGAGCTCCAGATCGCGCAGGAGCAGACCAAGGGCAACGACAAGCTGACCCTCTACTTCTGCATGAACTACGGCGGCCGGGCGGAGATCGCCGACGCGGCCAAGGCCCTCGCCGAGGACGTGAAGGCGGGGAAGCTCGACCCGTCCAAGGTCAGCGAGAAGACCCTCGCGAAGTACCTGTACTACCCGGACATGCCGGACGTCGACCTCTTCCTGCGGCCCAGCGGCGAGCAGCGCACCTCCAACTACCTGATCTGGCAGAGCGCTTACGCCGAGATGGTCTTCCAGGACGTCCTGTGGCCCGACTTCGACCGCCGCGACCTGTGGCGCGCCTGCGTCGAGTTCGCCTCCCGCGACCGCCGCTTCGGCGGGGCCATCCCGAACGAGGAACTCCTCGCGATGGAGGGCAGGACGTCGCAGGACGATCCGGTGGAAGGCGAGACGGCCACCTGAGCGCCACCGGGGGTTCACGCGGCTCACGGACGATCCGCCCATGAAGCACGTAACCCCCGCGTTCGCGGCCCTCTGCGCCGTAGTGGTCGCGGCGACCCCGGCACTCGCCGCGTCCCGGCCGCCGGCGCACGCCGACAGCTACGGCACGAAGGCGCCCTATGCGCCGAAGCAGAACCCCGCCTCCTACGGCAAGGTCCCCGCCGGTTTCGTCCCCGTCTTCACGGAGAACGTCTCCCGGCACGGCTCCCGCGCCGCCACCGACAGCGAGGACGGCGACCTGGTCCTCGCGCTGTGGGACAAGGCGTCCGCGTCCGGTCAACTCACCGGCAAGGGCGAGGAGTTCGGCCCCAAGGTGCGCGCGCTGCTCGCGGCGATGGCCAAGGTCGGGTACGGGAACCTCAGCGGGCGGGGCCGCGAGGAGATGCGGGACACGGCCGACCGGATGGCCTCCCGGGTGCCGTCCCTCTTCGCGGAGATCGCCGCCAAGGGCGAGAAGATCGACGTCGTCAGCTCCGGCCAGGGCCGCGCGATCGACAGCGCCAACACGTACGCCGGTGAACTCGCCGCGAAGGACCCGGCGTTGAAGCCGCTCATCGGCGCGACCCGCACCGACAAGGACCTCCTGTACTTCCACAAGGCGGCGGGCGGCAAGGCGTACCAGGAGTACCTCGCGAACGACCAGCGCCTCGCGTCGACCCTGAAGTCGATCACGGACCAGCCGAAGACGAGGCAGGCGGCGGTCAGCGTACTGCGCAAGCTTTTCAAGCGGGATTTCGTGGACGGCATTTCCGACCAGGTGGCCGCAGCAGAAGCCGTCTACAACCTGTACGCCATCGCCCCCGCGATGATCCAGGAAAGCCCGGGAGGAAAGGGCTGGGGTATGGAGAGGTACATCTCCCATTCCGACGCGGCCTGGTTCGGATACCTGGGAGACGCCGAGGACTTCTACGAAAAGGGCCCCGGCTTCTCGGACTCCGACATCACGTACAAGATGGCGAACGTCCTGCTGGACGACTTCTTCGACCAGGTGAAGGCGAAGAAGTCCGGCACTTCGACCCTGGGTGCCGAACTCCGCTTCACTCACGCCGAGGAAATCATCCCCCTCGCCGCCCTGATGGGCCTCCCGGAAAGCGCGAAGCCGGCAACTCCGGGCCAGCCGTACACGTACAGGAACAACCCCTGGAGGGGCGCCGACGTGGCTCCCCTGGGCGCCAACATCCAGTGGGACGTGTACCAGAAGGGCACCCGGTACCTCGTACGGATGCTCTACAACGAGAAGGAGATCGCCTTCAAGGCGGACTGCAAGCCGGTGGCGAAGAACAGCACGTTCTACGACTTCACGGAATTGCAGCGCTGCTTCAAGCGGAGCTAATTCGTGGCGCAGTCCGCGCAGGTGCCGAAGATTTCGACCGTGTGCGCGACACTGACGTAGCCGTGTTCCGCCGCGATGGCCTCGGCCCATTTCTCGACCGCCGGGCCTTCCACCTCCACCGCCTTGCCGCAGATTCTGCACACGAGGTGGTGATGGTGGTCGCCGGTGGAGCAGCGGCGGTAGACGGATTCGCCTTCGGAGGTGCGCAGGACGTCCACCTCGCCGGCGTCCGCGAGGGATTGGAGGGTGCGGTAGACCGTCGTGAGGCCCACCGAATCGCCCTTGTGTTTCAGCATGTCGTGGAGTTCCTGGGCGCTGCGGAACTCGTCGACCTCGTCGAGCGCCGCCGCCACTGCGGCACGCTGCCGGGTGGAGCGGCCCTTCACGGGCGGTCCAGCGGTCGTCACCGTTGCCTCCTGAACGTCTGAACACCTGCCGGGCCATTGTGCCAGCCCGGCCTGTGCCCGGTCAGACGCCGACCCCGTCGCCCGTCTTCCGGGTGGCCGGAATCGCGCACTCCGCGGGATCCCCGCCGGGCTGTGCGAGGGCGTGCGCGCGGGCGCGCCGACGCGCGAGGGGTGCCGAGAGCGCCGTGAGCAGGATGAACGCGCCGATGGTCAGCAGGACGATCGTCGCGCCGGGCGGCACGTCCTGGTAGTACGACGTGATCGTCCCGCCGATGGTGACGCTCACCCCGATGGCGACGGCGACGGCGAAGGTCGCCGCGAAGCTCCGGCTGAGCTGCTGCGCGGCGGCGACGGGGACCACCATCAGCGCGCTGACCAGCAGCAATCCGACGACCCGCATGGCGACGGTGACGGTGACGGCGGCGGTGATCGCGGTGAGCAGGTTCAGCGCGCGCACCGGCAGCCCCGTGACCCGCGCGAACTCCTCGTCCTGGCTGACGGCGAAGAGCTGCCGCCGCAGGCCCAGCGTGACGAGGACGACGAACGCGGCGAGGACGCAGATCGCGGTGACGTCGGACTGCGAGACCGTCGACAGCGACCCGAACAGGTACGACGTGAGGTTCGCGTTGGACCCGGTCGGCGCGAGGTTGATGAACATCACACCGCCCGCCATGCCGCCGTAGAAGAGCATCGCGAGCGCGATGTCGCCGCGCGTCTTGCCGTACCAGCGGATCAGCTCCATGAGGATCGCGCCGATCACGGAGACGATCGTCGCCATCCACACCGGCGACCAGGAGAGCAGGAAGCCGAGGCCGACGCCGGTCATCGCGACATGGCCGATTCCGTCGCCCATGAGGGCCTGGCGGCGCTGGACGAGGTAGATGCCGACGGCGGGCGCGGTGATGCCGACGAGGACGGCGGCGAGCAGGGCCCGCTGCATGAAGGCGTAGTCGAGGAAGTCCATGTCAGCTCAGCAGTCCCGTGTGCATCGGCTCGTGGGGGTGGACGTGGTCGTGGCCGGGCAGGGCATGCTGGCCGACCGCGCGCGGGGGAGGTCCGTCGTGCAGGACGCAGCCGTCGCGCAGGACCACCGCCCGGTCGATCAGCGGCTCCAGGGGCCCGAGTTCGTGCAGGACGAGCAGGACCGTCGTACCCGCCGCGACCTGGTCCTTCAGGGTCTGTGCCAGCACTTCCTGGCTCGCCAGGTCGACGCCCGCCATCGGCTCGTCCATGATCAGCAGCTCGGGTTCGGAGGCGAGGGCGCGGGCGATGAGGACGCGCTGGTGCTGGCCGCCGGAGAGGGCGTCCACGTTGTCCTTGGCCCGGTCCGCCATGCCGACCAGCTCCAGGGCGTGCCGTACGGCCGCGTGGTCCGCCCCCCGCAGGACGCCGAAGCGGGTGCGGGACAGGCGGCCCGAGGAGACGACCTCGGTGACCGTCGCCGGGACACCGCCGGCGGCGGTCGTACGCTGCGGGACGTACCCGACGCGCGCCCAGTCGCGGAACCGCTTGCGCGGGGTGCCGAACAGGTCGATCTCCCCGGCGCTGAGCGGGACCTGGCCGATCACGCCGCGGATCGCCGTCGACTTGCCGGAGCCGTTGGCGCCGAGCAGCGCGACGACCTCACCGCGCCGCACGGTGAGGTCGATCCCGCGGAGGACGGGCCGCGAGCCCAGCTCGGCGCGCACGCCGCGCAGGGATATGACGGGCTCAGTGGTCATGCCGTCCTCCAAGTCACTTCGAGCTCACTTTGTTCCCAGGGCGGTCTGGAGTGCCTTGAGGTTGGCTTCCTGGACCGAGAAGTAGTCCTTGCCGCGGGACTTCTCGGTGATGCCCTCGATCGGGTCGAGGACGTCCGTCTTCAGGTTCGCGTCCGAGGCGATGGTCTTCGCGGTCTTGTCGCTGACGAGCGTCTCGTAGAACACCGTGGTGACGCCGTCGGCCTTGGCCATCTTCTCAAGGTCCTTCACGCGCGCGGCACTGGGCTCCGACTCGGGGTCGAGGCCGTTGATGGCCTCCTCGGTCAGGCCGTAGCGCTCGGCGAGGTAGCCGAAGGCGGCGTGCGTGGTGATGAAGACCTTGGTCTTCGTGTTGGCGAGGCCGGTCTTGAACTGCGTGTCCAGGGCGGCCAGTTTGGCGACCAGGTCGGCGGTGTTCTTCTTGTAGTCCGCCGCGTGGTCCGGGTCGGCCTTCTCCAGCGCGCTGCCGACGCCCTGGGCGACCTGCGAGTAGCGGACCGGGTCGAGCCAGATGTGCGGGTCGAGGCCCGCCAGCTCGTCGTTCTCGGTGTGGTCGGCCTCGGCCGCGTGGCCGCCGACCTCGTTGCCGTGCTTCTCCAGGGTGGTGAGGGAGCCGGCGTCGATCTTGGTCTTGACGCCGGACTGCTTCACGGCCGCGTCCACCGACGGCTGGAGGTTCTTCAGGTAGACGATCGCGTCCGCCTTCTCCAGGTTCGCCGTCTGCTTGGCGCTGATCTCCAGGTCGTGCGGCTCCTGGCCGGGCTGGGTCAGGCTGGTCACGCTGACGTGGGCGCCGCCGATCTGCTCCGCGAGGAAGGCCATCGGGTAGAACGACGCGACGACGTCGAGCTTGCCGTCGCTCTTGGTGGCGGCGGCGCTGTCGGAGGAGCAGCCGGTGAGGGCGGCGAGGGAGAGGGTGCCGGCCGCCGCGAGGGCGGTGCCCGATATGAGTCGTCGTACGTTCATGAAAGCCATTTTCAACAAATATGGAAACCGTTGTCAACAAGGGCCGGGTAAGAGCGGATGACGGTTCCGATTTGGAGGAGGGGGAGTCCCCGCCGGTACCCTGAGGGTTCGCTCCGAAGCACGCGCCCCCGAAGCACACTTCTCCGCTTCTTCGCGGGCGTTTCCGCTTCGTCCGCCGCCGTTACCGTCGTTATGAAGAGAGCACCGTGGCCGCCGACAAGATCGACACCATCGTCAGCCTGAGCAAGCGCCGTGGCTTCGTTTTCCCTTGCAGTGAGATCTACGGCGGCCAGAAGGCCGCCTGGGACTACGGCCCCCTGGGTGTCGAGCTCAAGGAGAACCTGAAGCGCCAGTGGTGGCGTTACATGGTGACGTCGCGCGAGGACGTGGTCGGTCTCGACTCGTCCGTCATCCTCGCCCCCGAGGTCTGGGTCGCGTCCGGCCACGTCGCCACGTTCTCCGACCCGCTGACCGAGTGCACCGCCTGCCACAAGCGGTACCGCGCGGACCACCTGGAAGAGGCGTACGAGGCGAAGCACAACCGCCTCCCGGAGAACGGCCTCGCCGACATCAACTGCCCCAACTGCGGCAACAAGGGCCAGTTCACCGAGCCCAAGCAGTTCTCGGGTCTGCTCTCCACCCACCTCGGCCCGACCCAGGACACCGGCTCCGTCGCCTACCTGCGCCCCGAGACCGCACAGGGCATCTTCACCAACTTCGCGCTGGTGCAGGTCGCTTCGCGCAAGAAGCCGCCGTTCGGCATCGCCCAGATGGGCAAGTCCTTCCGCAACGAGATCACCCCCGGCAACTTCATCTTCCGCACCCGCGAGTTCGAGCAGATGGAGATGGAGTTCTTCGTCAAGCCGGGCGAGGACGAGAAGTGGCAGGAGTACTGGATGCAGGAGCGCTGGAACTGGTACACCGGCCTCGGCATGCGCGAGGAGAACATGCGGTGGTACGACCACCCGAAGGAGAAGCTCTCCCACTACTCCAAGCGCACCGCCGACATCGAGTACCGCTTCCAGTTCGGCGGCAACGAGTGGGGTGAGCTGGAGGGCGTCGCCAACCGCACGGACTACGACCTCACCGCGCACTCCAAGGCGTCCGGACAGGACCTCTCCTTCTTCGACCAGGAGGCGGGCGAGCGCTACACGCCGTACGTCATCGAGCCCGCCGCCGGTGTCGGCCGCTCGCTGCTCGCGTTCCTGCTCGACGCGTACGTCGAGGACGAGGCGCCCAACGCCAAGGGCAAGCTGGAGAAGCGGACCGTCCTGCGGCTCGACCCGCGCCTGTCGCCGGTGAAGGTCGCGGTGCTGCCGCTGTCCCGCAACGCCGAGCTGTCGCCCAAGGCGAAGGGGCTCGCGCAGGCGCTGCGCCAGCACTGGAACATCGAGTTCGACGACGCGGGTGCGATCGGGCGCCGCTACCGTCGCCAGGACGAGATCGGTACGCCGTTCTGCGTCACCGTCGACTTCGACACGCTCGACGACAACGCGGTGACCGTTCGGGAGCGGGACACGATGAAGCAGGAGCGGGTGTCTCTCGACCAGATCGAGGGCTACCTGGCGAGCCGACTGATCGGCTGCTGAGGTCGGTCGACCTTCCGGGACCGGGCCTCTGTCGCAGAGGCCCGGTCTCCGTGGATCAGTTGACCTTCACGGTCACCGTCGGCGAGTACACCTTTCCCGCCGCGATCCTCAGCTTCTCCGAACCCTTCGTGTTCAGTTTCCCCTTGAGCGTGTAACTGCTGCCGTTCTTCACGGTGGTTGACGCTTTGAGGGCCGTCCACTTGCCGTTGTTCTGGTGCTGAAGAGTCAGCTTGGACCCGACTTTCAGCCCCTTGGTCCGGCCGGTGAAGGTGACCTCGTCACCCTGTTTCACCGAGGACTTGTCGGCCTTGACGGTGATCGAGGCGTCGTTCATGTACGACGCGCTCGGCTTCGGGGTGGCGGCGGCGTACGAGGCGGTCTCCCCGCCTGCCGCCAGCGCCACGGACATCGCACCGGCGGCCAGCGCGCGGGCGACCCGGCTGTGGAGCACGGAGTTCATGGGTGACGTCCGTTTCTACGGTGGTCCCCCCTGGGGTGCACCTACCAGGGTCACGCGGGCCGAGCCGAGCCGCGAGTCGAGGGGCGGCCGGCCGGGATTCACCCCGCCGAGGCTCCTGCCCTCGCCTCCCGCAGCTCCGGAGCCCGCAGCCGCGCGGCCGTCTTCTCCGCCGTCCCCCGCGCCCACCGTCCGCTGGTGAGGAGTCCCAGCGTCAGTACGGACAGCCCGCAGCCGACGATGATCCACCAGCCTGGCGTCGCGGCGGAGGCGAAGGTGGCGCGGTACGACGACGCGTCGATGCCGGACGCCAGGACCGCGCCCACCACCGCGACCCCCAGCGTCTGCCCGAGCTGCCGGCTCGTGGAGGCCACCGCCGCGGCCACCCCGGCCTGTGCGCGCGGCATGCCGGAGACCGCCGTGTTCGTGATCGGCGCGTTGACGAAGCCGAAGCCGATGCCGAAGAGGAGGTAGCCGAGGAAGCGCCCGGCGTCGGAGGTCCCGGCGTCGAAGGCCGCGAAGAGCAGCGCGCCCGAGGACATGGCGACCCCGGCGACGAGGAGCGGGATGCGGGGCCCGCGCGTACCGACGAGGCGCCCGGAGACGGGGGCGCAGAGGAACGTCGGGACGGCCATCGGCAGCATCCACAGCCCGGCGTGCAGCGCGTCGAGCCCCTGGACGTTCTGGAGGTACAGCGTCGACAGGAACAGGAACCCGGCGAGGGCGGAGAACGCGGAGATCGCGATCACGGTCGCCCCGCTGAACGGCGCGGACCGGAAGAACCGCAGGTCGATGAGGGGATCGGTACGCCGGGGCTCGTACCACAGCAACCCGGCGAGCGCGGCGGCGGCGAGCGCCCCGAACGGCACGCTGACCCCGGCCCCGGAGACCGGCGCTTCGATGATCGCGCAGGTGAGCGCACCGAACAGTGCGATCACCAGCACCTGCCCGACCGGGTCGGGCCGCCGGGCCCGCTCGGCGCGGGACTCGGGGACGAACCGCAGCGTGAGGACCAGCGCGGCCACCCCGACGGGAAGGTTCAGCCAGAAGATCGCCCGCCACCCCACGGAGTCGACGAGGAGCCCTCCGACGAGCGGCCCGGCCGCCATGGATATCCCGACGACGGCGCCCCACACGCCGATGGCCCTCGCGCGCTCCCGCGCGTCGGTGAACGTGTTCGTGATGATCGACATGGCGACGGGGTTGAGCATCGACCCCCCGACGGCCTGCACCATCCGCGCGACGACGAGCAGTTCGAGGTTCGGCGCGAGAGAACACAGCACGGACCCGACCGTGAAGACGACGAGCCCGGTCATGAAGACCTTGCGCCGCCCGATCCGGTCGGCGGTCGACCCCGCGAGCATCAGCAGCGAGGCCAGCACCAGCGTGTACGCGTCGATGGTCCACTGGAGACCCGACGTACTCGCGTCGAGATCGCGCTGCATGGACGGCAGCGCCACGTTCAGCACGGTGTTGTCCAGGCTCACGATCAGCAGGCTCATGCAGCAGATCGCGAGCACCAGCAGTCGACGGTGATGGCTGAGCTCCGGCATGCGCTCCACCATACGCCCATATCGATAGTGCGTCTAACTAATGACCGGTACAAGATTCTGGACCTCACCCGTTCGGCCCACTCGTCCCATGCGCGACAATGGGGGAATGTCCACGACCGCCCAGCCGCTCCAGATCGGCCCGCACACCGTCCAGCCGCCCGTCGTCCTGGCGCCCATGGCCGGTATCACCAACGCCCCGTTCCGCACCCTGTGCAGGGAGTTCAGCGGGGGCAAGGGCCTGTTCGTGAGCGAGATGATCACCACCCGCGCGCTGGTCGAGCGCAACGACAAGACCATGCAGCTCATCCGCTTCGACGCGACCGAGACCCCCCGCTCGATCCAGCTGTACGGCGTCGACCCGGCGACCGTCGGCAAGGCCGTCCGCATGATCGCGGAAGAGGGCCTCGCCGACCACATCGACCTGAACTTCGGCTGCCCCGTCCCGAAGGTCACCCGCAAGGGCGGCGGCTCGGCCCTCCCGTACAAGCGCAACCTCCTGCGCGCGATCCTCCGCGAGGCCGTCTCCGGCGCCGGGGACCTCCCGGTCACGATGAAGATGCGCAAGGGCATCGACGACGACCACATCACCTACCTCGACGCCGGCCGCATCGCCGTCGAGGAGGGCGTGACGGCGATCGCCCTGCACGGCCGTACCGCCGCCCAGCACTACGGCGGCACCGCCGACTGGGAGGCCATCGCGCGCCTCAAGGAGCACGTCCCGGAGATCCCGGTCCTCGGCAACGGCGACATCTGGTCGGCCCAGGACGCGCTGAGGATGGTGCGGGAGACCGGTTGCGACGGAGTGGTGGTGGGCCGGGGGTGCCTGGGCCGCCCGTGGCTGTTCTCGGACCTGGTCGCGGCCTTCGAGGGGCGCTTGGACGATCTCGCCCGCCCGTCGCTCCGCGAGGTCGCCGACGTCATGGTCCGCCACGCCACCCTCCTCGGCGAGTGGCTCGGTGACGAGTCGAGGGGTGTCATCGACTTCCGCAAGCACGTCGCCTGGTACCTGAAGGGGTTCGCGGTCGGCAGCGAGATGCGGGGGCGCCTCGCGATCACCTCGTCCCTGTCCGAACTCCGCGCGGGGCTCGACGAGTTGGACCTCGACCAGCCCTGGCCGACCGGCGCCGACGGCCCCCGGGGCCGCACGTCCGGCAACAACCGCGTCGTCCTCCCGGACGGCTGGCTCAAGGACCCGTACGACTGCGCGGGCATCGGCGAGGACGCCGAACTCGACACCTCCGGCGGCTGATCGACGCCCTCTCGACACCGCGCCGGAGCCCGCCGACACTGATCGCGTGGCGGACAGTGCGGTGTGGGTCGCGGCTTTGACCGGCGGTACGGCCGTACTGGCGGGCTGGGTCACCACCTTGGGGAACGTCCGCGCGGCCAGGGTCCAGGCGGAGGCGTCCGCGAAGGCCCAACAGGAGAGCCGGGTACGGGAGTTGCGGCGGGACGCGTACCTGGAGCTGATGCGCCGGGCGCACGGGATGAGCGAGCTGTACTGGAAGGTCGGCGAGGTCCGCTTCCAACCCGCCGACCCCGAACGGTTTCTGACACGCGTTCAGGAACTGCGGGTGGAGGCGCGCGAGGCGTACGACCCGCTCATGCACAGCGTGCGGGTCATCTCGCTGGAGGGACCCGGCGGGCTTGTGGGGCCGGCCCAGGCGGTGCTGGCGGCGGCCACCCGCACCAACGGTTCCCTCGCCGGGATCTCCCCGGGCGAGCCGGAGGCGTTCGCTCGCTTCGACGCGGCCATGGAGGTCTACTCGGCCTCCCTGGCCGCGTTCGTGGAAGCGGCGCGCGACGCGATGAACGAGCCGCTGTGAAGCGTCAGTTGGTCTTCGGGTGCGGGGTCGAGCCGTACGCCGTGAGGAAGCGGTCGCGGAACTGGTCCATCTTCCACACCGGCGCGTCGTGCGCGGGCTTGAGGCCGTCCGTCCAGTTCCAGTCCGCCACCTTCTCCAGGACCTTGGGGTCCTTCGCGACGATCGAGATCGGTACGTCGCGGCTGGCCTTGGTGCCGCTCACCTTGGCGTTCGGCTGGTGGTCGCCCAGGAAGACGAGAACCGTGTCGTCGTCGGCGTACCGCTCCATCCACTGGGTCAGCGAGGTCACCGAGTACTGCACCGCCTTGCCGTACTCCTCGCGGGCCTTGGTGTCGTCGCTGTAGACGTCCGAGGATTTCTTGCCCGCCTTCTGGATCGCGTCGAAGACCGAACCGTCGCCCACGTCCTCCCAGTCGACCAGCGACGGGATCGGCGCCCACGGCATGTGGCTGGACGTCAGGATGATCTCGGCCATCAGCGGCTTGTCGCGCTTCTTGCTGTGCTCAAGGCGCTGGTACGACTCCAGCGCGTACTGGTCCGGCATCGTCGACCAGCTGAACTTCGGTCCCTGGTACCCCATCTGAAAGGCGTTGTAGACCTTGTCGAGGCCGTAGTACTTCTGCTCCGGCCAGCTCTTCTGCACGCCCGGCATGATGCCGACCGTGTCCCACGCGCCGGTCTTCTGGAACGCCTTCGTGAGGGAGAGGTGGTCGCTCGCCATCACCGTGCGGTAGCGCTGCTGGTTGTCGATCCACAGGCCCGACATGGTCGTCGAGTGCCCGAACCAGCTGCCGCCGCCGTACGTCGACGACGTCAGCCAGCCGCTCTTGGCGTGGAATCCGATCTTCGCGAGCGCCGCCGTGTTCTCGGTGAGCATCTTGTCGACGCCCGGCGCCATGATCGGGTCCTCGATCGCGCTGCGGCCGTAGCTCTCGATGAACGTGAACAGCATGTCCTTGCCGCGCAGGTCCGGAACGAGCTGCGACGGCGGCGTGTTGCCGAACTTGTCGCTCTTCGCGATCTTCTTGAACGCGGCCTCGTCCTTCAACGTCGCCTCGACCTGCCGCCGTTGGGAGTTCAACCCGGCCGCCGCCCGGTACGAGGCGAACGGGATGCCCGCGACGTTCACGGTGAGGATCGTGCACGTGATCCACGCGGTGCCGACCAACAACGTGCCCCGCGTGGCGAGTTGGATATCCCGCCCGAGGATGTTCCCGATCCGGACGAGCGCGCCCACCATCCCCACGAACAGCGCAGCGACGAGGACGACCAGCCCGACCGCGAGCAGGTTCGCGGCCGTCCTCCCCGAGGAGTCCGCCACGTACGACTTCGCGTCGTCGAGCAACTCCCAGTCCAGCACCGGGTTGAAGCTCCGGCCGAGGTAGTCCCGGTACCCCATCTCCAGCCCGTTGACGACGGTCAGCGCGGCCAGCCCGATCCCCCCGACGACGGCGAACCAGAACCGGGCCCGCCGGGGCAGGGCGATCAACAGGGCGGCGACGACGATGGCTTCACCGGGCAGCCGTATGAACGTGGACCACTTGAAGGCGGCGACGGACACGGGCAGCAGGAACGACGTGTAGACCAGCAGCACGGCGAGCACGGTCCCGGTCCACCACACGACCTTCGCGGCGACGGGATACCGACTCCGCCACTCCCGGACGACCGCGAACCGCTTGGCGGGTGGCTCGCTCGGGCCTTCGGCCTTCTCTGCGACCTCGGGTTCCTCGACCGCCTGCTCCGCCTCGGTGCTCACCGCATCCCCCGTCTCTTCGGACGGCGTCGGTTCCGGTTGTTGGCGTGAGTCTGTGGAGACAGGCACCCGAAGGTCCTTCCGTACGAGGCAGTGGCCCAGATGGGCGGCGGACCCGGTGTGGAGGTCCGGGTCCGCCATCATTTCGTACGGGCTGTTCGGCGCACGTGTTCAGTCACCGGAGGCAGAAATAGGCAAACGCCGGGCAAACGGCGAACCAAGGGCTGAACGACGCCGTTAAGGGGCGCGGGGCTGTGTCTGATCTGCGGCTACCGCCGCGTGGGCGCGACCGCGACGGACCCGCAGCCACCGGACGACCTCCCGAGGCACCCCGAACCGCGCTAGGCCCCACCCACCGCAGTCAACAAAGCCAACGGCGTCGCAGCCGAACGGGATTCGCGAACGCACGCGTGCGGGTAAGGCACCGGTACCCCCTGGGTATCCCTTCCGTACCCCGCGAGTACCTCCGGCAGCCGGTGCCCGGTGGCGGTCGCCGCGTCGACCAGGGCGTGCGCCACGGTCCGCGCCTCGTCATGGAGCCCGTACCGCGCCAGCCCGAGCGTGATGAGCGCGTTGTCGTGGGGCCACACGGACCCCCGGTGGTACGAGAGAGGGTGATACGCGGCCTGCCCGGCGGCCAGCGTCCGCACCCCCCACCCGGAGAAGAAGTCGGGTTCGAGCAACCGCCGCCCCACGACCTCCCCGTACTCCTTGTCGAGCAGCCCGGACCAGAGCAGATGCCCGGCGTCGGAGGCGATGGCGTCGACCTGCCGCCCCTCCCCGTCGAGGGCGAGCGCGGGGAAGGACGCGTCCCGCATCCAGAAATCCCGCTGGAACCGGTCCCGCAGATCGGCGGCGGCCTGTTCGAGCAGGGCGGAGTACGTCTCGTTCCCCCAGGCGGTACGTGATACCCAGGAGGTACGCCGAAGGGCGTCATACGCGTACCCCTGGGCCCCCGCGGCCATCACGGTCCCCCGCGCCCGGGTCCCGTCGGCGGAGCAGATCGCACCGGGGGAGTCCTTCCAGTTCTGGTTGGACAACCCACCCTGGTCGGCGCGGTAGACGAGGTACCCCCGGGAGGACAGCCCCCCGTGGTCGAGCATCCAGTCGACGGCGGCACGGGCATGGCCCTCAAGCCGCCGCGCGAGGGCGAGGTCCCCGGTCTGCTCGACGTACGCCCCGAGGAGGACGAGGAACAGGGGCGTCGCGTCGACGGACCCGTAGTACCGCCCGTACGGCACCTGCTGGAAGTGCGCCAGCTCCCCGTGCCGCACCTCGTGCACGATCTTCCCGGGCTGGGAGACGGCATGCGGCCCGGTCTCGGTGGCCTGGCTCGCGGCCAGCGCCAGCAGCGTCGCGCTCGCCAGCTGGGGCCGGTACGGCAGAGCGAACAGGGACGTCAGCAACGCGTCCCGCCCGAGCAGCGCGAGGAACCACGGCGCCCCGGCGGCCGGCACCCGCAGCTCCTCCCCGTCGGGCCCGACGGCGGGCACCTGGAGCGCGGCGAGGTCGGCGAGCCCCCGGGCACAGGCGGCGGCCAGCTCGGGCCACCCGGTGGGAAACGCGACCCCCTCGATGAACTCCCCTTCGACAGCGAGGAGTTGCTCACCGACCGCGGCGGGAGAACGCGGCACGCGCAACGCCCGCTTCTCCCCGTGCGGCCGGGCCATCACCCGCAAGGTCACCTCGGCGGCCCCGTGCGGCTCCAGCTCCAGTGCCCACACGAGCCGTCGGGCCCCGGTCCCGGTCTCCTCGACCCCGTCGGGCGCGGGGTCGGCCGTGACCGTCGTACGGGACCGCCACTCGCTGCGCTGATACGTGAACTCGACCCCGTCGTCGAGGACCTGTCGCCGCCGGACGATGCCGGTCTTGGCGTAGGTGCGGTGGTCGGAGCGGAGTTCGAACTGGTCGGCGAAGTCCGCGTCGGCGGTGACCGCGAGCCGTACGACGGTCGGCACCGGCCGGTTGCTGACGACCCGCAGCGACTCGATGAACGACCCGTCCCCGACGGCCTGTTCACGGAAGAGGGTGCAGGACGGCGGCTCGTTGCGCCCGCCGCGCGGAACGAGCACGCACGCGGCGGTGTCCCCGGCGGTGACCGGTGTCAGCGCCTCCGGCACGGCCCCGTCGACGGTGAGCTGCCAGCGGCTCAAGTGCCGCGCGTCGCGCACGAAGAGGCCCTCCAGGGAGGTCCCGGAGCCTACGCCGCTGATGTCCCCACGGTCGCCGACGGCGGCGAACGTACCGCCGTACACGAGCAGATGATGCCGGTCCGTCATGCCCGGTCCCCTCCCATGGTCCCCGCGATGCTCATGTCTGACATCTCGTCAAGTTCTGTGTCGTGCAGCAGATCCAGTGCGAGCGCGGCGGTCCAGCCGAAGCCGGTCGCCCCGCATGCCTCGCCGGTGTACGGGTCGACGTACTCGGCGAACTCCGAGGCGTCGGCGGCCCGGAGGAAGTCGGCGCGCAGCGCGTCGGCCAGCATGGTTTCGCCGTGCTGCCGAAGTCCGCGCTCCAGCAGCCAGCTCGTGTTGAACCAGGCGGGCCCGCGCCAGTAGCGGTGCGGGTCGAACGCCTCGCCCAGCAGGTCGTAGGAGGGGACGAGCCGCGTGGCCGTCCCGAGCCCGAAGTGCCGTCCGCGCAGCGTCCGTACGACCGCCCGCGCGACGTCGGTCGGCAGGCCGGGCAGCAGCAGCGGGACGAGGCCGGAGACGCCGCGCTCGCGGATCAGGTCGCCGCCGACGACGTCCCGGCAGAAGAACATCCCCTCGGCCGGGTCCCAGAGCCGGTCGAGGAGCGCGGCCGTGAGGCGCTCGGCGCGCGCGTGCCGTGCGGTGCCGGTCGCCCCCAACTCGTGGGCGATACGGGCGAGTGCGTGCTCCGAGGCGACGAGCAGCGCGTTGAACGCGGGGTCCTCGACGGCGAACTCCCGTGCTCCGTCGGCGTATTGGCGGTCCCGGTAGTCGGTCGCGAGCCGGACGTACCGCCCGTAGTCGAGGTCCGTCGGCCGGTCCTCGGGAGCGCCGTGGTCGAGGTCCGCGCGCCGGAAGGACCGCGCGGGGGCCGGTGTGATCCGCGCCAACGGGGCGTCCCAGCAAGGGGAGTTGTCCATCCCCTGCTCCCAGGGGTGGACGACGGAGACCAGCCCGCCGCCCCCGAGGTCGCGGCGGTGCAGCAGATAGCGGTGCCAGGCCGCGAGCCGTGGGTAGACCCGGGACAGGAAGCCGCGCGCCCGCGACAGGCCGGGGTCGGAGCAGTGCACCAGCCAGGCGGCCAGCGCGTGGACCGGTGGCTGCACGATGCCGGAGGTCTGTACCGTGCGCGGGGCGCCCGCCACGCGCCCGGCGACCGAGGAGCGCCAGAAGTCGGGGCTCGGGAAGTACGCGTCGAGCGGGACGGAGGGGTTGAAGACGATGTGCGGGATCCGGCCGTCGCCCCACTGGGCCGCGAGCAGCGTCTCCAGTTCGGTCTGCGCGCGCACCGGCGAGACGTGCCTCAGGCCGATCGCGATGAACGCGGAGTCCCACGACCACTGGTGCGGGTACAGGCTGCGCGAGGGGACCGTCGAGGTCCCGGTCCAGTTCTCCTGTAGTACCCGTACCGCCCTGGAGGACGGTGACCCCGTACCACCGGGATCGTATGCAGTGGTGTGCCCGGCTGAGCGGGCGATGAGCTGGGCGGTGCGATCCACTCGGGGCTCCCCGACGACGACATGGCTGACCGGCCGGTTCGGTAGTGGCTACCGTAGGGTTACGTCTATTTAACACGCAAAACTCAATATGTAATGCAAGCTTGAGAAACACAAGGGGGTGCGCATGACCGGTCGTACGTCCGCACGGGGTCAGGTTCGGGGTCAGGCGAGCGCCGGAGAGCTGCTCGGACTCGTCCGCAGCGGCAGAGCGACGACGCGCGGTGCGCTCCAGCAGATGACGGGGCTGTCCCGGGCCACCGTCGGCCAGCGGCTCGACCGGCTCTTCCGGGCGGGCTGGCTGCGCGAGGGCGCCGGGGGCCCGGTGGACTCACCCCTGGGGGGCAGGCCCTCCATCACCCTGGAGTTCGACGACGCGCACGCCGTGGTCCTCACGGCGGACCTCGATACGCGGCACGCCCGCGCGGCCGTCCTCACGCTCACGGGGGAGATCCTCGCCGAGCACTCCGGGACCCTCGTCATCGAGGACGGCCCGGACCAGGTTCTGGACGAACTCGGCGCCTGGTTCGCCCAGTTGCTGGAGAAGGCGGGCCACCGGCCGGACGAGGTGTGCGGCATCGGCCTCGCGGTCCCCGGCCCCGTCGACATGGAGACCGGCCGCGTCGTCCAGCCGCCGATCATGCCCGGGTGGGACGGGTACGACATACGGGGCCGCCTCGCCCGCGCCTTCACCGACCGCACCGGCGCCCCGACGGTCCCGGTCCTCGTCGACAACGACGCCAACCTCATGGCGTACGGCGAACAGCGCGCCACGCACCCCGACTGCTCGGCGTTCGTGCTGGTCAAGGTGTCGACCGGGATCGGCGCCGGCGTCGTCGTCGGCGGTTCGATCTTCCGGGGGATCGACGGCGGCGCGGGCGACATCGGCCATATCCGGGTGGGCACCGACGCGCTGTGCCGCTGCGGGTCGTACGGCTGTCTCGCGGCCGTCGCGAGCGGCGGCGCCGTCGCCCGCAGGCTCGCGGAGAGCGGGGTGCCGGCGGCGTCGGGAGCCGACGTACGGGACCTGCTCGCCTCGGGGCACACGGGGGCGGCGGCGCTCGCGCGGGAGGCCGGGCGGCAGGTCGGCGACGTGCTCGCCACCGTCGTCACCCTCCTCAACCCGGGCGTCCTGATGATCGCCGGGGATCTCGCGGGCACGCCCTTCCTGACCGGCGTGCGCGAGCTGCTCTACCAGCGGGCCCTGCCGCGCTCGACCGCTCATCTGGAGGTCGTGACCTCCCTGCTGGGGGAGCGGGCGGGGCTGATCGGGGCGGGGGCGCTGGTCGTGGAGCACCTGTACGCGCCGGAGCGGGTGGAGGAGCGGTTGATGGCTCTCGGGTACTAGACGGGTACTTCTCGGGAGTGATTCTCGCCACGCTTGATAGAGGTTTCGCTCACATGAGCGGATCAAGGGTGGTTGCACTTCCTCAAGGGGTGGCACTCAGTGTCACCCCTTGATTGTTCATCGATCAAAATCAGACGTGTGGAATCGCGCTCATATGAGCGCTAGACTGGAGTGGGGATGGGGGGTTGTCTTCAAGAAGTGAACACATGGACTGCTCTCGATCCCGTGGTGCACGGCGGGTTACAGGCGTGTGACGCGTGCCTGGACCTCCCGAGAAGCCTTTGATCTGGGTATGTTCCTCGTCGTCAGGGCAGCCGCCGCGTCCTTGAGGAGTCGAGAACTGTGTCGGAGAACAAAACACCGCAGACCCCGAAGTTCGTTTATGACTTCACCGAAGGAAACAAGAACCTCAAGGACCTCCTCGGTGGCAAGGGCGCGAACCTCGCCGAGATGACCAACCTCGGGCTTCCCGTACCCCCCGGGTTCACCATCACGACCGACGCGTGCAAGGTCTACCTGGAGACCGGCGCCGAACCCGTGGCACTGCGTGACGAGGTCAGCGCCCACCTCGACGCCCTTGAGGCGCGGATGGGCAAGAAGCTCGGCCAGGCCGACAACCCCCTTCTGGTGTCGGTCCGTTCGGGCGCCAAGTTCTCCATGCCCGGCATGATGGACACCGTCCTCAACATCGGCCTCTCCGACAGGTCCGTGCAGGGCCTCGCCGCGCAGGCTGGCGACGACCGGTTCGCCTGGGACTCGTACCGCCGCCTGATCCAGATGTTCGGCAAGACCGTCCTCGACGTCGACGGCGACCTCTTCGAGGAGGCGCTGGAGAAGGCCAAGCACACCAAGAAGGTCACGGTCGACACCGAACTGGAGGCCGCCGACCTCAAGAAGCTGGTCACCACCTTCAAGAAGATCGTCAAGAAGGAGACCGGCCGGGACTTCCCCCAGGACCCGCGCGAACAGATGGACCTCGCCATCCACGCGGTCTTCGACTCCTGGAACACCGACCGCGCCAAGCTCTACCGCCGCCAGGAGCGCATCCCCGGCGACCTCGGCACCGCCGTCAACGTCTGCTCCATGGTCTTCGGCAACCTCGGCCCCGCCTCCGGCACCGGCGTCGCCTTCACCCGCGACCCCGCCTCCGGACACCAGGGGGTCTACGGGGACTACCTCCAGAACGCCCAGGGCGAGGACGTCGTCGCCGGTATCCGTAATACCGTCCCCCTCGCGGAGCTGGAGACGATCGACAAGGCGTCCTACGACCGGCTGATGGCGATCATGGAGACGCTGGAGAACCACTACAAGGACCTCTGCGACATCGAATTCACCATCGAGCGCGGCCAGTTGTGGATGCTCCAGACCCGGGTCGGCAAGCGTACGGCGGGTGCCGCGTTCCGTATCGCGACCCAGCTCGTCGACCAGGGCCTCATCGACGAGACCGAGGCCCTCCAGCGCGTCACCGGCGCCCAGTTGGCGCAGCTGATGTTCCCCCGCTTCGACGAGCACGCCAAGGCCGACCAGGTCGGCCGGGGCATCGCCGCCTCGCCGGGCGCGGCCGTCGGCAAGGCCGTCTTCGACTCGTACACGGCCGTCAAGTGGTCGCGTTCCGGGGAGAAGGTCATCCTGGTCCGCCGGGAGACCAACCCCGATGACCTCGACGGCATGATCGCCGCCGAGGGCATCCTGACCTCGCGCGGCGGAAAGACCTCGCACGCGGCCGTCGTCGCGCGCGGCATGGGCAAGACCTGTGTCTGCGGGGCCGAGGAGCTGGAGGTCGACACCAAGCGGCGCCGAATGACCGTACCGGGCGGGCACGTTGTGGAGGAGGGCGACCTCATCTCCATCGACGGCTCCACCGGCAAGGTGTACCTCGGTGAGGTACCGGTCGTGCCCTCGCCGGTCGTCGAGTACTTCGAGGGGCGCATGCACGCGGGCGCCGACGACGCCGACGAACTCGTCGAGGCCGTCCACCGCATCATGGCGTTCGCCGACCGCAAGCGGCGGCTGCGGGTGCGCGCCAACGCCGACAACGCCGAAGACGCCCTGCGCGCACGGCGGTTCGGCGCCCAGGGCATCGGCCTGTGCCGCACCGAGCACATGTTCCTCGGCGACCGGCGCGAGCTGGTCGAGCAGCTCATCCTCGCCGACACCGACGTCGAGCGCGAGGAGTCGCTGAAGGGGCTTCTCCCGCTCCAGAAGCGGGACTTCGTCGAGCTGTTCGAGGCGATGGACGGACTCCCCGTCACCGTACGCCTGTTGGACCCGCCGCTGCACGAATTCCTGCCCGACATCACCGAGTTGTCGGTCCGCGTCGCGCTCGCGGAGTCCCGCAAGGACCCGCACGAGAACGACCTGCGCCTCCTCCAGGCCGTCCACCGGCTGCACGAGCAGAACCCGATGCTCGGCCTGCGCGGCGTACGTCTCGGACTCGTCATCCCCGGCCTGTTCACCATGCAGGTCCGCGCGATCGCCGAGGCCGCAGCCGCCCGCAAGGCCGCCAAGGGCGATCCGCGCGCCGAGATCATGATCCCGCTCGTCGGCACCGTCCAGGAGCTGGAGATCGTCCGCGAGGAGGCCGACCAGGTCATCGCCGAGGTCGAGGCCGCCACCGGCACCGAACTCAAGCTGGCCATCGGCACGATGATCGAACTGCCCCGCGCCGCCCTGACGGCCGATCAGATCGCCGAGGCCGCCGAGTTCTTCAGCTTCGGCACCAACGATCTCACCCAGACCGTCTGGGGGTTCAGCCGCGACGACGTCGAAGCCTCCTTCTTCACCGCCTACTTGGAGAAGGGCATCTTCGGGGTCTCCCCCTTCGAGACCATCGACCGCGACGGCGTCGGCTCCCTGGTGAAGGCGGCGGCCGAGGCGGGCCGGCGCACCCGCCCCGACCTCAAGCTCGGCGTCTGCGGCGAGCACGGCGGCGACCCCGAGTCCGTCCACTTCTTCCACGAGGTCGGCCTCGACTACGTCTCCTGCTCCCCGTTCCGCATCCCCGTCGCCCGCCTCGAAGCCGGCCGCGCCGCGACCCAGTCGGAGGGCAGCGACCACCGCTGACCGACTCCCGGCCCCGGAACCGCCGTCGGTCCCCGACCCTCACCGATCGGCGGCGGTTCCGGTACACAGGAGAGGGCGGCGCCCTGTGCGGGGGCGCCGCCCTCCGTGCGGTTCCTGTGCAACTTTCCGTACGCGGTTTCACGCTGTCCGTGCCGCGTACATACGCCGCCCCGACAGTGTCCCTCCTAGGGTGGATAGATCACCACTTGAGAAGGGAGCGGCGGGCCATGGGCGGCTGGAGCACGGGGGAGATGCCGGATCAGGAGGGCCGCGTGGCGGTGGTCACCGGGGCCAACAGCGGCCTCGGGTACATCGCCGCGCGCGAGCTGGCGCGCAAGGGGGCGTACGTCGTGCTGGCGTGCCGGAGCGAGACACGGGGGAAAGCGGCTGCCGAACGCCTGCGGGGCGAGGTGCCCGGCGCGGACGCCGAGGTCCGCCTCCTCGACCTCGGCGACCTGCGCTCCGTACACCGCTTCGCGGACCGCTTCCCGTACGACCAGCTCGACCTGCTCGTCAACAACGCGGGGGTGATGGCCGTGCCGTACGGCACCACCGTGGACGGCTTCGAGACGCAGTTCGGCGTCAACCACCTCGGGCACTTCGCGCTCACCGGACTGCTGCTGCCCCGGCTCCTGCAAGCCGGTCCCGGCGCCCGCGTCGTCACCGTCTCCAGCATGATGCACGCCATGTCCAACGTGGACCTCCGCGACCCCAACGGCCTGCGCAGCTACCACCGTTGGACCGCGTACGCCCGCTCCAAGACCGCCAACCTCCTCTTCACCCACGCCCTCGCGCGCCGCCTGGCCGACGCCGGTTCCCCCGTCGTGGCCGCCGCCGCGCACCCCGGGTACGCGGCGACCGGGCTCGCGTCCGGGGTCGGCGGGCGCGGCAGCCGGTTCCTGATGGAACTCGGTGACCGCTCGTTCGCCCAGTCCGCCGAGACCGGCGCGCTCCCCATCCTCTACGCGGCCACCGCCGACGCCGTCCGCCCCGACTCCTTCACCGGGCCGTCCTTCGCGATGTGGCGGGGGGCACCGGCGCCGTCCTGGCGGGCGCCGCGCACCAGGGACGACCGGGTGGCGGAGTGGCTGTGGGAGGTGTCGGAGCGGATGACGGGGGTGGGGTACGAGGGAGTGGGGGAGGGGTGAGGGGGTGAGGCGAGCAGGGTGAGCGGCGGGGTGGGTCACCGGTTGGCGTAATACCCGTACGACTCGTACGACTCCTGGGGTGACCCGTAGTACCCGTACTCCTCCGGTACCGGTGTCGTGTCGAGGTAGAACCACTCCGCCGTGGCGGAAGGGACGGGCGATTGTGTTTCCGTAACCGTTTTCTCCCGCGTTTCCACAGGCTCGGTCTTCTCGTTCGGTATCAGCAGCTCCACCCGCAGCCCCTTGCCCCGCTGCTGCGCCACGAACTCCTCCACCTGGCTGCGGCACGCGTGGTCGAGGTGCGTCACCCCCGTCAGGTCGAGCCGGATGCGCGGCTTGCCCGCCTGCGCCGCGCCCTCCAGCGCCTCGATCACCTCGGGCAGCCGCAGGAACGTCGCGTTGCCGGCCATGACGACCTTCGCGGTGTCCTCCTCCTCGTGCCGCCGGATCACGGTCCGCGACATACGTACGGCGAGCAGCACGATCCCGGCGGCGAGACCGACCACCACGCCTTCCAGCAGGGCGGTCGCGACGATGACCAGCGTGGTGATCGTCATGACCGCGAACTCGCCCCGGTCCTGCCGCCACATCTTCGGGAACTCCTCCGGCGCGAACAGCTTCCACCCGCTGTGCACGAGGACGCCCGCGAGGACGGAGATCGGGATCAGCGCGAGCACCTGCGGCAGCAGCAGCGCGAACGCCAACAGCCAGACGCCGTGCAGGGTTCGGGACAGCCGCGTCTTCGCACCGGCCTGCACGTTCGCCGAACTCCGGGCCACGACAGCGGTGATGGGCAGCGCGCCCAGCAGACCCGCGACCGTGTTCCCGGCGCCCTGCGCGATCAACTCCGGGTTGTAGCGCGTGCGTTCACCGTCGTGCATGCGGTCCACGGCGGCGGCCGTGAACAGCGACTCGGCGGACGCGATGACCGTGAACGTCAGGATCGCCGTGATGATCCCGGCGTCCGCGAGCCCCGCGAACTCCTCGGCACCCGGCACACTGACCGAGGCCAGCAGGTTGCCGACCTGGAGCGTCTTCACCTCCACCCCGGGCAGCGCCGCGACCCCGATCCCGATCCCCACGGCGACCAGCGCCGCCGGCACCTTCTTGATCGGCCCCGGCGCCTTCTTCCACAGGAAGCTCAAGACGACGGTGACGACGCCGAGCCCGGCCGCGATCAGCGCCTGCGGGTTCGCGAACGTGTCCGCGAGGAGCCCGGGGACACCGGCCATGTTCTCGATCGGCGTGCCCGGCGCCTTCGCGTCCATCATCGGGTACGCCTGGCTGAACATCAGCGGCAGCCCGATCCCGGCGAGCATCCCCTGGACGACGGCCAGCGAGATCGCCTGGAAGAACCGGCCCAGCCGGACCAGCCCCAGCACGATCTGGAGCAGCCCGGAGAACAGGACGATGACGCCGAGCATGGCGACTCCGTGCTCCAGTACGGTCTCCGCCACCAGCGCCGCCAACCCGGCGGCGGGGCCGCTGACCTGGAGCGTGGAGCCCCGGGCGACGCCGACGACCAGACCGCCGATGACACCGGAGATGATCCCCAACTCGGCCGGTACGCCTGAAGCCACGGCGACGCCGATGCACAGGGGGAGGGCGACGAGGAAGACGACGAGGGAGGCGGTGATCTCGGTGCCGAGGTCGGCCTTGGGAGCCTTCGGCTTCCGGCCGGCCGGGGAGGAAGCCGGCGGAGCGGGGTAGGGAGTGTCCGAGTATGCCGCTCCAACTTCCCTGCCCTGCCGCCGACTTCGTCCCCGGCCGACCTTCGCCGCGTGCGTCCCGCTCATGCCGCGTGCACCCGGAACGACCCGTCCGTGTCCAGCTCGTGCACCTGGCCGGTGTGGACCTCGTAGTACCACCCGTGCAGCCGCAGCCTCCCTTCCTCCACCCGCCGCCGGGCGACCGGGTAACTCCCCAGCTCGGCAAGCTGGTTGACGACGTTCAGCTGAGTGACGTCCGGGAGCGACGGCTCCTGCGGCACGGACTCCAGCGCGGGCGCGAGACCCGGCCGGGCGAGGCTCAGCCAGGCCGCGACACCGGGCAGCGTCGACAGGTCGTCCCCGGAGGTGATCGCGCCCATCGCCCCGCAGTGCGAGTGACCGCACACGACGACGTCCTGAACGCCGAGCACCTCCAGCGCGTACTCGATGGTGGCGGCCTCGCCGGAGGGGCCCTGTCCGTCGTGCGGCGGAACGATATTCCCCGCATTGCGCAGCTCGAATATCTCGCCGGGCCGCGCGCCGGTGATGAGCGCCGGTATCACCCGCGAGTCCGAGCAGGTGATGAACAAAACCTCCGGACTTTGCCCTTCGGCCAGTTTCCGGTATTCGCCGCTTTCGAAGTCGACCCGCCGCTTGAACGACCGCGCACGGTCCAGCAAAGCCTGCACGATTCCTCCCGATGAACACGTACTGCGGAGAAGATCCGCAGGTCAGAGGTTTGTGTTCCAGAACGTTAGAGGAGCGTCGACCAGCGGAAGGTTAGCGGAACACTAAATCGCCGACAGCTGCCGGACATTTCTTGGCGCACGGTGACGGGCCGCTGAGTCGCTGCTCACAATTTCAAGGAACCGGGCGAAGATTTCCCGTGCCTCTTGTACCGTGTCGAATCCATCGAATGGAAGAGACGGAAACGCATGGGTGGTGTACGAGTCCTGCTCATCGAGGACGATCACACGATCGCCGAACCGCTCGTCGAGGGGCTCGGCCACTTCGGACTGACGGTGCAGCACGTCGGCACCGGAGCCGAGGGACTGCGGGGTCCGTACGGTGACGTCGTCCTGCTCGACCTGGGGCTGCCGGACATCGACGGCATCGACGTCTGCCGGGGCATCCGCGGCGTCTCCGAGGTCCCGATCATCATCCTCAGCGCGCGCGGCGAAGAGGCCGACCGGGTCCTGGGGCTGGAGCTGGGGGCGGACGACTACCTCGCGAAGCCGTTCAGCATGCGGGAGCTGGTGGCACGGATCAGGGCGGTGACGCGGAGGTCCCAACGGGTCAGCGGGGGAGGGGAGTTCGTTACGCCGGACGCTTATCCGACGTACCCGGCGTACCCGGCGTACCCGGCGCAGCCTGTCGTACCGAACAACGTGTACCCCTCAAGTCCTGACCCGGTGTACTCCTCCGCTGTGCCACCTGCCCAACCCCCGGCAGTCACCGGCCCGTTGGTGGTCGACCGGCGCACCCGGCAGGTCTGGGTCGGTGACGACCCCGTCGTCCTCACCCCCAAGGAGTTCGACCTCCTCGCCCTGCTCACCGAGGACCCCGGCGCGGTCTACTCCCGCCAGCAGATCCTGGACCGGGTCTGGGACCCCCACTACCAGGGCCCGACCAAGACCCTGGACGTCCATGTCGCCACCCTGCGGCGGAAGTTGGGTAACCCGGCGTGGATCCAGACGCTGCGCGGCGTCGGCTTCCGGCTGGCCGTGCAGACCCAGCCGCAGCCCCAGGCCCCGGCCCCCACCCCCGCCTACGACTGGACAGCGGCCCGATGACCCGCCGCCTGCTGCTCAGCTACCTGACGCTCGCCGCGCTGGTCCTGCTCTGCCTCGAAATCCCCCTGGGATACGTGTACTCGGGCGCGGAGCGCGAGCGGGTCGTCAACCGGGCCGAGGACGAGGCCGAGTCGGTCTCCGCGTACGCCTCGCTGTCCATCCTGACGGGGAACGCGGCCCAGGACCTCCCCGCCCGCGCGGCGCACTGCGCGGAACGCATCGGCGGCAAAGTACTGATAGTCGACGCCCAGGGAGCCCTGCTGGCCTCCTCGCATCCCCTCACCGGCACGGAGGCGCAGGGCCTCGCCGCCTGGCCGGGCATCGCCGCCGCCCTCAAGGGCGCGGCCACGGCCGACGTCCGGACCTCGACCATCGGCGGCGTCCAGTACCTCGCGGCCTCCGCGCCGGTCCGGCACGGCGTCGAGTCGCAGGGCGCCGTACGGATCACGGTCCCGACCGAGATGGTGCACGAACGCGTCCACCACGTATGGCTGTTGCTCCTCGCGGGCGGTATCGCGGTCCTCGCGGCCGTCACCGTCGTCGGGTTCGCCATCGCGAGCTGGACGGGCCGGCCCATCCGCGAACTGGAGCGCGCGACCCGCGAGTTGGCGTCCGGCGCCGCCGCCGCACCGGTCGCGATCGACGACGGCCCGCCCGAAGTCCGCAGCCTGGCCGCCACGTTCAACCACACGGCCGCCCGGCTCGAACACCTCGTGTCCTCCCAGCGCGCCTTCGCGGGCGAGGCGTCCCACCAGCTGAAGACGCCACTGGCCGCGCTGCGCCTCAGACTGGAGAACCTGGAGAACCACATCGCGCTCCAGGCACGCGGCAGCCTCGGCGCGGCGATGACCGAGACCGACCGGCTCGCGCGGATGGTCGAGGGCCTGCTCGCGATGGCCCGGCTCGACGAGAAGGCCGCCGAACGCGAACGCGTCGACCTGGACGCCGTACGCGCCGAACGGCACCACGCCTGGCGGCCGTTGTACGAGCGGCACGGGGTCCGGCTGGCGCTCGCGGGGGAGCCGGTCGGGGAGGTGACCGCCGTGCCGGGCGCGGTCGAGCAGATCCTCGACAACTTCCTCTCCAACGCGCTGCGCGTCTCGCCCGCCGGTACCACCGTCTTCATCGACGTCCGCCGCACCGCGCAGCACGAACGCCGTTTCACCGCGCGGCAGTTCACCCAGCCGTTCGTGGAGGTGCACGTCATGGACGAGGGCCCCGGCATGACCGAGGAGCAGCGCCGCCGCGCCTTCGACCGCTTCTGGCGGGCCCCCGACGCCCCCAAGGGCGGCACCGGCCTCGGCCTCGCCCTCGTCCAGCGCCTGGCCCACGCGAGCGGGGGCGAGGCGCTGCTCAGGACGGCTCCGCTGGGCGGGCTGGACGCCTTCGTACGGCTGCCGGTCGCGCCAACCACCAAGCAGGGCACCGGACATGGCGGCAACACGCCGACGCACCGCCCGGCGAGACAGCTCCAGGCGGTGCGCGGACAGGGCTAGCCGAGGGTCAGCCGAGCGGACGGGGCTAGGGGGTCAGCCGAGCCGTACCTCGTACGTCGTGACGCTCACGGCATCGTCGTCCAGGCACTCGCCGCTCGCCAGGTCGAAGCGCTGCTTCAGCAGGGGCGAGGCGACGAACGGCCGGCCCTGGTGGGTGCCGGTGAGGCCGCGGGAGAGAACTCCCGCCCCGCTGAAGGGATCCCGGTTGTCGATGGCGTACAGGTCGCCGTTCCGGTCCTGGAACACGGCCACCTGACGGCCGTCCGGCAGCAGGGCGGCCACGCCCCGGCCCGGCAGCAGCGCGGAGAGGTCACACACCGTCAGCCATGCGTCGTCCAGGCCGACTTGGACCTTCAGATCGGTCGTCTCGGGTGCCAGGGTCATCGCTGGGCACTTCCTTCCATGGGACGCATGCCGATCGACAGCAGGGGCAGGTCGGGCTTGATCTGCTCGCGCTCCGGGACGAACCCGACGACCGGGTCGGGGGTGTCGGGCGCGTTCACGAAGGACACGAACCGGGCCAGTTTCTCGGGGTTGTTGATGGTCTCCGCCCACTCGTCGCGGTAGTTCGCGACGTGCGCGGCCATCAGCGACTCCAGCTCCTCGCAGATGCCGAGGGAGTCGTCGACCACCACGTCCCGGACGTGGCCGAGGCCGCCGGGGATGCGCTCCAGCCAGGTCGAGGTGCGCTCCAGACGGTCGGCGGTGCGGATGTAGAACATGAGGAACCGGTCGATGAGCCTGACGAGTTGAGCGTCGTCCAGGTCCTGCGCGAGGAGGTCCGCGTGGCGCGGGGTGGCGCCGCCGTTGCCGCCGACGTACAGGTTCCAGCCGCCCGACGTCGCGATGATCCCGAAGTCCTTCGACTGGGCCTCCGCGCACTCGCGGGCGCAGCCCGACACCGCCGACTTGAGCTTGTGCGGCGACCTGAGGCCCCGGTAGCGCAGCTCCAGGTCGATCGCCATCCGCACGGAGTCCTGGACGCCGTAGCGGCACCAGGTCTGGCCCACGCAGGACTTCACCGTCCGCAGCGCCTTGCCGTACGCGTGCCCCGACTCGAAACCGGCGTCCACCAACCGGGCCCAGATCAGCGGGAGTTGCTCGACGCGGGCGCCGAACAGGTCGATGCGCTGGCCGCCGGTGATCTTCGTGTAGAGGCCGAAGTCGCGGGCCACCTCGCCGATGACGATGAGCTTCTCCGGGGTGATCTCGCCGCCGGGAATACGCGGCACGATCGAATAGGAGCCGTTCTTCTGGATGTTGGCGAGGAAGTGGTCGTTGGAGTCCTGGAGGGACGCCTGTTCGCCGTCGAGGATGTAGACGCTCGCGCCGATCACCGGCGCGAGGGACGCGATGATCGAGCCGACGGCCGGCTTGCAGACCTCGCAGCCGTCACCGCCCTTGGCGCCGTCGCGGCCGTAGCGGTCCAGGAGTTCGCGGTAGGTGTTGATGCGCAGCGCGAGGACGATCTCGTACAGCTCCTCGCGGGTCTGCCCGAAGCAGCCGCACAGGCCCTTGTCGACCTCGACGCCGCTCGCCTCCAGCTCGGCGGTGACGAGCTGGCCGAGCACCTTCACACAACTGCCGCAGCTGGTACCGGCCTTGGTGCACTTCTTGACCTCGGGGACGGTCGTGCACGCGTGCTCGGTGACCGCCCCACGGATCGCGCCCTTGGTGACGTTGTTGCAGGAGCAGACGACCGCCTCGTCCGGCAGCGCGGACGGACCGAGCTGCGCGCCGCGGCTCGAACCGGCGGGCAGGACAAGGGACTCGGGGGAGACCGGCGGCACCGAACCGGTGAACGCGCGCAGCGTGCCGTACGCCTCCGCGTCGCCGACCAGGATGCCGCCGAGCAGCGTGCCGTCCCGGGCGATCACGAGCTTCTTGTAGAGGCCGGAGCGGGCGTCGGAGTACACGACCTCCAGGCAGCCCTCGGCCGTGCCGTGCGCGTCCCCGAAGGAGGCGACGTCCACGCCGAGCAGCTTCAGCTTCGTCGACAAGTCCGCGCCCAGGAAGGCCGATTCGTCCTCGGCGATGGTCGCGGCGACCGTCTCCGCCTGCTCGTAGCCGGGCGCGACCAGGCCGTACACCCGGCCGTCCGCCGCGAGCGCGCACTCGCCGATCGCGAACACCGCCGGGTCGGTGACCGTACGGCACTGCTCGTCGACCGCGATACCGCCGCGCTCGCCCACCGACAGGCCGCAGTCCCGGGCGAGTTGGTCGCGCGGGCGGACCCCGGCGCTGAACACCACCAGATCCGTGGCTACCTGGGACCCGTCGGACAGCTTCATGCCGGTGACCATGCCGTCCTCGCCGACGACGATCTCCTGCGTACCCGTGCCGGTGTGGACGCTCAGGCCCATGTCCTCGATGGTCCGCAGCAGCGCCGCGCCACCGCCCTCGTCGACCTGCACCGGCATCAGCCGAGGCGCGAACTCCACGATGTGCGTGGTGAGTCCGAGGCCCTGGAGCGCGCCCGCGGCCTCCAGGCCGAGCAGCCCGCCGCCGACGACCGCGCCGACCGTCGCCCGCGCCTTCGCGTACTCCTCGATGGCGAGCAGGTCGTCGATCGTCCGGTACACGAAGCAGCCGGCCGCGTCCTTGCCGGGCACGGGCGGCACGAACGGGTAGGAGCCGGTGGCGAGTACGAGGGTGTCGTACTCGACTCGCAGACCGGAACGGGAGGTTACTGTCCGCGTCTCGCGGTCGACCGTCTCCGCCGGGTCGCCGACGTGCAGCTCGATCCCGTGCTCGGCGATGAACTCCAGGTCGGTCAGGGAGAGTTCCTCGGGGCTGGTGCCCGAGAAGTACGAGGTGAGCTGGACGCGGTCGTACGCCGGACGCGGCTCCTCGCACAGCACGACCACGCGGTGCGTGGCGGTCAGGCCGCGCGCGGCGAGCGCTTCGAGGAAGCGCTGGCCGACCATGCCATGGCCGACAAGCACGATCGTGGGGGTGTTGTCCGTGGGCATCAGCAGCCTCCGTCATTCGAGGTCATGCCGATGAGACTGCGGCGCGGACGTTACCCGACCGCATCACGCCTGTTTCCCACGAGGAACGCTGCCCTCAGCGAGGGTCCGTACGGGGTGTGAGGTCGCGGGCCGGAGCGCCGCAGCAACGGGGGTGAAACCGATTACTGCGGCGTTTCCGCAGCTCAGACCCGGGACGGGGACAGTGCGCGGGACACCGCCGCCGTATGCGCGTACGCCCGCTCGGCCGCCCGGACCACCCGCTCCTGCTCCTCGGGCCCCGGCAGCGCCTCGTCCAGCCGGGCCGCGACCGCCCGCCAGCGCGCCCGGTCGCCGCTGCCGTAGTACGCGACCCCGTCGCCGCAGGTCAGCCCGTACGCCGCCGACACCGGACCCCGCAGGAACAGCGCCCCCATCGTCGACCCCTCCAGTACGTAGAGGAACCCGAGCAGCTCCTCCGGCGCCGTGCGCGCCGTCTCGCGGACGTCCCCGGTGAACGCGCGCACCTCCGCCGCCACCAGGCCCGGCCGGGGCAGGACGCCGGACGCCGCGAAGTGCCCGAGGTCGCGGTCGATGTACGGCACCTTCGCCAGCTCCGCCGACCACACCCGCTGTACGGCGGGGCGGGGCGACCGCGCCAGCTCGTCCTCCAGCGCCGCCAACACCGGTCGGTAGGCGGCGAGTTGACTGACGTACAGCTCGACCGGCAGCGTCCCCGTGACCATCGCGGTGGCGAACCCGGTGCGCTCCAGGGCGTCGTGCCAGCCCCGGGTACGGGCCCGAAGCCGTTCCACGGCCGAGGTGCTCACGCGCCGCTCCGCTCGGCGAGGGTGCGGTGGAGGCGGTCGATGAGGTGGCCCTTGCGGTCGATGGTCAGGTCGAAGTAGGCGGCGCTGAGGTCCGACCGGCAGACGGAGTGGACGGCCTCCTTCGCCGCGCGCTTCAACTCGACGGCCTCGGCGGAGAGTTGGAGGAGTGTCTCGTCCAGCTTCGGGTGGTCGAGCACGTACGTCCTCAAGTCGGCTTCGCCGGACGGCGGTTCGGTGTCGAGGAGTTCCAGGAAGACCCGGTTGCCCAGGCCGTCGAAGTCCTCGTGCGTGTTGGCGCCGCCGAACTCCGGTACGACGTCGGTGAGATCGTTGAAGAGCTGGCTGGCGAGGCCGAGGCGGCGCATCGCGTCGTCCAGCGTGTCCCGGTCGTCCTCCTGGACGCCGAGCGCCGCGAGGGCGGCCTCCAGCGGCATCCGGAACAGGGTGCCGGTCTTGAGCGCGGCGACGGACTCCCAGAAGTGGACGCGGTCGGCGTGGGGCGCGGCCAGCAGGGACGCGCGGGTGGTGTCCGTACGGGACGCGAGGTCGCCCGCCTGGCCGGTGAAGCCCCGGCTCACGCTCTCCAACAGGGCTTGCGCGGCGGCCGGTTGGCCCACATGCCGGATCGCGGACGTGATCAGCCAGGCGCCGGTGTTCAGGGCGACCGGTACGCCGTGCGTGGCGTGCAGGGCGGGTTCGCCGTACCGGATCGTGCTGCCGTCCTGGATGTCGTCGAGCGCGACAGCCGCCTTCATGAGGACGCGGACGGCTACCGCGGTGCGCCGGACCGCGGCGAAGTCGTTGCCGAACTCGCCCGGGAGACCTCGGTAGTTGCGGTAGGCCCAGTACACCATCGAGGGTCTCAGCGGCGCCGCGCCGCCAGGGGCGTCCGGTCTCGGGGGCAGCGCCTGCTGGCCCGCCTTCGAGCCGAGGGCGTCCGCCGCCGGCTCGTGCAGGGTTCTGCGCAGGGCGTCGGCGTACACGTCGGTACGGGCCTCGGTACACGCCTCTGTACGCGTCGGCCCGCCGCCGTCCGTCAGCGCGTCGAGGAACGCGCCGAGGTCGTCCTCCAAGAGGGCCGCGTCCTGGCGGACGATCTTTTCCACATCCGTAGCAACCGGTTCCACCTATGCAGCATCCGGGCCCGTGGCCGGTCCGGTCCAGATGCCCTTCGGCCATCGAATGCGACGGAGGGTGACATTTTCTGGCCGAGAAAGACCGTTTGTGGACGGCGGACCCGACCCCCGCCGAACCTCAGGAGCCCCTCATATCGATGGACTCTGCACCTACCGCGTCCGTAGGCTCCCGATCATGCCCGACATACCCCTGACCACCCTGTTTCTGCTCTGCCTGGCCGCGCTCGCGGCGGGCTGGATCGACGCGGTGGTGGGCGGCGGCGGCCTCCTCCTGCTCCCCGCGCTCCTCCTCGGCCTCCCCGCGGGCACCCCGGCCGCCCACGCGCTCGGCACGAACAAGGCGATCGCGATCGTCGGCACGTCCGGCGCGGCGGTCACCTACGTCCGCAAGACGAAGGTGGACGTCGGCCTCGCCGTCCGCATCGGCGTCGCGGCCCTGCTCGGCTCCTGTGGCGGAGCCTTCCTCGCGGCGGGCATGAGCACCGAGGTCCTCAAGCCGGTGACCATGGTCGTCCTGGTCACGGTCGGGGCCTTCGTCATCGCCCGCCCGGCCTTCGGTACGGCGCCGGCGACCGGCCCTGCGGGCCCGCGTCGGGTCCTTGCGGCGATCGGGCTGGCCGGGGTGGGAATCGGTTTCTACGACGGTCTCGTCGGCCCCGGCACCGGTACGTTCCTCGTCCTCGCCCTCACCGCGATCCTCCACCTGGACCTGGTCACCGCCTCCGCGACCGCCAAGATCGTCAACTGCTGCACGAACTTCGGCGCGCTGGTCACGTTCGCCTGGCAGGGGGCGGTGATCTGGCAACTCGCCGCGCTGCTGGCCGTGTTCAACCTGATCGGGGGGACGGTGGGGGCGCGGACCGCGCTGAAGAAGGGGAGCGGGTTCGTGCGGGTGGTGCTGCTGACGGTGGTGTTCGCGCTGGTGGCGAACATGGCGTACGAGCAGTGGCTCTCCTGAGCCACCGGTATCACCTGGTCCCCGTGAGGTGCGCGAACACCACCACGTTCCCCTGGTACCCCGTAGCTCTTGAGTAGGGGCCGCCGCAGGTGATCACCCGGAGTTCGGGGCGGCCGGTCGCGCCGTACACCTTCTCGTCGGGGAAGGCGTTCGCCTGGTAGACCTCGACGGCGTCCACGGTGAAGAGGGCCACGGTGCCGTCCCGTCGCTGTACCTCGATGGTCGCACCCTTGCGGATGGCTCCCAGGGAGTAGAAGACCGCGGGGCCGTCGGCGTTGTCGACGTGGCCCGCCACCACGGCGGTACCGGTCTCGCCGGGCGTGGTGCCGGCCTCGTACCAGCCCGCGAGGTTCTTCTTCGCGGCGGGCGGGACGTCGAGACTGCCGTGGGGGGTGAGGCCCAGTCCCATCAGGGGCGCGTCCACCCGGATCGACGGGATACGGATGCGGTCCGGGGGAGAGGGCGGCAGCGCGGGGGCCGAGCGGGGGTCGACCGCGGCGGTGCGGGCCTGCGCGGCGGACGGCTGGGGCGGTGCGTGTTCCTCGGTGCCGTTGTGCAACAACCAGGCACCTGAGCAGAGAGCGGTTACCGTAACGGCCGCTATCGCGGTGTTGCCGACCCTGCGCATGAGACGTACCCCTCTCCTCTACGGGTCCCCGTACCCCCTCCGGGCCACGAGGGGCGTCGGACCCGGAGGGGGAGGGGTATGCGGTACCGGAGGACGGACAGCGGAGGGTGTCCGTCAGATCCCGTCGCCTCTCGCCCGGCGATGCAGGAGCCAGGTACCGCCCGCGGCGGCGACGGCGAGTGCCGCCACACCGGCCGCGGTCTGCACGGGGTCGGGGCCTAGCGCGCCGCCGACCCCCGTCTTCACACTCCCCCTCGGATACGCCGGCTGCCGAGCGGTAGCAAGCGTTACCACAAGATCTCCGGTGACCTTCTTACCGCCCTCCGCGCAGGTGGCGACGATCTCGTACGTCCCCGGCTGGGCGCTCGGCGGCACCCCGAACTGGCCGATGGCGTCGCCCTCGTGGGTGGACGGCGCGAGCGTGAACCGGCCGGCGCCGACCGCGCTCGCGTCCCCGGCGGCGCTCCCGCCGTCCCCGCACGCGTCGGTGTTGACGGTGACCTGCCCGCCCGGCACCACGGTCGACGGATACACCTCCAGGCTTCCGCCGTCCCCGCCGTACGCGGGCGCCACGGCGCCGCCCACCGCGACCACGGCGAACGCGGTGCCGGTCAGCAGCCGGACGGTACGTCGCATCGGTGCTCCTCCGAGCCTCGGTCGTGCCTGTGCCCTTCGTGCCTGTGCCCTTCCGAGAAAAGAGGCAGCGGGGCGGGCGCGCTTCCTGAGGAGGCGTCAGGAATGGGATGAACGGGTGGCGGGGAAGAGGTGGTGTTGCTGTCGTTTCAGCAGGTCAGTGGTGGTGCGGGGAGAGGCCGGGGAAAACCTTTCCGGGGAGGGGTGAACGGGTGACCGACACGCCGTCAGGTCGGTGCGGGCGTGGGGCGGCGGGGGATCGCCGGTTCAGTGCTGCGGCGCGCGGCGGGTGAGCCAGTCGCCGTTCTCGATGAGGGTTCCGGTGTCGCGGAGACGGGTGGAGATACGGGGGCCGGCGAGGTACACCCAGGCGCGTACGACTTCGGAGCTACGGCCGCGTACTACTTCCCGGGTAACTCTCAGGTAGGGGCTGTCCGGGTCGTCCGCCCGGTATTCCTCCAGGGCGTCCAGCTCGCCGAGGGTAGCCGGGTAGTACTCGGGGGCGACGGTGACGAGGTCGCCGTATAGGGGGCCGCCGGGTGCCTCCACGGCGTACGGGTACCCCGGGCCGTCGTACAGCACCGCGCCGGTCAGATGCGCGGGCTCCTCGGTGAGGGTGCGGCCGGACAGGAACAGGGCGTGGTTGGTCTCGCCGGGGCGCAGGGTGCCGTAGACGAAGAAGGGGAGGGGTGCGGGGGTCACGGAGGGATTGTCTCCCGGCTGCCCCTGTGGGTGCGCTATGGACATGACAAGTCGCGGCGCCTATAAATCGCAGTCGACGTCAGCGCCACCCCCACCACGCGCCCCCGAGGAGACCGATGAGCCCCTTCCGGCAGCACGTCCGAGGTTCCCGTCTCGCCGCGGCCGGCATAGCCGCCACCACGGCGACCCTGATGGCCGCGGTGCTGAGCCCCGTGGCCGACGCGGCCGACAGACCCACCCGCGCCCAGGCGATCGACAACGCGGCGAGCGCCGTGGCCGACCGGGCCGCGAGTCTCGGCATCAACTCCGCGCAGGGCACGAGCGTCCGTGACGTGGTCGTCGACAAGGACGGTACGCAGCACGTCCGTTACGACCGCACGTACCGGCAACTCCCGGTGCTGGGAGGCGACTTCGTGGTCCACCTCGCGCCCGACGGCGCGTACCGCGACGCCGACCGCGCGACCCGCAGCACCATCGCGCTGCCCACCATCACCCCGGCCGTGCCCGCGCCCGAGGCCGCCGACAAGGCGGTGAACGCGCTGCGCGCCGCGCACCTCGGCGCCGGGGTCCGGCAGGCCAAGGCCAAGCCGCAACTCGTCGTCGACGCCCTGCACGGCGCGCCGAAGCTCGCCTGGAAGACCGACGCGGTCGGGCTGGACGCGCAGGGCAACCCGGTCGCCCGGACCGTCGTGACCGACGCGCGGACCGGGGTCCAGATCGACGCCTGGGACGCGATCGAGACGGCCACCGGTGACGGGCAGTCCCTCTACGGGGGTACGGTCCCGCTGGAGACGACCCTCTCCGGTACGACATACCAGCTCAAGGATCCGAGCCGGGGCAACACGTACACCGGCGACGCGGAGAACAAGACCGACCTCTGCATCTTCGGCATCTGCATCGTCCGCGCGCCCGCGACGCTCTTCACCGACGCCGACAACCACTGGGGTACGGGTACTACGGCGTCCCGCGCGACCGCCGCCGTCGACGCCCAGTACGGCACCGACGTCACCTGGGACTACTACAAGAACGTCCACGGCCGCAACGGCATCGGCAACGACGGCAAGGGCTCCTACAACCGCGTCCACTACGGAAACGGTTACAACAACGCTTTCTGGGACGACAGTTGCTTCTGCATGACGTACGGCGACGGTGACGGCACGCAGCTCGGTCCGCTGGTCGCCCTCGACGTCGCGGGCCACGAGATGTCCCACGGCGTCACGTCCAAGACGGCGAACCTCACGTACTCGGGTGAGTCCGGCGGCCTCAACGAGGCGACCTCCGATATCTTCGGCACGCTCGTCGAGTTCCACGCCGCCAACTCCAATGACCTGGGCGACTACTTGATCGGCGAGAAGATCGTCCGCTCGGGCTTCGGCCGGGACGCCCTGCGCTACATGGACCGCCCGAGCCGTGACGCCAACTCGGCTGACTACTGGAGCAGTTCGGTCGGCAGCCTCGACGTCCACTACTCCTCCGGCGTCGCGAACCACTTCGCGTACCTGCTGGCGGAGGGCAGCGGCACGAAGACCATCAACGGGGTGACGTACAACTCGCCCACGTCCAACGGCTCCACCCTCACCGGGATCGGCCGGGCCAAGCTGGGCGCGATCTGGTACCGCGCGCTGACCGTCTACATGACGTCCTCGACGAACTACGCGGGCGCGCGGACGGCGACGCTGAACGCCGCGCGCGACCTGTACGGCAACGGCAGCGTCGAGTACAACGCGGTGGCGGCGACCTGGAGCGCGGTGAACGTCAACTAGCGGTTCCGTTGAAACGGCCGCCCTGGTAAGGGAGTTGACCAGGGCGGCCGTTCCGTCTGCGTACGCTCACGCCGTGTCCAGCTCGCACCACACGGTCTTGCCGACGATCAGCTCGCTGACTCCCCACCGGTCAGCGGTCTCCTCGACGATCATCAGTCCCCGGCCGAAGTTCTCGTCCGGGGTGGCGGCGCGCGGCGTCGGCAGCAACTCGCCTCGCGCGTCGGTGACTTCGATGCGGAGAGCCTTCTCCGTGAGGAAGAGTTCGACGCGGAAGAGGCGGCCACGGAGGGTGCCGTGGAAGAGTACCGGTAGGCCACTGGCGAGGTTTCCGCTGTGCAGTCCCTTTTCCAGTGGCCCCCGGCCCGAACCCGCCGTGCACCCTTTCGGTGCAGCGGGCTCTCCAGTGACTACTGCGTGCTGTTCACCCGGGTTACGTATGGATGCTTCCGTGACAAGGCGGGCAGACCACGAGGGTTCTGCGTCGTTTCTTGAGCATCAGTTGCGCCCATGCGGGCTGTTCTCCTGCGCTTCTTAGCTCTGCGAGGGAGCGAACTTGGTGTACTTGCACTTCAGTTCGGCTCTCGCAGAGTTCACACTGTCCGCGTTGTAGCCGGTCGATGAGTTGGCTGCCGCGCGGGCGGCTGCGTGGGGTGAACAAGGTGGACGGGAGGTCGTCGAGGACGGCCGTCCGTTTCCGGGTGAGGGGAATGCCACCGAACCGTGCGGTCAGTGGTTTCCTGCCCTCGCGTTCGATCCTGGCCTCGAAGCACCTGCGTGGTCCTTGGGGTGTCCTGATGGTTGTTTTGTAGCGGTTGGCCATCGTGGTCACCCTTGACCGGTGCCGGGCGGCCAGGGTCTTGAGCATGGAGGTCAGCATGACCCCCTTGAGCCGGTCGAGTCTCCAGACGTCGCCGGCCAGCAGGTAGTACTGAACGATGCCCCGGTACTGCGCTCCGTAGATGCCGATGATGTCGAAGGGTGTGCAACTCGTCAGCGGGAGCAGGTGCGTGGGTTTGCCACGGCGGAGGAACGGGGCGCATTTGGCCTTGATCACGTCTTTGGGCACACGGAGTTGTATCTTCCCGTTGATGGAGCGGAGGCCGCGATTGATGCGACCACCCCGGGAGACCTTTTCGTCTGCGTGCTGGACGGTGATCTCGTAGCCGAGGAAGCGGGCCGCCTGGGTGCGGCCGTGGGTGATCAGCGTCTTGTCCTGGTTGAGTTCCAGCTTGAGGTCGTCGCGCAGGAATGTGGCCAGGCGCTGTTTGATCGTCTCGGCTTCGGCCTTGGGTCCGATGAACCCGAGGAGGTGATCGTCCGCGTAGCGGATGTAGCGCAGCCGCCGGTAGCCCGGGTCGTGTGGATCTCCGGCCGGATGACGGCGTAACTCCTTTCGCCATTGGCGGACTTGGGCGGACTCGGTGTTCTCCTTCCTGTAGGCGAGCCGCTTCCGGGCAGCCCCGATCGCGTTCTCCAGCTCCTTGTAGGCCGGGTTCTTGCGGCGGGTTTTCCCTCGGGCGTATTCCGGGATGAGAACTGTCTCGACGAATGTGTCCAGCCGGTCCATGTAGATGTTGGACAGAAGCGGGGAAAGCACACCGCCTTGCGGGGATCCCGACAGCGTGGCGTGCCATCTCCAGTCTTCCAGGTATCCCGCCTTCAGCATCTGTCGGATGAGGCGGAGGAACCGGTTGTCGTGGATCTTCTCCGACAGGATGGCCAGCAGGACTTCATGGTCCAGCGAGCCGAAGCAGTCGGAGATGTCTCCTTCAATGAACCAGGTTGTCCCGGTCCAGTTGTATGTCACCTCGGACAGTGCCGTGTGACAGCCCCGGCCGGGGCGGAAACCGTGGGATCGGCCGGAGAAGCGCGGCTCGTAATACGCCTCTAACAGAAGGCGGATCACTTCGCCGACGAGTTTGTCCGACCAGGACGGCAGACCGAGCGGGCGCGTTTTTCCGTTTGATTTCGGAATGTGGACGCGCCTTACCGGGCGGAAGCGGTAACGCTCGTGGCGCATGGCTTCGATGATGTGCCCGATCTTGGCTCCGGACATGCCGTCCGCGGTTTCCCCGCAGGCTCCGGGTGTCATCGCGCCGTGGTTGGCGTAGATGCGCCCGTATGCCAGTAGATACAGGTTCGGGTTGAACAGTTGTCGATACAGTTCATCACACGGCAGGTTCTGCCTGCCGCGTTCACGCAGGACATCAAGCACCGTTTCGGCGTTCTGCATTACGCATACCTCCCAGCATCGTGATGTCCGATCACCTGGCCCCCTTCGCCCTGCGGACGGTTTTCCCGTCCTCCTTGGCAGGTCGTTATTCCTGCGACTACTACGGGGCCTCCGTCACCTTGGGGCTCGCGCCCTTTAGGTGATCCCATGTTCGTCTCTGTTGTACGTATCTAGCGCGACTTAGGCGCCCCACTCATCTCCTTGAATTCCCTCACTGGGAATCAGTCCGCGCCCCGAAGGGTGTGGTGGATACGCAATTACTCCACCACAGGACGCGGCATCGGTGTCAGGTAGGTTTCCGATGGATGCCAGCCCTTTCATCCCTTGGAGATTGGGGTTCAGGCAGTACAGCTTTCGCCGTATCGCGCGGGTCCCTCTACGCATCACTTCCATACCTGAACGTGATCGTTGATTTCCTGGCATGCTGCTGTCCCCTTCACCTTTCGGATCCAGGTAAGCCATCAGACCCAGGAACCTCCCTTCAGTTCCTCCCGGTTGAACCGGGGATACAACAGAGCGCCTCATGGCGCACCGGCGTTGCCTGCGAGCTCGGAGACCAAGAGGCCGGTGTTCTCGGCGAGTTGGGGGTGGCCCCAGTCGTTGACGAGGCGCTGGGCGCGGTGGCGGGCGAGGGTGACGTTCTTGGGGTACGGGGTGTATTCGACGAGGTCGTGATGCAGGGGTTCGGTGGGTGCGGTCATGCGGAGACCTCCACACTCGGAGTGCGTGACTGGTACGCCACGCAAGGTAGTTGGTCGAGCGTCGCCGCTTCAAGTGCATCCCGGTTGAATTCAACCGTTCGTGTTTGCCAGAGACGTTCCCGCCCGCCAGACTGGCGGCGCGCGTACGCTAAGGAGCAGGCAAGTGACTCAGGGTCAGGCTCGACAGGGCAACAGCACAACCAGCGTCCTGGGCCGCCGACTTGGCGGCGAACTCCTCAAACTCCGTACAGCTGCGGGGCTTACGCAGGGGGATGCCGGCCGAGTGCTCACGTCGTCTGGCGCCAAGGTGGCGAAGATGGAGGGCGGTTGGGTTCCGATCCGGGACCCGGACATCCGGGCGTTGTGTGAGCTGTACGGGGTGCGGGACCTCGGGGTCATCGGCGGGTTGCTGGAGTTGGCCAGGATCGATCGTGAACGCCGTAAGGCCAAGGGCTGGTGGGACGACTACAAGGTCCGGGGAGTCATGCAGGAGTACGTTGCGTTGGAAAACGTGGCGACGGTCATCAGGTCGTGGCAGACCGGATACATTCCCGGGCTGCTGCAAGCTCCCGAGTACGTGCGAGCGGTGAGGCAGGCGCCGGTGGCCATGCTGGAGAAGGGAGCGCAACCGGACGAGCAGTTCGCCGCGACTCGACTGGCTCGCCAGCGCCGCTTGGTCGAGGAACCTCCGCTGGTGCTGCGGGCGTTGGTCTACGAAGCCGTGCTCCGCAACATCCCTGGCGGGGCAGCGACAGCCACGGCCCAGTACGAAGAGCTACTCCGCGCATCGGAGTTGCCGAACGTCAGCTTCAGGATCTTCCCGTTCAGCGGTGGAACCCACCAGGGCCTCAACGGCCCGTTCAACATCATGTCGTTCGCCGAACCGGGTGCCATGGACGTTGTCTACATGGAGTCCGGCTACACCAAACGTTGGGTGGAAGGCGGGGAAGGCGCAGCCATCTACGATGCGTTGTTCGAGAAGATCGCCGAACACTCGCTCGACGAGCGGGAGTCGAAGGCGTTCGTCGAGAAACTGCGCAAGGAACTGTGAGCCCGTGTCCGTGTTTGAGTACCGCAAGTCCAGTTACAGCCACGAGGACGGTGAATGCGTCGAGGTAGCCACCAACCTCCCCACCCTCATCGCCGTACGCGACTCGAAATCCCCCACCGGCCCCAACCTCCGTCTCACCCCGCCGACTTGGACAGCCTTCGAAACGGCCGTCCGCGAAGGCACCCTCTGACGGACCCGGAGTCAGTCGAACCACACCACCAGCCGCACATGCTCACCCCCATGCACCCCGGCCAGCGTTCTCATCACGTCCCACACCGGCGCCCACCCCGTCCCCGCGCCAGCGGCTGCGCGTCGGCTCAACTTGCCGGACGCGTCCGTCTCTTCCCAGTCCACCGTCTCCAACTCGGCCCAGGTGATCCACGTTTCCCCGTACGCATGGGCGTGAAACTGATCCCGAACGCTCTCCGAAGCATCCACCGGCAGCCCCCGCCCCTCGGTCAACGGCCGGAAACCATAGGAGTTGCGGACACCGAAGAGGCAGGCCAACGCGTTATACGCGTTACCGGAGTTGAGGAGGAAGAGGTCGATCGTGGGGTGCCACACCGCGTCCTCGTCGTCGGCGCCCCAGATCCGCGCCAGCGGCCTGCACTCGATCACGCCGTTCACTTCGGTGGACATGACCGCAGTCTGTCGCACGGTAATACGTGAAAGGCCGGCACCCCCAAGAGGGCACCGGCCTTTCCGTGAGCGCGGGGATCAGGCCACCAACTCCGGCTCCTCCACCGGCATTTCGGCCACCCCCCGCTCACCGTCCCGCATCACCAGCACCGCCACCACCGCAGCCACCAGCACCCCCACCGCGCTCACCATGAACGTGGTCCCCATCGAGTCGGTGAACGCCGAGCGCGCAGCGGTCAGCACCCCCGGCTCGGTGGCGCCCGCGATCGACTGCCGGGCCGCCTCGGGGGCGCCCTGCGGCATCCGCTCCGTGTACCCGCTGGTCAGCAGCGAGCCGAGGATCGCGATCCCCAGCGCCGTACCCGCCTGCTGGATCGTGTCGTTGAGCGCGGAGCCGACGCCCGCCTTGTCGGCCGGGATGGTCCCCATCAGCGCGGTGACGGCGGCCGGCATCGCGAGCCCGGCGCCGAGGCCGAGAAGTCCGAGGGCCACGGCGGGAGTTGCGAACCCGCTGTCCGCACCGACCGTCGTCATCAGCGCGAAGCACGCCACCATCACCAGCATCCCGGCGAAGATCACGCCCCGGTTCCCGAACCGCGCCGACAGCTTCACGCCCACCCCGTTGCCGACCAGCGCGGCGACCGCCAGCGGCAGGAACGCGAGCCCCGCCTCGACCGGCGAGTAGTCGAGCACGAACTGGAGGTACTGGGTCAGCACCAGCAGCAGACCGCCGTTGCCGATCTGGACGAGCGCCAGCGAGAGCGAACCCCCGCTGAAATTACGGTACTTGAAGAGGACCAGCGGCACCATCGGTGACGCGGTGACGTTCTCCCACACCACGAACCCGGCGAGCGCCAACACCGAGACCACCAGGGTGAGCGCCGAACGGCCTTCAAAAGCACCGTGCTTGGGGATCTCGATGATCCACCACACGAGGGCGGTCATCCCAACCGCCGACAGCACGGCGCCGATCGGGTCCGCCTTCTGCCAAGGTGCCCTGGACTCCGGCATCAACGTCACCCCGGCGACCAACGCCAGTGCCACGACAGGGACGTTGAGGAAGAAGATCGAGTGCCACGAGAAGTGGTCGATCAGGACGCCGCCGAGCACCGGGCTGCCGACCAGGCCCAGCATCGACACCGAACCCCACGCGGCCATCGCCTTCGGCCGCTCCTCCTCGTCGAAGACGGTGATCAGGATCGACAGCGTCGACGGCATGATCAGCGCCCCGCCGACCCCCATCGCGACCCGAACGGCGATGACCTCGGCGGGAGTTGAGCAGAACGCCGCCGCCAGCGAGGCCGCCCCGAAGAGGACGAGGCCGATCAGCATCACCCGCCGCCGGCCGAACCGGTCGCCGAGGCTGCCGGAGGTCAGGAGCAGGCCCGCGAAGACGAGGATGTAGGAGTCGAGAATCCACTGCGTGTCCTGCGCGCTCGCGCCGATGTCCGAGGTCATCGACGGGACCGCCACGGTCAGCGCCATGCTGTCGATCGTCAGTACGACCGTGCTCAGACAGAGCACGACCAGAATCCACCAGCGCCGCCCGCTCCTGCCGTGTTCGTCCATCGGATTCCCTCCCTTGCGAACATCGTGCGCCTGATGCGTACGGTGTTCTCGCTGCCGTTGCGCACACTGTACGCCGTGCGGAACGGTGTGCGCAAGGCTGGAGTGGCCGTCAGCCGTCGGGATGCTGTCGCCGCTGCTCACGACGCGGCGCGACGCGGCGCGGCGGGTTACGACACCGCTGCCGACACGCTGTTCACGGTGGCCGTCTCGCCGCTCCGGGAACCCCACCGGACTCGCCGGCCGCCAGGCGGGCACCAGGCCGACGCCGGCGGCGTCCCCCGCCGGTCGGTCCGCCTCCCCGGCTTCAAGGACTCTGTCGCTCCCGGCCCTCGGCCCCGCCGCCCCCCGGCGCACATGCCCCCACCCCAGTCGCCGCCACCCCCGGCGCGAGTTGCTGATGCGACGGCGTCAGCCACAAGTGACTCATTCCGTACCGCTACTTGGCCGGTCCCAGACGCTTGAGCGTTGAAGGAGCACCGCTACAGTCGTCCGACACGGGTGTCCCCGCACGGCCCCGCCGACGGGCGCCCGCCCCGCGCGGCCACGCCCCTTTCCGCGCAGCGAATCCGCACCATCCCGCACGGCCTCCGCACCACCACCCGCACGGCGTTCGAACTCCCGGGCAGGCCGCAGCACTTGGCGGCCATGTCGTCGACACTCGAAGCAGCCAGGAGGTCCCTCGACCATGCCTCTGCGCCATCTCACCCCCCACGATCAGCGGCTCTTCCTGCTCCACGGCACCGGCCCCACCGCCTTCGTGCCGGACCCGCTGATTCACAGGTCCGTGGCTCGACACGCGGCCACCACCCCGCACGCGATCGCCGCCGAACACCGCGACCAGACTCTCACCTACGCCCAACTCGACGCGCGTGCCGAGGCGTTGGCCGCACACCTGTACGCGGAGGGCATCCGCCCCGGCGACCACGTCGGCCTCTTCGTGCGCCGCTCCCTGCCGATGCTCGTCGGCCTGCTGGGCATCCTCAAGGCGGGCGCCGCATATGTCCCCCAGGACATCGGCCTCGCACCATCCGCCCAACTCGCCCACGTCATCAGCACCGCCCGCACCCGCGTCGTCCTCACCCTCGCCGAACACGCGCACCGCGTCCCGCTCCCGCCGGACAAGGGGTACCAACTCATCGACCTGGACGAGCCGTTGCCACCCGCGAGACTCCAACTCCCGCCGCCGCTACCGGACGACGGCTGCTACGTCCTGTTCACCTCCGGCACCACCGGCCGCCCCAACGGCGTGCAGGTCACCCACCGCAACGTCGCCAACATCCTGCTCACCGAACCCGGTTCGCTCGGCATCGGCCCCGGCGACCGCGTCGCCCAACTCCTCAACATCGCCTTCGACATGGCGGCCTGGGAGATCCTCGGCTGCCTCGCGCACGGCGCCACCCTCGTCATCCGCGACCGCGACATCGCGGCCACCGCCCGCACCGCGACCGTCCTGATCGCCACCCCGACGGTCCTGTCCGGCATCGACCCGGCCGCCTGCCCCCGGGTGCGCGCGGTCGCGGTCGCCGGGGAACCCTGCCCCCGCCCGCTCGCCGACGCATGGGCGCGCCGGGCCGCGTTCTTCAACTGCTGCGGCCCGACCGAGACGACGATCGTCAACACCATGTCCCGGCACGACCCGAGGAACCCCCTCCTCACGATCGGCCGCCCCACCCCCAACAACACCGTGTACGTCCTGGACGCCGACCGCCGCGCGCTCCCGATCGGCGAGGTCGGCGAGATGTGGGCCGGCGGCGACTGCGTCTCGGCGGGCTACCTCACCGACGACCCCAACGACCGTCTGAACAGAGAGCGTTACGCCCCGGACCCGTTCCTCGGCGGCGGCCGGCGCATGTTCCGCACCCGCGACCTCGGCCGCTGGACTCCGGACGGCCGCCTCGAACACCTCGGCCGCACCGACGACCAGGTGAAGGTACGCGGCTTCCGCGTCGAACTCGACTCCGTCTCCTCGGTGTTGGAGCAGGTGCCGGGTGTCGTCCGCGCGGTCACCCTCAAGCGCGACGACCGCACGCTCGTCTCCTTCGTCTGCCCGGCGGACGTCGACCCCGACGCGGCCCGCCGCGCGGTCGCCGACGCCCTGCCGTACTACTGCGTGCCGGATAATGTCATGCCCCTGACATCATTGCCGGAGACCGACCGGGGCAAGATCGACAAACCGGCGCTCCTCCAACTCGCCCCGGACCGACCGGCGGTGGCCCGATGACGACGGAACTGAGCCGTACCGGCACCCCGCTCCCACCCCTCACCTCCCTGCCGCGCCGCCTCCTCAAGCACCCCCGGCTGATGCACTACAACCGGCTCGCGGCAACGGTGTTCGCGGTGAACGCGGTCTGCCTGTACGCGAGTTGGCCGGTCACCGAGCAGGGCATGGCCCACGCCGTCCTCGCGAACCTCACGCTGGCGATCCTGATCCGCCAGCAGTACGTCATCAACTTCCTCTTCCGGGTGGCGACTTCGGCCCCGGTCAGTTGGCCGCTGCGGGTCCGCTGGACGCTGGGCAAGGTCTACCACTTCGGCGGACTGCACATCGGAGGCGCGCTCGCGGGGACGGCGTGGTTCGCCGCGCTCACCCTCACGACCACCGACAGGGCTGTCCTGGCGGTCAGTTGGGCGCTGCTCGTCCTGCTGCTGGTCATCGTCGCGACCGCGCTGCCGCCCTTCCGGTCCCGGCACCACGACCACTTCGAGAAGATCCACCGCTTCGGCGGCTGGGGCGCCCTCGCCCTCTTCTGGGCGCACACGATCCTGACGGCGGCCGGGCCCGTCGAACCGGCGGTGCTCGCGGTCGTCACGTTCAGCGTCGCGCTGCCCTGGCTGCGGCTGCGCAAGGTCGGCGTACGGGTCGAACGGCCGTCCCCGCACGTGGTGTTGGCCCGCTTCGACTACGGCGAGACCCCGTTCGCCGGGTCCTCCACGGCCGTCAGCCGCAGCCCGCTCAAGGAGTGGCACTCCTTCGCGAACGTCCCCTCGCCGGGCAGTCCGGGCTTCCGGCTGACCATCTCGCGGGCGGGTGACTGGACGGGGAAGTTCATCGACGACCTCCCGACGAAGGTGTGGGTCAAGGGAATCACGACCGCCGGGGTCGCCAACATCGAAGTCCTCTTCAGCAAGGTGGTGTACGTCGCCACCGGCAGCGGCATCGGCCCCTGCCTGCCGCACCTCCTCGCAGCCGAGGTCCCCTCCCGCCTCGTCTGGGCCACCCGCGACCCCCGCGTCACCTACGGCGACGCCCTCGTGGACGAGATCCTCGCCGTCCAGCCCGACGCGGTCGTCTGGGACACCTCCCGCCACGGCAAACCCGACATGGTCGCCCTCGCGCACGCCGCCTACCGCGACTTCGGGGCCGAGGCGGTCATCTGCATCTCCAACAAGAAGCTCACCTGGCAGGTCGTCCACGGCCTCGAACGGCGCGGAATACCGGCGTACGGCGCGATCTGGGACTCGTAGAAATCCAACAGAAACCCCAACAGAAACCCCGACAGAAATTCCACAGAAAGGGGTTACCGCAATGCATCACCTCAAGACCGAGCGGTACGACGGTGTCGTGCTCGTCCGCCTGCACCGGCCGCAGGTCCTCAACGCGCTCGGCTCCGAGCTGCTCGCCGAACTCCTCGACACCGTCCGGCCGTTGGAGTCCGACGACGAGGTCGGCTGCGTCGTCCTCACCGGCTCCGAGCGGGCGTTCGCGGCCGGCGCCGACATCAGGGAGATGGCCGGGAAGAGCGCCGCCGACATGGTGGCGGAGGACTACTTCGGGGCGTGGGAGGAGTTCGCCGACCTCCGCGTCCCGAAGATCGCCGCCGTCAACGGCGTCGCGTACGGCGGGGGTTGCGAACTCGCGATGATGTGCGACCTCGTGATCGCGGGGGAGTCGGCGCGGTTCGGCCAGCCGGAGATCAGGCTCGGCGTGATCCCCGGCATCGGCGGCACCCAACGCCTCACCCGCCTCGTCGGCCGTGCCAAGGCGATGGACCTGGTCCTCACCGGCCGCACGATGGACGCGCGCGAGGCGGAGAGCGCCGGGCTGGTGTCCCGGGTGGTTCCCGACGAACGGGCGCTCCCGGAGGCCCTGGAGGCGGCGGCCACCATCGCCTCGTACGGCCGTCTCGCCGTCCGGACGGCCCGCGACTGCGTCGACCGGGCGCTGGAGACCGGCCTCAGGGACGGCATCCGCTACGAACGCCGGGCGTTCCACGGCCTGTTCGCGACCGGCGACCAGACGGAGGGGATGACGGCGTTCCTGGAGAAACGCCCGCCACGGTTCAGGGGGCGCTAGCGAGCGCCTGCCCGACCCCCGGTTCCCGTGGTCCCAGGAACCGGGGGTCCGGCGTGAACACCGCGTCCAGCGCCGCCTTGCCCGCCGCGAACACCTCGCGGGCGCCGCCGTACAGCCACGTCGCGTCGTGCTTCTCGGCCACGCCGACGCCGTACGAGTCGATCCCCGCGGCCTCGCAGAGCGCGACGGCGCGGCGTATGTGGAAGCTCTGGCTGATCAGCACCGCGCGGTGGACGCCGAAGATCTTCTTGGCGCGCACGCACGAGTCCCACGTGTCGAAGCCCGCGTAGTCGCTCACCACGTGGTCGTCCGGGACGCCGTGGCGCGTCAGGTACGTGCGCATCGCGTCCGGCTCGTCGTAGTCCTCACGGCTGTTGTCGCCGGTCACCAGGACGACCTTGACGCGGCCCTCGCGGTAGAGGTCCGCCGCCGCGTTCAGCCTGCCGCGCAGGTACGGGGACGGCTCGCCGTTCCACAGCCCCGCGCCGAAGACGACGGCGACGTCCGTGCGCGGTGCGTCCGCCGTCGTCCCGTACCGGCCGGACGTCGAGACGAACAGCCACGTCGACGGCAGCAGCGCGAGCACGCACACCGCCATCACGGCCTGCACGAGCCGCCGCTGACCGGCACGCGTACGCGGCAGGCGCGGCCTGCGCAGCGACGGCCTCCGCATGGACACCCCTCCCCGGACCCTCCCCGGCCCACCCCTGACGACGTTCACCAGGCAAGACGCACCCGGCACGGATTAGGTTCACTCACGCGCCCCATTCGGCACCCACCACGGACCGGCCCTCACGAGCACGCCCTCACACCACCCCCACCCCCACCGTGAACCCCCGGAAAACACCCGTGACGGTCACGCAACCACCCCGCAACGCCCCCGCGCGAGGATCGACCCATGTCCAGTCAGCTCAGCCGCCTCGCCCGGCGGCGCCCCGCCCAGCCCGCGCTCGTGGTCGTCGCCCACGGCAGCCGCGACCCGCGCGCGTTGCGCACGGTCGGCGCCCTCCTGGACCGCGTCCGCGCGCAGCGCCCCGGTCTGGACGTCCACCTGGGCCACATCGAGCTGAACGAGCCGCTGCTCACGGACACGCTCGCGCGCGTGGGCACGCAGGACGTCGTCCTGGTCCCCCTCCTGCTGGGCCGGGGCTACCACATCAAGCGCGACATCCCGGAGATGGCGGCGCAGACGCACCCGCACGCACGCGTAGGGGGAGCGCTGGGCCCGCACCCCCTCCTGATCGACACGCTGGTGTCCCGCCTGGAAGAGGCCGGCTGGCCCTCCCGGCCGGATGCCGGGCACGGCGGGACCGCGATCGTCCTCGCGGCGGCCGGCTCCCGGGACCCCGACAACGCGGCGGACACCAACCGCACGGCCCACCTCCTCTCGGCCCGCCTGGGCGTCCCGGTGCTCCCGGCGTACGCCTCGACGGCCGAACCGGCCGTCCCGAAGGCACTGGCCGACCTCCGCGCGCGCGGCTGCACGCGCGTGGCGGTCGCCTCGTACTTCACGGCCCCCGGCCGCTTCGCGACGGAGTGCGCGCAGGCGGCCCCGTGGATCGTCTCGGCCCCCCTGGGCGCGCACGAGGCGATGGCCCGCCTGGTACTGACCCGCTACGACGAGGCGGCGACGACGGCAGGAACCAGCAAGGCGGCATGATCCACCCCGCTCCCGCACTTCCCCGCGCCCCGCCCCGAGGCGCACAGCCGAATTGTCAGCGCCTGCCCTTACTGTCGAAGCATGGAAGGCACCGACCCGCACGCCAACTCGGACACAGACTCGAACACCGACCCCGTCCCCGCCACCCCCGCCTACCCCCCCTCCGCCGCCGACCGCTGGGCCCCCGAACCGGACAAACGCCCCGGCCGCACCGCCTTCCAGCGCGACCGTGCCCGCCTCCTGCACTCCTCCGCCCTGCGCAGGCTCGCGGGGAAGACCCAGGTCGTCACACCGGGCACACAGGGCCCCGTGTGGGACGCCAGCCCCCGTACCCGCCTCACGCACTCCCTGGAGTGCGCCCAGGTCGGCAGGGAACTCGGCGCGGCCCTCGGCTGTGACCCCGACCTCGTCGAGGCGGCCTGCCTGGCGCACGACCTGGGCCACCCGCCCTTCGGCCACAACGGCGAACAAGCGCTGAACGACTTCGCGAAGGACTGCGGCGGCTTCGAGGGCAACGCCCAGTCCCTGCGCCTGCTGACCCGCATCGAACCGAAGCGCTTCACCCCGGAGGGCTCGGTCGGCCTGAACCTCACGCGCGCGACGCTGGACGCGGCGACGAAGTACCCCTGGCCGCGAGGCGAACACCCCACGGACCCGACCTCCCCCAAGTTCGGCGTGTACGACGACGACCGCCCGGTCTTCGACTGGATCCGCAAGGAGTCACCCGGCACGCGCGCGTGCTTCGAGGCCCAGGTCATGGACTGGTCGGACGACGTGGCCTACTCGGTGCACGACGTGGAGGACGGCCTGCACGCGGGCCACATCGCCCCGGCCGCCCTGTCCGCGCGAGCGGAACGCGAGGAGATCTTCCGCGTGGCGGTGGGCCGTTACGTCCCCGGGGACACGGAACCGGCCGAACTCGCCGCAGCCCTGGACCGCCTCCTCGCGCAGGAGTGGTGGCCGCACGGCTACGACGGCACGGCGGTCGCCCAGGCCCGCCTGAAGGACGCGACGAGCCAGCTGATCGGCCGCTTCTGCCTGGCAGCCGAGGGCGCCACCCGCGCGCGCTACGGCACCGGCCGCCTCACGCGCTACGCCGCCGAACTCGTCGTCCCGCACGAGACCCGCCTGGAGTGCGCCGTCCTCAAGGCGGTCGCCGACCGGTACGTCATGCAGCGCGCCGAGCAGGAGCGCCTGCGCGCCGACCAGCGGATCGTCATCACGGAACTCGCCGAGGCCCTCACCGCGCGGGCGCCGTACGGACTGGACCCCCAGTTCCACGCGCTGTACGTCAAGGCGGCGGACGACCACGCCCGCGAACGGGTGATCGTGGACCAGATCGCCTCCCTCACCGACGCGTCCGCGAGAGCCCTGCACACACGGCTGACGGGCCGCCCCTGAGATCGCCCCGACGGGGCACTACCCCTTCCCCCCGAACGTTGCGTGCGGGACGCTCGCATGTGGCGACACCCTTACGAGGAGGCATCAAGTGGTCGACGCGGATCAGACATTCGTCATCGTCGGAGGTGGCCTGGCCGGTGCCAAGGCGGCCGAGACGCTCCGTGCGGAGGGCTTCACCGGGCGCGTGATACTGATCGGCGACGAGCGTGACCACCCCTACGAGCGCCCCCCGCTCTCTAAGGGCTACCTCCTCGGTAAAGAGGAGCGCGACAGCGTCTTCGTGCACGAACCGGCCTGGTACGCGCAGAACGACATCGAGCTGCACCTCGGCCAGACGGTCACCGCGATCGACCGCGCCGCGAAGACCGTCCGCCTCGGCGACGGCACCCTGATCGCGTACGACAAGCTCCTCCTCGCGACCGGCGCCGAGCCGCGCCGCCTGGACGTCCCCGGCACCGGCCTCGCCGGCGTCCACCACCTGCGCCGCCTCGCGCACGCCGAGCGCCTCAGGCACGTCCTCAAGGCCCTCGGCCGCGACAACGGCCACCTGGTGGTCGCGGGCGCCGGCTGGATCGGCCTGGAGGTCGCCGCGGCGGCGCGCACGTACGGCGCCGAGGTCACCGTCGTCGAACCCGAACCGACGCCCCTGCACGGCGTCCTGGGCCCCGAACTGGGCCAGCTCTTCGCCGACCTGCACGCCGAGCACGGCGTCCGCTTCCACTTCGGCGCCCGCCTCACCGAGATCACCGGCCAGGACGGCATGGTCCTCGCGGTGCGCACGGACGACGGCGAGGAGCACCCGGCGCACGACGTGCTCGCGGCGATCGGCGCGGCCCCGCGCACGGGCCTCGCCGAGGCGGCCGGACTCACGCTCGCCGACCGCGCGCACGGCGGCGGCATCGAGGTCGACGCGAGCCTGCGCACCTCCGACCCGGACATCTACGCCGCCGGCGACGTCGCCGCGTTCCCGTTCGCCGACGCGCGCCTGCGCGTGGAGCACTGGGCCAACGCCCTCAACGGCGGACCGGCCGCCGCGCGCGCGATGCTCGGCAAGGACGTCACGTACGACCGGGTGCCGTACTTCTTCTCCGACCAGTACGACCTGGGGATGGAGTACAGCGGGTGGGCGCCGCCCGGCTCGTACGACCAGGTCGTCATCCGCGGGGACGCGGGGAAGCGGGAGTTCATCGCGTTCTGGCTGAGCGAGGGCAGGGTCCTGGCCGGGATGAACGTGAACGTGTGGGATGTCACAGAGCACATCCAGCGGCTGATCCAGAGCGGCGCCCCGCTCGACCCGGACGCCCTCGCGAACCCGGGCACCCCCCTGGAGTCCCTGGTCGCCTGAGCCCGGACGGGGGCCGCCTCGGCACCGGAGTGTCGGTCGGCCCCCGTAGAATTCCCGCGTGGCAGGACGGATCAACGACGAGGACGTGAAGGCGGTACGGGACGCGGTCCCGATCGACGCCGTGGTCTCCGAGTACCTCCAACTGCGCAACGCGGGCGGCGGCAACCTCAAGGGCCTGTGCCCCTTCCACGACGAGAAGTCCCCGTCGTTCCAGGTCAGCCCCAGCAAGGGCCTCTTCCACTGCTTCGGCTGCCAGGAGGGCGGCGACACCATCACGTTCGTGATGAAGGTCGACCACCTCACGTTCTCCGAGTCGGTCGAGCGCCTCGCCGCGCGCGCGGGCATCACGCTGCGGTACGAGGAGGGCGGCTACAACCCCTCCCACCAGCGCGGCGAACGCATCCGCCTGGTCGAGGCCCACAAGATCGCCGCCGAGTGGTACGCCGAACAGCTCGCCACCGGCCCCGAGGCCGACACCGGCCGCATGTTCCTCGCCGAGCGCGGCTTCGACCAGGCCGCCGCCGTCCACTTCGGCGTCGGCTACAGCCCCCAGGGCTGGGACCACCTCACCCGCTTCCTGCGCGGCAAGGGCTTCAGCGACCGCGAACTCACCCTCTCCGGCCTCTCCCAGGAGGGCCGCCGCGGCCCCATCGACCGCTTCCGGGGCCGCCTGATGTGGCCCATCCGCGACATCGGCGGCGACGTCGTCGGCTTCGGCGCGCGCAAGCTGTACGAGGCCGACACCGGCCCCAAGTACCTGAACACGCCGGACACCCCGATCTACAAGAAGTCCCAGGTCCTGTACGGCATCGACCTCGCCAAGCAGGCGATCGCGAAGTCCAGCCGCGCGGTCGTCGTCGAGGGCTACACCGACGTCATGGCCTGCCACCTCGCGGGCGTCCCGACCGCCATCGCGACCTGCGGTACGGCCTTCGGCGGCGAGCACATCAAGATCCTGCGCCGCCTCCTGATGGACAACGGCAGCGCGCGCGTCATCTTCACCTTCGACGGCGACGCGGCGGGCCAGAAGGCCGCCCTGCGCGCCTTCGAGGACGACCAGAAGTTCGCCGCCGAGACGTACATCGCGATCGCCCCCGACGGCATGGACCCCTGCGAACTGCGCCTCGCGAAGGGGGACGAGGCGGTCGCCGACCTCGCCGAACCCCGCACGCCGCTCTTCGAGTTCGCGCTGCGGCAGATCGTCGCCCGCTACGACCTCGACACGCCGGGAGGCCGCGCCGCCGCGCTCGACGAGGCCGCCCCCGTCGTCGCCCGCATCAAGAACAGCGGCGCCCAGCACGAGGTCGCCGTCCAGCTCGCGGGCCTGCTCGGCATCCTCGACACCCAGTTCGTCGTCAAGCGGGTGGCCCAACTCGCCCGCTGGGCCCGGGGCAAGGGCGACGCCCCGGGGCAGGCGGGCCGCTCGCGCCAGCCGTACGAGGAGAGCCCCCGCCCCGCCCTCAAGGGCCCCGCCCTCCAACTGCGCAACCCCGTCTACGCGACCGAGCGCGAGCTCGTCAAACTCGCCCTCCAGCGCCCCGAACTGGTCTCCCCGGCCTTCGACGCGTACGGCGTGGACGAGTTCACCTGCGCCCCCTACGCCGCCGTCCGCCAGGCCATCCTGGACGCGGGCGGCGCCGAGTACGGCACGGAGGACGCGCAGGACTACCTGATGTGCGTGCGCGAGGTCGCCCCCGACGACACGGTCCGCGCGATGGTCACCGAACTCGCCGTCGAACCGATCATGCGCCGCACCGTCGACGACGTGTACGCGGGCGCCCAGCTGGTCACTGTCCGCCGCCGCGCCGTGGAACGCCGCATCCACGACATCCAGTCCCAGCTGACCCGCCTCGCCACAGCCGGCGACCCCGCCCAACTGGCCGCCGTCCAGAACGAGTTGTGGGTCCTCCAGGAGTACGACCGGGCGTTGCAGGCACACGGCGTCATCGCTCTCTGAGCTCTCTGAGTCGAAGGCCGCCGCACCGAAGCCCTGTACGGCCTCCTCGGCGGCTTTCACGACGCCGTCGAACTATCCGGCCACCCAGGGGCCGCGGAGCCCCCAGAGGCGCGGTACGACGCCGAGACCGAGGTCGCCAGCCGAGCGCGTCCAGCCCACGGCACCGACTCGATCGTCACGCGGACCGGCGCGCGCAGGCGCTCCGGACCGGGACGGTCGACGGTGAGGTGTGTTTCGTACAGGGACGCGGGTGCCGGAGGGTTCTCGCAGGTGGGGGCGTACGGGTCACCGGCCGGTCACGTCCCGGACTCAAAAAGTCACCGCACGCCCCTCGTGGCGGTGATGTGTCGTACCCCACACTGGGTGGCGGTGCCTGAGTACTCGGAGCGCGGCCGATCCGTCCCCCACGAAACCCCCACCCAGGCCGACGCTCACCGCGTACGGGACGGACTGCGGCGAGGCCGTCCACTCCGCCCCCGAAGTACCGCTGTCGTACCCCTGGCAGCGATCATCCTGGAGGTCGCCCCCGTGCAGACCCAGACGCTCACCCAGACCGACGTCAGTACCGAAGCGGAGCCCGACGCCGAGGCCGACGTGCTGGCCGCGGTGCCCGCGCAGGGCGCCGCCGCGCACCATCCCGAGGCGGGCCCGCCGACGGAGGAGATTGACGAACCCCCCGAGCGGATCCGCCCCGCCGACACCGGCGGACCCTCCTCCGACCTGTTCCGCCAGTACCTCCGCGAGATCGGCCGCATCCCGCTGCTGACCGCGGTCGAGGAGGTCGAGCTGGCGCGGCGCGTCGAGGCGGGCCTGTTCGCCGAGGAGAAACTCCTCAACACCCCCGACCTGGACAGCCAGTTGGCACTGGACCTGGACCGGCTCGTCGTCATGGGCCGGATGGCCAAGCGCCGCCTCATCGAAGCGAACCTGCGGCTCGTCGTCTCCGTCGCCAAGCGGTACGTCGGCCGCGGCCTGACCATGCTCGACCTCGTCCAGGAGGGCAACCTCGGCCTGATCCGCGCCGTCGAGAAGTTCGACTACGCGCGCGGGTACAAGTTCTCGACGTACGCCACCTGGTGGATCCGCCAGGCGATGTCCCGGGCCCTCGCCGACCAGGCCCGGACCATCCGAGTCCCCGTCCACGTCGTCGAACTCATCAACCGTGTCGTACGCGTTCAGCGCCGCATGCTCCAGGAGCGCGGCTACGAACCGACACCGGAAGAGGTGGCCGCCCAGCTCGACCTCGCCCCCGCGCGCGTCGGCGAGGTCCTGAGGCTCGCCCAGGAACCCGTCTCCCTCCACGCACCCGTGGGCGAGGAGGACGATGTGGCCCTGGGCGACCTCATCGAGGACGGCGACGCCGCGAGCCCCGTCGAGTCCGCCGCGTTCCTGCTGCTCAGGGAGCACCTGGAGGCCGTGCTGTCGACGCTGGGGGAGCGCGAGCGCAAGGTCGTCCAGCTGCGGTACGGGCTCGCCGACGGCCGGCCGCGCACGCTGGAGGAGATCGGCCGGATCTTCGGCGTGACGCGCGAGCGGATCCGGCAGATCGAGTCCAAGACCCTCAACAAACTCAGGGACCACGCGTTCGCGGACCAGTTGAGGGGATACCTGGACTGAGGCGGGGTGCCGTACCTGCCGGACGGCACCCCGACCCCCGTAGGGCTCAGTCGACTTCGGCCACCGCCTCCGCGAACTGCGCCTTGTACAGCCGCGCATAGGCGCCGTCCGACTCCAGCAGCTCGCTGTGCGACCCCTGTTCGACGATCGACCCGTTCTCCATGACGAGGATCGTGTCCGCGTCCCGGATCGTCGACAGCCGGTGCGCGATGACGAACGACGTCCGCCCGTGCGCCAGTTTGGCCATCGCCTTCTGGATCAGCACCTCCGTACGGGTGTCGACGGAGGACGTCGCCTCGTCGAGGACGAGGATCACCGGGTCGGACAGGAACGCGCGCGCGATGGTGATGAGCTGCTTCTCACCGGCGCTGACCCCGCTGCCCTCGTCGTCGATGACGGTGTCGTACCCGTCGGGCAGCGTCCGCACGAACCGGTCCGCGTGGGCCGCGCGCGCCGCCTCCTCGATCTCCCCGCGCGTGACGTCGCGCGAGGCGCCGTACGCGATGTTCTCGGCGATCGTCCCGCCGAACAGCCACGTGTCCTGGAGGACCATCCCGATCCCGGCGCGCAGGTCGTCGCGGGACATGCGGGCGACGTCGACGCCGTCGAGCGTGATGCGCCCGGCGGAGACGTCGTAGAACCGCATGAGGAGGTTGACCAGGGTCGTCTTGCCCGCGCCGGTGGGGCCGACGATGGCGACCGTGTGGCCGGGTTCGACGGTCAGCGACAGGTCCTCGATGAGCGGCTTGTCGGGGTCGTACCGGAAGGACACGCCCTCCAGCGCGACGTGCCCGCGCAGTTCGGCGGGGCGCTCGGCGTCCTTCGCGTCCGCCTCCTGCTCGTCCGCGTCGAGGAGCTCGAAGATCCGCTCGGCCGACGCCACCCCGGACTGCACCAGGTTGGCCATCGACGCGACCTGCGTGAGCGGCATCGAGAACTGGCGCGAGTACTGGATGAACGCCTGCACGTCCCCGATGGACAGCGACCCGGAGGCCACCCGCAGCCCGCCGACGACCGCCACCAGCACATAGTTGATGTTGGACACGAACAGCATCAGCGGCTGCATGATCCCGCTGTTGAACTGCGCCTTGAACCCCGCCTCGTACAGCGCGTCGTTCTGCTCGGCGAACTGCTGCGCGGACTCCCGCTGCCGCCCGAAGACCTTGACCAGCGTGTGACCGGTGTACATCTCCTCGATGTGCGCGTTGAGCTTGCCCGTGGTCCGCCACTGCTGCACGAAGTGCGGCTGGGACCGCTTGCCGATGCGCGTCGCGACGAGCGCCGACAGCGGCACCGTCACCAGCGCGACCAGCGCGAGCAGCCACGACACCCAGAACATCATCGCGAGCACGCCGATGATGGTCAGCAGGGAGTTGATCAGCTGTCCCATGGACTGCTGGAGCGTCTGCCCGATGTTGTCGATGTCGTTCGTCGCCCGCGACAGCACCTCCCCGCGCTGCCGCTTGTCGAAGTACGACAGGGGGAGCCGCGACAGCTTCGTCTGCACGTCCTCCCGCATCCGGAACACCGTCCGGTTGACGGCCTTGTTGACGAGCCGCGTCGCGACCGCCATCAGCAGACCGGCGATCACGAACACGCCGACGGCGATCCCGAGGACCTCCCCCACGGCCCCGAAGTCGATGCCCTTGCCGGGCGTGAAGTCCGTCGACCTGAGCATGTCCGCGACGGACGACTGCCCGTTGTCCCGCATCCCCTGGAGGACCTGTTCCTTGGACTCCCCGGCCGGCATCTGCCGCCCGACGATCCCCGAGAACACCAGGTCGGTCGCCCTGCCGAGGATCTTCGGACCGACGACGTTCAGCCCCACGCTGATCACGACGCACACCAGCAGCGCGTAGACCGTGAGGCGCTCCGGCTTGAAGTACCCGACCAGGCGCTTGCCGGACACCTTGAAGTCCAGCGACCGGCTGTCGGGTCCCGTACCGGCCATCATGCGTGCCGCAGGCCCGGCCATCAGGCAGCCTCCGCTTCCGTGAGCTGGGAGAGCACGATCTCCCGGTAGGTCTCGTTGCCGTCCATCAGCTCGTGATGGGTCCCCGTCCCGACGACCCGGCCCTCGTCCAGGACGACGATCCGGTCGGCGTCACGGATGGTCGACACCCGCTGCGCGACGATCACCACGGTCGCCGCCGCCGTCTCGCGCGCGAGCGCCGCTCTGAGCGCGGCGTCCGTCGCGTAGTCGAGCGCGGAGAACGAGTCGTCGAACAGGTAGATCTCCGGCCGCTGCACCAGCGTGCGCGCGATGGACAGCCGCTGCCGCTGGCCGCCCGACACGTTCGTCCCGCCCTGTGCGATCGGCGCGTTCAGCCCGCCTTCGAGCCGCTCCACGAACTCCTTGGCCTGCGCCACCTCCAGCGCGTGCCACAGCTCCTCGTCCGTCGCGTCCGGATTGCCGTACCGCAGGTTCGTCGCGACCGTCCCCGCGAACAGGTACGGCTTCTGCGGCACCAGGCTCACCGTCTTCGCGAGCAGCTCCGGCTCGATCTCGGCGACCGGCACGCCGTCCACCAGGACCTCGCCGTCCGTCGCGTCGAACAACCGGGGCACGAGCCCCAGGAGCGTGGACTTGCCGCTGCCCGTCGAGCCGATCACGGCCGTCGTCTCGCCGGGCAGCGCCACCAGATCCACCGCCTTCAGCACCGGCTCCTCGGCGCCCGGGTAGCGGAAACCCGCGCCCCGCAGCTCCAGATGCCCGTGCCGCCGCAGCTCCCGCACGGGCGCGAGCGGCGGAACCACGCTCGACGACGTCTCCAGCACCTCCTGGATCCGCTCGGCGCACACCTCCGCGCGCGGGATCATCATGAACATGAACGTGGCCATCATCACGGACATCACGATCTGCATCAGATACGCGAGGAACGCCGTCAGATCACCGATCTGCATCCCGCCGCTGTCGATGCGATGGGCCCCGAACCAGACCACCGCGATCGACGACAGGTTCACCACCGTCATGACGATCGGGAACATCAACGCCAGCAGGTTCCCCGCTTTGAGCGATACGTCGGTGAGGTCCGCGTTGGCCTTGCGGAACCGCTCCTCCTCGTAGGCGTCCCGCACGAACGCGCGGATCACCCGGTTGCCGGTGATCTGCTCCCGCAGCACCCGGTTGACGGTGTCGAGACGCACCTGCATCGACCGGAACAACGGCCGCAGCTTCAGCACGATCAGCGTCACGCAGATCCCGAGCAACGGGACGACGGCCACCAGCACCGCCGACAGCGGCACGTCCAGACCGAGCGCCAGCACGATGCCGCCGACGCACATGATCGGCGCGGACACCATCAGGGTGAACGTCATCAGCACCAGCGTCTGGACCTGCTGCGCGTCGTTCGTCGTCCGCGTGATCAGCGAGGGGGCACCGAACTGGCCCACCTCGCGCGCGGAGAACGACTGCACCCGGTCGAACACCGCCGCGCGCAGGTCCCTGCCGAGCGCCGACGCCGTCCGCGCGCCGTAGTACACGGCGCCGATGTTCGTCACGACCTGCGCCAGCGAGATGCCGATCATCACGGCGCCGTAGGACAGGATGTAGCCGGTGTCGCCGTTGACGACGCCGTGGTCGATGATGTCGGCGTTCAGCGTGGGCAGGTAGAGGGTCGCGCTGGTCTGGAGCAGTTGCAGCAGCACCAGCAGACCGATGGGTTTTCGGTAGGGCCTGAGATAGGTCCGCAGAAGTCGTATGAGCACGCTACGTCTCTCGGCAGAGGGTGGACGGTGGGTTCCGGCCAGGGGCCTTCTGGTTGCCCCTGGCCCCTATCGTCGGACACTCCACCCGCGTTACCTCAACCGATTAACCCATCAGGTGGCCCTCTTGAGCTGACAGCGCAACCGGGAACTCGGGGACGGGCCGGTGCGTTGGAACTTACGGGAACGCGCTTTTGAGGCGCGCCCCGCCTCAGCGGAGCGTCAGTGCAGGGCCCCGGGATGGATCTGCTCCCGCACCGACACGAACTGCTGGCGCACGGCCTGGCCCACCGCGAGATCCTCGCCCGGGTCGAGCACCTGCGCCGCCGCTCCCTGCCAGGCCGGAGGCGTCCGCGGGTCCAGCGTCCCCTGCGACACCCCGAGCGCCCACGCCGCCTGCCGCGCCGCCCCGATCGCCGCGTAGTCCGCCGGCTGCGGTACGACCACCTGGGCCCCGAACAGCGAAGGAGCCGCCGCTTGCACAGCGGGAAGCTCGGCCGCCGCGCCGAGCAGGAAGATCCGCCGTACGTCGACCCCGCGCCCGCGCAGCACGTCCAGCGCGTCCGCGAGCCCGCACAGCATCCCCTCGAACGCCGCGCGCGCCAGGTGCTCCGGCTTCATCGACTCCCGGCGCAGACCCGTGATCGTCCCCGCCGTGTGCGGCAGGTTCGGCGTCCGCTCGCCCTCCAGGTACGGCAGCATCACCAGCCCGTGCGACCCCGGCGTCGACTGCGTCGCCAGCTCCGAGAGCGCCTCCAGGTCCTTCACCCCGAGCAGTTCGGCGGTCCCGCGCAGGGTGCGTACGGCGTTGAGGGTGGTGACGACGGGCAGGTGCATGCCGGTGGCGTCCGCCAGCGACGTGATCATCCCGGAGCTGTCCACCAGCGCCTCCGGGTGCACGGCCATCACCGAGCCCGAGGCGCCCAGCGACACGACCGCGTCCCCGAGCCCCAGGCCCAGACCGAAGGCCGCGGCCATCGTCTCGCCGGTCCCCGCCGAGATCAACAGCCCCTCCGGCGTCGTACCCGCCGCCTCCGACGGCCCGATGACGTCCGGGAGCATCACCTGGTGACCGAGCGCCAGCTCCACCAGATCGGGACGGTAACCGCCGGACGCGGCCGACCAGTACCCCGTACCGGACGCCCCGCCCCGGTCCGTCGTACGGCGCGCCGGGCGGCCGAGGAGCTGCCAGACCAGCCAGTCGTGCGCCTGGAGGAGGACGGCCGTGCGCGCGGCGGCCTCCGGGTCGCTCTTCGCGAGCCAGCGCAGCTTCGTCACCGGGTGCGCGGACTGGGGGACCGCGCCGACGGCCTGCGCCCACGCGCCGCGCCCGCCCAGCGCGTCCACCAGGTCCGCCGCCGCGACCTGGGCGCGCTTGTCGCTGCCCGTCATCGCCGGGCGGACCGTGTTGCCCTGCGCGTCCAGGGGGATCACCGCGTTCTGCTGCGCGCTCACGCCGATCGCCTGCACGCCCTCCAGGAGACCGCCGCCGGCCGCCTCGCCGAGGGACAGCAGCCAGGACTGCGGGTCGACGTCGCTCGGCCGGGCGCCGCCCTCCGCGGTGTCGAGCGGGTGCGGGGCGTAGCCCTGCCTGAGCACGGCGCCCGTGTCCGTGTCACAGACGACGATGCGAGTGAAATCGGGCGCACTGTCCAGCCCGGCGACTATCCCCATGGGTCAAATTCTGCCGTAGCGCTGCGCCGGTTCGGGCCGGTGAGGTGTGTGGGGAGTGCGGTGGGTTCTCGGGTGCGGGTGCGTTGTGGCTGGTCGCACCCGGTACTCAGGTATTACTGGTTCCCCAGTCGTCGTCCTCCGTCGCCGCGCCGCGCTCACGCAGCGTACGGACCCGGTTCGCCACCGAGTCCGGGAAGCGGGAGGCGGCCTTCTCGTACGCCTTCCCCGCGAACTGGCGGCCCTGCTGGGCGGCTGATTCGGCGGTGTTGCGGACCGCCGGGTTCTGCGCGACGGCGCGGGCGGATTTCTTCAGCTGCTCGTAGCGTTCACGTCCGGCACGGGTGCCGAGGACGTAACCCACGGCGAGTCCGGCGGCGAACGTCAGCCGGTAGCGCATGACGGCGGCCCTTCCCTGGTGTCGGCGGGGATACCGATTGGCGAAGCACCCCCCTGCTTGCGCTAATGTATGTGTCGCAGCGAGAGGACGCCCCCTGGCAAGTACCCAGGTGGCGACGATCGATGCAACGAGGCATTCCCCTGTAGCTCAATTGGCAGAGCAGCCGGCTGTTAACCGGCAGGTTACTGGTTCGAGTCCAGTCGGGGGAGCTCGGTCCCCTGTAGCTCAATTGGCAGAGCAGCCGGCTGTTAACCGGCAGGTTACTGGTTCGAGTCCAGTCGGGGGAGCATGCTGAACGAGGACCCCGTTGGGGTCCTTTTTCATGTCCGGTGGAACCATGCGCGACCTGGTGCGGTCCTCCCGGATACGAAGGCGAGGTCAGCAGGCATGCGGAAGCCGACCATCCGAAGCGGGAGATCGTATGACCGGCTATGCTGCGGCAGACGGCGCGCACACATGTACGCGACACGCCGCTATGGGGCGGTAGCTCAGCCGGTTAGAGCAGCGGACTCATAATCCGTCGGCCGTGGGTTCGAGTCCCACCCGCCCCACCTGCGCAGGTCTTTGACCTGCGGAAACGTTCTTTTTTGGGTGTCGGATCGTCAACTTTACCTGAACGGACTGAATCCGCTGCTCGTGAGTTTGACACCGGGTTCGTCTGCTTCGGCTGATGCCCTTCTGGCCTGCATGGACGCGTGCGGATGTGTTGCCGCTGAGACGTGTTTACTCGGCTCCGTTGTGACAGGGGCATGTGTTGAGGCCATCCTGAGGCCGGAGGCGCAGGGGAGTGCCTCGGAGGCGTTGTTCGACGAGGCGGCTGCGTGTGGCCTTCTCGCCGGAGGCTGCGAGGGTGTCGATGAGGCGGGAGACCGTAGGGTCGGAGGCCGCCGGCCCGAACACGGCCAGCTCGGCCCGCAGCGTGGCGACATCCGCGAGACAGTCCCCGGCCAGCGCGACCGCCGGCGCCACGCCCAGCAGGATCTTGCCCGGATCGTGCACCGCCCGGGCCTTCCGCCACGGCGTCCGCTCCGCTGATATCGCGGTATCCAAGCCGGCCTTGCGGACGGTCTCGACCAGCAGCGCGCCCCGGCCTGCGAGACCACCGCCCGGCCGCCGCCCTCTGTGCGGACACACGGGTACGACCCGATACGCCTCTTCACCTGGAGAGTGTTCTTTCCGTGCAGCCAACAGGACCCTAGGCAAGTCCCATCGTTGCAGCTCAGGAGTACTCTCTACTTATTTGATCAAGCCTCGGACACCTCACCCCGTGGAAGCGCGAGGTTATCCGAGCGGAAGCAGGACCAGCCGACTCCTTCTCCCACGCGGTCACCCCGAGTGCGATGTGCAACCGCAGCTCTCACCCTCAGATCCTTGAAGGCCGTTGCTATCGTGGGGTTGGGTAGTCCGGCTTCGAGAGGGATTCGCTGATGGAGCCATCCCATACCCGGGTCCTGGTCGAGGCGGCCTACGCAGCCGGAGCCGGTGACCGGCGCGAGGCCGCGATGACGGTGCTGAGCCTGCTTGAGCCGGTGACCCATCACGACGCCGGCGCCCTCATGCTCTGGGACCCGACGGCCCGTGCGCACCGCGCACTCGCTGTGGTCACCTACGGTGATGAAACGGTTGCCGCACTGGGTGACCGCTATGCGGCAAGTGCCGAGAACCGGCTGGTCCGGGAGCGGCGCCTGCCGATGCGGATCGACGACGTGCCGGGCGACTACCGACGGTCCCCGATGTACCGAGAGGTGCTCGGACCTGCCGGCTTCGCAGACGGCATGACCACCTGCCTCTTCTCGGACAGCGGTGTGTACACGGGCATGCTGCACTTCTCCGCGGCGGGGCGCGGCGCGTTCCGTGATGACGCGGCCGAACTCCTCAAGGCCCTGGTACCCGCGCTGGCGCGGATGTGCGATGTGGCCCGGCGGCAGACCACCGGATGCGCCATACCGCCGGGAGCGAACGCCACCCTGATCGACTACATCGGCCGTGCCTGGGCCGTCGAGTCGCGTGCCCCGGCGCTCGCGCCCACGCAGCCCGAGTTCACCGGCTTTCTGCGTCGCTTCATGGCCTCGGCGCAGGTTGCCGCGACCGGGCTGCAGGCGTCGAGCGAAGGGTGGCTCGCGCTGCAGGTCCTGAAGGTGGCCGATCCGCTGGGACGGCCGGAACCGGCCGCACTGGTGCAGGAGCTTCCGACGGCCGGCCTGCCCTATTCACTCTCGCCGCGCGAGTACGACATTCTGAACGGGATGGCGGCGGGGTTCTCGAACCAGCAGCTGGCATCGCAGCGAGACGTCTCCCTGCGCACGGTGACCACGCACGTGGAGCGGATCCTCCACAAGATGGAGCAGCCGTCGCGAGCCGGCGCGGTGGCGTCGGCGCTGCGCGACGGGATTCTCAGCTTGAACCGCTGACCGCCGCTGTCGGTAGGAATGCGTATTGAGGCGCAAGGTGGCCGAGCGCCATATTCGAGGTGAAGACAAGCCCGCGCTGTAGGCGGTCCTCACCCGCCGAGCCGGCTGTTGCCGACCCCCGCGTTCTCCCCCGCTGTCGTCGCCCACCGCGCCGACAGCCGACCGGGGCTCGTTCATCCCTCAGGAGGCCCGGCCATGAACGGTTCAGAAGCTCCGAAAGCAGTGTCCGAAAGACCCGGCGTCACGGACGGCGACCGCGACCGGCTGCACGAGCTCGGTTATGAGCAGGAGCTCGCCCGTACGCTCAGCCTGGCCGACGTCGTCATCTACGGCCTGATCTACATGGTGCCGCTCGCCCCCGTCGCGGTGTTCGGCATCGTCTACAACATGGCCGCCGGCGCCGTCGCCGCGGTGTACGTGGTGGCCGCCATCGCGATGCTGTTCAGTGCCATCAGCTACAAGGAGATGGCAGTCCGGTTCCCGGTCGCCGGCTCCGTGTACAGCTACGTACGGATGGGCAGCAACCGCTTCCTCGGGTTCGTCTCCGGGTGGGCCATCCTGCTCGACTACCTGCTGCTGCCCGCGCTGCTGTGCGTCTTCGCGGCCAGCGCGATGACCGGAGTGGTCTCCTGGGTGCCCGCCTGGATCTGGGTGGTGATCTTCGTCGCCGCGACCGCCCTGATCAACATCATGGGCATCAGCGTCACCGCGACGATGAACAAGATCTTCCTCTACATCCAGCTGGTCGTGCTGGCCGTGTTCCTGGTCTGGGCGGCCGTGCTCCTCCTCCAGGGCCGGGCCCATCTGTCGCTCAGCCCGTTCGTCCCCGCCGACGGCGGCTCCTGGTCCCTGGTCCTCGGTGCAGTTCCGGTCGCCGCGCTGAGTTTCATCGGGTTCGACGCGATCTCGACACTGAACGAGGAGGCCGAGGGCGGGGGCAGGACCGTCTCCAAGGCCACCATGATCGTCCTCTACCAGGTGACCGCGCTGTTCGTTGTGCAGGTCTTCGTGGCGGGCATCCTGGTCCCGAGCGGGACGGAATTCGCCGACGGTGACCCGGTCAACAACGCCTTCTACAACGTGGTGGGCACGGCCATGGCGGGCTGGTTCAAGACGGTTCTCCTGCTGACCGCTGCTCTGATCGCGATCTTCGCCAACACCATCGCCTCCAACGCGACCTCCGCCCGCCTGGTCTTCAGCATGGCCCGCGACGGGCAGCTGCCGAAGTTCCTGTCGCGGGTCAGCGACAGACACCAGGTCCCCCTCAACGCGATGATCTTCATCGCAGTCCTGTCGGTGGGGGTCGGCATCCTCGGCGTGGAGCGGTCGGGACTGCTGACCACCTTGGTGACCTTCGGCGCGATCACCGCGTACGTCCTTCTCCACGTCAGCGTCTTCACCCACTTCGTCGTCCGAGGCGGCAGCCGCCGCTTCTTTGTCCACTGGGTCTCCCCGATCCTCGGCGGCGCACTCCTCCTGGTCGCGTTGTGGAACGCGGACTCCAACGCCAAGATCGTCGGCTCGTGCTGGCTCGTCATCGGCCTCGGCGTGGCGGCGTTCTTCAAGCTCACCGGCCGTTCGCTCGCCAGCTCCGACGCCTGACCGTGCTCCCGCACACCGCCGCAGCACTCGGCATCGGCCCGAGACACCGTCGCCTGAGGCGCAGTCCCCAGCCGCCGCCCGGCGCTCGCGAGCCACTTCAACATGAGAGAGGCACCCTCCCGTGAGCCCATCGTCCTTGCCCCGCCGCACCGCAACGGTGTCCCAGCAGCAAGAGGTGCACTGATGCGCACCAGTGCAGACCGCTCATCCGAGCTGCTCGAAGTGTTCCGTCTGCGCAGCGAAGAACGCCTGCGCAAGGAGTGCACCGACGAGGTCGTCGCTGCCCATGACGCGGCTCCGCTGGGACTGCACGACGACCGCACTCAACGCGTGCTGCGGGCGCTGCGCAGCCTGCCCGTCTCGGGCAAGCACATCATCTTCTCCGAAGGACCCGACGGCCCCTGGCGCGTGGCGCAGATCGCCCTGGGCATGCCGGGCAACCTGCTCCTGACCGAGCAGTCCTTCGAGGACTACGAAGACGCCATCCGGTACATCTTCACGGCGCGCCGTGCGCAACTGCTGCAGAACTAGTAAGAAACGAGGAGCTCATGGCACTCTCGAGCGGCCGCACGACGACCCAGAACGTCTTCGGCTACACCGATCGCTTCTCCGCCCGTCCCGGCGAGCAACTGTCGTTCCACATCAGCTGTGAAGGCCCACCGGCCTACGATGCCGCCCTGGTGCGCCTGCGACACGGCTACAACGGGCAGGCGGGGCCGGGTTTCCTGGAGGCCGAGGTCCCCTCCGCCATCGACGGGACGTACCCGGGGCAGTACCACACCTGCCAGCCTGGCTCGTACGTCGAAGTCCCCGACCCAAAGGGCCTGCTGGCGAACCCCGACGCGCTGGTCATCCGCGCCGCCGTCTTCCCGACGCTCCCGCGCGACAACCGCTCGGGGAGCCTGGGTGCCTATCGGGTCAGCCAGAGCTCCGTCGGCTTCACCGGCGAGCGCCAGGCGGTCATGGGCACCTGGGACGAGGCGACCATGACCGGCTGGGCCCTGCTGCTCGATGACGGCAAGCCGTCCGTCGTATGGAGCGAGGGCGGTCAGCGGCGGACCCTCACCCTGGAACAGGAGCTGACGGCCCACCAGTGGTACCGGCTCGAAGCCGAACTGCCACGGTCGGCGGGGCAGATCACCCTGCGGCAGACCCCGCTGGACCACTGCGCGGACCGGGTGGCACCGGCCGCCGCAGCCGCCGTACCCGAGCAGGCGAGCGCAACCGCCTCGGCGGTCTGGACGGCTTCCTCGATGCCATTCCGAATCGGCGCGCTGGCTCGCAGAACCGATGACCGGCTGCTCGCGGCAAGCGCGTTCAACGGGAAGATCGGTGGAATCCGTATCGAACGGGCCATCGACGACGTCTCCACGGCGCGCGAGCCGGTGGCTGCCTGGCACTTCGGCCGCAGTCGGCGCCCGGACGGGCTGCTGCTGTGGGATGTGGTCGACGAGGGGCCTCACATGCTGCACGGCCGCTGCGTCAACGCGCCCGTCCGGGGCGTCACCGGGCCCGAGTTCCAAGGTGTCGTGGAGGACTTCCGGCTTGCACCCGAGGAGTTCGACGCCATCCACTTCCACGACGACGACATCGCTGATGCTCAGTGGCCTGCGGCGTTCACCTTCGAGGTGCCCGAGGACCTGCCCAGCGGCGTCTACGCGGTGCGGCTGCGGGCCGAGGGCATCGAGCAGCACGTGCCCTTCCTCGTCGGGCCGGGCAGTCGGCGCAAGGACGTCGCCGTCCTGTTCCCCACGGCGACCTACCTGGCGTATGCCAACGACCGGATCGCGTTCGAGGCGGACGGCATGGAGATGCTCCTCGGGCACACGCCCATCGTCCACAAGGAAGACCTGGTCCTGCAGGACCACCCCGAGTTCGGCCGCTCCTTGTACGAAATCCACAACGACGGGTCCGGCGTGGTGTTCGGGAGCGTCCGCCGCCCGCTGATCAGCCTGCAGCCGCGTTACCGCGCCTCGTTCATGAGCGAAGGCCCCTGGGGTCTGCCCGCCGACCTGTCCCTCGTGCACTGGCTGGAGACCGCCGAGTGCGAGTTCGACGCCCTCACCGACGAGGACCTCGATCGGGAAGGCCATGACCTGCTGCGCGACTACCGTGTCGTGATCACCGGAAGCCACCCCGAATACGTCACGCGGCGCGAGCTCGATGCCCTTGAGGAGTTCACCGCGAACGGCGGCCGGTTGATGTACCTGGGCGGCAACGGGTTCTTCGCGACCGTCTCCTACGACCCCGACGCCCCGCACCTGATGGAGCTGCGCCGGGCCGACGGCGGCACCCGCCCCCACCAATCCCCCTTCGCCGAACGCCGCCACACCACCTCGGGCGAGGCCAGCGGCCTGTGGCGCAACAAGGGCAAGGCCCCGCAGCGTCTGGTGGGAGTCGGCATGGCGGCCCAGGGCTTCGACCGCTGCACCTACTACGAGCGCCTCGCGGACAGCCGGGATCCGCGGGCGGCCTTCATCTTCGAAGGCGTCGGCGAGAACGAGCTCCTGGGCGACTTCGGCATCATCGGCGGCGGCGCGGCCGGTGCCGAGATCGACTGCTGGAACCCGGCGCTCGGCTCGCCGCCCGGAACCCTGGTCCTGGCCACCTCCGGACCGTTCTCCGACAACTACCTGCTGGTGACCGAGGAGATCTTCGAAATGCTCCCGGGGATGGGCGGAACCGAGCAGCCGGCGGTCCGCGCGGACATGGTCTACTGCGCGCTGGAGGGCGGCGGCGGATTCTTCTCGGTCGGCTCCATCGCCTGGACCGGATCGCTGTCCCACCACGGATACGACAACAACATCGCGAAGATCACCGGCAACGTGCTGCGGCGCTTCCGCGACGAGAAGCCGCTGGACTAGGCCACCCCCTGTTGCCCAAGGCGAGCAGCTCTGCCGGCGGAGCAGCTCGCCTTACGCCATCCGGCTGCGCAGACCGGCACTTGGCCCAGGGGCGTAGTCCCCGCTCTGCGGCGGCTTCCGCGCACCCCGGTACCCGGCACCGAGTCGGTGCCCGATCGGAGTCGGGGCACGTGGGAATTCACGGCACTGGCACCTGGTCCATGTCGGCACCGTGCTGGTGCTGCTGCTGTCCTCATCCCTGTCCACGTGGCCCAGCGGCTGCCGTCCGACATCACCCTCGACAACCGGACCCGAAACAACACGCGAGGAACCACCTATGTGCCAACTGGAGACCCAGTGACCACCGTTCTGCGCACGCTGCGAAACTACATCGGCGGCGAGTCCCTGGACGCCGCCGACGGGCGGACCATCGAGATCGTCAACCCGGTGACCGGCGAGTCCTACGCGACCTCGCCGCTGTCCGGCAGGGCGGACGTCGACGCCGCCATGGCCGCGGCTGCGGCCGCGTTCCCGGCGTGGCGCGACACCACCCCGGCCGAGCGACAGCGCCTGCTGCTGAAGATCGCGGACGCTTTCGAGGCGAGGACCGGGGAACTCGTCGCCGTCGAGTCCGAGAACACCGGCAAGCCCCTGGGGCTGACGGCGAGCGAAGAGGTGCCACCGATGGTGGACCAGATCCGCTTTTTCGCCGGCGCCGCGCGCCTGCTGGAGGGCCGATCGGCCGGTGAGTACATGGACGGCATGACCTCCATCGTCAGGCGTGAGCCCGTCGGGGTCTGCGCGCAGGTCGCACCGTGGAACTACCCGATGCTGATGGCGGTCTGGAAGTTCGCCCCGGCGCTCGCCGCGGGCAACACCGTGGTCCTGAAGCCGTCGGACACCACCCCGGCCTCCACCCTGCTGATGGCCGCGATCATCGGGTCGATCCTTCCCAAGGGCGTTTTCAACGTCGTCTGCGGTGACCGCGACACCGGCAGCCTGATGGTTGAACACCCCACACCGGCGATGGTCTCCATCACCGGCTCCGTACGAGCCGGCAGGCAAGTCGCCGAGTCCGCGGCCAGGGACGTCAAGCGCGTCCACCTGGAGCTGGGCGGCAAGGCGCCGGTCGTCGTATTCGCCGACGCCGACATCGCCCAGGCCGTCGAGTGCATCTCGGTGGCCGGCTTCTTCAACGCCGGTCAGGACTGCACGGCCGCGACCCGCGTCCTCGTACAGGAGTCGGTCCACGACAAGTTCGTGACGGCGCTGGCGAGGGCCGCCACCGGCACAAAGACCGGCCGACCCGACGACCCGGACGTTCTGTACGGACCGCTCAACAACGCAGGCCAGCTCACGCAGGTATCCGGCTTCATCGAGCGTCTGCCCGCCCACGCCAAGGTCGAGGCAGGCGGCCACCGCGTCGGCGACAAGGGCTACTTCTACGCCCCCACCGTCGTCTCCGGCCTCAAGCAGGACGACGAGATCATCCAGAACGAGGTGTTCGGCCCGGTCATCACCGTCCAGCCCTTCCGCGACGAGGCACAGGCCCTGGAATACGCCAACGGCGTCGACTACGCCCTGGCCTCGTCGGTGTGGACCAAGGACCACGCACGCGCGATGCGCATGTCCAAGAAGCTGGACTTCGGCTGCGTGTGGATCAACACCCACATCCCACTGGTCGCCGAGATGCCCCACGGCGGCTTCAAACAATCCGGCTACGGCAAGGATCTGTCCGCGTACGGCTTCGAGGACTACACCCGTATCAAGCACGTCATGACGTCACTGGACGCGTGACGCTCGCGCCGACGCCAGTGCCAGTGGGATCGCCCCGCAGGGGCCCCGACATCCGCCCGAAGTGAGGAAGGGATCCGCTGCGGAGGAGTTCGAGAACCCCTCTGAACTGGAGCAGTATCCGGGGAGTCGGGTTCTCCTCGTCCATCCTGGACGCGTTCGGGACGCAAGGATAGAAGCAGACCGATCTCCAGCCAGATCTGGTTCGAGGAGAAGTCGTGCAGGGGGAGGTTGCGCAGGCCGGTGGCACGGGCGTTGCGGATGCGGTTCTCGCAGCGGGCGCGCTGACGGTGGCTCAGTTTGAGGCCGGCATCGCCCCGGGGATGTTGGTAGCAACAGGCGAAACGCATACGCTTGGCTGCAGCGGCACCCCATCGAAGCGGCCGAGCTGGACGCGGACTGATTCCGGTCCTGTAGCTCGGGCTCTGTGTATACGCGTTGCTCGGTGAAAGTGCTCCCAGAGGCTCCGCCCTGGCGCCCTGGGGTGGTGCCTTCGCGCGGTGGAAGGGGAATCCGCTGCGGGCGAGTTCGAGGCGCACTTCTGAGCTGGGGCGATCGTCTCGGAATCCGGTTGGGCTTGTCCTCCAGGACGCGTTCTGGACGCAGGTTGGACACAAGGATCGGAAAGACTGAGAGCGTTGTGGTGAACCGCGCTGCTGATCGATGACCTGTGCGTTTCTCCATTCGGTGGTTCTGCCGGGCAGTCAGCTGACGCATGGTGTTTCGTCTACTGGTTGGTTTGCTCGGTGTTGGGTCGCCGCCGCCCGCGGGTAGTGCGCGGTCCGGCGAAACAATGTGGCCGGAAGTGTTACCCGGCCGCCGCGCAGCCGTCACCTATACATCGAGGCGGACCGGGCGCGCGCGGGCGCCCGGCCGGTGAGCGAAGGAGTGCGGATGCGGGTTGCAGAGCGGGACGGGCGTGCAGATCAGGACTTGGTGGTGGCGGCGCAGGGCGGGGACCGCCAAGCCCTGGACGAGTTGATGGCCGCGTATCTGCCGCTGGTCTACAACATCGTCGGGCGGGCGCTGGACGGACACGTCGATGTGGACGACGTGGTCCAGGAGGCGCTGATGCGCGCGGTGGACCGGATCGGGGATTTGCGCGACCCTACGGCGTTCCGAGCCTGGGTGGTGGCGATCGCGGTGCGCCAGGTGCGCGACCGGTGGCGGCGCCACCAGACGCAGCCCTCGGCGGCGCACGGCTGGGGCTTCGAGCTCGCGCCGGACGCGGCCGATCCCGGCGCGGACTTCGTGGACCTGACGATCCTTCAACTGGAGCTGTCGGGCCAGAGGCGCGAGACGGCTCTGGCGACGCGCTGGCTGGAGGAGGGTGACCGCGAACTGCTCGCGCTGTGGTGGCTGGAGGCGGCGGGCGAGCTGGACCGGGCGGAGCTGGCCGGGGCGCTGGGCATCGAGCCGGGACACGCGGCGGTGCGGGTGCAGCGGCTCAAGGCCCGGCTGGACGCCGCCCGCACGGTGGTGCGGGCGCTGGACGCCGCGCCCCGGTGCGCTGAGCTCTCCCAGATAGCGACCCGGTGGGACGGGCGGGCGGCCCCGTCGTGGCGCAAGCAGTTCGCGCGGCACGTACGCGAATGCGTAGCCTGCGTCGCGTCCTGGCAGGACCTGGTGCCCGCCGAGCGGCTGCTGGCGGGCTCGGCCCTGGTACCGGTACCCGCACTGCTCGCGGCCACATGGCTGCGGCACGCCCTGCCCCCGTCCGCGCCGAGCGCGCAGGCCGCCGCGGCGAAAGGGGTCGCGAGGAGAGGCAAGGCCGCGAAGCGGTCGCGCCACGGCAGCCACGGCAGCAGATCGGGCGGGCTGGCCGCGCACGTGTCCGCGAAACTCGTCGCGGCCGCGGTAGCTGCCGCCGTAGCCGTCGGCGCGGGCGTCGTCTACGCGGCCACCAGCCACCAGCCACAGGGTTCCCCTTCCGCCACGGCGGGGGCGCCGGGCGCTGCGGGTGTCGCGGCGGCCGTGGCGAGCGCTTCGGCCTCAGCCTCGGCGAGCGCCTCAGCCTCGGTGAGCGCGTCGGCGTCGGCGAGCGCCAAGGCAGCAGCGTCGTCGGCGTCGTCTCCTGCGGCCGGTGGCGCCAGCTCGACGATACGTTTCATGGGCAAGAACACGGTGATGATCGGAAGAATATCGAACGATAAACCTTCGGTTGCCGCACCATTCGACGCTCAGTACCAATACGTCGTCAGTCCGCCCGCACCGTCGAGCAGCGTGTACACGGCGAAGTCCTGCCCGAATGGGACGAACTGGTGGGGATGCGTGTGGGGTGGGCGCGGGGGGCTCGTCCCCCATATGGAAGCCCGCGCTGCGCAGGCTACCTATAAGGGTCAACCGCATCCGCAGACGATGATGTGGTCGTGGTTTGAACTCCCCCACCTCACCCCCAATGCGACGTGGCAGGACGAGGTGAAGGCGGTCAACCGGGTCGACCTCCTCACCAGGTACCTGAACGACTACCGTTTCTTCGTCCAGAAGATCGGCACCTCGCACGACATGATCGATCTCGAAGCTGACTTTTGGGGATTCGCCCGAGGGATGGGCGATGTGAACAAGGTCCCGGCGCAGGTGACTGCGGCGGCTCCGAACGAATGCGGAAATCAGGCGAACACTGTGGCGGGTCTGGCCCGCTGCCTGATCTCAATGACCCGCAAGTACGCTCCTAACGCGACCGTCGGCCTGCACCTCACCTGCTGGGACTGGCCGGGCAACGAGAAGAAATGCGCCAGGGATTACGTGGCCCTCGGGGCAAAAAATGCGGACTTCCTGGTCGGGGAGGTTGAAGCCGCGGACGCCGGTCTCAATGCCTTGCCGGAGAATGGCGGACACAACTCATTCTGGAGCGAAAAGAAGTGGACCGCGCAGCTCGCGTATTGGAAGACGATGGCGGACGCGTCCGGCAAACCGATCGTGGTCTGGCAGATCCCGGTCGGCAACATGCGACAGAACAACACCCCGTACCACTACAAGGACGACAAGGTGGACTGGCTGTTCTCGCACATGGACCGGGTCGCGAGCGCCCATGTCGCGGCTCTGATGTTCGGCCAAGGATCGGACAAGTCGACCACGATTGAAACCGACGGCGGCAACCTGTTCCGGAAGACGATCGCCTACCGAAACTCGGGTGGCACGCCGCTCAAATAGCGTGAGAAGGCTGCTGCCTTCGCGGTCGGCACGTCGCTCAGCACGATCGGCCCGGTCCTGCGCGGCGTGATCCTGGCCGCCCGCGGGACGTCGGTGAGCTGCTGCCGTCGATGATGTCGGGTAGCCGGAGCACATTGCTGTGCCCCGGCTACTCGACCGTGGGCGATGTGAACAAGGTCCCGGCGCAGGTGACTGCTGCGGCCCCGAACGACTGCGGAAATCAGGCGAACAGTGTGGCGGGTCTGGCCCGCTGCCTGATCTCAATGACCCGCAAGTACGCTCCTCACGCGACCGTCGGTCTGCACCTCACCTGCTGGGACTGGCAGGGCAACACGCAGGCGTGCGCCAAGGATTACGCGACCCTCGGGGCGCAGAACGCCGACTTCCTGGTCGCCGACGTGTCGGACCGCGACGCTGGCTGGTACGCCGAGCCGGCGCACGGGAGCCGCGACATGTTCTGGACGGACCAGAAGGCCGCCGCCGAGCTGGGGGTCTGGAAGACGATGGCCGAGTCCGTGGGCAAGCCGGTGGTCCTGTGGCAGATCCCCGTGGGCAACATGTCGCAGAACAACACCCTCAACCACTACTCCGTGGACTCCACCGCGGTCCGTGCCCACCAGCACGCCGCGGGCGCACGCCAGACATCACCCGCCGCGGCCCCGCAAAAAAGGGGGGTGCCGCTGTCAGCGCGATCAAGGCAGGTAGATCGTTCTATCTCTGTGCCGGGATCGTTTGACCGTTGTGTCGGAGGTCGGGGGCTTGTTGATCCAGGCGGCCCCGGGGAGTTTCGGTGGTTCGGGTGCCCCGCGGACGAATCGTTCGGGGTGCTGGCGGTAGACGCTCGTGAGGACGTCGGCGCGCATCTCGCGGAGCTGGTCGGCGAGGCCGAAGTGCACGTCGAAGGGGGTATGCATGGCTATTCCGGAGTGCCGGTGGGCGACGTTGTACCAGTCAGCCGCAGCCTGCCCGTTCCCATCAACCCGCTCTGGAAGAAGGCAACTGAGCCGGATAAGCTCACGAGGCGACGTCTGGCCTATGAAAACAGCCACAGAGGCTCTGCCCCGAGCAGAGGGCGGAGCCTCTCCGTGTTGGAAGGAGAATCCGCTGCGCGCGGGTTCGATCCCCGTCCTTGAGCTGGCGCGATCGTCTCCTGTGTCTTCAGCGCGTTCCTGTCGGGCCTCATTGAGGCCGAGCTGAGGCCGCAAGGACAGGAACAGACTGACAAGGGCTGACTAGCCCCAACACAGATAACCGCATCTGAGCTGCGAAAACGTCAAGGATGAGCGTTGATCGGCAAGGACCGCCAAGATCCTCAAAGGACTCATAATCCGTCGGCCGTGGGTTCGAGTCCCACCCGCCCCACCGTGCGCTACGCGGGAAGAAACCTTCTTACCTGCGGGAACGTGGTTTTTCGAAACCTCAAGGAGCTGCGCCCCGGTTCGGCGGGACAACTGGTCCGGCTGGTACCGCGTCGCGGTGCTCCGGGCTGAGCAGGCGTACGCGGAGCATCTGAAGCGAACCGATGGAGATCACCTCAGCGACCCGCAGGCCGTCTCCTGGGACGACCTCGCCGAGTTGCGGAAGCGGCAGCACACCACACAGGTTCAGGTTGCCGCGGCCATGGGGGTTACCCGGGCTCGTGTCTCGCGTATCGAGAAGGGGTAGCTGGAGCGGAGTGAGGTCGACACCCTGGCTGCGTATGTTCAGGCGTTCGGTGGCAAGTCGAAGATCGTCGCTGACTTCGGTGATCAGACCTGTCTTCTTGGCCAGGTGAACCGCTGAGTGGCCGGGTTCCTCTGACAGTTCCCCTCACGTCGGCAACCCGGAGCCGGGCCCAGGGTGGCAGGCATGAGGGTGGTGAGGCTCTGGCCGACGACAGTGTCGTGCTGGGCGAGGAGCGCCATGCCGGCGGGGGGACTCGAGTCGGTCCCTACCCCAGTTCCGCCGCGTTCCTCTTGAGGTCTTCGGCGAACGTGTCCCAGTCGGGCCCGAAGGACAGCAGGTCCGAGGCCGCTTCTCGGAGCAGTTGCGGATCGTCCGGGCGTTGCAGGCATGCCAAGCGGTAGGCGAGATTCCGGGCCCAGGGCGGCAGGGCCATCCAGTCCTCGTCGAGGACCTCTCTGAGCATGGCGAGGATCTCGTCGGCCGTCGCGAAGGTGAGCTTCTCGACGAACTCACGGGCCGCTTCGTTGGCCTGCTGATGGTCCGCGCCGTCGATCGCCTGGCTGAGACTCCTGGCTGCGGGGGTCGGATCGGGCATCTCTCGCTTCTCCTGACGGACTCTTCCGGCGCCCCGAGGCGTCTGTGGACGGATACAGGCGCCCAGACCTTAGCCGACGCCGCCTGGGCACTTGATACGGCGCCGTGCTCGGGAACCGGGCGCTACGGGTTGAGCCAGTAGGTGGACAGTGGGTAGGCGCCGTCGGGCCGCTGGATGACCCGGTAGCCGACATCGTGCCCATCGATCCGCACCGACCTGTCGAGCGGGCCGGTGAACTCGGGGGTTCTGGCGCGTGGGACGATCCCGCCGTCTCTCATGTACGCGTACACGTCGGAGACGATCGCCTGTTCTGTCTGGTCGGGCTTGAGGTTGGTGGTGCCGTCCGGGCCGGTGTGGGCGCGGTCGTAGCCGTGACCGGTGTTGAAGTGCCACTGGTCGTCGCCCACCATGGCGGAGCGTTTGAGGTCCTGGCCCTCGCCCTTGGAGGTGTACTCACCGATGGTCGGCCCGTCACCGTTCGGGTACGGCGACAGACCGAAGGGGTCGCAGACGGTGTGCGGGTCGGTCACGTAGGCGACCGGGTTCGGCGCCGGTGAAAGTCCCAGCGGTCCGGAGACGCGTACCGGCCGGTCTCCGGGTCGTAATACCGGCCGGGGAAGCGAAGCGGGGTGTGGGCCGTGCTGGAGCGTGACCAGGCGGTGGTTCCCCGCAGGGTGGTACGGATGCGCCAGGCGATGGTGCCGGTCTCGTCGATGAGTTCGGCGGGGGTGCCGATCAGGTCGGTGGCCACGGCGAAGAAGCGCCGGTCGATCTCCTCTTGGCGGGTGTCCGGGGCGAGGATGCGTTCGGTCTGCGCGAGGGGCACCAGGCCCCGGTGCTCCCAGATGAGCGCCACTGGACGGGGCAAGTCGCTGGAAACGCTGGTCTGTTCGCAGAGAGTCAGACCGTCCCAGCGGCTGGCGGACATCACCGCGCGCGGGAGAGGTCAGGACGGGTGGGCAAGCCGGTCGTTCACGGCTTCTGGCCGGTCGGCCGGTCGGCGTAGTCCTCGACCAGGTCGCTGATGAGTGCGAGCAGGGCGTCGGCGCGGTGGCGGTCCTCTCGCTGGTTTCGCAGGGCCTCGTCGAGTGTGCGGAGGTGGGCCAGGGCGGCTGGGTTCCGGTTCTTCACCTCGTCGAGGAGGGGGGTGGTGACCAGGTCCAGGCACTCGGTGAGCAGTCGGCGGGTGGCGGTGGTGGGCGGGCCCGGGTCGGGAGCGGCGAACCCTGTGGTCAAGTACCGGGCCGGGTCGGTCAGGCTCCAGCCGACGACGGTGCCGTGCTGGACGAGGAGCGCCACGTCGGGGGCGATGCCGATGCGGGCATCGAGCGGTTCGTCGAGGACGTCGAAGTCGCGCAGGCAGGTCAGTACGGCATCTCCGGGGGCGCGGCAGAGCTCCGTGGCGACCTCCAGACGAAAGTCCCGGGCCTCGTCCGCGCGAAGGCCTCCTGGGCGGACGAGAGGCGTGGCGGGAACGCGGGCGGAGTCCTCGGCATCGGCGGATTCATAGGGCAACTGGAACCCCGCCCCGACCAGTTCCCGGCCGGCCGGGGAGAACCGGAGTTCGTCGGGGGCGTCCCACAGCCACTCCCGGCTGCCGAAAGTCTCCACGAGGAACCGCTGCCATTCCTCCACGTCCGCGTACTCCGCAATGCGCACGCATTGGCCTGGGAAGTCGAAGCGCGGGGTGCTGCGCAGTGGTTCGCCCGCCACCGTCGCGTTCCAGTCGCTGTCGAGGGTGAGTCTCATGGTGAATGCCGCCTCATCGAATCTGTACTCCAGGAGCCATGTAGCCGTTCTTGGCCGGAATCCTGCCCTCCACCACGTCTGCGTGGGTGATCGGCCCGCCGGGATCGGTGGGCAGGCCGCCGAGCGCCGTGACGCCGGAGTCGCCCCTGATGCCGGACGGGCCGTATGCCGTGATGACGTTGCCTGCCCCGGCGCCGCCACCCTCCGCCACCACGATGTCCTCCCCCTGCCGGAAGATCAACCTTCCGCTGCCCGCCGTCGAGTGGTACACCGCGTCCGGGCTCTTGAGGACCTCCAGGACCCGTTCGTCGCTGAAGCCGTGCATGGAATCCGCGTGATAGTTGCCGGCCTTCCTCATCCGGTCGCCCTGCGCTCTCGCGATGACCTCGTCCGAGGTCTGGATGGCCTTCTCCCTGGCCTGCTGGGCCTTCTCCTCCTTCGTGTACTTGGGCATGAGGCCCAGTGGGTCGCATGCGCTGTGTGGGTTGTCGACGTAGGAGAGGGGGTTGGGGGCGGGGGCGAGGCCGAGGGGGTCGGGGGAGGTGTAGCGGGCGGTTTCGGGGTCGTAGTGGCGGAAGTGGTTGTAGTGGAGGCCGGTTTCGGGGTCGTAGTACTGGCCGGGGAAGCGGAGGGGGGTGTAGGTGCTGCTGTTGCGGGACCAGGCTGTGGTGCCCCAGAGGGTGGTGCGGGTGTGCCAGGCGATGGTGCCGGTCTCGTCGATGAGTTCGGTGGGGGTGCCGATGAGGTCGGTGGTGATGGCGAAGAAGCGGCGGTCGATCTCGTCCTGGCGGTCGTCGGCCGTGAGGATGCGTTCGGTCTGGGCCAGGGGGACGACGTCGTGGTGGTCCCAGGTGAGGGCGATCGTGTTCGGGGTGTCGGGCTGGTGGCTGGTCTGTTCGCAGAGGGTGAGGCCGTCCCAGGTGAAGCGGGTCTCCTCCGCCACGTGTTCGCCGTCGGCCGTCAGGCGTTGTTTCGCGGTGCGGCGGCCGAGGGGGTCGTAGTGGTATCTCCAGTGGGTTCCGTCGGGGGTGGTGACGGAGGTGAGGCGGTTTTCCGTGTCCCACTGGTAGCGCCAGGTGTCGGGCTTGCGGGAGAGGCGGGTCTTCTGGCGCAGGGTGATCCGGCCGAGGGCGTCGTGTTCGAGACGGACGTCTCCGGCGCGGGTGAGGGTGGTGCCGGTGTAGGTGCGGGGGCCGGTGGCTTCGCCGCCGGGGTGGTGCGGGGGCCAGGAGGCGGAGGTCTGGTTGCCGGCGTCGTCGTAGGCGTACCGCTCTGTCCAGTTCTGGGCGTGGACGGCGGTGACGCGGCCCACCGGGTCGAGGTCGAAGGTGCGGGTGCCCGACAACTGGTCGGTGATCGAGGTCAGATGGCCGTCGGCGCGGTAGGTGTAGGCGCGGTGGTTGACGGTTCGGGCTCCGGCGGTGACGTGGTGTCCGGTGAGCCGTCCGGCTTCGTCCCGGGCGGAGGCCATGGTGATCGTGTCGTCGAAGACGCGGGTGAGTTCGCGGCCGGCGGTGTCGTGGGTGAAGTCGATCCGGTGGTTGCCGGTGGTGAGGCGCTGGGGGCGTCCGTCGGTGCCGTAGGTGTAGGAGGTGACGTGGCCGGTGGGGGTGGTGCGGCGGGTTCGGCGGCCCAGGGCGTCGTAGGCGTAGGAGACGGGACGGCCGTCCACCAGTTCGGTCTTGACGTTCCCTCGGCGGTCGTACTGGTAGCGGAGTTCGCTGTCCGGCCCGGCGGCTTCCAGCAGGCGTCCGGCTCTGTCGTGGACGTAGGCCGTCGTCCGGCCGTCGGCGTTCTTGCGGACGACCTGGCCGAGTGCGTCGCGTTCGAAGGAGACGGTCCCGCCGAGTGAGTCGGTGCGGGCGGTGAGCTGGCCTGCGGCGTCCGTGCGGTAGGTGAGGGTGCGGCCGTCGAAGTCGGTCTCGGAGACGACGTTGCCGGCGGCGTCGTACGTGTAGGTCCAGGCCAGTCCCTGGGGGTCGGTGACGCGGGTGAGGCGGAGTTCGGCGTCGTGCTCGAACTCGTAGCGGGCGCCGTCGGGTCGGGTGCGGGCGGACGGCAGGTCGAAGTGGGTGTACTCGAAGCGGGAGACACCGCCGGACGGGTCGGTGTGGGTGAGGCAGTTGCCCTCTGTCCATGACGGGGATGGAGGCCGGACACCACGGCCTCTCGGTGGACTTCGAGGACTTCTGCGAGCGCTGGGAGTGGGGTGTACGGGCCCTGGCGGACGCTTGGCTCGACAGGGGCGGTTCTCGTGAAGGTTCTCGAGGCGGAGCGGCAGGAGCCGTCGTCGGGGAAACCGTTGTGGCTGCGCGCGGTAGGAGTCGGAGGGTCGTTTGTGTTCACCTGAGCGCGGTGGGGATTTCTGGACCGGCGGCGACTCTGGGCGCGTGGTCACTTCCGCCGGGCCCGGCAGCGATGCGTACGAAGGCGGGTCGCCCGGCTGCGAAGAGGTGTACGACGAACGTGTTCGCCGGTGTTCGGGCGGACGCGGAACCGGCGCCGTCTCAGGGCCGAGGTCCGGGTGGGGGCCTGTGTGGCGCCCGCCCTGTGTCCGGTCCTGCGGGTCCATCGTGTTCACCTCCCTCCGTTTCCGAACTCGCTTCGCTTGCCGCTGAGTTGATCGCGCCAGGGGTGAGCTGCTGGTTTCCGCTCTCGCGGGCGGTGAGCGGCTAAGTGCAGGGAAACCTGACGCGAAGCGTCCCCTGGCCGTACGCCTCGGGGCGGCGTCCCGCGTGTGGTGGTTCCGTGAAGCGGCTCGATCATCGCTTTCTCGGCTCGATAAGGTCGATCAGCCATGTGCCAGCCCGGAGAGGGAGGGGGCCGATGTCCGTACGTCGGCTCAACCACGTCGTCCTGTTCGTCCGTGACCTCGAGTGTTCCGTCGCCTTCTACAGCCAGGTGTTCGGCTTCGCCGTCGAGCACGAGATGCCCGGCAGGGCCGCCTTCCTCAGGGCCCGGGGCAGCGACAACGACCACGATCTCGGCCTCTTCGCCCTCGGGTCCGACGCGCCCGGCCCACAGCGCGACCGCGCCGGACTGCACCATCTCGCCTGGGAGGTCGGCACGCTGGGTGAGCTCGCCGAGACGGCGGAGTTGCTCACGGCGCGTCAGGCGCTGACCGGGAGTACCGATTTCCTGGTGGCCAAGTCCCTGCACGGCGTGGACCCGGACGGCAACGAGTTCGAGGTGATGTGGCGCGTCCCGCGTGCCGACTGGCCGGCTGCGGCGGAGGGCCAGAGACCGCTCCCGCTGGATCTGCGGTCGGCGATCGACCGTTGGGGCCCCGAGCTGAGAACGGGAGCGGCTGCCGGGGCGGCCACGTAACAGCGCCTCGGGAGCCGTGAGTCGGCGATCACCGCGTGCCGGGGAACCTGGCAAACAGCCTGAAGGGTGCGAAGCGAAGGGCGTCGCGTTCGTCCGCACGCGACAGCTGTTGTCTGCCCATTTGGTTGATGGTTGGATCAACCGAGTGGGTTGCCAACATACTTCGACGTGCCCGCTCTTCCCGCACCTCAACGAGAGTCTGGCGGGCTGGCGCTCCTACTACTGCGACAGCGAGGCCAACTGGCGTGAGTGCGCGCGTTATCAGGTGGCGCTCACCGGTGAGCGGGTGCCCATCACCCTGCTGCCCAACGGACGGCACGCCCGCTATCTGGCACTGACGCCTGCGTCCGCCGATCCCGCAGGGCGCGGTCCCCGCCAGGACGAACAGCCGCCGCCGACCGCCGAAGAACCCGAACGGGGCTGGTGGGCCCGGTTGGCCGAGTGGATGAAGGGCAACGCATGACCGCCTACTGGCCCTGGTGGGCGGGTGCTGTCGGACTCGCCGTACTGACCATCGGTTACACCCTCGCCGCCGACCGGTCGTTCGGCGTGTCAGGCGCCTGGGAACGCGTGCTCCACTGGCGGCGCGAAGCCGAACTGGAGCGCGTGGAGGCGCAGTTCGCCGATGAACGGGTTCTGGCCGCCGCCCTCGCCGCGGCCACCGCCGAGCATTTCGGCGCCGTGCCCGTCGCGCCGGCGTCCACCACGCCCGAGGCCCCGGGGCCGGGTGCCGTCCCGGACATAGACGTCCCGGACAAGGACGTCCCGGACAAGGACGGACGCCGTCGAGGCGGTGGGCCGCCGCGCCCCGCCCCGCTGGTCACCCAGGCCGTACTGCTGGCCTCGGTCTTCGTGGGCGGACTGATCGCCGCCGTCACCTCCGGACGGTTCCACCTCCGCCTCGACATGGGGGCGGGCTACCGGGACGTGGTGACCGGCAACCCGGTCGTCATGGTCGTCCTGCTGTTCGTGGGAGGCGTGCTGGTCGGCTTCGGCACCCGGCTGGCCGGTGGCTGTAGTTCGGGCCACGGGCTCAACGGCTGCGGCCGGCTGAACCCCGTCAGTCTCGTCGCGACGGCCACGTTCTGCGCCACCGCCGTCGCGGTGTCGTTCCTCCTGTGGAAGGTGATCTGATGCGTACCCGGGGCGGCATCCTGCTGGCCAACCTCCTCACCGGGCTGGCTCTCGGCTTCACCGTGACCCGTATCGGGTTCGGCGACTACGCCGAGCTCAACCGCATGTTCACCTTCCAGGACCTGCGGATGTTCCTCTCCTTCGCCGGCGCCGTCGTGATCATCGCGAGCGTGTTCGCCCTGCTGCGGGTGCGCCGGGGCGCACGGCGTATCCACGCCGGTGTCGTTCCCGGCGCGGTGCTGTTCGGTATCGGCTGGGCGATCTCCGGTGGCTGCCCGGCGATCCCGATCGTCCAGGTCGCCAGCGGTTACCTGCCCGCCGTGATCACCATCGCGGGCATCGTCGTCGGGGTCAGGCTGGCCCGCTGGGCCGGTGGCCGACGCCTCGTGCGGGTCGACCGGGGCTCGTGCGAGGTGTGACCCCGTACGAGGGGGTCGGATCACGTCGGCTGCCCTGAGCGCCCCGCTCGTCCCGAGAGTCGAGCGTGGCGCGGATCACAGGGGGTGGTGTTTTTCCGGGCTCGACCTGGAGAGCGCTTCGTGTTGGTATGGCGCGGCGGATGACAATCACCGAGACCGGGGGGCCTCTCGATACGAGAGGTGGGGACTGCCTTCCTCATCGCGTACCCGAATCCGAGACCGGTGACGTACGTCCGGCTGTCAGCGACTTGTCAGCGACGAACTGGGGGATGCGATGAAGGAATACAGCAGATCACCGTGGAGACGGCGCGTGCCGGGAGCGGTCGCGGCGGAGGTTCCCGGCGATGCCGTGGGGAGCGGGTCGGCCAAGTAACCGCAGGTTCCCACCCACTTGCTCGCCTTCCGCGTGTCCGTGGGACGCGCGGCCCTGTCTCCAGGAGTCAACGTCCATGCACCTCTCCCGACGCGCCCGCCTCTCCGCGCTGGCCGCCACGCTGCTCGCGACCCCGCTCGCGCTGAGCACCCTCCCGGCCACGGCGGTGAACGGCACCCCGGCTCTCACCGGAACCGACGCCGCGGCGCAGCTGACGTACGTAGCGAAAATCAACGTCGGTGAGGAGGCCGCCTGCACCGGCAGCCTCGTCGCCCCGCAGTGGGTGCTGACCGCGGCCTCCTGCTTCGGGACGGTCGGCGCGCTCCCCGCGGGCAGCCCCGCGGTGGCCACCACCGTCACCGTGGGCCGCACCGACCTGACCCAGACCGGCGGCGGCGTCCTGCCGGCCGTCCGGCTCGTCCCGCATGCCGACCGGGACCTGGTGCTCGTCCAACTCGCCGCCAGGATCACCGATCCGGCCGTCGAGCCCGTGCCGCTGGCGACCACGCCCGCCGCCGTGGGCGAGGTGCTGACGCTGGCGGGCTTCGGGCGGACGAAGACCGAGTGGGTGCCCGACAAGCTGCACGCCGGTTCGTTCACGGTCGCCTCCACTGCGGCCACGACCGTGGATCTGGACGGCTCCGGCACCGCGACCGTCTGCCAGGGCGACGCCGGCGGTCCCGCCCTGCGCACGGTGAACGGCGTCACGGAACTCGTCGCCGTCAACTCCCGTTCCTGGCAAGGCGGTTGCCTCGGCATGGACCCCGCCGAGACCCGTACGGGCGCCGTCGACACCCGCGTCGACGACATCGGCGCCTGGGTCCAGCGGACCACCTCCCGCAACCCGGACGACGTCACGGGCGACGGCAAGGCCGACCTCCCGGCGATCAAGGAGGACGACGGCGTCCTGTGGGTCTACCCGGGGACCGGGAAATCCGGCATGAGCACGCTCGGCCCCCGCTTCCAGGCCGGCACCAGCTGGCAGAGCCAGAACGCCGTCACCGTCGGAGACCTCGACAACGACGGCATCGGCGACCTGCTGTCCCGGCAGGCGTCCGACGGGACGCTGTGGGTCTACCCCGGTACGGGGAAGCCCGGCATGGGCGCCTTCCCCGGCCGGTACCAGGTGGGGAGGAGCTGGCAGAGCCAGGACGTCTTCCGTACCGGGGACTTCAACGGTGACGGGCGTACCGATGTGCTGTCGCGGCAGGCGTCGGACGGGACGCTGTGGGTGTATCCGGGTACGGGGAAGACCGGCATGGACACCCTCGGCACCCGCTACCAGGTCGGCACCGGCTGGAAGAGCCAGGACGCCATCGTCACCGGGGACCTCAACAACGACGGGCGCACCGATGTGCTGTCGCGGCAGGCGTCCGACGGGACGCTGTGGGTGTATCCCGGTACCGGAAACTCCGGCATGAGCGCCTTCGGCACCCGGTACCAGGTGGGGAGGAGCTGGCAGAGCCAGGACGTCTTCCGTACCGGGGACTTCAACGGTGACGGGCTGACCGACGTGCTGTCGCGGCAGGCGTCCGACGGCACGCTGTGGGTGTACCCCGGTACCGGAAAGACCGGCATGGACACCCTCGGCAGCCGCAGCCAGGCCGGCACCGGCTGGGGTCCCTACCGCATCATCTGACCGGCGGAGACGGCCTTTGGCTCTCCCCCGCTCCCTTCCCGGGGGCGGGGGAGACCGCTGTGCCGTCGGTGGTACCCGAACCCCTCGCTCCCTGGGCCGCGAAGGTTCTTTCGATCATTCCCTGCACGGGGGTTGTCCTGACATTCCGTCCGCCCCTAGGGTCACGCGGGCAAGCGCTTTCTCTCTGTTCTCGGCGGGAGCACGCATGGCGATCCGGGTCAGTCACGTTCACGGGGAGTACGTCGCGGTGGAGGCCGCGAACGGGGTCGAGATCCTGCGGTACGTGTACCGGCCCGATCCGGAGGCGTACGAGGCGCGCAAACCGTACGCGCATCCGCTGCGGACCCTGGGCGGACGGCTGGTGAGCGGGTACCGGCCCAGCGATCACCGGTGGCACAAGGGCCTCCAGATGACGGCGAGCCACCTCTCGGAGCAGAACTTCTGGGGCGGGCACAGCTATGTGCACGGCGAGGGGTACCTCGACCTGCCCGACATCATCGGCTCGATGCGGCACGACAAGTTCACCGACTTCGCGGTCGACGATCAACAGCTCGCGTTCACCGAGGAGTTGACCTGGGTCGAGAACGGCGGCGCCGAATGGGCCCGGGAAACCAGGGGAGTTCGCGTCCACTCCGTCGACGAGGCCGCCGGAGCCTGGGCGTTGGACTGGTCGATCCGGCTCACCAACCTCAGGGACGTACCCCTCGCCTTCGGCTCGCCGACCACCGCCGGACGTGAACTCGCCGGGTACACGGGGCTGCACTGGCGCGGACCCCGCGACTTCACGGGCGGCGCCGCGTTCGCCCCGGAGGGGGACGGCGCCGAGAAGCTGATGGGGACGAACGGCCGGTGGCTGGCGTACAGCGGTGAACACGACGACGTGGACGGCCACTCGACGCTCGTCTTCGAGCACGGGCCGGACAACGGTGCCACGCACCACTGGTTCGTACGCGCCGAGCCCATCCCGACGGTCTCGTTCTCCTGGGCGTTCTTCGAGGAGTTCGAGCTGCCGCCGGGGGAGTCGTTCGCGTACCGCTACCGGGTGGTGTTCGCGGACGGTGCCTGGGACCGAGAACGCGTCGCCGGCCATCTCGCGGGACTCACCTGGACCTGAGGCACGAGGAGAGCGAGGCAGGCATGCACCGGACGAAGGGACTGTCGGCCGCCGCCGCGCTGCTGCTGTGCGCGACGCTGGCCGGCTGCGGCGGCTCCGCCTCGGCGGACGGCAAGGCCGTCCTGCGCTACACCTGGTGGGGCAACCCGGACCGGGCCGCGCGCACGGAGAAGGCCGTGGCACTGTTCGAGAAGGCGCACCCGGGGATCGACATCCAGACGTCGTTCTCCGGATACGACGCCTACAAACAGAAGTTGGCCACGCAGGCGGCGGGCGGCGACGCCCCGGACGTCATGCAGCTGGACTACCGGCAGATCGACCAGTACGCGGACGGCGGTGTCCTGCTCGACCTCGGCAAGGAGCGGGCGGCGCTGCGGACTTCGGAGATCGACCCGGGGTTGTTGGCCACCGGCCGCGTGGACGACGTCCAGTACGCGATCCCGCAGGGGCGCGGTACGGAGACCGTCGCGTACGACGTGAAGACGTGGACCGAGTCCGGCGTACCGCTCCCGAAAGGGCCCTGGACCTGGGACCAATGGGCAGACACCATGCGGGAGTTGACGAAGGCGATCGGCAAGCCCGGCGCCACCGACCCCGGCCAGAGCGAGGACTGCTTCGAGGTCTGGCTGCGCGGCCAGGGCAAGCCGCTGTACACCAAGGACAACCAACTCGGATTCACCGCCGACGACTTGACCAAGTGGTGGACGTTCACCGACCAGTTGCGCCGCGAGGGCGTCGTATCGCCCGCCCAGCAGACCACCCAGCTCGACGGCACGGTCGAGAACACCCCGCTGGGACGCGGCAAGTCGGTCACCGACGCCAACTGGGACGCCCCGGCGAGCGGGTTCAAGGCGCTGCTCGAAGGCGGCGTCGCCCTCGCACAGATGCCGACCGGCCAGGACGGCACGCCCGGCCAGTACTTCAAGCCCTCGATGTTCCTCGGCGCCTCGGCGGACACCCGACACCCTTCCGAAGCGGCCACGTTCATCGACTTCATGATCAACGACCCGGAGGCGGCGAAGATCCTCGGCGCCACCCGGGGCATCCCCGTCAACGAGTCGGTTCGCAAGGCCATCGAGCCTCAGCTCGCCGACTTCGACCGGACGATCGCCGACTACCAGGCGTCCCTGGAAGGGAAGTTGAAGGACCCGCCGCAGGCCCCGCCGTCCGGCGACAGCGCGTTGCAGACCACCTTCCAGCGCGACTACGACCAGGTGTCGTACGAGCGCATGTCGCCCCGCGAGGCGGCCGAGAACTACGTCACCGAGGCGAAGGCGGAGCTGCGGTCATGACCACCACGATTCCTGCTGCTCGCCTTGTTGATCCGCCGACGAAGCCGGCTCGCAAGAAGCGCCAACGCGAGGGCGCCGCCTGGGTGTTCCTCTCCCCGTGGGTGCTCGGCGCGATCGGCCTCACGCTCGTCCCGATGGCCGTGTCGCTGTATCTCTCCTTCACCGACTACGACTTGTTCAACCCGCCCCGCTGGGTGGGGCTGCGCAACTACACGCAGATGTTCACGGAGGACCCCCGCTACTGGCGCTCGGTCGTCACGACCCTGACGTACGTCGTCATCGCCGTCCCCCTCCAACTCGCCCTGGCCCTCGCCGTGGCGCTCGCGCTCAAGTCGATGCGACGCGGGCGCGCCTTCTACCGCTCGGCGTTCTACGCGCCGTCCCTGCTCGGCGCGTCGATGTCCATCGCCCTCGTCTGGCGGGCGATCTTCAACGACGGCGGCACGGTCGACAACCTCTTCGGCACCGGCGGCTGGGTCAACGAACCCGGCTGGTCCCTGCTCGCCGTGGCGCTGCTGACGGTGTGGCAGTTCGGGGCGCCGATGGTCATCTTCCTCGCCGGACTCCAGCAGATACCACGGGAGTTGTACGAGGCGGCGGCGGTCGACGGGGCGGCGCGGTGGCGGCAGTTCGTCTCCATCACCGTACCGATGCTGTCCCCCGTCCTGTTCTTCAACCTGGTCCTCCAGACCATCCAGGCGTTCCAGGTGTTCACGCCCGCGTTCGCGATCAGCGCGGGGAAGGGCGGGCCGGCCGACTCGACGCTCGTCTACACGATGTACCTCTACGACCGGGGGTTCGTCGCGTCGCACATGGGTTACGCGTCGGCGATGGCGTGGGCGCTGCTCCTCGTCATCGGCGTGGTCACGGCGGTGCTGTTCCGCACGTCACGCACCTGGGTCTTCTACGCGTCGGAGGGGGAGCGATGAGCCGTAACAGGGTTGCCCTGCACGTCGGTTGTCTCGCCGCGCTGCTTGTCATGCTGTACCCGCTGGCCTGGCTCCTCGCGACCTCGCTGAAGCCCGCGAACGAGGTCATCGCCAGTCTCGACCTGTGGCCCAGCCATCTCGAATGGTCCAACTACTCCACGGCGCTCGACGGTGTGAACGGCGTTTCCGTGACCCGGCTGCTCACCAACTCCCTGGTGATCGCGGGCGGTGCGGTCCTCGGCAACGTCATCAGCTGCTCGCTCGCCGCGTACGCGTTCGCGCGGCTGCGGTTCCGGATGCGCGGTCCGCTGTTCGCGTTCATGATCGCGACGATCATGCTGCCGCACCACGCCGTGCTGATCCCGCAGTACATCATCTTCAACAAACTCGGCCTGGTGAACACGTACTGGCCGCTCATCCTGCCCAAGTTCCTTGCCACGGAGGCGTTTTTCGTCTTCCTCATCGTGCAGTTCATGCGCGGGCTGCCGCGCGAGCTGGAGGAGGCGGCGAGGATCGACGGCTGCGGGCCGTTCCGGAGCTTCTTCCACATCATCCTGCCGCTGACCCGGCCCGCGCTGATCACCACGGCCATCTTCACGTTCATCTGGACCTGGAACGACTTCTTCACGCAGCTCATCTACCTCTTCGACCCCGACAAGTTCACGCTCACGCTCGCGCTGCGGTCCTTCGTCGACGCGTCCAGCCAGTCGTCGTTCGGGCCGATGTTCGCGATGTCGGTGATCGCGCTGCTGCCGATCGTGCTGTTCTTCCTCGCCTTCCAGCGGTTTCTGGTGGAGGGCATGGCCAGCTCCGGACTGAAGGGGTGAGGGGGTGAGCGGTGTGCGGGAGCCGGGAGAGGTGTTCGGGCCCCGGTTCGCCCTGTTCGCCGACACGATGAGCGTCGGACTCGCAACGGCCGTGTCCTGTCTGCCTGTTGTGACGATTCCGGCCGCGCTGTCCACGGCCTGTGCGGTGCTGCGGGGGGCGGGGGAGGACCGGCCGGCGACCGCGGGGCGGTACTTCTCCATGCTGCGGCGGCGGTTGCGGGGCGGCGATCTGGTCGCGGGTGGGGTGGTCGTGGCGGGGGTGCTGCTGTTCCTCGCCGATCTGGCCTTGGCGCGGGCGGGGTTGCCGGGGGGTGCGGTGTTCGCCGTGGTGGCGGCAGTAATCGGTTGCTGTGCGTTGCTGGTCGGGCTGCGGGCCTGTGGGCGGCCGGAGTCGATGAGCGACTGGCGGGCGGCGCTTCGTGCGGCTGCCGAGGACGCGGTCCGGGACGTCGGGGGGAGCGCGCTCGTGCTGCTCGCGGTGGCTACGGCCGCGCTGTGCGCGTGGATGCTGCTGCCGCTGGCGTTCTTGGTGCCGGGGCCGTTGGCGCTGGCGCTGAGCGCGATCGATGTGCGAACACGCCGTACGGCGTAGGGAAGTCAGGGGTCCGTGCGGCGGTCGCTCGGTGTCGGCCGGAGGGGTTCACTCGACCGCCGCCTCCCACACCGTCCGGCCGTCCACCGTCAGCCGCACTCCCTTCCGGCCGTCCGCGAACACCTCGATGTCCGCGTCCGTGAGCCCGGCGAGGCTCTCGCGGAGGGCGGCGAGGAGGGTGGGGGCGAGGTGGTCGGGGACCAGCGCGTCGACGGGGCCGGTGAAGCGTACGGAGGGCTGGGTGCCGAGGGATGCGGCGGCCTCCCGCAGGAGGCGGGCGCGGAGGCCCGACGGCGGTTCGGCGGGGGGTTGCTGGAGCTGGAAGATGGCGGTGCGGATCTGCTGGACGGTGGCTTCCAGTTCGGTGACGGCGGTGTCGATGGCGTCTCGGGCATGGATGTCTGCGGCTCGCGGTTTATCGGCATGTCGGTCGCCGGTTCGCGCCTCCGGGGCTCGCGGCTTTTCGGCGTGCCCGCTTCCGGCTCGCGGCTCTTGGGCGTGCCCGCTTCCAGTTCGCGGCTTCCGGGTGTGCTCGTTTCCGGCTCGCGGCTCCCGGGATGCCGTGCCCGCCGCCCGTCTCCCCGTCGCCTGGAGCATCATCCCCGTCGCGAACAGCCGCTGGATCACCAGGTCGTGGAGGTCCCGCGCGATCCGGTCCCGGTCCTCGTACACCGCGAGCCGCTCCCGCCGGTGCCGCGCGTCGGCCAGCATGAGGGCGACGGCGGCCTGGGACGTGAACTGTACGGCGAGCCGTTTCTCCGTGTCGGTGTACGGGCGCCCCTCGTGCCGCCGGGGCAGCGCGAGGGTGCCGATCAGGCGGCCGTCGGCCTGGAGCGGCAGCATCATGCTGGGCCCGAACCGGTGCCGCACGTGGGTCGTCATCCGGGGATCGGTCGCCGAGTCGTCGATGAACACCGGCTCACCACCGAGGAGTTGGACGAGGACGGCGCTGCCGGGCCGGATCGTCGTACCGACGATGTCACCGGGGTCGTCGTACGTGGAGGCCGCGACGATCTCCATGCCGCCTTCGGCGGTCGGCTGGAGTACGACGCCGGCGGCGGCGTCGGCGAGGAGGCGGGCGCGGTCGGCGACGGTCATCAGGGGGTCGGCCGAACTGGCGTTGCCCAGCAGGGCCGTTGTGACGGCGGCGGCGCCTTCGATCCAGCGTTCGCGCTGACGTGCGGCCTCGTAGAGGTGGGCGCCGGCGAGGGCGGTGCGCGCGCGGGCGGCGAGGACGTCGAGGGCGGGGGAGGGACGGCCGCCGGCGAGATGCAGGCGGCCGTACCCCTCGACCGGGACGTGCAGGACGGGCGCGTCGCAGGGGCCCGTCTCCAGAACCGCGCTGCGGGAGCCGGTGAGTTCGGCCGCCGCGTCCACGATGTGCCGTACGGTCGTGGCGAGTTCGAGGTCGGTGCCGATGGCCAGGAGGGCGTCGAGCCGCACCGGTTTCAGGCGCTCAGCGGGGCCAACTCCATGGGCTGGATGCGCCCTTCGAGCATCATGCCGAGCCCCTGCGCCGCGCAGATGTCGGGCCGGTCGGCGATGTGCACCGGCATGCCGGTCGCCTCGCGGAGCATCTGGTCGAAGCCCGGCAGCAGCGCCGAACCGCCGACCATCATGATGCCCCGGTCGGCGAGGTCGGCGACCAGGTCGGGCGGGCAGTTGCGCAACACCCGCCCGATACCGTCGAGTACGGCGGTCAGCGGCGTCTCGATCGCGTCCCGGACGGCGGCCGTGTCGACCTGGACGCACCGCGCGAGACCGGTCGCGACGTCCCTGCCGTGGATCTCCGTCGACGAAGGGCCCTGCGGGGAGAGGCCGTTGCCCGACAGTGCGAGCTGGAGCGGCCGTACCGACTGGCTCGGCAGGATCAACTCGTGCTGGTGGCGCAGGTGCTGGACGATCGCGTGGTCAACTGCCACGCCCCCGACGGGAACCCGCTCGGCGGTGACGATCGCGCCGAGGGAGAGCACCGCGACCTGCGTGGCCGCCGCGCCGCACACCATGATCATGGTCGCCTCGGGCCGCTCGACGGGCAGCCCGCAGCCGATCGCGGCGGCGGTCAGCGTGTCCACCAGCTCCACCCGCCGCGCGCCGAGCCCGACCAGCGTCTCGATCGTCGCGCGCTGCGCCAGCGGGTCGGCGTCGTGCGGGGTGCAGGCGGCGGCCCGCAGGCGCGGCTTGTAGCGCAGCTGACGGCGGATTCTGTCCCCGAGGAGGTGGCGCAGCATCCGCTGGGCCATCTCGATGTCGACGACCGTCCCGCCGGACACCGGCCGCACCACCCGGATGTAGTCGGGTGTGCGCCCGGTCATCTTCTCGGCGAACTCGCCGACCGCGATCAGCGCGCCGGTACGGGTGTTGACGGCGGCGGCCGACGGCTGGTCGACGACGAGCCCGGCCCCCTTCACGTACACCCGCGTCCGCGCCGCGCCCAGGTCGACGGCGAAGTGGCAGCGGCGCAACTGTTCCAAGCTGGCGGTCATGGACAGGTCCTCCCGAGAGCACGACCGCCGGTCGGCGGCCTCCTTCGCATCGTGCGGGCGCGCGAGAAGGGGCGCCTGCTGGGATGGGCCGGGCAGGGAGCGACCGAATGGATGATTTGTCCGAAATGTCCACCACCTCGGATGTAGTGCGTTACCTCTCAGGTATCACCGGGCGCGCTCAGGTACGACCGAGCGTGCGGGCCGCCTCCAGCACCGGTGCCAGCGATCGCACCACCACCTCGCCCCCCGCCTCCCGCAGCCCCTGCTCCACCGTCCGGTTGCGCGCCAGCCCGATGAAGGGCAGCCCCGCCCGCTGCGCCGCCGTCAGCTCGGCGACCGTCGACCCGAGGAACACGGCGGGCCCGGCCTCCTCGCCGAGCGCCCGCCGCAGGCAGTCCGGGTCGGGCATCAGCGCCGCCGGGTCGTCCGCCCGCCCGTGGACCCCGGCCAGCGGCAGCCGGTACGGCGCCACGTACCGCCGTACCGCCTCCTCGCAGCAATCGGTTACTACCAGAACCCGCTTCCCCGCCGCGTGCAGTGCCCGGACCAGCGCCACCGCGTTGTGCGTCGTCGGCGCGTCCGGTACGGCGGCCAGCTCCAGCTCGTCGAGCCGCGCCCGCAGGACCGGCCCGACGGGGTCGTGGGCGTAGGTACGTAGTACTTCCAGGGGATGGACGACGCTGTCCCGGGCCTGGGGCGTCCCGAACGGCCGGCCCGCCAGGGCGTCCTCCGGGTTCCGGTGCTCGGCGGCCACCGCCAGCAGCGCGAGCGCCGCCTCGCGGGCCTGCGCCGCCGGGAAGAGCCGGGTGAGCGGGCCGTCGAAGCCGAGCAGGACGGTGGGCGCGGCGAGCAGCGCCATCAGGTCGGGCGCCGCCTGTTGTGCAACCGTTTGCTGCGCGTACGGCACTATCCGCACCTCGCAGCTCACCTGGAGCCCCGGCACCGGCCACCGCTTCAGCTCCTTGCCCAGCGCCCGCTCGGCACCCTGGGGGCGGTTGTGGGAATGGTGGCGGGTGATGCCCGGCGCCCTCTCGGCGACGTACGCGAACAGGGCGTCCGCGACGTGCGGGACCTCCGCGCGGACGAACGCGACCGGGTCCGTCACCCGCCACGTCAGGTGCGCGGACGCCGCGAACCGGGCCTTGCCCGAACTGGGCAGGCCCAGCTCGCGCGTCGCGCTCTGCGGCATGAGGTCCACCTCGTAGTACGTCGCCCTGCCCGGCCGCCGACTCCCGTACGGCTGGGCCGGGTTGAGGAGGGTGAGGGGGGCGTCCGGGAGGGTGTGGACGACGGCCGAGCGGCCCGGCGCGGGGAGGTGCAGCTCGCGCAGGTCCCGGGCGAGGTACGGGCCCTTCACCAGGTCCCGTTCGTCGTCCTCGGGGCGGGGGGCCGGGAGGGGGCAGTACCAGGCCAGCGGCGGGGAGTCGAGGGCCTCGCCGTACAGCGGGCGGAAGCGGTGCGGGCCGTATGCCGCGGAACTCTCGATGAACGACTCGTAGAGCGCGGGCGGGACCGTGACGGTCGCCTGGGCAGCGGTGGGCGGGGGAGCGGGGGCGTCGTCGAAGGTGACGTGGAGGCGGGGCGGGTCGGTGAGGGTGGCGAGCGGGCCGGGGAGCCAGCGGACGGCCGCCGCGAGGAGGGGGACGAGGTAGGTGTCGGGGGAGATGTCGACGCGGTAGCCCTGAGGCAGTACGCGCGTCTCGTACTCCGTGGGTGTGAGGCCGCCCCGGGAGAGGACCTCGTCCACGGCGTACTCAAGGGTGATGCGGGACTCGGGGGTGAGGGGGGTGAGGGTCTCGAAGCGGAGGGGGCGGGGGGAATCGACGGCGGCGGCCGGGAGGTGGAGGACGTACCCGTCCGTGACCTCGGCGACGGTACTGGGACCCAGGAAGCCGGTGACCAACTCGGCGACCAGCTCCTGGACTCGGGCGGTGGACCGGTTCCCCTCCGGCAGGAGGCGCGCCAGTTCGTCGGACGTCACCCGACGGCCCCGGCTGTGCGTCAACTTGACCAGCAGTGCCATCAGTTCCTGGGAATGGATGTGCAGGGAGACCGAATCTCGGGTGACCTGTATGGGAGACGCCAACCGGATCTGGAGAGGACGGGAGTTGCGGGCGGCATCGACTTGTTCGGGACTGGGGTGAAAGCCGTGGAACCTCTGGATCTTCGTGGAGCGATCCCTCAACTTCCTTAGGAGAACTTTGAATTCGACCAGGTCGCCCGACGCGCTCCGGCCCACCGACTCCTGCCCCAGCGCGAACCGGCTGATGAGTACGGTGCCGTCCGCGCGCAGCAGCAGGCCGTTGCCGCCGCTCTGCCCCCGCACCAGGCCGACGGCGTGCAGGGCTTGGAGTCCGTCCCGGACGTCGGCCATGAGCGCGGCGTACACCGGCAGCGACACCTCGGGCCCGCTCCCCACCATCAGCTCGGACAGCGTCACCCCCTCCACGAACTCCGCGATCAGGTAAGGGGTTTGACCCTCCACCCCGTGGTCAAGCACCCGCGCCACATATGGGCTGTCGACCCCGGCGAGCACCTGCGCCTCCCGCGCGAACCGGTCGAGGTGCTCGGGCTGTTCGGGGTAGAGGTGGACGACGACCCGCTCCCCGGTCCGCGTGTCCACCGCCTCCCGCACCCGCTGCCCCGGACCCCGCTGCCCGAGCACCCGGTACCGCCCGCCGAGGAGCGCGGTTTCCGGCGCCCCCCCGAGCCGGTCGACGGTCTCGCCGCGTACGGTCGCGAACGCCTCCCCGTCCCCCGCCCCGCCGCCCCCGCGCGCCCGGAACGCCCCGGGCGCGAACCCGGCGCGTTCGTCGATCAACTCGCCGATCCGCGCGAGGAATTCACTCGTGCGTCCGCGCACGGTCCGGGGCAGCGTGCGTTGCAGCAGCTCCCGTACCCCGGGCCGGAACGCGTACGACCCGGGCGGTCCGTCGACGGCCGTGAGCATTCCGCTGAGGATCACCTCGGCCAGATGCCGGGGCCGGGGGTCCTTCTGCACCGCGTGCTGCACGAGCCGCATCACCGGCACCGAGGGTGCCGCCAGCGACAGGTGCCCGGCCAGCCGGAACGCCTCCGGGGAGGCCGTGGACTCGAACCGCAGGACGATCTCACGAGCCGTCAGATCCCTTATGTCCGACGCCTCTTCGGGGGCGGCGGGCGCGGTCGTCAGCCAGGCCGCCGCGCCGGGGGTCCGTCCGCCGCCCGGACTCGTCAGCAGCGCCGCCCAGTTGGCGAGCCAGGGCGCGTCCGGTTCCATGACCGGCAGCGCGACGGCGTCCGGTGCGGGGGCGGTGACGTCGGGGTCGTACGGGGTGAAGGCGAGTGCCGACGCCGGGGCCGCGAGGGCCGGGGAGGTGAACAGGCCTGGTTCGGCGGGGAGCGCGGTCGGCGGCCACAGGTGCTCGGGGAGGGGCTGAACCACGGCCAGCGGGGCGTGAGTTGCCCAGTGGCGCAGGGTGCGGTACCAGCGGTCGCCGGCCGGGCCCGGGCGCCACTGCGGGCCCATGCAGTCGCTGAGGACGAGGATCGCGGTGCGGCCGTCGGCCGGGGCGATGACGCCACGGGTGCGGCCGTCGGGGGCGAGGGGGTGCAGGGAGACCGTGCGGAAGATGCCCGACTGGGCGAGCGCGGTGTGCAACTCCCGTACCAGCGGCTGCCATACGGGCATCGTCGGGCCCGTGTCGTGCACGAGGCACAGGCGCAGCCAGCGGTCCCGGGCCGGGCGCAGGACCGGGAGCCACACCTCGGGGGAGGCGCCGAGGCGGGCGATGCGGTCGGCGGTCGCGGGCTCGTCGAGGAGGTGCGCGTGGGGGGCGGGGACCGTGCGTTTGAGGGGGCGGAGGGCGCGTTGGAGGGCCAGGGGGTGGGGGAGCATCGGGGGGACGGGGATGCTGAGTGGCTTGCCCCCTGCGGGAGTTCGGGCTTCGGCGGGTGGCTGGGCGGGGGGTTGGGTTTCGGTGGGGGGTGGTGTTGTGGGCGAGTTCGGGTCCGGGGCCGGGGTCGCGTTCGGGTTCGGGAGGTGGAGGGGGACGCGGGGCGGGTCGGGGGTCGGAGGGAGGGTGATGGCGGGGTCGGGCTGGTCGGGCCAGGGGACGGGCGGTTCGGAACGGGCGAGCGGCGTACGGGAGTTCGGGGACGACGTCTCGGCGTCGTCGCTCAACTGCCCCGCGAACCACAGTACTTCGGCCAGTTCGCGCGGGGTCGGTCCCGTTCCCTCGGCGGCGGCGTCCAGCAGGGCGGCCAGCCGGGCGAGGGGGCCCTCAGAGTCCATCCGCGTCCGCCACCGCGTCCAGGTAGGGCATGAGCCGTTCCGCCAGCTCGTTCCGGTCGGCGACTTCCAGACCCGTGACTCCGGTCAGGTAAAGGGCGTTGAGGAGCTGGTCGGTCGCCAGGTCGCCGTTCGTGGCGCGTTCCAGGAAGCGCTCGATCAGCGGCTCCGCCTCGGCGGGCGGCGTATCCAGGTGCGCGCGGACGATGTCGGTGAGCTGGGCGCGGTCGGGGCGCCGCAGCCGCAGCCGTACGCAGCGGCGCAGGAACGCGGGCGGGAACTCGCGTTCGCCGTTGCTGGTGAGGACGACGAAGGGGAACGCCCGGCAGCGGACCCGGCCCCGGGTGATCTCCACGGGGGTCTCGGAGCCGTCCGCGAGGACCTCCACGGTCGGGCCGTCGTCCGCCGACCGCCGTGCGGCGCGCAGGAGTTCGGGGATGTCGTACTGGCCCTCCTCCAGGACGTTCAGCAGGTCGTTCGGCAAGTCCAGGTCGCTCTTGTCGAGTTCGTCGACCAGCAGGACGCGCGGCTGCTCGTACGGCAGCAGGGCGGTGCCCAGGGGGCCGAGGCGCAGGTGGTCCTCGACGCCGTCGTGCGCGTCGTCCTTGCGGGCCGCGTAGAGGCGGGACAGCGGGTCGTAGCGGTAGAGGCCGTCCGTGAGGGTGCTGCGGCTCGTGATGTTCCAGCGCAGCACCGGGCCGAGCCCCAACTCCCTTGCCACCGCGTACGCGAGGGACGACTTGCCGGTGCCGGGCGGGCCGGTGACCAGGAGCGGGCGGCGCAGGATCAGGGCCGCGTTGACGAGTTCCACGCTCTCCGGGGTGGCGACGTACGTGCGGGCGCGGTGGACGCGGTCGGGGGAGACCGCCGACTCGTCGTCCGTGTCGCGCGGCGCGGGCAGGACGGGGGCGCCGTCGAACGCGCGCCACGGCGGCGGGGCGGGCAACTCCCGGATTCCGGCGTGGGGTTGGTTCGAGCCGGTGTAGACGGACCAGTGCGGCATGCGAGTCGGGCTCTTCTCGTGGGTCGTGTCGGTCAGGCCACCGGCGAGTGGCTGTGGGCCGCGGGCAGGTCGGGGAACAGTCTCGGGTCGTCCCACAGGAGCTGGATGCCCCGCGCCCAGTGTTCCTCCTCGGCCGCCGCCTCCTCGCGCAATTCCATGATGTGGCGCGGGAGTTCGGCGGGCGGGACCCCGGACACGCGCGAGTCCAGCTGGTCCAGGAACGTCTTGCCCGCGCAGCCGGCACCGCCCGCGCACTCCTCCTGCGGGCCGCTGTCGCAGCCCTCGCGGGACCACACGACGATCGGCGCGGGGGCGACGAGCGTGACGTCGAAGTGCGCGCGGGTGCGCTGCGCGGCCGGGGCGGTGGAGAAGCCCGCGAGGCAGGCGTCCGGTCTCCGTAGCCGCATGCGCAGCTTCCCCGGCTCCTCGGTGTTTCCGCACTCGACGCGGTGAACTCGCGCGCCCGGTACGGAGTCCAGCCGCTTCCACGCCCGGGTCAGGACGTGGCGGGTGCTGTTCCTGCGGCGCGCGTGGTCCGTGACGACCAGCGGGAACGAACAGCCCAGCGGCGTCTCGTCGTCGGGGCCGCTGGGCCACCGGTCCACCGGCAGATCGAGCCAGTTGCGGGGCAGCGCGAACGCGATCAGCTCGTCCGCGCCCGGTGTCAGGAACCCGAACGCCGCCTCGATCTGGCGCTGCACGTACTCCGCGAGCCCGTCCTTCGGCACGGTGTCCGAGCCGATCGGGTGCCGGCGGCCACCGCTGTAGGCCGACACATCGACGCGGACGCGGTCGTCGCCGGCACCGCTGTGGTGGAGGTCTACGAGGATGGGGGCCCATTCGGGGGGTGCGCCGGGCGGGGTGAACGAGGTGCCGGGATGGGTGGGTTGTGTGTCCGGCGGGGTGAACGGGGTGTCAGGTGAGGTGAGTTGTGTGCCGTACGCGGCCAGCAGTGCTTCCAGTCGCTCCGCGAACCGCACCACCGTCCCCACCGCCTCCTCGCCCTCCAGCTCCGACAGCACGAACAGGGCCGCCGACCGCAGGGAGGAGAAGCCGTCCTCCGGTGGCCTCGGGTCGAGCGGGTCGCGTACGGCGTTGTAGAGCTGCGTCCAGTTGCCGCCCAGGCCCGCCGACTCGGCCCGCTCCACGAGCCGGTACAGCCGGGCCCGGTCGGCGGGGCGGTGACCGGCGACCGGGATCAGCCCGTCGAGGTCGCGCCAGTACCGCTTCATCACCTCGGTCGGCATCATCCGCCCGTTGGACACCCCGCGCGCCCCGGCGGCGGCCGTCACCATGCCGACGACCTCGCCCGTGTCCTCCAGCGCGACGGCCGCTCCGCTGAACCCCGGCGCGAGCGACTGCCCGCCCTGCTGCCAGGACTCCAGCTGGTTCCACTCGTCGCTGATCAACTGCCGTGAGGTGGCCCGGTACTCGGCGATCGTCCCCTCGTCGAAACCGGCGGGGAAGCCGTAGACGACGAGTTTCCTCGGGCCCCCGTCCGCAGCCCTCCCGTGCACCGCCTCCGGTGGAGCCAGTACCGCGGGAGTGATACCGGCGTCCCTCTCAAGTCGTAGTACGGCGACGTCCCCGCGATCGTGACCCGCCCGCGCGCTCCAGCCGCCGTGTGCCAGAAGTCGTACGGGTAGGGGGTCGGTGCCGGGGCGCTCGGTGAACGACACCGTGAGCCCGTCCGTCCGGCCGTCCAGGACATGCGCGCAGGTCACGACCGTGTCCGGGGTGACCAGGAAACCGGCGCCCAGGACCCTGCCGGACGCCTCGACCCGGGCGTGCCACGCGGCGCTCTTCATCGGCGGCTCTCACTCTGCGGGGGTAGCGGGGGAGTCCGAGGGTGACGCCCCCCACGTCAGCTTCACCACCAGATGGCCCTCGCTGGTCCCCTTGGCGATGATCGCGCCCGCCTCGGCGGAGAGCTTGACACCGAACTCGATCTCCACGCCGTCCGGTTTCAGCGCGCCGTCCCGGAACACCCGCAGCGCCGACTGCGCGGCCGTCCGTACGCCGTCCAGCGCGGCCTCGAACGTCCTCGCCGCCTGCACGCTGCCGTCCCGCGACGCCAGCCGCGAACCGGCCCGCTCCTCGACGGCCTCGACGGCGACGACCGCGCCGTCCTCCGTCTTGAACTCCACGAGCCCTTCCATGACGCCCCCGTAGTACGTGCCTCAGTGCACCCCCATTGTTACGTACGGTACTTGAGGTTGTCGCGCGGTCCTGCGTGTTCCTCTTGTGAACGGGGTGGGTTTCTCATGGCCGGCGGTCATCTGTTCGGATCACGCCCAGCGCGGCCAAGTCCTGCGGTCTGATCCGGAGTTGACCGGCCGTCGCCTCGACCTCCTCCGGCGGACGTTTCAGGATCGCGGCGGCCAACTCCGGTGCGATGACGGAGAAGTAGCTGTCCGGCGTCGCCCATGTCCGGCCGGGCGCGGCCAGCGCGAGCGCCCCGCCGGAACCGCCCTCGCCGATGACGAGCGTCGTGATCGGCGTGCTCACCTCGGCGACGGCCGTGAACAGTCCGGCGATCGCCGCGCCCGCCCCCTGCCACTCGGCCTCCGCGTCGTTCGCCGCGCCCGGCGTGTCCACCAGCGTCAGCACCGGGATGCCGAGCCGGTCCGCGAGCCTGATCAGCCGTACGGCGGTCCGGTACCCGGCGGGCCGCGTCGCCGCGCCGGTCTGGGCGGCGAAGGCGACGACTTGCCCGTCCGGCCGCAGCCCGAACCCGCAGACGATGCCCTCGGGGTCGGTGCCGCCGCAGCGGTCGCCGCTGATCTCGGCCCGGTGGGTGAAGTAGGTGTCCAAGTAGGCGTGGGCGCGGGGGTGTTGGGGGGAACGGGCGCGCTGGACGGCGTCCCAGCCGGAGAGGGGGAGGTCTGTGGCGCCGAGGGGGGTGGGGACCGGGGCGGGGGTGGGCGTGTTCGGGGGGCGGCGGGGTTTTGATGGTGTCGAAGTGGTCGGTGAAGACAGGGAGTTGAGCGGTGTGCCCGGCGATGGCAGGGAGTTGGGCGGGGCATCCGGTGGCGACAGAGAGTCGGCCGGCGTGTCCGGTGGTGGCGGCTCGGCTTGCCGGGTGCCGCTCAGCAGCCGTAGCCACAGCCCCAGCGTCCCCCGCAACTCCTCCGGACGTACGACCGCGTCGGCCGAGCCCGCCGCCACCTGGGCCTCCGCCGTGTACGCGGCCGGGTCCGCGTCCGGCGGGCGAACTCGCGAGCCCGCGAAGCCCACTTGGGCGCCCGGCAGGGCGAGGATCACGTCCGCGCCCGCGCCGAGGGTCGCCCAGCCGCCGCCGGTCGTCGGGTCGCGCAGGACCGCGATCTGCGGGAGGCCCGCCGCCCGGGTGAGCGCCGACTCGCGGGCCACGCGCTGGAGTTGGGTGAGCGCGAGCATGCCCTCCTGCATCCGGCTGCCGCCCGTGGCGACGAGGGGGACGACCGGGAGCCGGCGCGCGCGGGCGTGCCGGTACGCCGACTCCAGCCGGTCGCCGGTGCGTTCACCGAGGGAGCCGCCGAGGAAGCCGAACTCGAACGCGATCAGGACGACTTGGGTGCCCTCGACGTCCGCGGTGCCGCAGACCACGGACTCGCTCTCGCCCGTACGCCCGGCGGCGCGGGCGAGCGAGGCGTCGTAGCCCTCCCAGCCGAGTGGGCCGTCGGGCGCCGACTCCTTGTCGGGGTACGGGAGTTCGGTGAACGTGTCGGTGACGAGCGCGATGACCTCGCGGGCGGAGAAGCGGGTCACGAGGCCAGCGCCCGCTTCATGATCTTCCCCATGTCGTTGCGGGGCAGGGCGTCGAGGTAGTGGACGACCCGGGGGCGCTTGTGCGGAGCCAGCCGGGAAGCGACGTGATCCGCCAACTCGTTCGCCGACGGCCGGTGTTCGGAGTCGCTCGGCACGATCCACGCCACGATCCGCTCGCCGAGGTCCGCGTCCGGCTCCCCGGTCACCGCGGCCTCCCGTACCCCCGGATGTTCGAGGAGCGCGTTCTCGATCTCGCCCGCCCCGATCTTGTAACCCCCGCTCTTGATCAGGTCGGTGGCCTTGCGGCCGACGATCCGGACATAGCCGTCGGGGTCGCGCACCGCCATGTCGCCGGTGCGGAACCAGCCGTCCGGGGTGAACGCGGCGGCGGTCGCGTCGGGGCGGTTCAGGTACTCGGTGAACAGGTTGGCGCCGCGCACCTGGATCTCGCCGACGCGCTCCGCGTCGTACCCGTCGATCGCCGTGCCGTCCTCCTCGACCAGCCTCAACTCAACGCCTGGCAGCGGGAGTCCGACGGTTCCGGCACGGGCCTCGCCGTCCGCGCGGACGCTCGTGTTCATCAGGGTCTCCGTCATGCCGTACCGCTCGACGACCCGGCGGCCCGTGGCCCGCGCGATCCGCTCGTGGTCGTGCACGGGGAGCGCCGCCGAACCGCTCACCAGCAGGCGGGCGTTGGCGAGTGCCTTCACCAACTCCGGTTCGGCCGGGATGGATTCGGCGATGCGGTGGTACATCGTCGGGACGCCGAACAGCATCGTCGCGCCGTCGTTCAGCTCCTTCGCCACGCCCTCGGTGGAGAAGCGGCCCAGGTGGCGGACGCTGCCGCCGCGCCGCAGGGGGCCGAGGGTGCCGAGGACCAGGCCGTGCACGTGGAACAGGGGCAGGCCGTGCACCAGGACGTCGTCGCCGGTCCACTGCCAGGCGTCGGCGAGCGCGTCGAGGGTGTGGGTGATCGCCCGGAGGGGCAGGACCGCGCCCTTGGGCGGGCCCGTCGTACCGGACGTGTAGACCACGAAGGCGGGGGAGTCGGGGCTGAAGCTGTCCTCGGGGAGTGTGCCGGTGGCCCGGACGTCGACCTCGATCCGCTCGAACTGCCGTAGCGCCTCGGGGAGTTCGGTGCCCGGCGCGGTCAGGACCAGGGTGGGGGCGCTGTCGGACAGGATGTGCCGCAGCTCCTTGTCACCCGACTTCGGGTTCAGCGGCACGGCGGTGCCGCCCGACAGCAGCACCCCCACGACCGCGACGGCGGTCTCCAGCTCCGGCGTCGCCCACACCGCGACCCGGCGCCCCCCTGCCAGCCGCTCGGCGACGGCCCCGGCCGCCGCCGCGAGCTGCGCGTACGTCAGGGAGCGTGGGCCGAAGGATAGGGCCGGCCGGTCGGACGGGCCGTCGGTCAGGGCGGGGAAGAGAGGGGACACGCGTCGTACTCCTTGCTGTTCGGCGTCGGGCGTCGGGCGTCGGGCGTCCGGGCGTTTGGTGTCGGTCGGTGTCAGGCGTTCGGTCTTCGGTGGAGGTCATACCCGTAGCCCGGAAGTACTAGGGGTACTACGGGTATGACGGGTACCACGCGGCTCACCCGAAGCCCGGCACGACCATCACCAGCCATGCCACCGCGGGTACCACCGCGACCACGATCCCCCCGTAGATCATCAACTGCCGGAAGAAACGCTCACGGTCGACGTCCGGCGCCGCGGCCAGCACCAGCGCGCCGTTGGTCGAGAACGGGCTCACGTCCACCACCGTCGCCGACACCGCCAGCGCGCACACCATCCCGACCGCCCCGATCTCGCCCTGCGCGAGGAACGGCACGGCGAGCGGGATCAGCGCGCCCATGATGCCGACGGACGAGGCGAACGCCGAGACCAGCGCGCCGATGTAGCACAGCAGCACCGCCGCGAGCAGCGGCACCCCGATGCTGCCGACGCCCTCACCGGCCCAGGTGATCGTGCCCATCTGGTCCAGCACGCCGACGTACGTCAGCACCCCGCAGATCAGCAGCACCGTCGACCACGCGATCTCCCCGACCGCCTTGCGGCTGTCCGCCGGCCACGCCGTGCTCAGCACCACGGCCAGCGTGATCGCGGTGAGCCCCGCGTCCAGGTCGAGCACCAGCACGGCGAGCACCAGCGCGACCAGCGAGACGAGGGTCGCGATCCGGGCCGGGTTCAGCCGGACCCCGTCCGACGTGTCCGCCACCGCCTCACGGGGAATGGTCTGGATGGGGGCATTCGCACCCGTAGTACCCGTAATACCTCCGGGGGACCCGCCGGTTGACGCCCCCTCGGACGGGCCGGCCCCGCCGCCGGACGGCCCCGTCATACCCGTAGCTCCCGTAGTACCTGAGGACTCCACACCCCCCGTACCCACGACCGGCACCACCCCCTGCCGCCACAGCTTCCGCCCGCCGCACGCCAGGAACACCACCCCGGCGATGACGAGGTTCGCGAACAGTGACGTGAGGAATAGCGCGATCTCGTTCCCGGGCAGCTTCTCGCGTTCGACGATGCCGTTGACGATCGTGCCGTAGATGCTGATCGGCGAGAAGCCGCCGCCCTGCGCGCCGTGCACGACCATCGCGCCCATCAGCAGCGGGCTGATCCCGTACTGCGCGGCGAAGCTGAGCGCGACCGGCGCGACGATCGCGACCGCCGCCGGGCTCACCGCGCCGATGCCGGTGAGCGCGCCGGTCAGCGCGAACATCACCCACGGGATGAGCGCGACGCGCCCGCGCACGAGCCGGATCGCCGCGTGCACCAGCCAGTCGGTGGTGCCGTTGGCGCGGGCGATCGCGAAGAGGTACGTCACGCCGACCAGGACGACGAACAGGTCACCGGGGAAGCCGGCGAAGATGCCGTCCGCGTCGAGGTCGGCGACGAGTTCACCGACGCCGAAGGCCGCGGCGAACGCGAGCGCGCCCATGTTGACGGAACGGGTGGTGGCGATGACGAACACGACCACCAGGACGAGGATCGAGATGAGTTCGGGGGACATACGGGCTCCCGTCGTTGGGTCCCGGAGCGACAGGGGTGGGGTGGGAGTGGGGGGTGGGGTGGCCAAGTGGCTGAGTGGTCGAGTGGCCGAGCCACTCGGTGGGCAAGTGGCCGAGTGGTTCATTGGCTGAGTGGCTGAGCCACTTTTGTGAGTGGTCGAGTGGCTGAGCCACTTTCTTGTGTCGGCTGATTAGATTGCGCGGCTCGACGGCCGTCAAGAGGGTGCGCGAGAATTGGCTCAGCCACTTGACCACTCAGCCACTCAGCCACCCGTCCACCGAGCCACTTCGGCCCAGCCTCCCGATGCTAGGCTCCCGCCCGAAAGAGGGGGATCCCGTGAACGACGCCCTGCGGCCGATGATGAAGCAGCGCCTGTACGAGCAGGTGCTCGACCGGTTGCGGCAGTACGTGGTCGACGGCGGACTCGCCGCCGGGGACCGGCTCCCGCCGGAGCGGGATCTCGCCCAGCGGCTCGGGGTCAGCCGGGCCTCCGTCAAGCAGGCGATCGTGGTCCTGGAGGTGCAGGGCCTGGTCGAGGCGCGGCACGGCGGTGGGACGTACCTCGTGCGCGACAGCCTCGACGTCGAACCCGTCGACCGGATGGTCGAGCGGCGCAGGCGGCTGCCGGACGTGCTGGAGGCGCGTGAGGCGCTGGAGACGAAACTCGCCGAACTCGCCGCCGAGCGGCGCACCGAGGAGGACCTCGACGCCATGCGGGCCGCCCTCGCGCACATGGCCGAGGAGATCGAGGCCGGCGCCCCCGGCATCGAGGGCGACCGGCTCTTCCACTCCGCCGTGACCGCGGCGGCGCACAGTGCGCTGCTCGCGGAGTTCATGCGGTCCATCGCCGAGCAGATCGCCGAGAGCCGTACGGAGTCGCTGCGCCAGCCCGGCCGGCCGAGCCGGTCGTGGGCCCAGCATCAGGCCATCTTCGACGCGATCGCCGAGCGCAACGCGCGCAAGGCGGCGACCGCGATGCGTACGCATGTCCGGACGGTGGCGAAGGTGCGGCTCCTGGACTGGGAACCGGCGGAGGCAGAGGCCGAGGCCGAGGACGCCTAGGCCGCGGGTTCAGCCGCCTCCGCCGCCTCCGTCAGGTCCGCGACCACGCAGCTCACGTTGTCCTCGCCGCCTGCCGCGTTGGCCGCGTCGATCAGGGCGCGGGTGGCGGCGTCCGGGGTCGTGGTCGTTGTGAGGACGGCGCGGATCTGGTCCTCGGGTACTACCCGGGTAAGACCGTCGGAGCAGAGCAGGTAGCGGTCGCCGGGGCGGGCCTCGTGGAGGTGTAGGCCGGGAGTACCTGTGGTGCTTCCCCTTCCGTCGAGGGACTTCAACAGGAGCATGCGGTCCGGGTGGGAGAGGGCCTCCTCCTCGGTGAGGCGTCCCTCGTCCAGGAGGGACTGGACGACGCTGTGGTCGTGGGTGATACCGAGGGGGAAGGCCAAGTGCCGGGTGGGGTACGTCGTACCTGAGGGCTACGGGGTTCCCGTTGGCCGTGGGGGTGGGCCCGGATCTACAGTTCGAAAGCGTTTGTGGCTCATACCGTCGTACGAAAGTAGGGGTCCCCGTGTCTCGTATCGCGCTCGTCACCTGCCGTCCCGGACCCGAGGTCGTCGCCGATCCCGATCTGCCGGGGCTGGTCGCGGCGCTGCGGTCGGCCGGGGCCGGGGCGGAGGCGGTGGTCTGGGACGACCCCGAGGTGGACTGGGCGTCCTTCGACCTCGCCGTCATACGGTCGACCTGGGACTACTCCTGGCGGGCGGCGGAGTTCCTGGCCTGGACGGGCAAGTGCGCGAGCCTCACGCAGCTCGCCAACCCGGCGGAGATCGTGCGGTGGAACGCCGACAAGCGGTACCTGGGGGAGCTCGCGGCGGCTGGCGTCGCCACCGTCCCCACCAGGTATGTGGCGCCGGGTGAGACTTTGGAGCTACCCCGCGAGTACGAGTACGTCGTCAAACCCACCTCCGCCGGTGGCGCACGCTTCGCCGCGCGCTACACCCCCGACGGCCACGACACCGCCGTACGCCACATCGAGCGGATGCACGCCGAGGGGTTCACGGCGATGATCCAGCCGTATGTGCGGAGCATCGACGCCAACGGGGAGCGGGCGCTCCAGTTCTTCGGGGGGCGGCTGCTGCACGCCAGCCGCAAGGGGGCGGTGCTCGCTCCGGGGACGGCGTACGACGCGGACAAGGTCGCGCATCCGGGGCTGACCGTGTGGGAGCCGACCGAGGCCGAACTCGCCACCGCCGAGCGGGCGTTGGCCGCCGTGCCCGGAGGTGAGGAACTGCTGTACGCGCGGGTCGACCTCGTCGCCGGGGACGACGGGCGGCCCTGCGTGATGGAGCTGGAGCTGGTCGAGCCGAACCTGTTCCTGTCGCTGCACACCGGGTCGGTGGACCGGGTCGTGGCGGCGGTGCTGGAGCGGGTGTGAGCGCGCTCCGGTTCAGCCCCTGACTGCGACCCGTTGCAGGAGGCCCCAGGTGAACTCCGCCACCACCTGGCGGGGTACCCCCTGCTCGTCGGGGGCTGTGAAGGACAGGCCCCAGCGGGTGGGGGCGGTGCCCTCCAGCGGGCGGGCGGGGGCGAAGGCGGTGGCCGCCTCGTTGACCGTGCAGGACCAGGGGGTGAGGTCGGCGAGTCCCTCCAGGGTAGGGGGAGGGGTACCGGGGGAGCGGATCAGCCATTCGTTCCAGATCGCGCCCGTGGGGGAGAGCAGGACCTCGAAGCGCAGGGTGGGCCACAGGGGGACCGGCCAGAGCCGGGACTCGCAGGTCAGGTCGCCGATGCGGCGGGTGGTCGTGGTCTCCGGGGCGCCCAGAAACGTACGGTAACGATTCGCCGCCGCGCGCCCTCGCGGTGCGTGCCGCATCGCCTGCCAGCGTTTGTTCGCCTCGCGCAGCTCCCCTGCGGAAGCGCCGAGTTGGTGGCGCGCCTCCTCCACGAGGCCGGGGTTGTGGTCGGCCATACGGCGCAGCAGGACGAGCTGGAAGTCGAGCGGAGTGAAGGGGCGCGGGGTGGACGGCATGCTTCCATCGTCGCCGATGGCGTACCTCTGAGGTACGGGTCTCATCGGCACCGATGTGGATCGGGTCTTTTCACGACCATTGCCCGGTCGGTGGCTTCTGATTAGCCTGTGTTCGTCATCCCGATCGCCTGTTGAAATATCGAACACACTTATAGGGAGGGGGCCGGCCGTGGGACGTCTGGTACCTGCCGTAACCCGGGCTCTGGACATTCTGGAGCTTTTCCTCGACGGGGACGGCACGCTCTCCGCCCCTGACATCGTGCGCCGGCTCCAGCTTCCGCGCACCACCGTGCACGAACTCGTCACCACCCTCGCCGCCCGGTCGTACATCGTGCCGGTGCCCGGCCAGCCCGGACGGTACCGGCTCGGTGTGCGGCCGTACCAGCTCGGCAGCCGGTACGCGGAGCAGCTCGACCTCGCGGCGGAGGGGCAGAACGTCGCCCGGTCCGTCGCCGAGACCTGCGACGAGACCGTGCACGTCGCGATCCTCGAAGGCACGGACGTCATCTACATCGCCAAGGTCGACTCGACGCACGCGGTACGGATGGTCTCCGCCGCCGGACGGCGCCTTCCCGCGCACTGCACGTCCGTGGGGAAGATGCTGCTCGCCTCGCTCTCCGAGCACGAGCTGAACGTACGGCTGCCGGTGGACGCCGAGTTGGTGCGAATGACGCCCAACAGCATCACCGAACCAGGGGCGTTGAGGGAGGCGCTCGCGGTCATCCGTGAGCGGGGTCTCGCGGTGGAGAGCAGGGAGTCCAACCCCGACGTGAGCTGTGTCGCCGCGCCGGTCCGGGACCGTACCGGGCAGGTCGTCGCCGCGCTCTCCATCTCCGTCCCGATGATCCGGTGGAGCGACGAACGGCGGGTGGAACTGGAGCAGTTGGCGGCCAAGGGTGCCGTCGACCTGTCGGAGCGGCTCGGATACCGGAGCGTGGCGTGATGGGGTACGAAGTAGCGGTACGGGCCGAGGCGACCCTCGGCGAAGGGCCCACGTGGGACGCGAACGCGGGCACGTTGCTGTGGCTCGACATCCTCGGGTCGCGGGTCTACTCGTACGACCCGTCGAGCGGGCGGCGGACCCTGCGCACGACCGACCAGCACGTCGGCGCCGCCAAGCCCCGGGCCGGCGGCGGGCTCGTCCTCAACCTCCGTGACGGCGTGGGCCTGTTGGACCCCGACGACACCTTCCGCTGGCTGCACCGCGAGGTCGTCCCCGGCCGTCGCGCCAACGACGCGGCCGTCGCCCCCGACGGGACGCTGTGGGCCGGCACGATGCGCTACAACGAGGAACCGGGCGGTGGCACGCTGGCCCGCTTCGGCCCAACGGGCCTGCTGGAGACGGTCCTTGACGACGTCGCCGTCAGCAACGGCACCGGCTGGAGCCCCGACGGGACGCTCATGTACTACGTCGACTCGCCCACCCGCCGCGTCGACGTCTTCGACTACGACGGCGAACGAGTGAGCGGGCGGCGGGAGTTCGTGACGATCGAGGACGGCGCCGGATCCCCGGACGGCCTCACGGTCGACGCGGACGGCTGCGTGTGGGTCGCGCTGTGGGACGGCGGTGCGGTACGGCGCTACACCCCCGAGGGGACGCTGGACCGGGTGATCTCCTTGCCCACGCCGCGCGTTACGGCCTGTGCGTTCGGTGGGGCCGACCTGAGCGACCTGTACATCACGACCGCGCGGATCGGACTCACGGATCCGCACCCGGTCGCGGGGTCGTTGCTGGTGGTGCCCGGGGCGGGGAAGGGGCTGGCGCTTCCCGCGTTCGCGGGGTGAGGGAAGCCGACCTGAGCGGTGGCGGGGCGGGGCCGGCTTTCGGGCCCCGCCCCGCCGCTCCCACATCCCAGTCGGCCTCCCACTACTCCAACCCCGCCCGCTTCCTCTCCTCCGCCGTCAACGGCGCGTCCGTCAGCGGGGGTTGGAGCGGGCCGATCGCGGCGGCCAGTAGTACCGAGGGGGCCAGCAGTACGTGGCCCCCTCGCTCCAGCGCGGTCACGTCGGTGACGGCCCGAGCGATCCGTCCGTTGCCCGTCGCCGTGTGGAGCAGCCGGCCCACGTACGCCGCGAGGACGCGGTCCCTGAGGGTGGGACCCGTCTCCGTGGCCCCGGGGTAGAAGACGTCCATGCCGAGGGCCAGGTCCCAGGCCGCCGATGCCGGGCGGGACACCGCCCTCTGGATCCGACGGGACAGCCCCGGTGCGCCCAGACCGTGACGGAGCGTTACATCGCGCAGGATCAGCGCCTGTTGGGCGGCCACCGACATGCCGTGACCGTAGATCGGGTTGAGGGCGCACAACGCGTCCCCCAGCACCGTGTAGTTGTCCGGCCAGACCCGCGAACGTTCGTAGAAGAAACGCCGGTTGGCGGTGGTCCGGGTGAAGGAGACGTCGGTCAGCGGGGTCGCTCGCGCGATCAGGTCGGCCATGACCGGGTGCCGCAGCGTACCGGCGTAGGCGCTGAACTCCTCGGTGTCGGCGGTGGGTTCGGCTCCCCGGCTGCCGAACAGGGTGACGAGCCAGGTGCCGTTCTCGATGGGGAGCAGCACCCCGCCCCGGCCGGGCTCGCCGGTGCGCGGGTCTGGCTGGACGTTGACCACGGGGAACGACCCGCGCGCGGCCTCGGGCGCGCGGAAGAGGCGGGTGGCGTACGCGACGCCGGAGTCGACCTCGCGGCGCGGCGGGTCGGGAAGCCCGAGTTCCTTGAACCAGTGGGGAGTTCGGGAGGCCCGGCCGGTCGCGTCCACGAACAGGGCCGCTTCCAGGGTCCGTTCGGTGCCGTCCCGGTGGCGGACCCGCACTCCGGTGACCGCCTGCCGCGTTCCCGTCAGACCCGACACCTCCGTCTCCTGGAGGAGTTGGATACGCGGGTGGGCGAGGACCGCCTCGCGGACCGTCGCGTCCAGGAGATCCCGGCTCGCCAGCAGCATGTGATGGGACTCCGGCCAGCGGCGGTACCAGCCGTGCGGGGAGAGGACCACCATGTCGGCGGTCACCGGGTGGTGTCGTACGCCCGCCTCGGCGAGGCGGGAGGCGATGCCGGGGACGAGGTCGGTGAGGGCGCGGGCGCCGCCGGACCAGAGCTGGTGGGCGTGGCGCGCCTGCGGGAGGCCCTTGCGGGGAGCGACCTCGTCGGGGAGCAAGTCCCTTTCCACGACGGTGACTTCGGTCGCGGTCTCGGCGAGGGCGCGGGCGGCCAGCAGCCCGGCGAGGGAGCCGCCCAGGACTACGGCGGTGCGGGTCATGGGCGGTTGCTTTCTGCGGGCTTCCCGGAGACGGCGGGTTTCCGGGAAGCAGCGGGTTTCCGGGAGGCAGCGGATTTCTGGGAGACGGCGGGTTTCTGGGAGACGGTGGGTTCTTGAAAAGCGGCGGCAGGTTCCTGAGCAGCGCGTTTCCGGCAGGCGGCGGCCCTCACGGCGGCGACCTCGTCCGGTCGGCGCAGTGCGCGGGAGACGTCGAGGATGGTCTGGAGCAGGGCTGTCGGGTCGGGATGGTCGGCGGCCTCGGACCATGCGCCGTCGGCCGGGCGGGTCACCGCGTCCTCGATCGCGACGGCCGAGGCCAGCGCGCGGGCCCGCTCGGCGGGGTGCCCCAGCGCCACCGCCGCCTCGTAGGCGCGGCTCGCCTCCGCCCCGTCCAGGCGGCGGGTCAGCGTGAGCAGAACGTCGCGGATGAACGTCTCCCGCCGGATCAGGCGGAGTTCGGCACCCGCGCGCAAGGTGAACGGGACGCCGGACCCCTGCGCCCTCTTCAACAGCACGTACAGCGGGCGCAGTTCGATGCGGGTGCGGTGCAACAGCCAGCGTTCGCGCAGGTATTGACCGGTGTGCGGGAGGATGAAGCCGAGGGCGACCAGCACCGCCGACAGGCACGCGGCGAGCGGCGCCACCGTCGTACTCAGCAGGTCCAGGTCGTTGCCGGTCCAACGGGCCACGACCGCCGTGAGTTTGAGGGCGTCGAAGACCAGGTTCAGGGCGTAGCCGATGACCAGGAACACCAGCCCCGAGCGCAGCCACGCGTCGAGGCCCTCGGTGCGCACCCAGTTCCAGATGAGGCGGCTCGTGACGAGGACGGCGACGCAGTGCGCGAGGAGGTAGAGGACGATCTCCTCCCGCATGAAAGGGGTGTTGGCGTAGTGGGTGTCCAGGTCGCGGACCCGCTCGACGGGCACGTCCGCGAGGAGGAACAGCGTCCACAGCGCGACGATGACCCCCGAGTAGACGCCGATCACCCACCACATGGCGCGCCGCGTCGAGGGCGTCAGGTCCGAAAGGCCGTTGCGCCAGGCGATGATGAGCAGCAGACACGAACCGGCGAACGCGGTGAGCAGCGAATAGCACCACGGCGCCGAGATGTTGGGCACGCCCGTGACCCGGTTCGTCCAGCGGATCGTCGACGGTGCCACGAACACGAACACCGCACAGGCGAGCAGCAGCAGCCCGCCGACCGCGCGCAGCAAAGGGTCGCGCCACAGCCGCACGATCGTCGGCAACTTGATGGCGAGCGCCACGCACAGCATGGCGGTCGGTACCCAGAAGGAGACGGCGATCGGGTCGACCCTCATCGGCCCCGGCCCCCGAACCCGGGGTATCCCAGCAGCCGTTGCGCTGTTCCGGTCACCAACTCGCCGTTCTCCGGGCGCAGATAAGGGCGTACGGCGGCGGCGAGCCGGTGGCCGAAGTCGTCGGCCTCGGCCTCGTCGACCTTGCGGGAGCCGTCGCGGGCGGCGGCCGTCAGCGGGACGCCCTCCCAGCCGGACAGCGCGTCCACGGCGGCGTGCCGATGCCGGTGCTGGGCGTGCAGATGCCACAACTCGTGCCCCAGGATGACGAGTTGCTGCACCTCCTCGGCCCGCTCCTCGACGATGACCAGGTCGAACTCCTGGAACTCCACCCACAGTCCGGTCACATCGATCTCATCGGGGAAGCGCTCGAACCGGACCTCGACCCGCCGCCCGCCCCGCCGCGCGCTCATCTCCTCGCACAGCGCGTGACACAACTCCCGTGCGCCGGACGGGCGTCGGTCGCGCCGGCCGAGCCCCTCCAACAGGTCGGCGGTGAGCCCGCGCATGGCCGAGCCGGTCCTCGCCCGCCGCAGCGCGGAGGTGAACCGGGCCGCGCCCGCGATGTCCATCGGTGCCCCCTTCTGACTGCCCTGCGGCAGCCGGTTCGAGACTACGCGGGTGGATGTGTCCGCGTCATGAGGGAGCGGTGGAAATCGGCGCCACCCTCACCGGCGGATCCACGACCCTCACCAGCGGATCTCCGCGACCCTCACCAGCGGATCCGCCGCCTTCACCGGCGGATCGTCCGGCCCCGGTAGAGCCGGCCGGGGACGTCGGTGAAGGACAGGTCCAGGCCGACGCCGTCGCGTTCGGCGTGCAGGTGGAGGTGCGGTTCGGTGGTGTTGCCCGAGTTGCCGACCTCGCCCAGGAGTTGGCCGGTGCGGACGATGTCACCGGGGCGCACGGTGACCGAACCGGGGCGCAGGTGGGCGAGCTTGACGATCTCGTGCCCGGTGTCGAGGAACACGTGGTTGCCGTACAGGGGCTGGTAGCGGATCTCGCCGGGCGTCTGGTCGTCGATCGCGCCGGCCGCGGAGACCACCCGGCCGTCGCAGGGGGCGTGCACGGCCCGCCCGTACGCGGCGTACGCGGGCGCGTCGCGGCCCGGTCCGGTCCGGGTGCCGAGCGGGCCGAGGCCGACGAGGTCGACGGCGCCGCGCTGCTCGGGGATCCGCGCGTGGTGGTTGATCAGCGCGCCGCCGCCCTGGAGGACGTACCAGGTGCCGTCCAGCGGGAAGCGCAGCGGCCTCGACAGAGTCGTACCCCAGCGGTAGCGGCGCGCGTACGTCACCAGGGCTACGGCCCCGAGCAGGAGGCCCGTCCCCAGGACCAGGGGTACTCCGGGGCTACCCGTGGGCAGGTCCGGCAGGCGTACGGCGGAGGCGAGGGCGGCGGTGACGGCGGCGGTGACGACGAGCCGGCGTGAGGTGCGCGGCTGCTGGGCGGGCGCGCCCCAGCCGCCGGCGAGGACGAGGAGCGCGGCGAGGACGCACAGGTCGCCGAGCCAGGTGAGGCGGTCGTCGGCGCCCCAGAGCGGCAGGACGATCCACAGGGCGACCGGGAGCAGGGTGAACGCCCAGGTCAGGGGCGCGGGCAGGCGGCGTACCGGGCGTGTCGGGGCGTAGGGGACGTTCTCGAAGAGCAGGCCGGTCAGTTCGCCGTCGGGTGTGGTCGCCGCCCAGACCCGGACCCGGTCCGTACTGCCGCCGCGCAGGAGCAGGCCGTCGGGGCTGTCCTCGACGGCCTCGAAGCCGCCGATCCGCTCCAGGGTCTGCTGGACGACCTCCTCCAGCCGCTCGGCACCGACCGCCTCGGCCACGGTCGGGGCCAGCGCGGGCCGGTCGGCCGGGGCCGCCGTGAGGAAGCGGGCCAGGGCCGCGGCTTCCGGGGGGAGGTCGGGCATCGTGGAGGTCCTATCTGAGGGCGGGGTACCTGAGGACTACAGCTACCGGGGTACCTGCAAGACGATCAAGAATGTGGCGAGGTTTCCTCCCGGAGTCCGCGTTCCGCGCGAGTCATGTCGCACCCATTGACGTGAGGCGGAAGTGAACCTACGGTCCCTGTTCGAAGTTACGAGCATCATTCGATATTTCGGACAATAAACGGGACTCGAAGAGCAAGGGCAGGCAATGGGACGACCTGACCTGAATCGCAGGCAACTTCTCGCAGCGGCCGGCGGCCTCGTGGTCGCGGGCAGCTTCGGCTTCGCCGCACTCGGCAGCGGAGCCGACGCGCTCGCCTCCGGCTCACGGACGCGGGTGCGCTACTGGAACCTCTTCCAGGGCGGCGACGGCGGCAACATGGTCGCGATGGTCGACGCCTTCCGCAAGGCCGACCCCGACGTCGACGTCAAGGACTCCACCCTCTCCTGGGGCGGCCCCTACTACACCAAGCTCGCCATGGCCGCCGCCGGCAACCGCGCCCCGGACCTCGGGATCATGCACCAGGGCCGGGTCCCCGGCTTCGCGCCGGGCCGGCTGCTCGACCCCTGGGACATGAACCTCCTCGCCAAGTACGGGGTGAAGGAAGCCGACTTCAACCCGGTTCTGTGGCAACGCGGCCTCGTCGGCGGCGAGTTGTACGCCCTGCCGCTCGACATCCACGCGCAGCTCAACTTCTACCGCAAGGACGTCTGCCGCAAGGCCGGGCTCCTGGACGCCAATGACCGCCTGCCGGAGGCCACTTCGGTCGACGCCTGGTTCGACGTCCTCAAAGCGGCCAGGAAACAGCTCAAGCCCGGCGTACAGACACTCGGGCTGCACGCCAACGACCAGAATTTCTCCTGGTGGTTCTTCGTCGCCTTCTACCAGCAGCTCGGCGGGAGTTACTTCGACGACGCGCACACCCACGTCACCTTCGACACCGAAAAGGCCACCGAGGTACTGGAGTTCCTCCGCAAGCACGTCACCGACGGGTACGTCACCGTCGGCGCATCGGACGGCGAGGCGTTCATCGCCGGGTCGCCGTTCGCGTGGGAGGGCAACTGGTCCGTGCCGTACTACGCGGGCGCCAAGGTCGAGTTCGGCGCGCAGCCGCTGCCGCCCGTCTTCGGCAGGCCCGCGACGCACGTCGAGTCGCACTCCTTCGTCCTGCCCCACCAGGCCGACCGGGGCGGCGCCGCGAACGACGGCGCGCACCGGCTCGCCGCGTACCTCGTGAAACACGCCACCGCGTGGGCCGGCGGCGGCCATATCCCCGCCTATCTCCCGACGTTCAGGGACCCGGAGTACGTCAGGCTCAGCCCGCAGAACGAGTACTCCCGGCCCGCGATGGACCACCCGGCGACCGAGCCGCACATCTGGTTCGCGGGGTCGACCGGCGTACTGGCCAACAAGGTCGGCCCCGTCATCGCCGCCTCCAGCCTCGGCTCCAGCAAGCCCGCCGACGCGGCCCGCCGCATGAAGCGCGAGCTGGAGGACCTGCTGGCGTCGAAGAACCCGATGGACGGACTGACCGCCGCACAGGAGGCGAAGGGAGAGAGCGCGTGAGAACCGCCGACCGCGAGAGCGCCGCCCGCCACATCGCCCAACCCCAGGGAGAACACAAGGGAGTTGACGTATGAGCAGCACCGGCGTACTCGGCGCCCGCGCCGCGCGCCCCCATGCCGCCACCGCCGCCGACTCGGCCAAGGCCCGCTGGGGCCGCCGCTTCCAGCACGGCGGCTGGTTCGTCGCCCCCTTCTTCGTCCTGTACGGCCTGTTCGTGCTGCTGCCGGTCGTGCGCGGCCTCTACCTCAGCCTCACCGACGCGAACATCTCCGGCGACCACACGAGCTTCGTCGGACTCGCCAACTACCGTGAGGCGCTGGGGGATTCCCTCGTCTGGTCCTCGCTGTGGCACAGCGTCAAGTTCACCCTGTACGTCGTCCCGGCGATCGTCGTCGTCGCCCTGCTGATGGCGCTGATCGCGCACCACGCCGCGCACTTCAAGTGGGTGTGGCGGCTGTGCTTCTTCGCGCCGTTCCTGCTGCCCTCGGCGGTCATCGGCAACCTGTGGTGGTGGCTGTTCCAGCCGACGAACGGCATGGTCAACCACGTCCTCGGCCTCGACACCCCCTGGCTCACCCAGAAGTCGACGGCCCTGCTCGCGGTGGTCGTCGCGACCCTGTGGTGGACGGTCGGCTTCTCCTTCCTCCTCTACCTGGCCGCACTCCAGGCGGTACCCCAACACCTGTACGAGGCCGCCGAGTTGGACGGCGCGAACGCCTTCAAGCGGCTGCTGTACATCACCGTCCCGAGCCTCAGGAACATCACCGGGCTCGTCATCGCACTCCAAGTCCTCGCCTCGCTCCAGGTGTTCGACCAGGTGGTGGTCATGTACCAGTTCGGTCCCGGACCGGAGGAATCGACCCGCACGTTCGTGCAGTACACCCTCGAAGAGGGCTTCACCAACTACCGCGTGGGATACGCCTCGGCGATCTCCATGGTCCTGTTCGTCATCGTCGCGGCCGTCGCGCTCGGCCGGATGTGGCTGCTGCGCAACCGAGAGGAGGCGGGCACCCGATGAGCACCACGCCAACTCCCGTGCTCCGCAAGCCCCGTAGCACCTGGACGCCCGGACAGATCGCGCTGACCGCCGTCGCGGCCGGCCTCTCCCTGCTCTGGCTCGCCCCGCTCGCGTGGGCGCTGTCGACGTCCCTCAAGACGCCCGAGGAGTCGGTCGCCGCCCCGCACTGGATCCCGGAGGACTTCACCCTGGAGTCCTGGAAGGCGGTCTTCGACGCCGGCAACATCCCCAACTGGTTCGTGAACTCGGTGGTGGTGTCGGTCTGCGTCACCTTCCTCGTCCTGATCGTCTCCGCCCTCGCCGGATACGGCTTCGCGCGCACCGAATTCCGGGGAAAACCAGCCCTGTTGGCGCTCACCATGGCCGGCCTGATGTTCTCCCCGGCGATCCTCGGCGTGCCGCTCTTCACGACCGTCCAGTCCCTCGGCATGGTCGACACGTACTGGGGGATGATCCTGCCGCAGTGCGCGCCGGCCGCGATGGTCTACATCCTGTACAAGTTCTTCCAGTCCCTGCCACGGGAGTTGGAGGAAGCGGCGTTCATCGACGGCGCCGGCCGCTGGCGGATCTTCTTCACGATCGTGCTGCCGCTGTCCAAGCCGTCCCTGTCGGCGGTCGGCATCTTCACCTTCATCGCGTCCTGGAACAACTTCCTGTGGCCGTACATGGTGACCAACAACCCCGACCTGATGACCATGCCGAACGGCATCGCCACCGTCCAGAACGCGTTCGGCATCGTCTGGCCGCAGCTCATGGCCGGCGGCCTCATCGCCGGACTGCCGCTCATCATCGTCTTCGTCTTCTTCCAGAGCCAGATCGTGCGCGGCGTCGCCCACACCGGTCTGGCGGGCCAGTGAGAGGGGCTCCGATGCGCCTGCGGACGACGACCGTACTGGCCGCAGCACTCCTCGCGTTCGCACCCATGACGGCGAACGCCGCTGCAACCCCCACCCCCACTCCCGTAACCACCTCCGTCTACCCCGACCCCCAGCCCATCACCGGCCAGCAGATCATCCACGACCCCACCGTCACCCGCCTCGACTCCGGCGGATACGTGGCCTATTCGACCGGCGGCGTGATCGGCGCCCGCCTCTCCACGGACCGCGTCCACTGGACCGACGCGGGCAACGCCTTCGCGACGCCCCCGAGTTGGTGGTACGAGTACAACGACACCGGCGACCCCTGGGCCCCCGACATCTCGTACCGCAGCGGCACGTACTGGCTGTACTACGCCGTTTCGTCCTGGGGCACCAACCACTCCGCGATCGGCTTCGCGACCTCCCCCTCCGGTCTCCCCGGCACCTGGACCGACCACGGCAAGGCGTTCACCTCCGAACGCACCGACGCCTTCAACGCCATCGACCCGGCGCTGATCCGCGCCGACGGGAAGCTCTGGATGAGCTTCGGCTCGTACTGGACCGGCATCCGCATGGTCGAACTGGACCGCAGGACCGGCCGGGCCGTCGAGGGCGCCGAGGTCCACCACCTCGCGACCCGCCCCGACGCGCCCTACGCGGTCGAGGGACCGTCCGTCGTCCGGCACGGCCGGTACTACTACCTCTTCGCCTCCTACGACACCTGTTGTGCCGGAGTGAACTCCACGTACAAGATCAGGGTGGGCCGCTCCACCTCGGTGACCGGCCCTTATACCGACAGCCAGGGCCGGCCGATGCTGGAGGGAGGCGGCGACCTCGTACTGGAGAGCCACGGGAGGTACGTGGGTACGGGGGGCGAGTCGGTCTTCCGGGACCGGGGCCGGGACTGGCTGGCGTACCACTACTACGACGCCGAGGACAACGGCGTCCCGAAGCTGGGACTGAACCGACTGGACTGGACGAGGGACGGCTGGCCGCACGTCGTCTAGCCCTCCCGGCCCACAGCACCGAAGCACGAAAGGAAGACATGCGCACCGCCCGCTTCACCCTCGACCCCGCCTTCACGGTCGGCGAGGTCAGCCCCCGGCTCTTCGGCTCGTTCGTCGAGCACCTCGGCCGCTGCGTCTACACCGGCATCTTCGAGCCCGGCCACCCCTCGGCCGACGCCGAGGGCCTGCGCCAGGACGTCCTCGGCCTGGTCCGCGAACTCGGTGTCACCACCATCCGCTACCCCGGCGGGAACTTCGTCTCCGGCTACAAGTGGGAGGACTCGGTCGGCCCGGCCGAGGACCGCCCCCGCCGCCTCGACCTCGCCTGGCGCTCCACCGAGACCAACCGCTTCGGCCTCTCCGAGTACATCGGCTTCCTGCGCAAGCTCGGCCCGCAGGCGGAGCCGATGATGGCCCTCAACCTCGGTACCCGAGGGGTGGCCGAGGCCCTCGAACTCCAGGAGTACGCCAACCACCCCTCGGGTACTACCCTCGCGGAGCTACGGGTAGCACACGGTGACAAGGAGCCCTTCGGCATCAAACTCTGGTGCCTGGGCAACGAGTTGGACGGCCCCTGGCAGACCGGCCACAAGACCGCCGGGGAGTACGGCAGGATCGCCGCCGAGACCGCCCGCGCGATGCGCCAGATCGACCCCGGTGTCGAACTCGTCGCCTGCGGCTCCTCCAGCCAGTCCATGCCGACCTTCGCCGCCTGGGAGGCGACGGTCCTGGAGGAGACGTACGACCTCGTCGACTACATCTCCCTGCACGCCTACTACCAGCCCGAGAACGGTGACGTCGACTCCTTCCTGGCCTCCGCCGTCGACATGGAGTCCTTCATCGAGAACGTGGTCGCCACCGCCGACCACATCGGCGCGAAGCTGAAGTCGAAGAAGAAGATCAACCTCTCCTTCGACGAGTGGAACGTCTGGTACGTCTCGGAGTGGCACGAGATCGAGAACTCCGGCGAGCGGGACTGGGCCGAGGCCCCCCGCCTCCTGGAGAACAACTACAGCGTCATGGACGCCGTCGTCTTCGGCTCGCTGCTCATCGCCCTGCTCCGGCACGCCGACCGCGTCACCGTCGCCTGCCTCGCCCAACTGGTCAACGTGATCGCCCCGATCATGACCGAGCCCGGCGGCCCGGCCTGGCGCCAGACGACCTTCTTCCCGTTCGCCCAGGCAGCCCGGTACGGCCGGGGCGAGGTCCTCGACGTCCGGGCCGACTCGCCGACGTACGACACGAAGAAGTTCGGCGAGACCGACCTCCTGCACGCCACCGCCGTACGCGGGGAGGACGGGTCGGTGACCGTGTTCGCCGTGAACCGGAGCCGTACCGAGGAGCTACCGCTGGAAGTAGCTCTCGGGGGGCTCGGCGTCGAGCGGATCGTCGAGCACAGCGTCCTCGCCGACGCCGACCCCGATGCGCGTAATACCCTCGCCGAGCCCGAGCGGGTCGCCCCGCACGCGGCCGAGGGCACCGCGCTGACGGACGGCACCCTCACCGCCGTACTGGAGCCGCTCTCCTGGAACGTCATTCGCCTCGTCTGAGGCACGCCCGCCCCGCGTGAGGCGGGCCCGCCTCCGTTCCGCCCGTGCCGGAGACTGCCCCCACAATGGGCGCATGAGGATCTCGGCACGGGCGGACTACGCGGTACGGGCGGTACTGGAGATCGCCGTACGCCAGGGCGACGACCCGGTGAAGACGGAGACCGTCGCCCTCGCGCAGGACATTCCGCACAAGTTCCTGGAAGGGATCCTCGGCGATCTGCGCCGCGCGGGCGTCGTCGACAGCCGGCGCGGCGGGGGCGGGGGATACCGGCTCGCGCGTGGCGCCGCCGAGATCACCGTCGCGGACGTCATCCGGGGGGTGGACGGGCCGATCGTCTCCGTACGGGGGGAGCGGCCGACGGAGCTGACGTACAAGGGGACCGCCGAGCCGCTGCTCCCGCTGTGGATCGCGCTGCGGGCCAATGTGCGGCGGATCCTGGAGGGCGTCACGATCGCGGACCTCGCGGGGGACGCGCTGCCGGGTCCGGTACGGGCGCTGGCGGCGGAACCGGCGGCCTGGGAGAACCCCTGAGTCCTAACCGTGTAGTACTCACGTAGTACTCACGTAGTACCCGTATGTGAACGGGACTCCTGTGAATGGCCGGTGTTCGACGTAGGCGCCGAACTCCCCAGTCCCTACGATGCGTTCGCCCCCGCCTTCACGGAAACCGCACAGATTCTCCACAGGTTTCCGGCCGGGGCGTGACCACCCCCCACGGACCGTTTCACGGGAGACCCCATGAGAACCGGTGCACTTCTGCTCGGCGGCGCGACAGCCGCCCTCCTCGCCACGGCGCTGCCCGCCCAGGCGGACCCGGTGTTCGTCGACCCGCCGCCGGACAAGATCGTCATCAACCTCGCGACCATCAACGGCTCCGGCTGCCCCGCGGGCACCGCGGCCGTCGCGGTCTCCGAGGACAACACCGCGTTCACCGTCACCTACAGCGACTACCTCGCGCAGGCGGGCGGCAGCTCCGACCCGACGGCGTTCCGCAAGAACTGTCAGCTCAGCATGGTCGTCCACGTCCCCGGCGGCTTCACCTACGCCATCGCGAGCGTCGACTACCGGGGCTTCGCGTCCCTCCAGCGCGGCGCGAGCGGTATGCAGCGGGCCTCGTACTACTTCCAGGGGTCCCCTCAGACGGTGTCCAAGAGCCACAGCTTCAACGGCGCCCTCACCGACAACTGGCAGGCCACCGACTCCACCGAGTGGGCCCAACTGGTGTGGGCGCCCTGCGGAGTTCAGCGCAACTTCAACGTCAACACCGAGGTGCGGGTGACCGCCGGGTCGCAGTCGCCGGGCAAGGTCAGCTTCATGACCATGGACTCGACGGACGGCGAGCTCTCGACGATCTACCACGTCGCGTGGAAGGAGTGCCCGGCGAAGTGACGCACTCCGGAGCAACTCCCGCTTGAACGTGGCGAGTTGAGGCAACACCCGGTGGAGCGGCCCTGGTTGACGCCGGGGCCGCTCCGCTGTGCGGTGTTTTCGAAGAGTTTCGAGTGGCTGCCGGGGGCGTTGACGCGCAAAGGGTTCGATTCTACCGTCCCGTCCGATGACGCGACCGCCGTTCGGGACGTCGAACGGCAACCTCCCCTCGAACTCCCCCCACTTCAAGGAGCGTCCAGATGATCCGTACCTCCCGCCGGGCCGCGTTGCTCGCGGTGCCCGCCGCGTTCCTGCTCGCGTTGATGCCGAGTGCGGCGTCCGCCTACCCCAACCCCGGCCGGGTGACGGGGAGTACGGTCATCCACGACCCGACGATGATCCGGACGTCCGGCGGGCGGTACCTGGTGTACGGGACCGGGGGCGGGATCTCGTACCGGACCTCCACCGACCGGGTCGCCTTCAGCGCCGGGGGCGACGCCTTCGCCAACAAGCCGAGTTGGTGGTCCTCGTACGGGGCCACCGAGGCATGGGCGCCGGACATCTCGTACCACGGCGGCAAGTACCTGCTCTACTACGCCGTTTCGACCTTCGGGTCCAACAAGTCGGCGATCGGGCTGGCCACTTCGGCCACCGGGCTGCCCGGGTCCTGGACCGACCAGGGGACCGTCTACACCTCCGCCACCTCCAGCGACTACAACGCCATCGACCCCAACCTCTTCGTGAACGACGACGGCAAGTGGTGGCTGTCGTTCGGGAGTTGGTGGACGGGGCTGAAGATGATCCAGCTCGACCCCGGCACCGGCAAGCAGCTCGCGAGCAACACGACCCGGTACTCCATCGCGTCCCGCCCCACCGGGACGAAGGCGGTCGAGGCGCCGTTCGTCGTGAAGCGGAACGGGTACTACTACCTCTTCGCGTCGTACGACACCTGCTGCGCGGGCACGAGTTCGACGTACAAGGTCAAGGTCGGCCGCGCCACCGGCGTCACGGGCCCGTACCACGACAAGAACGGCGTCGCCCTGACGAACAACGGCGGTACCCCCGTCCTGGAGACCCACGGCAGTGTCATCGGCCCCGGCGGCCAGTCGGTCATGGCCGACTCCGACGGCGACCTGATCGTCTACCACTACTACGACGGCAACGACAATGGCACCCCCAAGCTCGGCATCAACCTGCTGAACTGGAGCTCGGGCTGGCCGGTGGCCTACTGACCGGCACCGCCACCGGCACGAGGAAAGGGCGGCACCCGTAGTCCCCCAGTATCCCTCCCGATACTGAAGTACTACGGATACCGCCCTGGCTCTCAGGTACTACCCCGTCTGCCCCTACCTTGCCCGCCCCTACCCCGCCTGCCCCATCCCCGCCGCGTTCGGCCAGCTCCCCGCGTTCGGCCACCCCGTGGCCGGCGCCGGGGTCAGCCCGTTCGTCCCCCGGACCTGAGCCGCGGTGAGCCCACCCCGTGCCGGAACCCCGGGCGGGGTCATCCCGGGCGGCGTCATCCCGGGCGCACCGGTCGGCGGAGCCGGGGTCATCATCGGAGCGGGAGCCGGAGCCGGAGCGGGCGGAGGCGCCGGAACCGCCTGAGGCGCCGGCATCGGAATGCCCGCCCCGTTCGACGGCATCGGTATCTGCTGCGGCACTTGAGCGGCCATCATCGGCGCCCCCATCGGCGCCTGCCCCATGGCGGGAGCCATGGGCGCCGGAGCCATCGCCGCAGGCATCATGGCGGGCTGCATAGCCGGAGCCACCGGAGCCACCGGAGCCATGGAAGCCGCGGGAGCCATGGGAGCCGCCGGAGCCAAGGGAGCCGCCGGAGCCAAGGGAACCGGCGGAGCCAAGGGAACCGGCGGAACCGGCGGAGCCACCGGCATCTGCCCAGGCAGTCCGGCTCCGACGGCCGCCGCCATCGGAGCCGGGGCGCCGGCCGCGAGGGCCTGAGCGGCAAGTCCCTGCATGCCGGCGCCGTTCGTGACCAGCCGGTCGACAGCGGCCGTACCGGAGCTGTACCCCAACGCGGGGGCCAGCTCGGGCACGGGGTTGCCCCTGCGCGTCCCGTAGAGCACCTGTTCCATGCCGGACACCAGACGGCGTACGTCGACCTGGGGGCGCACCACGAGCCGCAGGAAGCGGCTGGAGGAACCGATCTTGTTGCCGCACTCCCGGACCAGGACCCGGTGTTCGGTCAGCAGCCGGTCGCGGACCACCGTCCCCTCGGCTCCCACCGGAAGACGGACGAAGAGGAAGTTCCCCTGCGAGGGGTAGACCGTGAGACCCGGCAGCGCGGAGAGCTGGCTCGCCATCTCCAGCCGGTCCCTGCGCACCTGCATCAGACTCTGGGCGTACTCGGGCCCGTGGTCCTTCAGCATGAACACCACGTGCTCGGCGAAGGAGTTGAGGTTCCACTTCGGCAGCATCGAGCGGATCTTGCCGGCCAGCGACGGGTTCGCGACGAGGTAGCCGAACCGGATCCCGTGCAGCCCGAAGTTCTTGCCGAGGCTGCGCAGCACGATGACGTTCGGCCGCAGCATGGCCTCCTGGACGACGCTGGGCTCCTGCTCGGCGTCGGAGAACTCCAGGAACGACTCGTCGATGATGACGAGGTCGAGGTCGGCCATCGCGTCCATGAACTGCACCAGCGCCTGCCGGTGCTGGAAGCCGCCGTCGGGGTTGTTGGGGTTGCAGATCACGGCGACCCGCGTCCCCCGGGCGCGGATGAACTCCGCGTACTGCGCGAGGTCGAGGACGAACCCGTTGGCCTCCTGGAGCGGGAACATGTCGACCCGCTTGCCCGTCTCCATCGGCTGGTCGGTCCACCGTCCGAACGTCGGCACCGGCACCGCGAGCGACTCGCGGACCAGCAAGTGGTCGATCCAGGTGATGAGTTCGGTGGAGCCGTTCCCCATCGCCACGGCCTGCGGGGGGAGTTGGAGGAGGTTGCACAGCTCGGACGTGATCGTGTCGGCGCTGCTCGGGTAGTACGTGATGATGTCGCGGAACCGCGCCGCCATGTCGTCGTACATCGCGGGCGTCGGGAAGTACGGGTTGCACGGGATACAGAAGTCGACCGGGCCGGTGCCCTCCCCGCCTTCTCGCGTCAACGCGGCCATCGACGGGCTGTGCGCCGCCGTGCTGCGGAACAACGAGGTGACGTTGTCGGCCATGGAACCTCCGTTGTGGGCGGGCCCGTTGGGGACGACCGGGCCCGTCGCGGCTGGGCGGCCCGTGCGGAGAAGCACGGGCCGCCCTTACATACGGAGGCTGGAGTGGCGCTGTTCACCCACTGAGAAATCGGTAAGGAGTTGTGAGTCTTCTGTGGGCGACGTCCGTATGACCAGGGTCCGTTCGTGAAATCCCCACCCTGGTACGGGACTTGCTACCGCGCGCTGAACGTGTGCACCGTCCGCGTCCGGTACGTCTGCCCCGGCCGCAGCGTCGTCGACGGGAACGCCGGCTTGTTCGGCGCGTCCGGGAAGTGCTGCGTCTCCAGGCAGAGCGCGTCACCCTGGCGGTAGACGTGGCCGCCGGTCCCGGACAGGGTGCCGTCGAGGAAGTTGCCGGAGTAGAACTGGAGCCCCGGCTGGTCGGTGGCGATCTTCAGGGTACGGCCGGTCTTCGGGTCGCGCAGCGTCGCGACGTGCACCGGCTTCGCCGTGATCCCCTTGTCCAGCACCCAGTTGTGGTCGAACCCCTTGGCGAGGATCTGCTGGTCGTGCCCGGCGCGGAGGTCGCGCCCGACGGGCTTGGCCTTGCGGAAGTCGAAGGGGGTACCGGCGACCCGCGCCAGCTCACCCGTGGGGATGAGGCCGGAGTCGGTCGGGGTGTAGCGGGAGGCGGCGATCGTCAGCTCGTGGTTCTCGATCGTGCCGCTGCCCTCGCCCGCGAGGTTCCAGTACACGTGGCTCGTGAGGTTGACGACGGTGGCCTTGTCGGTGGTGGCCTCGTAGTCGATGACCCAGTCGCCGTGCTTGGTGAGCGTGTACGTCACCTTGGTCTTGAGCGTCCCCGGGTACCCCATCTCCCCGTCGGCGCTGGTGTAGTACAGGCGCAGCCCGACGTCCGTGCCCTTGACGAACGGCTCGACGTTCCAGACGTGCTTGTCGAAGCCCTTGGCGCCGCCGTGCAGGCTGTTGACGCCGTCGTTGACGGACAGCTGGTACTTCTTGCCGTCCAGGGTGAACTGGCCCTTGTCGATGCGGTTGCCGTACCGCCCGATCAGCGCACCGAAGTAGGGGGACTTGGCGACGTAGTCGTCCAGGTTGTCGAACCCGGCGGAGACGTTCGCGTAGTGACCGTGACGGTCCGGCGTCTCCAGCGAGTGGACGATACCCCCGTACGACAGGACCTTGAGCTTCGTCCCGCCGTTGGCCAGCGACCAGACGTACACCTTGGTGCCGTCGGCGAGCGTGCCGAAGAGCTTCCGCGTCGGAGCCTTGCCGCCCGAGGCTGCCCCTGAAGTACTACCCGTGCTCGCCTCGGCCGTCCCGCCGAGGGTGCTCGCGGCGATACCCGCCGCTGCGGCGCCCGCGATGACCGTGCGTCTGTTCAGTTCCATATCTGCGGCTCCCCTTGAGGGTGGGGCCTCACCCTGGAGGGTGAGGCCCGGAGATGGTTACGAACCGGACTTGCGCTTGTTCCACACGTCGAACCCGACCGCCGCCAGCAGGGCCAGGCCCTTGATGACCTGTTGCCAGTCGGTGCCGACACTCAGAAGGTTCATGCCGTTGTTCAGCACGCCGAGGACGAGACCACCGATGATCGCGCCGAGGACGGTACCCACACCGCCGCTCATGGACGCGCCACCGATGAACGAGGAGGCGATGGCCTCCAGTTCGAAGCTGAGCCCCGCCTTCGGAGAGGCCGCGTTCAGACGGGCGGCGACCACCAGACCCGCCAGGGCCGCGAGCACGCCCATGTTGAGGAAGACAAGGAAGGTGACCTTCTTGTCCTTGACGCCGGACAGCTTGGCCGCCGGGAGGTTGCCGCCGATCGCGTAGATGTGCCGCCCGAACACCGAGTTGCGCATCAGGTAGCCGTAACCCACCACCAGCACACCGAGGATGAGCAGGATGATCGGCGCGCCCTTGTAGCTGGCGAGCAGCATCGTCACCGCGAGGATCGCCGCCGAGATCGCGACGAGCTTCAGCAGGAACAGGTTGCGCGGCACGACGTCGAGCGAGAACTCCTGCTGCCGCTTGCGGTCCCGGACCTCCTGGAGGACCGAGAAGGCGATCAGCGCGATCCCCAGCAGCAGCGTGATGTTGTGGTAGTTGGTGTCGGGACCGACCTCGGGCAGGAACCCGTTGCCCATCTTCTGCAGCCCGTCCGGGAAGGGGCCGAGGGTCTGCCCCTTCAGCAGGATCTCCGTCAGCCCGCGGAAGAGCAGCATCCCCGCGAGCGTCACGATGAACGACGGTATGCCCAAGTAGGCGATGAGGAAGCCCTGTACGGAGCCGGCGAGCGCGCCGATGAGCAGGCACAGCACCAGCGCGACCGGCCAGGCCACGCTGTGCTGCACGGTCAGTACGGCCGCGAAGGCGCCGACGAACGCGGTGATCGACCCCACCGACAGGTCGATGTGCCCGGCGATGATGACCAGCATCATGCCGATGGCCAGGATCAGGATGTAGCTGTTCTGGAGGACCAGGTTGGAGACGTTGCGCGGCAGCAGCAGGTCGCCGCTCGTCCACACCTGGAACAGCACGATGATCAGGCCGAGCGCGATCAGCATGCCGTACTGGCGCATGTTGCGGCGCAGGCCGTTCAGCACCAACTGGAGGAGATTCCCGCCGGCCCCGGATCCCCCGCCCTTGCCGGGCGGCGCCGCTGCCGGGCTCTTGTCGGTCACGTCGGTGCTCATCGCGTTACCTCTTTGTCCTTCGTCATCTGACGCATCAGCACTTCCTGCGTGGCCTCGGCCCGCGAGAACTCACCGGTGAGCCGCCCGGCGGCCATGGTGTAGATGCGGTCGCACATGCCGAGCAGTTCGGGCAGTTCGGAGGAGATGAAGACGACCGCCTTGCCCTGGGCGGCCAACTGGTCGATGACCGTGTAGATCTCGTACTTGGCGCCCACGTCGATACCGCGCGTGGGCTCGTCCAGGATCAGCACCTCGGGACCCGCGAAGATCCACTTGCTGAGGACGACCTTCTGCTGGTTGCCGCCGGACAGCTTGCCCACCGGCTCGAACACCGTCGGCGCCTTGATGTTCATCGACTTGCGGTAGCCCTCGGAGACCTTCTGCTCCTCGTGCTCGTCGACGATGCCCCGCCTCGCGACCTTGCTCAGCGCGGTCAGCGAGATGTTGCGGTTGATGGTGTCGATGAGGTTCAGGCCGTAGTGCTTGCGGTCCTCGGTGACGTACGCGATGCCGTGCTCGACGGCCTCGGCGACCGTCTTCGTGCGGATCTCCTTGCCGTCCTTGAGGACCGTGCCGCCGCCGTAACGGCCGTACGTGCGGCCGAAGACGTTCATCGCCAGCTCGGTACGGCCCGCGCCCATCAGGCCCGCGATGCCGACGATCTCCCCACGCCGCACGTGAAGTGACACATCGTCGACGACCTTGCGGCTCTGGTCGATCGGGTGACCGACGGTCCAGCCCTTGATCTCCAGGGCGGGCGCGTCGCCCACCTCCCCGTCGTACGTGCTGCGTTCGGGGAAGCGGTGGTCGAGGTCGCGGCCGACCATGCCGCTGATGATCCGGTCCTCGGTGGTCTGAGCCGCCTTCACGTCCAGCGTCTCGATGGACCGGCCGTCGCGGATGATCGTCACCGAGTCGGCGACCTTGCGGATCTCGTTGAGCTTGTGGGAGATGATGATCGAGGTGATGCCCTGGTTCTTCAACTCCAGGATGAGATCGAGGAGTTTGTCGCTGTCCTCGTCGTTGAGCGCAGCCGTCGGCTCGTCGAGGATCAGCAGCTTCACCTTCTTCGAGAGCGCCTTCGCGATCTCCACCAACTGCTGCTTGCCGACGCCGATGTCGGCGACCCGGGTGTCCGGGTGGTCGCTGAGACCCACCCGGCGCAGCAGCTGCGTGGCGTGCCGCAGCGTCTCGCGCCAGTCGATGAACCCGCCCTTGGCATGTTCGTTGCCGAGGAAGATGTTCTCCGCCAGCGAGAGGTACGGCGACAGCGCCAGTTCCTGGTGGATGATGACGATGCCGCGGTGCTCGCTCGCCCGGATGTCCTTGAACTCGCAGGGCTCACCCTCGAAGAGGATGTCCCCCTCGTAACTCCCGTGCGGGTGAACGCCGGAGAGGACCTTCATCAAGGTCGACTTGCCGGCGCCGTTCTCCCCGCAGATGGCGTGGACCTCGCCCTGACGGACGGTCAGAGTGACGTCCGAGAGCGCTTTGACACCGGGAAAGGTCTTGACGATCGAGCGCATTTCCAGGACGGGTCCCGCCATGGTCGTGCCTTCCAATCCTTAAGGGCCGACGCTTACTTGAGCTGGTCCGCCGTGTAGTAGCCGCCCTGGACGAGTTCCTTCTCGTAGTTGGACTTGTCGACGCTCACCGGCTGAAGCAGGAAGGCGGGGACGACCTTCGTGCCGTTGTCGTAGGACTTGGTGTCGTTGATCTCCGGCTTCTTGCCGTTCAGCGACGCGTCGACCATGTCGGTCGCGACCTGGGCGAGCTTGCGCAGGTCCTTGTAGACCGTCATCGACTGCTGGCCCGCGATGATCGACTTCACCGACGCGATCTCGGCGTCCTGGCCGGTGATGACCGGCAGGGGCTTGGCGGCGGTGCCGTAGCCGTCGGAGCGCAGCGCCGCGATGATGCCGATCGAGATGCCGTCGTACGGCGAGAGCACCGCGTCGACCCGGCCCGAGGTGTACGTCGAGGTGAGGATGTCCTCCATCCGGCGCTGGGCGGTCGCGCCGTCCCAGCGCAGCGTGGTGACCTTGGTCAGCTCGGTCTGGCCGGACTTGACCACCAGCTTCTTCGAGTCGATGTACGGCTTGAGCACGCTCATCGCGCCGTTGAAGAAGTACCGGGTGTTGTTGTCGTCGTTCGAACCGGCGAACAGCTCGATGTTGAACGGGCCCTTGCCGCCCGCGAGGCCCAACTTGTCGACGAGGTACTGGGCCTGGAGGCGGCCGACCTTCTCGTTGTCGAACGACGCGTAGTAGTCGACGTTCTTCGTGCCGAGGATCAGACGGTCGTAGGAGATGACCGGGATCTTCGCGTCGGCGGCCTGCTGGAGCACGTTGCCGAGCGACTTGTTGTCGATCGCCGCGATGATCAGCGCCTTGACGCCCTGCGTGATCAGGTTCTCGATCTGCGAGACCTGCTGGTCGGGGTCGTCCTCGCCGAAGACCAGCTTCGTCTTGTAGCCCTTGGCCTTGAGGTCCTTCTCGACGTTCGCGCCGTCGGTGATCCACCGCTCGGAGGACTTGGTCGGCATCGCGATGCCGACCAGGGCGCCCTTGCTGGTGTCGCCCGACTTGTCGTCGCTGCCGCCGTTGTCGCTCTGGCCGCAGGCGGACAGGGTCAGGGCGAGGGAGGCGGCACCGGCTATGGCGGCGAGTACGGCTCTGCGGTTGCGCATGGTGATCAATCCTTGGTTTCTCGTCGTTGAGAGAGACCGGCGTCCCCGTCAGGCGCCGGGTCGTGCAAGCTGGGTTACGACTGCTCAGTCCCCGGTCGGGAAGCGGTTGAGCGTTCCCGGCAGCCGGGAGCCGAGCGGCGCCATCGCGCCGTCCGCGCCGTGCCGGGCGAGCAGGTCCAGGGCGAGCCGGCCGCGCCGGACCCGTTCCCGGGCGGTGTCCAGGGTGACGTCCCGCAGGTGGGTGCCCCACGGGTAGATCGAAGGCGCCTTGGACAGACCGAACTTGAGGTAGAGCGGTGCGCCGCGCCGGATCAGCTCGGCCACCTCGTACATCCGCACGTAGCCGCCGAGGTCGTCGGGGGCCTCGATGTACATGTCCATGGGGGCGCCCGACACCCGCCGGATCTCGGTGAGGTGATCCAGCGTCAGATCGCTGGGGACGTTGACCGAGTCGGCGCCGAGGCGCTCGTAGACCGCGTACGCCGCCGGGTTGACCGGGCCGATCAGCGCGGACACCTTCAGCGTGGTGTCGGCGGGGATGATGCCCTGCTCGCGGGCGCGGTGCAAGGTCCACAGCACGCCCTCGTCGGCGACCAGCAGACACTTGACGCCCAACTCCGTGGCCCGGACGGCGTCTTCGACACAGCCGGCGACCGCGTCGTGGCCCCGGGCACGCAGACCGCCGCCGCGCGAGTCGGTGCGCGTCGAGCCGCCGATGTCCCAGGTGCCGCGCGGGCCGGTGAACAGGCAGAGCTCGATGTCGCGTTCGGCGGTCGCCTCCACCATCTCGGTGATCTCGGCGTCGGACAGCATCCACACCCCGCTGCCCTGGCTGATCCGGTGGATCGGCACATCGAGGCGGGAGGACTCCTTCAGTACGACGGCCAGTGCTTCGGGACCCTCGCAGGAAGGGACCTCGGTGCGCCAGGTGCCGCCGCCCGGGAAGGTGTGGGCGGAGGCGTCGGCGGGGTCGAGGGCGGGCGCACCCAGGCCGAGCGCGGTGAGCACGGGCTCACCGGGACGACGGGCTGCCGGAACGGAAGCGTCGGTCACTAGCTTTCCTTCGTTGTCCTGGAGGTTCGATATTTCGGACGAGGTTCGCGGCTCGGGGTACGAGGTGGAGCGTGGGGTGGTTCTCGGGAGCTACGGGGTGTACGCCGGTACGGGAACCGTCAGGTGTCCCCGTACCGGCGTACGACGTGAGGACTACGGCTTCAGCAGGACCTTGCCGACCTTCGGATCCCCGGAGCCGACCAGCTCGATCGCCTCCGAGAACTCCGCGAGCGGCAGCTCGTGCGTCACCAGGGGCAGCGGATCGAGGAGCCCGGCGCCGAAGACCCGCACCGTGTGCGCCCAGGCGTCCGGCGGCGCCCCGAACACGGTGTGCACCTCCAGCTGCCGTACGACGAGGTCGGTCGGGTCGAGACCGTCGGCGCCCGGCGCCGGGATCCCGGTCAGCACCAGCCGCCCCCCGCGCCGCAGCAGCGAGGCCGCCGTACGCGCCGCCGAGGCGGAACCGGCCGTCTCGATCACCACGTCGAAGTCGTCCGGCAGCTCCTGGTCCCGGGTGCGGAAGTCGCTCGCGCCGAACTGCCGCGACAGCGCCTCCCGGTCGCCCCGGGTGCCCACGACGAGCAGCTCGGCCGGCGAGCCCGCCTTCAGGAACTGAACGGCGAACATCCCGAGCGTCCCGGTCCCGACGACCGCCACCCGCTCACCCGGCAGCGCGTTCGCCTTGATCGCGGCAGCCGCGATGCAGGCGGCCGGCTCCAGCAGCGCGGCGGCGGTCAGGTCCGCGTCGTCCGGCAGGACGTGCAGCAACCGCGCCGGAAGCGTCAGCGTCGAGGCCATCGCGCCCGGCTGGGTGAACCCGGTCTCCTCGTACCCGTCGGTGCACAGCGTCGTCTCACCGGCGTGACACCGGTCGCACACCTGGCAGTTGCGGAAGCCCTCCCCGACGACCTTGCGGCCTACGAGAGTCGAAGGCACCCCGGCGCCGACGGCCTGGACGGTCCCGGACCACTCGTGACCCGGCGTGAGCGGGTAACGGACGTACCCCTCGGGCCTGTTGCCCTGGTACACCTCGCGGTCGCTGCCGCAGATGCCCGTCGCGTGGACCCGCACCAGCGCCTCGCCCGCCAGCGGCTCGCGCGGCGTGTGCGGCTCGACGCGGTGCTCGCCCGGCGCCTGGACGACGACTTGCGTGCTCACTGCGTGCCCTTCGGCTTGCGCTGCTCCCAGCCCTCGGCCCACAGGTCGAACCGGGCCTGCTGCTGCGGGAATTCGGCCGCCGCGTCCGCGTCGAACTCGACGCCGAGACCCGGCGCGTCCGACAGGTGGAAGTACCCGTCCACGACCTCCGGCGCACCCTTCACGATCTTCTTGATCTCCGCGTCCGCGAAGTCGTTGAAGTGCTCCAGGATCTTGAAGTTCGGTGAGCTGAAACCGACTTGGAGCGAGGCGGCGGTCAGCACGGACCCGCCGACGTTGTGCGGCGCGACGAGCACGTAGTGCGTCTCGGCGGTCGCCGCGAGCTTGCGGGTCTCCCAGATGCCGCCGATGTGGCCGACGTCCGGCTGGATGATGTCGACGGCCTGGCTCTCGAAGAGTTCGCGGAACTCGATGCGGTCGTGGATGCGTTCACCGGTCGCGACCGGGATGCCGACCTTCGCCGCAACTTTTTCGAGAGCTTTCAGGTTCTCCGGCGGGCACGGCTCCTCCAGCCACGCGGGCTTGAAGGGCGCCAGCTCGTTCGCGAGGCGTACGGCGGTGGCCGGCGAGAACCGGCCGTGCATCTCCAGCATCAGCTCCGCGTCGGGTCCGATCGCGTCGCGCACGGCCTCGATCAGCGAGACCGCGTACAGGGTCTGCTCGTGGTCCAGCTCGAAGTGCCCGGTTCCGAACGGGTCGATCTTCAGCGCCCTGTACCCGCGCGCCATCACGCCCTGCGCGGCCTTGTGGTACGCCTCAGGCGTCCGCTCGGTGGTGTACCAGCCGTTCGCGTACGCCTTGACCTTGTCGGTCACCTTGCCGCCCAGCAGCTGCCACACCGGCACGCCCAGGGCCTTGCCCTTGATGTCCCAGCAGGCCATCTCGATGACCGCGATGCCGGACATCACGATCTCGCCGGCGCGGCCGTAGTCGCCGTACTTCATCCGGCGCACGAGGTCTTCCGTCGCGAACGGGTCGGAGCCGAGAATGTGGTTGTTCTCGGCTTCGCGCAGGTAGCCGATCAGCGCGTCGGTGTGGCCCAGCATCCGGGTCTCGCCGACTCCGGTGATCCCTTCGTCAGTGTGCACCTGCACGTAGGTCAGGTTGCGCCACGGCGTCCCGACCACGTGTGTGCTGATTCCGGTGATACGCACGGATGTTGCCCCTCAGCTGTTCGAGATTTCGTCACACGTTCGAAATGCTGGCGTGACAGTAAGGACGGCGTGAGGGGAGTGTCAATGGGTCGAACGCATAACGGTTTCGACAGTTTCGCTCCGGGCGCCGAGGTTTCGGGCGCCTGTTCCCACGAAACCTCCACAGGCTCCCCTAGGAAATCCCCGTGTCGGGAACCTAGTCTTCCCGCGTCATGGACTACTGCCACTCCTGCCGACGCCACCTGAACGGCGCACTCGTCTGCCCCGGCTGCGGCGCCGCTGCCGCGTCTCTACGCGCGTATCCCGAGGGGTACGGGGAGCGGGACGGCGTGGCTCAGGAGTCGTACGGGTACGAGCCGGCCCCGGAACCGGTCACGGAGCCCGTTATCGAACCGATAGCGCCCGAGGACCCCGCGAGTACTACGGGTACGACACCGCTCGCGGAGGGTGGCCGCGCCGCCCGCCGCCGAGGTCGAACTGTCCCCCCGGAGAACCAGTCCGACGACACCTACGACGACGACGGCGCCGACGACGAGGACGCGCACCCCGCGCCCGGAGCGAGCCGTCGCGATCGCAAGGCGTCCGCGCACCGAAGACGCCGTCGCCGTGCCCTGATGATCGCGGCCGGCGTGATCCTGCTCACGGCCGGTGTCGGCCTCGCGGAACTCGGCATGGACGCGCCCGGCTCCTCCTCCGGCAACCCGGCGGCGGCCGGCGGCGAGTCCGCCGAGGTGGACGGCGCGACCCCGACGCCCGGCGACCCGGCCCGTCCGCTGGACGACCCCTCCTCACCTGCGACGTCCGGCCCGAGCGCGTCCGCCTCCCCGTCGGCCTCGGCCTCCCCCTCCGCGTCGGGCAGCGGGTCCCCCGCGCCGACGGAGACGGACCCCGGCACGACGCCGGCCGACTCGGCGCCGACGGCCCCGGCCGGGTCCACCCCGACGGACCCCGACCCCACGAGCCCCTCGGCGGACCCGACACCCACCGCGCCGTCCCCGCAGCCGTCGCCGTCGGAAACCTGCAACCGTTTCCTGTGGTGGTGCACGTAGGCCGTACCTCGGGGGTACCGGGGTACGGCCTACGTACGGTCCTGAGACTTGAGGCGCCCCGCTTGAGGCGCCGCGCTTGAGGCCGAAGCGCCCCGCTTGAGGCGCCGTGTCCGCGAGGCGCCGTGCCTCACATCGCGAGCACCGCCTCGTGCACCGCCCGCACCAGCCGCTCGTTCTCCGGCGCCGCCCCGCCCGGGAACGCCATCCGGCGCCGGGTGTACCCGTAGGCGAACCCCCCGCGCGGATCGGCGAACGCCTGGGACCCCGCGGCGCCGCTGTGCCCGAAGGAGCCGGCGCCGAGGAACGGGTACGCGCTGTCGGCGACCGCCTGGAACCCGAGCCCGAACGATTTGTGCGTCCGCGCCACCAGGTCGTACCCCGTGGAGTGGATCTGCCCGACCTCGGCGATCGTGTCCGGCTTCAGCAGCGGAGGCCTCCCGTCCACCTCGAACAGCACCGCCGCGTACATCCCCGCGAGCCCCCGCGCGGCGCCGACGCCACCCGCCGAGGCGGGCCCCTTGGCGCGCACGGCACGGGAGTTGGCGTACGAGACGAGGTCCCCGGGGTCCGGCACGTGCGTGTTGAACGCGATGGACGCCAGGGAGTGCGGGTCGCGGGGAACCGCGTCGAGTTCCGCCTGCTGCTTGGGAGTCGGCAGCATCGGCTGCACGGACCGGAAGCGCGGTTCCAGCGCCGCCGGCAGCCCGAGGAAGAAGTCGAGCCCGTACGGCCCCCGCACCCGGTCCTCGTACACTTCCTGAAGGCTGCGGCCGGTCGCCCGGCGCACCACCTCGCCCGTCAACGCCCCGATCACCAGGGCGTGATACCCGAACGCCGTGCCGGGCCGCCAGAACGGCCGCTGGTCGGCGAGGCGTTCGGCGAGCAGTCGGTCGTCGGCCAGCTCCGCGTCCGAGAAACCGGCGTCCAGACCGACCACGCCCGCGCGGTGCGTGACCAGGTCCCGCAGGGTCAGCTGACCCTTGCCCTCGGCGGCGAACTCCGGCCAGTAGTAGGTGACTTTGCGGTCCAGCTCCAGCGTGCCGTCCTGGACGAGCAGCGCGAGGACCAGGTGCGCGGCGCCCTTCGTCGACGAGAACACCCCGTACAGGGAGTCGGGCCCGGCCTCCTCGCCGGCCCACAGGTCGACCACTCTGCGGCCGTCCGCGTACGCGCACAACTGGCCCTCGTAGTCGGGCCGTTCGGTCGCCACGAACGCGGCGAACTCTTCCCGTACGGACGTGAAACCGTCCGCTACGGTGCCGTGGATCTCCAGGGTCATCCGCTCTCCTCAACCAGACCGCTTGCGTGTGCCATGGTGAACAAAGCCTGTGCGACCTGGGGGAATTCCCCCTTCGGATGATCCCTGAAGAGGGGTTCCGTGCCGAACAGGACGGCATGCGGCCCGCTCACGACCGACGGCCGCCCGGCCGCGGCGGCCGGACCGCCGGTGCCGTCGGCCCGCGCCCGCCAGTGGCCGGAGAGGAGCGGGTTCCCGGCGGCGTACGACTCCTCGACGCGCACCCCCGCGCCGAGGCCGGTGAACCAGACCGGGGCGTACGCGAACGCGTATCCCTTCGAGGAAGAACTCGCCACGCGGACAACCCCGTTGGCGTCCTCGTTGCCCTCGACGGCGGTCACCGCCAACAGCCCCGCCCCGGCGTTGACTTCAGCCCCGACGACGCCCCGGCCGACCAGCCCGTGCCCCGCCAGGAACGTGTCCAGCGCGCTCCTCGCGTCCGCGTTCAGGCGGGCGTGGTCGAGCCCGGCCGACGCGAACAGGACGTCCACGGAAGACCAGTTGAAGCCCGCGTTGAGGATCTCGGTCGAGACCGGCGTCACCTCGAAGCCCATCTCCCGCAGGGCGAACAGCTCCCCGGAGGTGACGGCGGCGGCGACGCGGACCCGGTGCAGCGGGGCCGTGCCGGTGAACGGCGTCGCGGTGAAAGCGACGTCGTGGGCGCGGGCGGCTGCCAGGGCCGCACGGCGGGCGGACGCGGGGACGACGACGCCGGCGGCGCTGTCCCGCCGTACCGAAACGCCTTGCTTCAGCAGGGAGTTGAGGGCCGCGTACGCGTTCGGGTCGGCCAGGCGCAGCCGGAGGTTGCCGTAGGACGGGACCGAACTCACCGGTGCCGCACGGGAGATGGCGTGCGCTGCGGGGAGGCGGCCCGTGGTGACCGGTTCGGCCTTCGCGCCCCACAGGCGGCCCAGGCTCCAGCCCGAGATGTCGTACATCGTCGTGACCTTGCCGCTGATGTCGCGGCCGTCGGCCAACAGGGCGTTCGCCAGGCCGCGTTTGGGCTGGCGCATGTCCACGAGGTAGGCGCCCGCCGGGGAGTTGGCGCGGGTGACGCGTACGTCGTTGGCGATGAGGTGGTCGACCAGGCGGGCCGCCGCCGTCGTGCCGGACGGGATGACGTACGCGCGCGGGAACGTCGTCGTGTAGACGTCCTCCGGGCCGATTCCCGGTACGCCGGGGACGGTTGCGGGGGAGACCGGGGTCTGCGCCGCGCCTCTCGCGCCGCGCCGGAAGACCTCGATCTGGTCGGCGATCAGCTGGGCGCGGCGGGTGCGGACGAAGTCGAGGGTGGCGTCGATGGCGGCGCCGGCGACCGCGGTGTTGATGCCGCTGCGCCGCCGGAGTTCCTCGACGGGCAGGTTGTACGCCGAGTTGTTGACCGTGAGCGGGATCTCGACCGTGTGCGCGGCGACCGTGCCGTGGAAGGCCGCGTACTGCGGGGTGAAGATGGGCGGCCAGTCGTCCCAGCCCTCCCGCTGGTCGCGGAACGGGATCTGCGCGGGTTCGACTCCGTCCCGACTGGGCGTGTAGCCCAGGGAGTTGACGGACTTCTCCATGCCGAGGGCGTTCGCGTACGTGTTCTTCAGGAACAGGTCGTACTCGTAGTTCTCGCCGTGCGGGGGAGTGGTCGGCTCGATCAGGGTGCCGTTCACGTACCCGTGCAGGTCCAGCATGACCGCCGGCTGCTTGTCGATCTGGATCTGCCGCATCGCCCTGGTCTCCGGCTGCGAGGCCGTCACGAAGTCGCGGTTCAGGTCGAAGCCGTTCGCGTTCGCGCGGGTGCCGGCGATACGGCCGTCCGGGTTGGCGGTGACGTTGAAGTACAGCCGGGTGTGGGCGAGGAGATCCTTCGTCCGGGCGTCGTTCGCCGTCGCGAGCCGCTCGATCACCTTCAGGGAGGCGTCGGTGCCCTCCCACTCGTTGCCGTGGATGTTGCTGTTGAAGAAGACGGGCGCCTTGTACCCGGCGACCTGCCCCGCCCAGGACACCTTCGCGTCCTCGATCAGCCGCCGGGTGCGCTCCTGCGTCCGCGCCTGCGCGGCACTCTCCGGCGCGGTCACGGTCACCAGATACAGCCGATGCCCGCCCGCCGACCGCCCGGTGACCTCCACACTCACCCGATCGCCCAGCCGCTGGAGCGAGTTCAGCCTGGCCGCGATCGCGTGATACGGCGTGAGCCCCAACTTGATGGATTTGTCACCGGAGTTGACGGGGTCCGGCGAGAGCGCCGTCCGCCGGGGATACCCCCGGATGTCCTTCCCCGACGCGGCGACAGGCGCCCCGAGCGCCCGACGGGCGGCCTCCGCCCCCGACTTGGCGGCATCCCCGGTGAACTCCCGTTCCCTGCTGGGCCGTTCGTTCTCCGCACTGGCCGTTCCCGGCCCCAACAGAAACGAACCCGCCACGGCTCCTACGACGCCGGCGATCAGCAAAGGTCTGACAGGGGTGGTTCTCGTGCTCCTCACGCGTACCTCCTCGGATCGGTACGGCGAGATGTACCTGTTCGACTCAACGGCAACAAGAGGGCACGGAAATCACCACGGCTCGCACACGTACGCACGAAGGCCGCACCCCATGTCCAGGGATGCGGCCTTCTGCGGTCCGGAGCGGTCAGACCTTGACGACCATCTTGCCGATGTTGTCGCCGCGCAGGACGCCGAGGAACGCGTCGAGGGTGCTCTCGATGCCCTCGGTGACCGTCTCGCGGTACTTGAGGGCGCCGGAGGCGATCCAGGGGGCGACCTCGGCGACGAACTCGGGCTGGAGGTCGCTGTGGTCGCTGACGAGGAAGCCCTCGATGCGGCCCCGGGTCTGGATGAGACGGGCGAGGTTGCGGGGGCCGGGAGCCGGCTCGGTGTTGTTGTAGATCGAGATCATGCCGCAGACGGCGATCCGCCCGCCGAGGTTGAGGGCGCCGATGGCGGCTTCGAGGTGGTCGCCGCCGACGTTGTCGAAGTAGACGTCGACCCCGTCCGGCGCGGCCTCGTGCAGCAGGTCGGAGACCTTGCCGGTCTTGTAGTTGAACGCGGCGTCGAAGCCGTACTCCTCGACGAGGAGCTTGACCTTCTCGTCGGACCCGGCGGAGCCGATGACCCGGGAGGCGCCCTTCAGCTTGGCGATCTGGCCGACCTGGCTGCCGACCGCGCCCGCCGCGCCGGAGACGAAGACGGAGTCGCCCTCCTTGAAGGCGCCGGTGCGCAGCAGGCCCGCGTACGCGGTGAGGCCGGTCATGCCGAGCGCGCCCAGGTACGTGGAGAGCGGCGCGGCCTCGGGGTCGACCTTGACGGACTGCTTCGCGTCGAACGTCGCGTACTCGCGCCAGCCGCCGAAGTGCAGGAGGTGGTCGCCGGCCGCGATGCCCTCCGCGTTCGACGCGACGACCTCGCCGACCGCGCCGCCCTGCATGGCCTTGCCCAGCTCGAACGGGGCGGTGTACGACTTCGCGGCGCTCATGCGCCCGCGCATGTACGGGTCCACCGACAGGTACTTGTTCCGGACCAGCACCTGCCCCTCACCGGGCTGGCGGACCTCCGCCTCGACCAGGGCGAAGTCCTCGGTCTTCGGCCAGCCGACGGGACGGCTGAGCAGGTGCCATTCACGGTTGAGCATGGGGGACCCTTCCTTGGACTGCTTCACAAGCGTTCGCTTCACGAGCATTTATTTCACTGCCTGAAACAACCATGCTCCTGGATATTTCATGTTGTCAAGTATCGGGGTACCCTGGTGAGCATGGCCACAGACAGCATCCGCCGCTACGACCCCCTCACCGTGGAAGTCATCGAGCTCATCGGCGAGGTCGTGGCCCGCTTCCACGACGACTACGACTCGGCGGCCACGGAACACTCCCTCACGGGCGCGCAGGCCCGCCTGCTCAGCCTCCTCGTCCTCGAACCGCTCCCCATGCGCAAGATCGCCGAGCGCCTGAAGTGCGAGCCGTCGAACGTCACGGGCATCGTCGACCGCCTCGAAACCCGCGGCCTCGTCGAGCGCCGCCCCGCGCCCGCCGACCGCCGCGTCAAGCTCGCCGCAGCCACCGACGAGGGCCGCAAGGTCGCCCGCGACCTGCGCGACTCGCTGCGCTTCGCGCACGAACCCTTCGCGGAGCTCACCCGGACCGAGCGGGAGGTCCTGCGCGGCCTGCTGCGCCGCATGATCGGCGAGCCCGAGGAGAGCGCCGGGGAAGGGGAGGGCGTTGTCAGTGGCGGCCGATAGAGTTTTCCCATGCGCGATCTTGGGGCGGGTTTCGGGTATCTGGTGCAGGGCCAGCGGTGGGTGGCCGGGCACGGGAGGCAGTACGGCTTCGGCCTGATCCCCGGCCTGATCACGCTCGTGCTGTACGTCGCGGCCCTCGCCTCCCTGATCATGTGGGGCGGCGACCTCGTCTCCTGGGCGACGCCCTTCGCCGACGACTGGTCCAGCCCCTGGCAGGGCCTCTTCCGCGGCTTCCTCACGGTCGTCCTGTTCGCCCTCGCGCTGCTCCTCGCGGTCCTCACGTTCACGGCCGTCACGCTGCTGATCGGCCAGCCGTTCTACGAGAGCCTCTCCGAGAGCGTCGACAGGGACGTCTCCGCCGACGGCACCGCCCCCGAGTCCGGCCTCCCCCTCTGGCGCGACCTCCTGATCTCCGCCCGCGACAGCCTCCGCGTCCTCCTGCGCGCGGGCCTGTGGAGCGTCCTCCTCTTCGGCCTCGGCTTCCTCCCCGTCGTCGGCCAGACCGTCGTCCCCGTGATCGGCTTCTTCGTCACCGGCTTCTTCCTCACGGAGGAACTGACCGCCGTAGCCCTCCAGCGCCGGGGCATCGACCTGCGCACCCGCCTCGGCCTGCTGCGCTCCCGCAAGCTGCTCGTCTGGGGGTTCGGTACACCCCTGGGGATCGCCTTCCTCGTCCCCGTCGTCGCCGTCTTCCTCATGCCGGGCGCGGTCGCCGGAGCGACCCTCATGGCCCGGCACCTGCTCGACGAGGAGAACCGCCGAGAGGACCACCAGGACGACGACACGGAGGTGAACGCCGCTTGACCGACCTCAGCCCCCGCGCGCTCGGCCGCGCCACCCTCGCGCGGCAACTCCTCCTTCGCCGCGAACCGCTGACCGTCCCCGAGGCGGTACGGCTCACCCTCGCGCTCCAGGCCCAACAGGCCGCGTCCCCCTACATCGCCCTGTGGAACCGGATCGCCGGTTTCGACCCCGCCGAACTGGACACGGCGTTCGCCGAACAGACCGTCGTCAAGGCGACGCTGATGCGGATCACGCTGCACGCCGTCCACGCCGACGATCACCTCACCCTGCGCGGCGCCGTGCAGCAGACCCTGTACGCCGCGCGCCTCGGCTACGCCTTCGCCGAAGCCGGGCTCACCCCCGCCGACGCGAACCGGATCGTGCCGGAGCTGCTGGAGTTCACGTCCCGGCCCCGTGTGTCGACCGACGTCGAGGAGTGGCTCGGCGAGCGGCTCGGCGCGGAGAAGGCGGCGGGGGCCTGGTGGGGGCTGCGGGCGTACGCGCCGCTGCTCCATGTCCCCACCGGCGGGCCCTGGGCCTTCGGGGGACCGCGCAACGCGTACGTCGCGGCGCCGGTCGGGGGAGCCTTCCCGTACACCGACCGGGTGCCGGATCCCGTGGGGCTGCGGGAGCTGATCCTTCGCTACCTCGCCGCGTTCGGCCCGGCGACCGCTGCGGATGTCGCGCGGTTCGGGCTGCTGTACAAGGGGCCGGTGAAGGAGGCGCTGCGGGAACTCGGGGACGAGGTCGAGCGGTTGAGCGGGCCTGGGGGTGTGGTCTATTACGACGTCCCCGGCGAGGTGCGGCCCGATGCGGACACGGTGGCGCCGCCCCGGCTTCTCCCCATGTGGGACAGCGTGTTGCTGGCGCATGCGGAGCGGGAGAGGGTGCTGCCGGAGGAGTACCGGCGGGTGGTGATCCGGGTCAACGGGGATGTGCTGCCCACGGTGTTGGTGGACGGACGGGTCGCGGGGGTGTGGCGGGTGGTCGACGGGGGACTTGAGGTGAGCGCGTTTCGGCGGATCCCGGGGGAGGCGTGGGAGGGGATCGCCGCTGAGGCGGGGGAGTTGTGGGGGTTGTTGGAGGGGAGAGGCGGCGATCCGTACAAGCGGTACGGGAGGTGGTGGGGGAAGCTGCCGGGGGCGGAGGAGGTGCGGGTGGTGGGCGGTGCGCATTAGAGGGTGCCACGACGGGATGGGTGCCACGACGGGCGCGGCGCCATCGTGGCACCCGGACCCCTAGAAGACCGACGAACCTGCCGTTCGTACGATCTCCCTCACCTGGCTCACGATCTGCTCCCTGTTCCTCACGAACTCCGGGTCCGTCACCTCCGTCGTGTTCCCCGCCCCGAACTCCAGTACCGGCGTGTGCACATGGCCTCCCGGCAGGGAGTCGTGCAGGCCCAGCCGGTCCCTCAACAGCGTTGCCCGGTACGCGATTTCGTTGGACAGGTAGTCACCGCCCCCTCCTTCGCGCGCAGTTGAGCCCGGGGTCGGGCCGTCCGGGCGCTCCACCGGCGTCGTGCCGCCCGCCGGGATCTCCGTGACCGTCGTGTTGTCGTACACCGGGAACGGGCCCGTGCGGGCCGCGACGATCGCCGCGTACGGGAGCGTCGTCGTCGTCCACTGCGGCTGCGTCGCCGGGTCCGTGACCGGGATCGTCTCCGTGCGGCCGATGTTCTCGTTGTCGCCGAAGCCGCCGCGCCAGGCGCCGTTGGTGCGCTCGATGTCGAAGCGGCCCACGCGGCCCTGGCTGACGGTGGTGAAGAGGTCGACCTGGGGAAGGTGAGGCCGCAACGCACGCTCGACCGTCCCTCCCCCAGTGCCGAAAGCCTGGGAGGTGCCCCCAGTGAAGTCCCGCCAGCGGACAGGGAAGACGGCCGTCTCGATGCGGGCGGGCCCGTGCGCGGTCTGGATCACCGTGCCGTCCAGCGCGAGCGCCGTGGCGCCGGACGGGTTGGAGATACGGATGTCCGCGTCGAGGGTGAAGGGGTCGAACCCGGTGACGAGGACGCGCTTGAGGCCCTTGTCGCGGGCCGGGTAGGCGATGTCCGTCTGCCCACGGGACGTACGCTCCAACTCGTCCAGCAGCGCGGCCCGTTGCGCCGCGCTCAGCCCGAACGACGGCTCCCAGCCCCGCACTTCACGCGTCATTCCCAACCGAGCCCAGTACAGCGGCCGATCGTCCCCCCGGCTCAGATCACCGCCCACCGGCCCCCGCCCCTGCGCACGGTCCACCGCCCGCCGCCACAGCGCCGACCCCTCCCGCACGACGACGGCACGGGCCTGCGCATAGCCGCGCGCCCCGCCGAGCGCCCGCGCGAACTCCGGTGCCACGGAGGCGAATCCGGACCGGGCGAGGATCTCCTGAGGCACGGCACGGTCGAGGCGCTGCTCCTCGACGGTCGGCGCGAGCGCCGGTGCCGCGCTCGCGGCGACGGGGGAGGCGAGGCCCGCGAGGAGGGCCAGACTGACAGCGCCGAAGTGGACGCGGAGGGAAGGCATGTGGGGGTTTCCGTTCCTTCTGGGAGGGCCGGGACCACGGAATCATCCCGTGACAGGAGTGGTCTACGCCATGGTGCAGAAGGGGGCCGGGCACGGAAGTTGTGAAGGGTTCGTTCGGAATCCAGGGGGGTAGATCGTCCGGGGACGGTGGAATCGCCGCACAGCGGATAGCGTGCGATACGGGGTTCCCCTCGGGAGCTGCCCCGGTCCGGGACCCTGACCCCTGGACCGGGGTTCACCCCGCAGGAAACCCCGCCCGGCGATCACCGCGCCGAGAAGGCGATCACCGTGCCGAGAACCCGTACACCGTCTCCGACCGGTACACCTCGCCCGGCCGCAGCACCGTCCCCGGGAAGTCCGGCCGGTTCGGCGAGTCCGGGAAGTGCTGGGTCTCCAGGGCGATCCCCTCGCAGGGCGCGAAGGGCGCCGAGAGATGGTCGGCCGTGTAGACCTGGATGCCGGGTTCCGTGGTCGACACCGTGAGGGTCCGGCCCGACGCCGGGTCGTGCAGCTCGGCGATCTCCTCCGCCTCGGCCGTCACCCCCTTGTCCAGCACGAAGTTGTGGTCGTACCCGCCGCCCGCCTTGCGGGACGTACGGAAGTCGAAGCGCGTGCCGAGGACGTCGGCCGGCTCGCCCGTGGGGATCAGCGTCGCGTCGACCGGCGTGTACCGCGAGGCGTCGACGCGCAGTTCGTGGTCGGTCGCGACGCCGGACCCCGCGAGGTTGAAGTAGCTGTGGTTCGTGAGGTTCACGACGGTCGGCGCGTCGGTCGTCGCCTCGTACGAGATCCGCAGCGCACCGGACGCGTCGAGCGCGTACGTCACCGAGACGTCCAGCCGCCCCGGGAACCCCTCCTCGCCGTCGGGGGAGACACGGCTGAGGCGCACGCCGTACGGACCGGCCTCCTCGGTCTCCCACACCACCTTGTCGAACCCCACCGGCCCCCCGTGCAGCGAGTTCGGCGCGTTGTTGGCCGCCAGCGGATACTCCCGCCCGTCCAGCGCGAACCGCGCCCCCGCGATCCGGTTCGCGTACCGCCCGATCAACGCGCCCAGGAACGGCTCCGGATGGCCGAGGTACCCCGCGAGTTCGGCGAACCCCAGCACCACGCCGTCCGTACGCCCGTCCCGGTCGGGGACCTCGACGGACTGGACGATCCCGCCGTACGACAGGATCCGCACCCGCGTCCCGGCCCGCTCCAGGGTCCAGCGGTGCACCGGGGTGCCGTCGGAAAGTGTTCCGAAGTGTTCGCTCATGAGCGAAACCCTAAGTCACGGCATCCCTGCCCGAACACGTCCCTTTCCTGCCCGAGGCCCGCCCGATCCGTCCCCGGGAGTCACGCCTTCGGCGCCGTCACCTTGCCGTACGCGATCTCCGCCAGCCGCGCCTGCCCGTCCTTGCTCGGATGGAACCAGTCCCACCGGCTCAACTGCTTCGTCCCGAACCGGAAGTCGTACACCGCCCCGCCGTCGAACCGGCACCGCCGGTCCTTCGCGCAGACCTCCTCCAGCACGGAGTTGTACTCCCGCACCCGCTCCTGCACGGAGTCCCGCCGGGTGACCGCCGCCTGGTCCTCCGAGGTCGCGTCGGCCAGCATCGACGGGCAGATCCCCAGCTTCCAGACGACCTTGCCGAGCGGCTTGGTCAGCCCCTCGGACCACAGCCGCTTCAGATCGGGCACGCTCGACACGTACACCTGAGAGTTGGGCGACACCGACCGCAGCGCGGCCATCGACTGCTCGAACGACGTACGGAACGCCGCGACCGGCGTCATCGCCGCGACCGTGTCCCGGCACGCGTCGTTCGCCCCCGCCATGACCGTCACCAGCTCCGGCCGGCGCGTCCCCGCCTGCGCCATCTGGCCCGGCAGATCGGCCATCAGGGCGCCGGTCCTGGCGTAGTTCCAGCTGTGCGTCGTCGCCTTCGCGGGCCCCAGCAGCCGCACCGCGAGCGAGTCGACGTCCGCGCTGTCGCCCGTCGCCCACGACACCTGCGGGCAGTCCTGGAGGATCCCGCACGCGTCGAACCCGCGCGTGATGGAGTCCCCGACGGCCGCCAGCGACCCCGGCCGCGTGTTCCACACCGGGGGCGGCTTCGCCCCCGCGCGCGTCCCCGAAGGAGCCGCGGAGCCCGAAGCGCCCCCGCCCACGACCCCGCCCGTACATCCCGCCACCGTCAGCGACACCCCCGCCATCACCCCGGCGAACACGCCCCGCCCTCGCGTCGTCCCCATGATCGACTGGTCCCTTCGGCCGTCCGGTCCCTGACCCCCGCACCTAGTACAACGCACCCGAGTTCCCGGACCGTCTTCAGGACATTTCCTTGCCGACTTCTGACGTGATCCACGGAACGTTCCCCACCCGCACAGGCGTCCTGCCGAGTGAATGGCGGGCCTTTCGGGGCATCTGGACCGACGGTACGTCACACTCCTCACCCCGTCGCACGGTAGCCTCGCCATCAACGTGGCTGCCCCGCCGCCGCCGCTCAACCAGCCCTGCAAGATGTCCCGCTCTGTCCGGAGGTCCCGGTGACGACACGTGGAGTTCTGTACGTGCACTCCGCGCCGCGTGCGCTGTGCCCGCACGTCGAGTGGGCCATCGCCGGGGTGCTCGGCACGCGCGTCAACCTCGACTGGATCCGCCAGCCCGCCGCGCCCGGAACCTGGCGCTCCGAGTTCTCCTTCAAGGGCCAGGCCGGTACGGCGTCCAAGCTCGCGTCCGCGCTGCGGGGCTGGCAGATGCTGCGCTTCGAGGTCACGGCCGAACCGTGCGCGAGCGCCGAGGGCGAGCGCTACAGCTGCACACCGGACCTGGGTATCTTCCACGCGGTCACCGGCATCCACGGCGACATCCTGATCCCCGAGGACCGGCTCAGAGCCGCCCTGTTGAGGTCCCAGCGCGGTGAGACCGACATCGAGGCCGAGATCACGAAGCTGCTCGGCAAGCCGTGGGACGACGAGCTGGAGCCGTTCCGGTACGCCGGTGAGGGCGCGCCGGTGCGGTGGCTGCACCAGGTGGTCTGATCGTCACACCGCAAGCCCCCCCCCGGTACACGAGAAGGGTCCCAACCCCGCGAGGTTGGGACCCTTCAGCGTCGTACGGAGCCTTCTCAGACCGTCCGGAACGCCAGTACCACGTTGTGTCCACCGAACCCGAACGAATCGTTGAGCGCGGCGATACGGCCCTCGACGGGCAGCTTGCGGGCCTCGCCGAGGACGACGTCCGCGTTGGCCTCCGCCTCCGGGTCGAGGTGCTCGACGTTGATGGTCGGCGGCGCGATCCGGTTGTACAGCGCGAGGACGGTCGCGACCGACTCGATACCGCCGGCGCCACCGAGGAGGTGACCGGTCATCGACTTGGTCGCGGACACCGCGAAGTGGTCCGCGTGGTCCCCGAACACCTTGCGCAGCGCCTTGAGTTCGGCGATGTCACCGGCCGGCGTGGAGGTGGCGTGCGCGTTCACGTGCACGATCTCGGCCGGGTCTAGGTCGGTGGAGGCCATCAGGTGGCCCAGCGCGGCGGCGATGCCGCGCCCCCCCGGCTCCGGCTGCACGATGTCGTGGGCGTCGGCGGAGATGCCCTGCCCGACGGCCTCGGCGTAGACCCGCGCGCCGCGCGCCGCCGCGTGCTCGGCGGCCTCCAGGACGATCACGCCGGCGCCCTCGCCGAGGACGAACCCGTCGCGCGCCTTGTCGTACGGACGGGACGCGCCCTGCGGGTCGTCGTTGTTCTTGGACATCGCCATCATGTTGCCGAACGCGGCGATCGGCAGCGGGTGGATGGCCGCCTCCGTGCCACCGGCGACGACGACGTCCGCACGGCCGGTGCGGATCATCTCGATCGCGTAGCCGATCGCCTCCGCGCCCGAGGCGCAGGCGGAGACCGGCGTGTGGACGCCGGCGCGGGCGCCGACGTACAGGCCGACGTTGGCCGCGGGGCCGTTCGGCATGAGCATGGGGACGGTGTGCGGGGAGACCCGGCGTACGCCCTTCTCCTTCAGCACGTCGTGCTGGTCGAGCAGCGTCGTCACCCCGCCGATGCCGGAGGCGATGACCGCGCCCAGCCGGTCGGGGTTGACGGACATGTCCTCGCCGGCGCGGGCGGTGAAGCCGGCGTCGGCCCATGCCTCCTGCGCGGCGATCAGCGCGAACTGCGCCGAGCGGTCGAGCTTGCGGGCCTGCGGGCGGGGGAGCACCTCGGAGGGGTCCACCGCGACGGGGGCCGCGATCCTGACGGCCTGGTCGGCCGCCCAGTCCTGGGTCAGCGCCTTGACGCCGGACCTGCCGGCGATCAGACCTTCCCAGGTCGAGGCTGCGTCGCCACCCAGCGGTGTGGTTGCGCCGATACCGGTGACGACCACGGTGCGATTGGTCGGGCTCACGGGAATTCTCTCTCCTACGGAATTTCGAGGATGAAACGGCGCCACCGCCGGGTGGCGGGGCAATCACCCCACAGGCTCAGAGCCCAGGGAGGGTCAGCCCTGGTTCTTGAGGATGTAGTCGGTCGCGTCGCCGACGGTCTTGAGGTTCTTGACGTCCTCGTCCGGGATCTTGACGTCGAAGCGCTCTTCGGCGGCGACGACGACCTCGACCATGGACAGCGAGTCGACGTCCAGGTCGTCGGTGAAGGACTTGTCCAGCTGGACGTCCTCAACCGGGATGCCGGCGATCTCGTTCACGATCTCCGCGAGACCTTCGACGATCTCTTCCTGAGTGGCGGCCATGGTGGCGCTCCTTCTTTTTCTTCCAGAGGGTTTTGGCTGTGCTGCTGACCGCGGCCGGGTGCGGGATCGCGTGATCCGGCAACGGGTGCCTAGGGGAGGGTAACGACCGTCGCCGCGTACACGAGACCCGCCCCGAAACCGATGACGAGTGCCGTGTCGCCGCTCTTCGCCTCCCCGGTCGCCAGAAGCCGCTCCATAGCGAGCGGGATCGAGGCGGCCGAGGTGTTGCCGGTGGTGCGTACGTCACGCGCGACCGTGACGTGCTCCGGCAGCTTCAGCGTCTTCACCATCGAGTCGATGATCCGCTCGTTGGCCTGGTGGGGAATGAAGACGTCGAGCTCGCTCGCGGTGATGCCGGCCGCGTCCAGCGCCTGCTGGGCGACCTTGGCCATCTCGAAGACGGCCCAGCGGAAGACCGCCTGACCCTCCTGCGTGATGGCGGGGAACTTGTCGACGACGCCGTCGCGGTAGTCCGTCCACGGCACCGTCTGCTTGATCGTCTCGGACTTGTCGCCCTCCGAGCCCCACACCGTCGGGCCGATCGCCGGCTCCTTCGAGGGGCCGACGACGACGGCTCCGGCGCCGTCACCGAACAGGAAGGCGGTCGCCCGGTCCTCCAGGTCGGTCAGGTCGGAGAGCCGTTCCACGCCGATGACCAGCACGTACTCGGCGCTGCCGTCGACGATCATGCCCTTGGCGAGCGTGAGGCCGTAGCCGAAGCCCGCGCAGCCCGCCGAGATGTCGAACGCGGCGGCCCGGTCCGTCCCCAGCTTGTCGGCGATCTCCGTCGCGACGGCCGGGGTCTGCTTGAAGTGCGAGACGGTCGAGACGACCACCGCGCCGATCTGCTCGGCGGTGATGCCCGCGTCCGCGATCGCCTTGCCGGACGCCTCCACCGACATGGCGGCGACGGTCTCCTCGTCGTTCGCCCAGTGCCGGGTCTCGATGCCGGAGCGCGACCGGATCCACTCGTCGGACGAGTCGATCGTCTCCAGGATGACCTCGTTCGGTACGACACGGGTCGGGCGGTAGCCGCCCACACCGAGGATGCGCGCGTACGGATGACCCTTTCCGGGCTTGATCTTCGCCATCGGGATCTCCTCTCAGGCGCCGTGTTCCGCGATCAGCTCGCGGGCCGCGTCGAGGTCGTCGGGGGTCTTCAGGGCCAGTCTCGGGACGTCGGGCAGGGCGCGCTTGGCGAGGCCGGTCAGAGTGCCGCCGGGGGCGGCCTCGATGATCGCGGTGGCGCCCAGCTCCTTGAACGTCTCCATGCACAGGTCCCAGCGGACCGGGTTCGCGACCTGGCCGACGAGACGTTCCAGCACCTCGGCGCCGGTCGCGACGGCCTTGCCGTCCTTGTTGGAGACGTACGGAGCCGTGGGGTCGGCCGGGGTGAGGGCCCGCGCGGCTTCCTCAAGTGCGGAGACCGCCGGAGCCATGTGGTGGGTGTGGAACGCGCCCGCCACCTTCAGCGCGACGACCTTCCGCACCCCCTCCGGCTTGTCCGCCACCAGCGCCGCGATCTGCTCGGCCGTACCGGCCGCCACGATCTGGCCCGCGCCGTTGATGTTCGCGGGGGTGAGACCCAGCTTCTCCAGATGCGGGAGGGTCACCTCGGGCTCGCCGCCGAGCAGCGCCGCCATACCGGTCTCGGTGACGGCGGCGGCCTCGGCCATCGCCAGACCGCGCCTGCGGACGAGGGACAGCGCGTCCTCGGGGGTCAGGACACCCGCCCACGTGGCGGCCGTCAGCTCGCCGACGCTGTGCCCGGCGACCGCGCCCGGCGTGATGGCACCGAGTGCCGCACCGGAGACGATCCCGGCCGCGACCAGCAGCGGCTGGGCGACGGCGGTGTCACGGATCTCGTCCGCGTCGGCGTTCGTGCCGTAGTGCACCAGGTCGAGCCCGATGACCTCGGACCAGGCGGAGAGCTGGTCGGAGACACCGGGGAGATCGAGCCAGGGGGTCAGGAAGCCGGGCGTCTGGGCGCCCTGGCCGGGAGCGACGAGTACGAGCACTCTCACACTCTCTCTTGGGGACGGGCACGGCCGCCCGTGGTGACAGGGACGAAGAACAGCAGGGGGTTTTGTGGAGCCCCGACAAAAGCCTAGGTCTGGGGATCTCCGTCGGCCAGGCGCCCCAGGATCAGCGCGATCCGCAGAGTAAAGGCCGAGCGTACATCGGAGGGTGACCATCCGGTGACGTCAGTCACACGTCGCAGCCGGTAGCGCACGGTGTTCGGATGGACGAAGAGCATCCGGGCGGCGCCTTCGAGACTACTGGCCTGTTCGAGATATACGGAGAGTGTCTCCAGGAGTGCGGAACCGGCCTCTTCGAGCGGTCTGTAGATCTCCTCCACCAACTGACCGCGCGCGGTGGGATCGCCCGCCATCGCTCGTTCCGGAAGCAAATCGTCCGCCAGAACCGGCCGGGGAGCGTCCTGCCAGGCCAGACACGCCTTGAGCCCGGCCGCCGCCGCCTGCGCGGAGCGGGTCGCCGTCTGGAGGTCCGGTACGACGGGCCCCGCGACCACCGGGCCCGCCGCGAACGGGCCGATCAGCGACTTGGCGACCGCGAGCGGGTTGTCGCTGCCGCCCGCGATGACGACGAGCCGGGTGCCCAACACGCCGGTCAGCACCTGGAGTTTGGCGTGCCGGGAAGCGCGGCGGATCGCCTCCACGGTCAGCTCGGAGTCGCCGTCCGGAGCCTTGCCCAGGACGACGCACACGTGCTCCGGGGCGTTCCAGCCCAGCGCGGCGGCCCGCGACACGGCCCCCTCGTCGGCCTCGCCGCTCAGGACCGCGTTCACCACGAGCGACTCCAGGCGCGCGTCCCAGGCACCCCGTGCCTCGGCGGCCTGCGCGTACACCTGCGCGGTCGCGAACGCGATCTCCCGGGCGTACACCAGCAACGCCTCCCTGAGCACCGCCTCGTCGCCCGGCGCGGCCACCTCGTCGATGGCCGACTCCATGACCTCGATCGTCGTCCGGACCATCTCGACGGTCTGCCGCAGCGTGATCGCCCGCGTCAGCTCCCTCGGCGCGGTCCCGAAGACGTCCGTCGAGATCGCCTGCGGGGCGTCCGGACGCCGGAACCACTCCGTGAACGCCGCGATGCCCGCCTGCGCGACGAGGCCGATCCAGGAACGGTTCTCCGGGGGCATCGCCCGGTACCACGAGAGGCTCTCGTCCATCCGCGTGATGGCCTGCGCGGCCAGCGATCCGGCCGACCTCTCCAGCCGCTTCAACGTGGCGAGGTGCGGGTGGGCCGGGGCGGCGGGGGGCGGGGGGGTGGATCTGGGTTCGGGCACGATCCAAGGGTGCCTCATCCGGGCGGGGCGGTGCGGCGGGGGGCGGGGGGTCTGTCCGGATGGGGACGGTAGGGGGGTGCCGGGCCGGACGGGGGGTCGGCATCGGGGCGGAGGGGGGTGTGGGGACGGGGGAGGTACGAGGCCGGGCATCGAGCCGGAGTGAGGTGTGGGGATGGGGGAGGTGCGGGGCGCCGGGCCGGATGGGGTGTGGGAGTGGGGTGGTACGAGGCCGGGGCGCCGGGCCGGATGGGGCGTGGGGGTCAGGGCGGCGTGAGGCCGGGGCGCCTGATCCGTACGGCCGGGTCGGTGTCGGCCGGTGCGCGCGGGCGCCGGTGGCCGTGCGGGCGCGAGGCCGGGACCCCCTGCCGGGATACCTTGGTGAGGTGATGGACGTGCGGCGCGGGGACGCGCGCTACCGGGGCGGGGATGCCGGGCAGGGCATCGAGACTTTGCACTCTTTTTCCTTCGGCCCCCACTACGACCCCGACAACCTCCGCTTCGGCGCGCTCATCGCCTGCAACGAGGAACGGCTCGCCCCCGGCGCCGGCTTCGACGAACACCCCCACTCCCACACCGAGATCGTCACCTGGGTCGTCTCCGGCGAACTCACCCACCGCGACTCCGCCGGCCACGAGACGGTCGTCCGGCCCGGCGACGTCCAGCGCCTCTCCTCGGCGGCCGGCGTCCGCCACGTCGAACGCAACGCCGGGGACGTGCCGTTGGTCTTCCTCCAGATGTGGCTGGCCCCCCTCGACCCCGGCGGCGACCCCTCGTACGAGATCGTCCGGGGCATCGCCGACTCGACGCCGTACGCCGTTCCCCGCGCGGGGGCGATGCTGCACGTACGGCGCCTGTCCACCGCCGGTGAACGGATCGCCGTTCCGCACACGGGACATGGGTACGTCCATGTCGTACGCGGCGAAGTCCGCCTCGCGGAGACGGAGTTGACGGCCGGCGACGCCCTGCGGCTGTCCGCCGAGGGGGAGTTGGAGCTGGTCGCGGTGGGCGGCGGCGCCGAGGTGCTGATGTGGGAGATGGACGCGGCCTAGCTCTCCGCGTTCCGCCACACCGTGACGTCGACCGTGACGTACCTGCTCGGGTCCGACGCCGGGGAGCTTCCCCGGTACGTGATCAGCGCGATGTTCCCGGCCGAGGAGTGCACGCACAGCCTTGTGCCCGTGGGGACTTGGGAGAGGGGGAGTTCGCGGGTGAAGCGGGTGTCCGTCCGGCAGGTCTGGAGCGTGCCTTGCTGCTGCGCGTCCAGGACGACGACCTCGCGGCCCACGCTGCCGATGAGTTCGTCGTCGTTCCCCTGGAAGAAGTAGAAGTCGGACTCCTCGGTGTTGCGGGTGGAGCCGCCGTTGTTCATCGGCTTCGGCGGGGTGTCGGTGAAGCGGATGAAGTAGTCGAGGGGGATGTCGATGTTCTTGTAGGTGTGGGGAGTCGGAGGCGCCACGGAGGCGCTGGGGCCGGCCGAGACCTTCGGGTCCGGGGTGTTCCCGGCCGAGCCGTCACCGGCGTCGGCTACGAGGTTCGAGCCCCAGACGGCCAGGGGGACGAGGACCGCGGCGAGGACCAGGAAGGTCTTGGTGCGGCGGGGCCGGGGGTGCGGGGGATGCCAGGCCGGTGCCGGGTGCGGAGGTGGGGTCGGTACGGGGTTCGGGTTCGCGGTCGGCGCGAAGTGGGTGGGGGTGTACGGGTGTTGGGGCGGGCTGTACGCGGGGTGGACGGGCGGTTGAGGCGTCGGCGCCCTGAGAGGCCCCGCACTTCCCGGCGACCCGGCAGAGCCCGCGACTCCCGGCGTACCGAGAGGCCCCGCGATCCTCGGCGTACCGGCCGGCCCCGCAACTCCCGGTGTTTCGGTGGGCGTTGCGACCCCCTGCGGCTCAACAGGCCCCGCGTTCCCCGGAGTCCTCAGCGGAATGTCCGCCCCGACCGCCGCCGGCAGCCAGTCCCCCGACTGCCTCAGCGGCGTCGCCGACGCGCCCTGGCACAGCGCGATCACCTCGGCCGGCGTGGGCCGCCTCGCCGGGTCCTTCGCCAAGCACCTTGCGATGAAGGCGAGTTCGGCGGGCAGCCCCGTGAGGTCGGGCGTCTCGTGCACGATCCGGTACAGCAACGCGTGCGCCGAGCCGTCCCCGTACGCCCCTCTCCCCGTCGCCGCGAACACCCCGATCTGCCCCAGCGAGAAGACGTCCGACGCCGGTGTCACCCGCTTCCCCGCCGCCTGCTCGGGCGACATGAACGCCGGGGTCCCCGGGGAGACCCCGGTCCCCGTCAGGGACGTCGCGTCGGACGCCCGGGCGATCCCGAAGTCGATGACACGAGGCCCGTCCGCCGCGAGCAGTACGTTCGACGGCTTGAGGTCCCGGTGGACGACATCGGCACCGTGGATCGCGGAGAGCGCCTCCGCCACCCCGGCGAGCAGCAGCAGGACGGAGGACACCGGAAGGGGCCCGTGCCTGCCGACGGCTTCGGCGAGGGAGGGACCCGCGACGTACGCCGTGGCCAGCCAGGGCTGCCCGCTGTCCACGTCGTGATCGAGGACCGGCGCGGTGTAGAACCCCTGCACCCGCCGGGCGGCCTCCACCTCCTGCCGGAACCGCCGCCGGAACTCGGCGTTCTCGGCGAGTTCGGGCCGCACGGTCTTGACCGCGACGGAATGCCCACCGGGCGTATGGGACAGATACACCGCCCCCATCCCCCCGGCCCCGAGCTTCGCCGTGAGCCGGTACGGCCCCACCACCACCGGATCCCCGGCCTCCAACGGCTCGAAAGCACCGCTCATCGTTCCCCCGTGATCATCGCGCGTTGTGCGGGACGAGGGTAACCGGCCCGGTCTCAGGCCCTGTTCAGCGCACCTCCGCCAGCACCCCGTCCGTGAACGCCGGCCACGCCTCGACCGCCCAGGGGCCGAAGGGACGGTCGGTCAGCGCCACGCAGGCCACCCCCGCGTCGGGGTCGGTCCACAGGAACGTGCCCGACTGGCCGAAGTGGCCGAAGGTCCGCACCGACGACGAACTCCCCGTCCAGTGCGGGGACTTGGTCGCACGGATCTCGAAGCCGAGGCCCCAGTCGTTGGGGTTCTGGTGGCCGTAGCCCGGCAACACGCCCTTCGTGCCGGGGTATTGGACGGTCATCGCCTCCAACACCGTACGGGGGTCCAGGAGTCGGGGGGACTGGATCTCCGCGGCGAAGCGGACGAGGTCGGCGACCGTGGAGGTGCCGTCCTTCGCGGGGGAGCCGTCCAGCGCCGTGTCCGTCATGCCGAGCGGCTCCAGCACCGCCTGGCGGAGGTACTCCGGGAACGGGATCTCCGTCGACTTCGCGATGTGGTCGCCGAGTTGCTCGAAACCGGCGTTGGAGTAGAGGCGCCGGTCGCCGGGCGGGGCCATGACCCGGTGTTCGTCGAAGGCCAGGCCGGACGTGTGGGCGAGGAGATGGCGGACGGTCGCGCCGGGCGGCCCCGCCGGTTCGTCGAGGTCGATCGCCCCCTCCTCGTACGCGACCAGCGCCGCGTACGCCGTGAGCGGTTTCGTGACCGAGGCGAGGGGGAAGCGGTGGGCGGTCGGACCGTGCGTACCGAGGACCGTACCGTCGGCGCGGACCACGGCCGCCGCGGCGGTGGGGACCGGCCAGGACTCGATCCGGGTGAGACTGCTCAGGGACATGCCCGCGAGCCTACCTTCGCCATTCTTACCGTTTCCGCTTGCTTCGAGCCCACTCCAAGGTCATAGCTTGGGAACATGACGGTGATGCAGACCTCGCCCCTGACCCTCGAAGCCCCGACCCTCGAAGCCCCCGTCGACGTCTGCTCGGCACCCCCGCCGCCCCACCCCCGCCCCGACGGCCAGGACAGCTACACGATCAGTGAGGTCGTCGCGCTCACCGGGCTCACCGCGCACACGCTGCGCTGGTACGAGCGGATCGGGCTGCTCGACCACGTCGACCGCTCGCACACCGGCCAGCGCCGGTACTGCAACCGCGACCTGAACTGGCTGGACTTCGTGGGCAAGCTGCGCCTGACGGGGATGCCGGTCGCGGACATGGTGCGGTACGCGGAGCTGGCGCGGGAGGGCGAGAGCACGTTCGGGGAGCGGCGGGAGCTGCTGGAGTCGACGCGCAGGGACGTCCAGGCGAGGATCGCGGAGCTGAACGGCACGCTGGCGGTACTGAACCGGAAGATCCAGTTCTACTCGGCCTGAGAGCGGCTACAGCTCCGCCAGCAGCTCCGCCTTCTTCACCGAGAACTCCTCGTCCGTGACCAGCCCCGCCTGATGCAGCTCCCCCAGGTGCCGGATCCGCTCGGCGACGTCCGCGGGGTCGCGCCGGGCGGGCGCCGCGGCGATGACCGCCGACGGCCCCTTCTGCCCCCGTACGGCCGCCAGGACGGCGGCGGCGAAGGGGAGCGACTCGTGCACCGGCCCGTACCCGAGGCCGAAGACGACCGCCGCCGGGTCCTGGTCGGGCTGCACGGACGAGGTCTCGCCCCGCAGCAGCCGTAGATGCCCCTCGAAGACCTCCGGCGAGCGCCACTCGACGCCGGTGAGGTCGGAGACGGCGAAGGACTGGTCGCCGGCTTTCCACTTCGCGGAGGACGCGCCGGTCCAGAACCAGCGGAAGCGGACGGTACGGCCGTCGAAGGACGCCTTGGCGTCGTACGCCTTGAAGGACAGCGGCACGTCGGGCGCGTCCACGAGGAACCGTTCCGCCGGACCCGAGTGCGTCAGCAGCCCCCGTACCTCCTCGGCGTAGTACTCCGCGAGGGCGTCCCGTTCGGCGGGCAGGACGAGCCGGTAGGGGTCGGAGCCCTCCTTGAGCTGGCCCTCGGCCGCCGCGAGCAGCGGATCGGCGCCCTCGCGCAGGTCGAGCCTGAGGACGACCGTCCCGCGCCTGCCCGGGGACAGGGACACGCTCTCGACCGCCGCGAGCGGGACACGTCGTTCGCCGAGCGCCGAGAACAGCTTCGGCGCCCGCATCCCCCGTTCGTAGCGGATGAGCACGGAGTCGGACCCGAACTCCCAGGCGGCATGCGAACCGGCCAGTACATCACCCATGCGGCTCATCGTATGCGGGACCCGCATCTTCGTCCCCTCCCTGCGCACACCGCAGTTCCTGCTGTTTCTACGCGCGTCCGACCGTGGTAGTGGAGGACAAATCCGCCCGGCAGGCCGCGTCATCGTCGGCGCACACCACCGACCGGTACGCGCCAGTCCCGATCTCGGCGAAGTTGCGCAGCGAGTCGGTGCCGGGTTCGAAGTACCCGGCGTGCCCGTGCGCCTCCTTCGCGGCCAGCCGCCGCGCCCCGAACGCCTCCGAGACGGGGTCCTCGCCGTGCCCGAGCCCGCCGAGTTCCAGGTACGGCACGTCCTGGATCCAGTCGTCCGCGTCCCGCATCGCCCACACGCGCGCGGAGGTGTGCAGGTGGGACGCCTTCTCGACGCGCATCCCGGGGCTCCCGGCGACCGCTATGTCGGCGACCCGCGCGGGCAGCTCGTGCGCCGCGACGCCGCAGACGACGGAGCCGTAGCTGTGGCAGAACAGCGACACCGGCGCCTTCCCGGGCAGCGCGCGCAGCAGCGCGTTCAGGCGTACGGCGCCGTCCTCGGCGCGCCCCGCGGTCGCCGACTCGATGCCGAGCCCGGCGGGGGCGGTGTAGTCGGCCCACGCGATGACGGCCGTGGCGGTACGGGGACTGGCGGCGCGCTCCGCCGCGTACAGGGCCTGCGCCATACCGACGGGGGCCCGGTACTTGCTGACCGTCCGCTCGAAGGTCAGCAGGTCGGTGTCCACGCCGGGGACGACGACGGAGACCCGCGCGGCGCTCGTCAGGTCGCCGAACACCTCGGCGGCCCGGCCGCTGCCCTCGGGGTCGAAGGCGAGGATCTGCCGCCCGCCGACGGCCATCGCCTCGAAGCGGTGCATACGGCGGCCCGCCTCGCGCTGGCCGTCGGAGGTGAGCCGGGGATCGTGCATGCGGGTGCGCTCGACGGCGGCGGCCTCGCCGAGGGCGATGCGGTTGGCGCGGTAGCGCAGCTTCACCGGGGCGCCGTTCATGTTGCCGACGGCCAGCGGGTACGTGTGCGCGAGGCTGTTGCGCTCCGGGGCGCTGAGCGCGGCGAAGAAGCGGGCCAGTCGCGTGGGCGCCTGGGTGGGGTCCGGGAGGCTGTGGCCGTCGAGGAAGCCGTGCCGCCAGGAGGCGAGGGAGGCTTCGAGGGCGCTGTCGGAACGCTGGGGGCGAAGAGCCGTCCAGCCGGTCGTCGACAGCATCACGAAGACCACGGCCAGCGCGAGCAGTGCGCGCCAGACGCCGATCTGGGGAGAGGAGTCGAAGGAAGTCACTAGGGGGACACACTAGGAGAACGAAAGGGTCTCGGGGGTCCCGAGTGACGGGTATCACGTTTTGGTGACCGGCTGCCTGGGAAGCGCTTCGAACAGCCAACTCGGGCCCGCCGTCAGCCCTTTCGCCAGGCGCCGATCAGCTCCGGACCCACCTGATCGAGGTACCGCCCGGTCCGCTCCCGCATCGCCGCCAGGTCCATCCCGGCCTCCCCGGCCCAGTCGCGCTCGGCGACCCGGACCACCCCGCTGAACAGCGCGACGACGAGACGCGGCCGGGGGTCCGTGGCCAGGTCGGTCCCCTCGCGCCCGGCGATGATCCCCGCGACCCGCTCCTCCAGCTCCGCCGAGCGCCGCAGATGCGCCGCGAGCAGCGCGGGCGTCTCCTCGATCATCCGGTAGCCCCGCATGTACAGCTCCATCGGTACGACGCTCTCGATCGCCTCGTCCAACGCCGCGAGGCTCTCCCTGAGTGCCTCGCGCATCGCCTCGAAGGGGTGCTCGGGCGCCGGGCGCTCCAGCAGGCACCGTACGAAGTGGTCCTCGGCGAGGCCCGGGACGAAGAGGGCGACCGCCTCCTTGCTCGCGAAGTAGCGGAAGAAGGTCCGCTGCGAGACCTCGACGGCGTCCACGATCTCGTCGACCGTCGTGCGTTCGAAACCCTGGGTCGTGAAGAGCGCGAGCGCGGCTCTGACCAGGGCGTCTCTGGTGTGTTGCTTCTTGCGTTCGCGCAGGGTACGCATATGTGTCAGTCACCGGCCTGTGAAACGGTTCGTCAATTGTCAGTGGCTGTCACTAGCGTGGAAGGCATGACTAGTCAGACCACTCTTGAAGCGGCGGGCCACGGGGACGGGGCGCCGACGGCCCCGGCGGGCTCGTCGCCCGGCGCGGGGCTGCGCGGCCACCCTTGGTTCACGCTGATCACCGTCGCGGTCGGGGTCATGATGGTCGCCCTGGACGGCACCATCGTGGCCATCGCCAACCCGGCCATCCAGAAGGACCTCGGCGCGACGTTCGCGCAGGTCCAGTGGATCACGAACGGCTACTTCCTCGCGCTCGCGGTCTCCCTCGTCACCGCGGGCAAGCTCGGCGACCGCTTCGGGCATCGCCAGACCTTCCTGATAGGCGTGGCCGGTTTCGCCCTCGCCTCCGGCGCGATCGGCCTCTCCTCCAGTGTCTCCGCCGTCGTCGTCTTCCGTGTCCTGCAAGGGCTGTTCGGGGCGCTGCTGATGCCCGCGGCGCTCGGGCTGCTGCGGGCCACCTTCCCCGCCGAGAAGCTGAACATGGCCATCGGTATCTGGGGCATGGTCATCGGGGCGTCCACCGCGGGCGGGCCGATCCTCGGCGGGGTGCTCGTCGAGCACGTCAGCTGGCAGTCGGTGTTCTTCATCAACGTGCCGGTCGGGTTCATCGCGCTCGCCCTCGGGGTGACGATCCTCCTTGACCACCGTGCGGAGAACGCTCCCCGCTCCTTCGACCTGCCCGGTATCGGGCTGCTCTCCGGCGCCATGTTCTGTCTCGTCTGGGCCCTCATCAAGGCGCCCGAGTGGGGCTGGGGCGGTGGGCTGACCTGGACGTTCCTCGCGGTCGCCGTCGCCGGGTTCGGGGCCTTCGCCTTCTGGGAGACCAAGGTCGAGGAGCCGCTGATCCCGCTCGGCCTCTTCCGTTCCGTACCGCTCTCGGCCGGTGTGGTCCTGATGGTCCTCATGGCCATCGCCTTCATGGGCGGCCTCTTCTTCGTGACGTTCTACCTCCAGAACGTCCACGGTCTCAGTCCCATCGACGCGGGGCTCCATCTCCTGCCGCTCACCGGGATGATGATCGTCGGCTCCCCTCTCGCGGGCGTGATGATCACGAAGTTCGGGCCCCGGATCCCCCTCGCCGGGGGCATGGCCTGCACGGCCCTCGCCATGTACGGCGTCTCCACCCTCGACACCGGCACCGGCAGCCTCGCCATGTCCATCTGGTTCGCCCTGCTCGGCCTCGGCCTCGCGCCGGTCATGGTCGGAGCGACGGAGGTCATCGTCGGCAACGCGCCCATGGAGCTGTCCGGTGTCGCCGGGGGTCTTCAGCAGGCGGCCATGCAGATCGGCGGCAGCCTCGGTACGGCCGTCCTCGGCGCGGTGATGGCGTCCAAGGTCGACAGCGCGCTGCCGGGGAACTGGCAGGCGGCCGGGCTCCCCGCCCTGACCCCGGCCCAGCTCGACCAGACCGCCGAGGCGGTGCAGGTGGGGGCGGCGCCGGTGGCTCCGGGTACGCCGGACGCGGTCGCGACGAAGATCGCCGACGTGGCGCACGACACGTTCATCTCGGGGATGAGCCTGGCGTCGCTGGTTGCCGCCGGGGTCGCGGTGTTCGCCGTACTGGTGGCGTTGCTGACGAAGCGGGGGGAGAACGCGGACGCCGCCGGGGGCGGGGTCCACATCTGACATCTCGTCAACTCCCTCCCTGTCAACGAAACTGACGCAACGTCAATGAAGTTCCCCAATCAGGGTGACTTTGCTAAAGGTTCCTCGCGCACGGTTCGCGGCGCGCGTCACAGTGGGTCAGGCCCAGGGCTGCGGCGCGCTGCCGGAGGGGGATAGCGCGCTGTGGCCCTGGGCGGGGGGTCACCGAGTGAGCACGAGGTCCCGGTAAGGGAGGCCGACGACGGGGAGGCCCGTCACGCCGATCTGCTCCTCGACGTCCTTGAGGGTGGCCGCGGCGGCTTCCTGGTCCGGGCTCATGACCTCGGTCTCGACGTAGTCCCCGACCCCGGCGAGGAGGTCGATGCTGACGGAGGCGTCCGGGTGGAGGGGGTGGCGGTAGGTCGTGCGGTGCTTCTCGACGCGCACCAGGAGCCGCATCCCGATGTTCTCCAGGAGGCGGTCGGCCTGGTCCGCCTGCGCGCGGCCGACCTCGATGTTCGTCTCCCGCTTCGCGATCACGCCGTCGCCGATGGTGTCTGTGCTGGACGCCGGCTTGTAGGTGATCTCCGCGAAGTCCCCGCGCCGCCTGACGCGCAGGCACTCGACCGTCTCCAAGTAGTCGACGTCGGGGCGGCTGTAGTAGGTGTCGACCTCGGTCACCGGGGCGTCCGCCGTCCAGCCGGACTCCGCGAGCGCCTCCACGATGTCGCTGCGCCCGTCCACCGGGAGCTGCCGCTTGCGTTCGACTTCGATGTGTCCGTGCACTGTGCTCATCCTTCTGTGCTGATGGCCGAGTAGACGCGGGCCAGACTGCCCTTGGCACACCACTGCTGGAGGCAGCGCATACCACGGGCGACCTGCTCCCGGTCGTCGATGGGGACGTTGGTGAACAGCACCAACTGCTTGGCGTCCCGGAGGGGATTGGGCAGGGCGCGCCTCAAGTACCGGTTGTAGTAGGCGCGTTCGCGGCGCAGCACGTCTTCCGCCGTCACGGGCATGAGAACGGTACGGCGGTCCTGGGCGGCCTCGGTGGAGTGGACGGCGACGGCGGTGAGCAGCGCGTCCAGCGTCAGGTACGCGTACGTCTCGCGGCCCTCGCGGGTCACCCAGCTCCGCCACACCTGCGCGCATTCCCCGTCGCCCTGCTCCGCGCGCGCCAGGAACGCGGTCAGGGCTATGTCGGTGCACTCGTCGAAGATGTCGCCGTCGACCGTGAAGTGGTCGACGTACTGCTCGCTGAGAGCGAGGAGCATGCTCTTCTGCGACTCCGGTAACCAGTCGGAATCGGTCAGCGCGTAGTGCACCCGCTTGTGCCCGTGCCGCGCGTCCATCCAGTCCTCCGCCAACGGCCCCTCCAGATACGGCCGGACACCGAGCACTCCCGAACGCCAGACGTGGTCCCGCAGAGTGACGTAGTGCCGCTGTACCTCCCGGAAGAGCCCGACCGGCGCCGCCACCACCGCGCTGATCCCCTCGTCCACCTCCCCGGCCGGGACGATCCGCGAGTCCTGGCGCACGACGACCAGGTCCGAGGCGCTGTGGTACGGGTGCGTGCCGTGCTCCAGGTACTGCGGCACGAACATCCGCAGGAACCGCAGCCACGCCCGCGAGGTGTACGTCTGGAACGCCCGCTCGTGCAGGGATGCGCCCTTGACCGCGTACACGTCGCGGTAGGCGAACATACCGTCGGGCGTCAGGACGGTCGGGAGCGTACGGATCATGTCGTGCAGGCCGAGGTAGCCACCCGCGTACGAATAGACCTCGTGCAGCAGGGCAGACGCGCTGATGACGTCGGCCGGTTCGGGCAGGAGCGTCCCGATGTCCTGGGCGAACCCGGCGATCAGCCGGCAGGAACCGACGCGGTCGACGGCGGCCATCGCCTCCGTGAGAGAGGACGACGTCACGCCGGGCACCTCGACGAGGGTGAGCCGCACGTCCTCGACTCGCGGTTCACCGGCCGCGAGCCGGGAGGCCAGGCACGCGACGGCCGCCCCGCCACCGGGCCCGACCTCGACGACGTGCGGGCCGGTCTGCTTCGTCCGCTCCAGGGCCTGGAGCGCGAGGAACGCCTTCTCCTCTCCGTGCGCGTTCGCGGCCACGTCGAGGTACCCCGACGCCGTCTTGAGCGTCGTGTGGAACGCGGTACCGGACACATGCCCTCCTGGGGTGTGCTCGGGTCTCATGCGGAGACTTGTGCGGTTCGAGCCTCGGTCTCCAACCGGTCGAGACCGATCGGCTCGACCTCGTGGAGGGTGACCACCTCGCGGGAGGCGAGAAGCCAGTGCAGACGGGGTTCGTCCTCGTACGGCACCGGGATCAGTTCCCTCGGCGGGCTCAACGAGGTGAGGGTGTCGGGGTGGTGGAAGGTTCCGGCGATGCCCCACGGGGAGGCGTGGCCGACGAGGGCGGCGGTCCAGCCTCGGCGCAGCTGGGGGCAGTGGCGTACGGACTGGACGGCGCAGATCTCGTGCAAGGGCGGTGCGACGGTCGTCTGCCCCTCCCGGAGGGGACGGTCGTCGGCGTCGCGAACCAGGAAGAGGTGCCGTTCATCGGCGCGGCTCCCGACGGTCGGGGCCCCGCACACCTGGCACAACAGGTGCGTCATCGCCTGGCGTTGGCGCAACGGGTGCAGGGACGCGAAGTCCGGCACGCCGGTCCCCGGGGTCACCGCGATCCGCACCCACAGCACACCGTCACGGCGGTCGGAGCGGTCCTCGTCCGCGTAACCGATCCGTTCCTCGCCGTGGCGGTTGTACTGCCGGACGAGTCGGACGGGGAGGCCCTGTTCGCTGCTCCAGGGCGTGATCCAGGGGACGCGGAGGCCGTTCCAGACGTGCACGGCGGGTTTCATGGAGTGCTCCCGGCCGCGATACCCCAGGCCAGAGCCGTCACCAATGTCAGCAGGACTGCGAGGTAGATGAGGGTGAGAGTGTTCCTCCTGTTCACGCCCGTGTCCCACCAGTCAGCGCGTCGTAGTGCTCACCCAGGGCCACGACACGCTGAGCCAGCTCCCTCACCCGCGCCACCTCACCCACCAGGCCCGGCTGGGCGGCGATGCCGAGGCAGCGGCGGGCCTCGGTGACGGCGGACAGGGCGGCGTCACTGCCGTGGGCGGCACGCTCGACCTGGGGGATCAACTCGGCGATACAGGCGGCGAAGTCCCGGCCGAACGCGGCGACCGTCTGGTGCCGGGGCGGCGCGGTCTGGTCCAGGAACCAACCCGCCTCGGCACGCACCGCGTGGACTGTCGGCGCCCGGGGGACGTCCGCCCCGGTGACCGTCGGCCGGTGACGCGAGCACGCGCATGCCGGGAACCTCAGGGGCAGCGGCTCGGGCGGGGTGTCCGGTTCGACGGACACGGTGCGGATGCCGAGGTCGCGGGTGACACGGCCGTATTGGTCGACGGTGAACACGTGCACTGTCATACGGGGTTTCGGCGGGAAGCCTTCGGCTCCGGGGGGAGTTGTACTGTTCAAGTGCTGATGCTCCTCTACAGCGTTGGCCACGCCCCGGGCCGCCGCGAACGGTCGCCGGGGTTTCTCGTCTGTGGCTTGGTCGGTGGAAGTCGGCGGGTGGCGGTGGGTGTTCGGCACGGGTTCCGGATGGTGGTCACCGGATGGGAGACGTGCGTCGGCATCCGCAGCTCCGGATGGTCCAGACGCGTGAGAGGCCAGGAACGACGGCCTGTCCGGCGGGGCGCAGGGATCTGGTCACAGTTCCGCAGTCGAAGCACGCCTCACCGTGAAGCCGGACGATGCTCACGCTCGCGTCGACGATTCTCGGCGCGGGTATGAGTGAGTTCGCCATTCCTGGTCCCGTCTGTCGGTTCTTGTACGTGCGACAGATGGTGAAGGTGAGCGGCAGCTACAAGTACCCCTGTGAGGGGTACACCGCGGTCAGACGGCGGAACACCATTCGGCAAATGAGGTGAGGGCCTCGGAATCTGCCCGCTTGAGGCGTCGGAGAGTTCCGGCGTCCTCACGGACCCAAGGGTGCTCCCGGGTGTGCTGCGGCGCGATATGGCGGGCCACTTTGAGCGCTTCGAAGGCGTGCTCGGCCTGTCCTGACCACAGGTGCGCTCGTGCCAGGTCGATGTAGAAACCGCTCCGACGCTCTGCGGGAAGGCTGATCGGAGGCTTCCACTCGCGTGCTACTTCCAGGGCCTTGGCGACATGGTCGTGACCGAGACTGACGGCGACGGAGACTTCGTGGACACGTACGGAATCCGGGCCGAACGCGGTGCCGTGGTACACGGACTCGGGGAGCTGGTCGGCGAGGGTACGGGCTTCGGCCAGGTGCATCTGAGTGGCGGCGACATCGAACGCACGACCGGCGATCACCGCTGCCCTCATATGGAGTGCTCCCCGGGCAGCGGACCGATCTGGTGTGGTCGGTGCCGGAGCCGCGTCGAGTGCCTGCTCCAGGGCCCGCAGGCCCGCCGCATGGGCGGACGCGGCGAAGAACGTCTCAGTGCGCACATAGGCCACGGAGGCCGTCAGCAGTGCGTCTTCGGCGTCGGGGACGACGCAGCGCATGAGATCGACCAGCCGGGCAGAGAGGTCCCAGGCGCCCGCTTTGAAGGCGGCGGCGTCCGCGGAGCGGTATGCCGTGACCAGCAGAGCCGCGAGTGCCGCTCGGTCGGGGCCGCTGAACCGGCGGCGGGCGCGGGCGAGTTCGGCAAGCAGGTAGGGCAGGCGCCGGGCGATGCGGGTGTAGTGCGCCGTGAGCCTCCAGTCGACAGTGGCCTCGACATCGGTACGCAGCTCCGGCAAAGAGCGTACCGGGCCGTCCTCCGGGATCTCCTGCGTGGCCAACGCGGCGGAAAGCGCCGGCAGCGCTACATGGACGGCGGTCTGTGGGGCGTTGCGCCCGAAGAGGAGCAGGAAGGGATCCACGCCGAGGGCGTCCGAGATCGCCTCCAACGCCGAATCCCCGACGCCGCGTTCACCCTGCTCGATCTTGCGGATTGTTCCCAGAGACAGATGCGCGGCGTCCGCGAGATCCCGTTGGGACATCTTGGGTCGCATGATGCTGCGGTAGTAGGTGACGCGATCACCCACTCCACCTCGGACATGTGCGGACATGCTGGCTCCTGGCTCGGCGCAACCACTGCGAACGGTACTCGCGCAGGAACACTCCGTGGATGGAATCGACCCGAACGCCTTCCGGGACGCCGAGGTGTGCGCGTCACTGCCTCGCGATCCCGACGAGTTGCGTGAGGCTGTCGATCCGCCAGTCCGCCGCTGCGATGACTTCCGGGGCGTCGGCCCAGAAGTGTCCCCAAGGCCCGCGTCGCAGATGTGCCGTTCTCAACCCGGCCGCCTTGGCGGGAAAGATGTCGTTGGCCGGGTGGTCTCCGACGTAGAGGGTGCGGTCGGCAGGTGCTTGGGACGCCTTCAACACCTGCTCGAAGAAGGCTGGTTGGGGTTTCGCCGTACCCCATTCCTCCGACGTGGCGATGAGGTCCGCAGGGAGGTTCAAGGCGCGGAGCAGGTCTCCGGCGAGTGCGGTCTGGTTGCCCGCGACGATCACGCGTACGCCTGCCTCGCGGAGCTCGGTCAGCGCGGGACGGACGTCGTCGTAGAGGTCCGCCTCCTCCAGGTGTTCACCCTGGCCCGCCTCCGCGCGGCTGCGGTACTCGGCCGCGATGTCGATACCGGGGCGTACGAGCCGTAGCGCTTCCGCGTTGTCGTGGCCCTGGGTCACCACGGCTCCGACGAGGGCGGAGAGCGTGTGGCGGGGGATGCCGAGCCAGTCGGCCCAGGCTCCCCAATAGCGGTCGTCTCGGGTGAGGGTTTCGCCTACGTCCAGCACGATGGTTTCCAGCACGCTTGGAAACTACAGCGGCTGAAGGAGCGGTATGACCACGATCGCGGTGACCGGGCACATGGATCTGACCGGCGCGAGTGTGCCGCTGGTGCGGGAAGCGCTGGGCAGGGTGCTCAGGGGGTACGCCGAGGGCGGTGACCTGGTCGGAGTCTCGTGTATCGCGAAGGGAGCCGACTCCCTGTTCGCCGAGGCCGTGCTCGCCCTCGGTGGGAGGCTTGTCGTCGTCGTACCCTCCCAGGATTACCGCGCGAACAAGGTCAAGCCCGACCACGCGCCCCTCTTCGACCAGCTCATCGAGGCTGCCGACGAGGTTCTGGTCCTGCCCTACGAGACCGCCGACCGCCGCGCGTACGAAGCCGCCAACGCCGTGCTCATCCAGCGGGCCGAGCGACTCGTCGCCGTCTGGGACGGAGAACCGCCGACGGGGAAGGGCGGCGGTACCGCCGACACCGTGCTGGAGGCGCGGGGCGCCGGCGTGCCGGTGGACGTCGTGTGGCCGCGAGGTGCCGCCCGGCAGGCATGAATCAGGCCCGGCGGGTACCCGGCACCCTGAAGCGACCCCACAGGCAAGGGAGTTGACTCATGTCGGGGTTCGGGCACGGGACACGCAAGTACCCCCGCTCACGTGGCCGGATGGGGTCACGGGGTGGGCCGGATCGTGTGACGCTCGGGATCGCGGGGGTGGTGTGCGCGGTCGCCGGGTTCTTCGTGCTCGGGATCGTGCTGGGGCCGGTGGCCATGGTGTGCGGGTGGCTGGCGATGGGGCGGCGCTGGGCCTCCAGGGCCGTCGCGCCGCTCGTCGCGGTGATTCTGGGTGGACTGGACACCGTGCTGGCCGTGCTGTGGCTCGCAGGGACGCCGGGGAACGGGTGGACGTAGGACCCCGTTCCCCGGTTCGCACTTCTGCTACGCGTCGCCTCCCGCCGCACCGGGGTCAGCCGCCGCGACGTCCAGAAGCTGGTACCGGTCGATCGCCTGCTTCAACGCCGACCGCTCCACCTTCCCCTCCTTCGCCAGCTCCGTGAGGACGCCGAGCACGATCGACTGCGCGTCGATGTGGAAGAACCGGCGCGCCGCACCCCGCGTGTCCGCGAAGCCGAAGCCGTCCGCGCCCAGGGACTGGTACGTGCCGGGGACCCAGCGGGCGATCTGGTCGGGGACCGAGCGCATCCAGTCGGAGACGGCGACGAACGGGCCCTCGGAGCCGGAGAGTTTGCGGGTGATGTAGGGGACCCGCATCTCCTCCTCGGGGTGCAGGAGGTTACGGCGTTCGGCGTCGACGGCCTCGCGGCGGAGTTCGTTCCAGGAGGTGGCCGACCAGACGTCGGCGCGGACGTTCCACTCCTCGGCGAGGATGCGCTGGGCTTCTAGGGCCCAGGGGACGGCCACGCCGGAGGCGAGGATCTGGGCGGGGGAGGACCCTGAAGTGCCCGCACGCACCTTGTGGATGCCCTTGAGGATGCCGTCGACGTCGACGTCGTCGGGCTCGGCGGGGTGCTGGAGCGGCTCGTTGTAGACGGTGAGGTAGTAGAAGACGTCCTCGCTGTCGGGCCCGTACATCCGACGCAGCCCGTCCTGGACGATGTGGGCGATCTCGTACCCGTACGCGGGGTCGTACGCGACGCACCCGGGGTTCGTGGAGGCGAGCAACTGGGAGTGCCCGTCGGCGTGTTGGAGGCCCTCGCCGGTCAGCGTCGTACGCCCGGCGGTCGCGCCGAGGACGAATCCGCGGGCGAGCTGGTCCGACATCTGCCAGAACTGGTCGCCGGTGCGCTGGAATCCGAACATCGAGTAGAAGACGTACACCGGGATGAGCGGCTCGCCGTGGGTCGCGTACGCGGAGCCCGCCGCGATCAGGGACGCCGTGCAGCCCGCCTCGGAGATGCCGTCGTGGAGCATCTGCCCGGTCGGCGACTCCTTGTAGGCGAGCAGGAGTTCACGGTCGACGGACTCGTACTGCTGGCCGAGCGGGTTGTAGATCTTCGCGCTCGGGAAGAAGGAGTCCATGCCGAACGTGCGGTACTCGTCGGGCGCGATGAGGACGAAGCGGCGGCCCAACTCCTTGTCCCGCATGAGGTCCTTGAGCAGCCGGACGAACGCCATGGTGGTGGCGATGGACTGCTGGCCGGAGCCCTTCTTCACGGTCGCGTACGCCTTGTCGTCCGGCAGCGCGAGCGGCTTCGCGCGCACGACGCGCGTCGGGACGTACCCGCCGAGCGACGTACGGCGGTCGTGCATGTACTGGATCTCCTCCGAGTCCCGCCCCGGGTGGTAGTACGGCGGCAGGCCGGACTCCAACTGCTGGTCGGAGATGGGGAGATGGAGCCGGTCACGGAAGCCCTTGAGGTCGGCGACCGTCAGTTTCTTCATCTGGTGGGTGGCGTTGCGGCCCTCGAAGTTGGGGCCGAGCGTCCAGCCCTTGACGGTCTTGGCCAGGATCACCGTCGGCTGGCCCGTGTGCTCGACGGCCGCCTTGAACGCGGCGTAGATCTTCTTGTGGTCGTGCCCGCCGCGCCCGAGGTGCAGGATCTGGTCGTCGGACATGCCCTCGACCATCGCGCGCAGCCGCTGGTCGTCGCCGAAGAAGTGGTCGCGGATGTAGGCGCCCGACTCGGTGGCGTACGTCTGGTACTGGCCGTCCGGCGTCGTGTTCATCCGGTTGACGAGGATGCCGTCGCGGTCCTGCGCGAGCAGCGGGTCCCAACTGCGGTCCCAGATCAGCTTGATGACGTTCCAGCCGGCGCCCCGGAAGACGGACTCCAGCTCCTGGATCACCTTGCCGTTGCCGCGTACGGGCCCGTCGAGGCGCTGGAGGTTGCAGTTGACGACGAAGGTCAGGTTGTCGAGGCCCTCGCGGGCGGCGATCGTCAACTGGCCCAGCGACTCCGGCTCGTCCATCTCGCCGTCGCCGAGGAACGCCCAGACGTGGGACTTCGAGGTGTCGGCGATGTCGCGGGCGTGCATGTACCGGTTCATGCGGGCCTGGTAGATCGCGCCGATCGGACCGAGGCCCATCGAGACGGTCGGGAACTCCCAGAAGTCCGGCATCAGGCGCGGGTGCGGGTACGAGGAAAGGCCGTACGGGGCGCGGGACTTCTCCTGGCGGAACGCGTCGAGGTGCTGCTCGGAGAGGCGGTCGAGGAGGAACGCGCGGGCGTAGATGCCGGGGGAGGCGTGGCCCTGGAAGAAGACCTGGTCGCCGCCGTCGCCCTCGTCCTTGCCGCGGAAGAAGTGGTTGAAGCCGACGTCGTACAGGGACGCGGAGGACGCGAACGTCGCGATGTGGCCGCCGACGCCGATCCCCGGACGCTGGGCGCGGGAGACCATCACCGCGGCGTTCCAGCGGGTCGCGTTGAGGATACGGCGCTCGATCTCCTCGTTGCCCGGGAAGAACGGCTCGCTCTTGGTGGGGATCGTGTTGACGTAGTCCGTGCTGCGCATCTCGGGGACGGCGACGCGCTTCTCACGGGCCCGCTCGATGAGCCTCAGCATCAGATAGCGGGCGCGCTCGCGGCCCCGCTCGTCGATGGCGGCGTCGAGGGAGTCGAGCCACTCCCGTGTTTCCTCGGGGTCGAAGTCAGGAACCTGACTCGGAAGGCCGCCAATGATGATCGGATTGCGATCGGATCCGGAAGCCACGCTGTTCCTTACCTGTCGGAGGGCCGCCGCGGGGCCGGGGAGCCCTGGGAGCCGCTGGTGGTCTCTGCCTGCTGCCACACCGTTCCCCATCGTGTACCTCGGGGAGTCATACGTCATCTCTACCGTGAGGTAACCCCTGGGGTGTACACCGGGGTAACGGTGCCCTTCTGCGAGTCGGCGATTTCCAAACGCGCAAACAGGGCAGAAAGGTGTGGTGTGTGTCACCTTTGCCGTGGAAACCTTGACGGGAGTTGCGGCGACACGGCCCGGATCGTCACCGTTTAGGCGGTCCGAACCGCCGGGTACTTGCGCGATCCGCCCCGCCCGTGTGGACTACGGCCAACACCACGCGCGTACGCGTGGCCGAGTTGTCATCGAAAGAACATGATCAGGAGGCAGACCGTGAGCGCGACCGCGGACCACGCGGAGACGAGCCTGGCCGTCAGGTTGGGTTTCCAGCCCGGCCAGGTGGTCCAGGAGATCGGCTACGACGAGGACGTAGACCAGGAGCTCCGCGAGGCCATCGAGGAGGCCACCACCACCGAGTTGGTGGACGAGGACTACGACGACGTCGCTGACGCCGTGGTGGTCTGGTTCCGGGACGACGACGGTGACCTGACGGATGCGCTCGTCGACGCCATCGGGTACCTGGAGGAGGCCGGGACGATCCTGCTCCTCACCCCGAAGACCGGGCGTGACGGCTACATCGAGCCCAGCGACATCAACGACGCCGCGCAGACGGCCGGACTGTCGCAGTCCAAGAGCGTCAATGCGGGCAAGGACTGGGTGGCGACCCGCCTCCTGCCCCCGAAGGGCGCCAAGCGCTGAGCCCCGCCCCCAGCTGACGGAAGCGGGTGCGGACCCCCTCCGGGGATCACCCGGAAATCGACCGCACCCGCATCCCGCCGAGCGACGCCACCACCGGAGCCCTCCCGGAACCCCGCCACCCCCTTCCCCGTACGCTGTGATCCCCCGAACAGCCCAGCGAAGGGAAAGATCCCGATGGCGATCCAGGTCGGCGAGAAGGCTCCGGACTTCGAGCTCAAGGACAACCACGGCGCGACCGTGAAGCTCTCCGACTACCGGGGGAGCAAGAACGTCGTGCTGCTCTTCTACCCCTTCGCGTTCACCGGCGTGTGCACCGGCGAGCTGTGCGAGCTGCGGGACAACCTGCCGACGTTCGAGGACCGCGACACCCAGCTGCTCGCCGTCTCCAACGACTCCATCCACACCCTGCGCGTCTTCGCCGAGCAGGAGGGCCTGGAGTACCCCCTGCTCAGCGACTTCTGGCCGCACGGCGAGGTCTCCCGCGCGTACGGCGTCTTCGCCGAGGACAAGGGCTGCGCGGTGCGCGGCACGTTCGTCATCGACAAGGACGGCGTCGTCCGCTGGACGGTCGTCAACGCCCTCCCCGACGCCCGGGACCTCGGCGAGTACGTCAAGGCTCTCGACACCCTGTGATTCTTCCGGGACAGGGCCTGCGGGGTGCGGGAACCCGTCACTAGGATCGGATCGTTGATCCGGCATATCCGACGTACGACGGGGCTCCCCGCCCCAGGAACCCAATGGAGGACTCGTGGGAGTCAGCCTCAGCAAGGGCGGCAATGTCTCGCTGACCAAGGAGGCCCCGGGCCTGACCGCGGTCATCGTCGGTCTGGGGTGGGACGTCCGCACCACGACCGGCACCGACTTCGACCTGGACGCCAGCGCGCTGCTGGTGAACTCGTCCGGCAAGGTCGCCAGCGACGCGAACTTCGTCTTCTTCAACAACCTCAAGAGCCCGGACGGCTCGGTCGAGCACACCGGCGACAACATCACCGGTGAGGGCGAGGGCGACGACGAGCAGATCAAGGTCAACCTCGCCGGCGTCCCGGCCGACGTCGACAAGATCGTCTTCCCGGTCTCGATCTACGACGCCGAGAACCGCCAGCAGTCCTTCGGCCAGGTCCGCAACGCGTTCATCCGCGTCGTGAACCAGGCGGGCGAGGCCGAGATCGCCCGCTACGACCTCTCCGAGGACGCGTCGACGGAGACCGCGATGGTCTTCGGCGAGCTGTACCGGCACGGCGCGGAGTGGAAGTTCCGCGCCATCGGCCAGGGCTACGCCTCGGGCCTGCGCGGCATCGCCCAGGACTTCGGCGTCAACGTCTGACGCCCCCTCCCGCGTTCCCGGCCCCGCCCTCGTCCAGGGGCGGCGCCGGGCGCGCGGGGCAACCGGAGAAGTACCACCAGGGGAGGACAGCAACATGGGTGTCACGCTCGCCAAGGGGGGAAACGTCTCCCTGTCCAAGGCCGCTCCGAACCTCACGCAAGTGCTGGTCGGGCTCGGCTGGGACGCGCGCTCCACCACCGGCGCACCCTTCGACCTCGATGCCAGCGCACTGCTGTGCGCGGGCGGCCGGGTCCTGGGCGACGAGTGGTTCGTCTTCTACAACCAGCTGAAGAGCCCGGACGGCTCGGTCGAGCACACCGGCGACAACCTGACCGGTGAGGGCGAGGGCGACGACGAGTCGCTGATCGTCGACCTCCCCAAGGTGCCCGCCCACTGCGACAAGATCGTCTTCCCGGTCTCGATCCACCAGGCCGACGAGCGCGGCCAGACCTTCGGCCAGGTCGCGAACGCGTTCATCCGTGTCGTCAACCAGGCCGACGGCCAGGAACTAGCCCGCTACGACCTCTCCGAGGACGCCTCCACGGAGACCGCGATGATCTTCGGTGAGCTGTACCGATATCAGGGGGAGTGGAAGTTCCGTGCGGTCGGACAGGGGTACGCGTCAGGTTTGCGGGGCATCGCTCTAGACTTCGGAGTCAACGTTTCGTAAAGCCGAGTACGGCGCGGGGGAGACCCGTACCTACGGATTGGGTAGCCAGTGCTTCTGAAAACCTTTGGATGGTCGTTCGCGGTCACCGCGATCGGCCTGGCCGTGGGCGTCCTCTACGACGGGTGGACCGGCCTCGGCATCGTGGCGATCCTCTCCATCCTGGAGATCTCCCTGTCCTTCGACAACGCGGTGGTCAACGCCGGGATCCTGAAGAAGATGAACGCCTTCTGGCAGCGCATCTTCCTCACGGTCGGCGTGCTCATCGCGGTGTTCGGCATGCGCCTGGTCTTCCCGGTCGTGATCGTCGCCATCAGCGCGAAGCTGGGCCCGATCGAGGCCGTCGACCTCGCCCTCAACGACAAGACCCGCTACCAGGAGTTGGTCACCGACGCGCACGCGTCGATCGCCGCCTTCGGTGGCATGTTCCTGCTGATGATCTTCCTCGACTTCATCTTCGAGGACCGCGACATCAAGTGGCTCGGCTGGATCGAGCGCCCGCTCGCCAAGCTCGGCAAGGTCGACATGCTGTCGGTCTGCATCGCGCTGGCCGTCCTGCTGACCGCCGCGTTCACGGTCGCCCCCAACGCCCACATCCACGGCGGCGGACACGTCGACAAGACCGAGACGGTCCTGCTCTCCGGCATCCTCGGCCTGATCACGTACCTCGTGGTCGGCGGCCTCTCCGGCTACTTCGAGGGCAAGCTCGAAGAAGAGGAGGAGCGGGAGCACGAGGAGGAGGAAGAGGCCAGGCGCGCGGGCAAGCAGAAGCCGGTCATCCTGCTCGCCGGCCGCGCCGCGTTCTTCATGTTCCTCTACCTCGAAGTCCTCGACGCGTCGTTCTCCTTCGACGGCGTGATCGGCGCCTTCGCCATCACCAACGACATCGTCCTGATGGCCGTCGGCCTCGGCGTCGGCGCGATGTACGTCCGGTCGCTGACCGTCTACCTGGTCCGCCAGGGCACCCTCGACGACTACGTCTACCTGGAGCACGGCGCGCACTACGCGATCGGCGCCCTCGCCGTCCTCCTCATGGTCACCATCCAGTACCAGATCCACGAGGTCATCACCGGCCTCATCGGCGTCATCCTGATCGCCTGGTCCTTCTGGTCCTCCGTCCGCCGCAACCGCGCGCTGGCGGCGGCCGAGGGAAAAGCGACGGGGTCTGACGACGCGAAGGCGGAGGTCTCCTCCGGCGTCTGAGACCCGGCGCCCGAGACCCGGCGCCCGAGACCCGGAGTGTGGGACCCGGAGTGTGTGATCACCTTCCGGATGAGGAAAGCTAGTTGGCGGGGCGGCTGTTCGACACGGCCGCCCCGCCGGGCATTTCACGACGCGGGGTTCTACGAGAAGGACATGGGGCGGGAGATGGGCTTCTTCGACGGCCTGCTGGGCAGCCGCGCGGCCGACTTCGACTCGGGCAGCGCCGCGAGCAACGCGATCGAGCTGACCAAACGGCACCCTCAGGTCTCGCTGACGAAGCAGGGGGCCGCCACCGGCAACCTCCGCGTCAACCTGACCTGGCGGATGCGGACGTCCGACTTCGGCGGGATGCAGCGCGAGAGCCTCCTGCGCCACCCCTTCAAGGCCCTCAAGCCGCCGGAGGTCGTCGGGCACAGCCAGAGCATGGTCAACGTCGACCTCGACCTGGGCTGCCTGTACGAACTCGCCGACGGCTCCAAGGGCGTCGTACAGCCGCTGGGCGGGCTGCTCGGCGACGTCAACGACGCGCCGTACGTCAAGCTCAGCGGGGACGACCGGTTCGGGTCGGCGTCGGGGGAGACGATGTACGTCAATCTCGACCACCGCGAGAACATCAAGCGGCTGCTGGTGTTCGTCTACATCTACGACCAGACGCCGGCGTTCGACCGTACCCACGCGATGGTCACGCTGTACCCGAGCAACGGACCCCGCATAGAAGTGGGGCTGGACGAACGGCACCCCCAGGCGCGGTCCTGCGCGGTCGTGATGATCGAGAACGTCAAGGGGGAGCTGATGGTGCGGCGGGAGGTGCGGTTCGTGTACGGGTTCCAGGCGGAGCTGGACCGGCTGTACGGGTGGGGGTTGCAGTGGGGCCGGGGGTACAAGGCGAAGGCGGAGAAGTGATCCGGAGCTACCGGCCGATGAACTGAGGCCCCTGCGGCGGCATCTTGAACTCCTGCGGGTAGCCGTACGCGGGCGCCGCCTGGCCGTACGTCGGGAGGGAGGCCGGGTAGCCGTACGCCGGCTGCTGCGGGGGCGTCGGCGGCTGTTCCGGGGGGAGCGGCTGGGAGACGGTCTGGTGGCTCGCGGGGGGCTCCTCTTGAGGTGGGTTCTCCGGGTTCGCTGGGTTTTCCGAGGGCTCGGGCTCCGAATCGTCCACCGAGATGCCGTAGTTGACGGCGAGGCCCTCCAGCCCGTTCGAGTAGCCCTCGCCGATCGCGCGGAACTTCCAGCCCTCGCCCCGGCGGTAGAGCTCGCCGCAGATGAGGGCCGTCTCCTCGCCGGTCTCGGGGCGGACGTCGAAGACGGCGACGGGGTCGGAGTCGGCGCGGTTCGCGTCGTACAGCGCGATCTGGAGGGACCGGACGTGGTCGAAGGTGACCCCGTCCGCGGAGGCGACGAGCAGAATCTGGCTGACGACGGACTCGACGCCGGCGAGGTCGGTCTGGATGGTGTCCGTGAGGACGTCCGCGACCCGCTTCTGGCCGAGCCGCCAGACCTTGCCGGAGGGGTGGCGGGGCTGGTTGTAGAAGACGAAGTCCTCGTCGGAGCGCACGCGTCCGTCGGAACCCAGGAGAAGAGCGGAGGCGTCGACGTTCGGAACGCCCTGCCCGGAGGTCCAGCGCAGCACGGCGCGCACCGTGGTGGCTTCGAGCGGGACGTTCGACCCCTTCAGCATCGCGTGCGTCATGGCGTCATCCTGCCCTCTCGCCGCTGAGCAGGACAACCGAGGCGTGGAGTCCACCGGGAGGTGCCGGGTGGCGTTACCAGAAATTCATTCCCGGCGGGAACTTTTGAACCGATCGGTACGTACTATTACCGGTCACTTGTTTTCACAGAATCCACCAGGCTCGCCGTCCGTCACGGGGGTAGACATGCGTCATTTCGGGCACATCGCCCCGCAGGAGAGGCACCGCCTCTTCCACCAGGAACCCTGCGCGTTCGGTACGGACTCCCCGGCCCGCCTGCTCTCGGCGGCCCTCGGCGCCACGCTCTACAGCCCGGCGACCCGCCCCCACCTCGCGGACGACGTGATCAAGCAGGCCACCCAGGGCGTCGTCTCCATGGTCCTGTGCCTGGAGGACTCCATCGGCGACGAGGACGTCCTGGCCGGCGAGGAGAACCTGGTCCGCCAGTTCGCCGACCTCGCGACCCGCCCCGAGGAACTCCCCCTCCTGTTCATCCGGGTCCGTACGGCCGACCAGATCCCCGACCTCGTCCGCCGCCTCGGCCCCTGTGTCTCCCTGCTCAGCGGGTTCGTGTTCCCCAAGTTCACCGAGGAGCGCGGCACGGCGTTCCTGGAGGCCCTCACCGCCGCCGAACTCGCGAGCGGACAGCGGTTGTTCGGGATGCCGGTGCTCGAAACCCCCGAGCTGATGTACCGCGAGACCCGCGTCGAGGCCCTGGAGGGCATCGCCCGCGCCGTCGACAAGTACCGCGACCGCGTCCTCGCGCTGCGCCTCGGCGTCACCGACTTCTGCTCCTCGTACGGCCTGCGCCGCGCCCCCGACATGACCGCGTACGACGTCCAGATCGTCGCGTCCGTCATCGCCGACGTCGTCAACATGCTCGGCCGTGCGGACGGCACCGGGTTCACCGTCACCGGCCCGGTCTGGGAGTACTTCCGCGTCCCCCAGCGGATGTTCAAACCGCAGCTGCGCACCAGCCCCTTCCTCGAAGTCGAGGCCGTCGAGCTGCGCGAACGCCTCATCGAGCACGCGATGGACGGACTGCTGCGCGAGATCTCCCTCGACCACGCGAACGGCCTCCTCGGCAAGACCTGCATCCACCCCTCGCACGTCCCGGCCGTCCACGCGCTGTCCGTCGTCAGCCACGAGGAGTACAGCGACGCGGCGGACATCCTGCGGCCCGAGCGCGGCGGCGGGGGCGTCCTGCGCTCGGCGTACACGAACAAGATGAACGAGGTGAAGCCGCACCGTGCCTGGGCCGAGCGCACGATGCTGCGCGCCGAGGTGTTCGGCGTGGCCCGCGAGGACGTCGGGTTCGTCGATCTGCTCGCGGCCGGTATCCCCGCCTGAGCTCTGTGCTGTGTTTCGGTGACCTCATGAGGAGCGATGTGAACGACGCGGTCTGGTCCGGCGGTTGGGTGTCCGAACGGCTCGGCGTGGAGCTGGCGGGGGACGCGGTGCTGCCGGAGATGCTGGGTCTCGCGCTGCGTCGCAACCCCAGACGGGCGCATCTCCTGGTGTCCAACGTGCTGGGCAAGCATGTGCCTCAGCTGCCGTCGGTGGTGTACGGGCACGGGTTCGCCCTCGGTCGCCGGGTGCGCGAACTCCTGGGTACCGACGCGGAGTCGGCGGTGGTGCTGGGATACGCGGAGACGGCGACGGGGCTGGGCCACTCCGTCGCGGACGGCGTCGGCGATGTGACGTACCTGCACTCGACCCGGCGGCCGGTGGAGGGGGTCGCGCGGGCCGGGGGGTTCGAGGAGGCGCACTCGCATGCGACGTCGCATGTGCTGTTGCCGGAGGATCGGGGGCTGCTGGGCGGGGACGGGCCGTTGGTGCTGGTCGACGACGAGTTCTCGACGGGCAACACGATCATGAACACGATCCGGGACCTGCACGAGCGGTATCCCCGGGGCCGGTACGTCGTGGTGACGCTGGTGGACATGCGGTCGGGGGCGGACGCGGGGAGGCTTTCGGCGTTCGCGGAGGAGATCGGCGCGCGCGTGGACCTCGTGGCGGCGGCTTCGGGGACGGTGAAACTGCCGGAAGGGGTGCTGGAGAGGGGACAGGAACTGGTCGGGCGGTACGAGCCCGGCTCGTCGGGGGCGACCGTGTCATCAGCCGACCCGCCCTTGAACATCACCAGAGTCGACCTGCACTGGCCCGCGGGCCTCCCCGACGGCGGTCGTCACGGCTTCACCGCCGCACACCGAATACGTCTGGACGCCGCCCTCCCGGAGATGGCCGCCCGCCTCGCGGAGGCACTCCCCGTCGGCGCCCGCCGCGTCCACGTCCTCGGCTTCGAAGAGCTGATGTACGCCCCCCTCCGCCTCGCCCACGAGCTGGAGCACATAGCCGACGCCGAGGTCCGCTACTCCACGACCACCCGCTCCCCGGTCCTGGCCGTCGACGACCCGGGATACGCGATACGGACCCGCCTGACCTTCCCCGCCCACGACAACCCGGCGGACGGCCCGGGCGACCGGTACGTCTACAACATCGCCGGCGCCGGCTTCGACGCCGTCCTCGTGATCGTCGACTCCACCGCGGACACCCCCCAACTCCACGCCCCCGAGGGTTTGTTGGCCCAGCTGGCCGAACACACCCCGCACGTGATCCTCGCCGTGATCCCCTCCTACCTGCCTGGAAGGCCCATGCTGCAAGCCCCTCTCAGAGGCCCCGCCTTCTCCTCCTACGCCCCGGACGAGGTCGGCTGGCTGCTCCAGGACCTCTCGGACGTCACCCTGGAGGCGCCGACGGAGGAACGCGAGGAGGCCGTACAGAGCGGCGGCGCCCACTACGCGGAGTCCCTGCCGATCGAGTACCAGCCGAGCGAGCAGTACCAGGCGCTGTTCCAGACGGCGCTGACGGAATCGGCGGACCGCCTCGCGCAGGCGGTCGGCGTCGTCACGGAGACGGTCCTCGCGGAACGCTCACCGCACCCGGTACTGGTCTCGCTGGCCCGCGCCGGCACCCCCGTCGGCGTCCTGATGCGCCGCTGGGCCCAGCACCGGCACGGCCTCGACCTGCCGCACTACGCCGTGTCGATCGTGCGGGGCAGGGGCATCGACGCGAACGCGCTGCGCTGGCTGGCCGAGCACCACGACCCCGCCGACGTCGTGTTCGTCGACGGGTGGACCGGCAAGGGGGCGATCACGCGGGAACTCGCCGCCGCGATCGGGGAGTTCGAGGAGGCGGGGGGCGCCGCCGGGTTCGACCCCGAGATCGCCGTCCTCGCCGACCCCGGTTCCTGCGTCCGGACGTACGGCACGCGCGAGGATTTCCTGATCCCCTCCGCCTGTCTCAACTCGACCGTGTCCGGGCTGATTTCGCGAACTGTGCTGCGTGCGGACCTGGTTGGGCCGGACGACTTCCACGGGGGCAAGTTCTACCGGGAGTTGGCCGGGGCGGACGTCTCCGGCGCCTTCCTGGACGCGGTTTCCGGTCGGTTCGCCGAGGTGGGGGAGTCCGTCGACGCCGCCGTCAAGGAACTGCTCGCCGGCGACCGGACGCCGACCTGGGAAGGGTGGGCCGCCGTCGAGCGGATCAGTGAGGAGTACGGCATCCACGACGTCAACCTCGTGAAGCCGGGGGTGGGGGAGACGACGCGGGTGCTGCTGCGGCGGGTGCCGTGGAAGATCCTCGCTCGTGCGGGGGCCGGGGCGGATCTGCGGCTTGTCCGTCTGCTCGCCGAGCAGCGGGGCGTGCCCGTCGAGGAGGTCGCCGAACTTCCGTACACCTGTGTCGGTTTGATCCATCCCCAGTACACACGCGGTGCCACCGGCGCCGACGGGAAGGCTGTGACCGTCTGATGCCGGTACTCGTCGCCAGCGACCTCGACCGTACGCTCATCTACTCACCGTCCGCGCTCGCCCTCACGATGCCGGACGCGCGTGCGCCCCGGCTGCTGTGCGTCGAGGTCCACGAGGCGCGTCCGCTGTCCTTCATGACGGAGACGGCGTCCCAACTGCTCTCCGAGCTGGGGGACATGGCGGTCTTCGTCCCCACGACGACGCGGACGCGCAAGCAGTACCTGCGCATCAACCTGCCTGGGCCCGCTCCCACGTTCGCGATCTGTGCGAACGGGGGGCACATCCTGGTGGACGGCGTGAGCGACGGCGATTGGCAGGCGGCGGTGACCTCGCGCCTCGCCGCGGAGTGCGCCCCGCACGAGGAGATCCAGGCGCACCTGGCCGAGAACGCCGACCCGGTGTGGCTGCGCAAGCAGCGCGTCGCCGAGGACCTGTTCTCGTACCTGGTGGTGGAACGCGAGCTCCTGCCGGAGGAGTGGGTCAAGGAACTCGCGGCGTGGGCGGAGGGGCTGGGCTGGGGAGTGTCGCTCCAGGGCCGCAAGATCTACGTGGTCCCGAAGCCGCTGACGAAGAGCGCGGCGGTCCGTGAGGTGCTGCGGCGTACGGGGGCGGAGTTGAGCCTGGGTGCGGGTGACTCGCTGCTGGACGCGGACCTGCTGGAGGCCGTGGACCTCGGATGGCGGCCCGGGCACGGGGAGCTGGCGGACACGGGGTGGACGGGCCCGGGGGTGACGGCCCTGCCGGAACGGGGAGTGCTGGCCGGCGAACGAATCCTGCGGGAGTTTTCGAAGGCGGTGCGTTCGGGGGTGTGAGGGGGAGGGGGGCGGCTGCGGGCAGTGGCGGATCACTCGCGCCCACACGGCGGAGCCGCACAGCACCCCCACCCCCTCACCCGCAACAACCTCCACCACAACACCCTCCACCCCCGCCCGACTTCGGCGCAGCCGCCGTACCCCCCACCGCCACCGTCGACAGCAACTTCACCGTGTCCCCATGGCCGGCAGGACAGTCGGCCGGGGCCGAGGACTCGGCCATGGGACGGGACAACTCGAACGTGTCGCCGCAAGTACGGCAGCGGTATTCATAGCGAGGCATGGCAGAAGGCTAACGGCTCGGCCGCGACGGGCGGGATCATCCACCTGAAGTAGTCCCCCGCTACCTCTGACGTAGGGGTACTACGGGTAACACCCCGACCCGCACCACCCCCGAGGTGTCGTCCGTGTGACGAAGTCCCTCCCTCCGGTTTCCGCCGTACGCAGTGATTGCGTTCATTTCTGTCACTTTCTTGTGTGGAGAACTTGCGAAGAGCACTGGTAATTTGAGTGGGCCGCGAGGTCGGGGGGACGTGGGGGGCTTCACAGCCGTGACCAGGTGAACGAAAGCCCGCCCGTACGTCAAGTGCGTCCCTGTGCGCGGCATCCACGAATGCGGAGGGAGACGCTGTCGTGACCAGGCGGGGGGAGGGGGAGAGGCCCCACAAGCCGGACGCGGTCCCGCGGCCGGACGAGACCATGCAGCTGAAGGTCCCCGCCTCCTTCCGGGCGGACGAGACCATGCAACTGCGCATCGGCGACCTGGAGATACCCGGGGCCGGGGAACCTTCCGGCAAGGGCGACCGCGCCAGTCGCCTCGACCGCAAGAAGGAACTCCGGCCGTCCCCGCTGCGCCGCCTCGCCGGCGCAGCCGCTCCGTACGCACGCCGCCTGCGCCCCGACTACCCGCGCCCCGGCCGCGACGGCTGGCGCCGCTGGATGCCCTCCTGGCGCCAGTGGGCCGGCGCCGCCCTCGCCGGCACCGGCGCGAGCGTCGTCCTCCTCGGCATCGCCTACGCGGCCACCGACATCCCCGACCTCAACTCGTACGCCAAGCAGCAGGACAACGTCTTCTTCTGGGCCAGCGGCGCCCCGATGGCCCGCACCGGCTGGGTCCAGCGCCAGGACATGCCGCTCAAGGACGTCCCGGAGCACGTCCGCTACGCGGCCATCGCCGCCGAGAACGCCAACTTCTACAACGACCCCGGCATCTCCCTCAAGGGCATCAGCCGCGCCCTCCTGCGCTCGGTCGGCTCGGGTGATACCCAGGGGGGATCGACCATCACCCAGCAGTACGTGAAGAACGTCTACCTGAACCAGGAGCAGACGGTCAGCCGCAAGTTCACCGAGGCGATGATCGCGCTCAAGCTGGACAACCAGATGAGCAAGGACGAGATACTCCAGGGCTACCTCAACACCAGCTGGTACGGCCGGGGTACGTACGGCATCCAGCGCGCGGCCCAGGCGTACTACGGCAAGGACGTCGGTGAACTCAACGCCAGCGAGGGCGCGATGCTCGCCGCGCTCCTCAAGGGCGCGGGCCTGTACGACCCGACGCTGAGCGCCGCCAACCACGCGCGCGCCGTGGAGCGCTGGAAGTGGATCCTCGACCGGATGGTCGACATCGGCAAACTGTCCAAAGAGGAGCGCGCGAAATACACGAAGTTCCCGGAGCCCCTCAAACGCAACCCGCTTTATGACACGGGTCAACAGACCGACTATCTCGTCGAGTTGGCGACCAGTTATGTGAAGAAGGCCGCGAACATCTCCGACAAGGACTTCGACCTCGGCGGCTACCAGATCTACACGACCTTCGACAGGAACCGTGAGACCCAGCTCACCGACGAGGTGACCAAGGCCCGCAAGCAGGCCCAGAAGGACGACCCGAAGAACGCGAAGGCCGTCCACTACGGCGCCGCCTCGGTCGGCGCCGACGGACGGATCATCGCCGTCTACGGCGGCCCCGACCACCGTACGCAGGGCTACAACGAGTCCAACGCCACGACGGTGCCCGCCGGTTCGGCGTTCCAGCCGTTCGTCTACGCCGCCGGGCTCGAACACGGCGTACGGAAGACCCGTGAGGGTCCGGTCGAGCAGGTCACCCCGCAGTCCCTGTACGACGGGAACAACGGCGCGCTGGTCAGGACGCCCGAGGGGCCGTACTGGGACCGCAGCGGCAAGCCGGTCGCGGCGAAGAACGACGGCGGGAAGTCGTACGGCATGATCAGCCTGCGCCGGGCCCTCGCGCTCGGTGTCAACGGGCCGTTCATGCAGCTCGGCATGGACACCGGCCTGGACATGGTCCGCAAGACCGCCGAGGACTCGGGCCTGTTGTCCTCCAGCATCGGCGCGATGGTGCCCGGCCTGTCCACGGGCAGCTCCACGCCGAGCGCGATCCGCATGGCGAGCGGCTACTCCACGTTCGCCGCCGGCGGCACCCACACCGAGCCGTACTCGGTGCGCAAACTCACCCGCAACGGCGGCCAGGTGGACCTCGCGATCCCCGGGAAGCAGCGGGCGATGAGCGAGGAGGTGGCCGGGCAGGTGACCGACGCGCTGACCGAGTCGCTGCGCACCGCACACCCCTCGGCGACCGGCGCCGGGAAGTCCGGGACGACCGAGAAGGACACCGCCGCCTGGTTCGTCGGCACGGCCGAGAAGGTCTCCACGGCCGTCGTCGTCTACCGCATCGACCTCACCAAGAGCCTCGAACCCCTGCCGCTGGAAGGCATCGCCAGGAGTGCCGGCGAGAGCGTTCCGTACCGCATCTGGTCGCGGGCCACCAGTCCGACCGACTGACCACCGGACCGCCTCCGTCCCCCAGCAGAATGAGCAGCCGCACATGAAGCAACCGTCGGGCCGCCGCCGCAAGGCACCCGAAGCACGCCCCAAGTCCCCGGTGAAGGCCCGGCGTTCGGGGTTCCTCTCGCTGGCCGCCGCGCTCGTCGTCACCTCGCTCGTCGGGGGATACCTGGTGCTCTCGGGCACCGACCGGACCACGCCGACGGCCGCCGAGGGGCCCCAGGGGCAGCAGACGGTGAAGGAGACGGAGGAGCCGTGGGACGGGAAGACCAAGGTGCTCGGGGACGGGTCGACGTCGTACACCGGCCCGCAGACGGGGCAGTTGAAGCCGGAGAAGCTCAAACCCGGTGAGAAACCACCCCAGTTCGTCGTCTTCTCCTGGGACGGCGCGCTCCAGGGCGACGACCAGCTCTTCTCCCACTACCGGAGCCTGGCGCAGGAGTACAACGCGCACATGACGTTCTTCCTGACCGGCATCTACCTGCTGCCGAAGGACAAGAAGAACCTCTACCACCCTCCGCAGCACCCGCAGGGCAGCGCCGCGATCAGCTACGCGACCGACGAACACATCCGCACCACCCTCGAACAGCTCGGCCGGGCCTGGGAGGAGGGGAACGAGATCGGCACCCACTTCAACGGCCACTTCTGCGAGGCCAAGGGCGGCAAGGACTGGAGCGTCGCGGAGTGGAAGAGCGAGATCGACCAGTTCTACGCGTTCGCGGAGAAGTGGAAGACCAACACCGGCTTCAAGGAGATGGACCCGCTGCCCTTCGACTTCCGCAAGGAGGTCACCGGCGGACGCGCACCCTGCCTGGAGGGCCAGCCCAACCTGCTGAAGGCGGCGAAGAGTTACGGCTGGCGCTACGACGCCAGCTCGCCCGGCAAGTTCCAGGTGTGGCCCGACAAGAAGGACGGCATCTGGGACTTCCCGCTCCAGATGCTCCCCTACGAAGGCGGCAGGTACCAAGGGCTGTCGATGGACTTCAACTTCCTCTACAACCAGTCCAACGGCGAGGTGAACGGCGACCCCGCCAAGTACCCGCAGTGGGAGCGGGAGACCCTCGACACCTACATGGCGGGCTTCAACCGGGTCTACTACGGCAGCCGCGCGCCGATGTTCATCGGCAACCACTTCGAGGACTGGAACGGCGGCATCTACATGAAGGCCGTCGACCAGGCGATCAAGGACATCTGCACCAAGAAGGACGTGAAGTGCGTGTCCTTCAAGGAGTTGGCGGACTGGATGGACGTCCAGGACCCGAAGACCCTCGACCGGCTCCGAACCCTTGATCCTGCCCAGAGCCCGGACTGGTCAACCGTCGTCCAGTGACGGTCTCATAACAGCTTGCCGCACCGAAGGTAACCCCCTTCACAACAGCCACACATGGCGTGCGAGGATTCCGCTACCCGGCATCCCTCCCCCGCCGGGCCAGAGGGGAACTATCAGTGAAGTCAAGGAAATTGAGCCGTTCGCGGCGCCGCGTCACGATACTCACGGCGACCGCCGCGTCGGTCGCCGCGGGCGTCGCGCTGCTGCCGAACTGGTCGGCGGGAGCCGCCACCCCGAGCGACCCCACGGTGGACGCCAAGACCCGGGCGACCTTCCAGAAGCTCGCCGACGCGGTCTTCACCGACCGCACCGACGCGCTCGTCGACGGCGACCGCAAGAAGCCCACGACCAAGGGCTTCTCCGGGCGCGTCAAGATGTCCTCGAAGCAGAACAGCACCGAGAGCAGCACCCTCAACTCCCTGACCCAGCGCAAGAACACGCTGGCGAAGCTCGGTGAGAAGTACAGCAAGGGCACCACCGGCGTCAGCCTCGACACCATCAAGGTGACCGGCCGCACCGCCAAGGCCCAGGTCACCGAGACCACGGTCCTCACCTACGAGAGGACCAGCGCCAAGGAGCCGAACACCACCGGCTTCCAGGCCCACCACGAGCTGACCTTCAAGGCCGACCAGAGCGGCAACTGGCAGCTCTCCGGCGTCCGTTCGACCGACCAGGGCGGCACCACCGTCAACCAGGTCGCCGCGCCCGCCGTCACCACCGTCAAGCCGGCCGCCGCCGCGACCGACACCCCGGCCGCCCCGCGCGCCGCGACCACGCGGGGCCCCGCCGCCGTCCCCAAGGTCCTCACCGGCGGGACGTACGACTACAAGGCGATGGCGGCCTACGCCGAGAAGTACTGGAGCAACTACAACCCCGACTACCCGAACTTCAACGGGCAGGGCGCGGGCGGTGACTGCACCAACTTCGTCAGCCAGTCCCTGAAGGCGGGCGGCTGGAAGCACGCGCCGGGCTACGTGTACGACTACACGAAGTGGTTCGGCAACAACGAGATCCAGTCGTACTCGTTCGTCGGCGTCAACGAGTGGTCCTGGTTCACCCAGAACGCCAAGCGCTCCACGCCGCTCGCGAACGTCTACCAGATGCAGGTCGGCGACGTCCTCCAGGTCGACTTCGACCGGGACGGCTCCAAGGACCACACGATGATCGTGTCCTACGTCGCGAACGGTATGCCCTACCTGACGTACCACTCCTCGAACACCTACCGGCGTTCGCTGTCGAGTGTCCTCGCGTCGTACCCGAACTCGTACTACTACGCGTACCGCACCTGATCCACCCCTCAGGTACGACGAGGCCCGTCACCCTCCAGGGTGACGGGCCCTGTGTGTTCAGTGCGCCGTGCCCCGCTCCTCGCGGATCTGCGACACCACCCGCGCCACCGACTGCCGCACCGCCTCCGTCTCCGTCAGGAAGTGCCAGTAGTCGGGGTGCCGGCCCTCCAGACCCGCGATCGCGCGGTCCAGGCGGGCCACCGACTCGTCCAGCGGGCGGGCGTGCCGGGGGTCCGGGGTCGTCCGGCCGGTCATCGCCAGGCGCTGCGCGTCACGGATCGCGAAACGCGTCCGGTCGATCTCCTGCTGCGGGTCCTTCTGGACCGCGTTCAGCCTGGTCAGCCGGTCACCGGCGGCCGACACCGACTCGTCCGTCGCGTTCAGCAGCGCCCGTACCGTCGACAGCAGCGACGCCGCGTCCGGCCAGCGCTGCTCCTCCCGCGCGGACCGCGCCTCCCGGAGCTTCGCCTCGGCCTGCCGGACGTTCTCCGCCGCCTGCTCCGGCACCCGCTGGAGGTCCTGCCAGCAGGCCGCCGCGAACCGGCGCCGCAACTCACTGAGGATCGGGTCGACTTGCTCCGCGCGGGTCGTCAGCGCCTGCGCGCGCGTGCGCAGTGACACCAGCCGGTGGTCGATCTCGGCGGCCTTCTCCGGCAGCCGGGACGCCTCCGTACGGATCGTCTCCGCCTCCCGCGCGACCCGCTCCGCGCGCTCCAGCGTCTCCGGCACGCCGTGCTGGCCCGCGCCCTGGTTCAGCTTCGTCAACTCCGGTGCCAGCGCCGCGAGTCGGGCCGCGAGGTCGTCCGCCTTGAGGCCGGTCCGCCGCACGGCGTCCAGCGCGTCGGAGGCCGCCAGCAGGGCCTGGCGGGCCCGCTCCACCGCCGGGGCGAGGCGGGCGAGCTGCGTCTCCGCCTTGCCGAGGAGGGGGCCCAGGCTGCTCGCGAAGCGGTCCAAGTCCTGCTTCGCCTTGGTGAGTTCGTCCTTCGCGCGGGTCAGCTGCGTGCGCGCCTGCGCCGCCGCCGACGTCTCCAGGTCGTCCCGGTCGAGGTCGTGCGCGTCGACGGCGGTGATGTACTGCTGGCTCACCTCGTCGATCCGGCGGCCGATCTCCTCGAACGCGCCGACCGCCCGGCGCGCGGCCGGGGAGTCGTCCACCGCCGTGATGGTCTCGATCGAGATCCTCAAGTCCCGCTGCGCGGTGTCCAGTTCGTAGAACGCCGCCGCCGCCGCGTCCTTCGCCGCCTGCGCCTCGACCCGCATCCCCTCCGACCGGCCGCCGAACCAGCGCCGGGTGCCGCCGCCGGCGAACGCGGCGGGGAGGGCGAGGGCGGCGAGGAGGGGGAGGGCGGCGGTGAGGGTGAGAGTGTCGCGTAGTACCAGGGAGCTACGGGAACCACGGAGTGCGGGCGCGCGCCGCACGGGCCGGTCCGGTCGACTCTCTTGTGAAGGTGTCGCCGTCACGTCCCTCTCCCGCGCTGTCGTCCGTCCTGCCTGGCCCGGTTTCCATTCTCCCACCGGTGAAGGACGAACACACGGGGCGGTCGGTTCGCGCGCCGCCTCAGCTCGTGGTGCGGATGGTCAGGTGGCCGTCCGAGACCCGCGCCGTGATCTCGTGCGCACTGTCGTCCGCGCGCGGCACCGAGACCCGGGTGTCGCCGTCGTTCACCTTCGTCGACACCTTGTACGTCCCCTTCGGCACCTCGATCGTGACGTTCCCGTCGTTCGCCTTCGCCTCGATCCGGTCCGGTACGACGGAGAGGTTGAGCCGGACCGAGCCGTCCCCGGAGTGGGAGGTGACCGTCCGCGAGGAGACGTCCGCGCGGACCGAGCCGTCGTTCGTGTCCAGGTCCAGCGGGCCCGAGGTGTCGGTGATCCGTACGGATCCGTCGCCCGCCTTGACGCTGAGCGCGTCCCGCAGGCCGCTCACCTTCACGCCGCCGTCGTTCGAGACGACCTTCACCGCGACGCCCCGGGGGATCTCGACCCGGTGCCGCGCGGAGCAGTCCGCGACGAGGCCGCTGCACTTCATCCGCAGCTTCAGCCGGCCGTCCTCCGACATCGACCAGGTCGGCTTCGGGCCCTCGCCGACCGCCACGGAACCGTCGAACCAGCGCGTCACCTCCACCCGGCCCGCCTTGTTCCCCTCCGCCGCGACGATCTCCAGCGCCGTGTCCTGCGCGTCGATCGTCAGCGTCGACCCCTTCAGGCCGAACGCCCGCGACTCCGGGTCGGTGTCCTCGGAGGCGTCCGAGCAGGCCGTCGCGAACACGGCGACGAGAACCACACCGCTGAGTATGAGACGGGTAGTACCTGAGGTGCGGGCCATGGCGAAGTCCCCCTGAGACGAACCGGATCGGTACTACGAGGCTAGGCCCGGGGGCCGCCGTACTCGATCCGGCTCCCTCCCTCATCCGGGGTGGGGATAACCCCCGGGAGACCCTCTACGGGCATACGGGTTTGCAGGACAGCACCCCGGGCAAGGTACGCTGTCGACTCGTCCCGAACGCGCGAGCCTCGGGAAACGGGTGCGTAGCTCAGGGGTAGAGCGCCTGCCTTACAAGCAGGATGTCGGCGGTTCGAAACCGTCCGCGCCCACAGGTCGGACCCTCCAGGTGATACCTAGGGGGTCTTTTCCATGTCCCGGGGTACCCCCCGTACCTCAAGCCCCGCCATCAGCTCCGCCGTGGCCGCCTCGATCGCCGCCACCGCACGGTCGAACACCTCCTGGTTGTGCGCGGCCGGCGCGCGGAAGCCGGAGACCTTGCGGACGTACTGGAGTGCGGCGGCGTGGAAGTCCTCGCCGGTGGCGTCGTGCGGGAGGGACGGCGGGCGGAGGGTCTTGATGCTGCGGCACATGGGGCCAGTGTCCCTCTCCCGGGCGCATCCCGCTGGCCCTTGGCAGTGCCGCCGCGCCTTGGCATGATCACCGTCGTGGCGGCCACCGGAGATCCGGGGCCGACCGGCGAAAGGAATCACGTCATGACGTACGACAAGCTCACCGTCGCAGTCCTCGGCCCCGGCGGGGTCGGCGGACTGCTCGCCGCGCTGCTCGCCAAGGCCGGGCACCGGGTGATCTGCCTCGCGCGCGAGGACACCGCGACGGCGCTGCGCACGGACGGCATCCAGGTCCGCAGCGCACAGTTCGGCACCTTCACGGCCCGCGTCGAGGCGGACACGGAACTCAGGGCCCCCGCCGACGCCGTACTGATCGCCGTCAAGCAGACGGCTCTGGACGACGCACTGGCGCGCGTCCCCGCCGAGGTGCTCGGCGACGCCCTCCTCGTGCCGTTCCTGAACGGCGTCGAACACCCCGAGGCCCTCCGCGCGCACCACCGTCCCGAGCTGGTCGCGCCCGGGGTGATCCGGGTCGAGTCCACGCGTACGGCGCCCGGGGTGATCGAGCACGCGAGCCCGTTCACGGAGATCGACCTCTCCGGCGACCCCGTCGACCCGACTCGCCTGGAGGCGCTGGCCGTTGTCCTGAACGAGGCGGGCCCGAGGACGCGGGTCCTGGGCAGCGAGACGCAGGCACTCTGGGCGAAGCTCGCGTTCCTGGCCCCCTTCGCGCTGCTCACCACGCGGTACGCCCTGCCCGTCGGCGACCTCCGCACCGCCCACCGCGACGAACTCACCGCCCTGGTCACGGAGGTCGCGGCGATCAGCACGGCCGCCGGGTCCGCGGCGGACCCCGCCCGGATCCTCGCCCGCTACGACGCGCTGCCGGGCGGCATGAAGTCGTCCATGCAGCGCGACGCGGAGTCCGGCCGGCCGCTCGAACTCGACGCGATCGGCGGGGCGTTGCTGAGGGCGGCGGGGACGTACGGGGTGGGGGCGCCGGTGGCGGAGCGGGTGGTGGGGGAGCTGGGGGCGTAGGTCCCGCAGAGGAGGGGGCGATCTGGAAATCGTACGGACGTACGACTACCTCGTTCGTGTGAACCCCGTGAGGAACTCGCTGCACGAAATCGAACAGGCGTACCATTGCCGATGTGGCTGAGACCTACGACTTTCCGAGGGACCTGCGCGCCGGTCAGGAGGAGCTGCATCAGGTCCGGGCCGAGCTGTCGGCCCTGCTGAAGCGGCTGCCCTGGTCGGTCGCGCCCCTGGACGGGTTCAGTGACACGGAGAGGTGGCGGCCGGTGGAGCGGCCGGCGTCCCCGGGGTGGACGGAGGACGAGCAGGCGGAGGTGGAGAAACTGCGCCGCCGGGAGCACGAGCTGGCGGTGTTCGTGACGGGGCACCGGTTCTGGGCGGAGGTGGAGAAGGGGGAGCGGGTGGAGGCCCGTATGCGGTTGAAACGCGAGCCTCCACCCTGAGAGCTACTTCGTGCCGAGGAAGCCCTTCATCTCCGCGATCTCGGCCTTCTGCGCCGTGATGATCGCGTCGGCCATGGTGAGCGCGGGCGCGTACTGACCCTTCGCCTTCTCGGTGCCGGCCATCTCGACCGCGCCCTCGTGGTGTTCGATCATCATCCGCGTGAACTCGGTGTCGAACGTCGCGCCGGACGCCTTCTCCAGCGCCGTCATGTCGGCGCCGGACATCATCCCGGCCATCCCCTCCATCCCGGCCATCCCGGAGTGGTCCATGCCGCCCTCGGCGGGGACGTCCTCGCCCCACGCCGTGAGCCACCCGCTCATGGTCCTGATCTCCGGGTCCTGAGCCCCCTTGATCCGCGTGGCCAACGCCTTGACCTGCGGCGACGAAGCCCGGTCGGCAGCCAGCGCGGCCATCTCGACGGCCTGCCGGTGATGCGGGATCATCCCCTGCGCGAAGGAGACGTCCTGCGCGTTGTGCGCGCCCTCGGAGGTGCCGGCGGACACGGAGGGCGACGCGGACGACGCCGACCCGCTTGCCTGCTTCCCTTCGCTGTCCCCGCTCCCGCCGCACCCGGCGAGAAGAAGCGCGGCGGTCGCGGCGACGGCGACCCGGACAGGCCGAATACGGCGAATGGTGCTGTTCATGTGCGTGAACTCCTGCGTACGGAGGGTCTGTTGGACGCGGCGGCACCCCACACCGGCGTACGGCATGGCGTGCGGGCGCCTCTAGATCCGCAGGAGTTGAAGCTCGGCGAGGGACGGCGGGGCACGCGCCGCCTCGGAACCGCCGCAGACGACGGAGTGAAGGGCCTCACCGGGTACGACGACGGCGACCGGATCGGCGACGGGCCCCGTCAACTCCGGCGCCCCGCTCACCTTGGCCGCGGCACACGTCGCATCGGCATGCCGGGCATGGCCACCACAGTGCCCGTCCTCGGAACACCCACCGGCGGTCACATCGACGTGCACCCCGGCCCCGGACCGGACCTCAGCCCCGGCCCCGCCTCCGGGCATCGCCGGAGCGGCGACAGAAGCCGCCCTCCCAGCCGTACGGTCGTGCCCGACCGCATGCAGCCCACCCGGCGCGAGCCCATGCATCGCGAGCAGCCCCACCAGCACCCCGAGCACGCACACCAACGACGGCCACCCCCACAGGGGCGACCGCACGGCACGCGGCTCGGGTCGGGTCACGTACGTCATCCTAGGGGGCGACTGTGCATCCCCCGTGGGGGTACCCAGTATCTGATACCTGAGTATCCCCACGCCCCTCTGCTGGAGAGCTCTCTCCCCTGGGGTGCAGGGCCTCTCAGGCAGGCTTGCAGGCTGCTACGAACTCTCCTGGCTGTCTGCCAGGAAGTCGGTGATCCGGTGGTTCGTGCGGGTGGGCACGGCGGTGGGCATAGCGAAGTGGGTGAGTTCGGCGAGGATCTCGATCCGGGCGTCCGGTACGGCCTTGCGGGCGCAGGCTGCGACTTTGGCGGCGTCGTGGGCGTCGCTGCGGCCAGCGAGAAGGACCAGGAGCGGAACGCTCAGTGCTGTGGGGTCCGGGCGGCGGCCGACGACCAGTTTCCGGTTCGCGAAGCCCGAGACCGCCAAGGCATAGAGCCGCTTCCAGCCCAGGTCGGTGGCGGTGCCTGCGGTCTCGCGGTCCAGGTAGGCGTGTGCGCGGGCTCGCGTCGGGCGGAGCAGTACCGGCAGCGAGCGCAGCAGGAAACCGGGGCGGAAGTTGGCGAAGCACTGGGTCGGGTCGAGCAGTACCAGCCGATCGACCCGCCGCGCGGCGTGCAGGGCATAGGTCAGGGCGATCCAGCCGCCGTAGGAGTGGCCCAGCAGGTGCGTGCGGGACACGGTGAGGCCGTCGAGCAGCGCGTCCAACCAGGCCATCAGGTCGGTGGTTGTGCGCAGCGGGCGCCCGCCGGGGACGCTGCGTCCCGCATCGCCCAGGATGTCGACGGCCAGCACCCGGTGGTGCGTGCCAAGAACCGGGGCATTGGCGAACCAGACCGCGCCGGTGGAACCGCCGCCGTGCAGAAGGAGGACCGGAGTGGCGTCAGCGGGGCCGTAGGCATGGACACGGGTGGTCCCGTACGGGGTGGGAATGTCGATCTCGGCGGTACCGGTGGGCCAGCGGGCGAGCAGTGCGTCGTAAGCGGCGAAGAACTCTTGGGATGAGGACACGGTGAACCCCCGGGAATCGTCTCGTTGACCAAGTATCTCGCTCGGCGAGATACTAGCCCGGTGAGTGATGACGGCAACCCCGCGATGCGGCTGGTCCACCTGCTGCGCGCAGTGACCGTGGAATTCGACCTGCGCGGCGTTGAGTTCGCCGCGCGAAACGGCCTGCACCCGACCGATCTGCGGGCCCTCATCCACCTGCTTGACGCCGACCGGGCGGGCACCGACGTCACCCCGGGACGACTCGGTACGGCGCTGCGGCTCAACTCGGCCGGCACCACTGCCCTGCTCGACCGGCTGGAGCGCCTGGGGCTCGTCCGCCGCAGGCGCGACGAAAGCGACCGACGACGCGTCGTGCTGACGGTGGAACAGAAAGCCGTGGAGCTGGGCCGGTCCTTCTTCGGCCCGCTCATCGCCAACCTGGTCGAGGCGGCCGAGGACTTCACCCCGGGCGAACTGGACATCGTTCACCGCTATCTGACCGCCGCCCTTCGAGCAGCCGCTCCCGGCTACGACGCGTCGACGCCCGCGGCCACCGCCGGGACGCCACCACCACAGCGGTTCGGTCAGCCATGATGGCAGCGCAGGCACAGAATCTCCGGCGGTCACAGCGCGTCACAACTCCACGATCACGGAACCGTGCCTGTCCCCGTCTGCCGGCCGCCTATCTGCGCGACCTCTAAGGCAAGTGCCCGGTACCGGCTTTGAGTTGAGTGTTGCCCGATCCGGATGCACTGGTGTGCCGTCGGGTGGGTGTCCGCAGGCTGTCGGGCTAGATCCGCAGGGACGGCACTACGAGTGATCATGCGCCCCCTTCTTCGATAGGGATCGGGCGCTGTCTGCCTGAGCCCTCACACACAAAGGGCCTCGCCCCTACTCTGGCAGTGTCGAGCTGTTCAAAGAGAGGCAAGGCCATGCCGTCTGGTGCTGTCCCGGACCCGAACGCCCCCATGCCTGCCTTCGGCCAGCGGGTCCAGATCGCTCGCGAGCAGCGGGGCATGAGCCGTCCGCAGCTTGCCGACTTCCTCGGCATGTCCCCGCATACCCTGAAGAAGATCGAGAACGGGCAGCAACAGGCCCCCGGCCTCGAGACGGTACTGCGGATTGCCGAGGCCCTCCGAGTCCGGAACCTCGCCGACCTGACTGGTCTCCCGCAGATGGACGTGGACCTGTTCGCCGGCCCCGGCCATCCGCGCCTTGCCGCCGTACGCGCCGCCATCGACGACTTCTCCCTCGGAGTCAGTGTCGAGCCGCCGCCGATCGCACACCTGGAGGCCCGGCTCCACTCCGCGTGGAAGGCACGACACAGGGCAAAGAACCACCGAGAGGTCATCGGCGAGCTACTGCCGAACCTGGTGCGGGACGCGCAGTGCCTCGTACGGCAGGCCGACTCGGGCAACGAACGGCGCCACGCACAATCCCTTCTCGCGGAAACGTACTCGCTGTCGCAGTTCTTCATCGCTTATCAGCCCGACGCCTCTCTTCTTTGGCGGGTTGCGGAGCGGGGCATGGTCGCCGCGCAGGACTCGGGCGATCCGCATGCGATGGGCGTCGCAGCGTGGCTCCTCGCGCAGGCCCACCGCGACTCCGGACCGCGCCACTACGACGCCGCCGACACGGTCAACCGCGCGGCGATCCGTCTCCTCGAACCGCTTCTTCCCGATGCCTCGGATGACGTCCTCGCCATCGCGGGGGCGTTGGAGTTCGAACTCGGCTACACGGCCTCCCGCCGCCGGGACAACGGCGCCGCGTGGAGGCACTGGGACAAGGCGCGCGAGATGGCCGGTCGCTTGCCTGTCGACTACTTCCATCCGGTCACGTCGTTCTCACGGGCCGTCATCGGTGCCCACGCGGTGACAGTCGCGGTCGAACTGCATCAGGGTGGGGAGTCCGTACGGCAGGCCGCGAAAGCCGACGAGACCGTCATCAAGTCGAATCCGAGGAGAGCACGGCACCGGATCGAGGAGGCGCGCGGCTACCAGCTCGACAATCAGCCGGATGTGGCGATCGCGACGCTGGAGGAGGCGGCCAAGGACGCGCCGGACACGATCCGCTACAACGGCTATGCGAAGCGGATCATCCTGGAAGAGGTCGAGTCGAAGCAGGCTCCGAGGCGCCGCCGTGCGTCTGAGCTCGCGGTGAAGATCGGTCTCCTCTCGGCATAGGGACCGGATTCCGGTCCTCGACTCCGCACGGACGCACCTACGGTCGCGATGTGAAACGGATCATCGTGACCGTGGAGGCGTGACATGCCACCTGAGACCGTCCCTCCTGTCGACGCGCGCACCCTGCTGGACCTGCCGAACCTCGACGACCTGCCGCAGCCAAAGGCTCGGGGTGTCGGGTGCGTCTGGTGCGGGACACCGCTCACGACCGCGACGGCGGCAGACCTCGGGGAGCGGCGGCACAGCCACTACTCGACGTTTCCCCGGGCCTGCCGCCCATGCGTTCATGACGCCGCCACGCAGGCGTTTCGGTCGCACGCGGGCATGTGCGAGCAGTGCGTCGACGACAGCACCCGGTGCGAGACAGCGACCGCCCTGTGGTGCCTGATCAGGGACCCACACCGAGAAGGCCGTCCGTGAACAGGCGGGCTTCCGAACGGCCGGGCATCTACGGCTGGTGCACCTGGCACCGGGCGTACGCGTACGGAGTGCGGGTGATCAGCCTCGTCAGAGAAGGACAGAGTGCGTCCTACGTCCTGTACGCGTGTGGAGGCTGCCGCGACCTCTACGGCCTGGTCCCGCAGGCGGACCGGCGGTGACCCGCGAACTCCCCGACGCCGCCACCCTCCCCAAGGCCCGCTACTCCGGCTGGGCGTGCGTGTGGTGCGGCCGGCACTTCCCGCTCCACGTCCTGGCCGCACCCGCTGGCCGCGCCGAGGGGCACATGGGCTGCCACGACATGAGCGTCGAGGTGCACCGGTGCCCGCCCGGCTACGGCTGTGCCGCGATCGCTGAACCCGGAGGGGACTGTTCGTGACAACCCCGACCACTGCCCCGCCCGTCGTCGACACGTGCGACGAGTACGCCCGCCTCGGCCAGGAAGCGACCGCGCGCGGCGGCCACACCACCGCCATCGACAACCGCGTCCACCGCGGTGGAGGCGGGGCACCTCTCGTCGGTGAAGGGCTGACGAGAGGGTCTCAGCGAGCAGCACAAAGGCCCTCCGACCAGCGCCGAGGAGCCTTCGATCTGCGTGGGCGCGGACGGTTTCGAACCGCCGACATCCTGCTTGTAAGACAGGCGCTCTACCCCTGAAGTACGCGAGGCTCAGGTCGTCTTCGGTGGGCGCATCAGGTACGCCGCTCCCGACCCCGCCACGAACAACGCCCCCACCGACACCCCCGTCGACAGCCAGCTCGCCCCCAGCCAGTGCGCGCCGTAGTACCCGAGAGCCACGCTGTACCCCGCCCAGGCGACCCCCGCGAGGACCGACCAGGGGAGGAAGTCGCGGACGCGGCGGTGGGACGCGCCGGAGAGGAAGGAGACGGCGGAGCGGCCGGCGGGGGCGAAGCGGGCGAGGATCATGAGGGGGCCGCCGCCTCGGGCCAGGGCCTCGCCGAGACGTTCCTGCGCCGTGGTGAGGCGGCGGGAGCGGGCGATGGCGCGGTCGAGGCGTTCGCCGCCGCGCCAGGCGAGGCGGTAGGCGACGAGGTCGCCGAGGACGGACGCGGTCGTCGCGGAGAGCATCAGGAAGAGGATGTCGGGCACGTGCTCGGGCACTTGTCCGGCGACCGCCGCGCCGGACCCGGCGGCAGCCGCCGTCGCCGCCGTGATGACGAGGACGCCGCTCGGCAGCACCGGCAGGAAGACGTCGAACAGCACGGACAGGGCCACAACCGCATAGATCCATGGACCGCCGGTCAGCGACCCCATACTTTCCAGCACCACGACTCCCGTGACTCCCCCGTTGACAGCCAGACAGCGTACGCCCAGGGGGTGACAGAAGATCCAAGGGGGGTACGTACGACGCGCACGGAATGTTCACTCGAACGGCACGTTTCGAGCGGTGCTCGCGTCCCGGGTCCCCTAACGTCCCTTATCGGCGGATCAAGGGGGGCAGTGGAAAGGGTGAGTATCCATGCTGGCAGCCATCTGTGCGGGAGCCGTCGCCGCGGCCCTCGCAGCCGGGCCCGGTACGGCCCGTGACGTCGTCCTGCGGGCCGACGCCCGGTTCGCGCCGCCGACCGCCTTCGTCCCGTCGGACGCCGTCACGTACGACCAGGATCTCGTCCCCGCGGGCTCGTCGATCGAGGTCGTCCAGCGGACTACGTCCGGCGGCGCCACCGTCGTAACGCTCCGGGTGAGCGGTTTCCCCTCCGGTCACGCGTTCGGCGCGCATGTGCACCAGAAGGCGTGCGGGGCCGACCCGGCGGCGGCCGGCGGGCACTACCAGCACGTGCCGGGCACGGGACCCGAGCACGTCAACGAGGACAACGAGGTGTGGCTGGACTTCACGACCGGCGACGAGGGCTCCGGCGTGGGTGTCGCCACGCACACCTGGACCTTCCGGCAGGGCGAGGCGGCGTCCGTGGTGATCCACGACGAGCCCGGGACGAAGGGCGCCCGCGTGGGCTGCTTCACGGTGCCGTTCGGCTGGACCGACGCGAGCTGAGCAGGCACACCCCCATAGCACCCCCGTAGTAGCACCCCCGTAGCACCCCAGTACGTCAGACCCGTACTACCTCGGAGCCACCCACCACCGACCGCCCCTCCGCCGCCACCCGCAGCACCGCCCGGGCCACCGCGTCCGCGTCGGACAATGTCACCGAGTCCACCCCGGGACGGGCCCCCGCAGCGGTCACCCAGTGCACCCCCTCGGTAGGCACCCCGAACGCGAACCGCCGAGGATGAGGCACCCCCTCCCGGTCGACGAGGTGATACGGCCGGGCGGAGACATCGACACCCCCCGTGGTGTACCCGTCCACCACATGCGCCCGGCACTGCCCGGTCTCCCGTAGATGCACCAGCAACGCATCGGCGCTCTCCCCCAGATCGGGCTCAGGGAGCCGCGCCTCGATCAGCGTCGTCACCCGCACCGCCGACCCGGGCACGTCGGGGGAGCGGGCGAGCCAGGCCCCCTCCTCCCGCGTCACTTCGAGCCGAGGCCCCAGCACCTCCACGACCCCCGCCTCCATCAGCGCGGTCAGCTCCTCGATGCGGCGCCGGGGCGGCCCGATGGACAGGAACGCGTTCAACGGCGTGTACCAGCGGTCGAGATGGTCGCGCCGCGAGTCCCCCGGCAGCCCGCGATGGTCGACGACGAGCCGCAACTCGTTGCGCAGATCCCGCAGTACGTCGAGAGCGGCCTTCAGCGGACCGTCGACGTTCCCCCGCAGCGCCTCGGCCGCGTCCGCCCGGAGGTGGTCGAGCAGCCACTGACGCCACTCCCCGCGATGCCCGAACTCCCGCTGCGCGTAAGGCCGGGAGACCCGCTCCCAGTCCCACCGCTCCGCGTCCGCCACCCCGAACTCCGAGAGCAGCGCGGCTTCCTGGGGATCGCCGTACGGCACGGCCAGATAGCGCGGCGCGAACTCGGGGTGCCGCACGAGCGCCGTGTAGTAGACGGTCTCGACCTCCTTGGCGACCAACGGCCATATGTCGCGCAGGAAGTCGGGCGCCTCCCCGGAGTCCGCGCGCTTGCGCAGCGCCGAGACCGCCTCGGGCGTGAGGACCTCGGGCAGGTGCCGCCCGTACGGCCCCTTCGCGTTGTCGCCGCGCGCCTGGTAGGGCAGCCCGCGCCGCGACCCGGCGTACACACGCGGCTCTCGGCCGGACGGCACGTACCGCAGCGCGCCGCCCGCACGGACGTACGCACCGCCCCGGCCGGTCGTCAACAGGGCCATGTGGTCGAAGAAGTTGAGCCCGAGCCCGCGCAACAGCACGGCCTCGCCGGGCCGCACCACGGAGAGGTCGACGTCCGCCGGGTTCGCGGGGGGTATGTGCCGCAGCGCGTGCCGCCCGGCGTGCTCGGCGTCCCGCAGGCCGGCCGCGGAAGGCCGTACCGGCAGGTGCCCCTGCGCGAGGACGACCGCCGAAAGCCCGGTCAGCGTACGGCCGTTGTCGAGGACGAGGTGCTGGCGGCCGTCCGCCGTGTCGTCGAGGCGGGTCGCGCGCGCCCGGTGGGTCTCGACGCGCACCGAAGGCGGCGCGTGGCGCAGCGTGCGCGCGAACACCCACTCCAGGTACCGGCCGTACAGCGCCCGCGTCGGATAGTCGTCGGGGCCTATCGCGCCGTCCGCCCACTCGTGCAGGCTCGGTCCGGCCAGGATCGGGCCCGAGCAGTTCACGCTGTCGTCCGTGAACAGGGTCACCTGCGAGGCGACCGTGTTCATCAGCAGGTCCTCGGGCTGCGCGGTGCGCCAGACGCGCCCGGGGCCGGGCGGCGCCGGGTCGACGACGTGCACGGTCAGCCGTACGCCCGGGGCGAGCAGCTCCGGCGCCGAGGCGCAGAGGCGTTCGAGGACGCTGGTGCCGCGCGGGCCGGCGCCGACGAGGGCGACCGAGAGCGGCGCCGGGCCGGCGCTCGCCCGTTGCTGCGGCACAGAGAACACAGTGGACAAAGGTGGACTCCCAGGCGTGTGGGGGCGCAGTGGGCAAAGACGCCCCCGGAAGGGGACGGACACCCGTTCGGGGGAACGGACGGCCGCCTCATCATTGCCCCCGCCCGTCACGGAAGCCAACGCGGACCCCTCCGGTCACAGTTCCCCCACACGCGGGCGAGGGCGAAACCTTTGCCGAACTCCCGCTGATCCCACGCTGATCGTGGCGCGATCGTGGCTTGTCAGAGTGGGGGGAAGACGACCGGACCCGAGGGGAAGAGGCACGTACCCATGGCAGCTCCCGAGTTCCCGGCGGCCGTCAGGCCCGTCCACCCGCAGGCGAACCGGCTCCGCGCGCCCGCGGCCTTCGACCTCGACGACCGGCAGCGCAAGCTCATCTCCCTGCTGTACGCCGGGCACACCGACACGAGCGCCGCCCACCGGCTCGGGGTCAGCCCCCGGACGGTCACCAACATCCTGCGCGCGCTCATGGACCGGCTCGGCGTCGACAACCGCTTCCAGCTGGGGATGGTGCTCGGCTCCCGGCTGCGCGTCCCGGACCGCTCCGGCGCACCCCAGCCACCGTCCGCCGACCGGGCCCCCGCGCCCCGCCGTCCGCCGGGCCGCGCGCCCTCGGCGGCCTGACGGAACGAGCCCTGAAAGGTCCGAGGTGACGTGAACCGAGAGGCCACAGTGACCAGTTCAGCGCAGCACGACGGGACAGTCCGCACGAGGGACGAGGAGGGCGCCCCCGGCCGCCTCTACGGCCGGCTCACGGACGCGTTGCTGTGGACGGCCCTCGAACAGTCGGTCTTCTCCCGTCTGCCGCCCTCCTTCACGTACGTCGACGCCTCGGCCCGCGCCGGCCGCTGGGCGCGCCGGATCGCCGCGGAGCACCCGCACAGCACCGGCGTCCACATCGCCCCGACCCCGGAGGCCGCCGCCGAGGCCGGCGCCCGCTCGGCCCGCGCCGGGCACGGCCCCCGCGTACGCCATCTCGCCGCGCGGCCGGGCGAGTTGGCGGGCCTGCTGGGCGAGCACGGTCACGACCTGGTCTTCCACGACTGCTCGTACCTCAGCGCCTTCTCCCAACCAGAGGCGGGATTGCGGGAGTTGGCGGCCCTGATGGCGCCCGGCGGGCTCATGGTGTCGTTCCTGCCGAGCCGTTGGCACACCGCCCACGAGTACCTCGGCTGCGGCGACCTCCAGGCGGCCCTGCACAGCCTCGCCGGACACGACCCGGGCGGCCCCGGCGCCCCGCACGCGCACCTCTTCACGCCCGGCCAGATCCGGCTGCTGTGCCGGGCGCTCGACCTGCGGGTGGACGCCCTGACCGGCTTCCCCGGCCTGGTCCTGCCCGCCTCCAGCTTCTCCGGACGGTTCCCGCACGGGGAGGCCACCTTCGCCGATGTCCTCAAGATGGAACGGGAGTTGCTCATCGACCCGGACTCCGGCGCGCGCGGCGCCAACCTCCTAGCGGTGGCCACCCGCCCGGCCGCCTCACCGTGACCCGGTGACCGGTACGGCGAGCAGCAGCCGGGCCGCCTGGCCCTCGTCCGGCAGCCGCAGTTCGGCCATCATCCGCCGGGCGTCGGTGAGCGCCGAGCGCGCGGCGTCCTGCTCGCCGAGAGCGAGCCGTACCCGGCCGAGGACCAGCAGCGCCTGCGCCAAGTTGCGGACGTCGCCCGCCCGTTCGCACATCTCGACGGACCGCAGCACCTCCGCCGCCGCCGGCTCGGGGTGCCCGAGGGCGCGCAGCGAGTCCGCGAGCCGGAACCGGGCACATGCCTCCCGGCTCGTCAGGCCCGCCTCCACCGCGACGGACAGGCAGCGCTCGTACCAGGACACGGCCGCCAGGTGGTCCTCCAGCGTGTGGTGCGCGAACCCGAGGACGTAGAACGCGTACGCCGCGCCCCCCGGGTTCGCGCACAGCAGCGCCGGGGTGTCGGCCAGCAGCCGCTCGCAGACACCGATCGCCCGCGCCGGGTCGCCCGCGTTGACGTGCAGGAGCGCCGAGTTGAGGGTCGTGGCGACCTCGCCGGTGGCGTGGCCGAGGCTGCGGGCCAGCACGATCGCCTCGTCGTAACAGGCGCCGGCCTCCTGGAACTCGCCCCTCAACTGGTGGGCGAGACCGAGGTCGTTGAGGGCCTGGCGGAGGATCACGAGGTCCCCGGTGTGCCGGGTCAGGGCGACCGCGAGCGTGGAGTGCTCGACGGCCGCGGCGAGCCGGGCGCGGGCGAGGTGGATGTTGCCCCTGAGGAACCGCGCCCGCCCCTCGGTCCGTTCGTCCCCGGTCAGCACCGCGGCCTGCGTCAGGGCGTCGAGCGTGCTGTTCCACGCCACGTGGCTCGTGTCACCCCAGTAGGCGCTCAGCGCGATCAGCAGGTCCGTCGCCGAGGGCAGCCACTCCTGGTGGTGGTACTCGCCGGGCCGCGTCCGCGTCCACTCCCGGGCGATCTGCGCCGCCACCGCGAGCGCCGTCGGCGCCTCCGCGACCGCCCACGCCCGCGCCTGGCCGAGCCCGCCGAACCGCCGCCCCGGCATCCTGGCCGGCGTCAGGGCGTCCTCGATCGGATCGCCGGGCACCGCGTGCCGGAAGGCGTCCACCGCGGACGCCAGCAGCGAGTGCAGGAGCCGCTGGAACGGCTCGACGTACGCGCTCGCCGGCAGCTTCTCCCGGGCGAACGTGCGCAGCAGGCTGTGGAACCGGTACCGGCCCGCCGACGGCGTCTCCAGGACCGCCGCGTCCACCAGCGACTCCAGGAACTCCTCCGCCTCCTCCTCGCCCGTGCCGAGCAGCGCCGACGCGCTCGCCAGCGACAGGTCCGGACTGCTCACGCAGGACAGCAGGCACAGCGCGTGCGCCTGGTCCGCGGGCAGTTGACGGAACGTCACGTCGAAGACGGCCGACACGGTCAGGTCGCCCGCCTTCAACTCGCTGAGCCTGCGCCGCTCGTCGGCGAGCCGCGCGGCCAGCGAGCGGATCGACCAGCGCGGCCGGGCCGCGAGCCGGGCCGCCACGATCCGTACGGCCAGCGGCAGACAGGCGCACGACTCCATCAGCGCGGCGGCGGCCTCCGGCTCCGCGCGCACCCGCTCGGCGCCGATCGCGTGGGTCAGTAATTCGAGCGCCTCGTCGAGGTAGAACGCCTCCAACTCGACCTGGAGGGAGGCCGGGAGGCCGCCGAGCCGGGTCCGGCTCGTGATCAGCACCCCGCAGTGCGCGCTGCCCGGCAGCAGCGGCTGGACCTGCGCCGCGTCGCGCGCGTCGTCCAGCACGATCAGCACCCTGCGCCCGCTCAGCATCGTCCGCAGCAGCGCCGTCCGCGCCTCCAGCGACTCCGGCACGTCCTCGGGGCGCGCGCCGAGCGCCCGCAGGAAACCCGTCAGGGCGGCCTCCGGGGCGGCCATCGCGCCCAGGTCGGCGTACAACTGCCCGTCCGGGTACGCCTCGCGCACCCGGTGCGCCACGTGCAGCGCCAGCGAGGACTTGCCGACGCCGCCCATCCCGGCCAGCACGACCACCGGGAGCGTCGGCCGGCTCTCCGCGTTCATCGCCGAGGTGAGCGCCTGCGCGACATGCGCCCGCCCGATGAAGTCAGCGGGCTCCGGCGGCAGTTGGGCGGGCGGCAGCACGAGCGCCCGGTCCGCCCGCTCGTCGGGGCTGTCGTGCGGGTCCGGTACGGAGTCCAGTTCGCCGCTGAGTATCCGGCGGTGTACGGAGGTGAGTTCGGCGCCGGGGTCGACCCCGAGTTCGTCGACGAGCAGCCGGCGCGCGTCGTGATAGGTCGTCAGCGCGTCGGCCCGGCGGCCGGATCCGGCCTGCGCCCGCATCAACAGGGCGTACAGTCGCTCCCTTAAGGGATAACGGCCGACCAGTTCCACCAACTCGGGAATGCACAACTGCCCTTGGCCGAGTGAGATCACCGTGTGGAGGCGCTCTTCCTCAAGGGCGAGCCGGGTCTCGTCGATGCGGTCGCGCTGAAGTGCCGCGTACGGGCCGGGAATCCCGGCGAGAGGTTCCCCTTTCCACAGGCCGAGAGCTCGTTCCAAGGCGTCCAGGGCCTGGTGTGGACCATTGGCGTCGAGTGCTTCGCGGCCGAGCCGTTCCGCCTCGTACCAGTCGATGTGTTCGTCCCGGACGACCAGCCGGTATCCGTCGCCGACCGAGACCAGAAACTCCGGGGACTTGCTGTTGGTTTCCAGAATCTTCCGCAGCCGCCAGGCATAGGTGCGCAGGGTCGTGAGTGCCGAGGCGGGGACCTCCTCGCCCCAGATCGCCTCCATCAGGTCCGCCGCCGACGCGGTTCTCCCCCGGCGCAGCAGGAGGGCGGTGAACAGGGCCTGCTGCTGGGGGTTTCCCAGGTCCAGATCGGTCGCGTCGCGGCGTACTTCGAGCAGACCGAGAAGGGACACATGGAGGACCGCCACCGGGTCACCTCTCTGGTCGAACCGAGCGCAGCGCGGGGCCATCCTAGCCGAGAACTTGCAGCTTCAAGCAGCCGCAGCCGGACGTTTTCATTTTCTGAACGCGATTGGCGGTGGGATTACCGCCGGGCGGAACGCATGAACACATGAACACCTTCTGCTCGGAATCCCGAGGTGCGGGGTGAATTGCCCGGACTGTGGTGCGCGTCCATCTCCCGTCCATCGTCCACTGATCCTCCACTGACGGGCTCCGGCCAGAGTGTTCCCGACAGCCGGATCTTGAGCGATGGGAATACCCGAATGCCTTACCAGACAATCGAGTCGAAGAACATGCTGCTTCGCGCCGTCGTACTCGCGGCCCTCTTCGCGGTGGCCCTCGCCGTCGCCCTCGGCGTGGCCGGAACCACCCACTCCGCCGTCCGCGCCGGTGACGTTTCCGAAGTCGTCGTATACACGCCCGACTGGAACAGCACCGGCTCCTGAAATGCCGGACGGGGGGTTCCAGTTGCGGCGCCGTAAATTAACACGTCCATGGGGATCCGCAACCAAATGCACCGAAAAGGATCGTCATGGACGTGTGAATATGTCGGCGGCAAAAGAGTGGCGAGTTCCTGTGGGCGGCGCCGCCGGTCCCGGTTGGTCGGCCGCGTCCGGTGCGGCGCAATGTCCGGCCGACCGCCCATGTGTCAGCCATCGTGACGATATGACACAGCTTGTCGGGGATGACGGTCAACCGGATCGCCGTGATCCGGTCACCTCCGACGTCCAGACCCATGGTGTGCAGGACCCTTCCCCGGCGTCCCGGAAGACCACGCCGGGGCCGCTGTTCAGGGTGCCCGGCTCGGCCGTCACACCGATCCCGGGCCTCTTCGGGGAGACGGCGCCGAAGAGGCGGGACGCGGACGCCGCGCCCTCGACCGGGCGGGCCTGGCGGGCCGCCTTGTCGCTGTCGCTGTCGCTCAGCACGGTCACGCCGTCAGCCGGCAGGTGACGCCGGGCGCGTACGGCGAGTTGGCGGCGCGACGGCTCGGCGACTTCGGGGAACGGGAAGTCCAAGACCTCCCTCAGCACGGACACGGCACACTCCAGCGGGGTCGGCCGTTCCAGGAGTGGCAGCGCGGCCGGCGGCACGGAGTCGGCCAACTCCGCCGTCCGCGCCGGGTCTTCGTACGGGTCCGTGAGCGGGGGCTCGGGGACTGGCGTATGCCTCGCTGTGGACGCGAGCTGAGCGCGGGGCGTCGATCGCGGCGCGGGTGACCGTGGTGGACAGGAACGCCCGCGCGGAGCGGGGTGCGGCCGGGGTGGCGTCGTAGCGCGGCCAGGTCTCCTGGACGGCGTCCTCGGTGGCTCTTCGGGTGCTCGCGGGGCTTTCCGGGTTGGTGCCGCGCTCAGCTGCGTCCCCCTCGGCCGGTGAGCGGCGCGAGCGCGAGGTGGACCAGGGTCAGGGCGACCGGCGCGGACTCGCCACGGCGTCCGTGGGCGATCGTCGCGCCGGCCATGAGGAGAGTCCAGCAGACGGCGGTGACCGGGACCAGCGCCGTGTCCAGCGCGACCGGCGGCAACAGGCCCGCCGCGGTGAGGAGTTCGAGGATCCCGAGGGACTTCGCTGAAGCGCTGCTCGCGTCCCCGGTCCAGCCCCCGCCGTGCGCGGCGGCGAGCTTCTCCCGGGGGACGAACGTCTCGTGGCACCCCCGGCGAGCGCCACGAACGCGAGCAGTCCGGCCGAGATCCACAGCGCGAGGTCCATCGTCTTCTCCTCCGTAAGGGAAAGTGCTCCGTTCCCTACGGACGAGACAGGGCCCCGCGCTGTGACATCTCCCGGCAGAAGATCAGCAGCCCGCGAGGTAGCTCGTCAGCGCGGACTTCTCGGCGGAGTCGACGGACAGGTCGTAGTAGTACTTCACCTGCACCCACGCGCGGACGTACGTGCAGCGGTACGAGGTGACCGACGGCATCCACTCGGCCGGGTCCTGGTCGCTCTTGGCCTGGTTGACGTTGTCGGTGACCGCGATGAGCTGCGGGCGGGTGAGGTCGTTGGCGAACGCCTGCCGCTGCGCGGTCGTCCAGGCGCTCGCGCCGGAGTCCCACGCCTCGGCCAGCGGGACGAGGTGGTCGATGTCGAGGTCGGACGCGGCCGTCCAGGTAGCCCCGTCGTAGGGGGAGTACCAGCTGCCGCTCGTGGACGCGCAGGCGGAGTCGGTGACGACGTTGGACCCGTCCCTCTTGAGGACGGTCTCACGCGTGTTGCAGGTACCGGAGATGGTGATCCAGTGCGGGAACAGGTCCCGGTCGTAGCCCGTCCGGTTCTCGGTGGCCACGGTGAGCTGGGACAGGTAGCTGCGGGCGGTGGCGGCGCTGACGGGCGTGGGGAGCGCGGCGGACGCGGTCGGGCCGTTGAGGACACCGACGGAGGCTATGAGTCCGGTAAGGGCGGCGAGTATGCTGAGCCGTCCACGCGCGTAGAACTTTCGCATGCGAACTCCCGTGGGGTGTGGGGGCGTTGGAGTGGGGGGCGTTGGAATGCTCGCGGGGGTGTGTTGCGGTGAGGTGTGCGAGCGGTAAGAAGTTAGTGACGCGGACATGGCAAGACAAGGTCTGCGGCAAAGGGGAAGGCGGCGGAGCCGGGAAGAAGGCGGGGGGACTTTCGTCCCTACGACGATGTCGGTGGCGTCGCGTACGATGGACGGCGCAGAAGGGGAGTAGCTCTTCGCCGGACCGTCGACATACTGCTCAGCTCGTCTGAGCCGGCGCCCGGAGGCGGGGTTCGTGTACCCGCCAGCGAGACCTTCGGCAAGCAGTGCACGTCCGTGTCGTACGACGCGGGCTCTTCGTGTGCTGTCCTGCCGAGGTGTCCTGAAGGCTCAGCACTCTCGGTGGGGCGGCCCCTACCGATTGAGGAACCCTTGATCAGCATCAGCGTGACGGCGCTCGTCTTCGGCGTCGTCTTCCTCGCGGAGCTGCCGGACAAGACGGCGCTCGCCGGGCTCGTGCTCGGGACGCGCTACCGGGCGTCGTACGTGTTCGCCGGGGTCGCCGCGGCGTTCCTCGTGCACGTCGTCCTCGCGGTCGCGGCGGGCAGCGTCCTCACCCTCCTCCCGCAGCAGCTCGTCCACGCCCTCACCGGCGTCCTCTTCCTCGGCGGCGCCGCGATGCTGCTCCTCAAGAAGGACGAGGACGAGGAGGAGGTCCGCCGCCCCGAGGACCAGTCCTTCCTCAAGGTCGCGGGCGCCGGGTTCATGCTCATCCTCGTCGCCGAGTTCGGTGACCTGACCCAGATCATGACGGCCAACCTCGCGGCCCGCTACGACGACCCCCTCTCCGTCGGCCTCGGCGCGGTCCTCGCGCTGTGGGCGGTCGCGGGGCTGGGGATCGTCGGGGGGAAGGCGCTGATGAAGAGGGTGCCGCTGAGCCTGATCACGAAGGTCGCGGCGATGCTGATGCTGGGGCTGGGGGTGTGGAGCCTCTGGGAGGCGATCGCGGGCTGAGACCGGGGGCGGGGGGGTCGGGCGGCGGGGCGGGTTCGGTGGGGCTGGGGGGCGTTTCGCTCACCCGCACCGGCGGGACTGTCCGCGGGCGGGCGGGCGGGCGGGCGGGCGGGCGGACGGGTGCGGCTCGGTGGGGGTGTAGTGCCGGGGCGCGGTGTGGTGCCGGGGTGCCACTCGGTGCCGGGGTCCGGTGCGGCCATCGCCGCCCCGGCCCGGCGGGCCTCGGTGCGGGCTTCCGGTGAGGGTGGTCCGGGTCGTGGCCCGGGGGTTCGGCGGTTTGACCGGCTGGCGTCACTCGGCGGGGCGCCGTCGCGTGGTGCGGCGGGGTGCGGGCCGCGCCCCGGATCGCCATCGCCATCGCCGGCCTGGCCCGGCCCGGCGGGCCTCCGGCGGCGGTGGTCCGGGTCGTGGCCCGGAGGCTCGGCGGTTTGACCGGCCGTGTCACCCGGCGGGACGCCGTCGCGGGGTGCGTGGTGCGGTGCGGTCATCTTCGTCCCGGCCCGGCGGGCCTCGGTGCGGGCCTCCGGCGGCGGTGGTCCGGGTCGCCCCCCGGGGGGCCGACAGCTTGACCGGCCGCGCCACCCGGCGGGACGTCATCGCGCCGAACATGTGGTGAGCCCCCCTGAACAGCCGGTGAAGTTTCCGGCAGGAGCTGGCGGGGACGGCGTTCGTTTTGTACCGTGGGTGAACAAAGTGGTTCCCGCTCGTTTTCCCTGACCGGCGGGCGGGGCCACCTTGGTCTCTGAAGCCGGGTGTCTGGAGTGCGCATGTCGGTCGCCGAGCCTGTTGTCATCGACGCTCGTGCTCTTCTGCTCGACATGGACGGAACGCTCGTCAACTCGGACGCGGTGGTGGAGCGGATCTGGCGGCGCTGGGCCGAGGCGCACGGGCTGGACGGCGACGAGGTCATGCCGGTCGTCCACGGACGCCAGGGCCACGCCTCCATGGCCGTACTCCTCCCCGACCGCCCCGTCGAGCAGAACCTCGCGGACAATGCGCGGATGCTCGCGCAGGAGACCGCCGACATGGACGGCGTCGTACCGATCCCTGGCGCCCCCGGCTTCCTCACCGCCCTCGCCGGCGTCCCGCACGCGCTCGTCACCTCCGCGGACGTCCCCCTCTCCACCGCCCGCATGGCCGCCGCCGGCCTCCCACTGCCCGCCCTGCGCATCACCGCCGAGTCCGTCGGCGCCAGCAAGCCCGACCCCGAGGGCTTCCTGAAGGCCGCGGCGGAACTGGGCGTCGCCCCCGCCGACTGCGTCGTCTTCGAGGACTCCGGCGCGGGCATCCAGGCGGGCAAGGCGGCCGGAATGCGAGTCGTGGGCGTGGGCGAACGGGCGTCCGCACACGCCGCGGACGTCGTCGTCCGGGACCTGCGAGAGATCGCGGTGGAGATCACGGAGGACGGGGTACGGCTGCATGTGTGGGGCGCGGGGGCCTGAGGCGGGGGCCATACGTACGACGCTGACGCCGCGAACCGGCGCTTGACGCCGAGGGGTCCGCTGACGACGCCGGCCCTGTGAACCGGCGTCTGACATCAAGGGGTTCGCCTACGGCGCTGGATTCGCGAACCGGCGTCTGACGCCGAGGGGTTCGCTTACGAGGCCGGCGCTGCGAATCCGCGTCACGCCGAGGCGTCCGCCAACGACCCCGGCCCTGCGAACCCGCGTCTGATACTGAGGGGTTCACTTACGGCGCTGGGCTCGCGAACCGGCGTTTGACGCCGGGGGGCGCTTACGCCGTCTGCGCTGCGAACCGGCGTCACACGCCACGGCGTCCGCCAACGCCCCAGGCCCCGCGAACCGGCACCCGTCACCGAGCCGTCCACCCCCGCTCCGCGCGCTCCGACCCGGCGTTGAGGCCGCTGCTCCCCGCCGCGCGACCTGCGTCGCTGATCCCGCCGTACCTCTCGGCACCGCGAAAGTCACCGTGCTCCGTACCCTCGCTCGCCCCCTCCGACGCCGAAGGCCCCGGCTCTCCCCTTCAAGGTTCCTTCGTCTCCTTCTCCAACCGCTCCCGTGTCGCCGCCCCGTACACCCCCAGCTCGTCGCCGGTGATGTTCCGCGACCACTGGTAGTTCTTGAGCGCGCTCTCGACCTGCTCGTCGAAGACCCCGTCCGCGTCCTCGGCGTACAGGGACAACTCCTTGAGCCGCAGCTGAAGTTCCCGCACCTCCGGACCCGTGTCCCCGCGCCGCAGCACCGCGACCGTGAGGCTCGGGACCTGGCGCTGGTCGTCGGCGGCCCCGCCGGAGGGGGACACCTCGGCGGAGGGGGAGCCGCTCGCGGAGGACGAGGGCGAGGGGGAGGAGCGGGAGGGCGTCGGGGAGGGCGAGGGCGCCGCGCTCTCGGACGGGGTCGCCGCCTCGGACGCGGGCGCGGGCGCGGCGGACCGCTCGGCCGGCGCCTCGACGGACGCCGCCGCGGTCCGGGACGGCGCCGGGACCGCCGCGCGGATGTCCTCCGGCGGCGAGTCGTCGCGCGCGGGCGCGTCGTACGCGAAGAGCCCGCTCGCGAAACCGGCGGCGGCGAGGATGGCGACGACAGCGCCGCTGGTCGCGAGGAGAATCGTCCGGCGACGACGGCTGCCGGGTTCCGGGACGTCGTCCGGGTCACGCAGCGGCCGTACGTCGCCCAGCGATCCCGCATCCCCCGCAGGTCTTACGCCGTCCAGGGGTCCTACGCTCCCCGGCCCCGCCCCCCTCGCCACCCCGTCATACCCCGGTACCCCTACCCCTCCAGAGCCACCCCGAGCACCGGTACGTCCACCCGGAACCCTCGGCAGCGGAGCCGTAGCCGTCGCGTCCGGAAACGATTCGGCAGCGGCGGGAACAGCCCGCAACGGCATCGTCGCGTCGGCCGGCACCCCGGGCGGCCTGCCCCCGGCGACCGGCGCCCCCGCCGTACCCGCCAGCTCCACATAGGGACGTATCCGCAGCGGATCGAAGTCCTCCGCGGCGGCGGCCTCCGCGAGCCGCGCCTCCTTCAGCGTCTCGGCGGCCCGCTGCGCGCAGTCGCAGGACGGCGTGCTGTCGGCGGCACGCAGGGCCCCGCACTCCGGGCAGGGGTGCCCGTACGGCCCCTGCGGCCCGGTGGGTCCCTCGCGCTCCGTCGGCTCGTTCACGCCTTCACCCCTCCCCGTGGGAACTCCGGAAATTATGCAGATCCTCCACACTCATGGCACGCCCCCATCGCACCACACGTCACAGGCCGCGAGATGGCCGGAAATGCTCTCCCGTACGCCTCGACAGGCCGTTCCGGGTGACACCGACCACCATGGGAGGGACACGAGAGCCGAAGGAGGTCTCCATGGCCTTGGACGCGCGGACGGCCGCGGAAGATCCGCACCGCGAGCATGTTGGCGGAAACGTCATGGTGTCGATCGGAGCCCTGCTGCTGGGCATGCTGCTCGCGGCCCTCGACCAGACGATCGTCTCCACGGCGCTCCCCACGATCGTCAGCGACCTCGGCGGCCTGGAACACCTCTCGTGGGTCGTGACCGCCTACCTCCTCGCCTCCACCGCGGCAACCCCCTTGTGGGGAAAGCTCGGTGACCAGTACGGCCGAAAACGACTGTTCCAGACGGCGATCGTGCTCTTTCTGATCGGTTCCGCTCTCTGCGGAACGGCCCAGAACATGCCGCAGTTGATCGCTTTCCGGGCGCTCCAGGGCCTGGGCGGCGGCGGGTTGATGGTCCTGTCGATGGCGATCGTCGGCGACCTCGTCCCGCCCCGTGAACGCGGGCGCTACCAGGGCCTGTTCGGCGCGGTCTTCGGCGCGACGAGCGTCCTCGGCCCGCTGCTCGGCGGCGTCTTCACCGAACACCTCAGCTGGCGCTGGGTGTTCTACGTCAACCTCCCCGTCGGCGCCGTCGCGCTCGCCGTCATCGCGGCCGTCCTGCACATCCCGCGCCGCACCACCCGGCACGTCATCGACTACCTCGGCACCCTCCTGATCGCCTCCGTCGCCACCTGCCTCGTCCTGGTCGCCTCCCTCGGCGGTACGACGTGGGCGTGGGGCTCGTTCCAGGTGATCGGCCTGCTGGTGCTGGGAGTTGTGCTCGCCGCCGCCTTCGTCGTGGTCGAACGCCGGGCCGCCGAACCGGTGTTGCCGCTCAAGCTGTTCGGTATCCGCACCTTCACCCTCTCCGCCGTCATCAGCTTCATCGTCGGGTTCGCGATGTTCGGCGCGATGACCTACCTGCCGACGTTCCTCCAGGTCGTCCAGGGTGTCTCGCCGACCATGTCCGGCGTCCACATGCTGCCGATGGTCGCCGGGCTGCTGATCTCCTCCACGCTCTCCGGCCAGATCGTCAGCCGCACCGGCCGCTGGAAGGTGTTCCCCGTCGCCGGGACCGCCGTCACCACCCTCGGCCTGCTGCTCCTGCACCGCCTCGACGAGGGCAGCCCGACCGGCGAGATGAGCGCGTACTTCTTCGTCTTCGGCCTCGGACTCGGCCTGGTCATGCAGGTGCTCGTCCTGATCGTCCAGAACTCGGTTTCCTACGAGGACCTGGGCGTCGCCACGTCCGGCGCGACCTTCTTCCGCTCGATCGGCGCGTCGTTCGGCGTCGCCGTGTTCGGCACGGTCTTCGCGAGCCGCCTCTCCGACAAACTCGCCTCGGCCTTCAGGGGAGTCGAGGGTCTCCCGGCAGGGTTCGACGCCGACACCCTGAAGTCCGACCCACGCGGCATCACCCAACTCCCGCCCGCGCTACGGCCACCCGCCCTGCACGCCTACGCCTCCTCCATCACCGACGTCTTTCTGTACGCCGCGCCCGTCGCCCTTCTCGGCTTCGTGCTCGCCTGGTTCCTCAAGGAGGACAAGCTGCGCTCCTCGGTGACCGCGCCGGACGTCACCCAGACCCTCGCCAGCAACCCCGTCGAGCGGTCCTCGTACGACGAGGTGTGCCGGGCGCTGTCCGTCCTCGGCACGCGCGAGGGGCGCCGGGAGGTGTACCGGACGATCACCGCCCGCGCGGGCTACGACCTGCTGCCGGCGGCGAGTTGGATCCTGCTGCGGATCAGGAAGTACGGCAGCGTCGAGCCGGGGAGGCTCGCGGACCAGAGCCCCGTCCCGCTCGCCGTGATCATCGAGGGGGCCCGGCAGATCGAGGAGAACGGACTGGCTCGCCGGGAGGGGGTGGAGCTGCGCCTCACCGCGCGGGGACGCGAGGCCGCCGAGCGGCTCGCCGAGGCGCGGGAGGAGTCGCTCGCGGAGATGCTGGGGGACTGGTGGGGGCCGGACCGGCCGACCGATCTGGTGCGGCTGGTGAAGGAGTTGAACGGGGAGCTGTGCGGATCGGTGCGGGAGCAGCCTCAACAGGCTTGAGAACGAGGTGAGTCGGCCCCTTGCCGGGTTGCCGGGTTGCCGGGCTTCAGGTGAGGGACTTCGTGAACCAGTGCTCCGCGTAGATGTCGTCGTTGTGCCGCTCCGTCTCCGTGTACCCCAGCCGCGCGTACAACGCCCTCGCCTCCACCAGGTCGCTCCGCGTGTCCAGGATCATGCGCGCGGCCCCCGCCTCCCGTGCGGCGTCCTCCGCCGCGCCCACCAGAAGCGCCGCCCCGCCCTTGCCCCGCAGCCCCGGCAGCACGAAGACGCGGGTCAACTCGGCCGTGTCCGGCGCCCGGAAGCGCACCCCCGCCGTCCCGGCCGCCTCACCGTCGTACCGGCCCACCAGCAACGTCCCCTGGGGCGGGGCGAGTTCGGCGCCGGTGTGGGCGTGGATCTCGCGTTCCAGCTCGGCCGGGTCGGTGGTGCGGTTCTCGTGGAGGAGGTACCAGCGGTCGCTCACCTCCGTGTAGTACGCGCGCCACAGCGCCCGCGCGGCGGGGGAGTCGGGGAGTTCCGGGGTGATCGTCCAGGGCATGGGACATTTTCCGGACCCGGCCGGGCGGTGGCGCAAGCGATATACGGAGCGGCTGTTTGCATGCCGGGTTCCGGGCAACTCGGAAGGAGAACCGGCCCGTTGGGCCGAGACACCGGAAGGCAGCCATGTCCACAGGCGTGATCGTCGTTCTGATCGTCGTCGGCGTGCTCGTCGTCGCGGCGGCGGGTTTCCTCGGAGTGCGCCGCACCCAGGGCGGGGGGTCCTTGAAGCGGCGGTTCGGGCCCGAGTACGGGCGGGCCGTGGCCCGGCACGACGGGGATGTCCGGGCCGCCGAACGGGAGTTGACGGCTCTCGTCGAACGCCACGGGGGCTTGCGCGAGCGGCCCCTCGAAGCCGGGGAACAGGAGAAGTTCCAGGAGCGGTGGCGGGCCGCGCAGGAGCGGTTCGTGGAGTCGCCCCGGGAGGCCGCCGCCGAAGTGGACCAGTTGCTCGGGGAGTTGGCGGGGGCGCGGGGGTATCCGCGGGCCGAGGACTTCGACGAGCAGGTCGCGGCGCTGGCCGTGCACCATGCCGGGCACGTCGACGGGTACCGGCATGTGCGGCACGTGGTCGGCGAGGGAGGTGAGGACACGGAGGACGCGCGCAAGGCCGTACTCGAAGCCCGGGCGCTGTTCCGGGAGTTGGTCGGCGAGTCGAAGGCACTGGCACGCGCACCTCGCGCCGCCTCGCGCGACACGGACAAGGCACGGGCCGGTCGGAGCAGTCGTGTACCGGCGGTGTTCCAGCGGATTCAGGCCAAGTGAGGGCCCAGCAAGGAGGGGTGAGGGATGAGTGAGGAGATGGGGACGCCTCGGAAGGGGACGCCTCAAGGAGCTACGGGTGCCGGGGATCCGCCGGCGGCCACGGCCGTACCCGCGAAGGCGCCCACGGGCATGCCTGCGGGCACGTCCACGCCGCCGCCGGTGAAAACCGGTGAGAGCGGTTACCGTCACGGCTCACCGCTGATCGCCCAGGACGAGGGCGACAAGCTGGAGCTCAAGATGCGGCACGCGCTCGCCGGGTTCGTCGACGACCCGAAGGAGGCCGTCGCCGAGGCCGATCAGGTGCTGGAGGAGCTGACGGCGCGGTTCACCGAGGCGATCACACGCAGGCGCCGGACCGTACGCGGGGCCTGGCAGACGGGGGACGGCGGGACTTCGGCGCCGGGCGACACCGAGCAACTGCGGCTCGCGCTGCGGGACTACCGGGAGTTGTGCGAACGGTTGCTGCACGTGTGAGGGGAGTTGGGCGCCGGGACCGTCGTACACGGGCCCGGTGCCCTCTCAAGTCCCCTCAGGACGCGGGGCGTTCGTGTTGCGCCGCGCGCGCCACTCCTCGACGACCGCCTCCACGTCGTACGGCTTCTTGCCGAGCGGTGGTCCCGGCGGCGGACGGAACATCATGTCCCGGATCTTCGCGTTGACTTCGGTGAGGATCTTGCGGGCCGCGTACTCCGAGGGCGCCTCCAGCGCCGCCGCGAGCGCGTCCTCCGCCTCCTTGCGCAGGGCGAGCGCGGGCGGGAGCACGGACCAGCCCTCGCGGGCCATCTTCCGCTTGATCCACCAGAGTTCGTCGTACGAGGAGTCCACCTCGGCGGGGAGCGGCTTGCCCGCGCCCGTCAGCCCGTCGAACTCCCCGCGCGCCTGCGCGTCCTGGATCTGCTTGTCCACCCAGGAGTTGAACGGCACGCCCGGTGGCTTTCGCTCGGTCATGCGTCCATTGTGCCGGACGCGGTGTCGCCGGGCGATTTATCATTTCCGCCGCTGTGCAATGCCGTTTCGGACGCTGTGACTGTCCGGGGGGTCTGGGACATGCCGGGCGGACGTCCGGCGGACACAAGGGGAACGCACGTGCTCGAACTCACCATGGCCTCCGTCTCCGCGGTGGAGGAGGGGGCCACGGCAGGGATGCTCATGGCCGACGCGGACAGCGAGCCGGGGGCGGTGCTGCGGGTGGGCCGCGACACCACCGTCTGCCGCCTCGCGACCCCCCAGGACTGGCTCTTCGTCTCCCGTGTCCACCTCGAATTCCTCTGCGGCCCCGAATCCACCTGGCAGGTCACCTGGCTCCGCGGCTCCCAGGACGACCCCTCCTCCGAAGTCCGCCTGATCTCCGGCCAGTACGCCCAGCCGATCCCCTACGGCAGCACCGTCACCCTCCCCCGGGGCGGCTCCGGCGAAATCGTCATCACGGACCGCACGAGCCCGCGCAGCGTGAACGTGGGCTTCTACCACGAGGGTTGAGCGCGGCGGCTACGCGCTCAGCAGGTCGAGGAGTTCGCTCCCCAGCGTCGAGCGGTGGACCACGACGTACTGGCCCTCGCGGCGGCGCTGGAGGAGGCCCGCGTTCTCCAGGCGGGCGCAGTGGTGGGACAGGGTCGCCGGGGCGTAGCGCAGGGCGGTCGCGAGGTCGCCCATGACTGTGGGGCGGGTGGTCGCGCGGAGGATGGCGGAGCGGGCGTCGCCGAGGAGCAGGCGGGCGGGGTCGGTGGGCGAGGGCGCGGGTGGGGCGGCGGGTGACCACAGGGTGCGCAGGCCGGGCAGCGGGTAGCCGACCCAGGCGAAGTCCGGGTGGTCGAAGGCGAACAGGGACGCCGAGCCGCCCGAGACGACGGGGACGAGGATGATGCGACGGCCGTCCAGCGCGAAGCGTTCGGGGTGGCCGTCGGGCAGGTGGAGGACGGAGTCGGTGTAGCGGTAGCGGGGGCTGAGCGTGGCCAGCACCGTGTCCGGGCGCCCCAGGACCATCGCGCCGCCCACCCGCTCGGCCTCCCGCCGCAGCCCCTCCTGCGCCGCCCGCCACACCGGCCGTACCGCCTCCCACAGCGCCCGCATCACCGCCCCGTACCGGTCCAGCCACCGCCCGGGCCGGTCGACGACCGGACGCCACTGCTCGGGCGGCGCCCCCGCGAACTCCTCCTCCAGGGCCGCGAGAAGACGGTCGGCGGGCAGGTCGAGGAGCTGTTCCAGATGGTGCTCGGCGCCATCGCGCGACATGGACGCGGTCGGCGTCAGACAGTCGGGGATCGCCGGATGCCCGGGCGCGAACAGCGGACGCAGCGTCTCGCGCACATGCGCGGGCACCTCGCGCCGTACGGCGTCGCGCGCCGCCGGCGGCACGGCGTGACGGCGGTCGCCGTACAGGTCCGCCGTCAGGGAAAGCAGGCTCGCCCCCGGATGCGGCACGAATTGCATGCGGATCTCGGACACGTCACCGAGACAGAGCTGGGAATACGTGGTCATCGAACCCCCCGTTCGTTTGCATGTGATCAGACGCGGAACGAACTCCGCCGGTTGCGGCCACAAGACTTTTCGAAGATCTTCGAAATGCTTGTCCGCACCGAAAGGCATTTGCGAGAGTCGAGCCATGCCCGACGCGGAGATAGCAGAATTCGTGAGACAGCGGGGGTACGGGGAATTCGTCTCGGACACCGTGGTGACCTATCCAGGCCGCAATCCGAACATGGCGGGACGCACGACCAGCGGGACCGACGTGTTCGCCAAGCGCGTCGCCGGCCCGCACACCGGGCACGGCGCCCGCCTGGAGGACCTCGGACCGGCCCTGACCTGGCACCACCTGCGCTGGCCGGCCGTCCTGGCGGCCGACCCGGACCGCCGTGTCCACCTGACCCGCTGGGTCCGCGACGCCCGCACGGCGGCCGACGCGGTGACCGCCGGGGAATTCCCGGACGCCCTCGCCCACGCCCTGGGCGCCGCGCTCGGCGAACTCCACGCGGCCCGTTTCACCCCGGACCACCTCGACCGCCGCCCGCTCCCGATGCCCTCGGTCCGCGTCTTCTCCGCCCTGTCGGCGGCCCAGTACCTGGAAAGCAGCGGCGGCCTCATCGAACTCTGGCGCATTCTCCAGGGCGACGACCACCTGAAAGAAGCGGTCGCGAATCTCAGGAAAGACGAGAAAGCGGCGCCCCAGGTTCCCATCCACGCCGATCTCCGCCTGGACCAGATACTCGTCGCCGACGGGGAACTGATCGTCACGGACTGGGAGGAATTCCGGTACGGCGACGCCGCGCGCGACCTCGGCACCACGGCCGGCGAGTTCCTGCACCGCAGCGTCGTCGGCATCGCCGCCGAGGAGATCGACACGGACGGCGCGGACGACGAGATCGTCGCGAGGGGCGTCCGCAACCTCCAGGAGGCGCTCCCCACGCTGGAGGCGTTCACCCGGGGCTACCGCGCGGTACGCCCCGGCCGCGACCGCGACCTGGCTCGCCGCGCGGTCGCCTTCGCCGGCTGGCACCTCCTCGACCGGGTGATGGCCGCGGCGGCGTACGGCGCCGAACTCACGCCCGTGCACCGCGCGGCGGTCGGCGTGGGCCGTACGGCGCTGGCGCGCCCCGCCGCGTACGTCGGCGTCCTGGGCCTGGAGGCGCTGTGACCGGCCCCCTCGCCACCGTCACCGGCGTGACCGACGTCGACGTACCGAACCTCACCGTGCGCGTCGCCGGCACCGAGATCGGCGCGCGCACCCTGAACGAACTGAGCGCCCGGCTCGCCGACGAGCTGTACCGGACGTTCCACCAAGGCGCGCGCCCGGCCGCCGTGCACCCCCGCGACCTCGTGGACCCGGCGCTGGAGGCGGCGCTGAAGGCCGCCGTCCCGCACCCGGCCGTCCGCGTCCCCACCCGCCTGCTGTCCGAGGACGGCGAGGAGGTGACCGTCGTCCTGGCCGGGGTCCGGGTGCGGGTCCCGCGTGCGCGGGTGCGTACGGAGGACGGTGTCACCGTCGAACTGCCGCCGTACCGGCCGTCGTTGTCCCCCGGCTTCCTGTCCGTGGTGGGGTCGCGGCTGCCCCGCGCGCAGGGCGGTCCCGTCCTGCGGATCTACCTGCACGTGCCCGACGCGGGGGCCGCCCCGGCGGTGTGGGGCACGGTGCTGCGCGGGCTGGAGGACGCGGGGCTGCCGTACCGGGCGAAGATCCTCTCCCACCCGGACCGGTACCCCCGCAGGGACGCCATGGTCGTCTACGTCACCGACGAGGTGGAGCGCGCCGTCGACACCGTCGCCCGCGCCCCGCTCGACCTGGCCGGCCCGGTCTCGCCGTTCACGCGGGCCCTCGCGCCGGGCCTCTCCCTCGCCTGGGACCCCGCCCCGCGCGCGGGCGCGGCCCGCCGGCCGAGCTTCGGCCAGCACCGGGCGCGCGCCTGCGCCGACGGTCTCGTCGACCACGCGCGGTACGGCATCCCCGTCGCCGACGCCGTCGCGCGGGCGCTGCGGGCCGCCGGCGCGGACCCGGCGCTGCCCCACCGCAACCTCGACAGCCCCTGCCCCGCCCTGTGACTTCCCTCCCGCCGGACCTCGGCGGGAGGGAGAACCGGAAAACCGACGGAGGAAACCACCATGAAGATCGAGAACCCCGCCGAGAACCTGGTCCGCGGCTACCGCACCTACACCGACGGCGACCAGGTCGCCCAGGTCGCGGGCGTCGAGGGCCCGGAGACGACGGCGTCCATCACCACCGCGACGCCCGTCATCACCACCACCACGCTGATCTTCGACTGCTAGTCGGAGCCGGCACACGCTCCGGGGCCCGGTCCGCGCCGGGCCCCGGAGCACCACCCGACGAAAGGCACCGGCATGTCCGGACAGGTCGTCGTCTCGTACGGCACCCCCGCGTCGACCACACACGTCCTGCGGCAGGGCCCGCACAGCTTCCGCTGGCACCGGGTGCCCGGGGAGAGCGCGATCAAGGCGGCCGGTACGGTGCCGGACGGGCTGCGGGACGTCTTCGCCCGGGCGGGCACCGGGGGCGTCCGGTTCGCCGTGCCCGAGCCTGTACCTGAGGGCGGGTTCGCGCAGGTCCTGCCCGACGCCGTCAGCATCGGCTGGCACCTGCTCGCGGGGAGCGCTCTGCCCAGGGAGTACGCGGACGTCGTCCGGCGCGTGGGCGGTGCGGTGCGCGGCCTGCACGCGGGCGCCGAGGGGGCTTACGGGACCGTGCCCTGGCTCGACGGGCTGGCCCGCTGGCTCGCCGAGCGGCCCGACCCGGTGGCGGCGCGCCTGCTGCGCCGGATCGGCGAGGAGCGCTTCACGCGGCTCGCGCAGTGGGCGGCTTGTCCGGCCGTGCCGGGCGGGGTGCTGCTCGGGACGCTGTCGCCCGGGGTGATCGTCGTCGACCGGCGCGACCGGACCGCGCACGTCCTCGTCAGCGCCGAGGCCGGATACGGCGCTCCCGCGCTCGACCTCGGCACCCTCGCCGAGGCCCTGTCCACGTCCGTCGCCGTCGCCTGCCGGGGCGCGCACCGGGCGCCGGGCAACCTCGACTACGGCGTCCTGTGGGACGCGTTCACCGCCGGGTACGGGGACGGTGCTCCGCGCGCCGACGTGGAACGCGCCGCCGTCCTCAGGCGCGTGCACCGGCTGCGCAGCATCAGCGGCCACCTCGGGGACAACGCCGTCTTCGACGAACAACTCGCCGCTCTGCCCGACCTGGTGGACGGCGACACCATCGTCCCGCTCGACCGGAGGAACTGAATGAGTGCGTTGAACGGCAGGAAGGCCGTCGTCACCGGGGCCTCCCGGGGCGTCGGCAGGGCGATCGCGCTGCGGCTCGCCGCCGACGGGGCGGCCGTCGTGGTCGGCTACCACCAGAGCGAGTCCGCCGCGAAGTCCTGCGCCGAGGAGATCCGGGCGGCCGGGGGAACGGCGCACACCGTCGGCGCCGACCTCGCCGACCTGGAGCAGGTCCGCGCCTTCATGACCCGCGCCGGGGAGCTGCTGGGCGGGCTGGACATCGTCGTCAACAACGCCGCCGAGTCCGAGCAGGTCGCCATCGCCGACGCCGACGACACGCACTACGAGCGCGTCATGGCCGTCAACGCGCGGGCACCCTTCTTCATCATGCAGTGCGCCCAGGCGGTGCTCGGCGAAGGCGGGCGCATCATCAACATCTCCAGCATCGCCACGTCGCTGTCGGCGCCCGGTGCCGCCGTGTACGCCGGGAGCAAGGCCGCGCTCGAACGGTTCACGACCACCGCCGCGCACGAACTCGGGCCCCGGGGGATCACCGTCAACGCGATCTCGCCGGGCACGGTCGACACGGACATGCTGCGCGCGCTGCACGGGGAGCGGGCCCGGGAGGCCCTCGCCGCCGTGACCCCTCTGCGGCGGCTCGGACGCGGGGCGGACATCGCGGGGGTGGTGGCTTTTCTCGCCGGGGACGACGCGGCGTTCGTCACGGGGCAGACGATCGCGGTGAACGGGGGGTTTCGCTGAGGCGGGGGGTGTTGGGTCGGGGGTGGCGAGGGGGTTCGCGGCGGCTGGGGCCTCGGAGGTGATGAGGGTTTTCACGGCAGCGGGGGCCTTCGTCGCGCCGAACGCCTTTGCTGTACCGAGGGCTGCGAGCCGGAGGCTCCGCCAAGGTGCCGGGCTGAGGGCTGTCCGCCCGGGGTTCCGCAACGGGGCTGTGCCGAGGGCGGCTCGGATGGGGTTCCGCCAGGGCGCCGCGTCGAGGACCTTCCACCGAAGGTTCTGCCAAGGTGCCGGGCCGAGCGCCGCGTGCCGGAGGCTTTGCCAGGGTGCCGTGCCGAGGGCCGCCCGGATGGGGTTCCGCCAGGGTGGTGTGCCGGGTCCCGCCCGGCGGGGGGTTCGCCAAGGGGCCGCATCGAGGGGCGTCCGCCGGGGGTTCCGCCAGGGCGTGAGGCTGGTCAGCAGGTCGGTGGGTGTCCGTGTGGTGGGTGGACCGGGTGGCTTGCCACGCGCCCCGGGGCGGTTCCTCAGGGTAGGACCCTTGCCAGGGCGAAGCCGTCGTAGCCCTTTGTGCCCACTGTTTGGATCGCCGTGCCGGTCAGGCGGGGGTGGGTGGCGATGAGGTGGAGGGCCGCGCGGGTGCCCTGGATGTCGCCGGCCGGGTTGTCCGCGTCGATCACTCGGCCGCCCCTCACCACGTTGTCGACGATGATCAGGGCGCCCGCGCCGGTGAGCTTCAGGGCCCACTCGACGTAGTGCGGGTTGTTCGCCTTGTCCGCGTCGATGAAGACCAGGTCGAAGGGCGGCGGGTTCTCGTCGGCCAGCAGGGGGAGGGACGTCAGGGCCTCGCCCACGCGGACCTCCACGATCTTGTCGAGGCCGGCTCGCGCGATGTTCCGCTCGGCGACGTCCGCGTGCTTTTGGCTGTACTCCAGCGTGACGAGGCGGCCGTCCTCGGGGAGCGCCCGCGCCAGGCAGATCGTGCTGTAACCCCCCAGCGTCCCGATCTCCAGGACCCGCCGGGCTCCCTGGATCTCGGCGAGGAGCTGGAGCAGCTTCCCCTGACCGGCCGACACGCTGATCGGCGGCAGCCCCGCCGCCTCGTTCTCCCGCAGCGCTGCCGTCAACACCTCGTCCCTCAGCCCCAGTTCCTCCTCGAAGTACCCGTCCACCGATGCCCAGAGCTGCTCGTCGCTCATAGTCCCCTGCCTCTCCACGCTGTCTGCCCCGACCAACGGCTGCCACGGTCGCCGAGGTTCCCGACCCGCCTCTCCGATCGGAAGCTTTCACCCGTTCGGCGTACATGGACGCCGAACGGCCCGGCCGCCCCGCCTCCCGAACTGCCCTGCCCGTCCGCCGAGTTCACCTGCCCTGCCTCGGCACCTGCTGCACACGGCGGTGCTTGTGGCGCGTACCGAACGTGTTCTGGTTCAACGGCGGCGCGCAGAAGGGGTACTTGTGAAGCCCCGCCGACGCACCGGCACGGGGAGCGTCCCCGGGAGACGCGAAGAGGTGCGCCGTACCGCCGTCCGTCGTCGGCGTAGGAGGCGCGTACGGCGGAACACTCGGCATCGGCGGCACACGAGGCGCGGACCGGGGGACCGGCGGCGCGTCGTACACGCCGTGGCCCGCGCCCGCCGACACATCCTCCGCGACGGGCATCTCCGGGAACGGCGGAACGCCGACCGTCGGGGCGGCGTCCGGCACCGGCGGGACCCCAGCACCGGACGTCCGTTCCGTCACGTCACCCCATGACGCCCCGTCCGGTGCCGTCCTCGGCCTGCGCGGAATCACGGTCGCCGGAGCCTCCTCCGGGAGGACAGGCACCCCGTCGCCGTACGACGCCGAAGCACCCCCACGCCCGGGCGCCTGCTCGGGCCACCAGGGGCTCCCGGCCGACGCCGCCCCTCCCACGGCAAAGTCGGCACCTACAGCCGGCGCTGCCCTCGGCATCGGCGGAATCCCGTCCCCCGGAGCCGCCCCACCCGGCGGCGCCGTCCTCGGCATCGGTGGAATCCCGCCTGCCCCCGGCTCCGCCGGAACCGCACCCGTCCCCGGCCCCGCCGGCCCTCCCACTGTGGGCGCCTCCTTAGGCATCGGCGGAATCCCACCCCCACTGCCCCCCACACGCGCGCGAAGTGCCGCCAACGCGTCGGCCACGCGCGCGGTGATGCCGGTCAGCGGGGTCTCCTCCGTCGTGCCGGTCATTGCTGGCGTGCTCCCTTCAGGTGAGGTGGTCAGAAGCCCGCGTCGGCGGGTCCCCGTACGCGCGCGGTTGCCGCGCACCGCGAGGTGGATCGCGGTCGCGGCCAGCGCGAGGATCACGGCGGTCACCGTGAGGAGCCACGCGGGGATGCCGGCGAGGGTGCGGAGGCGGTCGGCGTAGACGACTTGCCGGACAGGCGTGTCGGAGGCGGCGCGGCGGAGTACGGGGTCGGTGGTGGCGGGCGCGGGGAGATCGACGGCGATCGCCGTCAGGTAGGGGGTTTCGCGGGAGAACGCCGACAGAGGGCCGTCGGTCGTCGGCACCCGTCCCGCGTACGTCACGCGTGGGCGCGAGCCGCCGATCGCGGAGACCGGCTCCATGCGGTGCGCCGCGAGGACGTACAGCGACAGGGACACCGGCGTCGAGGCCAGCCGCATCGGGTACACCGGCGCCTGCGCGGCGAACGTGACGTGGAGCGGGTCCAGGGCGCCCCTGAGGGTGCCGTACGCGGCCGGGGCCAGCTTGATCGCGACGTACTGCCAGCGCAGCGTCACGTACGGCCTCAGGGCGTCCTGGAGGCCAGCGGGGAGGGCGAAGCCGCCCGCGCGCAGCCACGCGGAGAGCGCGGCGGGGTCGGTGGCGGAGAGGTGCGTCACGGTGAACGGGCCGAGCCGCTGGTCGGCGACGACACCGACGCCGGGACGCGGACCCGGCGGGAGAGGCCCCCGATCGGCACCGGACGTGAGGGGCCAGTCGCCGTCCTGCGGCCAGAAGTGCTGCCGGGTGCGGTACGAGGGGACGGTGGCCGCCGCCAGCTGATCGAGCAGAGCGGGATCACCCAGCTCCACCGACGCCCTCGCGGGGACCGGCAACAACCACCCCGCGTCCGGCGCGTCGCCCGCGACGGTCAGTCGGGTCACGATCTGCTCCCGTGCGCCGTCCCACCGGACGACGGAGACCTCCCGGGTGACCGCCGCGCGCCGGTCGTCCCCGGCGATCAACGCCCCGCCCGCGTACGCGGGGGCCACCGGCAGGAGGACGGCCGGCAGCAGGAGAGCGGTCAGCGCACGCGCACGTAAGGAGGTGAATGAACCTTTCGCCGCTTCCGGTCGTCTCCACGGAAAACCGACCACCATGCTCGAAGCCCTCCGTAGTCATCCGTCACTACTCGTAGTGCTGTGACCCGCGCGGGTCTACGACGGTACGGGCGGAGCGGGGGTTCCGTTCGGCGCCGTTCCAAATCCCGCCCATGAGACGGGCGAAAACAGCCCCCGAGGACGCGACCTGCCCGGACACGCACTATCGTCTTCCGGACAAAAGGAGATGGGCTGCCAGGTGAAGCAGGGGTGACCTGCGTCTCTGTCAGGGGGAGAGGCGTGCCCCGTAGGGTTCGTCCGGAGGAAACCCCTGGTGGGCCTCCGGGAGAACCACCAGACAAGCGGGATCGAACGAACGGGGCGGGAGGCCTACCAGCCGTGGCGAATGCGGAGCACAGCGGGCGACCGGGGGAACCCTTCGGGGCGACCACCGCCGACCCCGTGGACGCACGACAGGCGCGTCTGCGCGCGGCCCGCATCGGCCTGTGGCTGCTCGCGGCGGTCCTCGCGGTACGGCAGGTCGCGTCCGTCCTGTCGACCCCGCGCGGGGAGCGCCTGACCGACCTGGAGACATGGGTCGGCCAGAACGGCGTGCTGCACGTCAACGGCTCGCTGTACGACTCCACGCAGTTCACCGGCACCCCCTTCGGCGGCCTCGTCCTCAAGCCCCTCACGAAGGCCGCCGAACAGGCCCTCGGCTGGGGCTGGACGTTCGGCACGCTGCTCCTGGTCGCCGCCCTCGGCGTCGTAGCGGCTCGCGCCCTCCCGCAGCCCGTGAGCCGCCGTACGGCCCTCCTCGCGGCCCCTGTCGCCATCAGCCTCCTGATGCTCTCCCTGCCCGTCCGCAACACCCTGTGGCTCGGCCAGACCAGCATCATCCCGGTGCTGCTCGTCCTCCTCGGCTGCTTCGTCGTCCGAGGCCGGTACGCCGGTGGCGCGCTGATCGGCGTCGCCGCCGCCCTCCAGCCGACCGTCCTGCTCTTCGCCGCGCTGCTGTGGTTCACGCGCAGGCGCCGGGCCGCCGTGACGGCCGTAGGGACGTTCGGTGCGGCCACGCTGCTCGCCTGGGCGGTGATGCCGCACGACTCGTACACGTACTGGGTCCACCACATCGCCGGCACCGGACTCGGCGGCGAGGCCGACGGCCTCGCGAACCAGTCCCTGCACGGCGCGCTCCTGCGCCTCGGGGTGAACGGTCCGCTCGAAATCGGCTTGTTCCTTGCGCTCGGCGCGGTCGTCGCCGTCCTCGGCGTGCGGCGTGCCGTGCGCTACGCGCGGGACGGCCAGTTGCTGCTCGCCGTCGCGATCACCGGGTGCGCCGCCATCGCCGTATCGCCCACCACGTGGCAGCACCAGCTGCTGTGGGTGCTGCTCGCCGTCGTCGGGCGGGTCGGGAAGCGGGCCTCCGACCGGTACGTGTGGCCCGTCGCCGTCATCCTGGTGATGACGTTGCCCGCGAAGATGATGCTGCCGAACATGGCCGCGCTGTATCCCGTCCGCGACAACATCGTGCTGTTCGCCGCGATCGCCGCCGCCACGTTCCTGCCGTTCCTGTCCCGCAAGGACCCGCTGTACGCCGCGCCGACGCCCACGGAGTACGCCGCGCCCGTGCCCGCGCGCTTCTCCTGGGTGCCGCTGCTGCCGTTCCTGCGGCGGGTGCTGTCCCGGCCGAACCTCCTCCTCGAACTGCTGCTCATCCGCGTCACCTACGCGGCGTACCAGAAGGTCCGCCTCGCGGCGACCGGCGGGACGAACTCCGGCGGGCGCGTGCGCGCGGAGGAGCACGGGCAGCAGATCCTCGACATCGAGCGCTTCCTGCACATCGACATCGAGCACGCCGTCAACCACTGGGTCGTCGGCGTCTCCTGGCTGCGGAACTTCTTCGACTTCTACTACGAGTCGTTCCACTTCGTCGTCCCGCTGACGCTGCTGGCGGTCCTCTACTGGCGCCGCCCGGTCGACTACCGCTGGGCGCGCGCGTCCCTCGGCTTCGCGACGCTCCTGGCCCTGGTCGGCTTCTGGCTCTACCCGCTGGCGCCCCCGCGCCTCATGCCCGCCCTCGGCGTCATCGACACCGTCCACGGTGTCCAGGACTTCTCGAAACCGGACTACGGCACCCTCACGGCTCTCACGAACCAGTACGCCGCGATGCCGTCCCTCCACTTCGGCTGGTCCCTGTGGTGCGGCCTCGTCATCGCCATCGTCGCGCCGAAGTGGTGGATGAAGGCCCTGGGCCTGCTGCACCCCTTCTTCACGGTCTCGGCGATCGTCGCGACGGGCAACCACTGGGTCCTGGACGCGGTCGGCGGCGCGGCCGTGGTTCTCGGCGGGTTCGGGTTGTCGTACGTGTTCATGGGCCCCCGGGCGCGGACGATCACGAAGGCCGCGTCCGAGGAACAGGACAGAGAACCGCAGAAAACGGTTGCTGCGCCTTCTCCCAGCTGACGGGTGCGCCGGGCTCATCTCGTAGGTGCCGAGCCCGGCTCCCGTCGTGAGGCAGGGGTCACAGGTCCATCGGCGTCGCGCACTCGAACCACACCGTCTTGCCGAGAGCGCCGACCGGGTCGACTCCCCACTTGTCGGTGAGGGCGTTCACCAGGATCAGGCCGCGGCCCGACTCGGCGTCCAGGGGCAAGTCGGGGATCGGGGCGGGGAGTTTCGGGCTGGGGTCGGTCACCTCCACGCGGATCGCGTTCGGTTGACGGAGGATCAGTATCTGGCAGCGGCCGTCCGGGACGTGGCGGTGGACGTTCGTGACCAGCTCCGTGAGGGCCAACTCCACCGCGTCCGCTACCTCTTCCGTCCGCCACTCCTTCAGCAGCGTGCGCGTGATGCGGCGGATGTGGCGCGGCGAGTGGTCGCCGACCTTGAGGATCAGGCAGTACGTGGGGAAGAGGGGACCCACCAGGAAGGGGGGAAAGTGTTCGTTCACGGTACGAGCGTGGACCCTCTTACCTACTCTGGGCTACCAAGTGAATACAACCCGTCGGGTTGTTCGCGGGTTTTCGAAACTTCTTGCCAGAGAGGGGACTTGGGTGACCCACATCAACGTTCTCGACCCGGGTGCGTCGCCGCTCGACTACTACGGCTTCGAGCTGCGGCGATTCCGTGAGTCGTCCGGGATGACGCAGGGTCAGCTGGGCGACATCATCAACTACACGGGTTCCCTCATCGGCCAGATCGAGAACGCGCGGAAGGTCCCCACGCTGGAGTTCAGCCAGCGGATCGATGCGGCGCTGAACACGGACGGTTTCTTTTCGCGGCTGGTCATTCTTGTCCTGCGCTCCCAACTGCCGTCGTGGTTTCAGCAGGTGGCGGAGCTGGAGGCGCGTGCCGTCGAGATCCTCACGTTCCAGATCGGCATGATCCACGGGCTCCTCCAGACCCCGGCGTACGCGCGCGCCACGCTCGGCACGATGGACCAGGTCGACCTCGACAACCGTACGACCGCCCGGCTCGCCCGTCAGTGCGTCCTGGAGAAGCCGGAGCCGCCGGTCTTCTGGGCGATCGTCAGCGAAGCCGCGCTCTACCAGGAAATCGGCGGCCCGGAGGTCATGCGAGAGCAACTGGCGCATCTGTTGGCCTTCGAGGACAACCCTCGGGTCAACATCCAGATCCTGCCGTTCGCGGCCGGTGCGCACGCGGGACTGACGGGGTCGTTCAACGTCTACCGCTTCGTCGACGACCCCGACATCGTCTACACGGAGGGATACGGCAACGGGCATCCCACCGCCAACCCGGACACCGTCAAGGACTGCTCGCTCCGTTACGATCATCTCCAAGCCGCCGCACACTCCATCAAGGACTCGGCGGAGTTGATCCGGCGGGTGATGGAGGAACGCTATGGCACAGGGCGCGGAGATTCTGTGGCGTAAGTCCAGCTACAGCGGCGACCGGGGCGGCGATTGCGTCGAGTTGACCTGGCGCACCTCCTCGTACAGCAGTGACCAGGGCGGCGATTGCGTGCAGGTCGCCTCAACTCCCTTCACCCACATCGCCGTCCGTGACTCCAAGAACCCCGCAGGCCCCCAACTCGCCCTCCACCCCACGGCGTTCTCGGAGTTCCTCACCTGGACTCAGAGCCGCTGAAGAATCGTCCCGGTGGCCAGCGCACCCCCGGCACACATCACCACCAACGCGAACTCCTTGTCCGAGCGCTCCAGTTCATGCAGCGCCGTAGTGATGAGCCGCGCCCCGGTCGCCCCCACCGGATGCCCGAGGGCGATCGCACCCCCGTTGACGTTCACCTTCGCCAGGTCCTGGCCGAACACCCGCGTCCAGCTCAACACCACTGACGCGAACGCCTCGTTGATCTCGACGAGGTCGATGTCCTTCAGTGACATCCCCGCCTTGCCCAGCACCGCGTGCGTCGCGTCGATCGGCCCGTCGAGGTGGTAGTGCGGGTCGGCACCGACCAACGCCTGCGCCACGATCCGGGCCCGGGGCTTCAACTTCAGCGCGCGGGCCATCCGTTTGGACGCCCACATGATCGCGGCGGCACCATCGCTGATCTGCGAGGAGTTCCCCGCCGTGTGAACGGCCGTCGGCATGATGGGCTTCAGCCGCGCGAGCCCCTCAAGGGACGTGTCGCGCAGCCCCTCGTCCCGGTCCACCAGCCGCCACATCCCCTGCCCGGCGGCCTGCTCCTCCTCGGTCGTCGGCACCTGCACACCGAACGTCTCCCGCTTGAACCGCTCCTCCAACCACGCGTCCCCCGCGCGCTGTTGGGACAGCACTCCCAGCTCGTCGACGTCCTCACGGGTCAACTCCCGCCGCCGGGCGATGCGTTCGGCGGCCTCGAACTGGTTGGGAAGGTCGACGTTCCACTCGTCGGGGAACGGCTTCCCCGGACCGTGCTTGGACGCGGAGCCCAGCGGCACGCGGGACATGGCCTCGACGCCACAGCTCACCCCGACGTCGATGACCCCGGCCGCGATCATGTTCGCGGTCATGTGCGCGGCCTGCTGGGAGGACCCGCACTGGCAGTTGACGGTCGTCGCGGCGGTCTCGTACGGCAGGCCCATGGTCAGCCAGGCGGTCCGCGCGGGGTTGGCGGACTGCTCGCCGGCCTGGGTCACCGCGCCGCCGACGATCTGCTCGACCGCGTCGGCGGGAATGCCGGTACGGCCGAGGAGTTCACGGTACGTCTCGCCGAGCAGATAGGCGGGGTGGAGGTTGGCGAGCGCGCCACCGCGCTTGCCGATGGGGGTGCGGACAGCTTCCACGATCACGGGTTCGGCGGCCATGGGTGCGGATTCCTTCCGGGGCCGAGTAACTAGTACGTGTTCTAGTTCCGGCTGCCAGTCTGCGGATGTGGCGTACGTCACCGCAAGGGTCTTGCAGCCTCAAGCCCGCTGAACTACGGTCGCCGCACCTATTTCTGATGAGCCGTCAGATGGCGGGAGCTGTCCCATGCCCTGTCCAGAGCTTCCCGAAGGCTTCGACTTCACCGACCCCGACCTGCTGCAACACCGAGTCCCCCTCCCGGAGTTCGCCGATCTGCGCAGCGTCGAACCGGTGCGCTGGATACCGCAGTCGGACAACGTGGCCGGTTTCCAGGACGAGGGGTACTGGGCCGTGACCCGGCACGCCGACGTCCGGTACGTCTCGACCCACCCCGAACTCTTCTCGTCCTCCGTCAACACCGCGATCATCCGCTTCAACGACCACATCGACCGCGCGTCCATCGAGGCGCAGCGCCTGATCATGCTGAACATGGACCCGCCGGAGCACACGAGGGTCCGGCAGATCGTCCAGCGCGGCTTCACGCCGAGGTCGATTCGGGCACTCGAAGAGAGGCTGCGCAATCGCGCGCACGACATCGTCGAGATCGTACGAGGCCATGAGGACCCCTTCGACTTCGTCACCCAGGTCGCCTGCGAACTCCCCCTCCAGGCGATCGCCGAACTGATCGGCATTCCCCAGGACGACCGGGCGCGGGTCTTCGACTGGTCCAACAAGATGATCGCCTACGACGACCCCGAGTTCGCCGTGACGGAAGAGGTCGGCCAGCAGTCCGCCGCCGAGATCATCGCCTACGCGATGGACATGGCCGGTGAGCGGAAGAAGTGCCCGGCGAAGGACATCGTCTCGACGCTGGTCGCCGCCGAGGACGAAGGGAACCTGAACTCCGACGAGTTCGGGTTCTTCGTGCTGATGCTGGCCGTCGCCGGGAACGAGACGACGCGCAACGCGATCACGCACGGGATGCACGCGTTCCTGACCCACCCCGAGCAGTGGGAGCTGTACTGCCGCGAACGTCCCTCGACCATGGCCGAGGAGGTCGTCCGCTGGGCCACCCCCGTCGTGTCGTTCCAGCGAACGGCCACGCAGGACACGGAGTTGGGCGGGAAGCAGATCAAGAAGGGGGCGCGGGTGGGGCTTTTCTACGCCTCCGCCAATCACGACCCCGAAGTCTTCGAGAATCCCGACCAGTTCGACGTCATGAGAGACCCGAACCCCCACCTCGGATTCGGAGGCGGGGGTCCGCACTACTGCTTGGGCAAGTCGCTGGCCGTACTGGAGATCGACCTGATCTTCAACGCCGTCGCCGACGCGATGCCGGGAATCCGGCTGGTCGAGGACCCTCGGCGGTTGAGGTCGGCGTGGATCAACGGCGTCAAGGAGCTGCGAGTCAGCGCCGGTTGACCGGAAAACTCAGTACCAGCCGTTGGACTGCCAGAAGTTCCACGCGGCGGCCGGGCTGCCGTACCGCGAATTCATGTACTCCAGGCCCCACTTGATCTGCGTGGCGGCGTTGGTCTTCCAGTCCGAGCCGGCGGACGCCATCTTCGAGCCGGGGAGCGCCTGGACGAGGCCGTACGCGCCGGAGGAGGAGTTCGTCGCGTCGACGTCCCAGCCGGACTCGTGCTCGACGATGTGCGCGAACGCGTTGTACTGCGCCGTGTCCGGGATCAGCTGCTTCGCGATCGTCCGCGCCTCGGAGGCGGAGTCCGTGGACGCGGTCGCCGCGTGGGCGGGGGCCGCGGTGAGGGCCATGCCGACGGCGGCGGTGGCCACGGCGGCGGTCGTGAGGGCCTTCTTCGGGGACTGGGCGATGCGGCGGACGGCGGCGAAAGACACGGGAACCTTGTTTCTTCGGGGACAGGGCGGTCGCTCGCGCCGGGGGAGTCTCACCTCCGGCAAAGCGTCGGCGCCGAGCCCGTGGGGGTTGTCGGCGCCGTGCGACGTCCATCAGGTAAGCAGGCAGGGGGCGGTGCCCGCAAACACCCCCTTTACTAGTTTTGGTCGCATTCGGGGTGGTCGAGCCCTGTGTGACCTGGGTCTCAAACCGCAGGTCAGGGGTCTGATTGGCGTGGGCATGGCCCACGTCTGGGGCTACGAAGCGGCTTCGTAGGTGACATGGGTCATGTGGGGTGGTTCACCGGTCAACGGCCCTTTTCGGTGCTTTCTAGCTGAAAATCACCGACAGGAACTCGGTGCGCTCGCCTCCGGACCGTGGCGCCGGCGCGGTCGCGGAGTCCGTGCGGCCCGGCCTCTCCGTGACTCATGGGAGGCATGAAGCTGCGGAGAGTGATGAGCGCTGTGGCCGCAGACCTGCCCAGGGTGAACGGGGTCATGCCGGTACTCACTCGTACGAAGGACCGCGTTCCGTACGTTTACTCCGCGACGGCCACGTACGTCACCGGGTCGCTCCCCGGCACCGCCTCCACGCGGCCCAGCTTCACCAGGCGCCTGACGTGCGCTTCCGCCTCCGACACCGCGATGTTCCGCGAGCCGTACGGGATCTCCGCCCACGGCCGGTTCCACTCCATCCGCACCGCGAGCCGCCACGGCGTGAGGGGCGTTGTCAGTAGGGCGTGCAACGCTGAAAGCCGCTGGTCGTGGTGGTCCAGCAGGGCCTGCACGCGGGCCGGGGCGTCGGTGAACGAGTGCTGGTGAGCGGGGAGGACCTCGGAGGGGGTGAGGCGGGCTATGCGCTCCAGGGAGTCGAGGTAGTCGCCCAGCGGGTCCGTGACGGTCGCGTCGTCCGGGTCCTCGTACAGGCCGATGTGGGGAGTGATCCCGGGGAGGAGGTGGTCGCCGGAGAAGAGGCGGCCCGTGCCGGGGAGGTTGTGCGGGTGGGTCTCCTCCAGGTGCAGGCAGACGTGACCGGGCGTGTGGCCCGGCGTCCAGATCGCGCGCAGACGGCGACCGGGCAGGGGGAGAAGCTCGCCGGGGACGATCTCCCGGTCCGGGATCGCCGGGGAGAAGCCCGGGAGCGGCCGGCGCGGGGCCTCGCGGAGAGGCGCCACGTGTTCCTCGGGCGCGCCCGCCGCCGTCAGCTTCGCGGACATGTACGCGTACCAGCGCTCCGGCCGCGTCTCCCGTGTACGGCGGACTATCGCCGCGTCCGCCTCGTGCATCGCGATCCACGCACCCGACGCGTCCCGCACCTTGCCGGAGAGGCCGTGATGGTCGGGGTGGTGGTGGGTGACGACGACGCCGGTCAACTCCTCCACCGACGTGCCGCAGTCGGTGAGGCCCTGGACGAGGGTGTCCCACGACGCCGGGTCGTCCCAGCCCGTGTCCACGAGTACCGGTCCGGCGTCCGTGTCGACGACGTACACCAGCGTGTGGCCCAACGGGTTCTCCGGGATGGGGACTTGGAGGGAGCGGACGCCGCCGCCGTGGTCGTACGTCTTCGTGCCGGTCCCCGCCATGTGCCCTCCGCATGCCGCCGCGCCGTGGCCATTGCTCACTATAACTAGAACTGGTATCAGTTCCTGAAACACCGTCAGAAACCGGTGCCGATACCGAGGGTGTGGTGGCGATGGGCGTCGTGGAGTACGGACAGTTGGTCATCGGCGGGGAGTTGGTCGAGCCGCTCGGGGACGGGGTCATCGAGGTCGTCTCGCCGCATACCGAGGAAGTGATCGGGCGGGTGCCTCACGCGTCCTTCGAGGACGTCGATCGGGCTGTCGGGGTGGCTCGGCGGGCCTTCGACGAAGGGCCTTGGCCTCGGCTGTCGTTGGAGGAGCGGATCGCCGTTGTCACGCGGATCAAGGACGGGGTCGCCGCGCGGCACGAGGAGTTGGCCCGGGTCATCTCCTCCGAGAACGGGTCGCCTTACTCGTGGAGTGTGCTCGGGCAGGCGCTCGCTTCCATGATGGTGTGGGACTCCGCGATCACCGTTGCCCGGGGGTTCGTGTTCGAGGAGCGGCGGGACGGGGTGCTGGGGAAGATCCTGGTGCGGCGTGAGCCCATGGGGGTGGTCGCCGCTGTCATTCCCTGGAACACGCCTCAGTTCGTCGCCGCGTCCAAGTTGGCGCCGGCGCTGTTGAGTGGCTGCTCGGTCGTGCTCAAGCCGTCGCCCGAGGCTCCGCTCGACTCGTACGTGCTCGCCGAGATCTGCCGGGATGCCGGGTTGCCCGAAGGGGTGTTGTCGGTGCTGCCCGCGGATCGGGAGACGGGGGAGTATCTCGTCGGGCATTCCGGGGTCGACAAAGTGGCGTTCACCGGGTCTGTGGCTGCCGGGAAGCGGGTCATGGAGGTTGCCGCTCGGAATGTGACCCGGGTTACTTTGGAATTGGGGGGGAAATCTGCGGCCATTGTGTTGCCCGATGCCGATGTTGATGCCGCGGTCGGGGGGATCGGGCCCGCCGCGTGGATGAACAATGGGCAGGCATGTGTCGCGCAGACTCGGATTCTGTTGCCCCGGGAGCGGTACGACGAGTTTGCCGAGGCGTTTGTTTCCGCCGTCCGTGCGTTGAAAGTCGGCGATCCGCTCGACCCTGCTACCCAGATCGGTCCGCTTGTCGCCCGGCGGCAGCAGGAACGGAGCTTCGAGTACATCCGGATCGGTCAGGAAGAAGGGGCCAAGGTTCTGATCGGGGGCGGGCGTCCTGAGGGGCTCGAACGCGGGTGGTACGTCGCTCCCACGCTTCTCGGCGACGTCGACAACAGTATGCGGGTCGCCCGGGAGGAGATATTCGGGCCGGTGATCTGCCTATTGCCCTACGGTGACGAGGACGAGGCCGTGCGGATCGCCAATGACTCCGAGTACGGGTTGAGCGGGAGCGTGTGGACCGGGGATGTCGAGCGCGGGATCGATATCGCTCGGCGGGTTCGGACCGGGACGTACAACGTGAATACGTTCAGCCTCGACATGCTGGGGCCCTTCGGGGGCTACAAGAACAGTGGCCTGGGGCGGGAGTTCGGTCCCGAAGGCTTCGGGGAATACCTCGAACACAAAATGATCCACCTGCCGGCCGGGGCCTGACCATGGGCGACCGCTGGCGGCTCGACGTGGACCGGTCCCTGTGCATCGGCTCCGCCCAGTGCGTCCACCGGACCCAGGGCTTCTTCCAACTCGACACCGACCGCCAGTCCCGGCCGTCCGAGACGGAGACCGACGCGAACGAGGGGGTCCTGGAGGCGGCGGAGAACTGCCCGGTGGAGGCGATCTCGATCACGCTGGCGGGGAGCGGGGAGGCGGTGTTTCCGCCGGAGGAGTAGGGGGTCTGGGGGGCGGGTGCGGGTCCGTTGTGGCTGGTCGCGCAGTTCCCCGCGCCCCTGGGGGTGGTGCTGTCGTCAGTAGAGTGCGGGTTCGTTGTGGTTTCTCGCGCAGTTCTCCGCGCCCCTTGGTGGTGGGGACTGTCGTCGGTTGGGGGCGGGTTCGTCGTGGTTTCCGTCGGTGCTGATGGGAAGTTGATCGGGGTCATATTGGTGTGTGGGCATCACATCGACGGTGCGACTCTTTATGTGAGTAGCGATGGCACCAGCGATGGCAGGAGAGTGGGGAGGTGGAGTGCTGACCAGCCTCTTGCTCCTGGGCTCGTCACCTGGCCTCTCGAAACCCCTGCCGCCGGGTGGAGTGGAAGCGGGTTGTCCACCCCTCTTTTCGCCGGGGTCACTTACACGCTCTACGGATGGACCGAGGACAATTCTTGGTCGGCGGCGGACGTTTCGTTCAGCCTGCGGGATCGTATTCGGACCGGGGAGGTTCGGTACCAGGGCGAGGATGCCGTAGTGACCACCTCCATGGAGGAGTTCGAAGCTACTGCCTGTCAATAGTCGGCGTGTCGATCAGTTTGCAGACCGTCTCGATGTCGATTTTCACCTGCGCGATGGACGCACGGCCCGAGAGCCAGGTGATCAGGGCCGAGTGCCAGGTGTGTTCGATCACCCGGACTGCTGAGAGCTGCGCGGGAGTCGGGTCGGGCTCTCCCATCGCGTCCAGGATGATCGAGGTCGTCTGGCGGGAGACCTGGTCCACCTCGGGACTTACGCTGCGGTCCGCGAAAGTCAGCGCTCGGACCATCGCGTCGGCCAAATGCGGTTCGCGTTGGAGTGCTCGGAAAGCGCGCATCAGAGTCTCCGCCACGCGCGTACCGGGGGAGTCACCCGTCGGCGGCTTCTTCTTCAACGTGCCGTGCATCTGCGCCAGTTGGTCCTGCATCGTCGCCACCAACAGATGGACCTTCGACGGGAAGTAGCGGTACAGCGTCCCCAGCGCCACCTGGGACGACTCCGCGACCTCCCTCATCTGGACCGCGTCGAAGCCGCCGCGGCTCGCGAGTTGGGCGGTGGTGTGGAGGATCCTGCTGCGGCGGGCCTGCTGGCGTTCCGTGAGGGAGGGGGAGGGTGGTTCCGGGGGCATGGGTACCGTCCGTGGGGCCGGGTGATCGTGCGGTGCGCGGCCGTGGCGTGAATCACCTGATCCACTGCTCACGGGCCCCCTACCTGCCGGTAGATTCAAAGCCTCCCGGACGACCAAGTCTGAAACTTGTTCTAGATTAGCGCCCGGCGTAGTCTCGCCGTCTCGCGCAGGCAGAAGGGGGCCCGGAGTGACCGCTGAGGCCAGTGGGGCCGAACCGGCCACGGACGGTAAGCACCCGCTCGCGATCGCGTTGCTCACGTACAAGGGGAACCCGTTCTGCGGCGGCCAGGGCGTCTATGTACGGCACCTCTCTCGCGAACTCGCCCGCCTGGGCCACCGCGTCGAAGTGATCGGCTCGCAGCCGTACCCCGTGCTCGACGAAGACAAAAACACCGGCGACCGCGTCACCCTCACCGAGCTCCCCAGCCTCGACCTGTACCGCCACCCGGACCCCTTCCGCACCCCCAAACGCGACGAGTACCGCGACTGGATCGACGCGCTGGAGGTCGGCACGATGTGGACCGGCGGCTTCCCGGAGCCGCTGACCTTCTCGCTGCGGGCCCGCCGCCATCTGCGCGAGCGGCGCGGCGAGTTCGACGTCGTGCACGACAACCAGACGCTCGGGTACGGCCTGTTGGGCGACGTCGGCGCGCCGCTGGTCACGACGATCCACCACCCCATCACCGTGGACCGCCAGTTGGAGCTGGACGCGGCGCAGGGCTGGCAGAAGCGGTACTCGGTGCGCCGGTGGTACGGGTTCACGCGGATGCAGAAGCGGGTCGCCCGCCGCCTCCCGTCCGTCCTCACCGTCTCCGGCACGTCCCGCCAGGAGATCGTCGACCACCTCGGCGTCCGCGACGACCGCATCCACGTCGTCCACATCGGCGCCGACACGGACCTGTTCGCGCCGGACGCCTCCGTCCCGGTCGTCCCGGGCCGCATCGTCACGACGTCCAGCGCGGACGTCCCCCTCAAGGGCCTGGTGTACCTCGTCGAGGCGCTCGCGAAGGTCCGTACGGAACACGACGACGCGCATCTCGTCGTCGTGGGCAAGCAGCCCACCGAGGGCCCGGTCGCGCGGGCGATCGAGCGGTACGGCCTCCAGGGCGCCGTCGAGTTCGTGAAGGGCATCTCGGACGAGGAACTGGTCGCCCTGGTCCGCTCGGCGGAGGTCGCCTGCGTGCCGTCCCTGTACGAGGGCTTCTCCCTCCCGGCGGCCGAGGCGATGGCGACCGGCACCCCGCTGGTCGCGACGACGGGCGGCGCGATCCCCGAGGTGGCGGGCCCCGACGGCGAGACGTGCGTGGCGGTACCACCGGGCGACGCGGGAGCGCTGGCCGCCGGTCTGAGCCGACTGCTGGGCGACCCGGAGCTGCGGGCACGCCTGGGCGCGGCCGGCAGAGAGCGCGTCCTGTCCCGCTTCACCTGGGCGAGGGCGGCCGAGGGGACGGTCGAGCGATACCGCGAGGCGATCGAGAGAAGCGGGGGCAGGAGCGGTACGTCCGCGACGCGCCCCGGCGCAGGCGTACGGCCGGCAGGACCCGAGCGCCCCGGAAGCGACGCCACGGCGCAAGCCGGGACAGCTGAGCCGACCGGCGGAGCCCCTCGTACCGCCCCGGACGAGCGCGCGGACGCGCGGGACCCGGCCACCCTCGGCCCCCTGCCCACCGGCCTTCCCTCCCCCCGTTCCACCTCCCCCGAAAGCTCCCCCGAAAGCAGGGCCACGTGCTGACCGTCGACTTCTCCAGGTTCCCGCTCGCCCCGGGGGACCGTGTGCTGGACCTCGGATGTGGAGCCGGACGGCACGCCTTCGAGTGTTACCGGCGGGGAGCGCAGGTCGTCGCGCTGGACCAGAACGGCGAGGAGATCCGCGAGGTCGCCAAGTGGTTCGCGGCGATGAAGGAGGCCGGGGAGGCGCCGGAGGGGGCCACCGCGACCGCCATGGAGGGGGACGCGCTCGCGCTGCCGTTCCCGGACGAGTCCTTCGACGTCGTCATCATCTCCGAGGTCATGGAGCACATCCCGGACGACAAGGGCGTACTCGCCGAGATGGTACGGGTGTTGAGGCCCGGCGGCCGGATCGCGATCACCGTCCCCCGGTACGGCCCGGAGAAGGTGTGCTGGACGCTGTCCGACGCCTACCACGAGGTCGAGGGCGGCCACATCCGCATCTACAAGGCCGACGAACTCCTCGCCAAGATCCGCGAGGCCGGTCTCAAGCCGTACGGCACGCACCACGCGCACGCCCTGCACTCCCCGTACTGGTGGCTGAAGTGCGCGTTCGGCGTGGACAACGACCAGGTGCTCCCGGTGAAGGCGTACCACAAGCTGCTGGTGTGGGACATCATGAAGAAACCGCTGGCCACCCGGGTCGCCGAACAGGCCCTGAACCCGCTGATCGGCAAGAGCTTCGTGGCGTACGCGACCAAGCCCCACCTCCCCCGGCTGGACGCCAAGTGACCACTCCCCGGACAGAACACCTCGTCCTGCCCGGGGTCCTCACCGCCGAGCAGGCCGTGGCGACCGTGCGCGGCATCCTCGGCGCGCAGCGCGAGGACGGCGCGATCCCGTGGTTCCGGGGCCACCACCTCGACCCGTGGGACCACACCGAGGCCGCGATGGCGCTGGACGCGGCCGGTGAGCACGAGGCGGCGGAGCGCGCGTACCTGTGGCTCGCGCGCCACCAGACCGAGGACGGCTCCTGGTACGCCGCGTACGCCGACGGCGCGTACGACGACGTCACCGACCGGGCCCGCGAGTCCAACTTCGTCGCGTACGTCGCCGTAGGCGTCTGGCACCACTACCTCGCCACCGGCGACGACACGTTCCTGGACCGGATGTGGCCCGTCGTGTACGCGGCTGTGGAGTGGGTGCTGCGGCTCCAGCAGCCGGGCGGCGAGATCGGCTGGCGCCGCGAGGACGACGGGACGCCGACCAACGACGCGCTGCTGACCGGGAGTTCGTCGGTCCACCACGCGCTGCGGTGCGCGCTGGCCATCGCCGAGCAGCGTGAAGAGCCGCAGCCCGACTGGGAGTTGGCGGTCGGCGCACTGCGGCACGCGATCCGGCGCCACCCGGAGCGGTTCCTCGACAAGGGCCGCTACTCCATGGACTGGTACTACCCGGTGCTGGGCGGCGCGTTGACCGGCCAGGAGGCCAAGTCCCGGGTGGAGGAGGGCTGGGAGCGGTTCGTCGTACCCGGCTTCGGGGTGCGCTGCGTCGTGCCGAACCCCTGGGTCACCGGCGGCGAGTCCGCCGAACTCGCCCTGACGCTCTGGGCGATGGGCGAGTCGGACCGGGCGCTGGAGATCCTCCAGTCGATCCAGCACCTGCGGGACGCGGAGAGCGGGCTGTACTGGACGGGGTACGTCTTCGCCGACGACGCCGTCTGGCCACGGGAGTTGACGACGTGGACGGCGGGCTCGCTGCTGCTCGCGGTCGCGGCGCTCGGCGGCCACGAGGCGACGTGCGCGGTGTTCGGCGGGGAGCAGTTGCCGGTGGGGCTGGACCCCGACTGCTGTTAGCTGACTGCTGTTAGCTCCTAATGGCGCCGTCCGAGGTTCGCGACGGCGTGCCCCAGCACCAGGTACACGACCGCCGCGAGCCCGTACCCGGCGACGACCCGCGCCCACCGGTCGTCGAACGTGAACAGGTCGCGGGACCAGCCCGCCAGCCAGTTCGCCGCGTCGTGCACGAACTGCACGAACTTGTTCGCGTGGTTCGCGTCGAGGAGATCCAGCGCGATCCACAGGGCCAGCACGAGGGCGAGGATGTCGGCGACTCCCGCGACCAGCGACCCGACGCCGCTGCCCTTGCGATCTGAAGACATGCGGTACGGGTATCCCGTCGCCCGGCGATGAAACCTGACGCGTCTGACCTGCGTGTATCACCCGGTGTGAGCCTCCCCGGGTGGCGGACCAGCGTCCGCCGGGTGAGGCTGGCCGGGACAGTTCGGGGGGAAGTCCACACATCCCGGAGGACCCCGTGGCCGTACCGATACGGCGCCTTCTCATGGCGCTCAGCGTGTGTTGTGCCCTGCTGGTGGGCGGGACCGCGTGTTCGAGCAGCGGGAAGAGCGCCGCACAGGACACCGTGGCCGCCGCTGTCGCCGCCGGTGACCCGAGCCCCACACCGACCGTCGAGCGGCAGCGGCTCGCCAAGACGCGGTTCGTGGCGAACGCGGGGCTCGCGGCCGGGGCGACCTATCAGTGGATCGTGAAGCCCTGGAAGGCCGGAAAGTTCAAGAAGGGCACGAAGGGGCGGACGTTCGCCCTGGTCAAGGCCGGTCTCGCCGGGACCTTCGCGTACAACCGGCTCAAGGCGGCCAGCCGCAACGCGCAGGGCGACCCGCTGCTGTCGAAGGCGATGGCGCCGCTCACGTCGGGCATCGACGCGCTGAAGGACCTGCCGTCCAAGCTCCGCAAGGGCGATGACTCGGCGGCCGGTTCCTTCGACGACATCATCGGCAAGGTGAAGGACGCCGGGAAGAGCGCCGGCGCCGAGGTGCAGGACAAGGTGCCGTCGGCCGGTCAACTCGCGGGCGGCTAAAGGGAGTTGTTGATCTCCGCCAGAACTCGCAGGCTCTCCGGGTCCGGTGACATGGCCAGCAGGTCCGTCACCGGGCCCTTGCGCCACGACTCCAGCCGCTCGGCGATGCGTTGACGCGGTCCGACGAGCGAGATCTCGTCCGCGAAGGCGTCGGGCACGGCCGCGATGGCCTCCTCGCGACGCCCCGACAGGAACAACCCCTGGATTTCGCGGGCCTGTTCCTCGTACCCCATCCTCGCCATGAGATCGGCGTGGAAGTTCCGGGTCGCCGCCCCCATGCCGCCGATGTAGAAGCCGAGCATCGCCTTCACGGGGGCGAGCCCCTCGGCGACGTCCGCGCAGACCCGGACCTGGGCCATCGGCGCGACCGTGAACCCCTCGGGCACGGTGACGTCCCCGTACGCGTCCGGCCGGTCCGGCGACCAGTACAACGGGAGCCAGCCGTCGGCGATTTCGAGGGTCTGGGCGACGTTCTTGGGCCCTTCCGCCCCCAGAAGTACGGGGAGTCGGGCCCGCAGCGGGTGGGTGATCGACTTCAGCGGCTTGCCTAGCCCCGTCGCGTCCGGGCCTCGGTACGGGAGGGGGTGGTAGGCGCCGTCGAGTTCCACCGGTCCCTCGCGGTGCAGGACTTGGCGCACGACGTCGACGTACTCGCGGGTCGCGGTGAGCGGTGACTTCGGGAACGGGCGGCCGTACCAGCCCTCGACGACCTGCGGGCCGGAGAGGCCGAGACCCAGCATCGCGCGGCCACCCGAGAGGTGGTCCAGGGTGAGGGCGTGCATCGCCGTCGTCGTGGGGGAGCGGGCCGCCATCTGCGCGACGGCCGTACCCAGCCGGATCGTCGACGTGTGGGCGGCGAGCCAGGCGAGCGGGGTGAACGCGTCCGAGCCCCACGACTCCGCCGTCCACACCGAGTCGTAGCCGAGCCGCTCCGCCTCCTGGACCAGGGGGAGATGGCCGGGGTCGGGGCCGCGACCCCAGTAGCCGAGCGCGAGACCTAGCCGCATGGCGTCTCCTGACGATCCGTCAAGTAGCGGGAGCCGTGCGACTGTACGGCAACGGCCCTCCACCCGGAAGGGTGAAGGGCCGTGTGCCTGAAGGGTGTTCGGTCAGCCGCGCTGGATGCCCGAGCTGTCGCGCAGGACGCCGCGGCGGCCGTCCTGAGTCTGCGCGATGAGCCCCAGAGTGTTCTGCTCGACCGCCAAGTACCAGGTACCCGGAGCGAGTTCGGCGATCGGGTTGGGCGCGCCGTCCTCCGCGAACAGCGGCCGGGGCACCGGCACCGCGAACCAGAACGGCGAGAACTCCGGCGCGGGCTGCGCCGCCGGAGCCGGGGCGGGCTGGCCGGCGCCGAACGGCGGCTGACCACCGAACGCCGGGGGCTGCTGCTGGGCGCCCGGGTAGCCGTAACCGGCGGGCGGCTGCGGCTGGGCGCCGTACGGCTGCGGGGCCGGGGGCTTCGGCGCCGGGATCAGGCCCGCCTGGAGCGCGGGCACCAGCGGGGTCGCGATCGCCCCGCCCGCCATCACCAGCGTCGCCACGAGCAGCAGGATCAGGCCCGTGCCCGCGTCGAAGGTGTCCCGCGAGCCCTCGAAGTTGTTCATGGCGCTCACCGGGTCGAGCACGTTGCCCAGCGCGCTCCATGCCGCGAACACCGTGAACGCCACACCGAACTGGCGCAGGTCGAGACCCGCGACCTTCGGCACCTGCGGCAGCACGCGCGAGACGACGACCAGCGCGGCACCGATCAGACCGGCCAGTACCACGCCCATCAGGATCGGACCGCTAGCCCAGGAGCTCGGGAATGCGAAGCCGTCCGGGGCCTGATCGGCCGAGTAGACGTCGAGGAACGACGCGATGAACAGCAATACCGCTGCTCCGATCACCACGCCGTCGCCTCTAGTGAGGGAGCGGATATTCACTTCAGGTCCTTCGTCGGTCAGCTGTCGTCAAGTAGGGACGACACTATCGTCCGTGCGATCGGCCTGTCCGCCCGGAGAGGTTCGGTGACGCTACCCGCGCAGGAAACTCACGATTCCCTCAGAGATCCCTTGCGCGGCCTTCTGCCGCCACGCGCCGCTCGTGAGCAGGGCCGCGTCCTTCGGGTCCCGCATGTTGCCGCACTCGATGAACACCTTCGGGACCGTCGACAGGTTGAGGCCGCCGAGGTCGGTACGGGTGACCAACCCGGTGCCGGAGCCCACGTAGTTGGACGGCGCGCTGCCCGTCGTACGACGGAAACTGTTCGCCACGAGTTCGCCGAGGCGTTTCGAGGGGGCGACGATCGGGCGGGTGCCGGCCGCGCCCTCGTGGACCGCGCCGGGGAGGATCACGTGGAAGCCGCGGTTGCCGGTGCCCGAGCCGTCCGCGTGGACCGAGACGACCGCGTCCGCCTTCGCCGCGTTGCCGATCCGCGCGCGCTCGTCGACGCAGGGGCCGAAGGGGCGGTCGGCGTCCTGGGTGAGCTTCACCTTCGCGCCCTCGGACTCCAGGAGCGTGCGCATCCGGTGAGCCACGTCCAGGGTGAACTGGGCCTCCGCGTAACCCGAGTTGGTCGAGGTGCCGGTGGTGTCGCACTCCTTCTTGTTCGTGCCGATGTCCACCGGGCGGTTGATCTCGGAGGTGTGCCGGTAGTTGGTGGGGTTGTGGCCGGGGTCGATGACGATCGTCCTGCCGCTCAGCGGCTTGACCGGAGCCGGGGCTTTTGCGTCGCGGCTCGTCTGCGAGGGGCTCGCGGACATCGGCGCCGCCGTCGCCTTCGCCGTACCGCCCCCGCCCGTACCGCTGTACGCGAACCACCCGGCCGCCACCACCGGCACCAGCACCGCCGGCACCACGACCAGCGGACGGCGGAAGGGGGAGCGCTCTGTGTACGACACGCCGGCCAGCCTAGGCCCTGTCCCCGCCTCCGCGCGGCAGCCATGCCCACATCAGGATCGCGCCCGCGAGCAGGACGGCCGTGCTCGTGCGGAAGACCAGGGCGTAGCCGTCGGTCAGGGCGGTGGCGGTGGTGTGGCCGTCCGTGCGGGTCGCCGCGATCGTGGCCATGACCGCGAGGCCGAGGGAGCCGCCGATCGTGCGGGAGGTGTTGATCAGGCCGGAGACGATGCCCGAGTCGCCGGGCGCCGCGCCCGAAGTGGCCAGGGAGGCCAGGGGAGTTGTCGCCAGGCCCGCGCCGAGCATCATGAGGATGCCGGGCAGGACGATCGCGGTCAGCAGCTCGCCGTCCGCGCTCATCGTCGACTGCCAGGCGAACCCGGTCGCCGCGATCAGCGCCCCGAGGACCGCCGTCGCGCGCGGGGACGTCGTACGCATCAGGCGCGGCGCCAGCTTCGAGCCGACGATCACCGCGATCGAGCTGGGCATCGTCGCGAGGCCCGCCTCCAGCGGGGTGTAGCCGAGGACGTTCTGTGCGTACAGCGTCATGAAGAACCACATGCAGAACGTCGCCGAGCCGTTGATGAACATCGCCACGTTCGCCGACGCGACCTGCCGCCGCCGCAGCAGCCCGAGCGGCATCAGCGGGGACCTCGCCCGCGCCTCGACCGCCAGGAACGCCGCGATCAGTACGGCGCCGACGGCCAGCGGCAGCAGCGCCGCCGCCGACGTCCACCCCTCCGACTCGATGCGCGAGATCCCGAACGCCAGCGTCGCCAGCCCGGCCGTCACCAGCAGCGCGCCGGGGACGTCGAGCCGCTTCCTGGTCTCCGCACGCGTCTCCGGCAGCCAGCGCAGCGCGCCCGCGAGGACCAGCGCGCCGACGGGGACGTTGATCAGCAGCACCCAGCGCCACGACAGCGTGTCCACCAGGACCCCGCCGACCAGGCCACCCGCCGAGCCGCCGCCCGCGCCGACCGCCGTCCACGTCGCTATCGCCCGCGCCCGCGCGGGGCCCTCCGGGACGGCCGCCGTCAGCAGCGTCAGCGTCGACGGCGCGAGGATCGCCGCGCCGAGGCCCTGCGCCGCGCGGGCCAGCAGCAGCTCCCAGTCCGACTGCGCGAGGCCACCGGTCAGCGAGGCCAGCGTGAACAGGGCGAGGCCGACCAGGAACGTGCGCTTCCTGCCGTACAGGTCGCCCGCCCGGCCGCCCAGCAGGAGGAAACCGGCGAACGTGATCGCGTACGCGTTCACCACCCATTGCAGGCCCGGCGCGCTCAGGCCCAGGTCGGCGCGCATCGACGGGAGGGCGACGTTCACCACCGAGATGTCCAGCACGACCAGGAACTGTCCGGCGCAGGCGAGCGCGACGATCAGCCAGGCGGGCGGGCGGCGCTTCGGCGGGGTCGGGGCGGGGGCGGCGACGGGGGCCTTGGTGGGCTCGGGAGCGGAGGGCATGGTGGTCATGGTCGCAAGCGGTTTCTGGTCCGTACATCGGGTTTCGGGAGCAATGCGGCTCGGGCGGAGGGCCTACGACTTTGTGCGGGGGCGCGGGGCCGTGGTTCGGTGAGGTCCACGCGGTGCAGCGGAGGCTTTCCTCCGGTTTCCCAAGAAATGGTCAAGGATCATCGGGGCGCCGCGGTTGACGGAATAGTTGCCTGTGCATACGTCGTTCTGGCTGCACGTACCCCTTTCCTTACCTGGCCCCTACACGGCCTTGGAGGCCCCAGCCCATGTCGCAATCGCCGACCGACCGGACCACCCGCGAAGCGAGCGGTGCCGTCGTGCCGGTCCTCGCCTTCGCGGGCATCGTCGTCGCGGTCATGCAGACCCTGCTCGTCCCCGTGATCAAGGACCTGCCGCAACTGCTGAGCACCGCGCCCTCCAACGCGACCTGGGTGCTCACCTCCACCCTCCTGTCCGGCGCCGTCGCCACGCCGATCATGGGGCGCCTCGGTGACCTCATCGGCAAGCGGCGGATGCTCATCGCGAGCCTGTCCGTCATGGTCGTCGGCTCGCTGGTCAGCGCCGTCACCAGCGATCTGCTGATGATGATCGTCGGACGGACTCTCCAGGGGTTCGCCATGGGCGCGATCCCGCTGGGCATCGGGCTCATGCGGGACATGCTGCCCCGCGAGAAGCTCGGCTCCGCCATGGCGCTGATGAGCTCCTCCATCGGCGTCGGGGGCGGGCTCGCGCTGCCTGCCGCCGCGCTCGTCGCCCAGCACGCCGACTGGCACGCCCTCTTCTACGGCTCCGCCGGGCTCGGTGTGCTCTCGATCGTCCTGACGCTGCTCGTCGTGCCCGAGTCGCCGATGCGGGCCGAGGGGTCGTTCGACCTGCCCGGTGCGCTGGGGCTTTCCGCCGGGCTCGTGCTGCTGCTTCTGCCCATCACCAAGGGGAGCGACTGGGGGTGGGCTTCCGGTACGACCCTCGGGCTGTTCGGCGCCGCCGTCGCCGTCCTCGTGCTGTGGGGGCTGTACGAGCTGCGCGTCTCCGCTCCGCTGGTCGACCTGCGCACCACCGCCCGGCGTGAGGTCCTGCTCACCAACCTCGCGTCCATCATGGTCGGCGTCAGCTTCTACGTCGTCTCGCTCGTCCTGCCCCAGCTTCTCCAGCTGCCCACCGCCACCGGGTACGGGCTCGGGCAGTCCATGGTCGTCGCCGGTCTGCTCGTCGCTCCGCTCGGGCTGACCATGATGTTCACCGCGCCCGTGTACGCGCGGATCTCCGCCAAGTACGGGCCCAAGGTCACGCTCATCCTCGGGCTGCTGATCATCGCGATCGGGTACGGGGCCGGGCTCGGGCTCATGAGCGCGGCCTGGCAGAGCGCCGTCATCGCCGTGGTGCTGGGGGCCGGGATCGGACTCGCCTACTCCTCGCTGCCCGCGCTGATCGTCGGAGCCGTTCCCGCGTCCGAGACCGGGGCCGCGAACGGGCTCAACACGCTCATGCGGTCCATCGGGACGTCCGTGTCCAGCGCCGTCATCGGGATGGTCCTCGCGAACACCGCGAACCATGTGGGGGGCGTCGCGATTCCTACGATGCACGGGTTCCGGGTCTCCTTCCTCATCGCCGCCGCCGCTGTCGCCGTGGGGCTGGTGTTCGCACTGTTCCTGCCGGGGCGGGCGAAGGCTGGTGTGCAGGGGGGTCAGCTGCGGGCCAGCAGTGAGGAGGAGGTGAACCTCGCTCTTGCGGAGGAGGCTCCGCGGGGGTTCCGGGGGCGTGTGGTCTCCGCTTCCGGCGAGCCTGTTGCCCGGGCCAAGGTCACGCTCATCGACCGGCGGGGGCGGCAGGCCGGGTCGGCCGTGTCCGGTGAGGACGGGCGGTACTCGGTGGCCGTGCCTGGTTCGGGGGCCTATGTGCTGGCCGCGAAGGCTGTGGGCCATGGGCCGTTGGCTTCGCCGGCCAACCACGCGGGTGAGGACACGGTGGATCTGGACCTCGCGTTGCCTGCGGGCGAAGGGGTTGTCTCCTCCGTTCAGTAGGAGGTGGGTGGGGGCTGTGTGACGGGCTGCGGGTTGTGCGTGACTGGTCGCGCCCACGCGGCGGAGCCGCAGAACGGACACAGCCCCGCACCTGTACGGTCCTCGGCTGTACGACCCTCCCGAGGGCGTCGTCCGGCCTGTGGCCGCCGCCGGTGAGTGCTTCTCCGGCGGGGCTGTGATCTCGTGGGCCGGGGTCGGGTCCCGCCTCGTGGTGTGAGCGGGCCTTGCCCGACGGGTTCCGGCAAGCCGCGCGTCGGCCGCCCGATGGCGTACGGCTCCCGAGTCGCGCAGTGGCTGACCTGCCGTCGGCGCCATGCGCGGCCCGGAACCGTGCCGATGCGACCTGTGGATTCCGGCGCCTTGATCCCCCGCACCACCTGGCGGGACGCCACCGTGGCCGGCGCTTCGCGGTGGCGTGGTGGTTCGGAGCGGGCCCCCTTTTCGTGTGGCTGCGGGGGTACGACAGCATGGGGGCCCGCATTGCCGTGCCTTCGGAAGGAAGACTCCATGGACGCCCTCGCCACTCGGCCCGAGCCGGAGATTCTGGCTGCCTTTCTGGGGGCCAAGGGGTTCATGCCCGAGGACGAGGGGCTGGCCTTGTACTCGGTTGCCGTGGAGGCGGGGGGCTTGGGGTTGCCGTTGCTTGAGGTGGGGACGTACTGCGGGCGGTCCACCGTGTTGCTTGCCGGTGCCGCTCGGCGGAGCGGCGTTGTCGCGCTCACCGTCGATCACCATCGGGGGAGCGAGGAGCAGCAGCCCGGGTGGGAGTACCACGACCCCGAGACCGTCGACCCCGAACTCGGCCTCATGGACACCCTCCCCACCTTCCGCCGCACCCTCCACCGGGCCGGCCTTGAGGACCACGTCGTCGCCCTCGTCGGCCGCTCCCCGCAGATCGCGAACCTGTGGAACTCCCCCCTCGGCCTCGTCTTCATCGACGGCGGCCACACCGACGAGCACGCCACCGCCGACTACGAGGGCTGGTCCCCCCACGTCGCCCAGGGCGGCCTCCTCGTCATCCACGACGTCTTCCCCGACCCCGAGGACGAGTTCACCGGCCAGGCCCCGTACCGGATCTACCTCCGCGCCCTGCGCTCGCGAGTCTTCGAGGAACTCGGCGTACAGGGGTCCCTGAGGGTCTTGCGGAAACGGTGAACTCCTCTTGCCCGCAAGGGTAGTTGGCCCCCTTTGTTCCAGCTCGGCCCGGTAAAATGATCTAGTGGGGAAGGAGCCCGGATGGACCGGAACATACGTACCGTCGACGACGTCCTCGACCTGCTGGACACCCTCTTCGCCCCCGGGGCCGACCGGTGGACCGGCCAGGCCGGCGACTGGTGGGACGACTTCTACGCGGACCGCTCCCGCCCCGTCCCCTTCTTCGTCGACAAGCCCGACGAAAACCTCGCCGCCCTCCTCGAACAGCGTGTCCTCACCGGCGGCCGAGCCCTCGAACTCGGCTGCGGCCCTGGCCGCAACGCCCGCCACCTCGCCGCCCACGGCTATCAGGTCGACGCCGTCGACATCTCCCCGGCCGCGATCACCTGGGCCGAGGAGCGGGCCCGCGAGGCCGGCGCGGACGTCCGGTTCCACCTCGGCGACGCCTTCAAGCTCGTCGGCACCGAACTGACGGGCCCCTACGACCTCGTCTACGACTCCGGCTGCTTGCATCACCTGCCTCCTCACCGCCGTATCAGCTACCTGCGTCTCCTGGACCGGGCACTCGCACCCGGCGGGTACTTCGGACTCACCTGCTTCGCCGCCGGCGCGATGGGCTCGGAACTCTCCGACGCCGACTTCTACCGGGAGGGCGCCCTCCAAGGCGGCCTCGCCTACACCGACGACTCCTTGCGCGGGATCTTCGGAGAGTTGACCGAGGTCACGCTCCGGAGGATGCGGGAGGAGGGGGAGGGGTCCCCGTACTTCGGCAAGGACTTTCTGTTGACGGCGTTGTTCCGCAAGGCGGTTCAGTGAGCGGTTCGGCCGGCCGTTTCCGGCGGGCGGGCAACTCTTCCTGAGGCGGGGTCCTTGAGACCGAGGAACTCCTCGGAGGGCGGGAGTCCTCGTCCGGTCGAGGAGTTCCTCGGAGCGTGTAGCCCGCGTGGCCTGAGAGTTACTCGGAGCGTGGGGAGCCGCCCCCCGCCACTACAGCCACCCTTGCTGCCGTGCCTCCCTCAGCGCCTCCGTGCGGTTGCGGGTGCCCGTCTTTCCGATCGCCGCCGAGAGGTAGTTGCGGACCGTCGACTCCGACAGCCGCAGCCTCTCGGCGATGTCCGCCACCGTCGCCCCGTCCGCCGACGCCTCCAGCACCCCGCGCTCACGGGTCGTCAGCGGGTTCGGGCCGGACGCGAGGGCTGCCGCCGCCAGCGCCGGGTCCACCACCGTCTCCCCGGTCAGCACCCTCCTGATCGACTGCGCCAGCTCCTCCACCGGACCGTCCTTCACCAGGAACCCCGCCGCCCCCGCGTCCATCGCCCGCCGCAGGTACCCCGGCCTGCCGAACGTCGTCAGGATCAGCACCCGGCAGTCCGGCACCTCGTCCCGCAGCTCCGCCGCCGCGTCCAGCCCGCTCTTGCCCGGCAGCTCGATGTCCAGGAGGGCCACATCGGGACGGCACATCAGCGCCGTGTCCACGATCACGTCCCCGGCACCGATCTGCGCCACCACCTCGATGTCCGGCTCCATCCCCAGCAGCAGCGCCAGCGCGCCCCGCATCATCCCCTGGTCCTCCGCGAGAAGGACCCGGATGGACCTCGCGGGACGGTGGCTGCTCGGCATCTCGCTCGCTGCCGGGTCCATCGGGGAGTACGGCGAGTTCAGGGGGCTGCTGGTCACGGGGACAGCCTAGGGCCGGGGCCCGAGGAGGGCGCGGTGTGACGGGGGTCCGGGGCGGGGCGCACGGTGTACACGCCCGGCGCACAAGGTTCGGGGTGCCAGCCGTCCACGCTTCCGGCACCGTGCACGGGGTCCCTCCGGGGGGTGCCGTCGTAATCCTCGGCTTCCGCCGGCAACTCCGCGGTCACCGTGAATCCACCCCGCGCCCCCGGCCCGGCTTCCAGGGTTCCGCCGACTGCGGCGAGGCGTTCACGGAGCCCGATGAGACCGGTGCCGCGCGCGGGGGTGTCGGGGGGTGAGGTGTCTTGGGCGGGGGTGTCGATGAGGGGCGAGGGGGTTGGGGCGGGGGGTTCGGTGGTGGCCGGGGTGCCGGTTGTCGGGGAATCTGTGTCGGCGGTGACCAAGGTGCCGTCCGCTGCGGAAGCTGTGCCAGCGCTGGTCGGGGAACTGATGCTGACAGCGGCTGAGGTGCCGGTCGCTGGGGAACCTGTGCTGGTGCCGGTAGGGGTGCCAGTTGTTGAGGAGTCCGCGCCAGCGGTGGCTGAGCCGCCGGTCGCCGGAGACCCCGTGTCGGCGCTGGCCGAAGTGCCGTCCGCTGCGGAAGCCGCGCCAGCGTCGGCCGGGGTGCTGGTCGTCAGGGAACCCGTACTGGAGTTGTCAGCGGCGCTCGGCGTCCCAGTCGCCGAGGCGGCTGTGCCGGGCGCTCCGGCGCTGGTCGAGCCGTCCGGGTCGAGGGCGTCGAGATCCTGGTCCAGGGCCTCGGTGACCGGCGCGCTCATACCCGGGCCGTCGAGCCTCCGACCACCGCCCCCCGAGACACCGCCGGCCTCCAAGGCGCCACTGACTCCCGAGGCGCTGCTGGCCCTCGTCACGCTGCCGGTCCCCGAGACACCGCCTGTCCCTGAGGCGCCGCTGACCCCTGAGAAACCGCTGACCCCCGAGGCACCACCGGCTCCCGCGACACCACCGGCTCCCGAGACGCCACCACCCCCCAAACCCCCGCCCACCCGAACCATCCCGCCCTGCTTCGGCATCAACCCGTCATCCGTCACCGTCAACCGCACCCGCCCCGAACCCCCCGTCAGCTCGATCGCGCAGTTTCTCGCCCCGCTGTGCCGGACGATGTTGGTGACCGCCTCGCGGACCACCCAGCCCAGGAGGGTCGCTGTGTGAGGGGAGAGGGGTGGGCCGGATTCTGTGATCGTCGGGGTGATGCCGGCGGTCGCTAGGGTCGAGCGGGAACGGTCCAGCTCGGTCGTGAAGCTGCTCTCCCGGTAGCCGGTGACCGCCTCGCGGATCTCCGTGAGGGCCTGGCGGCCCACCGACTCGATGTCCGTGATCTGGACGAGGGCCGCGTCCAGATTCCTGGGGGCCAGGCGGCGGGCGGCCTCCGACTTCACGACGATCACCGAGAGGGTGTGGCCCAGCAGGTCGTGCAGGTCGCGGGAGAAGCGGAGCCGCTCCTTCTCCACCGCGCGCCGGGCGAGTTCCTCGCGGGCGGAGCGCAGTTCACGGACGGTGTCCGTGAGGGAGAGGACGGCCGCCGTCACCAGCGTCGAGATCCAGGTCGCGTACGTCGTGTCGAGGCTGCCCCAGCCCTCGCGCACCACACCGACCGTGCCGGCGAGGGCCGTCAGGGCGAGGCTCGCCCAGCGCAGGTGCGGCATCCTGATCGCCGCGCCCGTCGCGAGGCCGAGCAGCGGGAAGAACAGCAGCCAGGTGCCGCCGTATCCCAGAGCCAGCGCGCAGGTGATCAGGGTCAGCAGCGCGAGCGCCACCCTCGTCGACGTCGCCTCCCTGGTCTCCCGGAGGAAGGCGCGGAAGACGACGTAGATATAGAGCGAGTTGAAGGCGAGCAGCCCCAGACCGCCGATCACCGGGTTCGGGGTCTCGGGCTGGAAGAGGTTGGAGAAGGCGCCGAGTCCGATCAGCAGCCAGGGCAGCATGCTGAAGCCGCTGAGCGCGAAGTCCTTGGACTCCCTGGCTCTGTCCGTCCTGTATTTCCTGTACATCCCGCGAGTCCCCCGTCCGGCCGTGTGCTGTGCCGCCGATTGCTGTGAGTCACGACGCTACGCGCCTCCCACCGCCGTCCGACAGAACCGTCCGTACCGACTCCAGCAGTACAAATGTCACACCCTGCGAGCGCTTCACCGGAAAGCATCGAGCACCCGAATCTGATGACTCGTCAGGAGCCTTCACAATCAAACTGCCCTCGGCTATACCTAGGGCGCCGGACTGGAACAGGTTCCAGTCCGACCGCGACGACCTCGGTGCGGCCGACGGTGCGGACAGCCGTACCGAGGTCTTGGACCCACCGCACCAGCGCTCCGCACCGACATGCCCCCCAGGGAGCCCCCTTGCCCATCGACGCAGCCGCAGCCCTCGCCGCCACCCCCCGCACCGGCGAGATCACCTGGACCCGCAAGGACGTGCAGCTCTACCACCTGGGCATCGGCGCCGGCACCCCCGCCACCGACCCGGACGAACTGCGCTACACCCTGGAATCCCGCCTGCACGTCCTCCCGAGCTTCGCGACCGTCGCCGGAAACGGCTCGCCCGGAGTGATCAGCGGCCTGTCGATGCCGGGAGTCGACGTCGACCTGTCCCAAGTCCTGCACGGCGGCCAGTCGTTGACGCTCCACCGCCCGATCCCGGCCGAGGGGACCGCCACCGCGACGGGCCGTATCGCGGCCGTGTACGACAAGGGCAAGGCCGCCGTCCTCGTCATGCGCACCGAAGTCACCGACACCGACGGCCCGTTGTGGACCGGCGACGCGCACATCTTCGTACGCGGCGAAGGCGGCTGGGGTGGCGAGCGCGGGCCCTCCGGTCGCCTCGAACCCCCCACTGGGGAACCGGACTTGACCGTCGAGCGCGAGATCCGCGAGGACCAGGCCCTCCTGTACCGCCTCTCCGGCGACTACAACCCCCTGCACGCGGACCCCGACTTCGCGAAGCGCGCCGGGTTCGAACGGCCCATCCTGCACGGCCTGTGCACGTACGGCATGACGCTGAAGGCCGTCGTGGACACGGTGTTGGACGGGGACGTGAGCCAAGTCCGGTCGTACGACACGAGGTTCGCCGGGGTCGTGTACCCGGGCGAGACGCTGCGCGTCCGCATGTGGCGCGGCGAGGGGGCCGTACGCGTCGCGGTGAGCGCCGCCGAGCGCGGCGACGCGCCCGTGCTCGCCGACACGATCGTCCAACACGCCTTGATCTGAGGGGAGTCGCGCCCATGCGCGCAGCCGTACTGCACGAGATCGGTCAGGACAAGCTGGAGGTCCTCGACGACGTCGAGGCCGTGGGGTTCGGGCCCGGCAGGGTGAGGGTCCGGGTGCGGGCGACGGGCCTGTGCCACTCGGACCTGTCCGCGATGAGCGGGGTGCTGCCGCAGCCGGGGCCGTTCGTGCCGGGGCACGAGGGCGCGGGGGAGATCCTCGAAGTCGGGGAGGGCGTAAGCCACTTGAAGGCCGGTGACCGGGTCGTCGTGTGCTGGCTGCCCGCCTGCGGTGCCTGTCCCGCCTGCAAGCGCGGCCAGACCGAGCTGTGTCTCGCCGGGTTCATGAACGCGGGAACCCCCAACTTCCGCCGCCCCGCCGGGGATGTGTTCGGGTTCGCGGGGACCGGCACGTTCGCCGAGGAGGTCGTCGTCGACGCCGGGTGCGCGGTGCTGATCCCCGAGGACGTGCCCTTCGACATCGCCGCGCTCATCGGCTGCGGGGTGACGACGGGGCTCGGCGCCGCCCTCAACACCGCTGACGTGCAAGCCGGTTCGTCCGTCGCCGTGATCGGCTGCGGGGGTGTCGGGATCTCCGCGATCCAGGGCGCGCGGCTCAAGGGGGCCGCCGAGATCGTCGCTGTCGACCCGGTCGCCTCCCGGCGCGAGGCGGCACTCAAGTTCGGTGCCACGAAGGCCGTTTCGCCCGACGAGCTGCCGGGCGCGAAGCAACTGGTCACCGGGGGCGAGGGGTTCGACTACGTCTTCGAGGTCGTCGGCCGGTCCGCCACCGCGCGCACCGCCTACGAGAACACCCGGCGCGGCGGCACCCTCGTCGTCGTCGGCGCCGGCGCGATGGACGACTTCCTCCAACTCAACATGTTCGAGCTGTTCTTCGACGAGAAGCGGATCCTGCCGTCCATGTACGGCGGCGGTGACGTCCTGCGTTCCTACGAGCGCACCATCGCCCTCTGGCGTGCCGGACGCATCGACCTTGAGGGTCTCATCACGCACCGGGTCCCGCTCGCCGACATCAACGAGGCCCTCGACCAGATGCGCACCGGGACCGCCCTGCGCACCTGTATAGAGATCTGAGGAACCGTCATGCCCCGTCCCCTGGAAGGACTTTCGGCGATCGTCACCGGCGCCGGGCGCGGACTCGGACGCGCCGAGGCGCTCGAACTGGCCAGGCTCGGTGCGGCTGTTGTCGTCAACGACTACGGGCAGGCCGGCCGTGACGGCTCCGGCGAGGCGTCCGCGACACCCGCGCAGGAGGTGGCCGCCGAGATCCGCGCCGCCGGGGGCGAGGCGACCGCCCACACCGGGGACGTCTCCGACTTCCAGCAGGCCCGCGAACTCGTCGAGTTGGCGATCGAGACGTACGGCGAGCTGGCCGTCCTCGTCAACAACGCGGGCATCCTGCGCGACCGGATGGTCTTCTCCATGACCGAGGGGGAGTGGGACGCGGTCGTCCGGGTCCACCTCAAAGGGCACTTCAACACGACCCGGTTCGCGGCGGCGCACTGGCGTGAGCGCGCGAAGCGGGAGGGGGGACCGGTGTACGGCCGGATCGTCAACACCTCCTCCGAGGCGTTCCTCGCGGGCTCCCCGGGGCAGCCCAACTACGCCGCCGCCAAAGGCGGAATCGTCGGCCTGACCGTCTCGACGGCCCTCGCCCTCACCAAGTACGGCGTCACCGCCAACGTCATCTGCCCCCGTGCCCGCACCCGCATGACCGAGGACGTCTTCGCCGCCGTCGAGGAACCCGACCAGGGCATCGACCCCCTCTCCCCGGCCCATGTCGCCCCCCTCGTCGGCTACTTGGCCTCCCCGGCCGCCGCCCGCATCAACGGCCAGCTCCTCGTCGTCCACGGCGGCATGGTCGCCGTCGTCGAACGCCCGCGCATCCGCGCCAAGTTCGACAGCAAGCAGGACGCGTTCACCTACGACGAGCTGGACGCGGTACTGACACCGCACTATGCCGAGCGGCCCAGCGGAGAGACGTTCGGGGCGGCCGAAGTACTGGGGCTGCGGCGGGAGTAGAGAGCCAACGCCCCGCCGGTCCGGTCAGCCTTCGTATTCCTCAAGGGAGTTGACCGGACCGGCGGGACGCTCTGCCTCGTACGCCGTTCCCGCCACCTCCGCCCTGATCGACTCCGCCACCCGCTCGTCCTGTTGAGCGGGCCGCTGCGAGCGGGCCGGCCACAGTGGACCGAACGTGTCCCCGTGCCAGCGCGGAACCAGGTGCACATGGAGGTGGAACACGGTCTGAGTGGCCGCCGCCCCCGCCGAGTTGACGACGTTCAGGCCGTCGGGGGACAACGCGCGCCGCAGCGCCGGAGCGAGATGCAACAGCGCCGTCGTGAGACGGTGCGCGTCCGCCGCCGCAAGGTCCCAGAGGTCGCGGACATGCGCGCGGGGAACGAGCAGGGTGTGGCCGACGGCGGCGGGGTGCAGGGGCAGGAACGCGACGGTCCACTCGTCCTCGTACACGATCCGGGCGGACCCGGTACCCGCGACGATGTCGCAGAAGACGCACGCCGACATGCCAACTCCCTTAAGAAAGAAGCTCCCCCGAGCCCCCAGCCCCGCTCACTCAAGAAAAAAGCCCCGCCGATCACCCTCGGTGACCAGCGGGACCCACGTACCCGAACCGCCTACGCCGCAGCCGACTCCGCCTGCTCCGCCGGCCTGCGATGCCGCCCGTGCGGAGCCGCCTCCGCGTCATGCGCCGACTGCGGGCCGCGATGGCGACCGGCGCCGCCGGACTCGGAGCCGTGCGTCTCGGCGTACGGCCGCTGCGTGGTGTTTGCGTCGTTCATCGGAAGTGCTCCACCCCGTAAACCTGATCCTTCGTACAGCCCGGCGAGTCTATCGAGACCCCTGAGGCTGACGGGGTGGGCAAGGCGTCGGCGCCTACCTTGTTACACGTTTGTCGAGTGGCGCCTGCTGCAACGGCACCGGACGCGGCGCGGCAGCCGTCCGCCTCACCTCGGCCCCCTCCCACGCCCGCACCCGGGCCACCCCGCACGGCTCGCCCCCCGTCGTGTACGGCAACCCCAGCACCCCCTCCGCCGACCACCACCCGCTCCCCGTCAACCACCCGTCGGGCGCGGCGACTTGACGCATCCGCCGGTCCGCCGCCCGCCACATCCCCACCCAGCACCCGTACGCCCCGTCGACCCGCAGCGCCACCGCACAGCTCTCCGGCAGCAGCACCTGCCCCGGCTGCACGGCGAACGGCGTCACCGAACACCCCGCCGGCCGCAGCGACTCGGGGAAGCGGACCGGCAACGTACTCCCCAACACCCCCCACCCGAGCCGGGGTTCACCCGGCGCGTCCGACCGGATCAGCAGCAGCCCGCTGTCCCGGTCGGCGAGCAGCAGCCGGTCGTCACTCTCCTCGGTGATCTGGAGGAGCGGCGACACAGCGCCGTCCCGCCCGAGGTCGACCACCACCGCCTTGGTACGCCCGCCCAGTTCACGATCGACGGCCAGCAGCCGCCCGTCCGGATCCAGCCACACCCCGCCGCCGCACCGCCCCGGCACCTCCGCCAGCCGCTCGGGCCCGAACGCGCCGCCGGCCACCTGCCACACGGCCGTCGACGTCTCGCCCACGGCCAGCGCGAACACCCGTTTCCCGCACGGCGACGGCGGCAGCAACGACAGGTCCGTGCACTCCACCGCCCCGAGCTGCACCTCCCCGGTACCGGGCCCCGTCGGGTACAACAGCGAGAAAAGATGCCGCCCTTCGGCTCGCCGGTGGATCAACACCCGGCCGTCCGCGAGGGGTTGGACCTCTGTCCCGGCCTCCTCGGGCTGCGCGCCGGGCAGCGGGACGACATACGCCTCCGGCCCGCCCAGCGACCATCTCTCCGGGAACCACGCGTCCCCGTCCCGGGCTAGCCGCGCCCCGTACCCCCCGTCCGCAGTGATCACGCAACCCGCTCCCGTCGCCCCCTCCGCGTCCCCCGCGGTCGGTTCGATCACACAAGCCGTCATCGTCCGATCACCTCCGCCGCAGAAGGTAGTTTTCGCACGCGCGGCCGTGGGACGAGCGGGCCGGTACTTCGCTCGTACGAGTGGCGCAGAAGCGATTCCTCCGAGGCGGGGAGGGGGTATGTGCTTCGTGGGGAGGGCGGGGTGCGAGTCCGGCGCCGACGGGCCCGCCCCGGCCCCGTCGCCGGAGTTATCCACAGGTATCCCCACGACCGGTATGTTCCACAGGAACCGGCAGGTAGCCTTGGGTGCGTGCCCCGTCTGTCTGAAGTCATCGCCGCGCTGGAGAGTCTGTGGCCCGCCGAGCGGGCCGAGTCCTGGGACGCGGTCGGCACCGTCGTGGGCGATCCGGAGCAGGAGGTCGGGCGGGTGCTGTTCGCCGTCGACCCCGTCCAGGAGATCGTCGAGGAGGCGGTGAAGCTGGGCGCGGACCTGCTGGTCACGCACCACCCGCTGTACCTGCGGGGCACCACCACCGTCGCCGCGTCGACGTTCAAGGGCCGTGTCGTGCACACGCTCATCAAGAACGACATCGCGCTGCACGTCGCGCACACGAACGCCGACACCGCCGACCCCGGCGTCTCCGACGCCCTCGCGGGCGCGCTCGGCCTGCGCGTCGTACGCCCCCTCGTGCCCGACACCGCCGACCCCGTCGGACGGCGTGGCCTCGGCCGGGTCTGCGAGCTCGACCACCCGCTGACCGTACGGGAGTTCGCCGCCCGCGCCGCCGAGCGGCTGCCCGCCACCGCGCAGGGCATCAGGGTGGCCGGCGACCCCGAGGCCGTCGTCCGCACGGTCGCCGTCAGCGGCGGCTCCGGCGACAGCCTCTTCGCGTACGTCCGCGCCGCGGGCGTCGACGCGTTCCTGACCGCGGACCTGCGCCACCACCCGGCGTCCGAGGCCCGCGCCGAGCATCCCCTCGCGCTGGTCGACGCCGCGCACTGGGCCACCGAGTGGCCCTGGTGCGAGCAGGCGGCGGCCCAGCTCGACGCGGTCTCCGAGCGGGAGGGCTGGGGCCTGCGCACCCACGTCTCCGCCACGGTCACCGACCCCTGGACCAGCCATTCCGCATCCCCCTTTGGAGCCCCCAACTGAACGCCGCGCCCGCCGACCAGAACCGCCTTCTCGACGTCCAGGCCCTCGACGTCCGACTCCAGCAGCTCGCCCACAAGCGCCGCTCGCTGCCCGAGCACGCCGAGATCGAGTCGCTCGGCAAGGACCTCACGCAGCTGCGTGACCTCCTCGTCGCCGCGACGACCGAGGAGAGCGACTGCACGCGCGAGCAGAAGAAGGCCGAGCAGGACGTCGACCAGGTCCGTCAGCGCGCCGAGCGCGACCAGCGGCGGCTCGACTCCGGCGCCGTGACCTCGCCGAAGGACCTGGAGAGCCTCCAGAGCGAGATCGTCTCCCTCGCGAAGCGGCAGAGCGACCTCGAAGACGTCGTCCTCGAAGTCATGGAGCGCCGCGAGTCCGCGCAGGAGCGGGTCGCCGAGCTGACCGAGCGCGTCGGCGCGGTCCAAGGCAAGATCGACGACGCGACCGCCCGGCGCGAGGCCGCGTACGCGGAGCTCGACGGCGAGGCCGGGACCGTCACCAAGGAGCGCGGCGTCGTCGCGGGTGTCGTCCCCGCCGACCTCCTCAAGCTGTACGACAAGCTGCGCGAGCAGCAGGGGGGCATCGGCGCGGCCAAGCTGTACGCCCGCACCTGCCAGGGCTGCCGCCAGGAGCTGGCCGCCGCTGAGCTGGCGGAGATCCGTAAGGCGCCCAAGGACGCGGTGGTGCGGTGCGAGAACTGCCGGCGGATCCTGGTCCGCACGGTCGAGTCGGGACTGTAGGAAGGGTGGCCGACGGGGAAGAGGAACCCGGGGGTTCCCCGGACGACGCCGGGGCCTCGGCGTCCCCCCTCCCGCGCCGCCTGGTCATCGAGGCCGACGGCGGCTCCCGGGGCAACCCCGGGCCCGCCGGGTACGGCGCCGTCGTCGCCGACGCGGACACCGGGGAGCTGCTCGCCGAGCGGTCCGGCTTCCTCGGCGTCGCCACCAACAACGTCGCCGAGTACAACGGGCTGCTCGCAGGCCTGCGCGCGGCCCACGCGCTGAACCCCTCCGCCGCCGTCCACGTCCGCATGGACTCCAAGCTCGTCGTCGAGCAGATGTCCGGCCGCTGGCAGATCAAACACCCCGCACTCCGCCCCCTCGCCACCGAGGCCGCGAGGGCTCTGCCGGGGGACCGGGTGAGCTACGAGTGGATCCCCCGCGCACAGAACAAGCGGGCGGACCGCCTGGCGAACAAGGCGATGGACGCGGGGCAGCGGGGCGAGGTGCCGCCGGGTGGCGTGGTCGAGGGGCCCGCGTACGAGGCCGAGGCCGCGGTCGGTGCCGAGCGGAACGGGTACGGGGCTGAGGTCGCGCCCGGTGCCGAGAGTGCCGTCGGGACCGGCGTACGTATCGGCCAGGGCCCTCACCGCGAAGCCGTATCCGAATCCCACCCCCGTCACACCACCCCCCGCCCCGCCCCCGACATGGGCACCCCCGCGACCCTCGTTCTCCTCCGCCACGGCGAAACCCCCCTCACTCCCGAGAAGCGGTTCTCAGGAAGCGGAGGTTCCGACCCGAGCCTTTCCCCGGTGGGCCGGGAGCAGGCCGCCCGCGTCGCCGAGGCGCTCGCGCGGCGGGGGAGCATCGAGGCGATCGTCGCCTCGCCCCTCGCGCGCACCCGCGAGACGGCGGAGGCCGTCGCCACCCGCCTCGGTCTGGACGTCGCTGTGGACGACGGCCTGCGGGAGACGGACTTCGGCGCGTGGGAGGGCCTCACGTTCCGGGAGGTCCGTGAGCGCCACCCCGAGGACATGGCCGAGTGGCTGGGCGACCCGCAGGTGCGTCCGACGGGCGGCGGGGAGAGCTTCGCTCAGGTCGCGGAGCGGATCGCCGTCACCAGGGACCGGCTGACCAGCGCGTACGCCGGGCGCACGGTGCTCGTCGTCAGCCACGTCACGCCCATCAAGACGCTGGTCCGCCTGGCGCTCGGCGCGCCCCCCGAGGCCCTCTTCCGCATGGACCTCTCCGCCGCGTCCCTCTCGGCGGTGGCGTACTACGCGGACGGAAACGCGAGCGTCCGGCTCCTGAACGACACGTCGCACCTGCGCTGAGCGCTCAGTGCACCTCGTCCACCAGGACGTCCAGTTTCCCCGGCCCCGCGACCTCCACGACGTACCCCGACTCCCGCAGCACATCGGCGAGTTCGGCGGGCCCCGCCGGCTCCGCGCCCGACGTCAGCAGGCTCCGTACGATCCGCCCCTTCGTCGCCTTGTTGAAGTGGCTGACGACCTTCCGCGTCGGCGCGTGCAGCACGCGTACGGTCGCCGTGCGCCCCGCGACCTCGCCCTTCGGCTTCCACGCGGCGGCGTACGCGGACGACCGCAGGTCGAGCACGAGCCCCTGCCCGGCCGCCTCCGGCAGCACCTCGGCCATCGCGCCCCGCCAGTGCGCCCCGAGCGCCCCCACCCCCGGCAGTTTCACGCCCATCGAGCACCGGTACGACGGAATCCGGTCGGTGACCCGGACGGCCCCCCACAGCCCGGAGAAGATCAGCAGCGACCTGCCGGCCCGCCGGGCGGCGTCGGCCTCAAGGGTGGCGAGCCCCAGGGCGTCGTACAGCACCCCGGTGTAGATCTCCCCGGCGGGCCGGGCCCCGGCGGTCAGCAGCTCGGCGTTCTTGCCGACCTCCCCCCGCAGCCCCTCGCTGAGCCCCAGCACCTCCCGGGCCTTCTCCTCGTCCCCCCGGCACAGCTCCACCAACTCCCCGAGCACCGCCTCCCGGGCACCCCCCAGCCCCGGCAGCGACAGCCCCTCCACCTTCACCGGTGCACCCCGCCCGGAAGCAGCCTTGCCTTCGGACGGCGGAAGCAGCACAAGCACGAACGATCTCCTTCACGACAACTCAGCCCAGCGTACGGCGCGGAACGCCCCACCTTGCACATGCCCCGCCCCCGCCCCCGCCCTACGCTCGTCCCATGCCCCGTCGCCCCATCCACGTGACCGGCGCCCCCGAAGCCCCGCTCCGTGCCGCCCTCGCAGAGCTCCGGACCGAGCTGGGAGTGCCCGGCACCTTCCCGCCGGAGGTGCTCGCGGAGGCTGAGCGCAGCGCGTCGGCGCCCAGACTCCCGGCGTACGACGCGACAGACATCCCGTTCCTCACCATCGACCCGCCCGCGTCGACCGACCTGGACCAGGCGCTGCACCTGTCGCGGCAGGGCACCGGCTACCGCGTCCGGTACGCGATCGCGGACGTCGCGGCGTTCGTCGTACCGGGGAGCGCGCTGGACGCGGAGGCGGCCCGCAGGGTGACGACCCTGTACTTCCCCGACGGCAGGGTCCCCCTGCACCCGGCGGTCCTCAGCGAGGGCGCCGCCAGCCTGCTGCCGGACCGGACCCGCCCGGCGGCCCTGTGGACGATCGACCTGGACGCGGACGGCCGGACACTCGCGGTGGACGTACGCCGCGCGCTCGTGCGCAGCAGGGCGAAACTCGACTACGCGGGCGTGCAGAAGCAGATCGACGAGGGCACGGCGGAGGAACCCCTCGCGCTCCTGAAGACCATCGGTGAGCTGCGGGAACGCCAGGAGGCCGAGCGCGGCGGCATCTCCCTGAACGTCCCGGAGCAGGAGATCGTGGAGCGGGACGACACGTACGAGCTGACCTACCGCGCCCCCCTCCCGGCGGACGGCTGGAACGCCCAGCTCTCCCTGCTGACCGGCATGGCAGCCGCCGACCTGATGCTGTCGTACGGCACGGGCGTGCTCCGCACCCTCCCCGCCGCCCCGGACGGCGCCGTCGGCCGCCTGCGCAGGGTCGCGCAGGCGCTGCGCATCGACTGGCCCCACCACGTCCCGTACTCCCTCCTGATCCGCTCCCTCGACCCGCACGACCCCCGCCACGCCGCGTTCCTCCAGGAGTGCACGAGCCTCCTGCGCGGCGCCGGGTACACCGTCTTCCGCGACGGCACCCGCCCCGCCCTCACCACGCACGCGGCCGTCGCCGCCCCGTACGCCCACTGCACGGCCCCCCTGCGCCGCCTCGCCGACCGCTACGCCACCGAGCTGTGCCTCGCGGCGACGGCCGGCGACCCGCCCCCGGACTGGGTGCTCGCCGCGCTGGACGCGCTCCCGGAGCGGATGGCGGAGGGCGGTCACCGGGCGAACGCCGTGGAGCGGGCCTGCGTCGACATCGTCGAGGCCGCCGTCCTCGCGGGCCGCGTCGGCGAGACCTTCGACGCCTGCGTCATCGACCTGGAGAACCACCACGGCACCGTCCACCTGGAGTCCCCGGCCGTCGTCGGCCGTATCGACGGCGATCACCTCCCCCTCGGCGAACACCTCCGCGTCCGCCTCACCCGAGCGGACCCGGCGACACGCACCGTCCGCTTCGCACCCGCCTGATCTCCCGTACGACGCTGTCGGCGTCGTCCGCGTGCAGCCGCACGACCGTCACCTCCCGCACCCGCCCCAGCGGCCCCGCGTGGACGACCGGTTCCGTCAGCTCCAGCGTGACGGAGGTCTGCCCGCCGACCGGCAGGCTCAGCTCGCCCTCGGCCCCGGGGTGCGAGAAGCGCGTCTCGCGCCGGACGCCGGATATCCGGTCGTAGGGGAGCCGGACGTCCACCTGCCCGTACCGGACCCGCAGCGCGTCGCCCTCCAGGACGTGCGGCCGGACCACGCAGGACGCGTACGACCCGAGGACCAGCGCGAGCGTGTAGACGTCGAGCGCGAACACCACCCGGTGCGCGACGGGGTACTCCCGCAGCAGGACGGCCATCCCGGCCGTCTCGACCACGCACACGAACGCGATCGCCGCCGTCATCGACCCCTGCCCGCGCATGTACGCCAGCCGCCGCCCCGCCCCGGTGCGCCGCCGCCCCGCCCATCGCGCGAGGTCGGCCCACATCCGCCCCTGATGCCGGGCCAGCGCCCGGACGACCCTCATGTCCGCACCCCCAGGATCGCCAGCGCCCGCCGGATCGCCGCCGCCTGCGCGGGCGGGAAGTCGGCGTAGAAGGCGCGCAGGAACATGCCGTCGGGCTCGGGCTGTGCCTCGGGCAGCAGGTCCGGCGGTACGCACGCGGCGAGCCGGTGCGCGGCGGCCTCCACGCGCGGGTCGTCCGCCTCGGCGTCGGCCAGGTCGTCCAGCAGCGCGTACGCCTCGTTCGCCCGCGCGAGCGCCTCCGGGGACTCCGTGACCGTCCCCATCGCCGCCAGCAGCCGTTCCCGTGTCTCGGGCGGTGCCGTCGTCTCGATCAGTGCCAGCAGCTCGCGGTCCTTCGCGGCCATCGGCGAGTCGGTCAGCCCGGACGTCCGCGCGAACAGCTCCGCCAGCTCCGGGGAGACGGGGCCCTCGGGCGACAGCTCCCCCGCCTCCAGGAGCACCCGCAGCCGGGCCCGTCTCTCCCGGATCGCCGCCTCCTGCCGGGCCAGGTCCTCGTCCAGCTCTTCGAGCACCTCGGCGAGGTCCTTCCCGGCGTCGTCCGCGAGGACGTCCCGCACCTCCGCCAGACCCACGCCCAGCTCGGTCAGCCGACGGATCCTCGCGAGGGCGACCGCGTGGCGCAGGGTGTAGTTCCGGTAGCCGTTGGAGAGGCGGTCCGGCTCCGGGAGCAGGCCCAGGTGGTGGTAGTGGCGTACGGCCCGGGTGGTGACGCCGACGGTGTCCGCGAGTTCTCCGATCCTCATGCCCACCAGTACAGACGTTGACGTCGCGGCAAGGTCAAGGGCTGACGTACCTGCTGGAATACGGGAACGCGGCGGAGGAGTTCGCCTTTCGCCGGAGCGGAACACAGTGAACGGGGGAGCGACGGATGGGTGAGCAAGCGTGGTGGACGAGAGCGCGGCTCGGGAACGGCGGGGCGTCGGTCGATCTGCTGACCGCGCGGTTCGAGAAACACGTCTACGCGCCGCACGCGCACGCCGAGTTCAACGTCGGGGTGTGCGTCGGCGGCTCGGAGGTGATCGCCTACCGGGGCGGGCACGTCCGTACCGGGCCCGGGACGATCGTCGTACTGGCCCCCGGGGAGACGCACACCGGGGGACCGGGAAACGCCACCGACGGTTACGCCTACCGGTCCGTCTACGCCGAACCGGGCCTCCTCGGGGAGGGCACGCTCGGCGGCGTACCGCACTTCCGCGAGCCGCTGATCCACGACCCGGAGCTGGCCGAGACCCTGCGCCGTACGCACGTCGCGCTCAGCGCGCACCCGGACCCGCTGGAGGCGGAGTCCACCGTCCCCTGGCTGCTCACGGCCCTGGCCCGCCGCCACTCCACCGCCCGCCCGACGGACGACCGCCTCCCCGGAGCCACGGCGCTCGCCCGCGCGGTACGCGACCGGCTCGCCGACGAACTCCTCGAACCACCGGCCCTGTCCACACTCGCCGCCGACCTGGGGCTGTCCCGGTACCAGTTGCTGCGGGCCTTCCGTACGACGATGGGACTGCCGCCCTACGCCTGGCTCGCCCAGCACCGGGTGCACCGCGCGCGGGGGCTGCTGGACGCCGGACTGCGCCCCGCAGAGGCCGCCGCCCTCGTCGGCTTCGCGGACCAGGCGCACCTCACACGCTGGTTCCGGCGCGTCCTCGGCGTCACCCCGGCGGCGTACCGCAACAGCGTTCAAGACGACCGGCGGGGGAGGGGGTGAGACTCGGGTCATGACTGCACGCGGCTGGTTCCTGTTCTCCCTGATGGGAGTGGTCTGGGGCATTCCCTATCTGATGATCAAGGTGGCGGTGGAGGACCTCTCCCCGACCATGGTGGTGTTCACGCGCTGCGCCCTCGGCGCGGCCCTGCTGCTCCCCTTCGCGCTCCGCCAGGGCGGCCTCCCGCGCACGGTGCGCGCCCACTGGCTGCCGATGCTGGCGTTCGCGGTCATCGAGATCGTCGGCCCCTGGATCACCCTCACCGACGCCGAGCGCCACCTCTCCAGCTCGACGGCGGGCCTGCTGATCGCGGGCGTCCCGATCGTCGGCGTCGTCCTCGCCCGCTTCTTCGGGGACACGGAACGGCTCGGCGCGCGGCGGATCGCGGGCCTGGCGCTGGGGCTCGTGGGCGTGGGTGTGCTGACCGTCCCGCACCTGACCGGTGGGGACGCTCGCTCGCTCGCGGAGGTGCTGGTGACGGTCGTCGGCTACGCGACCGCGCCCCTGATAGCCGCCCGGCACCTGAAGGACGTCCCCTCCCTCCACCTCACCGCCGCCTGCCTCGCCTTCGCCGCCCTCGTCTACGCGCCCTTCGCGGCGGCGACCTGGCCCTCCGAGATGCCCTCGGCGACCGTCCTCGCCTCCCTCGCGGGCCTCGGCGTGATCTGCACCGCGATCGCCTTCGTCGCCTTCCTGGAGCTGATCAAGGAGATCGGCCCGACGCGCTCGACGGTCATCACGTACGTCAATCCGGCGGTCGCCGTCGCCGCCGGGGCGCTCTTCCTGGACGAGAAGCTGACCCTCGGCATCGGCGCGGCCTTCGCGCTCATCCTCGCGGGCTCCGTGCTGGCCACGGCCGCCGGACCGAAGCGCGGCGCACGGCCGGTAACATGGTCGGCACGGCAGACGAGCCGGGCGGACGGCCGCGTGGTCCCTCTTGGGGGCCCCGAGGAACGTCCGGGCTCCACAGGGCAGGGTGATGGCTAACGGCCACCCGGGGTGACCCGCGGGACAGTGCCACAGAAAACAGACCGCCCGGCGCTTCGGCGCCGGGTAAGGGTGAAACGGTGGTGTAAGAGACCACCAGTGCCCAGGGTGACCTGGGCAGCTAGGTAAACCCCACCCGGAGCAAGGTCAAAAGGAAACACCCCGGTGTTTCTGCGCGGACGTTCGAGGGCTGCCCGCCCGAGTCCGCGGGTAGACCGCACGAGGCCGACGGCAACGTCGGCCCTAGATGGATGGCCGTCGCCCCGGGGCCCGCGAGGCCCCCGGGGAAACAGAACCCGGCGTACGGCCCGGCTCGTCTGCCGCTCTGCGTTTCCGCAGGTCAGAGGCCATGTTTAGTGATTAAACAAACCCTTCGGGTCGAATCCGGGTCGAATTTGCCCTCGCGTATTGTCCGGCGCGTCCAACACGTCGAGGGGTAGACGGGTCATTTCGAACACCTTGGGGGTGTAAGGGGGCCCGGAAGGTAGCGGACGGCGGGATGGGAAGCGTCGAGCGCACTCAGCAGTATTGTCCGGCGTGTCCCGCGTGTAGAGGGCTGATGTCACGGGGGCAGGGTCGAGTTGGCTCCGGTGCTGCTCAACGGACTTGTTTCCGATGAACCTGCTTGACGTGCTTTCGAGGCTGGGACGGTGTCCGTGTCTCGTGCCGGGTCCTCAAGCTCGCCCGCCAGCCCTCCTATTGCTGGCTCGATCAGCCGGTGTCCCGTGCCGCATTCGAAGAGGTGTGCCGCGAGAACGCCTTGTTCGAGGCCGACCGTGACGACCCGGAGTGCGGCTACGGGTTCCTGGCCGACGAAGTCTACGCCGCAGGGGTCGGCATGGCGGACCGGACCGTGTGGTGGATCTGCCAGGACAACCGCTGGTGGAGCGTGTTCGCGAGAGACGGGGCCGGAACAAGAAGGCCGACCCGCCGGTGCGCGATGACCGTCGTCCAGCGTGACTCCACTGCGGCCGGACCGAACCGTCTGTAGCTCGTGGACATTGCCGACATCCCGCAGCAGAAGGGAAGTTGTATCTAGGTGCGCTCCAGCCCTCATCGCGCATGATCGTTTAACCGATGTCGACATGAGGCGCCTGTTGCTGAGTTCGTGGTTTCGGTACCGCGGTCCGCGCGAAACGTGCCGTGTGGGGGTTTCTCGACGAAACCACGCTACGCACGACGATGCCCTCCGGCGAGACTCATCCCCATGGCACCCGAAAATCGCCCTAGTTGGGTCCTGCCGCCGTGCATTCCTCCTTGTGGCGAGCGCCATTGGCCCTGCGTTGCAGCGTGTCCGCGTGGTAGAAACCTGATGCTGTTCCCACGCTCTGACTGCTTCCGCCGACCAGTTGCCCTCGAACGTTAGGAGCCCTCGGCTGTGCCACCTACTTTGTATCGAGACACTGGTTACACGCTCCGGCATCTGATCGAGAACATCGAAGGCGGCCGTATCGGACTCCCTGACATCCAACGCCCGTTCGTCTGGTCCGCGGCGAAGACCCGCGATCTCTTCGACTCGATGTATCGGGGTTACCCGATCGGCACCCTGATGTTCTGGGAGACCGGCGCTGAGGTGGGGACGCGGCAGATCGGAACGGAAGCCGGCGATCGAACACCCCAGCTGTTGGTCGTTGACGGGCAGCAGCGGCTCACTGCCCTGTTCGCTGTCCTCACCGGGCGCAAGATCGTCACTAAGTCTTTCGACGAGATCAACATTCGCATCGCGTTCCACCCGGAGGACCAGACGTTCGAGGTCACGGACGCGGCGATCGAGCGTAACGCTCACTTCATTCCGGACATCACCGCGCTGTGGGCCCGAGGCGGTTACAAGCCCACCCTCCGGCAATTCTTCCAACGGCTCGAACAGACCAGCGAACAGCCTTTGTCGGACGCTGCCAAGGATGAGCTCGAAGAACGCATTGACAGAGTCCGGGACCTGCATGAGTTTCGCTTCCAGGTTGTGGAGCTGGGTGCGTCGGCCGACGAGGAGCAGGTCGCCGACATCTTCGTGCGCATCAACTCCGAAGGCGTGAAGCTCAACCAGTCCGACTTCATCCTCACCCTGATGTCGGTGCATTGGGAGAAGGGGCGCCGCCAGCTCGAAGACTTCAGCCGCGGCGCAGTGATCGCAGGACCCCCCGGTCCGAGCCCTCGGAACGCCTTTCTGGACCCCAGCCCGGACCAACTGCTGCGCGTGGCCGTCGCTGTCGCCTTCCGGCGCGCCCGGCTGCAGCACGTCTACAGCGTCCTACGAGGAAAGGACCTCGAAACCGGCAAGGTCACCGCTGCCCGACGGCAGGAGCAGTTCGACCGGCTCGCCCAAGCGCACACGAAGGTCCTGGACCTGACCAGCTGGCACGAGTTCTTCCAGTGCGTCACGGCGGCTGGTTTCCGCAGCCGCAAGATGATCACCTCGGACAACGCCCTGCTGTACAGCTACACGATCTGGCTGATCGGACGCCACGATTTCGGGCTGACGGCCGAGGAACTCCGTCCCGTGATCGGCCGGTGGTTCTTCATGGCGCACACCACTGGCCGGTACTCCAACTCACCGGAGTCACAGATGGAGTTCGACCTGGGGCGCATTGGCAGTCTGCCGCCGGGTGACGGCCGAGCCTTCACCGCGGAACTCGACCGGATCATCGCGGCGAACTTCACCGGCGACTACTGGGACATTTCCCTGCCGAACCGGTTGGACACATCCTCGTCGCGTTCACCGGTGCTGTTCGCCTATCAGGCGGCGCTCAACATCCTTGACGCCGAAATGCTCCTCGGCGACCAACGAATCCGTGATCTGCTGGATCCCTCGCTCAAGCCCGCCAAGGCTGTCGGCCGGGACAACCTGTTCCACCCCAAGACACTCGCCGGACTGGGTATCACCGACCGGCGCCAAGTCAATGCCATCGCCAACATGGCCTACGTGACGTGGCCGGCGGACGAGCAGTCCAACACCGACGCGCCACATGACTACTGGCCGAGAATCACGGAGGCGATGGACCCGGAGGCGCTCGAACGGCAGGTACGGTGGCACGCGCTCCCGGTCGGCTGGGAGCAGCTCGACTATTTCACCTTCCTGGAACGGCGGCGCCAGCTGATCGCCAAGGTCGTACGGGAAGCGTTCGAAACCCTCACGGGACAACGCCCTGCGTACGTCCCCACCGCTCCGGCCGACATGATCGCCGCCGGCGAGTCGCAGGGCACCGAGTTCAAGGCAAGCGCTCGCTGGAACGTGCACACCCGGCAGGCCGACAAGTCCCTGCGGCACAACATCGTCAAGGCCGTCTGCGGCTTCCTGAACGGCGAGGGCGGAAACCTGTATATCGGCGTCGCCGACGACGGGACTGTCCTCGGCATCGAGAACGACCTGGCCACTCTGGAGTCGCAGGCCAGCGTCGACGCGTACGAGCTCTTCGTACGCCAACTCCTTGACAGCAGCCTGTCGACTCCGACAGCGACTACCGTCCGCGTACGCTTCCCCGAAATCTCCGGCAACGTCGTCTGCCAGATCAGCGTTGCCGCGGCAGGTAGGCCAGTGTTCGCCAAGCCCGCCAAGGGGGGCAACGGCGCCACCGACTTCTGGGTCCGGGTTGGCAACGCCACCAAGCAACTCCACGGCGATGACCTCCTGCGCTACCAGGAGGAACACTGGGGATGAGCCTCCTTATGGCCAGTCCGGTCCGCCTTCCCGGCCTCTTCGACCAGCTTGGACACACGATGGCCCGCGCTACGGGAGCGGACCTCAAGTTGCAGCCGCAGGCCGTCGGCCGTGACGCTCGTTTGACGCTGCTCCTGGCGGAGCGTCATGGCGCTCGGTGGCTGGCTACCGACCCAAGTCGAACACCGCGCTGATGCCGAGGTCGAGCGACGTTCCGAGGGAGCGAGCGGGTCTCCCTCGGGCGCACCTTCGGTGTCGAGCATCGTCACCCGCGTACTCGGCATGTTCGTGTTGCGTCCTTGGCCGGCGGGTCTTCCCACCCGCCAGCCCGGTGAGGACCTGGCGAGACTCTCGACCGAAATCAGCTTGGCCTGTTCGGGCTTGATCGGATAGCGCGTAAGTGCATTGTGCCTGGAACGAGGCGGATGGGAGTGCCGTGGCGACGACGCTCAGCAGTGGTTGGAAGGGAACGCCTTACCGCTGAAAGGCAAGGGCGCGCGAGCCTCGGAACCAGGCCATGGTGGCCTGGAGTCACTGCGCGAGGTTCTGCTTGACGTACAGGTGTTGAGGATGGGGGAAGCGACACGCGAGCCGGCCGAGTTCTCCCAGTCCCAACAGCGACGCCACCACACCAGTCCCTCGGCCACGGGAGCGCAGGTGGCCCAAGGCGGGAACTTGCCCTGAGCCGGGTGTCACCTGCCCCCGTGCTCCGTCTCCGCCCACGAGCTATCCAGGAACGGGCTGGGCCTGCCGTGCCAGAAGACGTCCACGCTGTCGCGGGCCCGGGTAGCAGCCACGAAGAGCAGGGATCTGGCCCGCTGGATCTCGTGTCGATAGCGCGTAGGTTCGACGTCACGCAGTCGGCTCACGTCCGCACGCGGGACGAGCCCGTCGGTCACGCCCGCGATGATCATCCGCTGGTATTCCAGCCCCTTGAACCGGAACATCGTGCCGATGTGCACGCCGGTGGAGCCGTTCGGTCCGTCGGAGCGGATCTCCACCGCGTCGATGCCGTGCAGCTTCAGCGTGTACCCCATCTCAGTCGCCATCTGGTTGGTCGGGACGCACACCGCGATCTGCTCGTGCGGGACAGCCGTGTCCGTGTCCGCGTCCCACCCTGAGATCAGAGCGGCCACGCCTTCCCGCTCGGCGTCCCAGTCCGGGAAGGCATGCCCGGCGGGGAGCCCGCCGTTGAGCACGGACCGGTAGCCGGCGAGGGTTTCCGCGCCGCCGTCGAGATCGTCGTACGTCGTCTCGCCCAGGACTCCGAGGGCCGAGCGCAGGATCTGCCGCGTGGTCCGGTAGCTGAGGGTCAGCTTCGCGGACCGGCCGCGGATGTTGATGCCTAGACTGCCGAGCGTCACCTGGTTCTTGTAGATGCGCTGGTGGGTGTCGCCCACCAGGAACAGGTCGTCCGACGTACGGGGGGCCATGGCGCGCAGCATCTTCCAGTGGGCGGGGCGCAGGTCCTGGGCCTCGTCCACCACGATGTGGCGGTAGCGGTGGCGCAGCCAGCCACCGGAGCCGTCCTGGAGGTGGATGTTGTCGAGGCCACCCGCTTCATCCCGCTGCCGTGCGATGTTCCAGATGCGTTGTTCGCGGCCCATCTCCAGGCGGGCCGCGCGCTCCGCGATCTGGTCCCAGGTCTGCCGTCCGAGCCGGTCGAGCCGCTGGGTGAAGCGTTCGGCGAGCTGCCAGATCTCGGCCCGTTCGGCGCGGCCGATGCTCTTGCCACGCCCGGCCCGCCGGGCCCGGAAGTAGTCGGTGCGGCTGCCGACGGCCTGGCCGAGGATGACCTGGGTCCACTCCTCGTGCAGAAACTCCGGGTCCCAGGTGTCCTCGCCCAGTTCGTCGAGCAGCGCGCGCCACTCGCGTACGGCCTGTCCGTCGTCGATGGCCTGCTTGCCGTTGCCGGGTTCGGCCTCGCGGACGACGCGGAGCGCCAGCTGGTCGACGTGACTCACCTCGACCCGGCTGAGCAGTTCGTCACCGCCCAGCTCCAGCAGCCGGGAGCGCAGGTCCGCGGCGAGGTTCTTGTTGAAGGTGGTGAGGAGGACGGGCTTGTCGTGCCCGGGGGAGAGCTGCCGGACGAGATGGCGCACCCGGTGCAGCGCGACGACCGTCTTGCCCGTCCCGGGCCCGCCTCCGACTCGGGCAGGACCGCTGTAGCGGCGCTCGACGAGCTTGGCCTGTGTGGGGTGCAGGAAGCTCTTCCACCGGCCGAAGTCACCGCTCTCCAGCGCTCCCCGGAGGTCCTCGTCCGTGGTGGTGACGACCGTCGCCGGCCGCTCGGCGGCTGCCGCGAGGTCGTCCGGGTCGACCGGCTCGGTGGCGGCCACCGGCCTGGTCACCTGGTCGAGTACGTCCTCGTACGACGCGCCGTCGAACAGCGCGATCAGCACCTCGCCGGTCAGCTGCGGCGCGTACTCGACGAGCCCGAGCAGCTGGTCCTCCGTCGTGAGCGTACGGATGACAGGCAACAGGGGTTCCGCGACACCGAGTTCGGTCAACTGACGGTCGGACCAGGCGGTGAACAGCGGTTCCGGGAGGGGTGCCGACAGCCGTGGTTCGGGAGTGGGCCGCGGCTGAGCGGTCGCGCCGGGCAGCCTGCCCAGGACGCTGTCCTCCAGGACCTCCAGATCGACGTACTCGATGCCGCCGGTGACCTGGTTGACGCCGTACGAGAGCCGGTTGTAGACGTCCTTGCGGTGCTTGACGGAGACGATCAGCCAGTCGTCGTCGGCGAGCCGCAGCAGCAGGGCACGGTACTCGTCGTTGACGCGTGCCGACCAGAGCCGGTGGTCGCCCTTGAGCTGCTGGAGCTTGAGACCGGTGGTGTGCGGGTTGGTCCTGAACTTGTGCTGGAAGTCGAAGAAGGCGCCCTTGACCGTGCGGGGCAGCTTGAGGATCTCCTTGTCGGCCCTGTCGAGCAGGCGCAGTGTGACGCCGGAGGTGGTCATCGCTTCGGCTCCCCGTCGTTGGTGCTGTTCTCGTTCCGGTCCCGGCCGTCGAGCCGGGCGATCAGTTCCGTGCTGTCCCACTCGTCCGCCGTACGGACCGTCCAGCCGGCCGCCGCGAAGGCGTGCTTCTGGTCCTCGGCCTCGTAGTCCGGCTCGTCGCCGGTCGCGCGGGGAGCCCTGACCACGCCGATCCGGACGTCCGGCCAGGCGAGTTCGGCCTGCCAGCCCTGACCGTCCAGTTCGTAGCCGTCCCGGGGGACCGGCACCGCCGCCGATGCCAACGCGTGTGCGAGGGCGGTGAGTTCCGGCTCCTCAGGGTCCAGCAACTCGATGACCTGGTCCCAGCGGGGATCCCGTCCGGGCCCCGTGCCGCCGGGCTGCTCGGCCACCTCCGGCTCCCGTGCGGTCGTCTCGTCCCCGATGACGGCGGGGACGGCCGGTACAGCGGGGACGGCCGACACTCCCACGGCGGAGGGCTCCTGCTCGGCCCGGTCGACCGGGACACGCATGGACGTCAGCCAGCCCTCTCCGCCGGTCACGGTGAGGACCTCGGGACGGAAGCCGTCGATCATGCTCGACGTCAGCTGCGCGCTGTCACCGCCGCCGTGTTCGAGGAACTGCAGCACATTGCCCCACCAGAGCCAGGCGCGCCAGCGCCGCTTGTGAGCCAGCCCCTCCTCCAGGGCCGCGACGCCGTCGTCGAGCACGGTCAGGCCCGTCCACACGGGTGGGATCCGTCTGCCGTCGGCGGCCAGCACCAGACGGCAGCCCGACGCGTCGGAGCCGTACAGCATCCGCACCGGCCCTGTGGTCCCGGCGGGCGCGCCCCCGCGCAGCGCCTCCTTGATGCCGGTCGCGGCCTCGGCGCCGGTGAGGGCGGCGCCGAGGGTCCCGTCCGCCCCGCTCATGCCCGCGGCCACCGCCTCAGCCCGCCGCCGCCAGCGTTCGGGATCGGGCGAGCGCAGGTAGGCCAGGAGCGTCCGCGCAGGGTTGACCCACATCGTCTCGGCCAGTTCGCCGGGCAGCCCGCGGCCCACCCGGTCGTAGTAGTCGCGGGCGCGTTGCTGTCCAGCGGTGCCGTAGGGCGTCCAGACGGAGGTGTCCGTGTCGGTCCCGGTGTATCCGGGGTCGTTGATCCGGCGGCGCCATGCGGTCACGTCGTGGTAGGTCAGTTGGAACACCCGCAGTCCCTCGGCGCGGAGCCTGGTGCGCTTCTTGGCGTCGTCGGCGAGCCGGTCGTGTTCGCGGGTGGCGTGGTACGCGTAGCCGTCGAGGTACAAGGCGACGCGGGGGCCGGGAGAGTCCAGCCGCTCCAGGAGTATGTCGGGCCGGGTGTCCTCCAGCGCGCGTTGCTGGGAGACACGCCAGCTCACGGTGGACCCGTCGGGTGCTGTGAGCCTGAGGTCCAGGGCATAGGTGCCGGCCGAGGTGGTGTAGGCGTCCGCCGTGGCCTTCGACTCCGGCAGCTTTGCCCAGTCCCGCAACGTCTCGACGAACAGGACCTCAAGGTCGCTCTCGGCCTGCCTCTGGAGCGGGATGTCCTGGGTGGTTGTCACCCGTGAGGTGCGCCAGCGTTCTCCGTCGGCTCCGAGCAGCTCGTCCAGCATCTGCCGGACCTCGTTGCGGCTGACCTTGTCGTAGTCGGAGGCCGGCACCCGGCGCAGCAGGCACTGGTGGCAGCCGTCCAGGCCCTTCTCCCGGCACGGGCAGTGCTCGATGACGTCGCGAGCCCTGAGCAGGACTTCCCGGAAGCCGTCCGAGGAGGCCAGCCGGTGCAGGTAACCGGTGCCGCCGGGCAGCCGGTCGTACACGACCAGGAAGCGCCGGGGCCAGTCGGCATCCGGGTCGCCCGCGTCGTCCGGCATGGTCGCCTCGGCGATGTCGATGTGGTCGGGATCGCCGCCGTAGCGGGCGGCGATTCCCGCGAACAAGGCGGCGGTGAACGACGCGAGGCGCTCCTTGACGCGGGCCACCGAGGCGGGCAGCAGGATGCGGACGGCCTCGGTGGTCAGTTCATGGGCCAGCAGCAGGGGCACGTCCCGGCCCGCGCCCTGCGCTCCGGCCGTGCCCGCTGCGGCGCCGCGGGCCCGTCGGCGCGGACACCACAGCAGATGGTGCGCGGAAGCCGGGGCGCTCGTGGCCCCCGACTCGGTGAGCGCGTGCTGGGGAACGTCCACCACCGGTCTGCCGTCCGCGGTCGCACCGCCGCACGAGGTGCAGACGTAGAACGGGTTGAGGCGGACGTCCTCCCCGGCGAGCGGCACCGTGCTGCTGCCGTCCTCGCGGTCGAGACCGAGGTTCAGGGTCCGGATCACGGCGTGGCGGGTGAAGTCCACACCGAATACCGCCTCGTCGTGCCGCCAGGATCCGGGAACGAGGCGGCCGGGGTCGATGTCGACGGTGGTGAGGGTCGCGTAGTGCCTGCGGTCGCGCTCGTCCCGGTCGTCGCGCACCCTGGCGTCTTCGCGCCTGTCGCGGGACAGCACTCGCCGGGGGCGCAGGACGTACTGGACGCAGCCCGCGTCGGCGATCTCCCGGCCACGGCAGCGTGGGCACGGCGTCGTGTCACGCTCGGCGTTCTCGGTCCGCACGTAACCGCAGGCGGGACAGAGCCGCCACACCGACCAGGCGCGCCGGTCGGGACCGCCGATGTCGAGGGCGCGCACCACGTGCCGGTAGCCGTTGACGTAGAAGCTGTTGCCGGGGGCGAGTTCGGTCAGGGCGAGCGCGCTGGACCGCTCGTAGTCCCGGGTCTCACTGCGGTACACCTTGGCGCCGGGCGGCCGGGCTCCCTCCTCCTGCGGCGTGTCCTCCTCGTCGGGGGTCTCCGACCAGTACAGCGTTGCTTCCAGCATGGTGGTGGTGTCCGTCAGGCTGTAGTTCGGCAGCAGCCCGAGGTCCACCAGCGTGGCGTGTGCGGCGGACTGGCTCAGTTCCCGCAGCAGGTCCCCGGCGGCACGGCGCTCGGCCAGCAGCTCGCGCCGCTCCCGGTCCTGTGAGTCGTCGGAGCGGGCCAGTTGCCCGGCCGCCTCGTCGATCGCCGCGATTCTGCGGCGCACCTCCTCGCGCCGGCCGGTCCAGTCCTCCTCGGCCTCCTGGAGCACCCGGACGATTCCCCCGGTCGCGTAGGCGCGCAGTTCGTCCGCCGCGTGCTCGGAGACGCCTTCCGTGTCGTTGTCCTGGCCGCCGTCGGCGGGGAACAACGCGAGGAACTCCTCCACAAGGCGCGCTCCGTGGGTCTGCGCGGCGTCCGCGAGATCCTGGCACCATCCGCTGGTACCGAACAGGGCGGACGACAGCCGGGGCACGGGCGCGAGAGTCTCGCCGTCCGAGGTCCGCAGTTCCCCGCAGGCCGCCAGGTCCAACAGCCGGGCGGTGTACTGGCGGCGCAGGATCTCCACGGCCGACAGATAGCAGCCCGGCGGCAGGATGGTCCCGGCGATCATTTCCCGCGGCTCGTCCAGGTAGTACAGGTCGCGCGCCCTGCGTCCGCCGAACGCGACCACCAGCGCGTTGCCCGTGCGTCGTCCGGCGCGCCCGGCCCGCTGCACGTAGTTGGCCGGTCCGGCGGGCAGCGAGCCGAGCAGGACGGCCGACAGATCGCCGATGTCGATGCCGAGTTCCAGGGTCGGGGTGCACGACAGGACGTTGGGGTCGGTGTAGTGCGTGCCCGCCTTGAAGGCGCGCTCCACGCGCTCGCGTTCGGGGCGGGTGAGCATGCCGGTGTGCTCGGCCGTCACCACGCGGAACGTGCCGCCCGTCAGGTAGAGGCGACGGTAGTAGTCCCGCCGGTAGTCCCGCTCCCGCACGGGCCTGTCGGGGCGGATGCCTTCGGCCCCGGCGTAGGACATGTCGTGCTGCGGCGCGGTGAGCCGTCCCCTGCACCGGTAGCGGGGGCAGGGATGGCCGTACCAGCGGGTGCGCCGCTCGGGGACGACGACCTGCTGCCAGCCGCAGTCCTCGCAGGCGACGAAGGCCTTGTTGACGACGGCGTCGTCGAGCAGGCAGACCTGGATGTGACCCGGCTGGATCCCGTACACCCGGGTCTGCCGGTCGCGGGTGGTCCGCGTCGACAGGACACCCGCGTCGGCGAGGTGGGGCAGCAGTCTGCGCAGGTACTCGGTCGCCCCGGCGGCGTCCAGGTCCAGGCATCTGCGGGTCCAGTCCTGGTACCAGCCCAGCCGGCCGGTGACCGCGTCGAACTCGGATCCGTCCTTCTGCCCGTCGAGCAGGAATCGCGGCGGAGCGACGCCCTCGGGGAAGGCGGGCATGCCGTCGGGCCTGCGACCGGAGATGAGATAGCGGTTGGTGCCGGTTTCCCGGATCCAGGTGTCGAGCCAGTGATGCCGCACCGCGCCGCGCAGCCGCAGCCGTTCCAGCAGGCCCCGGACATAGGCGAGGTAGCGTTCGGGGGTGGGTAGTCCGCCCACGGCCAGCAATTGGCCAGGCAGCGCCAGGTGCACGTCCCGTGCCAGGTCGGTGACGCCGTCGGGGTCGGCCAGCATCACCTCGGCCGCCGCGGTCCGGGTCAGTTCCAAGGTGCGGCCCATACGGCTGCGCAGCCCGAACTCCATGACCGTCGCGAAGGCCAGACGCTCGCCGATCAGCCGCCAGGTCCGCGCGTCGCCCGTGCCCCGGCCCGACAGCAGCCGGTCGACCCCCGGCTCGTCGTGGAGGTCGGGAGGCACCACGGCGGCCAGCGCCTCGGGGTCGTCCACCGACTCCAGGACGAAGCCGATCAGGTCGTTGAGCGCGGTCGGTGCCCCTGATTCGTCCAGGTTGTGCGCGAGCAGCGAGCGCAGTGAGAACTTGTACGAGGCGTTCGCGACGTATCCCGCCCGGTGTGCGGCGTCCTGGGTGGAGTCGTTGAACAGCAGCGTTTTGCGCTCCTCGGGGACGAGTGCGATGTCGCCGCCGGTGAACAGCTGGGTGACCGCCGCCGAGGCGAGGGCCGACTGGGCGGTACCGAGGAAGCGGATGCTGTTGTCGGTCTGGCAGGCCGGGCACCGGTCGTCCTTCGCGGCCTTGTCGGCGCTCTTGCGGTCAAGCACGGCCAGCGCGAACCAGGCGTCGACCAGCTCCCCGTCGTCCGCGGTGGTGGGCAGCCGGTAGGTGCCCCGTCCGCCGTCCAGGACGACGACGGACAGCGGGTCCACGCCGCCGTCCGAGGGCCGGGCGCCGGTCAGCGCGTCGAGTGTCCGCCGTCGCTCGCCGGGGGTGGCGGCGATGAAGTAGCGCAGCCGCCGCTTGTCCCGGCCGACGCCGGCCCGCCAGATGCGGTCCTGTGCGGTCACGAGCTGCTGCGGGTCGGCCTCGGGGGACAGGGCGGCCCACCCGGAGCGCCCGCAGTTGCGGCAGTACACGGCCGGAAGGTGCACCTGGGCGGGGCGCGGCGCGGTATCTGAGCCGGGCAGGGGCTCCGGGCGGCGGCTGGACGAATACGACGCCATGCTCCCGGAGGATGCGTCGGAGTCCTCCTCGCCGGGCGGCGCGGCGTTGAGCGCGGCCCGGCGCGCCGCGGTCCGGTCGTCCTCGTACCAGCGGAACTCGGGGGTTGGTCCCACTCCGCGCAGCACGCGTGTCACGGGCCGCACCCACAGGTGTGCCTCGATGTGCAGCAGCGGCCGGGGCCTGCGCTCGTCGGAGTCAGGGTCGCGGGCGGAGGACAGCAGCGCCACGAACCGGGACAGCGCCTGGAGCGCCAGCCGGGGGTTCTCGCGGGCGGTGCGGCCCCAGGAGTAGCCGAACCGGCCCAGCCGGTCCCGCAGCGTCCACTCGTCCAGCGGTTCGCCGTCGAGCAGCGACAGGACGCCGAGGGTGAAGTCGTGCCGCTTCAGCATCCGTCCGACGCGGAAGGCGTCGAGGCCGGACCGGCCCAGCAGCAGGGTGGCGAGCGTGTTCAGGTCCAGCAGGTCGGGCCGGGCCTCGACGTCCGGTCCGCCGGACACCGCGACGACCTCCTGCGGGGTCGGCGGCTCGGGCAGCTCGTAGTCGACGGCGCCGGTGAACTCCTCGGCGGTCATCCGCTCCTCGTCGATGACCGCGTCCGCCGCGAACGGCATCCCGAACACCCTGGCCGCCACGTCGAGGATGCCCCCGGCCTCCTTTCCGGGCGCTCCCTCGCCGAGGGTCGCGGAGGTCGCCACCGGGCAGATTGACCCCAGGGGCCGGCCCGGCCGGGCCGCGCCGGTGGCGGCGGCGAGCCTGCGCAGCAGCATTGCCACGTCGGTGCCCTGTGCGCCGTCGTACGTGTGGAACTCGTCCAGTACGACGTACGCGGGCTCGGCGCCCTCCCACAGAGCCCGGTCCTCGCCGCGCTGGAGCAGCAGGTCGAGCATCTTGTAGTTGGTGATCAACACATCGGGGGGCGAGAGGCGCATCTCCTCGCGCCGTGTCATCACCCGGCGGAAGTCGGTGTCGGGCCGGTCGCCGATGTACAGACCCGCCGTGACCTGGGCCAGCTCCGGACGGGCCAGGTATTCGGCGATGCGTCCCGCCTGGTCGGTGGCGAGCGCGTTCATGGGGTAGAGCAGTACCGCCTTGATCCCGCGCACGCCCTCGGCCTTCTGGCGCCGGCAGTGGTCCAGTACGGGAACCAGGAAGGACTCGGTCTTGCCGGAGCCGGTGCCGGTGGTCACCAGGGTCGGCCGGGCGGGCCCGTGCAGCGTGGACAGCCGGGCCCACGCCTTCGCCTGGTGCCGCCATGGAGCGAACCCGGGGAATCCCGCCGACCACTCCAGGTCGCGCCGCCAGCCGTCGTCGGCGACATGGAACGGTGTCCGGATCCGCAGGTAGGGCCCGCGGAAGATGCCGGTCTCGGGGTGCCCGAGGAAGCGTTCGAGGGCGCCGCGCGTGGTCTCGTCGGAGAGGGCGTACGTCGTCGTGAGGTACTGCGTCAGACTGCCGCGGAGCTGCGCGGCGGCCATGGTGGGCTTCACGACGGTCCCCCTTGCGATGCCGGTGCCCTGGTGATCGGTACCACCGTATATCCGCGGCGCGGTCGGTCCCGACGGCTTATCACCGACCGGAGCCGCAGGTCAGGTGGGCTGGCTACCAGGCGGCCAGCTCGGCGACGAACTCGTCGTACGACCGGTTCTTCCCTTCGGGCCGGATGACCTTCCCGTCCACGCCGAGCGCCTTCTCCATGATGCGGGGGGCGTCCGACACCTGATACGGGGGTTTCCACGGGTGCTCTCTGAGGACCTTTTTGGGGTCGTGGACCTTGGCGAGGTCGCAGCTTTTGTACCTGGCCTTGAGAACCCAGCCGGAATTGACCTTGGTGAACGCGGAGGGGAACTGCATGAGCCAGGCCTCCGTCTCGAAGGCCGCCAGAGCGACCGCCGACGGGCACGAGAAGGCGTTCTGGAGTTCGTCGCTGATGCGTTTGCGGACCTCGACGTACTTCTCCTCGTTGACCAGGTCGAGGTCCACGTGCACCACGAGGCCCGCCAGCTCCGACCGCAAGGAAGCGGCCTGCACCAGTCTGCGGAGTTTGTCGATGCGCGGGGTCAGTTCCTTGTCGGCCGGTCCGAGGCAGGTTTTGTCCCGGAGGTTGACGATCTTCGCATCCGGGCGGAAGGCCCGGACGAGGTGCCAGAGGACCTTCCGGTCGAAGTCACCCTCGCCCGCGACGACTATGACGGAGTCCTTCTTCGGGCCGGCCTTTCCCTTGCCTTTCACAGCCCGCCCCCCAACGTGTTCGCGAACCACAGTTCCCCGATGGGCATGCCTTCGGACGCTTCGATGACCTCGCGCACCTCGTCCGGTGTGAGTGCCGGGATGCGTGACGATCCGTCCGCGTCCCGCTCGCAGACCACGAACTCGTCCGGGGTCAGTTCGCTGACGAACACGGGGGAGTGTGTGGTGACCAGGAACTGCGCCCGGTGGCTCGCCTCCCGTAGTCGCACCGCGAGGAGTTCCAGCGCGTGCGGATGGATGCCGTGGTCGATCTCCTCGATGCAGGTGAGAGCCGGCGGCTCGGGGTCGTGGAAGATCGACAGCAGACACAGGACGCGCACCGTTCCGAAGGAGGCGTCTTCCAGGCGGGTGCGTCCCCGCAGGCCTTCTTCCTCCAGCTCGATCGAGAGGTGGTCGTACGTCCCCGGGGTGTCCACGATGTGGATGTCTCGGATTTGAGGGATCACCGCTCTGACGTCGTCCAGCAGCGCCTCCCAGATGGACCTGCGGCCCTTTTCGCCTCTGATGGCCCGGAGTGTCTTGAGGAAGTCCGCGAGGTTGGAGGCGTCGTCCTTCAGGTGACGCCCCGAGCTGCTGATAGGGGAGGGTTTCCGCGCCTCCCGCACATCCGGATCGAAGACGCGGATGCCGGCGAGGTGTCCTTTGATCTTCTCCACCGCGTGGGCCGTCGGGCTGTCCGCGACCCAGGGCAGTCGCTGGTGGAGAGCGGACGCCATCCGGTCCAGTCCGACGGCGTCCTTCAGGCCGTCGGACGCGAGGGAGCTGCTGATCTCCGCGGTCGCGCTCTTGAGGTTGAGGGAGGTTTCCGTGTCCTGACGAGGGTGCTGGGTGAACCGCTCCTGCCGGTAGAGGACTTGGCTGCGCGATGACACGCTCCGCCGGTTGACGCTCAGCTCATAACTGTCCGGCTGCTCCTTCGACGCGTAGTCCGACCAGATGCCCTCGATTCCGATCGTGATCCGGGACACCGGTCTGGAACCGCCTCGGAAGGCCACGGTCTCGAAGCCGCCTCGCTCTTCCAGCGCCTTTTCGATCCCGTCTTCGGACACGCTGCGCAGGAACTCCAGAGCGTGGAAGACGTTCGACTTGCCTGCCGCGTTCGGGCCGACCATGACGGTCAGCGGCCCGAGCGGCAGTTTCGTGTCGGTCAGGGTGCGGAAGTTCCGCACGGTCAGACCGAGTATCCGGTGGTTCACGCCTCGCGCCCATCCTGGAACAGCCGGGCGGCGACGCCCGGTCAGCTAACTGGTCGGCGCACGGCGGACGGTCCCGAGGCATGCCGCTGAGTGCCGCTCAGTTCCCCATGTGCATCGTCCACTTGGCGCGTCCGACCACCGAGCATCACGAAGCGTACAACTTACGTCACACCGTCACCAGGTACTTGAACACATCGGCCGTGCGGGCCGAAAACGCTCTCTTTTCAAGTGCTTCGGAGCGAACGGACTCTGGTGGGAAGGGATGCGCACGGACGGTGCCGAGGGGGAGCCGCGATGTCCGGACCGCTCTATGTTCCCGTTCTGCCGACGCGGCCGCACGCCGCCGCGGCGCTCCGGCTGCTGTGGCCGGACGTCCGGGCCGCGATCAGGCCGCTGTGGAACCTGCCGCCGCTGCCCGGAGCAACCCCGGAGACACTGGCCACGCTGGTCGGCAAGTACGTCGACCCGGTGAGCGCGGTTAGCCGTCACGGCGGATGGATCGACGCTCCCTTCGGCGAGGACTCGCAGACCGCTGCCCTCGCCGAAGCACTGTCCGTCTACTGCGAGTTGGGACGGCTCCGTCCGGTGACCGGTCCGGAGCGGACCGAGGCGCAGCGGACGGGAGCCGTGGAGACGGCCCGCCGCTGTCTGCGCGGACTGGGCGTTCGGGTGCGGGTCCCGGGGGAGTGGGACGACGGACTCGGGGAGGGCGTCCGGGACCTGCTGGCCCGAACCGGTCCTGAGGTGCCCGTGGATCTGCTACTCGACATGGGCGCGGTCCTCGACGACCGGCCCGACGCGGGCAAGGAGGCGCTGCGCGCCCTCGACGCGCTGATGCCCTTGGCGGTCTGGCGGAGCGCCGCTCTGCTCGGAGGGGGCTTTCCCCGGGTTACCGCCGACATGCTGGAGGAAGGATGGTGTGAGGGGTCGCGGGCGGAGTGGCGCATGTGGCACGAGGTGCGCGCCACGGGCAGTGCCTATGCTCCGCTGCTCGGTTACGGCGACTACGGGGTGCAGCCCCCGAGTGCCCTCGCGCAGGCCCCGGCACCCGGGAGGAAGGGGGGCCCGCCCTGGGGCGTGCTCCGCTACACCACCGACAGCTCGTACCTCATGTTCAAGACGCTGACCCGGGGGCCCGACCGGATCGCCGTCAACCGTAGCGCGGCCCGCCGGATCGTCGAACTGCCTGAGTTCAGGGGGGCGGGGGCCGGACAGGGCGAGGAATGGCTGAGCGACTGCGCACACGGCCCGCTCTCGACCAGCGAGGGCGTGGGCGGGCCCACAGAGTGGTTGCGGGAGGGCAATGTCCAGCACATGACGCACCTCGTGCGGAGCCTGCCCGGCGGCTGAGCGGCCGCCGGGCTTGGCCGCCCCGGTCCAGCAGCGAGCCCGGCGCTCAGTCGAACAGCGGTGCCAGCGCGGGGTCGCCCGCGATGATCCGCCAGGCGGGCACCCGCACCGTCCGGCTCACCGGGCAGGGCTTGGCCCCGTGGCCACCGGAGGGCAGCCCGGTGAGCAGGTCGCCTCGCGCGTGGGTCAGCCGGAGATGCCGGGCGGGGTCCGCGCCGGGCCCCGGGCCGGGGTCGATCAGCACCGCCGTGTTCTCGCCGGAGTCGGTGAACAGCAGGTCCACCGGGTGGCCGCCCACCAGCACGGCCCGCTCCAGATCGGTGATGCCCCGTCCGGCCAGGTACCGCTGCAGGCGGTCGGCGAGGTCCGAGCGGGCCTCGGTTACCGGGCCCGGTGTGCCGGCCTCGGCCGTCGTGCCGTCGTCGCCCGCTCCCAGCGGTGCCGAACGCGCGGCGAGGAGGGCGGGCAGGCCGCTCTGGTCCTGCCAAAAGGCACGGCCGCCCACCGTGATCAGCTGCGACTTGGCCCGGGTGACCGCCACGTTCCACAGGTTGACCTGGCTCGCGACCCAGTGCGTCGTCCGGGGCGGTGTGTTGTGCGCCGCCACTGGGCTGAGCACCATCACGTCCCGCTGTCCGCCCTGGAAGGTGTGGACGGTGCCGACCCGGACGCGGTCGTCGTCCCGCCAGATCCGTGCCAGTGTCTCCTTCTGCGCCCGGAACGGCGTGACCACTCCCATCGTCGCGTCCGGCGGAAGCCCCGCCAGCAGTGCGTCGACCACGCGCCGGACGGCCGCCTCCTCCTCCGCGTTCCGCCAGGACTGCCCGTCGCCGCCGCGCGCCGACTCCCCGGACGGTACGTCGACCCAGCCGAGCACCGGTGCCGGGTCAGCCGCTCCCACCGGGTCGTACGACGGCACCTGCCGGCGCACGTCGGTCAGCACCCGCAACCGGCCGCCGTAGCAGTGCCCGTTGACGACGTCCGCGATCCGAGGGTGGCAGCGGTAGTGCTCGTCGAGGAGCAGCGCGCTGTCGCCGTGCTGTTCGGCCGCGTGATACGAGGAGTACACGTGGTAGGTGAGGCGGTGGTGCTCCAGTTGCGCGGCGCTCAGCCCGGCCCGTACCCGCGCCTGACGCTCCTGCTGCGGGGACACCCCGGGGATGTGCCCGAGCTGCATGGGGTCACCGATGACCAGTGCCCGGCGGGCCCGGAACAGCAGCGGCAGCACCGACGGGATGGAACACTGGCTGGCCTCGTCGATGACCACGAGGTCGAACAGCTTCGGGGCGAGCTCCAGTTGCCGCAGCGAGTGGGTGCTGACGGCCCACCCCTTGATGTGCGTCATCAGGTTCTTCTGGCTGCGCTGGTAGCCGGAGCGGCGGCGGAGCGCCTGGAGCCGCTGGTTCATGAGCCCGGTCGCCCGGTCCAGGGCCTCGGCGGACAGCGCGCGGGACAGTTCCGCCGACAGCCCGGACAGCGCCTCCGCCGTCGCGAAACGGGCTTGCCTGAGCCCTTCCTCGTCCCATTCCCCGTGCCGGTGGACGAGTTCCCGTACCTCCCGCTCCACGGACACGATCCCGGCCAGGGACTCCAGCAGTTCGGGCGGCACGGGTCGCCGGGTCGCCCACTCCGGCCATGCCGGTCCGGCACCGTCCGGGCGCTCGGTCCCCGCCGAGACCAGCGCGGCGAGCGCGCGCCCGCGCCGCCATGCCCCCAGCTGCCACCAGCGGGCCCCGGCCGTCTTCCGCGCCCGCTCCGCCCACCGGCCCAACGCCGCCACGCCGTCGACGTCCGCCGCCCAGGCCCCTTCCAGCAGGGACAGGGGCAGCTCCAGGGCCGCTGCCCGCTCCTCCCTGTCGCGGAGCAGTTCCAACAGCTGTCCTTCCTCGCCGACGTGGTGTGCCGCCTGCGCCCGCAGCCGGTCGGCGTTTCGCCGGGTGTTGCGCAGCTCGCCGCCCACGGTGGCCGACCCGCGCCGCGATGCCCCGGCCGGTTCGGCGAGCAGCCGTTCCAGTTTGGCCGCCTCCCGCTCCAGCGCCTCCGCGTTGCCGGTCCGCATGAGCAGGCCGGGCGCGATGTCGTCGCAGCGCTGGGCGACGACGTTCACGGCCTCGTTGTTCGTGGAGGCGACCAGCACCGACTGTCCCGCGGCGACACAGGTGGTGACGACCGCCGTGACGACCTCGCTCTTGCCCGTGCCGGGCGGCCCGGTCGCCACCGTCAGCGGCTGGGTCATCGCCGACGAAATCACCAGTTCCTGGCTCTCGTTGCACGGTCCCGGAGCGACCGGCGTCACCGGGCTCGCCGCGACGGCGGTCGGCGCAGGCACCTGCCGGGCCCCGCCGTTCAGCAGCGCGTCCAGGGCGGTGCCCGCGATCTGCGTGGTCCGCGCGGAGATCTGGAGTAGGTTCTCCACCAGTGCCTGGGTGGCCATGGCCTCCGCGCCCGAAGGCACCAGCAGCACGGCCGCGTTGTGCGCGCCGGGCCGCAGAGCCTGCATCACCGTGCGGTCGCTCAGCGCGGACGGGTCCAGCGGTTCGAGTTCCGGCAGCCCCAGCTCGTCCAACAACTCCCTTATCGCGCGCAGCATCTGCGCGTCATTGCCCTCCTGCCAGGCCGGCTGCCAGCGCGCGACCAGGTCGGCCGCGTCACCCGCGTCCAGGAGTTCCGACACGACCCCGCTGTGCAGGGACGGCACCCCGCTGGGCCGGAGCACGTCCCGGCCCTCCTCGTCCGGCGCCAGCTCCATCTGCTGGATGAGCAGCGGCGCCAGCTCCACCGTCGCGCGCCGCCCCCGGCCGGCGTCCCGCGCGGGCAGCGTGATCGCCGGATAGCCGTACCAGTACTCCTGCCGTGTCCCCGCCTCGGTGTCCGGGCCGCTTCGCCCCTCCTGCAACCCGAGCAGCGCTCCGGGCGCGACGATGTTCGGTCCGCGCCCCGACTGGATGGTCTCCTCGCCCTGGATCAGCAGGAAGTACTTCTTGTTCCGGCCGCTGTCCCGGTCCGGCCGCATTCCGGCCGCCGCCTGCGCGGTGAGGCAGTCCGCGTAGTACCGCAGCAGCCGCTGCCGGTCGACGCCGTCCCGCTCGTCCGCCTCCGCCAGCTCCCGGGCCTTCAGCAGCGCGGGGGAGCGCCGGGCGGTTCCGACGGCGTCCTGGGGCGGCGCAGCGAGCCGTACCGGCCGTGCCACCGATCGGGCGAAGGGAAGACTCCGGGTCGCCCTGATCGTGGACTTGGTGGGCCGCTGCTCCTCCGGAACGCCGTCGCGGGTCATCTGGGCGGTCAGGTAGTCGAAGAGGTCGTCCGGGGTGATCCAGCCGCCGTCCTTGATCCGGCCGTTGCGCAGCCCCTCGACGATCTCCCCGGTGAACCGGGAAGTGCCGAGGTTCGAGCCGAGCGGCGCCATCGCGGACGCAGCCTGGAGGGCGTCCGACGCGGTGATGAAGTACACGCCGGTCGGCCGCAGCAGGGTGCTCGGCGCGGGCCGGTCCGGTTCCCCCGACGGGCCCTTCGCGGTCCAGCCCTGCACGACGGACCCGCTGGAGCAGCAGTCCAGCAGCACCAGTTTGGAGGCGGCCCGGCAGGACTGCAGCATCCGCTCCAGGAACTCCGCCGGTACGGCCGTGCCCGGCAGGTCGGCCGGGTCGGTGTCCCGGGTCAGGAAGTACAGCTGGCCGTCCTGCTCGCAGTACTCGCCGTGCCCGCTGAAGTAGAGCAGCGCCGTCTCACTCGGCTGCCGTGCCTCCAGGAACGTCTCGACCGCGTGCAGCATCTCCGCGCGCGTCGGCTCGGCGGCCAGCGCGCACTCGTTGTACATGCCGATCTCGGTGTTCTCCAGCACCGCCCGCATGTAGTGCAGATCGGCCCGTACGGCCGGGAGTTCGGCGTACGTCTCGCTGTCGTACGTGGAGACGCCGACGAGTAACGCGTGCCGGTCGTTGTCGGTCATCGCCGCTCAGCCCGCCGTCGTCGCCGTCGTGCCGTCGTCGACCCTGTCGTCCGCGAGGAACCGCTCGATGAGCGTGTCGTCCTCGCGGGCCTCCTTGCCGGTGATGTGCAGGACCGCCCCGTCGGGCCGCTTGACCACGATGGTGCGCTGCGGGACCCGCGCCAGCCACGTCTGCACCAGCGCGACGACGAACGAACCGGCGCTCAGCAGCAGCCCGACGGTCTCGGCGGACGGCCCGCCCTTGTCGCCGGCCCCCGCCAGACTGCCGGGCTCGGGAAGGTCCAGCCTGGCCGTGGGGTCCACCTCGCCGAGCGCGGCGAGCAGTTCCCGAGCGTCCTTGCGGGCGCGCAGCGGATCCTCGTCGACGACGGAGATCAGGTATCCGGTGTGGTTGTCGGGCATGGCGGTCTCGTACTCCCCCTGGATTCACCGGCTCCTTGCCGGGCGAACGAGACTAGTGGCCGCCACTGACACCGGGCGGCCAAGTGGGGCCGCCGTCGCGGCCGTTGGCGTGAAACCGGTCGACGATGGCCGGGTCGTGCGTGTCCCGCGTCAGGCCCAACTCCGCCCACACGGTCTTCCCCGGCGCGCCCACACGCGGGGTGACCGCCCAACGGGTCGCCAGCCCTGCCACGATCAGCAGGCCCCTGCCGGACTCCGCGTCGCCGGGCGGCTCCAGGTCGGAGAGCAGCGGCACGCGTTCGGTTCGCGTGTCGGTGACCTCGACGCGCAGGGAGTCGGTGTTCTCGGTGAGCCGCACGTGGAAGTCGCGTCCGCTGACGTGCCCGTGCTGGAGTACCGGTAGGCCACTGGCGAGGTTTCCGCTGTGCAGTCCCTTTTCCAGTGGCCCCCGGCCCGAACCCGCCGTGCACCCTTTCGGTGCAGCGGGCTCTCCAGTGACTACTGCGTGCTGTTCACCCGGGTTACGTATGGATGCTTCCGTGACAAGGCGGGCAGACCACGAGGGTTCTGCGTCGTTTCTTGAGCATCAGTTGCGCCCATGCGGGCTGTTCTCCTGCGCTTCTTAGCTCTGCGAGGGAGCGAACTTGGTGTACTTGCACTTCAGTTCGGCTCTCGCAGAGTTCACACTGTCCGCGTTGTAGCCGGTCGATGAGTTGGCTGCCGCGCGGGCGGCTGCGTGGGGTGAACAAGGTGGACGGGAGGTCGTCGAGGACGGCCGTCCGTTTCCGGGTGAGGGGAATGCCACCGAACCGTGCGGTCAGTGGTTTCCTGCCCTCGCGTTCGATCCTGGCCTCGAAGCACCTGCGTGGTCCTTGGGGTGTCCTGATGGTTGTTTTGTAGCGGTTGGCCATCGTGGTCACCCTTGACCGGTGCCGGGCGGCCAGGGTCTTGAGCATGGAGGTCAGCATGACCCCCTTGAGCCGGTCGAGTCTCCAGACGTCGCCGGCCAGCAGGTAGTACTGAACGATGCCCCGGTACTGCGCTCCGTAGATGCCGATGATGTCGAAGGGTGTGCAACTCGTCAGCGGGAGCAGGTGCGTGGGTTTGCCACGGCGGAGGAACGGGGCGCATTTGGCCTTGATCACGTCTTTGGGCACACGGAGTTGTATCTTCCCGTTGATGGAGCGGAGGCCGCGATTGATGCGACCACCCCGGGAGACCTTTTCGTCTGCGTGCTGGACGGTGATCTCGTAGCCGAGGAAGCGGGCCGCCTGGGTGCGGCCGTGGGTGATCAGCGTCTTGTCCTGGTTGAGTTCCAGCTTGAGGTCGTCGCGCAGGAATGTGGCCAGGCGCTGTTTGATCGTCTCGGCTTCGGCCTTGGGTCCGATGAACCCGAGGAGGTGATCGTCCGCGTAGCGGATGTAGCGCAGCCGCCGGTAGCCCGGGTCGTGTGGATCTCCGGCCGGATGACGGCGTAACTCCTTTCGCCATTGGCGGACTTGGGCGGACTCGGTGTTCTCCTTCCTGTAGGCGAGCCGCTTCCGGGCAGCCCCGATCGCGTTCTCCAGCTCCTTGTAGGCCGGGTTCTTGCGGCGGGTTTTCCCTCGGGCGTATTCCGGGATGAGAACTGTCTCGACGAATGTGTCCAGCCGGTCCATGTAGATGTTGGACAGAAGCGGGGAAAGCACACCGCCTTGCGGGGATCCCGACAGCGTGGCGTGCCATCTCCAGTCTTCCAGGTATCCCGCCTTCAGCATCTGTCGGATGAGGCGGAGGAACCGGTTGTCGTGGATCTTCTCCGACAGGATGGCCAGCAGGACTTCATGGTCCAGCGAGCCGAAGCAGTCGGAGATGTCTCCTTCAATGAACCAGGTTGTCCCGGTCCAGTTGTATGTCACCTCGGACAGTGCCGTGTGACAGCCCCGGCCGGGGCGGAAACCGTGGGATCGGCCGGAGAAGCGCGGCTCGTAATACGCCTCTAACAGAAGGCGGATCACTTCGCCGACGAGTTTGTCCGACCAGGACGGCAGACCGAGCGGGCGCGTTTTTCCGTTTGATTTCGGAATGTGGACGCGCCTTACCGGGCGGAAGCGGTAACGCTCGTGGCGCATGGCTTCGATGATGTGCCCGATCTTGGCTCCGGACATGCCGTCCGCGGTTTCCCCGCAGGCTCCGGGTGTCATCGCGCCGTGGTTGGCGTAGATGCGCCCGTATGCCAGTAGATACAGGTTCGGGTTGAACAGTTGTCGATACAGTTCATCACACGGCAGGTTCTGCCTGCCGCGTTCACGCAGGACATCAAGCACCGTTTCGGCGTTCTGCATTACGCATACCTCCCAGCATCGTGATGTCCGATCACCTGGCCCCCTTCGCCCTGCGGACGGTTTTCCCGTCCTCCTTGGCAGGTCGTTATTCCTGCGACTACTACGGGGCCTCCGTCACCTTGGGGCTCGCGCCCTTTAGGTGATCCCATGTTCGTCTCTGTTGTACGTATCTAGCGCGACTTAGGCGCCCCACTCATCTCCTTGAATTCCCTCACTGGGAATCAGTCCGCGCCCCGAAGGGTGTGGTGGATACGCAATTACTCCACCACAGGACGCGGCATCGGTGTCAGGTAGGTTTCCGATGGATGCCAGCCCTTTCATCCCTTGGAGATTGGGGTTCAGGCAGTACAGCTTTCGCCGTATCGCGCGGGTCCCTCTACGCATCACTTCCATACCTGAACGTGATCGTTGATTTCCTGGCATGCTGCTGTCCCCTTCACCTTTCGGATCCAGGTAAGCCATCAGACCCAGGAACCTCCCTTCAGTTCCTCCCGGTTGAACCGGGGATACAACAGAGCGCCTCATGGCGCACCGGCGTTGGCGGTCAACTCGGCGGTGATCAGGGTGAGCGTGTCGTTGACCCGGCCGTCGTACGGATGCCCCCACGTGTCGAGCCGGTGGGAGACCAGCCTGCGGGCGAGGCGCGCGCCGCGCGGGCAGGAGGTGAAGGCCATCGCGAACTCGTGGCGGGGGCGGGAGCAGGTCTCGGTCCGGGGCGCGGATTCGCCTGCGGCTTCGGCTTCGGCTTCGACTTCGGTCTCGGCTTCGGCTTCGGCTTCGGGAGTTCGCCGTGTGGGGGAAGTTCGGCTGTTCATGTGGCCCACGTTGCCGGTGCGGTCCTAGCGTGACCAGATACGGCGCGCACACGGAGAGTCGCTGTAGGTGTGCGGTACGCGCGTGTAGGCGGGACGGAGCGTGACGGCGGGCGCGGGGGCGCGTTGGCCGGGGGAGGTGGTACGGGGTGAGTGAACCGACGGGACTTGTGGACGAGGCGTCGGACAGCGGTGACGGCGACGGAGAGGGACGGCAGCCGGAACCCGACGCCGGCTCAGGTGTTCTGCGGGTCTTCGGGCGCCAGTTGAAGCGGTTCCGGGTGCGGGCGGGCCTGGAGCGGCCCGAGTTCGGCTCGCTGACGGGGTATTCGGTGTCCACCATCGCCGCGTACGAGCAGGGGCGCCGGGTGGCTCCGCCGAGGTTCATCGACCGGGCGGACGAGGTGTTGGATGCGGGCGGGGTCCTCCAGGAGATGAAGGAGGAGGTGGCTCGGGCCCAGTATCCGGCGTTCTTTCGGGATGCGGCCAGGTTGGAGGGGGAGGCGGTTGAGCTACACGTCTACGACACGCACCTCATCAACGGGCTCTTGCAGACGGAGGAGTACGCGCGAGCCGTGTTCACGATGCGGCGGCCGCTGCTGAGCGACGAGACGATCGAGGAGCGGGTCGCCGCACGTCTCGCGAGGCAGAAGATCTTCAGCCGTCTGCCGATGCCGACCCTTAGCTTCGTCATCGAGCAGTCTGTGCTGACACGGCCCCTGGGCGGCAGCTACGTGATGCGCGGTCAGTTGGAGCAGCTTCTGCTGTGCGGACAGCGGCGAAACGTTGAGATCCAGGTCATGCCGAACGCGCGGGACGAGCACGCCGGTCTGGCTGGCCCCTTCACCTTGATCGAGACGCAGGATGCGCGGAGGATCGCCTATGTGGAGGCATACAAGCACAGTCGTCTCTATACGGATCGGGGCACCGTCCGTGAGCTTGAAGAGCAGTACGGTCTGCTACGAGCGCAAGCTCTCACGCCCCGCGAGTCGTTGACCCTCATTGAGGAACTGTTGGGAGAGACATGAACACCGACGTCGATGAAGTGGCTACTTGGCGCACGAGCAGCTACAGCAGTGGTGAGGGCGGCCAGTGCGTCGAGGTGGCTGTGCTCCCGGACGTTGTCCGCGTGCGGGACTCCAAGGACGTCGATCGACCCGCCATCCCGGTCACCGCTGATATCTGGGAGACATTCGTCGGCTTTGTGGCGCAGTAAGTGCCTGGTCTGCCCCCGGTTGTACGCCGGGGGCAGACCTATGTAATGGGGGCGGCCGACTACGCCTTGGCCGTCTCACGGGCAGACGGAGTCCAGCGCCCGGCGGCGATCTCCGCATCCAACCGCGCCTGGAAGCGCGCGTGGGCAGCTCGCATCTCGGCTTCGCGATCGGCCTTGTAGAAGGGGGCCTGGTAGCCCTCGGGGGGCGGGGTGCGCTCCGGATCTTCCAGGTGGGCCATGAGATCGAGGTAGTCCTGCTTGGTCTGACCGTGGCCGAAGGTGTTGAAGTCCGCTGCGATCTTGCGGCCGTTGGCGTCGAACCAGGTCGCTGACTCGTAGTCGTGGAGCTGGGGGTAGCGCGACTTGAAGATGGCGGTGAGTTGGTCGGCGGTGATGCCGAGCCAGACGGAGACGAGAGCGTCGAGTTCTACGAGGGCGGCACGGCGTTCGTGTTCGGTGCGGAGAGGTGTGTCATGCTGCCAGGTTGGCGTGAGGTCAGCGGCGAGGGGCCTTAGGCGGGGCCAATTGGGGTTGACCCAATCCTCGTACCCCACCCAGCGAGGGTCGAACAAATCGGCCCAGAGGGGGGCGTAGTGAATGGTGAGGGCGTTCAGACGGAGGGTGCGGAGGAGCGCGGCCGGGGCGAGGGGGTGCTTAGGGTCAGGGGCTGGCATCTTGTAAGCCTCAGCGACACGGAGGTCCGAGCGGCCGGTGATGCGGAGTAGATAGTCGAGCGGTAGCGATGCCCAGAAGCCCGCGTTGAGGACGGTCATCCGCTCGTCCGTCAATGCCATGGAGTGCACGGCATCGATGTGCGCGGGGCCTGGCGGGATGAGGGCAGCTTGCAGGCTGCGGCTGGTGTTGAACGGGATCATTCTCCGCCAGGCCAAGCGGAAGTAGGTCGTGTATGGATTTCCGAGCCAGCTGTCCTGACGTTCAAGGTATGTGGCTTGATCGGTAGCGCGCACAAGGTTGGTCACGGGGGTGAACCTCTCGGGCAACTCCGTTGGTGCGAGCAAGTCCCAGTCCCTGTTATTTCGACAGGGGATCCTAGGCTGCTTGGAGAATGGAAGCGCCGATGCAAAGTGCGGCCCTTGGAAGATGGCCTCCGTGAGTTCGGGGACGGCCTGGTTGCCCCAACGGATCAGCCCCTCCTTTTTGGCGCCAGTTTCGTGGTATCCGCTTGAGATCATCGGTCGGTAATCCGTCAGGCTGCTGTCATAGACGGCCAACGCCTCAATTGCGCCTTGTTCGGCGACCAGTACTGGGTACAAGAGTGGCGCCTTCGCTGCGCCGCCAGTCGAGCCCGTCAGTGCTTGCCAGCTGGCAAGTAGGTCAGAATTTACGTGTACCACGCGCTCGCTGTGTGGTCGGATGTCCCATGAACCATTGTGCTTGATAGCGGGCGTCGGCCCTTGCCCATCATGAATCAATGATTCGGGGAGCACATTAGCCCCGCGAAGTTCGCTGACATGCAGGAAGTCGGGATCCCGTGGGGTGCTGTAGATATGCAGCCCGAACTCCCAGCCGCGATCGATCTCTTCGAACGCCCAGTTGGCCGAGTTCACAAAGTGGCCGTGAATCCTGAGGTGCTGATATGCGGCACCTCGGATGGCGCCCTCACGTACGCCGCCGAAATGCGTGTCTGGGTGGATCAGGCCTGCGCTTCCGTGTGGCGCGATCTGCTGCCATACCCTAGCCATGAAGGCCCGGTAAAGATCACCCTGGGTACCAGCAAGAAGAGGGTATGTAGCTGGACTGCTCAGCGTTGTCACAACGCCAGCAAGGGGGGCAATCTCGTTGAGGACGAACGTTTGGCAGTCCGCCCGCGTAGCCAACAGCTCTTCCTTCCGAAGCCGCCACTCCGCTGTGCTCGGCTTCTCCGCCAGCACGAACCAAGGCTCCAACTCCGCCAGAATCAAATCCTCCTGCCACCTCGGCCTCACCCAAGGCGGATTCCCCACCTGCAACTCAAACCCACCCCGCGCAAACACCTGCGCGAACTCCAACTCCCAATGGAAGAACCCCTGCGCCTTCGCCACATCCCTCGCCGCGCCCGCCCACAAGAACCGCTCCTCCAGCGACTGGAACCGGTCCATGCCCATCCACTCGGGCAGCTCGTCCTCGTATTCGGACAAGCGCTTCAGCGTCTGGAACGTCGGCACCAGCGACTCCTCCGGCACATCCTGCGTGCCCAGCAGCGCCTCGGCGAAGTCGATCCAGTCGTCCAGGTCGGCGAGCGCGATGACGTCGCGGCGCTCGCCCCTGATCTGCTCAGCGCGGCGGCCGGTGCGGCGGCGGGACACCGAATCCCGCGTCAGCGTCATCTGCTGAGGCTCGGCGCTGAAACCGGGCAGCGCATCCGCTTCCCAGGCCAGCAGGACATCGTCGGCGCCGCTCTCCGCACCGCCCTCGGCGCTCACCACCTCCAACTCCGCCGCCCGCGCGGCCAACGCCTCCGCCCGCGCGTACCGCTCGTCCGTCCCGTCCAGCAGCGCCGCGCTCTGCACCGGCCAGAACCACAGCGCGCACCACGCGTCCATGAGCGTCTTCAGGCGCCAGTAGGGGGTGTCCTCCGCCTGGAGCTCGGCCAGCACCGCGTCCCGTTGCACGGCGACCTCCGGCCGGCGCAGCCAGTCGTCCTCGGCTCCCCATACTCGGATGCGACGGGAGATGTCCCGCTCCGACAGCTCCAGCCGTCGTACGACCAGCCCCCACAGGTACTCGGCACGGCGCGCCAGCCCCTGGAGCCGGGCCGTCTGCTTCGCCGTCGGGGACTTCGTGACCGCTTTCCGCCACGCGGCCAGTGCCTTCGCCTCCGCCGGGGCCAGTGCCTTCGCCTCCTTCTCGGCGGCGACGGCACCCCACTCCTTCGCCGGGAGGAGGAAGTGGTGCACCGAGCCTTCCGGAAGCGGCGCACCCTCCACCGCCTCCGCCAACGGGAAGCGCTCCGGAGTGGTCCCGAGCCAGCCGCCCTTCTTCAGCCGCTCGGCCGCGTACACCTCCCGTCGCCCGCCGATCAGCGAGTTGCCGCGCCGCAGGTGCAGGCCGAACCAGGGTGCCTCCATGCCGGGGTGCATGGTGTTGAGCCACAACGACACCTCGGCCAGCTCCACGGCCGTCTCGTTGAGGTCGACGCCGTAGGAGTTGTGCAGGGCGATGTACGCCTTGGCCTTCTGGAGTTCGACGGAGTACTGGTCGGTGTCGATGGAGCGGCCCAACTCGGTCTGCCTGCGCCGCAGATACTCCGCCGCGACCTGGTTGATCGCCTCGTTGAGGAACGCGCCCGAGCCGAGGGCGGGTTCGCAGATCCGCCAGTCCAGGAGGTCCTTCGCCTCCGTGGTCTCGGTGAGGAGCTGCTGGAGGGCAAGTTGCACGGTGACCCGCGTCAGCGACTCCGGCGTGTAGTACGACGCGGAGGTCTGCCGGTCGCGGCCGGACAGGCGGTACGCGAACGAGCCCGGCGCGTACCGCACGCGGAGTTCCTCACCGGTGACCCGGTCCCGGCGTCGTACGAACACGGAGTCGTCGTAGTCGGCGATCTTCGACTTGGGGACCAGCCAGGAACCGTCCTTCGGGTCACCGTGCTTGGCGACCTCGTACAGCTCCTCGCCCGCGATGAAGCCGCTGTACGACATCAGGCCCTCGTAGACCGCGCCGAGTTGGTTGATGCCGAGCTGCGCGTACGAGATGAAGCCGCCGCGTTCGCCGCGCTTCCCCTGGGTGATCATCAGGCTGTGCAGCACCTGGTGGAGGGTGGCGTTGCGCAGCCGGGTGTCCAGGTAGCGGACCGACTCGCCGCGTGCAAGGGCCTCGTCCGAGTCGTGGCGCGGGTCGGGGAGGCTGTCCGCGCCGATCAGGCGGATCGCGTCGCGTTCGAACAGCTTGCTGTGCAGTGGCTCGAAGCGCAGGCCGACGTCCTCGCTGGTCTTCTCGTCCGCCGTGTCGTCGCCGGCCGCTTCCACGCCGTGCGTGCGGCGGGGGCGGTAGCCGTCCTGCACCTTGCGGAACAGCAGGTCCAGGGACTCGTAGAGGTAGAAGCCGTTGCGGGCGGTGTCGCCCACCGGCTCGCGCTCGGCGACGAGTTCACCGAGTCGGCCGAGCCCGTAGCCCTGCTGGTACTCGGGATAGTCGGCGGGCAGGATGCCCAGCTCGGGGCGGGCCTCCGCGTACAGCAGGAACAGGATCCGGTAGAGGTAGCGCAGCGACTCGCGGGTCAACCGGCGCCCGAGGTCAGGGAGTTCGCCGATGTCCTCGGGGCGCACCCCCTGCCCGTGCAGCCGCTGGAGCACCTCGTTCGCGATCAGTTCGACGCTCTTGCGCAGGCCCTCGCGTAGGTCTTTGGAAACGCCGACCGCATGCTTCGTCGATTCGCTGATCAGCTTGTCGAGCGGGTTCTCGCCGCCCTCCTCCGGCGTGCGCAGCGAGTCCGCGCCGAACAGCGCGGCCACGGTGTCGAGTTCTCCACCCGACCGGGTGTCGTTGCGCTGGAGCGCGGTGTCCAGGGAGACGCCGAGATAGCGTCCCTCGCCCCACACCGCGCGGTCGGCGAGGACGATCACCCCGCCGCCGAGGAGCAGCACGTACCGGGGCGGTTCCTCACAGGCGAACAGGAAGGAGGCGAGCTTGGAGCCGGTCTCCACCGGGTTCGGGCCGTCCAGCGGCACCGGTTCCAGGAGGCGTCCACGGCCCTTCGGGTCGAGCGCCGCGTCGGGTTCGGCGGCCCAGCCGCAGTCCAGCGCGACCAGGCCCTTCTCGGAGTGGGCGACCGGGACCTCGTACCGCTGGCCCGCGCGTTCGACGGAGAGGACGCGCGGCTTCGCGTCATAGCCGAGCGCGCGCAACACCTCGGCGTTGAGCGCCCGTACCTGCTCCCGCCATTTCGGCGCCCGGTAGGTCAGGAAGTCGTCGTCGGTGTCGCGGACGGAGATGATGCCGTCCTCGTCCTCGGGCAGGGCGAAGGAGGACCGCGCGCGGAAGTAGCCCCGGCGCAGCGCACGCAGTCCGGCTCGCGGGGTCACCGGGAGTTCGGTGCGGCCGGGCGTCGGCGCGGCGGACGTCTCCTCCTCGGTTCCGCCGTCGTCGGCGGGCGGCTTCGCCGCCTCCTCGCGCTCCTTCCACCTCTGGAGCAGGCCCGACTTGAGATCCTTCGGCAGCACCTCGGCCAGGTAGTGAGCCGAGAAGTAGTCGCCACGGTTGACCAGGGAGTCGTACGTCATGACAGGGCTTCTCTCAGGGGGTCACAGACCAGGGTCACAGGGTGGCGTTCGAGGGCACGTAGCGGAAGACGGACGGCGACGTCGCGAGCGAGACGGGCGGGGCTTCGTTGCCTTTCCCGCGGTCGTCGGCGGGTTCGGTGTCCGGTACCAGCACCGCGAGGACCCGCAGCAGGGGCCTGCCCGTCGTCAGCAGGGAGTCGGCGAGATCGGCGAGGCGTTCGCGGGTGCGTTCCCCGTCCAGCGTGGGCTGCTCCCAGGCGCCGAGCCGCAGCTTGTACTCCTCGACGGGGCGACGCAGCGGCTCGTCCCAGGCGTCGCGGCCGGCGTTGAGGAACGCCTCGGCCGTCTCCAGCACCCGGGGGAGGGCGGCGCGCAGCGGCTCGGGATCGCGGTAGCCCCGCTTGTTCGCCATGGCCGGGCCGACGCCGGCGCGGCGCAGCAGGGAGACCATGTCGTCGACGGCCAAGCCCTCCCAGAAGTAGTTCTTCTTCCCGTCCTCCGCCACAACGACGAACTGCCGCCAGGTCACGCCCATCCACTTCACGACGGTGGGTCGGCCCAGCTTGTTGGAGTACACGCCCTGGACCAGGTAGACCGGCTCCGCCACGTTCGACGTGATCATCGGCGCCTCCTGGCGGCCGAGTCCGACGAGGACCTTGTCGGTGAGCCAGTCGACGACCGGGTGCAGGTCCGTGAGCAGGGAGATCTCGGGCCAGCTCGACGTGGACGACTGCCGGGCGCGTTGCAGGGAGTGCTCGGCGAGACGGCGGTTGAAGGTCACCAGCAGCCGCTCCCGCAGCCGCTGCTCGCGCAGATAGTCCGAGGGCAGCGCCTTGAGGCGGTGGACGAGTTCCGCCGGCGGGCGGAAGGACAGCAGCCCGGACTGCTGGTCGCGGTCCAGGTCCAGCCGGTCGCGGGCGTCCGGGTAGACCTCACGCAGCGCCTCGTCCACGAAGTGGGCGGTGGAGTCGAAGAGCCGGGGGAGCACCGGACTCGCGTCGTCGGCGCCGGCCGACGGCAGCGCTCCGGCCGGAGTCGGCGCGGCGTGCTCGTCGGCGCCCAGAGCCCCGGACGTTCCCGTGGTCGCGTCCACCGAGCCGAAGAAGTCCGCGAGGAAGTCCTCAAGACCGGCGTCCTGGCCGTCGGCGGCGGAGCGGTGTGTGTCCAGGGACTCGTCTACGGTCCTGCCGCTCAGCAGGTCCTGGATGAGGGACCGCTCCTCCGCCTCCGCCCGGTACAGGCCGGTCACCGCCTCCGCCGTGCCCAGCGAGCGGTGCGCCTGGTCCTCGCGTTCCAGCAGCCGCTCGGCGACCACCGTGTCGTCCTTGGCGCCCGCCACCTCGCTGGTCAGGATCAGCGCCCGGAACTCCGGCGGGTGGGCCTGCCCGTACCGGTCGATACGGCCGTTGCGCTGCTCGATCCTGATCAGCGACCACGGCACGTCGTAGTGCACGAGCTGGTGGCACTGCCGGTGCAGGTTGACGCCCTCGGAGGCCACGTCACCGGTGAGCAGGACCCGGACGGGCGTGTCGGCCAGGCCGAACTCCTCGACGCGGGCCATCTGCTGCTCGTCCGAGAGCCCGCCGTGCATGACGCGCACGCAGTCGACGGCCGCACGGCCCCGGAATCCGAGAGCGGCGGGCAGCACCCGGGCCAGCCACTCCAGGGTCTGGACCCGCTCGGAGAACACCACGACCCGCGCCTCGGAACCGGGTCCCACCCCGATCTCCTCGCGCAATTGACGCACCAGGGCGGCGAACTTCGCGGAGTCCGTCTCACCGAGACCGGCGGCCAGTTCCGACAGCCGGTACAGCGCGGCGAGTTCGGCCTCGGTACCGCGCCGGTCCTCCTTCTTCTCCAGCGTCCTGATCCGCGCGGAGACCGTGGCCCGCAGCGCGGCGTGGGAGGACAGGAACGACTTCAGCAGCGTGTAGGGGAAGAGGGGGACGGCGCTGACCGACGTGCCGCCGTCACCGGGCAGCCAGACCGCGGCCAGCTCCTCGAAGATCTTCTCCTCGGCGGGGGTGGCCGGACAGTGCACCGAGCGGGAGGGACCCCGGTCCGCCCACTGGCCCTTCATCTGCTCGCGGACCTCGGGGCTGATCTTCGTCCGCCGGATGAACAGGTGCTCGATGTCGGCAGCGCGGTAGTTCTCCGGGTCGCGGATCGCCACCGGGTCCAGCAGCCGGATCAGTTCGGCGAAGGACTTCGCGTCGCCGTTGTGCGGGGTCGCGGAGGCGAGGATCAGGGCGTCCGTGCGAGGGGCGAGCGTGCGCGCGAGCTGGTTGCGCAGCGAACCGCGGTTGATCAGGTTGTGCGACTCGTCGATGACGACCGCGTCCCAGCGGATCTGCTCCAGATGGTGCTGGTACTGGTCGGTGTTCTTGAGCGTGTCGATGGAGACGATGACCCGCTTGAACGAGGTGAACGGGTTGCGGCCGGCCGGGATCTCTCGCTGGATCCGCTCGATGCCCACCGAGTCCAGCCGCACCAGCGGGATCGCGAACCGCGTCCACAGCTCGTGCTGGAACTGCTCCAGCACATGCTGCGGGGTGACCACCAGGATCCGCTCGCCTCGGCCGCGGCGGATCAGCTCGGCCAGGGTCAGGCCGATCTCCAGGGTCTTGCCGAGGCCCACCACGTCCGCGATCAGCAGCCGCGGGCGCAGATTGGCGCCGGACAGGGCCAGCTGGGCGGGGCGCCGCTGGTACGGCAGCGGGTCCATCAGGAACGAGTCGGCGAGCGCCAGGCGCTGTTCCGACTGGGGCAGCGCGGTGCGGCGCAGCACCGCCTCCAGGAACAGCCGGGAGCGGCGGTAGTTCGGGGAGTCGTCCCTGACGAGCATGGTCGCGCCCGGGTCGAGCAGCTCGATCCGGTCCAGGCCGGAGAAGAACACGGCCTCCTGGTCACGCACGAACTCCGAGACCCCGGTGACCTCGATGCGCGTACCGTCGTCCGACGTCGGCATCGAGCTTTTGACCAGCCACTCCTCGTCCCGCACGACCACCAGGGCACCCGCCGGGTACTGGTCCCGGCCGCTCGTGGCGCCGGTCTGGTCCGCGCTGGTCTGGACGGCGGTCACCCGTGGCCTCCTGAGGCGATTCGATCGTGCGTGTGTGGGCGGGGCCCTCGTGAGGGCCCGCCCATTATCGCGGGTATGCGGGGCGTACGGGTCAGAAGGGTGTACTGGCCGCATACGCCTCGCGCAGCCGCCGAGCGGTGATCCGGGCCTGCGCCGAACTCCGCAGGGAAGGGCGGTCCGCTCGGACGCGCTCGGACGCGCGGCGCGGGGACAGCGGAGCGGCGGATTCCGCGGCGGCCGGGTCCTGGCTCGGACCGGTGGTGTCCGTCCCGGCTCGGGACGCCCCCCGGGGGGCCGACGTGGAGGCGGCGTGCTCATCGGAGGACGGCTCTGGAGGCGCGTCGACACGGCGGAACAGAAGACGGGGATCGGCGGGCGGCGCCGCTGGAGCGGGCAGCGGTGGTGCGTCGGAGTCGGCGGGGGCGGGGACCGGCGGCAGCCCGGTGCCCGCCTGGACGGGGCCCGATGGCACCTCGGGGCCGGCCGGGACGCCGTCCTGCCCTCGGCGGGTCGACCGGGGGCCCGCCGCCTCCCGCTCCCGCTCGTCCGGCTCGGCCGTGGGAGTCCCGGCCGTCCCGGGCGCCGTGCGCACCCCTGGCCCGGACGCACGGCCGACAGCGAGGAGGTCGTCCAGGACGTGGGTCGGAGTGGCCGTGTACGTCGTGAGCCTGCGGCGTGCCTGGGCGACCTTCAGCCCCTGTGCCTCGATCAGCGCGCGGCAGCGCCTTACGACCTCGGCGAGATCCGGCCGGTCCTGCGGGCGGTGGGCCAGCATGGCGGTGAGCAGCGGCACGAGTTCGTCCGGGGCTCCGGACAGATCCGGTGCGAACGCGGGGTCGACGACGTGGTGGAACAGCAGGTTGATGTTGTCGGCCCGGTAGGGCGGATGGCCCGAGGCGGCGAACAGCAGGACCGCGCCCAGCGCGTACACGTCGACCGCGGGGGTCAGGGGCTTCTCACCGTTCGCCTGCTCGGGCGGCATGCACGAGGGCGTGCCGACGACCGTGTGCGGCGCGGTCAGCGACACACTGGACTCCGCGAACACGGCGAGCCCGAAGTCGATCACCTTCGGTCCATTCGGCCCGAGGAGCACGTTTGCCGGCTTCAGATCGCGGTGGAGCAGACCCTGTCGGTGCACCGTGGCCAGCGCCTCGGCCAGCGTCGCACCCAGCGCCGCCGTCAGCAGCGCGGGCAGCGGACCGTGGGCGGCCACGTGACGGCTCAGATCGAGACCCTCGACGTACTCGGTCGCCAGCCACGGCCGCTCCGCCTCCGGGTCGGCGTCCAGGAGGGCGGCGATCCTGGCACCCCAGATCGTCTTGAGGATCTCCACTTCCTGCGCGAACCTGGTCCGCGTCTCGGAGTCGACCAGGGACGGCTTGATCACCTTGACGGCGGCCGGTTCCCCGCCGGGTGACTCGCCCAGGTACACCTGGCCCATGCCGCCCTGCCCGATCCGGCCGAGCAGCTCGTATCCGCCCAGCTCGGCGGGATCGTCGGGACCGAGGGGGGCGATGTGCACCTGAGGCCTCACTTTCAGCACGGTCGAACCGGGGCGGGCAGCCCCTGCCAAGCTAGCCCACGCCCTGGGGGAAGGGCATGCCGCTCAGCTCGGGTGACGCCGGCGAACCCTGATCCGGGCCGGGATGCAGGTGTGACCGTTCCGCAGGGGGGACGCCTCGCGTCACTCTTCGTCGGCGGTGCCGGCGCCGGCGCCGGTGTCCGGCTCAGCGACCGGAGGCGGCGTCGGCGGAGCCTGCGTCGGCTCGGGTCGGCTGCCGACGGGCCGGTACCCCCTCTTCCCGTTGGGGTCCAACTGCGGTCGTGTCTCGGTCACCTGCCGTGTCTCCCTCTTCGGCCCCAGGAGGTACCTCGACGAAGTCGAGGAACTCCACATCATTCATCCGAATATAGATCCCGCCGGAATGCGGCAGCGGGCGTTCGAACGATCCGGCGCCGGACACGGCCCATGTGGTCTGCAGATACAGGTCTGCGGCTTCCGGGTAGCCGGAGGTATAGGATTTCTCCCCGTAATACCCACCCACCCAGTGACCGCTCTTCAGACGAGCACGTACCAGACAATGGCTCCGACGCTGGAAGACCTTGTCCCATGCTGTGGGGATCGGGTCGTAGGTGGACCGGCTTCCTCGCGAGCCCAGCCACGAGGTGAGCCCGGCGGCAGCGGCCGGCACCACGATCAACAGGGTTGTCGCTGTCAGCGCGGCGATGCGAGGGTTGTCGGCCGCGCCGGTCAGCCAACCCCGGCGACGGTCGTAGACGAGGTGCACCAACCACGGGCCGGCCAGCAGGACGTAAAGGGTGTCGAGAGCGATACCTGCGGTCACGGCTCGGAGTATGCGCTCTCCGAGGTCTCTGTGGCCCGGGACCGGACCACGGGCGCGTTCGCGGACGAACTGGTAGGTCACACCGGGGAGTACCAGAAGAAGAACGATCACGACCTGGGTGACCGTGGTGGGCGCGTGCGGCATCGTCTTATGCCCTTCCGAACTGCGGGTGCAGGATCCTCGCGACCTGATGGCCTGATGTCCCCTGAACCCGCGATGACTTGCGGGTACCCCAGACATACTGGCGTGGCGATTGCTCACTGTCGGGGAGACCGGGACGACTGATGCGGGACCATCTGCTTCGCATGCGCACCACATGGGCCGACGGCCTCGCAGCGAGGGTCTGCCACAAACTCAGACCCGAGACAGCCCGTTCCGGCATGTTCCCCTCGTGGGTCGCGGATGACCAACTGGCTCTTGCCGCCGTGCTGACCCGCATTGCCGCGGATGACATCGGATGCAGATCTCCGCAGACCATCGGTGATCGGCTCCGATCGGCTGGCCTCGTCCTCCCAGAGGTACCCGGATCGGTGGTGGCCTGTGACCTCGTCATGCCTGTCCTGCACACGGTTCGCAGTGATGGCGTGCCGTGGGAACGGTGGTGGGACGTGGGCGGACTCCATGCAGTGCTGATCGAGTTGTGGGCGGGACGCCAGCTGTCGACACACTCGCCGGAGAAGGTCCGCGACGCACTCACGGCGGTCTGGTGCCTTGAGGACGACCGGCTTGTCGACACCCTCCTGGACAACGCTGAAGATCCCTTCGCCTTCCTGCCCCCGGATCCAGGGTCCCTTGCATGATCGAGGTCTGTCCGGATTCATCCGGTGATGCCGAGGGCGGTCAGGGGCCTTCGCCAGTCGCGAGCGGTGTGGCGTAGGGCGGCGGCGATGTTGGTGTGGCCGTCCTGGCGGTGGACGCCGATGGCGAGGTTGCGCAGGCCGGCCATGATGCGCGGGAGATGGCCGGCATGGATTTTGGAGTCGTCCTCGCGGAACGTGCGGTCGCGGACGTGGTGCAGAAGATTTTCGATCTTCCAGTGCCCTCTGATCCAGTCGGCGAGCTGGGCGCCGGTAGCCGCGCCGGGCGGCAGGCTGGTGATCAGGTGGACGCGCTCGATGGTGAGCTTGCCGGTGGTGAAGTCCTTCCTCCAGCGCACGACTTGCAGGGCCTGGCGTGCGTCGGGGTAGTCGAGGTGGGTGAAGCCGGCGGTCTTCAGCCGCCGGATCTCCAGGCGGTGGTGGGCCCGGGTGCGGTCGTGGTGGTCGAGCGTGATCTCGCGCCAGGGCAGGCGGCGGACGCGGTGGAAGAGGCCGGGATGGTTGGCCTTGACCTGGGCGATGTAGTGGGCACCGCGCTCGCGGAGGTAGGTGCCGTGGGCGTGCTGGGTGTGCAGCGCGTCGGCGGTGATGACCGTGCCGGTCAGGTCGACGCTGTCCAGCAGGGGCCGGAAGGCGGGGATCTCGTTGCTCTTGCCGGCGACCTGGCGCTGGGCCAGGACGTGACCGGTGTGGTCCATCGCGGCGAGCAGGGTGACGTGCCCGGTGGCGTGGGTGCGCGAGCCGCGCAGGGCCTTGCCGTCGACAGCGATCGCCCGCAGTCCGGGGCCGGCCGGGGTGGCGCGGGCGGTGAGGAAGGCGCCGATCGCCCGGTCCAGGGCGTCGCCGTCGAGCTGGACGAGCAGACGGCGCAGGGTGTGGGGGTGCGGGACGGACACGGTGCCGGAGAGCGGGTCGGTGGGGAAGCCGAGAACCCGGCAGGCCCACGCGGGGACGTCGCCGATCCATTCCGTGATCGCGGTGAGCGAGCGGGCACCGGCCAGGACACTCGCCGCGGCCGCGGCGACCAGGGCGGACAGCCGGTACCGGCGGCCACGGACGTCTCGCGGGTCGGGCACCAGATCCAGGAAACCGGACAGTGCGACCGCGTCCGCCAGCGGGATGGGCGCGGCAGTCCGGCCCAGTTGGGCCAGCGCGGTGGGTATGGGAGAAGATGCAGGAGCAGGCACGGACTCGCCAGGTGTTCATGGGACTTCGACACTCACATGATCACTGAGACCGTGCCTGCACTGCGTCCGCCCCCGCCCGAACCGGGATGTCCCCTCCAAGGGCGGGCCAGCACGACACTCCGGACGAAACGTGATCACGCAACGGCCCCTGCGTCACGGATCCCCTGCACGAATCTGCCACCGGAATGGCAAAGGCGTGCGCGCAGTCCCTCGTCACCAGAGGCTTGATGAAGATCACCCTCCCTGATGGTTTTCTGAGCACAAGGCCGGGGCTGGCTGACAGGCCGGACCTCACGGAGGTCCTGAAGCGCTGGCACCACCGTGTCGATCTGGAAGACACCCTGCATCGCGTCAGGGACCTCTCACCAGAACTCTTGACGGGTTTACGCAAAGACCTCGACGCGTGGGATGCCCAGATGGGTCAGCTGTTATCTCTCCTCACAGCACATGAGCTCAAGCTGATCGTGCCCACGACGGAGGATGAACGGTACGGAGAGGAGTGCCTTCGGGCAGGCCGGGGCATGCATCGAGCCGAACTGAGTCCAGATGACGCTTTGTTGTGGCAACCGGATGCCGTCGCCCGGAACTCCTCGGTGCCCGACTGGATTTCCGAGGAAATCATTACGTGCGGAACCCGCTTCCTCCACAGACAGGCAGGCCCTCACCCCGTCTGGCTGGCCACATTGGAGACAGACACGCATATGGCGGCCGTGCGGGAGTTGATGGAGCCGCCAACACGGTATGGCATCGGAGTCGAGGACTACGGTGACGGTCTGAGGCTGTGGTTCGAGTTCCCCACGCTTCCGGCCGACCCCGACCCTCCGTTCCGGGCTCCGTACACCTACTCCCTCTCCTGGGTGGAGCACGCTTGGGAACTGCTGCATCTTGCGACCGTTGGTTACGCCCGCCTCAGCATCGTCCGGCTTGTCGGCGACGGTGAGCTCAGGGCCGTGGGCAGCATCCGGCTCGGTCTGCCGGAAGAGGTGCGCGCCCGGGCCAAGGAAGCCGCGATCGCGGCGCTCCGCCGGCTGGTCGGGGACGAGACGCAGACGATAAGGCAGAGGATCGCCCTTGAGGGCCACGATCAGGCCGCAGAGGTCGCCTTCCAGACGTGCGAAACGGCGAAGGGCGAGGACATTCATGACGAGCTCGCCCTGGAGTCCGACGGCGCTGAGTACGAATCTTTCATGACAGCCGCACGCCACCTCGCCTGGGTACGTGCTCGGCATGCCGCCGACCTGCTCGACGGGGAAAGCTCATTGGAGGTGGGCGCGGAGTTGAAGGCCGCTGTCGAGGGCAGGCAGCGCACTCTGGAACTCCTTCGGGCGGCCACGGGGCGAGGGAACGGCAAGGCGAGGTCGAGCGGCCGTTCCGGCAAGCCCTTGATGGATGAACAAACGGCGTTCGTCCACCTCATCAACCGGTACGGAACACTTCAGCTTGCGGTGTGCCGGAGCCGTGCGGGCCACTCGCACTTCGATCTGGTCACGTGCGAGGAATTCCCCTTCGGACCCCTGGCCGGCGCGGTTGATGAATGGACACGACAAGCACCGGATCACCCTCGACGTGCGTGGCACGACTACCTGGAGCAGTTGGTCGCCGAGTGCGGTGGGCTGGCACAAGCCGTCGTCGAGACCGTTTCGCCCCATGAAGTCCGTCGGTTGGTGCTCAGCCCCACGGCTCCGCTGGAGCTACTGCCTCTCCACGCAGCTCCGCTTGACAGCGCTCGCACCTCAAGCTTGACCGATGCTTTCGAGCAGGTGGTCTACGCCCCTACGGCTCGACTCGTGTCCGCCATCGAGAGTTCCCAGCGGCATGGGGCCGTGATCGAGGTGTTGGTGGTGGCACACGGCGGTGGTCACCTCCCCGGAATCGAGCTGATCAGCGGGCCACTGTGCGAAGCCGACGTGATCGCCGGTCTCCACGACAGCGTGGAAGTTCTCATGCAGGAGGAGGCGACCCCGGACCGCGCTCTGTACATGATGCCCATGGCCCGGATCGTCCACGTCGCGGCACACGGCCTCACACATCCGAATCGCTGGGCTGCAGGACTCGCTCTGCACGGCGGTTCACTGGGGACGGCCATGCTCACTTCCAGCGGGGTCCTCGCAGACGGGGCCTTCTCCAGTGTCGACCTGGTCATCCTGAACGCTTGCAGAACGGGCACGCACGAAGGCACCGGTCGTACTGTGCAGACTCTGCGCAGCATCGAGTCCGCGTTTCTTGCCCGCGGCGCAAGAGCGGTGATCTCCACTCTGTGGGACATCACTGACCTGCAAGGCGTCGTGTTCTCCGCTGTGCTTCACGCACACCTCGGCGTCGGCGCGGACTCCCACACCGCTTACGGCGACACCATCCGCTACCTACGTGAACACCGGTGGCGAGTGTCCTCGGAGGCAGGTCCGGTGTGCGCCGCCGAATCAGCAATCGACGCGATGCTTCCGGATTGGCGAAGCCACCTTGACCAACAGGTCGCCGAAAACCCGCTGTTCTGGGCTGCATTCAAGATCACCGGAGTTGTCTGAGCCACATCTCCATACCGCTCCCTTTCGGCATGCTGTCAAGCTCGGAGTTGCCCACGCCGGAAAGGTTTTGGGAAAGACGTGTCCGAGGCCCGAGCTGCAAGTGTTGCCCCATTCCGTAGTGCGCCTGCCGGTGTGTCGATGTGTGAGAACACGGTTCCGAATACGGTGACCGTGACCTCCTCGACGGCGAGGGGCGGGTGGGCGTAAGTGTCCCAGGTCTCGGAGAACTTGGCGTGCCGGGAGAGTGCCTGCACGGTCTTCGGATCGTGCCTGCCGGAGCCGCCGAGCGTGCTGGTGTAGAAGTGCTTGAGGTCGTGGAAGCGGGTCCTGTCCGGAAGCCCGGCTTGCTTCACTGCCTTTCGCCATTTCTGATGGAAGTCGCTGATCAGTACGGGCCGGCCATAACGGTTCGTGACGATCAGGCCCTCGTCCGGCGGCTCGACGTAGCCGCGTGCCCGGCGGCGGCGTTCGGCGCCTGGCGAGACGGGCTCCGGCTCGGAGAACCGTGACATGTGATGCATCAGCCGCTCGATCAGGAAGCGATCCACCGGCAAGGTCGCGTAACTGGCCTTGGTCTTGAGGCGGACGGCCCTGCCTCGCTGCCGTTGCTCTTCAATGTGAAGCAGGTCGTGTTGCCAGGCCACCTGACTTCGCTTCAGCCCAAAGGCCTCGCCCTGGCGCAGCCCGGCGCAGGCCCCGAGCCAGATCAAGACCTCATAGCGCGGCGCGACCTTCCGCATCGCCCCTGCGACCGCGGCGACCTGCCCAGGAGACAGTGCGACCTTGATGCGGGGGATAACGTCCGGGAGTTCGATCCGCGCCACGATGTTGGGAGGGAGCGGGACGTCCTCGTCCAGCATGTAATGCACGAGGATGCGCCAGGTCTTGAAGATCTGGACGACGGTACAGGCCGAGTCGATGCCTTGCTTGTCGAGGAGGTAGTCGACGAAGGCCATGGAATCGGGGCGGCGCAGGCTGTCTGCGGTGCGGTGGCCGGCGAAAGGCAGGATGTGGTTGCGGAGATGGCTTTCGTAGGTGTCGCAGGTGTTGGCATTCTTCTTCCGCTTGCGCCTCCTGTTCATGATCTCGGTTGCGAAGTATGCAACTTGCAGGCTGCCTGGATTGCTGACGCGCGACGTCTTCCTTTCGGCTTCCGTGAGCACCTTGTCCAGGCAGTCGCGGGCTTCCTGCCAGGTGGCAAAGGCTGGTCGTTTCTCTTTTCCTGAGCAGTCGGTGTACCGGGCCTGCCAGCGATGCCCTCGGCCGTGATCCGCAGACGGGTACAGAGGCTGCCGTGGTGCGCCACATCGGCACGGTACGTCACCGCGCTCTGGTTTTGGATATTTCTTGTGCCAGCGATCGAACGGCTCGATTGGTTGGCTCATGTGCCTGCCCTGAAAAACGGAGTTGCGTGCTGGACCTGTCGCCGCCCCCTTCTCACTGGCTTGGCGACGTGCGCGTCGGCTTGTCTCCGCCCGCCAGGGCGATGCTGTCCGCTACAACCAGTAGTTATGCACAGCTGTTCATGGTGCATGCAAAGGTGTGACGGTCGAGTCGCTGTGTGCCAGCACGTGAACCGTCACCGGACCCACGACTCCTGTCTCTGGGTATGCAAATCCGTCACCTCAGAGAGGAGCGGGAATACAGCCTGGAAGATCTCGCAGAACGCAGCGGGCTGAGCTTCCGCGGCCTCATCTATATCGAGCACGGACAGCGTAGTCCCAGCGTTCTGGCGCTCTTGGGCATCGCTGCAGGGCTCGATGTAGAACCGGGGCAACTCGTTGTCGGCGACGGTTGAATCGTGACCCTCTGACGGCGGATCAAAACTGACCCACTTCGTGGTCTTCTGACCAACCTGATCTTGATCGAAGGTCAGGAGAAGAGGGTGATTTCCGTGGAGGACTGGGCAGAGATCCGCAGACTGCACCGGGCCGAGCAGATGCCGATCCGGGCGATCGCCCGGCAGCTGGGCATCTCGAAGAACACCGTGAAACGGGCGCTGGCCACCAACCGGCCGCCGGTCTACTCCCGGCCGGCCAAGGGCTCGGCGGTCGACACGGTCGAGCCGCAGATCCGGGAGCTGTTGAAACAGACCCCGACGATGCCCGCGACCGTGATCGCCGAACGGATCGGCTGGGACCGTGGCATGGCTGTCCTCAAAGAACGCGTACGCGAGCTGCGGCCCGCCTATCTGCCCGTCGATCCGGTCTCACGCACCACCTATCAGCCCGGCGAGCTGGCCCAGTGCGACCTGTGGTTCCCGCCCGTCGACATCCCGCTCGGATACGGACAGTCCGGCCGTCCGCCCGTGCTCGTGATGGTGTCCGGCTACTCGCGGATCATCGCCGCACGGATGCTGCCCACCCGCACCACCGGCGACCTGATCGACGGGCACTGGAAGCTGCTGACCGGCTGGAGGGCGGTCCCGCGGATGCTGGTCTGGGACAACGAGGCCGGCATCGGCCGCGGCAAGGTGACTGGCGACTTCGCCGCGTTCGCTGGCCTGCTCGCCACCCGGATCTACCTCTGCAGACCCCGCGACCCGGAAGCGAAAGGGCTGGTGGAGCGGGCCAACGGCTACCTGGAAACCAGCTTCCTGCCGGGCCGCACCTTCACCGGACCCGACGACTTCAACACCCAGCTGACCGCCTGGCTGGCCATCGCCAACCGGCGCCAGCACCGCACCCTGGGCGCCCGCCCCGTCGACCGGTGGGAAGCCGACCGGGCCCAGATGCTCGCCCTGCCGCCGGTCGATCCGCCGCGCTGGTGGCGATTCGCCACCCGCATCGGCCGCGACCACTACATCCGCGTCGACACCTGCGACTACTCCGTGCACCCCCTCGCCATCGGCAAGAAAGTCCAGGTCCGCACCGACACCGACGAGGTCGTCGTGACCCTCGCCCCCGGCGGGGCGGAAGTCGCCCGCCATCCACGCTGCTGGGCCAAGCAACAGACCATCACCGACCCGGTCCATGCACGCGCCGCCGCCGTTCTGCGCGGCGACTACCGCCACCATCAAGCCTCCCAGGCCCAGGCCGCCCGTCGGCACAGCGCCGCCACCGCAAGTGATCTCGTCGAGGTCGAACAACGCCAACTCGACTCCTATGACCGCATGTTCACCCTCATCGAGGGCGGCGGTCAGGCCGATGATCCGGAGGTCTCCTGATGCCCGTCACCACCAAGACCACCGCCGCGGCGGGGCCCAGGACCGGCCGTCAGACTGCCGCCGACCTGTCCTTCCTGGCCCGGGCGATGAAGGCCCCGGCCTTGCTGGACGCCGCCGAACGCCTGGCCGAACGTGCCTTGAAGGAGACCTGGACACACACCGAGTTCCTCGTCGCCTGCCTCCAGCGGGAGGTCTCCGCCCGCGAGTCCCACGGCGGCGAGGCCCGCATCCGCACCGCCCGCTTCCCCGCGATCAAGACGATCGAGGAACTCGACGTCACCCATCTGCGCGGCATAACGCGCCAACAGCTCGCGCATCTGGGCACGTTGGACTTCATCACCGGCAAGGAGAACGCCGTTTTTCTGGGACCGCCGGGGACCGGGAAGACACACCTGGCGATCGGACTCGCGGTCCGCGCCTGCCAGGCCGGCCACCGGGTCGCGTTCGCCACCGCCGCCGAATGGGTCGACCGCCTGGCCGCCGCCCACCACGCCGGACACCTCCAGGCCGAGCTCACCAAACTGTCCCGCTATCCGCTGATCGTGGTCGACGAGGTCGGCTACATCCCCTTCGAGTCCGAGGCCGCGAACCTGTTCTTCCAGCTGGTCTCGAACCGATACGAGAGAGCGAGTGTGATCGTCACGAGCAACAAACCCTTCGGACGCTGGGGCGAGGTCTTCGGCGACGAGACCGTGGCCGCCGCCATGATCGACCGCCTCGTCCACCACGCCGAGGTCCACTCCCTCAAAGGCGACTCCTACCGCATGCGCGGACGCCAACTCGGACGCGTCCCCACCGCCCCACACGACACCGACTGAACACCGGCAACCAGACCCGGTGGGTCAGAACTCGACCGCCCACACCGGGTCAGGATTCAACCGCCGCCGACACTCGTCAATCACATCGCCCAGGAAGAATCCGGTAAATCTGCCACTGATGGTACGAGGTGACAATCCGAGGATCGTGTGGCCGCCGGGCTCTATGCGGTAGGCGGTGTCGCCGCCGACGTTGTTGATGTGCAGGCGTACGGGCCGGTCCCGGTCACGCTGGTGCGGATGCGGCACGGGTGTCGGCTCGTCGAATGCGTTCAGGTGCTGCAGTACACGGTGAACGTGCCCCGGGTGAGGGCGTGGACGTACGTCTCGGCGCCGGCCAGTAGCCGCAGGTGTTCCTCGGTGCACGCAGATGCGGACAGCCCGGGCTGGGCGAGCACGGTGTGGACGCGAGGACGCAACTGCGGGGCGAGTTCACGGATCCGGTAGAGCTCCTCGATACTGCCGACCTCGAAGGGCGAGACGCCGGTGCGGGCCCGGAAGCTTCTGGCGCGTCGGTCCAGATGGTTCAGGAGCGGGCCCAGGTGGTTCTGCCGCCACTTCGCGCCACGGACGGCCTGGCCGCACAGTTCATACAGGTCGGCCACCCGGCCGCCAGGGGTTGGTTCTGAGGAGTACTTGCAGTGGACCAGGGCGACGACGAGTTCGTCACCGTCGATCTTCATTCCGACCAGGTCGGCTGCCTCGCGAGCGCGGTCGTCGTCGATAAGGACGTCGAACTCCTGCGACTGCTGCAGGTGGGCGGATATGTAGGCCTGGATGGAGTCAGGTTCGCGCGTGGCAGTCTGAGACTCCTTCTGGATGTCCACCCCGGCCCAGCTCAGGACGGTCAATCGTCTGCGGTCGAAGGGATCGAGATCTTTGCGAGGGGCGAGCAGCCGGTCCTCGGCGGTGATCATCTTGTCGCCCGCCAGGAACAGAGTGGGCTTGTTCCGATTGATCCATTCCTCAAGCGAATACTCGTGGATTCCGGAGCGGACACGCCCGTCCAACTCGCCGGGGGCGTAGGTCAGACCGGTGTCGGTGAAGTCGGCACCGTAGGCGATCTGCCAGGCAGGAGTGGTCAGACGGATCCGGAAGGGGCCGGTAGGGGAGTGGTCTGCCACTTCCAGAGCGACGTCGATGGCGGAGTAGGCGGTGCCGGCGTGGGAGATCTGCGGGCCGGGTCCGTTGCCGGTGAACAGCGGCCAGGGCCATTCGGCCGCGATGAGTACACCCTCGGGGCGTTCGGTGAGGTCCTCGGGGAAGATGAACCCGTCCATGACGGTGGCCAGGTCGATGCTGGAGTCGGTGAGCTTGGCCCCCTGCTCGTCACACCAGTCGGTCCAGGCTTTGAGGTTGGGGGCGGTCTGCATCGACCAGAACCGTCCCGACAAGGCGGCGCTGATGGTGGTCTTCTCCCCGTTGCGGAATCCGGAGGCGGCAATGTGGGTCTGGCTCTTGCCCTGCCGGTCGGCGGTGGTCAGCGCCTCGTAGACGTCGCTACCCACATGCATGGAGAACCGGTTGAAGTGGTCCCGTGAATCCAGCAGGCCCACGTTGGTGGGGATCAGGCGCTCCATGTGACCCAGCACCCTGAAGGTCGGCATACCGGTGACCGGTCGGGAGTCCATGCCCAGGACGGCTTGGGCGAGTTCCCGGTAGTCGCCGGTGTTGTTCGAGCCATGGATGTAGAGCAGGCCTCGGTCACGGCTGAAGTACATGACGATCAGCTCGTAGGTGACCTGCTCCAGGGCCTGAGGGGCTCCCCAGCGCACTTCGCTGCGGTTCTCCACCACGAACCAGGCAACGGTGGAAGCCGTGTTGACCGCGATGGTGCTGTCCAGGACCCGATCGTCGCCGTAGACCTCCAACGCCCGTTCGGGAGTCCAAGCATGGCCAGGAGCTCTGTGAGCGATGGCGCTCATCTTGGGTTCCAGCACCGCGACCGACACCTCTTCCGGGGCATCGGTGAAGGACGCCTCGAAGCCGCTGATCTCCTCCATGCTCGCCGTGGCCCGTTCGGTGATGTCATGCAGGATCGTGTCCCAGTCAGCATCCTCGCGCAGCAGTTCACGCAGCGGCGACAGCGCCACCGACGGATCACGGGCTACGAACACCGAGGCCGTTCCGATCGTCGAGCCCGCGGAAGTGGACCGGGTGAACCGCCCAATAAACTGGATCATCGGGCTCAGGCTCTTCTTCACGTCGTGCAGTGCGGCGATCTTCAGGGCCGGCAAGTCGAAGCCCTCACCGAGCATGTCGACGCAGACCACGATCCGGCACGACCGATCTGCCAGAGCGGCCAACGCCGCACGCCGCGCTCTGGCCGCCACCCTCTCGTGCAGAACCGTCGGATTCAGGTCCGGCGCGAGTGCCTGATAGAGCTCGCCGAGTTCCTTGGCCCGCGCGATGCTCCTCGCCCTCACCATCACGATGTGATCCAGCCCCGCAGCCCGGTCCTCGCGCAGCTGTCCTACCGCCAGCTTCGAGAGCTCTCGGTCAGTGTCCTCCAGACTTAGCACGGCCCGGTAGTTGATGGGGGTGAAGTACCCGTCCCGTTGGGCCTCCCGTAGCGGGAACCGAAAGATCGTCCGCCCGGGCACGGGCCGCCCGTCCTCTCTGAACGGGGTGGCGGTGAACAGCAGGACACGCCGATCGGCGAAGGCGTCGACAATGCGTGACCAGCTGGGCGCCGGTGCGTGGTGGGCCTCATCGACCACCAGGTGACTGAACGCGGCCAGCAGGGCGTTGCGAGCCCCCGGCTCGCAGGCCTGAAGTGCATGCGGGGTTGCGACCACCACGTTGCAGGCAGAGGCGAACGCTGCAGCGTTGGAGGCGTCGTGGAAGCCGTGCTGGAGTTTTCCCACCACGGGGCGCATCACGCTCGGAGTGACAATCTGGTGCGTGTGCAGGATGCCGAGTGACTCGAACTTCGCCGCAATTTGATCACGCAGCGCCGCAGTCGGCACCAGCACCAGCAGACGCACAGGACGGGCGGCCACAAGCAGTGCGAGCATCGTCTCCGTTTTGCCCGTTCCGGTGGGCATCACCACGATTCCCGGAGCCGTCACCCCGGAGGCCCAGTAGCCGATCACCGAGTGCAGGGCACCGATCTGGGGACGTCGCAGGGCGTGCGGTTCGGCGTGGTCGCGGAACCCGATGCCGTCAACAAACGAGGCCAGTACCGTCTGCGGCGAGCGAAGTACCGTGTCGCCAATCCACCCCACCCGCCCGCCCGTTCTGACGGTGGGTATGACAGCCGTCAGCTGCACAGGCTCCCCGCCTCCGGCTTGTATCGCAGGCCACCTGCCCTGGACGCTGGCTACCTCCAGCCCGGTGGCTGCCTCCACCACATCCAAAGTGCCCGAGGGCACCAGTAGTTGGCGCACCACATTGCGACCGAAGACGATCTGCTGGGCCCACACTTTGGTGGTCACGACGTGCACACGTGCTCCTGTTCCTCACCAGTCCGGACTGGCAGCCCAGTCGCCCCAGTGCCCTCACCCAACCACCGCGCCCCTTACAACGCGCCAGCAGGGATTCAACCGATATACACCCATGAGTCGGCCACCGCACCCCATATGCCGGGTGACCTGCCTCCAGCCCTTAGTGAGACTGGGCCCTCACCGGGGCACTGCGGAGACGTAGCCAAGACCGCAAGGCGATAGAAGGCGCTCTTACCTCTACGCGTAGTAGGCGTAGTGGGAGGCGATTCGAGTGCTCGGCGGGACGTGTTTGAGGATGGAACGATGCCTTTGCCGATCGGGCGGAGGAGAATGTCTTCGAGGGCGGTCCGTACCGGTCGACGGGGTGATGAGCCCTCGCCGACCACGGTGCCTCGGGTTGTGCATCCGAATGTCAGTCGTCACCCCTATCGTCGGCATCAGTACTTTCAGGGGGATCCAGGGGGAACGGTGACCGACGGACAGAGGCGAGCGAGGCGGTCCACGGGCTCCGGCGGCTCGGCGAGGCGTAAGCGGGTTGTAGCGACGGCGGTCATGGAGGCCGAGGGATGTCTCGCCGACCTGAAGCGCGGACGTCGCGCCGCTCTCGAAATCAAGGAGATCACCGAGCGGATGCTCTCGCCCGAGTACAAGGGGCGCGTGCTCGTCGAACTGCTCCAGAACGCACATGACGCGCACCCCGCCCGGGACGGCGGGGGTCGCGTCGAGATCGTGCTCGATGAGGACGAGGGCGAGCACGGCGTTCTGTACGTGGCGAACGGCGGCAGGCCCCTCGGGTACAAGAACTTCGAGGCGCTGTGCAGCATTGGCCTGTCGAGTAAGCGCCCCGACGAGGGCATCGGCCACAAGGGCGTCGGATTCAAGAGCGTCCTGCAACTCAGCTCCGCCCCCGAGTTGTACAGCGTCGTGGGATCCACCTCCAAGGCCTTCGACGGGTTCTGTTTCCGCTTCGCCCGGGATGACGACTTCGAATGGCTGGCGGACCAGGCCGCGCCCGGCCGCCCGGAGGCCGCTGGCCAACTGCGCGCAAATCTCTCGTCGTTGAAGGTCCCGGTGCCGGTGGACGATGTCCCGGCCGCGGTGGTGCCCTTCCGCAGACGGGGACTGGTGACCGTGGTCCGACTCCCGCTCCGGAACGCCGACGCGAGGCAGGAAGCGTCACGCCAGCTGCGTGAACTGACAGATGACGGGGCGCCGTTCGAACTCTTCCTGGACCGTCTTGGCAAAGTGACCGTGACACACCGGGTGGGTGGCCTTGGGCGCCCCAGCGTCTACACACGCAAGGTAGACCCTCTCTTCACCGCTCCCGGCCTGAAGATTCAGCAGATCACCCTGCGCCGCCGCATGCGCCTGATCATGGTGACGGCCGCCGTGCACCGTGAACGCGCGCACGAGGCCATTGCCGTAGGCCGCGAATCAGGACCGCTGACGGACGGCTGGCAGGCGCTGGGTGACTCGGCTGTGGTCAGCGTGGCAGTGCCCGCGGGCGAGCCGCTGGAGCGCGGCAGGCTCTATACCTTCCTGCCCATGGGGGCACAGCCGACCTGCCCGGTGCGCGGGTTCCTCAACGCTCCTTTCCACACGGACGTGAGCCGACGCACCATGGCGGAGTCCACGCAGTGGAACGACCTGCTGCTCGACACCGTGGCCGAGGCCTGCGCACAGGCGGCCGTGCTGGTCGACGAGGGACACGTCGCCCTGCCCGCAGGTGCTCTGGTCGACCTGATGTGCTGGGAGCACGACCAGGCTCGGCGCCTGGAGCTGGCCTTCAAGGCACAGGACCGTGAGTTCGACGACCTCCCGTTCATGCCGGTATTGCACCCCACGGGGGCCCGCACCTCGTACCGCCATGGCTACCTGTGGCACGGCCCCGACCAGGCCCGCGTGTTCACACCGCAGGCCGTGGCCGCCGCCGGGGTTTGGCAGGTGATCGACCCTCAGCTCCACCCCCTGCACGCCGAGCGGCTGGTTGCGCTGGGTACGGCGCGTGGACTGGGGCTCCTCCCGCCTGCCTCCGTGCTCGCCCGCTGGGCGGAGAGCGTCGCATCGGCCCTCGCCCAGAGGGAGTTCGATGCGGGGAAGTGGGCGGACTATTACTACGACCTCTCGGTCTGCTTCGCCCGCACCGGCGAGGAGCTGAAGGGCAGGAAGATCGTCCTCACGACCGATGGGAAGCTGGCTCCGGCTGGCGATCCCGGGCTGTTCTTCCGCCGCTCGGACGGTCCGTCCGCAGTGCTGCCCGATCTTCCGCCTGGACTCGCGAACAGCATCTCCTTCGTCCACGCGGAGATCGCCTGGACGGGACGGAGGACGAGCCGGCGCTCCCGCGGCCGCACCTGGCTGGAGGAACAGGGGCTGGTACGCGACTACAGTCCGCAAGCCCTCCTGGACGTGCTGGGCGAAGCCATGCGCAAGGACCGTGAGGACGACGAGGCCCTGCGCGAGCACCTTCTGTTCGCCTGCGCTCTGTGGGCGTCCTCCCTGGATGGGCACGGCAAGGGGCCTGTGATCAAAGGGTTGCTGGTGCCGGGCCGCAAGGGCTGGGTGCCCGCGGCGGAGGCCATGTTCGGCGACGGCTGGACAGGGGGACACAGCGGGATCGACCGGACGCTGACCCGCTTTCTCGACCGTACCGAGGGAGTTTCCCGTGCTCTGGCCGCCGCCACCGACCGGGTTGTCCGTCCTGCTGAGGGCGTCTGCGCCGGCACCCGGACCGACGCACAGACCCTGCGGCGCTTCCTCGAACAGCAGGGTGTCCGCCACGGCCTGCTACCGACCTACGTGGCAACGTCACAGGCGGTGAAGGGTCAGTATCTCAACCACCCCTCCGTCTTTCCCGGACTGTGGGCACTGAGCCTGAGCCAGGACGAGCGGGCCCAATGGCGGTCGACCGCCGAGCGCTGGCCCAAGCGCCGCGACGACCTCTACCTGACTGTCGAGTACCGCCCGACCCGCAAGAGAGTGGCCATGCTCCCCGGCCAGCGGGAGTACACCGCATTCGACGAGGAGAGCCGCCGACTCTACGCCGAGCTGATCGTCCACGGTCTGGACACCTGGCCCGCCGACGCCCTTGAGCTGCGCTTCGCGGGCGGCTCGGACCGGCAGGGCACACCGTGGCCCACCCCGCTGGCAGCCTTCCTGAGCCGAGTGCCATGGATTCCCCAGACGGGCGACGACGAGGACGCCCCCGATTTCACCACGGCCGGCCTGGCGTGGTGGTGGGCCGCGGCGGAGGCACCGCCCGCCTTCCTCACCGTTGCCTCCGCTGCGCTGCGCAGACGACAGTCGGACCGCGTCCTCAGGCGCCTGCGCCTCCTCGGAGTACGCCGCTGGGACGGCCCGGAGACCGCCGGTGACCGGCTGCGCCACCTGCCCACCCTGCTGCGCCGCATGCCCCGGCTTAGGCAGGGTCGCCTCGGACACCTTCTGGGCAGGGCCTACGAACAGGCCTGGGCCGATTGGCTGCCCCCGCACCAGACCGGCCCAGGCTGGCACGCCGAACACCTGCCCGAACTCCTCGTGAGCAGGGCCGGGATGCTGGACGTCCTCCCGGCCGAATGTGAAGCCGAACCGGTCTACGTGCCCGATGTGGCGGGAACTCAGAACCGCAGACTGCTCGACCAGGTGCCTGTGCCTGTCCTCCCCGTCGACGACCGGGCTCTGGGCCGACGTATTCACGCCCACCTGGTGGCACAGGGACGCCACCCGGTCCGCGGGACGAGCGAGGCGGAGATCGACATCCGCGTGGATCTGCTGCCGATCGCCGACGCACCTCGCACTCCGCTGCTCACCATAGCCGGACCGTGGCTGCACACCCTCCTGGCCGCGCTGGTGGAATTCGACGACGACCGGTCTTCCCGCCCCGACGCACCCACCGCACCCCATGTACGACGACGGCTGGAGACCTGCGGTGCCGTGTCCGCCCGCACCACCGTCACACACATAGCCGGACACACCCTCGAAGGCCCCGGCGCCGACCGCTCCCTCCTGCACGACGATCCGGAGGAACCCTGCCTCGTTGTCGTGTGCGCGCAGCCGTCCTCCGACTGGCACGTGCTCCAGACCGCCTCCACCGCCCTGAGTACCCTGATCGGCGCCCCGTATCTGGCCACGTCGGTACGGCTGGCACTCATCGAACTGGAGCGCCGTGACCGTTCCGTCACGGACGTCATCGACTCGGACATCGCCGCCGTGGTCGGCATCTCACCGCAGCGGCTGGAGGCCGTCCTCGCCGACCGTGCCTCTATCCGCTCCGGCAGCGCCCGTCTCGTCCCCCTGCTCGCCTGCGTCGCCCCCGACCTCGCCGACGAACTGCGGCGCGGACAGGAGGACCTGCACGACCGCGAAGAACTCCACGACTGGCTCGTGGCGCGACTCGATCTCGACCGCGCCGACCACCTTCTAGCGCTCGTGGACGAGAATGACTGGCAGCGGAAGCTGTCCGCCCTGGGTGTGCCCCTGGTCGAGGCCAACAGGGCCTGGCAGGCACTGGGCCTGCCGACGGTTGACAACTCGGAGACCCACCAACGGCAGTTCCAGGCCTGGTTGCAGCAGAACCGGGCCCGACTGGCCGACAGAGTTCGTGACGCGTACGTGACGACCCACAAGGCGGGCAGCCCCCTCACAGAGTACGTACGGCTCCGCTCGTTCCCCGGACTGGAGCCGGACCCCCAGTGGGGACTCGCCCACTGGGATCTCACCACCGACCTGCTCGACGCCCAGGCCGAGGCATGGGCCGCCACCCACCTGCCTCCGACGCCAGCCCGGCAGCACTCGCCGCGTCCGGTGGCCGAGGTCCACGAGGGGTGCGTCGACACCGTCCACACGCTCCTTCCCCGCCTGCGCGCAAGGATGGAGGCATGGCTCAACCGTCAGGGCCACGAAGGTCCCTCGCTGCCGTCGGCCACTGAGGTCGCGTCGGCGATGGACGCCGAGGGCCGGCTTGACTTCGAGCCGATCGGCGTCCGTACGCTGATCGCTTGGCTCCAGACCCATGGTCACTGGCCCGAGGGCATGCCCGCCACGGACCGGGCGGCCGACCTGGGCCTCAACGACCCCCCACCCCTCAGACCGGTCCAACCCAGCGGCAGCACCCCTCTCCGACCCACCCCGGGTCCATCGCTCCTCCTCAACGGCCGCGCGCTCCCGATCGGCCCGGACAACCTGCGTGATCTCGCACGGCAGATCGCCGCCGACCTCACCCCCGACCAACTCGCCGCCTCCCCGCATCCCGGCACACCGTCGGCACCTGCACTCCCGAGACAACGAACCACCTCCGCGGTCGCCGGTCGCGGCGGGGGATACCGGGCCGTCCCCCGGGACCCGCAGAAGGACAGGGCCGTCGGACTCGCAGGAGAGGTGGCAGTGGCCGCTTGGTTGGAGCGGCAGTACGGCGTCCCCCGCGAGGAATCCTGGAAGTCCGGGCTACGCCAATACGTCTTCGCCGACGGCTCGGGCGACGACAGCCTCGGCTACGACTTCCTCATCTACGACGGGGATCGCACCCTCCTGTACGAGGTGAAGGCCTCGACCGGGGACAGGGGCGAGTTCGAACTCGGCGAGTCCGAAGTAGAACGAGCAAGTCGCCTTCGCCCGGATGAGACGTACACCATCGTCTACGTCTCCCACGTCCTCGACGGCACCCACCGACGCATCACCCCTCTCCCCAACCCGTTCAGCGCCCCCGGTCTCGCCGGCTACCGCCTCGTCGGCACGGCCATGCGTCTGCGGTTCGAACTGCCGCCGGGGTGACCGGGACCATCCCGTAGGCGAACGAGGTTGAGTTGCGCCCGTGTTGTCTGATCCCTGACGACAACGGGCAATGAGCCCCGTGACGCGGCAGTTGGGTCACCCAAGGGATCACCGGGCCTCGGCGTTGGGCGACGTCAGGTCGGGTGGGTAGCCCTTGGCACGGAGCCAGGTGTCGAGGGCGAGGGCGACGATGTCGCCGTGGGGCACGTCGTGGTCGGCGTTGTAGCGGCGGATGCGTTTTTGGAGCTGAAGTACATCGGGAACGGCGTAGTTGAGCTGTCCGCGATGGGTGCGGCGATTGCTGATGATCTCTAGCGTGTTCGGGTGGGGCGTGAAGAGGTCGTCGGCGGGCTGGGACTGCGCTTCCAAGGCGTCGGCCAGCTCACGCAGTCGTCGGGCTTGATAGGCGAGGTCGGGCACGAGCTGCTCCGGTTGGTCCGGATAGACGGATAGCTAGCCGCCTATTGGATTAGTCGAATAGTCGGGCGTGCGGGTGGCCGCGCACTCCCTACGAGGGCGGCCACCCCAGGCGATGCACGCTGCGTCAAAATCCGCGGGTGGTGAGCCACTCGTCCAGCGCGACGGAGACGATGTCGCCGATGGGCAGGTGGTCGAGTTCGTTGTCCAGCGCGAAGCGTTTGAGCCGCTTCTTCAGCCTCAGCGCCGCGGGGACGGACGAGTCGAGGCTCTCGCGCGTGATGATGCGCTGGTTGAGGATCACGGCCGTCGCGGGGATGTCCTTCGGGCGGCCGGGGCCGTGAGCCCACGGCGTTCCCTCGCTCGGTGCTTCCTCCGGTCGCACGTACTGCTCCTGGTGAGATCCCGGACCATCGCTCCGCACCGGGAACGCGGTACCGCCCGCGACCGGAGAAGCCGCCGGGCGGACTGCCACCTCTGCGGCCGTGGGCCTGTCAGGAGCCGCGGACGTGATGGGCGAGTGGCCGTGTCGCGCAGCGGGTTCGGTCGGTTGCGCGGGCCGCACCGCTGGAGCTGTAGGTTCGGCAGCCGGAGGCTCATGCTGCACTTGTCGCTCCACCCGATCCTCAGCGGTTTCCTTCCCCACCTCGGGGGCGACGAAGGCGGTGCGCACCGGCTGACTGGTGACCGGCTCCCGCACCGGGCCGCTCGATACCACCTCGATGGTCGGCTGGGTGGAGGTCTGTGTCTCTTCGGGCGCTGCTGCGATCCGGCCCTGCTTCGAGGCCTCGTCGAGGACGGTGGAAGGAGCAGGCTCACCCTTCGGCGGTTCGGTGGTGGGACGGCCTGGGTCCTTGGGGGTGGCCTGTTCAGCGGCGTACTGCTCGGGGGTGAGCTCGGCGGTCGGGGGAGGAGGCGGAGGGGTGGACTTCTTGGTTCCGCCCAAGGTACGGCCGCCCGTGCGGCGGGCCGGGGGCTTCATACGTTCGGTCATGCTGCGGTCAGCTCCTTCATCAGCTCGGCGTACTCGCTCAGCTCGGTCGGGATCTCGCCGAAGGCCTCCATGTAGTGCACCCAGGAATGGATGGTGGTCTCGGCGAGCGGGAACGCCTCGTCGCGGTCCGGGCCGATGCCCTCGCCCTGGGCGGGGTCGAGGAGCTGGTCCTTTGCCCGACTGGGCAGGCTGGTGCGGTCGTCGGCCTTGACCATGACGACGTGGGCGGTGACGCCGTGCTCGTTGCGTGCGGCGGCGCGCTCGGCCTCGTCGAAGGTGGCCACGAGCTTGCGGCGCTCGATCTTGGTGGGGGCGACCGGCACGAGCAGCAGGTTCGCCTCGGTGACAGCCTCGTGGAAGATGCGGGCGCTGCCGCCGCCGGCGTCGACCACGATCGCGCCGAACTCGGCGCGCTTGGCACGGATGTACTCGGCGATGTCGTCGAACGGGTACCGCTCGACAACCAGGTTCTCGGGAATCTCGAAGCCGGCGGCCTGGGCGACCTTGAACCAGTCGTAGGCGGACTGACTGGTGGCGTCGGCGTCCAGCAGCAACGTGGGCAGACCGAGGATGACGGCGTGGTAGAGGGCGATGAACCAGGCGGAGGTGGTCTTGCCGGTACCGCCCTTGAGCATGCCGACGACGATGACGAACGCGTCCCAGGCGCGGGCTGTTGCCGCCGCCAGGGTCTTGTGACGGGTGTTCTCGTTCACGTGTGCTTGATCTCCTGAAATGGGAAGGGGTGTTGTTTTGTGCGCGGGGCGGCGACAGGGGGTGCCCGTGCTGCCCTGTGGCGGCTGGAATGGCGCACGGCCGCCTTCTTGATCTGCCAGGCACGGTGGGGAACAGCAGCGAGGACGGCGATGCTCATGGGCGCTTCCTCGCGTCGCGGGCCGGTCCGTGGCGGTGCTGGGGCCGCATCCGGGTGTCGGCTTGGTGCAGGAGCCGGTAGACGGTGGCGATGGAGTAGCTGTGCTCCCTGGCGAGGTCCGGGACCGTGGCTCCGGCCTCGTACCCTGCCCGCAGGGACAGCGCGAGCTTGCGCCGCTCGGCGGCCCGCGCTGCCGTGCGCATTCGCAGCGTCTGCTGCGTGGTGCGCACGCTGCCGCCGGCCTCGATCAGCAGGCGTCGGGCAGCACGCCTTGTCTCTCCTGCGGCCGCAGCGAGCTCGGTGAGGGTCGCGCCGTGCTGCTCATACAGGGTGCGCAGGTGGGCCGCGAGACGCTGGCGCGCATGTGGATCCTGGCGCATCCGACGGGTCTGCCACGACGTGCGCATCAGGGTCCCGGCGTCGTGCAGTTGGTTGAGGACCGTGCCGTACGACAGCCCACTGGCGGCGACGAGTTCGTCGACGGTGGCACCGGACTCGTACTGCTTGCGCAGGGCCTCAGGCGCCACCGCCCCGCTCGCATCGGACGGGACTGGGGGCTCTGGGTTCATGCGACGGACTCCCATTCGCTGAGGGCTTCGGCATGGGCAGCGGCCAGCTCGTTGTAACTGCGCTGGTCCGATGGGGTGATGAGGATCAGCCGACCGTCGGTGGCCACGCGCCATTCGGTGTCAGGGCGGCCCGTGACCGGGTCGAGGACGCGCCCGCCCGGGGCGTGCCAGGCAGAGGGGATCTTGTCGGGACGAGGTGCCGGGATCAGGACCCAGCGGCCGTCGCGGACGATCACCATGGCCTTGCTGCGGTGCTCCGACAGCCGCTCCAGCGCCTCCCGGTACGCCGCGCGCTCGGCAGCGTGCAGCGCCTTGCGCCGGGTCGCGACGCCTGCGGTGCCGTACTGGTGGGCGACCGCGTCCCAGCCCTGTGCTGGGTGCGCGGTCGGGCCGGGAACCTCATCCGGCAGGCTGGTACCGAAGCCTTCCAGCGCGCGAGGCACGAGGCTCCAGGTCTCTGCGCTGTGGTGCGCGAGGCCGTGGTCGGCCAGGCGTTGCAAGGTCCGGTAGGCGGTGGCCCGGGACACCGATGCTGAGCCGACGAGCTCGCTGACGGTCTGGGCGGGCCGGGCGTGCAGCGCGCCGATGATCATGAGGGCAGAGCTGCCGAGGCCGTGATGGGCGAAGGCGTCGTGGCCCATCAGTCGGCCGATGACGGTGGAATCGATGTCGGCCGCCGCCCGTGTCTCAGGGGTGGGCCACTCCTCAAGTGCCAGGTCGGGGGGGTACTGAGTGGTCTGGAAACGAGACAGCGAAGCGTGGGCGTTGCCGTCGGCGAGGTACCAGGTGGAGCCCTCCTGGCCGTGGCCGACGCGCAGGCGGCGCAGCCAACCGTGCGGCTTGAGGACCGTCTCGTAGACGACCCGCAGCGTCGTCCGGGAGACGCCTGCCTCCTCGGCGGTCTGCCGCTCACTGGCGTGGTGCAGGGGCCCGTCCGCGATCTCCGCGAAGGTCAGATGCGCACGCAGCACCCGCAGCGCGGTCCGCCCCCGCTCCCCGCGCCAGGGCGTCGTCTCGATCCGGTCCCGCACAGCGGCGAGGACCTCGTGCGCCTGCTGGCGCGACTCCAGGACCCGCGTGCTGCTCACCACAGCCGAGGCACTGGCCCACACCCTGCGGATGTAGTCCAGAGCACGTGCCTGCCCGGAGCGCACCGCGATGTGCCGGGCATGCCGACCACCCTCATGGTCAGGGTGGAGCAGCAGCTGGCTCAGCTCATCGACGGTTCCGCCAGCGCGGGCGACGTGGCAGGCGATGGCCGCCGTGATCCGGTGCCCGTGCTCGGCCGCGCCCTGACGGTCTTCGCGCAGGACCACGGTTCGGGCGTCGGAGCCGAGCCTGCTGTAGCTGCCCGTCGCGTAACGGCCGGTGAGGTCTCCGAGCAGGACAAGGTCAGCGGCGGCCGGAAGCAGCCCGTGAAGACCCAGTCGCTCGCTCGGGTGAAATGTCCGTCGTGATGGGTCTGCGTGGTGGGTGTGGTGTGGCACTGTGGGGTCGTCTCGCAAGGACGTGGACGCCACTCAGGCCCGCTAAAACCACGGGTGGTGTCCGGAACCGACCTCCAATCGGTGCCAAGCGAAGCCTCCAGGATTGCCGTCCTGGAGGCCTTCGTATGCCTGGCCCCGCATCAGAGGCAGGCGTCCCCATCGCGGCTCGACCGAGAACGACTCGGAGGGCCGCCAGAGGAGTCCTCACCGGTTCGACACCGTCCTGACCTCGGCTGATTCGGGGCCAAGCAGATGGCGATTGCCTCTGGCTGGCTCCGAGCAGCTCGGGTCGAACCCGGGTCGAATCAGAGCGGTTTCCTCTGACTGCCTCCGATCGCCTCTGCAACCCGTCCTAGCAGGTCACAACCGATACGGCTCGCAAAAGCGCAGGTCACAAGGGTGCTCAGGAATACCCGGCGTACGGCCCGGCTCGTCTGCTTTTACGGCTCTGACCTGGGCTTATGCCTCGGTCGGGGCCCGTTTCCACCTCCGAGGGCATCCCGCTTCCACCTGCGAGTTCCCGGGAGTTCCCGGAGAAGCGTGCACGCGTTGTGCACTGGGCCGGAGCGGCGTCGGGCCGCGAACGAGGGTTGTGGAACCGAAGCCGGCGACTACGCCGGGTGTGGCCGCGTACGCCTCGTACGTTCATCAGCGGGAGTTCGCGTTGCAGGGTGGGGCGGATGGGGTGAGTGCGAACTTGTGGCTGTTGCCGGTGGACGGGTTGTTGTCGTCGGCGACGGTCCATCTTCAGCGCAGAGGACCTCGCCTTCGTCGCCGCCGAACTCAACAGCCGCCCCCGCAGGACTCTCGGCCGGCAGACCCCGCAGACCTGTTCGCTAAGCCCCTCGCAACACTGGAATGATCACCGCGTTGCGATGATCGCTGGAATCCGCCCACGAGCTGGGACCGGGAGGTGTCCACGGTCGACGGGCCTACGGAACCGCCGCAATGGGTGGAGGAACTGCGGGTGCGTCACCTGGAGCGGTACTTGATGTCGACGCGGCGGACGTGCGGGGAGAAGTCGGGCTGCCGGAACCTGTACGAGGAGGCCATCCGCCGGCTGACCCTCGAGAACGATGCCCTGCGCAGCGGCGGCACCGTTCTTCCACCGCCTACCGCAAGTACGCCCGCGCCGTCGTGAATCCGGCACCGCCCCCGGAAGCGCCGGCAGTCGTAGTGCGTGCGCCGACGGGGAACCGGGTTCGGCGCAGTAAGCCGCCTCCGTGCAAGCGGGTACGTCGGGGCCGGTGGCGTATCGCCTTGCGGGGGCACCGGTTACTGCCGCTCGGCGCATGAGGTGTTGTCCGACGTGATCGAAGCCGGATGCCTGGCCGCGGTGGGTCCGGTTCGCCGCGGCCACAGAGGGGCTCGGGAGCGTCAGGCGCTCTCGGCGTTCACGTAGGGCTCGACGCGGCCGACGCTCTCCTTGAGGACGAGGTCGAGCAGTCCGGGGAAGCGCTGGTCCAGATCTTCCTTGCGCAGCGTGTTGAAGCGACGGGTGCCGACGTCGTGCTGCCGGATGAGACCGGCCTCGCGCAGGACGCGGAAGTGGCGGGTGAGCACGGACGCGGTGACGTCCTGGGTGAAGCCGCTGCAGGCCAGGCCGGGGGAGACGGAGAGGGTGACGACGATGGTGAGCCGGGTCTCGTCGGTCAGCGCGCTCATGATCTTGAAGAGGTCGAGGTCGTCCGTGTCGGGGTGGACGAGGGGTGACGAGGTGCGACTGGCCATGGGGAAAGGGTAACCCCCCGCTGCATGTTCGCGTTGGCGCGTACATGGGTTACAGTGAAGGCACGGACTGACCCTTCGTCCGTCATTCACCGGTTTGCCCATCACCGGTGCCACGGCATGCCCCCAACGTCTTTGACGGCGCGGCGTGCCTCAAGAACGGAGCACACCCCATGACCGCAACACAGGCGACCGAGCCGAGGACGCACCGGAGCGAAACGGCCGCGGAGGTGGTCGGCCGCCTTCGCGCGACCTTCAACACCGGCGTCACCCGCCCACTGGACTGGCGCGTCGACCAGCTGCGGCGGCTGCGGGCTCTGCTGGTCGAGAACGAGCAGGAACTGATCGAAGCGCTCTGGAAGGACCTGCGGAAGAACGCCGCCGAGGCCAAGGCGCACGAGATCGACTCCACCATCGGCGACATCGACGAGGCGCTGGCGAACCTCGAGAACTGGCTTCAGCCCCGCCCGGTGGAGGTTCCCGCCCACTTCGGTCCCACGACAACGGCCTACACCACGTACGACCCGCTCGGGGTCGTCCTGGTGATCGTTCCGTGGAATGCCCCGCTGCACCTGCTCATCGACCCCGTCATCGGCGCTCTGGCCGCCGGGAACACCGTGGTGGCCAAGCCGAGCGAGATCTCGGTGCACACCTCGGCGGTCGCTTCACGCCTGCTGCGGCAGTACTTCGACGCCGACGTGCTCACCGTGGTCGAGGGAGGCGTCGAGGAGACCACGGCCCTGCTGGCACAACGCTTCGACCACATCTTCTACACCGGCAACAGCACCGTCGGCCGGATCGTCATGGCCGCAGCCGCCAAGCACCTCACCCCGGTCACGCTCGAACTCGGAGGCAAGTCGCCGGTCTTCGTGGCTCCTGACGCCGACGTGGAGGAGACCGCGAAGCGGCTGGTCGGCGGCAAGTTCGGCAACGCGGGGCAGATGTGCATCGCCCCCGACTACGTCCTGGCCGATCCCGCCACCGCCGCCGCGCTGGTCCCCGCCCTGCGCACGGCGGTCGAAGCCCAGTTCGGCACCGCCCCGCAGACTTCACCCGACTTCGGCCGGATCATCAACGAGCGGCACTTCGACCGGCTCACGCGTCTGCTGGACTCCGGCCGGGCGGCGGTGGGAGGCCAGCACGACCGTGACGACCTGTTCATCGCGCCGACCGTGCTCGCCGATGTCGACCCCGCCTCGCCCATCATGCAGGAGGAGATCTTCGGTCCCATCCTCGCCGTCGTCGAAGTCGAAGACCTCGATGCCGCCATCGCCTTCATCAACGAACGCGACAAGCCCCTCGCGCTCTACGCCTTCACCGAGTCCGAGGCCGTCAAGTCGCGCCTGTTGAACGAGACGTCCTCCGGCGGTGTCGCCTGGGGCCAGCCGCCGATGCAACTGCTCATGCCCGGCCTGCCCTTCGGTGGCGTCGGTGAGAGCGGCATGGGCCGCTACCACGGCCGGTACACCCTTGAGACGTTCAGCCACCTCAAGGCCGTCGCGGACGTGCCGCTCAGCTAGGCCCGCGCCTGCGTGGAGCAGGCTGTCCGATGGGCGACCGGCCGGCCGAAGTGCCTCAGGTCGGTGAGCGTGAGGAGCGCTGAGATCGCTGTTGCCCGTCACCGCCGGAAGCACGTTCCAGGTGAGGCCGTGTATCGGTCGCGGCGCGGCCTGTAGACACCGATCCGTACCGATTCGGGCGGCGGTACCCACGACTTCGTCACCTGGCCGGCCGCTGTACGGGTGCAAGGAGTGAACGCCTCTGCTCCGGCGGGTGGTTGGCGCTTGACCGCGCCGACGCCGACGGCATGCGGCTCTCACCGCGTTCGCGCCTCGGCGGCGAAGCGCGGCCCCCCTCGCACCCCAGGCATTCACCCCTTTTCCCTCTCCGTTCCAGAAAGAAAGCCATGTCTGTCAATACTTCAGAAGTTTCGCCCGCCCCGTCGCTTTTCTCCCCCGTCTCTCTCGGGAAGATCGAGCTCGCCAACCGCATCGTCATGGCACCGATGACCCGGGTCCGGGCCGGTTCCTCCGGTATCCCCGGGGACTTGATGGCCGAGTACTACCGGCAGCGGGCGAGCGTCGGGCTGATCATCGCCGAGGGCACCTACCCCGACCACGCGTCGCAGGGGTACGTCGGTGAGCCGGGCATCGCCACCGACGAGCAGGCGGCCGGCTGGCAGCGGGTGTTCGAGGCGGTGCACGCCGACGGCGGCCACATCGTCCTCCAGATCATGCACGCCGGCCGCCAAACCCACCCCGACATCAACGGTGGCCGCCGCATCCTCGCCCCCAGCGCGATCGCCAGGACCGGCGAGACGTTCACCGAGAAGGGCGAGCAGCCCTACCCCGTACCGGAAGCGATGACCACCGCAGAGGTCCGGGCAGCGCTTGAGGACTTCGTCACCGCGGCCCGCCGGGCCATCGAGGCGGGAGCGGACGGCGTGGAGATCCACGGCGCCAACGGCTACCTGCTCCACCAGTTCCTCTCCCCGGCGGCCAACCAGCGCACCGATGGATACGGCGGCTCGCCGCAGAGCCGCGCCCGCTTCGTCGTCGAGGTCGTCACGGCCGTCGCGAACGCTGTGGGCGCCGAGCGGGTCGGGCTGCGGATCTCGCCGGAGGTCGGCTTCGGGGACGTCTTCGAGACCGACCGGGACGACGTCCTGGCCACCTACGGCACCCTGCTCGACCAACTGCGCCCGCTGGGCCTGGCCTACCTCTCCGTACTGCACGTCGAGCCGGGCGGCGACCTGGTACAGGAGTTGCGGCGGCGCTTCGACGGCAAGCTGATCGTCAACAACGGCCCCATCGGCGGGGGGCAGACCACCCGCGAGCGGGCGTTCCAGCAGATCGAGGCCGGCCACGCCGACGCCGTGGCCGTGGGCCGGGCCCTCATCGCCAACCCCGACCTGGTCGAGCGCTGGCAGGGCGGCCACCCGGAGAACGAGCCGCGGCCGGAACTGTTCTACGGGCCGGACGCCGAGGGCTACACCGACTACTCCTTCCTCGGAACGGCTTGAGGCCCACGGTCACGCCTGTCCATGCGGCAGCCCCACTCACCCATGGACAGGCGTCCGACCGGCGACACCGTGCCCGCCCCATCGAGCCCGCAGCCGGAGCCGGGGGGTGTACCGAAGCGCGCCGGCGCTCAAGATCGATCTCGGCGCCAACCGCGGTTCCGTTGATCAGGGCCGGTGACCGCCTCATGATGACGTCGCTGATCGCGAGTCTGTGGTGCTGCCCGGTGCGCTTCGTCGGGCACCACCTCGTCGTCAGGGCCGCGCATCCGCCCCGGCGTCGGTCGCTCAGACGGCGAGGGCGGTGCGGCCTGCGACGTAGACGCGGGCGACCTCGACGACGCGCTTGCCGAGCTCGGCCGCGGTGGCGATGTCGGCCTTGTGCACGCCCTCGGCTCCCTGGTCCTGGTTGCTCTGGGCGGCGGCGCCGAGAAAGAAGCCGAGGCGGTTGAGGTCGTTCTCGGACGCCGTGGAGGTGTTCCAGCCGGGCATCAGGCCGAGGCCGACCCACTGCATGTGGTGCTGGCCGGCGAGCACGGTGAAGTACTGCAGGGTGCTGAGCTTGTCGCCGCTCTTGCCCGCGGAGATGGTGAAACCTGCGGCGATCTTGTCCTTCCACACCTGGTTGTACCAGCGCTTGGAGCCGGCCTCGGCGAAGGCGTGGAAGACGGCGGAGGCGGTGCCCATGTAGGTGGGCGAGCCGAAGATGATCGCGTCCGAGGCGTCGAGCAGGTTCCACTGCTCCTCGGAGATCTCCTCGACGTCGATCAGGTGGGCGGTGGCGCCGGCGGTGGTCACCCCATCGCGGACGGCCTCGGCGAGGACGGTGGTGTGGCCGAAGCCGGAGTGGTAGGCGATGGAGACGACAGGGGTGGTCACGTTACTTGCTCCTTCGGATGTGCATGTCCGGCCGCGCGGGATCCGGGCCGCGGGGCCCTTGAGTGCTCTTCGCTCAGCCGGCGTCGAACGCCTCGGCGACGGCCAGGGTGTCCTCGTACTGGTGCAGGCGAACGATCCGGCCGTCCTCGACCGTCAGGTGCATGGCCGTCGGTGTGGTGAACTCCTTGCCATTGGCCGCGACGGTGTGTGTGAAGACCGCCAGCAGCGCCACGTCACCGCCGTCGACGATGATGCGCTCCAGTACGGCCTTGCTCCTGTCGTGCGCGAGGTGCGCCCACATCGTGGTGAAGTACGGCGCGACCTCCTCCCGGCGGGTACGGCGCCCGGTCCAGGGCAGCGTGTCGCTGCCGGGGACGTGCCAGTCGATCTCCTCGGCGAACAGTTCCTGGATGCCGTCGGGGTCATGCTTCGCGAGGCGCTGCACGAACTTCTCGGCCACGGTCCGCGGGGTCTGCGTGTCGGTTGTCATCGTCCTTGTCCTTTGTCTCTTCGTTTGCGTCAGGTGCCGGTCCGGTGTCTCAGGCCCGGCCGGCCTGCGGGTTGGTGAACATGTGGTTGCCCGCCACCGCGTCCTTCGCGGGCACTTCGTCCTGTAGGACGTCCCAGTGCTCCACCACCAGGCCCTCCTCGAAGCGGAAGATGTCGACCACCACGAGGGGCGTCTCGGTGCTGCCGGAGTACCTGCCGTGGATCATGACCAGGTCTCCCTCGGCGATGACCGCTCCCGGCTCGTACCGGCTGGCGTCGGGCAGGTCCGCGATGAACGTGCGCAGCCCGGCCCTGGCCGGCGGGATGAACGGGTTGTGCTGGAGGTAGTCGGGGTGCAGGTACCGGTCCAGCGCGGTGAAGTCCTTCGAGTTGAACGCGGTCGTCAGGAATTCGAGGACGGCGGCCTTGTTCCGCTCCGTCTCCGTCTTCGTCCGGCTCTGAGTCATCAGTCCTCCACGGGTTTGCCGACTGACGCGGCTTTGTTGACCGACTGGACCACAACGGAAACATGAAGTGGTCCAGTTGGTCAACAAAGCGAGGAGTGCCAGGCGATCTCTCCGCGCCGGCGTGGAGGGCCGGGCTGCCGACGATTGTGGTCCACCTGGACCACAATGAGGTATCGTGAGGTCATGGGGCGAAAACGAGGCTTCGACGAGACCACCGTGCTCGATGTCGTCCGCGACCGGTTCTGGACCACCGGATTCGACGGCACGTCCACCTACGACCTCATGGATGCGACCGGCCTGGGCAAGGGCAGCATCTACAAGGCGTTCGGCAACAAGAACGACCTTTATGTGCGCGTCTTCTCCGACTACTGCCAGGGCCTCGTCGCCCAGGCCCGCGAGGAGCTGCGGGAGGGCCCGAACGCGGTGCTCACCTCGCCGATGGCCCGCCTGGAGCGCTACGTCGTCTCACTCGCCGACGCCTTCGCGGCCGAGTCGCCCCGCCGGGGATGCTTCCTCAGCAAGGCCACGGCGGACCGCGCCGGAGAGGACGACATGGTGGCGGGCGTGGCCCGTCGCGCGTTCGAGGATCTCGCCGGCGCCCTGGCGTCCGCGCTACGCGACGCCCAGGACGAGGGGGAAGTGGCCGAGCATGCCGACGCCACGGCCCTGGGATATCTGCTGCTGAGTGTGATCAGGGGCATCGACAACATGGCCAAGGCGGGCGTCGACGGTACGACGCTCCGGCGGACGGCCCGATCGGCGCTGGAGCTGATCCCCAGGGCGGACGCACCGGACGTGCGGCGCTGACATTCCCCCTTCTCGTCCGACGACGGACATGCCGCGGCGGACATAGGCGAAACGTGCGGTTCAACTGTGGCGAAGAGCTCGCCGCCTCTCACCGGGAGTCCTCATGCGTGCCATCCAGATCACCCAGTTCGGAAAGCCGGAGGACGTCGTACGCGTCGTCGATCTCCAGGAGCCGAACGCTCCCGGCGCCGGCGAGGTCAAGGTCGCGGTCGAGCTGTCACCGCTGAACCTGCACGACCTCAAGGTCGTCAGGGGCGAGCTCGGGCGGCCACCGCTCCCGCTGGTCCTCGGCAGCGAGGGTGTCGGCCGGGTTGTCGAGGCGGGCCCCGGCGTCGACACGCTCGCGGCGGGCGATCTGGTGGTTCTGCCGCTGCTCGCCGGTGCCTGGCGCGAGCGGCTGCTGCTGCCCGCCGACGGGCTGCTCCGACTGCCGGAAGGCAGCGTCGAGCAGTTCTCGATGCTGGGCATCAATCCGCCCACGGCCGGTCTGATCCTCAGCGAGTACGCCGATCTGAGGCCCGGGGACTGGATCGTGCAGAACGCCGCGAACTCCGGCGTCGGACGTTCCCTGATCGCCCTGGCGAAGGCCCGCGGATTCCGGACGGTCAACTTCGTCCGGGACGAGTCCGTGTTCGCCGAACTGACCGCGGCCGGCGCGGACATCGTCCGCCTCGACGGCGCGACGGCGGTCGAAGAGGTTCGCGCGGCGATCGGCGATGCCCGGGTCGGGCTCGCCGTCGACTCGGTGGGCGGCGACGCTCCCGCCCGCCTGCTCGACCTGCTGTCCGAGGGCGGTGCGCTCGTCAGCTACGCCTCGGCGACCGGACAGCCGATGTCCGTCGACGCACTGACCCTGATCGGCAAGCGCGCGACGGTACACGGATTCTTCGCCGGCCATTTCGACTACGCGACAAAGGTGCTCCCCGTCATCCACGAGGCCGCGCCCCTGGTCGCGAGCGGAGCCCTGTTCGTTCCGCTGGGTGAGGTGTTCGACCTCGACGACATCCATACGGCGATCGAGCAGGTCGTCCGCGGCGGAAAGACCCTGCTCAAGGTGGCCCGGTCATGACGGTCTCCGGAGGAACTCGCACCGTCGCGGGTCCCGCGCGGATGCGAGCCGAGTCGTAGCAGGGCGTTCGAAGCGGCATCAGGGCCATTCAGCCGGCAACACGAGCCACGGGTTTCCGGCGGGTGGGATGTAGATCCACCGATCAATAGTGCTCACCCTCGCCAGGCGGACCGCCGATCATTCGCGCGTTCGGTGAGGGGCAGCCCCTGCCACGAGAGAAGTATCGAGATGCCCGAACTGTCCTACGAAGTCCTCGTCTCTGACGGCGTTCCCCGGAAGATCGATCTTCAGCTGCCGAACGGCGACGGGATCGTGTCCTCGCCGATCTCATCCACCCTGATCACCGGAGAACGCGACGCGGTCCTGGTGGACCCGCCGCTGACGCACACCCAGATCGCGCAGGTCGCCGAGGGCTTGGCGCGCTCAGGGAAGCGTCTGGCGTACGTCTACGTCACCCACGGCCACCCCGACCACTGGTTCGGCACCGCGACGCTGCTGGAACGGTTCGGCGACGCCGACAGTGTGGTGTACGCCACCGAGGGCACCATCCGGCAGATGCGCAGCCAACTGGAGAGCAAGGACAAGGGGTTCGCGAAGACCTTCCCCGGGGTCCCGGAGAACACCCCGGTCCTCGCCGTGCCCGTGCCGACCGAGGGATTCCGGCTGGAGGGCCGAGTCCTGCGGGCCGTCGAGACCGGTCACACCGACACCGACGACTCCAGCGTCCTGCACGTGCCGTCGATCGGTCTCGTCGTCGCCGGGGACGTGGTCTACAACGGCGTGCACCTGATGATGCTCGAAGGCGGTGACGGCGGCCTTCAGGCGTGGCTGGACGGCATCGACCGGCTCGCCGCACTCGATCCGCGCCACGTGGTCGCCGGCCACAAGAAGGCGGACCTGCCCGACGACCCGAAGATCCTGGACGAGACCCGGCAGTACCTGCGCGACGCGATCCGGCTGCTGGCCGGCAAGCCGGAGCCGCTGGAGTTCTTCGAGGAGATGTCGAAGCTCCACGGTGACCGGCTCAACCCGGGACCCCTTTGGTACAGCGCCCTGGGCCTGCTCGCCTGAGCCACGCCGCGCCGCCACCCCGCGAAGGCAGGCGCATCACCTCGACGGAACACGGAGGCTGCCGACATGGCCACCCGCATGAGGATCGCGATCCTCGACGACTACCAGAACGTCGCGACGAGCCTGGCCGACTGGGGGTCGCTCGTTGCCGAGGTCGTCGTTTTCACCGAGCCGTTCGCCGATGCCGACGAGGTGGTCCGTAGCCTCGCCGGGTTCGACGTGCTCGTGGCCATGCGAGAGCGCACACGATTCCCGGCCGAGGTCCTGGAGCGGCTGCCCGACCTTCGGCTCCTGGTCAGCACCGGCCCGGCCAATGCCGCCATCGACCTTACGGCCGCCCACGGACTCGGCATCACGGTGTGCGGGACCCGCTATGAGTCCCACCCCACCATCGAGCACACCTGGGCGCTGATCCTCGGTGCCACGAGAAACCTGGTCGCCGAGGCGGAGTCGATGCGCGCCGGCGGCTGGCAGGTATCGGTCGGCGAGGGGCTGCACGGCAGGACTCTCGGCATTCTGGGCCTCGGTCGCGTCGGCTCCGGAGTGGCACGGATCGGACAGGCATTCGGAATGGACACCATCGCGTGGAGCCGGAACCTGACCCCCGAAACCGCCGCCGGGCACGGCGTGCGGGCGGTGACGAAGGAGCGACTCTTCACCGAAAGCGATGTGCTCTCGATCCACGTACCGCTCAGCAAGCGAACACGCGGGCTGGTCGGCGCGGCGGAACTCCGGTCGATGAAGCCCTCGGCCCTCCTGGTCAACACCTCACGCGGACCGGTCGTCGACGAGGTCGCCCTGATCGACGTCCTGCGTGAGGGCGCGATCCGAGCAGCCGCCCTCGACGTGTACGACACCGAGCCGCTCCCCGCGGACCACCCGTTGCGGGCGCTGCCGAACGCGCTGCTCACGGGGCACGTCGGATTCGTGAACCGCGACTTGTACGAGATTTTCTATCAGGACTCCGTCGAGGACATCGCCGCGTTCCAGGCGGGTTCTCCCGTGCGGCTGATGAAGTAGGAGCCGAGAACGACGACCTGACCGACTCACACACCGCCTCTCTCCCACGTGACGGCTCCGACGCGGTTCGTCTGTTGCGCTGGGGGTCGATGCCCGACCGGTTCAGGTCGTATCCCGCGTCCGCGCCGAGCTGGGCCAGGAACGCCCGCTGGGTACGGCCGTTGCCCTCGCGGAACGGGTGGAGGACGTTCATGTCGCCGTACGGCGCGGCGAGTATGGCGAGGCGCGCCCGGGTGATGTACGCCTCGGTGTCGCGGTCGGATGCCTCGACGGACAGGAGGACGCCCTGGGGCTTGCGATGGGCGCCGATCAGGACTGGGGCGGCACCCGCGCCGGACTCCGACAGGTCAGCCAGGATCCGCGACAGTCCGGCGCGCGCGTCGTTGACGGTCACGACCTCGGGAATCTCCATGCTGCCACCAGCCGAGGCTGCGAGGTCCTCGCCGATGTCGGCGGAGCCGAACCGGACCACCGGTACATCGCGCCGGTCGAGTTCGGTGAACTCCGTGTCGGCGGTGATGCCGTCCGCCTCGGTGGCCACCAGAAGGCGTACGGCGGCTTCGCGCGGGCGGGCATACCGGCACCGGCTCAAGGCCGGCGAGAGCGCCGATGGAGCCCGCGCCGCGTCACCTCACGCGAGGCTCTTCTCCACCAGGTCGAAGGCGCGTTCCGCCTCGGCCGCGCACTGGGCGTGGACGGCCGCGGGGTCGGCGCCGACCAGCATGCGTTCGACGTTGCGGACGATCAGCGTGCGCTGCACCGAGATGACCAGGCTGGCCAGCGCGCTCGGCACGATGGCGTCCGCCGGTTCGCCGAGGGCCTCGGCCAGGGCCTCCGCGAGGACGGCCTCGCTGTCGGTCCACTGCTCCAGGAGACGCAGTTTCAGGCTGGGCGTCGACATGACCATGCCCTGGAAGGCGAGGAACTCGTCGTAGTCGGCGAGCCCGGTGATGGGGTCGCGTTCCGCCAGCCCGGTCAGGAAGTGCCGGCGCAGGGCCGCCACGGGCGACTCGCCCGGCCGCCGGGTCCGCACCACCCGGGCCGGCTCGCTCTTGTGGTCCCGGATCGGGAAGAGGACGAGGTCCTCCTTGGCCGGAAAGTAGTTGAAGACGGTCTTCTTCGACACCTCGGCGGCGTCCGCGACGTCGGCGACCGAGACGTCGGCGAAGCCCCGCTCCAGGAAGAGGGCGAGTGCCGTGCTCGCGATGTGCTCCGCCGTCCGCAGCTTCTTGCGCTCCCGGAGTCCCAGCTGATCCGTCATGACCAGATCCTAACAAGCGCCTTCCTCCGGGAGCATAATTACGACACCTGTAAAACTTGTCCGGACGTAAAAGTACTCCTAGTGTAATTTCCATGACTGATACCGCCCAGGGCATGTACGCACCCGTGTACGACGGCCCGGATCTGCTCATGTCCACGACCAAGGTCAAGCTGGTCGCCGCCTCGTGCATCGTCGTCCTGCTGCTGGCCATCCTCGACATCAACATCGTGTCCGCCGTGGCGTGGAAGATGGTGGACGATCTCGACCCGGTGCACGGGATCAGCCGGCTCCCCTGGCTGACCTCGTGCTACGCCCTGGCGGACTGCATCGTCGTACCGCTGTACGGAAAGCTCGCCGACGAGTACGGCACCAAGCCGCTCATGGTCTTCGGCCTCGGCGTCTTCACCCTCGGCTCGTTGCTCTGCGGACTCGCGCAGAACATGACCGAGCTGATCGTGTTCCGCACCGTCCAGGGGCTCGGCGCGGGCGGACTCACCGCCATCACGCTCGTGGTCACCGGCATCCTCTTCAACGACCAGGAGGAGGACGCGGAGGGGCCCATCAAACCGTCCAACGCGGTCGGCATCGGCGCCTCGGTGATGTTCGGCCTCGGCCTGGCGCTGGGCCCGACCCTCGGCGGCCTCGTCTCCGACAGCCTGAACTGGCGCTGGGTCTTCCTCCTGAACCTGCCGATCCTGGTCGCGGCCTTCCTCGTCATCGTCTTCGTGCTGAAGATGCCCACCAACCCGGTACGGCGCAAGGTGGACTTCCTCGGCGCCGCCCTGCTCGGCGGCTTCGGCGCCTGCGCGCTGCTCGTGGCGGAGTGGGGCGGCACCCGGTACGCCTGGGGTTCCGCCACGATCGTCGCGCTCGCCGTCGGCGCGGGCGTCCTGCTCGCGGCCTTCGTCCGGCGCCAGCTCACCGCGCCCGAACCGCTGGTGTCGCTGGCCCTGATGCGCAACTCGGTGTTCCGGGCCATGATGCCGATGTCGCTCATCGCCGGCGTCGGCGTGGCCGGCGGTCTGCTCTACGTCAGCGGCTACCTCCAGGTGGGGCGCGGCCTGAGCACGGCACGGTCCGGACTCCTGATCGTCTGCATGGCCGTCGGCATCCTCGCGTCGATCCCGGTGGCCAAGCTCATCGTCACGCTGTTCGGCAAGTTCAAGTACCTGCTCGTCGCCGCGGGCGTGTTCCAGGCCGTGGTCCTGGTCCTCTTCGGCCGGCTCGGCCCCGACACCAGCTACTGGCTGGTCGGCGCGGGCTGCTTCGTCCTCGGCATCGGCATGGGGCAGTCCCTCGGCCTCGGACTCCAGTACATGCAGAGCTCGGTGTCCAAGGAGGACCTCGGCGTCGCCACCAGCTCCCTGCGGTTCTGCCAGCAACTCGGTGCCACCGCCGGGTTCGCGCTCTACAGCACCATCGTGGCGCGCTACCTCGACTCCCACCTCAGCAGCGCCGCCGGAGCGGCCGACGTCAACGGCGACCTGGACGTCAGCGCGCTGGCGAAACTCCCGGCGGAGCAGTACCACTCGGCCGTCGGCGTCTTCATCGACGCCACCAACGTGGTGTTCGTGGTCTCCGGCGCCGTCTCCCTGCTGGCCGGTCTGGTGGCCCTGGTCATCCGCGAGCAGCGGTACCGGAAGACCGAGGAGGACTCCTCCCCGGCCCCGGTGGGGCACCCCCGCACCGAACGCTCGTCGGCCGAACTCGGCTGAAATGGGCCGAACTCGGCTGAACTCGGCCGACGAGCGCCCTGCGGGCCTCGGCGAGCAGCTCGTACTGCGTGCGCCAGCCGCCACCGAAGGGAGCCAGCACCAGCTGCCGGACCCCGGCGTCGAGATAGCGGGCGAGCCGCCCGGCGAGGTCGTCGGCCCGGCCCCCTCGCGGCCACGATCACCAGACAACCGGCCTGCGGCACGTCCCGCCCGTACGGCTGGCCTGCGCGAGGACCTGGAACGGCTGGACGACAGCTACGGCACCGCCGTGTCGGTCCGGACGGTGTACGGCCGCTCCGCGCCCCCGCCCGACGCCCTCCACCCCCTCCCCGACCCGGGCAACCTGCCGGCCACGGACCTCGGTGCCCGCGCGGGACACTTCGTACTGGTGCGCCCGGACGGCTACGTGTGCGGCAAGGGCCGTTTCGGCGGCGCGGAGCAGATGGCGCACACCCTTCGCCGGGCCCACCCGCTCCCCGCGAAGGGCACGCGGTGATCACGCGGCGGCCTGCGCCCCCTGCGTAGCCCGCCCCCAAGCCGCCCGCCACGCATGCACCTGGTCCTGAGGCCGCCCACAGGCCAGCGCGTACGACACGAGCAGCGCCTCGGAAGGCAGCCGCAGCCCCGACAGGACATCCGCGAGGGTGCTGCGCGGCAGCGGACCGTAGCCGTGGACGCGGGCGCGGTCCTCCAGCTGGCGCAGGGAGGGGCGCCCGGCGTCCTGGCGCAGGCGGTGCATGACCTCCAGGAGGTGGGCCGGTTCGTAGACGAGGTCGAGGCGCCGCCCGCGCCGGGGAGCCGGCCCCGCCCCGGGCACCGGATGCGCCCGCTCCCCGGCCACCGTCAGCGACCACTCCCACATGGCCCGAGTCTGCTGCTCCGACGCCCCGCACACCGTGGCGTACGCCTCCACCACGCACCGCCGGGGCAGCACCCTCCCGCTGTCGGCCCGCGAGAGCGTCACCGCCGAGCAGCCCGGCCGCTCCACCCGGCGGGCCATCTCGCGGTAGGTCAGTCCGGCGCCGCGCCGCAGCGAGCGCAGCCAGTACGCGAGTTCGTAGTACGGAGCCGAATCGGTCAGAGGCACCTTCCGTCGCCCCATGGCATTCCCCTCCATGAAATGGGCAGCTCGGGCCCTGAGATTACAGAAGGCCGATGGCCGATTCGCGGTTGATTCACGACTGTCCGGAATCCGGCGGAAACAATCACCGTAAGTGAAACTTCTCCCGCATCACCCGTATCCGGCGATGCAGCACAGGAGAGCGCCAGAGGTGGGTCCGTTAATTCTTGGGAAAATTCTGTCCGGCACTTCGAAAAGTTCGGACCTTGCGGCTGGCTCGCGCGCTCTGGTGACATGTCCCACGTCAGATCGAACCGCCCGAGCGGAGGCCCGCGATGACCGAATCCAGCTCAGCGAAATTCGACGTACTGGTGGCCTTGATCCGTGATGTGAAGCCCAGTCTGAGCGATTCCGAGATCACCCCCGGACAATCCCTCGTGGAGGATCTCGGACTCGACTCGCTCGACATACTCCAGCTCGCCAGGAAGGTGAACCGCGACCTCGGCGGAACCTTCGACCTGGAGGAGTGGGAGGAGGCGGCCGACACCCACCACAGGTCGGTCGGCTCCATCCTGCTCCACCTCGACGAGACGGCCGGCGTGTGAGCCCCCGCGTCGCCCTGGTCACCGGCGGCTCGCGGGGCATCGGCGCCGCGATCTGCCGCCGCCTGGCCGCCGACGGCCTCACCGTCCACCTCGCCTACAAGGACGCGGACGACGCGGCCGAACGCGTCGTCAAGGAGATCACGGCGGCCGGCGGCAGGGCTGTGCGGCACAAGGCGGACGTCTCGGACGAGGGGCAGGTCCGACGCCTCGTCGACACGGTCGTGGCGGACGACTGCGGCGTGCACGTCCTCGTCAACAACGCCGGCGTGATCGACGACCGGCTCCTCGCCCTGACCCGCACCGCTCAGTGGGAGAGGGTGCTGCGCACCAATCTCACCGGGCCGTTCCTGATGTGCCGTGCCGTCGTCCCGGTGATGCTCGAACAGTCCTGGGGACGCATCGTCAACATCTCCTCCAATTCCGTGCGCCAGCCCGGTCCCGGACAGACCTCGTACGCCGCCTCGAAAGGGGGCCTCGAAGCGCTCACCCGGGGTCTGGCGGCGGAAGTCGGACACAAAGGGATAAGGGTCAACACCGTGGCCCCAGGAGCGATCAGGACCGATATGACGGCGGATCTCGCCGGCCGCCTCGGAGTCACCCCCGAAGGCACCGGATGGGGACTCCCCGAGGACATTTCCGGGCTGGTCGCATTTCTCGCCGGAGAGGAATCCTCCTACATCCAGGGGCAGACGTTCACGGTCGACGGCGGCCGGCTGGTCATGCGCCCGCGCGGTTCCCGGAGCGGCACGTGACCGGAATAGGAGAGGACACCGAAATCATGACGGAGACGACGCGCCGCCCCCTCATGTACTGGGAGGACCTCGTCGACGCGGCCCCGCGCCACTACGGCCCGGTCGTCTTCACCGGCGAGCTGCTCGACACGCTGCTGGACCTGCTCGGCGAGAAACACCCCATCCACGACAGCGGGGCCTTCGCCGCACAGGTCGACCGGCGCCGCCGGATCGTCCCCGGCGGCTTCATCCACGCCATCACCTCCGGCTGGGTCGTCCAGCACGGCCGCCCCGGCGCGATCATCGGCATGCGCGCGATGCACTGGGACTTCGTCCGCCCGCTCTACCCGGACACCCCGTTCTGGTTCACCACCGAGACGGACCACACCGAACCCATCGACGACCGCAGCGGCCTGCTGAAGACGGTCCGCCGCGTCCACGACGCCGACGGCCGCGCGTACGCCATCGGCCGCATGAACGTCGTCATGCTCCGCCGCTCGTACCGGCCGGGCTCGTACCAGAAGAAGCAGGGCCAGGAGAAGCAGGGCCAGAAGAAGCAGGGCCAGAAGAAGCAGGGGGAGTCATGAGCACCATGGACGCCTACCGTCCCCTCGACGGCCGCGTGGCCCTCGTCACCGGCGGTTCCCGGGGCATCGGCGCCGGCATCACCCGCAAGCTCGCCGCCTGGGGCTGCACCCTCGCCGTCAACTACGTCGACCGCGTCGGCCCCGCCCGCCGCATCGCCGCCGAACTGGAGGAGAAGGGCACCAAGGTCTCCCTGCACCGCGCCGACCTCTCCGAACCGGACGGCCCCGCGAAGCTGTTGGAGCAGGTCGGCGAGACCCACGGCGACCTGCACATCCTCGTCCAGAACGCCGCCGCGACGAAGTTCGTCGCCCTGGAGGACGCGACGCCGGAGCAGTGGCAGTTCGTCCAGGACACCAACGCCCGCGCCACCTGGCTGCTCGCCAAGCACGCCGTCCCCCTGATGCGGGAGCGCCCCGGCGCGCGGTTCATCACGATCACCAACTCGACGACCCAGCGCATCGTCCCGCGCGCGGGCCTGTTCGGCGCGGCGAAGGCGGCGCTGGAGACCCTGACCGACTACCTGAGCTACGAGCTGGCCCCGTACGGCATCGTCGCCAACTGCGTACGCCCCGGCCTGGTGCAGACGGACGTCTTCAATGTCCGGCCGGACTTCGCGGGCGGCGTCCGGCACGAGATGGCCGTCACGCCGTGGCCGGAGGGGCAGATGACGACGCCGGAGAACAGCGCGGACGTCGTCGCGATGCTCTGCCTGGACGAGGCGAGCTGGATCGCCGGGCAGACGATCACCGTGGACGGCGGCTACCGCCTGTGGGGCAACACCGGCATGCGGCACACGGGAAAGGTGCCCTCATGACCGGCGCGGTCGTCACCGGTACCGGCGTCATCACCGCCGCCGGACACGGCCCGGCACCAATTCTCGACGCGATGCTCGACGGCAAGTCCCTTTTAACCCAGCCGAGTTGGCTGCCCTGGCCGGTCGCGGACATGCGCCTGCCGGAGATCCCCTGGCCGGCCGGCGAGCCCTGGGTCAACAACCAGAAGTACGCGAGTGCCGTAGCGCACGCGGCCGTTGCCGCCGCCCGGCTGGCCGTGGACGACTCCGGCGGCCCCGTCGGCCCGGACGAGGGCCTGCGCTGCGGCACCGTCCTCGCGGCCGGCATCAGCGGCGGCGACGAACTCAACGAGGTCATCCCGAAGTTGGCGGTGCTCGCCGAGACGGACCCGCGCCCGCTCGCCAAACTCCTCTACGACGAGGTCCCCGACTACTCCTACCTGCGCGGAATCCCGTCCCAGGTGGGCCAGTTCGTGTGCATGGCCGCTGGTTTCCTCGGCTCGAACGTGGCGGTGTACGGCGAGTCCGGCGCCGGCGGCCTCGGCGCGCTCTCCGTCGCCCTGCGGCTGCTGGAGAGCGGCGAGCTGGACCGCGTCCTCGTCGTCGGCGTCCAACCCCCCATGTCCACGACCGTGTTGGCCGCCCTCGACCGGAGCGAGCCCTTCGGCACCGGAGCTGGCCCCTTCGACCGGCGCCGCGACGGCACCCTGATCGGCGAGGGCGCGGCGGCGGTCATGCTGGAGCGCCCCGACACCGCACGCCGACGCGGCGCGCACGTCGTCGCGGGGGTCGCGGCCTGCGAGACGGTGTGCGCCCAGGAGCGGACGACCGCCCTGCGCACAGCCGCGACTTCGGTCCTGACCGAGCCGCCGGACGTGTGGTGGGCGCACGGCGGCGCGACCAGGGCGGGGGACGACGACGAGTGCCGCGCCGTCTCCCCGCTGGTCCCAGGCTGCCCCGTCACCGCGAGCAAGGGGACCGTCGGCAACGCGTTCGAGTGCGCCGCGCTGATCGACCTGACGCTGGCCGCCGAGGCCCTGGACCGGGGAGTCGTTCCCCCGGTCGGCCTGCTGAGCGAACTCGACCCGGAACTGGCCGAGTTGGCCGTCGTACAGGGCACGCCCCGTCAACTCCCCGGCGCCACGAGGGCGTTGGTGACCAGTTTCAGCCCCGGCCCGCACGCCACGACAGCGGGCGCCGCCATGATCGTCAAGGGGACACCGCGATGACGGACCACGAGGTCGTGATCACCGGCATGGGGGTCGTCACCCCCAACGCCGGTTCGGTGGAGTCGTTCTGGGAGGCCAACCTCACCGGACGCTCCGGGCTGTCGTACGAGAAACGGATGGATCTGTCGGCCCTGCCCTGCGGCTGGGTCGCCGGGATCATCCCCGACGACATCAAGAAGTCGGTGGAGGAGAGGGCGGGCGCACCCGGCCGCACCTGGGTGGACACGCTCCTGCACGCCACGGTGGACGAGGCGCTCCAGGATGCCGGTGTCGAGGGCCCGTTGGACCGGCCGGCCGGGCTGATGTGGTCCCGGATCTGGCCGGGCCCCAGCGGCTCCTTCCCGGACGACTACCTCGCGTACATGAGGAACATCGCCGCCCGCTACAAGGCCGTCGGCAACGACCGCCGCGCGGCCCTCGACCGGATGCGCGGCGAGGAGTCCATGGTGCGGATCTCCGACCTCTCCGCCTTCCCCACCGAACTCTCCCGCCGCCTCGACACCCCCCTGATCCCGATGGGCCTGGAGGCGACCTGCGCGGGCGGCCTGCGTGCCGTCGCCGAAGCGGCGAGGCTGCTGCGCACGGGGCGGGTCGGCCTGGTCATCGTCGCCGCGTGCGTGTCCCGCAACACGCAGTACGTCCTCTCCCAGTACGGCCAGCTCATGGCGCTCTCCCGCTGGAAGGGGCCCGCCGAGCAGGCGTCCATGCCGTTCGACCGGCGCCGCACCGGGATGGTCATCAACGAGTCCGCCGGGGCGCTCGTCCTGGAGACCGCCGAGCACGCGCGGGCGCGGGGCGTCGAGGCGGTGCACGCCGTCGTCGGCGGCTGGGGGACGGCCGTCGACATCACCCACGTCACCGCACCCCGGATCGACGCGGTCGAACGGGTCGTCAGGGACGCCCTGAAACACTCGGAGCTGACCCCCGACGGCATCGACACCATCAACGCGCACGGCACGTCCACCCGCCTCAACGACATCACCGAGGCGCGCGCCCTGCACCGGGTGTTCGGTGAGCGTATGGCGGAGATCGACGTCAGCGCGGTCAAGTCCCTTACCGGGCACGGCTCCGCCGCCTCCGGCGTGGTCGAGTCGGTGGTCGCCGCGCTCACCCTGTGCCGGGGAGTGATCCCGCCCGTCGTCACCTGTACGGAACCGGACCCCAAGTGCGGCGTGAAGACGTCCCTGACACCGGTCGAACGGCCGGTTCGCACCGTTCTGAAGAATTCCTTCGGCTTCGGCGGCCAGTACGCCTCGATGGTCTTCCACCGCCCCGCCGCCCCCCGCCTATGACCGGCCTCACCGTGATCTGGCTCCACGGGCTGGGCCAGGACGGCGCCGCCCTGCGGCCGTTCGTCCGGCGCGCGGGCCTCACCGACGCGTCCCTCGGCATCCGCCACGTCTTTCCCGACGCCCCCCGTCAGTCCCCCGGGCTGACGGGGGACACCCCTGCGCGCGCCTGGTTCCACCAGCGGATCTTCGCCCTCGACCACGCGGACGTCCCGATGCTGCTCGCCACCGAACGCACCCTGCACGCCCTGATCGCCGCCGAATCCGAGGCGGTCGGCCCCGACCGCGTGATCCTCGCGGGCTTCTCCCAGGGCGCCTGCATGGCCCTGATCACGGCCCTCCGCCACCCCCACCGCCTGGGCGGCCTGGTCCTCTACGACCCCTACCTCCCCGCAGCCGTCCCCCTCACCACCGCGCACCCCACGCTCCCGGTCTGGATCGGCCAGGGCCGCTACGACTGGATCGTCCCCCTCTTCATAGGCGAATCGGTCCGCGACCTCCTGAAGTCCTGGGGCCACCCGGTGACGTGGCGCGAGTACTACGACTACCCCAACCGCCACGAGGCGTTCAGCGGGGCGGAGGCTGATGTGCGGGAGTTCTTCCTGAAGCTGTGACGGGCGCTGTCGCCGGGAAGACGCGAGCGACCTCACCCACCGCCTTGTCGATCGCCCCGAGACTCCCAACTCCCGCTGCCTGGCCCTGGTACGAGGGCCCCGGCACCCGCCCGATGGCGAGGCGTACGGCGGCGATGTTGGCGAGGACGGAAGCGAGGTCGGGGGCGGGGACGGGAGCGGGGCTGGGGGCGAGGTCGGGGGCGCGGTCGGGAACGGGGTCGGGGGCGAGGGTGGGAGCGGCGTCGGGGGTGCCGTCGGCACGGGAGGAGGCCCCGGCCAACTCCCGTACCGGCTCGGCGCAAGCGCGTACCGCGTCGATCGCGTCCGCGAGATGCACCCGCTCTCCCCTCACCCCCCGCCGCCTTCGCACCCACCCCTCCACCCCCCGCAACGCCCGCAACGGCGGAGCCACTTGCTCCAACAGCTCGACCGCCTCCTCGAACCGCCCCTGATGCGCGCGGAGTTCGGCGGCGTCGTGCGCGCGCAGCGCATCCGCCAGTACCGCCAGCGCATCGGCGACCCGCCGCCGCACCACGTCCACGGTCCGAACCGGCGCGAGGAGCCACGAAACGGCGATACCCAAGGCCGCCCCGACGAGGATCGCCTGGAGTCGCTGCGTGAGGACGTGGACCGTGGTCTCGCCGAAGTACCCGTACAGCAGAGAGAACGCGGCGGTGACGCACGCGGCCCAGTAGGCATAGTTCAGCGGGCGCAGCCACGTCGCGAGCGCGAGGACGACGAAGAGGAGGACGACGGCCCAGGGGTCACCCGGCCCGAACGCGCCGACGATCGCCGTGGCGACGGCCGTCCCGAACGCGGCGCCCAGCGCCCGCGTCACCCCCTTGTACAGCACGTCGGCCCGCCCCCGGGCCCCGCTGCACACGATGAACGCGGTCAGCACGACCCACGTCCAGTGATCGGGGAACAGCCAGTGCCCGGCGAGGAACGCGCCCCCGAGCGAGACCCCCATCTGCAACGCCATCCGCGTACTCGGCAGCGGCCGGGACGCGGCGGGCCGGGGCGGGACGAGGGGTCCGGTGGACCGGCGTACCCGCACCCGTGGCGTCAACCCCAGCCACCCGGCGCCGACTTGGACGACGAGCACGTACCCGGCGCAGATCAGCGCGACGAGCCCCATCCACAGTACGTGCCCGTCCCGCGCCCGGGGCGGCAGCGCGATCGGCCCCTGGACGACGAGCGTCGCGACGAACGGCAGCGCGGCGAGCGTGCCCGCCCGGGTCGCCCGCGCCCCGAACCGCCGCACCCAGATGGCGAAGGCGACGAAGAGAGCGAACAGGAGATCCCCCCGGACGGCGGACTCGGTCATCACCCGGTCCGTCCACGCCGCGCACATCGCGACGGCGGGTAGCACGACGAACCCGATCCCCCGCTCGACGAGATCCGCCTCCCGCTGGGTCCACGCGAGGGTCCAGGTCAGCGCGACGGCCTGGATGACGATGTCGACGTGCAGATGCGCCGCGCCCTCCAGCCACAGGGCGGACCCATAGCTCGCGAGGACGGCGGCCATGACGGTCAGCGAACCCCATACGGTCTTCACCATGCCCTCGATAGTAAGTGATAGCGTACGAACGTGAATGTCGAGGAAGCAGCGGAAATCAGACAGGGCGTGACTCGCCTGGCCCGGCGCCTGCGCGCGGTCCGCACCCCGGGAGCCCTCAGTAACAACAAACTCGGCGTCCTGGGCCGGCTCTACCGGGGCGGCCCGCAGACGCCCGGCGACCTGGCGGCGGCGGAACACCAGCGCCCCCAGTCTCTGACCAGGGTCTTCGCGGAACTGGAGGCGGAGGGGCTGATCGCCAGGACCCGCGCGGAGGGCGACGGCCGCCAGTCCCTCCTGTCCCTGACGGACGCGGGCCGGGAAGCGCTGCGCGGCGAGGTGGCCGAGCGGGACGAGTGGCTCGCGCGGGCGATGGGGGAGTGCACGGACACGGAACGCGAGGTCCTGCTGCTGGCCGCGCGCTTGATGGACCGCTTGTCAGATGTTAAGTGACACCTTAGTGATGAGGTCATGATGCACTGGTCGACCCACGCCATCTGGTGGCACGTCTACCCCCTCGGCTTCACCGGAGCCGACCGTACGGCGCCGCCTCCCGGGACCGCGCCCGTACCCCGCCTCGCCCGCCTGAACCCCTGGCTGGACTACCTGGTCGACCTCGGCTGCAACGGCCTGGCCCTCGGCCCCGTCTTCGCCTCGGAAACCCACGGCTACGACACGACCGACCATTTCACGGTCGACCCCCGCCTCGGCACGGAGGCGGACCTCCGCGCCCTGGTGAAGGAGGCCAGGTCGCGCGGTGTACGGGTCCTCCTGGACGGCGTCTTCAACCACGTCGCCCGCACCTTCCCCGGGCTCCCCGACCTCGCCGCCCGCGAGCCCGACGGCACCTACCGCGTCTTCGAGGGCCACGACCACCTCGTCACCCTCGACCACACGAACCCCAGGGTCGCCGACCACGTCACCGACGTCATGCTCCACTGGCTCGACCGGGGCATCTCCGGCTGGCGCCTGGACGCGGCGTACGCTGTACCGCCCGCGTTCTGGCGCACGGTCACCTCACGTGTCCGCGAACGCCACCCCGACGCGTGGTTCACGGCCGAACTGATCCACGGCGACTACGCGTCGTACGTCACGCGCTCCGGCCTGGACTCGGCGACACAGTACGAACTGTGGAAGGCGGTCTGGAGCTCCCTCAACGACCACAACTTCCATGAACTGGCATGGACGTTGACCCGCCACAACACCCTCCTCGACACCTTCACCCCGCAAACCTTCCTGGGCAACCACGACGTGACCCGCCTGGCGAGCCGCCTCACGGACGAACGCCACCTGGAACACGCGTTGGTCATCCTCCTCACGACCGGAGGCATCCCGTCGATCTACGCGGGCGACGAACAGGCGTTCAGGGGAGTGAAGGAGGACAGGGAAGGGGGCGACGACGAAATCCGCCCCGAGTTCCCCACGACGCCGACTCAACTGGCCCCGTACGGAACCGAGTTCTTCCACCTGCACCAACTCCTGATCGGCCTGCGCCGCCGCAACCCCTGGCTGACGCGGGCCCGCACGACGATCACGACCCTGACGAATGAGACGATCGCCTACACGGCGAGGTCGGGTTCATGCGGGCTGGCGGTGGCCCTGAACCTCTCCGACCGCGCCGCCCGCTTCACACTGCCTGTCGCCGCGTGGCAACTGGCAGCAGGCGGCGCGGAGTTCACCGGTGATGGGGGCGAACTCCCGCCGCACGGTTGGGGGATAGCGGTCGCGGAGTCGCCGTGAACTCGGCGGCGTATACGTGTACGTATACGTATGCGTTTTGGGGTACGGTGGAAACAGGACGCGGCCTGCCGGCCGTCCCACGTCGACAGAACGGAGCTGATCGCATGGCAGACGTCACCATCCGTGCCCAAGCCGAGACCAGGGACAGACTCGCCGCTGTCGCGGATGCCGAAGGGCTGAGTCTGAGGGCATGGCTCGACCGACTGGCGGAGACCGTCAGGACGCCCGAAGAGCGGGCGCAGGAGGCGGAGAGGACCCGGCGGATTCTGCTGGAGTGGAGTGGTTACGACCCGGCGGTCTCCGATCCCGAGGCCGATGCGCTGCTGGCTCGCCGGATCGCGGAGGCCGACGCCGCGTGAACGACCTGCACATCGTGCTGGACGCCGGCGCGCTGACCGCCCTGCGCGGCAACCCGCTCGTCTCCCGCCTCGTCTACCAGGCCACGAACGGCGTGGGGACGTATCTGTACGCGTCGGCGTGCGCGTTGGTGGAGGCGGACCGGTCGTACCCGGGACTCGCCGAGCACGTAGCGCAACTGCCCGCTGTGGACATCGTTCCCCTGGACCTGTCCGCGGCCCTCGCCCTGACCGGTGACTCCGGTTGGGGCCTGCCGCACACCCAGCACATCGCCCGCCCGTCGGTCGAGCGCCCCCGAGGGGCGGTGGTTGCGACGGTGACACCTGAGGAGTGGAAGGGCCGCCCCGTACGGTTGCTGCCTCTGACGCCCGAGTAGCCCGACACCACTCGTCCCCGGATCGCCGCCGCGTTCTCCTCGGGGCGACCGGGGACCTTGACTGGCCGGGTGACTTACAGGGTCGCTGTGAACTCGGCCCAGGCGGTCGGCGCGAGGGCGAGTTGGGGGCCGTCGGTGTTCTTGGAGTCGCGGATGTGGACGGCGGTGGTGCAGGCCGCGAACTCAACGCAGTCGTTGCCCTCGGTGTCGCTGTAGCTGCTCTTGCGCCAGGCGACTTCCACGCAGTCGTTGCCTTCGGCGTCGCTGTAGCTGCTCTTGAACCAGGCGAGGCCGGAAGCGGTGGTTGAGGGCTCGGCGTTGTTCATAGCGATTCCAGAATCCCTTCGATCTTCTTCATCGACTCCCGGGACGGGAGAGCCTGCGATCGCATGATCCCATAACGGGCGTGCGCCTGAGTCGTCTGTTCGGGCTCGGTTTGGAGGGAAGTGACCCCCGCTACCTCGCTGTACAGGAACAGCTTGCCGTCCTTGCGCCGCGTCAGCACCGTGAACGGGCCGCTGAAGCCCGCGTTCTCCTCGCAGTCGAGCGGCATGATCTGAATCTCGACGTGGCGCTTCTGGCCGACCAGCAGCACGTGCTCCAACTGCCCCCGCAGCACGTCCTTGCCGCCGTAAGGTTGCAGCAGAACCGCCTCGTTGATGATGAAACTCAAGTAGGGCGCAGGCCAGCGGTCGAAGATCTCCTGCCGGACCAGCCGGGCGGCCACGCGCTGCTCGATGGTGTCGTCGTCCAGGAGCGGGCGGCGCATCGTCATCAACGCCCGCATGTAGTCCGGGGTTTGCAGCAGGCCGGGGATCACAAGCGTGTCGTACTTGAGCAGCTCCATGGCCAGCTTCTCCAGAGCCGCCATCCCCTGGAACGTCGCCGGATACTGCGCCCGCTCCATCTGCTCCTTCCACGCGCTCAACAACCCGTTCGCGCGCAGGACTTCGTCCGCCTTGTCGATCGTCTTGCCGTTCATGATGCGCCGACCCTGCTCGAACGATGCGACCGTTGCGGCCGAGTAACCGATGCGCGCGCCGAAGGTCTCCCGGTCCAACCCCTCCCGCTCGCGCAGGGTTTTCACGTTCTGGCCGAACGTGATGACGAGGGCCTTGCTCGTCGCGTCGGGCTGGAGCCCGGCCTCGTCGTCGTCCCCGAAGAACAGGGAACCGGTGTCGTCTTCGTTGTTCCGGGGCTCTTCCACCCCGACCTTCGTCCTCGTACGCTCCGTCATGGGATCACCGCCTCTCCGGACCAACTTCCCAGGGGGAACGCTGGTCACGCCGCGCGTCTCGTACACGGTCCTACACCGCGCGTACAAGCCGTTCAGCGTCGGTGCGTCACCACTGGTGACGGTACGCCACGAAGGGGACCGTAGGGGGCATGACGAACGAACCCGGTATCCCCACCGGCCCCACGCAACACACCGCTCCCACGGACCACTTGAGCCCCGGCGGCACCCTCACGCCGCCCGCCGAGCAGTACTTCGAGATGAGGTTCACGTCGACCCGGCGCGGCGCCCGCCTCGCCCGCCACTTCGCCGCCGTGCGCCTGCACGAGTGGGGCATCCCGTACGGCACGGACGCGCACGACGCGATCGTGGTGATCGTCGCGGAGCTGACGTCCAACGCGGTGCGGCACGGCCATGTCCCGGGCCGGGACTTCCACTTGAGGCTCCAGGTGTCGCCGCGTCTGGAGACGGCACGGGTGGACGTCACGGACACGCGGGGCGAGCGGCTGCCGCCGAGGCCGGCCGGTGTCGTCGTCGGCAGGGACCCGTACGTCTCGCTGGACGGCCGGGGCCTCGTCCTGGTCGCGGGCCTCGCGTCGCGCTGGGACTGGCACCTGCGGACGGACGGGCCGGGGAAGACGGTGTGGGCGGAGTACGCGCTCGCGTCGTCGCCGTGACGCCTGCCGGTCGGGACGGGTCAGGTGTGCGTGTTGTCCAGGTGTGCGCCGAGGTAACCCACGTACACCAGACCTGAGTTGGCCGTGTCGTCGTGGAAGTACAGGCGGGGCGAGACCGTGTTGCCGCTGCCGATGCGCAGGTGGGACTGCATGAAGAGGCGTCCACCCGGTACAGGGAAGGTGCGTTGGCGGCGCCATTCGTGGTGATGGGCCACGGTCTCCGACTCACGCATCGTCACTTTGCCTGCGGGGAAGGGGTGTTGGCAGGTCTCGGGGAGGCTGTCGCACCACTGGCGGAAGTCGACGCCGGTGCCGTGCGCGGCGTACTCGTCGAGTGCTTCGAGCGCGTCCCACGCGACGGAGACCCAGTTGGTGATGGTGTGCGCGTCCAGTTCTTTCGTCCGCTTGGGGTTTCCGGTGAAGCGGAGGTGGGGGAACTCGGGAAGGCGATCGAGGAGTTCGGCGAAAGTGGCGGGGCGGGGCCTCGGGGGTGCGAGGGCCGTGGGGTGGGCGGAATTGTCCAACTGTCGCTGGAGAAAGCGGACTTTGCTGTTGGCACCCTGAAGAGCCTCGTACAACTGCTCATTCTCGACGAGCTGTTCGAACTCCCGCTCCTCGGCCTGCTGCAACCGCCGCCGCAGCTCCCGAACCTCCTCGTCCCGAGCCTCTTCCCGCTCCGCAGCCTCCCTCAACAACGCCTCGGCCGTCCGGAGTTCCCCCCGGAGTAATCTCCCGGCCCGCCTTTTCTTGGTCGTCTCGAATACGTTCACGAGGCCTCATTCATGACCGCACCAAAAGGACCCTCATCACACCACCATCCGGTGAATCCAGTCAATCATCTTTATCGATCGAATTCGAAACTCCGGATTTCACAAGGGTGTTCACAACATGCCTAAATTCTGTCACCGGGGGAGCGGGTTACCCGTGAGTGTGGGGGCCGGTGATCACCGCGCGATCCCCATGCAGCAAGCTACCCCCGTAGTCATGTTCTCCAACTTTCAAGGAGGCGACCGGACATGACGAGGTTCGTGACACGCAGGACCCTGCTGGGCGGGATGGCGGCGGGGGTGGCGGCAGGCACCGTACTCGGGGGAAACGCCTGGGCAGCCAAGGGAGTTGGGGCGGCGGCGGAGCCGTACGTCGCGTTCCCGGTGGCACCGGGCGGCGGCCCGGCAGGGTCGGACCGGGTGCACGCGCTCCAGATCGGTGACCCCGCAGCGGGAACCGTACTCGTTCTGGTCCCCGGCCAGTTCGGCGCGGCGAACGACTTCCGCCTCCTCGCCCGCGACCTCGTCGCGGCCGTACCCGGCGTACAGGTCTGGGCGTTCGACCGCCGCGAGGAGAGCCTCGCGGACCGCGCCGGATTCGCGACGGCCGACCCCGTCGCGTACTACCTGGACGGCCACTACCGCACCCAGGACCCCGCGTCCTCCGGCTACTTCGCCAACTGGGGCCTTCCGCAAGGCATGTCGGACCTCCGCACGGTGATCGAGGCGGCCTCGTGCGGCGGCCGACGCAAGGTGATCCTCGGCGGCCACTCCTGGGGTGCGACCACCGCAGCCGCGTACGCCGCCTGGGACTTCGACGGTCACCCGGGCTACCGCGACCTCGCGGGCCTGGCGTTCATCGACGGCGGCGTCCTCGGCGCGTTCGACGGCGGAGGCGAGGCGTTCGACAACTCCCCGGAGAAGGTCAGGGAGCGCCTCGCGGCGATCGCGGGCGGCGCGGTCCTGGACATGTCGCTGGCCGCCGTAGGCGTCGGCACCCGCTCCGAGAGCACCCAGATCTGGTACCAACTGGCAGGCTGGTACGCCCACTTGGACCCCCACGCCAAGTCGGTCCTCCAGCCCCGCCTCCCGGACGCGCTGCGCCCGTCCAACCCCATAACGAACGCGGCCCTGTTGGGCCTCCTGGTCGACCAGAGCTTCGGTTGGCCCAACGACATCAGCGTCCACTCGGGCACCTTCTCGGCGTCCGGCGACTGGACGGACACGGGCATCACCCCCATCGCCCGCGTAGCCACGGCCTACGCGGGCCCCGCCCCGACGGTCTGGCAGTGGTACTGGCCCGCCCGCCTCACCACCGACCTCACGGCAGTGGACCTCTACGCCGACACGGACGTAACCCGCTCCCTCGACCTCCGCCTCCACCACACCACCGCCATAGACGTCCCCCTCTTCGCCTTCCAGACGAGCGCCTACAAGGGCACGGCGGTCACAGCGGCCCAGAAACTGGCAGCCCAGTCCCGCATCCCCTCCATGACGTCCCAGACGGACACGGGCATGAACCACCTGGACCCGCTGTTCGCGGAGACATCGAAGAACACGGCGACGCGGAGCCTGGCGGCATTCGTGCAGCACCTGCTCTGAACCGCCGTCGGTGGCCTGCCCGTTGAACCGTTGGACCGGGCAGGCCACCCGACGTTCAGGACCGCTTCTTCAGCATGTCGGCCATCAAGGAGATTTCGGCCCGCTGGCCGTTCGCCATCCCCTGGGCCAACCGCCGCACCTGCTCGGTCTCGCCCTCCTGCGCCGCCCCCTCCGCCATCTCGATGCCGCCCTTGTGGTGGGCGGTCATGAGGTCGAGGTAGTAGACCTCCGCCTGCTTGCCGGAGAGTGAACGCAGCTTGTTCAGCTCGGTGTTGGTGGCCATGCCGGGCATCAGGGAGCCGTCGTGGGGCTTGTACGGCATCGAGTGGTCCATCCAGGACATGGGGGCCGCCTGGGAGGACTTGGGCTCGTTCCAGGTGTCCAACCAGCCCAGGAGCATGCCGCGTTGGTTGGCCTGGGTGTTGATGATGTCGTAGGCGAGACGGCGTACGTCCTCGTCGGTGGTGCGGTCGCGGACGATGAACGACATCTCCACGGCCTGCTGATGATGGACGGCCATGTCGCGGGCGAACCCCGAATCGACCGGCCCCGCAGGGGAGTTGGCCTGCGCCGGACGCAACAGGGTGACAGTGAGAGCCACCGCCGCGAGCAGCGTGATGAGGGCGCCGCCGATGAGCGCCCGGGACAGGCGAGTTGAAGACCTCGCCGTCAATTCGCTCGCACTCACGCCGTCGCCTTCCCGCCCGAGCACGCCGCACCCGGCTCCGGAGTCTGCGCACCCTGCACGTACTTGTCGAAGAACTCGTTCACCCGGGGGTCGGACGCCTCGGTGACGTTCAGCTGGTGCCCCCACGCGGAGAGCGTGATCGGCGAGGACTGCGCGTCGTACGGGCTCATCATCGTGTACGACGTCTTCTTCACCTTCTCCGTCAGCGACTTGACGTCCGCCTCGGGGGCCTTGGTGCTGTACGTCACCCACACCGCGCCGTGCTCCAGGGAGTGCACGGCGTTCTCGTTCTGGAGCTGCTGCGTGTAGACCTGCGCGTCGCAGTTCTGCCAGACGCCGTTGTGGTCGCCGCCGACCGGCGGGATCATCGGGTACTTGACGGTGCCCTCGACGTGGTTCTGCTTGAGGTCCTTCCACGTCTTCTCGCCGGAGACCGGGGCCGCCTGCGCGGCCTCCTTCTCGTTCGCGTCGTTGACCAGCCAGGCGCCGCCCGCGACGAGCGCGAGCACGATCGCCGCCGACGCGGAGATCGTCAGAATGCGGCTACGGCGCTCCCGCGCGCGTTCCGCCTTGCGCTGCTCCTCTATGCGTGCGCGGCGGGTGGCCGCCTTCTCGCCGGCCGACGGCTTGTTGCCGGGGCGCTTCTTGGGCGTGGCGGGAGCGTTCGTGCTCGCCTTGGGCTTCGAACCGGTCGGCGTCTTCTTGGAGTTGCCGGTGGACATGACGAAGTGCCTTTCGTGCTGCGGGAGTCGGCGGGTACGCCGGTGAACGGACGGAAAGGAGACGTCCGTTCTAGGTCCGCAGCACTTGCAGGACGTGCAGGTCGGGAGGGCGCGGCGCGGCCGGGTCGGCCCGTACGGTGCGGGGGGCCACCGCCGGGCGCGCGTCCACCCGCGTCGGGAGCGCCTGCGGCGCCGGGTGCGGGGTGGGGGCCGTCGTCCGCGCGATCACCCCGCCCGCGCCGTGACACCGGTCGTGCCCCGGCACCGGGCACACGTGTTCCTTCGCCGGGATCTGCGGGCTGTACGCGACGGCGGCGAGCTGCCGGACCGCCGCCGCCTCCGCCTCGCCGGGATGCATCACACAGCCCAGCACCGTGGCCAGCGCCAGCAGCAGCCCCAACACCACAGAGACAGCCCTGGTGGGGCCGCTCATGGAGGTCGGGGGCCGGTTGAACACTCAAGGAGTGTATCGGCCGAACGGGTGACCCGTACGCCCCCTACGCAGGGGGTACCCGCACGCCCCCTACTCCTCGAACAGCGCCTCCTGTACGTCGTCCCTCGCACCGAGATCGCGTACGCGGCAATACCTGAGACCTACGACCACGGAGGTAGCCGCCGCTGTCATACCCAGGGCCGCCGGGACCATCCACGCGCGGTTCGTCACATGGCCTAGGGCGTGGTCCAGGGAGAGCCGGCCGGGGCCCGTGACGGCCAGGCCGGTGGCGGCGAGGGCGAGGAACGCGGCGTACTCGTAGCCGCCGGACTGGGCGAAGAAGCCGTTCGGGGCATGGACGGCAGCCGCGCCCACCATCGCGCCAGCGGCTGCGGCACCTGCGGCGGGGGTGGCGAGGCCCAGGGCGAGAAGCGCGCCGCCGCCCGTCTCCGCGAGCCCTGCGGCTGTGGCGCTCGCCTTGCCGGGGGTGTACCCCACGGACTCCATGTACTGCCCGGTCGCCTCGATCCCGTGCCCCCCGAACCAGCCGAACAGCTTCTGCGCCCCGTGCGCGGCCAGCACCCCGCCCGTACCGAGCCGGAGCAGAAGGAGGCCGACGTCTCGACGGCGTGTGGTGCAGCAGGTCACGGTGGCTCCCTGGGTGACGGCGGGTAGCTCTACGGTCGCATCGGGGTGAGGGGGATACCTGCGGGGTACGCCGTTCGGGTGGTGGGGGTACGAGGGCGGTGCGAGGGCGGGGGCCCTGGCCTCCGTACCGGGCAGGCATGAACTGGGTCGGCATGAATCAGGCAGGCATGAACTCCCTTGCCTTGGAGTGCACTTCAACACCTAGCGTCCCGACTCATGGAGACGACAAGGGTGTTGGGACGGTCCGGGATCCAGGTCAGCGCACTCGGGTTCGGGTGCTGGGCCATCGGCGGGGAGTGGACGCGGCCGGACGGGCTGCCGCTGGGGTGGGGGAAGGTGGACGACGCCGAGTCGATCAGGGCCGTACGTACGGCACTTGACCTCGGGGTCACTTTCTTCGACACGGCGGACGTGTACGGGACGGGGCACAGTGAGCGGGTGCTCGGGCAGGCGCTCGGGAAGCGGCGGGCGGACGTCGTCGTCGCCACGAAGTGGGGGAACCTCTTCGACGAACGGACGAGGATCGCGGACGGGCAGGACGCGAGCGCCGGGCATCTCCGTACCGCTCTCACCGCGTCGCTGGAGCGGCTCGGCACGGATTACGTCGACCTCTACCAGCTCCACATCTCCGACGCGCCTCCGGAGCAGGCGGCACAACTCCGCGACGCCTGCGAGGAGTTGGTGGCCGAGGGGCTCATCCGGACGTACGCGTGGAGCACCGACGACCCCGACCGTGCCGCCGTCTTCGCGGCCGGCCCGCACTGCTCCGCCGTCCAGCACCGCCTCAACGTCCTCCAGGACGCCCCCGAGATGCTGGCGCTGTGCGAGGAGGCGAACCTCGCGAGCGTCAACCGCAGCCCGCTGGCGATGGGCCTCCTCACCCAGACCCCGAGGACGGCCTGGGAACCCGGCGACATCCGCAGCCGCCCCCCGGTCTGGCTGGAAGGCTTCACCGACGGCACCGCACCCGACCCGGCCTGGCTGGCCCGCATCGACGCCCTCCGCTCCGTCCTCACGTCCGACGGCCGCACCCTCACCCAGGGCGCCCTCGCCTGGATCTGGTCCCGCAGCCCGCAGACGGTCCCCATCCCCGGCTTCAGGTCCGTCGCCCAGGCGCAGGAGAACGCGGGGGCGCTGGCCAAGGGGCCGCTGAGCGAGGAGCAGAGGGCGGAGGTCGAGCGGCTCCTGGGGAGGTGAGATCGCGCGGCTCCTGTGCTGAAACCCCAGCTCAGACACGCCCTCACCCAAGGTTCGCGTTTTCTCACCATCCTTCTGTACGGTCCCGTCGGTGAACATCAGCGCCCGTGCCTGGATCGTCGCCGACCACGAGAGTGGGGAGGTGCTGGCCGCGCACAATCCGCATACGCGGCTCGCACCGGCCTCGACGTTGAAGATGCTGTTCGCGGACACCCTGCTCGGAAAGTTCGCGCGGACGGAGAGGCATACCGTCCGGGGGGCGGAGCTGGCCACCGTGCCCGAGGGATCCAGCCTGGTGGGGATCAAGGCCGGGGTGACGTACAGCGTCGAGGATCTCTGGCACGGCGTCTTCCTCCGCTCCGGGAACGACGCCGTACGGGTGCTGGCCGCGATGAACGGGGGGATCGACCGGACCGTCGCCGAGATGCGGGCCAAGGCCGCCGATCTCCAGGCCGTCAACACGTACGTGGTAAGCCCCGACGGGTACGACCACCCCCGTCAGTACTCCTCCGCCTACGACCTCACCCTCATGGCCCGCAGCGGGCTCAGGAACGCCGACTTCCGGGCCTACTGCGGGACGAGGACCGCGCGGATCGGGAAGACCGGGATCGAGAACACGAACCGGTTGCTGTGCGGGTCGCACGGGGTGAAGGCGTACGCCGGGATGATCGGCGTGAAGAACGGCTACACCAGCAACGCGGGAAACACGTTCGTCGGCGCCGCGACGAGGAACGGCCGGACGCTCCTGGCCGCCGTGCTGCACCCGAAGAGCGGCCTCAACGCCGTGTACGAGGAGACCCGCACCCTCCTCGACTGGGGCTTCACGCAGGGGAGTTCGGCGAAAACCGGCGTGACGCTCGCGGAGCCGTTGAGCGAGGGCGGGGCGAAGGTGTCGCACAACTCACCGCACGGCGCGGCGGGTTCGGCGGGGACGGCGGTCGACGACGACAGCGTGGGCTGGGGTCTGCCGGTCGGGGGAGCGGTGGCGGGGGCGCTGCTCGGCGGGGTGTACGTCCTGCGCAACCGCCGCACCAAGAAGGCCGTCCCCCAAGAGAGTTGAGTGGTAGCAGGCGCCCCACGGCCCGGTGCGTACCCCGCGGTCTCCCGCGAGGTCCACCCCCACCCGGTGCCGTGGGGCGACTGCCTCCTCCCCCCTCGGAATTGGTCTGCGGAACTTCCCCACTCAAGTGTGAAGTTCTCGTGTAGAGAGTTGAGCATAGTTCCGCTAACCGCCGCAATAGGGCGGACGCACCAATTCCGCTTGTGTGGATCAACAGGCCCACGCCCGCAGGGAGTTCAGCCCCGCCCGACGTACGGCATCCCCGTCGCCAGCACCGTCACGAACTGCATGTTCGCCTCCAGCGGCAGCTCCGCCATGTGCCGTACGGTGCGCGCCACATCGGCGACGTCCATCACCGGCTCCGGCACGACCTCGCCGTTCGCCTGGAGCACCCCCGCCCGCATCCGGTCCGTCATCTCGGTCGCCGCGTTGCCGATGTCGATCTGACTGACCGCGATGCCGTACGAACGCCCGTCCAGGGCAAGGGACTTGGTGAGCCCGGTCAGCGCATGCTTGGTCGCGGTGTACGGCGCGGACCGGGGACGCGGCGTGTGCGCGGAGATGGAACCGTTGTTGATGATCCGACCCCCCTGCGGGTCCTGCGACTTCATCAACCGGTACGCCGAACGCGCGCACAGGAACGCCCCGTTGAGGTTCGTGTCCACGACGTGCCGCCACGCGTCGTACGACAGCTCCTCGAACGGCACCCCACCGGGCCCGAACGTCCCCGCGTTGTTGAAGAGCAGGTCGAGCCGCCCCGGTACGGCGCCGAAGACGCGCTCCACGTCGTCCTCGCTGGACACATCCGCCCGCATGACGGAACACGCGGAGTCCGGCAACAGCTCCCGGGTCCCCTCCAGCGTCTCGTACGTACGCCCCACCAGCACCAACGACCAACCCGCGCGCCCGAGTTCGACGGCGACGGCCCGCCCGATGCCCGAACCGGCACCGGTCACCACTGCGACTTTGGAGTTCATGCCTCCGCAGCGTAGGCGGACCCCGGCGGCCACGGATCGCCCCACTCCGCGTCCCGCGCCGCCTTGTACAGGTCGCCGTGCCGCTTCGTCACGGTCGTCCGCCCCAGCTCGCCGTCCGCCGAGCACAGATCGAGCAGCACCTGACCCTTGCGCATCTGCGGACGCCGTACCACCCGAGAGGTAGCCGGGTACACCGGCAGGCGTACCGCCGCGACGTACGCGAACTTCTCGTCCTCGTACGACAGCGAACCGCCCTTGACCTTGCGGTGCAACGACGAACGGCTCACCCGCGCCGAGAAGTGGCACCAGTCCGTGCCGGGGACGATGGGGCAGGCGGCGCTGTGCGGACAGGGCGCGGCGATGGTGTAACCGCTTGCGATCAGATGATCCCGCGCCTCGATGATCCGCGCGTACCCGTCCGGCGTGCCCGGCTCGACGATCACCACGGCAGCCGCCCCGCTCACCCCGGCGAGCAGCGCGGAGCGGTCGGCCGGCGTCAGCTCGTTGAGGACGTACGACACGGTCACGAGGTCCGTCCCCTCGGGCACACGCAGCGCAGCGCCGATCCGAGCCCGCTCCCAACGCACCCCCGACAACGCGGAGTTGGACGCGGCGATCTCCCGCCCCAACGCGAGCGCGGGCTCGGCCCAGTCGAGCACCGTCACGTCCCGCTCCCCGGGCCAGACCGCCTCCACGGCCCACGTCGCGGCGCCGGTCCCGCCACCGACGTCCACATGACTGCCCGGCGACCACTCCGGAGCCGTTTCAGCAAACGCTTCCAGCGCAGAGCACACGGCCTCGAAGGTCGCCGGCATCCGGTACGCGGCGTACGCGGCGACATCGGCACGGTCCCGCAGGATCGGCGCGGAGGTCGGGGTCGCCCCCCGATAGCTGGCGATCAGCCGCTCCACCGCCTGAGCCGCCTGCCTGGGCGGCAACCCGTCGAGAAGGGAGTCGAGGGCAGTACGGAGGGAGTCGGACGAGTTCACGCACAGATTCTCTCAGGTCGGGAGCACCGCCCGAGCCAGCCTCGTCCCCGCCCGAGCCCTCGGCCCGCTCCCGCCCTGCCTCCGACGCGGATGCACCGTGTTCGCCAGCAGCACCAGGAACGTGTCCGTAGCCCGGTCCACCACCAGCGACGTCCCCGTGAACCCCGTATGCCCCGCCGCCCCCCGCCCCGCCAACTCGCCCATGAACCACGCCTGATCGACCGCGAACCCCAGCCCCGGCGGGTCCAGCAGCAGGTCCACGTAGTCGGCGCCGAGAATCCGCGCCGTCCCGTACGACCCCCCGTTCAACAGCGTCCGGCAGAACACGGCGAGGTCCTGCCCCGTCGAGAACAACCCGGCATGACCGGCCACCCCGCCCAGCGCCCACGCGTTCTCGTCGTGCACCTCACCCCGCAGCATCCCCCGGTCCGCCTTCGCCCACGGCCGCCGCTGATCCTCGGTCGCCGCGGCGCCGGGACACGGGCCGAAGTCCGTCGAGGTCATCCCCAGCGGCCGGGTGATCCCCTCGTGGATCAGGACGTCGAGCGTGCGCCCGGTGAGACGCTCCAGCAACTGTTGCAGCAACAACATGTTGAGGTCGGAGTAGAGGTACGCCCCCGGCACGCCCACCGGCTCCTCCGCACGCAACAGCTCCAGCCGCTCGGCGTCATCGGCGCAGGCGTACAGCGGCAACTCGGGCCGCAGCCCGGACGTATGCGTAAGAAGCTGGCGCACGGTCGTCCCGTACCGCCGCACAGCGGAAAAGTCGGGAAGACAGTCCCCCACCCGAGCATCGATCCCGAGCCGCCCCCGCTCGATCTGCTGCACAGCGGCGACGGAGGTGAACAGCTTGGTGAGCGAGGCGAGATCGAAGGGGGTGTCCAAGGTCATCGGCACCCGCTCGGACACCGGTAACTCGACGCCGACGCCGCCCTCACCATCGTAGGAATCGAACCGCACAGCCCACCCCACAGCCTCCCGCAGGGCAATCACCGGCCCCCGCCCCGCGAACACCACCACCCCCGCCGCCCACGGATGCGGCCCGGCAGTCAGCGCATGCGCCTCATCCCGCAGCGACCCCAGCTCCCCGGCATCCAGACAGGCCCGCGCGGCCGTATCCGGACGAAGTCTCGGTGCGCTCAGCTGTCGGCTCCCTCGGTGTCGACGCGGACCTTCCCCGGACGGCACATTCCCACGAAACACCCGAGCGCCACCACGGACGCGACCACCTGGACGACGGCCATCGGGACGGCGGTGTGCTCCCCGGCGACCCCCACCAGCGGCGAGGCGACGGCCCCCACCAGGAACGACGACGTCCCCAGCAGCGCGGACGCCGACCCGGCGGAGTGCTTCGTCCGCAACAACGCCAGCGTCTGAGCATTCGGCAGGCTCATGCCCATCGCCGACATGAGAACGAAGAGAGCGGTTGCTACCGGTATCAGCCCGACCTCCCCGAACACCCCGGACGTCATCAGCAGCAGCGCGACGGACGCGGCGACGATCACCAGCAGCCCCACCAGCAGCACCCGGTCCAGCCGCACCCGCCCGACCAGCACCTTCCCGTTGATCTGCCCGACGGCCATCAGCCCCACGGAGTTGATCCCGAACAGCAGGCTGTACGTCTGCGGGGAGGCCCCGTAGATCTCCTGGACGACGAACGGCGACGCGGAGATGTACGCGAACAGCGCGGCGAACGCGAACCCACCGGTCAGCATGTAACCGGAGAAAGCGGTATCAGCAAGAAGTCCCCGCATGGTGCGCAGCGCCTCACCGACCCCGCCTCCGTGCCGGTCGGCGGGCTCCAGGGTCTCCGGCAGCCGCACCCACACCAGCGCGGTGAGCAGGACACCGACCCCGATGAGGACGACGAACACGCCCCGCCAGTCCGTGAACCGCAGGATCTGCCCGCCGATCAACGGCGCGACGATCGGCGCGATCCCGGAGATCAGCATCAGCGTCGAGAAGAACCGAGCCATCGCGTCACCGTCGTACAGATCACGCGTGACGGCCCGCGCGATGACGATGCCCGCAGCCCCCGCGAGCCCCTGGACGAGCCGGAAGGCGACCAGCGTCTCGACGTTCGGTGCAACAGCGCAGAGAGCGGTTGCTATCACATACACGACGAGCCCGGCGAGCAGCGGACGCCGCCGCCCCCACCGGTCGCTCATCGGCCCCACGACGAGCTGCCCGAGCGCCATGCCCGCGAGGCACGCGGTGAGCGTGAGCTGCACGGTCGCGGCCGGCGCGTGCAGGGAGTCGGTGACCTCCGGGAGCGCCGGGAGGTACATGTCCATCGACAGCGGGGGAGTGGCGGTCAGCCCGCCGAGCAGCAGCGTGACCAGCAGCCCCGTACGGCGGCGGCTGACAAGTGTCGGCGAGGCGGCAGCCCGCGTCGCCTGCGATATCGGTGCCCCACCATCGGGCATGTGCCCCTCCCTCTTCTCCCGGTCCGCCCCCTATGCTCTCAGCTCGTACGGAATGCTCGAACGTGATGTTCGGACTGTGGGACCAGGCAGGTGGCGGGCCCACGGGACTGGTGCGAGACGGAAGCGTGGCATTGATGACGGCGGACAGCGTGCGGTGGGGAATCCTGGCGACCGGCGGGATAGCCGCCGCCTTCACGGCGGACCTGATCGACCTGCCGGACGCGGAGGTCGTCGCGGTCGGCTCCCGCACGGAAAACAGTGCGAAAGCGTTTGCCGAACGTTTCGGCATCCCGCGCGCGTACGGCGACTGGGCGTCGCTCGCCGCCGACGACGGCATCGACGTCGTGTACGTCGCCACCCCGCACTCCGCGCACCGCGCCGCCGCCGGGCTCTGCCTGGCGGCCGGGCGGCATGTCCTGTGCGAGAAACCGTTTACGTTGAACTTGCGTGAGGCCGAGGAACTCATCGCCCTCGCCCGCGACAACGACCGCTTCCTGATGGAGGCGATGTGGATGTACTGCAACCCGGTCATCCGCCGCATCAAGCAGGTCGTCGACGACGGGACGATCGGCGAAGTCCGCACCGTCCAGGCCGACTTCGGCCTCGAAGGCCCCTTCTCGCCGGCCCACCGCCTGCGCGACCCCGCCCAGGGCGGCGGTGCCCTCCTCGACCTCGGCGTCTACCCGGTCTCCCTCGCGCACCTCTTCCTCGGCGAGCCCTCCGGCATCTCCGCCCGCGCGGTCCTCTCCCCGGAGGGCGTCGACCTCCAGACGGCGCTGGCCCTGTCCTGGGACTCCGGCGCGCTCGCCGCGCTGCACTGCTCCCTCGACGGCGGTACGTCCGTCTCCGCGTCCATCACCGGCACCAAGGGCCGCATCGACATCCCGTCCGGCTTCTTCCACGCGGACCGCTTCGTCCTGCACCGAGTCGGCCGCGACCCCGAGGAGTTCGCCCACGACCCTGCCGAGGGCCCGGCGGCCAGCTTCCGCCACGAGGCCCGCGAGGTCATGCGGGCCGTCCGCGCGGGCGAGACCCAGTCCCCCCTGGTCCCCCTCGACGGCACCCTCGCCGTGATGCGCACGCTGGACGCGGTCCGCGAACAGATCGGCGTCCGGTACCCGGGAGAGCGCCCTTAACCTGAGCGCATGCCCAGCAGAACACCCGACGCCAGCCGGCGCAGCGAGACGTCCCGGCGTGCCATCTACGCGGCTGCCCTGAGCCTCGTAGCGGAAACCGGTTACACAAAAACGACGATCGAGGGCATCGCCGCCCGTGCCGGCGTCGGGAAGCAGACCATCTACCGGTGGTGGGGGTCGAAGGCGGACGTCCTCCTGGAGGCGTTCCTCGACCTCGGCGAGCAGCAGGCGGGAGCCGGGGACGCCCCGGGCATCCCGGACACCGGCGACCTCGCCGCCGACCTCAAGCTCGTCCTGCGCGAGACCATCGACAACCTGCTGGACCCCCGCTTCGACGGCCCCGCGCGAGCGCTCAGCGCGGAGGGTCTCGTCGACGAGAAACTCGGCCGGTCCGTCGTAACCAAGTTGCTGGAACCGAATTTCGAGTTGTACACCGAGAGGCTGCGATCCGCCGCCGACGCGGGCCAGTTGAGGCCGGGCATCGACCCCCGGATCGCCCTCGAACTCTTCGTCGCCCCCCTCGCACAACGCTGGCTCCAGCGCACGGGAGAGCTGTCGTACGACTACACGGACACGATCGTCGAGTACGCCCTGTACGGCATCGCGCCCCGCTGAGCGCCACCTGTCCCCGGTTGGTGCTTATGTCCCGACAAGGCACCCCGGTTCCGCACCGGGCGGGACCATGAGGCATGCTGTGCCCACCACAGCGACGCGAGGGGACAGATGAGCGCGGAGGCGATCGGCCGGACCGGCCTGAGGGTCAGACTCACCCAGTGGCTGCGGGGCAGCGCCCCCGAGACCGACGCCGGCGGCGAGCGCGAAGCCCTGCTGCTGGCCGTCGCCGAAGCGGGCCTCCCGATCGCGCCCGCCGCCCACCCGGCCCCCGGCTACCGCTGCTCCTGCGACCGCGTCGGCTGTCCCACTCCCGCCCGGCATCCCATCTCCTTCGCCTGGCAGACGCAGTCCACCACCGACCGCGCCCAGGTCGAACGCTGGGTACGCCACCAGCCGCAGGCCAACTTCATCACCGCGACCGGCACGACCCACGACGTCCTCGACGTCCCCCGGCAGGCCGGCCGCGCCGCCCTCGACCGGCTCCTCGCGGCGGGCATCGAGGTCGGCCCGGTCGCCGAGTCCGACGACGGCCGCGTCCTCTTCTTCACCCTCACGCGGGGCACGCCCGACGACGAGGACGAGTGGTGGCCCTGCGAACTCGACTGCCACCCCGAGACGATGGACGAACACCCCGGGCTGCGCTGGCACTGCCGGGGCTCGTACGTCCTGGTCCCGCCGGCGCGCCTGCCGGGCGACGACGGACAGTCGGTGCACTGGGTACGGGGGCCGGAGTACGCGCTCCCGGACCCGCTGACCCTGCTGGAGGTGCTGACGGACGCGTGCGCGAGGTACGCGGAGACGGGGGACGGCGGAGAAGACGTAGCAACCGGTTCCTGGCCGTTGCGGACCTGAGGTTGCCGCAACCGCTTACTGGAAAGTTTCCGGAGCCGCGGTTCAAGCCGTTGCTGCAACCGCTTGCTCCCCGTTACTCCCCCTTCGCGCCGGTCAGCCCCTCCACCCGGCTCAGCAGTGACACCTTCCCGTCCCCGATCCCCTTCATCGGGTCCACGGCGACCGCGTTCGACACGAACTCCATCGTCAGCGACTGCTTGATCTCGCCGGTCGTCAGCGCCTTCACGCTCGCGTTCGGCGTGGGTACGGAGGTCCCGGCGGCAGCCGTCTGCTTCGTGTAGTTGTGCCCGGAGAAGAAGACGAGGGCGCCCCCGTCGGCGGTGCGCAGCGCGACCGGCCGGTAGTCGCTGTCGTTCAGCGGCTCGTCGAGGTACTGCGTCGCGAGCCCCGGCCGCGTGGCCTTGTCCCGCGTCGCCCGCAGCGCGCTCGTGTACGCCCCGTCGGCGAACGCGCCCTGCCCGGTCCGCAGATAGTCCGCGTACGCGGCGCTCAACTTGTCGGTGGAGACGGCGAGTTCGGGCGAGACGGCCGGCACCTCCTCGGCGTACCCCTGCGCGTCCCGCTTGAGCGCGGGCAGCTTCCCCGGCGCGACCAGCGTCAGGAACGCGGCCTGCCAGGGCTCCGCGACGTCGTTGCGCGTGAACACCATGACCCAGCGCGCCGTCCCGCCCCGGTTGGCCTGCGAGTCGGCGACGAACCAGCGCGGCCAGCCCGCCTTCTTCGGGATCGTGACCTGGACGTCCGACAGCGCCAGCGGCTGGTGGTTGGGATTGCCGCCGGGGTCGGTGATCTTCCCGGCCTTCAGCCGCGCCGCGTCGATGACCCCGAGCGGGCCCGTCGTGTAGTCGGCGTCCAGCGAACTGTCGTACGCCTTGTCGGCCTTGTTGTAGGCCGCCGTGAACTCCTGGACCGCCTGGGCGGCTTCGGCCGGGGTGGTGGTCGGGACGACCTCGCGTTCCCCGTGGACCACCACACAACCGCTCGCGGTGAGGGACACACCGGTCAGTACGACCGCTATGAGCGCGTTCCGGTCACGCCTGCGCAGCCTGATCATCAGGTGACTTCACCTTCCTCTTCCCGGAGGCGAACCCTACCGGGGCGAGGAAGATCGCGAGCGTCGGGACCAGGTACAGGAGCCACACCGTGACCTGGAGCACGGTCGGGTCCGGCTGGAAGTTGAACACCCCCTTGAGCAGCGTCCCGTACCAGCTGTCCGGCTCGATGGTGTCACTGATGTCGAACGCCAGCTTGTTGAGGCCGGGCAGCCACCCCGCCTCCTGCAAGTCGTGGAATCCGTAGGCGAGTACGCCCGCCGCGACGACGACGAGCATCCCCCCGGTCCACGTGAAGAACTTGGCGAGATTGATCCGCAGCGCGCCCCGGTAGAACAGCCAGCCGAGCAGTACGGCGGTGGCGAGACCGAGTCCCGCCCCGAGCAAGGGCTTTGGTGTCCCGTCCCCGGCGGCGTGCACGGACGTCCAGATGAACAGGGCCGTCTCCAGGCCCTCCCGGCCGACGGCGAGGAACGCGGTCGCCACCAGCGCGCCCGTGCCCATCGCGAGCGCGGCGTCCAGCTTGCCGTGCAGCTCGGCCTTCAGGTGCCGCGCGGTGCGCCGCATCCAGAACACCATCCACGTCACGAGCCCGACCGACACGACCGACAGCGATCCGCCGAGCGCCTCCTGAGCCTCGAACGTCAGCTCCTGCGACCCGAATTCGAGCGCGGACCCGAACGCGAGGGCGATCACGACGGCCGTGGCGACGCCGAGCCAGATCGGCCTGAGCGCGTCCCGGCGGCCCGTCTTGACGAGGTACGCGATGAGGATGCAGACGACGAGGCTGGCCTCAAGACCTTCCCGCAGCCCGATCAAGTAGTTGGAGAACACCGGTCATTCCCCCTTCGCGTCGAACAGGGCCCGGCCCCACCAGTCGTCCGCGTCCCGGACCCCCGGCGGCACGGCGAACACCGCCGAACCCACGTGCTGGATGTACTCGTTGAGCGCGTCGGTCGCCAAGTGCCGCTGGATCTTGATGAATCCGTCCCGCACATCGCGCTGGTACGCGAGGAAGAACAACCCCGCGTCCAGGCGCCCGAGTCCGTCGGTCCCGTCGGTGAAGGAGTAGCCCCGGCGCAGGATCGTCGACCCGCCGTTGGAGTCGGGGTGCGCGAGCCGCACATGCGCGTCCGGCTTCATCGCCTTCAGGAACGGCGCGTCGTGCTCTTTCGCCTTGCCGACCGGAGCGCCCTCGCCCTTGTCCCGCCCGAAGACATCTTCCTGCTCCTGCAAGGACGTTCGGTCCCAGGTCTCGATGTGCATCCGGATCCGCCGGGCCACGAGATACGAACCGCCGGCCATCCACGCCGGGCCGTCCTTCTCGGACGCCCACACGAACTCGGCCAGCCGGTCCGTCTCGGTCCCCGCGATGTTCCGGGTGCCGTCCTTGAACCCCATGAGATTGCGCGGGGTCTGAGCATCCGGCGTGGTCGACGAGGTCTTCCCGAACCCGAGTTGGGACCACCGCACGACGACTTTCCCGAACCCGATCCGCGCGAGGTTACGGATCGCGTGCACGGCGACCTGCGGATCATCGGCACACGCCTGCACACACAGATCCCCGTTGGAACGCGCCAAGTCCAGCGCCTCACCCGGGAACTGCGGCAGATCGACCAATGCCTCCGGCCGCTGCCCACCGAGCCCGAACTTCGCGAACAACGAAGGCCCGAACCCGATCGTCAGCGTCAGCCGCGACGGCTTCAGCCCGAGCGCCTCCCCGGTGTCGTCCGGCGGAGCCTCCGCGAGCCCCCCGAACGCCCCCTCCCCGACCGGCTTCCCCCCGGTCATCTTCCGCGCCGCGTCCGTCCAGTCCTTCAACAGCTGGACGAACTCGGCACGTTCGGTGGTCGTCACATCGAACGCCGCGAAGTGCAGACGGTCTTGTACGGCGGTCGCGATACCGGCTTGGTGCTCGCCGTGGAACTCGACAGCCGTGGAGGGGTCACCGGATCCCGTGTCACCGGTGACCGCCACGGCGGTACCGGCCGTCACGGCACCGAGAGCGAGCCCGGCGCCGCCCCAGCCCAACAGGGCGCGGCGGGAAGGGGGTTGAGTCGTGTCTGTCATGTCCGGAGCCCTACTTGACCACGGCCGCGGCGAGCTTGGACAGCGGTTCCGCGAGCGCGTTCACCGCGTCCGACAGCTCCTTGCGCTGCGCCTCGGTCACCTTGTCGTAGGACACGAAGTCGTAGGACGCCTTGTCCGCGCGGTACTTGTCGAGCAGCGTGTCCAGCGCGGCGAACTGCTTGTCCAACTCGCCCACCAGCGAAGGGTTGTTCTTCTGGGCGATCGGCCGCAGCAGCGTGAACGCCTCCTGGGCGCCCTCGACGTTCGCCTTGAAGTCGACGAGGTCCGTGTGCGAGTAGCGGTCCTCCTCGCCGGTGACCTTGCCGGTGGCGACCTCGTCCAGAAGTTCCTTGGCTCCGTTGGCCATCGACGTCGGCGTGATCACGGCGGTGCCGACCCGCTTCTGCCAGTCCGTGAGGTCCTTGACGAGCTGCGCCGCGAGCGTCTTCTCCTCGGCGCCGATCTTCTTGTCCTGCCACAGCGCCTTCTCCAGGCGGTGCCAGCCCGTCCACTTCTGGCCCGCCTCCAGGCCGTCCGCGCGGGTGTCGACGAGCGGGTCGATGTCGCCGAACGACTCCGCGACCGGCTCGGTGCGCTCCCAGCCGATGCGGGACGGGGCGTACGCCGCCTGCGCCGCCGCGAGGTCGCCCGCCTGGATCGCGTCCGTGAAGACCTTCACCTTCGGGAGCATCGCGTCCGCCTGCTCCTGCGCGTACTCGCGGTATTCGGCCACCGCTTTGTCCAGCCGCGGGTCGTGCTTCGTGGTCGACTTTCCGGTCACCGTGAGGGGCTGGCGGATGCCCTTGCCCTTCATGCCCGGCTTGCACGCGATCTGGTAGTCGCCGGCCTTCACTTCCGCCGTCAGCCGCTGTTTCGTCCCCGCGCCGATGTTCTCCCGCTCCGACACGATCCTGTCGTCCGGGAACAGCAGGTACACCTCGGTGACCTTCGATCCCTTGTTCTCCACGGCCAGTTCGACGTGGCCCGCCGCCACCGACTTCTTCGACGTCTCGCACTTCTCGTCGGTCGCCGTCACCTTGATGACGTGGTCGCCGTTCTCCGCTGTGCTCTTCTCCGTGCAGCCCGTGACGGCGGTCAGTGCCGCGAGGGTCGCGGCTGCGGTGGCAACGAGTCTGGCGGCGCGCATGCGGGGTCTCCCGAGTGGCTGAAAAGATTCGTGACGGGGCTCACAGGGTTCGGTGAGGCTCGCCTAACTTAGCTCAGGCTTACCTGGGGCATACCCCTGTGTGCAGTGATTCACCTCTCAAAAATGCCTTACGGGTACGGGGTGGTTACGTTCGCCTAAAGCGGACGTAATGTCGGCGTCAAAGGAACTTCAAAGGTTCGGGGTGTTTCTGCGGGGGGTGACGAGGAGGGTGGCGGTTTCGGGGTGGGGGAGGACCTCGATGGGGTGGTCGTAGACCTTCGAGAGGAGGGTGTCGGTGAAGATCTCCGCCGGGGGGCCTTCCGCCGCGAGCCGTCCTTTGTGCAGGACGGCGACTCTGTGGGCGTATGCCGCCGCCAGGCCGAGGTCGTGCAGGACTATGACCACCGCGTCGCCCTGTGCCGCCCGTTCCCGGCAGATCCTCAGCACCAACTCCTGATGCTTCAGGTCCAGGGCCGCCGTGGGTTCGTCGAGGAGGAGCAACGGGGCCTGCTGGGCCAGGACTCGGGCGAGCGCGACCCTCGCTCGTTCGCCGCCGCTGAGCGCTGAGAACGGGCGGTCGGCGAAGGGGGTTACTTCCGTCGCCGCCATCGCCACGTGGACGATCGCCTCGTCCTCGGCGGGCGAAGTGGCGTGGGGTGCCCGCCCCATCCGTACGACCTCCCCGACGGGGAACGGAAAGGACACAGCCGCCGCCTGCGGCAACACCGCGCGTCTCAGGGCGAGTTCGGGAGCGGTCCACTCCTGTGCCGGGCGGCCGTGGATATGTACGGCGCCCTGCGTGGCGGGGAGGTCGGCTGCGAGGGCTGCGAGGAGGGTGGACTTACCGGCGCCGTTGGGGCCTACGAGAGCGAGGAGTTCACCGGCGCGGGCGGGGAGGGCTATGCCGTGGAGGATGGGGTGGGGACCGAGACTCAGATGGAGGTCGCGGGCTTCGGCGAGGGGGGTGCCGGGGGCCTGCGGGGGTGGGGGAGTGGGGTGGGGGCGGAGGAGTTTCATGGGGGTCCTTGGGAGGGTGGGGTGGGTTGGTGGGTTTTTGCATTTACCCGGTGCAGGGGGGTGTTGTGAGGGGCGGCGCGGTTGCAGTCGGGTTACGGCGTGCAGGGGGCCTGCGATGTTGAGGGGCGGCGAGTTTTTGGGCTGGGCTGGCTGTGTGTTCTAGGTGGCGGCGAAATTTGGCGTCGGGGGCAGCTTTCTTTTTAGCGGCGGCGAGCTTTTGGTGCCGGGCCGCCGCATGTTCTTTAGGGGCGCGGGGCTGTATCGATATGCGGCTCCGCCGCGTGGGCGCGACCAGCCACAACGAACCCGCACCCGGCAACGCACCCCCTAAACCCACCCCCCTTGCCGCTTCCGAGCCCGACGCAGCAGCCAGAAGAAGAACGGACTCCCCAGCAACCCCGTAAGCACCCCCAACGGCAATTCCGCAGGCGCGGCCACGGTCCGGGACGCAAGATCCGCCGCCAACAAGATGAACGCCCCCAACAACGCGCTCGCCGGCACCAGGAACCGGTGCCCCGGCCCCGCCGCCATCCGCAACAAGTGGGGAATCACCAACCCCACGAACCCGATGATCCCGGAAACACTCACCGCCGCAGCCGTCAGCAACGCGATCACCAGAACCAGCACGACCCGAAGCCGCTCCACATCAACCCCGAGATGCCGAGCGGGCCGCTCCCCGAGCGAGAGCAGGTCGAGCCGCCGAGAGTAGAGGGGCGCAAGCGCAAGCCCGACAACTGCGCACGGCAGAACAGCCAACACCTTGGGCCAGGTGGCCTGCGACAAGGACCCGAGCTGCCAGAACACGATCTGATTCACGGCAGCGGTATCGGCGAAGAACAGGAACAATCCGATAAGGGCCCCACCAAACGCATTGACGGCGATCCCGGTAAGAATAAGGGTCACCACCTCGGCCTTCCCCTCGCTCCGGGACAACGCGTAAACCAACAACGCAGTCCCCAACCCACCCACAAACGCAAACGCGGGAACAGTCCAGGCCCCCAGAAACCCCACCCCCATGGCAATAGCCGCAACCGCCCCCACCGCAGCCCCCGAAGAAACCCCGATCACCCCGGGCTCGGCCAACGGATTCCCGAACACCCCCTGCATGAGCGCCCCCGCACACCCCAACGAAGCCCCCACGAGCAACGCCAGCACAATCCGAGGAAACCGCACATTCCACAGCACGGACTCGGCAACCCGATCCAACTCCCCGCCCCAAAGCCCCACCCGACGCCCCACGGACCCCAGCACATCCCCGACCGGAATCGGATAGGCCCCGACCCCGGCAGCCACCGGCACCAACACCACCAACCCCGCAACAAGCCCCACCCCGACCCACCACTCCCGCCGCCGCCGCCCGACCCCCACCCTCTCGCCTCGCCCAACACCCGTCTCCAGCACGGCCATCCAACACCCTCCCCATCCGATCCCGACCCTCGAATATTAGGTTAGCCTCACCTAATAAAGCCACCTCGACGGCCCGAACCACCCTCATGCCAAGGGCGCGCCCCGCCTCCTCCCCGGCGGAGCCGCAGCCTGGGGCCAAACAGCCGCCCGCGCGATGTTTCAATTCCCGGGTGACTGATTACGATGTCCTCCGCGTCTTCTGCGCGCCCGGCGGAGGGTACGGCAACGAACTCGGGGTGATTCGCGACGGTTCGCGAATACCCGAGCGTGCGGAGCGGCAGGAACTCGCCGCCAAACTCGGGTTCAGCGAAACCGTGTTCGTGGACGACCCCGAGCGCGGGGTCATCGACATCTACACGCCCACCCTCCGCCTCCCCTTCGCCGGCCACCCCTGCGTCGGCACCGCCTGGCTCCTCGACGTCCCCGAACTGGTCACCCCGGCCGGCGAGGTCGGCGCCCGGCTGGACGGCGAGTTCAGCTGGATAGAGGCCCGCGCGGAGTGGGCACCGCCCAGAACCCTCCGCCAGTACGGCAGCGCCGCCGAGGTCGACGACCTCCCGATCCCCCCGCCCGGCGAGTGGATCTACGCCTGGGCCTGGCTCGACGAGGCGGCCGGCCGCGTCCGCGCACGCGCCTTCCCCGGCCGCGACGACGGCATCGACGAGGACGAGGCGACCGGCGCGGCGGCGATCCTCCTCACCGACCGGCTCGGCCGCGCCCTGAACATCACGCAGGGCGCGGGCTCCCAGATCCTCACGGCCCCGCAGCCGTACGGCTGGGTGGAGGTCGGGGGCCGCGTCCTCCTGGAACGCTGACCCGCCGTCGTACGAGATGACAAGCGAGGAACCGCTCCCCGGCCGGGGAAGAGGCGGGACAATGGAGGTGACCTGCCTGGAGTGACGGGAGTGAGGAGAACCCATGACACGTCTCCCGCTCAGAACCGTGGCCGAGATCCGCGCCGCGCTGAGAGAGGGCCGGGGTTTCCCGGGTGACAGGGAGGACTTCGAGGCGGACCTCGCGCGTGCGCTGGAGGAGGCTTCGGAGACCGAACTGGACGCGGTGGCCGCCGTGATCGTCGACTACCGGGGACGTATCCGGCTGTACTCGGATCCCGGGTTCGAGGACGCTCTCCAGGAGGGCCTCGACATCGCCGCGAAGATCAAGAAGGGCGAGCTGGGGTGAGCCGCGTTGTGGCCGTCGTATCGGAAGTGGCGGCGCACAGGTTGGAGGCCCTCGGCCCGGTCGCCCGCCAGGCCGTCGCGGGGCTGCTGAAAGAGCTGGAAGCCGCCCCGCGGCTCGGCGTCCTGCGCCATGTCTGGACCGACGGGCAGCAGGAGGTCTACAAGACCAAGCTCGAACCGCGCGACGGGATGCCGGGTCTGGCGGTCGCGTACGTCTATCTTCCGCAACCGCCCCCGGCAGCGGCCGTGATCATAGCGATCACCCCCGACGACCCCGCCGACGAACCCTGGCTCTGATCCCCACCCTCACGCACTCACCGCGAACTCCTCCCCCAACCCCCGGAACACCCCCGTGTTGAGCGCGAACGCCCTCTTGCACTCGCCCACGATCCGCTGTTTCTCCAGCTCATCGGCCCGCACCGCGTCCAGCAGCTCCCGATACCCCCGCTTGAACGCCGCCGGATTCCCGATCTCCTCGAACACGTAGAACCGCACCCCGTCCCCCTTCCGCGCGAACCCCCACGTCCGCTCCGCCTTGTCGCGGATGATCTGGCCGCCGGAGAGGTCACCGAGGTACCGCGTGTAGTGATGGGCGATGTACCCGCCCGGCCACTCCCGCGCGCACTCCCGAACTCGCTCCGCATAAGCGCGAGTTGCGGGCAGCGCCGACAGCCCCGTACGCCACCCCGGCCCCCGCAGATGCGCGAGATCCCGCTCCAGCGCGCTCAGCCGGAACAACTCCGGCCGGATGAAGGGCCCGGCGACGGGATCGGCCGCGAGCCGTTCCGCACCCGCCTCCAACGCCTCGTACACGAACCAGAGTTGCTCGGTGTAACGGGCGTACGCGTCGACGCCCAGGCGCCCGCCCAGCAGATCGGACATGAACGTCGAGGTCTCGGCCTCCATGTGCTGCTCGTGGGACGCGGTGCGGATGACGGTCGAGAAAGAGTCCATGGCCCACATCTTGTTAAGTAAGGCTTACCTGAGTCAATGCCTTGCCGACACTGCGTCGGGAAACTTGCCGACAACGTGTCGGTAAAAGCGTACAGAAAAAGACCCGACCTCGACAGAGGCCGGGTCGGAGGGGCCGATCAGGGCAGCGTCAGGATGTCCGCCCCCGTCTCCGTCACCACCAGCGTGTGCTCGAACTGCGCCGTCCGCCGGCGGTCCTTCGTGACGACCGTCCACCCGTCGTCCCACATGTCGTACTCGTGCGTCCCCAGCGTCAGCATCGGCTCGATCGTGAACGTCATCCCCGGCTGGATCACCGTCGTCGCGTGCGGGCTGTCGTAGTGCGGGACGATCAGCCCCGAGTGGAACGACGAGTTGATGCCGTGCCCGGTGAAGTCCCGTACGACGCCGTACCCGAACCGCTTCGCGTACGACTCGATGACCCGGCCGATGATGTTGATCTGCCGCCCCGGCCGGACGGCCTTGATCGCGCGGCTCAACGACTCCCGCGTACGCTCCACCAGCAGCCGCGACTCCTCGTCCACCTCGCCGACCAGGTACGTCGCGTTGTTGTCGCCGTGGACGCCGCCGATGTAAGCGGTTACGTCGAGATTCACGATGTCGCCGTCGCGCAGCACCGTCGAGTCCGGGATGCCGTGGCAGATGACCTCGTTCACGCTGGTGCACAGGGACTTCGGGAAGCCGCGGTAACCCAGCGTCGAGGGGTACGCCCCGTGGTCGCACATGTAGTCGTGCGCGACCTTGTCGAGGAGGTCGGTCGTCACGCCCGGCGCGATGTGCTTCGCCGCCTCCTCCATCGCCCGCGCCGCGATCCGCCCGGCGGTGCGCATCGCCTCGACCGTCTCCGGCGTCTGCACCTCCGGGCCGGTGTACGGCGTCGGCGCGGGCTTGCCGACGTACTCGGGGCGCCGGATGTTTCCGGGGACCGTGCGGATGGGAGACAGCTCCCCTGGTGCGAGCAGCGACTGGCCAGACATGACGACGAGTCTAACGAGCGGGGATGGGGGACCATGTCCGTGGTGAAAGGAGCCCCGTGATGGCCCTCTTCAAGAAGCGCACGACCGGCAAGCCCGGCGAATGGTTCTACTGCCTGGAACACAAGAAGGTCGAGGAAGGCCCCGACTGCCCCGGCAAGGACCGCTTCGGCCCCTACGCCTCCCGCGAGGAGGCGGAACACGCGATGGAGACCGCCCGGGAACGCAACCTGGAGTGGGAGAGCGACGCGAAGTGGAACGACGGCGCGGGGAGGGGCGAGGACGAGAACGGCAACGGCTGAAAAACACGGCAACGGCTGAAAAACACGGCAACGGCTGAAAAACACTGAAAGCGGTTACGACGTCTTCGCCGCCGTCCGCTGATCCCGTACCCGCAGCGCGTGGACGTCCGTCCGCGCGTCGTACCTCATCAGCGCCGGCAGGCACAGCGCGAGCGCCCCCACCGCGCCCACGCACAGCACCCCGCCCGACCACATCGACGTACGGATGCCCAACCGCGCGGCGAACGAGCCGGAGCGGACCTGGCCGAGGGTCGGGCCCGCGGAGTACGACAGGAGCTCGATCCCGGCGAGGCGGCCACGCAGCTCGTCGGGGACCGTCTGGTTCCAGATCGCCGAGCGGAAGATCCCGCTCACCATGTCGACCCCGCCGGCGACGGTCAGCAGGAACAGCACCAGCCACACGTTCCGTACGAGTCCGGCGCCCGCGACGGCCACCCCGAACAGCGCGGCCATCACCACGACGATCCGCCCGTGCCGGTGCACCCGCGAGGTCCAGCCACTGGTCAGGCTCACCAGCAGCGACCCGAGCGGCAACGCCGCGTACTCCCCCACTGCCTTAAAGGCGTGGGGGGACCCCCACGCCCCAGCGCCCACGGCGCCCCCAACTCGTCGGCCAGGAACGGCAGGAGCGCCAGCGGCATCGCGAAGAACATCGCCGCGAGGTCGACGGCGTACGTACCCAGCAGGTCCTTGCGTCCCCACGCGTACCGCGCCCCCTCCCTGATCGCCGCGAGGGAAGGTCTCGCCGCCTCGTGCGCCGCCGGGGACGCCGCGACGCCCGCCATCAGCAGCACCGACACCACGAACGTCACGAGGTCCGCGCCGTACGCCCACCCCAGCCCGGCGTACGCCACGACCAGCCCCGCCAGCGCGGGCCCCGCGACCCCGCCGATCGTCCGCCGCAGCGAACTCAGCGCGGCGGCGGCCGGGAGGTGCTCGTGGTCGACGATCCGGGGCCACAGGGAGTCCAACGCGGGCCGCTGGATCGAGGTGAGTCCGGCGGTCAGCGCGGCGATCACGTACAGCGGCCACACCCTCGGCATCGGCAGCAGCGCGTTGACCAGCAGCCCCGCGCTCAGCACGCCCTGACCGGCCTCCGTCCACACGATCAGCGTCCGCTTGTCGACCGCGTCCGCCAGCGCACCGCCGTACAGCCCGAACACGACCAGCGGCACCAGCTCGGCCGCCCCGATCGCGCCCACGGCCGCCGCCGACCCCGTCAGCTCCTTGACCTGCACCGGCAGCGCGACGAACGTCAGGAAACTCCCGAACGCCGAGACCAGCCCGGACAGCCACAGCAGCCGGAAGTCACGGGAGGCGTGCCAGGGGCGCAGGTCGGGGAGGAGGGAGGCGGGAGTCACGAGGGGACATGGTCGGCGGGGGTGAGGGGGCGCGGCAAACGGTTTTCGTACGTTCCCGGTGCCTCACCAGGCGGCCGGCGGCGGAGCCGTCAGCGCCTCCGCGACCCGGGAGAGACGGTCCAGAAACCGTTTACGTCCTCGTTGCTGGACGACCGCCTGCTCACCGGCCCCCGCGCTCACCAGGTGCTGGACCGTGTCCAGGTCCAGCTCCGCGCCCTCCCTGACGTCCAGCGTCTCGTGCGCCATCGCCCCCAGCTCGCCCCCGCCCCAGCCGAGCGCGAGGACGGTCACCCCGGCCCGGCGCGCCGCGTGGACGCGTTCGAGGAGCGGTGCGGGCTCCGTCGGGGCCACCACCAGGAGGGTCTCGCCGCGCCGGGCGCCCTCGATCCTGCCGGGGCCGACCGCGAGGTGCGCGGGGTCGGACGGGCGCGCGCCGTGCCGTACGAGGGTCGGCGCCAGCTCGGGCGTACCGGACCAGGCGGCCTCGTCGACGAGGTGCGCGGCGAGGTGCCACGGCTCGTACTCCGGCGTGCCGACGAGGAGCAGCCCGCCCCCGTGCGTCACCACCGAGCCGCGCAGTACCTGGGCGAACCTCCGCGTCGAGGTCAGCCACTCGGTCCCGGCGAGCACTTCGCGCAGCAAGGCGACACGTACGGCGTCCATGGGGCGCAGCCTGCCGCAGGGGGTGGGGGTCGGTCTCAGGTACTACGGGTATTCACCCGTCCGGGAACGGCTCGGGGACGGTGCCGACGTAAGGTCGGGCCCATGACCTCTACGGACAGTGCAGACAAGCCCGCCCCCAAGGACCCCTGGGACCTCCCCGACGTATCCGGCCTGGTCGTCGGCGTGCTGGGCGGGACCGGGCCGCAGGGCAAGGGGCTCGCGTACCGGCTCGCGAAGGCCGGGCAGCAGGTGATCATCGGCTCGCGGGCCGCCGAGCGCGCGCAGGAGGCGGCGGCCGAGCTGGGGCACGGCGTCGAGGGCGCGGACAACGCGGAGACCGCGCGCCGCAGCGACGTCGTCATCGTCGCGGTGCCGTGGGACGGGCACGGGAAGACGCTGGAGTCCCTGCGCGAGGAACTCGCCGGGAAGCTCGTCGTCGACTGCGTCAACCCGCTCGGGTTCGACAAGAAGGGCGCCTACGCGCTGAAGCCGGAGGAGGGGAGCGCCGCCGAGCAGGCCGCCGCGCTGCTGCCGGACTCGCGGGTCGCCGCCGCGTTCCACCATCTCTCGGCGGTGCTGCTGATGGACCGGGAGATCGAGGAGATCGACACGGACGTCATGGTGCTCGGGGAGGCGCGGGCGGACGTCGAGATCGTGCAGGCGCTGGCCGGGCGGATCCCCGGGATGCGGGGGGTGTTCGCCGGGCGGCTGCGCAACGCGCATCAGGTGGAGTCGCTCGTCGCGAACCTGATCTCCGTCAACCGGCGGTACAAGGCGCACGCCGGGCTGCGGGTCACGGACATCTGAGCCGATGGGGGACACTGGTCGGCGTCGTACACCGGTGTCCCCCGACAGGAGCCCATGGACATGCCCCGCCTCGCCCTCTACGCCCTCGTCGTCTGCCTGCTCGCCGTGGCGGCGGCCGTCGTCTCGTTCGTCCAGGGGAGTTTCCTGGGGGTCGTGTGGGTGCTGATCGCGGGGCTGTCGTCCAACATGACCTGGTACTACTGGCGGCGCGCGAAGGCTAGTTGACCGAGCAGGCCCCGCTGTCGCCCTGCCAGAAGCGGTACAGCTCCTGACCGCAGTACGTCGAGAAGTCGTCGATCCCCAGGCCGCGCAGGATCGCGTCGATCACGTCGAAGAAGCCGTTGTTGATCGACGGCACCCACAGCACCGCGAACACGAACAGCAGGCCGAACGGCGCGAACGGTTCCACCTGGCGCTTCACGCTGTACGGCAGCCAGGGCTCGATCACGCCGTACCCGTCCAGACCCGGCACCGGCAGGAAGTTCAGCAGCGCGGCCGTCACCTGCAACAACGCGAGGAACGCGAGCGCGAACCGGAACTCCGCGGGGACGCCGTCCAGGGCGTCCAGCCAGAACGGCGCCGTGCAGACGACGGCGAACAGTACGTTGGTGAGGGGCCCCGCCGCCGAGATCAGGCTGTGCCGCCAGCGGCCCCGGATGCGGTCGCGCTCGATGAACACGGCACCGCCGGGCAGCCCGATCCCGCCCATGATCACGAAGATCACGGGGAGGACGATGCTCAGCAGGGCGTGCGTGTACTTGAGCGGGTTGAGGGTCAGATACCCCTTGGCGCCGACCGTGATGTCCCCGCCGTGCAACGCCGTGCGGGCGTGCGCGTACTCGTGCAGACACAGCGACACGATCCACGCGGCGGTGACGAACAGGAACACCGCGACCCCGGGGGTCTCCGCGAACCCCGTCCACGTCGCCCACCCGGTCACGGCCGTGACGGCCAGAATCCCCAGGAACACCGGGCTGATCCGCCGGTCGCTGTGGCGGGAGGTGGTGCTGGTCATGGGGGTGGGCTCCTGGGTCGGGCGGGGTGTACGGGTAGACCGTACAGGTGGTGTTTGACATCCTCCCCTCCCCGTCGCCGATCAGACCCCTCGTCCTCGACTCCTCCGAGTTCATGCGGATCTGAGGGTTCGGAAACCCGGAGGCGCGTCGGGGGCGTCCACAAGGACAATGGAACCCGTGCGTTACTGCGTCCTCGGCTCCACTCAGGTTCTGCGTCCCGACGGCACCGCGTTGGCGGTGGGTGGGGCGCGGTTGCGTGCGTTGTTGACGGTGCTGGTGTTGCGGGCGGGGCGGACGGTGTCCGTGGGCTCGCTGGTGGAGGAGGTGTGGGCGGGGGAGCCCCCGGCGGACGCGCAGGGCGCGTTGCAGGCGCTGGTGGGGCGGCTGCGCAGGACGCTGGGCGCGGGGGCGATCGTCTCCGTGGACGGCGGTTACCGCCTCGCCGTGAACTCCGACGACGTCGACGTGTACCGCTTCGAACGCCTCACCGGCGACGGCATCCGCGCCCTCGCCGACGGCGACCCCGCGAAGGCGGCCGTCCTCCTGGAGGACGCCCTCGCCCTGTGGCGCGGCCCCGCCCTCGCCGACCTCCCCGACCGCTCGGCGGAAGCGGCCCGCTGGGAGATGCGCCGCCTCGACGCGGTCCGCGCCCGCCACGCCGCGGCGCTGTCCCTCGGCCAGGCCGAGCAGGTCCTCCCGGAACTGACGGCCCTGTGCGACACCCATCCCCTCGACGAACCCCTCCAGGCCCTCCGCCTGCGCGCACTGCGCGACGCGGGCCGTACGGCGGAGGCGCTGGCGGCGTACGACGAGGTACGGGGCGTTCTGGCGGACCGCCTGGGGACGGACCCGGGGGCTGAACTCCGGGCGCTGCACATGGAGTTGCTGAACCCCGGGGATGCTGTGCGGCCGGCCGCGGCGACGGGGAGGGACACCGGCGGGGGGCAGGCGCCGGGGGCTCGCACCGGGGCCTGGTCCCGGCCCGGGACGCCGGGTGGCCCCGGGACGCCGGGTCGCGCGGGGGCGCCGGACCGCGCGGGAGTGCCGGGCAGCCCTGGGAGTCAGGACCACCTGACACCTCGCGCTGATCCTGGAGCCTCAGGGCATCAGGGGTCTTCCGGCCGGCCGGGGGCGTCCGGTCATCACGGGTCTTCCGGTCGCCCGGGGGTTTCCGGTCACCACGGGTCCCACGGTTCCTCCGGAGCCTCGGACCGCCCGGCGCCCGGCACCGCTCCCGGCGCTTCGGGTCACCCCACCTCGCCTGAAGCTTCGGACCACCCTGGCTCTCCGTCTGCTCCCGCGTCTTCCGGTCACGTAGTACCTCAGGCTTACCCGGGTACCCCTGGCCCTCACGTGCCCCCAGCCCCTCCCGGTCACGTAGTACCTCAGGCTTACCCGGGTACCCCTGGCCCTCACGTGCCCCCAGCCCCTCCCGGTCACGTAGTACCTCAGGCTTACCCGGGTACCCCTGGCCCTCACGTGCCCCCAGCCCCTCCCGGTCACGTAGTACCTCAGGCTTACCCGGGTACCCCTGGCCCTCACGTGCCCCCAGCCCCTCCCGGTCACGTAGTACCTCAGGCTTACCCGGGTACCCCCGGCCCTCTCGTCCCCCCAGCCCCTCCCGGTCACGTAGTACCTCCGACCTACCCGGGTACCCCCGACCACCTCGTACCCCCAGCACCCCCCGGCCACCAAGCACCCACCCCTCACCCCACCCCCTCCGACTCCCCGGCGCCCCACTTCGCCCCCGGCGACCAGGCGCCCCCACCCACCCCCGGCAACCTCCGCGCCCGCCTCACCTCCTTCGTAGGCCGCGAAGCCGACATAGAAACCATCCGTACCGACCTCACCACCGCCCGCCTCGTCACCCTCCTCGGCCCCGGCGGCGCCGGGAAGACCCGCCTCTCCCAGGAGGCCGCCGAGACCGTAGCCGCCCGCGACGGCGTGTGGCTCGCCGAACTCGCCCCCGTCTCCGACCCGACCGCCGTCCCCCAGGCCGTGGTCACGGCGGTCGGCGCCCGGGAGACCGTCCTGTACGGGGCCGGCGCGGAGGAGTTCCGCGCCGTGGGGGAGCGGCACGACGACCCGGTCGACCGGCTCGTGGACCACTGCTCGCGGCGCCGGATGCTGATCATCCTGGACAACTGCGAGCACGTGGTCGAGGCGGCGGCCCACCTCGCGGAGGAACTCCTCGCCCGCTGCCCGGAGCTGACGATCCTGGCGACGAGCCGCGAACCCCTGGGCGTACCCGGCGAGTTGCTGCGCCCGGTCGAACCCCTCCCGGAACCGGTGGCGTTGCGCCTGCTGAGGGACCGGGGCACGGCGGCCCGCCCGGGCTTCCGCACGGCGGACGACCCGGACGCCTGCGCGGAGATCTGCCGCAGACTGGACGGCCTCCCCCTGGCGATCGAGCTGGCGGCGGCCAGACTGCGGATCTTGACGCCCCGTCAGATAGCCGACCGTCTCGACGACCGCTTCCGCCTCCTGACCTCGGGAAGCCGCACGGTCCTGCCCCGCCAGCAGACCCTGAGGGCGGTCGTCGACTGGTCCTGGGACCTGCTGGACGAGGAGGAACGGGACGTCCTGGGCCGCCTGTCGGTCTTCGCGGGCGGCTGCGACCTGCACGCCGCGGAGGCGGTCTGCGGCCCGGCGGCACTGGAGGCGCTGGCCTCCCTCGTGGACAAGTCCCTTGTCGTGGCGGCCCCTTCGCCGGACGGCCCGATGCGCTACCGCCTCCTGGAGACGGTCGCCGAGTACGCGGGCGAACGCCTCACCGCCTCGGGCCGTCGCCCCGAGGCGGAGCGCGCGCACCTCACGTACTACCGCGAACTCGCCCGCATCACCGAGCCGTTGCTGCGCGGCCCGCAGCAGGTCATGGCGATCCAGCGCTTCCAGGCGGAGTACGAGAACCTGCGCACGGCGCTGCGCCGGGCGGTCGACACCCCCGACGAACAGGAGGCGTTGAGCCTCGCCCACTCCCTGCTCTGGTTCTGGCAGATGCGCGACATGCGCATCGAGGCCAGGAACTGGTTCAAGGAGGTGATGGAACTGGCCCCGGACCCCTTCGCGGGCCCGGAACCGCAGTTCGTCGAGCCGGTCTGGCAGCGCGTCACGGCCCTGCCCCCGCCGTTCACCGGCGAGTTCCTCGCCGAGGCGAGACGCGGCGCGCACCTCACCCATCTCGCCTACATGGACACGGAGCTGGAGCTCTGGCAGACCCCGGAGGCGGAACGCAAGCTGGCCCGCATCAAGGACAGCTACCGCCCCGGCCTGCCCCAACTGTGCTGGATCCCGGGCCTGCACGCGTTCTACGCCGTGATGCTGAGCGGCGACATGCCGATGGTCCACGAGATCCTGGACGCCAACATCCGGATCTGCCGTGAACACCCCGCGCTGGAATGGGACTTGGCGTTCTGCCTCCAGCTGCGCGGCAACTTCCGGGCCAACCGCAGCGACTGGGCCGGCGACGGCGCCCGCGACGCGGACGAGGCGCTGGACATCTTCCGCCGGTACGGCGACTCCTGGGGCGCCGCCGAGTCCCTGTCGGCGCGCGCGGAGGCGTACGAGCGGCTGGGCCTGCACGAGAAGGCCGCCGCCGACTACCGCGAGGCGATGGTGCACGCCGAGCACCTGGGCGCCCGCGCCCAGTTGACGATCCTGCGGGTGCGGTTCGCCAACGTCCTCCTGGAGGGCGGCGACCCCGCCGAGAGCGCGCGGGGCGAGGCCATCCTCCGCGAGGCCATCACCGACGCCGAGGGCTACGTCAACGAGGCCCGCCCGGCCGCCCGCCTCTTCCTCGCCGCCTGGCTCGGCGAGACCGGCCGCAGGGACGAGGCCCGCGACCAACTCCGGCAACTGCGCCAGGACTTCGCGCTGGCCCAGTTCCTGGTCTTCGACGCGTTCATCGACGGCGTCGAGGCGTGGCTCGATGCCCAGGACGGCCGGGTCGACAGCGCCCTCATCACCATACGGCGGGCCCTGACCACCTCCGCCGCGCCGCTGTCGATGGTCATCGCGCCGCACATGCGCGCCCTGTACCTCTGTACGGCCGCGTACATCATGACCTGCGACGACGACCCGGCCCGCGCGGCGAACGCGGCCCGCTGCCTGGGCGCCAGCGACGCGATGCTCCCGCCGGGCCACATCGCGCTGCGCCAGGAGCGGATGCAGCGCGCGGACGCGGAGGCGCAGGCGCGGCGCCAACTCGGCGACGCGGCTTACGAGTCGGCGTACGCCGAGGGCGGCGACCTCGGTTACGAGGAGGCCGCCGCCCTGGTCTGACGTGCCGTCGACATCACGTCTTCGTGCGGAACTTGTGGATCGCGACCGGCGCCATGACGGCGGTGATCGCCGCCGACCAGCCGAGCGTGATCCACAGGTCGTGCGCGACCGGGCCGCCCACCATCAGTCCGCGCGCCGCGTCGGCGAGCGTGGACAGCGGGTTGTAGTCGGTGAACTTCTGTAGCCAGCCCGGCATCTTGCCGGTCGGCGTGAAGATCGACGAGCCGAACTGGAGCGGGAACAGCACCAGGAAGCCCATCGCCTGCACCGACTGCGCGTTCTTCATGATCACGCCGAGCGTGAGGAACACCCACATGATCGACGAGGCGAACAGGGTCGCGAGGCCCACCGCCGCCAGCAGCCCCGGCCAGCTCGTGATCTCGAAGCCGACCAGCACGGCGACGATCATCAGGACGACGGTCGCGAACAGCATCCGCACCAGCTCGACGGCGATCTTCGCGAAGAGCACCGAGCCCCGGCCGATCGGCAGCGACCGGAAGCGGTCCATGACACCGGAGTTGAAGTCCTGGCTGAAGCCCGTGCCGACGCCCTGCGAGAGCGTCATCGACATCATCGCGATCATGCCGGGGATGACGTACTGCACGTACTGGTCCTGGCCGCCGCCGAGCGCCTGGCCGATCGAGCCGCCGAAGACGTACACGAACAGCAGGGTGAAGACCACCGGCATCAGCAGTGCGTCGAACATCGACTCCGGGTCCTGGCGGATCCACAGCAGGTTGCGGCGGACCAGCGCGCCGGTGTGCCGCAGGTGGGATCTCAACGGGATGCGGTCGTCGGCGAGTTGAACGGTGGCGGCGCTCATACGGCGACCTCCTCGCGGGGTTCGGTGGCGAAGCTGTCCGGCGCGGTACCGGCGCGGTGGCCGGTGATCGACAGGAACACCTCGTCCAGGCTGGGGAGTTCGGTGGAGATGGAGGAGATGGTGATGCCGCGTGCGGTCACCGCGCCCACGACGGCGGTGAGTTGCTCGTCGCTGAGGATCGGTACCAGCAGCGTGCCGGTCTCCGCGTCGACCGTCGTCTGCGCGAGTCCGGTGATGCCGAGGTCGTCGAGCATCCGCGCGAGCGGGTTCAACTCGGCGGTTTCCAGGGGCTTCACGCGCAGGGTCCGGCCGCCGACCTTCGCCTTCAGCTCGTCCACCCGGCCCTCCGCGACGACCTTGCCCCGGTCGACGACGGTCAGCTCGGACGCCAACTGCTCGGCCTCCTCCATGTACTGGGTGGTGAGCAGGACGGTGACGCCGTCGCCGACCATCCGCTTCACCTCGTCCCACACCTCGTTGCGCGTGCGCGGGTCGAGGCCGGTCGTCGGCTCGTCCAGGAACAGGACGGACGGGGAGCCGATCATCGAGGCGGCGAGGTCGAGGCGGCGGCGCATACCGCCGGAGTACGTCTTCGCCGGGCGCTTGGCGGCCTCGGTGAGCGAGAAACGCTCCAGCAGCTCGTCCGCCCGCGCCCGCGCGTCCTTGCGGGACAGGTCGAGCAGGCGCCCGATCAGGTACAGGTTCTCCCAGCCCGGCAGCTTCTCGTCCACGGACGCGTACTGCCCGGTCAGCCCTATCACCCGGCGCAGCTGCCGGGGCTGGCGCAGTACGTCGTACCCGGCCACCGTCGCGTCCCCCGCGTCGGGCCGCAGCAGCGTGGAGAGGATACGCACGAGGGTGGTCTTCCCGGCGCCGTTCGGCCCCAGGACGCCCCGCACGGTTCCCTCCCTGACCTCCAGATCGACCCCGTCCAGCGCCTTGGTCTCGCCGTAGTGCTTGACCAGTCCCCGTACGGTGACGGCGCTTCCCCCGCCGTTGAGGTTGATGTCGGTTCGCTTCATGTCCTCCACCCTGACAGGGGGCACCGACAAAGCACCGACAGACGACCGACAGCTCACCGACGGCGCGTGCTACCCGCGCACGTACCTCGTGAGAGTTACCCCGTTCGTGAACGCCGTCCGCTCCGCCGCCGCGAACACGGTCGGGTCGAAGGCCCCCTCGAACGCCGGGATCCCCGCCCCCGCGACCACCGGATAGCTCTTGATCACCAGCTCGTCGATCTCCGTCAGCAACTGCCCGGCGAGCTTCCCGCCCCCGCACAGCCAGATGTCCAATCCCGTCTCCTCCTGCTTCAACTCCCGTACGAGAGTCAGGGGTTCACCCGGTACGACGGTGACGTCCGGGTGCGCGGCCGGGTCCAGGGTGCTGGAGACGACGTACTGCCGCAGGTGCGCGTACGGGCTCGTGATCCCGGCGTCCAGGGCCGGGCGGTAGGTTCCGAGGCCCATCAGGACCGTGTCGTAGCGCTTGTTGGGTACGCCGCTGAGGCCGAGGCCCTCGCGCATGGCCGTCGGGACCGTGTCGGGGTACAGGGAGGTAGTACCTGAGGTGTAGGCGGCGGCCTGCTCGGCGTCGCCGAACGGGAAGAAGTCGTACTCACCGGTGGGTCCCGCGATCCGGCCGTCGAGGGTCAGGGCGACGTAGTACGAGAGCTTGCGCAAGCTGGTCAACTCCAGTCGTAGTACTCTGGGTGTAGTGGTTCCCGGTGTCGGGTGAAGTTAGTACTACACATGGAGTGGTGTCAATGGCGAGACGGAACGACGAACGGCGTGTCGCCCTCACGGACGCCGCGCTGGAGGTCCTCGCGAGGGAGGGCGCGCGCGGCCTCACCTTCCGCGCGGTCGACCAGGAGGCCGCCGTACCCCCCGGCACGACCTCCAACTACTTCCTCAACCGCGACGACCTCCTCACCCAGTCCGGAGCCCGCGTCTACGAACGCCTCCAGCCGGACGAGGCGACGATCACGCGCCAGCGCGAGGCGGGCAGGGACCGCGAGACGTACGCCGCGCTGATGCGCGAACTGGTCACCCGTGTCTCCTCCTTCCGCACCGGCTACCTGGCCCTCCTCGAACTCCGCCTCGAAGCCACCCGCCGCCCGGCCCTCCGTGCCCTCCTCACGGACCGCGTCCGCGCGGACGTCGACGCGAACATCGCGTACCACGAGGCATCCGGCCTCCCCGGCGACGCGACCGCCGTCAAACTCCTGATCCTCACGCTGAACTGGCTGATCGTCGAACAGCTCACCCTGCCGGACGTGTTCGGCGAGGAGGAGCGCGAGGCGCTGGTGACGGCGGCGGTGGAGCGGATCGTGGGGGCCTCCGGTTCTTGAGGGACCCCGCGCGGGTACGGCCCGATCATGCCGAGACTGATCGACACCTCCGGATACCCCCGCTTCTGGACCGCCTTCGCCGTCTCCGCCTTCGGCTCCCAGGTCACCGGGCTCGCCCTCCAGATCCTCGTGGCCGTCACGCTGAGCGCGAGCGCCACCGAGGTGGGGGTCGTCAGCGCCGTCCGCTGGCTGCCGTATCTGCTGTTCGGGCTGGTGGCCGGGGTGCTGGTGGACCGGTGGCGGCGCAAACCCGTCATGGTGGGGGTGGATCTGGCGCGCGGCGTCGTCCTGGCGCTGATCCCCGTGCTGTGCGGCCTCGGTCTGCTGACCATCACGACCCTGTGCGTGGTCGTCTTCGCGTCCGGTGTACTGAGCCTGCTGTTCGACGCGGCGAGTCAGTCCTTCGTACCCCGCCTGGTCCCCGAGGCACAGCTCAACTCCGCGTACGCGCGCACCGAGCAGGCGTCGGCGGTCGCCGGATCGGCGGGCCCGCTGATCGCCGGGGCGCTGGTGCGGTGGCTGGGAGCGCCGCTCGCCGTCCTGGTGGACGCGGCCAGTTACGTCGTGTCCGGCCTCCTCCTCGCCACGCTCAAGGCCGACGACCCCGTTCCCGAGAAGAGTGAACGGCGCGGTCTGGTGCGGGAGTTGAAGGAAGGCGTCCGATGGGTCTACCGGCACCGGACGCTCGCCCCCATCGCCCTCACCTCCCACGCGATGCTGCTCTTCAACTCCATGGTGTCGACCGTGTTCGTGGTCTTCGCGCTGCGTGAACTCCGCGTCGGAAGCTTCGGGTTGGGGCTGACGTACGCGTGCGCGGCGGTGGGGTCGGTGCTGGGCGGCGCGGTGTCCGGCAGGGTCGCGCGACGGCTCGACGTAGGCCCGACACTGGTCGCGTTCCGCATCGTGGCCGCCGTCTGCTGGCTTCCCATCCCCCTGGCTCAGCAAGGGAGTTGGGCCCTCCCGGCCGTGTGCCTGGCCTTCTTCGCCGTCTCCTTCGCGATCTCCGTGGAGTCCCCGGTGGAACTGGCCTACCGCCAGTCGGCAACCCCGGACCGGCTGAGGGGGAGGATGAACGCCACCATCCGCTCGTTCAACTGGGGGATGGTGGCGGTAGGGGCGCCGGTCGGGGGCTTGCTGGCGGACGGGGTGAGTTACCGGTTCGCGCTGTGGGTGGGGATAGCCGGGGCGGTTGCACAAGCGGTTGCACTGGCTTGCTCCCGGACGAGGGAGGCGAGGGAAGGCGAACCCGAGCTATCAAACGCCGGATGAGCATCTGCCCTTTAGGGGCGCGGGGAACTGCGCGACCAGCCACATTGAACCCGCACCCGGCCTCAATGCTGTACGACCCCCACCTGCTCCGGCACATGCCCAGCCACAACCCGCTCGCGCCCACCCTGCAACCCCCGCCGCACATCCACCCCGTACGCAACCCCCGCAACTCCCAGCCCCAGCACGGCAAGCACAGCCCCCGCCACAGCCGGAGACGTAACCCCGAACCCGCCGGCCAGAGCAAGCCCCCCGATCCAAGCGCCGCCGGCGTTCGCCAAGTTGAACGCGGCCTGGTTCGCGGAAGACGCCAACGAAGGACCCGCAGCAGCCTTCTCCATCACCATCATCTGAAGCGGCGACCCCGTGACGAACGCGGCAACTCCCAGCAGCGTCACGGCAAGCGCCGCACTCCACTGCGCCGACATCATCACCGGGAACAGAGCCAGCACACCCGCGAGGGACGCCATCCCACCGAACAGAGTCCTCCGCAGGGAGTGATCCGCGAGCCGCCCACCGACCAGGTTCCCGACAGTCGCCCCGACCCCGAACAGCGCCAGCAGCAGCGTCACGCTGGACTCGGCGAACCCGGCGGAGTCCGTCAGCATCGGCGTCACATAGCTGTACGCCGAGAACAGCGCCCCGAACCCCGCGACGGTCGTACCGAGCGCGAGCCAGACGGGCAGCGACCTGAGCGCCGTCAGCTCGCTGCGGAGCCCGACGGAGGGAACGGGCGCCTCACGGTCGTACGGAATCAGCGCCGCGAGGGACGCGATCGCCACCAGACCGATCACGCTGACGCCGAGAAACGTGGCCCGCCACCCGAGATGCTGGCCGACGAGGGTCGCGACGGGGACGCCCGCGACGTTGGCGATCGTGAGGCCGAGGAACATCAGGGAGACGGAGCGGGCCTTGCGCTCGGGCGCGACGAGGGTCGTCGCGACGACCGCGCCGACCCCGAAGAACGCCCCGTGCGGCAGCCCGCTCAGGAAGCGCGCGGCGAGCAGCGAGTCGTACCCGGGCGCGAACGCGGACAGCGCGTTGCCGGCCACGAAGAGGACCATCAGGCCGATCAGGACCTTGCGGCGGGCCATCCGGGCCGTGACCGCCGCGAGCAGCGGCGCGCCGATGACGACGCCGAGCGCGTACGCGGAGACGAGGTGACCGGCGCTGGGGACGGAGATACCGAGGTCGTCGGCGACGTCGGGCAGCAGGCCCATCATCACGAACTCGGTGGTGCCGATGCCGAACGCGCCGATGGCGAGTGCGAGCAGGGCGAGGGGCATGGCGGGGCGACCTTTTCGGAAGAGGGCACAGGGGAGCGGTACGTTCATCGTACCGCTTATTTGTTCACTGACGGAACAAAGCCTGCCGTGCCTTCTATTCCTCAGGGTTACGGCTTCATGTCCTTACATTAAATCAATCGGTCTTGGTCAGGTCCACCCGAGCCGCCACCGGCAGGTGATCGCTCCCCGTCTTCGGCAGCGTCCACGACGTCACCGGCTCCACCCCCTGCACCATGATCTGGTCGATCCGCGCCATCGGGAACGACGCCGGCCAGCTGAACCCGAACCCGCTCCCGGCGGCTCCCTGCGTCGACCGCATCTGCGACGTCACCGCGTTCAACGACCGGTCGTTCATGGTCCCGTTGAGGTCGCCCAGCAGGATCTTGCGCGGCAACCGCTCGTCGGCGATGGCCTCCCCGAGCGCGTCGGCGCTCTTGTCCCGCTGCCGGGCCGTGAACCCGGCCTTCAACTTCACGCGCACGGACGGCAGATGGGCGACGAAGACCGCGATCTCGCCCTCGGGCGTCTTCACGGTCGCCCGCATCGCCCGCGTCCACCCCAACTTGATGTCCACACCGGAGACTTCACTGATCGGGTACTTGCTCCACAACCCGACCGTGCCCTCAACGGCGTGGTAGCGGTACGTGGTTGACAGTGCCTTCTCGTACGTCGGCACCGCCGACGCCTTCAGCTCCTCCAGCGCCAGTACGTCCGTCCCGGACGCGGCGACGTCCCGCGCCGTACCCTCCGGGTCCGGGTTGTCCGCGTTCACGTTGTGGGTCGCGACGGTGAGGTCACCGCCCGTCCCCGTACGGTCGATGACGAGGCCGCCGAAGAGGTTCAGCCACACGGCGACCGGCAGGACCGTCGCGATCAGTGCCGTCGCCGACTTGCGGACCAGCGCCAGCACCAGCAGGACCGGCACGAACACCCCGATCCACGGCAGGAACGTCTCGATGAGGCTGCCGAGGTTGCCGTACCGGTTCGGGATGTGCGAGTGCAGCACCATCACGCCCGCGATCAGCGCCGCGAACACGGCGAGCACGATCCCGCGCCGCCAGATCCCCCGGTTCCCGCGCCAGCCGGAGGTGAAGCGGCTTGCCAGGCGCCGGATACGGTCTCCTCGACGTTCGGGCCCCGGCCCGCCGTCCGCCGTCTCCGTCAAGTACGCCTGCTGCGCCATACCGTGTCGCCTCACTGCCTGCCGTGCACACCGTCCGTCCCCCGTGTGTATGACCCTAGGGGATGATCGGCTCCGATCCCGCCGTCCCATGACGGCCGTATGGAGACTTGGACGAGCACGGGGGCGTCCGGAGTTCCGTTCCCGCTGCTCGGGGCGGGGTCTGTGACGGAATACGGACATTCCGAATTCTCAGCGGGGTCCGACGGGACGTGTCCCTGTGTGCGTGCTGTTTTCCGGCCGTTTCTCCTGTGTGCTGACGGGTCGTAGCCCTTCGAGCAGAGTGTCCACGACGTCCTCCGCCAGACCCTCCGGGAGATCCGAGTCGGGGCGCAGGATCGAGCGGGTCAGCAGGGGGCCGACGAACAGGTCGTTGATCAGGTTCAGGTCGCGGTCGGTACGGAGTTCGCCGTTCTCCCGGCCCCGGCGCAGGACTTCGAGGCCCTTTCTGCGGCGGGGTTCGATGACGACGCTGTGGTAGAACGCCCAGAGTTTCGGGCTGCTCTTCATCTGCGCCTGCACGCTGTGGAGGATCGCCGAGGAACGGCTCGCCAACCCCCGTCTGCGCAGGGCCTCCAGCAGGGCGACCAGGTCATCTCGCATGGACGTGCCGGGGAGTTCGGGGTCCTCCGGTTCCGCCGCGCGGATCACGTCGACGAAGAGTTCCTCCTTGTTGCTCCAGCGGCGGTAGATCGCGGCCTTGCCGACACCAGCGGTGCGGGCGATGCGCTCGATGGAGAGCTCGGCGAGGGAGACGCCGTCTTCGAGGAGCTTCATCGTGCCCTCGATGATGGCCTGCTCGACCGCTTCGCTGCGGGGGCGGCCCCGGGGCGGGAGAGGCTTGCCGGTGTCAGTGGTCATCTGGCGATCTTCGTCCATGGGGGGCAGGTGTGGGGGAGGGGGTGCGGCTCATACCCGGGTACGGGGTACCGGGGGTACCGGGGCACGAGACCGGCGTCAGCCCTTCCGCGCCAACTCCTCCTCCTTCTCCTCGCCCTGAGCGTCCGGCTGCGGCTTCCCCGGCAGGAACAGGGCGACCACCACCGCGCCGATCACCGCCACCCCCGCCCCCCACACGGCGGTGACATGCATCGCGTGCAGGAACGCGTCGTCCGCCGGACCCACCAACTGCCGCCCCTGCGGCCCGAGTTTCGCGGCCACGCCCAGCGTCGCCTCGATCGACTCGCCCGCCGTCTCCCGCAACCCGGGCGGGACGGACGTCAGATGGTCCTGGATCCCGTTCCGGTACGACGTCGACAGCACCGAGCCGAGTACGGCGATCCCGAGCGCGCCGCCGACCTGGCGGAACGTGTTGCTGAGCGCGCTCGCCGACCCCGCCTTCTCGCGCGGCAGCGCCTGCATGATGACCACCGACGTCGGCGTCATGATGTGCGCCATACCGGCGCCCATGAGGAAGAACACGACCTCGAGCAGCCAGATCGGCGTGTCCTTGTCGAACGTCGCGAACGCGAGCAGCGTCCCGGCGATCATCACGAGCCCGCCGGTCGTCGTCGCCTTGTTGCCGATCCGGTCGACGACCAGCCGGGCGCGCGGCGCGAAGATCATCTGCGCGGCGGCCAGCGGCAGCATCAGCAGGCCCGTCTCCAGCGGGGAGTAGCCGCGCACGCTCTGCGTGTAGAACACCGAGAAGAACGTCACGCCCATCAGCGCGAAGAAGACGAGCGCGATGGCCGCGATGGCCGCCGAGAACACCTTGTTCTTGAAGTACGTGATGTCGATCGACGGATGGTCGCTGCGCTTCTCGTGCAGCACGAACCCGGTCAGCACCGCGAGCCCCGTGAGGATCGTCACCAGCACCGTCGTGTCGGTGAAGTCGGCCAGCTCGCCGCCCTTGATGATCCCGTACACCAGGAGTACGAGTCCCACCACCGAGAGTACGACGCCCACGGGGTCGATCCGGCCGGGGTTCGGGTCGCGGGAGTCGGGGACGAGCCACACCATCAGCGCGACCGCGATCAGCACGATCGGGACGTTGATGAAGAACACCGAGCCCCACCAGAAGTGGTCGAGCAGGACCCCGCCGGTGATCGGCCCGATGGCGATGGCGAGGCCCACGCCGCCCGCCCAGATGCCGATCGCCTTCGGCTGCTCCTCGCGCTCGAAGACGTTCATCAGGACGGCCAGCGTCGCCGGCATCACGAACGCCGCGCCCAGCGCCATCAGCGCCCGGAACGCGATGAGTTGACCCGGCGAGGCGGACTCAGCGGCCAGCGCGGAACCGATCCCGAACACCGCGAGCCCGCCGAGCAGCACCCTCTTGCGGCCGATCCGGTCGCCCAACAGCCCGGCGGAGAACAGGAGTCCGGCGAAGACGAGGGTGTAGGCGTTGATCGCCCACTCCAACTCGCTCTGCGTCGCGCCGAGTCCGACCGGGGCCGGGGTGGAGATGGTCTTGATCGCGACGTTCAGGATCGAGTTGTCGAGCACGACGATCAGCAGGCTCAGCATCAGGACGCCGAGGATCGCCCAGCGCCGCCTGTGGACGGCTTCCGGTATGCGGGGCCCTGCGGGGGCGGCGGGAGTGGTCATACCTCCGAGGGTAGGTCTCATTCCGATACGGCACCGATCCGTATCGTTAATCCTTACCCGTCTCTTACCTGCCGGGGGCGCTCTGGCCCCCGTAGTCCTCAAGTGCGACCATGGGGGTGATCCGGGGACGCCGTAAGGGCGCTTCGAGATGACATGAAGGAGCCGTTGCCATGACGCAGCTTTCGGCTGCCCAGACCAAGCCCTCCGACGGCAGCAAAGCGCTGTACGGGGGGAAGGGCACCCGCCGCATCACGGTCCGCGACATCGCCCTCGCCAAGGAGCGCGGCGAGAAGTGGCCCATGCTCACCGCGTACGACGCGATGACCGCGTCCGTCTTCGACGAGGCCGGGATCCCCGTGATCCTCGTCGGCGACTCGGCGGGCAACTGCCACCTCGGCTACGAGACGACCGTACCCGTCACCCTCGACGAGATGACCATGCTCTCGGCGGCCGTCGTGCGCGGTACGACGCGCTCGCTGATCGTCGGCGACCTGCCGTTCGGGTCGTACCAGGAGGGCCCCGTCCAGGCGCTGCGCTCGGCGACCCGGCTGGTCAAGGAGGCCGGGGTCGGCGCGGTCAAGCTGGAGGGGGGTGAGCGGTCCCACGAGCAGATCCGGCTGCTCGTCGAGTCCGGCATCCCCGTCATGGCCCACATCGGCCTGACCCCGCAGTCCGTCAACGCGATGGGCTACCGCGTCCAGGGCCGGGGCGAGGAGGCCGCCGCCCAGCTCCTGCGCGACGCCAAGGCCGTCCAGGACGCGGGCGCCTTCGCCGTCGTCCTCGAACTGGTCCCGGCGGAGATCGCCGCCGAGGTGACGCGGGTCCTGCACATCCCGACGGTGGGCATCGGCGCGGGCCCCGACACGGACGCGCAGGTCCTGGTCTGGACGGACATGCTCGGCCTGACCCCCGGCCGCGTCCCCAAGTTCGTCAAGCAGTACGCCGACCTCCGCAAGGTGATGACGGACGCGGCGAAGGCGTACGCGGAGGACGTGGTGGGCGGAACGTTCCCGCAGGAGGAGCACTCGGTGCACTGAGGCTGAGAGGCCGAGTGGCTGAGCCAGTGAGTGGCTGAGCCACTCGTCCACCGAGCCACCGAGCCACCGAGCCACCGACAGGCTGAGCCACCGAGCCACTCGGCCACCGAGCCACCAACAGGCCGAGCCACTGAACCACTCCCGGCACAACAACGCAGCCCGCCGATCGTCCCCCGTCGGCGGGCTGCGTCGTGCAAGCGGTTGCTCGGCGTTACACCGACTCCCGCCACCCGTTCGTGATCGGCAGCCGGCGGTCCTTGCCGAAGCCCTTCGCCGAGATCTTCGTGCCCGGCGGGTACTGACGCCGCTTGTACTCGGCCGTGTCGACCATGCGCAGCGTCTTGACGACCAGCTCACGGTCGTACCCGGCGGCGATGATCGCGTCGGCGCCCTGGTCGCGGTCCACGTACAGCTCCAGGATCGCGTCCAGGACCGGATAGTCGGGGAGGGAGTCCGTGTCCACCTGGCCGGGGCGGAGTTCCGCGCTCGGGGGCTTCGTGATCGAGTTCTCCGGGATCGGCGGGGTCTGGCCGCGCTCGGCGGCAGCCCGGTTGCGCCATTCCGCCAGGCGGAAGATCGACGTCTTGTACACGTCCTTGATCGGGCCGTACGCCCCCACCGAGTCGCCGTACAGCGTCGAATACCCCACCGCCAGCTCGGACTTGTTGCCGGGGGCGAGGACGATGTGCCCCTCCTGGTTGGAGATGGCCATCAGGAGCGTGCCGCGCAGCCGGGACTGGAGGTTCTCCTCGGCGAGCCCGGTCAGCTCCGTGGACGCCATGTACGCGTCGAACATCGGGGCGATCGGCACCGTACGGAAGTTGAGGCCCGTCCGCCGCGCCAGCTCCGCCGCGTCCCCCTCGGAGTGGTCCGAGGAGTACTTGGACGGCATGGCGACGCCGTACACGTTGGCCGCGCCGACCGCGTCGCAGGCGATGGCCGCGACGAGCGCGGAGTCGATGCCGCCCGACAGACCGATCAGGACCGACCGGAAGCCGTTCTTCTCGACGTACGCCCTGAGACCTACCACCAACGCCGAGTAGACCTCCTCGTCGTCGTCGAGCCGCTCGGCGTACGCGCCGCGCATCGTCGGCTCGTACGACGCGACCGGGTCCCCCGAGAGGACTACGCGGTCGATGCGCAGCCCGTCGTCCACCAGGCCGGTCGGAGCGTCGTCCGAGGCGGCGGGCAGATCGAGGTCCAGGACCACACACCCCTCGGAGAACTGGGGCGCACGCGCCACGACCTCCCCGCTCGCGTCGACCACGATCGAGTCGCCGTCGAAGACCAGCTCGTCCTGGCCGCCCATCATCGCGAGATAGGCGGTCGTGCAACCGGCCTCCTGCGCACGCTTGCGGACCAGTTCGAGCCGGGTGTCGTCCTTGTCGCGCTCGTACGGCGAGGCGTTGATGGACAGCAGCAGACCCGCCCCGGCGGAGCGCGCGGCGGGCACCCGGCCGCCGTCCTGCCAGAGGTCCTCGCAGATCGCGAGGGCGACATCGACGCCGCGCACCCGGATCACCGGCATCGTGTCCCCGGGCACGAAGTAGCGGAACTCGTCGAAGACGCCGTAGTTGGGCAGGTGGTGCTTGGCGTACGTCAGCGCCACCTCACCGCCGTACAGCACCGCGCCCGCGTTGCGCGGGGCGCCCGCCGGCTGGCCGAACCTCGGCTGCGCGGCGTCGGAGCGGTCCAAGTAGCCGACGACGACCGGGAGTTCACCGAAGCCCTCCTCGGCGAGGCGGGCGGCGAGCGCGCGCAGAGCCGTACGGGACGCCGCCACGAAGGAGGAGCGCAGCGCGAGGTCCTCGACGGGGTAGCCGGTCAGCACCATCTCCGGGAACGCCACGAGATGCGCACCCTGCTCGGCGGAGTGCCGGGTCCAGCGGAGGACCGCCTCGGCGTTGCCGGTGAGGTCGCCGACGCGGGAGTCGATCTGGTTCAGAGCGAGACGAAGTTGAGGCACGTTCCCCAGTCTAATCGTCAGAGCGACGCGATGGGGTGGTGCGCGGTGTCGGGCAGCTCACTGCGGGGCCCGGACCATACGTTTCGCCAGGACAACGGGGGCTCATGGGAGGGCAATGGGTTCCTGAAGTCCCTTGTCGCCATGTCATGTCCGCGCCTTGAATGGGTGTATGACCTCACGAAACAGGCCCGCGGACTGGGGCTGGTTCCTCGCCTGGGCCGCGGTGGGCGCGTGCGCCGCCACCGGAGTCGCCGCGATCCTCTCGATCGGGCCGGTACTGCTCGTCGCCGCGGTCGTCGGTGCCGTCCTCCTGCTGCGCAAGGGTCCCCGCGACGCCGCCGCCGGCAGCCTCACGGGCCCGGCCCTGCTCCTCTTCTACCTCGCGTACCTCAACCGGGGCGGTCCCGGGAGCGTCTGCCACGCGGTGTCCGGCGGCAGCACCTGCACCGACGAGTACACGCCCGTGCCGTTCCTCGCGGGCGGCGTCCTGCTGGTCGCCGCGGGATTCGTCATTCACCACCTGACGCACCGTGGTGAGCGGCGGAACCACTCACCACGGTGACTTTCTTCAATTCTTCACCGGCGCCTATTTCACCGGCACCTATTTCTTCACCGGCGCACCGGAATGCGCGGCCTGCGCCGCCCGGTCGAATTCCGGGAAGCACACGTACCATTTCCCGGAATCCTCGCACACGGACACCTTGAATGCCGGGTCGGTGCTGACCGGATTCTTGTTCTCCGTGCATTTTTCGTGCGGGTGGGGATTACCTGCCGCACCTTTCGGTACCGGCGCGGAACTGCACATCTTCCCGATGAGGACGACCGTCCCGGAACCGGCCTGGGTGTGCACCGCCCCGACCCCGAGCCCCGTGGCCCGCACGGAGGACTGGGCCATCCCGGCGAACAGGACCTTGAGCAGGCCCTGGTCGCTCGGCCGTACGTAGGACTCCGCACGGTCGTAGCCGCCCGAGAAGAGGGCCTGCGAGTACGCGGCGGCGACCGCTCCCGGGGAGGCCGACGCCGCGGTGGCCGAGCCGGAGGGGTCGGGGGCGCCGTTCACCGCGGGCCCGCTGCACCCGGTGGCGGCGAGGGCGAGCACCGCCGCGACGATGGACCGTCTCATCGGTTCAGGAGGTCCATCCGTAGCCGGCGGACTTGCGGTGGTGCACCAGGTTCGAGCAGCCGCCGGCCTTGCTGTCGCTCCACTTGGACTGGTAGTCGCCGTTGCGCAGGCCGGTCACGTGCACGTTGTGCTTGAAGACGGCGGTGTCGGAGTTGAAGCCGCAGGCCGCCCAGCCGGACGGGCCGAGGATCGCGATCACGTAGTTCTCGAAGTCGTTGTTGCGGAAGGTCTCCGCGCCCCCCGTGCTCCAGCCGCCGCTCACCGTCGAGATGCTCGGCTTCGGGGTGCCGGACGTCGACCAGCCGTCGTACTTGAACTTGTACGCGTTGTTGCGGGCGGTGATGGAGCCGCCGGCGCCGTACAGCGGCCAGCGGAGGTTGGTGGTCAGCGAGGTGATGGTGACGTTGATGGGGTCGATCCACGCCGTCTTGGTGTGCGCGTTGCTGAACGAGGTGCCGCTGGCCGGGCTCTGCGGCATACCGTCGCCGTTGAAGGGCTGGTTCGCCGCGCCGACGGCGTTGGCCGTGTCGCCCGTCGCCGTGCCCGTCTGCGCGGTCTCCGGGGTGGCGTTGGTGTCCGCGGGGGAGGCCAGGGAGGCTTCGGCGGAGGCCGAGATGGAGCCGGTGAGGATGCGTTGCTGGCAGGTCGTCGGGTTGTAGCCGACCTCCTGCTGGTAGGTGGGGGAGCTCGACGAACCGGAGAGCTCGGAGTCGAACTGGCAGGTGCCGTCGCTCTGGACGGTGCCGTTGAGCGTGGTGACCGTCCCGGTGACGCCCAGCCTCGACGTCTCGTCGTCCGTGTAGGTGATCCACCCGTCGCTGCCGATGCTCACGCCGGGGACGCCGGTGGAGGAGGGGGACGGGGAGGGGCTGGGGCTCGTCGTCGGGGTCGGGCTCGGGCTGGAGCCGCAGCCAGGGCCCACGGTGCCGGTCGTGGCCTGCGTGCAGACGGCCTGCGCGGTGCCGATCGCGGTGCCGGTGAAGGTGAGGGTGGCGAGCGGGAGGGTGAGGGCGACCGCTATCGAGTGAGGTCTGAGGCGTTTCATGGAAATCCCCCGTCAGGATGGGAGAACTCTCAGGTGGGAGTTCTGTCGGGAGAAACGCTACGAGTTGGCGATCGTGAAGATCAAGTGCAAGATCTCCTCGACTGTCACAGGAATCTCTCACGGAATTCTAAAAAGCGGGCACCCGCCTCCCCGAAGGAAGAGGGTGCCCGCCTTTTCGCGATACCGATGCCTGATCAGTGCTTGCGGTACGACTCCACGTAACCCTGCGCGGGCGAGCCCACACCGGTCACGTCGTCGAAGCCCTTCACGGCCGACAGCGAGCTGTCCTTGCCGAGGGTGCGGACGGACGTCGTGACGCCGCCCGTCGCGTCGAAGCCGTTGACGAAGTCGAGGCGCGCGACCGCGAGGCCCTTGCCCGTCGGGTTGTCGGTGACGTCGTGGTACACCTTCGTCCCGAACCTCGCGTAGATCTGCGGGTTCGCGAAGCCGATCGCCTTGCCGCCGCGCGCCTGCTGGGCGAGCGCCTGGACGGCGGCGATGACCGGCGCGGCGAGCGAGGTGCCGCCGATGCGGTACTCGCCGTACTGCTGCGAGCCGTCCGGGAAGGTCTGGGTCTGGCCGACCTTGAAGCCGGTGTTCGGGTCGGCGATCGCGGCGATGTCCGGGAGGACACGGTTGCCGTCGGCGCTGTTGGCCTTGGCGAGCGCGTCCGGCACGATGCCCTTCTGGTAGAAGGGCTCGGGGACGGTCTTGCTGGTGCCGCCGCCCCCGCCGGAGGTGAACGCCCCCGGGAACTTGGTCCAGCTCTTGCCGTCGGCCGACAGGAGCGCCTTCTCGGTGCCCCAGCCGGTCTCCCACAGGTACTTGTCGCCCTTGCCGACCGCCAGCGAGGTCCCGCCGACCGCGGTCACCCACGCCGAGTTGGCCGGGGTCTCGACCTGCTTCTTGCCGCTGCTGAGGACCTCGTCGCCGTCGTCACCCGACGAGAAGTAGAAGCCGATGCCCTCGACCGCGCCGAACTGGAACGTCTGGTCGTAGGCGGCGGCCGAGTCGGGCGTCTGGACGCCCTCCAGGTCGGCCCAGGAGTTGGAGACGATGTCGGCGAGGTGGTTGTCGACGACCTTGTTCAGCGCGTCGAGCAGGTCGGGGTCGCTACAGGAGGCGCCGCCGACGTACGTGACCTGCGCGTCCGGCGCGACCGCGTGCACGGCCTCGACGTCCAGGGTCTCCTCGCCGTACCAGCCGGAGGCGTCGCAGTCCTTCGTGTTCGTGTACGTCTTCGGCAGCACCTGCGTGAGCTGGCCGGTCTTCCACTTCGCGTCGCCGTGCGCCTTGGCGTAGGTCTGCGCGTCGAACGCGATCGTCGGGGAGGCGTAGGCGTCCGTGATGGCGATGCGCACACCCTTGCCGGTGTACTTGCCGGCGCCGTACGCGGCACGCAGCTGCTTGCCGGTGTAGCCCTGCACGGCGTACGGGATCTTCGTGCCGTACGCGTCCGGCAGCGTCTTCGCGATGGTGGAGCCGTAGTACGAGGAGAACGGGCCCGAGTTCGCGAACACCGTCCCCGGAGCCGGGAGCTGGTCCTTGGCGCTGGCCCGGTGCGGGGCGTTGTCGAGACCGGTGACGGTCAGGACGGCGCCGTCCAGGGAGGCCGGGACGGAGGCCGCCTTGGTGGGGGCGCGGTAAGTGTGCCCGTCCTTGGTGTAGTTGTGCAGCTGGGTGCCGAACGCCTGCTCGGCGGCGGCGACATCGCCGCTGACCGACACGTAGTGCTGGTTCGTGCCGGTGACCTGGAGCCCGGCCTTGGTCAGCCACGCCTGGACCGCGGCCACCTGAGCCTTGGTCGCGCCGAAGCGGGACTGCGCCTGCTGGGTGCTCAAGTAGGCGCCGTACGACGCCGAGTTCGGGTCGGAGACGGCCTTCGCGAGGGCGGCGAGGCCCTGCGCGTCCCGCCCCGCGAGGTAGACCCGGGCGTTGACCTGGGCGCTGTCGGCGGTGGCGCCCTTGTCGGCCCGCGCGGTCGCCCACGCCGGCTTGGTCCCGGCCAGCGTGTCACGGGCCGGGGTGTCCGCGGCCTGGGCCGTGGGTATACCGAGGGCCAGCGCGCCGGCGACCATCGGCAGCGCCGCCGCCAGGCTCACTCCGGCGCGCAGCGCGGCACGGTTGGATCTCATGAGACTCCCTGTCATGTGGTTCGACGAGAGCTGATCGCTCGACGTGCCGGTCACTCTCGCGATGAACGGTTCATGCCAGGGAAATGCGGGAATCAAGAGGAAACCAAGTGGCGCCCTTCTGGGGTGATTTGGTGGGTATCTCCGTGAACTGTAGGGAAAACCCTACGGTCGTGCCGCCGCGCCCCGTTCCTTGAGCATGTCCGCCATCAGCCGGATCTCCGACTCCTGCGCCGCGACCATGCCCTGGGCCAGCCGCTTCTCCACGCCGACCGCGCACTTGGAGACACAGCCCTCGGCCATGTGCACCCCGCCCTTGTGGTGGTCGGTCATCAGCTGGAGGAAGAACACCTCCGCCTGCTTGCCGTTCAGCGAACGCAGCTTGTCCAGCTCGGAGTTGGTGGCCATACCGGGCATCAGCGCGCCGTCCTCGCCGGACGCCATGTTCCCCATGCCCATCCACGTCATCGGCGCCTGCGCGGACACCTTCGGCAGCCCCCACAGGTCCAACCAGCCGATGAGCATGCCCCGTTGGTTCGCCTGCGTCTGCGCGATGTCGTAAGCGAGCCTGCGCACCTCCTCGTCGGCCGTCCGGTCCCGCACGATGTACGACATCTCCACGGCCTGCTGGTGGTGGACGGCCATGTCGCGCGCGAACCCGGCGTCCGCCGAGTCCGCCGCGGGCACCGACAGCGTCCGCTCCGAGCCGTCGTCCTGCGTCACCGCGTACGCGATACCGCCGGCCGCCAGCAGCGCGGTCACCGCCGCGCCGGTGATGATCGGTCCGAGCCTCACTGCGCCAGCCCGCCCGTGCACGCGGCGCCCGGCTCCGGGGTCTGCTCGCCCTGGACGTACTTCTCGAAGAACTTGTCCACGTTCGGGTCGCTCGCCGCGGTCACCGTCCGCTGGTGGCCCCACGCCGTCAGCATGATCGGGTCCGCCTGCTTGTCGTCCGGGCTCATCAGCGTGTACGGCGTCTTCCTGACCTTCTCGGCCAGCGCGTCCACATCGGCCTTCGGTGCCTTGGTGTTGTACGTCACCCACACCGCGCCGTGCTCCAGCGAGTGCACGGCGTTCATGTCGTTCAGCGCCTTGGTGTACACGTCACCGTTGCAGTTCATCCACACGGCGGCGTGATCCCCGCCGACCGGCGGCACGGTCGGGTACGTCACCTTCTTGGTCACGTGCGTCCGGCCCAGCGTGCCCTTCCACGTCCTGACACCGTCCGATCCGACCTCGAACTTCCCCGACGCCTTGGCCTCGGAGACCGCCTTGGAGTCGTTGTCGTCCTTGCTCTTCTGGATGACGAAGACCCCGCCGGCCACGAGCCCGGCGACCACCACGACGCTCCCGGCCACCATCAGCAGCCGACCGCGCCGCTCCCGGGCCTGCTCGGCCCGCCGCATCTCCTCTATTCGCGCCTTGCGCTCGGCACTGGCGGTCTTCTTCGCGGATCCCATGGATGTCTGTCCTTCTCGGGGCAGGGGCGGTGGGGGGTGTTCGAGGTGTTCGAGTGGGCTGATCGTAATGCGGGGAAGGGGGATGGTGTAGAGAGCCCTGCCGGATCCGCCGGACCGGCCCTCCGGTGGGCATTACGCATACCGGTTCGAGCAGGCAAGATGGGCGACAGAGTCGTACACCTGGCGTATGTGAGGCGTTCAGGTCCGGGCCGGGCGGGCGATCATGGTCGGCAACGCGCATGAAATGGTGTTGTGGTGTGATGCTCGGGTGCCCGACCGCCTCTCGAAGGGACGCAGAGCCGGCGGCCTGACCAGCAAGGATGGGGAAGCGGAAGATGGACAAGCAGCAGGAGTTCGTGCTCCGGACACTGGAGGAGCGCGACATCCGGTTCGTACGTCTGTGGTTCACGGACGTGCTGGGCTTCCTCAAGTCCGTGGCGGTGGCCCCGGCCGAGCTTGAGCAGGCGTTCGACGAGGGCATCGGGTTCGACGGCTCGGCGATCGAGGGCTTCGCGCGCGTGTACGAGTCCGACATGATCGCCAAGCCGGACCCGTCGACGTTCCAGGTGCTGCCGTGGCGCGCCGAGGCGCCCGGTACGGCCCGGATGTTCTGCGACATCCTCATGCCCGACGGCTCGCCGTCCTTCGCGGACCCCCGGTACGTCCTCAAGCGCGCCCTCGCGCGCGCCTCCGACCTGGGCTTCACCTTCTACACCCACCCCGAGATCGAGTTCTTCCTCCTGAAGGACCGCCCCCTCGACGGGTCCCGCCCGACCCCCGCGGACAACTCCGGCTACTTCGACCACACGCCGCAGAACATCGGCATGGACTTCCGCCGCCAGGCGATCACCATGCTGGAGTCGATGGGCATCTCCGTCGAGTTCTCCCACCACGAGGGCGCGCCCGGGCAGCAGGAGATCGACCTCCGGTACGCCGACGCGCTCTCCACCGCCGACAACATCATGACGTTCCGCCTCGTCATGAAGCAGGTCGCGCTGGAGCAGGGGGTGCAGGCGACGTTCATGCCGAAGCCGTTCTCGGAACACCCCGGCAGCGGCATGCACACGCACCTCTCCCTCTTCGAGGGCGACCGCAACGCGTTCTACGAGTCCGGCTCCGAGTACCAGCTCTCCAAGGTCGGCCGCTCCTTCATCGCGGGCCTCCTGAAGCACGCGGCGGAGATCTCCGCCGTCACGAACCAGTGGGTCAACAGCTACAAGCGGATCTGGGGCGGTACGGAGCGCACGGCCGGCGCCGGCGGCGAGGCCCCCTCGTACATCTGCTGGGGCCACAACAACCGCTCCGCCCTGGTCCGCGTCCCCATGTACAAGCCCGGCAAGACGGGCTCGGCCCGCATCGAGGTCCGCTCCCTGGACTCGGGCGCGAACCCGTACCTGGCGTACGCGCTGCTCCTCGCGGCGGGCCTGAAGGGCGTGGAGGAGGGCTACGAACTCCCCGCGGGCGCGGAGGACGACGTCTGGGCCCTCTCGGACGCGGAACGCCGCGCCATGGGCATCGAACCCCTCCCCCAGAACCTCGGCGAGGCACTCTCCCTGATGGAACGCAGCGACCTGGTCGCGGAGACGTTGGGCGAACACGTCTTCGACTTCTTCCTGCGCAACAAGCGCCAGGAGTGGGAGGAGTACCGCAGCGAGGTCACGGCGTTCGAACTGCGGAAGAACCTGCCGGTGCTGTAGCCGGAACGGCCATACCTCTGTGGTACACGTCCTGTACCTTGGGGGTATGGCCTTGAAGCGCACCAACGTCTACGCCGACGACAGTGACCTGACCCTGATCAAGGACGCCGCCGCTCGCCTCGGCCTGTCGGAGGCGGAGCTGATCCGGGAGGGTATCCACCGGATCGCGCTGTCGCGCCGCGTCTGGGACGAGCCGTTCGTCTCCGACGAGGAGACCTTCGATCTCGGCGGACCCGTCGAGCACGAGGAGGCGCGGGCGGCCGTCGTCGAGGGGTACGAGGCGAAGGAGCGCCGGAGCGGTGGCCGCGCGGCGTGATCGCTGTCGCCGACACCTCCGGAATCCTCGCCCTCTTCAACCGGTCCGACCCCGCGCACCACGCGGCCAGGAAAGCCGCTGACCAGTGCGGTTTCCTCGTGGCCACCCCGCTCGCCCTCACCGAGGTCCACCAGGTCGCCACCAGCCGCGCGGGACGCGCCGCGGCCGACGGGATCCTTCGCTCGCTCACCGCGCGCGTACGTCAGATGCGCCTCGTCCTCGCGCCTCCGACCCCGGAGATCCTCGATGCCGCGCTGGCCGTCCGTGCCCGCTACGGTTCCCTCGACCTCGTGGACGCGGTGAACGTCGCGCTCGCCGCCGAGTACGACACCGACGCCGTGCTCACCCGGGATCTGCGCGACTTCAGAGCCGTACGCCCTCTCGGCGGCAGGTACACGCACTTCCGGATCCTGCCGGACGACCTCAGTTGACGAAGGCCGGGGACACGGCTGCGGTGCTGATGCGCCGAGGTGTCCCCGTCCCGTCCGCCCGCATCTCGTACAGGTCCGCCCCGTAGTCCCCAGGCAGGGCGTAGACGACGGTGTGGTCGTCCTTCCAGACCGCCTGGTCGTCGACGCTTCGGGACTCCGCGAGGGGGGTTTCGCGCATCGTCGTCAGGTTCAGGACGTACAGGCGCCACGGTGCGTCCTTCGAGAGGCCGGGGACGCGTTTCTTGTACGCCACGCGTGTGCCGTCGGGGGAGAGGGACGGGCATTCGACGTTCTCGTGGAGGGTGGTTGCCGTGCGTTTCAGCAGGTCGCCCCGGATCAGGTACGTCTTGCCCCTGCTCGCCATCGTCGCGTAGAACGTGCGGTCGTCCTTCGCGAAGGTCACCCCCCAGAAGTTGACGTCGGGGGAGGCGTACGCGTGCCCGTCCTTCACCACCTCGAAGTCCTCCAGCGTCGGGATCAGGGCGCCGGTGCGTGTGTCCACGATCGCCGTGCGGGTCGAGAAGTTCGTACCCGCGTAGGAGTCGCCGCCGACGAAGGCGGTCCACGCCGCGAAGTGACCCGTGGGGGAAACCCGGGCGCGGGAGGGGATGCCGGGGACGTCGTACCGGGAACGTTCACGGAGCGACGCGTCCAGGATCAGCGCACGGTACGTGTCGGAGACGGCACCGTGAACTGCCTGGAGGCATACGCCGGTCGAGGTGGCGGCGTAGAAGCGCAGACACTTGACGCCGGACGCGGTACGGGGCCCGCCGGGGTCGTCGGCCGGCACGGATGTCACCTCGTCCCGATGCGGCCCCCACGCCATGTTCCGGAAGACCATCCGCCCGGGAGAGGCCAGCGACACCGCCCCGGACGCCACCGAGGGTCCCCCCGCCCGCACCTGGTCCCGCCGCTCCGCGCGAGCCGACGCGTGCAGCACGGATGCCACCGCGACCCCCGCCAGCACGAGCACCGCACAGCAAAGCACCAGAAACCGGTTACGCACACTCATGTCGTGTCCCCAGGTCGCAGCAGGGTCAGAGAGGCGCCCGCGCACAGCGCCAGCGCGAGGGCCGAGACCCCGAGCGCCGTCCGGTCCCCCCACACCGTCCACATCGCCCCGAACCCCAGTGAGCAGGCAAAACGCGCGAGCGCCTGCCCGGTCTGGACGAGCGCGAGCCCGGACGAGCGCAGCTCCTCGGGCACGCTGTCGGAGGCGGCGGCCATCAGGACCCCGTCGGTGGCGGCGTAGAAAGCGCCGTGCAGCAACAGCACGAGACACGGCAGCGCGGCACTGTGCCAGGAGGCCAGCAGGACGACGTACGCCGCGAGCAGCGCCGCGTGTCCGGCGAGGAACACGCGCCACCGCCCGACCCGGTCCGCGACCCTGCCGAGCGGCAGTGCCAGCAGCAGGAACGCCGCCGCCGTACCGAGCGGGAGGAGGGCGAACCAGCGGTCGGGGACATCGAGCCGGCGTTGCAGCAGCAGGTAGACGAAGGAGTCGCTGACAGTGGCGAGCCCGAGCAGCAGCGCGCAGATCGCCGTACGGCGCAGAGTGCGGTGCCGCAGGAGCGCCAACGCCGCGCGCAGGGTGGGCCGTTGGGTGTCGGGGACACTTGCAGCCCGGCCGCCGGGCACGAACAGCACCAGGACCAGCACACCCGTCACGGCGACGCAGAAACTGACGGTGAAGACGGCGTCGTACCCGTCGACCGTGGCCCGCAGGATCAGGAACGCGGCCAGGGGGCCGAGCAGCGCGCCGGCCGTGTCCATCGCGCGATGTACCCCGAAAGACCTACCCCGGTTCTCGGGGGTGGAGGAGAGGGAGATCAGGGCGTCACGGGGCGCGGTGCGCAGCCCTTTGCCGGTGCGGTCCGCCGCGAGTACCAGCCCTATGGGGGTAAGCGTGTGCACCAGGAGGAGCAGAGGCTTGCAGGCCGCCGAGATGGCGTAACCCAGTCCCGCCACCCACTTGTGGCGCCCGCCGCCCCGGTCCGCGAGATGCCCGCCGACGAGGCGTACGACGGCGGAGAAGCCGTTGTAGACGCCGTCGAGGAGCCCGAAGCCCAGCGGGGACAGGCCGAGGCCCGCGACCAGGTAGAGGGGGAGGACGGCCGTCACCATCTCCGACGACACGTCCGTGATCAGGCTGACCGCGCCGAGCGCGAGCACGGTGGGGGCGACCCGCGCCCCCACCGCCGCGGACGCCGGCGCCTGAGGGGTGCTGGTGCGGCTGTCCGCTACGTACACCTCAGGACGCCCAGATCCCGGTGATGTCCTCGGCGTCGGCCGCGTTGCCGGCGTGGGTGTCGATACCTTGGGTGTCCTCGATCGTACGCAGCAGGTCGTAGTGGTTGTACGTGGTGGAGGAGGACGACCCCGGGGTGACCGGCTGGCCGTACAGCACCGTCGGGATGCGGTTGCCGGAGAGGCGGTTGTCCTCGTCGAAGGTGACGACGAGCAGGCTGTTGTGGGTCTTGGCCCAGGTCGCGTACGCGCCCAGGTTGTTCTTCAGCCAGGTGTCACCGGTCGACACCGAGCAGTCGTGCATGTCGCTGCACAGGTTCGGGACGACGAAGGAGACGTCCGGCAGCGTCGTGAAGTCCGTCGGGAACTGCGCGAACGTCTTCGCGGTGGAGGTCGGTACGTTGCTGAACCCGAACCACGGGTTGTGCTTGCGCGCGTAATTGCCGCTGCTGCACGTCGTCGAACCCTGGCTCGGCAGCGTCTCGTTGTAGCTCGCCCAGGTACCGCCCGCCGCGATGACCTCGGAGGCGAGGTTCGGCGCGGAGGAGAAACCGGGGGAGTAGCAGCTGTCGTCGGTGACGCCCTGCGTCGAACCCGAGAACAGGGCGAAGTAGTTGGGCTGGCTCGGGTGGGTCTCGCCGAACGACTGCGACAGGTTGGCGCCGCCGGTCTTCAGCGAGTTGAGGTACGGCGCGCTGGAGGAGCCGATGACCTGGCTGTAGGCGTGGTTCTCGAAGACCACGACGACCACGTGATCCGGGCTCGGTACGGCGCCGGCGGCGTGCGCGGAGCCGCCGGCCCCGATGCCGGTCCACAGGCCGAACGAGGCGGCGGCGAGGGCGGCGGAGGCGGCCATGGTGGTACGGGTGCGGCGCAAGAGGGTACTGCCGGACACATCATCCTCCGGTGGGGGGAGTACGGGAGAGGTACGGAGCTGGCATGACAGTGCGGGCAGATCATGTACACGCCAGAATGCTCCCTGGCGACATCACCCGTCCAGCCGGATGAAGAGCGAGTGAACTGATGGCACGCCCTCCGCCCTGTGAGACGCGGCCTCCGGACCGGGGCTCCTCTCCCCCTTGAGGGTTAGTCTCGAAGTCGTACGACCTTGATCAGACGGAGGAGGCCGGGCATGACGGGGCTGGGGCGCAGGAGCAGTACGTTCTCCCGTCTGCTGCGGCACGGGTTCACCGACCCCTCCGCCGCCGAACGCCTCCTGGACGGCGCCGAACTCGCCGGTGTCCGCAACGACCCGGTCCTCCTCGAAGCCCTCGGCGCCACCGCCGACCCCGACCTCGCCCTCCAGGGCCTCGTACGGCTCCTGGAGTCGCAGCCCGGTCCCACCGCCCGCCGCGAGCTGCTGGACACGGTGATAGCGGCCAAGCCCCTGCGCGACCGCCTCCTCGGAGTGCTCGGCGCCTCCGCCGCACTGGCCGACCACCTCGCCCGCCACCCCCGCGACTGGGAGGCCCTGGTCACGTACGAACCCCGGGATCTCCACCCCGGGGTGGAGGAGTTCGAGCGCGGCCTCGCGGAGGCCACCGACCCCGTCTCTCTGCGCGTCGCCTACCGCCGCTGCCTCCTGTCGATCGCCGCCCGGGACGTCTGCGGCACGACCGACATCACCGAGACCGCCGCCGAACTCGCCGACCTCGCGACAGCGACCTTGCGCGCGGCCCTCGCCATCGCCTGCGACGCCGCCCCCGGCGACGCCGAGGCCTGCCGCCTCGCGGTCGTCGCGATGGGCAAGTGCGGCGGCCACGAGCTCAATTACGTCTCGGACGTGGACGTCATCTTCGTCGGCGAGGCGGCCGAGGGCGCCGACGAGGGCAAGGCCCTGCGCTCGGCCACCAAACTCGCCTCGCACATGATGCGGATCTGCTCCGAGACGACCGTCGAGGGCACGATCTGGCCGGTCGACGCCAACCTCCGCCCCGAGGGCCGCAACGGCCCCCTCGTCCGCACCCTCAGCAGCCACCTCGCCTACTACCAGCGCTGGGCGAAGACCTGGGAGTTCCAGGCCCTCCTCAAGGCCCGCCCGGTCGCCGGCGACCTCGGCCTCGGACGGCAGTACGTCGAGGCGCTCGCCCCGATGGTGTGGCAGGCGTCCGAGCGCGACAACTTCGTCACCGACGTCCAGAAGATGCGCCGCCGCGTCGTCGAGAACATCCCCGCCGCCGAGGTCGAACGCGAACTGAAACTCGGCCCCGGCGGCCTCAGGGACGTCGAATTCGCCGTGCAGATGCTCCAGTTGGTGCACGGCAGGGCGGACGCGTCACTGCGCAGCGGCACGACGCTGGACGCGCTGCGGGCGCTCGCCGAGGGCGGCTACATCGGCCGCGCCGACGCCGTACAGCTCGACGAGGCGTACCGGTTCCTGCGCTCCATGGAGCACCGCATCCAGCTCTACCGTCTGCGCCGTACGCACCTCGTCCCCGAAGCCGAGGAGGATCAGCGGCGGTTGGGGCGCTCGCTCGGGATGCGGTCCGAGCCGGTCACCGAGCTGAACCAGGAGTGGAAGCGTCACTCCGGAGTGGTCCGGCGCCTGCACGAGAAGCTGTTCTACCGGCCGTTGCTCGACGCGTACGCCCAACTCGGCCCCGGCGAGGCCAGGTTGAGCCCCGAGGCGGCCCGCGAGCGGATGGTGGCCCTCGGCTACGCCGACCCGGCGGCGGCGCTCAGGCACCTGGAGGCGCTGGCGTCCGGCGTCTCCCGCAAGGCCGCCATCCAACGGACGCTGCTGCCCGTCCTGTTGGGCTGGTTCGCCGACTCCGCCGACCCGGACGCCGGACTCCTCAACTTCCGCAAGGTCTCCGACGCGCTCGGCAAGACCCCTTGGTATCTGCGCCTGCTCCGGGACGAGGGCGCCGCCGCCGAGAACCTCGCCCGCGTCCTGTCCGCCGGACGCCTCGCCCCCGACCTCCTCATGCGCGCCCCCGAAGCGGTCGCCCTCCTCGGCGACGGCGACGACCTGGAGCCGCGCGGGCGGGCCCAGTTGGAGCAGGAGGTACTGGCCGCCGTCGGCCGCGCCGAGAGCGGCGAGGCCGGGATCCGCGCCGCACGAGGCGTCCGGCGCCGCGAACTGTTCCGTACGTCCGCCGCCGACATCGTCGACACCTACGGCACCGAGACCAAGCCCGCCGAGGCCGACCAGGGCGCCCTGGTCGACCGGGTCGGCGCCGCCGTCTCCGACCTCACCGCCGCGACCCTCGCCGGGACCCTGCGCTCGGTCGTGCGGGACGGGTGGGGCGACACCCTGCCGACCAGGTTCGCCGTCATCGGCATGGGCCGGTTCGGCGGGCACGAACTCGGCTACGGCTCCGACGCCGACGTGCTCTTCGTCCACGAACCCCGCGAGGGAGTCGACGAGCGCGAGGCGTCCGAGGCCGCCAACCGGGTCGTCTCCGAGATGCGCCGGCTCCTCCAAGTGCCCAGCGCCGACCCGCCGTTGCTGATCGACGCCGACCTGAGGCCCGAGGGCAAGTCGGGGCCGCTGGTCCGGACGTTCAAGTCGTACGAGGCGTACTACCGCCGCTGGTCACTGGTCTGGGAGTCGCAGGCCCTGCTGCGGGCCGAACCCGTCGCCGGTGACGAGGAGTTGGGGCGCAGGTTCATCGACCTCATCGACCCCCTGCGCTACCCCGCCGAAGGGCTCGGCGACGACGCCGTGCGCGAGATCCGGCGCCTCAAGGCCCGCATGGAGTCCGAGCGGCTGCCGCGCGGCGCCGACCCCAAACTCCACGCCAAACTCGGGCCCGGCGGGCTCTCCGACGTCGAGTGGACCGTACAGCTCATCCAGATGCGGCACGGCTGGGCCGAGCCGGGCCTCCGGACGACCCGCACGCGCGAGGCCCTCGCGGCAGCGCGTGCCGCCGGCCTGCTCGGCACGGAGGAGGCCGAAATCCTCGACGAGGCTTGGGTGTTGGCGTCCCGGGTGCGCAACGCCGTGATGCTGGTGCGGGGGCGGGCCGCCGACACGTTCCCCACCGAGGCTAGGGAACTCGCCGCTGTGGGGCGGTACTTGGGGTACGCGGCCGGTCATGTGGGGGACATGCTGGACGCCTACCGGCGAACCACGCGGCGGGCGAGGGGAGTTGTCGAGGAGCTGTTCTACGGGGGATAGCCGGCCCCGGCGCTCTGTCGGTACGCCTCCGGGTCAGCGCCACCCCGGCCAGGATCACGACCATCCCCGCCAACACCCTCGGTGTCAAAGGCTCGTCGAGCAGCAGCGCGCCCAGCGTCAGGGACACCACCGGGAGCAGATAGCCGACCGTCGCCGCACTGGTCGGCCCCTCCTCGGCGATCATCTGATAGTTGAGGTAGAAGGTCACGCCCGTCGCCAGCACGCCCAGTGCCAGCAGCGCCGACAACCCTGTCACGTCGGCCTTCACGGGTCCCGCGAACGGCACCGCGAGCCCGCTCCACGCGGTCGCCGTGAGGAGTTGAGCGGCGGAGACGGCGAGCGGGGCGTCGTTGGGCGTGAGCGTGCGTGCCATGTAGGCGAAAGCGACCGCGTAACTGGCCCCCGCTCCCAGCAGGAACAGTGCGTCCCAGCTCAACAGGGCCCCGCTCTGCCAGGGCGCGAAGACCAGCAGCACCCCGCCGAAACCGAGCACCAGCCCCGACACCCGACGTCTCTCCGCGCTCCCCAGCAGCAGGCCGATCACCAGCGACCACAAGGGAGTTGTCGCGTTCATCACCCCCGCCGTCCCCGAGTCCACCGTCCGCTGACCGAGGCTGAACAACGCGAACGGCACCGCGTTGCAGAACAGCGCGGCGACCACCAGATGCCCCCACACCCGCCGCGTTCGCGGCAACCGCTGCCCCGCCCGCCACGCGAGTGCCAGCAGCACGGCCGCTCCCAGCGCGCACCGCCCGACGGTGATCTGTACCGGCGTGAGCCCGTGGTCGAGCGCGAGCTTGATCCAGAGGAAGGCCGACCCCCACAGCAGAGCCAGGGCCGCCATACGGAAGGTAGGCATGCCCACAACAGTCGCCGCCCCGACCTGTCAGGACAAGTGAAAGATCTAGCACGAACCCTTAAGCTGAACTGCATGATGGACGTCCGGCGCATGCAGATCCTCCGCGCGGTCGTGCACAGCGGCTCCGTCACCGCCGCCGCGCGCGCCCTCGACTACACCCCCTCCGCCGTCAGCCAGCAGATCGCCGCGCTGGAGAAGGAGGCCGGTACGGCACTGCTGGAGCGGGTCGGCAGAGGCGTACGGCCCACGGCGGCAGGCGTGTTGCTCAGCGAGCACGCCGAACTCGTCGCGAGGCAGCTCGACTTGGCCGAGGCAGCGCTCGCCGACCTCCTCGCGGGCCGCACGGGACGCCTCTCGGTGCGGTACTTCGCGACGGCCGGCGCCTACCTCGTCGCCCCCGCCGTCGCGGACGTCCGCCGCGAACACCCCGGCGTACGCGTCGAGTTGAGACTCACCGACATCACCCACCACCTCGCGGCGGTCCGCGACGGCCACGCCGACGCCGTACTCGTCGTGGGGGAGGAGCAGTGCGAGGGCGTGCGCGTGCTGCCGCTGCTGGACGATCCGTACGTCGTCGTCCTGCCCGCAGGACACCCGGCGGCGGAGCTGGACGCCGTCGAGCTGGCCTCGCTCGCCGGTGAACCGTGGGTCGGCAGCGAGTGGCCGGGCCCCTGCCTCGACGCCCAGCTCACCGCGTTCGCCGACGCCGGGTTCCGGCCTGAGTTCGTGGTCGACAGCGAGGACTACGTCACCGCGCAGGGCTTCGTCGCCGCGGGCCTCGGCATCGCCCTGATCCCCCGCCTGGGCCTCGGCGCGGCCCGGGACGACATCGCCGTACGCCCCCTGGCGGGGACCCCGGCCGCCCGCCGGATCTGCGTCGGCGTACGGGAGGGGGCGTCGACGACACCGGCGCTGCGGACGTTCGTACAGGCACTCCGGCGGGCCGCCGAGCCCAGGCGGGAGCGGTAGGCGCGCCGGCGCTGAGCTGCCGTGCGGGGCTCGGGCGCGGGGCGGGTGCCGATGCCGGCGCGCTGTCGAGCCTCAGAGCCGGTGTCACATCCCCGGCCGGGCGCCCGCCGCCTGGCACGCGCTCTCCCAAGCTCTCGGCTTCGCTCGACCAGGGGGCACACCCATCGCGGGCGCTCCGGCGCCTCGCGATCTGGGGGCCCCGCTCGCCAGAGCTTGGGGGGCATCGGGCGACGTGCGCTGATCGACCGGGGAGGTGACACAGGCTCTCGGCCCCTGCCGGGCGGGGGCGCGGCGGACGCTCAGATCCGAGCCGCCGCCGACCCTTCGCCCTGGGCCCCGGCCGGACTCTTGGGCTGGGCTGCCGTAGGGCTTCCGGGCTGGGCCGCTGCCGGGTTCTCGCCTTGGGCTGCTGCGGAGCTCGCGGATTGGGCTGCTGCCGGGCTTCCGTTCCGGGCCTCGGTCGAACCCTTGGGCCGCGCCGCTGCCGGGCTCCCGTACCGGGACACCGTCGGGCCCTCGCCGCTTCGGGCCGGCTTCGCGCCGTCGCCGTTCTGGGCCGCAGCCTCCGTCACGGACCTGGTCCCCTCACCGGACGCCTCCCCGGCCCCGGACCCCGGCCTCCCCGAGAGCCTCGCCACAGCCCCCTTCAGCGCATCCCACGCCGGGACCCCCGCCGCAACCGTCTGCGGCAAGCGGTACGGCGACGTCCCGTACACCGCCCACGCCACGAAGAACCCGAAGGCCAGGCACAGGATGCCGCCCACCGCGTCCAGCCAGAAGTGGTTCGCCGTCGAGACGATCACGATCAGGGTCGCTGTCGGGTAGAGGAGCCCCAGGACGCGCACCCACGGCAGCCGGGCCAGGAAGAAGATCGTCAGTCCGCACCACAGCGACCACCCGATGTGCATGGACGGCATCGCGGCGTACTGGTTGGACATGTTCTTGAGGTCGCCGGAGGCCATCGACCCCCAGGTCTCGTGCACGACGACCGTGTCGATGAAGTCGCCGCCGTTCATGAGCCGGGGCGGGGCGAGGGGGTAGAAGTAGTACCCCACGAGAGCTACGGCGGTGGTCGCGAAGAGGACGAGCCGCGTGGCCGCGTACCGGCCGGGATGGCTGCGGTAGAGCCAGACCAGCACCCCGAGCGTGACGACGAAGTGCAGGGTCGCGTAGTAGTAGTTCATGCCCACGATCAGCCAAGTCACCGAATCCACGGCGTGGTTGACCGACTCCTCGACGGCGATGCCGAGGTGGTGCTCCATCCGCCAGATCCAGTCGGCGTTGCGCAGCGCCTCCGACTTCTGCTCCGGGACCGCGTTGCGGATCAGCGAGTACGTCCAGTAACTCACCGCGATCAGCAGGATCTCGAACCAGAGGCGCGGTCGCCGGGGGCTGTGCACACGTCGGGACTTGGCCGTGACGGAGACGGGAACGGCCGGGTCCCGGCCGTCCGAAGATGTCACGGTTACGTCACCCATAGACATGAAGTCTGCCAGAAAAGAGCTGTCCCCCCGATCATCCCCCGGGCTGGTCGGACCCGCACGTCCTACCGCGTGCGTACGGGGTCGGGCTCCACCTCAGGGACGAGTCGTACGGTCCCCCGGTACCGATGCGGTAGACCCGCGTACGACGAGTTCCGGCATGAACACGAACTCGCTGTGCGGCGCGGGGGTGCCGCCGATCTCCTCCAGGAGGGTACGCACCGCGGCCTGCCCCATCGCCGGGACCGGCTTGCGGATCGTGGTCAGCGGCGGATCGGTGAACGCGATCAGCACGGAGTCGTCGAACCCGACCACGGAGACGTCCCCGGGGACGGTCAGACCGAGCTGCCGGGCGGCCCGGATCGCGCCGAGCGCCATCATGTCGCTGGCGCACACCACGGCCGTACAGGACCGCTCGATGAGCGAGGTCGCCGCCGCCTGTCCGCCCTCCAGCGTGTACAGGGAGTGCTGGACGAGGTCGGTCTCGACGGTCTGCGCGGGTAGTCCCAAGGTCTCATGCATGGCCCGCACGAACCCCTCGATCTTCCGCTGCACCGGCACGAACCGCTTGGGCCCGAGGGCGAGCCCGATCCGGGTGTGCCCCAGCGAGGTGAGGTGGCTGACCGCGAGGGTCATCGCGGCCCGGTCGTCCGGCGAGATGAACGGCGCCTGCACCTTGGGCGAGAACCCGTCCACGAGCACGAACGGCACGCCCTGCGCCCGGAGTTGCTCGTAGCGCTGCATGTCGGCCGTGGTGTCCGCGTGCAGCCCCGAGACGTAGATGATCCCGGCCACGCCCCGGTCGACGAGCATCTCCGTCAGCTCGTCCTCGGTGGAGCCGCCCGGCGTCTGCGTCGCCAGTACGGGGGTGTACCCCTGGCGGGTGAGGGCCTGCCCGATGACCTGGGCCAGCGCCGGGAAGATCGGGTTCTCCAGCTCGGGAGTGATGAGGCCGACCAGACCCGCGCTGCGCTGCCGCAGCCGTACCGGCCGCTCGTAGCCGAGGACGTCGAGCGCGGCGAGGACGGACTCGCGGGTGGTGGCGGCGACGCCCGGCTTCCCGTTGAGGACCCGGCTGACCGTCGCTTCGCTCACCCCCGCCTGCGCGGCGATATCGGCCAGCCGTGTGGTCACAGGGGTGGACTGTACCGGCCAGGTGTCCGCTCGCGCACCGCTCGGGCGACGGGGACGGCCTACGGGCCGCCCGCGCCCCGGTTGCTGTGTCATCGGGCCCCTTCGGGAAAGTGTCAGCAAGAGCTTGCAGAGTCTTTCATACCGCGGAACTGCCCGCCCGACCCCTGGAAACAAGGGTCTCACAGAGATCCTCCCCAGGTCACGCGCAGATAACATCGACGGTTCCTTGCATTTTTTTGCTGCAAGTACTTTCGTAACGCTTACGGCCTTGTTACGTTCCCTGACGCCCGGCAGGCACGGGCTTCGACCCAAGGAGAGACTCATGCGGCGTGGCATAGCGGCCACCGCGCTGGTGGCGTCCGTCGCCCTGACGGCGACGGCGTGCGGCGGGGACGACAGCGGCAGCGACAATTCGGGGCCGACCACCATCACCTGGTGGGACACCTCCAACGCCACGAACGAGGCGCCCACGTACCAGGCGCTGATCAAGCAGTTCGAGGCCGCGCACAAGGACGTCAAGGTCAAGTATGTCAACGTCCCCTTCGACCAGGCGCAGAACAAGTTCGACACCGCAGCCGGTGCCTCCGGCGCGCCGGACGTGCTGCGCTCCGAGGTCGGCTGGACCCCCGCGTTCGCCAAGAAGGGCTTCTTCCTGCCGCTCGACGGCACCGAAGCCCTCGCGGACCAGGCGAAGTTCAAGCCCAACCTGATCGAACAGGCCAAGTACGACGGCAAGACGTACGGCGTCCCGCTGGTCACCGACACCCTCGCGCTCGTCTACAACAAGGCCCTCTTCGCCAAGGCCGGCGTCGCCGCGCCCAAGACCTGGGACGAGCTGAAGGCCACCGCGGCGACCGTCAAGGACAAGACGGGCGTGGACGGTTACTGGGGTTCCACCCAGGCGTACTACGCGCAGAGCTTCCTGTACGGCGAGGGCACCGACACCGTCGACGCCTCCGCCAAGAAGATCACCGTCGACTCGGCGCCCGCGAAGAAGGCGTACGGCACCTGGCTCTCCCTCTTCGACGGCAAGGGCCTGCACAAGGCCGACACCACCGCCGACGCGTACGCCCATATCCAGGACGCGTTCGTCAACGGCAAGGTCGCCGCGATCATCCAGGGGCCGTGGGAGATCACGAACTTCTACCAGGGCGCCGCGTTCAAGGACAAGGCCAACCTCGGCATCGCCACCGTCCCGGCGGGGTCCACCGGCAAGGCGGGCGCGCCGACCGGCGGCCACAACCTCTCCGTGTACGCGGGCTCCGACAAGGCCCACCAGAAGGCCGCGCTGAAGTTCGTCGACTTCATGACGTCCGCCACGTCGCAGGCCACCATCGCGCTGAAGAACTCGACGCTGCCGACGCGGGACGACGCGTACACCGCCGAGGTCAAGGCCGACCCCGGCATCGCCGGCTACCAGACGGTCCTCGCCGCCGCGCAGCCCCGGCCCGCGCTGCCCGAGTACAGCTCCCTGTGGGGCCCCCTCGACACCGAACTGCCCAAGATCGCGGGCGGCAAGGAGTCCCTCGACTCCGGCCTCGGAGCCGCCGAGACGGCCATCGCCAAGCTGGTCCCCGACTTCAGCAAGTGAGCCCCGCGTGGCCGCCGGATTCCCGCGAGACACGGGGGAGGAATCCGGCGGCCACCGGTCTGCCGTAACTCCAGAGAGGGACGACCCGCCGTAGCTCCCGAGAGTGACCCTGCCCGGCGTACCTCCCGAGGCGGACGGCCCGCCGTACCCCCGTGGTCGTAGTACCCCCCGTTGAACCGTCAGAAGGTGTCGAAATGACAGTCGCCATCGACCGAGCGACCGGCCGTAAACGGCCCGGCGAACCGAAGCCGGGGCTGGGCAGGCGTCTGAAGCGAGGCTACGACCGGTACTGGTACGCGTACGCCATGATCGCCCCCGTCGCGGTCGTCCTGGGCGTCCTCGTCGTCTACCCCCTGGTCTACGGCTTCTACCTCACCCTCACCGACGCCGACAGCCTCAACACCGCGCGCACGATCGGCGCCAACCACATCGACGCCACCTACCAGTTCATCGGCTTCGACAACTACGCCGACATCCTGTGGGGCGACACCGCCTACGACCGCTTCTGGTCCCACTTCATCTGGACGATCGTCTGGACCGCGCTCTGCGTCGCCCTGCACTACACGATCGGCCTCGCCCTCGCCCTGCTCCTCAACCAGGAGCGCCGCGGACGCACCCTCTACCGCCTCCTGCTCGTCCTGCCCTGGGCGGTCCCGACGTTCGTCACCGTCTTCGGCTGGCGCTTCATGCTCGCGGACAGCGGCATCATCAACTCCGCCCTGGACGCCCTGCATCTGCCGCAGCCGCAGTGGCTGGAGGACACCTTCTGGCAGCGGTTCGCCGCCATCATGGTCAACACCTGGTGCGGCGTCCCCTTCATGATGATCTCGCTCCTCGGCGGCCTCCAGTCCATCGACAGCTCCCTCTACGAGGCCGCCGAGATGGACGGCGCGAGCCCCTGGCAGCGCTTCCGGTACGTCACCCTGCCCGGCCTGCGCTCGGTCTCCTCCACCGTCGTCCTGCTCGGCATCATCTGGACGTTCAACCAGTTCGCCGTCATCTTCCTGCTGTTCGGCAACACCGCGCCCGACGCGCAGATCCTCGTCACCTGGGCCTACTACCTCGGCTTCGGACAGCAGCCGCGCGACTTCGCCCAGTCGGCCGCGTACGGAATCCTGCTGCTCGGCATCCTCGTCGTGTTCACCTCGTTCTACCGGCGCTGGCTGAACCGCAACGACCCGCAAGTCGCGCTCTAGCGAAGGGAGTTACCCCGTGACCACCGCTGCAAGCACCCCCGTCCGGCGGCGCGGCCGAAGCGGCCTGCCGGCCTCCCTCGCCTCGCACGGCATCCTGGTCCTGGCGAGCCTGATCGCCCTCTTCCCGGTCGCCTGGCTGGTGTTCCTGTCGCTCGGCCCCGACAAGGACGACTACCTCCACCCCGGCCGCATCTGGTCGAAGATGACCTTCGACAACTACGGCTTCGTCCTCCAGCACACCAGTTTCCTCGACTGGCTGAAGAGCTCGCTGATCGTCTCCCTCGGCACGACCTTCCTGGGCGTCTTCGTCGCCGCCACCACCGGGTACGCCGTCTCCCGCATGCGCTTCCCCGGCTACCGCAAGTTCATGTGGCTGCTGCTGCTCACCCAGATGTTCCCGGTCGCCGTCCTCATGGTGCCGATGTACCAGATCCTCGCCGACCTCCAGCTCATCGACACCTACCTCGGCCTGATCCTCGTCTACTGCACCACCGCCGTCCCGTACTCGGCATGGCTGCTCAAGGGCTACTTCGACACCATCCCCTTCGAGATCGACGAGGCGGGACGCGTCGACGGACTCAGCCCCTTCGGCACCTTCGCCCGGCTGATCCTCCCGCTCGCCCGCCCGGGCCTCGCAGTAGCCGCTTTCTACAGCTTCATCACCGCGTTCGGCGAGGTCGCCTTCGCGACGACGTTCATGCTCGACGACAAGAAGTACACGCTCGCCGTCGGCCTCCAGAGCTTCGTCAGCGAACACGACGCCCAGCGCAACCTGATGGCCGCCACCGCCGTACTCATCGCGATACCGGTTTCCGCGTTTTTCTATCTCGTCCAGAAGAACCTGGTCACCGGCCTCACCGCGGGCGGTACAAAGGGCTGATCCGCAGCGACAATTCCCGCGCTTTTCCCGAAACTCCCGCCCGTGGCCTGCCGGTTGTTGATACCCATGGTCACGAGCGGGGCGGCGGCCGTAGGGGTCCGTCCGACCCCGCCGACCCCTACGGCCGTCCCTTCTCCGTACGACGACCTCTCCGCCCGATCGACCAGCACAAGGACGCCATGAGCCAGCAGCACTCCGCAGCCGACCAGGCCCAGGTCACCGTCACCGTCGAGGCGAGCCGCCCCGACTGGTGGCGGGAGGCCGTGATCTATCAGGTCTATCCGCGCAGCTTCGCCGACGGCAACGGCGACGGCATGGGCGACCTGGCCGGCGTACGCACCCGCCTCCCGTACCTGCGCGAGCTGGGCGTGGACGCCGTGTGGCTCAGCCCCTTCTACGCCTCCCCGCAGGCCGACGCCGGCTACGACGTCGCCGACTACCGTGCCGTCGACCCCATGTTCGGCACCCTCCTCGACGCCGACGCGCTGATCCGCGACGCGCACGGACTCGGCCTCAGGGTCATCGTCGACCTCGTCCCCAACCACTCCTCCGACCAGCACGAGTGGTTCAAGCGGGCCGTCGAGGAGGGCCCGGGCTCGCCGCTGCGGGAGCGCTACCACTTCCGGCCCGGCAAGGGCGCGGACGGTGAACTCCCGCCCAACGACTGGGAGTCCATCTTCGGCGGGCCCGCCTGGACCCGGCTCCCGGACGGCGAGTGGTACCTCCACCTCTTCGCGCCCGAGCAGCCCGACTTCAACTGGGAACACCCCGCCGTCGGCGACGAGTTCCGCTCCATCCTGCGCTTCTGGCTCGACATGGGCGTCGACGGCTTCCGTATCGACGTCGCCCACGGCATGGTCAAGGCCGCCGGACTCCCCGACATCGGGGGCAGCGATCAGGTCAAGCTGCTGGGCAACGATGTCATGCCGTTCTTCGACCAGGACGGCGTCCACGACATCTACCGGGCCTGGCGCAAGGTCCTCGACGAGTACGCGGGGGAACGCATCTTCGTCGCCGAGGCATGGACCCCGACCGTCGAGCGCACGGCCAACTACGTCCGCCCCGACGAACTCCACCAGGCATTCAACTTCCAGTACCTGGCCACCGATTGGGACGCCGGGAAGCTCCGCGAGGTCATCGACCTCACGCTGGAGTCGATGCGTCCCGTCGGCGCCCCGGCGACGTGGGTCCTCTCCAACCACGACGTCACCCGCCACGCCACCCGCTTCGCCAACGCGCCCGGCCTCGGCACCCAGATCCGCCTCGCCGGGGACCGTGAACTCGGCCTGCGCCGCGCCCGCGCGGCCACGCTCCTCATGCTGGCCCTGCCCGGCTCCGCCTATATCTACCAGGGCGAGGAGCTGGGCCTGCCCGACGTCGTCGACCTGCCCGACGAGGTCCGCCAGGACCCCGCCTACTTCCGGGGCGCCGGCCAGGACGGCTTCCGCGACGGCTGCCGGGTGCCGATCCCGTGGAGCCGGGAGGGCGGGTCGTACGGCTTCGGTGCGGGCGGCAGCTGGCTTCCGCAGCCCGCGAGTTGGGGCGAGCTGAGCGTCGAGGCGCAGACCGGGGTGGCCGGGTCGACGCTGGAGCTGTACCGGTCCGCGCTGGCCGTCCGGCGCGAGCACGCCGGCCTCGGGGCGGGGGAGTCCGTCGAGTGGCTGCCGTCGCCCGAGGGCGTACTCGCCTTCAGGCGGGGGGAGTTCGTGGCGTTCGCCAACACCACGGGGGACGCGGTGAGCGTTCCCGAGTACGGGCGGGTGCTGCTCGCCAGCGGAGAGTTCGACGGGGTGACCGTTCCGGCGGACACGACGGTGTGGTTCACGGCGAGCTGACGGGCGCGGCGAAGGACCGGCCCCCTTCCGAGGGCCGGTCCCTTGTTGCGCAACCGCTTGCCGGGCGTTACTTCCAGGTGTCACTGGTCGTATAGCCGCTCGAACTCCCGGTCGTGTACGACCTGTTGGTGCCCGACTCCCACGTCACCGTCCCCGAGGCGTCCTTCTTCAGGTACTTGTACTCGAAGGCGGTGCTCTTCGGGACGATCACCCTCTTCGACCAGGTCGGGTAGGCGGCCGAGGAGAGCGGGATCGCGTCCGCCGTGTTCCAACTCCCCAGCGAGGCAAGGGAACCGACGACGTACACGTTCGTCCCGGACGCCGTCGTCGCCGTCTCGTTGAACGTCACGTCCGTCGCGTTCGCGTCCGCCACGTTCCACGAGTTGTTCAGGGTGAGCGCCGAAGTCCCGGCCGTGCCCGTCCTGTTGGCGTTGGACTCCCAGGTGACCGCGCCGGAGGAGTTCTTCTTGAGGTACTTGTACTCGAAGGACGTGCTCGCCGGGACGGACACCGTGCCCGACCAGACCGGGTAACCGCCCGACGAGAGGGCGACGGCCTTGGACGTGTCCCAACTCCCCAGCGCCGCAAGGGAACCGACGACGTAGACGTTGGTCCCGGAGGACGTGGGCGCGTACTCGTTGAAGGTCGCGTTCACAGTCGTCGAACCGCCGCCGCCCCCGCCGGTGCAGGAGCTGATCGGGCACGTGTACGACGCGTTGTAGAACGCGACCGCGTTCTTCGCCGGGATCGTCAGGCTCGCGTTGCCGCCCGAGACGGTGACCGTGCCGGCCCCGCCGTCGATGACGTTCTTGTACGTCCCGTCGGCCATCCCCGTCGCGAACGTGTAGGTCGCCGCCGAGGAACCGTTGTTGAGCGCGAAGAACCCGGCGCCGCTGCGGCCGAAGCCGATCACGGACGACGACTTGGTCTGCCAGTCGGAGACCGCGGCCGAGTCGGTGGCGTTGTGCCAGGACACCATGCCGATGACGGCGGTGTCGCGGTTCAGGCAGTACCAGCCGTTGGCGCAGTCCGTGTCGGTCACGAACCCGCCCGAGTTCGGCGGCGCCTGGTCGCTCTGCGTGAACTGCCAGCCCGCGTACACCGTCGGCGTCGACCACTTGTAGCCGAGCTGGAAGAGGTTCGCGAGCCGGTAGGCGTCGCCGTCCTTGTACGACAGGTGCAGCCCGTTGCGCTCGGTGTCGTGGTTCGTCACGAACGACACGGAGTTGTCGGCGGGCAGGATGCCGGACGAGGACAGTGACGCCAGGTCGCTGACGTTCCCCTGGAACGCCGACTTCAGCTTGCTCGCGTACGTGAAGTCGAGGACGTCGCCGGAGGCGTAGTAGTCGGCCGGCTGGGGAGTCGTACCCGGGTACACCTCCTGGAAGACGTACGGGTCGGTTCCCGCCTTCGTGTCGGTCAGCTTCGACTCGATCGCCGCGAGGTCGGCCTCGGGGATGTGCTTCGCCGCGTCCACCCGGAAACCGTCGACGCCGAGGGCGAGTTGGGAGTTCAGGAAGTTCGCGATGCCGGTGCGGACGTGGTCCGTGCCGGTCTTCAGGTCGGGCAGGCCCAGGAGTTCGCAGTTCTGCACCTGGGTGAGGTTGCCGTAGTCCTGGATGGTGAGGTCGGAGGTGGGACAGCTCGACGAGTCGTGGTAGTCGGCGCGGTCCCACTCAGGGGTGTCGTACTTGTTGGTGAGAGTCGTCCCGTTGTACCCCGTGCCGGTCTGCGCGGCCGTGTGGTTGATGACCGCGTCGGTGTACACCTTTACCCCTGCGGTATGACAGGCGTTGATCATCGCCTGGAACTTCGCGGCCGTACCGAACCGGCTGTTGAGGCTGTACGAGTACGGCTGGTAGACGTCCCACCAGTAGGACGACGCCTGCTTGAGCGACTCGGAAGGCGGCGCCACCTGCACGGCGCCGTACCCGGCGGGGCCGAGCACATTGGTGCACTCGGAGGCGACGGAGTCCCAGTTCCACTCCCACAGGTTGGCGATGACGTCGCCTTTCCTGGTGGTGTCGGCGTGGGCGGAGGAGGCGGGGAGAGCGACGACACCGGCGAGAGCGAGAGCGCTCGCGGCGGTGAGGCGCAGGGCGCGGGGGAGGACACCCGGGGGGTGGTGTCGGATCATGTTGCGGCTCCGGAACATGAGGGATCACAGTTCAACAATTCGTGAGCGTGGGGCAGTTGTGGCGGGCACGTCAAGGCGCTGGATGCAAATTCTTTCTGTCTGTTGCAAGCGTCTTGCTGTAAACCTTGCGTGAGCGATACGGTCACGCGGGGTCGGACCCGCAGTAACCGCCGTAACCGCCAGGCAATCGCTAGGAGTTCCCGCCCGTGACACCGAGATGGCCCCGGCGGATCGCCGCCGTCGCAGTCGCCGCACTCGCCGCCGCGCTCACCCCACCTGTCGCCGCGCACGCCGCCGCCCCGCCTCCGCCGCCCTCGGACGCGAAACTCGCCGCCGAGCCCGCCCGGCACGACGCGACGCGGGAGCAGTTCTACTTCGTCCTCCCGGACCGTTTCGCCAACGGCGACACCGCCAACGACCGTGGCGGGCTCACCGGTTCACGGCTCAGCACCGGGTACGACCCCACCGACAAGGGCTTCTACCAGGGCGGCGACCTCAAGGGCCTCACCCAACGCCTCGACTACATCAAGGGGTTGGGGACCACGGCGATCTGGCTGGCGCCGATCTTCAAGAACCAGCCCGTGCAGGGGACCGGCGCCAACGCCTCGGCCGGCTACCACGGTTACTGGATCACCGACTTCACCCAGGTCGACCCGCACTTCGGCACCAACCAGGACCTCGAAACCCTCATCTCCAAGGCACACGCCAAGGGCATGAAGGTCTTCTTCGACGTCATCACCAACCACACCGCCGACGTCGTCGACTACGACCCCCAGTCCTACAACTACCTCTCCAAGGGCGCCTTCCCGTACCTGACGAAGGACGGCCACCCCTTCGACGACGCCCAATACGCCGACGGCAAACGGAAGTTCCCGGCGGTCGACACGGACTCCTTCCCACGAACCCCGAAGGCCGCCCCGAAGACCGCGAGCACCACCAAGGTCCCGTCCTGGCTCAACGACCCGACGATGTACCACAATCGCGGCGACTCCACCTACGCCGGAGAGTCCACCACCTACGGCGACTTCTCCGGCCTCGACGACCTGTGGACCGAGCGCCCCGAGGTCGTCACCGGCATGGAGAAGATCTACGAACGCTGGGTCAGGGACTTCGACATCGACGGCTTCCGGATCGACACCGTGAAGCACGTGAACATGGAGTTCTGGACGCAGTGGGCGACCGCCCTCGACGCCTACGCGGCCAAGCACGGCCGGGACGACTTCTTCATGTTCGGAGAGGTCTACTCGGCGGACACGGACATCACGTCCCCGTACGTCACCCAGGGCCGCCTGGACGCGACGCTGGACTTCCCCTTCCAGGACGCGGCCCGCCGGTACGCCTCCCAGGGCGGCAGCGCGCAAGCCCTTGCACAAGTTTTCGGCGCCGACCACAAGTACACGACCGACAAGGCGAACGCCTACGAACAGGTCACCTTCCTCGGCAACCACGACATGGGCCGCATCGGCACCTTCATCGAGCAGGACAACCCGAAGGCCACCGACGCCGAACTCCTCGCAAAAGACGAGTTCGCCAACGAACTGATGTTCCTCGGCCGGGGCAACCCGGTGGTCTACTACGGCGACGAGCAGGGCTTCACCGGCGCGGGCGGCGACAAGGACGCCCGCCAGTCGATGTTCGCCTCCCGCACCCCCGACTACCTCGACGACGACCAGATCGGCACGACCCGCACCCACGCGAGCGACGCCTACGACCCCCAGGCCCCCCTCTACCGCCAGATCGCCGGCCTCTCCCGCCTCCGCAAGGCCAACCCGGCCCTCGCGGACGGCGTACAGACAGAGCGGTACGCGGCGCAGGGCAGCGGCGTCTACGCGTTCACCCGCAGCGACCGGCACACCGAGTACGTCGTCGCCCTCAACAACGCGACCGAACCGAAGACGGCGACCTTCGCGACCTCGTCCTCAGGTATGAGCTACCGGGGCATCTACGGGACTACGACCACGGCCCGCTCCGACGCAGCCGCCCGCGTCACCCTCACGGTCCCGCCGGGTAAGGCGGTAGTACTCAAGGGTGACCTCGCCAAGCCGACGACGCCCCCGAAGATCACCCTCACCGCACCGCCCGCCGGAGCCGCAGGCACCGTCGATCTCACCGCCGACGTCACCGGCGGACAGCTCAACCGCGTGATCTTCGCCGCCCAGACCGGCAACGCCCCCTGGCAGACCCTGGGTTCGGCCGACCACGCCCCCTACCAGGTCACCCAGACGATCACGGCGAAGCCCGGAACCCCCGTCCGCTACAAGGCGGTCGCCGTCGATTCGGCGGGCCGCAGAGCCTCGGCGACCGCGTCCACGACCACCGGCACCCCGCCTGTCGAACAGCCCCCCACCGCGTCCTCCCGCGACTACGCGATCGTCCACTACAACCGCCCCGACGGCGACTACGCCGACTGGGGCCTGTACGCCTGGGGCGACCTGGCCGACGGCGAGTCCACGACCTGGCCCGCGAGCCACCCCTTCACCGGCCGCGACGCCTACGGAGCCTTCGCCTACGTCAAGGTGAAGCCCGGCGCCTCCACCGTCTCCTTCCTGGTCATCGACAAGGACGGCACCAAGGACGTCGCCACCGACCGCACGATCGACGTCACGAAGACCGGCGAGGTCTGGATCGACCAGGGCAAGCCCGACGTCCGCACCGACCGCCCCGACTACCCCGCCCAGGACAAGACGAAGGCGATCCTCCACTACCACCGCGCTGGGGGCACCTCCCAGGCTTTCGGCTCTGGGGGAGGCGCCTACGACGGCTGGGGCCTGCACGTCTGGACGGGCGCGGCGACCCCCACCGACTGGTCGGCCCCACTGAAGCCGAAGAGCGTCGACGCGTACGGCGCCGTATACGAGGTACCCCTCAACCCCGGCGCCACCAGCCTGAGTTACATCCTCCACAAGGGCGACGACAAAGACCTCCCCACGGACCAGTCCCTCGACCTCACCGCCAACGGACACGAGGTGTGGCTCTTGAACGGCCAGGAGAAGTACCTCCTCCCACAGCCCGCCGGAAGCGCCGCCGCCCTCGACCTGACCACCTCCAAGGCGATCTGGATCGACCGGAACACCCTCGCCTGGAACGGCAGCGAGGCCGCCGCCTCCACCCAGCTCCTGTACTCCCACGACGGCTCGATCAAGGTCGACAACTCCACCCTGACCAGTGACGACGAACGCTGGCTCCGCCTCACGAAGACCACCCTCACCGACGCCCAGAAGGCCAAGTACCCCCACCTCAAGGACTACCCGGCCTGGACGATCGACCCCCGCGACCGGGACCGGGTCCGCGACGCCCTGCGCGGCCAACTGGTCGCCTCCCAGCGGGCGTCGAACGGTGCCGTGCTCACCGCGACCGGCGTTCAGATCGCGGGCGCCCTCGACGACCTCTACGACGCCACCAGGACCAAGCTCGGCCCGACCTTCACCGACAACCGCCCCACCCTCGCCGTCTGGGCCCCCACCGCCCAGTCCGTCGCCCTGGACCTCGACGGCAGGACGGTCCCCATGAAGCGGAACGACACCACCGGCGTCTGGTCGGTCACCGGCACGAAGAGCTGGAGGAACAAGCCCTACCGCTACATCGTCAAGGTCTGGGCCCCCACCGTCCGCGAGATCGTCACCAACCGTGTCACCGACCCCTACTCCGTAGCCCTCACCGCCGACTCCGAGCGCAGCCTGATCGCCGACCTCGACGACAAGTCCCTCGCTCCCAGCGGCTGGACGACCTACACCAAGCCCAAGGCCACCCCCATCAACGACGCCGAGATCCAGGAACTCCACATCCGGGACTTCTCGATCGCCGACCGCACCTCCCGACACCCCGGCCAGTACCTGGCGTTCACCGACAGGAACAGCGACGGCGCCAAGCACCTGCGGGAGTTGGCGAAGTCCGGCGCCAACTACGTCCACCTGCTCCCCGCGTTCGACATCGCCACCATCCCCGAGAAGCGCGCCGACCAGGCCACGACGGACTGCGACCTCGCCGCCCTGCCCGCCGACTCCGAGAAGCAGCAGGAGTGCGTGGCGAAGATCGCCGCGAAGGACGGCTACAACTGGGGCTACGACCCGTACCACTACACGGTCCCCGAGGGCTCGTACGCCTCTGACCCGGACGGCGTAACCCGTACGACGGAGTTCCGCCGGATGGTGAAGGCGCTCAACGACGACGGGCTACGGGTCGTGATGGACGTCGTCTACAACCACACGGCGGCAGCCGGTCAGGCCGACACCAGCGTGCTCGACAAGGTCGTACCCGGGTACTACCAGAGGCTGATGGCCGACGGCAGCGTCGCCGACAGCACCTGCTGCGCCGACACGGCGACCGAGAACGCGATGATGGGGAAGCTGGTCGTCGACTCGGTCGTCACCTGGGCCAAGGAGTACAAGGTCGACGGCTTCCGCTTCGACCTGATGGGCCACCACCCCAAGGCCAACATCCTCGCCGTACGCAAGGCCCTCGACGCCCTCACTCTCCAGAGGGACGGGGTGGACGGCAAGAGGATCATCCTCTACGGCGAGGGCTGGAACTTCGGCGAGGTCGCCGACGACGCCCGTTTCGTCCAGGCCACGCAGAAGAACATGGCGGGCACCGGCATCGCCACCTTCTCCGACCGCGCCCGTGACGCCGTACGCGGCGGCGGCCCCTTCGACGCCGACCCCGGCGTCCAGGGCTTCGCCTCCGGCCTCTACACCGACCCCAACTCCTCGACCGCCAACGGCACCACGGCCGAGCAGAAGGCCCGCCTCCTGCACTACCAGGACCTCATCAAGGTCGGCCTGACCGGCAACCTCGCCGACTACCGCTTCACCGACACGAACGGCCACGAGGTCACCGGCGCCCAGGTCGACTACAACGGCCAACCGGCGGGGTACGCGGCGAACCCCGGCGACGCCCTCGCCTACGCCGACGCCCACGACAACGAGTCCCTGTTCGACGCCCTCGCCTTCAAACTCCCCGCCCGCACGAGCGCCGACGACCGCGCCCGCATGCAGGTCCTCGCGCTGGCCACGGCCCTCCTCTCCCAGGGCCCCGCCCTCTCCCAGGCCGGCAGCGACCTCCTGCGCTCCAAGTCCCTGGACCGCAACTCCTACGACAGCGGCGACTGGTTCAACGCGATCCACTGGAACTGCGCCGACGGCAACGGCTTCGGCCGGGGCCTGCCGCCCGCCGCCGACAACACCGACAAGTGGCCCTACGCCAGGCCCCTGTTGAGCAGCGTCAAGGTCAACTGCCCCCAGATCCGGGCCACCTCGGCCGCGTACCGCGATCTGCTGAGGATCCGTACGACCGACAAGGCGTTCTCGCTCCGTACGACGGCGCAGGTTCAGACCGTCCTGTCGTTCCCCCTGTCGGGCACCGCCGAGACCCCCGGCGTGATCACCATGCGCCTCGGTGACCTGGTCGTCGTCCTCAACGCGACACCCACCGCCCAGGACCAGACGGTGACCCAACTCGCGGGCACCGATTATCAGTTGCACCCTGTGCAACGCGCGGGGGCGGACCCTACCGTGAAGGGGGCGCGCTACGAGCGGAATTCGGGCACGTTCGCCGTTCCGGGGCGCACGGTGGCGGTTTTCTCCCGAACGGCCTGATCTGACAGTACGTTGTTGACCACCAGCGATGGGTAACAGCGGCTCGCCTCATGTCTGCACGGGAGAGGAGACGGCCGTCGACACTCAGCAGATCACCGAGAACGACGCCGGCGCGACCGTGCTGGTCGTCGACGACGTGGCGGCCAGTCGCTACGCGATGGGCGCCGTGCTGCGCCGCGCCGGCCATCGGGTCGTGGACGCGGCAACCGGGCACGACGCGCTGCGCGAGGTCTCCGTACGGCTGCGCGCCGGGACGCCGTTCGACGTCGCGCTCGTGGATGTCGGACTGCCGGACATGAGCGGCTTCGAACTGTGCCGGAGGCTCAAGGCCACCCCGGGGACCGAGCGGCTGCCGATCGTGCACTTCTCGGCGGCGGCCGTCGCGCCGAGCGACCGGTGCCGGGGGCTCGACGTCGGCGGGGAGGCGTATCTCACCGTCCCCGCCGACCCGTTGGAGATCCAGGCCGTCGTCCGGGCCGCCCTGCGCGGCGCGCGCACGCGCGGCGTGGCCGAGGAGGCCGCCCGGCGGCTCGCGATCCTCGCGGAGTCCATCGTCACCGTCCAAGGCGCCCGCGACGCACAGGAGTTGGCGGACGCGGCGGCGGAGGGCGCGGCCCGGCTGTCCGGCACCCCGGCCGTCGTCCTCGTCATCGGCGCGCGCGGCGAGGTGTACCGGGGCCTGCCGCGCGGCCGGTCCCGCGTCGTACCGCCCGACGCGGGCGCCGACGAGACGGCCGTCCGGCTCGTCACCCGGCTCGCCGAGGGGCGCGGCGGCACCCAGACCGTGGTCGTGCCCGGCGCGCTGTGGCCGCCCGGCTACTTCCGGCGGGGGGCGCGCGACGACGCCCGGCTGATCCTCGCGCCCGCGCCCGCAGGGCGTACGCCGGTGTGCGTGGCGACCCCCGCGCCCTCAGCGCACGCCCCCGACGCCGGGGACGACGGACTGCTCGCCCGGCTCGCCCAGGCCACCGCGCTGGCCGCCGAACCGCTGCTGATGTACCAGGTCGAGCGGCATGTCGCGCTCACCCTCCAGCACAGCTTCCTGCCCCGCCCCGCCTCCCTGCCGAAGCTCCCCGGCGTCGACGTCGAGGTCCGGTACGTCCCCGCCTCCCTGGAGGCCGAGATCGGCGGGGACTTCTACGCCGCGCTGCCCACCGACTCCGGCGTCCTCACCGCCGTCGGCGACGTCGTCGGCCACTCCCTGCACGCGGCGACGGTGATGGTCGAGATACGGCACGCCCTGCGCGCGTACTGCGTCGAGGACGACGACCCCGGAACCCTCGCCGCCCGCCTCGACCGCATGCTCCAGCGCTACCACCCCGACTTCACGGCGACCGTCTGCCTGGCCCTGATCGACCCCGACACCGGCCGGGTCCGCATCGCGAACGCCGGACACCTCCCGCCGCTGGTGGTCACCGGCAGCGCCGCCGAGTACATCGAAGCGGCGGGCCCCCTGCTCGGCCTCGGCCTCCCCAGGCCCGCCCCGACCGAGTTCCAACTCCGGCGCGGACAGCGCCTGTTGATGGTCACCGACGGGCTCATCGAGACCCGCGGCACCGACCTCGCGATGTCCCTCGCCCACCTGCGTACGGCCGCCGCCGGCGCCCCCGACGGCCTCGGCACCCTCTGCGACCTGCTCCTCGGCTGCTTCGCCGACGGCCGTGAGGACGACATCGCGATGCTGGCCCTGCGCCTGAGGTGAGCGTCGCGCACCCGGTTAAGGTGACCCGAGCCCGGCAAGCCCGAGCCCGAGTCGCCCACCGAGGAGCCCCGCATGCCCCAGATCACCGTCGACCACTCCGCCGAACTCACCCAGGCTTTCGACCACGCCGCCTTCGCCCGCGCCCTGCACACCGCGGTCGTCGAGATCGCCGCCGCCAAGCCCGAGGCGTGCAAGACCCAGTTCCGCGCCGCCGGCCACACGGCGTTCGGCTACGAGGAGGAGGGCCACGCCGTCGTGCACGTCACCCTCGGCCTCCTGGCCGGCCGCACCGCCGAGGTCAAGGCCGAACTGACCGCCGCCGTCCTGGAGTTGCTCAAGGAACACCTCCCCGCCGAAGGCTGGCACACGGTGCACGCCTCCGCCGAGGTCCGCGAACTGGACCCCTCGTACACGAAGGCCCAGTGGTAGGAGCGCCAACTCCCTTACGACGCCAGCTCGATGAGCCGCATCGCCAGCAGCCCGAAGGGCCCGTCCGCCGGTTCGCCGGTCAGCATCGGGCGCAGCAGCCCCTTCAGCTCGTCGTCGAACGCGGCGGTCACCGCCGTCAACGCGGCGAAGTCCTGGACGAGTTGGAGCTGGAGCTCCTCGCGCGGGATGCGCCGGCCGTCCAGCCAGATCAGGGCCGTGGACTCGGCGAGGGAGATCCAGGAGCGGACGAGGAGTTCCAGCCGGGGCGGCGGGTCGGTGATCTCCAGATGGGAGAGGATCTGCTCGTACGCCTCCTGGCGCACGGAGTTGATGAGCGCGTTCGTCGTCGAGGAACCCACCGCCGGGCCGCCGCGCAGGAGGGCCGCGAACCCGGGGCCGTGGTCGTCGACGAAGTCGAAGTACCGCCGCATCACCCTCAGCAGCCGGGTGCCGAGCGGCCCTTCGTGCGGCTCCACGAACCGGCTCGCCAGATCCTCCGACGCCCGCTTCAACGCGGCCTCGTACAGGCTGACCTTGCCGGGGAAGTAGTGGTAGACGAGCGGCCGTGAGATCCCCGCAGCCGCCGCTATCTCGTCGATCGACACCTCGTCGGGGGAGCGCTGGGCGAACAGTTCGAGCGCGACACCGATGAGCTGCTGCCGCCGCTCCTCCACGCTCATTCTCCGACGCACCCCGGTTGTCATGACGACAACTTTACCGAGCGGTTCCGACTTCAACCTCCCACCCGCGAAAGGGCGTTCACATGTCCAGGACCAGACGCCCGCCGCGTGCCCGGGAGACGCAGATCAGCATGGAGCCGTCGCGCTCCTGATCGGTGAGGAGTTCGTCCCGGTGGTCCACCTCGCCCTCCAGCACCCGCTGCCGGCACGTCCCGCAGAAACCCTGCTCGCAGGAGTAGAGCGTGTCCGGCAGTTCCTCGCGCACGGCGGCCAGCACCGAGGAGTCGGCGGCGACCGTCAACACGCTTCCGCTGCGCCGGAGTTCGACCTCGAAAGGCGCGTCGCCCGCCAGGGCCCCGGCCGCCCCGAACCGCTCCAGCCGCACCCCCGGCACCCGCTCCTCGACCGCCGCCGCCAGCCCCTCGGGCCCGCAGCAGTACACGGCCGTCCCCTCCGTCAAGTCCCCGAGGAACACGTCGAGTTCACCCCGCCCCTCGACCACCGTCACGCGGTCCGCCCCGAACTCCTCGACCTCCCTCAGGAACGGCATCGACGCCCGCGACCGCCCGCAGTACAGCAACCGCCACTGCACACCCTTCGGCAGCGCCCGCAGCATCGGCAGGATCGGCGTGATCCCGATCCCGCCCGCGACGAACACGTAAGCGGGCGCCCCGGCAACAAGGGGAAAGCGGTTACGCGGCCCCCGCACCTCGACCTCCACCCCTTCCCGCAGCTCCTCGTGCACCTCCCGAGACCCGCCCCGCCCGCCTTCGACGAGCCGCGCGGCGACGGTGTACGACGAGGTGTCCCCGGGGTCCCCGCACAACGAGTACTGCCGCACGAGCCCCGAGGGCAGCACGAGATCGAGATGCGCACCGGGTTCCCAGCGCGGCAACTCGCTGCCTTCCAGCCGGAGTTGCACCACCCCCTCGGCAACCGTCTCTCGCCCCGCGACCCGCAACCGCACCCCCCGGGTCCGAGGCCGCCCCGACACCGGCTCCTCCAGCGCAGGCATCGGCCACAGCGGCGACGCCTGGATCCGCCGCCGCATCGAGCGCCTCACCAGCAGTGCGGCCCCCGCGACCGCGACGACCGCCAACGGCCGGGGCGCCATCAGGACGCCCTCTTCTCTGCGGCGAGCGCGGCCGGAGAGGCGGCGAGATACGCGACGGCCTGCTCGGTCGACCCCTCCTGCGAGGGGTGGTACGTACGGCTGAGGTAGCTCGGGATCGACTTCAGGATGTCCCCGGTCGCCGGCAGCGTCCCCTGTTGGCCGCTCAGGTAGAAAGCCTTTACTGACGCCTTTCCGTCCAGCACGGTCGGATCGTTCTCCATGAAGAACCGGATCCCGCGCTGCCACAGGAACATCAGCGTCGCGAACGCCGTCCCCCAGGTCCGCACCCGCCGCCGGTAGTTCCCGTCGACGTGCATGAACAGGTCGAACGCGACCGACCGGTGCTCGACCTCCTCCGCGCCGTGCCACCGCAGCAGGTCCAGCATCATCGGGTCGGCGCCCCGCCGGTCCAGTTCCTCCGCGTTCAGCACCCAGTCCCCGAGGAACGCCGTGTAGTGCTCTATCGCCGCGATCAGCGCGACCCGCTCCAGCAGCCACCAGCGCCGCGCCCGCCCCGGCGGCAGCGTCCGGTCCCCGAGCAGCTTCTCGAACATCCAGTCCACCTGCGCGGTGTACGGCGTCGGGTCGAGCCCCTGTTCCCGCAGGTGGGGCAGCACCTCGTCGTGCGCCTGCGAGTGCATCGCCTCCTGCCCGATGAACCCGACGACGTCCGCGCGCAGCCGCTCGTCCCGTATGTACGGCAGCACCTGCCGGTACACGTGCACGAACCACCGCTCGCCCGCGGGCAGCAGCAGGTGCAGCACGTTGATGGTGTGCGTGGTGAAGGGGTCCCCGGGCACCCAGTGCAGCGGGGTCCCCTCCCAGGAGAACGACACCCTCCGCGCCTTGAGGTCGACCCGCTCGCCCTCGACCGGCCGAGGTGCGGCCTGCTTGTTAGACATGATGTCAATGTACTGACGGGTAGAGCGGGGGTGAACCCCTGTGCACGGCCGAATTTCAGCAACCGTTTTCTGCCGTTTCCTGCACGTTCTACCGCAGCGCCTTGACCGCTTTCCCGCCCTTCAGCGTCCCCTCAAGCCCCGCCTGCACCCCTTGCTCGGTCCGTACGGCGAGGAGGTTGCCGTCGGCCCGCGCGTCGACCCCGCCGGTCGTCCGCAGCGACGCGGTGTCCTTGTCCCCGGCGGCCAGCAGGAACCAGTGCCCGGCCTTCGACTTCCACAGCGCCCCCGCGAGCACGTGCGGGTCGCGCGGACCGCACGCCGGTCCGTCCGCCGCCTTCGCGACGACCGCCCCGACCAGCCCGCCCGGCGTGTGGAACTGGGCCAGCGCCCGCGTCCCGTCACCCCGCCAGGTCTCCGCACGCGTGCACACCCAGTCCGCCGACCCGGTCCCGTCCGGCAGCGCCTGGCGCGCGAACTGCCAGACGTTCACGGCCCGTACGCCGAGCGCCCGTGCCTCCCCGAGCGAACAGGCGTACGGCGCCCAGGTCTTGAGGGCCTCCGCGCCGGTCGCGTCCTTCGCCACGCCGGGCCGCCCCGAGGTGAGCCGCGCCGGGACCAACTCGCCCAGATCGCTGAGGAGTTGGCGGCCCTGCCCGCCGGTCAGCTCCAGGACCTCCCAGCCCGTGCAGGTCCCCGTCTTCGTCGCCGGGCTGACCAGCGGGGACGTCACGCCCTGCGTCAGCGTCAGGTCCATCACCCCGGCGCCGGGCTTCGACAGATCCCGCTCACCGGCCTTGGTGACCCAAGGGGCGGTCAGATAGCGGACGTTGCCGTCGGCGCGGCTCAGCACCACCGCCCCCGACTCCGCGCCGGACGCGCCGTCCACGCGCGCGAAGTCCAGGGCGGCCCCGGCCGTGCCGTCCTTCGGCTCGGCGTAGCGGGCGATGCGCAGTCCGTCGTACAGGATCACCACGCGGACGTTGTCGACCGTGCCCGCGTACAGGAGTTGGGGCGGGCCCGAGGGGCCGCCGGTCGGGGTGTCCGGGGTCGCGGAGACGTGGACCTGCTCGCCGGGGCGCGCCCAGACGGCCAGCGCGCGGCGCAACAGGCCGTCGTCGCCGGTGAGTTCACCGCGTGCGGGCCACGCCGAGAAGTCGGTGCGCGCCGACGTCCGCCACGCGACGGGGGAGACCTTCAGGAGGCGTCCGGGGTCCAACGCGGCTTCCGCGGCGGGGTTCTTGGCGTACGCCGGGGCCGCCGCGCCGTTCGGACCCCAGCCGCCCCCGGGCAGCACGACCAGCACCCCGCACACCGCGAGCGCGGCCCCGGCGGCCAGCGCCGCCCTGCCGTGCTGGCGGCGGCGCATCAGGTCCGTCGGCCGCGCCTGGAGCGAGCACGGGTCGAAGCCGGGGGAGTCGAGGAGCGTGAACTCCCCTTCCACCGCGCCCGATTCACGCAGCGCCGCGTCGATCGCGGTGACCCCGCACTCCCCGAGAACCTTGCGGACGCCGGCATCCGGCAGCTTCTCCAGACCGGACAGCGCGTACGCCGCGCGCGCCGGGCCGTCCAGCCCCGACAGCCGCTGCTCCAGGGCGAGTTCGTCGGCGCCGCCCGAGCGCGGGAACAGCCGCAGCCCCCACACCTGGGGGAGCAGCGGCGGCAGTTGGGCCCGCTTCGGCCACGCGCGGCGCCTGAGCGGCAACCCGGCCTGGAGCGCCGTACGCACGACCTGGAGCCGGACGTACGCGTACCCCGGGTCGCCGTCCCGGCCCGTCGACTGCGCCGGGATCACCGGGGCCGAGGCCCTGCGGCGGGGCAGGGCGCGCTGGACGAGGGCGTGCGCGGTCAGGACGCGGCGGCCCCGCGCGAGCGTCGGCGGCAGCACGAGGTACGCGAGCCGGACGAGGCGCGGGTAGTGCTCGACGAGCGCGGCCTCGGCCTGCTCGACGTCGAGGGCGGGGCCGGAGTGGGGAGAGCGGGACGCTGGGCGCTGGGCGACATCCTGTGACTGCACGTCCGGGAGAACGAGCGGCACGACGGGAGGTCACCGCCGGTCGGGTGAATCCCCCCTACGGGTACGGGCGTTCGAGGAACGTTTCAGCGCGGCCGGCACACCACGCCGGACCGGCACCGGCCGAACCGGCCTGCCCGGCACGCCGGTTCACGCCGCACGCCCCCCGGTCCCACCTCAGCCCTCCGGCTCCACCAGCGCCCGCGCATAGTTCGCCATCGACCGCTGATAGCGCGGCAGATGACCCGCGAGCGCCCCCAGCACCAGCGACAGCCCCTCCCGGTCCCGGCCCAGGCTCGACAGGCACAGCGCGAGGCAGGCCCGGACCGCGTCGTCCAACTCGTCCGAGGGCGCGTCCAGTTCGGGCGTCAGCAGCTTCACGCCCTCCTCGGCCCGGCCCACGTTGCGCAGCGAACTCGCCAGCTGGATCTTCGTACGCCGTTTCCGGTAGCCGTCGAGACCGAGCGCGAGGGCCTCCTCGTACAGCGGAACCGCCTTGTCGGAGCGGCCCGTCGAGTCCCAGGCGCACGCCTGCTCGAAGGGGGCCGTCGGGTCGCCCGGCGGCAACTCGGCGGTGAGCGCGATGATCACGGCGCGGAAGTCGGCGCCTTGTTCCTCCGTGTACTCGTCGTAGCTCGCCCACGCGGCCTCGACACGGTCTTCCCAGTCCTGGTTCATGGAGATCACGATGGCACGCGAGAGTGAAGAACCGCACCGGGATAAGTGACCGGTTGAGTGGTTCGTACGCCTGGGCCCGTATCCAAGGTGAGGTCTTTCGCAGGGAGGAACTGGACAGTTGACTTCCTCCCCCGCCTCAAGGGCGGGGGGTTCCAGCGGTCGCCCGCTGGGGTTCCTGCTTCATCGACGACCGCCCCGTCCGGGAGGACTCCCGTTGAGGTCTTACGCCGTCTCCACAGGCGGATGCCGCCAGCCCGGCGGCCAGGATGTTGCGTGCCGCGTTCACGTCGCGGTCATGCACCGCGCCGCACTTGCACGTCCACTCACGGACGTTCAACGGCAGCTTCTCGCGGACCGAGCCGCAAGCCCCGCACAGCTTCGAGCTGGGGAACCAGCGGTCGATCACGACGAGTTCGCGCCCGTACCAGGCGCACTTGTACTCCAGCATCATGCGCAGGTCCGTCCACGCCGCGTCACTGATGGCGCGCGCCAGCCTGCCGTTCTTGAGCAGGTTGCGGACGGTGAGGTCCTCGATCACGACCGTTTGGTTCTCACGGACGAGACGAGTGGTGAGCTTGTGCAGGAAGTCACGGTGCCGGTCGGCGATCCGCGCGTGGACCTCGGCGACCTTACGCCGGGCCTTCTCCCGGTTCGCCGAGACCTTCACCTTCCGCGACAACTCCCGCTGGGCCTTCGCCAGGCGGGCGCGGTCACGCCGCTCGTGCTTCGGATTGGCGATCTTCTCCCCGGTGGACAGCGTCACCAGCGACGTGATCCCCGCGTCCAGGCCGACCGCGTTCGTGGTGGCGGGGGCAGGGGCGATGGTGTCTTCGCACAGCAGGGACACGAACCAGCGCCCTGTGGCATCGCGGGACACGGTCGCGGTGGTCGGCTCCGCACCCTGGGGCAGCGGACGCGACCAGCGGATGTCCAGCGGGCCGGTCATCTTCGCGAGCGTCAGCCGCCCGTCGCGCCAGGTGAAGGCGGAGCGGGTGTACTCGGCAGACGCGCGGGACTTCTTCCGGCTCTTGTACCGGGGGTACTTGGTGCGCCTGGCGAAGAAGTTCCCGAACGCCGCCTGAAGGTGCCGCGGTGCCTGCTGGAGCGGAACGGAGGACACCTCCGTCAGGAAGGCCAGTTCCCCGGTCTTCTTCCACTCCGTCAGCGCGGCGGACGACTGCACGTAGGAGATCCGGCGCTGCTCGCCGTACCAGGCCCGGGTGCGCTCCTCCAGTGCCTTGTTGTAAACGAGGCGGACACAGCCGAACGTGCGCGACAGCTCGGCCGCCTGCTCGTCCGTGGGGTAGAAGCGGTACTTGAACGCCCGCTTGACCTGCTGCGTCATGCCTCGCATAGCATCAACTTCCGTGTGAGCGGGTTGTGTAGACCGGTGTCAGATGGGCGCCGGTCCGCCCTGGTGGCGAACCGGCTTTGCCTGCCCTGCTCCGCAGGAGCTTCGTTTCTCCCCCGCAAGAGGGAGGTAGCCCCACCACCGGCTGGAGCCGGAGGTATCGACGAAGGAGAGCCCCGATGAAGCTGACCCGACCGACGCTCGCGGCGCTGGCCGCCGTGGCGGCGCTGACGCTGGCGGGCTGCGGATCCGGCGGGGACGACAAGGCAGCGGACGCCGTACCCGTCGCGGCGACCGGCAGCCTGGAGCAGCTCGCGGCGAAGGTGGACTGCAAGCCGAACATGCAGACCGACGCGGACGAACTGCGCCAGGCCATCTGCAAGACCGCCACCGGCAAGTTCATCCTCCTCACCTTCGCGACCGACCGCGGGCAGCGCGAGTGGATCAACGGTGCGAAGGACTACGGCGGTCACTACCTCGTCGGCCGCAAGTGGATCGCCGTCGGCGACCAGACGAAGACGGTCGACACCCTGCGCAAGACGCTCGGCGGGGACATCGAGGAGGGCACCGACCACTCGGCCGGACACACAAGTCACTGACCAAGTCACTGACACACGTCACTGGTTGGGAACGTACGAGAGAGCCGGCGGTGGGATTCCCACCGCCGGCTCTCTCATGTGCTGGGCTCAGGCCACTACTGGCACTTCTTGCCCGTGTTGATGCAGTTGACCATCTTGTTCATCGTGTTCTGCGAGAAGAAGTTGATGAAGTCGTTGTGGTCGGTGATCGGCTTGTGCAGGTTCTCCGGGAAGGAGTCCACCGCGTAGGCGTTCTTCACCTGGCCGTTCTGGATCTGCGGAGCCGGAACGTTGTAGACCAGGCGGACCTGGAGCTGGGGGATCGCCTTGAAACCGTTGGCGCACTGGCCGTTGCCCTGGACGAAGGCCACGTGCGTCCGGTGGTTCGCGGAGTCGATGTTCTTGCCGTCCCAGCAGCTCTGGAAGAAGGACGTCCGGACCACCTGGCTGCCCTGCGGGCAGATCGGGTACTTGTCCTTCAGCTGCACCTTGTTCTCGAAGCCGGTGCAGCTCCAGTTCGTGTTCGCGTTGGCGTTGCCGTTCACGAACGCCTTGGCGTCACCGGTGATGATGCGCAGCGCGGACGGCATCCCGACGACGTTGCCCGCCTTGTTGCCGACGAACTTCAGCTGGGCCTGGGCCGGCTGGAGGATCTTGCCGACGTTGCCCTCCTTGCCGCCGCCGTCGTTGTTCTGGTCGAAGTCCTGCGAACCGTCCTGGACGCGGAGGACCGGCCAGAAGTACGAGGACTTGTCGCCCTGGTTCTGGCAGCTGGTCTGCGCGTTCTTCAGCTCCTGGTCGGACGCGAAGGCGTCGTTCGACTGGTTGCCGACGTAGTCGTGCAGGTGGTGGGCGCCGTTGGCGACACCCGGAGCCACGATCACGTTGTCCGTGTTGTGGTTGTCGTTGCCGTTGGTGCCGCACTTGGTGGTGAAGGAACCGCGCGACCCGCTGTTGCCGTTGGCAGCGAGACCGTTGTTGCCGACACCGAAGTTGGCGCCACCGCCGGCCTTCGTGATGTCCACGAAGTCCGCGGCCACCGGGCCGTTGCCGCCCTGACCGCCACCGGCCTGCTGGCCGCCGTTGTTCTGGCCGCCGTTGTTGTTCTGGCCGTTGCCGTTCTGGCCGTTCTGACCATTCTGGCCGTTGTTGTTCTGGCCGTTGTTGTTGTTCTGGCCCCCGTTGTTCTGGTTGCCGTTGTTGTTGCCGCCGTTGTTCTGACCGTTGCCGCCGTTGTTCTGACCGGCATTGGTGTTGGCGTTGGCAACCTGCGGGGTACAGGCGGCGAGCTGGCTGAGCGAGTTGTCGAACTGCCCGCCCACCCGCTGGATGTTGATGCGGATACGGTCGATCGTCGCGGCGCGCTTCTCCTTCAGCGGCCCGGTGATCGCGTTCTGCACGAAGCCCGCGTCCTGAGCCTGCGCCTGCCGAGTGGAGGCGAGCCGGGCGTATGCCTCGGTGATCTGCTTGTCCAGCAGCGCCAACTCCCTGTCGACGCCCTGGCGCGCGTTCTGCGGCACGTTCGTCAGCTTCTGGCCGACGTCGGGGCAGGCGATCGTCGCGACCTGGGCACCAGCGGCCTTGACCTCGTTCTGGCCCGAGCCGTTCGACGATTCGTGCGCCGAAGCGTAGAAGTTCGCCCAGATCAGCCCGCCCCCACCGAGCGCTAGGGCCGCCGACGCGGCTATGGCCTTGTTGGCCATCGACGAACGGCGTTTACGTGTGTTGCGTCCCATGGAACTCCTCTGACTTCCTTGCGGGGCAGCATCGAGGCGCCCGACAGGAGTGAAGCGGCGTCGTTCATTACGCACGCCGGCTCAGAGGTGTTCAGCTGTCTCAGAAAAACCTGTGAGACAACCCGAGTTGCCGGGATCAACGCTCTCGGTCCAGGAACGCCAGCACCGCCAGTACCCTGCGGTTGTCGTCGTCCGAGACCTCCAGACCGAGTTTCGTGAAGATGTTCGCTGTGTGCTTCGCCACAGCCCGCTCGGTCACCACGAGCTTCCCCGCGATCGCCGCGTTCGTCCGGCCCTGCGCCATCAGCTCCAGCACCTCCAGCTCCCTCGGCGTCAGCCGCGCCGGGAGCCGGTCCTCCCCGCGCCGGGCCAGGAGCTGCTGGATCACCTGGGGGTCCATCGCCGTGCCTCCCGCCGCGACCCGCCGTACCGCGTCCACGAACTGCTCCGCGTCGAACACCCGGTCCTTCAGCAGATAGCCCACCCCGCCGGTGCCGTCCGCCAGCAACTCCCGCGCGTACAACTGCTCCACGTGCTGCGACAGCACCAACACCGGGAAACCCGGCCGTTCTTGCCTCGCCCGCAGCGCGCACTGCAAACCCTCGTCCGTCAGCGTCGGCGGCAGCCGGACGTCCACCACCGCGACGTCCGGCTTCAACTCCCGCAGCGCCCGGTCCAGTTCGGGGCCCGTCTCGACCGCTGCCGCGATCTCGAAACCGAACGCCTCCAGCAGGCGCACGAGGCCGTCCCTCAGCAGGAACAGGTCCTCGGCTAGGACAACACGCACGGGATCTCCAACGTCGCCATCGTGGGGCCGCCGACGGGGGAGCCGACGGCCAGGACGCCGTCGAATGTACCCAGCCGGCGTTCCACCCCGGCGAGCCCGGAACCCGCGCCGACGGCTGCGCCGCCCCGGCCGTTGTCGGTGACGGAGATCCTCAACAGACCGTCGGCGTGGTGGACGTCGACCCAGATCCGGTCCGCGTTCGCGTGCTTCACCGCGTTCGTCAGCAGCTCGCTCACCGCGAAGTACGCCGCCGACTCGACGGGAGCCTCCGCGCGGCCCGGGAGTTCGACCGTGACCTCCACCGGCAGCGGCAGCCTCAGCGCCAACGCCCGTACGGCGTCGCCGAGTCCGCGCTCCGCCAGGACCGGGGGGTGGATGCCCCGGACCAGGTCCCGCAACTCCTCCAGCGTCTCCACGGAGTTGCGCCGCGCCTGCGCCAGCAGCTTCTTCGCGGTCGCCGGGTCCCGCTCGACCAGCGCCTCGATCGTGCCGAGGTCCATGCCCATCGCGACGATCCGCGCCTGTGCGCCGTCGTGCAAGTCCCGCTCGATACGGCGGAGTTCGGCGGCGGAGGTGTCGACAGCGTCCCGCCGGGTGTCGGTCAGGACCCGTACCCGCTCGGTGAGTTCGTCGTGGTCCGCCCCCAACACGGCCCTGGTGAGCCGGAAGTGGACGGCCAGGAGGGTCCGGTTGTAGCGGAGGGCGAGGGTGAGACAGACGGCGCCGAGTCCGGCTGCGGCGAGCGCCGTCGGGAAGTTCGAGACGGGTACGAACGCGTACCAGTACGGGTCGTCGCCGTACACCTTCCACAGCCCGAACGGCATCGCGAGCCCCTCGACGGCGTAGAAGGCGAGGGCGGCCGGGAGCAGGGCGGTGGCGAACCCGGGCACGAGATCCGCGGCGAGCCACCGGAGGTCCCGCCAGGTCTGCGGGTCCCTCAGCAGTCCGGCCGTCCGCCCCCAGATCCCGCCCCGTACGTCCCGGTAGACGGCCGGAATCCGCACCCCGCCCCACTCCTGCGCGATCTCCCGCCGCTTGCCGGCGTACTCCCGCACGGCGTGCAGCACGGCGGGGGTGGTCACGACCCCCACGCCGACGGGTATCAGGGCCAGCGAGACCGACGTGACGACGACGAGGAAGATGCTCACCGGCAGCATCGCCGCGGCGATCGCCAGCCCCTGCACGGCCGCGAGCCACGCGCCGCGCACCCGGCCTTTGGATGTGTTGATGTCCATGCGCCCAGTCTTCCGGCCGGGGGAGGGACGGTCACTGGGCCAAGGACCCGGAGGGTGGGGTGGTGGTAGGTACACCCCCACTCCTCTCACCCACCCGCCAACACCTTCGCCTCCACCTCCTCCGGCACCCCGATCGTCAGGTCCGGACGGCGCGGCACCTCACCCCCGAGGGACCGCAACCACGTCCACGTGTCCGCGACCGTCTCCTCCACCGGGCGGCACGTCAACCCCGTCCCCACCGCCCGTGACACGTTCGCGGCGTGCAGCGCGTCGTGCATGTCCGTCCCCGGCGGCACCCACACCGGCAACTCCGTCCACGGCTTGATGCCGGCCGCGAGGATCGTCTCGGGGTCGGTCCAGCGGAGGTTGGCGGCGGAACCCGTTACGGAGACGCAGGCGTCGAGGAGCCGGCCCATGGTGGAGTGGCCCTGGGGGGTGACGAGGTTGACCGGTCCGCTCACCTCGCGTTCCAGCGCGCCCAGCAGCCACCCGGCGAGATCGCGGGCGTCGATGTACTGCAACGCCAACTCCCTTGGCCCGGGGGCGAGTACGTCCCCACCCCGCGCGATCCTGGCCAGCCACCAGGGAAGGCGCCCGATGTTCTCGTACGGCCCGAGAATCAACCCGGCCCGCGCGAACAGGGACCGCTCGGCCCCGAACGCCTCCAGCGCGGCAAGCTCACCACCCCGCTTGTCCCGCGCGTAGTCGGTCAGCCCGGCACCGGGTTCCCCCTCGACGACCCGCGCGCTCTCGTCGTACCCGGCGGGCGGCGCCCACTCGTACACGGACAGGCTGGACACGTACGCGTACCGCCCGACGCGCCCCCGCAACAACCGGGCCACGCTCTGTACGGCCTTCGGCTCCCGGGCCCACGTATCGACGACGGCGTCCCACGTCCCCTCGGCCAACGCCGCCAACCCGCCGTCGACGGTCCGGTCCCCGACAAGCTGCTCAACGCCCGCGACGGCTCCGGCGGACCCCCGATTGAAAACGGTGACGTCCCACCCCCGAGCAACAGCGGCCTGCACAACGGCCCGCCCCACGAACTGAGTCCCACCCAGCACAAGAAGTTTCATGGGAGGGACTCTGCCCGTTGATCACTCCGGACGGAACGCAACTCTGCCGACAGCAGAGGAGCCGGGGAAGGATTGCACCTTTCAGGCCGAAATCAGGCGATACCAACCGTCTTTTCCCGGCACCCCCCTAGGCGCAACTACCCAACCGGCGGAGCGTACTTGTACCCCACCCGCCGAACCGTCTGAATGGCCTGCCGATGCGCCCCCAGCTTCCGCCGAAGCCGGGCCACATGCACATCCACGGTCCGCCCGTCCCCCACATGCCCGTACCCCCACACCGTGGTGACGAGCTGATCCCGGGTATGCACCCGATGAGGATGAGCCACAAGATGCGCGAGCAACTCGAACTCCAGGTACGTCAGATCGAGTTCGACCCCGTCGACGAACGCGGTCCGCTGGACGGAGTCGACACGGACGAGCGAGTCGTCCCCGCCGGGTTCAGGCTCGGGCTCCCGCACGGCCACCGGCAGGAACGGCGGCTGCTGATCCGCCGGGACGAGGACGAGGTACCCGACCATGGGCGGCTGACCGGGCAGAGAGGGCAGCGTGTGCTGCGGCGCGGGCAGCCAAGTCGCCCCCGGCGGAAGGAAGTCGGAGATCTCCACGACCTCGTCCCGATCGACGGCACGCAGCCGATGCCGGGAAGGAGAGGAAGCGGCAACCCCGGCGGAGCGGTACGCGGGGGACAGTGAACGAGTGGTGGTCGCCATGAGACGTCAGCTCTTTCGCGCGAGGAGTCAGGTGGACCGACGGCCCCGATTCGTGGTCGGGCCCCGCCGAGGGACGTACCTGTTCGCGCCGGCCGAAGACCGGGATGTACGGCTTTAGAGGGCCGGCGCGTTCACCGCGCGACAACACACCCGATCGAAGTCGTGATGCTGACGGGAGGGCCAGAACGGCTCAAGGTCATGGCGACCCGTCGCATCGCACTTCTGGAAGCTGGCCATGCCCACATTGAAGCAGACCCCGCCCTGTGAGAGGACCCTCCTCTCACAGATTGGACGCATCCTTGACCACAACCGAAGCCCCCTCCCCTCACCCCACCAGCCGCTTACGCCAGTCCAGGGGAGTAACGGCGATCCCCTGACAACGCGAGAAGGGCGCCCCCGACACGGGAGCGCCCTTCAAGGAGTTGGGTGGGGTCAGACCTGGCCGGCCTTCTCCAGTGCGGAGCAGCACGTGTCCACCAGCAGGCGCGTCACCACGTACGGGTCGACGTTCGCGTTCGGGCGGCGGTCCTCGATGTAGCCCTTGCCGTCCTTCTCGACCTGCCACGGGATACGGACCGAGGCGCCACGGTCGGAGACGCCGTAGGAGTACTCGTTCCACGGGGCCGTCTCGTGCAGGCCCGTCAGGCGGTCGTCGATGCCCGCGCCGTAGTGCTTGACGTGGTCCAGCGGCTTCGAACCCTCGCCGAGGGACTCGGCGGCGGTGATGATCGCCGCGTACGTCTCCCGCATCGCCTTCGTGGAGAAGTTCGTGTGCGCGCCCGCGCCGTTCCAGTCGCCCTTCACCGGCTTCGGGTCCAGCGTCGCGGAGACGCCGAAGTCCTCGGCCGTACGGTAGAGCAGCCACCGCGCGATCCACAGCTGGTCGGCGACGAGGCTCGGGGAGAGCGGGCCGACCTGGAACTCCCACTGGCCCGGCATGACTTCGGCGTTGATGCCGGAGATCCCGAGGCCGGCGGCGAGGCAGTTCTCCAGGTGCGCCTCGACGACCTCACGGCCGAAGATCTCGTCCGCGCCGACGCCGCAGTAGTAGCCGCCCTGGGGGGCCGGGAAGCCGCCCTTGGGGAAGCCGAGCGGGTAGCCGTCCTGGAAGAACGTGTACTCCTGCTCGATGCCGAAGATCGGCTCCTGCGCGGCGAACCGCGCCTCGACCTCGACGAGCGCGGCACGCGTGTTGGACGAGTGCGGCGTCATGTCGATGTCCAGGACCTCGCACAGGACGAGGATGTCGTCGCCCCCGCGGATCGGGTCCGGACACGTGAAGACCGGCTTCAGCACACGGTCCGAAGCGTGACCCTCGGCCTGGTTCGTGGAGGACCCGTCGAAGCCCCAGATCGGCAGCGACTCGAGCCCGCCGAACGCGTCCGTGACGATCTTCGTCTTGGAACGCAGCTTGGCCGTCGGCTCGGTGCCGTCGATCCAGATGTACTCAGCCTTGAAGGTCACGGGCCACATCCTTCGGGGGTATGTCTTGTGCGCACTTGCGGGTGCTGCGGCACTACGGCACTGGGGCACCGCGTCGAATACCGGCACCCTGTCAACAGGCGGTTTCCCGCCCATTGCCCGAGTGTGAACCCCGTGTTACCTGGGTGTTCTGTGACGGGATTCACGGAGGTGAGGGGCGGAAGGGCCGATACGAACGGACGCGGCGCGGAACCGATCACCCCGAAAGCCACCGCCCCGCACCCACCCGCGCGACGGCTCGTATGCGATGCGGTTGCCCCCCGAAGACCACCCGCTGGCCGAAGACCACCCCCCCCGGCCGAGGATCACCCGCCCCCGAGGCCCCCCGCCCGCCGAAGGCGCCCTAGATCCACCTCCGCCCCCGCTCCCGCCGATACCGCCTCTCCCACCGCGCCTGCCGGTCCCGCCGCTCCCGGTACGCCTGGTACGTCGTCGGACGACCCGTGTTCGCCCCCTCCTCGGACTTCGGCGGGCGCCGCAGGGACAGGTACAGCGCCCCCGCGACCAGCCACCACAGATGATTCCCGAACCCGAGCACGACCAGTACGGCGATCGCGCCCAGCGCGATGATTCCCATGACGGATCTCCTCCTTCTCCTCTTCGGGTTCCCTCACCCCGCGCATGTATCAATGGGCCCATGCCAGAACTGACTTCTTTCGGGTACGCCCATGGCGGCGAGGTTCTCAGCGGGGTGCACGGCGGTCCGGCCGGCGCACCGGCCGCAGCCGTCCTCCTGCACGGCGCCGGACGCGGCAGCAAGGCCCGACTCCTCCCGCTGGCCGGGGAGTTCACCGCGCACGGCGTCCAGGCCCTCGCCCTCGACTTCACCGGCCACGGCGAAAGCACCGGACAGCTACGGGAGTTGAGCCTCCAGCGCCGGTTCGAGCAAGCGGTCGCCGTCATCGACGCGTACGTCCCCGCCGAACTCCCCCTGATCCTCGTCGGTTTCAGCATGAGCGGACAGACCGTCGCCGACCTCACCGCCCACTACGGCGACCGCGTCACGGCGATCGCCCTGGCCGCCCCCGCCGTATACGCCCCCGAAGCCTGGACCGAACCCTTCGGCGAGGGCGACGGCAGGTTCACGGAGATCATCCGGACGCCGGACACCTGGCGGCGTTCGGCCGCGCTGGACGTGCTGCGGGCCTACACCGGCCGCGCCCTGCTCCTCGTACCGGAGACGGACGAGGTGATCCCGCCGGAAGTGACCGAGGCGATCGAGGACGCGCTGACGGCACGGGCCCAGTACAGCAGGGTCGAACTAAAAGGTGCCGACCACCAGTTGGGACTCTGGTACCGGGACCACGCCGAGGCGAGACGGGAGTTGGTGACCGGCCTCCTCACCGGCCTCACCGACCGGGGCTGGACGGCGACCTGGGAGTGGCTGGCCGAGCAGACCGGCAAGAAGCGCGTCGACTCCCAGCCGCTGAAGGGAGGTTGGAGCTCCCAGATGCGCCGCGTCACACTCGAAGACGACGCTGTCGTCCTGCGCACCTTCGTGAAACCCTTCTTCCACAGACACGCCCCCGGCCTCCTCAACCGAGAGGCGGCCATCCTCACCCTCCTCGCCGACGAGGACGGCATCCCCACGGCACGACTCATCGCCGTGGACCCCGACGCCACCCACTGCGACCACCCCTCCCTCGCGATGACCGCCCTCCCCGGCCAAGTCCGCTTCGACGAGGACGACTTGGACCACCGCCTCGACCGACTCGCGGCGCTCCTCGTACGCATCCACACGGTCACCCCCGCCGAACGCCCCCGCGACTACCAGCCCTGGACGTCCGCAGACCGAGTCAAGACCCCCCAGGGCGACCTGTGGACCCACGCGGTGAGCCTCATCCGCCGCGAACCCCCCACGTACGACCCCTGCTTCCTCCACCGCGACTTCCACCCCGGCAACGTCCTCTTCCACGACGGCCGGATCACCGGCGTCGTCGACTGGGTGGAGACGTCCTGGGGCCCGGCGGACGTGGACGTCGCCCACTGCTCGACCGCGCTCGCGCTCCTGCACGGCCCGGAGGCGGGACTCGGCTTCCGGGAACGCTACGAGGCCCACGGCGGACGCCAGTTGGCCCCCGACGCGGACCACCTCTACTGGCGCCTCCTGGACTGCCTCCACTACGCCGGCGACGCGACCAAACTCGCGGGCCCCTGGCGGGAGTCGGGCCGCACCGACCTGACCCCCGAGGTGCTGGGCGAGCGGATGGAGACGTACGTACGCGGCCTCATGGCGACGTACACATGAAAGAGCCGGGTGCCAACGAGCAGCACCCGGCGCTCAGTTCACCGCGAGTACCGCATCAGCGCCCGCACCATGTGACACGTCGTGTCCGACGGCGGGTGGATGCCGATCCGCTCGGCCGTGGAGCGGATCCTCTCGTTGCGGGCCTGGTTCGGGACGAACACCCCTGCGTCGAGGAGTGCGATGGCGAGGCGCATGGCCTTGAGGCGGCGGTTGTGCGAGATGTACCACTCACGCGGACGCCCCGCGGGCAGCGGGTGCTTCTCGACAGGGGCGTACGGCAGATCGAACAGGACAGCGGACACAGGCGAACCTCCCGTTGTCAGGACGCCGCCGGGGATGTGTCGAACCCCCCGGCGACACCCTCGAACACTGCTTCTATTCTACTACCCGCCACTGACAAAAGCCCCTGATCAAAGGCCGTTCGGGGGCTCTCCCAGCACCTCACTCACGTACCGTTGGACGCATGGAGATCTGGATCAACCCCGCCTGTTCCAAGTGCCGCAGCGCCCTCACGATCCTCGACGCGGAGGGCGCGCGGTACACCGTCCGCCGCTACCTGGAGGACGTACCGAGCGAGACCGAGATCGCGGAGGTCCTCGGGCGGCTCGGCCTCGAACCGTGGGACATCGTCCGCACGCAGGAGGCCGCCGCGAAGGAACTGGGCCTGAAGGAGTGGCCGCGCGACGAGGCGTCCCGCGCCCGCTGGATCGCCGCCCTCGCGGCGCACCCGAAGCTGATCCAGCGCCCCATCATCACCGCCGAGGACGGTACGGCGGTGGTGGCGCGGACGGAGGAGGCGGTACGGGGGACGCTGCTCACACCCCCGGCGCACCCCACACCGGGAACCACCGGCTGAGGTCCTGCTCGATCCGCAGGTCGTTCACGAGAGCCGCCTTGACCCGCAACTCCAGCGCGTTGTCCCGGCGTTGGCCGCTTCCCAGCGGTGCGAACGGGTAGAACGTGCCCCGCTTGTAGAGGTACACCAGCGCGAGCCCCCGCCCGTCGGCGTCCGTGAACCCCGCGAGGGAGCACAGGAGTTGCGGCCCGAACCCGTTGACCTCCATCGAACTGTTCACCGCGTGCAGGTCGTTGACGAGCGCGGCGAGGTCGTCGGGGGAGCGGCGGGACACGAGCCAGGAGTAGCCGTACGTGTCGCGCACCAGCTCGACCGGCGGCCCCGTACGGTCCGTGTCCGCGTCCAGCAGCGCCTGCACCTCCCGGTGGGTCTGGTCGAACGCCGAGCCCTCGACCGTCGCGAAGCACACCGCGCCGACGCCGGTCGGGGTGAGCCCGGCCGCCGCCTCCAGGGTGATCGCCGCCGAGGGCAGCGCGAAGAGCTGGTCCAGGTCGGGTGCGACCGGCTTGGTCCGGCCCAGCAGGATGTCCAGCAGCCCCATCAGTCAGTCCGTCTTCCCCAGTGGTTCACCCAACTCGGCGGAGATCCGCCCCAGTTGCTCCAGCCGCTGGTCCAGGCTCGGGTGGGTCGAGAAGTACCGGGCGATGCCCGGCTCCGAGCCCAGCGCCGGGGTGAAGTAGAACGCGCTGAACGCCTGCGCCGTCCGCAGGTCCTTCGAGGGGATGCGCGCGATGTCGCCGTCCACCTTCGTGAGCGCCGCCGCGAGCGCCGAGGGACGGCCGGTCAGCAGCGCGGCGGCCCGGTCGGCGGCGAGTTCGCGGTACCGGGACAGCGCGCGGATCAGCAGGAAGCTCAGCGCGTACACGGCCATCGAGACACCCAGCACGGCGGCGAACACGGCGAGGGTGTTCTGGTCCTTGCGGTCCCGCCCGCCGAACATCTGGGAGTACAGCGCGAACCGTACGATCAGCCCCGCCATCACGCCGAGGAACGAGGCGATCGTGATCACCGCGACGTCCTTGTGCGCCACGTGCGACAGCTCGTGCGCCAGCACCCCTTCCAGCTCCGCTGGCTCCAGCCGCCGCAGCAGCCCCGTCGTCACGCACACCACGGCGTTGTCGGGGTTGCGCCCCGTCGCGAACGCGTTCGGCATGTCCATCTCGGAGACGGCGACGACGGGCTTCGGCATGTCGGCGAGCGCGCACAGCCGGTCCACGACGGCGTGCAGCTCGGGATACTCCTCCCGCTCCACCACCCGCCCCCGCATCGCGAACAGCGCGATCCGGTCCGAGAACCAGAACTGGGCGCCGAGCATCGCGGCCACGATCACCACGACCAGCACCCACGACTTCAGCAGCACGATCAGGGCAGCGACGAACCCCACGTACAGCAGCCCCAGCAGGAACATCGTGACCGTCATCCGTACGGTCAGCTGCCGGTCGCTCCGGAAACGGCTCCGCATCTGCAATCACCCCGCAGTCAGGCACTCGCCCCACTGCCCAGTGTGCTCGTGACCACCCCATGAACAGTCCCTGAACAGCCCCCGTCCAGGCAAAAGCTCCTGAGAGCGCCCTCAGAACCCCTGAAACCCGCTGTACCCCAGTACGACGATCAGCACGGCGACACTCCCGAACACCACCACGACAGACCGCCACGGCGACCCCGCCCCGAGCCGCACCCGAGGCACCCGCAACCGCCGCCGACGCCCTGAGGGCTCCCCCCGGAACGGCACGGCCTCCGGCGGCTCCTCTTTCCACTTCGCCGCCAGCATCCGCGCCCGAGCCGACGGCTCCTTGTGCGCGGCCCCATCGGCCCACCGAAGATCGAACTCCCGCTCCTCGTCGTTCTGTTCGCCCTTCTCCGTCATACACCTCACGATACGACGGCGCCCCCGCCCCGGAGAACGGGACGAGGGCGCCGGACGGCTCACGGTTCGATCACACGTCGTAGTACAGCTCGAACTCGTGCGGGTGCGGGCGCAGCTGGAGCGGCGCGATCTCGTTCGTGCGCTTGAAGTCGATCCACGTCTCGATCAGGTCGGACGTGAAGACGTCGCCGGCGAGGAGGAACTCGTGGTCCGACTCCAGCGCGTCGAGGACGGCGTTCAGGGAGGTCGGGACCTGGGCGACGCCCGCGTGCTCCTCGGGGGCCAGCTCGTAGAGGTCCTTGTCGATCGGCTCGGCCGGCTCGATCTTGTTCTTGATGCCGTCGAGGCCCGCGAGCAGCAGGGCGGAGAAGGCGAGGTACGGGTTGCCGGAGGAGTCGGGCGCGCGGAACTCGACGCGCTTGGCCTTCGGGTTGGAGCCCGTGATCGGGATGCGCATCGCGGCGGAGCGGTTGCGCTGCGAGTACACCATGTTGATCGGCGCCTCGAAGCCCGGGACCAGGCGGTGGTAGGAGTTCACCGTCGGGTTGGTGAACGCCAGCAGCGACGGCGCGTGCTTGAGGATGCCGCCGATGTAGTAGCGCGCGGTGTCCGACAGGCCCGCGTACCCGGCCTCGTCGTAGAACAGCGGGTCGCCGTTGGCCCACAGCGACTGGTGGACGTGCATGCCCGAGCCGTTGTCGCCGAAGATCGGCTTCGGCATGAAGGTCGCGGTCTTGCCGTTGCGCCAGGCGACGTTCTTCACGATGTACTTGAAGAGCTGGAGGTCGTCGGCCGCGGCGAGCAGCGTGTTGAACCTGTAGTTGATCTCCGCCTGGCCGGCGGTGCCGACCTCGTGGTGCTGGCGCTCGACCTTGAGGCCGGACTTCTCCAGCTCCAGGGAGATCTCGGCGCGCAGGTCGGCGAAGTGGTCGACCGGCGCGACCGGGAAGTAGCCGCCCTTGTAGCGGACCTTGTAACCCCGGTTGTTCTCGACCGCACCGGTGTTCCAGGCGCCCGCCTCGGAGTCGATGTGGTAGAAGCTCTCGTTCGCGGCGGTGGAGAAGCGCACCGAGTCGAAGACGTAGAACTCGGCCTCGGGACCGAAGTACGCGGTGTCCGCGATACCGGTCGACGCGAGGTACGCCTCCGCCTTCTTCGCCACGTTGCGCGGGTCACGGGAGTACTGCTCGCCCGTGATCGGGTCGTGGATGAAGAAGTTGATGTTCAGCGTCTTGTCGCGGCGGAACGGGTCGATCTTCGCGGTGCCGAGGTCGGCGCGCAGCGCCATGTCCGACTCGTGGATGGCCTGGAAACCACGGATCGACGAGCCGTCGAACGCCAGCTCCTCGTCCGGGTCGAACGCATCGACGGGCACCGTGAAGTGCTGCATGACGCCCGGCAGGTCGCAGAAGCGCACGTCGACGAACTTGACCTGCTCGTCCGTGATCAGCTTCTTGATGTCGTCGGCGTTCTGGGACATCCAGCTCCTCCTACTCCCGGCTGTTTCCCGAGCCGGGGTGGTAGTTCGTTCGTGCGGCCAGTGCGGTGGCACACGCTCGTCCCGACCCTAGGGACGGGTGATTTCTCGGGCGTGACCCATTTGTTTCACCGAAGTTAACCGGCTCCGGCCCGCCCTGCCCACCCGGCCCCCCGCCTGTCGGCTTCCCCGTACCCGCCCAGTACCGTGGACGGGTGGACAAAAGGCAAGCACTCGGATCCTGGCTCTCCGGACCCCGCGCGGCCCTGGAGGAAGCCGGTGCGGACTTCGGCTACCGGGGCCGGGACCTCGGTCTCCCGGAGGACGGCCCGAACTCCCTGGCCCGCCCCGGCCGCCGCCTCGGCGCACTCGCCGTCGACTGGGGCCTGAGCGTCTTGATCGCATACGGCCTCATCACGGACGGCTACTCGCCCGCCACGAGCAACTGGGCCCTGCTGGTCTTCTTCGTCCTGGGCGCCCTCACGGTCACGACGATCGGCTTCACCCCCGGCAAACGCCTCTTCGGCATCCGCGTCCTCCACCTCCCCACCGGCACGGTCAACCCCCTGCGCGCCCTGCTCCGCACGTTCCTGCTGTGCCTGGCGGTCCCGGCCCTGGTCTGGGACAAGGACGGCAGGGGCCTGCACGACAGGCTGGCGCAAACGGTCGAAGTGCGGATCTGAGCCAACGTCTTTTAGGGGCGCGGGGCTGTATCGATATGCGGCTCCGCCGCGTGGGCGCGACCAGCCACGACGGCGCCGCACCCGAAAACAAAAAGAACCCCGGAGAAAAATCCCCGGGGTTCTTCGTCGTACTAGCGGCCCTTGGGCCCACCCTTCGGCAGCTTCATACCCTTCGGCATCGGCCCCTTGGGAAGCGGCATGTTGGACATCAGGTCCCCCATCGCCTTCAGCCGGTCGTTCGTCGCCGTCACCTGCGGTCCGGTTAGAACCCGCGGATACTTCAGCAACGCCGTCCGCAGCTTCTTCAGCGCGATCTGACCCTCGCCGACGCCCACGATCACGTCGTGCACCGGCACATCCGCGACGATCCGGTTCATCTTCTTCTTCTCGGCGGCCAGCAGAGTCTTCACCCGATTCGGGTTCCCCTCCGCGATCAGCACGATCCCGGCCTTGCCGACGGCCCGGTGGACGACGTCCTGGCTGCGGTTCATCGCGACAGCCGGCGTCGTGGTCCAGCCACGCCCGATGTTGTCGAGGACGGCGGCGGCGGCCCCCGGCTGCCCCTCCATCTGTCCGAACGCGGCCCGCTCGGCCCGCCGCCCGAAGACGATCGCCGTACCCAGGAAGGCCAGCAGGAAACCGAGGATCCCGAGGTAGACCGGGTGGTCGATCCAGAAGCCGATCGCGAGAAAGACACCGAGGATGAGGAGGAAGACGCCCGCGAGCACCAGGCCGATCGTCTTGTCGGCCTTACGGGTCATCTTGTACGTCAGGGCGATCTGCTTCAGTCGCCCGGGGTTCGCGGATGCTGCCGCGCTGTCACTTCTCGCCATGCCAGAAGTCTACGTGCCCGGTGCGGAGCCCTCGCGCTCAGGGACGGGCGGAGCTGACCGCTTCGAGGACGCGCTCGGTCTCGACCCGGTCCTTGGCCCGGCGGCGGTCTTCGAGCACGGAGGTCCACGCGTTGCGGCGGGCCGTGCGCTGGCCGCTGCTGAGCAGCAGCGACTCGACGGCGCGCAGGGCGTCGGTGAAGGTCGGGATGGCGGTGGCACGGACGGGTGCGGCCTGCATGGTGAGGTCCCCCCTCGGAAAGGCTTTGGGTATGGGCCTACGTGATGTGACATCAGCGTCACTGATTGGTGTTACCAGGGCGTGACCGACCGGTCAAACGCCGATGAAACGTTGAGGTGACCCCGAAAACCTTCGACGCGGCCCCGGCGACGCCCTCAACTGCGAGGACGTCCGGGGCCGCGTCGTCTCGGCCGTTACCGGCGAGTAGGTTCTTGTGCGGGAATTCACACGGCTGGAGTCAGTACATCCGAAGGTCGGAGCGTCATACCGCCTGCGAGGCGACGTACGCGCCACGCTTCTCGACGGCCATCTGGTACAGCCGTCCCGCGCGGTACGACGACCGCACCAGCGGCCCCGACATGACCCCGGAGAACCCGATCTGCTCGGCCTCCTCCTTCAGCTCCACGAACTCGTGCGGCTTGACCCACCGCTCGACGGGGTGGTGCCGCACGGACGGCCGCAGGTACTGCGTGATGGTGACCAGCTCGCACCCGGCGTCGTGCATCTGCTGCAACGCGTCGGTGATCTCCTCGCGGGTCTCGCCCATCCCGAGGATCAGGTTCGACTTGGTCACCAGGCCGTAGTCACGGGCGGCGGTGATGACCTTCAGCGAACGGTCGTACCGGAAACCGGGCCGGATCCGCTTGAAGATCCGGGGCACGGTCTCGACGTTGTGCGCGAAGACCTCCGGCCGGGACGCGAAGACCTCTTCGAGCAGCTCCGGTACGGCGTTGAAGTCCGGCGCCAGCAGCTCGACCTTCGTACGGCCCTCCGCGCGCGCGGCCGTCTGCTCGTGGATCTGCCGCACGGTCTCGGCGTACAGCCACGCCCCGCCGTCCTCCAGGTCGTCGCGGGCGACGCCGGTGATGGTGGCGTAGTTCAGGTCCATCGTGACGACGGACTCGCCCACCCGGCGCGGCTCGTCCCGGTCCAGTGCCTCGGGCTTGCCCGTGTCGATCTGGCAGAAGTCGCACCGCCGCGTGCACTGGTCGCCGCCGATGAGGAACGTCGCCTCCCGGTCCTCCCAGCACTCGTAGATGTTGGGACAGCCGGCCTCCTGGCACACCGTGTGCAGCCCCTCGCTCTTCACGAGGCTCTGCATCTTCGTGTACTCGGGACCCATTTTCGCCCGGGTCTTGATCCACTCGGGCTTGCGCTCGATGGGGGTCTGGGCGTTACGGACCTCCAGGCGCAGCATCTTGCGTCCGTCGGGTGCAACTGCGGACACGACCGGCTCCCTGTGCTTCGATTCTTCGGCGTACACCAGGGTACGCCCGTGATTAATGGGGCCAACCTCGGGATGAAGGGGTTGATTCCCTCCGATCACACCGCGGCCCGCTCCACCTCGCGCGGCTTCAACTCCGCGTTCTCCAGCACATCCCTGAGATGCCGCTCCACCACCGGCAACACCTCGTCGATCGTCACGTCCCGCCCCAGTTCCTCCGCCAGGGACGCCACCCCCGCGTCCCGGATGCCGCACGGGATGATCCGGTCGTACCACTTGTTGTCGGGGTTCACGTTGAACGAGAACCCGTGCATCGTGACCCCCTTGGCGACCCGGATCCCGATCGCCGCGATCTTCCGGTCCTCCCGCCGCTGCCCCGCGTTGGACGGCGCGTACTCGGGCCCGTTCATCCGAGGGTCGAACTCCTCATCGGTCAACCGGGGATCGAAGTCCAGGGACAACCCCCCGAGCGAAGGCCGCTCCTCGACGGGATCGCCCAGCACCCACACCCCACTGCGCCCCTCGACCCGCGACGTCTCCACCCCGAACTCCGCACAGACCCGGATCAGCGCATCCTCGATCCGCCGCACATGGGCCACGACATCCACCGGCCGGGGCAGCTTCTGAATGGGATACCCCACCAGCTGACCGGGCCCGTGCCACGTGATCTTTCCTCCGCGATCGACGTCGATCACCGGCGTCCCGTCAAGGGGCCGCTCACTGTCGGCCGTACGCCGCCCGGCGGTGTAGACCGGCGGATGCTCCAGCAGCAGCACCGTGTCCGGCACCTCATCGGCGAAGCGCGCCGCATGAACCCGCCGCTGCTCGTCCCAGGCGACCTGGTACTCGACCGCCCCGTCCCCGAACCCCATGCGGACGAACCGCAGCTCACTCACCGCAAACGCCTCCTCGACGTGGTAAGGCACGAAACGCCTCCACGCCACTGTACGACTGCCGCGTCCGCGTCAGCCCGACGGCCAATCCTCACACGATCGGATGAATGCCCCCCGGATAGTGCGACCGCTTGCTCACGCTCCGCTACATTCGCGCCGTTCACGAGGCCAACTGGGCTGCTCACAGGCAATCCGGGAACTTCATCCGGGCACGCCACATGCCCGGAAGGCAGGAGACCGCACCGCAGATGACGGACCGACCCGCGCCGCGCACCCCCAACCGCCAGCTCGCCGCGCTCATCGCAGAAGCGGGGTTCTCCAACGCAGGACTGGCCCGTCGGGTCGACCAGCTCGGGCTCGAACACGGCCTGGACCTCAGATACGACAAGACGTCGGTGACCCGCTGGCTGCGTGGCCAGCAGCCGAGGGGTACGACGCCGGCCCTGATCGCGGAGGTCTTCACGAGGCGCCTCGGCCGCCGCCTGACCGCCCAGGACCTCGGCCTCGACGCCTGCGCCCCCGTGTACGCGGGCCTGGAGTTCGCCGGCACCCCCGAGGAGGCCGTCGACATCATCAGCGGCCTGTGGCGCAAGGACTCCGGCAGCCACGCGGAACTCCGCAAGATCGCCTTCACCCCGGCGGGCCTGGTCGTACCGAGCCGCGACTGGCTGATCGGCCGCGCCGACGAGAAGGTGGCCCGCGCCGAGCCGCACCCCCGTATCCCCCCGCAGGGCAGCCCGGCCGTACCCCGCCAGCGCGAGCGGGGCGACCGAGGCGAACGCGGGGTCCGTGTCACCGGCGGCGACATCTCCGCGCTGCGCTCGGTCGGCGAACTCTTCCGCGCGCTCGACAGCCGCTACGGCGGCGGCCACGCCCGCCAGGCCCTGGTCCGCTACCTGGAGCACGAGTGCGAGCCCATGCTCCGGGGTGTGTACGGCGAACAGACGGGCCGCCGCCTGTTCGCCGCCGCCGCCGACCTCACGCGGCTGGCCGGCTGGACGTCGTACGACATCGCCGCGCACGGCCTCGCCCAGCGGTACTTCGTCCAGGCGCTGCGCCTCTCCCAGGCGGCGGGCGACCGCGCGTACGGCGCGTACGTCCTCGTCACGATGAGCCGCCAGGCGGTGTACCTCGGCCACGGCCGCGAGGCGGTCCAACTGGCGCGTGTGGCCCAGCAGGGCGTGGGTACGGCGGCGGCCCCGACCGTCCAGGCCCTGCTGCACGCGGTGGAGGCGCGCGGACACGGAGTCCTGGGCGAAGTGCGGGCCTGCACAACGTCGTTGGTCCGCGCGGAACGGGCCCTGGAAGCGTCGAAGCACACCGGCGCGGAGGAAGTCCCGTACTGGGCCCGCTTCTTCGACGAGGCCCAGCTCGCCGACGAGTTCGCCCACTGCCACCGGGACCTCCACCAGTTCCGCGCGGCGGCCCAGCACGCGGAACGCTCCCTCCACTTGAGGCCCGCGACCCAGGCCCGCAGCCGCCTGTTCTGCCGGGTGGTCCTGGCGACGGCCCGCCTCTCCCTGGGCGAACTGGACCAGGCATGCCGCCACGCGGCGGAGGCGGCGACCCAGGCTTCCGAGATGCGCTCGGCGCGGGCCGTGGAGTACGTCCGGGACTTCGAGCGGAGGCTGGAGCCGTACAAGGACGCGGCGGCGGTACGGGGGTACCGGGAGAAGGTGGCGGCGCTGGGGTGAGAGCGCGCCGGGCGGCCGGTGGGGGCCGCCCGGCCGGGCCGGTCACCCCGTCAGCTCCACCGCCTCCCGGAAGTCCGCGTGCGCCTCCCGGTACCGCTTCACCGCGACCAGGAACGTCGCCCGGTCGGTGAGCATCCGGGCGAGCCACTCCGGATCGCCCAACTCCCGTGCCAGAGCGACGGATCGGTCGAAGAGGGGACGCAGAGGCTGCTCCACCCGGTGGGTGCGCCGCTCGTGGTACAGCGCCGAACGGACCGTCAATCGGTGCTGTACGACGGCGAGTTCGGCGAGTGGTAGGCCCGGCTCGGCGGCCTTGCGCTCCAGCTCGCCGAGCCCGGCGACGTATGCGCGCCGGACATCGGGGGACCAGTCGGCGAAGTCGGTGCCGAAGGCGGGCGCGGGGGAGCCGGCGGGCTCCAGGGAACGGGACGACAGGGCAAGCAGCGTCGTCCAGAACGTGAGGAGGCCGCTCCACGCCCGCTGCTCGCCGGAATCGCCCAACTCCCGCAACAGGCCCAGCGCTTCGGCCCGCACGGCGTCCGCGCCGACGGTCCCCGCCATCCGGGAGTGGTGCACCAGCGCCCACACGGTGATCGCCGTCGACCCCTCGCCCTTCACGAGCCGCCCCCGCTGGACATCGACGAGCCGCCCGAACGCCTCCGACGCCGCGCTGTGGCCGCCCGCCGCGTCGAGTTCGGCCGCCCACCGCGTCAACGCCCAGAAGGAGTCGTCCACTTCACGCCCGGCGACCTCCGCCGCCTCGTCGTGCCGCCCCTCCTCCGCGAGCACCACGGCCAGCCGCCCGCTCCCGTACGCGCGGCTCGCCACCTGCCCCCGCTCGAACCCCTCGCGCCCGACGGAGGCCGCCTCCTCGCACACGGCGAGCCCTTCCGCCCGCCGCCCCTGCCGGAACAACTCCCCTTCGTACGCCCCGAGCGCCCGCACCAGTGTCTCGGTGCGCCCGGGTTCGTCTCCCGGGATCTCCCGCGCGGCCCGGGCCGCCTCCCCGCACAGCGCGAAGACGATGTCCGGCCGCTCCCTGAATTCCGCCGCGTACGAATACGAGACCAATGCCGTCGCCAGTTTCCCCAGATAAGCCAGCGGACTCACCTGAGCCAATACCCGATAGGCCGTGACTTTCTCCCGCAGACTCAGTCCCCCCGATCCCAGCAATGCCGTCCGAGCCCTCAACACCGCGTCCTGATCGACCGACTTGGAGTGATCCATGCGGAAGATTCTGGGCGCCGGTGAACTCGCGGACAAGGCAAACGAGTTGTGCCGTCCGTCCTACGAAATCACCGGCGAACCTGTCATGATGGGGACGGTTCACTTCTCGCGCGGAATTCTCTTCTCCGGGACCCTCACGCCGCTTCGCGGACCGTCGCCGGGGGGTCCGCCGACTGCGACGCCCCAGACGCCCCCAGCTCCGCGATCAGCGCGGTCGCCGCGCGGTGCGCCGAATGCAGCGCCCCCTGCACCGTGCTGGTGTCCCGGTGGTCCCCGCAGACGTACAGCCCCGCGAGGAGCCGGACGGCCCGGCGCAGGTCGTGGGGTGGACGCATCGCGGGGACCGCCTCGGCGGTGTGGTGGACGGCGAGGGTCTCCCAGCGGGACGTGGACGTGCCGTAGAGGCGCGCGAGGTGCGCGCGGACGGCGTCGTCCAGGCCGGCCGGGGGAGTGCCGAGAACGGTCGAGGAGATCAGCACCCGCCCCACGGGCGCCCTGCTGGGATCGACCTCGCTCATGACGGCCGTGTGCGCGACCGGCCCGCCCCGCTCCGCGTCCAGCAGCAACGCGCCCCCGCTGTCGGGGAGTTCGTCGGTCGTGTGGTGGACGACGGTCACCGGATGGAACTCCGGCACCCGCAGCCCCGGCAGCAGCTCGGCCGCCGTACGCGCGTCGGTCGCCACCAGCACGGCCCGGCACCGGAACTCCCCGTGCTCGGCGGTGGTGACGCAGGTGGTGGAGACGGACGTGACGCGAACTCCCGTACGCACGACGCCCGTCGGCAGCGTCGAGGCGAGCAGCTCGGGCAGCGCGTCGGCCCCGCCCTCGGGTACGCACAGCCGCCCCCCGACGAATGCCCGCAGCGCCAGGTCGGCGCACCGGCTGGACGTCGTCAGCTCGGGGTCGCACAGCAGCGCGGCGAGCAGGGGCCGCAAGAACGCGTCCACCGTACGGCCCGGCAGCCCCCGCGCCGTGAGCGCCTCCCCGGCGGGGGACTCGGCGCGGGCGAGGAGCCGCTCGACGGGGACGGACGCGAGCCGGGAGAGGGCGCCGCGTAACCGCGCCTGGTCCATGGCCGATCCGAGGGGGCCGCCGTACCGCACCTCGCCGCCCGCCCCGGTCCGAGGGGCGCTCGCCAGGGCGCGTACGGCGTCGAATGCGCCCCTCGCGCCCCCCACGACGGAGCCTCCGGCACCGGCCAGCGCGCCCCCCACGGCGGCGGCCCGGGAGCCGGTCTCGGTCTCGGAGCCCCACGATTCCCTCGCCGCGTCGAACCCGCGCGCGCCGCGGCCGAACGCCCGGACTCCCCGGCCGCCGCCGAGGTCGAGCCCCAGGACTCCTCGCGCGCCTCCGAGGTCGAGCCCCAGCCCACCCCGCGCGCTTCCGAGGTCGATGCCTCGCCCGCCCAGAACTCCCCGCCCGCCTCCGGGATCGAGCCCCGCCCCACCCCGAACCCCCCGCGAGGCACCAGGAGTTGTCCTCCGTGCTCCGGCGACTCCCCTCCTGCCCCCAAGTCCCCTCGCGGCGCCGGGAGTTCCCATCCGCACCCGCCGTCCCTCGCCGTGCACCAGCACCCCCGGCGAGAAGGGCCGCAGCGCCAGCCCCGCCAGGCCCGGTGTCATCGTCAGCTCCGGGTACGCCGTGGACAGCAGCTGCCCGATCCGGTCCAGCCGGAACCCGTCGACCTTCTCGGTCGCCATGCGCCCCCCGACCCCGGGGGCGGCCTCCAGTACGCACACCGACAGTCCTGCGCTGGTCAGCCGCTGCGCCGCGGACAGCCCGGACACCCCGGCTCCCACGATGACGACGTCGACCTTGTACGCGGGCTCAAGCATGTGCCCCTCCTCGCGGATTGCGTCGAGTCGAAGGCGTCGTACCCTCAACTCGCCGTAGGGATACCCGAGTTCCGCTTGAGGGTAGGTCCGCGCCCGCGCGGGGTCAGCTCGCGCACACACCGGGCACGGGCGCACGCGGGTCGCATGTCACCCGAGGGCGGCCCGCACGGCGTCGTCGATGCCCGGGAACGCGAACCGGAATCCGGACTCCAGGAGTCTGCCGGGTACGACGCGGGCGCTGCCGAGCACGTCCCCGGCCATCTCGCCGAGCACCGCCTTCAACACGGGGGCGGGGACGGTGAACACCTTCGGGCGGTGCAGTACGCGGGCCATGGCGTCGGTGATCTGACGGTTGGTCAGGGGTTCGGGTGCGGTGAGGTTGAACGGCCCTTCCAGGTCGTCGTGTTCGAGGAGGTACCGGATCGCGGCGACCTCGTCGTGCAGCGCGATGTACGACCAGTACTGCCGCCCGTCGCCCATCCGCCCGCCAAGTCCCGCCTTGAACAAGGGGAACAGCTTCCCCCAGGCGCCGCCCCCCTTCGCGACGACCAGCCCGGTCCGCGCGAACACGGTCCGTACGCCCGCCTGTTGGGCCGCCCCGGCCGCGGCCTCCCACTCCACGCACAGCTCGGGCAGGAACCCCGACGCGGCGGGCGCGCTCTCGTCGACGACCCGGTCCCCGGTCTCGCCGTAGATGCCGATCGCACTCCCGTTGACGAACACGCGCGGCGGCTCGGCCATCCCGGCGACGGCCTCGGCGAGCGCCCGCGTCCCGTTGATCCGCCCGTCCCGGATGGTCTTCTTGTACGCCTCCGTCCAGCGCCGGTCCCCGACCCCGGCCCCGGCGAGGTTCACGACGGCGTCCACGCCCGCGAGCCCCGCCGCGTCCACCCGCCCCGCCTCCGGCTGCCAGGCGATCTCGCGCGGCCCGGATGTCTCACGCCGCACCAGCCGCACCACCTCATGCCCGTCGGCCTCCAGGGACCGAACCAGCGCACTCCCGATCAGACCGGAAGCCCCGGCCACAGCGATTCGCTTCATGCGCCCATCCTGCGCCTCGTCCCCATAAAATCTCCGTTTGAACATTCAATCGTGTGCGAGCGGGTCACTCCCGCCGATCGCACCCCGCCCCTACAGTGCCCCCGCCCGGCAGCTTGAACACCACCCACACCACCTTCCCCACCCCCTCCCTGGGCCCCACCCCCCACTCCGCCGCCAGCGCCTCCACCAGCATCAGCCCCCGCCCGTCCTCGTCCCACTCCGTGGCCCGCTTCACCACGGGCAACTCCTCGCCGGCGTCGGCGACTTCGATCCGCAGCTCCACCGCGCCCAACTCGACCTCCACCCGCACCTCCTTGTCGGGCGCCGCCTTCGCCCGCACCGCGTTGGTCACCAGCTCCGACACCAACAGCTCGGCGTCGTCGATGAGTTCGGTCCCGATCCGCCAGCGGATGAGCTGCCGCCTGAGGTCGTCCCGGGCGCGGGCGACGCTGCGGCGAGTGCGGGGGTACTGGTGGGCGGCGGACTGCGATACGGCGTTCGCGGGCATGAGTCATCCCCTTTGTTCCGTGCGGCTTGCGCTACGCACCGAAGCTAGCCGCGTTCGAATCGTGTCTGCAATGCGCTTGGCTCACAAATTTGCGTCAGAACTAGTGTTCCCCCTGTACTCACCTTGCATCAACAGGGCAGACTCTTCGGCAGAGTTGAGAGGGGAAGGGATATGCCCGTAGGGGGAAAGCCGACCGTGCGCAGCCGCCGGCTCGGCATCGCACTCCGCCGTCACCGAGAGGCGGCCGGCCTCGACCAGGCAGCGGCGGCCGAGGCGATCATCAAGTCCGTGAGCAAGGTCAGCCGGGCGGAGAGCGGTCACGTCTCGGTTTCGGCCTTGGAAGTCCGCACGCTGCTGGACCGGTACGGGGTGACGGACGAGAACGAGCGGGCGCGCTTGTTGGGTTGGGCGCGCGCCAGTAACGAACGGGGCTGGTGGGTCGACTATGAGGAGACGCTTCAGCCTGACTATGCGGACCACATCACGCTGGAGAACGACGCGTCGTACATCCTGTCGTGGGACCCGGTGCTGATCCCTGGTCTGTTGCAGACCGCTCAGTACGCGGAGAAGGTCATTACCGTCGGGCCTTTCGTTCACTCGGACGACAAGGTCGCCGAACTGGTCGAGGTCCGGATGCAGCGGCAGCGCAGGCTCGACGAGGGGGCTGTGCAGTACACGGCCATCCTCTGGGAGCCTGTGATCACTGCGCTTGCTGATGGCTCCGAGGCGAACAGGGACCAACTGCAACATCTGCTGAAGGTGGGCCGTCGGCAGAACGTACAGCTTCAGATCCTGCCGGCATCGGCCTTTCTGGCCGCGACGATGTCCGACGCGTTTACAGCCTTTTCGTACGGCGTGGAGCCCTACGCGGAGGTCGTAACCGTCCGAACCCCCGTGAACACCACCGTCGTTGAGTCCCCGGATGACCTGGCCACCTACGCCAACGTCTTCAATCGGCTACGCTCGGCAGCACTGTCGCCTACGCAGTCCGCTCGCCGGATTCGCCAGGCGCTGGACAACAAGGACCAGCAGACGTAAGAGGCACCTGTGACCCCCGACATTGAGATCGTCAGCGCGTTCCGCAAGTCGTCGTACTCGGCCCAGAACAACGACTGCGTCGAACTCGCCCGCACTTCCATCGGGGGCCATGCCGTCCGTGACAGCAAGTTGTCCTCCAGCCCGGTTCAGTTCCACGGCGCGGAGGCGTGGACCCGGTTCGTCCAGTCCGTGACCACAACCTCCTGAGGGACTGCGCATGACGCCAGGGATCGTCACCCCGTTCCGCAAGTCGTCGTACTCGGCCCAGCAGAACGCCTGCGTCGAACTGGCCCGCACCTCCCTCGGAGGCCAAGCGGTCCGCGACAGCAAACAGCTCCCCTCCGCCCCCGTCCACTTCTTCACCCCCCAAGCCTGGACCCCCTTCATCCAGGCACTCCGGACCCCCTCAACCCCCCTCGCGCGCCCGCGCGAAATGCTCTAAACCCCCCCCACCCCACGGCGACGGGCCCAACCCTTGGTGACCAGCTCCACACCGTGAGACCGTCCGCAGGTGACTGACATTGCCCCGGACGACCGCATCCCGTCCGTCCTGCGTTTCGCAACGGAACTCATCGCCTGGATAGCCACCCCCTGGGCCCTGTCCAGCCACTCATGGCTGCTCGCCACTCTCTCCGTGGTGATCCTGATCGGCCTCCCGACACTCTTCTCCACCCCCGGCGACAAGGCCAAGGTGATCATTCCGGTACCTGGCTGGGTCACGATCCTGCTCGTGCTGCTTCAGCTCACCGCGGCCGTGATCTCCGCGTGGGTGGCCTGGCCCGCCGGGGTGGCGATCGCGGTGACTCTGCTGGCCGCCACCACCCTCGTCACAGAACGCCGCCGCTGGCGCTGGCTCGTATCCAAGAACCGGGTCTGACCCCGTTGTCAGTGGCCCCCGGCATCATGGCCGTATGCGTGCGGCGCGGTTGATCAAGATGGTTCTGCTGCTTCAGGGGCGGCCCTTCATGAGCGGGGCCGAGCTGGCCCGGGAGCTGGAGGTGTCCGAGCGGACGGTGAGCCGGGATGTGGAGGCGTTGTCGGAGGCGGGGATTCCGGTGTACGCGGAGCGGGGGCGGGGTGGGGGGTACCGGTTGATCGGGGGGTACCGGACGCGGTTGACGGGGCTGGGGAGGGACGAGGCCGAGGCGTTGTTCCTGAGCGGGGTGCCGGAGGCGCTCCGGGGGATGGGGCTGGAGGACGCCGCGTCGGCGGCCCGGATGAAGGTCGCCGCCGCGCTGGTGCCCTCGCTGCGGGACGCTCCGGACGTCGCCGCCCAGCGGTTCCATCTGGACGCGCCCGCGTGGTTCCGGGAGGCGGCGGTCCCGGAGGGGCTCGCGGCGGTGGCGCAGGGGGTGTGGGGGGACTGGCGGATCAGGGGGACGTACCGGCGCAAGGACCGGACCGTGGAGCGGGAGCTGGAGCCGTACGGGCTCGTACTGAAGGCCGGGGTCTGGTACCTGTGCGCGCGGGCCGACGGCACGTTCCGGATCTACCGGGTCGAGCGGTTCGAGGCCGTGGACGTGCTGGAGGAGCGGTTCGACCGGGACGGCGGCTTCGAGCTGGCCGCGTTCTGGGAGACGCAGGGCGAGTCGTTCGCGCGGTCGCTGCGGCGGGAGGAGGTCGTCGTACGGCTCTCGCCGGAGGGCGTGCGCGGGCTGCCGTACGTGGTCGATCCGTTGACGGCGCGGGAGGCGCTCGCGGGGGTGGAGGCGGGCCGCGAGTGGGTGACCGTCACGCTGGGCGTGGAGTCGATGGACGTGGCGTTCACGCAGTTGCTGGGGCTGGGCGCGGAGGTGGAGGTGGTGACGCCGCGGGAGTTGCGGGAGCGGTTCGTGGGGGTGGCGGGGAGGTTGGGGGCGCTGTACGGGGAGGGGGGAGGGCGTGGCACCGTCCCGTGAAGATCCCGCCGATCCCGCTACTCCGGGTGCGTCCCGCCCCTCGAAGCACGATGCTGGTCCCGTGATGGACGAGACGGAGTTCTGGGAGCTGGTGGACGGTGCTCGGGAGGGTGCCGACGGGGACCCCGAGGAGCAGGCGGATGTGCTGGTCGCGCGGCTGCTGGAGCGGGATCCGGAGGCGGTGCTGGACTTCGCCCGTCACTTCGAGGCGCGGTACAACCGGGCGTACCGGTGGGATCTGTGGGGCGCCGCGTGGGTCCTGCTGGACGGGGTGAGCGACGACGCGTTCGACTTCTTCCGGTGCTGGCTGATCGGCCAGGGCCGGGACGTCTTCGAGGGCGCCCTCCACGACCCCGACGCCCTCGCGGAGCTGATCGACGACTTCGACGAGGAGATCGACGGCGACGGCGAGGAGCTGGGCTACGCGGCGGACGAGGCGTACGAGCAGCTCACGGGGGTGGTGGCGCCGGACCTGGGCATCCCCCCGGCCCCGCCGGAGCCGGCGGGCACGCCGATCGACTTCGAGAACGAGGCGGCGCTGGCGGAGAGGTACCCGAGGCTGTGGGGGCGGTTCAAGGAGTGAGGGGTTCCGTACGGGAGGCCGGGCGCCGCGTGCTGTCGCTCGGGATGTACCCCTGCTGCCCCTCCGCCTTCAGCACTGCGTGATGCAGCGGCGCCCGGTTCGCCTGGTCCAGCGCTGACGCGGTCGTCGCCGCCGGGCCGAGGACGACCGCGACGACGGCGCCCAGCACCGCCCAGGGGCTGCGGGTCCAGCGCTTCGGCTGCGGTGTGCGGTGCTCGTTCATGTTCCCCGGCCTCCCTGTCGGCTTGTGTCGTGCATGACGTTAGGCACCGGGAATGGGAGGACGCTGAAGGCCGCCTGAGACGTTCCTGTGAACGCCCGGCCCTGCAACTCGGCGGCGCGGGCGCGGATGTGGGGCAGTAGGCGCATCAACGCCAGGCCGGGGCAGGTCGTCATGTACCCGTCCTTGTGACCGGCGATCACGGGCAGGGACGCGGTGGTCCCGGCGGCGTACCGGCTGTGCCCGCTCGTGGACGTGAGGCGCGCGAGCCCGCGCGGGTCGACGTCGGACAGCCCCAGCTTCCACGCGGCGAGCGCGGCGATGGCCTCGGTCATGGCGGGCGGGACCGGCGTCCCGGAGATGAACGTGCCGAGCGCCGCGATACCCGTCGTCCGGTGGTTGAAACCCTGCGTGTGCGCGCCGGTGACGGCGCGGTCGGTGCCGCCCGCGCGGCCCTCGTAGATGGTCCCGCAGCGGTCCACGAGGAAGTTGTAGCCGATGTCGTCCCAGTCCCGGACACCTGTCTGACCTGCGCGGAGGTAGCGGATGATGCGGGGTGCGTCGGCGCAGTCGTACCGGTTCGGGGAGTCGGTGTGGTGGACGAAGACGGCGACGACCTTGTCGTCGTAGCGGGGCGCGGGCTGCGCGCGGGGGCCGTCGAGCCAGGCGCTGCGGGGGACGATGCGGGGGCGGGGCGCGGTGTGCGGCGCGGGCTGGAGCGTCGCGGTGGTCACCGGGACCCGGTCGACGCCGGACGCGCACAGGGCGAGGGCGGCGATCGCGGCGAGGCCGGGAACGTAGGCCAGGGGTTTGAGGCGGCGTCCGTTGCGCATGGTCCTACTGTCGGTTCGTCGCACCGAGGGCGCGATGTACGGTGTGCCACTCGGTGGAACCAACGTCCCGGTCCGACCGTTTTCCGAGGTACACGCACACGTGGCCGGTTTCGATCACGCGTGCGGGTGCGGCTGATCAAAAGGGCCCTTCCCCCACGTATTCATGGGTTCGAGAGAAAGGCGGCTCCGTGGACCTGCTCGACATCCTGCTGGTGCTGGTTGTACTCGCGTACGCCGGTTCCGGCTACCGCCGCGGCCTGGTGGCCGGCTGCGTCTCGCTCGCCGGCTTCGTCGGCGGCGCGGTCATCGGCGTCTGGGTCCTGCCGTGGGTGATGAAGCTGGTCACACCGGGTACGACGGCGGCGACGATCACCGCGGTGTGTACGGTCCTGCTGCCGGCCGTCGTCGCGCACAGCCTCGCCGGGCGGCTCGCCCTGCGGCTGCGCCGGGAGCTCGACCGGGGGCCCCTGCGCGTCGCCGACGGCATAGGGGGCGCCGCCGCCAACGCGGTCGCCGTCCTCATCGTCGCCTGGGTCGCCGCCAGCGTCCTCGGCGCGTCCTCCTCGACGCTGGTCACCTCCGCGATACGGGACTCCAAGCTCCTCGGCACGGTCCAGGACGCCATGCCCGACACCACCCCGGCCTGGTTCTCCGACGCGACCTCCGCCCTCACCGAGGCCGGGTTCCCCCAGGTCTTCAACCCCTTCGAGAACGAGTCCACGGCGGAGGTCGCGAAGCCGACGGGCGACAGCGTCACGGCGAGCGCCACCAACGCGGCGAAACTCAGCACGGTGAAGATCGAGGGCGCGTCCGGCGACCAGGGCCGTGAGGGGAGCGGGTTCGTGTACGCCCGCGAGCGCGTGATGACCAACGCCCACGTGGTCGCGGGCATCGACCGCCCCACGGTCCGCATCGGCGGCGTGGGCCGCTCCTACGACGCCCGCGTGGTCCTGTTCGACCCCGACAAGGACGTGGCCGTCCTGTACGTCCCCGGCCTGCGCGCACCGATCCTCCGCTTCGACGACGAGGCGTCCCGGGGCGACCAGGCGGTCGTCGCGGGCTACCCCCAGGACGGCGACCTCAACCTCCAGGCGGCCACGGTCGCGAACCGGGTCAAGGCGACGGGCCGCAACATCTACAACGACGCGACGGTGACACGGGAGATCTACTCGATCCGGTCGACCGTCCGGCCCGGGAACTCCGGGGGGCCGCTGCTGACGACCGAGGGGCGGGTGTTCGGGGTCGTCTTCGCCCGGTCCACGTCCGACGACGAGACGGGGTACGTGCTGACGGCGGCCGAGGTCGCGCCGGACGCGGAGAAGGGGGTGGGGGCTATGGAGCGGGTGTCGACCGGGGAGCTGATCACGTCCTGACAGTGACCGATTCGTGGACGGAGTCAATGTTGGTCACGTACTCTTCTATGTACATCACCAACATCGCGCCGGAGGTGCTTCATGTCTGTGACGCAGATCGACATCGATGACGATGCCTTGGAGCGCGCCATGGCTCTGTCCAAGGTCAGAACCAAGAAGGAGGCGGTGAACCTCGCTCTGCGCTTCTACGCCGAGCAGCAGGAGCGAGCGGCCCGGATCGGCCGGCACTTCGAGCGGGCGCGTGAGTGGGGCGCCGTCGAGGACGCCGAGCAGCTGCACCGGGCGGAGAAGAACAGCCGGTGATGTACCTGCTCGACACGTCCGGCCTGGTCCGGTTGCTCCGTGACCCCGAACTGCAATCGGCCTGGTACGACGCGATCGACGCCACGACTGTCGCGTCCTGCTACGCGCAGCGCGCTGAATTCCTCTACAGCGCCCGGAACAGGCGCGAGTACGACGAGATCGCGGAGATGTTCGCCGATCTCTACCCTGACGTACCGGTGCCGAAGAACGCGGGGCGCTGGATCGGTGCGGTCCAGCACCGGATGGCCCAGGCGGGCGAGCACCGCAGCGCCTCAGCGGTGGATCTCATCATCGCCGCCACTGCCGCCTACCATGGTCTGACCGTCCTCCACGACGATGCCGACTACCGCGCTGTCGCCCGTCACGCATCCGACCTGAGTGAGCACAACGTCCACGACATCACCTGAGACCCCGGGCCGAAGCCGAGAGTCAGGAGTCCGGACTCGCCCTGCGCCTCCGCCCTCGGGCGTGACGTGCCCGTGAGCGAGGCGCGCTTACCGGAGTCGTGGGATCACTGTCGTGAAGCACAGCAAGGATTTCTTCCATCCCGGGTCGCTCGGCGGGGTTTTCGCGGAATGCCTGAGAAATGATGCCATGGACAGGCGGAGGGAGTCGATCTGAATGAAAAAAGGGTGGATCGGGAACATTTCCCGCGAGAATGTGCATCATCCTCAGGTGGGTGTCTTCGACGGTGCTGTTTTCGTTGCGTTCGTCACCGGAAGCGGCAACGGCTGCGGTGACCGCGAACGAGTACACATCATTCTTGGTCCTGACCTGGCCGTTGAACCGCTCGGGTGCCATGTAGCCGACAGTTCCTTCGGGTTCGCTCGCGCCAGTCTTCTGCGTGAGTCCGAAGTCGCCGATCACCCATCGCGACCCGAGTTTGAGTATGTTGGCGGGTTTTACATCGCCGTGGACGAGCCGCAGGGCGTGCAGGTGAAACAGGCCGGCGGCGACGTCCCGCAGCATTTCCAGAAGATCGCTGCCCCAGAGTGGCTGTTCGCTGATGGCATCCCGCAGCGATAATTCCGCGAGAGCCGTACAGATATAGCTCCAGCCGTGGAGTGCACCGCCTTCCTGTGTTCCAGCGCTGCGGTAGGGTAGTAGATTCGGTGCGTCGAGCCCCGCCATGACCATCGCTTCGCGTGAGAAGTACACGTAGCGTTTGTCTCCTTGCGGAGGCTGGAGTTTCAGAGCGACTCGGCCGAGTGAGTTGCCGAAAGCGAACTCCTCTGCTTCCCAGACCACGTTGAGCGCGCCGCGTCCGATCTCCCTGACGAGCCGATAGCGTCCGTCGATGCTTTCCCCGACCAGGGCGAGTGAAGGGATCTCGTCGCGCCTGACGACCGTGCCGCCGCTGTCCGAGGGGAGCGGGATGAAAGTCGGGGGATTGGGAAAGCGGCTTCGGATCGATGCGTGAGGAGTATCCGGGATTTGCAGATATCCGTCCAGCAGCTCCGACAGAAAGGCCATGGCGTTGTGACATGCGACCGGCTGAAGCATGGAGTCCTGGCCAGGCTCCTTGTCGACGAGCCGGTCTGAAATCCCCCGTACCAGAACCGCATGCGTCTCCGTGGGCCAGAAGCGGGCGCCGGTGAGGAAGCCAAGTCCCTCCATCTCCACGGCGTGCGCGTCGTCGAAAGACGCTTTCAGATAGGCGTGCAGTGTGGAGCGGTTCCCTGTGTGGAGCTTGTCACCCGCCGCGATGGGGGCTATATGGGCCACTGGTGGCGGTCGGCGTTCAGCACGGGTGATCTTCTCGTGCCAGACCCCTTCGGCAGCCACCCGAAAGGCGAGCTGGACCAGAGTCCGATCGGCCACCTCGATGGAGGGACGTCCCATCAGGCCCTCGTCGGTCTGTCTCGCAGATTCGTAGCCGTAGACCTTCGTGGCGAACACGACGTCACCGAGATTGACGTCTCTCTTGAGGCTTCCCGCCGTGCCGACGAACGCGATGAGCGCGGGTCTCAATTCCTGCACGGCCTGACTCGCCTGGAGTGCCGCCGCGATGTTTCCCTGTCCGATACAGGTGACCCAGGCCTCCCAGACAGTGCTGGTTGTGGTGAGGTTCCCGACTGAATAGGGAGCCCCAGAGGACGAACGTGTCGCATGCATGGGTGTCAGAAATTCCCTGACCGCCGTGTATTCGGAAGTCGCTGCCGTCAGAATGACAAGCCGCGGTGCGGGGTTCGGCCACGGTTCAGTGCCGAGGAATCTTCCGGGTTCGCCGACTTCGTACCCGTCCGGATCATGGTGGGCGCGTGCGTCGTGGGTCAAGGAGAAAGTACCTCCCAGCGGATCCCTGGCGCCGTGATATTCACTGCGCGCAGTCGGTCGCCGAAAGCTTACCGAATCATGGCCTGTCTCCACGCGTGACGGAGCGAGCCGCCTTCACCCTGTACAGAGGGTTGGCCGGTGGGGTTCTCCCCACTGTGGGACGGGGGTTGGCATGCTGGCTCAGCAACTGCCTTGAACGACAAGGTGGTTGGTATGAGGCAACGGTCGGTCAAGGTCATCGGTGTTCTGCTCGCGGCAGCGCTCTGCGGGGGCGCCGCCGCCATCACCCCTGCTCAAGCCGCGCAGCAGAAAGGCAAGTTGAGCCAGCGGGAGTTGGCAGCGGAGGTCGAGCGGGCGTTTGTGGATGCCGGATTCGTGGGGATCTCCGTCGAGGTGAGGGATGGGAGCAAACGCATTCGGGCCCGCGCCGGTACGGCGGAGCTCGGTACCGGCAAGCCTGTTCCGTACGGCGCAAGCTTCCGGGCCGACAGCGCCACCAAACCCTTCGTCGCCACCGTCGTGCTCCAACTCGCCGCAGAGGGGCGGCTGTCGCTGGACGACACGGTGGAGAAGTGGCTGCCAGGAGTCGTCGCCGGGAACGGCAACGACGGCCGCCGGATCACCCTGCGCAATCTGCTCCAGCACACCAGCGGCATCCACAACTACGACTACACGGACGACATCGGCTACAACGCGAAGGCGTTCGAGGAGCACCGGTACGACCATCTCGCGCCGGAGCGGATCATCGCCGGGGCGATGCGCGGCGCACCGGACTTCCCCCCGGCCGACCCGGCGGACCCCGCCCCGAAGTGGAACTACTCCAACCCCAACTACGTACTCGCCGGGATGATCATCGAGCGTGTCACCGGCCGGAGTTGGCGGGCGGAGGTCCACGACAGGATCGTCCGCCCGCTGGGCCTCACCCACACGTACGCCCCCGGCGACGACCCCACCCTTCCCGGACCGCACGCGCACACGTACCACCGCTTCCCCGGCGACGACGGCTGGACCGACACGACCGTACGGAACATGTCGTGGGCGGACGCGGCGGGCGAACTGGTCACCAGCAAAAGGGACTTGGACAGGTTCTTCACGGCCCTCCTCACCGGCCGCCTGCTCCCGCCCGCACAACTCGCGGAGATGAAGCACGTCGTGCCGGTCGGCGCGGACTTCCAAGTCCCGTTCCCCGGACTGCACTACGGCCTCGCGTTGATGCGCCAGCCGCTGACGTGCGGGGGATACCGCTGGGGACATGGCGGAGACGGCGACGGGGACTTCGTACGGAACGGCGTGACAGAGGACGGCCGACGCGGCATCGTCATCACCGCCTCCGGCAAAGTCCCGCAGGACGAACCGCTGTTGAGGGCGGAGGCGCTGCTCCAGAAGCTGACGGACACCGCGTTGTGCGAGGGCATCGAGTAGACAGACCGGGCCCCGGCGGGAACTCCCGCCGGGGCCCGTCCAGTTCAGGTCCTACAGACCGTAGCGCTCCCGCGCCTCCTTGACGGTCGTCGCCTTGATCTCACCCCGGCGGGCGAGCTGGGCGAGCGCCGCGACGACGATCGACTGCGCGTCGACCCCGAAGTGACGGCGAGCGGCCTCACGCGTGTCGGACAGGCCGAACCCGTCCGCGCCGAGCGACGAGTAGTCCTGCTCGACCCACTGCGCGATCTGGTCCGGCACCTGCCGCATGTAGTCGGAGACGGCCAGCACCGGCCCCTCCGCACCCTGGAGCGCCTGCCGGACGTACGGCACCCGCTCCTCACCGCGCAGCAGCGCCGCGTCCGCCTCAAGGGCGTCCCGCCGCAGCTCGGTCCAGGACGTCGCCGACCAGACGTCGGCCGCGACACCCCACTCCTCGGCGAGCAGCTTCTGCGCCTCCAGCGTCCAGTGGATCGCCGTACCCGAGCCGATGAGCTGGATGCGCGCGGCGTTGGCGGCGGGCGAAACCCCCGCCGACTCCGCCGTGTTGAAGCGGTACAGCCCCTTGACGATGGCCTCGTCGATGCCGAGCCCGGAGGGCTTCGCGGGCTGCGGGACGGGCTCGTTGTAGACGGTGAGGTAGTAGAAGACGTTCGGGTCCTCACCGGGCGCGGCCTCGCCGTACATCCGCCGCAGACCGTCCTTGACGATCACGGCGATCTCGTACGCGAACGCGGGGTCGTACGAGAGCGCGGCCGGGTTCGTCGCGGCGATCACCGGCGAGTGGCCGTCCGCGTGCTGGAGGCCCTCACCCGTCAGGGTCGTACGGCCGGCGGTCGCGCCGACGAGGAAGCCGCGGCCGAGCTGGTCGCCGAGCTGCCACATCTGGTCGGCCGTGCGCTGCCAGCCGAACATGGAGTAGAAGATGTAGAACGGGATCATGGCCTCGCCGTGCGTCGAGTACGACGTCGCCGCGGCGATGAAGTCGGCCATGGAACCGGCCTCGGTGATCCCCTCGTTGAGGATCTGCCCGTTGGTCGCTTCCTTGTAGTACATGAGCTGGTCGCGGTCGACGGGCTCGTACGTCTGGCCCTTGGGGGAGTAGATCCCCAGCGACGGGAACAGCGACTCCATGCCGAAGGTCCGCGCCTCGTCGGGCACGATCGGCACCCAGCGCTTGCCGGTCTCCTTGTCGCGGACCAGGTCCTTGACGAGCCGGACGAACGCCATGGTCGTCGCGACGTTCTGCGTGCCGGACCCCTTGTCGAAGGACGCGAACGCCTTCTCGGAGGCGGACGGCAGCGGCGCGATCGCGTGCGTACGGCGGGCCGGGGCCGGGCCGCCGAGGGCCGCGCGGCGCTCCTGGAGGTAGCGGACCTCGGGAGAGTCGGCGCCGGGGTGGCCGTACGGCACCTTGCCGTCGGCGAACGCGCTGTCCGGGATGGGGAGTTCGAGCAGGTCCCGCATCGTCTTGAACTCGTCCACCGACAGTTTCTTCATCTGGTGGTTGGCGTTCTTCGACGCGAAGCCGGTGCCGAGGGTGTGGCCCTTGACGGTCTGCGCGAGGATCACCGTCGGCGCGCCCTTGTGGGAGACCGCCGCCTTGTACGCCGCGTACACCTTGCGCGCCTCGTGCCCGCCGCGCGAGAGGTGGAAACAGTCGAGGATCTTGTCGTCGCTCAGCAGCTTCGCCATCTCGACGAGCGCCGGGTCCTTGCCGAAGAAGTCCTGGCGGATGTAGGCCGCGTCACGCGTCTGGTACGTCTGCACCTGCGCGTCCGGCACCTCGCGCAGCCGCTGGACCAGCGCGCCCGTCGTGTCCAGCGCGAACAGCTCGTCCCACGCGGTGCCCCACAGGGACTTCACGACGTTCCAGCCGGCGCCGCGGAACCGGGCCTCCAGCTCCTGCACGATCTTGAAGTTCGCGCGGACCGGGCCGTCGAGACGCTGGAGGTTGCAGTTGATGACGAACGTGAGGTTGTCGAGGCCCTCGCGGGACGCCAGCGTGAGGGCCGCCGTCGACTCCGGCTCGTCCATCTCGCCGTCGCCGAGGAACGCCCACACGTGCGAGGACGAGACGTCCTTGATGCCGCGCGCGGTCAGGTAGTGGTTGAAGCGGGCCTGGTAGATCGCCGAGATCGGGCCGAGGCCCATGCTCACCGTCGGGAACTCCCACAGCCACGGCAGACGACGCGGGTGCGGGTACGAGGGCAGGCCGTTGCCGCCCGACTCCTGGCGGAAGTTGTCCAGGTGCGCCTCGGTGAGACGGCCGTCCAGGAACGCGCGGGCGTAGATGCCGGGGGAGGCGTGGCCCTGGATGAACAGCTGGTCGCCCGAGCCGGGGGCGTCCTTGGCGTCCTTGCCCTGGAAGAAGTGGTTGAAGCCGGTCTCGTACAGCCACGCCGCCGACGCGAACGTCGCGATGTGGCCGCCTACGCCGTGCTTCGAACCCCTCGTCACCATCGCGGCGGCGTTCCAGCGGTTCCACGCGGTGATCCGGGCCTCCAGGGCCTCGTCACCGGGTACGCCGGGCTCGGCCGCCGTCGGGATCGTGTTGACGTAGTCCGTTTCGAGCAGCTGGGGCAGCGCGATGCCGGTGCCCTCGGCCCTCTCCAGCGTGCGGCGCATCAAGTAAGCGGCCCGGTGGGGGCCGGCGGCCTTCGCGACGGCGTCCAAAGACGCCTGCCACTCCGCAGTCTCCTCCGGGTCACGGTCGTGGAGCTGGTCGAGTGCGCTCGGCTGGATGGCGTTGGGGTCGGTCATGTCGCCGCCTTCCTCAGTCGAAGGGGGGGTGCCCTTGGTCTTTGGCAGGACAGGGCGTCGGACCTCGGTGGAGGTCCAACGGGGACTCTAACTCCCTGATCGATGATCGATCAAAGGGTTGAAGAGCAAAACTTCTCGAACCCGAGAAAGTAGGCACGGGGTGTCTCGAAGTAGGACACCGGGTGCCGCTTGAAATGGGGGTTTGCGCAGGTGGGGGGTGCGTTCTGTAGTTCGGCGACTGCGGGTAGTGGGGGGTTGCTCGCGCAGTTCCCCGCGCCCCTAAAAAACGATGGTGGCTGTGCGGTTGCCAGGTGCGGCATTAAGACAAAAACTCGGCGCAACCCAGTCCTTCAGGGGCGCGGGGAACTGCGCGAACGGCCACGACGGGCCCGCAGCCGCCAGTCCACCGTCACCACCCCACCCCTCACGCGCTCGGCGCACACCCCAGTACGTGGGCCTTCACCAAGTCCGCGATCCTCGGGTCGCGCCTCTTGAACGCCGCCACCAACTCCTCGTGCTCCTCCGCGTACGACTGCTGCACCGTCCCCAGCCAGCGGATCGACAACGCCGTGAACACCTCGATGCCCAGCCCCTCCCACGTGTGCAGCAGCACCGAGTTCCCGGCTGCCCGCACCAACTCCCGGTGGAACGCGACCGTGTGCCGCACCTGCCCCGTACCGTCCGACAAGCGGTCCGCCTCGTACAGGGCCACCACATGAGGCTCCAGCGCCGAGCAGTCCACCGCCAGCGCCTCCGCCGCCAGCTCCGCCGCGATCGCCTCCAGCCCCGCCCGAACCGGGTAACTCTCCTCCAGGTCCGCCGCCGTCAGGTTCCGTACGCGTACGCCCTTGTTGGGAGCCGACTCGATCAGCCGAAGAGACTCCAGCTCGCGCAACGCCTCCCGCACCGGCGTCTGGGACACCTCCAGCTCCGTAGCGATCCGGCGCTCCACGATCCGCTCGCCCGGCTTCCAGCGCCCGCTGACGATCCCCTCCACGATGTGCTCGCGGATCTGCTCGCGCAGCGAGTGGACGACGGGCGCGGTCATGTGGGCTCCTTACGGCGTTTGACGTTTAGACAATACGGCCGCAAGCCGCCGCGGGCAGGGCACGCGGGGGCCCTTTTACGCAGGTGAGACGAGACTTACACGGCAGCCACGGGACAACACGACGAAGCCCCCGCCGGAGGATTTCCGGCGAGGGCAGCGACGTACGGCAAAGAGTGTTACAGGCCGAGCTCTACCTCGTTGAGATCCTCAGCCTTGCGGCTGCCAAGTCAGAGGCCCAACTCGACCTCGAACTCACCGGCCTCCAGGATCGCCTTCACGGCGGTCAGGTAGCGCGCCGCGTCCGCGCCGTCGACCAGGCGGTGGTCGTAGGAGAGCGTCAGGTACGTCATGTCGCGCACCGCGATGACCGTACCCTCCTCCGTCTCCAGGACGGCCGGCCGCTTGACCGTGGCACCGATGCCGAGGATCGCGACCTGCCCCGGCGGCACGATGATCGTGTCGAAGAGCGCGCCACGCGACCCCGTGTTGGAGATCGTGAAGGTCGCCCCGGACAGCTCGTCCGGCGTGATCTTGCTGGCGCGGACCTTGCCGGCGAGGTCGGCGGTGGCCTTGGCGATACCGGCGATGTTGAGGCCGCCGGCGCCCTTGATGACCGGGGTCATCAGGCCCTTCTCGGAGTCCACCGCGATCCCGATGTTCTCGGAGTCGAAGTAGGTGATGGTCCCCTCGGCCTCGTTGATCTTCGCGTTGATGACCGGGTGGGCCTTGAGGGCCTGGGCCGCGGCCTTGACGAAGAACGGCATCGGCGAGAGCTTGACGCCCTCACGCGCGGCGAAGGAGTCCTTGGCCTGCGTACGGAGCTTCATCAGCTTCGTGATGTCGACCTCGACGACCGAGGACAGCTGCGCCTGCTCGTGCAGCGCCTTGACCATGTTGTCGCCGATGACCTTGCGGATGCGCGGCATCTTGACGGTCTGGCCACGCAGGGGCGACGCCTCCAGGACGGGGGTCGTCTTCTTCGGCGCGGCGGCAGCGGCGGCGACCGGCGCGGGGGCCGGAGCGGCGGCGGCCTTCGCGGCCTCGGCGGCGGCGACGACGTCCTGCTTGCGGATCCGGCCGCCGACACCCGTGCCCTTGACGGCCGCGAGGTCGACACCGTTCTCGGCGGCGAGCTTGCGGACGAGCGGAGTGACGTACGCACCGTCGTCACCGGCGGTGGCGGGCGCGGCGGGCGCCGGGGCCACCGGGGCGGGGGCGGCGACCGGGGCGGCGGGCGCGACCGGAGCCGGGGCAGCCGCGACGGGCGCGGGGGCGACCGGGGCGGGAGCCGGAGCGGCCGGGGCCGGGGCCGGGGCGACCGGCGCGGGCGCGGCGACGGGAGCCGGGGCGGCAGCGGCGGCCGGAGCGGCACCGGGCGCACCGATGACGGCGAGCTTCGCGCCGACCTCGGCCGTCTCGTCCTCGCCGACGACGATCTCCAGCAGGACACCGGCGACGGGCGCCGGGATCTCCGTGTCGACCTTGTCGGTGGAGACCTCCAGGAGAGGCTCGTCCTCGGCGACCTCCTCGCCGACCGACTTCAGCCAGCGGGTGACGGTGCCCTCGGTGACGGACTCGCCGAGCGCGGGCAGGACGACGTCCGTACCGGACGCGCCACCGGCGGCCGGAGCTGCGGCGGGAGCCTCGGCCACGGGGGCCGGAGCGGCGGGCGCCTCAGCCACAGGCGCCGGCGCGGCCGGAGCCGCGACGGGCTCGGCGGCCGGGGCCGCTGCGGGAGCCCCGGTGCCGTCGTCGATGATGGCCAGCTCGGCGCCGACCTCGACCGTCTCGTCCTCGGCGACCTTGATGGACGCGAGGATGCCGGACGCGGGCGCGGGGATCTCGGTGTCGACCTTGTCGGTCGAGACCTCGAGCAAGGGCTCGTCGGCCTCGACGCGCTCACCCTCGGCCTTGAGCCAGCGGGTGACGGTGCCCTCGGTGACGCTCTCACCGAGCGCCGGAAGGGTTACGGAAACCGCCATGGTTTCGGTTGCTCCTTACGAGTTGCGGAAAGTCTGTGTCGTCGCTTCGGTGACCGAGGGTCAGTCGTGCGCGTGAAGCGGCTTGCCGGCCAGGGCGAGGTGGGCCTCGCCGAGAGCCTCGTTCTGCGTCGGGTGCGCGTGGATGAGCTGCGCGACCTCGGCCGGCAGCGCCTCCCAGTTGTAGATCAGCTGGGCTTCGCCGACCTGCTCACCCATGCGGTCGCCGACCATGTGGACGCCGACCACAGCGCCGTCCTTGACCTGGACGAGCTTGATCTCGCCCGCGGTCTTCAGGATCTTGCTCTTTCCGTTGCCCGCGAGGCTGTACTTCAGGGCGACGACCTTGTCCGCGCCGTAGATCTCCTTGGCCTTCGCCTCGGTGATGCCCACGGAGGCGACCTCGGGGTGGCAGTACGTCACCCGGGGCACGCCGTCGTAGTCGATCGGCACGGCCTTGAGGCCGGCCAGCCGCTCCGCCACCAGGATGCCCTCGGCGAAGCCGACGTGCGCGAGCTGGAGCGTGGGGACGAGGTCGCCGACGGCGGAGATCGTCGGGACGTTGGTGCGCATGTACTCGTCGACCAGGACGTAGCCGCGGTCCATCGCGACGCCCTGCTCCTCGTAGCCGAGACCGGCGGAGACGGGGCCGCGGCCGACGGCCACGAGCAGGACCTCGGCCTCGAACTCCTTGCCGTCGGCCAGCGTGACCTTGACGCCGTCGGCCGTGTACTCGGCCTTCGAGAAGAACGTGCCCAGGTTGAACTTGATGCCGCGCTTGCGGAACGCGCGCTCAAGAAGCTTGGAGGAGTTCTCGTCCTCAAGGGGGGCGAGGTGCTTCAGACCCTCGATGATCGTGACGTCCGCACCGAAGGACTTCCACGCGGAGGCGAACTCGACGCCGATGACACCGCCGCCGAGGATGATCGCGGACTGCGGGACGCGGTCCAGGACGAGGGCGTGGTCCGAGGAGATGATCCGGTTGCCGTCGATCTCCAGGCCCGGCAGCGACTTCGGCACGGAGCCGGTCGCGAGGAGGACGTGACGGCCCTGGACGCGCTGGCCGTTGACGTCGACCGAGGTGGGGGAGGACAGGCGCCCCTCGCCCTCGATGTACGTCACCTTGCGGGAGGCGACGAGACCCTGGAGGCCCTTGTACAGGCCCGAGATCACGTCGTCCTTGTACTTGTGGACGCCCGCGATGTCGATGCCCTCGAAAGTGGCCTTGACACCGAACTGCTCGCTCTCCCGAGCCTGGTCCGCGACTTCGCCCGCGTGCAGCAGGGCCTTGGTGGGGATGCAGCCCCGGTGCAGGCAGGTACCGCCGACCTTGTCCTTCTCGATCAGGGCGACGTCCAGACCCAGCTGCGCCCCGCGCAGCGCCGCGGCGTAACCACCGCTGCCACCGCCGAGGATCACTAGGTCGAAAACGGTGCTGGCGTCGTTCGCCACGTCACGTCCTCCATGCATGTGCGCCGTACGCCGGTCGTCACTGACCGGCAGGCGGCTGGTGTCCGGCCGCTCATTGCTTCGGCCCTTGGATGGGGGCCCTGTCCTGCCGCCCCCCATCCTCGCACTTGTACAACGCGGACGAGACACGGGGCTGGGGTGTGAGACACCACACGGGACCCGAGGTCGGGGGACGTCTGGAGGGGGGCGAGGGCCACGCCCTCAGACACGCGGACAGCCGACGACGGAGATCAGCCGACTCCCTCAGGGGCGCGGGGCTGTGTCGATGTGCGGCTCCGCCGCGTGGGCGCGGACAGCCGGCGAGGGAGATCAGCCGACTCCCTCAGGGGCGCGGGGCTGTACCGATGTGCGGCTCCGCCGCGCGGGCGCGAGCAGCCGACGACGGGGATCAGCCGACTCCTCAGGGGCGCGGGGAACTGCGCGAGCAACCCACCACGCCCCTGAAGCCGCCCTACGACGGAAGCACCCCACTCAGTGGGCGAACCGTCAGCCCAGGTCGCCCGAGGCGGTCAACTCGGCGAGCCGGACCAGCGTACGTACCGCCGACCCCGTCCCCCCCTTGGGCGTGTACCCGAACGGCCCGCCCTCGTTGAACGCCGGCCCGGCGATGTCGAGGTGCGCCCAGGTGATGCCCTCGCCCACGAACTCCTGGAGGAAGAGCCCGGCGACAAGGCCACCACCCATCCGCTCACCCATGTTCGCGATGTCGGCCGTGGGGGAGTCCATCCCCTTGCGGAGGTGGGCCGGCAGCGGCATCGGCCAGGCCGGCTCGCCGACCTCCTCCGCCGCGTCGTAGATCGCGGAGCGGAACGCGTCGTCGTTGGCCATCACACCGAACGTCCGATTCCCCAGCGCCAGCATCATCGCGCCGGTGAGCGTCGCGACGTCCACGATGGCGTCCGGCTTCTCCAGCGACGCCGCCCACAGCGCGTCCGCGAGAACGAGCCGCCCCTCCGCGTCCGTGTTGAGCACCTCCACGGTCTTGCCGCTGAACATCCGCAGCACGTCCCCGGGCCGCACGGCCGTCCCCGACGGCATGTTCTCGGCGAGCGCCAGCCACCCGGTGAGGTTCACCTCCAGCTCAAGCCGGGCGGCGGAGACGACAGCCGCGAAGACGGCCGCCGCGCCACTCATGTCGCACTTCATCGTCTCGTTGTGCCCGGCGGGCTTCAGCGAGATACCACCGGAGTCGTACGTGATCCCCTTGCCGACGAACGCGAGGTTCTTCGCGGCCTTCGGGTGGCTGTACGACAGCTTCACGAGCCGAGGAGCCGACGCGGACCCCTGCCCGACGCCGAGAATCCCCCCGTACCCCCCCTCGGTGAGCGCCTTCTCGTCGAGCACCTCGACCTTGAACCCGTGCACCTTGCCCGCGTCGACGACGAGCGCGGCGAACGCGGCCGGGTCGAGGTCGTTCGGCGGCATGTTGATGAGATCCCGCGCCCGGTTCAGCTCCTCGGACACGGCGACGGCGCGGGCGAGCGCCGCCTTCTGCACGGCGTCCCGGGGCTTGCCCCCCAGCAGCGCGGCCTCCCCGAGCGGCGCCTTGCCGCCCTTCCCCTTGGCGCTCTCCTTGTACGTGTCGAAGGAGTACGCCCCGAGCAGCACGCCCTCGGCGACCGCCCCGACCTCCCCGGCCTCGCCCAGCGGCAGCGCGAACGCGGCCTTCTTGGTCCCGGCCAGCGCCCGGGCGGCAGCGCCGGCGGCCCGCCGCAGCGCCTCCGCCTCGTACGCCGCGTCCTTCGCGGGCTCCGCGCCGAGACCCACCGCGACGATCAGCGGTGCCTTGAAGCCGGCCGGCGCGGGCAGCTTCGTGATCTCCCCCTCGGCGCCGGACGCGCCGAGGGTCTCCAGGACGGCGGCGAGCTTGCCGTCGTAGGACTTGTCCACGGCTTCCGAGCCCGGCGCGACAACCGGGCCCTTCGCGCCCTTGGCGACACCGATCACGATCGCGTCGGCCCGGAGGCCGGGCGCCGCGGCGGTGCTGAGAGTGAGAGCAGTCACGGTGGTGATTTCTCCGCTTCCGAATATGAGAGTGCTGTGGCCGAACGGTGTGGGTCGACCGAACCCGGCCGTCGACATTAGGTCGGCCACCGGCGCACGGTCGTGCCGGGGTCCCTCTCATCGGCGCGGCGAACCGATGCGACAGATCCCGCCATGAGCCTACGCGGGTGTGTGCGTCCGCTCACGCCCGCGCGTGTTCACCTCGCGGTAAAGGGGATCATCCTCGGAGAACGTCTGCCGCACAGTCTGGAGCCGGTCCGTTGAGACGCGCCCCCTTGGTCATCCTTCCGCTGCTGCTGCTCATCGGCTGTACGAGTACGTCGGCACCCGACGAGGACGACCCCACCCCGACTCCTTCGGCGCCGAGTGGCCGTTGGCAGCCCCGGCCCGGTGTCGCCTGGCAATGGCAGCTGAACGGCAAGCTCGACACGTCCGTCGACGTCCCCGTCTACGACATCGACGGCTTCGACCAGTCCAAGGCGACGGTCGCGGCGCTCCACGCAAAGAACCGCAAGGTCATCTGCTACATCTCGACCGGCGCGTACGAGGACTGGCGCCCCGACGCCGCGGACTTCCCCAAGTCGGTCATCGGCAGGAGCAACGGCTGGGAGGGCGAACGCTGGCTGGACATCCGCCAGTTGAACACCCTCGAACCCTTGATGGCCAAGCGCCTGGACATGTGCAAGGAGAAGGGCTTCGACGCGGTGGAGCCGGACAACATGGACGGCTACCGCAACGAAACGGGCTTCCCTCTAACCCCCGACGACCAACTCCACTACAACCGCCTGATAGCCAAACTCTCCCACGACCGAGGCATGTCGGTGGGCCTGAAAAACGACATGGACCAAATCCCGTCCCTCCTAAACGACTTCGACTTCGCGGTCAACGAACAGTGCGCCCAGTACGACGAATGCGACACGCTCACACCATTCATCAAGGCGAACAAGGCGGTGTTCCACGTGGAGTACGAACTCCCGACGACCAAGTTCTGCAAGGAGTCAAGGAAGTTGAAACTGAGCTCACTGGAGAAGAAGTACGAGCTGGGGGCATGGCGCAGATCATGTTGAAACGAACGTCAGGCTGATGCCGTTTTTTAGGGGCGAGGGGCGAGGGGCGAGGGGCGAGGGGCGAGGGGCGAGGGGCGAGGGGCGAGGGGCGAGGGGCGAGGGGCGAGGGGCGAGGGGCGAGGGGCGAGGGGCGAGGGGCGAGGGGCGAGGGGCGAGGGGCGAGGGGCGAGGGGCGAGGGGCGAGGGGCGAGGGGCGAGGGGCGAGGGGTGCGTGGGGCGAGGGGTGCGTGGGGCGAGGGGTGCGGGGGTCGAAGGGCGCGGGGATCAAGGGGCGCGGGGGTCGGCTGGACGGCGCCGGTCACCGCAACGCCGTTAGGGGCGCGGGGAACTGCGCGACCAGCCACAACGGCGCCGCACCCGCCACACAACCATCCGCCCCCCTCCGATACCGCGCTCACCCCACCGTCAGCACGACCAAACTCACCACCCCCGCCACCTCCGCAACCCCCCCGAACACATCCCCGGTCACCCCACCGAACCTCTTCAAGCACCGCCGCAACAACAACTCCGCCGCCCCCACCCCCAACACGACGGCCGGCACCGCCGCAACCACCCCGACCCACCACCCCACCATCCCCGCGCACAACCCCACCGCACCCCCGACTCCCCACACCCACCGCACCGGTACAACCCCTGCAACAGCCGCCCCCAACCCTTCCGGCCGAGCCGCCGGTACCCCCGCCCGCGCCGCGAACGTCAACGCCAGCCGAGCCACCACCGCACCCACCACCACCCCGAACGCCCCCCGCCCCCACGACTCCTCGTACAGCCGAGTCACCGCGGCGACCTGAGCCAACAGCACCAACACCAGCGTCAGCACCCCGAACGGCCCGATATCGGACTGCTTCATGATGCGCAGGGCGTCTTCCGGAGGCTTCCCGCTCCCGAGCCCATCAGCCGTATCGGCCAGCCCGTCAAGATGCAGCCCCCGAGTGAGAACCGCGGGAACGGCCACCGAAGCGACAGCGGCCACCATCGCCCCCGTACCCAGCACCAGCAGCACCCCCCCGAGCGCAGCCGCACACCCCCCGACCACCACCCCCACCACCGGCGCCCACGTCATCCCACCCCGCGCGGCCCCCCGGTCCCACCGGGACACACGGACCGGAATCACCGTCAGCGTGCCGAAGGCGAACCGCAGGCCGTGGAGGGAGAGACTGTCGGACATCGAGGGCATCGGGGCAGATTATCCGACGGTCACACCGAGCCCCACCGGCAACAGGGATAAAGTGCGCACATGGGACATTGGCTGCAACGGAACATCGTAGAACCGGGCAAACTCCCCCTCCTCCTGGCCCTCACAGCCTTCGTCCTGACGTTCCTCCTCACCCGCCTGGTGACCCGCCTGATCCGCGCGGGCAAGGGCCCGTTCGGCAACGTCGAGGCGGGCGGCCTGCACATCCACCACGTCGTACCCGGCGTGGTCCTGACGGTGATCGGCGGCTTCGGCGCGATCGCGACCGGCACGCACGGCGCGGGCGCCTGCGCCTCGGCGGTCTGCTTCGGCATCGGCACGGGCCTGGTCCTGGACGAGTTCGCGCTGATCCTGCACCTGGACGACGTGTACTGGACGGAGGAGGGCCGCAAGAGCGTGGAGGTGGTGGTCCTGACGGCGGCGCTGGTCGGCCTGGTCCTCCTCGGCTACTCCCCGCTGGGAGTGGACGACCTCTCGAACGACGAGGTGGCGGGCAGAGGCGTAGCCCTGACGACGGTGGTCATCAACTTCCTCCTCTCCCTGATCGCCCTGGCGAAGGGCAAGGCCCGCACGGCGATCTTCGGCGCCATCGTCCCCACGGTCGCCCTGATCGGCGCGATCCGCCTGGCCCGCCCCAAGTCCCCCTGGGCCCGCCACTTCTACACCCGCCGCCCCCGAGCAAGAGCCCGAGCCGAACGCAGAGCGGCCCGCAGCGACCGCCGCTGGTCACGGGTACGAAGGTGCGTGGAGGAACTGGTGGGAGGCAAACCGGACCCGTCGTCACGCTGAGAAGGAAACGGGCCCCTCACAGCCTCACCCTCTCCGTACGCCACCTCTTCGCGGCCCCCTCGCCGCGCCTCTCGCCTCGCTCCCTCGCTCTCATCTCCCCACCCTCTCCGCCTCCCCCGTCACCCCACCCGCAAGCTCATGCTCACCCACTCTCCGCCCCCACCACTCCCGGACCCCCACCAGCACCCCCACCGCGACGATCGCCGCCACATGCTCCTTCCCCGCGAGGTTCGCCTTCACGGCCACCTCCACCACCATCGCGAGCACCACCACCGCACCCGTCGCATACGCCCGATACCGCCACGCCAGATACACCGCGAGCCCCACGACCGCGGCCGACGGCCCCGTGTCGACGATCTTCGCGGCCGAGGCCGGCAGCCCCAGCACCGGCACATCGGGCCCCAGCGCGACCCCCACGCGCGCGTACAACGTCCCGGCGAGCGTCGCGGTGTACGCGACGGCCAGCGTCCGCCCCCACCCCAGACAGATCTCCGCGAGCCCGAACACCAGCAGGATCTGGGCCAGCGCACCCCAGACCGGCAGGTCGAGCGCGGGGACGAAGAGGGAGAGCGGCGTACGGAGGAGGGCCAGGAGCAGCGGGTCCTGCGCGCGGACCGCGCCGAGGTCCTGGACGACCTGGTACCCCCAGTCGAGGTTCTGCGCGGCTTGCAGCACCGACGTCGTACAGACCGCCGCGACCGTCATCACCGGCACGGCCCACCGCCGCCGCACGGCGAGCCACAGCGGCCCCCACTCGGTACGGGCCCACCGGACGAGCACGTTCATCGGCGACCTCCCGGCAACCATCCCGGCACCTCCAGAAACCCCTCCGCCCGAGCCGACGCCAGCCCGATCCGGGGCAGGTCCGCGCTCTTCTCGAAGAGCAGGAACCGTGGTTCCCAGATCGGCCGGTACTTCGCGTTGGCCCGGTAGAGGGACTCGATCTGCCACCACCGGGAGCAGAAGCTGAGCAGCGACCGCCACAGCCGCAGCACGGGCCCGGCCCCGAGCCGCGCCCCCCGTTCGAAGACGGACCGGAACATCGCGAAGTTGAGCGAGACCTGAGTGATCCCGATCTCCCCGCCCCGCCGCAGGAGTTCGATGACCATGTACTCCATCAGCCCGTTGTCGCTGCCGCGATCACGCCGCATGAGGTCGAGGGAGAGCCCGTGGGGCCCCCACGGTACGAAGGACAGCAGCGCCCGGGGCACCTCCTCCGCGTCGAAGCACTCGACGACCACGCACCGCCCGTCCCGGGGGTCCCCGAGCCTGCCGAGCGCCATGCTGAAGCCGCGCTCGGTGTCCCCGTCCCGCCACGCGTCGGCCAGCCGCACGACCCCGGCCATCTCGGCACCCGGAACCTCCTCGTGCCGCCGGATCCGTACGGTGTACCCGGCCCGCCGCACCCGGTTGTACGCCTGCCGCACGGTCCGCATCGCCCTGCCCTCCAGCGTGAACTCGTCCACTTCCACGATCGCCTCGTCCCCGAGTTCCAGCGCGTCGAGCCCGTGCCGCCGGTACACGTTCCCCGCCTCTTCCCCGGCCCCCATCACCGCTGGAATCCACCCGTGCGCCCGCGCTTCGTCGAGCCACGGCGCAATGGCTCCCGGCCACGCCTCGGGATCTCCGAGCGGATCTCCCGAGGCCAGCGAAACGCCTCCGACGACCCGATAAGTGACAGCGGCTTTGTGCGTCGGCGACCACACGACGCTCTTTTCACGCCGCAGGGAGAAATAGCCGAGGGAATCCCGCTCGCCGTGTCTGTCGAGCAGTTCCCGGAGCCGTTTCTCGTCCTCGTCCCCCAGCGGATCGACGACCCGGCGGGAACGGAACGCGGCGTACAGCACGGCGAGGACGAGTACGGTGCTCATCCCGTTGACGGCGACATCGACCCAGGTGGGCGGCGCGACCCCCGACTCCTCGGCGGACACCGACACGAGCCGCAGGGTGCCGTACCACCACTGCCGCACGAAGCCACCGCCCGCCGTGTCGGTGAGCGCGACCAGCCCCCCGGCCAGCAAGGACGCGCCCAGCAGCCCGCCCCCGCCCACCAGAGCCGCGAGCTTCGGGTTGGCCCGGTCCCCTTTCGCGTAGAACTCCCGCCGTCCGAGAAGCAACGCCACCACGAATCCGGCGGTGATTCCGAGGGACACCCAATTCTGCGGATAACGCCGGACCTCGGGCAGCAGCATGGCCACGGAGAACAGCAGCAGAAATGCTCCGCTGAGCCCCAGATTGAGAATCCAGGCGGCCCGTTTCCGCCGCCTTGTCATGACGGCGAGAAACGTGGCGAAAACCCCGGAGGAAAACCCGGCGGTCAAGAGATAAGGCGTGAACAGATCCGCCTGATTGTGCTGCCGGACATCCTGCCCGAACGACACCCACACCCCACTGAGGAAGTTGACGAACGCAACCACCCGCAGATACCAGACAACAACAGCACCAGCCCGAACGCGTCCCATGCGTCGGGATGCTATGTCCCGTTATGCGGAAACCTGACGATCACCGCGCAAGGGCGCAGCCCGATACGACGGGACTGCGCCCACCCCCCTACTCGTCGCCGGACGCCTCGGACTCCACGGCCTCGTCCGCAGGTTTCTCCTCGGCCTTCTCCGGCAACTCCGCGGCCAACGCGGCGGCAGCCTGCACCAACGGCAGCGCCAGCACGCCCCCCGCACCCTCCCCGACCCGCACGTTCTGCTCCAGCAGCGGCTCCAGCGCCATCCGGTCCAGCGCCTTCGCCTGCCCCGGCTCCCCGGTCCTGTGTGCGGCCAGCCACCAGTCGGGCGCGCGGAAAGCGACACGCTGGCCGACGAGCGCACACGCGGCGACCACCACCCCGTCCAGCACGACCGGCAGCTTCCGTACGGCGCACTGGAGGAGGAACCCGGTCATCGCGGCGAGGTCCGCCCCGCCGACGGTCGCGAGCAACTGGAGCTGATCCCCGAGCACGGGCCGGGCCCGCCGCAGCGCGTCCCGGATCGCCGCGCACTTGCGCATCCAGGCCAGGTCGTCGATGGCGAGCCCGCCACGCCCGGTCACCACGGAAGCGTCCGTCCCGCAGAGCGCGGCGATCAGCACACCGGCCGCCGTCGTCCCGCCCACACTCACATCACCCAGCACCACGAGGTCGGTCCCCGAGTCGGCCTCCTCGTCGGCGACCGCCACCCCCGCACGGAACGCCGCCTCCGCCTCCTCCAGGGTCAGCGCGTCCTCGATGTCGATACGCCCGCTGCCCCGCCGTACCCGATGCCGTCCGACCTCCGCCGGGAACGTGTCCGGCTCGCAGTCCAGGGACATGTCCACGACCCGTACCGGGACCCCGGCGCGGCGCGCCAGCACGGAGACGGGGCGACCGCCCTCAAGCACCGCGCGGACCAGCTCGGCGGCGGTCCCGGCAGGCCGTGCGGAGACGCCGAGTTCCGCGATCCCGTGGTCCCCGGCGAACAGCACGACCCGGGGATTGTCGACCGGGCGCACCGGGACCACGCCCTGCGCCGCCGCCAGCCACTCACCCAGGTCGTCGAGGCGCCCCAGCGCACCGGGCGGCACGATCTGACGCTCCCGCCGCGCCTCCGCGTCGCGCCGTACCCCGCCGTCGGGGCGCTCGATCAGATCGGTGAAGTCGTCGAGATTAAGCGAGCTCATTCGCCGAACAGTACCGGCCCCGGTCGAACAGTTTCCGCGCCACATCTCCCCGCCGGGGGTGCGGCGTCGTTGCACGCAAGATCGCGATCCCATACGTTCCGTTTCGCGAAGATTGTCGGCCAGTGGGGAGCGCTCATGCCGGACGTCCAGGAACCGCGCCGCGACACCTGTCCCTGGTGCGGCTCCCAACGCCTCCGCACGGGCCGGGGGTACGCCGAGTGCGAGGAGTGCGGGCACGGTTTCCGCGCGACGGCGGGCGCTGTACGGGGACCGCTCCTGACCCGCGCCCTCGCCACCCGCACAACTCGCCGCCGCCTCCTCGCGACCGCCCACGCGATGGCCCCGTTCCCGGAGCCGGAGAGCTGGCTGGACGTCGGTACGGGGTACGCGGACTTCCCCGAGGCGGCGAAGGAGTTGTTCACGTACACGTCCTTCGACGGGGTGGACACGACGCCTCGCGTGGACCGGGCACGCTCGGCGGGCCGGGTGGAGGAGGCGCACCGGGGACTGGGCCCCGCGCTCGACTCCCGCTACGACGTGGTGAGCGTCCTGCACCACTTGGCACACACCCCGGACCCCCGGGCCGAACTGTCCGCAGCACTCCGCGCATTGCGCCCCGGCGGCCACGCGCTCCTGGAACTCCCGGCCCGCACGCCCTTGAACAAGTGGCGCCTCCCGCAGGCCCACCACCTGATCCCCCTGGAAAACCTCCGCACAGAACTGGAGTCCCAGGGCTGCGAAATCATCACGACGGACCGCCGAGGGGCACACATCCCGTACGACGCATCAACAGCAACAGCGCTGCTCCTGACTCGCCACATCCCACCCCGTATGCACCCTCTGACGAAACCCCTACTGGCGCTAGCGACAGCACTGGACCACATCTTGGCCCCATTGCTACGCCGCACCCGCTTCGCGAACACGTACAGGGTGATCGCGAGAAAGAGGAAGGGGGTGGCGTAGGGGGAGTGCTTCGGCTGCGGCCCGGTGGGGGCTGATCGCGCAGTTCCCCGCGCCCCTAAAAACACCGACGCTGACCGCACATCGACACAGCCCCGCACCTGAAAAGCTACGGTCACTGCCGGTTCTTCAGGGGCGCGGGGCTGTATCGATGTGCGGCTCCGCCGCGTGGGCGCGAGCAACCACAAGGCACCCGCACCCGCCCCACCACCTCAGCCCCGCAGGACCATCGCCTGCCCCGCCACCACCAGCACAACCTGTTCGCACTCCCCAGCCACCCCCGCGTTCAGCCTCCCCAGCTCGTCCCGGTACCGGCGGCCGGAGGCCGTTGCGGGGACGATCCCTGAACCCACCTCGTTCGATACGACGACCACTGTCCGCTGGGTCCCCCGCAGCGCCTCCAGCAGTTCGCCGACCCTTCCACGGAGCGCCTTCTCCCCCCCGTCCGCCCACACCGCGTCGTCCCACGCCCCGACGGAGTCCATCGCATCGGTGAGCCACAGGGACAGACAGTCGATGAGCAACGGCGCCCCCTCCTCCACCAGCAACGGCACCAGATCGCAGGTCTCGGCGGTACGCCAGGACCCGGGCCGCCGTTCACGGTGGAGGGCGACCCGGGAGGCCCACTCCGTGTCACCCCCACGCGCCCCGCCCGTCGCGACGTACAGGACATCCGGAAACGCCTCCAACCGCCGCTCCGCCTCGACGGACTTCCCGGACCGCGCGCCACCGAGAACGAGGGTGCGACGGGGAACGTCGGGTACGTCCTCGTAGACGCCGACCGTGAGGGTCGTACCGTCCCCCACGGCCCGAGCCCCGACCGCGGCGAGCCGGCGCCGAAGTTCGGGCCCAGGGGGGACGTCATGGTCAAGGTGAACGGCGATCACATCGGTCGTGGCGCCGACAGCCCCCACCGCCCGCAGCCGGGCAAGAGCGTCCGGCCGCCCCACGACATCGAGCAGAACCATGTCGTACCGCTGCCCCCCACCCTCCTCAAGCCCCGCAGGAGCCCCACCGGGCGGCAGATACAGCATCCGCTGCCCGTCGCCCCCGGTGACGGCGTACCCGGTCCCCCCGGCATCCATGGCGACGGCCCGCACCCGATGCCCGGTCAACAGGGCCAACTCCCGCCCATCGGGCACACGCCCGGGCCGGGGAAGCCCAGGAGGCACCTCGACAGCGGGCCCGTCATGGGGATGGGACAACAACACCTGCCGCACCCCCCCGAGCGACTGCCCGGCCCGGGCGGCGGCAAAGGCGGCCCCGGGAGTGAGATCGAGCAGAAGGGCCCCGTCGACCAGCACGGAGGCAGCCGCCCGGACCTCCTCCCCGAGAGACACGGCACACACCGCACAAGCACAGTCAGGACGGGGAAGCCCCGCAGGGGCACCGGTACCGAGCAGAGTCAATTCCACGGATCGATTTTCACCTGAAGGAGAAGCGAACGCGCGACATGGGCAAAGGACTCGCGAACAACCCCCACCGGCCGGTCAGCCGAACAACAACCTCGAAGCCCCCTACGACCGGCCCACCTGACCGCATACTCTGGGCCACCGGACCAAGATCAGACCCCGGTCACACCAGGAGGCGTACATGGCGGCATGGACGTGGCGGTTCGAGAAGACCGACGGGACGGAGGTCCAACCCGCCGTGGAACCGGAGGAGTTCACCACGCAGGGCGACGCCGAGTCCTGGATCGGCGAACAGTGGCAGGCCCTGGCGGAGGGCGGCGCGGACCAGGTACGCCTCTTCGAGGACACCACGGAGATCTACGGCCCGATGAGCCTGCACCCGGCAGACTCCTGAGCCAGGAGAACCACACCGCCCGGTGGGGAACCCCTCACCGGGCGGTGGTACGAGCGGTCAGCCCCGCACGCCACACAGGTGGATCAACGCGGCGACCCCCCGATAGGGATCCGTACGCCCGGCCCGCTCCTCGGCGGCGAGCAACGGCCCCAGATCCTCGGGCACGACCGCGTCGTCGGGAGCCGCGTCGGTGAACACCCGAACCCCGTACCAGGCCTGGAGCGGCGCCCCGATCCCGGCCAGCGCATCGGTCAGCGTGGCCAGCCGGTCCGCCCGCACATCGAGCCCGAGCCGATTCGTGTAGTCGAAGGAGTCGAACGCGGCCTGCGCGGTGGCCCAGTCCCCGGACAGCCCGGGCCGCATGGCGAGGGCGTCCCCGTTGCGGACGAGAAGGGACACCATCCCCCCGGGCGCGAGCATCCGCCCGAGCCCGGCGAGAAGCGCGTCGGGATCGGGAACATACATCAGGACCCCATGACAGAGCACGACGTCGAAGCTGCCCGGCAGGAAGTGGACACCGGTCTCCCGCCCGTCACCCTCTATGATCCGCACCCGCTCGCGGATGCCCTCGGGCTCACGGGCGAGCGCCTCACGGGCGGTGGCCAGCATCAGCGGATTCTGTTCGAGCCCGGTCACCTCGTGACCGAGCCGGGCGAGCCGCAGGGCCTGCGTACCCTGCCCCATCCCGACGTCGAGGACCCGCAGCCGCCGTCCGACGGAGTACCGCCCGGCTATCTGTTCGTCGAGCTGGCGTGCCACCAGTTCCTGTCGTACGACGTCCCGCAGCCCACCCAGCCGGTCGAGCCAGGCCTCGGCCGCGTCCCCGGAGAACGACGGCGACGTGCTCAGAGCTTCGCACCCCGCTTGACCTGCGGCTTCGGCAGGCGGAGCCGACGAACCTGGAGGGAGCGCATGAGGGCGTACGGCACGGCGCCCTTGTGGCTCTCCTCGGGGAAGCGGGCCGTGAGCTGCTTGCGGAGCCGGAAGCTGATGACGACCGAGTCGAGCACGATCAGCACGATCAGGACCAGCCACAGCAGCAGCGAGAGCGTCTGGAGCTCGGCGACGCGGACGATGCTCAGCGCGAGGATCACGACGGCCATCGGCAGGAACGTCTCCGCGACGTTCAGCCGGGAGTCGATGTAGTCCCGGGTGAACTTGCGGACCTTGCCCTGGTCGCGCGCGGGCAGGTAGCGCTCGTCGCCACCGGCGAGGGCCTCGCGCTGCTTGTCCAGCTGGCGCCTGCGCTCCTCGCGCTGGCGCTTCGCCGCCTCCTTCCGCGTCATCGGCGTGTTGGAGACGCTGCGGCGCTGGGAGCGGGCCTCACTGCGCTTCGGCGTGGGCCGGCCCTTGGGGGCCTGCGGGTCTCGGGTCTGAGTGGAGTCGGTCAGCGACGCCTCGTCGGCGGCGGCCTTCTCGTCCTTGGTGGCACGGCTACGGAACACAAAACCCAAGGGTAAGCGTTCCGGACGCATGGACCCCAGTCGGGCGGGGAACGATCCGGCAACGCCGGTCGTCTTGTAAGCCAAGGGGTTCACCTACTCCTTACGCCGGATCGGGGGCGGACACAGTCGTCCTTGGGGAGGAGCGCATCCGTTCCGGAACAGTGCGTCAATGGAGGCAGGGCCCGTACTGTGGGTTCTGTCGCAGATCGTGAGCTGGAGACTGTCAGAAGGGGGCGCGCGAAGCCCATGAGCGGTGTCATGAAGCGTATGGGGATGATCTTCCGCGCGAAGGCGAACAAAGCCCTTGACCGGGCCGAGGACCCGCGCGAAACCCTCGATTACTCGTACCAGAAGCAGCTGGAGCTGCTCCAGAAGGTCCGCCGGGGCGTGGCCGACGTCGCCACCTCCCGCAAGCGGCTGGAGCTCCAGCTCAACCAGTTGCAGTCCCAGTCGTCCAAGCTGGAGGACCAGGGCCGCAAGGCGCTCGCCCTCGGCCGTGAGGACCTCGCCCGCGAGGCGCTGTCCCGCCGCGCCGCGCTCCAGCAGCAGGTCACCGACCTGGAGACGCAGCACTCCACGCTCCAGGGCGAGGAGGAGAAGCTCACCCTCGCGGCCCAGCGGCTCCAGGCCAAGGTGGACGCCTTCCGTACGAAGAAGGAGACCATCAAGGCGACGTACACCGCCGCGCAGGCCCAGACCCGGATCGGTGAGGCGTTCTCCGGCATCTCCGAGGAGATGGGGGACGTCGGCCTCGCGATCCAGCGTGCCGAGGACAAGACCGCGCAGCTCCAGGCCCGCGCGGGTGCGCTGGACGAGCTGCTCGCGTCGGGTGCCCTCGACGACCCCACGGGTCTCGCCAAGGACGACATCCAGACCGAGCTGGACCGTCTCTCCGGTGGTACTGATGTAGAGCTGGAACTCCAGCGCATGAAGGCCGAGCTGGCCGGCGGTCCCTCCGCCTCCCAGCAGGCCATCGAAGGCGGCGCCGGTCAGTCCCAGCCCCAACAACAGCCACAGGACACCCCCCGCTTCGACAAGCAGTAGGGGTCACGCCAAGGAGGTCGTCATGATCGTGCGGATCATGGGTGAGGGCCAGCTGGAACTCTCGGAAACCCACCTCCCCGAACTGAACAAACTGGACGACGACCTCCTGACGGCTCTCGAATCCGCCGACACCCAGGCGTTCCGCCACACCCTGACGGCCCTCCTGAACGAGGTCCGCCGCCTGGGCACACCCCTCCCGGACGAGACCCTGGAACCCTCCGACCTGATCCTCCCCGCCCCGGACGCGACCCTCGCCGAGGTCCGCGCGATGCTGAACAACGACGGCCTGATCCCAGGCTGACGGAACGGACCCCGAGAGGGACGCGGGGCTGTATCGATACACGGCTCCACCGCATGGGCGCGACCAGCAACCCGCACCCTGGCACCGGCGCGGTCACACAAGCCGACGGGGCCTTGTTGAGGCACGAGAGCTGTCCGACCCTCAGGGGCGCGGGGCTGTATCGATATGCGGCTCCGCCGCGTAGGCGCGACCAGCAACCCGCACCCTGGCACCGGCGCGGTCACACAGACCGACGGGACCCTGCTGAGGCACGGGAGCGGTCCCACCCTCAGGGGCGCGGGGAACTGCGCGACCAGCCCCACACAACCCGCACCCGGCACCCCACCGAAACCCACCCCTACCACCCCCGATGACGCCCCACCCACCCGCGCCGTACCTTGGCAGCGTGAGCACACGCACACGCACACGCACCCTGGCCCGAGCCCGCTGCGGCGTAAGCGCGCACCCCCTCGCCCTCGACGCCGCCCTCGCAGCCGGCGTCCTCGTGTGCATGCTCGCCGGCAGCTTCGTGGAACCCCACGGTGACCGCGGAGTCAGCTGGGGCGTCAGCACCCCCGACCCCCTGAGCCTCCTCCTCATGACCCTCGGCGCGATCGCACTGATCTTCAGGCGCCGGGCCCCGATCCGGGTCCTCGCGGCGACCTCCGGCGTCTCCCTCGCCGAGTGCCTGACGGCCGGCGACCCAAGGGCCCCCGTGGTCATGTCAGCCGTCATCGCCCTCTTCACGGTCGCCGCCACAACAGACCGCTCGACCACCCTCCGCCTGGGCATCCTCACCGTCACGGTCCTCACCGGCGCCGCGATGCTGGCCGGCCCCCTCCCTTGGTACGCCCAGGAAAACCTGGGCATCTTCGCCTGGACCGGCATCGGAGCGACGGCCGGAGACGCCGTACGCAGCAGGCGTGCTGTGGTCCAGGCGATCAGGGACCGGGCGGAGAGAGCGGAACGCACCCGGGAGGAGGAGGCCCGCAGAAGGGTCGCCGAGGAACGCCTGAGGATCGCCCGGGACCTGCACGACGTGGTCGCGCACCACATCGCCCTGGTGAACGTCCAGGCCGGAGTAGCGGCCCACGTCATGGACAAGCGTCCCGACCAGGCGAAGGAAGCCCTCGCCCACGTCCGTGAGGCCAGCCGCTCGGCGCTGAACGAACTCCGCGCGACAGTGGGCCTGCTGAGACAGTCCGGCGACCCCGAGGCCCCCACGGAACCCGCCCCCGGCCTGGGCCGCCTGGACGAACTCGCGGACACCTTCCGCAACGCGGGCCTGAAGGTCGAGGTCGCGAGAGCGGACCAGGACACGACCCTCCCCGCAGCGGTCGACCTCGCCGCGTACCGGGTCATCCAAGAGGCCCTCACGAACGTACAGAAACACGCGGGACCCAACGCGAAGGCGGAAGTCAGCGTCGTACGAGTGGGCCCGAACGTCGAGATCACGGTCCTGGACAACGGCACGCCACCGGACAATCAGCCCGGCGAGACGGGTGGCGGCCACGGCCTGCTCGGTATGCGGGAACGCGTCACCGCGCTGCGAGGAACCCTCACCACCGGCCCCCGCTACGGCGGCGGCTTCCGCGTCCATGCGATCCTGCCGGTCAAGACGACCAGCAAGGCGGAGAACTCCCTATGACACCGATCCGGGTCCTGCTCGCCGACGATCAGGCACTGCTCCGCAGCGCGTTCCGGGTGCTCGTGGACTCGGAACCGGACATGCGGGTCGTGGGCGAGGCGTCGGACGGCGCGGAGGCGGTGCGGCTGGCGAAGGAGGAGCGCGCGGACGTCGTCCTGATGGACATCCGCATGCCCGGCACGGACGGCCTCGCGGCGACCAGGATGATCAGCGCCGATCCCACGCTCGCGCACGTCAGGGTCGTGATACTGACGACCTTCGAGGTGGACGACTACGTCGTGCAGTCCCTCAGGGCGGGCGCCTCCGGCTTCCTCGGCAAGGGCAGCGAACCGGAGGAGCTGCTCAGCGCGATCCGCGTAGCGGCGGGCGGCGAGGCGCTGCTGTCCCCGGCCGCGACGAAGGGCCTGATCGCGAGGTTCCTCGCGCAGGGCGACGACGACCCGGGCGACCCGGTCCGCGCGGCCCGCCTGGAGGCGCTGACCGTCCGCGAGCGCGAGGTCCTCGTCCAGGTCGCCGGGGGACACTCGAACGACGAGATCGCCGAGCGGCTCGAAGTCAGCCCGCTGACCGTGAAGACGCACGTCAACCGGGCCATGGCCAAGCTCGGCGCCCGCGACCGCGCCCAACTCGTCGTGATCGCCTACGAGTCCGGCCTGGTACGCCCAAGGGTGGAGTGACGTTCGTACGGTCGTACTGCGGCCGGAGTATGCGGCGGATAAGGAACGGGACCTCGGGGCTACGAAACCGCCTCCGATGATGAACCAGGGTGGGAGTCACCGGCTTCCCGCCGTTCGCAGACCCGCTTCTGCCGCTCACAGAAGAGAGAACTCCCGCCCATGTCCTGGCTGTCCAGGTTCAGCCTCGCCCAACGCGCCCTGATCGGGCTGATGTCGCTGGTCGCGCTCGTCTTCGGGCTGATCGCGATACCCCAGCTCAAACAGCAGCTCCTGCCCACCATCGAACTCCCCATGGTGTCGGTGATCGCGCCGTACCAGGGCGCCTCTCCCGACGTCGTGGAGAAGCAGGTCGTCGAGCCGATCGAGAACAGCCTCGAAGGCGTCGACGGCATCACCGGCGTCACCTCCACCGCGAGCGAGGGCAACGCCGTCATCATGGCGTCCTTCGACTACGGCAACGACACGAAGCGCATCGTCGCCGACGTCCAGCAGGCCGTGAACCGCGCCCGCGCGGGGCTGCCGGACGCCGTCGACCCGCAGGTCGTCGCGGGGTCCACGGACGACATCCCGACGGTCGTCCTCGCCGTCACCTCCACCAAGGACCAGCAGGCCCTCGCCGACCAGCTCGACTCGACGGTGGTCCCCGCGCTGCGGGACATCGACGGCGTCGGCCAGGTCACCGTCACGGGCGTACGCGACCTGCGGGTCACCGTCACGCCGGACGACGCGAAGCTCGCGGCGGCCGGTCTGAACGTCCAGTCCCTCGCGCAGGCCCTCCAGGCGGGCGGCGTCACGCTGCCGGGCGGCTCCTTCGACGAGGCGGGCGCGAACCGGACGGTCCAGATCGGCGGCGGTTACACGTCGGTCCGGCAGATAGCGGATCTCCGTATCCCCGTTCCCGGCAAGGCCCCGGTCAAGGTCGCGGATGTCGCGGCCGTCCGCGAGCAGGAGGCCCCCGCCGACTCCATCACCCGCACCGACGGCAAGCCCAGCCTCGCCGTGTCCGTCACGATGGCCCACGACGGCAGCGCGGTCACCGTCTCCGACGCCGTCGAGGACAAGCTTCCCGCGCTGCGCAAGGACCTCGGCGCCGAGATCACCGTCGTCAGCGACCAGGGTCCGGCCGTCTCCAAGTCCATCAAGGGCCTGACCACCGAAGGCGGGCTCGGCCTGCTCTTCGCGGTCATCGTGATCCTCGTCTTCCTCGCGTCGATCCGTTCGACGCTGGTCACGGCGGTCTCGATCCCGCTGTCCGTGGTGCTCGCGCTGATCGTCCTGTGGACCCGCGACCTGTCGCTCAACATGCTCACCCTCGGCGCGCTGACCATCGCGATCGGCCGGGTCGTCGACGACTCCATCGTGGTCCTGGAGAACATCAAACGGCACCTCGGCTACGGCGAGGAGCGCCAGACGGCGATCCTGACCGCCGTCCGCGAGGTCGCGGGCGCGGTGACGTCGTCGACGCTCACCACCGTCGCCGTGTTCCTGCCGATCGGGCTGGTCGGGGGCATGGTCGGTGCCCTCTTCGGCTCCTTCAGCCTGACGGTGACGGCGGCCCTGCTCGCGTCGCTGCTCGTGTCGCTCACCGTCGTCCCCGTCATGTCGTTCTGGTTCCTGCGCGCCCCCAAGGGCACGCCCGAGGACGCGGCCGAGGCGCGCCGGATCGCGGAGGAGAAGGAGGAGAACAGCAGGCTTCAGAAGGCGTACGTCCCTGTCCTGCGGTTCGCGACCCGTCGCCGTCTGACGAGCGTGGCCATCGCGGTCGTCGTCCTGCTCGGCACGTTCGGGATGGCGCCGCTGCTGAAGACGAACTTCTTCGACCAGGGCGAGCAGCAGGTCCTCACCGTCAAGCAGGAGTTGAAGCCGGGTACGAGCCTGGCGGCCACCGACGCCGAGGCGAAGAAGGTCGAGGCGCTGTTGGCCGACACCGAGGGCGTCAAGGACTACCAGGTCACCATCGGGTCCTCCGGGTTCCTCGCGGCGTTCGGCGGCGCGACCGACAGCAACCAGGCGTCGTACCAGGTCATGCTGGAGGACTCCGCGTCCTACGAATCTGTCCAGAAGCGCGTCGAGGACGGCATCAAGAAGCTCGACGGCGCCGGGACGGTCACCGTCTCCGCCGGGGACGGGTTCGGGGCGCAGGACCTCAGCGTCGTCGTGAAGGCGTCGGACGGGGACACGCTGCGCACGGCGTCGGAGGAGGTCCGCAAGGCGGTGGCGTCGCTGGACGACGTCACGGACGTCACGAGCGACCTCTCGCAGAGCGTGCCGCGCATCTCGGTGAGGGCCAATAGCAAGGCCGCCGCCGCCGGGTTCGACGACCAGTCGCTCGGCATGGCCGTCGCGCAGGCCGTACGCGGTACGACGGCTGCCAAGGCCGTTCTCGACGACACCGAGCGCGACGTCGTGATCACGTCGGCGAAACCGGCGAAGACGCTGGCGGAGCTGAAGGCCCTGCCGCTGGGCGCCGTGAAACTCGGTGACGTGGCAACGGTCCAGGTCGTCGACGGCCCGGTCTCCATGACCCGCATCGACGGCCAGCGCGCCGCGACGATCACGGCGAAGCCGACCGGCGACAACACGGGCGCGGTCAGCACGGCCCTCCAGTCGAAGATCGACGCCCTGAAGCTCCCCGAGGGTGCCCGCGCCGAGATCGGCGGGGTGTCGTCGGACCAGGACAGCGCGTTCAGGAACCTCGGGCTGGCGATGCTGGCGGCGATCGCGATCGTCTTCATGCTGCTCGTGGCGACGTTCCGCTCACTGGTTCAGCCACTGATCCTCCTGGTGTCGATCCCGTTCGCGGCGACGGGCGCGATCGGGTTGTTGTTGGTCACCGGCACCCCGATGGGCGTCCCCGCGATGATCGGCATGCTGATGCTGATCGGCATCGTGGTGACCAACGCGATCGTGTTGATCGACCTGATCAACCAGTACCGCTCCCAGGGATACGGCGTGGTCGAGGCGGTCGTGGAGGGTGGCCGCCACCGCCTGCGCCCCATCCTGATGACGGCCCTGGCAACGATCTTCGCCCTGCTCCCGATGGCCCTCGGAGTAACCGGCGAGGGCGGCTTCATCTCGCAGCCGCTGGCGGTCGTGGTGATCGGCGGGTTGATCACGTCGACGCTGCTGACACTGCTCCTCGTCCCGACGCTGTACGCGATGCTCGAACTCCGCAAGGAGCGGCGGGCGGCGAAGAAGGCGGCGAAGAACGGTGAAGCGGCGGATCCTGTGAAGGAACCCGAGCCCGCGGGGGTCTGATCGTCTCCCGGTGTCCCCTCCCTCACAGGGTTTCCTTATCCTGTGACCTCGTAGAGCTCTGCGGGGGAGGGGAACACGGCGTGGCACTGCACGAAGGCGACCCCGAGAAGCTCGGCGAGTACCAGATCGTCGACCGGCTCGGGGCCGGAGGGATGGGCGTCGTCTACCGCGCCCGGTCCCGTTCCGGGCGTGAGGTCGCCGTCAAGGTGGTCCACAACCAGTACGCCGCCGACGCCGTGTTCCGCGCCAGGTTCCGCCAGGAGATCGCCGCCGCCCGCAAGGTCAGCGGCGCGTTCACGGCAGCCGTCGTGGACGCGGACCCGGACGCCGACCATCCCTGGATGGCGACCCAGTACGTTCCCGGCCGCGCCCTGTCCGCCCGCGTGCGGGACGACGGCCCCCTGCGCGGCACCGAACTCCGGCGGCTGGCGCTCGGGTTGGTGGAGGCGTTGCGGGACATCCACCGCGCCGGGGTCGTCCACCGGGACCTGAAGCCCGCGAACGTCCTGATGGCCGACGACGGCCCCCGGGTCATCGACTTCGGCATCTCCCGCGCCGCCGAGAACCAGCAGCTCACCGAGACCGGCCACATGATGGGCACGCCCCCGTTCATGTCCCCGGAGCAGCTCACGGACGCGCGTACGGTCGGCCCGGCGTCGGACGTGTTCTCCCTCGCCGCGCTCCTGACGTTCGCGGCGACCGGCAAGGGCCCCTTCGACGCGGACAGTCCGTACATCGCGGCGTACCAGGTCCTCACCGACCCCCCGGACCTGTCCGGTGTCCCCGAGGCCCTGCACGGAACCCTGGTCCGCTGCCTGGCGAAGGACCCGGCGGAACGCCCCACCCTGGACTCCCTCGCCCCCGTCCTCGCGACGGCGCTGCCGGACGAGGACGGCCTGGACGAGATGCCGACGGTCCTGCGCCGCCCGCCGAACCCGGTACCGACACAGCCCCCGCCGCCCCCCGCACCGTCCCGCAGGAGCCGCAGAACCCCCCTGCTGGCCGGCCTGGCCGGTGCCCTCGCGATCGCGCTCGGCGTCTTCCTGGTCCCGCAGTTCACGAAGGACGACGCGAAGCCGAAACCGAGCCCGTCCCCGTCACCGACCCGCTGGGAGGCCGTCCCCACCGGCTGGCGCCCCTGGCAGACGACCGTGTTCGCGACGGCCGCGGCAGGCCTGGCCCAGACGCCGAAGCCGAACAACGACGGCTACAAGTACCCGTCCTGCGCCCTGGACACCGGCTCCGTCTACTGCGCGGGCGCCGGCACCCTCCCCGTCCGCATCGACAGCGCGACCGGCCGCACCCTCTGGCGCATCGACGCCCGGCCCCCCGGCGTCCCGATCGAGGACTACAACGCCGACGTCATCGGCGTACACGACGGCGTCCTCCTCGTGAACGAGTCGATGGACAGCGTGGACAGAGTCGCCGCGTACGCCACCACCGACGGCGAACGCCTGTGGACCCGCAGCGTCGGCGAGCGGTACGCCCGGCCGACCCTGGTCGGCGACCTGGTCCTCGTACCGGACGGCGGAACCGTCACGGCCCGCACCCCGAAGGACGGCAAGGCCCGCTGGAGTACGACGCTCCCCTTCGACTACGGCTGCGAGTTCCGCGTCGGCTTCATGGAGTGCACGAACTACCACACCGCGTCCGGCACCGACCGCAGGCTCCTCACGCTGGACCCGGCCGACGGCACGATCCGCCGCCTGACCTCGGCCCCGCCGGTCAGCTCCGAGTACGCCGGGCTCCTCGGCGGCCGTCCCGTGTACGTCACGGTCCGCAAGGACTCCCTCTACGGGAAGGTCCTGGTCATCGACCTGAAGGCGGACACGGCCCGGACGACGGACCTGGCTCAGCCGCAGGAGGGCGCCGTGGCCCTGGCGCACGGCGCCCTGACGTTCGCGGCGACGAGCGGCCGGGTGACGGCGGTATCGCCCCTCACCGGCAAGCGCCTCTGGCAGACGGCGACCAGCCTGGAACGCCCCGGAGGAGCCGTCCCCGACACCCGCGGCGCCTTCTTCCTCACGACCGCGAGCGGCAGGGCGGCGGCGCTGGACGCCCGCACCGGCACGCTCCTGTGGGAGACCCGCCCCCGGGCGACGGTCGGGAGCCTGATCTCCGGCACGCCCACCCCCTCGCTGCTCGACAAGGGCGCGCTCGTGGTCATGACCCCCGAGGGCACCCTCTTCAGCATCGACCCCGCGCGCCCCGGAGCGTGACCCCACCGGCCGTGCTCCTCTGGCCGGAAGAAGCCTCAACAGCCACCGCCGGACATGCCACGCTCTTGCCGACAGTCCCGCACCACGGGGACCGGGCAGAAGGCTCTGGCGGCAAGCTCGTTCCCTGATGGTGCCGTCGAGCGACGCCCTGAACCCGGGGGTTCCTCTTTCCCGACCAGAAAGCAGGGTAGTCGCATGGGAAATCTACGACGCCTGGTGACGTCCGCCGCGCTCGCGGCCGTGCTCGTCGCCGCACCGGGCCTCGGCCTCTCCGCCCCGGCCACGGCAGCCCCCACGAAGGCCGCCGCGATCAAGGTCTCCGCGTTCGGCTCCTCCATCGGCTCCGCGAGAAACGCGGACGGCAGACTGGCGCTCTTCGGAACCAACAGCGCCGACAACATCTGGTACCGCACGCAGACCAGCATCGGCGGTTCGTGGAACGCGTGGACCCAGTTCGACGGGGCGCTCCGCTCGATCGCGGCGGAGACGAACGCGGACGGCCGGATCGAGGTCTTCGGCGTCAACGGCGCGGGTGATGTGTGGCACCGGTCGCAGAGCACCCCCGGTGGCGCGTGGTCGCCTTGGGTCCAGTTCGACGGCGCGCTGACGTCGATCGCGGCGGCGCGCAACGCGGACGGCCGGTTGCAGATCTTCGGTTCGAACAGTGCGGGTCAGGTGTGGACGCGGTCGCAGGTGTCGATCGGCGGCGCCTGGTCGAGTTGGGTCCAGCTGGACGGCGGTCTGGCGCAGGTGGCTGCGGAGACGAACGCGGACGGCCGGATCGAGTTGTTCGGCGTCAACAGCGCGGGCCAGGTCTGGCACCGCTCGCAGGTGACGCCGGGTGGCGCGTGGTCGGCGTGGGTCCAGTTCGACGGCGCCCTGGACTCGATCGCGGCGGCACGTAACGCGGACGGCCGGTTGCAGATCTTCGGTTCGAACAGCGCGGGTCAGGTGTGGACGCGGTCGCAGGTGTCGATCGGCGGCGCCTGGTCGAGTTGGGTCCAGCTGGACGGGGGCCTGACCCAGGTCGCTGCGGAGACGAACGCGGACGGCCGGATCGAGCTGTTCGGCGTCAACAGCGTCGGAAACGTGTGGCACCGCTCGCAGGCCACCCCGGGTGGGGGCTGGTCGAGCTGGGTCCAGTTCGACGGGGCGTTGAGGCCGTAGGCGGCTCAGAGGAATTCAGCGGTATCGAGGTCGAAGCCGAAAGGGTCAGGGAGGGGGACGGGCTTACCGAACGGCACGGTGATGTGCTGGCGGTAGTCCTCCCTCTCCGGGACGCTGAACAGGGTGACGGAGGAGTCGTCACGGTCGATGAGGAGGTACAGCGGGATGCCGGAGCGGGCGTAGCAGCCGCGTTTGACCTCACGGTCCGCCCGGGGCTTGGTGGAGGTCACCTCCAGGACCAGGGCGACGCCGTCACTCGGCATCCAGGAATCCGCGCCACCGAACAGGTCGAGTTCGACGGAGCCGAAGGTGGCGTCAGGGATCACACGGTTCTTGCGGGACGCGTCGCCGATGCCCAGCACCAAGCCCTTGTTGCCGGAAACGTCCATGTCGACCCGTGACTTTCTGATCACTTGCCGCACGACCCTGCTGATGTACTTCTCGTGATCCCCGTCCGGCGGCGGCGTCACAACGATCTCCCCCTCGACGAACTCGGCCCGGTAACCCTCCGGGGTCTCCAGGGCGAGGAACCACTCCAGCAGGTCGTCATCCTGCGGCAGCGGCTCGTGGGCCATGGCAGTCATGTCACGTCCCTCCTTTTCCTGTCGCTCGCCATGCTCGACCATCGGAAGATCACCTGTCCATGGAGTCGGAGACCGTCCCCTCGATCGTGGCACAGGGCGACGACAGGGGCTCGCATGAGCCGGGCCCCGGGGCAGTTCGGAATCTCATTGCCCTATAGAACACATGTACGTACGCTGGAGCGGTACTGAGCAGATCTTGACCAGTTCTGTTCGGATACTTGGTAATTGGCGACCGGGGGGGGCCGGTGTCGTCGGGGTGGATTCCTTGGCGTGATGCCGTGTGTCGTTTGTCCGTGCCCCCTGCTCGCTTCGCCGTTTTGACGCGATGTGACCGGGGGTTGTGTGCGTTCCAGACCTGTTGCTTCTCTGCCTCGTAGACGTGGGTTGTCGACTCGGCTGACTCTTCTGCTGGGGGTTGCTGCGACGTTGGCGTCGCTGGTCGTGCGGCCCGAACTCGCCGTGGCGGACACGGCCGTGGCGAGTTCGAGTGATCGGCCGGACGACTGGTTCGAGACGACGGCCGCTGAGCAACTGCGGTTCGACCAGTGCCTGATGAACGACGCGGTGCGGCTGGGCGGTCGGCAGATGCACGACTTCGCGCAGGGCGCGCTGAACCAGACGCCGGAGAAGCTGCGTGAGATGGCGACGCTGGACGGGACGTTCCGGGGTCCGCTGAGTCAGGCGAACGACAAGGACAAGGCAGCTCACGAGCGGGATGTGAAGCGCTGGGACACCGTCATGAAGGGGTGGGAGGCCCCGGTTCAGGGTCTGGAGACGCCGGGCGGGTTCGCTTCGAGTGCCGATTTCGAGGAAGTGCCCCACTACACCGACGAGGGCGGGGACTTCTACGACCGGACGGGCCTGGGGAACTGGGCTGCCGCTGTCGACTGGGTCAGGACGTTCAACTTCTACGACCCGACCACGGCCCCTGATGCCGCTACGGCGCGGGCCGTCAAGGATCTCGGTACCCCGCTCTACGGTGAGTACCACGGTGGGGGAGACCGTCTCTACTACGAGCATCGGGCGTTCGACTATCTGACCAGCAGCTCCGACAACGGGAGTTCCGACGACGCTCGGATCTTCCTCGCCTCGGGCGGCTGGCCCGCGACCGCTCCCGAGCCGGGGACGGCGGAGTACCGGATCGCGGTGGAGGACCTGAAGACCCGGTTCGCGGCGTGCACGTGGCGTGACCCCGTTGATCCGAACATGGTGCTGCGCGACGCACGGAGCACGGCGGCGGCGGAGTGGCAGCAGGAGATCGCCTCCCAGGGTGTTCAGCGCAACCAGATCCTGACCGCCGGCCGAGAGGCCACACAGGCGCTGGTCACGGGTGCCGAGACGATGGCGGATCTGCTGGGTCAGTCCTGGATCGCCGACCACCTCGCGCGCTGGCAGGACTACTGGAGCCCTGGTGGTGTCGGTCCGATCGGGGACGCGCCGGTGGTCGTCCAGGTGGAGGCGGCCAAGGGCAAGTGCCTGGACGTCGCGAACGCGGGGACGGCCAACGGCACTCCCGTACAGCTGACGACCTGCAACAAGAGCGCCGCGCAGAGCTGGCAGCTCCTCGATCGCGTCGACGGGTACTCCCTGTGGAACCCGAACGCGATGAAGTGCCTGGACGTGTCGGGCAGCAATCCGGCCAACGGCACGAAGATCCAGATCTACACGTGCAACAGCAGCCCGGCGCAGCAGTGGAAGTTCAATGTCCGTGCCGGGGGCGAGCTGCGCAATGTCGTCACGGACAAGTGCCTGGACCTCGCGAACTTCACCAACGGGACCGACGCCCGTCTGTGGGCCTGCACCGGGGGCAACTCGCAGAAGTTCCGGGTCGTCCCCACGGAGCAGAACGGCAAGGTCCCGCCTGCGGCCCAGTTCGACCAGGCCAAGCGGGGGATCACGGCGGCTCAGGCGCAGGCGAAGAAGCAACTCGCCGTTCTGAAGGCACAGTTGGAGGCCGCTCGGAAGTTCGCGGCCACGTCCGACGCTGCTGTGCAGGCCGCGTACGGGATCGCTGACGCGGCGGGTGCGCCGCGTGGCCGTGGGCTCCTTGCCGCTCAGCAGAAGGCGCAGGTCACCAACGGTGTCGTGGCCGCGCTGACGGCGATGGTGAAGGCGGGGGAGACCGCCGAGGCGGCCACGCGTGCCTCCGGCGCGGACAGCCAGACCATCGCGCAGCGGGCACTCGCCCAGGCCGCGCAGTCGAAGGCGGAGTTCCGCCGGGAGGCCGCGCGTACGGCCGAGTTGCAGGCGAAGGCAGCTGCGGACGCCGCGAAGCTGCACCGGGACAACGCGAAGAAGGACAAGGAGACGGCGGAGGCGAAGCTCGCGGTCGCGCTCAAGGCCGAGGGCGACGCGAAGGCCGCCGCAGCGGACGCGCACGCCAAGCGCCTCGCGGCCGAGGCGGAGGAGAAGACGGCCCTCGCGGAGCAGAAGAACGCCGCCGCGAAGCAGGCCGAGGCCAACCAGCTCAAGGAGACGGCGCAGGCCGAGGCGGCTGCCGCGCAGTCCTCGCGGGAGCAGGCCGAGGCCGCCGAGACGACGGCTTCCGCTCGCCGGGACGATGCGGTCAAGGCACGGGACAACGCCAAGACCAAGCGCGACGACGCGTGGGAGGCGGAGCAGAAGGCCGACGCGTTGCGGGCGAAGGCGGACGCGAAGGAGGCGTACGCGCAGTCGCTGGACGCCGGGGACGCCGCGACCGCCGCTCGTACCGCTGCCGACGAGGCCGACCGGCACGCGGGCGACGCAGAAGCGGCGGCGGGCCGTGCCCGTACGGCCGCTGACGCCGCCACCCAGGCCGCAGCCGACGCCGACGCCGCCGCGACCCGTGCCGAGTCGGCCGCCAAGCGGGCCCGCGCGAACGCGGACGGCGCTCAGGCGGCGAAGCTGCGGGCCGACGCGGCGGTGAAGACGGCGACCTCCGCTGTCGCGGACGCCATCGAGGCCGCCCGGCACGCCGCCGAGGAGGCTGACGCGGCTGTCGCCCAGGCCGCGAAGGCGGAGGCGCTGGCGCGTACGGCGAAGTCCGAGGCGAACGGAGCGCGAGACGAGGCCGCCAAGGCGGTCGCCGCCTCCGCGAAGGCCGCCGGCTTCGCGTACGTCACAGCCCAGGCCGCCGCCGACGCCGGAGCCGCTGCGGCCCAGGTCGCCGACCCCGCCAACGACGCGATCCAGATCGGCTCCGCCTACCAGGAGAAGGACTCCGTCGCATCCTTGGTCGTCCTGACCGGCCAGGCATCGAAAACGATCGCCGAACAGCAGAAGGCCGTAGCCGACGCCCACGCCAAGAACGCAGCAGCCGAGGCCGCAGCCGCGAAGAACCTCGCCGAACAGGCGAAGGGCGACGCGAAGCAGGCATACATCCACGCCGCGAACGCCGCCGGACACGCGGCGACGGCCCGCACCTACGCGAACGAGGCCCTCGGCTACGCGGCGGACGCGGCAAAGGCCGCCGCAGCGGCCTCCACATCCCTGACCCGCACAATCGAGTACGACCGCCAGGCCACGGCGGACGCATCCGCGGCCGACGCCGCCGCAGGCCGCGCTGAGGGGTACGCGGTTTCCGCCCGCGCCTCCGCCGACCAGGCGGCCCTCGACGCCTCCGCCGCACGGGCAGCCGCAGCTCAGGCCGAGCAGGCAGCCACCGCTGCTCGCGCTGCCGCCGACCGAGCGAACACAGCCGCGACCGAAGCCGAACAGGCCGCGAAGGACGCGGACAAGTACGCCAAGGAGGCGCAGGAAGCGGCGGACAGAGCCGAGCGAGCGGGCAATGCGAAACAGATCGAGACAGGAACCGTCACCGACGGGACCGGTGGCTCCATCGGCAGCATGTTCTACGTCACCGATCGCATCGAGAAAATCGGCGATCCGGAAGTCGTGAAGAAAACAGGGGGTTGCGACGGCTGGATCGACAAGCTTTTCTACAACGGTGACTGCACGCTCACTTTGAAGATCCGCTTCAAAGCGATTCTTAGTCTGTACATGTGCACTGCGCAAGATCTGGACCTGGAAAAATTTGTCTGTCCATCCAGTAAGGCGATGTACTTGGGTGAGCACTCGACCCAGGAACTTTCCAGCACGGCCACGCACACCATCACGATCGCCGAATATCAGAGCAATGTCGACCCGGTCGATATCCTGTTTGGCAGTTGGATAAAATGCGCTCAGAAAATCGCTCCAGGTGGTTCGGGTGGAAGCTGGGGTGGTTGTGCGTGGGCGACTGTGGATGTCGCCAGTGTGTTCGCGGGTAAGATCCTCAAGCCTATTGCGGACGCGGTCAGGGCGATGGACGCCGCTGCACGAACCGGTATCGGATTTACGGACGCTTGGCACACGTTGCGTGCACTGGGATTGCCTGAGGAGGCCGTCGCAGGAATCGGCAGGGCGGGGTTTCAGAAGATCCAAACGCTCTGTCTGAAGGACAGTTTTCCAGCTGGGACGCGTGTACTGCTGGCTGGTGGCGCGGCGAAGCCGATTGATGAGATCAAGGTCGGTGACGAAGTACTTGCCACTGACCCCAATGCTGGCGTCACCCGCCCGTCACCGGTTACCGCGACGTTCTCCCACCCGGCGGATCGGCTTCTCAGGCTCACCCTTGCTGACGGTGGACAGCTTCTGACCACGCCCGGACACCAGATCCATGTACCCGGCCGAGGCTGGGTCAAGGCATTGGACTTGCGTGCGGGAGATCCGCTCCGTACTGCGACCGGTGCTGTCGAGGACGTGATCGGTGTCGACCCTGTGGCTGCGCCGCAGAGGGTCTGGGATCTGAGTGTCGCGGACCTTCACACCTTCTACGTCCTCATGGGCAAGACTCCCGTGCTTGTCCACAACGTCAACTGCTCCATGTATACGGACGTTTATCCGAGTGGACTTGGGATAGTCGCCGAAGTTGACAAGGACGGACTCTTTACGGCGGCCGTCAAGGCAGGTAAAGACACCCCGAGAGGTGGCCAGATGTTCAATTCCGCGCTTGCCTATTTCGGGGAAAGAGTGAAGGCCATCAAGGGGTATTGGCAGAATGGTGGTGACCTCAGCGATAACCTGAACTCGTTCAACGAGGCTGTGCGGGGAGGTGCGTCACTGGAGGAGGCGGCGCTGGCCACATTCACCGGTAAGATGTCCTCCAGGGCGGGTTTCTCGAACGTGGAGATCGTCGAGCTCAGGGGAATGCACGGATATTACACTAATGTGGGTGCAATCTTCCGTTAGGGTAATTTCCTGAACCGTACGGTTCATTGAGATTGTAGTGAAAGGTGGAATGTGCGATGAGCGGTCTGGAGGAAGTGGCGGGAGAGCTGAGGGTAGCGCGCGCCGAAGGCAAAGACGTGACCGAAATTGCGTTGCTCGCCAAGGAGAGGTTGGGCGCAGGTTTTGGTGTCATCTCGTTCATCGCGTCCTTTCGCCTTGCCTTTGATGTTCCGTTGCCTATTCTTCAACAGGCCCAGGCGTGGCAAGGGTTCGGGTGGGGAGAGGTGAACATCTCGGACGAAGAGTTTTCTGCGGTCCTATCTCCGTGGCTCGGCAAGTCGTGATCTGACTGCCTCGGTTCGAGGGCTCTCGCTGACGCGGGGGCATGTGGGTCTGTTTGATTGCACAGCGAACGGCCGGGACCCGGCCGTTTTGTTCTCGGCTACGCCTTGAGGGAGCTGATGAACCTGTCCCAGACCGGCGCTGGGACAGTGAGCATCGGGCCGCCGGGGTTTTTGCTGTCGCGGATCGGGACGATGCCGAGGCCGTCGGCGACTTCGAGGCAATCACCGCCGTTGGTGTTGCTGTGGGTGCTGCGTCGCCAGGAGGCGTCGGCTACCTCGACGCAGTTGCCTCCGTTGGCGTTGCTGTAACTGCTCCGGCGCCAGCGGGTGTTGAGCAACATGCGGTCCTCCGTCGGTGGCGGTGCCTAGGACTTGAGGGAGCTGATGAATGTGTCCCAGGCGGTGGTTGGGACAGTGAGTGCAGGGCCGTTGGGGTTCTTGCTGTCGCGAACGGGGACGACGCCGGGGAAGTCCTCACTGATCTCGACGCAGGTCCCCCCATTGGCATTGCTGTAGCTGCTCCGGCGCCAGCGGGCGGAGTTCAGCTCGGGGGCGTTGCGCATTTCTCGTAGTCCTCCATCGCCTGTTGGATCAACTCCGCCGAGTCTTCCGGAGGGAGAGCCTTGGAGCGGAGCACTTCGTATCGCCGTCGCCACTTCTTCACCGAGTCCCAGTCCTCGTAGAGGTGACAGGCCTCGATGCCCTCCTCGTAAGCCACGGTGGAGCCGTTGGGAAGAGACAGCAGGTCCAGGGCGCCCCCCATCAGGTAGTACGCACCGGCGCTGAAGGGCATGACCTGAACCTTGCTCTCCGCAGTATCCACCTGTTCAAGCAGCCGAGCCAGTTGGTTGAACATGCACTCCGCGCCGCCCAACGGCCGCCTGAGCACTGCCTCGTCGATGATCGACCAGCGCAGCGGAGGGTTCGCCGAGTGCAAGCGATCCTGCCGGGACATACGGGCGTTGACGAGTTCCTCCACCCTCTCCGGGGACAGCTCCTCCTGAAGCCGGAACTGTGCGGTGGAGTACTCCCGGGTCTGCAACAGCCCAGGCAGGACCTGCGGATCGTACGTCTCGATCACATCCGCCCGCGCCTCGAAGTTCATGATCCGCTGGTACTGGTCCGGGTGCGCCTCACGCTTCGCCAGCTCATACAGGTTGCAGTACTTGTCCCCCGTCCCGAACGCCGCGTCCAGGTGCGGCGGCAGATCCGGCGGCGGCATCAACTCCGCCGTCTCCACCCGCGCCAGCGTGCTCTTGCTCGACGCCACGATCCCCGCGAGCTGCACCAGTGACAGGCCGGCGAGTTCGCGGTCCTTCCTCATCTCCGCTCCGAAGTAGTGCCGAGCGGAGAGAAAAGGAGTCAACGCCTGTGGCAGGAACGTCATTGTTCGAACCCTCTCTTTCGCCGGTGTCCCATTCCCAACGACGGGACCAGAAAGCCCGGTTGGGATATCCGCCGGACAGCAATGATGGTGGCGCAGAAGGTGATCCCGCGAAGGAAAGAGAGAAAAGAACGTGCGAGATTCGAGTGGACGTCCGATGCGGCTCCTGCCGTGGACCTCGGACACGGGCATGCCGTGTTACCTGAGCACCGACAACCCGGAGAGCAGGATGAGCCGGCTCGCGGACAAGGTGGAGGCCGAACTCCTGGACTCGGCAAGGGACGTACTGGGCCACGCGAAGGACCTGCTGCGGGGACCGGCGCCGAGGCACAGGGAGTTGGCGTTCACCGGGGTGCAGCTCGCCGCCGCGTTGGAGGACGCGCTGAGGATCGCGAAGAGCCGGGGGGTACGGCTGACGCCGGAGGGATAGCGGAATCGTTGGCCAGAGATTCTGGCGCACGGAAAGAAACGCACAGAAAGAAACGCACAGGGCGCCCCCTCGATATCCACCGAGTGAGCGCCCCGCGTACTGCGACAAGACGGCAAGACGGCAAGACGACAAGACCTTTACGGCAGCGCCAGCATCTGCTCCAGCGCGACCTTCGCGAACTTCTCGGTCTCCTTGTCGACGGAGATCTGATTGATCAGTTTCCCGGCGGCGAGGGATTCCAGCGTCCACACGAGGTGCGGCAGATCGATCCGGTTCATGGTCGAGCAGAAGCAGACCGTCTTGTCGAGGAAGACGATCTCCTTGCCCTCGGGAGCGAACCGGTTGGCGAGCCGCCGGACGAGATTCAGCTCCGTACCGATGGCCCACTTGGACCCGGCCGGAGCGGCCTCCAGCGCCTTGATGATGTACTCGGTCGACCCGACGTAGTCCGCCGCCGCCACGACCTCGTTCTTGCACTCGGGGTGGACGAGCACATTCACGCCAGGTATCCGCGCCCGCACGTCCTCCACCGACTCCAGCGAGAAGCGCCCATGCACGGAGCAGTGCCCCCGCCAGAGGATCATCTTCGCGTCACGGAGCTGCTCGGCGGTGAGGCCGCCGTTGGGCTTGTGCGGGTTGTAGACGACACAGTCGTCGAGGGACATCCCGAGGTCCCGCACCGCGGTGTTGCGCCCGAGGTGCTGGTCGGGCAGGAAGAGCACCTTGGAGCCCTGCTCGAAGGCCCACTCCAGCGCACGCTGGGCATTGGACGACGTGCAGATCGTCCCGCCATGCCGCCCGGTGAACGCCTTGATGTCGGCGGACGAGTTCATGTACGAGACGGGCACGACCTCCTCGGAGATACCCGCCTCGGTCAGCACGTCCCAGCACTCGGCGACCTGCTCCGCCGTGGCCATGTCGGCCATGGAGCACCCGGCGGCGAGGTCGGGAAGGACGACCTTCTGGTCGTCGGACGTGAGGATGTCCGCGGACTCGGCCATGAAGTGGACGCCGCAGAACACGATGTACTCGGCTTCAGGCCGAGCGGCGGCGTCCCGCGCGAGCTTGAAGGAGTCGCCCGTGACGTCGGCGAACTGGATGACCTCGTCGCGCTGGTAGTGGTGGCCGAGGACGAAGACCTTGTCGCCGAGCTTCTCCTTGGCCGCGCGGGCCCGCTCGATCAGGTCGGGGTCGGACGGCGAGGGCAGGTCGCCGGGACACTCGACGCCTCGCTCGCTCCGGGGGTCGGCCTCACGGCCGAGCAGCAACAGGGCGAGCGGAGTCGGCTGTACGTCGAGCTCCGTGGTCTGGGCGGTGGTCACGTCACGCACCCTTTCTACTTTTCGTCGATCTGACGTTATCTATGATAACGCGATTAGTGTCACTTTGACGATGGTCATAGCGTCGATGTGACGTGAATCCCTGCGGCCACCCCGATCCCCCGCGCCGAGGCATTTTCCGTGCCGCGAGGCATGTGCGAGCATGAAGAAGAAAAGCCAGACCCGGAATGAATCCGGGACCCCGTCGGTTGCAACCGTCGGCAAGCAGTCTCCGTACAACCCGGGAGAGATGTAGATGTCCGTATCGGACGAGACCAGCACCGCCACCGACGGCATCATCCTGAGTGACGCCGCCGCGGCCAAGGTGAAGGCCCTGCTCGACCAGGAAGGCCGGGACGACCTCGCGCTGCGCGTCGCCGTCCAGCCCGGTGGCTGCTCGGGCCTGCGCTACCAGCTCTTCTTCGACGAGCGCTCGCTCGACGGCGACGTGGTCAAGGACTTCGGCGGCGTCAAGGTCGTCACCGACCGCATGAGCGCCCCGTACCTGGGCGGCGCGTCCATCGACTTCGTCGACACCATCGAGAAGCAGGGCTTCACGATCGACAACCCCAACGCGACGGGTTCCTGCGCCTGCGGCGACTCGTTCAACTAGGCGGTACGAAAATGGCGGCACCCCCTGTGGAAGGGGATGCCGCCATTTTTCTGTACGCGGTTACTGCACCGTTTCCGGCAGCCGAGCCCCGGGCTTCACGATCGGCAGCGCGGCGCCGTCCGACCCCACGACCTTCCGCTCACCCAGCGCCGTCTTCAGCGTGACCGTCCGGTCGTACTCCTTGGCGATCATGATGCAGACCTTGTCCTGCCACGGCGTCTCCGTCACGGTGACGGTCACCTGCGCGTCCGTCTCCTTCGCGCTCACGCTGTAGTCCCCGCACACCCCGCCGGTGAACCGCACGGTCAACTCGTTGCCGGAGGCGGTGTATCCGTCGACCTTCACGTTCCGGGGCATCGACCTGCCCGGCGAGGAAGGTGCCGGAGTCGACTCCCCGGCAAGGTACTTGGGGTCGACCGCCGGGTAGCTCACGACGTACGGCGTGACGGTGTCCACGGTGAACAGCCAGGACGGCACGAGGAGTTGCTTCCCCTGCGAGGTGTGCGCGGCGAGCCCGAACGTCGCCCCCGACACCTTCGCGACCGACTGTTTCGGCCCCTCGGTCGTCGTCCCCTTCTTGCACGGCTGCTCCAGCCGGTCCTTCAGCGGCATGGGCGTCGCGCAGCCGCCGATACCCATCCGATGCGTGTTCCCCTGGGCCGAGTTGAGGAGTTCCAGCGTCCGCGCGGCGCTCAACACCGGGTAGGACGCGCCCTTTTCCGGCGCCGCCAACTGCCCTGTGCCGCTGACGACTTCACCCTGACCGTTGACGGTGATCCCGGTCGTCCACCCGTTCGTGGGCAGCTTCCCCAGCACCGGGTCCGCGTTGACGACGCGCTGCGCGCCGGCGGTCTGACCGGCGTCCATCTTCGCGTCGTCCAGGCCGACGGCCTTGAGCACCGGCTCGGCGGCGTCCTTGGCCTTCTCCTCGCTGACGGGGTCGGTCGTGGTGTCCGGCTTCACGCAGGTCGTGATGCCGGTGCAGTTGTCCGTGCCGGGGGCGTACCGGATGTAGGTCCACATGCCGGGGGCGGTGCGGTTGACGCGCAGCACAGGGCCCGTACCGTCCTGACCGGCGCCGATCCGCCAGGCGGGGCCCTCCACGACGGGGGTCCCCTCGACGCCGAGCGCCTTCGCGAGCCGCGTGACCTCCGACTGGTCCACCTCGCCGGTCGCCCAGTAGACGGGCGCGGACGTCGGGCCGTCGGGGAGGGTGCCGGTCGCCTGGTACGTCGTCCCGTACGGGTTCGGCTCACCGGGCGCGATGCCGTTGCCGCCGCCGGTGGACGGCGCGGTGTACCCGTCCAGCGCGAGGTTCGGCGGGGGAGTGCCGTCGCCGTCGGAGTCACTCTGCGCGGGGACCCCGGCCGCCTTCTCGCCGTCCGACCCGGCGGACGCGTTCGAGGCGATCAGCGCACCACCGGCACCGACCAGCAGAACGGCGGCGGCAGCGATGGACACGATCAGCGCGGAGGGACGGCGCTTGCGGGGGGTGCCGATGACGTGTACGTCACCGTCGACGGGCACTTCCTCGACCGGGCCCAGACGCCGGATCCGCCCGGTGTCCTCGACCACGACATCGTCGTCCGGGGTGGCGGCGCGGGCTTCCTCGGCGCGGGCCGCCTCGCCGGGGGCCGGCTCGGCCGGCGGCTCCTCGCCCGGGGTCTCCTCCGCGCGAGCCTCCTCGCCGGGAGCCTCCTCGACCGGGCCGGGCTTGTGGATGCGGCCGGGGTCGTCGTCGGCCCCATCCTCACCGGCGCTCGCCTCGGCGACGTCCGGTGCGCTCTCGTCGTCCCCGGCCTTGGCGAGCGACGTCGTCCCGTCGTCCGCTTCCGGCTGCCCGGCGTCGGCCTGCTCGATCTCAGCCTCGGCCTTCGCCTCACCGGCCTCGGTCTCCGCCTCCGCCGTCGTCTCCTCCGGCGTCGGTGACGCGGTGCCGTCGTGGTCGGGTCGCTCGGTGTTCACCGCATCGCTCCTTTTGCTGCGCAACTGTTCCGTGGGGGGCGGCAGGCGGGGACGTACCCCACCTCCCCTTTACGGGGGACAGCGATGGGACGCAGCGGGGGAGCGCGCGGTTCCCCTCGGACGCGCCCCGGATCAGTCGCCGTACTCCGCCATCGTGTCCAGCAGCCGCGCGGAGGCCGCCGGAACGGTCACCCCGTGGATGCGCGACGGAGAAATAGGCAGGTCGGCTGGCTTCTCGGGAACGGCCCAGTGGGGGACCATACGAGCACAGTCCCCGCGCAGCGCCGCGAGGCCGCCCTCGAAGTCCGCTGGAGCCGTTGTCAAGGACCGGTCGAAAGTTGTCATAGCGGCACCGTAGGCATGATCCACCTCGACGGGAAAGCCCTACTATCGGGTAGTTTCGCCCGCTTCTGTGGCCTCACCCGAACGGGTAGCGTGAACTGTCATATCGCCTCCCCCACTGGAGAGACCCCGCCGTGCGCATCGCAGTCACCGGCTCCATCGCCACCGACCACCTCATGACGTTCCCCGGCCGCTTCGCCGACCAGCTCGTCGCGGACCAACTGCACACGGTCTCGCTCTCCTTCCTCGTGGACCAGCTGGAGGTCCGCAGGGGAGGCGTCGCCGCGAACATCGCCTTCGGCATGGGCCTGCTCGGCACGGCCCCCGTCCTCGTCGGCGCGGTCGGCTCGGACTTCGCGGAATACCGTGCCTGGCTGGACCGGCACGGCGTCGACACCCAGTGCGTGCACGTCTCCGAGACCCGGCACACCGCCCGGTTCGTGTGCACCACCGACGCCGACCACAACCAGATCGGCTCCTTCTACGCCGGCGCGATGAGCGAGGCGCGGTTCATCGAGCTGAAGGCCGTCTCCGACCAGGTCGGCGGCATCGACCTCGTCTCCATCGGCGCCGACGACCCCGAGGCGATGCTCCGCCACACGGAGGACTGCCGGAGCCGGGGCATCCCCTTCGCCGCGGACTTCTCCCAGCAGATCGCCCGCATGGACGGCGCCGAGATCCGCGTCCTCCTCGAAGGCGCGACGTACCTCTTCTCCAACGAGTACGAGAAGGGGCTCATCGAGTCCAAGACGGGGCTGTCGGACGCGGAGATCCTCGCGAAGGTCGGCCACCGGGTGACCACGCTCGGCGCGCGCGGCGTCCGCATCGAGCGGGTCGGCGAGCCGGTCATCGAGGTCGGCTGCCCCGAGGAGGAGGCCAAGGTCGAGCCCACGGGCGTCGGCGACGCACTCCGCGCCGGGTTCCTGTCCGGGCTCGTGTGGGGGGTCTCGCTGGAGCGTGCGGCGCAGGTCGGGTGCATGCTGGCGACCCTTGTCATCGAGACGGTGGGGACGCAGGAGTACACGCTGGAGCGGGGCCACTTCCTGGAGCGGTTCGCCAAGGCGTACGGCGAAGAGGCGGCGGCTGAAGTGCGGGTCCACCTGAGCTGAGCAGAAGGAAGGAAGGGCGTTCACTTGATCCGACGGACCAAGTACGCCCTTCCTTTTTCTTGGGGTTCCTCACCCACGTACTCATTCCCCGTCATCTCGCACCACGCCGGGATGTCCAGCCGCGCCGCCTCGTCGTCCGCCAACACCGTCACCACCGTCCCCACCGGCACCGTTCTGACCGTCTTCGCCAGCTCGATCACCGGAATCGGGCACCGCTTCCCCAGCGAGTCCACGACCGTCCCCTGAACCGGTGTCACCTCCGCGCCCAGCTTCTCGCGCACCCCCGCCACCACCCCCGGCAGCACCTCCAGGAACCTCTCCACGTCCGCCTCCGCCACGCCCATCGGCAGAGAGACGCGTACGTTCCCCTCGCTCAGCACCCCCATCGCCTTGAGGACATGGCTCGGCGTCAGCGTGTCGCTCGTGCACGACGACCCCGACGAGACGGCGAACCCCTCGCGGTCCAGCTCATGGAGGAGCGTCTCGCCGTCGACGTACAGACAGGAGAAGGTGACGATGCCGGGCAGCCGAAGCCCGGGATCGCCCACGACTTCGACGTCAGGTACGAGAAGGGCGACCCGTTCCCGAATCCGCGAGGTCAACTCCCGTACCCGCACGGCCTCGACGGCGGCGTCGGCCCGCACGGCCCGCAGCGAAGCCGCTGCCGCGACGATCGCCGGCAGATTCCCGAACTCCTCGTCCTCCCGAGGCGCGAACCGCACCCCCTTCCGCACGGCGAGCACCCCGACTCCCGCGGGCCCGCCCCACTTCCGGGCACTGGCGGTCAGCACGGCCCACCCCTCTTCGACAGGACCCCACCCCAACGACTGGGCGGCATCCACCAGCAACGGCACCTCCCCACACACCTCAGCCACCTCACCCACCGGCTGCACGGTCCCCACCTCATGATTGGCGGCCTGTAGACAGGCCAACGCGGTGTCGGACCGCAGCGCATCCCGATACGCCTCGACGCCGACGGCACCCAACCGCCCTACAGGCACCTGGGTGACCTCCCCGTCCCACTGTTCGGCCACATGGAGCACGGAAGAATGCTCGACGGATGACACGATCAGGTGACGCCCGACGCGCCGCCTCCCCGTCAACACCCCCGCCATCCCTACCTGAACGGCCCGGGTCCCGGAGGAGGTGAACCGAACCTCGTCCGCCCGACACCCAATAGCCTCAGCGGCTGCCTCGCGGGCGGCATCAAGCAGGACCCGAGCTTTCCGCCCCTCCCGATACAGCTTCCCGGGATCAGCCCATCCGTCCTCCAGAGAGGCCAACAGGGCCTGGCGAGCAACGGGATGAAGCGGAGAACCGGAAGCGGCGTCAAAGAAAGGCACCGGCCCACGCTAACGCCCCCAGGGGCGCGGGGCTGTGTCTATTAGCGGCTCCGCCGCGGGGCGCGATCAGCCACAAACAACTCGCACCCGCCAAACCAGCGAACCACCCGAGTCAGAAGGCACCCCTCCCCGCGAACCCCCGGAGGGCGTCGGCTAGGGTTTGGTCCGCATAAACATCCAAACCCCTGCCCGACGCAGGGCGGCGCCCGGCCACCGACCACCGACGGAGTCAGGCCGCAGCCAACCCGCGCGGGCGAGACTCTCGGGAAGGCGCTACGTGAGTCCCAACGGCTCCGACCGCTCGCCGCGGCGCCCGATGCGGCGGAAGCTGCTCCAGGCAATGACCGCGGGCCTGGTCCTGGCGACCGCCACCGGTTGCACATCTAAGGACTTCCCCCGCCTTGGAATGCCCACCCCCACGACGGAAGAGGCTCCGCGGATCCTCTCCCTGTGGCAGGGGTCCTGGGCAGCCGCGCTGGTTACCGGCGTGCTGGTGTGGGGCCTGATTCTGTGGAGTGCTTTCTTCCACCGGCGCAGCCGCACCAAGATCCAGGTGCCGGCGCAGACGCGTTACAACATGCCCCTGGAGGCGCTGTACACGGTCGTTCCGATCGTCATCGTCTCGGTCCTGTTCTACTTCACGGCACGGGACGAGTCGAAGCTCCTCAGCCTGGAGAAGAAGCCGGACGTCACGGTCAACGTCGTCGGGTTCCAGTGGAGCTGGTGCTTCAACTACGTCGAGAACGTCCCCGGTTCCACCGGCGACGGCAAGACCGACAAGAACCTGGACGCGATCCCGGACCGGTTCAAGAAGGACTTCCCCGCGGACGCGGGCGGCGTCTACACCTGCGGTGTCCCCGGTGAGCGGAACCCGCAGACCAACAACCCCGGTCCGACCCTCTGGCTTCCCAAGGGCAAGACGGTCCGCTTCATTCTGACTTCGCGTGACGTCATCCACTCCTTCTGGGTGGTGCCGTTCCTGATGAAGATGGACGTCGTCCCCGGCCACACCAACGCCTTCCAGGTGACCCCCAACAGGGAGGGCACCTTCATGGGCAAGTGCGCCGAGCTCTGCGGCGTCGACCACTCCCGGATGCTGTTCAACGTGAAGGTCGTCTCTCCTGAGCGCTACGAGCAGCACCTCAAGGAACTCGTAGAGAAGGGGCAGACCGGTTACGTTCCCGCGGGCATCGAGCAGACCGCCCACGAGAAGAACCGGGAGACGAACAACCTGTGAGCATCCTCAACGAACCCCAGGGTGCCGAGGCCGACTCGTACGAGAACGAGCTGCCTGTCCGGCGCAAGCAGCCCGGCAACGTCGTGGTCAAGTGGCTCACCACCACCGACCACAAGACGATCGGGACGCTGTACCTCGTCACGTCCTTCGCCTTCTTCTGCATCGGCGGCGTCATGGCGCTGCTGATGCGCGCCGAACTGGCCCGCCCGGGCCTCCAGCTCATGTCCAATGAGCAGTTCAACCAGGCGTTCACGATGCACGGCACGATCATGCTGCTGATGTTCGCGACGCCGCTCTTCGCGGGCTTCGCGAACTGGATCATGCCGCTCCAGATCGGCGCCCCCGACGTCGCCTTCCCGCGGCTGAACATGTTCGCCTACTGGCTCTACCTGTTCGGCTCGCTCATCGCCGTCGGTGGCTTCCTCACCCCGCAGGGCGCCGCCGACTTCGGCTGGTTCGCCTACAGCCCGCTGTCGGACGCGGTCCGCTCGCCGGGCATCGGCGCCGACATGTGGATCATGGGTCTGGCCTTCTCCGGCTTCGGCACGATCCTCGGCTCGGTCAACTTCATCACCACCATCATCTGCATGCGCGCGCCCGGCATGACGATGTTCCGGATGCCGATCTTCGTGTGGAACGTGCTGCTGACGGCCGTTCTGGTCCTGCTGGCCTTCCCGGTCCTGGCGGCGGCGCTGTTCGCGCTGGAGGCGGATCGCAAGTTCGGAGCGCATGTCTTCGACGCCGCGAACGGCGGTGCGTTGCTATGGCAACACCTCTTCTGGTTCTTCGGCCATCCAGAGGTGTACATCATCGCCCTACCGTTCTTCGGCATCATCTCCGAGGTCATCCCGGTCTTCTCCCGCAAGCCGATGTTCGGCTACATGGGCCTGGTCGGCGCGACCATCGCCATCGCCGGTCTCTCGGTGACGGTGTGGGCGCACCACATGTACGTCACCGGCGGTGTGCTGCTGCCGTTCTTCTCGTTCATGACGTTCCTCATCGCGGTCCCGACCGGGGTGAAGTTCTTCAACTGGATCGGCACGATGTGGAAGGGCTCACTGTCCTTCGAGACACCGATGCTGTGGGCCACCGGCTTCCTGATCACCTTCACCTTCGGTGGTCTGACCGGTGTCATCCTCGCCTCGCCGCCGATGGACTTCCACGTCTCCGACTCGTACTTCGTGGTGGCCCACTTCCACTACGTCGTCTTCGGCACGGTCGTCTTCGCGATGTTCTCCGGCTTCCACTTCTGGTGGCCGAAGATGACGGGCAAGATGCTCGACGAGCGGCTCGGCAAGATCACCTTCTGGACGCTGTTCATCGGCTTCCACGGCACGTTCCTCGTCCAGCACTGGCTGGGCGCCGAGGGCATGCCGCGCCGGTACGCCGACTACCTCGCGGCCGACGGCTTCACCGCGCTGAACACCATCTCCACGATCAGCTCGTTCGTCCTCGGCCTGTCGATCCTGCCGTTCTTCTACAACGTGTGGAAGACCGCCAAGTACGGCAAGAAGGTCGAGGTCGACGACCCGTGGGGCTACGGCCGTTCGCTGGAGTGGGCGACCTCCTGCCCGCCGCCGCGCCACAACTTCCTCACCCTGCCGCGGATCCGCAGTGAATCCCCGGCGTTCGACCTGCACCACCCCGAGATCGTCGCGCTCGAACAGCAGCAGCTGGAGCACGCGCACGCCGGTGCCATCGCGGGCGGCAAGGAGGCCGGCAAGTGAAGGTCCAAGGCAAGATGTTCATCTGGCTGAGCGTCTTCGTCCTCGCCATGGCGATCGTCTATGGCGTCTGGTCGAAGGAGCCGGCCGGTACGACGGCCCTCTTCCTCGCCTTCGGCCTGTGCATCATGGTCGGCTTCTACCTCGGCTTCACGGCCAGGCGGGTCGACACGGGCGCACAGGACAACAAGGAAGCGGACGTCGCGGACGACGCCGGCGAGATCGGGTTCTTCTCCCCGCACAGCTGGCAGCCGCTGTCCCTGGCCGTCGGCGGCGCCCTCGCCTTCCTGGGGGTCGCGGTCGGCTGGTGGCTGCTGTACTTCTCGGTGCCGCTGCTCCTCGTCGGGCTGTGGGGCTGGGTCTTCGAGTACTACCGCGGTGAGAACCGCACGCAGTAACACCACCGCTGTGCCGTCGAGGCCGGACACTCCGTCAGGAGCGTCCGGCCTCACACGTTCGCCGTAACGCACGTCCCCGTTCGCCGGACGCCGTGTCCCTCGTCCGAGTGACCCACCGCGCCGGGTCGGGTCGGGGTTCCTAGCGTGAAGCCATGAACCACCCGAACCGTACGACGCCCCGCCCCGCCACAGTCGTCCGCTGCACCCTGCTGGTGAGCGCTCTGGTCGTGGGCGCCGCCGCCTGCGGCTCGGGCGGACACCCGCTCGCCTCGCGGCCGTACGACGCGACCGACCAGGTCGTGTTCGCGGGCCTCCCCGACGCCGGGCACAAGGCCGACCCGGACAAGCCGCTGGAGATCACCGTCAAGGACTCCGAGGGGCCCCTCACGGACGTCACCGCCGTCGACGGCTCAGGACGCTTCGTCGCGGGCGAACTCGCCGCCGACGGGCGCCGGTGGCACTCCACGGAGCCGCTGGCCGCCAATGCCCACTACACGGTCCGTGTGAGCACCGAGGACGACGACGGGGCGCCGGGGCGCCGGGTCCTCACGTTCGACACGGGGGCGCCGGTCTCCAAGAAGCGGCTCGACGTCACCTTCGGCCCCGACGCGGGTACGTACGGCGTGGGCCAGCCCATCACCGCCACGCTCAGCCAGCCCGTCAAGGACCCCGCACAGCGCTCCGTCGTCGAACGCGCGCTCAAGGTCGACTCCACGCCCTCCGTGCCGGGCGCCTGGCACTGGGTCGACTCCAAGGAGCTGCACTACCGCCCCAAGGACTACTGGCCCGCGCAGGCCCGCATCCGCGCGCACAGCTTCCTCGACGGCATCAAGATCGGCGACCGGCTCTGGGGCACGAGGACGAAGGACCTGAACCTCAAGATCGGCGACAAGGTCGTGGCCGTGACGGACGCCTCGTCCCACTGGATGACCGTCTACAAGAACGGCGAGGAGATCAACTCCATCCCCGTCACCACGGGCAAGCCGGGCTTCGAGACCCGCAACGGCGTCAAGGTGGTGCTGGGCAAGGAGTACTACGTCCGCATGCGCGGCACGACGGTAGGCATCAGCGCGGGCTCCTCCGACGCCTACGACCTCCCGGTCTACTACGCGACCCGCGTCACCTGGTCGGGCGAGTACGTCCACGCCGCCCCCTGGTCCGTCGACTCCCAGGGCTCCGCCAACGTCTCCCACGGCTGCACCGGCATGAGCACCGGCAACGCCGCCTGGTTCTTCGAGAACGTCCGCGAGGGCGACGTGGTCAAGGTCGTCAACAGCGACGGCGACGAGATGGAACCCTTCGGCAACGGCTTCGGCGACTGGAACGTCACCTGGAAGAAGTGGCAGGAGGGAAGCGCGTTGACGACGAAGAAGGGGCCACAGGGAGATACGTCAAGACTGCAACCGACGGTGGTGTGACGTTTTTAGGGGCGCGGGGAACTGCGCGAGCAACCACACACGACCGGTACTCGCGCCCCCACAGAACCCCCCACCCCTCTAGGCGCTCTGAAGCCGCCCCTGACGCAACAACGAAGCCAGCGCGCCCGCGAACTCCACCGGCTCCACCGGAAGCGTCACAGCGGCATCCGCACGGCTCCACGTGGCCAGCCACGCATCCTGAGGCCGCCCCATCAACACCAGCACCGGCGGACAGTTGAAGACCTCGTCCTTCAACTGACGGCACAACCCCATGCCCCCCATGGGCGCGGCCTCACCATCGAGGACCACGACATCGATGCCGCCCTTGTCCAGCTCCCGCACAACCGCCGGAGCCGTCGCACACTCCACAAAGCTCACCAACGGAGTGTCAGGCGCGGGACGGCGCCCGGCCGCCAGCCTCACCTGCTCCCGCGTGTTCGCGTCGTCGCTGTAGACCAGCACCGTGGCGGTCGGCTGCATCGTTCCTCCGTGACTTCGGCGACACTGGCGTCGTACGGAAAGCCCCATCCGGCCGGATGCTACTCCCGGATACGCCCCGTTGAACACCATGTCAACACCGGTTCGGCGGGCGGTGACACTCCGAACGGCACCCCCCGGAGTGAGGGCGGGATAAGCGACCGACATAATGTCGGTCGTGGCGACAGCAACGACAGCAGAAACCGGGCACGCGCACCCGTCGGTCAACCGGCCGAACCTCACCAGCGTCGGAACCATCATCTGGTTGGCATCCGAGCTGATGTTCTTCGCGGCCCTCTTCGCGATGTACTTCACCCTCCGATCGGTGACCGGTCCGGATCACTGGAAGGAGATGGCGTCCGCCCTGAACTTCCCGTTCTCGGCGACGAACACGACCATCCTGGTGCTCTCCTCCCTCACCTGCCAGCTCGGCGTCTTCGCCGCGGAGCGCGGTGACGTGAAGAAGCTCCGGGGCTGGTTCATCATCACGTTCGTGATGGGCGCGGTCTTCATCGGCGGCCAGATCTACGAGTACACCGAGCTGGTCAAGCACGAGGGCCTCTCGCTCTCCTCCGACCCCTACGGCTCGGTGTTCTACCTGACCACCGGCTTCCACGGTATGCACGTGACGGGCGGTCTGATCGCCTTCCTCTTCGTACTCGGCCGTACCTACGCGGCCAAGAAGTTCACGCACGAACAGGCGACCGCCGCGATCGTCGTGTCCTACTACTGGCACTTCGTCGATGTCGTCTGGATCGGCCTTTTCGCGACGATCTACATGATCAAGTAGCCGGGTCCGATCCCACCCGCGTTATCGCAACGCACATCCAGACGCATCGACACCGAAGATCCTGACACCGGGGTAATCCGTGAAAAAGCTCTCCGCACGACGACGCCATCCCATGGCGGCGTTCGTCGTCCTACTCCTTGCGCTGTTGGGCTCGGGGGCGCTCTACTCCGCCTTCGCGCCCGCGGACAAGGCCAAGGCTGACGAAACCGCCCAGTCCCTGACCATCGAGGAGGGGAAGAAGCTCTACGCGGTGGGCTGCGCCAGCTGCCACGGCACCGGCGGTCAGGGCTCCTCGGACGGTCCGAGCCTGGTCGGCGTGGGCTCCGCCGCCGTCGACTTCCAGGTCGGCACGGGCCGTATGCCGGCCGCGACCTCCCAGGGCGCGCAGGTCCCCCGCAAGAAGGTCATCTATGCGCAGGCGCAGATCGACCAGCTCGCCGCGTACATCTCCTCCCTGGGCGCGGGCCCGACCGTCCCGACGAAGGCGGAGTACGGCCCCGACGGGGCCGACATCGCCAAGGGCGGCGAACTCTTCCGCACCAACTGCGCGCAGTGCCACAACTTCACCGGCAAGGGCGGCGCCCTGACGAAGGGCAAGTTCGCGCCGACGCTGGAGGGCGTGGACCCGAAGCACATCTACGAGGCCATGCAGACCGGCCCGCAGAACATGCCCTCGTTCGGCGACGGGACGCTCTCGCCGCAGAACAAGAAGGACATCATCGCGTACGTGAACGCGGTCAACGGTGACGAGACCGAGAACCCCGGCGGCCTGGAGCTGGGCGGCCTCGGCCCGGTCAGCGAGGGCCTGTTCGCCTGGATCTTCGGCCTCGGCGCGCTCGTCGCGGTCGCCGTCTGGGTCGCCGCTCGGACCGCAAAGGCCAAGAAGTCATGAGTAGCCAAGACATTCCAGAAGAGAACCTGCCGGCAGCGCAGGATCACGCGCACGGCGCGGTAGACGTCGCGGACGAGCAGAACCCGTTCGCCGACCCCGGTCTCCCGCCCCACGAGCACCGTATCCAGGACATCGACGAGCGGGCCGCCAAGCGCTCCGAGCGTACGGTCGCCCTGCTCTTCACGGTCTCGATGCTGGCCACCGTCGCGTTCATCGCCTCGTACGTGGCGATCCCGCACGACAAGGCGATCTACGTCTTCCCGATCGGGCACCTCAACGCGCTGAACTTCGCGCTGGGCCTGACCCTGGGCGTGGCGCTGTTCTCCATCGGCGCGGGCGCGGTCCACTGGGCCCGCACCCTGATGTCCGACGAGGAGATGGCCGACGAGCGCCACCCGATCGAGGCGGCCCCCGAGGTCAAGGCCAAGGTCCTGGCCGACTTCAAGCAGGGCGCCAAGGAGTCGGCGCTCGGCCGCCGCAAGCTGATCCGCAACACGATGTTCGGCGCGCTGGCCATGTTCCCGCTCTCCGGCGTCGTCCTGCTGCGCGACCTCGGCCCGCTGCCCGGCACCAAGCTGCGCACCACGCTGTGGGCCAAGGGCAAGCTCCTCGTCAACATGAACACGAACGAGCCGCTGCGTCCCGAGGACGTCGCGGTCGGGTCGCTGACCTTCGCCAAGCCCGAGGGCCTGGAGGAGCACGACCACGAGTTCCAGACGGAGATCGCCAAGGCGGCCCTGATGATCATCCGGATCCAGCCGGAGAACATCAAGGACAAGCGCGAGCTTGAGTGGTCGCACGACGGCATCGTGGCCTACTCGAAGATCTGCACCCACGTCGGTTGCCCGATCTCCCTGTACGAGCAGCAGACGCACCACGCGCTCTGCCCCTGCCACCAGTCCACCTTCGACCTCTCCGACGGTGCCCGGGTGATCTTCGGCCCCGCCGGCCACGCCCTGCCGCAGCTGCGCATCGGCGTCAACGACGAGGGCTACCTTGAAGCGCTCGGCGACTTCGACGAGCCCGTCGGTCCTTCGTTCTGGGAGCGCGGATGAGCACCACGACGTCCACTGAGGAGTCCCGCGAACGCGGGAAGGCACCGGCCGGCGAGCGCGTCGCCGACTGGGCCGACGGCCGGCTGGGGATCTACTCCCTCGCCAAGGCCAACATGCGCAAGATCTTCCCCGACCACTGGTCGTTCATGCTGGGCGAGATCTGCATGTACAGCTTCATCATCATCATCCTCACGGGTGTGTATCTGACGCTGTTCTTCCACCCGTCGATGAACGAGGTGGAGTACCACGGCCCGTACGTCCCGCTCCAGGGACAGCTGATGAGCGAGGCGTTCGCCTCGACCATGCACATCTCGTTCGAGGTGCGCGGCGGTCTGCTCATCCGCCAGATCCACCACTGGGCGGCGCTGATCTTCGTCGCCGCGATGATGATCCACATGATGCGCGTCTTCTTCACGGGCGCGTTCCGCAAGCCGCGCGAGGTCAACTGGCTGTTCGGCTGGCTGCTGCTGGTGCTGTCGCTGTTCACCGGCTTCACCGGCTACTCGCTCCCCGACGACCTGCTGTCGGGTACCGGTGTGCGGTTCATCGAGGGCGTGCTGCTGTCGATCCCCGTGGTCGGCACGTACCTGTCGTTCTTCATCTTCGGCGGGGAGTTCCCCGGCGGCGACTTCGTGGCCCGGTTCTACTCGGTCCACATCCTGCTGCTGCCGGGCATCATGCTCGGCCTGATGGTGGCCCACCTGATCCTGGTCTTCTACCACAAGCACACGCAGTTCGCGGGTCCCGGCAAGACGAACAACAACGTCGTCGGCATGCCCCTGCTGCCCGTGTACATGGCGAAGGCCGGCGGGTTCTTCTTCCTGGTCTTCGGCGTCATCGCGGTCATCGCGGCCATCGCGCAGATCAACCCGATCTGGGCCATCGGCCCCTACCGTCCCGACCAGGTGTCCACGGGCGCCCAGCCGGACTGGTACATGGGCTTCGCCGAGGGTCTGGTCCGCGTGATGCCGGGCTGGGAGATCAACTTCGCGGGCCACACGCTCGTCCTGGGCGTGTTCATCCCGATCGTGATCTTCCCGCTGGTGCTCGTCGCCATCGCCGTCTACCCCTTCATCGAAGCCTGGGTCACCGGCGACAAGCGCGAACACCACATCCTGGACCGGCCGCGCAACACCCCGACCCGCACCGGGTTCGGTGTGGCCTGGCTGACCGCGTACTTCGTGATGCTGATCGGCGGTGGGAACGACCTCTGGGCCACCCACTTCCACCTCTCCATCAACGCGATCACCTGGTTCGTCCGGATCGGCTTCTTCGTCCTCCCGGTCCTCGCGTTCATCGTCACCAAGCGGATCTGCATCGGCCTCCAGCGCCGTGACAAGGACAAGGTGCTGCACGGCCGCGAGACCGGCACGATCAAGCGCCTGCCGCACGGTGAGTTCATCGAGATCCACGAGCCGCTCAGCCAGGAGCAGCTGCACACGCTCACCGCGCACGAGCAGTACGAGCCCGTCGCGATCGGCGCGACCACCGACGAGAACGGGGTCAAGCGCAAGGTCAAGGGCTCGGAGAAGCTCCGCGCCAAGCTCAGCGAGTCGTACTACGGCGAGGACAGCCAGATCGCCAAGCCGACCGTCGACGAGTACAAGGAGATCACGAGCGGCCACGGCCACCACTGATCCCAGCCCCGGGTAGAGCCCGGGAAAGTCGCCACAGAAGGCCCCGTCCGAACCCCGGACGGGGCCTTCGCGCTACCCGGGGCTGGATAGGGTGGGGCGACACCGAACAAACCTAGGTTTACGACTCTCAGGAGCGGCCGTATGAGCGCTGTGACCCCCGCTGGAGGCGACACCGCGGCGGGCCGTTCCTGGCCCTCCGTCCTCAACGCGCTGCTCTCCGGGCACGACCAGAGCGCCGACGCGACCGCGTGGGCCATGGACCGCATCATGCGCGGCGAGGCCACGGACGCGCAGATCGCCGGGTTCGTGGTGGCGCTGCGGGCCAAGGGCGAGACGGTCGAGGAGATCACCGGGGTCGTCCGGGCGATGTACGAGCACGCCAACACGATCGAGGTGTCCGGCCGTACGGTCGACATCGTCGGCACGGGCGGGGACGGCGCGAAGACGGTCAACATCTCGACGATGTCCGCGCTGGTCGTCGCCGGCACGGGGGCGAAGGTCGTCAAGCACGGCAACCGGGCGGCGTCCTCGTCGTCGGGTGCCTCGGACGTCCTGGAGAAGCTGGGCGTCAACCTGGAACTGACGCCCAAGCGGGTCGCGGAGGTCGCCGAGGAGGCGGGCATCACCTTCTGCTTCGCGGTGAAGTTCCACCCGGCGCTGCGTCATGTCGCCGCCGCCCGAGGCCAGTTGGGCATCCGTACGGTCTTCAACGCGCTGGGCCCCCTCACGAACCCGGCCCGGGTGAAGTCCCAGGCGGTAGGGGTGGCGGACCCCCGCATGGCCCCGATGATCGCGGGCGTCCTGGCGGACCGGGGCAACTCCTCCCTGGTCTTCCGGGGAGACGACGGCCTCGACGAACTGACGACCACGTCGACCTCCCGGGTCTGGGTGGTCCGGGACAACAAGGTCACGGAGGAGAGCTTCGACCCCCGGGACGTGGGCATCGGCCTGGTCCCCATCGAGGCACTCCGAGGCGCGGACCCCGCGTACAACGCCGAGGTGGCCCGCAACCTCCTCGACGGCGAGAAGGGCCCGGTCAGAGACGCGGTCCTCCTCAACTCGGCAGCGGCCCTGGTGGCCCTGAACCCCGGTACGGGCACCCTCGCCGAGCAGCTCCGGGAGGGCATGGCGAAGGCGGCGGAGTCGATCGACTCGGGCGAGGCGAAGAGGACGCTGGAACGCTGGGTAGCGGCGACGAACAAGTAGGGGACCGCCCCGAAGGACAAGGCGGCGCCAGCCGCCTGTCCTTCAGGGGCGCGGGGAACTGCGCGATCAACCACGACGGCCCTGCACCCGCCACACCACAGTTCCCCCCGAGCTATTAGGCGTCCCGCGATCCGGACAGAACTTGCGCCCCCGCGATCACCTCATCTACTTTCTGAACCAGGTCATGAGTGACAGTCATCAGGCCCCGGCCGACTGTCCGGCAACCCTCCGTCCGTGGCGGGGTGCCCCGGGTGAAGACCAGGCCGTGGGCAGCAAGGTCCTCGGCAAGCGCGGACCCTCCTGAGACCGGGGGTCCTGGTCGTCGAGGAGACTTCCCCATGTCCGTCATCACGCGCGCCTCCGAGCAGACCCTCTGCGCACCCCTGGACGTGCTGGGCCGGGACGTCACCGTCCCCCTCGTCACCGGCGGCGAGGTCACCTACGCGGCCCTCGACTACGCGGCCAGCGCCCCCGCCCTCCAGCGCGTCTGGGACGACGTCGCCGCGTACGCCCCGTACTACGGCAGCGTCCACCGCGGCGCCGGCTACCTCTCCCAGCTCTCCACGGACCTCTTCGAGGCCGCGCGCAGGACGGTCGCGGAGTTCCTGGACTGCCGCGAGGACGACGAGCTGATCTTCACGCGCTCGACGACGGACTCCCTGAACCTGCTGGCGCGCGCGGTCCCCGCGAACTGCCAGGTGTACGTCTTCGAGACCGAGCACCACGCGTCCCTGCTCCCCTGGCAGCACCGGGACGTGACGTACCTGGACGCCCCCCGCACCCCCGAGGAGGCGGTGGCGACGCTCGGCCGGGCCCTGGCGGCCCGCGACACCACGGCCCCCGCCCTCGTCTGCGTGACCGGCGCCTCGAACGTCACCGGCGAACTGTGGCCGGTCCGCGAGCTGACGGCGACGGCGCACGCGCACGGCGCCCGTATCGTCCTGGACGCGGCCCAGCTCGCCCCGCACCACCCCGTGTCGGTGAAGGACCTGGACGTCGACTGGATCGCGTTCTCCGGCCACAAGCTGTACGCCCCCTTCGGCGCGGGCGTCCTCGCGGGCCGTACGGACTGGCTGCACGCGGCCGAGCCGTACCTCGCGGGCGGCGGCGCCAGCCGCAGGGTGAGCCGCGCCGCGGACGGCTCGGTCGAGGTGGAGTGGCACGAGAACGCGGCCCGCCACGAGGCCGGCTCCCCGAACGTGATCGGCGCCTACGCGATCGCCTCCGCGTGCAGGGCGCTGACGGAGGAGGGCTTCGACAGCCTCGTGGCCCGCGAGCACCACCTGATCCGCACGGTCCGCGCGGGCCTCGCGGACGTCCCCCAGGTCCGCGTCCTGTCCCTCTTCGGCGACGACGCCCCCCGCGTGGGCGTCCTCTCCTTCGTGGTGGACGGCTGGAACAGCTCCCACTTCGCCGCCGCCCTCTCCGCCGAGTACGGCATCGGCGTCCGCGACGGCCTGTTCTGCGCGCACCCCCTCGTCGACCGCCTCCTGGGCGCGACGGCGGCGCGGGCGGGGGAGTGCGGCGGGGCGACGTCCCTGAACGCGATCCGCGTGAGCTTCGGCGCGGGAACCCCGGACGAGCACGTGGAGCGCTTCGTGGCGGCCGTGCGCGAACTGGTGACGCTGGGCGCGAAGCTGACGTACCGGACGGAGAACGGCCGCTGCGTGCCGGCTGCCTAGGAGTCCAGGCCGATCGCGAACGCGGCCTCCAAGTCGTGCTGGGAGTACGTCCGGAACGCGACGTGCGTGTCCGTCGCCTCCACGCCGGGGATCTTGCTGATCCGCCCGGGGATGACGTCGGCCAGATCCTCGTGCTCCCGCACCCGGACCATCGCGATGAGGTCGTACGTCCCGGTCACCGAGAACACCTCGCTCACGCTCTCCAGGGAGGCGATCTCCTCGGCGATCTCCGGAATCCGGTCCACGCTGGTCTTGATCAGGACGATCGCGGTGATCACGGCTGGTTCTCTCCCTCGGGGACGCGTGCTGGGGCGGCCCCAACTGTAGTCGTACGGGTGAATCGCGCCCACGCGTACAGGAACCCGAGCGTGAAGCCCACGACGTGGGCGAGGTAGGCGACGCCGGGGCCGTCGGCGGCGTGGTTCGCGGCGAGCCACTGGAGGGCCGCCCAGAAGGGGAGGACCAGCCAGGCGGGGAAGCGCAGGGGGAGGAAGAAGAGGAACGGCAGAAGACTGGTGACGCGCGCCCGGGGGAAGAGGTAGAGGAAGGCCCCGAGGACGGCCGAGATCGCTCCGGACGCCCCCACGAGGGACTGTGCGGAGTCGGCGTGGGCAGCCGCGTACCCCAGGAGGGCGAGGCAGCCGCAGCCGGTGTAGAAGAGGGTGAACTCGACGCGCCCCATGCGTTCCTCGGTCATCGCCCCGAAGACGTAGAGGAAGAGCATGTTGCCGAGCAGATGGACCCAGCCGCCGTGCACGAACAGCGCGGTCAGCGGAGTGAGCGCGGCCCGCGCCGACCCCTCGAAGAGGCCGGCGGGCACGACCCCCCAGCGGTGGTAGTACGCCCGCTGCGCCGCGACCAGCGCCTCGCCGGAGCCGTACGAGGGATTGAGCCCCGACGCGGGCCCGAGGACGAAGACGGCGCAGCACAGCGCGATCAGTCCGTACGTCACCGGCGCGGCGGGTCGCCACCTGTCGATCATGGCTACAGAGCATGACGCAAGCGGATACAACGGCCGATATCGCCTCGCCGCCACGGACGGGCGGGCGACGGGTCCCCGGCAGGCCGTAGGGTTACGGCCACACGCATCGGGGCACGCCCCCGGCGCACGGCCCAGAAAAGGAGCGGACGGTTCCGATGACGGTTACCCTGCCGACCGCCACCACCCGGTGGCGCTGCACCCTCTGCGGAAACCTCACCCGGTTCGACGTGACCCGCTCCTCGAAGGTCGTCGAGTACGTCCATCTCGACCTGGCCGGAGAGCCGAAGGTCGAGGAGCGCGAGGTGGTCAGTGAGACCATCGAGTCGGTGCGCTGCCGCTGGTGCAACGCAGTCGATTCGGTGGAACTCGTGGACAGGCCGGGCGCCGACTCCTGAGAGGGAGCGGCCCCGCACGGCAAGTGGGGTGTGACGGATGGCGGAGACCACGGGCGAGCCGGGCGACGGCGCCGCCGAGGTGCTCGACCGCCCCCTGCCCGACGGGGTGCGCCGCAGGGTCGTGCAGATCGTGTCGGACGGCTTCGGCGGCCTGACCCTCGCCGAACTGCCCGCACAGCTGCGGCAGTACGCCCGGTTCGCGCCGAACCGCCGGACCAAGTTCGCCGGGAACGCGATGGCCTCCGCGCTGGAGACCGACGCGCTGTTCCGCCAGCGCATCGGGGAGAAGCTCAGAGAGGCCCAGCCGGAACTCACCGGCGCCCTCGACTCCGGTTCGCCGCCCCCGGCCGCCGACCCGCTGGACGTGGCGGCGGCGGCCTACGTGCTGCGCCCCACCGGCTGGGTCAAGCTCGTCACCGCCGCCGGCGAGGAGGCCCAGCGCGCCGACGCCGAACGCGCCGACGAGGAGAGCCGCGCCGAACTGGAGCGCCTGCGCGAGGAGCTGGCGCACGCGCGGGGCCAGGTCAAGGCCGAGACGGAACGCCTGCGGCAGGAACTCGACGCCGCCAAGCGGGAGGCGGAGGCCGCGCACCGCAAGCTGCGCTCCGCCCTCAGCGACGTCAAGCGCGGCGAGGCCGCCCAGCGCAAGCTCCAGGGCGAGATCGAGGCCGTCCGCGCCGAGACGGGCGCCCAGGTGTCCGCCGCCGAGAGCGAGACCCGGCGCCTCAAGTCGCGGCTCGGCGAGGTCGAGGCCGCCCTGGAGGCCAGCCGCCGCGCCGCCCGCGAGGGCCGCAGCGTCGAGGACATGCGCGTACGGCTCCTGCTGGACACCGTCCTCGAAGCCACCCAGGGCCTGCGCCGCGAACTCGCGCTGCCCCCCGTGTCCGTACGGCCCGCCGAGACCGTCGACGCCGTCGAACCCGGCCGGATGACGCCGAAGGACATCGCCGCGCGCGCCCTGTCGGAGCACGATCCGGCCATTCTCGATCAGTTGCTCGCGCTGCCTCAGGCACACCTGGTGGTCGACGGCTACAACGTCACCAAGACCGGCTACCCCCAGATGCCGCTGGAGAAGCAGCGGCTGCGCCTCCTCGGCCAGCTCTCCGCGCTCGCCGCGCAGACCGGCGCCGAGGTGACCTGTGTCTTCGACGGCGCCGAACTCGCCGCGCCCGTCCTGCTCGCACCGCCGAGGGGCGTCCGCGTCCTGTTCTCGAAACCCGGCGTCACCGCCGACGAGCTGATCCGCCAGCTGGTGCGCGCGGAGCCGCCCGGCAGACCCGTCATCGTCGCCTCCACCGACCGGGAGGTGGCCGACGGCGTCGCCAAGGCCGGGGCGCGGCCGGTGGCTTCGGCGATGCTGCTGAAGCGGCTGTCCTGAGCCCCGTACCTCCACAGAGGGTCAACTTGGCGTCACCGCCTGTTGGTTGATTGCAAATTATGCGTTGCGCGACCGCTTTTTTACGCCACAGGATTTGAACTGATCACAGTCGGGTCACTAGGGTCTCGGTTCGAACCTCCGCACGAGCGATCGGTCAACTGGGCGATCGATCGGCTGTACGGGGTGATCGGTCAAGAGAAGGAGCCTGTCTCCGTGGCGTCCCACCGTCGACCCAAGCCGCCGTCGCGCACGCGCGTGACCCTGCTGACCACCGCGGCTGCCGCGGCCGTCGCGCTCAGCGCCAACTCCGCGAACGCGGCGCCGAGCGAGAAGCCGACGAAGGACGAGGTCAAGTCGAAGGTCGACAAGCTCTACGAAGAGGCGGAGCAGGCCACCGAGGCCATGAACGGCGCCGAGGAGAAGGCGGGGAAGCTCCAGAAGGAGATCTCCACCATCCAGGACAACGTCGCCCGGGGCCAGGACGAGCTGAACAAGCTCCGCGACTCCATAGGCATGGCGGCTGCCGCCCAGTACCGCACCGGGAACATCGACTCCTCCGTCCAGCTCTTCCTCTCCTCCGACCCGGACAGCTTCCTGGACCGCGCCTCCACCCAGGACCAGCTCAGCGCCCAGCAGGTCGAGGCGCTGAAGAAGATCCAGGAGAAGCAGCGCCAGCTCGCCCAGCAGCGCGCCGAAGCCTCCGAGAAGCTCGCCGACCTCTCCTCGACCCGCGCCCAGCTCTCCAAGAAGAAGCGCGAGGTGCAGGGCAAGCTCTCCGACGCGCAGAAGCTCCTCAACTCCCTCACCGCCGCTGAGAAGGCCGCGCTGAACGAGCAGGAGAGCCGTGCCAGCCGTGACGCCGGCGAGCGCGTGGACCTCGGCAACGTCGGCTCCGCGTCCGGCCGGGCCGGCGCCGCGTTCGCCGCCGCGCAGACCCAGCTGAACAAGCCGTACGGCTACGGTACGGCCGGTATGGCCACGTTCGACTGCTCCGGGCTCACCTCCTGGGCCTACGGGCAGGCCGGCGTCTCCATTCCGCGCACCTCGGAGTCCCAGGCCAACATCGGGACCCGCATCTACAACGCCGGCGACCTGCGCGTCGGCGACCTGGTCTTCTTCTTCAACGACCTCCACCACGTCGGGCTCTACGCGGGCAACGGGCAGATCATCCACGCACCGCGCACCGGGACCGTCGTCCGCTACGAGTCGATGAGCACCATCGGCGGGCCGTTCATGTTCGGCGTGCGCGTCTGAGGCTCCCAGCCTGCGACACACCCCCTCTGACAGTCCCCCCGAACGAGTGGATTCCCGGCGTCCGCGCTGACCGTCCGTCCCGGCCATGACCTGCGTCTGGGCCGGGACGTCACCGTCCGTGTCCGTTCCGGGTCTTTGGCCACCCCCTTCCCGCAGGGCTACTGTCTGCCGCGTTTCCTCGTCCGTCAGCGGAAGGAGTGCGGCTTCCCGTGGGGTCCCATCGCAGCGTTGCACCGGCGTCCGGGTTCAACAGGGGGGCGGGGGCGGCGCTGTGCGCGCTGTCCGCCGCGGCGGCTGCCCTGGGGGTGGTTCCCGCCGCCCAGGCGGCGCCCTCCGGGGGTACCCGGGCCGAGGTCGACCGGCTGTACACCGAGGCCGAGCAGGCCACCGAGGCGTACAACAAGGCCGACGAGCGGGCCGATCGGCTGCGGCACGAGGTGAGCGGGGCGCAGGACGCCATCGCCCGGCAGCAGGAGCGGATCAACTCCATGCGGGAGCGGCTCGGGGCGCTCGCCGGGGCCCAGTACCGGGCCGGGGGGCTCGATCCCTCCATCGCGCTCCTCTTCTCCGACGATCCCGACGAATACCTCGACAAGGCCGCCACCCTCGACCGGCTCACCGTCCATCAGGCCGGGGAGCTTCGTGAACTTCAGTCCGCCATGCGGGAGTTGGCCCAGGAGCGGGCCGAGGCGGCCGGGAAGCTCGGGGAGCTGGAGAAGAACCGTCGGGCCGTCGCGTCCCACAAGCGGACGGTCGAGCGGAAGTTGGCGCGGGCGCGGGAGCTGCTGAACTCCCTCTCGCCGTCGGAGCGCGCCGGCTATGACCGGGTGTCGCGGTCCGGGCGCGAGGACATGCCGTTCCTCGGCGGGGGGCAGGCGTCCTCCGCTCGGGCCGCCGCGGCGGTGGCGGCGGCGCGCTCCGCGTTGGGGCGGCCCTATGTGTGGGGGGCCAGTGGGCCTTCCGGGTTCGACTGTTCCGGGCTCATGCAGTGGTCGTACGGGCAGGCGGGGGTCTCGCTGCCGCGTACGTCCCAGGCGCAGGCCCATGCGGGGCGGCGGGTGCCGTTGTCGCAGGCTCAGCCGGGGGACATCGTGACGTACCGGTCCGACGCGAGTCATGTGGGGATGTATGTGGGCAACGGGCAGGTGATCCATGCGCCGTATCCGGGGGCGCCGGTCCGGTACGACCCGGTGGGGATGATGCCGGTGTCTTCGGTCACGCGGCCGTAGAGGGTGCCGCATTCCGTCGGACGGCGGGTGCGGGTCGTGTGTGGTGGTCGGTGCGGATTCGTCTTCTTGTCCTCCCCCGTACGATCGTCTCGATGGCTGGTGCGAGGCGGGTGCCGTGGTCGGGGGCTATAGCCCTGTGTCTGCTTGCCGTGGGGTGCGGCGGGGGTGACGGGGGGTCCACTCGGGCCGAGGTGCAGGCCGCTCTTGATCGGCGGGCCTCTGTCGTGCTGGGGCGGGAGGGGAACACCTACGACGTTCCGTTCTCGCAGTGGTCCTATCGGCTGGGGGCCGTCGATGCCGCCGGGGACCGGGCCACCGCTGATGTCCAGCTCAGTTATCGGGTTCGGGGGTACGACTCCGTGCCGGTCACCGCCTCGAGGGTGGTGACGCTGGGGCGGGACGAGGGCGGGGTGTGGTCGGTGGTGTCGGAGGGGCCCGGGGACGGTGCCGGGGAGCAGCTGTGGGATCAGGGGCGGGTCAGTGTCGTACGGGGGGCGCACAGTCTCGTGATGGGCGTGGGGGAGTCCGGCGACCGGCTGCGGAGTTTCGCCGATCTCGCCGACCGGGCCGTGCCCGCCGTGTCCGACGCCTGGGGGACCGCTTGGGCGCGGAAGGTCGTCGTCGTGGTGCCCGCGTCTCTGGAGGGGATGGCCGAGCTGCTGGGGGCGTCCGTCGATTCGCACCGGGGGATCGCGGCCGTCACCACCGGCGAGACCGGGGGGCGTGCGCCCGCCGATCGGGTCGTCGTCAATCCGGAGGCGTACGGGATGCTCGGTGAGGTCGGCCGGCAGGTCGTGCTCACGCATGAGACCACCCACGTCGCGACCCGCGCCCACACCAACGCGGCGACCCCCCTGTGGCTGTCCGAGGGATACGCGGACTGGGTCGGCTACCGGGGAACCGACCGCACGCCGGACCAGGCCGCCCCCGAACTGCGCGGCGCCGTCGACGAGGGCCACGTCCCCGCCGCGCTGCCCGCCGACGCCGACTTCGGATTCGGCGGGGACGCCACCCGTCTGGCGCAGGCGTACGAGGGCGGCTGGCTGGCGTGCCGGCTGATCGCCGGCCGGTGGGGCGAGGAGAAGCTGGACGCGTTCTACAAGGCGGTCGGGGCACACGGGAAGCGGGCCGGGGCGGTGGAGGGCGCGCTGGGGAGCGTGCTCGGGGTGACGCTGGAGGAGTTCACGCAGGACTGGCGGACGTACGTGAAGGAACAACTGGCGAGCTGAGGCTCACGCCCCTTCCAGCTTCCCCCGTTGTCGCGGGCGGCGGGCGCTGCCGGTCAGGAGGAGACCTTCGCCCGGGTCGGTTGCGTCGGGAGCGGCAGTGGCTTCGGGCGGGCCGATGTCGAGCGCCACAGGCGGGCGCAGGCCGTGAGTGCGGCGGTGGTCAGGAGGCCGTTGCGGGCTAGCAGCAGGGCCACGCCGAGGGGGGTGCTCTGCACGACGTCGTCGAAGCGGAGCGGGAACTCGATCACCGTCACCCCGGCCGCGACCAGGACCAGCACCGCCGGGAGGCCCATCCGGCTGCCCCGGAAACACAGGCACACCGCCGCCGTACCGATCAGCCACACCAGGTACTGCGGGCTGATCACCCGGCTGGACAGCGTGAAGAGGAGTACGGCGGTGAAGGCCGCGTCCGCCGGGGTGTGGACCGAGTAGCGGCGGGCCATGAGCCGCCACATCAGGAGCCAGCCGAAGGCCGCGGACGTCAGGAACAGGGCCGCCGTGCTCACCGCCCTCACGCCGGGGCCGGTGAACTCCAGGGAGCCGTAGACGAAGCGGACCTCGCCGTGCCAGCCGACGTGCCGGGCCAGGTGGAAGACCAGCGCGCCCAGGGACTCGACCTCCGTGCCCCGGTCGCGCTGGGAGGTGACGAAGGTGAAGGCGCCGGGGACGACGGCGCTCGCGGCGAGGAGGAGGGCGGTGGTCAGGGTCGCCGCGAGCCATGCCCTGCGGCGGGCGACTCCGGCCAGCAGCAGGGCGGGCCAGACCTTCAGGAGCGCGCCGAAGCCGATCAGGGCGCCCATCACACGGGGGCGCCGGGCGCCCGCGACGAGGGCGGCCACAGCGACCGCGGTCACCAGGATGTCGTACCGCGAGTAGGCCGTGGGGCCGAGGAGGGGGACGCCCGCGACCCACACCCACACGCCTCGCCGGGTGCGGCCGGGGCGGTGCGCGGCGTTCAGGAGCAGCGTCAGGACGGCCAGGTCCGCGGCGAAGGCCAGCAGGAAGAACGCGGACGCGTAGTCGAGGAACGGGAGCAGGGCCGGGGCGAGGAGCGGGAGTGCGGCGGCGGGCGGGTACTGCCAGGTCACGTCGTGCAGGGGGAACGTGCCGGTGCGCAGGACCTCGTACCAGCTCCGGTAGATCACCGAGACGTCCGTCGTCACGTCGGGGCCCGGGAAGAGGAGGATCCGGTACACGAACAGGAGCAGGAACAGCCGGGTGACACCCCAGGTGACGAGCAGCCCGGTCAACGACCGCCGTGCGTCCGGCATCTCCACTTTCGCCCCTGTCCGTTCCTGACCGACATGTCGGGCACATCCTGCACCGGGGGACTGTGGGAGAGCCATGAAGCGGGGCCGGGCACATGGTGGGTTGCTGGGGGTGGGGTCGGGCGCCGGCCGTGTCGCCGGTGGCCCGTCGTCGAGTGCCTGGTCCGGCCTCGGTACATGGTCGGTTACAGTCGGCCGCGATGCACAAGACCCTCATCGTGACCAACGACTTCCCGCCCCGCCCCGGTGGCATCCAGGCGTTCCTCCACAACATGGCGCTGCGTCTCGACCCCGCCGACCTCGTCGTCTACGCGTCCACGTGGAAGCGGACCCGCGAGGGCGTCGAGGCCACCGCCGCCTTCGACGCCGAGCAGCCCTTCACGGTCGTCCGCGGCCGTACGACGATGCTGCTGCCGACGCCGGGGGCGACGCGGCGGGCGGTGTCGTTGCTGCGCGAGCACGGGTGTACGTCCGTGTGGTTCGGCGCGGCGGCTCCGCTGGGGCTGATGGCGCCGGCGCTGCGGAGGGCGGGGGCGCGGCGGCTGGTCGCCACGACGCACGGGCACGAGGCGGGGTGGGCGCAACTGCCGGTCGCCCGGGGGCTGTTGCGGCGGATCGGGGACTCGACGGACACGGTCACCTATCTGGGCGAGTACACGCGGTCGCGGATCGCCGGGGCGCTGTCGGCGCAGGCGGCGTCGCGGATGGTCCAACTGCCGCCGGGGGTGGACGAGAAGACGTTCCATCCGGGGTCGGGAGGGGCGGAGGTCCGGGCGCGGCTGGGGCTGACGGACCGCCCGGTGGTGGTGTGCGTGTCGCGGCTGGTGCCGCGCAAGGGCCAGGACACGCTGATCCGCGCGATGCCGGGCATCCTGAGGGCCGAGCCGGACGCGGTGCTGCTGATCGTGGGGGGCGGCCCGTACGAGGGCGACCTGCGAAAGCTGGCCGCAGAGACGGGAGTCGAGGACTCGGTGAGGTTCACGGGTTCCGTCCCGTGGGAGGAACTGCCCGCGCACTACGGCGCCGGGGACGTCTTCGCGATGCCGTGCCGGACGAGGCGGGGCGGGCTGGACGTCGAGGGGCTGGGGATCGTCTACCTGGAGGCGTCGGCGACCGGACTGCCGGTGGTGGCCGGGGACTCGGGAGGCGCGCCGGACGCGGTGCTGGACGGGGAGACGGGGTGGGTCGTACACGGCGAGTCGGTGGAGGAGACGGCCGAGCGGATCGTCGTGCTGCTGGGGGACGGGGAGTTGAGGAGAAGGATGGGGGAGAGGGGCCGGAAGTGGGTCGAGGAGAAGTGGCGTTGGGACCTCTTGGCGGAAAAGTTGAGGACGCTTCTCTAGCAGGAACCCGCCATTCCCCCCATGCTCCGCATATGACAGCACATCTGACGCAACGTCAGCTCAGTAGACGCCAGATCCTCGGCATGGCCGCCCTCCAGACGGCCGCCACCCTCGGTCTCACCCGTATCTCCCTCCAGTCCGCCCACGCCGAAGAACCCGAGGCCATCGACAACTCCCCGGCGATAGTGGTCGGTTCGGGCTACGGCGGTGCGGTGGCCGCCCTGCGGCTCGCGCAGGCCGGCATCCGCACCCTCGTCCTCGAAATGGGCCGCGCCTGGAACACGGCCGGCCCGGACGGCAAGGTGTTCTGCAACACGGCGAATCCGGACAAGCGCTCGATGTGGTTCAAGACCCGCACCGAGGCCCCCCTCGCGAGCTTCCTGTGGCTGGATGTCGTGAACAAGGACATCCCCCTGTACCCCGGCGTCCTGGACCGCGTGAAGTTCGCGAACATGTCGGTCTACGTCGGCAGAGGCGTCGGCGGCGGCTCCCTCGTGAACGGCTCGATGGCGGTCACCCCCAACCAGGCGTACTTCACGGAGCAGTTCCCGACGGTCGACGCGACGGAGATGTACGCCACGTACTTCCCCAGAGCCCGCCAGATGCTGGGCGTGAACACGATCGACCCCACCTGGTTCGAGTCGACGGAGTGGTACAAGTTCAGCCGCACATCGCGGAAAGCGGCGGCGAACACGGGCCTCAGAACGACGTTCGTGCCCAGCGTCTACGACTTCACGTACATGCAGAAGGAGGCGGCGGGCACGGCGACGAAGTCGGCGCTGGGCCAGGAGGTCATCTACGGCAACAACTACGGCAAACGAAGCCTCGACAAGACGTACCTCGCCTCGGCGCTCGGCACGGGCAACGTCACCATCCACACCCTGGAGAAGGTCACCGCCATCACCCGCGCCACGGACGGGAGTTGGGTCCTCACGGCCGACCGCATCGACGAGGCCGGAACGGTCGTCGAGACGAAACAGTACGGCTGCGCCTACCTGTTCCTCGGCGGCGGCAGCCTCGGCACCACCGAACTCCTCGTCAGAGCACGGCAGTCGGGCACCCTCCCCGCCCTGGACGCGAGTGTCGGCGCCGGCTGGGGCACCAACGGCAACGTCATGCTGGGCCGCGCCAACCACCTGTGGGACACGACCGGCGCCAACCAGTCCACGATGCCGGTGATGGGCATCGACGACTGGGCCAACACGGACAACCCGGTGTTCGCCGAAATGGCCCCGCTCCCCACGGGACTTGAGAACTGGGTGAGCCTCTACCTGGCGATCACGAAGAACCCGCAGCGCGCGACGCTGACGTACGACAACGGCGCGCTCGGCCTGAGCTGGAGCGCCGCGCAGAGCGCCGTGTCCGTGGCGATGGCGAAGAAGCTGTTCGACCGGATCAACGCGGCGAACGCGACGATCTACCGCTACGACCTGTTCGGCACGCCCAGCAAGGTCTTCGCGGACGACTTCTGCTACCACCCCCTGGGCGGCTGCGTGCTGGGGAAGGCGACCGACGACTACGGCCGCGTCAAAGGCTATCCACGGCTGTACGTCACCGACGGCTCGCTCGTGCCCGGCAACATCGGCGTGAACCCGTTCGTCACGATCACCGCGCTGGCGGAGCGAACGATGGCGCGGGTCCTCGTGGAGGACACCGCGCCATGAACTGCCCTGCCGGGCCGGGCTACTTCGTGTACAGGGCCTCGATCTCGGCCGCGTAGTCCTTCGCCACCACGTTCCGCTTGAGCTTCAGCGAGGGCGTGAGGTGACCCGAGTCCTCCGTGAACTGGGAGGAGAGAATGCGGAACTTCCGCACCGATTCCGCTTTCGACACCGCGGCGTTGCCGTCGTCGACCGCCGTCTGGATCACCGCGAGGAGATCCGGGTCGTCACGCAGCGACGCCGCGGTGGCGTCCGCCGGCTTGCCGTGCTCACTGGCCCAGCGGCCCAGGAACTCGTCGTCGATGGTGACCAGCGCGGCCACGAACGGCCGGCCGTCCCCGACGACCATGCACTCGGCGACCAGCGCGTGCGCCCGGATACGGTCCTCGATCACCGCCGGGGCGACGTTCTTGCCGCCCGCCGTGACGATGATCTCCTTCTTGCGGCCGGTGATGGAGAGGTAGCCGTCCTCGTCGAGGGTGCCGATGTCCCCGGTGTGGAACCAGTTGTCGGCCAGCGCCTCGGCGGTCGCCGCCGGGTTGTTCCAGTACTCCTTGAACAGGTGCTCGCCGTGCAGCAGCACCTCCCCGTCGTCCGCGATCCTGACGACCGAGCCGGGCAGCGGCTGGCCGACCGTACCGATCTTCTGCCGGTCCCACGGGTTGAACGCGGTCGCCGCGCAGGACTCGGTGAGGCCGTACCCCTCCAGGACCGTGAAGCCGATGCCCCGGAAGAAGTGGCCGAGCCGCTCGCCGAGCGGGGCGCCGCCGGAGATCGCGTACTCGCCCCGGCCGCCCAGGACCGCGCGCAGCTTGCTGTAGACCAGCTTGTCGAACACCTTGTGCTTGATCTTCAGCCCGAGCGGCGGACCCGACGGCAGGTCGAGCGCCTTGCTGTAGGCGATCGCCGTGTCGGCGGCCTTGTCGAAGATCGCGCCCTTGCCGTCGGCCTGCGCCTTCGCGCGCGCCGAGTTGTAGACCTTCTCGAAGACGCGCGGCACGCCCAGGATCAGCGTCGGCCTGAACGAGGCCAGCTCGTCCGTGAGGTTCTTGATGTCCGGGAGGTTGCCCAGCTTGATCGGCGCCATCATCGGCGCGATCTGCACGAGCCGCCCGAAGACGTGCGCCAGCGGTAGGAACAGCAGCACGCTGCACTCGCCGGTGCGGAACAGGGGGCGCAGCCGCTCGACGACGTTCCCGCACTCCGCGAAGAAGCTGCGGTGCGTGAGGACACAGCCCTTGGGTCTGCCGGTGGTCCCCGAGGTGTAGACGATCGTCGCCGGGTCGTCGGCCTTCGCCCGCGCGCTGCGCTCGTCGACCGTCGCGTCCGTCACGTCCCGGCCGAGCCGGCCCAGCTCCTCGACGCCGCCGGCCTCGATCTGCCAGACGTGCTTCAGCTCCGGCAGCGAGGCGCGCACCGACTCGACGGCCGCCGTGTGCGTGTCCAGCTCGACGACGCAGGCCGTCGCGCCCGAGTCGGAGAGGATCCAGCCGATCTGCTCCGGCGAGCTGGTCTCGTACACCGGGACGGTGACCGCGCCCGCGCTCCAGATCGCGAAGTCCAGCAGTGTCCACTCGTACCGGGTGCGCGACATCAGCCCCACCCGGTCGCCCGGCTGGACCCCGGCCGCGATCAGGCCCTTGGCAGCGGCGTGCACCTCGGCGAGGAACTCCGTGGCGGTCACGTCCTGCCACGCGGCGCCCACCTTGCGGGCGATCACGGCCACATCCGGGTGCTGCGCGGCGTTTCTGCGGACGATGTCGGTCAGATTCCCGTCCGCAGGGACCTCGTACAAAGCCGGAAGGCTGAACTCGCGCAAGACTGCTGCTCCTCATAGGGCGCCGGCGCCACGACGTTGTGCGATGCGACGGAACGGTCCAGGGCTCGGTGGACTGCCCGGACGTTACCGGTCGGTATGGCGACTTCGACAGGGGGTCCGGCTGAGATGTTCGCTGCGTCACACATCTTCGGTACTGCTCTGCGTACGGTAGTCCACAGACTTGCCGACCGGCCAGTAACAGCGGTTGCGGACGTCACTGTTCACGCGCCGCCTCCCCCCGCCTACCCTTGATCGTCATGGCAACCACACGTATCCACGTGGTGAGTGACGTCCACGGCAACGCGCACGACCTCGCGCGCGCCGGGGAGGGCGCCGACGCGCTCGTCTGTCTGGGCGACCTGATCCTCTTCCTCGACTACGCCGACCACTCGCGCGGCATCTTCCCCGACCTCTTCGGCGCGCGAAACGCGGGCCGGCTCGTCGCCCTGCGGACCGCCCGCCGCTTCGACGAGGCGCGTGACCTGGGCCGACAGCTCTGGTCCACCGTCGACGGCGACCGCGCGGCCGTCATCGAGAACGCCGTCCGCAGGCAGTACGCCGACCTCTTCGCCGCGTTCCCGACGCCGACGTACGCCACCTACGGCAACGTCGACATGCCCGCGCTCTGGAAGGAGTACGCCGGTCCCGGCACCACCGTCCTCGACGGCGAGGTCGCCGAGATCGGGGGCCGTACGTTCGGGTTCGTCGGCGGGGGCCTTCGTACGCCCATGAGCACGCCCTTCGAGATCTCCGACGAGGAGTACGCCGCGAAGATCGAGGCGCTCGGCTCCGTCGACGTCCTGTGCACGCACATTCCTCCGGAGGTGCCGGAGCTCGTGTACGACACCGTCGCGCGTCGCTTCGAGCGGGGGAGCCGTGCGCTGCTCGACGCGATCCGCCGTACCCGGCCCCGCTACTCCCTCTTCGGACACGTCCACCAGCCCCTCGCCCGGCGGATGCGGGTCGGCGCCACCGAGTGCGTCAACGTCGGCCACTTCGCCGGGTCCGGGAAGCCCTGGGTCCTGGAGTGGTGAGGGGCGTGAAGTCGGCTGGTCATGGGCGCGGTAGCCTTCACGCGCAGTGACTTCATACCGGCCCGCATCTGGAGGAATCCCGGCGATGGCGGAACACACCAGTTCGAGCATCACGATCTCGGCGGCACCGGGCGAGGTCATGGCGGTCATCGCCGACTTCGCGCGGTACCCGGACTGGACCGGTGAGGTGAAAGAGGCCGAGGTCCTGAAGTCCGACGAGGCCGGCCGGGCCCAGGAGGTCCGCCTCGTCATGGACGCGGGCGCGATCAAGGACGACCAGACCCTCGCGTACACCTGGACCGGTTCCGACGAGGTCTCCTGGACGCTGGTCAAGTCCCAGATGCTGCGCTCCCTGGACGGCTCGTACACCCTCAAGCCGGTGTCCGAGGGTTCGACCGAGGTCACGTACCGGCTCACGGTCGACGTCAAGATCCCGATGCTGGGCATGATCAAGCGCAAGGCCGAGAAGGTCATCATCGACCGGGCGCTGGCGGGGTTGAAGAAGAGGGTGGAGAGCGAGTAGTTCGGGTGCGGGTCGTGTGTGGCTGGTCGCGCCCACGCGGCGGTAGCCGCACATAGATACAGCCCCGCGCCCCTAAAAACACGGCCGAGGCCGGCGGTGACGGCTCGCGCCTCGACAAGGTCCGGCTGAGGCCGGTGATGCCTGCTCGCGCTCACTCGGCGGTAGTCGGACACTCGGCTCAGCCCAGTCTTTTCAGCGGCGCGGGGCTGTATCCATGTGCGGCTACCGCCGCGTGAGCGCTAGCTGTTACGACTGCCTCAGCCCAGGTTTTTCAGGGGCGCGGGGAACTGCGCGACCAGCCACCACCGACCGGCAGCCGCAAGTCAACCGTTAGCGTTGATTCTTATGCGCACTCTCTTGGTCACCGGGCCCGGCGGTTCCGGCCGTACGACTCTTGCTGCGGCCACCGCCTTGGATGCCTCCCTCGCCGGTACCCGGACCCTCGTCCTCAGCGCTGATCGTGGGGACGGTCTGGGAGCCGCGCTCGGAGTGGCCACCGGGGACAGACCCCTCGCCGTCAGCGAGCACCTCACCGCCTGGCGGCCCGACGCCTCCCTCGGTTTCCGGGACGACCTTCTCCGGTTCCAGGAGAAGGCCACCGGCGCCCTCGATCTGCTCGGTGCCTCACGGCTCGAAGGCGAGGAGATGACCCCCCTTCCCGGTGCCGGGGAACTCAGCCTCCTGCGTGCGCTGCGGGACGCCGTGCTGTCCGAGCGGTTCGAACTGGTCGTCGTCGATCTGCCGGCCACCCCTCAGGCGCTCTCCCTCCTGGCCCTCCCCGAGGAGCTGCGGCGGTACATCCGGCGGCTCCTTCCCGCCGAGCGGCAAGCCGCCCGCGCCCTGCGCCCGGTGCTGGGCCGGCTGGCCGGCGTGCCGATGCCGGCGGAGTGGCTGTACGAGGCGGCCGGGAAATGGGACGGCGAACTGGCCGCCGTGCAAGCCGTGCTGGCGGACCCCGGCACCGCCGTACGGATCGTCGCCGAACCCGGCCCCGCCGGAGCGGACGCGGTACGGGACGCCCGGCTCGGCTGCGCGCTGCGGCGGCTGCCCGTCGAAGCGCTGGTCGCCAACCGGGTACTCCCGGACGAGGCGGGATGGCTCGCGGGCCCGGTCGCCCAGCAGCGCAAGGTGCTCGACGAGTGGGACGCCGAACCCGTCCTCCACCTCGGCAGAGACCCACGCGGCACCGACGACCTCCACGACCTCGCCGTACCCCCCGTCGCCCTCCCCGCGCACCCCGTCGAGTGGCCGGTCACCGAGCAGGACGGCGTCTTCGTGTGGACCCTCCCGCTCCCCGGCGCCGTACGCGACCAGCTGGACCTGATCCGGCGAGGGGACGAACTCGTCGTCACCGTCGGCCAGTTCCGGCGTATCGTCCCGCTGCCCTCGGTGCTGAGGCGGTGCACGGTGGAGGGCGCCTCGCTCAGGGACGGCGAGTTGCGGACGCGCTTCGTGCCGGATCCGGAGTTGTGGCCGAAGGACCGGTGAAGGAGCGCGGCGCGTTCGGGTACCGTCGTAAGGACGAGCCGTAGGGAGACGTCATGAGCAGCGACGACAGTCAGGGACGTGAGGCGGTCGAAGAGACGCCGAGGGCGACGGACCCGGACGCCTGGGCCACCGCCTGCGAAGAGGACCTGGCCGCGGAGAAGGCCCGCCGCCGAGCCCGGTACGGACCGCCCCCCGGCTCGGCCGGTGAGGAACTCCGCAAGCTCTTCGACGCGGTCTCCGACAGGCTCGGCACCCTCAACTCCCCCCTCCTCGGCGCGGTCGCGGGCCCGGCGGCGCAGCAGGTCGTCCGCCAGGTCGTCCAGCAGGCCAAGGCCGTCGTCGAACCGGTCGTCGAACGCAACCCGGACGTCTTCGACCACCTCAGCGCGGCCGGCAACGAACTCCTCGCCGCGTACCGCTCGGCGGTCCAGCGCCAGGAGAACCGCTGGACGAAGAGCGACACCGGAGACGACAAGGACGACGGCACGGGCCCGGGCCAGCGCATCGACGTGGACTGAGACCGGCCGACAGATGGGGGGTGACCGACGACAACGCCGCAGATGCGCGTGCCCAGACCCGCGACGCCGTCCCCCATCTGTCGGCCGGTCTCGGGCCCCCCTCCGGTACGGTGGCCCATAGCGGGGCTCGACCGAAACTGAGGGATTCATGGGACTCACCATCGGCGTCGACATCGGCGGCACGAAGATCGCGGCCGGCGTGGTCGACGAGGAAGGCGCCATCCTGTCGACCCACAAGGTGCCGACCCCGGGCACGCCCGAGGGCATCGTGGACGCCATCGCCTCCGCCGTCGAGGGAGCGCGCGCCGGGCACGAGATCGTGGGTGTCGGCATCGGCGCCGCCGGTTACGTCAACCGCCAGCGTTCCACCGTGTACTTCGCGCCGAACATCGACTGGCGTAACGAGCCGCTGAAGGAGAAGGTCGAGCAGCGCACCGGCCTTCCGGTCGTCGTCGAGAACGACGCGAACGCCGCGGCCTGGGGCGAGTACAGGTTCGGCGCGGGCAAGGGCCACCGCAACGTCATCTGCATCACCCTCGGCACCGGCCTCGGCGGCGGCATCATCATCGGCAACAAACTCCGCCGCGGGCACTTCGGCGTCGCCGCCGAGTTCGGCCACATCCGCATGGTCCCGGACGGGCTGCTGTGCGGCTGCGGCTCGCAGGGCTGCTGGGAGCAGTACGCCTCCGGCCGCGCCCTCGTCCGCTACGCCAAGCAGCGCGCCAACGCGGCCCCCGAGAACGCGGAGATCCTCCTCGGCCTCGGCGACGGCAGCCCCGACGGCATCGAGGGCAAGCACATCTCGATGGCCGCGAGGCAGGGCGATCCGGTCGCCGTCGACTCGTACCGCGAGCTGGCGCGCTGGGTGGGCGCGGGCCTGGCGGACCTGGCGTCCCTCTTCGACCCGTCGGCGTTCATCATCGGCGGCGGCCTGTCGGACGAGGGCGAACTGGTCCTCGACCCGATCCGCAAGTCGTACAAGAGGTGGCTGGTGGGCGGCAATTGGCGCCCGGTGGCGGACGTCCTGGCGGCGAGCCTGGGGAACGACGCGGGGTTGGTAGGGGCGGCGGACCTGGCAAGGGAACCGGACCCGATCATGTAGGGATCGCTCCCCATCGGGCGCGAGGTTTTCGTTTTTAGGGGCGCGGGGCTGTATCCATGTGCGGCTGCCGCCGCGTGGGCGCGACCAGCCACCCACAACCGGCAGTCGCGCACTACCTCAGCGCCCCTTCCCCCTAGGCGTAAATTGACGCCATGCCCCTGCCCCCCACCATCCGCGTACTCACCTACAACATCCGCTCCATGAGGGACGACCCCCAAGCCCTCGCCCGCATCATCAAGGCAGCCACCCCCGACCTGGTCCTCCTCCAGGAAGCCCCCCGCTTCTTCCGCTGGCGCAAGAAACTCGCCCGCCTCGCAAGGGCCGCGGACCTGGTCGTCCTCACCGGCGGCGGCACAGCGGCGGGCCCGGCGATCCTCTGCTCCCTGCGCACGACGGTCGAGCGGACCGAGGACGTCCTCCTCCCCCTCACCACCGGCAACCACCGACGCGGCTTCGCGACAGCCGTCGTCCGGATCGGCAACGCCCGCCTGGGAGTCCTCAGCACCCACCTCTCCCTGGACGAGGAGGAGCGCTACGACCAGACGGCCACCCTCCTCGACCGCCTCGCCGGCATGGGCGTGGACCACGCGATCGCGGGCGGCGACATCAACGAACCACCCACGGGCCGAGCGTTCGAACGCCTCGCGGAGACCCTCCAGGACACCTGGCTGACGGCCCCGTGGGGAACGGAACACACCTTCCCGGCGACCGCCCCGAACACCAGGATCGACGCCATCTTCACGACGAAGGGCATCGAAGTCCTCACCGCGGGCGTCCCGAAGGACTACCCCGGCATCACGGAGAACGACCTGAGGGCGGCCACGGACCACCTCCCGGTCCTGGCCACCCTCAGAATCCCCGCGAGCTAGACGACCGCACCCCGCCCGGGATCGTCGTCCCCTTCCTCGTCCGTCCGCATCCGCATGACCAGCGTCGCGAACCCCCCGAGGAACCCGCCGATGCCGACCGTCGCGAGCCACCACGTCATGTCCCACCCGAGGAGCACGGCGAGCAACAGCAGCACCGGCCCCCCGACGACCCCGAGCCACGCGAACTTCGAGGTCGCGTCGGCCTCGGGCAGCGGCGGCGGCTCGGGGGGCACGAAGTGCCCCTCGTCGTCCTCGCCGAGGTCGTCCTCGCCGGGCTCGGCCGGCGAGTAGTCGCGCGGCCCGATACCGGGCGCGAACGTCACGGAACCGCCGAGCGGCTTGTCGGCCGGCGGTTCGGCGGACGCCTCGGGAGCCGCCGGCTTCTCCGGAGGCTTCTCGTCGTCGTTGGTCCGCGCCTCCAGCAGCGCCAGGTCCTCCACCGACTTGAACGGCTTCGCCCCCGGCGGATCCTTGGGCTCGTCCCCGTACCCGGCGACGATGGCGGCCCACGCGGCCTCCTCGTCGAACGGGACGTGCTGGTCCTCCGGCTCCGCGTTGTCCTCGCGGTCGGAGTCGTGCTCAGCCACCTGCCGTCGTCCCTTCCTCAGCGACACCCCTGTCGGCTGCGAGCCGGTCGATGAACGCGATGCTCTCCTCGACGACACGGTCCGCGTCGTGGTCCAACGTCGCGACGTGGTAGCTCTGTTCCAACACGATCTCGCGTACGTCCAACGACGAGATCCGGCTCAGGATCCGCGCGGAGTCCGCCGAGGGGACGACATGGTCCTGAGCCGAGCGCAGCAGCAGCACCGGCTGCGTCACCCGCGGCAGCTCGCCGTCCAGCTTCCGCAGCGCGCCGCGCAGGGAGTGCGCGCAGTGCAGCGGCACCCGGTCGTACCCGACCTCCTCGGCGCCGGGCTTCGCGATGTCGCTGGCGATCCCGGGCGTCGTGCGGACGAGGTGCCGGGCCACCGGAAGGGCGTACGCGGCGAGGCCGTGCACCTTGTTCGCCGGGTTGACGACGACGACCCCGGTGATGTCCGCGCCGTGCTTCGCGGCGAGGCGCAGGGCGAGGGCGCCGCCCATGGAGAGGCCGGCGACGAACACCGTCGTACAGCGCTCGCGCAGGGCGCGCAGTTCGCGGTCCACCTCGGCGTACCAGTCCGGCCAGCCGGTCAGCGCCATGTCCTCCCAGCGCGTGCCGTGCCCGGGCAGCAGCGGCAGCGAGACCGTGAGGCCGTGGTCCGCGAGACGCTCGGCCCAGGGGCGCAGCGACTGCGGGGAACCGGTGAAGCCGTGGCAGAGCAGGACGCCGGTCTCTCCGCCCTCGTGGCGGAACGGCTCTGCTCCGGGGAGGACCGGCACTTCGGGCTCCTGTTCTTTCAAGGACGCGTTGGCGGGACGTGTGGTTCACCGTACGCGACCGCACTGACACCGACCAGGGCCGTCGGCCTGTTCCGCACCGAGCCGGGTTAAGGTCTGTTCGACACAAAACAGGAGGCACTCGGTTGTTGTACGGCGCGATGAAGGTCGCTATCGGGGGACCGCTGAAGGTCACCTTCAGGCCCTGGGTGGAGGGCCTGGAGAACATCCCCGCCGAGGGACCCGCGATCCTGGCGAGCAACCACCTCTCGTTCTCCGACTCGTTCTTCCTGCCGGCGGTCCTCGACCGCAAGGTGACGTTCATCGCGAAGGCCGAGTACTTCACCACCCCGGGCGTGAAGGGCCGCCTCACCGCCGCGTTCTTCAAGGGCGTCGGCCAGCTCCCGGTGGACCGCTCGGGCGCGCGCGGCGCCGGTGAGGCCGCGATCAGGAGCGGCATCGAGGTCCTGGAGCGCGGCGAGCTGTTCGGGATCTACCCCGAGGGCACCCGCTCGCCCGACGGCCGCCTCTACCGCGGCAAGCCCGGCGGTCTCGCCCGCGTCGCCCTCGCGACCGGCGCCCCCGTCATCCCCGTCGCGATGATCGACACGGAGAAGATCCAGCCCCCCGGCCAGGTCATGCCCAAGCTGATGCGCCCCGGCATCCGCATCGGCAAGCCCCTCGACTTCAGCCGCTACGAGGGGCTCGACCAGGACCGCTTCATCCTGCGCGCCATGACCGACGAGGTCATGTACGAGATCATGAAGCTCTCCGGCCAGGAGTACGTCGACATCTACGCCACCGCCGCCAAGCGTCAGCTCACCGACGCGGCCAAGGCCGAGAAGGCCGCGCTCGCACAGGCCAAGCTCGCACAGGCCAAGAAGGAGAAGACCGAAGAGGCTTAAGGTCTCTGCCTGGGGTCTCTGTCTATGGGGGAGTGGGGGGACATGCCCAAACGGGAACGCGTCATGCGCATGTCGGTCGAGCAGCCGCTGTGGCGCGCGCTCACCGGCTACCGCGTCCTGACCATGCTGTACGCGATCGGCCTGTTCATCAGCGCCTACGACGACTTCGACCGCCCCGAGGTCGCCTTCGTCTACTTCCCGCTGCTGTTCATATGGACGCTCGCGACGATCCCCCGCGTCGCGAGCGCCGCCAACTGCACGAAGCGCTTCCTCGCCGCCGACCTCACCATCGCCGTCGTCGGCATCCTCCTCACCCCCCTCGCCGTCACCGACGAGCGCATCACCTCCGGCGGCCCCACGCTGCCGTCGATATGGACGGCCGGCTCCGTCCTCGCGTTCGCCATCAAGGGCGGCTGGCGCTGGGCCGCCTTCGCCTCCACTCCGGTCGCGGTCGCCAACCTCATCCAGCGCGGGGCGCCCGCCCGCGACACCGTCCACAACGTGATCCTCGTCTGGGTCGCCTCCATCGCCATCGGGTACGTCGTCGAGGTCGCCCGCGCCTCCGAGCGCACCCTCGCCCGCGCCCTGGAGATCGAGGCCACGACCCGCGAACGCGAACGCCTCGCCCGGGACATCCACGACAGCGTCCTCCAGGTCCTGGCCATGGTCCAGCGCAGGGGCGCGGTCATCGGCGGGGAGGCCGCCGAGCTGGGACGCATGGCCGGCGAGCAGGAGGTCGCCCTGCGCACGCTGGTCTCCGGCGGCCTCGTCCCCGTCTCCCGGGTGTCGGAGGACTTCGCCGAGGGAGCCGTCGTACGCCTCGTCGACGAACCCGACCCCGACGGCCCCGTCGATCTACGGCCGCTGCTCGCGCCGTACGCCGCCGCCCGCGTCAGCCTCGCCGAACCCGGCGCCCCCGTCGAGCTGGCCCCGGCCGCCGCGCGGGAACTCGCCTCCGCCGTCGGCGCCGCCCTGGACAACGTGCGCCGGCACGCCGGTGACGACGCGCACGCCTGGATCCTCGTCGAGGACGAGCCGGACGAGGTGATCGTCACCGTCCGCGACGACGGGCCCGGCATCCCCGAAGGACGCCTCGCGCAGGCCGAGGGGGAGGGGCGGCTCGGGGTCGCCCAGTCTATCCGCGGCCGGCTGCGCGACCTCGGCGGACGCGCCGAACTGATCTCCACGCCCGGCCAGGGCACCGAGGTGGAACTGACGGTCCCGAAGAAGGGCAGGACATGAGCGGCATCAAGGTGATGGTGGTCGACGACCACCCCATGTGGCGCGACGCGGTCGCCCGGGACCTCGCCGAGAACGGCTTCGACGTCGTCGCCACCGCCGGGGACGGCGAACAGGCCGTACGCCGCGCCAAGGCCGCCGTCCCCGACGTCCTCGTCCTCGACCTCAACCTCCCCGCCAAACCCGGCGTCCAGGTCTGCAAGGAGGTCGTCGCCGCCAACCCCGCGCTGCGCGTCCTCGTCCTGTCCGCGAGCGGGGAGCACGCGGACGTCCTGGAGGCCGTGAAGTCCGGCGCGACCGGGTACCTGCTGAAATCGGCGTCCACGGAGGAGCTGCTGGACGCGGTGCGCCGTACGGCCGTCGGGGACCCCGTCTTCACGCCGGGCCTCGCCGGGCTCGTCCTCGGCGAGTACCGCCGCCTCGCCTCCGACCCCGCGCCCTCCTCCGGCGGCGGCGACCGGTCCGACGCGCCCCGGCTCACCGACCGCGAGACCGAGGTGCTGCGCCTCGTCGCCAAGGGCCTCAGCTACAAGCAGATCGCCGAACGCCTCGTCATATCCCACCGCACGGTCCAGAACCACGTACAGAACACCCTCGGCAAGCTCCAGCTCCACAACCGGGTCGAGCTTGTCCGGTACGCGATCGAGCGGGGTCTCGACGACGAGTGAACCGCGCGCGAGACTGACACTTCGTCAGACCGGCAGGACGAAGGGACTGGTCCCATGCGCGTCGGAGTACTGACCGGAGGCGGCGACTGCCCCGGCCTCAACGCCGTCATCCGGGCGATCGTCCGCAAGGGCGTCCAGGAGTACGGCCACGAATTCACCGGCTTCCGCGACGGCTGGCGCGGGGTCATGGACGGCCGCGCCGTCCCCCTCGACATCCCCGCCGTACGCGGCATCCTCCCGCGCGGCGGCACGATCCTCGGCTCCTCCCGCACGAACCCCTACCGGGAGGAGGACGGGGTCGGGCGGATCAGGGCGACGCTGGCCGCGCAGGAAGTCGACGCGCTCATCGTCATCGGCGGCGAGGACACGCTCGGCGTCGCCGCGAAGCTCTCCGCCGAGGAGGGCATCCCCTGCGTCGGCGTCCCCAAGACCATCGACAACGACCTCTCCGCGACGGACTACACGTTCGGCTTCGACACGGCCGTGGGCATCGCGACCGAGGCCATCGACCGGCTCCACACCACCGCCGAGTCCCATATGCGGGTCCTGGTCGTCGAGGTCATGGGCCGCCACGCCGGGTGGATCGCGCTGCACTCGGGCCTCGCGGGGGGCGCGAACGCGATCCTCATCCCCGAGCAGCGCTTCGACGTCGACCAGGTCTGCGGCTGGGTGAGGTCCCGCTTCCGCGCCTCCTACGCGCCGATCGTGGTCGTCGCGGAGGGCGCGATGCCGAAGGACGGCGACCTGGTCCTCAAGGACGAGTCCCTGGACTCCTTCGGCCACGTCCGCCTGTCCGGGGTGGGCGAATGGCTGGCCAAGCAGATCGAGAAACGAACAGGCAACGAGGCCCGCACAACGGTCCTGGGCCACGTCCAACGAGGCGGCACCCCCAGCGCCTTCGACCGCTGGCTGGCGACACGCTTCGGCCTCCACGCGATAGACGCGGTCCACGAGGGCGACCACGGAGTAATGGTCGCCCTCCGAGGAACGGACATCGTCAGGGTCCCGCTGGCGGCGGCGACGGAGCGGCTGAAGACGGTGGACCCGAAGCTGTACGAGGAGGTGGGGGTCTTCTTCGGTTAGCCGACCGGCTTCAGGGCTCCCATCAACTCCCGTACGATCCCTGCTCCGTTGAGGGTCAGGATCGACTCCGGGTGGAACTGCACGCCCGCGAAACCGGGCCCCCGCAGCGCATGCACCTCGCCGTTCTCGGCCCTGCTCACCTCCACCTCGGTCTCACCGCACCGCGCCACGAAGCTGTTGTAGAACCCGACCGTCTCCGCCCTCCCGAACAACTCGATCTCCACCTGAGCCCCCTGGAACGGCACCTCCTTGCGCACGATCTCCATCCCCAGCTCCGCGGCGATCAGCTCGTGCCCGAGGCACACCCCCAACACCCCGTACCGATGCCCCCGCAGCAACTCCCCGGCCAGCTCCCGCAGGAACCGCATCTTCGGGTCGGCCAGGTCGGACGGGTCACCGGGCCCGGGGCCCAGGACGACGGGACCGGGGTGCGCGAGCACGGTCTCGCGTACCCCGGGTTCGTCGTAGCGGCGGACGCTCACCTCGAACCCGTCCGTGCGGAGCACATGCGCGAGCATCGCCGTGAACGTGTCCTCCCCGTCCACGACGAGCGCATGACCGGCAGACACCGCCGACGGCACCTGCATCCGCAGCCAGAACGGCGCCAGAGAGGACCGGCGTCCGTCCAACGCGGCCCGCACCCGCGCATCGTCGGCCAGACGCGGCCGGCCCCGCTCGGAACGCGGCCGGGACGGACGTACCCCCAGAGCCGCCAGCACACCCGCGGCCTTCGCATGTGTCTCCGCCACCTCGCTCGCCGGATCGGACCCGCGCACGAGGGTCGCCCCGACGGACACCCGCAGCCGCCCCCCGGCGGAGATGTCGGCCGTACGGATCAGGATCGGCGAGTCGAGGGTCTGCGCACCTCCGGCGTCACGGCCGAGCAGCGCCAGCGCACCCGCGTAGTACCCCCGCCCCCCGGACTCGTGCCGCTCGATGACCCGGCACGCGTTCTGCACGGGCGACCCGGTGACGGTCGCGGCGAACATGGTCTCGCGCAGGACGTCCCGTACGTCGAGGGAGGACTTGCCCCGCAACTCGTACTCCGTGTGCGCGAGATGGGCCATCTCCTTCAGCCGGGGCCCGATCACCACCCCGCCCATGTCCCCGACCGTGCACATCATCTTCAGCTCCTCGTCGACGACCATCGACAGCTCCTCGATCTCCTTGCCGTCGGCGAGGAAGCCGAGAAGGTGCTCCGGCGTCGGCCCCTCGGCGGGATAGCGGTACGTCCCGCTGATCGGGTTCATGACGACGGTCCCGCCGGACATCCGGACGTGCACCTCGGGGGACGCGCCGACGAGGGTCCGCTCCCCGGTGTGGACGACGAAGGTCCAGTACGCGCCGCGCTCACCGACGAGGAGCCGCCGGAAGAGCGCGAGAGCGTCCGCCCGGGAGAAGCCGTCGATATGACCTTCGTACGTCCGCCGGATCACGAAGTTGGCACCCTCCCCGCTGCCGATCTCGTCCCGCAGGACCCGCCCGACGATCTCGCCGTACTCCTCGTCGTCGACGTCGAAGCGGCCGTCGTCCACGCGGACGTCGTGGGAGGGGAGTCGGGCGAGTGCCTCGTCCAGCGTGAGGACGCGGGTCTCCTCGGGGCGCAGGACGGTCAGCGGGGTGCCGTCGTCGCGGACGTCGAAGCCGCGCTCGCGGATCTGGCGGAACGGGATGAGCGCGAGGCCGTGGTCGGGGAGGTCGGCGAGGCGGTCGTACACCTCGGTCGGCCCGATCAGCAGCTCGACGGTGTCGCCGTCGTGACCGGGCGTGCGGCGGCGCAGGAGCGCGAAGGGGCGGGGGTCGTTGATGAGGTCCATGCGGTGTGATCTCTCTGGGAGGAGAGACGGACCCCTGGGAAACACGAAGGCCGCCTCTCGGAGGCGGCCTGTGGGTTGTACGCGCAGATCAGCGGGCCGCCGGGGGAGCGGTCCACCACCAGTTACGGGTCGAGTGCGCGAACATGCGGCGTACCTTACAGCACACCTGTGTCTCACCTTTCGAGCCGTGCGAAAACCCGTCGACACGACCCCGTAATGTGGAGCCCGTGACCGTGAACGCTGATTCCCAAGCCGTCGCCGCGCTGGCGACCTGGCGCGACCTGCCCGCGGCGCAGCAGCCCGAGTACCCCGACACCGAGGCTCTGCGCAAGGTTGTCGCGGAGCTGGAGTCGTATCCGCCGCTCGTCTTCGCGGGGGAGTGCGACCAGCTGCGCAGCCGGATGGCGGCCGTCGCCAAGGGGGAGGCGTTCCTTCTCCAGGGCGGTGACTGCGCCGAGGCGTTCGACGCCGTGGGTGCCGAGCAGATCCGCGCCAAGCTGAAGACGCTCCTCCAGATGGGCGCCGTCCTGACGTACGCCGCCTCGGTGCCGGTCGTGAAGGTCGGCCGCATCGCCGGCCAGTACTCCAAGCCGCGCTCCAAGCCGACCGAGACCCGCGACGGCGTGACCCTGCCGACGTACCGCGGCGACTCCGTCAACGGCTTCGACTTCACCGAAGAGGCCCGCATCCCGGACCCCGAGCGGCTGAAGCGGATGTACCACGCCTCCGCGTCGACGCTGAACCTGGTGCGCGCCTTCACCACCGGCGGGTACGCCGACCTGCGCCAGGTGCACGCCTGGAACCAGGACTTCGTGAGGTCCTCGCCGTCCGGCCAGCGTTACGAGCAGCTCGCGCGCGAGATCGACAACGCCCTGAACTTCATGCGGGCCTGCGGGACCGACCCGGAGGAGTTCAAGACCGTCGAGTTCTACTCCTCGCACGAGGCGCTGCTGATGGACTACGAGTCGGCGCTGACCCGCGTCGACTCCCGCACCGGCAAGCTGTACGACGTCTCCGCGCACATGGTGTGGATCGGCGAGCGCACCCGCCAGCTCGACCACGCGCACATCGAGTTCGCGTCGCGCATCCGCAACCCCATCGGCGTCAAGCTCGGTCCGACGACCACCGCCGAGGAGGCGCTCCAGTACGTCGAGCGGCTCGACCCCGACCGGGAGCCCGGGCGGCTGACGTTCGTCGTCCGCATGGGCGCCGACAAGGTCCGCGACAAGCTCCCCGAGCTGGTCGAGAAGGTCACCGCGTCCGGCGCGGTGGTGGCCTGGGTGACCGACCCGATGCACGGCAACACCTTCGAGGCGGCCTCGGGCCACAAGACCCGCCGCTTCGACGACGTGCTCGACGAGGTCAAGGGCTTCTTCGAGGTCCACAAGGGCCTCGGCACGCACCCGGGCGGCATCCACGTCGAGCTGACCGGTGACGACGTCACCGAGTGTGTCGGCGGCGGCGACGAGATCTTCGTCGACGACCTGCACCAGCGGTACGAGACGGCCTGCGACCCGCGGCTCAACCGCAGCCAGTCGCTGGACCTGGCGTTCCTCGTCGCGGAGATGTACCGCGACCAGTAGAGGTACCGGCTCATGCCTTGGGGCGCGGATCACATGCGATCCGCGCCCCTTCGCACTTTTGCGGCACCTGTCCGCCGGGTAAGGTTAGGTTCACCTAATCGTTCTTGGCGGGAGGTGAGTCCGCGTGTACGTGTGCAGCTGCTTCGGCGTGACCGAGGCGCAGGTCCTGCGGCACGCGGGCGACGGCGCTTGTACGCCCCGCCAGATAGCCTCCGCCTGCAAGGCCGGGACGGACTGCGGCTCGTGCGTCCGCCGTATCCAGGCGATCCTCGGCCGGGGTGCCTGCAAGACGGCGGTGACCCGGCTGGAGTCGGTGGAGCCCGCTTCCCTGGAGGAAGCCGCTTAGCTCTCCGGCTGTTCGATCAGCTGGGCGATGTACAGCGCCTCGCCGAGCTTCTCGACCAGTTCGAGCTGGGTGTCGAGGTAGTCGATGTGGTGCTCCTCGTCCTCCAGGATCGACTCGAAGATGTTCGCCGACGTGATGTCGCCCTTCTCGCGCATCACCTTGATGCCGCGCTTCAGGCGGTCGATCGCCTCGACCTCGACCATGCGGTCGGCCTCGAACATCTCCTTGACGGTCTGGCCGATCCGGACGTGGAAGAGGCGCTGGTAGTTCGGCAGGCCCTCCAGGAAGAGGATCCGGTCGGTCAGCACCTCGGCGTGCTTCATCTCGTCGAACGACTCGTGCCGGGTGTACTTCGCGAGCTTCGTCCAGCCGAAGTTCTCCTGCATCTTCGCGTGCAGGAAGTACTGGTTGATCGCCGTCAGCTCACCCGTGAGCTGCTCGTTGAGGAATTCGATGACTTCCGGGTCGCCCTGCATCGCCAAGGCTCCTTCCGTACGGGATCCGTGGGGGGATCGGGGGGATCTGTGGGGAGGACGCGGCCGATGATGGCACTGGCACGGAAGATCGTCCAGTAAGTGCGGGCTTAGTAAGTAAGGGCATGCTTAGTTTGAATTGCCCCGATTTTCGGGTTCGTATTCGCGTCTGTCAGGATGGGGCCATGGGTCGTCCGGTGGAGCGGGAATCAGGAGAGAGCGGACCGTCCGAGCTTCCGCCGGGGCAGCGACTCCAACGCGGCTGGCCGGTCACGCATTACGGCCCCGTCCCCAAGTTCCGCCCCGAACGCTGGGATTTCCGCGTCTTCGGCGCCACCGCCGACGGGGAGAAGCACAGCTGGAGCCACGAGGAGTTCGCGGCTCTGCCGTACGCGACCGTCGTCGCCGACCTCCATTGCGTGACCAAATTCAGCATGCTCGGCGCGGAATGGGGCGGTATTCCGGCGAGCGCGGTCCTCGCGCTCGCGCCGCCCGCTCCCGACGTCACGCACGTCATGGTGTGGGCTGAATACGGGTACAGCGCCAACCTCCGGCTCGCCGACTTCACCGACCCCCGCAGCCTCTTCGCCAGCCACAAGGACGGTGAACTCCTCACCGCCGAGCACGGGTTCCCGCTGCGCCTCGTCGTCCCTCACCTCTACGCCTGGAAAGGGCCCAAGTGGGTGCGCGGCATCGAGTACATGACCGCCGACCGGCGCGGATTCTGGGAGGAGCGGGGCTATCACAACGTCGGCGACCCCTGGCGCGAGCAGCGGTACTCGTACCAGGAGACGCCGGGGGAGGGGCCGGAGCTGTAAGGCTCAGTGACGGTGGTGCCGGCTCAGCGGTGGTGTCGGTTCAGTGGTGGTGCTGGTGAACCACCGCGTGGCCTTTTCCGCGCCCGATCATCCACTTGTTCACCGGGACGGTGACGAGGAACGCGATCACCAGGGAGATCGCGAGCGAGCCCCAGAACAAGAAGTCCGCCAGTTCCGCGTCCATCGCGTCCGGCCACACCACGATCACGCCGTTGTCGATCAGCTCCATGACGGCGATCGACAGCGTGTCCGCGGCCAACGCCACCCGAATGGCCGCCTTCAGTCCGAGCCCGCTCTTCAGCACCCCGCGCAGGGTGAGCGAGTAGCCGAAGAAGAACGCCAGCACGATCGCGAGAAGCGTGGTCGCCAGGTTTCCCCACCCGAACGCCGTGCCGATCACCATGCCGAGCACTTCGCCGATGGCGCATCCGGTGAGGCAGTGGAGGGTGGCCTGGATCGCCATGGCCCAGGTCGCGGGGGCGGGGCGGTGGGGGTGTGCTTCGTGCTGCATGGGGGCTCCCGGGGTCGGGGACGGAACCTGCACCGGGCCGAACCCTATACCCCCCTGGGGTATTCCCCCAGGGTCAGCCGTCCCGCAGTTTCTTCAGCCGCGCCACGTCCGCCGCGTGACCCTCCTTGCCGCCCGGGGTCTCGATGATCAGGGGGACGCCTTCCGTCGCCGGGTGGGTCATCAGGGCGCGGAAAGGGTCCTCGCCGATGTGGCCGGAGCCGATGTTCTCGTGGCGGTCCTTGTGGGCGCCCACGACGTCCTTCGAGTCGTTGGCGTGGATCAGCTTCAGGCGGCCCTCGCCGACCGTGCCGACCAGGAGGTCGAGCGTCTGGTGCATGCCGGTCGGGCCGGTCAGGTCGTGGCCCGCGGCGAAGATGTGGCACGTGTCCAGGCAGACGCCGAGTTTCGGGTGGGCGTCCAGGGCGTCGAAGTAGGGGCCGAAGTCCCAGGTGCGGGAGCAGAGGGACGAGCCCTGTCCGGCCGTCGATTCGAGGAGGAGGTACGGGTCGTCGTCGTGGGTCAGCTCGTCCAGCAGCGGCAGCATGTGCTCGCGGACCTGGCTCAGCGCCACCTTCCGCTCCCGGCCGCCGGTCGCGCTTCCCGTGTGGACGACGACCCCGAGCGCCCCGATCTCCCGCGCCCGGCGCAGCGAGTGCCGCAGCGACTCCACCGACCTCTCGACCGTCGCCTCCGTGTGGGAGCCGAAGTTGATCAGGTACGGCGCGTGCACGTACGCGGGCTTGCGCAGCTCCTCGCACGCCTGCCGGAACGCCTCGTCCTGCCGCGGATTCCCGACCGGCGTCGCCCACCCCCGCGGGTTCGCGACGAAGACCTGCACGGTCTCCGCCTCCAGCTCCTCGGCGTACGAGAGACCGACGGAGTGCAGACCACCGGCCACGGGGACGTGGCCGCCTACGGGGTTACGGGAGGGGAAGTTCACGCTTCCAGGGTGTCACGCGGGGCGGGGGGCGTTGCGCCGGGCGACCCTCACCGGATGGTGATCGTGATCGTCGATCCCTTCGGCGCCGTGTCCCCCGCGTCCACCGACTGCTCCTTCACCGTGTCGCCGAAGAGGCCCAGCAGACCCCGGTCCTCCTTGACCTTGAAGCCGGACTGTTCGAGCCGCTTCTTCGCGTCGTCGACGCTCGATCCGACGACGTCCGGGACCTCGATCATCTCCGGGCCCTTGGACAGGGTCAGCGTGACCGTGTCGCCCTCGGCGGCCTCGCCGCCCGCGTCGGGCGACTGCTGCGCGACCTTGCCCTTGTCCAGCTCGGAGTTGACCTGCGTCGAGGAGATCTCGACCTTGAGACCGGCCCCCTCCAGCGCGGTCGTCGCCGCGTCGAGGTCCTGCCCGGTGACGTCCGGGATCTCGACGGCCGCGCCCTTGCTGACGACGAGCGCGACGGCGGACCCGGCATGCCGGGACGTGCCGACCGCAGGCGTCGTGCGGATGACGGTCCCCTTGGCGGCGGAGTCGTCGAACTCGCTGGTCACGACGCCCGGTTGGAGCCCGGCAGCGGTGAGGCGCTTGCTCGCCTCGGCCTGCGTGAGGCCGGTGGTGTCCGGGACGCGGACGGTCTGCGGGCCGTCCGAGACGGTCAGCGTCACCGAGTCGTTCTTGCGGATGCGGGCGCCGGGCGCGGGGTCCGTGCTGATGACGGTCCCGCGCTTCACCGTGTCGCTGTACGCGTGCTCGACGTCCCCGACACCGAGCCCCGCGTCGTCCAGCCGCTTCTTCGCGACCGCCTCGGTCTGCGTGAGGACCGCGGGGACGTTCGTGAACTGCCCCGAGTTGATGTACCAGACGCCCGTACCGATCCCGAGGAACAGCAGGACCCCGGCCACGAGCGCGACGACGCCCCGCCGGCGCCGTACCGGACTCCTGCGCGGCGGGGGAGGGGGTGCCTCGAAGCGGGACGTGTGCTGGACGTCGTCCTCGTTCACCGGCAGCGGGCGCGGGACCGTCAGCGACCTCGGGATCACGCTCGTGCGGTCCTGCGCGATGTCGTGCTCCGACGCCGTCGACTGCGGCGGCACCGCGTCCAACTGCTCCTCGCTCAGCGCGGCGCGCGCGGTGCGGACCAGGCCCAGCAGCTCCACCGCGTCGTTCGGCCGTACGTCCGGCGTGCGCGCCGTCGCCGACGCGACCAGCTCGTCCAGCTCGTACGCCAGACCCGGTACGGCCGCCGAGGGCGGCGGGACGTCGTCGTGCAGGTGCTTGTACAGGACGATCGCCGGGGTCTCGCCCTCGTGCGGCTGCGCGCCGGTCAGCATCTCGTACAGCAGGACCCCGCACGCGTACACGTCCACGCGCGCGTCCGCCGTACCCCTCTCCGTCTGCTCCGGCGCGAGATACGCGACTGTCCCGAGTACGCCCCCCGTGCTTTCCGTCACCGTCCCCACGGACCGTACGAGCCCGAAGTCCGCGACCTTGACCCGGCCGTCGTCCCCTATCAGCACGTTCTCGGGCTTCATGTCCCGGTGCACGAACCCGGCACGGTGCGCGGCGCCCAGCGCGGCCAGCACCGGCTCCAGAATGTCCAGCGCGGCCCTGGGTTGCAGCGCGCCCCGCTCCCGCAGCACATCCCGCAAGGTGCACCCGGCGACGTACTCCATCGCCAGATACACGTACGGCCCGTCCGCCCCCTGATCGAACACCTGCACGACATTCGGATGGGCCAGCCGGGCGACCGACTTGGCCTCCCGGATGAACCGCTCCACGAACACACTGTCCGCGGCCAGCGCCGGATGCATCACCTTCACGGCCAGCACCCGGTCCAACCGCATGTCGACGGCCCGATAAACCGTGGCCATCCCGCCAACCGCGATCCGCGCATCGACGCGATAACGCCCATCGAGCACCTGCCCGACGAGAGGGTCCTGAAGGGTCGTATCCACGCCGCCGAGTCTACGAGCCACCACTGACACGGAGATCCGCCCACCCGGAATGGGAACGCGCTTGTGACGCGAAACGCGCGAGTTCCCTGGAGGGAAGGGTTCCGGTAGTGGCGGGGATCACGGGGCGAGGGCGACGACGGCAAGACCGAGAGGGTACGGGCAGGGCTCACCGCCACCCCGACGAACAGACCACCGGGCCCCGCAAACTAAAACTCCCAGCCCGAGAAGCCACCCCTCCCCCGGCGCCCGCCCCCGGGGGCCTCGCCAGGCCAACCCCCGAGGGATGGCCCCGCCGGGCCCGACAGCGTCCCTCGCGCGCGAGCCCTCAACGGACAGCCGACCCGTCCGCCTGGTGGCTGAGCCTGCCCGGAGTCGAGCCCGCCCGAGTAGCTGCGTTCGCCGGCCGCCGCGTTCGCGCGGGGACTCCCCGGACGGGTGGCCGCCGACGGTGGGAAGCCCTACGAGAAACGTCCACCCATCAATCGACTGGAAACGGGTGGCGCGTGGGTGGGGAAAGGAATCGTTCAGAACGACGGGCGTTCAGGATCGAACTCCGCCAACCCCTCCGCCGGGGACGACGCCTCCGCGAAGTACCGCCGAGGAATCCGCCCCGCCAGCCGAGCCGACCTCCCCGCCTCGACCGCGTAGCGCATCGCGGACGCCATCAGCACAGGATCCTGCGCCCGAGTCACCGCAGACGCCAGCATCACCCCCGCACACCCCAACTCCATCGCGAACGCCACATCCGAAGCCGTCCCGGCCCCCGCGTCAAGAATCACCGGCACGCGCGCGTGCTCGACGATCAACTGGAAGTTGTGGGGATTACGGATACCGAGCCCGGACCCGATAGGCGACCCCAGCGGCATCACGGCCGCACACCCCACATCCTCCAGCTTCCGCGCAAGGACAGGATCGTCGTTCGTGTACGGCAACACCGTGAACCCGTCATCCACCAACACCTCCGCCGCCTCCAGCAACTCCACAGGATCCGGCAACAACGTCCGCTCATCGGCGATCACTTCAAGCTTGACGAGCGACGTCCCGAGCGCCTCCCGAGCGAGCCGAGCGGTTAGCACGGCCTCCCCCGCGGTGAAACACCCGGCCGTATTGGGCAACACCCGAACCCCGAGCCGATCAAGAACGGACAGAACCGATCCCTGCGTGGAGGGATTCACCCGCCGCATCGCAACGGTCGTCAACTCGGTCCCGGACGCGACGAGCGCCCGCTCAAGGACATCGAGACTGGCCGCACCCCCGGTCCCCATGATCAGCCGGGAGGAGTACGCCGTACCCCCCAGCAGAAACGCATCATCAGCCATGGCTCAACCTCCCTGGACAGCGGTGAGGACTTCGACACGATCCCCGTCGGACAGAACGGTCGTGGACCACCCCGCGCGCGGGACGACGATCTCGTTGAGCGCGGCGGCAACCCCGGAGGGAACAGGCGCGAGCGCACGGACGACGGAATCGAGCACAGTCCCGGCGTCAACCACGTGCACCTCGCCATTGACGGAGATGTTCATACGGAGTGCTCCAGAAGCGAACCGGCACCGAAGCGCCGGGGAGTGAAGGGGCGGGCTTCCTCGGGCAGCTCACCGCAGGTCAACGCGTGCGCGAGCGCATCCCCGGTGACCGGCGTCAACAGGACCCCGTTGCGATAGTGCCCGGTCGCGAGGAGCAGCCCGTCGAGCCCGGTCGGCCCGAGGAGAGGCGCGTTGTCGGGAGACCCCGGCCGCAACCCCGCGCGCGTCTCCGTGAGCGGCAGCTCGGTGATCCCGGGCACCAGCTCGTGCGCGTCGCGCAGCAACTCGTACACACCCCCCGCGGTGACGACGGTGTCCCACCCCTGCTCCTCGGTGGTGGCCCCCACGACGAGCTCCCCGTTGGCACGGGGCACGAGATACACGTGACTGCCCCGCACGACGGCCCGCACGGTACGGCTCAGGAAGGGCGCGTGGGAGGCCGGCACGGAGAGCCGAAGCACCTGCCCCTTCACGGGCCGCACGGGCGGCCGTACGGCGTCGGGGACCCCGTCGAGCCGTGCGCTGAGGCTGCCCGCGGCGAGCACGACCTGCCCGGCACCGAGGAACGCACCCGCGCGCGTGTGCACGCCGGTGGCCCGCCCCCCGGTGACGTCGAGCCGCTCGGCCCACTCGCGGTGGAGGACGACCCCCGCACGCGCACAGGCGACGACGAGCGCGGCGGCGAGCCGACGGGGATCGACCTGATGGTCACCGTCGACGCGCAGCCCCCCGCGCACACCGGGCGCGAGCATGGGCTCCAGACGGCGGCAGTCCCGCCCGGACAGCCACTCCGACTCCAGCCCGGACCGGCGTTGCAGCGTGTGCAGCTCCCGCAGGTGGGCCCGGTCGTCGGCATCGAGCGCGACGGCGAGCGTCCCGCAGCGGCGGTAGCCGACGTCGTGCCCGGTGACCTCGGTCAGCTCGGCCACGAAATCGGGATACCGGCGCGCGGAGGCGAGGTTCAGACCCAGCAGGGTCTGCTCACCGTGGTGCAGTTCGGTGACGGCGGCCAGCATCCCGGCGGCGACCTGAGCGGCCCCGCCCCCCGGCTCGGGATCCACCACGGAGGCCCTCAGACCGCGCTGTGCGGCCCGCCAGGCGGTGACAAGGCCGATGATCCCGCCCCCGACCACGAGGACGTCAGACGGACGCGTAGGCGACATGGGCGTCCAGCCCCTCCCTTCGCCGGCATGACCCGGATCAGGTTCGTACGGTCGGAGGCCGGCCAGCCTCCCTCTCAGCCCGGTACGCCCGGGCTCCCGCGAGTGCTTTACGTTGGCCCCACCCTAGCCCGCACCCCCCGCACCTCGTAAAGGGAGCCTCAGTTGACCCTCGACGGCCTCGTGTTCGCCCCCGTCGCCGACCAGGCGCCCGGCCAGGTCGGCACGGGCACCCGGTTCACGTACCACGAGTCCGACGGCGTGGTCTGGGCCGACTACGCGGGCGGGGACGTCGTACGCGGCCACCTCGTCGGCACGCGCGCGGGGGACCGCGTCGACTTCCGGTACGTCCAGCTGCGCACCGACGGGACGACCGCCTCCGGCCACTGCGTGTCGACCGTCGTACCCCTCCCCGACGGGCGCGTACGGCTCGACGAGACCTGGGAGTGGGAGTCCCAGGACGGCGCCGGTACGAGCGTTGTGGAGCAGGTCACGGAACCGGGCCCCTGACTGACTCACCGTCACGCAACTATGGTGATCGAGTGAGCGAGCAGACGCAGGAAACGGACGCCCCGCGCGTGGTCGTCGTCGGCGCCGGGATGGCCGGGGTGCAGACCGCGGTCGCCCTGCGCGAACAGGGCTTCGCCGGGACGGTCACCGTCATCGGCGCGGAACCCCACCAGCCGTACGACCGTCCCCCGCTCTCCAAGGCCGTCCTGCTCGGCAAGTCCGACGGCTCCGCGTTCGACATCGACTTCCCCGGCCTCGGCATCGACCTCGTCCTCGGCCGCGAGGCCCTCGCCGTGCGTCCCTCGGAGCACATCGTCAACACGGACGCCGGTACGGTCCCGTACGACGTCCTCGTCCTCGCCACCGGCGCCGAACCGATTCTTCTGCCCGGCACGGAGGGCGTCCCCGGCGTCCACCTCCTGCGCACCCTCGACGACGTCGAACGCCTCCGTCCCGTCCTCGCCGACCAGCACGACGTCGTGGTCGTCGGGGCGGGATGGATCGGCGCGGAGTTCGCCACCGCCGCGCGCGAGGCGGGGTGCGCGGTGACGGTCGTCGAGGCCGCGGACCGCCCGCTCGCGGGCGCGCTGCCTGCCGACGTCGCCGCGCCCATGGCCTCCTGGTACGCCGACCTCGGGGTCGAACTGCGCACCCACGCGCGCGTACGGAGCGTCGAGCCGGGTGCGGTTCTCCTGGACGACGGCACGCGCATCCCCGCGGGGGCGGTCCTCGTCGGCATCGGCGCGCGGCCCGCGACGGCGTGGCTCCGCTCCTCGGGGGTGACCCTGGGCGCGCACGGCGAGGTCGTCACCGACGAACACCTCCGCACATCCGCGCCCGACGTCTACGCCGTCGGCGACTGCGCCTCGTTCCCCTCCGCGCGGTACGACGAACGCCTCCTGATCCACCACTGGGACAACGCGCTCCAGGGCCCCCGCACGGTCGCCGCGAACATCCTCGCCTCCGCCACCGGCGCCCCTCCGGTCGCCTACGACCCCGTCCCGTACTTCTGGTCCGAGCAGTTCGGGCGGTTCGTGCAGTACGCGGGGCACCATGCGGGGGCCGACACGATGGTCTGGCGCGGCGAGCCGTCCGGACCGGCGTGGTCGGTGTGCTGGCTGCGGGAGGGACGGCTGGTGGCACTCCTGGCAGTGGGCCGGCCTCGGGATCTGGCGCAGGGGAGGCGGTTGATCGGGGCGGGGGCTGTGATGGATGTGGGGGTGCTGGGGGATGCGGGGCTGCCGTTGAAGTCGGCGGTGGCGTGAGGGGCGGGCCGGGTTTCGGAGGGGCGTCGGGGTGGGGGCTCGGGTGACGGGGTGAGGTGTCGAGGTCGGGGTGGGCTTCTGCTTTGTCTCCCTGTCGACCTGTTTGGCGGCCGGATGCCGGCGTTCCTGGCAGGTCCTCGGTGCGGGTGGCCGGCGGGCCCCTGGGCGGGCTTCCGGCAGGCGTCCAGCGGGCTGTTTGGGGTGCGCGGGGGCTCCCCGAGGGGTTCTTGCGGCGCTCTCAGGGGGCCGGTCCGGGTGGGCTCCGTTTCCGCGTGTCAGTGGCAGATGGCAGGCTTGATGTCGTGACCGAGATTGACACGAAGATCGACGCGCTTGTCCCCGCCTGGCTGACGCTGCCCGACATCGCCGAACTGCTCGACGAGGAGGTGACGCGCGTACGGCAACTGGTGAAGGAGGGCCAGCTGATCGCCGTCCGCCGCGGTGAGAACCGCGCACTGCACGTCCCCGCCTCCTTCATCGACGGCGACAAGGTCGTCAAGGGCCTCGTCGGCCTCCTGACGCTCCTGAGGGACGACGGCTTCACGGCCGAGGAGATGATCGAGTGGCTCTTCACTCCCGACCCCACTCTCCCCGGCACCCCGGCCCAGGCACTCCTGGAGAACCGGGGCACCGAGGTCAAACGCCGGGCCCAGGCACTGGCGGTCTGACCGACACGCGGTGAGGTACGGCCGTGCGTCCCGAAGAGGCACGGCCGTACGTCGTCGGGGGCGCCCACTCCCTGGAGGGGCGCACCGTGACGGCTGGTGAGCCCCCGCACGGCGCCTGGAGCAGCGGGCCTTCTGGAGCCGCAGCTCGGCGGGGCGTGTCCGCCCAAGGTCCCTGAGAGGTGCCGCTCGACCCTGCCGGTGAGCCTCAGGGAACTCCGAAGGCGGAACCACCGCGCCCGAAAACTCCGGGGCGCCCACCTCGGGCCTGACGAACTCCCCACGCCTCCAGCCTCGTAAGTTTCCCGACCCCACCGCCGGGAACTCCCTCCCATCGACCCACCACCCAACCCACCCCGGGGGACCCCATGCCCGACGCCGCAGCGCAGCTCGCCGACGCCCGTCTCTACCTCTGCGTGGACGCCCGTAAGCGCCAAGGCGACCTCCCGGAGTTCCTGGACGCCGTGCTCGCCGGGGGAGTGGACATCGTGCAGCTCAGGGACAAGGGGCTGGAGGCCGCCGAGGAGCTGGAGCACCTTGCCGTGTTCGCGGACGCCTGCGCACGGCACGGCAAACTCCTCGCCGTGAACGACCGCGCGGACATCGCGCATGCCGCCGCCGCGGACGTACTGCACCTCGGACAGGGCGACCTCCCCGTCCCCGCGGCGAGGGCGATCGTGAGCGGGAACACACTGATCGGCCGCTCCACGCACTCGGCGGCGGAGGCGGAGGCCGCGGCGGCCGAGGAGGGCGTCGACTACTTCTGCACGGGCCCCTGCTGGCCCACCCCCACGAAGCCCGGCCGCCCGGCCCCCGGCCTCGACCTGGTCCGCCGCACCGCGTCCCTCGCCCCCGCCCGCCCCTGGTTCGCGATCGGCGGCATCGACCTCACGAACCTCGACCAGGTCCTGGAGGCGGGCGCCCGCAGAGTGGTGGTCGTACGCGCGATCTCAGAGGCAACCGCCCCCGGCGAGGCAGCGGCGAGCTTCAAGAAGCGCTTGAACGAGGCGTAACCGGGGAAGGCCGCGCGGACAGAACGCCGGCGAGCAGAAGGCCGTACGGGAACCGCACGGACACGACACCGGCGCGCACAGGGCCGTACCGGGGTTCGGCCGAAGCTCGGACCCCTGCGGCCGACCCCCGGAACTGCGTGGCAGCCCCCCGAAGGACGCCGAGACCCCCCGCACACGCCCGTCCGGCGCCCGCCAGGGCTCGGAGGAACCCGCCCCGGAGCCACCTCACCCCACCCGAGCCCGAACTACCTCCCCCGCCCCCGCTCACCTAGACCCCACCTCGACCCCGCCTACAGCCCCCAACACCCCCCAACACCACCGAACTTGCCCATTCCCCCCACTCTCCGTCCGATATACGGACACTCCCCTCGCGGATTAGGGCAATTTTCCCAGGGCCGGTTGGGGGAGTGGCCCGGTGCTGGCTAACCTGCGGGTATGGCCCTCGGAACCGCATCCACAAGGACCGATCGCGCGCGCACGGTGCGTGACATTCTGGCGTCCGGCAAGACGACGTACTCGTTCGAGTTCTCGGCCCCGAAGACGCCGAAGGGCGAACGGAGTCTGTGGAGCGCGCTCAGGAGAGTCGAGGCGGTGGCACCGGACTTCGTGTCGGTGACCTACGGCGCCGGCGGCTCCACGCGCGCGGGGACGGTGAAGGAGACCCAGCAGATCGTCGCCGACACGACGCTCACCCCGGTCGCCCACCTGACCGCCGTGAACCACTCGATCGCCGAACTGCGCAACATCATCGGCCAGTACGCCGACGCCGGGATCAGGAACATACTCGCGGTCAGGGGAGACCCGCCCGGCGACCCGATGGCCGACTGGATCGCGCACCCCAGCGGACTGACGTACGCGGCGGAACTGGTCCGCCTGATCAAGGAGTCCGGCGACTTCTGCGTGGGCGTCGCCGCGTTCCCGGAGATGCACCCGAGGTCGGACCACTGGGACACGGACGTCGCGCACTTCGTCGACAAGTGCCGCGCGGGCGCGGACTACGCGATCACCCAGATGTTCTTCCAGCCGGAGTCGTACCTGCGCCTGCGCGACCGCGTCGCCGCCGCGGGTTGCGACACCCCGGTCATCCCCGAGATCATGCCGGTCACCAGCGTCCGCATGCTGGAGCGGCTCCCGCAGCTCAGCAACGCGGTCATCCCGTCCGCCCTGAAAGAGCGGATCCTCACAGCGAAGGACGATCCGGCCGCTGTACGCTCCATCGGTATCGAATTCGCCACGGAGTTCTGCGCGCGGCTGCTCGCCGAGGGCGTCCCCGGACTGCACTTCATCACGCTCAACAACTCCACGGCGTCGCTGGAAATCTACGAGAACCTTGGCCTGCACCATCCCCCGCGGGCCTAGACCGGTCGCACGGAAATAAGACACACTGCGTAGCGGCCACTGGGAGAAGAGGGGCGTACATGGGCTGGACGGTCCTCTACATCGCGTTCGGCATCGTCGCACTCTGGCTGCTCGGCGAAGTGCTGTTGCAGTACAAGGCGCGGCTGCGCTGGCGGCTGCTGGCGTTCGTCGGCTTCCTGGGCGTCGTCTTCGGTGTCCTGATTCCATCGGTCCCGGTGATCGCCGTGGGCGCGGTCGCGTTCGCGATCGGGCAGACGTACGTCACCCTGTCGTTCCGCAAGGGCTTCGAGTCGGGCTGGGCGGTCAGCCGCCCCGGCCTCGCGGAGAGCTTCACGAAGCGCCGCAAGGGCAAGAAGACCGACGACGACCCGGCCGGCCCGCTGGCCCCGCCCCCCGGCATGACCGAGGCCCCCGGTGCGCCGTACGAGGCCGCCGACCCCGCCCTCGACGCCGCTGCCACCGCCGCCTTCGAGCGCGCGACCGGCGACTACGACGACGACTTCGACCGCGACGACGTCTTCACTCCGGCCCGCCCCCTCCAGCCGTCCGCCGACACGGTCTACGAGCCCCAGCCACTGCCGGACGAGACCGGCACGTACGGCGTCTACAGCGACGCCGCGTACGCGGCGGCCACCGGCCAGGACCAGTACGCCGCGTACTACGACCAGCAGCAGGGCTACGGCTACGACACCACCGGCGAGCAGCAGCAGTACGCCGCCTACTCCGACCCGTACATCGGCACCCAGACCTACGGCACGGGTTCGTACGACACCACCGGCTACGACCAGCAGCAGTACGGCACCCAGCAGGGCTACCCCCAGGACCAGTACGCCCAGCAGGGCTACCCGACGGAGACCCCCGCGGGCGGCGTCTGGGTCCCCCAGCAGCGCAACACGGACGACCCGTCCTACGGCGACCTCCCTGCCGACCAGCAGTACTACCAGGACGGCCAGGGCCAACAGCAGCAGCACGGCAACGGGTACGACGAGCAGCAGTACCGTTTCTGAAGCGCTGGGCGTTCCGGGGCGCGTGCCCTCGCCGGGAAGCGTGCGCCGTAGCCGCCCCCGCCCTCACTGCGACCCCCTGAACTCCAGCCCCTCCACGATCAGTCCCGCCACCAGTGCCCCCGACATGCCCGCGTGCGGCAGCCCTCCGCCGGGGTGGGACCAGCCGCCCACGGTGAACAGCCCGGTGAGGGCGGTCGTGTTGGCCGGGTGCAGCAGACGGCCCTCCGCCGCGGCCAGCGCGGGGGGCGGAATCGAGCCACCTTCCGCGCCGGTCGCCGCCGCGACGTCCGCCGGGGTACGCACCTCGCGCCACAGGAGCCGCTCCCGCAGGCCCGGTACGGCCCGTTCGGCCGCCGTCAGCATCGCCTCCGCCGTGGCTTCGTGATCCCCTTCGACGTCGGCCGGGACCGTGGCCGTGAGGACCACCGCCTCGTGCCCGGCGTCCGGGGCCGGCGCGGGGTCGTCGGGGCGCAGGACGGTGACCGTGGGGGCGGCCGGGGGCGCCGGCGTCGTACCGAAGAGGGACGCCAGCTCGGCCTCGCGGTCGGGGGTGTGGACGACGGTCAGATGCGGGGTGTCCTCGGGGCGGGCACCGCGCAGCGCGAGCAGCACCGTCAGCCGGCTGGGCAGTCCCCGCTGCGGCTGCACCTCGCCCCCCGCGCGCGCGGGGACACCGAGGAGGCCGGGGGCGGCGCCGGTGACGACGAAGTCGGCGTCCACGAGGGTGTTGCCGGCTGAGCCAGGAGCGTCCCGGGACGTACTCTCCGCCACCTCCACCCCCGCGACCCGGCCGTCCTTCTCCACCACCCGCACCACCTCCGCGCCGAACACGAACTCCACCCGCCGCGCGAGGCACCGTTCGTACACCGCGCGGGCCAGTTCGCGCAGGCCGCCCCGGACGTACCAGGTGCCGAACGCGTGCTCCAGGTACGGCAGGACGGCCGCGCTCGCGGGCGCGGTGCGGGGGTCGAGGCCGTGCGCGAGGGCGTGGCTCTCCAGCAGCGCGGCGAGGCGCGTGTCCCGCAGCTCCCAGGCGCCGACCTCGGCGAGCGTGCCCGCCCTGCGCGTACGCAGGAGCCGCTTGTGCGGGACCGACGGGTACGGCTCGCGCCCCGCCAGCACCTCCCAGTTCGGCCACAGGGGCTCCTCCAGCAACGGCCGCCGCGTACGGTCCCACGCCTCCCGCGCCCGTACGAGGAAGTCCCCCCACCGCGCGCCCGACCCCGCCCCCAGCGCCTCGTCCAGCGCCGCGACCACGCCCGCGCGCGAGGCGTTCGGCAAGGACACCGCGCTCCCGTCCGCGAACACGTGCCGTGCCGAGGGATCGACCTGCACCAGCCCGACGACGTCCTCCAACGCCTCCTTGCCGGTCTTGACGAACAGATCCCGCCACACCGCGGGCAAGGTCAGCACCCCGGGCCCCACATCGAACCGGAACCCGTCCCGTTCCCACCGCCCGACCCCGCCGCCGTACGTCTCCCCCCGCTCGTACACCACCACCCGGTGCCCCGCGACAGCCAACCGCGCAGCCGCCGCCATCGCGCCCATCCCGGCGCCGATCACCACGATCCGTCCCATGTCGGCGACTGTATCGGCCGCCACTGACAGTGAGCACGGGGCGGTGGCCGACCTTTAGGGGCACGGGGCGGTGGCGGGCCGGTCCGGCGGGCGGGCCCGTGGCAGCACGGGAACTCGGCGGCGCCTGCGGGCCGATCATGGCGGCCCTTCCCGCCCGGCGACCGGTGTGCGCCCCGACCACGACGCCCCACCCCGCCCGGCGACTGCCCTCGGACGGGCCCGGCCTCGCGCGCCCGCGCCCCGCTGTGCCCCGTCCCGCAACTGCCCCCGGGGTGGTCCGCCCCCGCGCCCGAGCCCCGCGGCTCAGGAAGGGTCTGACCGTGGAGGGGTGACGGTCCGCCCCCGCGCGCCCGAGCCCCGCGTCACAGCGGGTGCAGCAACTGGCCACCAGGCGGCCCGCCCGCGCGCCCGAGCCCCGCCCTGCTCACCCCGTCTCACCCACCGCCCTGCCACCCCGCAGCACCTCAAGAGCCCCGTCACCTCACCCCGGCGGCCCTTCCCGTCCCGCCAGCCGTCGTTCCTCCCGGCGTTGGGCCCTGCGGCGCAGGAAGCGGCGGATGCGGGACGCGAGGAAGAGCAGGAGGACCGCGCCGGTCACGAGGAGCGTGCCCGCGATCACCGCCGCCGCCCCGGGGTGGAACATCGCGAACGTGACCAGCCCCCCGACGCCGAGATCCTCCGCAAGGCTCACGATCAGGTTGCTGAAGGGCTCGGGCGACGTGTTGACGGCCATCCGCGTGCCCGCCTTCACCGCGTGGCTCGCGAGCGCGGTGGAGCCGCCCACGAGGCCCGCGGCGATGTCGGAGAGCGACCCGGAGTGGCCCGCGAGGAGCGCGCCGACCCAGGCGCCCGCGACGGGCCGGATCAGCGTGTGGACGGCGTCCCAGACGGAGTCCACGTACGGGATCTTGTCGGCGACCGTGTCGCACAGGAACAGCACGCCCGCGACGACCAGGACCTCGGGGCGTTGCAGGGTTTCAGGGATCTCGTCGCTCAGAGCTGTCGCGCCGAACACGCCGAGCAGCAGCACCACCGCGTACGCGTTGATGCCGCTGGCCCAGCCGCTGGTGAACACGAGGGGGAGTACGGACACGGACGCGATCGTAACCAGGCCCGGCCGAACCGGCCTGGTGATGAGCACACAGCTCTGAGTATCCGTACCTAACCACCGAGATGAGTACGCGCGCGGATGGGTGCCGACCTGCGTGAACGGGAGAGTGGAGGCACGGAAAGGGGCCCGGCGCCGGTACCGCCGACACGGGGCGGCGGAACCGGCACCGGTCCCGGACCGCTCCTTCCGCCGGCCTGGTCGGCGGGAGCGAGGCACGGGGGACCCCTGGGGGAACGACCGGACGGGGGACCGACGGGGGAAGCAGGAACGGGGGGACCGGGGGAACAGGGGGAAACGGGGGAGGAGGAAGCGCCGGTTCGACGGTGGCCCGCGGGGGACGCGGCCACGTCGGACCGGCGCTTTCGTCGTACGCCTCGGTAAGGGGCGCTACTCCAGGAAGACGCCCCTTACAGCCGCCCGCTCACCCGCCCCTGCAACAGCCGCGACAGCGCCGCGTGGACCTCGTCCAGCGACCGCTCCGGCTGGAACGCCTGCCAGTCCAGCGCCGCGACCAGCACCATCCCGACGAGCGCGGCGGCGGTCAGCGGTACGTCGATGTCGTCCGCGAACTCGCGCTCCTCCACGCCCGCGCGCAGGACGTCCTCGACGACGGCCACCGCCTCTTTCCGCACGACCATGAGGGTCGACTGCCACGCGCGGTTCGTGCGCCACAGCTCGGCCACGTACAGCTGCGTGAACGCGGGATACCGGTCGATGAAGACGAGCCCCGCGCGGATCATCGCGTCCAGCGCGTCGACCCGTGTACCGCCCGCGCGCGCGGAACGCTGCGACGCCTCTCTCAGGGAGGCGGTCAGCAGACCCACGCCATGGCGCAGCAGCTCCTCGAAGAGGACGGACTTGCTGGCGAAGTTGTAGTACACGGTGCCCTTGGCGACGCCCGCGCGCTCGGCGATCTCGTCCACCGTGGTGGCGGAGAAGCCCTGCTCGGCGATGAGCGTGACGGCCGCCTCGTAGAGCTTCTGCCGAGTGGCCTCGCGGCGGGTGCCACCGCCCGGCGTGGTGCTGCTTTCCATGGGGTCGATTCTCACAGGAACGGGAGCGCCGGGAGGCCGGTTCGAAGATCGCCGCGAAGACGGGGCACGAGCGGCGGCCCGAGACGGTGGTCGAACTCCCGACCGAGGTAAAAGACCAGGTCAGAACGGATTGTCAGTGGCATACCTCACGATGGGCACATACGGCCACAGTGCCGTCACCCAGACGACAGGAGGTTCGTCATGGCCAGCTACCGCGCGGCAGCCGCACACCGGCACGACGTCACCGGCCCTGCCCCCTCACCGAACGGCCCGGCGAGCGACGTACACCCCGTCCTGCGCCGCGCCACGGCCCCGCCCGCCGCCCTCGACCTGCTCACGCAGGCGCGTACGGGGCTGGACGAGGCGGCCGTCCTCGACACCCCCAACGAGCGGTACGCCACGGCACACCTCGCGGCGCTGCGCACCGCCGCCGCCGTCCTCGCGGCCCGCGCCCGCCCCGACCTCACACCCCGGCGCCGCGCCCGCATCCGCAGCGCCTGGGAACTCCTCCCCGAGATCGCCCCCGAACTCGCCGAGTGGAGCGCCCACTTCGCCGCGGGCGCCACCCGGCGGGCCCGCGCCGAGGCCGGCATCGTCGGCGCGGCGTCCCCGCGCGACGCCGACGACCTCATACGCGACGTCGCGATGTTCGTCCGCCTGGTGGAACGCCTGCTGTCCGTCCAGCCGGTCCTGCCCCGCCAGAACCCGCCGGGAGGCGACCACGACTACCCGCACGCGGGCTGACGGCACGGCCGAGGCAATAGGGTGGACGCGCACGAAGCCCCCGCCTCGGGGGTGTCCGTCCGCTCCGCCGGGTAACGCGGCGGGGCCGCGTCTAGGAGTCAGTTGCCGTGTCGGATCCGTCGCGCTCGTCCGCCCCGCAGGAACGTCCGCAGACCGGGGCGCTGGGGACCGATCCGGCGAGGCCGCGTTCGTCACTGCGCACGGCCGTCGTGTGGGAAGTGCTCCAGGAGGCGCTGGAGCGCCGGGTCAAGGCCAGCGGCCGGGAGTCCCTCGACGTGCTGGACGCCGGGGGCGGGAGCGGCAACTTCGCCGTACCGCTCGCCCGGCTCGGCCACCGGGTGACCGTCGTCGACCCCAGCCCCAACGCCCTGTTCGCCCTGGAGCGCCGCGCGGCCGAGGCCGGCGTCGCCGACCGCGTCCGGGGCGTGCAGGGCGACGCGGGCGGGCTCTTCGACGTCGTGGAGCGCGGCGGGTACGACGCCGTCCTGTGCCACGGCGTCCTGGAGTACGTCGACGACCCGGCCGACGGCGTCCACAACGCCGTGGCCGCGCTGCGCTCCGAGGGCGTCCTCAGCCTCCTCGTGGCGGGCCTCGGCGGCGCCGTCCTCGCGCGGGCGCTCGCCGGGCACTTCAAGGAGGCCCGGCACGCGCTCGGTGACCCCAGTGGCCGATGGGGCGAGGGTGACCCCGTCCCCCGGCGCTTCACGGCCGGACAGCTCACGGAACTGGTCGAGGGCGCGGGCCTCGCCGTCGGCGCGGTGCACGGCGTACGGATCTTCGCCGACCTCGTCCCCGGCGTCCTCGTCGACACCGAGCCCGGCGCGCTGGAGGCCCTGCTGAAGCTGGAGGAGGCGGCGGCGGAACTGCCCGCTTTCCACTCCGTGGCGACCCAGCTCCACGTCCTCGGCGAGACCCGCGCGAGCTGACCGGTCCCTTTACACCCCCTTGACCCTGGCTTGATCATGGTCCCGGCCGTGATGGAGTACGCCACAGGCCCTCCGTTACGGCTTCGTGCGCCGTATGATCGAGGGAGACCGTCCGGCATGACGGGTCGGCCGCCGGGGAATGGAAGCCTCAGCGAGCCGGGACGCTCTTGACGGGTTCTGGTTGGCCAATTGGCGTAGAGGGGCGGGTTTCACGGGGGCGATTCCCTGCCTATCCTGAAGGGACCCCCGGGTCGCCCCGGCGACTGCACGATGAGGAGGACGCCGTGCCGCTCTCTGAGCACGAGCAGCGAATGCTTGAGCAGATGGAGCGAGCGCTGTACGCCGAAGACCCCAAGTTCGCGACAGCGCTTGAGGGAAGCGGGCTGCGAACGTACACCCGGCGACGGGTCTACCAGGCGGTCGCCGGCTTCCTCGTAGGTATCGCGCTCCTCATGGCCGGTATGGTCGCCCAGCAGGTCTGGCTCAGCGTGGTCGGGTTCCTCGTCATGCTGGGATGCGCCGTGCTCGCCGTGACCGGTTGGCGCAAGGCTCCCAAGCCGGGCGAGCAGCCCACGGCCGGCGGCCAGCAGGCCCGCCAGCCCCGGTCGAGGCGCTCCATGATGGACCGCATCGAGCAACGCTGGCAGCGCCGCCGCGACGAGCAACAGGGCCAGTGACCCGAGGCTCGTAGCGCACGGCTCCTGACACGTACGACTGAGGGGGCCACCCGGATCGGGTGGCCCCCTTTAGTCTGCGCACCGAGTGGCGTCGGGAAGGGGCCCTTCCCGCGCCTCTCAGCCTCCTTGCTGCTGCCCTCGCCGGCCCCACGGCGCCCGCTGCGCCAGGTCGGCCCAACGGGCCGCCCACGACGCCTTCGTGGCCGTCCAGCGGTCCATGAGGTCCCACATCGCCCGGACGGCGGAGCGGGGGGCGACGAAGGCGCGCAGACGGACCGGCCAGGTCGCGCGGGTGCGCAGGGCGGCGCGGACCGCGCGGGCCTCGTCCGCCAGACCGGCCTCCGCGCGGGGGTGCGGTGCGAAGAGGACCTGCTCCACCGCGCCGGCCACCCGGTGCACGGACCGCGCCGCGGGCTCCTCCAGCTCACCGAGCTCGACGATCCGCGCGGCGGCCCGCCGGGGCGTGAGCGCGTCGTCCGGCGCGATGCCGAAGTCCCACGCCGTGTCCGTCAGTTCCCGCCACACCGCCAGGACATGCGCGACAGCGGCCTCACCGGCCCGCACGGAGGGGTCCTCACCCGGCGCCAGCGGATCACCCACGGCACCCTGGGGCCCCGCGCGGTCCCGGCCGGGACCGGCCCCGGCGTGCTGCGCCGACGCCAGCCGCACCGACCGCCTGCGCAGCCGCCACAGCATCGGCAGCGACGGCACCGCGATCACCAGCACGGCCAGCAGCGACCACCAGGCCAGCTTGTACCAGGGGGTGCCCCCGTCGCCGCCCGCCGCCGAGCCCGCCGGCAGCGCGCTCGCGCAGCCGTTCTCCTTGCGCTGCGCCGCCGAGCAGCTCGCGTTCGCGGACGGCGCCGCCGAGGGCGCCGCGCTCGCCGAGGCCGAGATCTCCGGCGCCGCCGGAAGCGTCGTCTCCGAGGAGTCCGGCAGCGTGTACGACGGCGTCGAACCCCGCGTCGGCGTCGGCTCGAACCGGGTCCAGCCGATGCCCTCGAAGTACAGCTCCGGCCACGCGTGCGCGTCCTTCAGACTCACCTGGACCGTGCCGTTCCCCTGCGGGGTGCCCGGCGCGAAACCGACCGCGACCCGCGCCGGGATGCCCAGCGTCCGGGCCATCGCCGCCATCGCGAACGAGTAGTGGACACAGAAGCCCTGCTTGTCCCGCAGGAACTTGGCGATCGCGTCCGGACCCGTCCCGACGTCGACCTGGGTGTCGTACTGGAAACCGCCCGTCACCGCGAAGTAGTCCTGGAGCGCGACCGCCTTCGCATAGTCCGTCTCCGCGCCCCGGGTGATCTGCCGGGCCTGCTGCCACACCACCGACGGCAGCGAGGACGGCACCTCCGTGTAGTCGCCCAGGATCGACGCGCGCGCCTCGGGCGCCGCCGCGAGCTGCTCCGCCGTCGGCCGCACCTCCAGGCTGTTGACCTGGTACGTCAGACCGCGCGTGTTCTGGCCGTGGTCCCCGACGAGCGTCATGCCCTCCGGCTCGAACCGCCAGTTACCGGCGATGCGCACCCCGCTCGGCGGGTACGGCATCGGCAGCCAGTCCTGCGCGTACCAGTCGGCGGCCGTGACCTGGGTGGTGACCTCCGCGCGCTTCACGTCCGAGCGCAGGCCCACCGGCGTCGGGAAGTCCTTGGGGACCTCCTGGATGCGCTTGCGGGACGGGCGCCAGGTCGTGCCGTCGAAGTCGTCCAGGGAGACGATCCGCAGGTACATGTCCGACAGGTCGTTGGAGTTCGTCCGCAGCGTCAGGACCGTACGGTCCTGGTCGATGTTCAGGCTGTCGCGCAGCGACACCAGCGGGTTGACCGCCGAGATCGTGCCCCCGCCGCCCGTACCCGCGCCGACTCCCGCGCCCGTGCCGTCCAGCAGACCGCCCTGGATCGCGGGGATCGGCAGCAGCGGCACCACCAGGGCGACACCGAGCGCGGCCATGCCGATCCGCCGCCCCGTGCGCACCGGGGCCACCGGGCCCTCCGCCGCGCCGGGACCGCCCGGCCCGCGCGGGGCGCCGCCGAAGACGCGGCCCCACTGGGAGAGCCGCTCGCGGCCCTCGGCGAGCAGCAGCATCAGATAGCCGGCCGCCGCGACCAGGAACCACAGCCAGTCCGTGCCCCCCTCGGACAGTCCCGCCGCCACCGAGTACAGGGCCAGCAGCGGCAGTCCGGCCGGGGCCGCGTTGCGGAACGTCACCGCGAGGGTGTCCACCATCAGGCCGATCACCAGGACCCCGCCGATCAGCATCAGCCGGATGCCGTCGGACAGCGGGGCCGGGATCGCGTACCGGCCCACGTCGTCCCCGCCCGCCTGGAACAGGTCCGCGAAGCGCGTGATCGCCTCCGGGCCCGGGACGATCCCCGCGAGGGCCTGCTCGCGGGCGAAGACCAGGGTCAGCAGCAGGACCGTCACCAGAGCCTGCGCCGCCACCGTCAGCGGCCGGGCCAGCGGGACCCGGCGGGCCGCCGCGCCCACGCCCGACTGGACCAGCAGGAGCAGCACCGCCTGGAGGAACCACGAGCTGCGGTCGACCAGCGGCAGCAGGGCGGTCGCCGCCATCAGCGTCGCCGCCGCGGAGCACAGCGTCAGTCTCGCCCGCCCGCTCATGATCCCGTCCTTCCCATCGTGCCCACCACGCCCGACCGTTCGCGGTCCGCCTGGCGCCACAGGTCCTCCAGCGAGGTGCCCCTCGGGACGCTCACCGCCGTCCAGCCCGCGTCCCGCAGCATCCTCAGCCGCTCTGCCTGCGCTGTCTGCCCCTTCATCGGATCGGACCCGCCGTTCGGTTCACGGCCCGGGGCACGGCTCCAGGAGTCGTTGTCGATGAGGAACGCGATCGCTCCTCCGCTGCGCTGGCGCATCTTCGCGGCCACCGCCGCCTGTTCCTCGTCCAGATCGCCGAGGAACGCGACGAGGAGGCCCTCGTTGCCGCCGCGCAGCACGTCGTACGCGCGCGAGAGGCCCGCGCCGTCGGAGTGGTCGACCACGGCGAGGGTGTCCATCATCAGGCCGGCCGCCTCGGCGGACTCGCCGCCGCCCACGAAGCCCTCGGTGCCCTCGCCGGGGACCGAGCTGCCGGTGTCGGTGAGGAGGCGGACCGTGAAGCCGCGCTCCAGCATGTGCGTGAGGACCGAGGCGGCGCCCGAGACCGCCCACTCGAAGGGCGCGTCGGGGCCGACGCCGTCGTACGCGATGCCCCGGGTGTCCAGCAGGACCGTGCAGCGGGCGCGCTGCGGCTGTTCCTCGCGGCGGACCATCAGCTCGCCGTAGCGGGCCGTCGAGCGCCAGTGGACGCGGCGCAGGTCGTCGCCGTAGCGGTAGCCGCGAGGGATCACGTCGTCCTCGCCGGCCAGCGCGAGCGAGCGCTGGCGGCCGTCGCCGTACCCCTTCGCCTCGCCGCTGAAGCGCACCGAGGGGAGGGGGTCGACGCGGGGGATCACCGTCAGGGTGTCGTACGACGAGAACGAGCGGGTCAGCTCGCACATGCCGAACGGGTCGGACAGGCGCAGCTGGAGGGGGCCCAGGGGGTAGCGGCCCCGCAGGTCGGAGCGGACCCGGTAGGAGACCTCGCGTCTGCCGCCCGCCTCGACGCGGTCCAGGACGAAGCGGGGGCGCGGGCCGAGGACGTACGGCACCCGGTCCTGGAGCATCAGCAGGCCGGTCGGCATCCGCGACACGTTGTCCATGCGCAGGTGCACGCGGGCCTCGCTGCCGGCGGGCACGCGCGCGGGGGACAGCCTGCGGCTGCCCGCCACCCGGTACCGCGTCCGGTACAGCACCGCCGCACAGATCAACGGCAGCACCGCGAGCAGCAGCCCGACCCGCAGCAGATCAGGCTGCCCGAGCACGTACGCGCAGATGGCCGCGGCTATCCCGGCGGCGAGGAACGACCGCCCGCGCGTGGTGAGCCCGGCAAGCGCGGTCCGCACCCCGCCTTTCTCCCCCGGCTTGCCGTCGCCACGGCCACCCGCCGGACGCTCGCTCGCGGTCGTCCCCACGGACCCGTACGCCGGTGGCGCGGCAGGCCGCTCGGGATACCCACCCGAGGCGGGCGACCCGGCGAAGCCGCCCTGTCCGCCCGGCGCACTCCCCGCGGGGAACCCGCCGGGTGTCGGTCCTCCAGGCGTCATCACAGGCCCCGCGAGCCGTACGGCTGGCCGTAGTCGCGTTGCTGCTGGGGGGTGGCCGGGACCGGGGTGCGCTGGAGGATCTCCTCGACGACCTGTTCCGAGGAGCGGCGGTTGAGCTGGGCCTGGGCGGTGGGCAGGAGGCGGTGGGCGAGGACGGGGACCGCGAGGGACTGGACGTCGTCGGGGAGGGCGTAGTCGCGGCCCGAGAGGGCGGCGGTGGCCTTCGCCGCGCGCAGGAGGTGGAGCGTCGCGCGCGGGGAGGCGCCCAGTCTGAGGTCGGGGTGCGTGCGGGTGGCGCCGACCAGGTCCACGGCGTACCGCTTGACCGCCTCGGCGACATGGACTCCGCGCACGGCGTCGACGAGCTTGACGATGTCGTGCGCGTGCGCGACCGGCTGGAGGTCGTCCAGGGGGCTCACCCCGCCGTGCACGTCGAGCATCTCCAGCTCGGCCTCGGGGCTCGGGTAGCCGATGGACACGCGGGCCATGAAGCGGTCGCGCTGCGCCTCGGGCAGCGGGTAGGTGCCCTCCATCTCGACCGGGTTCTGGGTCGCGACGACCATGAACGGGCTCGGCAGTTCGTACGACTGCCCGTCGATGGTGACCTGGCGCTCCTCCATGGACTCCAGGAGCGCGGACTGGGTCTTCGGCGAGGCGCGGTTGATCTCGTCGCCGATCACGATCTGCGCGAAGATCGCGCCCGGCTTGAACTCGAAGTCACGGCGCTGCTGGTCCCAGATGGACACCCCGGTGATGTCCGAGGGCAGCAGGTCGGGGGTGAACTGGATGCGGCGCACCGAGCAGTCGATGGACTTCGCCAGGGTCTTGGCGAGCATCGTCTTGCCGACGCCGGGGACATCCTCGATCAGCAGATGCCCCTCGGCGAGCAGCACGGTCAGCGCGAGTCGTACGACCTCGGGCTTGCCCTCGATCACCCCCTCCACCGACCCGCGGACCCTGTCCACGGTGGTGGTCAGATCAGTGAGGCTCGCTCGTTCGTCATAGGTCGTCACCCGGCCCTCCTCGGCCCGTACTGTTCCGGGCCGCCGCTGTCGTGCGAACCGGCCCACCCCGAATCACGGACGCCGCCCCCGGAATGTTCGGCTCGGCGCCCTCACCGCATTCTTGCCGCCGTTACCGATTCGTGTCACTCGGCTGTGGATAACTGCCGGAGATGTGTCCTGGTCTGCGGCTTTTGCCGGTAATGGTGACAGGAAGTTGACAGGGCGGGGACCCCGTACTCGCCCTATCGGGCCGGGTCGATCTCGCGCAGCAGACCCGTCTTCACGTCGAAGACGAAGCCTCGCACATCGTCGGCGTGCAACAGGAACGGAGACGTGCGCACCCGCTGCATGGACTGCCGGACGTCCTGGTCGACGTCCCGGAACGCCTCCACCGCCCACGCGGGGCGCTGGCCGACCTCGTCCTCCAGCTCGGTGCGGAATTCCTCGGTGATCTGCTCCAGGCCGCAGCCGGTGTGGTGGATCAGGACGATCGAGCTGGTGCCCAGCTTGCGCTGGCTGATGGTGAGCGAGCGGATCACGTCGTCGGTGACCACACCGCCCGCGTTGCGGATCGTGTGGCAGTCGCCCAGTTCGAGGCCGAGCGCGGAGTGCAGGTCGAGACGGGCGTCCATGCAGGCCACGACCGCGACACGCAGGACGGGGCGGGCGTCCATGCCCGGGTCGGTGAACGCTGAGGCATAGCTCTTGTTCGCCTGTACCAGCCGGTCGGTGACCGTGCCGCCGTGAGGTATGGCGCCTTCGGAGTCTGCCGATACGGATGCGGAAGTCGTCATATCTGTAACGGTACTGGTCACCCGCGTTCCGGTCCCGTTGTGAGAAGGGAAAATGAGGGTCATCGCACCCTCGGTGTGAGGTAAGCCACAAGGGTGAGCGGGTGGGGGCCCAAAGGGTGATTTCTCGCGGTACGCGGACCCACGCGCGCGTGGGTCCGCGACGCGCAGGCCGGTTGATTGACCGTGAGACAGCGTGGACTAAAGTGACGCGAAGCGGGAGGCGCGGCAGCGGAGGCTCTCCCTGCCGACTCGAACCCGAGAAACTTCCCCGTGGGACCCCGGCCCGGCCGCTCGTGGTCTCCCCGCGTGCGCGGCGCGTACGTACGGGCCCCGCCGGTAACTGAGAGGGCCCCTTGAGCAACAGCCGACACGTCCCCGTGATGCTCCACCGGTGCCTGGACATGCTGGCACCAGCGCTTCAGGAGCCGGGAGCGGTCGTCGTCGACTGCACGCTCGGACTCGGCGGACACAGCGAGGCCCTCCTGGAGCGCTTCCCCGAGGCCCACCTCGTCGCCCTCGACCGCGACAAGGAGGCCCTGCGCCTGTCCGGCGAGCGCCTCGCCCCCTTCGGCGAGCGCGCGACCCTCGTCCACGCCGTGTACGACGAACTCCCCGACGTCCTCGAACGCCTCGGCCGCCCGCGCGTACAGGGCGTCCTCTTCGACCTCGGCGTCTCCTCCATGCAGCTCGACGAGGCCGATCGCGGCTTCGCCTACGCGCAGGACGCGCCCCTCGACATGCGTATGGACCAGACGACCGGCATCAGCGCCGCCGAGGTCCTCAACACGTATCCCGGCGGGGAGCTGGTGCGCATCCTGCGCGCGTACGGCGAGGAGAAGCAGGCCAAGCGGATCGTCTCGGCCGTCGTACGCGAGCGCGAGAAGGAGCCGTTCACCAACAGCGCGCGGCTCGTCGAGGTGATCCGGGGCGCGCTGCCGCAGGCGGCGATGCGGACCGGCGGGAACCCCGCCAAGCGGACCTTCCAGGCGCTGCGCATCGAGGTCAACGGCGAGCTGTCGGTGCTGGAGCGGGCGATCCCGGCGGCCGTCAAGTCGCTGGCCGTGGGCGGGCGGATCGCCGTCCTGTCGTACCACTCCCTCGAAGACCGCCTGGTCAAGCAGGTGTTCGTGGCCGGCGCCGCCAACACCGCGCCGCCCGGGCTGCCGATCGTGCCCGAGCGCTACCAGCCCCGGCTCAAGCTGCTCACGCGCGGTGCCGAACTTCCCACCGAGGAAGAGATCGCCGAGAACCGCCGGGCCGCCCCCGCGCGGCTGCGGGGCGCCGAGCGCATCAGGGAGGACGTGGAGTGAGCCGGTCAGGGACCGTGGCGGTCGGCCGACCGCCCGTGGGCGTCCCGCGTCCTGACGGGGAGTCGGGTGGGTCCGCGACGGGACGCGCGAGGGCCGCGCGGAGTTCCCGGGACAGGCCGATTCACACATCTGAGCGACTCGGGCCGGTTCGTGCATCTTCGCGGAGGCTTCGGACGTCCTACTGGGTGGAGGCGCTATGAGAACGGGACTCAAGGGACGACTGGCCGGGCTGCTGCCGGCCGGAGGCGGTGCGCAGGCCGGGCGGACACCGTTCGTGCTGCTGGTCGTCGTCCTGCTGGGCGGCGGACTGATCGGCCTGCTGGTGCTCAACTCCGCGCTCAGCGAGGGCTCGTTCCGGATGGACGACCTCCAGAAGGAGACCAAGAGCCTCACCGACGAACAGCAGGCGCTCCAGCGGGACATCGACTCATACTCGGCGCCCGACGCCCTCCAGAAGCGCGCCCGCGAACTCGGCATGGTCCCCGGCGGCGACCCCGCCTTCCTCCAGCCCGACGGCACCGTCAAGGGCTCCCCCTCGGCCGCCGCGCAGCCCTCCGGGGCACACGCGCGTGAATCCGTACAGCCCCCCGAGGCGATCACGCTGTCGCAGACGAACCAGAACGCGGCGAACCAGGACGCGGCGAACCAGAACGCGACAGGCGGGCTCCCGGCCGGCCAACTCCCCACCGGCCAGAGCCAGGCCCCCGGCACCCAGGCGAATCAGGCGAACCAGCCCGGCCGACCGCTCCAGTCAGCCCCGTCCGGCCAGACCGGCACCACCACAAGCGTCCCGAACCGGACAGCTCAGCCCCCCGCCCAGCCCTCCGCCCCCACAACCCCCGGCAGGTGACGGAAGTGTCCGACAGGGAACCGCCCCGCCGAGTCCCCGGCCCCGCCCGGCCCCCCCGCCCCGCACAGGGCGCCCAGCGCAGGCCGGGACAGAGCGCCGCCCGACCCCCCGTACGGCGCCCCGCGCCCCCCCGCCCCCCGGCAGCCGGCAAGACCCTGCGCCTCGGCAGCCCGAGGCCCCGCCTGCGGCTGGTCGGCCTGGCCCTCGGCCTCGTCCTGAGCGCCTTCGTCGTCCGCCTCCTCCAGGTGCAGGCGGTCGACGCGAGCACGTACACCGCGAAGGCCGAGCAGAACCGCTACGTCGGACAGGTGCTCGCGGCCGAGCGCGGCGAGATCACCGACCGCAGCGGCGTCGCCCTGGCGACCAGCGAGGACGCGTACGACATCACCGCCGATCCGACGATGTTCTCGGCGAAGGAGCTGAAGATCGACGACGGCCCCGAACAGGCCGCCGCGCTCCTCGCGCCGATCCTCGGCCAGGACCAGGCCGACCTGGTCAAGAAGCTGAGGCCGAAAAACTCGGCGTCCCGGTACGCGAAGCTGGCGTCCCGTCAGACCCCGCAGGTCTGGAAGCAGATCCGCGACCTGAGGGCGACCCTCGCGGGCAAGGCCAGCACCGACAAGACGGCCGTGAACGTCCTGGGCGGCGTCTTCGCGGTCCCCAGCAGCAAGCGCGTGTACCCCAACGGCGACCTCGCCGCCGGGATACTGGGCTGGGTCAACGCGGAGGGCGTCGGCGGGGGCGGCGTCGAACAGCAGCTGAACAAGCTCCTCGCGGGCAAGGACGGCAAGATCCGGTACGCCCAGTCCGGCGGGCGGCAGGTGCCGACGGCAGGGTCGACGGAGACGCCCGCCGTACCCGGTTCCGACGTCGAGCTGACCATCGACCGGGACATCCAGTGGGCCGCGCAGAACGCGATCACCGAGCAGGTCCAGAAGTCGAAGGCGGACCGGGGCTACGTCATCGTCCAGGACACGCGCACCGGCGAGATCCTCGCCATGGCCAACTCCCCGGGCTTCGACCCGAACGACCTGTCCTCGGCGACCTCGGCGAACATGGGCAACGCGGCCGTCCAGGACGCCTACGAACCCGGTTCCACCGCGAAGGTCGTCTCGATGGCGGCGGTCCTGGAGGAGAACGCGGCGACGCCGCTGACCAAGGTCACCGTCCCCAACCGGCTGCACCGCGGCGACCGGCTCTTCCAGGACGACATCGACCACCCGACCTGGTACCTCACCCTCAACGGCGTCCTCGCCAAGTCGTCCAACATCGGCACCATCCTCGCCACCGGACAGCTCGGCAAGACCCAGCCCGAGGCGAACCAGGCCCTCTACTCCTACCTGCGCAGGTTCGGCGTGGGACAGCCCACCGGGCTCGGCTTCCCCGGCGAGACGCGCGGCATCCTCGCGCCGGCCGCCGACTGGTCGACCTCGCAGCAGTACACGATCCCCTTCGGCCAGGGCATGTCCGTCAGCGCCCTCCAGGCGGCCTCCGTGTACTCGACGATCGCCAACGGCGGCGTACGCGTCGAACCGACGCTCGTGCGCGGCACCGAGGGCCCCGACGGCCGGTTCACCCCCGCGCCCGCGCCCCAGACCTCACGGGTCGTCAGCGAGAAGACCGCCAGGACGCTGAGCCAGATGCTGGAGTCCGTGGTCGACGACCGGGAGGGCACCGGTGCCAAGGCCCGCATCCCCGGCTACCGCGTCGCCGGGAAGACCGGCACCGCCAACCGAGTCGATCCCGTCACCGGTACGTACAAGGGGTACACGTCCTCCTTCGCGGGCTTCGCGCCCGCCGACAACCCACGGGTCACCGTCTACTGCGCCATCCAGAACGCGACGAAAGGCAGCTACTTCGGCGGCCAGATCTGCGGACCGATCTTCAAGCAGGTCATGGAGTTCGCCCTGAAGACCCTCCAGGTCCCGCCGACGGGAGCGAAGCCCGCCAACCTGCCGGTGACGTTCACCCCATGAACCCCGTGAACGCCACGAACGCCATGAACCCCCGAGAACCCCGCGAAGACCCCGTCCCTCCCGTTCAGCGCCGAACAGCCAGGAACCAGCCCGTGACCATGATCACTCCCGACCCGGGGAACCACCCCCCGCCCCCGTCCTCGCTTCGCTCCGGAGCGGCTCGGCCCGGTACGCTCACCGCCGTGCCACACGCTGATCAGTCCCGAAACCACCAGACACCCCGGCCGCGACAGGTCACCGCGACACCCCTCGCGGACCTCGCCGACCGGCTGGGCGCGCGGCGGCAACACACAACAGCCGAGGGCGCTGCCGAGGTCACGGGCATCACCCACGACTCGCGCGCCGTCCGCCCCGGTGACCTGTACGTCGCCCGCGCGGGCGAGCGCACGCACGGCGCCGACTTCGTCGCCCAGGCCGCCGCCCAGGGCGCCGCGGCCGTCCTCACCGACCCGGCGGGCGCCGACCGCGCCGCCGCGACCGGCCTCCCGGTCCTGGTCGTCGACGACCCGCGCGCGCGGATGGGCGAACTGGCCGCCGACGTCTACGGCCGTCCGGCCGAGGCCCTGCTGAAGATCGGCATCACCGGCACCTCCGGCAAGACCACCACCGCCTACCTCGTCGAGGGCGGCCTGAAGAGCCCCGCCGGCCTCATCGGCACGGTGGAGACCCGCATCGGCGACGAGCAGATCAAGTCGGAGCGCACCACCCCCGAGGCCACCGACCTCCAGGCCCTCTTCGCGGTCATGCGCGAGCGCGGCGTCGAGTCGGTCGCCATGGAGGTCTCCAGCCACGCCCTGTCCCTCGGAAGGGTCGACGGCGTGGTCTTCGACGTCGCCGTCTTCAACAACCTCAGCCCGGAACACATGGAGTTCCACTCCGACATGGAGGACTACTTCCGGGCCAAGGCCACCCTGTTCACGGCGGCGCGCAGCAGGCGAGGGGTCGTCAACTACGACGACGCGTACGGCCGCAGGCTCGCCGCCGAGGCCGAGGTCCCGGTCGTCACGTTCTCCGCCGAGGGCGACCCGGACGCCGACTGGCGCGCGGTGGACGTCCACATCGGCGCGATGGACTCGCACTTCACGGTCGTCGCCCCCGACGGGACGCGGATCGCCGCCAGGTCCCCGATCGCCGGCCCGTTCAACGTGGCCAACAGCCTCGCCGCGATCGTCGCGCTCGCCGAGGCCGGGATCGACCCGCACGCCGCCGCCGAGGGCGTCGCCGGGGTGCCCGGCGTGCCGGGGCGCCTGGAGCGGGTGGACGCGGGACAGCCGTACCTCGCGGTCGTCGACTACGCGCACAAGACGGACGCCGTCGAGTCGGTGCTCAAGGCGCTGCGCAAGGTCACCAAGGGGCGGCTGCACATCGTGCTCGGCTGCGGCGGCGACCGGGACGTCACCAAGCGCGCCCCGATGGGCGCCGCGGCGGCCCGGCTCGCCGACACGGCCGTACTGACCTCCGACAACCCCCGCTCCGAGGACCCCCTCGCGATCCTCACCGCGATGCTCGACGGCGCGGCCTCCGTGCCCGCGCACGAGCGCGGCGAGGTGCTGCTGTTCGAGGACCGGGCCGCCGCGATCGAGGCGGCCGTGGGCCGCGCGCACGCGGGGGACACCGTGCTGGTCGCGGGGAAGGGCCACGAGCAGGGCCAGGACATCGCCGGCGTGATCCGTCCCTTCGACGACCGCCAGGTGCTTCGCGAAGCTATCCAGAAGACCCAGGGATGAACTTGTGATCGCCCTCTCCCTCGCCGAGATCGCTGAAGTCGTCGGCGGGCAGATTCACGCCATACCGGATCCGTCCGCGCGCGTCACCGGACCCGTCGTCCGCGACTCCCGCGAGGCCGGCCCCGGCAGCCTCTTCGTCGCCTTCGTCGGTGAACGCGTCGACGGCCACGACTACGCGCGCCAGGTCGTCGACGCGGGCGCGGTCGCCGTCCTGGCGTCCCGGCCGGTGGACGCGCCCGCGATCGTCGTGGACGACGTCCAGACGGCGCTCGGCGCCCTCGCCCGGCACGTCGTACGGCAGTTGGGCGCGACCCTCGTCGCGCTGACCGGCTCGGCGGGCAAGACCAGCACCAAGGACCTCATCGCCCAGGTGCTCTCCAGCCATGCGCCGACCGTGTACACGCCGGGCTCGCTCAACAACGAGATCGGGCTGCCGCTGACCGCGCTGAGCGCCTCCCAGGACACCCGGTTCCTCGTCCTGGAGATGGGCGCGCGAGGCATCGGTCACATCAAGTACCTCGCCGAACTGACGCCCCCGAAGATCGGCCTCGTCCTCAACGTCGGCACCGCCCACATCGGCGAGTTCGGCGGCCGTGAGCAGATCGCGCAGGCCAAGGGCGAACTCGTGGAGAGCCTGCCCGCTGACGGCGCAGCCATCTTGAACGCCGACGACCCCTTGGTCCGGGCCATGGCCTCCCGTACGACGGCGAAGGTGGTCCTTTTCGGCGAGAGCGACGAAGCGGACGTACGCGCCGAGAACGTGCGACTCACGGACAGCGGACAGCCCTCCTTCAGGCTTCGCACACCCTCCGGTGCGAGTGACGTGACCATGCGCCTGTACGGTGAGCACCACGTGTCGAACGCGCTCGCCGCCGCCGCCGTCGCCCATGAGCTGGGCATGTCCGCAAGGGAGATCGCTGAGGCGCTCTCCGGGGCGGGCACCCTCTCCCGCTGGCGGATGGAGGTCACCGAGCGCCCGGACGGCGTGACGATCGTCAACGACGCCTACAACGCGAACCCCGAGTCCATGCGAGCGGCCCTGCGCGCGCTCGTGGCCATGGGCAAGGGGCGGCGGACCTGGGCGGTGCTCGGCAAGATGGCCGAGCTCGGGGACGAGGCGCTCGCCGAGCACGACGCGGTCGGACGGCTCGCCGTCCGGCTCAATGTCGGCAAGCTCGTCGCGGTCGGCGGCCGGGAGGCCGCCTGGCTGCAACTGGGCGCATACAACGAGGGTTCGTGGGGTGAGGAGTCGGTGCACGTGTCCGACGCACAGGCGGCTGTCGACCTGTTGCGCAGCGAGTTGCGCCCGGGGGACGTCGTACTCGTGAAGGCGTCCCGATCGGTCGGTCTGGAGAGTGTCGCCGAGGCGCTGCTCGCCGCTGAGGGCGAGGTTTCCGCCCGATGATGAAACAGGTCCTGTTCGCGGGAGTCATTGGTCTGTTCCTGTCGCTGGTCGGCACCCCGCTGCTGATCAAGCTGCTGGCGCGCAAGGGGTACGGCCAGTACATCCGTGACGACGGCCCGCGCGGGCACGCCAGCAAGCGCGGTACGCCGACCATGGGCGGTATCGCGTTCATCCTCGCGACGGTCGCCGCCTACTTCGGCGCGAAGATCATCGCCGGCAAGCCCCCGACGTACTCGGGCCTGCTGGTGCTCGGCCTGATGGTCGGCATGGGTCTGGTCGGCTTCCTGGACGACTACATCAAGATCGTCAAGCGCCGTTCGCTCGGTCTGCGGGCCAAGGCGAAGATGGCCGGACAGCTCATCGTCGGCATCGGATTCGCGGTGCTGTCCTTGCAGTTCGCGGACAACAGAGGCAATACGCCCGCGTCCACGAAACTGTCCTTCATCACGGACTTCGGCTGGTCCATCGGACCCGTCCTGTTCGTGGTGTGGGCGCTGTTCATGATCCTGGCCATGTCCAACGGCGTGAACCTGACGGACGGTCTGGACGGCCTCGCCACCGGCGCGTCCGTGCTGGTCTTCGGCGCGTACACGTTCATCGGCGTCTGGCAGTACCAGGAGTCCTGCGCCAACGGCGAGACGCTCACCAACCCCAACGCCTGCTTCGAGGTACGAGATCCCCTCGACCTCGCCGTGGTGTCGGCGGCGCTGATGGGAGCCTGCCTCGGCTTCCTGTGGTGGAACACCTCCCCGGCGAAGATCTTCATGGGCGACACCGGCTCGCTGGCCCTCGGCGGCGTGCTGACCGGCCTCGCGATCTGCTCCCGCACGGAGCTGCTCGTGGCCCTCATGGGCGGCCTGTTCGTCCTCATCACCATGTCGGTCGTCATCCAGGTCGGCTCGTTCCGCCTCACCGGCAAACGCGTCTTCCGCATGGCGCCGCTCCAGCACCACTTCGAACTCAAGGGCTGGTCCGAGGTCCTGATCGTGGTCCGCTTCTGGATCATCCAGGGCATCTGCGTCATCGTCGGACTCGGCCTCTTCTACGCGGGATGGGCAGCGGACAAGTGACCGACTGGCAGGGCAAGCACGTCACCGTCGCCGGACTCGGCGTCTCCGGCGTCCCGGCGGCCACGGTGCTGCGCGGACTCGGCGCGGAGGTCACCGTCGTCAACGACGGCGACGACGACCGCGCCCGCGCGCAGGCGGCCGGCCTGAGGGAACTCGGCGTCACCGTCCGCCTCGGCGACGGCGCCACCCTGCCGGACGGCACCGACCTCGTCGTCACGGCGCCGGGCTGGCAGCCCGACAAGCCCCTCTTCACGGCGGCCCGCGCGGCCGGCGTCGAGATCTGGGGCGACGTCGAACTCGCCTGGCGCCTGCGCGGCCCGGACGCACCGCCCTGGCTGTGCGTCACCGGCACCAACGGCAAGACGACCACCACCCAGATGCTGGCGTCCATCCTCACGGCCGCCGGGCTGCGTACGGCCGCCGTCGGCAACATCGGCGTCTCCCTGCTGGACGCGGTGAACGGCGACTACGACGTCCTCGCCGTCGAGCTCTCCAGCTACCAGCTCCACTGGGCGCCCTCCCTGCGCGCCCACTCCGCCGCCGTCCTCAACCTCGCCCCGGACCACCTCGACTGGCACGGCTCCATGGAGGCGTACGCCGCCGACAAGGGCCGCGTGTACGAGGGCAACCAGGTCGCCTGCGTCTACAACGCCGCCGACAAGGCCACCGAGGACCTGGTGCGCGAGGCGGACGTCGAGGAGGGCTGCCGCGCGATCGGCTTCACCCTCGGTACGCCGGGCCCCTCCCAGCTCGGCGTCGTCGAGGGCATCCTCGTCGACCGGGCGTTCGTCGAGAACCGGCACCAGAACGCGCAGGAACTCGCCGAGGTCGCGGACGTCAACCCGCCGGCCCCGCACAATATCGCCAACGCCCTCGCCGCCGCCGCCCTCGCGCGCGCGTACGGCGTTCCCGCCAAGGCGGTCCGTGACGGGCTGCGCGCGTTCACGCCGGACGCGCACCGCATCGCCCATGTGGCCGACGTGGCCGGGGTCTCCTACGTCGACGACTCCAAGGCGACCAACACACACGCCGCGCAGGCGTCGTTGGCCGCGTACGAGTCGATCGTGTGGATCGCCGGGGGGCTCGCGAAAGGCGCCGCCTTCGACGAGTTGGTGGCCGGCTCCGCCGAACGGCTGCGTGGCGTCGTCCTGTTCGGCGCGGACCGTGCGCTCATCCGGGAGGCCCTCGCGCGACACGCCCCGGAGGTACCGGTCGTGGACCTCGACCGGACCGACACTGGGGCGATGCTCCAGGCGGTGCGGGAGGCCCAGCGTCTCGCTGCCGCGGGCGACACCGTGCTTCTGGCGCCGGCCTGTGCCTCGATGGACATGTTCACCAATTACAACCAGCGTGGGGACGCGTTCGCGGAGGCCGTTCGCGAGATCGGCTGATGGCGTTCTCCAGGAGACTTGGAGGGACGCGTGACTCGGTCGTTCTTCGGCTGCGGGTCGTGGGGGCTGGGCGCGCCCACGCGGCGGAGCCGCAAATGTCAGAGTCCCGCGCCCCTGAAAGATGGGGGTGCTCGCCGTGGTTAGCAGTCGCACCGGGCGGGCTCCTGTCCAGAAGGTCGTGCGGAGGCCCGTCGTTCGGCCTCCCCACAACAAGCGTGACAACCCCCTCATCCGCCTCCACACCCGCGCCCGCAAAGCCTGGGACCGCCCCCTCACCGCCTACTACCTGATCCTCGGCGGGAGTCTGCTCATCACCGTCCTCGGGCTCGTGATGGTGTACTCCGCGTCCCAGATCACCGCGTTGCAGCAGTCGCTGCCGGGGACCTTCTTCTTCCGGAAGCAGTTTCTCGCCGCGTCCATCGGGGCGTTGCTGCTGGTGGCGGCCTCGCGGATGCCCGTGAAGCTGCACCGGGCGCTGGCGTACCCGATCCTCGCGGGCGCCGTGTTCATGATGGCGCTCGTACAGGTGCCGGGGATAGGGATGGCCGTCAACGGGAACCAGAACTGGATCTCGCTCGGGGGGTCGTTCCAGATCCAGCCGAGCGAGTTCGGGAAGCTGGCGCTCGTGCTGTGGGGCGCCGATCTGCTCGCCCGCAAGCAGGACAAGAAGCTGCTCGCGCAGTGGAAGCACATGCTCGTCCCCCTTGTCCCGGTCGCGTTCATGCTGCTCGGACTCATCATGCTGGGCGGGGACATGGGCACGGCGATCATCCTGACGGCTGTGCTGTTCGGCCTGTTGTGGCTCGCGGGTGCGCCGACGCGGATGTTCGTGGGGGTGTTGTCGGTGGCCGCCCTGATCGGGTTCATCCTGATCAAGACGAGCGCCAACCGCATGGCCCGCCTCCAGTGCATCGGCGCGACGGACCCCAAGGCGGGACCGGTCGACTGCTGGCAGGCGGTGCACGGCATCTACGCCCTCGCGTCGGGCGGCATCTTCGGTTCCGGCCTCGGTGCGAGTGTGGAGAAATGGGGCCAACTCCCCGAAGCTCACACCGACTTCATCTTCGCCGTCACCGGTGAGGAACTGGGCCTCGCGGGGACGCTGTCGGTCCTCGCCCTCTTCGCGGCTCTAGGCTATGCGGGTATCCGCGTGGCCGGACGCACGGAGGACCCCTTCGTCAGGTATGCCGCGGGAGGCGTGACCACCTGGATCATGGCCCAGGCCGTGATCAACATCGGTGCGGTGCTCGGCCTGCTGCCGATCGCCGGTGTCCCCCTCCCGCTGTTCTCCTACGGGGGGTCGGCCCTGCTGCCGACCATGTTCGCCATCGGGCTGCTGATCGCGTTCGCGCGTGAGGATCCCGCTGCGCGGGCGGCGCTTGCGATGCGGCAGACCCGTTCTGCCAGAAAGCGGGGCGGGGGCCCTCGGGAACCCCGGAGATGGAACACGATGCGACGGCGTGCCCCGGCACGTACGTCCGGAGAGCGGTGAATTTCGGTGCATGTCGTACTCGCAGGCGGAGGGACCGCCGGCCACATCGAGCCCGCGCTCGCCCTCGCGGACGCGCTGCGCAGGCAGGACCCGACCGTGGGCATCACGGCCCTGGGGACGGAGCGCGGCCTGGAGACCAAGCTCGTCCCGCAGCGGGGTTACGAACTCGCGCTGATCCCGGCCGTACCGCTGCCCCGCAAGCCCACTCCGGAGCTGATCACCGTCCCGGGCCGGCTGCGCGGCACCATCAAGGCGGCCGAGCAGATCCTGGAGCGCACCAAGGCGGACTGCGTGGTCGGCTTCGGCGGGTACGTCGCCCTGCCCGGCTACCTGGCCGCCAAACGCCTCGGCGTGCCGATCGTCATCCACGAGGCCAACGCGCGCCCCGGCCTCGCCAACAAGATCGGCTCCCGGTACGCCGCCCAGGTCGCCGTCTCCACGCCCGACAGCAAGCTCAGGGACGCCCGCTACATCGGCATCCCGCTGCGCCGCTCCATCTCCACCCTGGACCGCGCCGCGGCCCGCCCCGAGGCGCGCCACATGTTCGGCCTCGACCCGAACCTGCCGACGCTGCTGGTCTCCGGCGGCTCGCAGGGCGCCCGGCGGCTCAACGAGGTCGTCCAGCAGGTCGCGCCCTGGCTCCAGCAGGCCGGGATCCAGATCCTGCACGCGGTCGGCCCGAAGAACGAACTGCCGCACGTGCAGCAGATGCCGGGAATGCCCCCGTACATCCCGGTAAGTTACCTGGACCGGATGGACCTCGCGTACGCCGCGGCCGACATGATGCTCTGCCGCGCGGGCGCGATGACCGTCGCCGAGCTCTCCGCCGTCGGACTCCCGGCCGCCTACGTCCCGTTGCCCATCGGCAACGGCGAACAGCGGCTGAACGCCCAGCCGGTGGTCAAGGCCGGCGGCGGACTGCTGGTCGACGACGCGGAACTGACACCGGAATGGGTCCGGGAGACCGTCCTGCCCGTCCTCGCCGACCCGCACCGGCTGTACGAGATGTCGCGCGCGGCCAGCGAGTTCGGCCGCCGCGACGCGGACGACCTGCTCGTCCGCATGGTGTACGAGGCGATCGCCTCGCGCCGTTAGGCGTATCGAGAAAGGTCAGGCAGCGTGGCCGGAGGACCCTCCACCGTCGAGCGCGGTACGGAACGTCGGCAGGGACCCCCCGGCCCGCCCCTCGTCCGCCGCCTGGGCCCGCGCAGGCTCCGCGTGATCGCCGTCGCCGCCGTCGCCGCCGTCCTCCTCGGGGCGGGCGGCGTCTGGGTGTTGTACGGCTCCCCGTGGCTGCGCGTCGAGGACGTCTCGGTGTCGGGTACGGACGTCCTGACGCCGGAGCAGGTCCAGGACGCGGCTCAAGTCCCGCTGGACACACCGCTGGTGTCGATCGACACCGACGAGATCGCGTCACGTCTGCGGCGGGCGCTGCCGCGCATCGGCGAGGTGGACGTGGCCCGTTCGTGGCCACACGGAGTCACGGTCGAGGTCACCGAGCGGACCCCGGTCCTGCTGATCCGGCACGGCTCCGGCTACACCGAGGTCGACGACGAGGGCGTACGGTTCGCGACGGTCCCTCAACCCCCGAAGGGGGCGCCCCTGTTGGAGCTCTCCCTCGCGAACTCCGGTTCGACCGCCGCTAGTCTGCGCCGCTTCGGCGAGGACCGCCTCGTCCGCGAAGCCGTCCGCACGGCCGGCAGCCTTCCGGCCGGCGTGCTGAAAACCACAAAAACCGTCAAAGTTCGCTCGTACGACGATATTTCACTCGACCTGACGGATGGTCGCACCGTCGCCTGGGGGAGCGCCGAGAAGGGCGCGGCGAAAGCCCGTACGCTCAGTGCTCTCATGAAAGCCGCGCCGGACGCCCGGCACTTCGACGTGAGCGTCCCCACCGCCCCTGCGTCATCGGGGAGTTGACGCACATATGCGCAGGCCAGCACCCTGGTTGGGCAGCGACATGGCTGATCACATAGGGTGAAAAGAAAAACGGGAGGTTCGGCGTGTTCGTTGAACGGGCGCCACTTGTCGACTTAGTGTCCTGTTCGGAAGACTCCAAGGAACAGACACACTGGTAACCCTAAACTTCAGCGTTAGGGTTCGGGTCGGCGCTACGGACCGTCCCATTCGGCATCCGTCGGCGGGGTTCGGACAACCGGGCAACGACGACAACGTAATTCGAGGCGAGAGGCCTTCGACGTGGCAGCACCGCAGAACTACCTCGCAGTCATCAAGGTCATCGGTGTCGGCGGCGGTGGTGTCAATGCCATCAACCGGATGATCGAAGTCGGTCTCAAGGGCGTCGAGTTCATCGCGATCAACACCGACGCGCAGGCGCTGTTGATGAGCGACGCCGACGTCAAACTGGACGTCGGCCGCGAACTCACCCGAGGACTGGGCGCAGGCGCCAACCCGGCCGTCGGCCGCAAGGCCGCCGAGGACCACCGCGAGGAGATCGAGGAGGTCCTCAAGGGGGCCGACATGGTCTTCGTGACGGCCGGCGAGGGCGGCGGCACCGGCACCGGCGGCGCACCCGTCGTCGCCAACATCGCGCGCAACCTGGGCGCCCTCACCATCGGCGTGGTCACCCGCCCGTTCACCTTCGAGGGCCGCCGACGCGCCAACCAGGCCGAGGACGGCATCGCGGAGCTGCGCGAAGAGGTCGACACCCTCATCGTCATCCCCAACGACCGGCTGCTGTCCATCTCGGACCGCCAGGTCTCCGTCCTCGACGCCTTCAAGTCGGCCGACCAGGTCCTGCTCTCCGGTGTCCAGGGCATCACCGACCTCATCACCACCCCGGGCCTGATCAACCTCGACTTCGCCGACGTCAAGTCCGTGATGTCCGAGGCCGGTTCGGCGCTCATGGGCATCGGCTCGGCCCGCGGCGACGACCGCGCGGTGGCCGCCGCCGAGATGGCCATCTCCTCGCCGCTCCTCGAAGCCTCCATCGACGGTGCCCGCGGTGTCCTGCTCTCCATCTCCGGTGGCTCCGACCTCGGCCTGTTCGAGATCAACGAGGCCGCCCAGCTGGTCTCCGAGGCCGCCCACCCCGAGGCGAACATCATCTTCGGCGCCGTCATCGACGACGCCCTCGGCGACGAGGTCCGCGTCACGGTCATCGCGGCCGGCTTCGACGGCGGCCAGCCCCCGGCCCGCCGCGACAACGTGATCGGCTCGGCCTCCACCCGCCGCGAGGAGCCCGCGCCGGCCGGCCGGCCCGAGTCCCGCCCGTCCTTCGGCTCGCTCGGCAGCGTGACGCCGAAGGAGGCCCCGGAGCCCGCTCCGGAGCCGGTCGCCGACCTGCCCCCGCTGAACCCGCCGGTCCCGCCGTCGCGGACGTACTCGGACAGCGCCGCCGAGGAACTGGACGTACCGGACTTCCTGAAGTGATAGGACAGCGCGAGAGCGTGCGCGGCGCGCACTTCGCCTTCACCGACCGGTGGGGCGGGGTGAGCGCCGCTCCGTATGAGGAGCTCAACCTGGGCGGCGCGGTCGGCGACGACCCCGCCGCCGTGCGGACCAACCGCGAACTGGCCGCCAAGTCGCTCGGGCTGGACCCGGCCGAGGTGGTCTGGATGAACCAGGTGCACGGCGCGGACGCCGAGGTCGTCACCGAACCCTGGGGCGCGCGGCCGGTCCCGGAGGTCGACGCGATCGTCACCGCCCGCCGCGGCCTCCCCCTCGCCGTCCTCACCGCCGACTGCGTCCCCGTCCTGCTGGCCGACCCGGTCGCCGGTGTCGCCGCCGCCGCTCACGCGGGCCGGCCCGGCATGGTGAAGGGGGTCGTCGCCTCCGCCGTACGCGCGATGGCGGAACTCGGCGCCGAGCCGGACCGGATCGTCGCCCGCACCGGACCCGCCGTCTGCGGCCGGTGTTATGAGGTGCCGTCGGACCTGCGCGCCGACGTCGCCGCGCTCGAACCGGCGGCGTACGCCGAGACGAGTTGGGGCACTCCCGCCGTCGACGTCGCCGCCGGGGTGCACGCGCAGTTGGAGCGGCTCGGGGTGCGCGACCGGGCGCAGTCGCCGGTGTGCACGCTGGAGTCGCACGACCACTTCTCGTACCGTCGCGACGGCGCCACAGGGCGACTCGCGGGATATGTCTGGCTGGGCTGATGGGGCATGACGGACCGTAAGGACGAACTCGCCGGGAATCTGGCGAAGGTGGAGGAGCGCATCGCGCGCGCGTGCGCGGATGCCGGGCGGGCCCGGTCGGAGGTGACGCTGATCGTCGTCACCAAGACCTACCCGGCGAGCGATGTGCGGATGCTGTCGGAACTCGGTGTGCGCCATGTCGCCGAGAACAAGGACCAGGACGCGGCGCCCAAGGCCGCCGAGTGCGCCGACCTCCCGCTGACCTGGCACTTCGTCGGGCAGTTGCAGACCAACAAGGCGCGTTCCGTGGTGGGTTACGCGGATTTCGTACAGTCTGTCGACCGGGACCGGCTCATCGTCTCGCTGTCCGGCCAGGCCGAGAAGGCCGGGCGCGAGGTGGGGTGCCTGATCCAGGTCGCGCTGGACGCGGGGGAGAGCGGCCGGGGTGAGCGCGGGGGCGTGGGGCCGGGCGGGATCGGGGAGTTGGCCGCACTCGTCGCGGCCTCGCCGGGGGTGCGGCTGGACGGTCTGATGACCGTCGCTCCGCTGACCGGTGAGTATGCCGGGCGTGAACGGGCAGCGTTTCAGCGGTTGATGGATTTGTCGACCGACCTGCGCCGAAGTCATCCGGCTGCCACCATGGTGTCAGCGGGGATGAGTGCGGACCTTGAGCAGGCCGTGGCGGCCGGGGCGACACATGTGCGCGTCGGCAGTGCGGTACTCGGAGTCCGTCCTCGGCTCGGGTAACGTCGCCAGGAAGTCGGACCACAGTAGAAAATATGGTCATTACCCGCCAGGAGGCGGACACAAGGGCCACGTGGATCGCGGGACTTGGCAGTCGTCAACCGATCCACCACAGAGCGGAGGACTCAGAGCATGGCCGGCGCGATGCGCAAGATGGCGGTCTACCTCGGCCTCGTGGAGGACGATGGGTACGACGGCCGGGGCTTCGACCCCGATGACGACTTCGAACCCGAGCTGGACGAACCCGAGCGCGACCACCGGCGGCACGAACCGTCGCACCAGTCGCACAACGCACATCAGTCCCAAAGGGACGAAGAGGTGCGAATCGTCCAGCCCCCCGCCCCTCGTGAGCCGGTGGTCCGTGCGGCGGCGGTGACCGCGGAATCCGGACGTCCCGCGCGCATCGCGCCCGTGGCGTCCATCACACAAGAACGTCAGTCCCTGGAGAAGAACGCACCGGTGATCATGCCCAAGGTCGTGTCCGAACGAGAGCCTTACCGGATCACCACGCTTCACCCGCGGACCTACAACGAGGCCCGTACCATCGGGGAACACTTCCGTGAGGGCACCCCGGTGATCATGAACCTCACCGAGATGGACGACACGGATGCGAAGCGACTTGTCGACTTTGCCGCCGGTCTGGTGTTCGGTCTCCATGGCAGCATCGAGCGGGTGACACAGAAAGTGTTCCTGTTGTCTCCTGCTAACGTCGATGTCACGGCGGAGGACAAGGCCCGCATCGCAGAGGGCGGGTTCTTCAACCAGAGCTGAGACGCACCACCGGATTTACCCGGCAAGACAAGACAGAGCACGCGTAAGCAGGGGAGAGGGAAGCACCGAACATGGGCGTGGTCCTGAACATCATCTACATCGCGCTGATGGTCTTCCTCATCGTGCTCATCTTCCGGCTGGTCATGGACTACGTCTTCCAGTTCGCCCGCTCGTGGCAACCCGGCAAGGCGATGGTGGTCGTTCTGGAGGCCACCTACACTGTCACCGATCCACCGCTCAAGCTTCTTCGGCGGTTCATCCCGCCGTTGCGTCTCGGGGGCGTGGCGCTCGACCTGTCCTTCTTCGTACTGATGATCATCGTCTATGTCCTGATCTCGATCGTGATCCGGCTGTGAACGATGTGACCTACCGTCTTGCCGATGCCGAAGACAACGTTGAGGTGAAGAGATGCCGTTGACCCCCGAGGACGTGCGGAACAAGCAGTTCACGACCGTCCGCCTCCGAGAAGGCTATGACGAGGACGAGGTCGATGCCTTCCTCGACGAGGTCGAAGCCGAACTGACCCGCCTGCTGCGCGAGAACGAGGACCTGCGCGCCAAGCTGGCCGCGGCCACCCGCGCCGCCGCGCAGAACCAGCAGCGCAAGGCCCCGGAGCCGCAGGACCAGCAGCAGGGCATGCCCCAGCAGCAGGGAATGCCGCCCCAGCAGGGCATGCCGCAGCAGGGGATGCCCCAGCAGCAGGGCATGCAACAGCAGGGCATGCAACAACAGGGCATGCAGCAGCAAGGGATGCAGCAGGGCATGCAGCAGCCCGGGATGCCCCAGCAGGGCATGCCCCCGCAGGGGATGCCGCAGCAGGGCATGCGAGGGCCGGGCGCCCCGGTGCCCGCAGGGATATCGGGCCCGCCGCAGCAGCAGATGGGCGGCCCCATGGGCGGCCCGCCCCAGCTGCCGAGCGGTGCCCCGCAGCTTCCGGCCGGTCCCAGCGGCCAGGGTCCCCAGGGCCCGGGTCCGATGGGTCAGGGGCCGATGGGTCCCGGCCCGATGGGCCAGGGTCCGATGGGCGGTCAGCCGCCCATGCAGCAGCAGATGGGCGGCCCGATGGGTGGCCCCATGGGCGGTCCGATGGGCGGCCCCGGCCAGGGTCCCGGCGGCGACAGCGCGGCTCGTGTCCTCTCGCTGGCCCAGCAGACCGCCGACCAGGCGATCGCCGAGGCACGCTCCGAGGCCAACAAGATCGTCGGCGAGGCCCGTTCGCGCGCCGAGGGCCTGGAGCGCGACGCCCGCGCCAAGGCCGACGCCCTGGAGCGGGACGCCCAGGAGAAGCACCGCGTCGCCATGGGCTCCCTGGAGTCCGCCCGCGCCACGCTGGAGCGCAAGGTCGAGGACCTGCGCGGCTTCGAGCGCGAGTACCGCACCCGCCTGAAGTCCTACCTGGAATCCCAGCTGCGTCAGCTGGAGACCCAGGCCGACGACTCCCTGGCCCCGCCGCGCACCCCCGCGACGGCTTCCCTGCCGCCGTCCCCGTCGCCCTCCATGGCTCCGGCCGGCGCGAGCGCCCCGTCCTACGGCGCGGGTGCGCCCGGCATGGGCGGTTCGGGCATGGGTGGCGGAATGGGCGGTCCCGGCATGGGTGGTTCGGGCATGGGGCAGCCCAGCCCCGCCGGTCCGTCCTACGGCGGCCAGCAGCAGATGTCCCCGGCGATGACTCAGCCGATGGCTCCCGTCCGTCCGCAGGGTCCCTCCCCGATGGGCCAGGCTCCCTCGCCGATGCGCGGCTTCCTCATCGACGAGGACGACAACTGACGGCCTCCTAGAGGCCCCTACGGCACGTAGTACGCCGTAGGCACAGGCAGCGTTCAGGGCGCGGCCCCGGATTCGTCCGGGGCCGCGCCCTTTTTACGCGTGTTGCGGAGGAGTTGGGCAGGACGGCGGGGGACGACGAAGGCCCGGCTCCCCCCGCTTGGGGGGAACCGGGCCTAGGCCGTACGGTGTTACGCCTTGCGCAGGCGGAACGTCAGGCTGAGCCCCTCGTCCGTGAACGGCTCGCCGTACGTGCCGTCGGCGGGGCCGGTCGCGAAGTCCGTCGCGAGGACCTCGTCGGCGATGAGGGTGCTGTGGCCGGTCAGGGCCTCGGTGACCGCCGGGTCGGCGGACTCCCAGCGCAGGGCGATGCGGTCGGCGACGTCGAGGCCGCTGTTCTTGCGGGCCTCCTGGATCAGGCGGATCGCGTCACGGGCCAGGCCCGCGCGGCGCAGTTCCTCGGTGATCTCCAGGTCCAGGGCGACGGTCGCGCCGGAGTCGGAGGCCACCGACCAGCCCTCGCGGGGCGTCTCGGTGACGATGACCTCGTCCGGGGACAGGGTGATCGTCTCGCCGTCGACCTCGACCGACGCCGTGCCCTCGCGCAGGGCCAGCGACAGGGCCGCCGCGTCCGTGTTCGCGACCGCCTTGGCGACGTCCTGGACGCGCTTGCCGAACCTCTTGCCGAGCGCCCGGAAGTTGGCCTTCGCGGTGGTGTCGACGAGGCTGCCGCCCACCTCGGAGAGGGACGCCAGCGACTCGACGTTCAGCTCCTCCGTGATCTGCGCGTGCAGTTCGCGGTCGAGGGCGTCGAAGCCGGACGCCGCGATCAGCGCGCGCGACAGCGGCTGACGGGTCTTCACACCGGACTCGGCGCGGGTCGCGCGGCCCAGCTCGACGAGGCGCCGGACCAGGGCCATCTGCCGCGACAGCTCCGGGTCGATCGCCTTCTCGTCCGCCTCCGGCCACGAGGACAGGTGCACGGACTCCGGGGCGCCCGGGGTGACCGGGACGACCAGGTCCTGCCAGACCCGCTCGGTGATGAACGGGGTCAGCGGCGCCATCAGCTTCGTGACCGTCTCGACGACCTCGTGCAGCGTGCGCAGCGCCGCCTTGTCGCCCTGCCAGAAACGGCGCCGGGAGCGGCGTACGTACCAGTTCGACAGGTCGTCGACGAACGCGGACAGGAGCTTGCCGGCGCGCTGGGTGTCGTAGGCGTCCAGTGCCTCCGTCATCTGGGCGGTCAGGGCGTGGAGTTCGGACAGGAGCCAGCGGTCCAGGACCGGGCGGTCGGCGGGGGCCGGGTCGGCCGCCGAGGGGGACCAGTTGGACGTGCGGGCGTACAGGGCCTGGAAGGCGACCGTGTTCCAGTACGTCAGGAGGGTCTTGCGGACGACCTCCTGGATCGTGCCGTGGCCCACCCGGCGCGCGGCCCACGGGGAGCCGCCGGCGGCCATGAACCAGCGGACCGCGTCGGCGCCGTGCTGGTCCATCAGCGGGATCGGCTGGAGGATGTTGCCGAGGTGCTTGGACATCTTGCGGCCGTCCTCGGCCAGGATGTGGCCGAGGCAGACGACGTTCTCGTAGCTCGACTTGTCGAAGACCAGCGTGCCGATCGCCATCAGCGTGTAGAACCAGCCGCGGGTCTGGTCGATCGCCTCGGAGATGAACTGCGCCGGGTAGCGGGACTCGAAGAGTTCCTTGTTCTTGTACGGGTAGCCCCACTGCGCGAACGGCATGGAACCCGAGTCGTACCAGGCGTCGATGACCTCGGGGACGCGGGTCGCCGCCTTGCCGCAGTCCGGGCAGCCGAACGTGACGGCGTCGATGTACGGCCGGTGCGGGTCCAGGGACGACTGGTCGGTGCCGGTCAGCTCGGTCAGCTCCGCGCGGGAGCCGACGACCGTGAGGTGGTCGTCCTCGCAGCGCCAGATCGGCAGCGGGGTGCCCCAGTAGCGGTTGCGCGACAGCGCCCAGTCGATGTTGTTGGTGAGCCAGTCGCCGTAGCGGCCGTGCTTGACCGTGTCCGGGAACCAGTTCGTCTTCTCGTTCTCCTGGAGGAGGCGGTCCTTGACCGCCGTCGTGCGGATGTACCAGGAGGGCTGCGCGTAGTAGAGGAGCGCGGTGTGACAGCGCCAGCAATGCGGGTAGCTGTGCTCGTACGGGATGTGCCTGAAGAGGAGGCCGCGCTGCTGAAGGTCCTCGGTGAGCTTTTCGTCCGCCTTCTTGAAGAAGACTCCGCCGACCATCGGTACGTCCGCCTCGAACGTGCCGTCCGGGCGGACCGGGTTCACGACCGGCAGGCCGTACGCGCGGCAGACCTTGAGGTCGTCCTCGCCGAACGCGGGGGACTGGTGGACGAGGCCGGTGCCGTCCTCGGTGGTCACGTACTCGGCGTTGACGACGTAATGCGCCGGAGCCGGGAACTCAACCAGATCGAACGGACGTTGGTAGTTCCAGCGCTCCATTTCGGCGCCGGTGAAGGTCTGACCTGTGGTCTCCCAGCCCTCGCCGAGCGCCTTGGTGACGAGCGGTTCGGCGACGACCAGCTTCTCCGTGCCGTCCGTCACGACCGCGTAGGTCACCTCGGGGTGCGCGGCCACGGCCGTGTTGGAGACCAGTGTCCAGGGGGTCGTCGTCCACACCAGGAGGGCGGCCTCGCCGGCCAGCGGACCGGAGGTGAGAGGGAAACGGACGTACACGGACGGGTCGACGACCGTCTCGTAGCCCTGGGCCAGCTCGTGGTCCGAGAGGCCGGTGCCGCAGCGCGGGCACCAGGGGGCGACGCGGTGGTCCTGGACCAGGAGACCCTTGTTGAAGATCTCCTTCAGCGACCACCAGACGGACTCGATGTACTCCGGGTCCATCGTCACGTACGCGTCGTCGAGGTCGACCCAGTAGCCCATACGGGTCGTCAGCTCGGAGAACGCGTCCGTGTGGCGCAGCACCGACTCCCGGCACTTCGCGTTGAACTCCGCGATGCCGTACGTCTCGATGTCCTGCTTGCCGGAGAAGCCCAGCTCCTTCTCGACCGCCAGCTCCACCGGCAGGCCGTGGCAGTCCCAGCCGGCCTTGCGGCCGACGTGGTAGCCGCGCATCGTGCGGAACCGGGGGAAGACGTCCTTGAAGACGCGGGCCTCGATGTGGTGGGCGCCGGGCATGCCGTTCGCGGTGGGCGGGCCCTCGTAGAACACCCACTCCGGGCGGCCCTCGGACTGCTCCAGCGTCTTGGCGAAGATCTTCTGCTCGCGCCAGAAGTCGAGCACGGTGTGCTCCAGCGCGGGCAGGTCGACCTGGGCGGGGACCTGGCGGTACGTCGGCTCTGTCATCTGCGAGCTTCCTCCAACGGACTTGCTGCCTTCCGTCGGAGGGACGAGAGCCGTTTCGCTCCCGCGGTACCACCCTCCTTGGCCCACCGGTCCTCCGGGGAGCCCCCTCATTGGGTTCGCGAAACCGGGTCTACTCGCCTGGCGGCTTTCTTCCGGCGGCTCCGGGGTGATCTTCACGACGCGCTCACCCCCGGGCTCCCACCGTCCCCGGGTCGCTCTCGGCCGCGTACGCCGCTACTCGTCCCCATCAATGCTTTGTCGCTCCGGCCAGTGTACGGGGCTCCGGGCGGGGTGGCCGAACGGAATTCCCGGGGTGCGCGGCAGGCGGTCCGACCTGTTGCCGAGCGGGTGAAGTCGATTTATCGTCCCAGCACGATTCGCGCGCAAGATCACGTATGTGAAGGGGCCGCGGCCATGGTGGCTAAGAACAAGAAGAGTGCGGGTACGGCTGTGCTGGCTGTCAGGGAGGGAGAGGAGCCGTGGACGCCGGACGAGGTGGCCGAGGCACGCGCCGAGCTGATGTCCGAGGTCATGCGGCTGCGGTCGGAGATCGACGCGTCCGAGGGAGCGCTGGCCGGGCTCATGCGGGATTCCGGGGACGGGGCGGGGGACGATCAGGCGGACACCGGGACGAAGAACATCACGCGGGAGCACGAGATGGCGCTCACCGCGAACGCCCGGGAGATGCTGGAGCAGAGCGAGCGGGCGTTGGAGCGGCTCGATGCGGGGACGTACGGGTTGTGCGAGAGCTGCGGGGAGGCGATCGGGAAGGCCCGGATGCAGGCGTTTCCTCGGGCGACCTTGTGTGTTGCGTGCAAGCAGAAGCAAGAACGGCGCTACTGAGGGGGGTGGCGGGGGGTTCGTTGCCGGGTGCGGGCTCGCTGTGGCTGGTCGCGCAGTTCCCCGCGCCCCTTGAAAAGACGGCGCTGCGCGCCTGCCTTTTCAAGCGTGTCGTACTCTCGTCCTCACTGGTACCTACGTGAGGGACTTACGTGGCAGAGGTGGAGCGCGTTATCGGTACGTCGGAGGTTCCCGAGGGGGAGTCGCCTCGGGGGAAGCGGCGGGTTCTCGTGTTGTTCACGGTGGCCGCTGTCGCTTACGCGCTCGATCTCGTCAGCAAGATCATCGTGGTCGCCAAGCTTGAGCATCATGCTCCCGTCGAACTGATCGGGGACTGGCTCAAGCTGGACGCGATCCGCAATTCCGGGGCCGCGTTCAGCTTCGGGGAAGCGTTCACCGTGATCTTCACGGTGATCGCCGCCACCGTGATCGTCGTGATCGTGCGGCTGGCCCGGAAGCTGTACAGCCTGCCGTGGGCGATCGCGCTCGGGCTGCTGCTCGGGGGGGCGCTCGGGAACCTCACCGACCGGATCTTCCGGTCGCCCGGGATCTTCGAGGGGGCCGTCGTCGACTTCATCGCCCCCAAGCACTTCGCCGTGTTCAATCTCGCCGACTCCGCGATCGTCTGCGGCGGCATTCTGATCGTCCTCCTGTCGTTCAAGGGACTGGACCCGGACGGGACCGTCCACAAGGACTGACATACTCGACGGGTGAGCACCATTCCCGAGATCCGAACCCTGCCCGTGCCCGACGGCCTGGAGGGCGAGCGTGTCGACGCCGCCATCTCCCGGATGTTCGGCTTCTCCCGCACGAAGGCCGCCGAGCTGGCCGCGGCGGGGAAGGTCTCGGTGGACGGCTCGGTGGTCGGCAAGTCGGAGCGCGTGCACGGCGGCGCCTGGCTGGAGGTCGAGATGCCGCAGGCCCCCGCACCGGTGCAGATCGTCGCGGAGCCGGTCGAGGGCATGGAGATCGTGTACGACGACGACGACGTCGTCGTCATCATGAAGCCGGTCGGCGTCGCCGCGCACCCGTCCCCGGGGTGGACCGGGACCACCGTCATCGGCGGGCTCGCCGCCGCCGGGTACCGCATCTCCACGTCCGGCGCCGCCGAGCGCCAGGGGATCGTGCACCGGCTCGACGTCGGGACGTCCGGCCTGATGGTCGTCGCCAAGTCGGAGCGGGCGTACACCTCGCTGAAGCGGCAGTTCAAGGAACGCGTCGTCGACAAGCGCTACCACACCCTCGTCCAGGGGCACCCCGACCCGACGAGCGGCACCATCGACGCGCCCATCGGACGCCACCCCCAGCACGACTACAAGTGGGCCGTCACCGCCGACGGCAAGGACTCCGTCACCCACTACGACCTCATCGAGGCGTTCCGTTCGGCCTCCCTGCTCGACATCAAGCTGGAGACCGGGCGCACCCACCAGATCCGCGTGCACATGTCCGCGCACCGGCACCCCTGCGTCGGCGACCTCACGTACGGCGCCGACCCCACCCTCTCCAAGCGGCTGCGCCTGACCCGGCAGTGGCTGCACGCGGTCCGCCTCGGCTTCGAGCACCCCGGGGACGGGGAGTGGGTCGAGTTCTCCAGCGACTATCCCGCGGACCTTCAGCTCGCGCTGGACCTCGTCCGGGAGGAGACGTACGGGTGAGCCGCGGCGTTTCTCCGGGCTCGCGCGGTGCGTGCGAGGCTTGTTCTTGATCGGTTGTGTCTAGAACGCCGGAGCGACTGCCGTGGATCAGCTGGCCCTCTTGTTCGTCCTGCTGCTCGGGGCCGTGATCAGTGTGCCCGTCGGTGACCGGTTCGGGTTGCCGTCCCCGGTGCTGATGACGCTGCTCGGGATTCTGCTCGCCGTCGCGGACTTCGTGCCCAACGTCGATATTCCGCCCGGGCTGATCCTGCCCGTGCTGTTGCCGCCGCTGCTGTACGCGGCCGTGCGGCGGACCTCCTGGCGGCAGTTCGCCGCGAATCGGCGGCCCATCTTCCTGCTCGCCGTCGCGCTCGTCTTCGTGACCACGTTCTCCGTCGCCGCCGTCGCCCACAGCATCGTGCCCGGGCTGTCCGTCGCTGCCGCTGTCGCGCTGGGGGCGCTGGTGGCTCCACCCGACCCCGTCGCCGCCACCGCCGTCGCCGGGCAACTGGGGCTGCCCCGGCGGCTCGTCTCCATCCTGGAGGGGGAGGGGCTGTTCAACGACGTCACCGCGATCGTGCTGTACCACGTCGCCATCGCCGCCGTCGTCAGCGGGGAGTTCCATGCGGGGGAGGCCGTTCTCCAGTTCGTGCTGTCCGCCGTCGTCGCTGTCGTGGTGGGGGTTGTGCTCGGGTGGGGGGCCAACAAGCTGCTCGATCTGCTCGGGGACGCGACTCTTCAGATCAGTCTGACGTTGCTCGTGCCGTTCGCCGCGTACGTGCTGGCCGAGGAACTGCATGGGTCCGGGGTGCTGGCCGTTCTGACCTGTGCGCTTTTTCTCGCCGAGTACGCCACCGACCCCGACGACGTCGTCAATCGGCTTGCCGGGCACGCGTTCTGGGACATCGTCGACACGCTCGTCACCGGCGTCGCCTTCGGGCTGATCGGGCTTGAGCTGCACAACGCCATTCGGACCGCTTCCGGGCGCTGGGGGGAGATGCTCGGGTGGGCCGCCATTGTTGCCGGAGTCGTTATTTTTGTGCGGCTTCTGTGGTTGCTTCCCGCGGGGTGGCTGGCCCGGAAGCTGCATGCTCGGCGGGATGTCGACGAGGAGATTCCGATGAGCTGGCGGGAGACCGTCGTCATGTGGTGGTCCGGGATGCGGGGGGTTGCCTCTGTCGCCCTTGCTCTTGCCATTCCCTTGCATGTCGACGACGGGTCCGCTTTTCCCGCCCGCGACGAGATCGTCTTCATCGCCTTCGGGGTGATCATGACCACCCTTGTGCTTCAGGGGCTGACCCTGCCGTTTCTTGTCCGGCGGCTCGGGGTTCGGGCCGATACCGAGCGGGAGAAGGAGTACGAGCGGGAGTTGGCGGTTCGGGCCGCCAAAGCCGCCAAGCGGAGGTTGCGGGAGATCGAGGAGGTGGAGGAGTTGCCGGAGGAGGTGTCCGAGCAGCTGTTGCGGCGGGCGTTTGAGATCGGGGTGCGGATTTCTCCTCATATTGTCGAGGACGAGCGGCGGGAGGGGCATGAGAAGCGGGTGCGGAGGCTGAAGCGGGTGCGGCGGATTCAGGGGGAGATGATGAGTGCGGCTCGGCATGAGGTGTTGGCTGCGCGGAGTGAGAGCGGGGCGGATCCGGAGATTGTGGATCGGGTGTTGAGGCAGTTGGATGTGCGGAGCCTGCGGTGATGCCGGGGGCTTTCCCACCCCGCCCGCCCGTTTCCAGTTCGTTGAGGGGTGGGCGTTTCCTGTGGGGGTGATCGCCGTTGGCGGGTTGGGGGTGTTGGGGGCGGAATGGGTGGAGTGGTGAGGGGCGGGGTGCGGCGCCGTGGGGGCTGGGCGCGCAGTTCCCCGCGCCCCTGAGGGGGCGCTGCGCGCCCATGGGGTGCGTGAGGCGTCCCCGTACCGTCATCCCCGCGGCGCGTGCGGAGGCTCGTGCGCCCTGCGTGGTGACACCCCGTCCGGGCGCGGGCTCGTCGGGGGCAGGTGGGCGTCCGCCGTGTTGACCCGGGGGAGGGCGTGCGGGTGGTGCGTACAGAGCCAGGTGATCATCTGTTCGCGGACCGTCACCCGCACCTTCCAGATGTCGTCCGCGTCCTTCGCCGTCAGGAGGGCGCGGACCTCGATCGTGTTCGGGGTGCTGTCGGTCACCGTCAGGTCGTACGCGCGGCCGTCCCAGTGCTCGCACGCCCGGAGGATGTCGCGCAGGTGGACCCGCATCGCGTCCAGCGGGGCCGAGTGGTCCAGTTGCCAGAACACCGTGCCGGTCAGCTGCGCCCCGCCCCGCGACCAGTTCTCGAACGGCTTGGACGTGAAGTACGACACCGGCATCGTGATCCGGCGTTCGTCCCAGGTGCGGACGGTCAGGTACGTCAGGGTGATGTCCTCGACCGTGCCCCACTCCCCGTCGACGACGACCGTGTCACCGAGCCGGACCATGTCGCCGAAGGCGATCTGGAACCCGGCGAACATGTTGCTGAGGGTGGACTGGGCGGCGATACCGGCGACGATGCCGATGATGCCGGCGGAGGCGAGCAGCGAGGCCCCGGCGGCGCGCATCGCGGGGAACGTGAGCAGCATCGCGGCGATGGCGACGACCCCCACGACGGCCGCGACGACCCGCATGATCAGGGAGACCTGGGTGCGTACCCGGCGTACGCGCGCGGGGTCGCGGCCTGCGCGGGAGCTGGCGTACCGGGTGAACGTCGTCTCCACGATCGCGGCGGAGATGCGGACGATCACCCAGGCCGCGGAGCCGATCAGCACCAGCGTCAGCGCGCGGCCGATGGCGACGCGGTGGTCCTGGAGCAGTTCGGCCCTGTCGTACGAGCCTCTCAGCAGGGCGGCGCAGATCAGCAGCTGGTAGGGGACGCGGCCCCGGCGCAGCAGGCCCCACAGCGGGGTCTCCGAGTGGCGGGCGTCGGCCTTGCGCAGAAGGCGGTCGGTGGCCCAGCCGATGAGCAGGGTCAGGGCGAGTGAGCCGCCCACGACGATCACGGGTCGGAGCAGGTTCTCCATACCGTCGAACGTAGCCGCTCAGGGGTGGCCCTGAACATGGGGCCCGTGAGACTCGTGTGCAGGGTGTGGCTGGCACCATGAGGGCATGAACATCATGCTCTTCCACTCGACCTACGGCCTCAGGCCCGCCGTACAGGACGCCGCGGAGCGGCTGCGCGGGGCCGGGCACGTGGTCTGGACGCCCGATCTCTTCGAGGGGCGGACGTTCGACGAGGCCGAGGCGGGGATGGAGTTCAAGGAGACCGTCGGCAAGGAGGAACTCCTCAAGCGCGCCGTCCTCGCCGCCGCCCCCTACTCCGAGCGCGGCCTGGTCTACGCCGGCTTCTCGCTGGGCGCGTCCGTCGCGCAGACCCTCGCACTCGGCGACGAGAAGGCGCGCGGCCTGCTCCTGCTGCACGGCACGTCGGACATCGCGCCCAACGCCTCCGTGGACGAACTCCCCGTACAGCTGCACGTCGCCTCGCCGGACCAGTTCGAGACGGACGACTGGCTGAACTCCTGGTACCTCCAGATGGGCCGGACCGGCGCCGACGTGGAGGTCCACCGGTACGCCGGGGCCGGCCACCTCTACACCGACCCCGGCCTCCCCGACTACGACGAGGAGGCCGCCGAGACCACCTGGCGGGTGGCGCTCGGCTTCCTCGAAACGCTCTAGGACCTACACCGGGTCGTACGTCCGCTCGACCTTCTGGCTCCCGGCGAGCGTGCGGTAGGACCGCGACCACGACGACGTCGCGTTCTGCTTCGTCTTGTCGGAGAGCGTGTAGTAGTCCATCTGCGCGCGGGCGGGCGTGATGTCGAGTACGCCGTACCCGTGGCGGTCGGTGTCGATCCACTGGACGTGGCGGTTGGCGGCGCGGATCACCGGCGAGGCCAGCGCGGAGATGACGCCCTCGGGGGCGTTCGTGAGGTCGTCGAGGTTGTCGGAGGTGACCGACGTGACGACGAACTCGGTGGCCGCGGACGGGGAGAGGGGGTAGGTGCCGGCGTCCACGGGGACGTCGTTCGCCCACGCCATGTGGATGTCGCCGGTGAGGAAGACCGTGTTGGAGATCGCGTTCGACCTCAGGTGGGCCAGCAGCTCGCGCCGGTCGTCGGTGTAGCCGTCCCACTGGTCGGTGTTGAGGGCGAGGCCCTCCTCGGGCAGGCCGAGCAGCTTGGCCAGCGGCTTGAAGATGTCGGCGGCCAGGGAGCCGATCGCGAACGGCGAGATCATCACCGAGTTCCCGACGAGCTTCCACGTAGTGTCGGAGGACTTCAGCCCGGCCTTCAGCCAGTCCAGCTGGGCGCGCCCGGTGATCGTGCGCCCGGGGTCGTCCACCGAGCCGTTGCCCGTCTTGACCTGCTGGGAGCGGAAGGACCGCAGGTCGAGCAGCGAGAGGTCGGCGAGCTTCCCGAACCGCAGCCGCCGGTAGGTCGTACCGGCGAGGGCGGGCCGCACCGGCATCCACTCGAAGTACGCCTGCTTGGCGGCGGCCTGCCGGGCCGTCCAGGTGCCCTCGGCGCCCTCGGTGTGGTTCTCGGCGCCGCCGGACCAGGAGTCGTTGGCGAACTCGTGGTCGTCCCAGATCGCGACGACCGGCGCCTTGGCGTGCAGCGCCTGGAGGTCGCCGTCCGTCTTGTAGTTGCCGTGCCGGGCGCGGTAGTCGGCGAGGGTGACGATCTCGTGGGTGGGGACGTGCGGGCGGATCACCTTGCCCCGGGTGCCGTACTGGCCGGTGCCGTACTCGTAGATGTAGTCGCCGAGGTGCAGCCAGGCGTCCAGGTCACCCCGTGCGGCGAGGTGGCGGTACGACGCGAAGTACCCGGCCTCCCAGTTCGCGCAGGAGACCACGCCGAAGCGCAGACCCGTGACGGACGCGTCGGCCGCCGGGGCCGTACGGGTGCGCGCGACGGGGGAGAGGGCGGTGCCCGCCGAGAAGCGGAACCAGTAGTCGGTCGCCGGGGCGAGGCCGCGGACGTCCGCCTTGACGGTGTGGTCGGAGGCGGCGGTCGCGGTGACGGTGCCGCGCGCGGCGATGTCCGTGAGGGCCTTGTCGCGGGCTATCACCCATTCCACCTCGGTGTCCGGGCCGAGTCCCGAGCCGGGGAGCGCCTCGGGCGCGGGCGTCACCCGGGTCCACAGCAGGACGCCGTCGGCGAGGGGGTCGCCGGAGGCGAGGCCGTGCAGGAAGGCCGGGGCGGTTTCGGAGGCTGCGCGCGCGGGCAGGGCGGCGGCCAGCGGTCCGGCCAGGACGGCGGTCGCCGCCGCGGCCTTGACGACCGTACGGCGGCGCGGGGTGAGGGGCTCGTGAGTGCGTCTTTGCGGTGTGGTCACGAACCCTCAGGTTACTGATCAGTATGAACGGGGGCGGGCGAACTCGTGAAGTCCGCCCGCCAGTTGTTCACCGAGGAGGGGTTCAGCCCTTGATCGCGGCGTCGACCACCTGGTTGAACTGGTCCACCGTCATCATCGGCTTCCCGTCGTTGAGCTGCTTGCCGTCCATGACGAAGCCGGGCGTGCCCTGGACGCCTTCCTTGTTGTCGTCGAACGTCTTCGACATGGCCATCGCCCAGGCGTCGTACGTGCCCTTCTTGACGGCGTCCTGGAACTTGGCGTTGCCCTTGAGCGCCGGGACCGTGTCGGCTATCTCGATGAGGTAGCTGTCGTCCTTGAACTTGTCGGTCGTCTCCTCCGGGTGCCACTTCGTCGAGTACATCGCGGCCTTGTACTCGAGGAACGCCTCGGGGCTGACGTTCAGCGCGGCGCCGAGGGCGCTGAGGGCGTTCTTGGAGCCCTCGCCGTTGTCCTTGTTGTCGATGAAGGTCGCGCCGACGTACTGGAACTTGAACTTGCCGTCGTCGATGTCCTTCTTCACGGTCGTCCCGACCGTCTGCTCGAACTGGGCGCAGATCGGGCAGCGCGGGTCCTCGAAGATCTTGAGGGTCTTCTTCGCGGTGTCCTTGCCGATGACGACGGTCGTGCCCTTGTCGCCGGTGGTGTTGGCCGGGGCGACGACGGTGTCGCTCTTCGCGGCCTCCCAGTGGGAGGGCTTGTTGGCCTGGATCACCGCGTAGCTGATCCCGCCGGCCGCCGCCAGCACCGCCAGCGCCGAGGCGGCCACGATGACCTGCCGCTTGACCTTGTCCTTCTTCGCCTGCCGCTCGCGCTCCTCGCGCAGCCGCTCGCGCGCCGCGCTCTTCGACGCCTGACTGTTGCGCTTGCTCATGTCGGTGTTCTCCCTGAAAGCGTGTGAAAAGGGGTGTACGGGGGTGTCGCGTCGCGTGCCTGAACCGTCAGGCGCAGGCGGCGAGCGGCGGACCCCTGCGTCCCAGGGAGTGGACGAGGAGCAGGTCACGGACGGCGGCCGTACGGCGCGTCGCGCGCGGCAGGCGGCCGGTGACACCGGTCTCGGGGCGCGGCCGGTGCGTCACGGCGGCCACCGCGAGCAGCAGCGGCCGGAACGTCGTCACCGCGGCGGCCCGCAGCAGCTGGGCCAAGGCCCGCTCGCCCCGGCGCAGCCAGGCGGCGGCGACCAGGCCGACGCTGACGTGCGCCGCGAGCAGCCCCCACGCCGTCGCCGGGTCGGCGTGCGCGAGGAGCGCCGGGACCTGGCCGGACTGGGTGACGCGGGTGAGGGGGGTGCCGAACTCGGTGCCGTCGCCGCACAGGACGTTCCAGCCGACCGAGCGCAGCGGGCCGGTGACCGGGCCGCCGGCCGGGCCGTAGCAGACGTGCTGACCGGTCGTGAAGACCGTGTCGGCCGCCAGCTCCAGCGGGACCAGCAGCGCGGCGATCCGGGTGTAGCCGCGTTCGCGGCCCGCGAGGAGGTAGGCGAGCGCGAACACGGCCGCCGTGATCAGCGCGACCGTGTTCAGCGGCAGGGGGGCCCGGGACAGCAGGACGTGCGACGCGGTGCTGAGCGTCACGACGAGTGCCGTGAACAGCGCCGCGCGCGCGGCTCTGAGTCGGGTCCCGGATATGTCCATAACACCGGCAGTGTGACACGGGCTGTCGTAAGAGGCTCCTAAAAGGTGCCTGTGAGAGGCCCCGGGGCGGCCATGTGTGCCCTTCCCGTCACCTTTCTCGTCACAGCTTCTGTCACAGCCCCGCTATCCGGCCGTTGCGGAACAGGTCGACGAAGGTCTGGTGGTCGGCCCGCGCGCGGGCGCCGTAGCTGTGCGCGAAGTCCACCAGGAGCGGCGCGAGGCCCTCCTCGTCGGCCGCGAGTGCCGCGTCGATGGCCCGTTCCGTGGAGAACGGCACCAGCGACTCGCCCGAGGTGTCGTCCGCCGCCGCGTGCATCGTCGCCGTCGCCCGGCCGAGGTCCGCGACGACCGCCGCGATCTCCTCCGGGTCGTCGATGTCGCCCCAGTCCAGGTCCACCGCGTACGGCGACACCTCGGCGACCAGCTGGCCCGCGCCGTCCAGCTCGGTCCAGCCCAGCCACGGGTCCGCGTGCGCCTGGAGGGCGCGCTGGGAGATGACCGTGCGGTGGCCCTCGTGCTGGAAGTAGTCCCGGATCGCGCGGTCCGTGATGTGCCGGGAGACCGCCGGGGTCTGGGCCTGCTTGATGTAGATCACGACGTCGTTCTCCAGGGCGTCGCTGTGCCCCTCCAGCAGGATGTTGTACGACGGCAGCCCGGCCGACCCGATGCCGATGCCCCGGCGGCCGACGACGTCCTTGACGCGGTACGAGTCCGGGCGGGCCAGCGAGGAGTCCGGGAGCGTCTCCAGGTAGCCGTCGAACGCGGCCAGCACCTTGTAGCGCGTCGCCGCGTCCAGCTCGATGGAGCCGCCGCCCGGCGCGAAGCGGCGCTCGAAGTCACGGATCTCCGTCATCGACTCCAGGAGACCGAAGCGGGTCAGCGAGCGGGCGTCCCTGAGCGCGTCCAGGAGCGGGCCCTCGGCGGTGTCCAGCGTGAACGGCGGTACCTCGTCGCGCTTCGCGCCCGTCGCCAGCGCGTGGATGCGCTCGCGGTACGCGCCCGCGTAGACGCCGACCAGCTCGCCGATCTGCTCGTCGCTCAGCGCCTTCGCGTACCCGATGAGGGCGATGGAGGCGGCGAAGCGCTTGAGGTCCCAGGTGAAGGGGCCGACGTACGCCTCGTCGAAGTCGTTGACGTTGAAGATCAGGCGGCCCGTCGCGTCCATGTACGTGCCGAAGTTCTCCGCGTGCAGGTCGCCGTGGATCCATACGCGCGCGGTGCGGTCGTCGAGGTAGGGGCCGCCGTGCTTCTCCGCGTCCAGGTCGTGGTAGAAGAGAGCGGCCGTCCCCCGGTAGAACGCGAACGCGGAAGCCGCCATCTTGCGGAACTTCACGCGGAACGCGGCCGGGTCGGCGGCCAGGAGCTCGCCGAACGCGGTGTCGAAGACGGCGAGGATCTCCTCGCCGCGCTGCTCGTCGTTGAGCCGGTTGACCGACATCGCCGGGTGCCTCCTGGTGCGTATGTGTTCGGCAGCGTTTCTGCGTATCTGCCGACTCCAACGGACGGGTCCTTCGATTGGTGCCCGCCAGTGAAGGTACGCGGGGGAGACCTTCGCGTGTCAGTGCCGAGGCATAGACTTCACGCCGACCCCCAGACCACTCCGCAGTCCCGTCGCCACCCGTTTCCCTGTAGGAGGCCAAGCCGTGTCAAAGCCGCCGTTCACGCACCTGCACGTCCACACCCAGTACTCGCTGCTGGACGGTGCCGCGCGGCTCAAGGACATGTTCGACGCGTGCAACGAGATGGGCATGACCCACATCGCGATGTCCGACCACGGCAACCTCCACGGCGCCTACGACTTCTTCCACACCGCGAAGAAGGCGGGCGTCACCCCGATCATCGGCATCGAGGCGTACGTCGCCCCCGAGTCCCGGCGCAACAAGCGCAAGATCCAGTGGGGCCAGCCGCACCAGAAGCGCGACGACGTCTCGGGCTCCGGCGGGTACACGCACAAAACGATGTGGGCCGTGAACAAGACCGGCCTGCACAACCTCTTCCGCCTCTCCTCCGACGCGTACGCGGAGGGCTGGCTCCAGAAGTGGCCCCGGATGGACAAGGAGACCATCTCCCAGTGGTCCGAGGGCATCGTCGCCTCCACCGGCTGCCCCTCCGGCGAGCTCCAGACCCGGCTGCGCCTCGGCCAGTACGACGAGGCCCTCAAGGCGGCGGCCGACTACCAGGACATCTTCGGCAAGGACCGCTACTTCCTGGAGCTGATGGACCACGGCATCGAGATCGAGCACCGGGTCCGCGACGGCCTCCTGGAGATCGGCAAGAAGCTCGGCATCCCGCCCCTGGTGACGAACGACTCGCACTACACGTACGCGCACGAGGCGACGGCGCACGACGCGCTGCTGTGCATCCAGACCGGCAAGAACCTCTCCGACCCGGACCGCTTCAAGTTCGACGGCACCGGCTACTACCTCAAGTCCACGGACGAGATGTACGCCGTCGACTCCTCCGACGCCTGGCAGGAGGGCTGCGCCAACACGCTCCTCATCGCCGAGATGGTCGACACCACCGGCATGTTCGAGGAGAAGAACCTCATGCCGAAGTTCGACATCCCCGACGGCTACACCGAGGTCTCCTGGTTCCGCGAGGAGACCATGCGCGGCATGAACCGCCGCTTCCCGGACGGCATCCCGGACGACCGCATGAAGCAGGTCGAGTACGAGATGGACACCATCATCTCGATGGGCTTCCCGGGCTACTTCCTCGTCGTCGCCGACTTCATCATGTGGGCCAAGAAGCAGGGCATCGCCGTCGGCCCCGGCCGAGGCTCGGCGGCCGGCTCGATCGTCGCGTACGCCATGGGCATCACCGACCTCGACCCCATCCCGCACGGCCTGATCTTCGAGCGGTTCCTCAACCCCGAGCGCATCTCCATGCCGGACGTCGACATCGACTTCGACGAGCGCCGGCGCGTCGAGGTGATCCGGTACGTGACGGAGAAGTACGGCTCCGACAAGGTCGCCATGATCGGCACCTACGGCAAGATCAAGGCCAAGAACGCCATCAAGGACTCCGCGCGCGTCCTCGGGTACCCGTACGCCATGGGCGACCGCCTCACCAAGGCCATGCCCGCCGACGTCCTCGGCAAGGGCATCGACCTCGACGGCATCACCAACCCCTCGCACCCCCGGTACAACGAGGCGGGCGAGATCCGGGGGATGTACGAGAACGAGCCGGACGTCAAGAAGGTCATCGACACCGCCAAGGGCGTCGAGGGCCTGGTCCGGCAGATGGGCGTGCACGCCGCCGGCGTCATCATGTCCAGCGAGCCCATCGTCGACCACGCCCCGATCTGGGTCCGGCACACCGACGGCGTCACCATCACGCAGTGGGACTACCCGCAGTGCGAGTCGCTCGGCCTGCTGAAGATGGACTTCCTCGGCCTGCGCAACCTGACGATCATGGACGACGCCGTCAAGATGGTGAAGTCCAACAAGGGCGTCGAACTCGACCTCCTCGCGCTGCCGCTCGACGACCCGAAGACCTTCGAACTCCTCCAGCGCGGCGACACCCTCGGCGTCTTCCAGTTCGACGGCGGCCCCATGCGCTCGCTGCTGCGCCTGATGAAGCCGGACAACTTCGAAGACATCTCCGCCGTCTCCGCGCTCTACCGTCCCGGCCCGATGGGCATGGACTCGCACACCAACTACGCGCTGCGCAAGAACAAGCTCCAGGAGATCACCCCGATCCACAAGGAGCTGGAGGAGCCGCTCGAAGAGGTCCTCGCGGTCACCTACGGCCTGATCGTCTACCAGGAGCAGGTGCAGAAGGCCGCCCAGATCATCGCCGGGTACTCCCTCGGCGAGGCCGACATCCTGCGCCGCGTGATGGGCAAGAAGAAGCCCGAGGAACTGGCCAAGAACTTCACCATCTTCCAGGCCGGCGCCCAGAAGAACGGCTACAGCGACGAGGCGATCCAGGCCCTGTGGGACGTGCTGGTGCCGTTCGCCGGGTACGCCTTCAACAAGGCGCACTCCGCCGCGTACGGGCTCGTCTCCTACTGGACCGCCTACCTCAAGGCCAACTACCCCGCCGAGTACATGGCCGGGCTCCTGACGTCCGTCAAGGACGACAAGGACAAGTCCGCGATCTACCTCAACGAGTGCCGGCGCATGGGCATCAAGGTGCTGCCGCCGGACGTCAACGAGTCCGTGCACAACTTCGCCGCGCAGGGTGACGACGTGATCCTCTTCGGGCTCGAAGCGGTCCGTAACGTCGGCACGAACGTCGTCGAGTCGATCATCCGCAGCCGCAAGGCCAAGGGGAAGTACGGGTCCTTCCCCGACTACCTCGACAAGGTCGAGGCCGTCGCCTGCAACAAGCGGACCACCGAGTCGCTGATCAAGGCCGGGGCGTTCGACTCCCTCGGGCACACGCGCAAGGGGCTCACCGCGCACTTCGACACGATGATCGACAACGTGGTCGCGGTGAAGCGCAAGGAGGCCGAGGGGCAGTTCGACCTGTTCGGGGGGATGGGGGAGGAGGACAGCGACGAGCCGGGGTTCGGGCTGGACGTCGAGTTCACCACCGACGAGTGGGAGAAGACGTATCTGCTCGCGCAGGAGCGGGAGATGCTCGGGCTGTACGTCTCCGACCACCCCCTGTTCGGGCTTGAGCACGTGCTGTCCGACAAGGCCGACGCCGGGATCTCGCAGCTCACGGGCGGTGAGCACGCGGACGGGGCCGTCGTGACCATCGGGGGGATCATCTCCGGGCTCCAGCGCAAGATGACCAAGCAGGGCAACGCGTGGGCCATCGCGACGGTCGAGGATCTCGCCGGGTCCATCGAGTGCATGTTCTTCCCGGCGACGTACCAGCTGATCTCCACGCAGCTCGTCGAGGACGCGGTCGTGTTCGTCAAGGGCCGCCTCGACAAGCGGGAGGACGTGCCGCGGCTCGTCGCGATGGAGCTGGCCGTGCCGGACCTGTCCAACGCGGGGACCAACGCGCCGGTGATCCTGACGATCCCGGCGACCCGGGTGACGCCGCCGATGGTGAGCCGGCTGAACGAGATCCTCACGCATCACCGGGGGGACAGCGAGGTGCGGATCCGGTTGCAGGGGCCGACGAAGACGACGATCCTGCGGCTGGACCGGCACCGGGTGAAGCCGGACCCGGCGTTGTTCGGTGACCTGAAGGTGCTGCTGGGTCCGGCGTGCCTGGCGGGGTAGGGGGAGGTCGGGGCTGTGGTGTGCCGGGTGCGGGTAGTCGGTGGCTGGTCGCGCCCGCGCGGCGGTAGCCGCAAATCGACACAGCCCCGCGCCCCTGAATGCCCTCGCCTGGCTCGGCGCTTAGACGCACAGCTTGTTGGTGTGAAAGAGGGGCGCATCCCTTTGCGGGTGCGCCCCTCTTCGTGCTCAGGCTGCTACTGCCCTGTACCGCTCGCCTCAGTTGTGGCCGAAGCGGCGTTCGCGGTGTTTGCGGGCCATGTCCATCGGGCTTGCCGTGGTGGCTCGCCTGGCTTCCGCTTCCATCGCCGACTGCTGGGCCTGCTGCTGGCCGCGTTCCGCCTGGGAAGCCTGAGCGGCCTGGGCGCGGTTCTGTTTCTTGTTCTTGGCCATGGGGATCTGCCTCCTGGGATGGTTAGGGGCTAGGGCCTGGTTCAGACTCACACGGCTGGAGATAAGCCGCATTTCGGATCATTGCCCTGTGTGACCAAGGGGGCGGAGGGGGCAATGTCCCCAAACGCCACGCCGAAGATCGAGTTCCGGCCGTTAACCCCCGCGAGGTCGGGCAGACTCCAAGGAAGCCCGAAGCACAACTACCGGGAAGAGGGTGAGTCGCGTGGACCGCTGCATCGTCCTGGTGGACGCCGGGTATCTGCTGGGGGCCGCCGCCAGTCTCCTCGCCGGCGATCCCTCGCGCTCCCGTATCAGCGTCGACCACAGTGCGCTCGTACAGGGCCTGCGAGAACAGGCGGAGTCCGATACGGAACGGCCGCTGCTGCGGATCTACTGGTTCGACGGCGCCCCCGACCGCGTCCCCCAGCCCGAGCACCGCAGGCTGCGCGTGATGCCCCGGGTCACCGTCCGGCTCGGCGCGCTGACCCGCAGCGACGGACGCTGGGCGCAGAAGGGCGTCGACGCGGCGATGCACGCCGAGCTGACCGAGCTGGCCCGCAACCGCGCCTGTTCGGACGTCGTGCTGGTGACCGGCGACGGCGATCTGCTGCCGGGGATGATGGCCGCGAAGGAGCACGGCGTCGCCGTACACCTGTGGGCCGTCCAGGCCGCCGACGGGGACTACAACCAGTCGGAGGACCTCGTCGCGGAGGCGGACGAGCGGCGGGTGCTCGACCGGACGTGGATCACGAAGGCCGTCCGCGCGAAGGAGCACGGCGGGGTGTGCGCGCCGCAGCCCGTGCCGCGCCCGGAGATCGCGGCGATCCTCGGAGCCCCCCTGCCGGACGCGCCGCGTCCCCCCGACTCCGAGCCGCACGAGCACGCGCCGGCCGACGGCAACGGCGTCTCGGAGCGCGTCCCCGCGCACAAGGGCATCCCCACACCGAAGGACCTCGCCGCCCTGCGCGCCTCCGGTGAGAAGCCGCTCCCCGCCCCGGCCGCGACCCTGCGCTGGTCCTCCGACAAGGGCTGGGTCGACCGACCCGCCGCCGAAGCCCCCGAGGCCGCCGCGATGCCGACGCTCGCGCAGCTCACCACCGCCGAACAGCGCTGGGCGGACCGCGAGGAGGACATCACGACCGTCGGCGGCGACCCGTACGAGGTCGGGCAGGTGTTCGCGCGGCGCTGGATCGCCCGTCTCGGTGACCACGGTCACCTCCCGAAACTGTCCGGAATGTATCCCCGCGTCCCCCACCGCATCGACGGCGAGCTGCTGCGCTACGCCGCCCGCTTCGGGCTCCTCGCGCACAAGGACGACCAGATCGACGAGCACGACCGGTACGCGATCCGGGCCGGATTCTGGCGTGAGATCGACGCCAGGACCGGCGTCGAGCACCAGCCGGCCGCCGACTGAGCGACGACCCGGACAAGGGCCGGGCCCGCCGACCCCGTACGCTCTCCCCTTGTGAGTACGCGCGCGGCACCGGCAGTCCGGCACACCGAGGACGTCGTGTGTGCCGTGCGCGGGCTGACCAAGACCTACCGGGCGGTGCGCGGCAGACGCGGCGCTCCCGGTACGCCCGAGGTGCGGGCCACGGACGACGTGAGCCTCGACATCCGGCGCGGTGAGATCTTCGGACTGCTCGGGCCCAACGGCGCCGGGAAGTCCACCCTCGTACGGCAGCTCACCGGGCTGATGCGGCCCGACTCCGGCAGCGTCGAGATCCTCGGGCACGACATCGTGCGCCATCCCGAACGGGCGTCGCGGCTCCTCGCGTACCTCGGGCAGGAGTCCACCGCGCTCGACGAGCTCACCGTCTCCCTCGCCGCCGAGACCACCGCGCGGCTGCGCGGGCTCGACGTGCACGCGGCGCGCGCCGAGCGGGACGCGGTCCTCGACGAGCTGGGGCTCACGGCGCTGGCCGGGCGGCCGTTGCGCAAGCTGTCCGGGGGGCAGCGGCGGCTCGCCTGTTTCGCCACCGCGCTCGTGGGGGAGCGGCGGCTGCTCGTCCTCGACGAACCCACCACCGGCATGGATCCCGTCGCCCGGCGCGCCGTCTGGTCCGCCGTCGACCGGCGGCGGGCCGAGCGGGGGACGACCGTGCTGCTCGTCACGCACAACGTCATCGAGGCGGAGACCGTCCTCGACCGGGTCGCCGTCCTCGACCGGGGGCGCGTCATCGCCTGCGACACGCCGACCGGGCTCAAGGAGCAGGTCGCCGGGGAGGTGCGGGTCGATCTCGTGTGGCGGGAGAAGGCGCCGCTGGACGTTCCCGAGGTGGCCGCGCTGCGGGAGCGGGCGGTCGAGTCGGGGCGGCGGTGGACGCTGCGGCTCGCGCCCGAGGAGGCCCGGGCCGTCGTGTCGACCGTGACCGGCGGGGCCGCGTTCGCCGCGCTCGACGATTTCACGCTGGCCACGCCGAGCCTTGAGGACGTGTACCTCGCGCTCGGCGGGAATTTCCGGCAGGGGCTGGTGAAGGCATGAAGGGCCCTTTTGGCGTCCTGTGTGACGGGATGAGTTTTTCGGGCGCCGGATCCGTACGGGACGGGGTCGGGGCCCTGGAGAAGAGGAGCAGCGCCACGTGAGTGTCGTACCCGCCGGGGTTCTGCCGGGGAGTGTGCGGGGGGCGGAGCAGGGGAAGCGTGAGGCCGCCGAGCTCGGGCCGCGCGCCCGGCTGTGGCCGTCCCTCGCCGCCGTCTACCGCGCGCAGCTGTCGCGTGCGCGGGTGGCCCGGATTCCGCTGCTCTTCGTCGCGACGTTCCAGTCCGTCGGGATTCTCATCATGATGCGGGGGGTCGTCGACGGGGGGAGCGAGGCCGAGGCCGTCGTCGCCGGGTCCGCCGTTCTCGTCGTCGCCTTCGTCGCGCTGAACCTTCTCGCGCAGTACTTCGGGCAGTTGCGGGCCAGCGGGGGGCTCGATCACTACGCGACGCTTCCTGTGCCGCCTGCCGCTGTCGTCCTGGGGGCCGCCGGGGCGTACGCGTCGTTCACCGTGCCGGGGACGGTGATCACGGCTGTTTTCGGGTGCGTGCTCTTCGGGCTGCCGCTGACGCATCTCTGGATCCTGCTCGCCGTGATTCCCCTGGCGGGGGCCGCGTTGTCCGGGCTGGGGGCGGCGCTGGGGCTGCTGGCGCCCCGGCCCGAACTGGCGACCGTGATGGGGCAGCTGGGGATGTCCGCCGCGCTGTTGCTGGGGGTGCTGCCGCCGGACCGGATGCCGGAGGTGGTGCGGTTCGCCCGGGATCTGCTGCCGTCGACGTACGGGGTGGAGGCGATGGCGCGGACGTTCGCCGCGCGGCCCGACTGGGGGTATGTGCTGGGGGATCTGGCGGTGTGCGCGGGGGTGGGGGTCGTGTCGTTGGCGGTGGCCACCTGGGCTTATCGGAGGGCCGCGGTCCGGTGAGGCCGGGGGGTGCGGTTCCGCGGGCCTCGGCCAGGGGCGTTCCCGGTGCTGCGCGGCTCCGACCGGTCTCCGGTGGGGCTCCGGTGGGGCGGGGCTCAGGCGGGCCTGGCACGATGGCAGGGTGACCGCTCCGTTGACTCCGCCTACGCCGCCGCACGAACCGTCCCCGCGGGGGGACTGGCCTCCGCCGCCTCCGGAGGGGTACGGGGAGGTGGTGGGCGTGAAGGACCGGGCCGAGCTGCTGGGTGATCTCCGGGACGGGGCGCTGGTCGCCGTGGGGGTGACCGTGCTGGGCCTCGTGCTGGGGCTGCTGTGGCTCTGGCTGGCGCCCCGGGTGCCGCTCGTGGGGGACCAGTCAGACGGGAGCTGGGTCGTCTACCTCAAGGACTCCGAGGGCGAACAGGCCATCGGCGTCGACGGAACGTTCACGCTGCTCGCGCTGGCCTGCGGGGCGCTCAGCGCGGTCGGGGTCTTCCTGTGGCGCCGGCGGGGTGGCATCCCGCTCGTCGTCGGGCTGACCCTCGGAGGCGTGCTGGCCTCGGTCGTCGCGTGGAAGCTGGGCACCTGGCTCGGGCCGACCTCCGACGTCATCGCCCACGCGAAGAGCGCGGGCAAGGGGGTGACGTTCTCGGCGCCGCTGAAGCTGGGGGCTAAGGGGGCGCTGATGGTGTGGTCCATCGCGGGGCTGCTGGTACATCTGGGGCTGACGGCGTTGTTCGGGCCACGGGATCCGGAAGTGTACGAACACCCGTATCTGGCGCCGCCGGTGTAGAGGGCGTCCGTGCGGGGGCTTTCTCAGGCGTTGCCGCCGATTGCGGGCTCGCGTACGGGCGCCTCCCGCGGTCCGAGCCGCGACACACCCGGCGCGGGCGCGGGCATCCCCCGCCCCCGCCCGCGCCGTGAGCCCTACGCCGGGCGCCTCCCGTGGTTCGCGCGTCGTTTCTTGGTGCGCCACTTTCGTTTCCGCGTGCGTTTCGACATGCCTTCTCTGCTTAACGGAGAGGGGGCGGCACGTCGAGGGGTCACGCACGTCCGATGGGGGCCAGGACCGCTTCGGTGAGGGTGGCGAGGTCGCCGGGGGAGAGCTCGACCTCCAGGCCCCGGCGGCCGGCCGAGACGCAGATGGTGGCGTGGGCGTCGGCCGAGGCGTCCAGGACCGTCGGGAGTCGCCTGCGCTGGCCCAGGGGGGAGATGCCGCCCCGGACGTACCCCGTGGTGCGTTCGGCGAGGGCCGGGTCGGCCATGGCCGCCCTCTTGCCGCCCACGGCCGTCGCCAGCGCCTTCAGGTCGAGGGTGCCGGCCACCGGGACCACCGCGACGGTCAGCGCCCCGTCGACGTCCGCCACCAGCGTCTTGAACACCCGCTCCGGCGACACCCCCATCGCCTCGGCGGCCTCCTCGCCGTACGAGGGGTGCGCGGGGTCGTGGTCGTAGGAGTGGACCGTGTACGGCACCCCCGCCGCCGTCAGCGCGACGGTCGCCGGCGTCCCACCGGCCTGTTTCTTCGGCTTCTTCGCCACCGGGGTCCTCAGTTCAGGCTCGTGGGGCCGCGCGTCAGGTCGGACGCGGGCAGGGAGGGCAGTCCGCGCAGGATCGCCGTCTCGACGCGCAGGAGCTTCAGCTCGTCCCGCAGCCGGGACGTGAAGTCCGGTGCCTGGAGGAGCCGTTGCTTGGTCGGCGTGTCGAGCATCATCGTCGCGGCGACGAGGTACGACACGACGCCGGGCTCGTCGGGGAGGTCGCCGGAGAGGACGGACAGCTCCCGGGCGCCGGCGAGCCGCTTCTGGTACTGGCGGAAGGCCCGCAGGACGACTTCGGCGAGGGCCTGCGCCTCCTCGCCGCGCTCCTCGGACAGCTCCTCCACCTCGGCGGTGAGGTACGGCCCCGACGCGTCGACGGACAGCAGCCGCACCCGGGTCGTACCGGTCGCCAGTACCTCGAACGTGCCGTCGCCCCGCTCCCGTACGGTCGCCGCGTCGGCGATACACCCCACGGAGTGGAACGCCTTGAGCGGGTCGGGGCCGAACCCGGCGAGGGGGCCGCGCCGCAGCTGTGCGGTCGGGTCGGGCATGCCCTGGGCCGCGGGCGCGACCTCGTGGCCGTCGCGGATGGCGACGACGGCGAACCGGCGCGGCTCGTCCTCCGGTGTCTTGAGCAGGGAGCGCATCATCGCGCGATAGCGCTCCTCGAAGACGTTCAGCGGCAGCACGAGCCCGGGGAACAGCACCGAGTTCAGGGGGAAGAGCGGCAGACGGACGATGGTCACGGTGCGGAAGCCTAATGGTCCGCGCCGGTCGGATGTCCGTCGTGACCGCTCCACGGGCGGACCGGACGGCCGTGGAGGAGGTCCTCGCGGGCGGCGAGGAAGTGGCCGAGGGGGTCGTCGGAGAAGCGGTTCCAGGGGAACGAGGTGACGTACGGGCCCAGCAGCCGCAGCTGGACGAGCGCGTCCTCGCGCCGCCCGAGCCGGTCCAGGACGTAGACGAGGCCGTTGCGGATCTCGGCCGCGCGCGAGTCGCCGGGACCGAGCCGGGCCGACAGGACGACCGCCCGGTCGGCCGCCGCGTCGAGCCGCTCGCGCGCCACGAGGGGCCCGCAGCCGTCCGTCAGGTACGAGAACGCGACGAGCGCCGGCAGCGACTGCACGAGGGAGTCGGCGGGGGCGTCCTGCGCGGCGCGGTCGGCGAAGTCGAAGCCCTCCAGGTGCGAGCCGTGCCAGGAGGTGCCCAGGTAGCGCAGCGCGGACACATGGCACCCGAAGTGGTGGGGCGAGCGGCGGACGGCGGCCTCCCACAGCTCGCCGAAGTACTTGTGCCCGGCGTGCGCCCCGCGCGCGTGGTCGAGGGCGATGCGCCACGGCACCGGGTCGCGGTCCCATGCCTGCGCCGCCGCCGTGATCAGCGGGCTCACCTCGCGCAGCAGCTCCTCGCGCGCGGGGGAGCGCCAGGCGCGGCCCACCGCGAGCTGGGCGGCGACCAGCAGGACGTCCGGGTCGCGCGGCGCGCCCGCCCGCCACACCTCGAACCACTCGGGCCGCGCCTGCGCGAACGCCGCGAGGCGCTTGACGTACCGGTCGCGGGCCTCCCAGTCGCGCCGTACGCGGGTGCGCGCGAGGAGTCCGGCCGCCGGTCTGTGCTCGCCGCGCCCGGCCGCGACCAGCGCGGGGCCGAGGAGGTCGTCGGGGACGTCGAGCAGCATCTCGTCGTCGGCCGGCAGTCCGGTGACGGCGAGGGGCGGCGCGGCCTTCGGGGCTTTCGGCGCGCGGGCCGGGCGGATGAACGGGGGCAGCAGAGCCATGGTGCCGACCATTGAAAAACGCTGGTCGGCGACGCGCCAGAGGTAAAGCGCAACCCATGGAAAGTTGTACGCCCCGAGGTCAAGGGAGAGTAAAAGGTTACCGTTCAGTCGCCACGCTACGGGCACAGCGTGCGGTTTCCGTGACTGCGGGGCCGCCCTGCGTGCGGGTTCCGTGGGGGTTGCGGCGCGCATGTTTCAGTCCCTCCGTAGCAGCCGGGTCGCGCCCGCCGCCACCGTCGTCGCCAGGATCCAGCCCAGCAGGATCATCACGGCCGCCGCCCACTGCCAGGCCCCGTCGAGCCGCCACTGCCCGGCCTGCCCGAGGTCGATCACCGGCAGGAGGAGGTCCAGGGTGAACAGGACCGGGTCCCAGGACGGGCCGCTCCCGCCCGTGGGGTGGTGCGGGGCGTGGCCGAAGGCGACCGACCCCGCCGCCCACAGCACCCCCATCCACACCGCCGCCCGCCCCGGCCGGTACCCGTAGGCGACCGTCCAGTCCTGCGCGTACCCCCAGAACTTCGCGCCCGGCGGGAGCGTCTCGCGGCGTCTGCGCTGCTTGGCGAGCAGGACCTCCCGCGCGTCCTCGTCCTCCCCGCCCGCCCGCAGGACCCCCGCGAGGCGCTCGTACGGCTCCGGCGCGTACTCCGCGGTCGCCGCCGCGACCCACCCCAGGCGCGCGGCCAGCGGGAACGGGCCGACCGGGATCAGGTTGTCGTACGTGAACCCGGCCATGTGCAGGCGGCCGGGGCCCGGCCAGGCCGTCGCGCGGTCGATCAGGTTGACGACCCGCGCGCCCGACAGGGCGACCGTGCCGTGCGCCGGGCGCTGGCCGAGGAAGCGCAGCTCCGACGCGTGCACCCGGCGCAGGGACAGCTCCTGGTCGTCCGTGAGGATGAAGCGCGCGGACTGGAGGTCCACGGCGTCCCCGAACCGCCCGTCGTCCAGCCGCAGGCCGCCCCGGCACTCGAAGCGCTGGACGCGGATGCCCCGCGCGGGTGTCACTCCCGTCGTCTGCCGGCCGCCCGCCGCCGCCGGCGTCAGGTACAGCGAGCGTTCGACGGTGAGCTGCGGGGCGTTGAGCGCGAACCGGCCCAGCGGGTCGGCGAGGCGCGCTCCGCGCAGGCTCAGCGACACCCCGACCTTGGCGCCGCGCAGGCTCAGCTCGCCGTGGGACTCCAGGAGGTCCGCCTGGACGTCCTGGCCGACCGTCATCCCGTCGGCGACGACGGAGCGCCCGCTGCGGTCGCGGTGCACCACCGCCTGGCTGAGCAGCAGGTCCGTCCCTATGTGCGCGTCGGTCAGGCGGATGCCCTCGGGGAAGCGGCTGCGCGGGAGGTGCAGGTCCCCTTCCGTGTGCACCCGGGCCGCCTCCAGGCGGGGGACCGCGCAGTCCACGAGGCGCAGCGTCGTGAACCGGGCCTCCGGGAGCAGCACCTCCCGGTCGAACCGGCAGCCGCGCAGCTCCACGTACGGCAGGACCCGGCCGCCGGACAGGTCCAGCGTGCCGCTGATGCGGACGCCGGCCAGTTTCAGCGACGACACCCGGCCCGTCAGCGCCGGCGGGCCGTCCAGCAGGAGCCAGGCCACCACCCTGGCCCGCACCGTCCGCCCCTCGCCCCAGGGGTGGCCGCCGTGCGGGTCGTCCACCTCCGGGTTGCCGCAGCTCAGGTCGTACATCCCGCCGTCCCGGAACGCCTGCCACAGTCCCGCCTCGACCGCCGTCAGGTCTCCCGGGAGGTCCCTGACATGCGCTCCGGCCCCCTCGATCACCACTGCCCCTCCTTTCTCGTACATCTGTTCTCCTCGCACCTGTTCTGCCCGCTCCGTGAGGCTTTGAACACTGAACGTGACATCGATCTTCGAAAGTTCCCAACCTGTCCGAATTCATTGCCACGTTGTGTGACGAGGCGGTTCTGTATCAGCCATTGATACGCGCGAACGGCCCCGGAACCGGGTCTGCGAGAATTGGCTCCGTGATCTCGCGAATCGATCTGCGCGGCGACGCCCTCCCCGAAGGGCCCGCCCTGCGCGACCTGCTGCCCCGAGCCGACTTCGACGTCGCGGCTGCCCTGGAGAAGGTGCGGCCCATCTGCGAGGCCGTGCATCATCGGGGCGACGCGGCGCTGATCGACTTCGCCGAGAAGTTCGACGGCGTACGGCTCACGTCCGTGCGCGTCCCCGTCGAGGCGCTCACGAAGGCGCTGGACGGCCTCGACCCCGCCGTCCGCGCGGCCCTGGAGGAGTCGATCCGGCGCACCCGCCTCGTCCACCGCGAGCAGCGCCGTACGACGCACACGACCCAGGTCGTGCCCGGTGGGTCCGTGACCGAGAAGTGGGTGCCCGTCGACCGGGTCGGGCTGTACGCGCCCGGCGGGCGGTCCGTGTACCCGTCCTCCGTGATCATGAACGTCGTGCCCGCGCAGGAGGCCGGCGTCGAGTCCATCGCCCTCGCCTCCCCGGCGCAGGCCGACTTCGGCGGCCTGCCGCACCCGACGATCCTCGCCGCGTGCGCGCTGCTCGGCGTCGACGAGGTGTACGCGGCCGGCGGCGCCACGGCCGTCGCGATGTTCGCGTACGGCACCGAGTCCTGCCCGCCCGCGAACATGGTCACCGGCCCCGGCAACATCTGGGTCGCCGCCGCCAAGCGCTACTTCACCGGCCGGATCGGCATCGACGCCGAGGCCGGGCCGACCGAGATCGCGGTCCTCGCGGACGCGACCGCCGACCCGGTGCACGTCGCCGCCGACCTGATCAGCCAGGCCGAGCACGACCCGCTCGCCGCCGCCGTCCTGGTCACCGACTCCGCCGAACTCGCGGACGCCGTCGAGAAGGAACTGATCCCGCAGGTCGCCGCCAGCAAGCACATCGACGACCGCATCGCCCCCGCGCTCGCGGGCCGGCAGTCCGCGATCGTCCTCGTCGACGGCGTCGAGGAGGGCCTGCGGGTCGTCGACGCGTACGGCGCCGAGCACCTGGAGATCCAGACCGCCGACGCTTCGGAAGTCGCCGACCGCGTGCGCAACGCGGGCGCGGTCTTCGTCGGCCCCTGGGCGCCCGTCTCCCTGGGCGACTACGCGGCCGGCTCCAACCACGTCCTGCCCACCGGAGGGTGCGCCTGCCACTCCTCCGGCCTGTCCGTGCAGTCGTTCCTGCGCGGCATCCACATCGTCGACTACACGCGCGAGGCGCTCGCCGACGTCGCCCACCACGTGGTCACGCTCGCTGAGGCCGAGGACCTCCCGGCGCACGGCGCGGCGATCAAGGCAAGGTTCGGCTGGAAGGTGCCCGGCAAGTGACATTCGGAATCGACGACCTCCCCGTACGGGACGAGCTGCGCGGCAAGTCCCCCTACGGAGCGCCCCAACTGGACGTCCCCGTACGGCTGAACACGAACGAGAACCCCTACCCGCTCCCCGAGGAACTGGTCGAGCGGATCGCCGAACGCGTGCGTGAGGCCGCCCGCGACCTCAACCGCTACCCCGACCGGGACGCCGTGGAGCTGCGCACGCAGCTCGCGAAGTACCTGACGGACACCACCGGGTACGAGGTCGCGCTCGCGAACGTGTGGGCCGCCAACGGGTCCAACGAGGTCATCCAGCAGCTCTTGCAGACGTTCGGCGGGCCCGGCCGCAGCGCGATCGGGTTCGAGCCGTCGTACTCGATGCACGGCCTCATCGCGCGCGGGACGGGCACCGAGTGGATCTCGGGCCCCCGCAAGGACGACTTCACGATCGACGTCGACGACGCCACGCGCGCGATCGCCGGGCATCGCCCGGACGTCGTCTTCGTGACGACCCCCAACAACCCCACCGGCAACGCCGTCCCGCGCGAGACCGTCCTCGCGCTGTACGAGGCCGCGCAGGCCGCGAAGCCGTCCATGGTCGTCGTCGACGAGGCGTACATCGAGTTCAGCCACGGCGACTCGCTGCTGCCCCTCCTGGCGGGCCGCCCCAACCTGGTCGTCTCCCGGACGATGTCCAAGGCGTTCGGCGCGGCGGGCCTGCGCCTCGGCTACCTCGCCGCGCACCCGGCGGTCGTCGACGCCGTGCAGCTCGTCCGGCTTCCCTACCACCTCTCCGCGGTCACCCAGGCGACCGCGCTGGCCGCCCTGGAGCACACCGGGACGCTGCTGAAGTACGTCGAGCAGCTCAAGGCGGAGCGCGACCGGCTGGTCGGCGAGCTGCGGGCCATCGGCTACGAGGTGACCGAGTCCGACGCCAACTTCGTGCAGTTCGGCCGTTTCGACGACCCGCGCGTGGCGTGGCGATTCATCCTGGACCGCGGCGTCCTGATCAGGGACAACGGGGTACCCGGGTTCCTCAGGGTGTCCGCCGGGACCCCCACCGAGAACGACGCGTTCCTCGACGCGGTCCGTGAACTCAAGAAGGAGCAGCGCGCATGAACCGCGTCGGCCGTACCGAACGCGCCACCAAGGAGACGTCCGTCCTGGTCGAGATCGACCTCGACGGGACGGGCAGAACCGAGATCTCCACGGGCGTCGGCTTCTACGACCACATGCTCGACCAGCTCGGCCGGCACGGTCTGTTCGACCTGACCGTGAAGACCGAGGGCGACCTGCACATCGACTCGCACCACACCATCGAGGACACCGCGCTCGCGCTGGGCGCCGCCTTCCGGCAGGCCCTCGGCGACAAGGTCGGCATCTACCGCTTCGGCAACTGCACGGTGCCCCTGGACGAGTCCCTCGCGCAGGTGACCGTCGACCTGTCCGGCCGCCCGTACCTCGTGCACACCGAGCCCGAGAACATGGCGCCGATGATCGGCGCGTACGACACGACGATGACCCGGCACATCCTGGAGTCGTTCGTCGCGCAGGCGCAGATCGCGCTCCACGTGCACGTGCCGTACGGGCGCAACGCGCACCACATCGTCGAGTGCCAGTTCAAGGCCCTCGCGCGGGCGCTGCGCTACGCCAGCGAGCGCGACCCGCGCGCGGCGGGCATCCTTCCTTCCACGAAGGGCGCGCTGTGACCGGCCTGTCGACCATTCTGATCGTTCTCGGTCTGTTCCTGCTCGGCGGTGTCTACTCCTTCGCCAAGCAGAAGATGCCGACGAGCCTGATCGTGCTCCTCTCGGTCAGCGCCGCGCTGTGCCTGGTCGCCGGTGTCCTCAGGCTGGAGGTGTGGAATTGAGCGGCTCCCCGAAGAAGGTCGTCGTCTTCGACTACGGCTTCGGCAACGTCCGGTCCGCCGAACGCGCTCTCGCGCGCGTGGGCGCCGATGTCGAGATAACGCGTGACTACGACAGGGCGATGAACGCCGACGGCCTCCTGGTGCCCGGCGTGGGCGCCTTCGCCGCCTGCATGAAGGGCCTCACGGCCGCGCGCGGTGACTGGATCGTCGGCCGGCGGCTGTCCGGCGGGCGTCCGGTGATGGGCATCTGCGTCGGCATGCAGATCCTCTTCGCGCGCGGCATCGAGCACGGCGTCGAGACCGAGGGTCTCGACGAGTGGCCGGGCACGGTCGAGCCCCTCAAGGCCGGCATCGTCCCGCACATGGGCTGGAACACCGTGGACGCCCCCCAGGGCTCCGAACTCTTCGCCGGGGTCGAACCGGACGCGCGCTTCTACTTCGTGCACTCCTACGGCGTCCAGGACTGGTCCCTGGAGGTCCGCAACCCGACCATCAGGGCCCCCAAGGTCGCCTGGACGACCCACGGCACCCCGTTCGTCGCCGCCGTCGAGAACGGCGCCCTGTGGGCGACGCAGTTCCACCCCGAGAAGTCCGGCGACGCCGGAGCCCAGCTCCTCACCAACTGGATCGGAACACTGTGAGCAAGCTCGAACTCCTTCCCGCCGTGGACGTCCGCGACGGCCAGGCCGTCCGTCTCGTGCACGGCGAGTCCGGGACCGAGACGTCCTACGGCTCCCCCCTGGAGGCCGCCCTCGCCTGGCAGCGCGCGGGCGCGGAGTGGCTGCACCTCGTCGACCTGGACGCCGCGTTCGGCACCGGCGACAACCGGGCGCTGATCGCCGAGGTCGCCGGCGCGATGGACATCAAGGTCGAGCTGTCCGGCGGCATCCGGGACGACGACACGCTGGCCGCCGCCCTCGCGACGGGCTGCACGCGCGTGAACCTCGGTACGGCCGCCCTGGAGACGCCGGAGTGGGTCGCCAAGGTCATCGCCGAGCACGGCGACAAGATCGCGGTCGGCCTCGACGTACGCGGCACCACCCTGCGCGGGCGCGGGTGGACGCGCGACGGCGGGGACCTGTACGAGACGTTGGAGCGGCTGAACGCCGAGGGCTGCGCGCGGTACGTCGTCACCGACATCGCCAAGGACGGCACCCTCCAGGGCCCCAACCTGGAGCTGCTGCGCGGCGTCTGTGCCGCCACCGACCGTCCTGTCGTCGCCTCCGGCGGCGTGTCGTCCCTCGACGACCTGCGCGCGATCGCGGAACTCGTCCCCCTCGGCGTCGAGGGCTCCATCGTCGGCAAGGCCCTGTACGCGAAGGCGTTCACGCTGGAAGAGGCACTGGCGGCGGTGTCGTCGTGACGGCCGTACGGCGGGTGCAGAGCGGCTCCCCCTGGGAGGAGCCCTTCGGCTTCGCGCGCGCGGTCCAGGCGGGCGACCGGGTCGTCGTCGGCGGCACGACGTCGTTCAAGGGCGGCGTCCTGTACGGCGAGGGCGACCCGTACGAGCAGGCCAAGGTGGCGTTCGGGACGGCGCTCGCGGCCATCGCCGAGTTCGGCCTCGGGCCGGAAGCGGTCATCCGTACGCGCCTGTACCTCACGCACGCGCGGGACGTCGACGAGGTGGGACGCGCCCACAAGGAGACCTTCGACGCGGTGCGCCCGGTCAACACGATCGTCGTCGTCACCGGGTTCGTCGACCCGCGCATCCTCGTCGAGGTCGAGCTGGAAGCGTTCTCGGGAGCCTCGTCATGACCCTCGCCGTACGTGTCATCCCCTGCCTCGACGTCGACAACGGGCGGGTCGTCAAGGGCGTCAACTTCCAGAACCTGCGCGACGCGGGCGACCCCGTCGAGATGGCCAAGGTGTACGACGCCGAGGGCGCCGACGAGCTGACGTTCCTCGACATCACCGCGTCCTCCGGGGACCGGGAGACCACCTACGACGTGGTGCGGCGCACCGCCGAGCAGGTGTTCATCCCGCTGACCGTCGGCGGTGGCGTGCGCGCGCCCGAGGACGTCGACAAGCTGCTGCGCGCGGGCGCGGACAAGGTGGGCGTCAACACGGCCGCCATCGCCCGTCCCGAGCTGATCCGGGAGATCGCCGAGCGGTTCGGGAGCCAGGTGCTCGTGCTGTCCGTGGACGCGCGGCGCACGGAGTCCGGGTCGTTCGAGGTCACCACGCACGGCGGGCGCCGGGGGACCGGCATCGACGCCGTCGAGTGGGCCCACCGGGCCGCCGAGCTGGGGGCCGGGGAGATCCTGCTCAACTCGATGGACGCGGACGGGACGAAGGACGGGTACGACATCGAGATGATCGAGGCTGTCCGTAAGCACGTGTCCGTGCCGTTGATCGCGTCCGGGGGTGCGGGGAAGCTGGGTGACTTCGCGCCGGCCGTGGGGGCGGGGGCGGATGCCGTGCTGGCCGCTTCGGTGTTCCACTTCGGGGATCTGCGGATCGGGGAAGTGAAGCAGGCGCTGCGGGAGGCGGGACACCCGGTTCGGTGAGGTTCCAGCACGTTGCTGTAAGCCCCGTTCGCCTGGCGAGCGGGGCTTACTTGTGCGGTGATACACAAGAGAAGTTGCGCAAAATATGTTGCGCAACTTTCCTTTCGTATCTAGCCTGGTCCACATGGCAAGCCAGGAGAGAGACCGGCGGATCACCGACGTGGGCACGCTCAAAGCGCTCGCGCACCCGTTGCGGTCCGCGTTGTACCGGGGGCTGACCGTCGCGCGCGTGGCGACCGCCTCGCAGCTCGCCGAGCAGGTCGACGAGGCGGTGTCCCTCGTCAGCTACCACCTGCGCAAGCTCGCCGAGCACGGGCTCATCGAGGAGGCCGAGCCGCAGAGCACGGACGGGCGCGAGCGGTGGTGGCAGCGGACCTCCGACGGGCTGCGCATCCACGACGCGGACTTCCGCGACGCGCCCGAGGCCGCCGCCGCGCACACCGCCGCGAGCCGGCTGTTCTTCGAGCAGCGTGCCGACATGTACCGGCGCTTCCTCGACGAGCGCGCGCACTGGAGTGCCGAGTGGAACGCCGCGGTCGAGTCCTCCGAGTCCAACCTGCGGCTCACCGCGGCGGAGCTGTCCGAGCTGAACCGGGAGGTGCTGGCCCTGTTGCAGCGCTACGACGAGCGGGGGCGGGCCGCCGAGGCCGCCGGTGACACCGAGGGGCGGGAGAACGTGCAGATCCATACGTACGCCTTCCCGTTCCGGTTCTGAGCGTCGCCGTGCGCACGCGTGGTGCTCATCGGGATCCGAACGTCCTGCGCTGGCTCGCCGGGTTCACCCTCTCCGGGGTCGGCGACAACGTGTACTACATCGCCCTCTCCTGGGCCGCCGTCCAGTCCGGGACGCCCGTCCAGGCGGGGCTCGTGACCGTCGCCGGGGCGCTGCCCCGGGCCGTCCTGATGCTGGGCGGGGGTGTGCTGGCCGATCGGTACGGGGCCCGGCGGGTCGTCCTGGGCAGTACGGGGGTGCGGTGTGCGCTCGTGCTGTCGGCGGCCGTGCTGCTGTTCTTCGCGCGCCCCGGGCTCTGGGTCCTCGGCGCGGTCGCCGTCCTCTTCGGGGTCGTCGACGCCGCGTTCCTGCCCGCCGCGGGGGCCCTGCCGGCCCTCATAGCCCCGCCGGGGGAGTTCGGGAGGGTGCAGGGGCTCCGGGGGCTCTCCACGCGCCTGGCGAACGTTCTGGGCGGGCCGCTGGGCGGGGTGGGCGTCGCGGTGGGGGGTACGGCGGGGGCGTTCGGGGTGGCGGCGCTGCTGATCGGGGTGTCGTGGCCGGTGCTGGGGGCGGTACGGGTCCGGGTGGGGGTGGAGGCGGCTGGTGGGGCGGATCCGCGCGGGCGGGTGGGTTCGAGGGACACGGTTTCCGTGCGGGGCGGGGCGGCTGCGGGGGGTGACGCGTCGGCGCGGGGGACGGCCCTGGCTTGTGACGCGTCCGCGCGAGGCCGGACGGCTTCGGGGAGCGTGGTTCCCGCGCAGGGTGGGGACGGGAGTGCGGGGCCTGAAGCGGAGGTGCCTTCAGGCGGTGGGGGCTCCTCGCGGGGGGCCGCACCGATCGAGGAGCGCTCTGCGCGCGGGCGGGTGGGAGTCACCGACGGGGAGGTGCTCGCGTGCGGGGGGTTGGTCGCGCCTGTGCCGTCCGCGCCTCTCGCTCCGCAGGGCGGCCGGTGCGACGGGTACCAGGAGGTGCCGTCCGTGACCGAGCCGGTTGCTCCTGTGCCGCTTGCGCCCGCGCGTGAGGCGGTACGGCCTGGAGGGGGACGTGGGTGGGGTGCCTGGCGGTGTGATGAAGGGCGAGTTGGAGGGGCCGGGGGTTGGGGCGCCTGGTGGCGTGGTGAGGCGGTACGGACCGGAGGGATGCGCGGGTGGCGTGTCTGGCGGCGTGAGGAGGCGCGGGCTGGAGGGGGCGGAGGTTGGGGTGTCCGGTGGCGTGGGCAGGTGCGGTCCGGGGGTTCAGGTGCGTTGCGTGCCTGGCGGCGTGGTGTGGTCGGGGAGTTGGTGGACGGTGTGCGGTACGTGCGGCGGGACCGGGTGCTCTCCGCGCTGGTGCTCGCCATCACGCTCAGCGATCTGGGGTTCGTGGGGCCGATGAACCTCGGGCTGACGCTGCTCGCCGGGGAGCGGGGGTGGGGAGCCTCCGGGCTGGGGCTCGTGCTCGCCGGGTTCGGCGTCGGGGCCGGCGCGGCGTCGCTGCTGCTCGCCTGGCGGGGGCGCGTCCCGCGCGCGGGGTTGGTCCTCGCGGGCGCCACGGTCGGCGGCGCCCTCGCCATCGCCGCCCTCGCGCGCGTGCCGTCCGTCGCCGGGGCGATCGCCGTCGCCCTGTGCGTCGGCCTCCTCGCCGGTCTCGGTGGCGCCCTCGCCGGAACGCTGGTCCAGTCCCGCGCGGGCGCGGCGTACATCGGCCGCGTCACCGCCGTATCGACCCTCATCGGCTACGGCGTCGCCCCGCTGACCTTCCCGGTCGTCGGCTGGGCGGTCTCCCTGTGGGGCACCGGCCCGGTCTTCACGGCGTGCGCGACGCTGAACGGGCTCAGCGCGGTGGTGGTGCTGGGGGTGCGGGGGCTGCGGCGGGCGGAGCTGCCGGGGTGAGGGACGGGGCGTCTCTCCGCCGTAGCTGTTCGCTCCGGCCTTCGTCCCACGCGCGCGGGGCCGCCCGGCGAAGAGCGCCCCGCGTCGTCGGCGTGTCCGTTCGTCTCGCGCGCAGGGCGGCGTGTTCCCCCTCAGATGCCCAGTTGCTTGCCCGCCCGGAGTTTCTCGATCGCCTCCTTGTCGCCCTCCAGGTCCACCTGGGCCGTGGACTGGCGGCCGAAGACGAACATCAGGAGTTCGGCGGGTTCGGCGGTGGCGGTGACGACCGGGGTGCCGCGGTGGGCGACTGCCGTGCGGCCGTCGGGGCGGCGGAGGACCAGGCCCGTGGGGGAGGAGCGGGCCATCAGGCGGGCGGTGCGTTCCAGGCGGGACCAGAGGGCGTCCTGGAAGACGGGGTCCAGGGGGCGGGGGGTCCAGTCGGGCTGGGCCCGGCGGATGTCTTCCGTGTGGATGTAGAACTCCACTGTGTTGGCCGCCTCGTCCAGCTGCTTCAGGGCGAAGGGGGAGAAGCGTGGGGGGCCCGTGCGGATCAGGGCGATCAGATCTTCGTACGGCTTCGCCCTGTACTCGTCCATCACCTTCTCCAGGCGGGACGCCAGTTGCTTGATCAGGGTCCCGCCCGCCGCGTCGGGACGGCGTTCGCGCACCACCACGTGCGCCGCGAGATCCCGGGTCCGCCAGCCCTCGCAGAGCGTCGGGGCATCCGGACCGGAGGTCTCCAAGAGGTCGGCGAGCAGGAGCCGTTCACGCTTGGCGAAGGTCGACATGCCGCCAGCCTACGACCGCAGCGGACGTCCGCACAGTGGACACCGGACCGTCACTGTCAGTGGCAGGCGGCACAATGGCGGACATGACCAGCACGACCGGCGACCCCCGGCCCAGCAGCCTCGATCCCGAGATCGCGGCCCGCCTCAAGCGCAGTCCCGACGGCCTCGTACCCGCGATCGCCCAGCAGCACGACACCGGCGAGGTGCTGATGCTGGGCTGGATGGACGATGAGGCGCTGCACAGGACGCTGACGACCGGCAGGTGCACGTACTGGTCGCGCAGCCGCGGCGAGTACTGGGTCAAGGGCGACACGTCCGGGCACGTCCAGTGGGTGAAGTCGGTCGCCCTGGACTGCGACGCGGACACGCTGCTCGTGAAGGTCGACCAGGTCGGCGCCGCCTGCCACACGGGCGCGCGCACCTGCTTCGACGAGGATGTGCTCCCGATCGCCTCGGGTCAGTAGGGTCGGCCGCCATGGACCTCGACACGTTCCGCAAGCTGGCCGTCGACCGGCGGGTCATCCCGGTCACCCGCAAGCTCCTCGCCGACGGCGACACCCCGGTCGCGCTCTACCGCAAGCTCGCCGCCGAGCGCACCGGCACGTTCCTGCTGGAGTCCGCGGAGAACGGCCGCTCCTGGTCCCGCTACTCCTTCGTAGGAGTCCGCAGCGCCGCCACCCTCACCGCGCGCGACGGCCAGGCGCACTGGCTCGGCACACCGCCCGTCGGCGTCCCTGTCGACGGCGACCCCCTCGCGGCCCTGAGGGCGACGATCGAGACGCTGCACACGCCTCACGCGCAGGACCTCCCGCCGTTCACCGGCGGCATGGTCGGCTATCTCGGGTACGACATCGTCCGCCGCCTGGAGAAGATCGGGCCCGGCGGGCGCGACGACCTCCAGCTCCCCGAGCTGACCATGCTCCTCACCAGCGACCTCGCGGTGATGGACCACTGGGAGGGCTCGGTCCTGCTGATCGCCAACGCGATCAACCACAACGACCTCGACACGGGCGTCGACGAGGCGTACGCGGACGCGGTCGCGCGGCTCGACGCGATGGAGGCGGACCTCTCGCGCGCGGTCGCCCAGCCGCCCGCCGTCCTGCCGCCCTCCGAGCTTCCCGAGTACACCGCCCTGTGGGGCGGGCCCGACTTCATGGACGCCGTCGAGGACATCAAGGAGCGCATCCGCGCGGGCGAGGCGTTCCAGGTCGTGCCCTCGCAGCGGTTCGAGACGCCGTGCACGGCCGGCGCGCTCGACGTGTACCGGGTGCTCAGGGCGACCAACCCGTCGCCGTACATGTACCTCTTCCGGTTCGACGGGTTCGACGTCGTCGGGTCGTCCCCCGAGGCCCTCGTCAAGGTCGAGGGCGGGCGCGCGATGGTCCACCCCATCGCCGGGACCCGGCACCGGGGGGCGACCCCGCAGGAGGACCAGGCCCTCGCGGACGAACTGCTCGCCGACCCCAAGGAGCGCGCCGAGCACCTGATGCTCGTCGACCTCGGCCGCAACGACCTGGGGCGCGTGTGCGAGCCGGGTTCCGTGGAGGTCGTCGACTTCATGTCCGTCGAGCGGTACTCCCACGTGATGCACATCGTGTCCACCGTCACCGGGCGTGTCGCGCCCGGCCGTACCGCCTTCGACGTCCTCACGGCCTGCTTCCCCGCCGGCACCCTCTCCGGCGCGCCGAAGCCCCGCGCGATGCAGATCATCGACGAACTGGAACCGTCCCGGCGCGGGCTGTACGGCGGCTGCGTCGGCTACCTGGACTTCGCGGGCGACTCCGACACGGCGATCGCCATCCGCACGGCCCTGCTGCGCGACGGCACCGCGTACGTCCAGGCGGGCGCGGGCATCGTCGCCGACTCCGACCCGGTCGCGGAGGACCAGGAGTGCCGCAACAAGGCGGCGGCGGTACTGCGGGCGGTCCACACGGCCAACCGGCTCGGCGGGAGCGCCTGACACACCCGGCCTGACACACCCGGCCTGACACACCCGGCCGTCGGCCCCCTCCGGCAGAGCCCTCCCGCGCCGGAAATGAACCCCGGGTGACGGAACGCCCGGGGTTCAGGCGATAGTGGGGTACGTGACTGCTGTGCCTCAACCCCGCCCCGGAGCCGGAGCCGCGAACTCCGGACGTCGTAGCCTCGCCCTCGCCCTGCTCAGCGGGGCGCTGGGGGCGGCTGTCGCGCTGCTGGCCACCCGGCAGCGCTGGTCGGAGGGGACCGCGTCGGTCGCGGGTGGCGCCTTCCGGCTCACCGCGAAGGGCAGCGACGTCACGGGCGTGCCCGCGGCGCTCGCGATAGTGGGCCTCGCCGCGCTCGTCGCCGTCTTCGCCGTCCGCCGGGCGGGACGCCTCGCCGTGTCCGCCGTTCTCGCGCTCTCCGGCGCCGGAACCCTGTTCGCCGCGCTCTCCGGCGCGAACGACAGCTCCGCGCTCGACGAGCAGGCCGCGAAGGCGTCCGGCGACACGTCCGCGACGGTCGCCGCGCTCTCCCACACGGCCTGGCCGTACGTCGCCGCCGCCGGTGGCGCCCTGCTGCTCCTCGCCGGGCTCCTCGCCCTGCGCTACGGCCGTCTGTGGCCCGGGATGTCGGGGCGGTACGAGCGCGACGGCGCGCCTCGGCCCCGCCGTACCGCCAAACCGGCCGACCCGGACCGGCCGGAGGACATGTGGAAGGCGCTGGACCGGGGCGAGGACCCCACGGGGGCGTAGCGTTCGCCGGGCCCGTACGCATACGCGGTCCCGTTGTGGTGAATCGGGCGTGGGCGCGGGCCACCCCGGCGTCCCGCGCGCGGGTGCGTGCGGGACAATGTGAGTGAGCGTCCGGGTCGGGCGCCACATGGACAGCATGAGGAGCAAGTCATGGCGGGCAGCAGCCACGGTCACACTTTGGCGGCTTGGACCGGTGCAACGATCTGTTTCATCGGGTTCTGCGTCGCGGGCGCGTTCATGGTGATGGCGGAGCCGCTGGGTTTCTGGGCCGGCATGGTGATCTCGGTCCTCGGCGGTGCCGTCGGCCTGGTCATGAAGGGCATGGGCCTCGGCCAGCCGAAGGGCTTCCGCGACCTCCCCGACCACATCACCTACGGCACCCCGGCCAAGGCCGAGAGCTGAGCCGACCGTCCGCGCGAGACTTCCGAGGGCGGTTCCGGACACCGAGTGGGTGTGCTGGAGCCGCCCTCGCGCGTGCGTGCCGATCACCTGGTTCATGAAGTTCATCAGCACGAAGCCCCGGCCGCCCTCGCGCGTGCGCGGGTGCTTTCCCCGTCCCCGCGGGCACAATGCGAGACATGACGACCGACAGCACCGAGGCCCCGGTGAAACCTTCCTCCGGCGTGTTCGCGCGTCTCGCCGTCCCCGCGGGGATCATGGCGGCCGTCGTGGGGGCGTTCGGGTACGTCGCGACCGTCGACCCCAATGAGCCGGGCCACTATCCCGTCTGCCCGCTGTTCCAGCTCACCGGCGTGTACTGCCCCGGCTGCGGCGGTCTGCGCAGTGCGCACGCCTTCGCGCACGGGGACTTCCTCGGCGCGCTCCAGGACAACGCCGCCGCCGTGCTCGCCTATCTGGGGTTCGCCGTCGTATGGACTGTCTGGGTGGTCCGTGCGGCACGGGGGCGGCCCGCGCGGGTGGTGCTCGGGAACGTGCACCTGTGGGCGATCGGCGCGTTCCTGCTGGTCTTCACGGTTGTCCGGAACCTGCCGGTCGTCGGCTGGCTACGGCCTTGATCATCGGGGGAACGTCCAGGTAGTGGGACCGGCGTCGGCCTGATGCGAGGCTCGCGCGGTACGGCGGATACCATCGCTGCCAAGGAATTGTCACCACCCGGAACCATCCGGAACCACTCGGAAGGGGGCCGCTCGCGTGAGTGTGCTCGACGAGATCATCGACGGAGTCCGTGCCGACCTCGCGGAGCGGCAGGCGCGCGTCAGCCTCGACGAGCTGAAGGAGCGCGTGGCCAACGCTCCGGCGGCCAAGGACGGCGTCGCCGCCCTCAAGGGCGACGGTGTCAAGGTGATCTGCGAGGTCAAGCGCTCCAGCCCCTCCAAGGGCGCGCTGGCCGCGATCGCCGACCCGGCGGGCCTCGCCGCCGACTACGAGGCGGGCGGCGCCGCCGCGATCTCCGTCCTCACCGAACAGCGCCGCTTCGGCGGCTCGCTGGCCGACCTCGACGCCGTACGCGCGCGCGTGGACATCCCCGTCCTGCGCAAGGACTTCATCGTCACGTCGTACCAGCTGTGGGAGGCGCGCGCGCACGGTGCGGACATCGCGCTGCTGATCGTCGCCGCCCTCGACCAGCCCGCGCTGGAGTCCCTGGTCGAGCGCGCCGAGTCGATCGGCCTCACCGCGCTCGTCGAGGTCCACGAGGAGGAAGAGGTCGAGCGCGCGGTCGCCGCGGGCGCGAAGGTCATCGGCGTCAACGCGCGCAACCTCAAGACCCTTGAGGTGGACCGCACCACGTTCGAGCGCGTCGCCCCCGAGATCCCCGGCCACATCGTCAAGATCGCCGAGTCCGGCGTCCGGGGCCCGCACGACCTCATCGCCTACGCCAACGCGGGCGCCGACGCCGTACTCGTCGGCGAGTCCCTCGTCACCGGCAAGGACCCGAAGACGGCGGTCGCGGACCTGGTCGCGGCGGGCGAGCACCCGGCGATCCGCAACAGCCGCGGTTGATCACCCGTTAGGCTTACGACGATGACTCCGACTCCGGCCACCCAGGAAGGGCACGCCCGCCTCGCGCGCGGGTGCCGCCCCCGGGGCTGCCGCGCGCCCGCGCGCAAGGTGCACGGCCGGAGGGTCAGGTACGTCATCGGGGACGAACCCGGTCAGGTGAACGGCATGCGATGGCAGCGGCGCCCCGTTCTCAGGGGCGCGGGGTCGTGCGTGTCGTAAGTCCCCGTACCCCACGGCGAATTGATGCTTCTCCCAACCAGCTCACCGTGAGGTTTCCGCATGCCCAGCGAGTTCTTCATTCCCGACCCCGAGGGTCAGATCCCCACCGCCGAGGGCTACTTCGGCGACTTCGGCGGCAAGTTCATCCCGGAGGCGCTCGTCGCCGCCGTGGACGAGGTCGCCGTCGAGTACGACAAGGCCAAGCACGACCCCGAGTTCGCGCGCGAACTGGACGATCTGCTGGTCAACTACACCGGCCGCCCCAGCTCCCTCACCGAGGTGCCCCGCTTCGCGGAGCACGCGGGCGGCGTGCGGATGTTCCTCAAGCGCGAGGACCTGAACCACACCGGCTCCCACAAGATCAACAACGTCCTCGGCCAGGCCCTGCTCACCAAGCGCATGGGCAAGACCAGGGTCATCGCGGAGACCGGCGCCGGTCAGCACGGTGTCGCGACGGCCACCGCGTGCGCGCTGTTCGGCCTCGACTGCACGATCTATATGGGCGAGATCGACACCCAGCGCCAGGCGCTGAACGTCGCGCGCATGCGCATGCTCGGCGCCGAGGTCATCGCTGTGAAGTCCGGCAGCCGCACGCTGAAGGACGCGATCAACGAGGCGTTCCGCGACTGGGTCGCCAACGTCGACCGCACGCACTACCTGTTCGGCACGGTCGCGGGCCCGCACCCGTTCCCGGCGATGGTCCGCGACTTCCACCGCGTGATCGGCGTCGAGGCGCGCCGCCAGATCCTGGAGCGCGCGGGCCGCCTCCCCGACGCGGCGATCGCCTGCGTCGGCGGCGGCTCCAACGCGATCGGCCTGTTCCACGCCTTCATCCCCGACGCGGACGTACGCCTCATCGGCTGCGAACCCGCAGGTCACGGCGTCGAGACGGGTGAGCACGCGGCGACCCTGACGGCCGGTGAGCCCGGCATCCTGCACGGCTCGCGGTCGTACGTCCTCCAGGACGACGAGGGGCAGATCACCGAGCCGTACTCGATCTCGGCGGGGCTCGACTACCCCGGCATCGGCCCGGAGCACTCGTACCTCAAGGACAGCGGTCGCGGCGAGTACCGCGCGGTCACCGACGACGCGGCGATGCAGGCCCTGCGGCTGCTCTCGCGCACCGAGGGGATCATCCCGGCCATCGAGTCCGCGCACGCGCTCGCGGGTGCGCTGGAGGTCGGCAGGGAGCTGGGCAAGGACGGGCTGATCGTCGTCAACCTGTCCGGGCGCGGCGACAAGGACATGGACACGGCGGCGCGCTACTTCGGCCTGTACGACGGTTCGACCGAGGGGGACTCCAAGTGAGCGGCAACATCGAGCTGTTGAGCGACACCCTCGCCGCCGCGAAGGCCGAGAACCGGTCCGCTCTCATCGCCTACCTCCCGGCCGGTTTCCCGACCGTGGACGGCGGCATCGACGCCATCAAGGCCGTCTTCGACGGCGGCGCGGACGTCGTCGAGGTCGGGCTCCCGCACAGCGACCCGGTGCTCGACGGGCCGGTCATCCAGACCGCCGACGACATCGCCCTGCGCGGGGGCGTACGGATCGCGGACGTCATGCGGACGGTGCGTGAGGCGTACGAGGCGACCGGCAAGCCGGTGCTCGTCATGACGTACTGGAACCCCATCGACCGCTACGGCGTCGAGCGGTTCACCGCCGAGCTGGCCGAGGCCGGCGGCGCGGGCTGCATCCTGCCCGACCTGCCCGTCCAGGAGGCCGGGCTGTGGAGGGAGCACGCGGCCAAGCACGGGCTCGCGACGGTCTTCGTGGTCGCGCCGAGCAGCAAGGACGCGCGCCTCGCGGAGATCACGGCGGCCGGCAGCGGGTTCGTGTACGCCGCTTCGCTGATGGGCGTGACCGGTACGCGCGAGTCGGTCGGCGCGCAGGCGCAGGACCTGGTCGAGCGGACCCGGGCGACCCGGGACGACCTGCCGGTCTGCGTCGGGCTCGGGGTGTCCAACGCCGAGCAGGCCGCCGAGGTCGCCGTCTTCGCGGACGGCGTGATCGTCGGGTCGGCGTTCGTGAAGCGGATGCTGGACGCGCCGGACACGGCGGCCGGGATCGAGGCCGTGCGGGAGCTGGCGGCCGATCTGGCGAAGGGTGTGCGCCGGACGGTGTGACGGCCGGTCGGCCGATCAGCCGGTCACTCACTCGATCGAGTGGTCCTGGGACAGGGGAGGCGCAATGCGTCTCCCCTGTTCGTTTGCGGGGTGTGAGCGAGAAGAATCGAGTGGGAAAGCTGTCGGCGCGGGAGCGGCTGGCGGTCGAGCGTCAGAAGCAGCGGGCCGCCGACAAGCGGCGCAAGGTGCTGGTCGTCGGGGCGAGCATCGTCGCCGTGCTGGGGGTCGCGGCGGGCATCGGGGTCGTCGCGGCGAACGCGGGCAAGGACAGCGGGAGCGGCGCGGGGCCGGTCGTCGCGCCGGCCGGGGCCAACGGGAAGGACGCGCTGGCCATCCCCGTCGGCAAGGAGAGCGCCAAGTCGACGCTGACGGTCTGGGAGGACTTCCGGTGCCCGGCCTGCAAGTCCTTCGAGACGGCGTACCGCTCGGTGATCCACGAGCTGACCGGCGCGGGGAAGCTCAAGGTCGAGTACCACCTGGCCACCCTCATCGACGGGAACCTGCGGGGCAGCGGCTCCCGGAAGGCGGCCAACGCGGCGGCCTGCGCGCAGGACGTCGGGAAGTTCCCGGCGTACCACGACGTGCTCTACGAGAACCAGCCGCAGGAGACCGACGACGCGTACGCCAAGGAGGCGAAGCTCGTCGAGCTGGCCGGGAAGGTCGAGGGGCTCGACACGCCCGCCTTCCGCACGTGCGTCGAGAGCGGGACGCACAACGCGTGGGTGAAGAAGTCCGCCGCCGCGTTCAGCAACGGGGGGTTCGGCGGGACGCCGACCGTGCTGTTCAACGGGAAGAACATCTACCAGGACCAGTCGATGACTCCGGCCAAGCTGAAGAAGATGGTGGAGGAGGCCGACAAGGGGTGAGGGGGGTTCCGGCGCGGGGCCGGTCGACAGGGGACCGACAGGTGTTCCCCCGTGTTTGACCGGCCCGTTATGCAGCCGTTGCCGGGCCGCCCGTCGTCGGTCCGGTCCGGCAGGGTAGCGTCGACCCTGCCATGGAAATTGCCTACATTCCCAGCCCGTCGCGCGGGGTCATCCACCTCGGACCCATTCCGCTGCGCGGCTACGCGTTCTGCATCATCGTCGGCGTCTTCGTCGCGGTCTGGCTCGGCAACAAGCGGTGGCTTGCGCGGGGCGGCCGGGCCGGGACCGTCGCCGACATCGCCGTCTGGGCGGTGCCGTTCGGGCTCGTCGGGGGGCGGCTGTACCACGTCATCACCGACTACGAGCTGTACTTCAGCGAGGGGCGGGACTGGGTCGACGCCTTCAAGGTCTGGGAGGGTGGCCTCGGGATCTGGGGGGCCATCGCGCTCGGGGCGGTCGGTGCGTGGATCGGGTGTCGGCGGCGAGGGATCCCGTTGCCGGCGTACGCCGATGCCATCGCTCCCGGTATCGCGCTCGCGCAGGCCATCGGGCGCTGGGGGAACTGGTTCAACCAGGAGCTGTACGGGAAGGCCACCGATCTTCCGTGGGCCCTGCACATCACGTCCTCGGCGGACGGCCGTGTGCCGGGGTACTACCACCCGACCTTCCTGTACGAGTCCCTCTGGTGCGTCGGCGTCGCGTTCCTCGTCATCTGGGCCGACCGGCGGTTCACGCTCGGGCACGGCCGGGCGTTCGCGCTCTACGTCGCCGCGTACTGTGTCGGCCGGTTCTGGACCGAGTACCTCCGCGTCGACGACGCGCACCACATCCTGGGGCTGCGCCTCAACAACTGGACCGCGCTGCTGGTCTTCCTGCTCGCGGTCGTGTACCTGGTGATCTCCGCGAAGAAGAAGCCCGGCCGGGAAGAGGTCGTCGAGCCCGGCGCGCTGGAGGAGAAGGCCGAGGCGGAGGCCGCTGCTTCCGGGGAGGCGGCGTCGGAGAAGGCTGCCGAGGACGGCAAGGCTTCCGAGGACGACAAGGCCGGCGAGGCCGAGAATGCTGACACCGGGAGCGAGTCGGCGAGCAAGAAGAGCTAGCCGGTTCCACGACGGTGAGGGCGTCCAGGGTTTCCCTGGACGCCCTTCGTCTTTGCCGGGGGCGAGGGCCGGGGGCGGGGTCAGCCGTCGATCAGGGACAGGGTTCTGCGGGCCGCCTCCAGTACCGCCTTGTCGACGAAGGTGCCGTCCGGCAGGGCTTGGGCGCCCTCGGTCGTCGCCGCTGCCTTGATGACGGACTCCGCCTTCTCGATCTCCTCCTCCGTGGGGAGGTAGGCCCTTTCGATGACCGGGAGCTGACGGGGGTGGATCGCTGCCCGGCCCAGGAAACCCAGGGCCCGGCCTCGGGCGCTGGTGGTGGCCAGGGCGGTGAGGTCGCGGGTGTGGGGGTGGATCGACTGGGGTGGGGGCGGGAGCGCGGCGGCTCGGGCGGCGAGGATCGTGCGGGAGCGGGGGTAGGCCAGGGAGTCGTCCGACGTGGTGTTCAGGTCGGCCTTGAGGTCCGCTTCGCCCAGGGCGATTCCCGCCAGGGCGGGGTGGGCGGTGGCGACGGCGTACGCGTTCTCGACGGCCAGGGCTGATTCCAGGAGGGCGTACAGCGGGACGTCACGGGACAGGAGGCGTGTTGTCGCCGCGATGTCCTGGGGAGTGGTGATCTTCGGGAGGCGTAGGGCCGAGACGCCGGGGAGAGGGGAGAGGGCCGTGAGGTCGGCGCGGAACCAGGGGGTGTCCAGGGCGTTCACGCGGACATGGATTCGGTGGGCGTGCGGGTCCGAGAGGCGGTCCGCTGTCGCCGCTCGGGCGTAGTCCTTGCGGTCGGGGGAGACCGCGTCCTCCAGGTCGATGATCACCACGTCGGCGCCCGCTGCCAGGGCCTTGGTGACCACCTCGGGGCGGTCGCCGGGGGCGTAGAGCCAGGTCAGGGGGAACGTCCTCATACGGCGCCCTGCTCGCGGAGGGCGGTCAACTCGTGGGCGGTCAGGCCGAGTTCGTGGAGGATCGCGTCCGTGTCGGCGCCGTGCGCGCGGCCGGCCCAGCGGATCGCGCCGGGGGTGGCGGAGAGGCGGAAGAGGACGTTCTGCATGAGGAGGGGGCCGAGGTCGGGGTCGTCGACGCGGGTCAGGGTGCCCAGCGCCTCGTACTGGGGATCGTGGACCACGTCCCGTACGTCCTGGACCGGGGCGATCGCCGCCTCCGCCTTCTCGAAGGCGGTGAGGACCTCGTCGCGGGGGCGGGCCGCGATCCACTGGGCCACCGCCTCGTCCAGCACGTCGGCGTGGGCCGCGCGCTGGGCGCCGGTCGCGAACCAGGGTTCGGTGATCAGGTCGGGGCGGCCGACCAGGCGCATCACGCGTTCGGCGACGGACTGGGCGGAGGTGGAGACGGCGACCCAGGTGCCGTCGGCCGTGCGGTACGTGTTGCGGGGGGCGTTGTTCGCGGAGCGGTTGCCGGTGCGCCGCTGGACGTGGCCGAGCTGGTCGTACCAGGTCGGCTGCGGGCCGAGGACCGTGAGGATGGGTTCGATGATCGCCATGTCGACGACCTGGCCCTCGCCGGTGCGGTCGCGGGCGGACAGGGCCGTCAGCACCGCGTACGCCGTCGCCAGACCCGCGATGGAGTCGGCGAGGCCGAACGGCGGGAGCGTCGGGGGCGCGTCCGGTTCGCCGGTGACGGCGGCGAAACCGCTCAGCGCCTCCGCGAGGGTGCCGAAGCCGGGGCGGTGCGAGGCGGGGCCGAACTGGCCGAACGCGGTGACGCGCGTGAGGACCAACCGGGGGTTCACGGCGTGGAGTTCGGCCCAGCCGAGGTCCCACCGCTCCAGGGTGCCGGGGCGGAAGTTCTCGATGACCACGTCCGCCGTCTCCGCGAGGCGCAGGAGCGTGGCACGGCCGCCGGGCGTCGAGAGGTCGAGGGTCATCGTGCGCTTGCCCCGGCCCAGGACCTTCCACCACAGGCCGATGCCGTGCTTCGACGGGCCGTGGCCCCGGGACGGGTCCGGCTTCGTGGGGTGCTCGACCTTGATGACCTCCGCGCCGAAGTCACCCAGCAGGGTGGCGGCGAGGGGGCCCGCGAAGAGGGTGGCCAGGTCCAGGACTCGTAGGCCCTGCAAGGGAGTTGAGGTGTCCGTCATGTGGTGCAGCGCTCCTCGATCTCCTGGCGGTACGGCATCGACGCGGACGCGCCCTGGCGTTCGACCGACAGGGACGCCGCCGCCGTCGCCCAGCGGAGGGACTCGGGGAGGGGGCGTTCCTCGCCGAGGGCTGTCGCCAGGGCGCCGACGAAGGTGTCTCCGGCGGCCGTTGTGTCGACGGGGGTCGTCGGCGGGGCCGGGACCGCGAGGGGGTCGGCGTTCCGGGAGACGTACAGGACTCCCGCCTCGCCCAACGTGACGATCACCTCCGGGACTTGGGCCAGGAGGTGGCGGGCCGCGTCCAGGGGGTCCGTGCGGTCGGTGAGGGTGATCGCCTCGTACTCGCCCGCCACCAACAGGTCGGTGTTCGCGAGGAGTTCGGGCGGGAGGGGGCGGGCCGGGGACGGGGTGAGGATCGTGCGGACGCCGTGTGCCCTTGCCGCCTGCGCTCCCGCGATCACCGCCGGGAGCGGGATCTCCAGCTGGAGCAGCAAGGTGTCCGCCGAGGCGATCAACGTCTCGTCGCCGGGGGCCAGATGGTCCACCGTGCCGTTCGCGCCCGGGATCACGACGATCGCGCTGCCGCCGTCCGCGTCCACGACGATGTGGGCCGTGCCGGACGTCGTGCCCATCGTGCGGATGTGGTCCGTGTTCACGCCCGCCGTGTCCAACGCCGTGCGCAGGCGGGGGCCGTGGGGGTCCGTTCCCACCGCGCCGATCATCGAGACCGTCGCGCCCGCTCTCGATGCCGCGATCGCCTGGTTCGCGCCCTTCCCTCCGGGGGTGGTGCGCAGGTCCCGGCCCGTCACCGTCTCGCCGGGGCGTGGGGGGTGGTCCACGTACGTGACCAGGTCCATGTTCGTGCTGCCCAGTACGACGATGTGGGTCATGGGCGGGCCGCCTCCACGTGGGTGAGGTGGGCGAGGGTGTCGAAGCCGGTGCCGTCGAAGTCGGCGATCGTCGTGGACAGGCGGTTCTTCAAGGGCGCCGTCCAGTGGGGTGGGGGTGGGCCGGTGAGGAGTGCCGCGATGCTGCCCGCTGTCGCGCCGTTGGAGTCCGTGTCCCAGCCTCCCGACACCGTGCGGCAGATGGACTCGGTGAAGTCGCCGTCGGCGTGGGTCAGGGCGGCTGCGATCAGTGCGGTGTTCGGGATCGCGTGGACCCAGTGGTAGTGGCCGTGGGTGGCGTGGAGTTCGTCCACGATCCTGTCGAAGTCCCGTTCCGTTCGGGCCAGTTGGATTGCTTCCTCAACTGCCTTGTGCAGGCGGGATGTCGGGGGGATCAGGGTCAGGGCTGTGCCTAGGCAGGTGTGGATGTCCTGAGTGCCTGTCGCCGCCGCCGCGATCGTCGCCGCGATGTACATCGCCGCGTAGACGCCGTTCGCCGTGTGCGTCAACGTCGCGTCTCTGTACGCCTGTTCTGCCGCCGCCCTCGGGTCTCCCGGGTTCGTCCAGCCGTGGACGTCCGCTCGGATCATCGCGCCGATCCATTCCCTGAACGGGTTGTTGTGGTGGGCCGTTCTCGGGGGCTCGATGCCGGTGAGGAGGTTGCGGTACGCGATCCGCTCCGCCGTGAACGTTCGGCCTGCCGGGAGTTCGTCCAGCCAGAGTCTTGCCACGTCCTCCGTCGTGAAGTTCCTGCCGTGGCGTTGGAGGAGGAGCAGGTTCAGGAGGGGGTAGTTGAGGTCGTCGTCCTCCGGCATGCCGTCGATGTTCTCGGCGAGGGAGGTGGGGGCCGAGCGGCGGTTCCAAGGGTGTGCGGTGAGGAGGGAGTTGGGGACGCCCTTTGCTGTGAAGTACGTGGTCAGGGGCCAGTTGCCGGTGGATTTGGCCAGGGCTCGGATGGCGTGGAGGGGGAGTTTCTCGACGGGTTTGCCCAGGAGGCAGCCGACGGCTCTGCCCAGCCAGGCGGATTCGTAGGTTCGGGGGGATGGGGTGGGTGGGCGCGTGCGGGTTTCGTCGTGGCTGGTCGCGCCCCGTGGCGGAGCCGCTGACAGACACAGCCCCGCGCCCCTGGGGTGGGTGGGGGGCCAGGTGTCCTGGATCGTGGGCCAGTCCGTGGGTTCTGTTGTTGCCGACTCGCCTTGCTGGGCTGCCAGTTCTGTTAGGAGGGCTGTTGCCAAGTCGCGTAGGTGGGGTGGGGGTGGGGTGGGGGAAGCTCCTGCTCTTTCGGGGGCCTCCTTGCCTCCTGCCTCTTGCCAGCGGGCCGCGATTTTTCTCGGGTCTCTGCCGTCTTCCCTTGCCTGGCGGAGTTCGTGGCCCAGCAGGTCCTCCGGTTGGAGCCAGGTCAGGCGGAGCATAGGTGCGCTCCCATGGACGTGAAGGCTGACTCGTGCGTTCGGCGGTGGGCTACGTCCTTCTCGAAGATTTCTCTTGTTACCTCTGTGAGCGTTTTTGCTGGGTGCCAGAGGTCCAACTTGCTTGCCTTTGCTACCTCGTTGGACCAAGTTTGCGGGGGTGGGGAGCCTAGTGCTCCTGCTAGGGCCCCTGTCATCGTGGCGATCGAGTCGCAGTCTCGGCCGTAGTTCACGGCTCCCAGGACCGCTTCCTCGTAGTCGCCGTCGGTGATCAGCAACATGGCCAGGGCGATGGGGAGTTCCTCGATCGCGTGGAGGCGGGAGGGGCGGCGGGCGTTCAGGGAAGGGGCGCGGTAGTCGGGGCCTACCGTGTCGTAGGGGGCGATTGCCTCCCTCAGCGGGGTCAGGGCTGATTCCGGGTCCGAGTAGTGGGCCGCCGTTTCCGCCACCTTCTCGATCGCCGTTCTGGTGCCGTCCTTCGCCAAGGCCAGGCAGGTGGCGATGATCGAGGCGGGGGTCGCGTCGGGGGTGCACGCCGCCGATACCGCCGCCGCGAAGACTCCCGCCGCCTCGCGGCCGTACGAGGACTGGTGGGTGGCCGTGATGTCCAGGGCCTCGTTGTACGCGGCTCGGGGGTTGGCCGCGTTGATCAGGCCCACCGGGGTCATGTACATCGCCGCGCCGCAGTTGACGATGTTGCCCACGCCGGCCTCGCGGGGGTCCGCGTGGGCGTAGTGGAGGCGGGTGGCCAGCCACTTCTCCGCCAGGAAGAGGCGGTGGAGGAGGAGGGTCTCCGATTCCAGCTCCGGGATCCAGCGGGGGGTTGTCATCAGGTCCGGGACCAGGTGGTCGGCGATCGCGTACGCGTCCAGGTGGTCGCGGACCTTCGCGTAGACCCTGATCAGCGCGTGGGTCATCAGGGTGTCGTCCGTGATGTGGCCGTTCCCCTTGTGGTACGGGGCGATCGGGCGGGCCGTACGCCAGTCGTCGCCGTTCCAGGGGCCCACGATGCCGGTGATTCTGCCGCCGTGGCGGGCCATGATCTGGGCGGGGGAGTAGCCCTCCACCGGGCCGCCGAGTGCGTCGCCCACCGCCGCGCCGACCAGGGCGGCGGTGATGCGGTCCTCCAGGGATGTTTGGGGAGTTTTGTCTGACATGGGGTGAATCATGCTCCTGTTGTTGCCGGTTGTGCGGCTTCCAGGAGTTCGGCGAGTTCCAGGAGGTCGGTGCCGGTGAGGCGGGGGAGGGTGCAGCCGGAGAGCGTGCGGGAGGTGGTGCGCCAGGTGTCGGGGATCGACGCCGCGCCGCCGATCGCGCCGGTGAGGGCGCCGGTCAGGGCGGGGGTGGAGTCGGCGACTCTGGAGAGGCAGGTTGCCGCTGGGATCGCCTCCGCGACACGGCCGTTCGCGGCCAGGGAGATCGCCAGGGTCACCGGGACCGTTTCCGCCGCCGCGATGCCGTAGCTGTAGACGTGGTCCACGATCTGGTGTTCCAGCAGGGGGATCAGGGCGAACGCCGAGTCTGTCGTCTGCGCGAGGTGCAGGGCGTGGCGGGCGTTTCTGCCGATCTCTGTTTCCGGGGGGAGTTGGGTCAGGGCCGCTGCTACGCAGGTTTCGATGTTCTCGCCGGTCAGTGCCAAGGAGATGGCCGCTGCCATGGCCCTCGCGCCGTGTACTCCGTCGCCGTCCTGGGTGTAGCGGGCGTCGAACTCCGCCAGGTCCGCTGCTCGTCGGGGGTTTCCCGGGTGGGTTGTCGCCAGGACGCATGCCCTTACGCAGGCCGCGTCGTCGAAGTAGTGGGGGTTGTCGTGGCCCGTTGCCGGGGGGCGTAGGCCGGCTGCGAGGTTGGTCAGGCCGGCTCTTACCGAGATACGGGCGCGGAGGGGGAGTACCGCTGATTCGACCTCCGGGGCCTTTGCCGCTGCGGCAGCCACCTCCGCCGCCAGGGAGGTCCAGGCCAGGTCGATCGCCGTTCTTGTGCGGTGGTCTCTGCTCAGGTCGTTCAGGGTGGTGGGGTCTGTGGTGCGGAGGAGGGTCTGGGCGGTCAGCGCTGCCCATTCCGCGTCGTCCGAGGGGCCCAGGTGGAGGGGGGCCGGGGGTTGGTTCAGGGCGATGGGGACGGGGAGGGTGGTGGTGGCGTTCTGTTCCGCGAAGGTGTCCAGTTCGCGGGTCAGGCGGCGGGTCCAGTCGGGCATGCGGGAGGCTCTGTGGCGGGCGGAGGGCCAGCCGGTGGCGTCGCCTGTGGCCAGGCCCAGGAGCATGCCGGTGATCGGACGCCGGGCCTTGGCTTCGCCATCGGCCTGGTGTTTCCCGCCCGCGCCACCCGTGCGGGTTGGGTTGTCGGGTGCGGGTTTTTCTTGTGGCGGGTGCTCGCCGTCGGCGACTGGCTGGTCGGGGGTGGGGGCGCGGTGGTGGGGGTGGGTTCTGTCGGGTGGCGGCTGCGGGTCCGTCGTGGCTGGTCGCGCAGTTCCCCGCGCCCCTGGGTGGGTTGGGGTGTGCGTTGGTTGGGATGTGCCGTTCTTCCCTGGCGTCATGTGCTCGTCCCGTTTCCGTCGTCCGTTTTCCCCTGCCTCCAGTTCCCCCCTCACCTCTCCTCCCCGCTCTCCGCCGCCAGCGCGAAGTCCGACCTCGTCGGGGTCCACTTCGTGCTCTCCGTCTGGATCAGGAGTTCCGCCACGTCCAGGACGTGGTGGCCGGCCATTTCGGGGAGGCAGGAGCCTCTTGCCGGGCCGATTGCTCGGGCCCAGGGGAGGGGGATTGCCGAGGCGCCCTGGGTTGCTCCTGACAGGGCGCCTGCTACTGCCGCTGTCGTGTCCGCGTCTCTGCCCATGTTCACCGCCGTCAGGACCGAGTCCCGGAAGTCCGCGTTCGCGTAGGCGTACGCACCGAAGGCCAGGGCCACCGCCTCCGGGGCCAGGTCCGTCCAGGGGTAGCCGGGGATGATCACGGCTGTGCGGATGGCTCGTTCGCCCTCGTGGGCGTGGGCCACCGCGCGGCGCAGGGAGCGGGCTGTCCAGGAGTCGTCGGGGATCACGGCCAGGGCGGAGGCGATGACCGTGATGGGGGGTGCGCCGGTCATGGCCGTTGCCACGCCTGCCGCCACCGCCTGGCCGCCGTAGATGCCCTCGCCCTCGTGGCTCACCGAGCCGTCGATCGCCGCCAGGCGGGCCGCCTCCGCCGGGCGGCCTGCCGCGAAGACGCCGAAGACCGCCGCGCGCATCGCGAGGCCGTCGCTCCAGGCGTGGCGGTGCTGGGCGGTGACGGGGGCGGTCAGGCCGCGCCGGAGGTTCTCCAGCGTGCCGCGTTCGCTGAAGCCGGCGCCCCGGAAGGGGCCCTCGTCGCGGTCGGCGATCCAGGCGTGCCAGGCGGATTCGACGTGGGCGGGGGTGAGGGCGGAGCCGTGGCGGGCCAGCAGGAGGCCGGAGAGGATCGCGTACTCGGTGTCGTCGGTGCCGGCGGGGGTGTCGGTGACGTACCCGGTGATGCGGCCCCAGCGGGCGCGGATCTCGGAGGGCTTCATGTTCTCCGCCGGGGCGCCGAGGGCGTCTCCCACGGCGAGGCCGAGCAGGGCGCCTCTCGCCCGTTCACGCAGCGCTGCGATCGATGCCATCCGTGAACCTCCGGGGGAGAGGGGTGGTCAGTGAACGGATCTGTCCCACCATTGGCGGTTGACCTCAGCCTGAAAGCCCCTTTTGTCACCCGGACGACTTTTGAGCGCCAAGTAAATCGAATGAGCGTCCGGCGGTAAAACCGCAGCTAAGCCCAGCCTTTCCTTGCTGGCGAGGAGGGAATGGCCGACGTAGCCTCAGCGCTGTAGAGAATTAGAACGTGTCCAAAGTTAGCTTTGGCTTAGCTTGCCGGGGATGAAAGAACATGGCTCTCATCGACATCGAGGCGCCGCTGCACGAGGCGCACCGCGACAACCACACCCACCGTGACGTCAACGGCGGCTGGCTCAGGCCGGCGGTGTTCGGGGCGATGGACGGACTGGTGTCCAACCTCGCGCTGATGACCGGTGTCGCGGGCGGCGACCTGGGGCACCAGGCCGTCGTCCTCACCGGACTCGCGGGCCTCGCGGCGGGCGCCTTCTCGATGGCGGCCGGCGAGTACACCTCCGTCGCCTCGCAGCGGGAGCTGGTGGAGGCGGAACTGGACGTCGAGCGGGCGCAGTTGCGCAGGCACCCGGCGGACGAGGAGGCCGAGCTGGCGGCGCTGTACGAGGCGCGGGGCGTGGACGCGCCGCTCGCGCGCGAGGTCGCCCGGCAGCTGTCGAAGGACCCCGAGATGGCGCTGGAGATCCACGCGCGCGAGGAGCTGGGGATCGACCCCTCGGACCTGCCCTCCCCGCTGGTCGCCGCCGTCTCGTCGTTCGGGGCGTTCGCGCTGGGCGCGCTGCTGCCGCTGCTGCCGTACCTGCTGGGGGCGAGCGCGCTGTGGCCGGCCGTGCTCGTGGCGCTGCTCGGGCTCTTCCTGTGCGGGGCCGTCGTCGCCCGCGTGACCGCGCGGACCTGGTGGTACAGCGGGCTGCGGCAGTTGGTGCTGGGAGGTGCGGCGGCGGGTGTGACGTACGTCCTGGGCACTTTGTTCGGTACGGCCGTAGGATAAGAGGGCTGCTAGGTATGCGAGGGACCGTATAAATAGCCGTTACCCGCTGGTTTCGGATGCGTGACCACCGGGCATGAGCCGTAAGCGCTGCGGGCAACGACGCCTGTGGCACACGCGCGGGACGGGTGAAGACGCCCCTTCCGTACTCCCCCAGGAACGACGGACACCGATCTGTCCCACTCGCTCCCGCACATTTTCAGCCGCCTCGCGCGGCACCCGCCGCGACCCTACGGCGTCCGCATGCTGGAACGGTTTATCCACTTCCCGAGAACCGCCCCATCATGTAACCTGCACGAAATTTTGCACTTACGCAGAGGGCCAACGTCGTCCCTCGGCAACGCAGATATGCCACTTGAGACGACGACGGGAGAGCCGATGCGTACGCCGCGCCAGCCGTCCCAGCACTCCGGGAATGGCCAGAACTGGTCCTTCATGGATGCTCGCCCTGCCGCGCAGGGTATGTACGACCCCCGTAACGAGCACGACGCCTGTGGCGTCGGCTTCGTGGCCACCCTCACCGGTGAGGCGAGCCACACGCTGGTCGAGCAGGCGCTGACCGTTCTGCGCAACCTCGAACACCGCGGCGCCACCGGCTCCGAGCCCGACTCGGGCGACGGCGCGGGCATCCTGACCCAGGTCCCGGACGCGTTCTTCCGCGAGGTCGCCGGATTCGAGCTCCCCGCAGCCGGTTCGTACGCCGTGGGCATCGCCTTCCTCCCCGAGGACGGCATGGAAGACGCCGTCTCGCGGATCGAGACGATCGCCGGCGAAGAGGGCCTCACCGTCCTCGGGTGGCGTGCGGTCCCCGTCGCCCCCGGCCTGCTCGGCGCCACCGCCCGCTCCACGATGCCCGCCTTCCACGAGATCTTCGTCTCGGACGGCGAGACCGAGGGCATCGCCCTCGACCGCAAGGCGTTCGCGCTGCGCAAGCGCGCCGAGCGCGAGGCCGGCGTCTACTTCCCGTCGCTGTCCGCGCGGACCATCGTCCACAAGGGCATGCTGACCACCGGCCAGCTGGAGCCGTTCTTCCCGGACCTCTCCGACCGCCGGTTCGCCTCGGCCGTCGCGCTCGTCCACTCCCGGTTCTCCACGAACACGTTCCCGTCGTGGCCGCTCGCCCACCCCTACCGGTTCGTCGCGCACAACGGCGAGATCAACACCGTCAAGGGCAACCGCAACTGGATGGTGGCGCGCGAGTCGCAGCTGGCCAGCGACTTGTTCGGCTCTGCCGACCATGGGCACAGCGGGGACAAGGGCATCGAGCGGGTCTTCCCGATCTGCACCCCCGACGCCTCCGACTCCGCCTCCTTCGACGAGGTCCTGGAGCTGCTCCACCTCGGCGGGCGCTCCCTGCCGCACTCCGTGCTGATGATGATCCCGGAGGCGTGGGAGAACCACGACTCCATGGACCCGGCCCGGCGCGCGTTCTACCAGTTCCACTCCACGCTGATGGAGCCCTGGGACGGCCCCGCCTGTGTCACCTTCACCGACGGCACCCAGGTCGGCGCGGTCCTCGACCGCAACGGCCTGCGCCCCGGCCGCTACTGGGTGACCGACGACGGCCTCGTCGTCCTCGGCTCCGAGGTCGGCGTCCTGGACATCGACCCCGCGAAGGTCGTCCGCAAGGGCCGCCTCCAGCCCGGCAAGATGTTCCTCGTCGACACCGCCGAGCACCGCATCATCGAGGACGACGAGATCAAGGCGTCCCTCGCCGCCGAGGCGCCGTACGCGGAGTGGCTGGAGACCGGCGAGATCGAGCTGGGCGACCTGCCCGAGCGCGAGCACATCGTCCACACCCACGCCTCCGTCACCCGCCGCCAGCAGACCTTCGGGTACACCGAGGAGGAGCTGCGCGTCATCATCGCCCCGATGGCGAAGGCCGGCGCCGAGCCGATCGGCTCCATGGGCACGGACTCGCCGATCGCGGCGCTCTCCAGCCGCCCCCGGCTGCTGTTCGACTACTTCACGCAGCTCTTCGCGCAGGTCACCAACCCTCCGCTGGACGCCATCCGCGAGGAGCTCGTCACCTCCCTGCGCTCCTCGCTGGGCCCCCAGGGCAACCTCCTGGAGCCGAGCGCGGCCTCCTGTCGTACCGTCACCCTGCCCTTCCCGGTGATCGACAACGACGAGCTGGCCAAGCTCATCCACATCAACGCCGACGGCGACATGCCCGGCTTCAAGGCCGCGACCCTGTCCGGGCTGTACCGGGTGAGCGGCGGCGGTGAGTGCCTCGCCGCGCGCATCGACGAGATCTGCGCCGAGGCCGACGCCGCCATCGAGAACGGCGCCCGTCTGATCGTCCTGTCGGACCGCCACTCCGACGCCGAGCACGCGCCGATCCCCTCGCTGCTGCTGACGGCCGCCGTCCACCACCACCTCATCCGCACCAAGCAGCGCACCCAGGTGGGCCTGCTGGTCGAGGCCGGGGACGTCCGCGAGGTCCACCACGTCGCCCTGCTGATCGGCTTCGGCGCCGCCGCCGTCAACCCGTACCTGGCGATGGAGTCCGTCGAGGACCTCGCCCGCGCGGGCACCTTCCTCTCGGACATCGAGCCCGAGCAGGCCATCCGCAACCTGATCTACGCGCTCGGCAAGGGCGTCCTCAAGGTCATGTCCAAGATGGGCATCTCCACGGTCGCCTCCTACCGGGGCGCCCAGGTCTTCGAGGCCGTCGGCCTCCAGGACGCGTTCGTCGCGAAGTACTTCATCGGCACCGCCAGCAAGATCGGCGGCGTCGGCATCGACGTCGTCGCCCAGGAGGTCGCAGCGAGGCACGCCAAGGCGTACCCCGCCTCCGGCATCGCCCCGGCGCACCGCGCGCTGGAGATAGGCGGCGAGTACCAGTGGCGCCGCGAGGGCGAGCCGCACCTCTTCGACCCGGAGACGGTCTTCCGCCTCCAGCACTCGACGCGCTCCGGCCGCTACGACATCTTCAAGAAGTACACGGACCGCGTGAACGAGCAGTCCGAGCGCCTCATGACGCTGCGCGGCCTGTTCGGCTTCAAGTCCGACCGGCCGTCGATCTCGGTCGACGAGGTCGAGTCCGTCGAGGACATCGTCAAGCGCTTCTCCACCGGCGCCATGTCCTACGGCTCGATCTCCCGCGAGGCCCACGAGACCCTCGCCATCGCCATGAACCAGCTCGGCGGCAAGTCGAACACCGGTGAGGGCGGCGAGGACGCGGACCGCCTGTACGACCCGGCGCGCCGCTCCGCGATCAAGCAGGTCGCCTCCGGCCGCTTCGGCGTGACCTCCGAGTACCTGGTCAACGCGGACGACATCCAGATCAAGATGGCCCAGGGCGCCAAGCCCGGCGAGGGCGGCCAGCTGCCCGGCCACAAGGTGTACCCGTGGGTCGCGAGGACCCGGCACTCGACGCCGGGCGTCGGCCTCATCTCGCCGCCGCCGCACCACGACATCTACTCCATCGAGGACCTGGCCCAGCTGATCCACGACCTCAAGAACGCGAACCCGCAGGCGCGGATTCACGTCAAGCTGGTCTCCGAGGTCGGCGTGGGCACGGTCGCGGCGGGTGTGTCCAAGGCGCACGCCGACGTCGTCCTGATCTCCGGTCACGACGGCGGTACGGGTGCCTCGCCGCTCACCTCGCTCAAGCACGCGGGTGGTCCCTGGGAGCTGGGCCTCGCCGAGACGCAGCAGACGCTGCTGCTCAACGGCCTGCGCGACCGGATCGTCGTCCAGACCGACGGGCAGCTCAAGACCGGCCGTGACGTCGTCATCGCCGCGCTGCTCGGCGCCGAGGAGTTCGGTTTCGCGACCGCGCCGCTCGTCGTCTCCGGCTGCGTCATGATGCGCGTCTGCCACCTCGACACCTGCCCCGTCGGCATCGCCACGCAGAACCCCGTTCTGCGCGACCGGTTCGCCGGCAAGGCCGAGTACGTCGTCAACTTCTTCACGTTCATCGCGCAGGAGGTCCGCGAGCTCCTCGCCGAGCTGGGCTTCCGGTCGATCGAGGAGGCCGTCGGGCACGCCGAGTTCCTCGACGTCGAGCGCGCCGTGGACCACTGGAAGGCGCAGGGCCTCGACCTGGCCCCGCTGTTCTACGTCCCCGAGCTGCCCGAGGGCGCCGTGCTGCACCAGACGGTCGCCCAGGACCACGGCCTGGAGAAGGCCCTCGACAACGAGCTGATCAAGCTCGCCGCCGACGCGCTCGCCGCCTCCGACGCGACGTCCGCGCAGCCGGTCCGCGCGCAGATCAAGGTCCGCAACATCAACCGCACCGTCGGGACGATGCTCGGCCACGAGGTGACGAAGAAGTTCGGCGGCGCGGGGCTCCCCGACGACACCATCGACATCACCTTCACCGGGTCCGCCGGCCAGTCCTTCGGCGCGTTCCTGCCGCGCGGTGTCACGCTGCGCCTCGAAGGCGACGCGAACGACTACGTCGGCAAGGGCCTCTCCGGCGGCCGGGTGATCGTCCGTCCCGACCGGGGCGCCGACCACCTCGCCGAGTACTCGACCATCGCGGGCAACACCATCGCGTACGGCGCGACCGGCGGGGAGCTGTTCCTGCGCGGCCGTACCGGTGAGCGGTTCTGCGTCCGTAACTCCGGGGCGCTGGTCGTCTCCGAGGGCGTCGGCGACCACGGCTGCGAGTACATGACCGGCGGTCACGCGGTCGTCCTCGGCGAGACCGGGCGCAACTTCGCGGCCGGCATGTCCGGTGGCGTCGCGTACGTCATCGACCTGAACCGGGACAACGTCAACTCCGGGAACCTCGGCGCGATCGAGGAGCCGTCCGCCGACGACAAGCGGTGGCTGCACGACGTCGTGCGCCGGCACGCGGAGGAGACCGGGTCCACGGTCGCCGAGAAGCTGCTCGCGGACTGGGACGCCTCGGCCGAGCGCTTCACGAAGATCATCCCCAGCACGTACAAGGCAGTGCTCGCCGCCAAGGACGCCGCCGAGCAGGCGGGACTCTCCGAGTCCGAGATCACCGAGAAGATGATGGAGGCGGCGACCCATGGCTGACCCGAAGGGCTTCCTGAACCACGGCCGTGAGGTCGCCAAGTCCCGTCCCGTCGACGTGCGTCTCAAGGACTGGAACGAGGTCTACGTCCCCGGCTCGCTGCTGCCGATCATCTCGCAGCAGGCGTCCCGCTGCATGGACTGCGGCATCCCGTTCTGCCACAACGGCTGTCCGCTCGGGAACCTCATCCCCGAGTGGAACGACTACGCGTACCGCGAGGACTGGTCCGCCGCGTCCGAGCGCCTGCACGCCACCAACAACTTCCCCGAGTTCACGGGGCGGCTCTGCCCGGCTCCCTGCGAGTCGGCGTGCGTCCTCGGCATCAACCAGCCCGCCGTCACCATCAAGAACGTCGAAGTCTCCATCATCGACAAGGCGTGGGACGCCGGTACGGTCGCCGCGCAGGCGCCCGAGCGGCTCTCCGGCAAGACCGTCGCCGTCATCGGCTCCGGGCCAGCCGGGCTCGCCGCCGCGCAGCAGCTCACCCGGGCCGGCCACACCGTCGCCGTGTACGAGCGCGCCGACCGCATCGGCGGTCTGCTGCGGTACGGCATCCCCGAGTTCAAGATGGAGAAGCGGCACATCAATCGGCGCATCGAGCAGATGCGCGCGGAGGGGACCCGCTTCCGTACGGGGATCGAGATCGGGCGCGACCTCAAGGCGACCGACCTGAAGAAGCGCTACGACGCCGTCGTCATCGCCGCCGGGGCGACCACCGCGCGCGATCTTCCCGTCCCCGGGCGGGAGTTGAAGGGCGTCCACCAGGCGATGGAGTACCTGCCCCTCGCGAACAAGGTGCAGGAGGGCGACTACGTGACGTCCCCCATCACCGCCGAGGGCAAGCACGTCGTCGTCATCGGCGGCGGTGACACGGGCGCCGACTGTGTCGGCACCGCGCACCGTCAAGGCGCCGCGTCCGTCACGCAGCTGGAGATCATGCCGAGGCCCGGCGAGGACCGGCCGGCCGGTCAGCCGTGGCCCACCTTCCCCATGCTGTACAAGGTCACCTCCGCGCACGAGGAGGGCGGCGAGCGGGTCTACTCCGTCTCCACGACCCACTTCGAGGGCGACGAGGAGGGCAACGTGCAGTGGCTGCACCTCGTCGAGGTCGAGTTCGTCGAGGGCAGGCTCACGCAGAAGCCGGGCACCGAGCGGCGGATTCCGGCCCAACTCGTCACGCTGGCCATGGGGTTCACCGGGACGGACCGGGAGAACGGGCTGGTCGAGCAGTTCGGCCTCGAACTGGACGAGCGCGGGAACGTCGCCCGTGACGCCGATTTCCAGACGAACGTGCCGGGCGTGTTCGTCGCCGGTGACGCGGGGCGGGGTCAGTCCCTTATCGTGTGGGCCATCGCCGAGGGCCGCTCGGCGGCTCGCGGCTGCGACCGGTTCCTCACGGGGGCCAGCGACCTGCCGGCCCCGATCCGCCCGACCGACCGCTCACTGATGGTCTGACCTGACGGTCACTCACAGAACGTCCCGTACAAAGGCGTACGGAACAGTAGACGACGCCTGCCCCACTGTCCCCGACCGGACGACCGGGCAGGCGTCGCCGTATGTCCGGATAAGGTGGCCGGCATGGCAGCCATCAGCCTCACGAAGGTCCAGGAGACCGCGCCCGCGCTGGTCAGCCTCTACAAGAGGGCCGGGGAGTCGCTCGCCGAGCACGGTCTTGAGGGGCAGCGGGCGGCCGTCTACCTGGTCGTCGACTACTCGGGGTCGATGAAGCCGTACTACAAGGACGGCACCGTACAGGCGCTGGCGGACCGGGTGTTGGGGCTCGCGGCACATCTGGACGACGACGGTGAGGTTCCGGTCGTCGTCTTCTCCACCGGCATCGACGCTGTCGCCGAGATCACGCTGGTCGGACATGAGGGGCGGATCGAACGGATCGTGTCGGACCTCGGGCACATGGGCCGGACCAACTATCACCTCGCCATGGACGCCGTCATCGACCACTATCTCGACAGCGGCGCCACCGACCCGGCGCTGGTCGTCTTCCAGACCGACGGTGGCCCGACCAGCAGACCCGCCGCCGAACGCTACCTGTGCAAGGCCGCCCGGCTCCCTCTGTTCTGGCAGTTCATCGGCTTCGGCGATGCCCGCAGCAAACAGTTCGACTTCCTGCGCCGACTCGACGAACTCCCCGCACCCGGCAGACGTGTCGTCGACAACGCCGGTTTCTTCCACGCGGGTTTGGACCCACGCCGGATGTCCGACGCCGAGCTGTACGACCGGCTCCTCGGCGAGTTCCCGAAGTGGCTGCTGGAGGCGCGGGCGTGCGGCGTCATCCGATCCGCGTGAACTGCTCCCCGGTGAGCCGCAGTCGGAGGGCCTCGGTGTTCTCCGTGAGGTGGACGGGCGAGGACGTGCCGGGGATCGGGACGACGTTCGGGGCGCGGTGCAGGAGCCAGGCGAGGGCGAGTTGGGAGACCGTCGCACCCAACTCGATGGCCAGCGCGGCGAGTCGGGGTGCCGCGTCGCCGACGGTCACCGGGAAGTAGGGGAGGAAGGCGATGCCGTGCGCGGCGGTGTGGTCGAGCACCGGCTCGTGGGTGCGGTCGGCGAGGTTGTAGAGGTTCTGGACCGAGGCGATCGTGGCCGTCCTCGACGCCTCCTCCACCTCGGACACGGTCACCTCCGAGAGGCCGATGTGCCGGACCTTGCCCTCGTCCTGGAGCTGCTTCAACGCGCCGACCTGGTCGGCCAGGGGGTACTCCGGGTCGATGCGGTGCAGCTGGAACAGGTCGATCCGGTCGGTGCGCAGCCGGCGCAGACTCAGTTCCGCCTGCTGCCGGAGGTAGGCGGGGTGGCCGTGGGTCACCCACTCGGTGGGGCTCGGCCGCAGGACGCCCGCCTTCGTCGCGACGATCACCTCGTCGCCGTACGGCCGCAGCGCCTCGGCCAGCAGCTCCTCGCTCTCGCCGAGGGCGTACGCGTCGGCGGTGTCGAAGAAGTTCACGCCCTGCTCGACCGCTGTGCGCAGCAGGGCGATCGACTCGGCGCGGTCGGTGGGGGCGGTCCAGATCGGGGCGGTCGTGCCGGAGCGCTCGTGGGGCGCGCCGGACAGGCGCATCGCGCCGTAGCCGATCCTGCGTACGGGGAGGTCGCCGCCGAGGAGGAATACGTCTGTGTCGGTCATGGCTGAGACGCTAGGACGTCACACCGGTGTGAGTTTCAAGTCGACGTGAGCGGGGTCACAGTGCGGATCGGGGAACTGAGCGAGGAGACCGGGGTCGCCGTGCGGCTGCTGCGGTACTACGAGGAACAGGGGCTCCTCGACGCCGAACGGACCCCCGGCGGGCACCGCGTGTACGCCGACGACGCGCCGGTCGTCGTCCGCCGTATCCGCGTCCTGCTCGACGCCGGGCTGCCGACCCGCGTCATCCGCGAGGTGCTGGACTGCGTCTGCGGCAGCGACACCGAGGTCGAACCCTGCCTCACACCGCTGCTCAGGGAGCAACTGGACGGTATCGAGGGGCGGATCGCCCGCCTGGAGGGCTCCCGGACTTCCCTCACGAGGCTTCTCGCGCCGCTGACGTAACATCAACTTCCTTCTCCGATCGCCCTGTTGGCGTAGCTCCCGGCTCGTGCCACCCTGTGGTCCATGGCTGACGGGGTGCGCACGGACAGCAAGGGCAAGGGCGAGGCTTTCGCCGACTGGGCGGACGGGCGGCTCGGGATATACGGGCTGGCCAAGGCCAATCTGCGCAAGGTGTTCCCGGACCACTGGTCGTTCATGCTGGGGGAGATCTGCCTCTACAGCTTCATCGTGCTGATCCTGACCGGGGTCTATCTGACGCTGTTCTTCGACCCCAGCAGCTCCGAGGTGATCTACAACGGCACGTACACCCCCCTCAACGGGGTGAGCATGACCCAGGCGTACGAGTCGACGCTGGACATCAGCTTCGACGTACGCGGCGGGCTGCTGATCCGGCAGATCCACCACTGGGCGGCGCTGGTGTTCGTCGCCGGGATGCTCGTCCACATGATGCGGGTGTTCTTCACGGGCGCGTTCAGGAAGCCGCGCGAGCTGAACTGGGTCTTCGGGTGGACCCTGTTGTTCCTGGGGATCATGACCGGGCTGACGGGATACTCGCTCCCGGACGACCTGCTGTCCGGCACCGGACTGCGGTTCGCGGACGGGGCGATCCTGGCCATCCCGGTCGTCGGGACGTACATCTCGTTCTTCCTGTTCGGCGGCGAGTGGCCCGGCGTCGACTTCATCTCGCGCCTCTATCCGATCCACGTCCTGCTGCTGCCCGGCATCATGCTGGGACTGGTCGTCGCGCACCTGATCCTGGTCTTCTACCACAAGCACACGCAGTACCCGGGCCCGGGCAAGGACCAGAAGTCCGTGGTCGGGATGCCCTTCATGCCGGTGTACATGGCGAAGGCGGGCGGCTTCTTCTTCCTGGTGTTCGGGGTGCTCGCCCTGATGGGCGGCATCGCGACGATCAACCCGGTGTGGGCGTTCGGCCCCTACCGCCCGGACCTCGTGACGACCGGCGCGCAGCCGGACTGGTACCTCGGGTTCTCGGAGGGACTGATCCGCGTCATGCCGGCGTGGGAGATCAACGGCTGGGGCCACACCCTCCAGTTGGGCGTGTTCATCCCGTTCACGCTGTTCCCGCTGATCCTCGTGGCGCTGGGCGTCTACCCGTTCGTCGAGGCGTGGATCACCGGCGACAAACGGGAGCACCACCTCCTCGACCGGCCCCGGAACGTCCCCGTCCGTACGGGACTCGGTGTCGCCTGGCTGAGTCTGTACGGCGTCCTGCTGATCGGCGGCGGCAACGACATCGTCGCCACGCACCTCCACCTGTCGATCAACTCGATCACCTGGTTCGTCCGCGTCGGAGTCTTCGTGATCCCCGTCCTCGCCTTCGTCGTCACGAAACGCGTCTGCCTCGGCCTCCAGCGCCACGACCGGGACAAGGTGCTGCACGGCCTGGAGACCGGCATGATCAGACTCCTCCCGCACGGCGAGTACGTCGAGGTCCACCAGCCCCTCACCCAGGCCCAGTTGCACACCCTCACCCAGCACGACCAGCCGGCGCCGTACGAGATCGGCGCGCGCGTCGACGCGAACGGGGTCCGGCGGCAGGTGACCGTGGTGCAGCGGGTGCGGGAGCGGCTCGCGAGGGCGATGTTCGGCCCGGGCACGCAGATCGCGAAACCGACGGTGAAGGAGTACAAGGAGCTGACGCGAGGCCACTGAGCACGGCTCTTCCCTAGCAAGCGCTTGGTGGGTATGGTGCCAGCGCCCGCCCCACGCAGGGAAGTTCCCAGGGAGTCGCCATGGCCGAGGCATACATCGTCGAAGCGGTCCGCACACCGATCGGGAAGCGGAAGGGAGGGCTCGGCGGTGTCCACCCGGCGGATCTCGGGGCGCACGTCCTGAAGGAGCTGGTACGCCGGGCCGGCATCGACCCCGCCGCCGTCGAGGACGTCGTCTTCGGCTGCCTGGACGCCGTCGGACCGCAGGCCGGGGACATCGCCCGGACCGCCTGGCTCGCCGCCGGGCTCCCCGAGGAGGTGCCCGGCGTCACCGTCGACCGGCAGTGCGGGTCCTCCCAGCAGGCCCTGCACTTCGCCGCGCAGGCCGTCATGTCCGGGACGCAGGATCTCGTCGTCGCCGGCGGCGTCCAGAACATGACGCAGATCCCCATCGCCTACGCCACCCGGCAGGCGGCCGTCGGACTCGGCTTCACCGAGGGGCCGTTCGCGGGGAGCGAGGGGTGGCGGCAGCGGTACGGGAACCGGCCGGTGAACCAGTTCGCGGGGGCGGAGATGATCGCCGCGAAGTGGGGGATCAGCCGGGAGGCGCAGGAGGAGTTCGCGCTCACCTCGCACCGGCGGGCCGTACGCGCCATCGACGAGGGGCGGTTCGCGCGGGAGACCGTGCCCTGCACGGGAGTCGACGCCGACGAGGGCCCCCGGCGGGACACCTCACCGGCGAAGATGGCCGCGCTCAAGCCCGTCATCGACGGCGGGACCGTCACCGCCGCGTGCTCGTCCCAAGTCTCCGACGGGGCCGCCGCGTTGCTCATCGCGTCCGAACGGGCCGTCCAGGAACACGGGTTGACGCCACGCGCCCGCGTCCACCACCTCTCCGTACGCGGCGAGGACCCGATCAGGATGCTCACCGCGCCGATCCCGGCGACCGCGCACGCGCTGAAGAAGACCGGGCTGCGGCTCGACGAGATCGACCTCGTCGAGATCAACGAGGCGTTCGCGCCCGTGGTGCTGGCATGGATCGAGGAGACCGGCGCCGACCCGGAGAAGGTGAACGTCAACGGCGGCGCGATCGCCCTCGGGCATCCGCTGGGCGCCACCGGGGCACGGCTCATGACGACGCTGCTGCACGAACTGGAGCGCGTTCAGGGGCGGTTCGGGTTGCAGACCATGTGCGAGGGCGGGGGACAGGCCAACGTGACGATCGTCGAGCGCCTGTAACTCACCGGCGTACACCGGGACTCACGTATCGCACTCCAGGACCGTACGGCACAGCCCGCACCGCGCCCGCACCTTCCCCTTCACCGGCACCCTGATCCGCTGATGGCACGTCGGGCACGGGAAGCTCACCCGCGGCGGTGCGCCCGGCGAGAACGCGTACGGCGTGTCCGGCGCCGTGCGGGCCTGCCGCCGGTCGCGGGCGTACCGGCGCCGCCCCGCCCAGCCCGCCGCCGTCAGCGGAGGCTGGCGCCCGTCGAGGAGGGCACGGGCCAGACCCACCTCGTACGCCGTGTACGCCTGCGGGCTCGTGAACCACGTACGCGGGTCCTCGCCGAAGAACAGGGAGCGCTTGGCGAGGACGTACCCGAACTCCTCCGGCGTGAGGTAGCCGAGCTTCTGGGACGCCTCGCCGTGCTCGCGGTACGCGTCCAGCAGGAGCCAGCCCGCGCCGAGGTAGGTGGCCGCCGTGTCCGTCAGGATCTCGTTGTCCCGCGTGCCGGGGAAGCTCAGGTCCAGGCGGTGCAGGTACACGTGCATGATCTCGTGCGCCAGGGCCGCGCCGATGTCCTCGCGGTGCGTGCGGAAGCGGTCGTTCAGCTCGACGAAGTACTCCGGGCCCGCCGTCAGCTCGATGTTCGCCGCGTGCTCCATCTCGCGGAAGCCGACGATCAGACGGGCGTCCGGGAGGCGGTAGTGCCGGATCAGCTCCCGCGCGACGCGCTGCGCGCCCAGATGCAGGTCGTCGGCGTCCGCGAACGCCACGTCCACCGGCGGCACGCTCGCCCCGAACGCGCACACCGTGTCGTACGACAGGCGCCGGTACAGCGCCGTCACCGCCGACCGCACCGTCTCCAGGTGCGGGAAACCGTGCTCGACCGGCCCGCCGTCCGCCACGCCGCACCCCCTCCGACGCCGTGCACTCTCTTCTTACTGTACGAGTGCTGGACACCCCGGGCCCTCCCGCGCGGGACGGATTAGGGTGAATGTCCATGACCACCAGCAACACCGTCGACCCCGAGGTCCAGGACGAGCTGACGCGCCTGCGCGACAGCATCGACAACATCGACGCCGCCGTCATCCACATGCTCGCGGAACGCTTCAAGGCCACGCAACAGGTCGGCTACCTCAAGGCCCGCCACCACCTCCCGGCGGCCGACCCGGCCCGCGAGGCCCGCCAGATCAAAAGGCTGCGGGGCCTCGCCGAGAGCGCCAGACTCGACCCCGCCTTCGCCGAGAAGTTCCTCAACTTCATCGTCGCCGAGGTGATCCGCCACCACGAACGGATCGCGGAGGACGCGGGCGCCTGAGAGCGCGGCGGCGCGTGGGGGCGCGGCCCCGGGTCACCCCCGGCGCAAAGCCCCCCGAACGCCGCGTACCGATCCGCCTCTGTGCCCCGTACCCCGGATCGGGCAGCATGGGCGCATGTCCGTACTGACGCGCGACGAAGCGCTGAGCCGTGCCGAACTCCTTGATGTTCGCAGTTATGCAGTCGACCTTGACCTGACGACCGGAGATGAGACGTTCGAGTCCCTCACAGTCATTCGTTTTGCCGCGCGCGCGGGGGCGGACACCTTCGTCGAGCTGAAGCCGGCCGAGCTGAGGGCCGTCACCCTCGACGGCAAGGCCCTGGACACCGGGAAGCTCAAAGGGAACCGGTACCCGCTGAAGAAGCTCAAGGAGGGCGAGCACGAACTGCGCGTCGAGGCGAGCATGCGCTACTCCCGCACCGGCGAGGGCATGCACCGCTTCACCGACCCGGCGGACGGCGAGACGTACGTCTACACGCAACTGTTCCTCGACGACGTCCAGCGGATCTACGCCGCGTTCGACCAGCCCGACCTGAAGGCGGTGTTCGACGTCACGGTCAAGGCCCCCGAAGGCTGGACCGTCCTCGCGAACGGCGTCACCGAACACCTCGGCGAGGGCCGCTGGCGCGCCGCGACGACCCCGCCCATCTCGACGTACCTCATGGCGGTCGCCGCGGGCCCCTGGCACTCCGTACGCACCGAACACCAGGGCCTCCCCTTCGGCCTGCACTGCCGCCGCTCCCTCGCCGCACACCTGGACACGGACGCGGACGAACTCTTCGAGATCACCCGCCAGTGCTACGACCGCTACCACGAGCAGTTCACCGAGCCCTACCCCTTCGACTCCTACGACCAGGCGTTCGTCCCCGAGTTCAACGCCGGCGCGATGGAGAATCCCGGACTGGTCACCTTCCGCGACGAGTTCGTGTACCGCTCGGCCGTCACGGAGACCGAGCGCCAGACCCGCGCCATGGTCGTCGCCCACGAGATGGCCCACATGTGGTTCGGCAACCTCGTCACCCTGCGCTGGTGGGACGACATCTGGCTGAACGAGTCCTTCGCCGAGTACATGGGCTACCGCACCACCGCCGAGGCGACCCGGTTCACCGGCCCCTGGACCGAGTTCGGCGTCTCCCGCAAGGCATGGGGCTACGACGCCGACCAGCGCCCCACCACCCACCCGGTCGCCCCCGACGCCGTCCCCGACACCGCCTCCGCCCTCCTCAACTTCGACGGCATCTCCTACGCCAAGGGCGCCTCCGCGCTCCGCCAGCTGGTGACCTGGCTCGGCGAGGACGACTTCCTCGCCGGCATCAACACCCACTTCACCCGGCACAAGTTCGGCAACGCCACCCTCGCCGACTTCATCGACAACCTCGCCTCCGCCACCGACCGCGACGTCCACGCCTGGGCCGACGCGTGGCTGCGCACCACCGGCGTCGACACCCTCACCCCCGTCGTCGCCGGCACCGGCGCCGAGCGCACCCTCACCGTCGAGCGCGCCGGCACCCGCCCCCACCGCATCGCCGTCGGCCTGTACGACGAGGACGCGGGAACTCTCGTACCCCGGCCGGCAGTTCACCTCGACGTCCCGCAGAGCGCACCCCACGACCTCGGCAAGAAACCCGCGCTGCTGCTCCTCAACGACGGCGACCTCAGCTACGCCAAGGTCCGCTTCGACGCCGACTCCGCCGACACCGTCCGCAGGCAACTCGCCGCCCTCCCCGACCCGTTGACGCGGGCCGTCGTCTGGAACGCGCTGCGCGACGCCGTCCGGGACGGTGAACTCCCCGCCGCCGCCTACCTGGAGACCGCCCGCACCCACCTGCCCCGCGAGACCGACCTCGCCCTCACCGAGGCCGTACTCGCCTTCGCGACCACGGAGCTGGCGGGGCGCTACCTCACGCCGCAGGAGCGGCCGGGTGCGCTGACCTCGCTGTGCCTGCTGTGCAAGGACATAGTCCGGCGCACCGAGGACGGGGACAGTCCGGGGCTGCGGCTCATCGCCGTGCGGCACTTCATCGACGTCGCGCAGCATCCCGACACCATCGCCGCGTGGCTCGCCGACGGGACCGTGCCGGGTGGGCCCGAGCTGGATCCCGACCTGCGGTGGCGGATCCTCGGGCGGCTCGCGGTGCTCGGGGCCACCGACGAGGCCGCTGTCGCCGGGGAGTTGGCGCGCGACCCGTCCGCGACCGGGCAGGAGGGCGCCGCGCGCTGCCGGGCCGCGCTGCCCGACGCCGACGCCAAGGCGCGCGCCTGGGACGCCATGTTCTCCTCCGACGACCTCTCCAACTACCTGTTCACCGCCACCGCGCAGGGCTTCTGGCAGCCCGAACAGGCCGAGCTGCTCCGGCCGTACGTCGCCCGCTTCTACGCCGACGCCGTACCCGTCGCCGAACGCCGGGGGCCCGCCATCGCCGCCGTCATCGGCAAGTGGGCGTTCCCCGTGCACGCCGTCGACACCGAGAACCTGCGCCTCGGCGAGGCGTGCCTCGCGGACGCCGGGCCGACGCCCGCGCTGCGGCGCAAGCTCGCGGACCAACTCGACGATCTGGGGAGGGTGTTGAAGGCGCGCGGCATCTGAGGGACGGGGCCCGGATCGTAGAAGCAGATTTTCTCCGGGCGCGAGTACCACTTTCGGGTCTGATCGCCCGGGTTTCCGGTTCCGGGGGCCTCCAGCGGGACATGCTGGAGCCCCCCGCCCCCGGAAGGACCCCCGCATGAGCCTGCCACCCCTCGCCTCGGGTCCCCACGACACGCTGACCCCCCTGCTGGCGACCGTCCTCGACGCGCTCGCCGAGGGGGCACGGGGGAGGGGCGGCCCCCTCCCGGCGGGCGGGCCGGAGGCGGTGGCGACGCGGGTCCGGGACGCGGTGGGCGACCTGCTGCCGGAACAGGGCGACCCGGAGGCCCTGACCACGATCGTCCGCACACTGGCGGAGGGCTCCGCCGACCCCGCCGACCCCCTCTGCGCGGCCCACCTCCACTGCCCACCACTGGCGCTCCCCGTGGCGGCGGACCTGGCGGCGTCGACACTGAACCCTTCCCTGGACTCGTGGGACCAGGCACCGGCGGCTTCGGAGCTGGAGGCGCTGGTGGTGGGGGTGCTGGCGGGGGAGGTGTATGGGGGGATGGGCGCCGAAGGTGCCGGGGCCGGGGCGGGCCTCGGTGCCGGTGTGGTCCTCGCGCGCGGCGCTGCCGGGGTTGAGGCTGGGTCTGGTGTTGCCGGGGCCGGGGTGGCTCGGGTGTTCGGTGCTGCCGGAACCGAGGCTGTGCCTGGTGTTTCCGGGGCTGGGGTGGCCGGGGTGTTTGGTGGTGCCGGGGTCGAGGCCGTGCCCGGTGTTGCCGAGGCCGAAGCGGCCCTCGCGTCCGGCGTCGCCGGAACCTCGGCGCTCGTGGCCGGTGCGTCGGGGCGCGAGGCAGCTCTCGGTGCCGCCACCCCCGACGCCCTCGTCACCACCGGCGGTACCGAGTCCAACCACCTCGCCCTCCTCCTCGCCCGTGAAGCCCACGGCGCCTCCCTCCAGCTTCTCTGCGGCGCCAACGCCCACCACTCCCTCCCCCGTGCCGCCTGGCTTCTCGGGCTCCCCGAACCCCTCGTCGTCCCCACCCCCGCCGGCGTCCTCGATCCCGCGGCCCTCGGCGAGGCTCTCGACCGTCTCACCGGCCCCGTTCTCGTCGCCGCCACCGCGGGCACCACCGACGCCGGGCTGATCGACCCGCTCCCCGAGATCGCCGTCCGCTGCGCGGCACGCGGCGCCCGGCTGCACGTGGACGCGGCGTACGGCGGCGGCCTGCTGTTCAGCGCCCGGCACCGGGGCAAGCTCGCCGGGATACGGGCCGCCCACACCGTCACCCTCGACCTGCACAAGATCGGCTGGCAGCCGGTCGCGGCGGGCCTCCTCGCCGTACGCGACAGCAAGGACCTCGACGTCCTGCACCACCGGGCCGACTACCTCAACGCGGACGACGACACCGAAGCCGGCCTCCCCGACCTCCTCGGCCGCTCCCTGCGCACCACCCGCAGACCGGACGCCCTGAAGATCGCCGTCACCCTGAAGACCCTCGGCCGGACCGGACTCGCCGAACTCGTCGACCAAGTCTGCGACCTGGCACGCCGGTTCGCGGACCGCGTCGAAGAACACCCCCGCTTCGAGCTGCACGCCCGCCCGGTCATCAGCACCGTCCTGTTCCGCCCCGCCGGAGCGGACGTGGCCGCCGTCCGCCGCACCCTCCTGGAACAGGGCACCGCCGTCCTCGGCAGGGCCCGCACCGGCGACGGACGGCTCTGGCTGAAGGCCACCCTCCTCAACCCCCACACCAGGCCGGCCGACCTCGACCGCCTCTTGGACCTCGTGGAAGGAACCACCCCCACATGACCGACGCCCCCACACCCCCCGACACCCCGCGCGACCTCGTCGGGATCGGCATCGGCCCCGTCAACCTCTCCCTCGCCGCCCTCGCCCAGCCCCTCACCGGACTCGACGCCGTCTTCTACGAGCAGCGCCCCGGCTTCGACTGGCACCCCGGCCTCCTCATCGACGGCGCCCGCGTCCAAGTACCCTTCCTGGCCGACCTGGTGACCCTCGCCGACCCCGCCAGCCCCTGGACGTTCCTCAACTACCTCAAGACCCGCGACCGCCTCTTCCCCTTCTACTTCGCCGAGCGCTCCCACATGCAGCGCGCCGAGTACGACGCCTACTGCCGCTGGGTCGCCGGGAACCTCCCCGGACTCCACTTCCGCCACCAGGTCGACGCCGTCCGCTGGAACCCCGAACGCGCCCTGTTCGAGGTCGACTTCACCCAGCTCGACGCCGAAGGAGAGGCCGAGGCCCTCGGCCGCACGTACACGAAGAACGTCGCCCTCGGCGTCGGCACCGAACCCCACATCCCCGACGTCCTGCGCCCCCTCGTCGACGCGACCGGCGTCCCCGTCGTCCACGCCGCCGACTACCTCGACCACCGCGCCGCGTTCCTCGCCGCAGGCCACGTCACCGTCGTCGGCACCGGACAGTCCGGCGCCGAGATCTTCCTCGACCTGCTGCGCAACCGCCCCAAGGGCCGCGAACGCCTCCACTGGATCGGCCGCAGCGAAGCCTTCGCCCCCATGGAGTACTCCAAGCTCGGCCTCGAACACTTCACCCCCGACCACACCCGCTACTTCCACGCCCTCCCCGAACCCGTCCGCGACGAACTCCTCGCGAGACAGGGCCACTTGCACAAGGCGATCGACGCCCGCACCCTCGCCGACATCCACGACGAGCTGTACGACCGCACCCTGCACGGCGGCTGGCCCGACACCGTCCTCACCCCCGGCGTCAAGGTCCGTACGGCGGGCCGCATCGCGACCACCAAGGTCGAACTCCACCTCGACCACGTCCAGCAGGGCACCCGCTCCCGCCTCACCACCGACGCCGTCGTCCTCGCCACCGGCTACCAGGAGCGCCCCCTCGACCGCCTCCTCGCCGGACTCGACCCCTACCTCCGCCGCGACAACGCCGAACGCCCGCGCATCGACGAGGAGTTCCGCCTCGTCCTCGACCCCGTCGTCACCGGCAACGTCTACGTCCAGAACGCCGAACGCCACACCCACGGCGTCGGCGCCCCCGACCTCGGCCTCACCGCCTGGCGCAGCGCCACCATCCTCAACTCCCTGACCCGGAAAGAGACGTACCAGCTGCCCGGCCGAACGGCCTTCACCACCTTCGGACTTGAGGCCAACCCCCGGGTACCGGCCGCCCGCCGGCCACGCACCCTCACCCCACTCGTCGAACCACGCTGACGCAGGAGCCTGGACGTAAGGGGGGCCGCAGCACCGGCGGCCCCCCTTTTTTTCAAATCCCCCTCAACTCCGGTCTAGAACACCGGCGTTCCGTTCCGCGTCAGCTTCCAGTCCACCGACGCGAAGTCCTTCGGGTCCAGCACACCCTTCGCCGTCACCCACTCCGCGATCCGCGTCCGGATCTCCGTCGACTCCGCCCACAGCTCCTGCGCCGCCGCCACGTGCGGGAACGCCCCGCCGCCGTTCGCCCGGTAGTTGTTCACCGCGAACACGAACTGCCGCGCGTCGTCCAGCGCCGCACCCTGGTAGCTGAGGTTCTTGATCCGCGACCCCGCCGGCTGTGCGATGTCGATGTCGTACGAAAGCCCGGACACGTAGTCGTAGTTGTAGTCCGGACGCCCGCCCGCGTTCGTCAGCTTCTCCACGTCCACGACCGCGTCCGGCGCCGTCTGCGCGAAGTACTGCGCCGAGTACTCCAGGTACGCCCGGATCTGCGCGCCCGTCAGCAACTTCGCGACCAGCGTGTTGTCGTACACGTACAGGCTCGACAGGTCCCGGATCGTCACGTTCCCGGCCGGGATCTCCGAGGTGCGCGAGAACGGCGACGCCTGCGCGATCACCGGCAGCGACGCGTGCGCCGTACCCGCCAGCGCGGCCTTCACGACGTCCTCCTGGACCTTCGTGATCAGGTCGATGATCGGGGCGTCCTTGTACCGCGCCTCGACCGTCGTCAGCGTCGCCGTGGCCGTGCCGACGACCTGGTTGACGTACTTCACGACCTTCGCGTGCTCGTCGCTCAGCAGCCGCGTGATCTTCGGGTCGTCCGCGACCGCGTTCGAGTTCAGCACCTTCGACGAGACCGACTCGACGCTCCAGCGGCCCTTCTCCCGGACCAGCTCGATGTCGAACACCGACAGCCGCTCGGCGTACGCCAGCGGCTCCGACAGGATCACCGTCCTGCCGGTCTTCTCGTTGACGACCTTCAGCTCCGGGATCTCCACGTGCGCGTGGCCCACCAGGATCGCGTCGATGCCCGGCACCAGCCGCGCCACGTTCGCCGCCGCGTTCTCCACGTACGGGAGCTGGTCCCCGTACGACGACGTCCCCGAGGAACCCGAGTGCGCCGACACGATCACGACGTCCGCGCCCAGCGACCGCAGCTTCGGGACGTACTTCGCGGCCTGCTCCTCAAGCCCCGGGAACGCCAGCTTGCCCTGGACGTACGCCTTGTCCCAGATCGCGATGCCCGGGTTCGTGAGACCGAGGATCGCCACCTTCACCGGCGGCGCCCCCTTCGGGCACACCGTCTTGATCACGTACGGCGGGAACGCGGGCCGCAGCGTCTTCGCGTCCACCGCGTTCGCGCCCAGCAGCGGGAAACGCAGCTGCGACTCGAACGTGCGCAGCGTCTCGATGCCGTAGTTGAACTCGTGGTTGCCGAGCGCCGCCGCGTCGTACCCGATCGCGTTCATCGCCTGCGCCATCGGGTGCACCGGGCCGCCCTTGGCGGTGATCGGGTCCACCTTCGCGTAGTAGTACGTCAGCGGGGTGCCCTGGATCGTGTCGCCCGCGTCGATCAGGAGCGTGTTGTGGCGGCCCTTCTCCGCGCGCAGCTGGTTCACCAGCGTCGAGATCCGGGCCAGGCCCTGGGCGTTGCCGGCCGCGTCCTTGTACTCCGCGTCCTTGAAGTAGTCCCAGTTGAAGACGTGACCGTGCAGGTCGGTGGTGCCCATGACGGTCAGCGAGTACCGCTTCTTCGCCGGGGTCCTCTCCGGCGCGGCCTGCGCCGGAGCCGCCGCCGCACCCGCGATCGCCACCCCCGCCCCGGTCACGGCGGACTTCTTCAGAAACTTCCGGCGGTTCAAAGGCATATCTCGCACTCCTCGGGGAATCGTCAACGACGCGCGTAGATTCTGACCCGTCCACGACCCTCGGCAACAGGTCCGGAAGGTTGCGATCAGGTGACCTGACGGGGTCGGCCGGACATGCGAGAGTGTGCCGTATGACGAACGGCACCGCTGAGGCACCGCTGCTGACGGTCCGGGGCGAGGCGGGCATCGAGACGGACCCCGAGGTCGCACGAGTCGGCGTGACCGTCGGCGCCGAAGGACCCGACCGGCGGCAGGTCCTCGACGACCTCACCCGCGCCAACACCCTCGCCCTCGACCTCGTCGCCTCCTACGGCGACGCCGTCGAACGCGTCTCCACCGGCGGCCTCTCCGTCGCCCCCGCCTTCGTCCTCGACGACCGGGGCCAGGTCATGGGCTACCAGGGACGCGTCCACATCGGCGTCCGCGTCACCGACTTCACCGCCCTCGGCGAACTCGTCACCCGCCTCGCCGGGCTCGACCTCATCTCCGTGGAAGGCCCCTCCTGGGAACTGCGGCACGACTCACCCGTCCCCGGCGAGGTCCGCCGCGCCGCCGTCCGCGAAGCCGTCCGACGCGCCCGCGAGTACGCCGACGCCCTCGGCACCACCCTCGCCGCGCTCCTCGAACTCTCCGACGAAGGGGGGCGCGCGGCACGCCCCCGCGCCGAGGCCGCCTTCGCGCAACGGACACGGAGCGTGTCCCTCGGGGAACCCGCGCCCCTCGACCTCGAACTGCCCCAGCTCTGGGTCGAGGCCGCCGTCGTCGCCCGCTTCACCCTCCACCCGCCCGCCCTCGACGCATGAAAGACGCATGAAATACGCTCATCGGAGCGGCCATGCGCACACTTCGCGCCTTGTCAATAACCCTTCACGCAAAGGTTGTTGAGTAGTCATCCGCGGCCAATGGCCTACCCGGCGGTAGGGCCTAGGCTCGGACCATGCGCCGAGCGAAGATCGTCTGCACCCTGGGGCCCGCCACCGACTCGTACGACCAGATCAAGGCCCTGGTCGACGCCGGAATGGACATCGCCCGCCTCAACCTCAGCCACGGCAGCCACGCGGAGCACGAGGACCGGCTCCACCGCGTCCGCAAGGCCGCCGAGGAGAGCGGGCGGGGCGTCGGCATCCTCGCCGACCTCCAGGGACCCAAGATCCGCCTCGGCACGTTCACCGAAGGACCCGTCCTCCTGGAACGCGGCGACACCTTCACGATCACCGTCGAGGAGGGCGCCCAGGGCGACGGCCGCTCCTGCGGTACGACCTACGCCGGACTCGCCGCCGACGTCACTCCCGGTGAACGCGTCCTCGTCGACGACGGCAAGGTCTGCCTCGAAGTGACCTCCGTCGACGGACCCCGCGTCCACACCACCGTCGTCGAAGGCGGCATGGTCTCCGACCACAAGGGCCTCAACCTCCCCGGCGTCGCCGTCTCCGTCCCCGCGCTCTCCGACAAGGACGAGGCCGACCTCCGCTGGGCGCTGCGCCACGGCGCCGACATCATCGCCCTCTCCTTCGTCCGCAGCGGCAAGGACATCGACGACGTCCACCGCATCATGGACGAGGAACAGCGCCGCCTCCCCGTCATCGCCAAGGTCGAGAAACCCCAGGCCGTCGACGCCATCGAGGACATCGTCGCCGCGTTCGACGGGATCATGGTCGCGCGCGGGGACCTGGGCGTCGAGATGCCCCTGGAACAGGTCCCGCTCGTCCAGAAGCGCGCCGTCGAACTCGCCAGGCGCAACGCCAAGCCGGTCATCGTCGCGACCCAGATGCTCGACTCGATGATCGAGAACTCGCGTCCGACGCGCGCGGAGGCGTCGGACGTGGCGAACGCCGTCATCGACGGCACCGACGCCGTGATGCTCTCCGGCGAGACCAGCGTCGGCAAGTACCCCATCGAGACGGTCCGCACGATGGCGAAGATCGTCGAGGCGGCGGAGGAGGACATCCTCGCGAAGGGGCTCCCGCCCCTGACGGACCACAACAAACCCCGCACCCAGGGAGGCGCGGTGGCCCGAGCGGCTGCGGAGATCGGCGACTTCCTGGGCGCCAGGTACCTGGTCGCCTTCACGCAGACCGGCGACACGGTCCGCCGCCTCTCCCGCTACCGCTCCCCGATCCCGGTCCTGGCGTTCACGCCGGTGCCCTCCACGCGGGCCCAGCTGAGCGTGAGCTGGGGCGTGGAGACGCTGCTCGGCCCGTGGGTCGACTCCACCGACGCGATGGTCGAACAGGTCGACGAACTCCTCCTGAAGCACGGCCTCTGCCAGAAGGGCGACGTCGTGGTCATCACGGCGGGCTCACCGCCCGGGGTGTCGGGGGCGACGAACATGGTCCGCGTCCACCACATCGGCGAGGACGACAGCCCCCAGTAGAGGTTTCAGGCCGCGCGGGTGAGGAGGTCGGCCACCCGGGCGATCAGTTGGCTCTCGTCGCCGTTCCGGGAGGTCGTCGGGTGGTATGCGAGGACGAAGCGGCGCTGCTGGTCACGGCTGGAGAACGCGGCGTTCTTGTAGCCGTACGTCTCTCCGGTCTTGCCCCAGAGGGTGACGCCGTTGACGGTGGCCCGCTGAAGTCCGGTGCTGTAGCGGGCCGGGGAGCCGTCCAGCATCAGCACGTCGTCCGGCGGCAGGGTGAACATCAGCCGGAGCAACTCGGGCGGGAGCAGCTCGCCCGAGAACAGGGCGGTGAGCATCCGGTCGAGATCGCCCGTGGTGGAGATCATGTCGCCCTCCCCCCGGCTGGACGACTGGTCGTACGTGGTGATGTCCCGCAGGTCGCCGTCGGCCATGCGCAGATAGCCGTGCACATGCGGGCCGTGGACGCGCGGGTCGTTCCCGGGCACGACGGTACGAGTCAGGCCCAGCGGACGCAGGATGCGGGCCGCCACCGCCTCGCCGTACGAGCGGCCGGTCACCTTCTCGACGATCAGCGCGGCCAGTACGTAATTGACGCCCCGGTACTCCTGCCGGGAGCCCGGGGCGAACTTCAGCGGGCCGTGCGTCGCCGTCGCCACCCACTCGCGCGGCGTCCAGTGGTCGAAGCGGTGCCGGAAGACGTCCTCGGCGGACTTCGGGTCCGGGATGCCGACGTGGTCGGGCAGCCCGCTGGTGTGGTTCAGCAGCTGCGCCACCGTGACAGCCCCGAACCGGTCCGGCAGCAGCCCCGGCAGCACCTGCCGCACCGCCGCGTCCAGAGAGACCCGGCCCTCGGCCACCAACTGCAGCACCACGGTGGCGACAAAGACCTTGGTGACACTGCCGATCCGGACCTTGTCGTACGCGGTCACCGGACGCCGCGTCCGGATGTCGGCCACCCCGGCGGCACCGCTCCAGCGGCCGGCCGTACCACCCACACACAACTGGGCCGCCGTCGACGCCGGATGCTCCAGATCCTCGATCGCCGCCCGCAGAGCGACGGGATCCAACGGCGGGAACGACGCGGCAGAGGCGAAGGCGCGATGCGCAGGCATCACGGAGGTTGCAGCCAACGTGCCCACCCCCGACACAGCGAACCCCGCAACGGACCGGCGTGACATACGAGTTGAGACCATGCCCTCCACCCTGCCAGCGCCCAGCTCCCCAGACATCGGGGTTCACCCCGGGAACGAACCCTTACCCCACCCTGACGGAACACGGTTTTCGGCGATCTGCTCCCCCTGGGGCGACAACGGCGAGGGATCAGTGCTTGGGGCCCACGTGGGTGTCGAGTTGGGCTACGGAGGCTTTGCGGGCTACGGAGATGTTGTACGGGTTGCCGTTGCGGGTGCAGTGGGTCCACTCGATGCCCAGTTTGTCGAGGGTGTCGGTGTAGAGGCGGCGGATGTCGTCGGAAACGTTGGTGAAGAAGTAGCGGGGGTACTCGTAGCGCTTGCGCTCTCCGGCGACCGTACGGGTGGTCCAGTTGGTGATGCGGCAGCCGTCGGAGTGGATGAGGCCCCGGATGAACTCCCAGGGGTAGGCGTCGACGATGGCCTGCTGCCAGGGGGCGAGGGCTATCAGGCGCTCGTGCTTCTTGCCGGGGCCGTGTTGGGGGAAGAGGCACGCCAGATGTTTGGAGTAGACCTTCACGTTGCTGCACCCCGTTCTGCGGACGCGGCAGACGGAGTTGCCGGGGAAGACGGTCTGCATGGCACGCTCGCACTCGTCCATGAGGCCGGGCCACGATTCCGTACAGGTGATCATGAGGTTGGGGACTCGGTGGCCGGAGTAGTGGCTGATGTGGCCGTCGCCGAGATAGAGCCCCAGCAGGTAGCTGTAGGCCGGTTCATCGAGCGGGCTTCCGTCGCACCGGGGACACAAGGGATCGTGTTTGCCAGGACACTCGTTGCGGCTCGCCCGGTCCATGTGCTTCCAGTAGGCAACAGTCCCTTGCGGCACGTTGAGTTCGCGTGCGACCTCCGCGTTCTTCGCGCCCCCACGCAGCAGGGCGATAGCTTTCTGTCGAACATCAGTTCCATGGAAGTGCATGTACCTACTGTGGATCGGAGATCGTATCCGCGCAGCAAAAAGCGGAGGATCACTTGAACGTGATCCTCCGCTTACGGTGCCGGGTATGGGATTCGAACCCACATGTCCTTGCGGACAGAGGTGTTTGAGACCTCCGCGTCAGCCAGTTGCGCCAACCCGGCTTAGGCTTTCTGGAGAGGAGTGTACCGGGTCACCGCACTGAGGTGCAGCTAGGTACCCTGCTAACCAGCAGTACCCCTGCCCCGACCAAGGAGCCCCCGTGACCGCCGAGTCGCCCCAGCCCGTAGACGCGCCCGACGACGACAAGTCGCACGTGCCTCCGCTGACGACCCGAGTCGTCATCGCCGAGGACGAGGCGTTGATCCGTCTCGATCTGAAGGAGATGCTGGAGGAGGAGGGGTACGCCGTTGTCGGGGAGGCCGGGGACGGGGAGCAGGCCATCGAGCTGGCCCGCGAGCACAAGCCGGACCTGGTGATCCTGGACGTGAAGATGCCCAAGCTGGACGGGATCTCCGCGGCCGAGAAGATCGCCGAGGAGCGGATCGCCCCGGTGCTGATGCTGACCGCGTTCTCGCAGCGGGACCTGGTCGAGCGCGCGCGGGACGCGGGGGCGATGGCCTACCTCGTGAAGCCGTTCAGCAAGAGCGACGTCGTCCCGGCGATCGAGATGGCCGTCTCGCGGTTCACCGAGCTGAAGGAACTGGAGAACGAGGTCGCCGACCTCACCCAGCGCCTGGAGACCCGCAAGCTGGTCGACCGCGCGAAGTCGATCCTCCAGACCGAGTACGGCCTGACGGAACCGGCCGCGTTCCGCTGGATCCAGAAGACGTCGATGGACCGCCGCATGTCGATGCAGCAGGTCGCGGAGGCGGTCATCCTGGACGCGGACGAGAAGAAGTCCGCGAAGGGCTGAGGCGTACGACGATGGCGGGCACCCCCGGCGCCGGGGGTGCCCGCCATCGTCGTATCCGGGATCAGTCCTCGCCGAGGTACGCCTTGCGTACGGACTCGTCGTGGAGGAGGTCCTGGCCCGTGCCGGACAGGACGATGTTGCCGACCTCCATGACGTGGCCGTGGTCCGCGAGGGAGAGGGCGGCCTGGGCGTTCTGTTCGACCAGGAGGATCGTCGTTCCCTGGGACTTCAGCTCGGCGATCGTGGCCATGATCTTCTGCATCATGATGGGGGAGAGGCCCATCGAGGGCTCGTCCAGCATCAACAGCTTCGGCTGGGACATCAGGGCGCGGCCCATCGCCAGCATCTGCTGCTCGCCGCCCGAGAGGGTGCCCGCCGCCTGCTTGCGGCGCTCGCCCAGGATCGGGAAGAGGTCGTAGGCGCGCTGGATGTCCTGCTCGATGCCGGGCTTGTCACTGCGCAGGAAGGCACCGAGGCGGAGGTTGTCCTCGATGGTCATGCGGGGGAAGATGTGCCGGCCCTCGGGCGAGTGCGCCAGGCCGAGGGAGACGATCTGGTGCGCGGGGATCTTCTTCAGGGACTTGCCTTCGAAGCGGATCTGCCCGCCGACCGGCTTGAGGAGCCCGGAGAGCGTGCGCAGGGTGGTCGTCTTGCCGGCCCCGTTGGTGCCGATGAGGGTGACGACCTCGCCGGCGTCGACGGTGAAGGAGATGCCCTTGACGGCCTCGATCTTGCCGTAGGCGACGCGGAGGTCTTCGACTTCGAGCAGCGCGGTCACTTCGCGCCTCCTTCGGTGGTGCTGTGGGCCTCCGCCGCTTCGACCTCGGCGACTTCCTCGGCGCCGGGCGCGTTCTCGAAGGGTTCGCCGAGGTACGCGGCGACGACGCGTTCGTCCCCCTGGACGGTGGCGCTGTCGCCCTCGATGAGCTTCTCGCCCTGGACGAGGACGGCGACGCGGTCGCAGAGGTTGAAGATGAACCGCATGTCGTGCTCGATGACGAGAACGGCGATGCCCTGGTCACGGATGGCGAAGACCAGCTCTTCGGTGGCGCGGGTCTCCTGGGGGTTCATGCCGGCGGTGGGCTCGTCGAGGAGGAGCAGCCCGGGTTCGCTGGCGAGGGCGCGCGCGATCTCCAGCTTGCGCTGTTCGCCGTAGGGCAGGTTGCGCGCGAGGTGGTCGGCCTTGTCCGCGAGGCCGACGAACTGGAGGAGTTCCATGCCGCGTTCGCGGGAGGCGGCCTCGGCCCGGTGGAAGGAGGGCAGGCGCAGGACGGCGGACCAGAACCCTTCCTTCGTCCGGGTGTGGCGGCCGACGAGGACGTTCTCCAGGACGGTCATGTTGGCGAAGAGCCGGATGTTCTGGAAGGTGCGGGCGATGCCGGCGGCGGTGACCTTGAAGGACTTGGCCGGCAGGACGGTGTCCTTGTAGCGGACCTCGCCCTCGGTGGGGACGTACAGGCCGGTGAGGCAGTTGAAGAAGGTCGTCTTGCCGGCACCGTTGGGCCCGATGAGCCCGACGATCTCGCCGCTGTTGACGGTGAGGTCGACGTTCCGTACGGCGGTGAGGCCGCCGAAGCGCATGGTGACGCCGCGTGCGTCGAGGACGGTGTTCGTCATGGTCGTCAGGCCCCTGCCTTGCTGAGGACGGTGGGCGCTTCGGCCTCTTCGTGGAACTCCAGTTGGCGGCGGCGGTTGGGGATCAGGCCTTCGGGCCGGAAGCGCATGATGAGGATGAGTGCGACGCCGAAGCTGAAGAGCTGGTACTCGCCGAGGAACTGGAGCTTGTTGGGGATGAGGAAGAGGAGCGCCGCGCCGACGAGGGGTCCGCTGATGGTGCCCATGCCGCCGAGGACGACGGCGGCGAGGAGGAACGCGGAGTTGGGGGGCGAGGAGCTGGCGAAGACGTACTGGTCCGGGGTGACGGCGTAGCTGACGTGGGCCTGGACGGTGCCGGCGAGGCCGGCGAGGGTGGCGCCGACGGCGAAGGCGATGAGCTTGACGCGGAAGCCGTTGATGCCCATGGCGAGGGCGGCGGTCTCGTCCTCGCGGATGGCGATCCAGGCGCGGCCGATGCGGGAGTCGCTGCTGCGCCGGAAGACGACGATGACGACGGCGGTGATGAGGAGCATCAGCAGGAAGTAGTTGGCGAAGCGGCCGATGGTGAAGCCCGCGATGTCGTGCGGGACGCCGAGGTCGAAGCCGAAGATCTTCAGGTCGGGGATGGAGACGACGCCGTTGGAGCCGTTGGTGACCTTGGGGCCGGAGGTGCCGTCGAGGTTGTTGACGGTGATGCGGAAGATCTCGCCGAAGCCGAGGGTGACGATGGCGAGGTAGTCGCCGCGCAGCCGGAGGGTCGGGGCGCCGATGAGGACGCCGAAGACGAGGGAGGCGGCGGCGCCGACGAGGACGGCGGCCCAGAAGGGGAAGTGGACGTCGATCGGCGAGGTGGTGCTGCCGGAGACGAGGGCGGCGGCGTAGGCGCCGACGCCGAGGAAGGCGACGTATCCGAGGTCGAGGAGTCCGGCGAGGCCGACGACGATGTTCAGGCCGAGGGCGACGGTGGCGAAGATGAGGATCTGGACGCCGATGGTCGCGTACTGGTCGTCGGTCTGGGTGAAGGGGAAGAGGGCGGCGGTGATGAAGCCGCCGGTGATGGTGATGCTCTGGTGGCGCGAGGTGATCTGGGAGGCGTGGGAGACGAGGCCGGCCTTGTTGAGGGCGGCGAAGCCGAACCCCGCCGTGATCAGGAAGCCGATGAAGAGTTCGTCGTACTCGGTGCCGATGCCGTAGGTGAAGACGGTGAGGCCGAGGGCGAGGACGGCGATGATGATGAGGATCTCGGCGTACGGGGGGAGCGCGCGGACCGGCTTGGGGGCGTCGGCGCCGAAGGCGGCCTTGACGGTCGTCCACTGGTGGCGGGCGCGGTGCTTGAACTGTTCCCAGCCGCTGTCGTCGGGGTCGATCGGGTCGGGCGCGGGGTGCTCGAAGGGCAGGGCGAGGGCGCCGGTCAGGGCGATGAGGGTGGCGGCTGCGGCGACGTAGGCGCCGGGTTCGAGGTTGACGACGCCGCCGAGGTCGGTGCTGATCGCGATGACCGTGTACCAGGTGGTGGCGAAGGTGGCGAGGGCGGCGAACTTGACGGCCGCGTCGCCGCCGGCCGGGGTGAGCCAGGCCAGGCCCTTCACGCCGTACGAGGAGAGGGTGAAGAGGGTGGTCAGGGCGGCGGCGACGAGGACGAGGACCTGGAGGCCGCCGGGGTAGCCGTAGACGGTGAGGTCGCCGGGGAAGTCGCCGGTCCAGGTCCAGGCGAGGAAGGTGGAGACGATGGCGAGCGCGCTGCCGCCGAGGGCGAGGGCGCGGCCGGTCTTCTCGGGGAGGGCGACGAGTCCGGCGGACGCGGGCGCGGTGTCCGGGGTCTTCGGTGCGGTGGTCTGAGTCGTCATGGGTGTCACGCCCTGTCCGCGACGCGCTCGCCGAGCAGGCCCTGTGGCCTGAACAGCAGTACGAGGATGAGGAGTACGAAGGCCCAGACGTCGGCCCAGGACTGGCTGCCGAACTTGTCCATGCCGGGGATGTCGGCGACGTAGGCGGTGGTGAGGGTCTCGGCGATGCCGAGGACGACGCCGCCGATCATGGCGCCGTAGATGTTGCCGATACCGCCGAGGACGGCCGCGGTGAACGCCTTGAGGCCGAGGAGGAAGCCCATCTTGAAGTCGATCTGGCCGTACTTGAGGCCGTAGGCGACGGCTCCGACGGCGGCGAAGGTGGCGCCGAGGGCGAAGGCGAGGACGATGATGCGGTCGGTGTTGACGCCCATCAGCTTCGCGGTGTCGGGGTCCTGGGCGGTGGCCTGCATGCCGCGGCCGGTGCGGGTCTTCATCACGAAGTAGGCGAGGAAGGCCATGGAGAGGGGGGCGGCGCAGAGCAGGAAGATGTCGCCGGTCTGGATGGTGACGTCGCCGAGTTCGAAGGGGCCGCCGGGGATCTCGGGGAAGGTGCGCGCCGACTTGGCGTCGGGGTACCAGGCCCAGACCGCCTGCTGGAGGGCGAGGGAGAGGCCGATCGCCGTGATGAGGGGGGCGAGGCGGGGGCCGCCGCGCAGGGGGCGGTACGCGAAGCGTTCGGCGCCGACCGCGATGGTGACGGCGACGACGATCGCTCCGACGATCATCAGGGGCAGGGCGAGCCACATGGTCGTGCCGCTCGGGAGCCAGAGCCAGACCGTGAGCGCGCCGAAGCCGCCGGTCATGAAGATCTCGCCGTGGGCGAAGTTGATGAGCTGGACGATGCCGTACACCATCGTGTAGCCGATGGCGACGAGCCCGTACATGGCTCCTAGTAGCAAGCCGTTGACCAGCTGCTGCGGCAGTTCGTTCACCGCATGTCCTCCGAGACGGTCGTGTGTGACGGTGGCCGGATGCGAGTGCGCGCGGGGCGCTGTTGGAACAGCGCCCCGCGCGGCTCGTCGTGAGGGGGGTGTGGCTAGGTGTGTCAGCCGCCGTTGTAGGTGCCGGTGGTGACGGTCTTCCAGGCGCCGGCCGTGACGGAGTAGACGGTGAGCTGCTTGTTGGTCGCGTCGCCGAACTCGTCGAAGGAGACCTTGCCGGTCACGCCGTCGAAGGAGACGTTCTGCATGGCGGCGAGGATCTTGGCGCGGGGGTCGGCGGGGAGCTTGCCGCCGTTGTCGTCGACGACCTTCTTGACGGCCTCGATGATCGCCCAGGCGCTGTCGTACGAGTAGCCGCCGTAGGCGGAGTAGCCGTCGGTGTAGCCGCCGGCCTTGTAGTCGTCGATGAACTTCTTGGCGGAGGGCAGCGACTCGACGGGGGCGCCGACGGAGGTCGCGACGTCGCCGTTGCCGGTGGCGCCGGCGAGCGCGATGAACTTGTCGTCCTTGATGCCGTCGCCGCCGACCAGCGGGACGTTCGCGCCGGCCGCCTTGATCTGCTTGGAGAGCGGGCCGGCCTGCGGGTACTCGCCGCCGTAGTAGACGACGTCGGCGCCGGAGCTCTTGACCTTGGCGGCGACCGCGGAGAAGTCCTTGGCGTCCGGGTTGATGTGCTCGGTGCCGACGACCTGGCCGCCGAGCTTCTTGAACTCGGCGGTGAAGGTGCCCGCGAGGCCGGCGCCGTACGCCTTCTTGTCGTCGATGACGAAGACCTTGGTCTTCTTCGCCGTGTTGTGGACGTACTGCGCGGCGAACGGGCCCTGGATGGCGTCCGTGGTCGCGGTGCGGAAGAACGACTTGAACTGGCGGACCTTCTTGGTCGCCCAGTCCGGGCCCTGGGTCAGGATCGGGCCGGTGGTGGCCGGGGAGACCTGGACGAGGCTCGCGGCCTCGAAGATCTTCTGCATCGTGACGGCGACGCTGGTGTTCAGCGGGCCGACGACGCCGATGACGTTCTTGTCGGCGACGAACTTCGTGGCGTTCTGCTGGCCGGGGGCGGACAGGCCCTGGTCGTCGAGGGGCTGGATCTTGAAGGTGACCCCCTTGACGAACTCCTGCTTGTTCGCGGTCTTGGCCGCGAGGTCGGCGGAGTTGCGCATGCCGAGGCCCATGGCGGACAGGTCGCCGCTGATCGGGGCGTCCACGCCGATGGTGACGGTGGTGGTGCCGTCCGAGCCGGACTTGTCACCGCTGTCGTCGCGCGAGCCACAGGCGGTCAGAGTGAGAGAGCCCGCCGCCAGTGCGGCGGTGATGGCGATGAACGAGCGTTGACGCACGATCCAGTCCTTTCCCTGGCACGGCCCTCCCCCCTGGAAGTGGCCGAGTCGGGCGTTGACCGGAGAGGTATTCCGGCCGCGCCGTGACTGGCCGTGACTCTAAGCGGGTGTGGATAGCTGGAGGAGACTCTGGCCAATGCTGTGACGCTCTTGTTATGACACGAGGTAATGCAGAGCGGTACTGGAAGGGTGGAACAGTGGAATTCGGGCCGGTTCGTTCCGTCCGCATGGTGAGAACGCGCAGGACCGGGCAGGTGTGGTTCAGGAGTCTGGGGCGTTTTGCTGATGACGGAATTCGTTGCCGCAGGCTCTTGTCCGGCCAGGGTCCCTTTATTGCGCCCTCATTACGCAGGGTTACGTTCGTGAAAGGGAATCGGACGTTCCTGATCGCTTTTCCGTATTCCGTCACCCGTATCGGGCCGCGAAAAACACCGCAGGTCCGCACCCCGGAGCGGGGTGCGGACCTGCATCGATATGCGGCGGACGGTGACCGGCTACCGGACGGACGGCGCCTCGGCGCCCGCGCCGATGTCACGCAGAAGACAGGTCAGCCGCGCCGTGCACACCCGCCGTCCCGCCTCGTCGGTGATGACGATCTCGTACGTCGCCGTCGAGCGCCCCCGGTGCACGGGCGTGGCCACGCCGGTCACCAGGCCGGAGCGCACGCCCCGGTGGTGCGTGCAGTTCAGGTCGACGCCCACGGCCAGTTTCGTGCTCCCGCCGTGCAGCATCGCGCCGACCGAGCCGAGGGTTTCGGCCAGCACCGCCGAGGCGCCGCCGTGCAGCAGCCCGTACGGCTGGGTGTTGCCCTCCACCGGCATCGTGCCCACCACCTGGTCCGCGGACGCCTGGACGATCTCGACGCCCAGCCGGGTGCCGAGATGGCCCGCGGAGAACAGGGACGGCAGGTCGACGCCGAGTGCGGCGTACTCGTCGACGACCTCTTGCGGGAACGTCTGCTCGGCCATGGACCCGGCTCCGTTTCGTGGTGGCGTGCTGTCTCGGCTCGGTGTGCTCCTGCTGAGCAAACGCTCAGTCGGTCGCCGATTGTTCCAGACGCACCACCACGGACTTGCTGGCAGGGGTGTTGCTGGTGTCCGCCGTCGCGTCCAGCGGCACCAGGACGTTCGTCTCCGGGTAGTACGCCGCCGCGCAGCCGCGCGCGGTGGGGTAGACGACGACCCTGAAGCCCGGCGCACGCCGCTGAACGCCGTCCTTCCACTCGCCCACGAGGTCGACGTACGACCCGTCCGCCAGCTTCAGCCGCTCCGCGTCCTGCGGGTTGACCAGGACCACCCGGCGGCCGTTCCTGATGCCCCGGTAGCGGTCGTCCAGGCCGTAGATCGTGGTGTTGTACTGATCGTGGCTGCGCAGCGTCTGGAGCAGCAGGCGGCCCTCCGGCAGCTCGGGGAACTCCACCGGCGCGGACGTGAAGTTGGCTTTGCCGGTCGCCGTCGGGAAGCGGCGCTCGTCGCGCGGGGCGTGCGGGAGGGTGAAGCCGCCGGGGTGCGCCACGCGCGCGTTGAAGTCCTCGAAGCCGGGGATCACGCGGGCGATGCGGTCGCGGATCGACGCGTAGTCCTTCTCGAACTCCTCCCAGGGGGTGGTGGTCCGGTCCTTCAGGACGCGGCGGGCCAGCCGGCACACGATCGCCGGTTCCGACAGGAGCTGCGTACTCGCCGGCTTCAGGCGGCCCCGGGACGCGTGGACCATGCCCATCGAGTCCTCGACGGTCACGAACTGCTCGCCGGAGCCCTGGAGATCGCGTTCCGTGCGGCCCAGGGTGGGCAGGATCAGCGCCCGCGCGCCCGTCACGACGTGCGAGCGGTTCAGCTTCGTCGACACGTGCACCGTCAGGCGTGCCTTGCGCATCGCCGCCTCCGTGACGTCCGTGTCCGGGGACGCGGAGACGAAGTTGCCGCCCATCGCGAAGAAGAGCTTCGCCTCGCCGTCGCGCAGGGCGCGGATCGCCCGTACGACGTCGTAGCCGTGCCTGCGCGGGGGCGTGAAGCCGAACTCCTTCTCCAGGGCGTCCAGGAACGCGGGCGCGGGGCGCTCGAAGATGCCCATCGTGCGGTCGCCCTGCACGTTGGAGTGGCCCCGGACCGGGCACACGCCCGCACCCGGACGGCCGATGTTGCCGCGCAGGAGGAGGAAGTTGACGACCTCGCGGATCGTCGGCACGGAGTGCTTGTGCTGGGTCAGGCCCATCGCCCAGCAGACGATCGTGCGCTCGGAGGCGAGGACCATGCGCAGGGCCTCCTCGATCTCCGCGCGCGTGAGGCCCGTCGCCGCGAGGGTCTCGTCCCAGTCCGCCGCCTTCGCCGTCTGCGCGAACTCCTCGAAGCCGTGCGTGTGTTCGGCGATGAACTCGTCGTCGAGGGCTTGGGGAGTCTCCAGGATCAGCTTGTTCAGGAGGCGGAACAGGGCCTGGTCGCCGCCGATGCGGATCTGGAGGAACAGGTCGGTGAGGGACGCGCCCGCCGTCATGCCCTTCGCCGTCTGCGGGTTCCTGAACTTCTCCAGGCCCGCCTCGGGCAGCGGGTTGACGCTGATCACCTTCGCGCCGGACGCCTTCGCCTTCTCCAGCGCGGAGAGCATGCGCGGGTGGTTCGTGCCCGGGTTCTGGCCGGCGACGATGATCAGGTCCGCCTGGTAGAGGTCCTCCAGCAGGACGCTGCCCTTGCCGATGCCGATCGTCTCCGACAGGGCCGAGCCGCTCGACTCGTGGCACATGTTCGAGCAGTCCGGGAGGTTGTTCGTGCCCAGCTCCCGCGCGAACAGCTGGTACAGGAACGCGGCCTCGTTGCTCGTGCGGCCCGAGGTGTAGAACACCGCCTCGTCCGGCGAGCCGAGGCGGTCGAACTCCTCGCCCATGATGGCGAACGCGCGGTCCCAGGAGACCGGTTCGTAGTGGTCGGCGCCCTCGGGGAGGTACATCGGGTGCGTGAGCCGGCCCTGCTGGCCCAGCCAGTACCCGCTGCGCGTCGCGAGGTCGTCGACGCTGTGCCCGGCGAAGAACTCCGGGGTGACCCGGCGCAGCGTCGCCTCCTCGGCGACGGCCTTGGCGCCGTTCTCGCAGAACTCGGCGGCATGCCGGTGATCGGGCTCGGGCCAGGCGCACCCGGGGCAGTCGAACCCTTCCTTCTGGTTGACCCGCAGCAGAGTCAGCGCCGTGCGCCTGACCCCCATCTGCTGCTGGGCGATCCGCAGCGAGTGCCCCACCGCGGGCAGCCCCGCCGCGGCGTGCTTCGGCCCACCGACCTGCGGCGCGTCCTGAACCGGATCACTCTTCGGCGCCTTCCCGGCCATCCCACACTCTCCTTCGCAACCGCAAGCGAGTCCTTGTCCGATCCTCGCACGGGGGAGTGACAGCCGGGACGGGGCGGGGGCCGGGGGGCGATGGCGGTCCGTTGTCAGTGGCGCGTGGCAGGATCGGGGGCGTGGCAGAGACAGCATCGAAGACGAACGACACGGCAACCGGCGGGGCCAGGCCCCGGCTGATGCTCATGGACGGGCATTCGCTGGCGTACCGCGCGTTCTTCGCGCTGCCGGTGGAGAACTTCACGACGGCGGTGGGGCAGCCGACGAACGCGATCTACGGCTTCGCCTCGATGCTGGCGAACACGTTGCGCGACGAGGCGCCCACGCACTTCGCCGTGGCGTTCGACGTGTCCCGCAAGACCTGGCGCTCCGAGGAGTTCACCGAGTACAAGGCGAACCGCTCGAAGACGCCGGACGAGTTCAAGGGCCAGGTGGAGCTGATCGGCGAACTGCTGGACGCGATGCACGTGTCCCGGTTCGCGGTGGACGGCTTCGAGGCGGACGACATCATCGCGACGCTGGCGACCCAGGCGGAGGCGGCCGGGTACGACGTCCTGATCGTGACCGGCGACCGGGACTCGTTCCAGCTGGTCACGGAGCACACGACGGTCCTGTACCCCACCAAGGGCGTCTCGGAGCTGACCCGGTTCACCCCGGAGAAGGTTTTCGAGAAGTACGGGTTGACGCCCGCCCAGTACCCGGACTTCGCGGCGCTGCGCGGCGACCCGTCGGACAACCTGCCGGGCATTCCGGGCGTCGGCGAGAAGACCGCCGCGAAGTGGATCAACCAGTTCGGCTCGTTCGCGGAACTCGTGGACCGCGTCGAGGAGGTCAAGGGCAAGGCGGGCCAGAACCTCCGCGACCACCTGGACGCGGTGAAGCTGAACCGCCGCCTGACGGAGATGGTGCGGACGGTCGAGCTGGACAAGACGGTCCCGGACCTGGAGCGCGCCGCGTACGACCGCACGGCCGTCGCCCTGGTCCTGGACACGCTGGAGATCCGCAACCCGTCCCTGCGCGAGCGCCTCCTCGCGGTCGACCCCGGCGGCGAGGAGGCCGGCCCGACGCCGGTCGCCGCGCCGGGCGTGGAGCTGGACGCCACGGTGCTGGGCACGGGCGAACTGGCCCCCTGGCTCGCGCGGCACGAGGCGGGCACGCTGGGCGTGGCGACCGTCGACACCTGGGCCCTGGGCGCGGGCAACGTCGCGGAGATCGCGCTCGCCACGGCCGACGGCCCGGCCGCCTGGTTCGACCCGGCGCAGCTCGACGAGACGGACGAGCGCGCGTGGGCGGCCTGGCTCGCGGACGCCGGCCGTCCCAAGGTCTTCCACAACGCCAAGGGCGCGATGCGGGTCTTCGCCGAGCACGGCTGGACCATCGAGGGCGTCATCATGGACACCGCGCTGGCCGCGTACCTGGTCAAGCCGGGCCGCCGCTCCTTCGACCTGGACGCGCTCTCCCTGGAGTACCTGGGCCGCGAACTGGAGCCCGCCGCCGCGGCCGACGGCCAGCTCGCGTTCGGCGCGGACGACGGCGCGGAGAGCGAGGCCCTGATGATCCAGGCGCGCGCGATCCTCGACCTCGGCGAGGCGTTCCGCGAGCGCCTGGAGGAGGTCGGCGCGACCGACCTGCTGCGGGACATGGAGCTGCCGACGTCCGCGATCCTGGCCCGCATGGAGCGCCACGGCATCGCGGCCGACCGCGCGCACCTGGAGGCCATGGAGCAGATGTTCGCCGGAGCCGTCCAGCAGGCGGTGAAGGAGGCGCACGCGGCGGCGGGCCACGAGTTCAACCTCGGCTCCCCGAAGCAGCTCCAGGAGGTCCTGTTCGGTGAACTGGGCCTGCCGAAGACGAAGAAGACGAAGACGGGCTACACGACCGACGCGGACGCGCTCGCCTGGCTCGCCGGCCAGACGGACAACGAGCTGCCGGTCGTCATGCTCCGCCACCGCGAGCAGGCCAAGCTCCGCGTCACCGTCGAGGGCCTGATCAAGACGGTCGCGGCGGACGGCCGTATCCACACGACGTTCAACCAGACCGTCGCCGCGACCGGCCGCCTGTCCTCCGTCGACCCCAACCTCCAGAACATCCCGGTGCGTACGGAGGAGGGCCGCGCGATCCGGCGCGGGTTCGTCGTCGGCGAGGGCTTCGAGTCCCTGATGACCGCCGACTACAGCCAGATCGAGCTGCGCGTCATGGCCCACCTCTCCGAGGACGCGGGCCTCATCGAGGCGTTCACCTCCGGCGAGGACCTCCACAACACGGTCGCCGCGCAGGTCTTCGCCGTCGACAAGGACGCCGTCGACGCGGAGATGCGCCGCAAGATCAAGGCCATGTCGTACGGCCTGGCGTACGGCCTGTCCGCGTTCGGCCTCTCCCAGCAGCTGAACATCGACGCGGGCGAGGCGCGCGCGCTGATGGACACGTACTTCGAGCGCTTCGGCGGCGTACGGGACTACCTGCACCGCGCGGTCGAGGAGGCGCGCGCGACGGGCTACACGGAGACCCTCTTCGGCCGCCGCCGCTACCTCCCCGACCTCAACAGCGACAACCGCCAGCGCCGCGAGACGGCCGAACGCATGGCCCTCAACGCGCCCATCCAGGGCACGGCGGCGGACATCGTCAAGATCGCGATGCTGAAGGTGGCCGTGGCGATGGAGGAGGCGAAACTGGCCTCACGCCTGCTGCTCCAGGTCCACGACGAAATCGTCCTGGAGATCGCGCCCGGAGAGGCGGCGCGGGTCGAGGAACTGGTCCGCCGGGAGATGGCCGACGCGGTCCACCTGCGCGCTCCGCTGGACGTGTCGGTCGGCTCCGGCCAGAACTGGGAGTCGGCCGCTCACTGAGAGACCGAGGAGTGCTCTCCCTCGGAGGGCACTCCTCGCCGCTCGCCCGGCCGCGACAGCCGTACGACGACGGCGTACACCACGACCCCCGCCAGAAGTCCCGCCCCTGCCCCGAAGCACCCCGTCGGGACGATCTCCCAGGGCCTGGCCCCCCGATCCCCCCAGTACGCCCACCACCGCACCACCCGCAGCACCGCCCCCACCCCCGCGCACGCGCCGAGCAGCACCCCCGCGAGCCACCGGTCCCTGACCGACAGCACCGGCACCCCCGGCGCCGCCCCGGAGGGCGCCCGGCGCAGCGCGTACGCCAGGAACGCCCCGATGGCGACGGCGGCGGCCAGCGACCCCCCGTACTGGAGGTACCAGTACAGCGGCGACCCGGCGATCTCCTCGCCGAGGACCGGGAACAGCCGCATCCCCCACCGGTCGAGGTGGGTGAACGCGTCCCAGACGACATGCGTGAGGGACCCGGCGACGGAGGAGACGTACCACCGCACCACCAGAGCGCCCTCCACGCGCGCGTGCGGGACACCGCAGCGGGTGAGCGCGGCGACCCGGGGCCGCCCGGCGGCGGGCAGCAGCGCGACCAGCGGCTCACGGACGAGGAGCCACAGCCCGGCCAGCAGCCACGCGAGCAGCACGTCGACCGTGAACACCCCGGTGAAGGAGTGCGTGACGTCGCCGAACCGCATCGCGCCGGGGGCGGCGCTCGCCGCGTAGTACGTGAGGTCCGGCGCGAAGGACCCGGCCACGAGAACGGCGGGAATCAGCCGACCCCGGCCGCTCCCGTCACCGCGCACACCCGGCAGCACGGCGGCGGCGTGGCTCAGGGTGAACGGCACAACTGCTCCTCAGACGGGAAGACGATCACGAAGACACCGTGAGGACGTCCGCCGCGCGGGGTGCGGTTCCCGGCCGCCGGGGTCTGTGGGGCGGAGGAAAACAGCCCCCGACGGGTGCCGGTGCCAAGGGAGTTGACGTAGGGTCGCCGTACTCGTCGGTACGCCCGGTGTACGCGGGGCGAGCGGTGGCGGCGGGACGGAAACCGGCTGGAGGGGCAACCTCCCGGGCGGCTCGTTCGTCACACAGGTAGCACGTGCAGACAGAGACGGGCGCTCGGGCGTCCACGGGAGGGGTTCACTTCATGTCGGCGCATTTCGGCAGGAGGCTGCGCAAGAGCGCGGTCAACACCACCGTGGCCGCCGTCGCGGTCGCCGCCCTGGCCGCGTCCCAGGCACCGGAGGTCGTCGCGGGCACGGCCCAGGACGGATCCGCCAGACCCGCCGACGCACCCGCGGCGGCGGCCGACCCGGGTGCGACGACCGGCGGCGCCACCGGCAACTCGCCGTACTACACGGACCTGCCGCCCCTCAACAGTCCGAGCCCGGTGCCCAGTGCGGGCACCACCCCGATACCCGGCACCGGTGCGCCCGGTACCGGCACCGTCTCCGAGTCGGGCATCCCCGCGACCGTCCTGGACGCCTACAAGAAGGCCGCGACGGCCCTCGCGGCCGACAAGCCCGGCTGCAACCTCCCCTGGGAACTCCTCGCCGCGATCGGCAAGGTCGAGTCGGGCCACGCGAGCGGCGGGAACGTCGCGGCGGACGGCACGACGATCACCCCGATCCTCGGCCCGCCCCTCAACGGCGTCGGCTTCGCCCACATCAGCGACACGGACGGCGGCGCCTTCGACGGCGACGCCCTGTACGACCGCGCCGTGGGCCCCATGCAGTTCATCCCCTCGACCTGGGCGTGGGCCGGCCGCGACGGCAACGGCGACGGCAGGAAGGACCCCAACAACGTCTACGACGCCACCCTCGCCGCCGCGCACTACCTGTGCCGCAACGGCTGGGACATGAACACGGCGTCGGGCCTGCGCAGCGCGATCCTCAGCTACAACAACTCGACGGCGTACTACAACACCGTCACCTCGTGGCTGGAGTACTACCGCAGGGGCACGCACGAGATCCCGAACGGCACGGGCACGCTCCCGGGCAACCGCAGCGACAACCCGGCGGCCGGTCCGGGCCCGAAGCCGGCCCCGCCGAGGCCGGGCACCCCGCCGAAGACCCCGGCGCCCCCGAAGACGGACCCGCCGAAGACCCCGCCGACCACGCCGCCGCCGGCCCAGACCCCGACGGACACGGTCCGCCGTCTGGAGAACGCCGGCGCGGCCAGGCTGACGGCGACCGCCGGGAGCGCCTTCGCGCAGAAGCCCGCCGCGCGCGCGGAGACCGCCGACGGCAAGGCCGTCGCCAAGGTCCGCGTCCGCTTCCTGATCGTCGGCGACACGGACACCACGTTCACCGGCGGCGAGAAGCTCGCGACGGTCACGACCGACGCGAAGGGCGTCGCCACGGCGCCCGCGCTCCAGGCGGGCGAGAAGACCGGCTCGTTCGTCGTCCGCGCGCTGGTCATCGGCCGCACGGTCGACCCGGTCGACTACACGGCGACCGTCGACGCCCGCTCCGCCGACCTGATCTCGAACCTCCTGAACGGTCTGCTGAGCACCGTCGCGGGCGGCGAGTTCGCCGACCAGGTCCAGGTCAAGGCCACGCTGAAGGGCTCCGCCGCCGGGAAGGTCGCCGCGACCGCCACCCTGGTCGCCGCCGCCGGTGACACGACGGCCAACGACAAGGGCCCGTACTTCAAGGACGCCGACGGCAAGCCCGTCCGCACCCTGACCGGCCTGACGACGGACGAGCTCGGCCTCCTCAAGCTGCCGAAGCTGTACGCGGACGACAACGCCGGGACGTTCCTGCTGAAGATCACGACGGCGGGGGGCGCGAGCCTCACGGTCGAACTGACGGTCACGGCGGCGCCGGCCGCCACGCCGGACCCGGAGCCCGAACCGAGTGGCTCGCCCTCTGCCAGCCCCTCACCGAGCGGGTCGGCCGAAGCCTCACCCTCGGCCTCCTAGGCCCGCACAGGCCCGTACAGCAGCCGCGGCGCCCCCATCCCGGTCTTCGGGAAGGAGGCGCCGCGGCTGTTCTCATCTCGGCCGCCCGTTGCTACGGTGCCGACACCTGACAGGCCGTCAGGTCCGGGAGGTCCGTATGCGCGCCCTGATCGCCGCCGCAGCCGGTCTGGCCGTCGCCCTCGCCCTCGTCCTGACGATCAGTGCCGTCGGCGCGCCCACCGGTGAGACGTCGCCCAAGCCGCTGCTGACGACCGTGCCCGCGCACCCGTGAGGAGGGCGCGATGCGCCGCAGATCCGCCCTGATCCTGCTCGCCCTCGCCGTCTTCTTCGCGTCCCTCGCGCCCCTGCTGCGCTGGTACGCCTTCCCCCGGCTCGCCAAGATCCCCGCGAACACCTACCAGGCGACCGTCCTGGAGGCGAAGAACGCGACCCTCCTCGACTACGGCACCCTGCGCGCGCGTACGGTCCCGAAAGTCACCATCGTCCAGACCCTCAAGGGCAACGTCGAGGAGTCCGAGCGCGTCGAGAAGACCGCCGGCAAGGACGTCGTCGTCTGGGACGGCCTCTCCTACGTCGTCGGCCCCGACGGCAAGATGGTCTCCAGGGTCCCCGAGCGGTACATCTTCGACGCGCACACGCAGGCGCCCGTCCACGCCGACGGGGAGATGGTCGACGGCGACCCCGTCACCCGCAGGGGCATCGAGTTCAAGTGGCCGTTCCTCGTGGAGAAACGGGACTACGAGTACTTCGACGCGCAGACCCGCACGTCGGCGCCGATCCACTACAAGGGCACGCGCACGTTCCGCGGCCTGACGGTCTACTACTTCGAGCAGACCGTCCCCTGGACGCAGGTCCCCATGCCCAAGACGATGCCCGTCGCGGGCATCACCCCCGAGACTATCGCCTCCACCGGCACCACCCGCTGGTACACCACCGTCCGCAAGTTCTGGGTCGAACCGCTCACCGGGGCGCCCGTCAACGGTGAGGAGGTCCACCGGGAGGAACTGCGCGGGGGCACGCTCCTCGGCGGGCGCGAGAAGGTCACCGCGTTCGCCGGGGACGTCAAGATGCGCGAGGACTACATCGAGCACACCGTCGACCTCGTGAAGAGCAACCGCACGCTCGTGCTGCTCATGACGTCGTACCTGCCGTGGGGGTTCGCCGGACTGGGACTGTCGCTGCTGGCCCTCGCGCTGCTCCTGGAGGCCCGGGGGAGGCGCCCGATCACCCCGCGCGCGGAGCCGCTGCCCGAGCCGGTCGGTGTCTGAGGCGGTCAGCGTCTGAGGCGCGCGTTCGTGTGCCGGGTCGGCTCGGCCGTCGCCGGGTCCTCGGGCCACGGGTGCTTCGGGTACCGGCCGCGCAGCTCCGCGCGTACGCCCCGGTAGCCCTCCCGCCAGAACGACGCGAGATCCGCCGTGACGGCGACCGGCCGCCCCGCCGGGGACAGCAGATGCACCACCACCGGCACACCGGCCACCCGGGGCGACTCCTGGAGCCCGAACATCTCCTGCACCTTCACGGCCAGCACGGGCCGGTCGGGATCGCCGTAATCGACCCGGACGCTCGACCCGCTGGGTACGACGATCCGCTCCGGCGCCAGCTCGCCCAGCCTCCCCGCCTCCCCGGACGCCCACGGCAGCAACCGCCCCAGCGCGTTCCCGGCATCGATCCGCGCGAGATCCTTCCGCTGCCGGGCCCTGCCCAGCTCCGGCTCCAGCCACTCGTCCACGCGCGCGTGCAGGGCGTCGTCGGAGACGTCCGGCCAGGGTTCCCCGACCCGCGCCCGCAGGAACGCGAGCCGCTGCCGCAGGCCCGCACCCGCGTCGGTCCACCGCAACACGCCGAACCCTTCCTGCCGCAGGCCCTCAAGGAGGGCACCGCGTACGAGCCCGGCGCCGGCGTTCCCGAGAGGCCGTACCGCCAGCTCGACGGCCCCCAGCCGCTCCACCCGCCGCGCGACGACGTCCCCGCCGGCCCACCGGACCTCCTCCCGCTCGTCGAGCAGCGCGCCCGCGGCCCACCGCGCGGTGTCCTCGTCGGCGACTGCCGCGAGCTGCACGCGCGCGTGGCCCTTGCCGACGGGACGGTCGGCCACGGCGATCGCCAGCCAGGGGGACGGGCGGAGGGGGGAGCCCTCGCGGAGTTCCGCGCGGGTGCCGGAGAGCATGAGGTGGGTGCCGCCGTCGAGTCTGGCGAGGCGTTCGGGGAAGGCGAGGGCGGTGATCAGGGCGGGGGCGTCGGTGGTGGGGGAGGTTTCGCGGGGCGGGCTCATGGCGACGGAGGCCGAGGTGGCGGGTGCCGTAGCGGTGCCGGGCGAGGGAGTCGGCGTGGCTCCGGAGGCGACCGCTCGCAGGCGCCGTACCTCTGTCCGCCAGCGCGCGCTGTACACGTCGCCCCCGCGCCGGGCGGCCCGCAGTGCGGCGGTGAGGTCGTCGCCGTACTCGCGGGGTGGCTCCTCGCTCAGGAGGGCCACGGCCTCGGCGGCCCGCTGCGCGCCCACGGCGGCGGTGCCGTCCAGGAGGGCGCGGCCCAGGCGGGGGTGCAGGCCCAGCCGGGCCAGCCGGATGCCTCGTGCGGTGGCGCGGCCCGTGGGGTCGACCGCGCCGATCGCCGTCAGCAGGTCGCGCGCCGCCGCCATTGCCCCCGTCGGCGGCGGGTCGAGCAACGCCAGCGAGGTGGCCTCGGGATCGCCCCAGCAGGCCGCCTGGAGGGCGAACGCGGCGAGGTCGGCCACTTTGATCTCGGGGGCGGGAAAACGCGGGAGACGGGCGTTCTCGGCCTCCGGCCAGCAGCGGTAGACCGTGCCGGGCGCCTCGCGGCCCGCGCGGCCGGCCCGCTGGCGCCCCGCTGCCCGGGACGCCCGTACGGTCGCCAGCGCGCTCAGCCCGCGCGCGTGGTCGACGCGCGGCTCACGCGCCAGCCCGGAGTCCACGACCACGCGCACCCCGGGGACCGTCAGCGACGACTCCGCGACGGCCGTCGCGAGGACCACCCTGCGCCGCGCACCGGGGGCCAGCACCGCGTCCTGGACGGCGGCCGGCGCGCGCCCGTGCACCTGGAGAACCTCGACGTCCCCGACGCCCCCGCCCAGCTGTCCCGCCACCCGCGCGATCTCGCCCACGCCGGGGAGGAAGCACAGCACGTCCCCCGCCCTCTCGGTGAGCGCCCGCCGCACCACCGACGCGACGTGCGCGAGCAGCGCCGGATCGACCCACGTGCCGTGCGGCGGCCGTACCTCGCGCGCGGGCGGCGCCCACACGGTCTCGACCGGGTACGACACGCCCCGCGCCTCGACGACAGGAGCCCCGCCCAGCAGTTCGGCCCACCCCTGCGCGTCCGTCGTAGCGGACGCCGCCACCAGCCTCAACTCCGGCCGCAGCGCCTCCCGTACGTCCCACAGGAACGCGGCGGCGGTGTCCGCGTCCAGATGCCGCTCATGACACTCGTCCAGCACGACGACGTCCACCCCGGCCAGCTCCTGGTCCCGCTGGAGCCGTTGCAGCAGCACCCCGGTCGTCACGACCTCCACGCGCGTACGCGGGCCGACGACCCGCTCCCCGCGCACGGTGTACCCGATGCTGTTCCCGACGTCCTCCCCGAGCAGCCAGGCCATCCGCCGGGCAGCCGCCCGCGCGGCGATCCGCCGGGGCTCGGCGACGACGACCGTGCGCGCGGGCCCCTCCCCGAGCAGCCCCGCCAGCGCCAGCGGTACGAGCGTCGTCTTCCCCGTCCCCGGGGGCGCCACGAGAACGGCCGTCCCGCGCGCGTCCAGGGCATCACCGAGGGCCGGCAGCGCACTGCGGACCGGGAGGGCGTCGAGGGCGTCGTAGCGGATCACGGGACCTCAGTCCCGCTCACACGTGAAGATCGCCGTCCCCGGGATCAAGTTGCCCCGCAGGGGCGACCAGCCGCCCCACTCGGACGTGTTCCAGGCCGGCCACTGCGGCTCGGTGAGGTCGACGAGGCGGAAGCCCGCCGTCACGATGTCGCGGACGCGGTCGCCCAGGGTGCGGTGGTGTTCCACGTAGACGGCGTTGCCCTCGGCGTCCTGTTCGACGTACGGGGTGCGGTCGAAGTAGGAGGCGGCGACCGTCAGGCCCTCGGGACCGGGTTCGTCGGGGAAGGACCAGCGGATCGGGTGGGTGACCGAGAAGACGAAGCGGCCACCGGGGCGCAGCACGCGGCGCACCTCGCGCAGGACCTGCACCGGGTCGGCGACGAACGGCAGGGCGCCGTACGCGGAGCAGGCGAGGTCGAAGGAGCCGTCCGCGAAGGGCAGGACGCCCGCGTCGGCGCAGACCAGGGGGATGGCCCCGCCGATGCGCAGGGAGTGCTGGAGCTGGCGATGGGAGATGTCGAGGGCGACGGGCCGGGCCCCCTGCGCGGCGAGCCAGCGCGAGCACTGCGCAGCGCCCGCGCCGATCTCCAGGACCGTGAGGCCCGCCAGTTTCTCGGCGGGGCCCAGGAGTTCGGCCTCCACCTCGTCGAGCCCCTCGGGGCCCCACACGAAGCGGTCGTCGCCGAGGAACGTGCCGTGCTCGACCTGGTACTCGTCCGCGTTGCGGTCCCACCACCCCCGGTTCGCGCGGGCGCTCTCCGTGACGTCCGCGGAACGCCGCGTGGCCTCGGAGTCGGATTCGGGGTCGTGGTCCACAGCGGACACCGTTGGCTCTTGGATGATCGGCTCCCTCGTCGTACTCTTCCGTCACCCTTTTTCGGGCACAGGCGCCCGCGCGGGTGTCACGGAAGGGGTCTCGCGGGCCTGCGTTGGCCTCCAGAGACGCTTCTTGTGCCGGGTATGCGGGGATCCGCCCCGGGTGTGCGCCTTCGCGCATTGACCCCGTCCGGCTGCCCCCGTATGCTACAAGTTGCGCTGCGAGCCTGCGCTCCTCAGACCTAGCAGGCTGCGCTCGCATCTGTTGGTTGTCCCCTCGGTTTTCGAGGTGCCGTCGCCGTTCTCCGGCGGGCGCTTCCTTGGCTGTCCGGCCTTCATCAGTGTGCGAAACGGGCTCCTGGCGCAAGCAGTACCTACGACTTCAATGTCCGTACCGGAGCCCTTTCCCACATGACGAGCAGCACCGAGACCACCGCCACCACCCCGCAGGTTGCGGTCAACGACATCGGTAACGAGGAAGCTTTCCTCGCCGCGATCGACGAGACGATCAAGTACTTCAACGACGGCGACATCGTCGACGGCGTCATCGTGAAGGTCGACCGGGACGAGGTCCTGCTCGACATCGGTTACAAGACCGAAGGCGTCATCCCGAGCCGCGAGCTCTCCATCAAGCACGACGTCGACCCGAACGAGGTCGTCGCGGTTGGTGACGAGATCGAGGCCCTGGTTCTCCAGAAGGAGGACAAGGAAGGCCGTCTGATCCTGTCCAAGAAGCGCGCGCAGTACGAGCGCGCCTGGGGCACGATCGAGAAGATCAAGGAAGAAGACGGCATCGTCACCGGTACCGTCATCGAGGTCGTCAAGGGTGGTCTCATCCTCGACATCGGCCTCCGTGGCTTCCTTCCGGCCTCTCTCGTCGAGATGCGTCGTGTCCGCGACCTCCAGCCGTACGTGGGCAAGGAGCTCGAGGCCAAGATCATCGAGCTGGACAAGAACCGCAACAACGTGGTCCTGTCCCGCCGTGCCTGGCTGGAGCAGACCCAGTCCGAGGTCCGCCAGACGTTCCTCACGACCCTCCAGAAGGGTCAGGTCCGTTCCGGCGTCGTCTCCTCGATCGTCAACTTCGGTGCCTTCGTGGACCTGGGTGGCGTCGACGGTCTGGTCCACGTCTCCGAGCTGTCCTGGAAGCACATCGACCACCCCTCCGAGGTCGTCGAGGTCGGCCAGGAGGTCACGGTCGAGGTCCTGGACGTCGACATGGACCGCGAGCGCGTCTCCCTGTCGCTGAAGGCGACCCAGGAAGACCCGTGGCAGCAGTTCGCGCGCACGCACCAGATCGGTCAGGTCGTGCCCGGCAAGGTCACGAAGCTCGTTCCGTTCGGTGCGTTCGTCCGCGTCGACGAGGGCATCGAGGGTCTGGTCCACATCTCCGAGCTGGCCGAGCGCCACGTGGAGATCCCGGAGCAGGTCGTCCAGGTCAACGACGAGATCTTCGTCAAGGTCATCGACATCGACCTGGAGCGCCGCCGGATCTCGCTGTCCCTCAAGCAGGCCAACGAGTCCTTCGGCAGCGACCCGGCCTCGGTCGAGTTCGACCCGACCCTGTACGGCATGGCCGCGTCCTACGACGACCAGGGCAACTACATCTACCCCGAGGGCTTCGACCCCGAGACCAACGACTGGCTCGAGGGCTTCGAGGCTCAGCGCGAGGTGTGGGAGAACCAGTACGCCGAGGCGCAGTCCCGCTTCGAGCAGCACCAGCAGCAGGTCATCAAGAGCCGCGAGGCCGACGCCGCTGCCGCTGCCGAGGGTGGCGACGCCGCGGGTGGTGCGGCTCCGGCCGCGGGCGGCGGTGGCTCGTCCTACTCCTCCGAGGGCGCGGACACGTCCGGCGCGCTCGCCTCGGACGAGGCGCTGGCTGCCCTGCGCGAGAAGCTGGCGGGCGGCCAGAGCTGACGCTCACCGCACGACCGGCGCTCACTGAGCGGTAGTTGTTGACTGAGGGGCCGTACCTTTCGAGGTGCGGCCTCTCAGTCTTGTGTCCGCTCAGTCTCCCGTCCGCTCAGTCTCCCGGCTGCTCCGAAACCCACCGGACACAGCGGCAACCACCGTGCCGTAACTGGGTGTTGAGACGCTTCCCGGCAGTTGTTCATGATCGGGAAGGGGCTCAGTCATGGCACGGACACGCGACCGGCGGACGTTCTTGCGGGACGTGGGGATCACCGGCGGAGCGGGAGCGCTCTTCGCCACCATGGGGGCTCTGGGACTCGCCCCCACCGCGCGCGCCGAGGAGTACCGGCCGCCCAGGGGCGGGGACCTGAGCACCACCGGACGCGGCGCGGCCAAGGTGGTCGTGATCGGCGGCGGGATCGCCGGACTGACCACCGCCTACGAACTCGGCAAGGCCAGCTACGACTGCACGGTCCTGGAGGCGCGGGCGCGGACGGGCGGCCGGAACTTCACCGTGCGCGCCGGGGACCGCACGACCGACCTGTACGGCCACACGCAGACCGCGCGGTTCGCCGACGGGCAGTACCTGAACGCGGGACCCGCGCGGATACCCCAGTGGATGGTGACCCTGGACTACTGCCGCGAACTCGGCGTCCCCGTCGAGGTGTTCACCAACGTCAACGCGGACGCCTACCTCTACAACGAGTCCGCCGGCATGACCGCGCCGGTCCGCCACCGCACCGCCAAGGCCGACGTGTACGGGTACGTCTCCGAACTGCTCGCCAAGGCCACCGACCAGGGAGCGCTGGACGAGCGGCTGACCAGCACGGACCGGGAACGGCTGGTCGAGTTCCTCAAGGACTGGGGGGAGCTCGGCGACCGGCTGACGTACGACGGCGGGGAGCGGCGCGGATACGCGACCGTACCGGCCGCCGCCGGGACACCCGGAGTGCCGCTGGGGGACGTGCCGAGCGCCTCAGAGGTGTTCGCGAGCGGTGTCGGCCGGTACTTCTCCTTCGAGTTCGGGTTCGACCAGGCGATGCTGATGTTCCAGCCGGTCGGCGGGATGGACCGGATACCGCTGGCGCTCACCCGCGCGGTGGGGGCCCACCGCGTGCGGACGGGAGCGGTCGTGTCGCGGATCACCGACACCGGCCGGGGTGTCACCGTCACCTACACCCAGGCGGGCCGTACGAAAGCCGTCGACGCCGACTACGCCGTCGCCGCGCTCCCGCCCAACATCCTCGCCGGGGTACCGCACAACCTCGGCTCCGCGGTGCAGTCCGCGCTGGAGGCGATCACCCCGTCGTCGGCCGGGAAGATCGGCCTGGAGTACCGGTCGCGGTGGTGGGAACTGGACCACCGGATCTACGGCGGGATCACCGAGACCGACCAGGACGTCGTGCACATCTGGCACCCGTCGTACGGGTTCGGCGGCGAGCGCGGCGTCCTGGTCGGCTACTACAACTACGGTGCGAACGCCGACGCGTACGCGCGCCTGCGGCCCGAGGAGCGCGAACGGCGCGCGGTGGCCGCGGGGGTGAAGATCTACGGCGAGAAGTACCGGAGCGAACTCGTCTCGTCGTTCTCGCACCACTGGCGTCAGACGCCCCATCTGGAGGCCGCCTGGCACTCCACCCCCGGAGGCCCCGACGACGTCCGCTACAAGCCGCTGAACGAGCCCACGGGCAGGGTCTGGTTCGCCGGCGACTGGCTCAGCCACACGGACGCCTGGCAGCACGGCGCGTTCACCTCCGCGCGCAGGGCGGTGACCTCGCTCCACGCGCGCGTGCTCGCGTCCTGAGGGGATTCACCCGGCCGAGGTCACGGGGACCGGGAATGTCCTAGCCCTCCTGGACGTTGTGCCGTACGAACACGAGGAGGAGCGGTCCAAGTGCTTGATCCACAGGGTTTGTACGCATGGGAGCCGAAGGGGCTGGCGGTCGTCGACATGGCGCTCGCCCAGGAGTCGGCCGGACTTGTCATGCTCTACCACTTCGACGGGTACATCGACGCGGGCGAGACCGGCGACCAGATCGTGGAGGGCTTGCTCGACGGACTGCCGAACCAGGTGGTGGCCCGCTTCGACCACGACCGCCTCGTCGACTACCGCGCGCGGCGCCCGCTGCTCACGTTCAAGCGCGACCGCTGGCAGGACTACGAGGAGCCGTCGATCGACGTACGCCTCGTGCAGGACGCCACCGGCGCGCCCTTCCTGCTGCTGTCGGGGCCCGAGCCGGACGTCGAGTGGGAGCGGTTCGCCGCGGCCGTCCAGCAGATCGTGGAGCGGCTCGGCGTACGCCTGTCGGTGACGTTCCACGGCATCCCCATGGGCGTCCCGCACACCCGCCCCGTCGGCCTCACCCCGCACGGCAACCGTACGGACCTGGTCCCCGGCCACCGCAGCCCCTTCGACGAGGCGCAGGTGCCCGGCAGCGCCGAGGCGCTCGTCGAGTACCGCCTCATGGAGGCCGGCCACGACGTCCTGGGCGTCGCCGCGCACGTCCCGCACTACATCGCCCGCTCCTCCTACCCGGACGCCTCCCTCACGGTCCTGGAGGCCATCACCGCCGCCACCGGCCTCGTCCTGCCCGCCCTCGCGCACACCCTCCGCACGGAGGCGCACCGCACCCAGACCGAGATCGACCGCCAGATCCGCGAGGGCGACGAGGAACTCACGTCCCTCGTGGAGGGCCTGGAGCACCAGTACGACGCCGTCGCGGGCGCGGAGACCCGCGGCAACATGCTCGCGGAGCCGGTCGACATCCCGTCGGCGGACGAGATCGGCAGGGAGTTCGAGAAGTTCCTCGCGGAACGGGAGGGCGAGGGCTGAGACGCCCTCCGGCAGGGCCGCCGTCGTTCCGAGGCCCCCGGTCAGGTCCCGATGTCAGTGGTGGGTCCTAAGCTTTCACCATGCTGACAGTGGGGCTGACCGGTGGCATCGGGGCCGGTAAGAGCGAGGTGTCGCGGTTGCTGGTCGAGGCCGGGGCCGTGCTGGTCGACGCGGACCGGATCGCGCGGGAGGTGGTCGCGCCGGGGACGGCCGGGCTCGCGGCGGTCGTGGAGGCGTTCGGGGCGGGGGTGCTGGGGGAGGACGGCGGTCTGGACCGGCCGAAGCTCGGGGCGATCGTCTTCGCCGATCCCGAGAAGCTGGCGCTGCTCAACTCGATCGTCCACCCTCTGGTCGGCGCCCGGTCGCGCGAGCTGGAGGCGGCGGCTCCGGCGGACGCGGTGGTCGTGCACGACGTCCCCCTGCTCGCGGAGAACGGGCTCGCCTCGCTGTACGACCTCGTCATCGTGGTCGACGTCGCGCCCGGGACGCAGCTCGACCGGCTCGTGCGGCTGCGCGGGATGACCGAGGACGACGCCCGCGCGAGGATGGCCGCGCAGGCCACCCGCGAGAAGCGCCGGGCGGTCGCGGACATCGTGATCGACAACGACGTACCGCTGGCGGAGCTGGAGCGCCGGGTGCGCGAGGTGTGGGGCGAGCTGAGGGCGCGTGCGGCGTCGTAGGAATAGCGGGCCCCGCGCGGGGCGTTGAACGCGGTCAGTGAGGGAAGGACTTTTCCGTGCCCGATACCAGCGGTTCGACCGGACGTTCTCCGGAGACGCATGTCATCGACTTCCGCGCCGCCGAGCAGTTGCTCGCCGCGCGGGACCCGCGGGGTGCGGTGAAGCTGCTCGACGGGGTCATCGCCGCGCACCCCGAGAACACCGCCGCCCGCCTCCTGCGCGCGCGTGCCTTCTTCGCGGCGGCGCAACTGCGCCCGGCGGAGCTGGAGTTCACGATCGTCCTGGAGCGCGAGCCGGACAACGCGTTCGCCCACTTCGCGCTCGCGCGCACGTACGAGCGGCAGGGCCGCGACGACCAGGCGAAGCGCCACTTCCGGCTGGCCGCCGCGCTGGACCCGAACCCGGAGTATCTGCGGGCGGCGCGGTTCGACGCACAGGGCTGACGGCCGCGGTCGGACCCGACGCCGGTGGCGAGTGTCCGGCGCGTACGGATCTCAGTGCTCCGGCGGCCGGTACGGCGGTACGTCGCGGCCCGGCTGCCAGTGCGGGCCCTGCCGGATGTGCCGCAGGATCAGCGCCAGGTCGATCATGATCACCAGCCAGAGCGCACCGCAGGCCGCGGCCCAGCCGGGGCGGCCCGCCAGCGCGAACGCGGCCGTACCGAAGACGGCCCAGGCCAGACCCCACAAGCTCAGCCACAGTCGCATCCGCAGCGCACTGCGCGCGGTCGTCGGCTCACTGCCCGTACGCATCGGGATCACCACTCCTTCCTGAAACGTACTCTTCGGTGGAGACGTTCTCCAGAGGAGCCGGTTCTTCCGGAGCTACAGGGGGTGGGTTCGTGGAACTCAGGGACGGTGTGTCCGTGCTCGCCGACGCCGACGGGCTGGTGGAGGCGCTGCTCGATCTCGGGGTGTCGCATCAGGACATCGAGGAGCCTCTGCGGCTGAGCCGCAAGGTCCTCGGCGACGCCCCGGCCCGGGAGGCCCTGGAGCGTGGGGTCGCCGACCTCGTACGGGACCTGGGGACCGTGACCGGCGGCGTGGACCTGCCCCGGTATCCCGGCGCGTCCCGGGCCGTCGCCCGGTGGTTCCCGCTGTACGTCTTCGTCGCCGCGCTGCCCTTCGTGCGCGCGTACCACCAGGAGCGCGGGATCTCCTCCGACGTCAGCCGGCGGACCCTCGCCGACGTCGGGCGCGGGGTCGCCGTCCACCGGCGGTGGCACGGGACCGGCGGGATCATGACCGCGCGCTGGCTCTCCCTCCATCTGCGCGGGGAGCTCTACCAGTTGGGGCGGTTGCAGTTCCAGCGCGGGGTCGTTCCCCAGGTGCTGGGAGAGTCCGTCGCCGCGGCCGGGTTCTTTGCCGGGGATCCGGCACTCGGGCTGCACATCCCCGACTTCATGGGGCCGCTCAGCCCCGAGTCCTGCGACCGGTCCCTCGCGCTCGCGCGCGAGTTCTTCGCCGCGCACTTTCCCGAGGAGCCGTACCTGGTCGCCACGTGCGGGTCCTGGCTGCTCGATCCCCAGCTGAAGCGGTACCTGCCGGCCGAGTCCAACATCGTCCGCTTCCAGGAGCGGTTCCATGTGCACGCGCTGGAGGAGGAACACGACCTGACGCCGGTGCGCTTCGTGTTCGGGTCCACGCAGGTGGAGCTGGCGGAGCTGCCTCGGCGGACCGCCGTGGAGCGGGCCGTGGTGGAGCATCTTGAGGGGGGTGGGCACTGGTACGGCGGGGAGGGGTGGTTCCTGCTGGAAGGTTGAGCGCGGGGTGGGGGTTCACTCGAACGGGTGGAGTGGTGGGGGTGGGGAACTGGGGTTCGGGGGTGGGGAGTTGGAGGGGTATGGAGATGAGGATGCGGGATGGGTACGAGGGGACGGGGCCCGGCGCGATCACGCCGGACGGCTGCGCGGTGGAGCTCTACTCGCGGTTGCCGGTGGGCGCGGAGCCGGGCGTGATCGCGGGAGCCGTGCCTGCGGGGGCGCGGATTCTGGAACTGGGGTGCGGGGTGGGGAGGATGACGCACCCTCTGGTGGAGCGGGGGTTCCAGGTCACGGCGGTCGACGAGTCGGCGGAGATGCTGGAGCGGATTCGCGGGGTGCGGACGGTGCGCAGCTCCATCGAGGAACTGGACCTCGGCGAGACCTTCGACGTCGTCCTCCTCGCCTCCTTCCTCGTGCACGCGGGGGATGCGGAGGTGCGGCGGGGGCTGCTCCGTACGTGCGTTCGTCATGCCGCGCCGGGCGGCAGTGTCCTGATCCAGCGGGAGGGCGCCGGCTATCACACCGATGTGCCTCGGGAGCGGGCCGATCCGAGCGGGTTCCGGGTGCGGATACGGTCCTCGACGCCGGTGGGGGACGGGGTCAACTCGGTGCATGTCGAGTACGAGTTCGCGGACGCGGTGTGGACACAGACGTTTCTGGCACGGCCGATGGACGAGGAACAGTTCGGGGAGGCGTTGGCGGAGGCGGGGTTGAGGGTGGACGAGGTGCTGACGGAGGACGGGGTGTGGGTGCGGGCGGTGGTGGCGTGAAAGGGGGGCAAAGCGAGGGCGGTGGTGGCGTGAAGAAGGGTGGGGCGAGGGCGTGAAGAAAGAGGGCGGGGCGGCGATGAGAAACGGCTCCGGGTGCGGTCTACCTCTCGACCGTAACGAGACCGTTCACCAGGGAGAACGCCATGTCCGAAACCACCGTGCCCGTCGCGACCGCCCCTTCCACCACGCCGGCTCCCCGAGCCCGGCGGGCCCGAGCCGTCCTCCGTGGCGTCCAGATCCTCCTCGCCCTGTTCTTCGGCGCCGCCAGTGCCCTGCCCAAGCTCATCGCCCACCCCACGGCGGTCGAGTCCTTCGACCGGATCGGCTGGGGAGCCCCGGGGATGTACACGATCGGCGCCCTCGAACTCGCCGGAGCCGTCGCCCTGTTGATCCCAGCACTCCAGTCGGTGGGGGCGGCTTCCCTGGCCGCGCTGATGGTGGGCGCGTTCATCACGCAGGTGACGGTCTTCGACGGGGAGAACGCGGCGACTCCACTGATCGTGTTCGTCCCGCTGGCGGTCATCGCGTGGGTGCGGCGGGGGACGGTGACGGAACTGGCGGGGCTGGTACGCCGACAGGGCTGACCGTGAGAGGGAGCCGGGAGGCCGAGGGCGACGGAGCCGCAGCGCACGCCTCACCGCGAGGCGGAGCCCTCGACAGCGAGAGCGGGGCGCCCGCTCTACGGTGGACGTATGGAGGAACCGGACCAGCAGAGTGCGCCCACGCCACCTCCCGACCCCCTCGCCGCCCTGGACACCCGGATCACCACCTGCCGGGCCTGCCCCCGTCTGGTCGGCTGGCGGGAGCACGTGGCCCATGCCAAGCGCGCGGCCTTCGTGGAGTGGGCGTACTGGGGGCGGCCCGTGCCCGGGTTCGGCAAAGGAGACGCGCCCCTGCTCATCGTCGGGCTCGCTCCCGCCGCGCACGGGGGGAACCGGACGGGGCGGATGTTCACCGGTGACAGGTCGGGGGACGTGCTCTATCAGGCGCTGTACGACGTCGGGCTCGCCTCGCGGGCGGAGGCCGTGGCCGTGGACGACGGGCTGGAGCTGTACGGCGTACGGATCACCGCGCCGGTGCACTGCGCGCCGCCCGAGAACAAGCCGACGCCGGCGGAGCGGGACGCGTGCGGGGCATGGTTCGTGGAGGAGCTGGAGGTGTTGCGGCCCGGGCTCAGGGCGATCGTCGTGCTGGGGGCGTGGGGATGGCAGGCGTTGTGGCCCGCGCTGGCGGCGGCGGGGTGGGAGGTGCCGAGGCCCAGACCGGCGTTCGGGCACGGAGCGCGGGTGGAGCTGGACGGCGTACAGGTCTTCGGGTGTTTCCACGTCAGCCAGCGCAACACCTTCACCGGCAAGCTGACCCCGGAGATGCTGCGGGAGGTGCTGCGGACGGCGGCGAGGGCGGCGGGGCTGAAATGAGGTGAGGGCCAGGGGGCGGGCGAAATAGCGTGCGGGGATGGGACTGTATCCGGAGACCGAACCGTACGACCACGGCATGCTCGACGTGGGCGACGGCAACCACCTGTACTGGGAGACGTGCGGAAATCCGCGAGGGAAACCCGCGCTGGTGCTGCACGGCGGGCCGGGAAGCGGCTGCGGGCCGTACTTCCGGCGCCTGTTCGACCCCGCGCGCTACCGCGTCGTCCTGCTGGACCAGCGCGGCTGCGGACGCTCCACCCCGCACGCGGCCGAGTACGGCACGGACATGAGCGTCAACACGACCGACCACGTGATGGCCGATCTGGAGCTGCTGCGGCGGGAGCTGGGGATCGGACGCTGGCTGGTGTGGGGCGTGTCGTGGGGGTCGGTGCTGGGGCTGCGGTACGCGCAGACGTACCCCGGCGTCGTGTCGGAACTCGTGCTGACCTGCGTGGCGACCGGCTCCGACGCGGAGGTGGCCCTCCTCACCCGGGGCCTCGGCCGGGTCTTCCCGGACGCGTTCGCGCGGTTCCTCGCGGGCCTGCCGGAGGACGACCGGGACGGCAACCTCGCCGCCGCCTGCAACCGGCTCCTGGAGTCCCCCGACCCCGAGGTCCGCGAGCGCGCGGCCCGCGCCTGGACCGACTGGGAGACGGCGATGGCCTCGGCGCCCCCGCGCTCGGTGGAGCGGTACGAGGACCCGGTGTTCCGCATGGGCTTCGCCCGCACGGTGACCCACTACTTCGGCAACGACCACTTCATGGACACGGACGCGGTGCTGCGCGACGCCCGCCTCCTCGCCGGTATCCCCGGCAGCCTCGTCCAGGGCAGCCTCGACCTCGGCAACCTCACGGGCGTCGTCTGGCGCCTGCATCACGCGTGGCCCGACAGCGAGTTGACGGTCGTCGACGAGGTCGGCCACTCGATCGGCCCGGACACGATGGTGGACGCGCTGGTGGCGGCGACGGACAGGTACGCGGACCGCTGAACGCCGGCTACACCCCGTCGTCCCCGAACAACCGCCGTACCGTCGATCGGTAGTTGGTCTGGACGTGCGTCAGCGCGTGGCTCCGGGCCCGCCCGGGATCGCCGGACGCGATCGCGTCGTACAGGTCCTGGTGCTCCGTCAGGAGTTGGGCCCAGTCCTCGTTCTGCCGGGTCAGCCAGCGCAGGCGGCCGTCGACGGGTTCCATCACGGAGCTGAGGAGGCTGTTGCCGGCCATCGCGAGCACGCGGTCGTGGAACCGCGTGTTGATGTCGGTGACGGCCTCCGCGTCGGCCGCCTCCGTCGCCGTCGCCGCCTGGTCGAGGAGCCCCCGAAGCTCCCGGAGCGCCTCCGGCGTCGCCCGCGCCGCCGCGAGCCCCGCCGCGTACACCTCCAACGCCTCGCGCAGCTCGAAGAGTTCCCGTACGTCGTCGGGGGTGAGACCGCGTACGGCGGCCCGGCGCGCGGACGCGAAGTGGACGAAGCCCTCGGCGACCAGCGCGCGCACCGCCTCGCGGACGGGGACGCGGGAGACGCCGAACCGCTCGGCCAGCTCCCGCTCCACCAGCCGGTCCCCGGGGGCGAGGCGCCCGGCGATGATGTCCTGCCGCAGCGTCGCGAGGACGCGTTCCCGGACCGCGCCGAGGGGTTCGCCGTTCGCGGTGTCCGGCGTGGCGGTCTTCGTCGTGGAGCCCATGCGGACATTTTCTCCGACGCCGGGAGGTCTTTTACCCAGCCGTAACGGTGGAGACATCGACAGAGGTGCTCGGCGGCGCGACCATGTCCGCACTTTGGTATACCAAAACCCGCTCAGCCTCCCCGAGTCCTCCCCTCTGGAGCCCCTTTGTCCCTCACCGGCAGCGTCGAAACGCCCGCGTTCACCCCCGACCCCCGGCTCGTCAACGAAGACCTCGCGCCCGCGAAGAAGCGCAACTGGAAGGTCTTCGACCTCTTCGCGATGTGGATGTCCGACGTCCACAACCTCGGCAACTACACGTTCGCCGCGGGCCTGCTGGTCCTCGGCATGAACGTCTGGCAGGTCTTCACCGCCCTCCTCGTCGGCTTCGTGCTGATCTACATCGGCATGAACTGGATGGGGAAGATCGGCCAGCGCCACGGCGTGCCGTTCCCCGTCGTCAGCCGGATCAGCTTCGGCGTCTGGGGCGCCAACATCCCCGCGCTGATCAGGGCCGTCATCGCGATCATGTGGTACGGCATCCAGACGTACCTGGCCTCCGTCGCCGTCAACGTCATGCTGCTCGCGGCCTGGCCCGGGCTCGAGTCCTGGACCAAGCACTCCTTCCTCGGCCTCGACGCGCTCGGCTGGGTGTCGTTCGTGTCGCTGTGGCTCGTCCAGGCGCTGATCATCCGGCAGGGCATGGAGGCCGTCCGCAAGTTCCAGGACTTCTGCGGACCGGCGATCTGGCTCGTGATGATCGCGCTCGCCGTGTGGGTCCTCTCCAAGGCCGGCTGGTCGATCTCCCTCACCTCCACCCCGCACCCCGTCTCCGTCGGCGAGCAGTGGCGGCAGTGGTTCGGCGCGATCGGCCTGATCCTCGCGACCTACGGCACGCTGATGCTGAACTTCTGCGACTTCTCCCGCTTCGCGCCCGACTTCAAGACCGTGCGCCGCGGCAACTTCTGGGGCCTGCCGATCAACTCGACGGCCTTCGTCGTCGTCTCCGTGATCGTCACCGCCGGCTCCCTGGAGGTCTACGGCCAGGCCATCACCGACCCCGCCGAACTCGTCGCCAAGGTCGGCAACACCTGGGTCCTGATCGTCGGCGCGCTCACCTTCGCCATCGCCACCATGGGCGTCAACATCGTCGCCAACTTCGTCTCCCCGGCGTACGACCTCGCCAACGTCTGGCCGCAGAAGATCACGTTCAAGGTCGGCGGCATGATCAGCACCGTCGCCGCGCTGCTCGTCACGCCGTGGAACCTCTTCTCCAACCCGACCGTCGTCAACTACTTCCTCGGCGGCCTCGGCGCGTTCCTCGGACCGCTGTTCGGCGTGATCATGGTCGACTACTACTGGGTCAAGCGCGGGCGCGTGAACGTCGACGAACTCTTCGACGCGACCCCCGGCTCCCGGTACTACTACCGCCACGGCGTCAACCCCAAGGCGCTGTGGGCGTTCCTGCCCTCCGCCGGCGTCGCCGCGGTCCTCGCGCTCGTCAAGACGTTCAGCGACGTCGCGCCGTACTCCTGGTTCATCGGCACGGCCCTCGCCGCCGGCCTCTACCTCGTGATCTGTCGGCGTGAGCGCGCGGAGCAGGAGGTCTGACGCAGGTGCGGATCGTCGTCACCAACTGCAACACCACGCAGGAGATGACCGCCGAGATCGTACGGGGTGCCCGCGCCGCTGCTGCGCCGGGCACCCTCGTCACGGGTCTCACCCCCGCGTGGGGGCCCGCGTCGGCGGAGGGCTGGCTCGACAGCTACCTCTCCGCCGCGGCCGTCATCGACGCGCTGCGCACGTACGACGGGCCCGTGTACGACGCCGTCGTCATGGCGGGGTTCGGGGAACACGGCCGGGAAGGCGTCCGGGAGCTCGTCGACGTACCCGTCGTCGACATCACGGAGGCGGCGGCACATCTCGCGTGTCTGCTGGGGCGCCGGTACGGGGTGGTCACGACCCTGGAGCGGACGTGCGGCCAGATCGAGGACAGCCTGGAGCTGGCGGGGGTGGCCCGCAACTGCGCCGCGGTCGTCTCCACGGGGCTCGGTGTCCTCGAACTCACGGATCCCGCACGCACGGAGTCGGCGTTCGTCGACGCCGCCGAGCAGGCCCTTTCCGCCGGCGCGGAGGTGCTGGTCCTCGGGTGCGCGGGGATGACGGGGCTCCAGCGGGTCGTCGCCGAGAAGCTGGGGGTGCCGGTGGTGGACGGGGTCGGCGCGGCGGTGAAGCTGGCCGAGTCCCTGGTGTCCCTGGGGCTGAACACGAGCCGGGCGGGGAGCTATGGGAGGCCGCTGGACAAGAGGCGGGTTTGGGGGAGGGGAGGGTAGGGGAGGCGCGAGGGCTGGGGTGTTTGTCGTACGGCGCGAGGCGGCGCGCTCGGCGGCGCGCGCCCCCTACTCCGGTACCACCGCCGTCGCCGTGATCTCCACCAACTGGCCCGGGTAGCCGAGGCAGGCGACGCCGAGGAGGGTCGAGGAGTGGGGGCCGGTGCTGAGGCCGGACGCCTCGACCACGGTCCATACCGCCGCCAGGACGGACGGGTCAGGGCTCACGACGTACACGTCCGTCACCACGACGTGCGCCAAGTCGCTGCCGACCGAACGGAGTTGCTCCTCCAGGTTGGCGATGACCCGCTCGGCCTGCCGCACCGGATCCCCCGGCCCCACGAGGGCGCCCGCCGCGTCGAGCGGCACCGACCCGGCGAGGAACGCGAGTTTCGTGCCGGCCTCGACGACCGAGGCGTGGGAGTAGGTGGGCGGGCGGAAGAGGTTCGGGGAGGTGACGCGGCGGATCATGGGATCTCCTCGGCGGCGGACGACTGACGATCATCCGGTCCGCAGCGCGTGACCGCACCCGAGTTTCGTACGGCGGAAACGTTCCGGCCGCGCGCCGGTCTCACGACTCCGGGCCGTCAGGATCCGCTCGAACCTGCGGGGGGGGGTGCCCCTGTCTGCCCCCAGCCCCGGAGAACGGGGAGCCGGGAGGTCGATCAGGTCGCTCACGTCGGCGACCTTCTGGAGGGTGCGGGCCAGGGAGGACAGGGTGCGGCGGACCTCCGTGAGCTGGGCGCGGAGGGCCGGCGCCTGGTCCCACGCGCGCTCCCAGTCGACCGGGTCGCGGCCCTCGGGGCGCCGGGACTCGTACGCGGCCAGGCGGGGGTGCCAGGAGGCCAGGAGGGGGCGCAGGACGCGGTTGAGGACGGTCACCGCGAGGACGCCGAAACTGACGTGGCCGGGGGCCAGCGGCGGGGCGACGTCGGGGCCGTAGCGGCGCAGGATGTCGCGGGTGGTGCCGAAGAACGTGTAGAGGGAGGTCAGCGCCTCGCGCAGGAACCCCTCGTCGGGATGCAGGTCCTCCACCGAGACCCGGGTCACCAGCTCCAGGTACAGCTCCCACGCCGCGCTGCGCTCCGCGTCGGCCGGCTGCCAGGTGCCGGAGATCTCGCCCACGAACGGTATCGACAGTGTCGCCGTGATCTGCGACGGTCCGCTCGGTCCCCGTCGCCTGCGCTGCCTGTGTCCCATGATCGCCTCCCCGATGCTCACAGTAGGGTAAGGCGCCGTGTGGGACGTCTTCCTCAGTTACAGCCGCGCGGACGTGGAGTCGGTCCGTCCCCTCGCGCGTGCGCTGCGCGGGGAGGGGCTGCGGGTGTTCACCGACGAGACGGGTGTCGCACCCTTCGAGGGGATCAGCGAAACGATCCGCCGCGAACTGGCGCGCTCCAAGGCCCTGCTGGCCTACTACTCCGCCGGCTATCCCGAACGCGAGGCGTGCCAGTGGGAGCTGACCTGCGCCTATCTCGCCGGCCTCGCCGAAGGCGACCCCCGCCGCCGGGTCATGGTCGTCAACCCCGAGCCGACCGCCTCCCACATCCACCCCGTCGAACTGCGCGACGCACGGCACGCGGACCCCGCGGACCCCGCCGGGCTCGTCGCGGACGTCGTCGCCCACCTGGCCCGCCTCGACGGTCCCATGCCGCTGCCCCGGACCGCCGTACGCGGTCCGCACGCCGAGTTCCTCGGCCGGCTCCCCGAGCTGTGGCGCATCCACTCCGCCCTGCACGCCCACGCGGCGCCCCTCACCGCCGGCCGGGTGCCGGCGCGGACCGTCCAGATCCGCGGCATGGCGGGCATCGGCAAGACCGCGCTCGCGCGCGAGTACGCGCTGCGCTTCGCGGCGGCCTACCCGGGCGGCGTCCACTGGCTGGACGGACGGTCGTACGACGCCCCGGTACCGGACCCGGACACCGACCAACCCTTCCTGCGGATCGTCGACGACGTCCCCTCGGGACGCCCGGCGGAGATCGCCGCGCTGACCGCCCCGCACCCCCTGGGGCACACACTCTTCACGCTCCGCAGCCACGCGTACGGCGGACAGGGCGCCGCCGTCGACCTGGGACCGCTCGACGCGCACCACGCGCGCGTGCTGCTCGGCGGCGCCTCGGACGACACGGACGCGGACGCCCTCGCCGAAGCGGTCGACGGCCATCCCCTCGCGCTCGCGCTCCTGGGACGCGCCGTGCGCGCGGGACACGATCCGCGCACCCTCTACGACCTCCTGCACACGCGCGGGAGATCGCTCCTGGACACGCTGGCCGAACGGGACGTCACGGCCGGCGTCGTCGCGGACGTGGCCGGCGACGAGGCCGCCGACGTCCTGCGGTGCGCCGCCGCTCTGCATCCGCTGCCGGTGACCGCGCGGGACGCGGCCGGGGTGCTGGCCGCCGTCGACCGGGTGCCGCGGGCGGTCGCGCGCAGACGTGCCGCCCAGGGGATCGCCGAACTGTCCGCGCGGAGCCTGCTGACCCCCCAGAACGCCTCAGGCGGCGTTCTGGGCGCCTGGCGGCTCCATCCCGTCACTCTGCACGCCTGGCACCACCACGACCCCGCTCCGGCCCGCACAGAGGCCCTCCGGCGGGCCGCTCTGCGCACGCTGTGCGGGGATCGCGGCCCGGATACCCTGGGGGCTCCCGGCAGCCGGAGGGAGGTCCCCGTGGCAGCACCCAGCGAGTCCGAGCGGATGGCCGCGTTCGACATCCAGGTCGAACTCGTCACCCGGATCGGCGTCCAGGAACTCGCCCCCGGCGAGGGGAGCCTGCGCGAGGCGCTGGCCTCGCTCAAGTCGGTGATCGACTTCACCCGCGCGACGCTGCACACGTACAGCATCGGCCTCACGCCGGGTACGGGCGCACCGACCGTGCAGAGTCTGTCGTACAGCCTGATCAACGACGTCATCCGGCCCTTCACCACCGCCTGGCACCCGCGCCTGACGGCCTACGAGGCGACCCGGCCCGCCTCCGTCAGCCCGCTCGACCACGAGGCCGGGTGGGTGCAGGGCGAGCCGATGCGCGCCGAACTGGCCGCGCTGCGAGGGCCGTTGAAGGGGATCGTGGAGGGGCTCGGCGGGATCTCCGGGGCGGGGTTCGGGCTGGCGGCGGCGGGCTGAAACCCGTGGTGCCGGCGGGGTGACGGTTCGTAGCCTGCGGTCATGGCCCATCTCACCGACGCCCAGTTCCTCGACACCGTCGCCGACCGGCTCGCCGCGCTTCCCGGAGTGCGGGCCGTCGCGCTCGGCGGCTCACGCGCGCAGGGGACGCAACGGCCCGACAGCGACTGGGATCTGGCGGTCTATTACCGGGGGGCCTTCGACCCCGCGGATCTGCGGGCGGTCGGGTGGCCGGGGGAGGTCTCCGAGGTCGGCGGGTGGGGTGGGGGTGTGTTCAACGGGGGCGCGTGGCTGAGCGTCGAGGGGCGGCGCGTCGACGTCCACTACCGGGATCTGGACGTCGTGGAGCGGGAACTGACCCGCGCGCGGGAGGGGCGGTACGACGTCGAGCCGCTGCTGTTCCACCTCGCGGGCATCCCCACGTACCTGGTCGTCGCCGAACTCGCGGTCAACCGCGTCCTGCGCGGGGACGCGCCCCGTCCCGACGGCTACCCCGAGAAGCTGCGCACGGCCGCCGGCGCGCGCTGGTACGACACCGCCCGCGCCACACTCGCCTACGCACACGCCGCGCACGCGCCTGAGGGACGGTGGACCGAGGCGATCGGGGCGATCGCCGTGGCTGCCACGCAGACCGGGCACGCCGTGCTCGCCGCGCGCGGGGAGTGGGTCACCAACGAGAAGCGGCTGCTGGAGCGCGCGGGGCTGCGGGACGTCGACGGCGTCGTCGTGGACGCGGGGGACATCGGGGCGGCGATCGACCGCGCGGGCGCGCTGTTCGGGGAACGGGTGGCGGAGGCGGCGCGGGAGTTGCGTTCATAAAGAAACCGGCTGATCACACCCCGCTTCACCTCGACGAAACGCAACCGGCCGACCCGTTCCGTACCGTGGAGGGACAGCCCGAAGCCCCGGCCGACGTCGCCCGACGGCACCCGTCCCCGTCACGACAGGAGCCCCGTGTCCCGAAGCGCCGGTGTCGCCCTTCCGCCCTGGCTCGCGCACGCGCTGCGCGCGCAACGCGGCCCCGTCCCCTGGGCGGCGGTCGCGCGCGGGGCGCTCGCGGCGGGACCGCTGCTGGCGGTCGCCGTGGCCGCCGGACGCACCTCGCTCGGCGTCGTCGCCGCGATCGCCGCGATGCTCGCGGGGATCAACGACCGCCCGGGCAGCAGGCGTACGTCCGTACAGCGGCTCGGGACGCCCGCGCTCGCCGGTGCGGCGGGACTCCTCGGCGGCACCTACGCGGGCGCGCACGCGGGACCCGTCGTCCTCACCCTCGCCCTGACCGCGCTCGGCCTCGTCGCCGGGGGCATGAGCGCCATCGGCCCCGTCGCGTCCGCAGCCGGCACCCAGGTCCTCGTCGCCTCCGCGATCGGCGCGGGCATGCCGGTCGACGAGGCGGGCTGGCAGCGCGCCCTCGCGTACCTCGCGGGCGCGGGCTGGCTGCTCCTGCTGCGCCTCGCCCTGCCCACGCCGGGCTCGCTCGCCGGGGACTTCCGCTTCGACGGCGAACGGGCCGCCGTCGCGGGCGTGTACGACGCGATCGCCGCCCTCCTCGACGCCGTCGGCGGCCCCGACGCCGGCGCGCGCCGGGCCACCCTCACCGCCGCCCTCGACCACGCGCAGGACGCCTTCGCCGGACCCCGGCTGCGCCGCTACGCCAGCTCCTCCACGGAACGGCGGCTGCACGCGCAGTACGCCGCCGCGCTGCCCCTCGGGGAAGCCGCGACCGCGCTCGCCTGGGCCGGGGAACCCGTCTCCGAACGCGCCTCCGAAGGACCCCGGCGCCTGGCCGCCGCCGTCCGCGAGAACACGCACACCGGACCGCTGCCCGCACCCTCGCGCTCCGCTCCCGCGCTGCGCGCCCTGGACGACGCGCTGCTGCACGCCGCCGAGGCGTTCGACCGGGGACACGGCGCCGCTCCGCACGCGCGCAGGCGCACGGCCGCCGATCTGCTGCGGGCCGCGTTCGGCGCGGGCGGGCGGGAGTACGGGATGCGGGTCGCCCTGTGCTTCGGCGCCAGCGCCGCCATCGCGCAGGCCCTGCACCACTCCCACTGGTACGGCGAGCACACGCACTGGTACTGGCTGCCCGCCACCGCCGTCTTCCTCGTCAAACCCGACCTCGGCCCGCTCGTCTCGCGCGTCCTGAACCGGGCCGCCGGCACGGTCCTCGGGGCGCTCGTCTTCGCCGGGTTCGCCGCGTTCCTGCCCCGGCCCGAGGGGCTCGTCGTCCTCGTCGCCGTCTGCGGGGCCCTCGTCCCCGTCGCCACCCGCCACTTCGCCGCGCAGACCGCCGTCGTCACCGTCCTCGTCCTCGCCCTCGTCATGGTCGGCGGCGAACCCCAGGCGTCCGCCGGGCGCATCGGCGAGACCCTCCTCGCCTGCGTCCTCGTCCTGGTCGTCGGCCACCTCCCGATGCCGGGCGAACGCGGGGGCCAGGTACGCGCCCGGCTCGCGCTGGCGACTCGGGCCGCGCAGGAGTACCTGGCGTACGTCCTGAGCGACACCGGCGAGGAGCCCCGGGCCCGGAAGCCGCAGAAGCGCGTGAGGCGCCCTGGAACGCACGAGGTGCGCCGAACCCCACAGAACACCCCGAACGGCGCCGAGAGCCCCTCCGAGGCGCCCCCTGCCCCCATCGGTGACCGCGCCACCCGCTGGGCCCTCCGCCGCGAGGCGTACCGCACCCTCGCCGAAGCCCGCACCGCCATCGCCCTCTCCGCCGCCGAACACCCCGCCCTCGCCCGCCACACCGCCGGCACCGACGAGATCGCCGCCCTCCTGGAACGCCTCGTCGACACGACGACGGCCAGCGCCGTCCAACTCGACGACACGGGCCACTTGGGCGCACGGCACCGGGAACTGCTCGACGAACTGCTGACGGAATTGGACGCGCACCGGGTGCCGGGGGCGCGGGGGCGGACGAGGTTGCCGCGGGCGGTGTGAGGGGCGCCCGCGTGCGCGCCCTACCCCACCCGCACCCACACCGGCGCATGGTCCGACCCCGGCGCGTCCCGTCGTTCCCTCGGGTCCTCGTTCACCGACGGCAGCCGCAGCACCCCGTCGGCCGACGGGGTTCCGGTGTCGGCCTCGGTCACGCGGTGGACCAGCTGGTGGCTCAGGAGGATGTGGTCGATGAGTTCGCGGCGGCCGGAGTTGACGCGGGAGTAGCGCCGCTCGGCCGGGATCAGCGGCGCGACGTCCCACAGACGCGCACGGTCGCCCCTGTCCGGCAGGTTGTAGCCGGGTGTGCCTATCTCCGATCCGGGCGGGCCCAGCAGGACCTGGGTCGTGGCGGCCTGCACCTCGTCGTTGAGGTCGCCCACGACGGCGACGTCCCGCGCGCGGCCGTCGCCCGCGAGGAGGTCGTCGGCGAGGGCGCGCAGGGTGACCGCCTCGGAGGCGCGGCGGTACAGCGCGTACGCGCCGTAGCGGGCCCGTTCGCCCTCGTCGTGGGGGAAGAAACGGTTGCCCGGGTAGGTGAGGAGCTTGGACTTCAGGTGGGCCACCGCGAGGTGCAGGGCGCCGGTGCGGACCGCGAGGAGGCCGCGGCCCGTCGCGGAGACCGTCAGCCCGGAGTCGTCGACCTGGACGGGCCGCAGACCGTGCGGGAACGCGTTGACGTCCGCGACGACCTCCAGGGGCGTCCTGCTGATCACGCCGACGCGGATGCCGCGCCCGTCGGGGTGCTCGGAGAGCGCCGTGTGCCAGGTGCCGCCGATCACGCCCAGGAGGTCGTCCAGCGCGTCGGGGTCGCCGACCTCCTGGACGCCGAGGACGTCGGGTGCGAGGGCCTCGACCGTCTCGGCGAGGGAGGCCAGCTTCGTGTCGTAGGAGGCTTTGTCCTTGGGCCCGAACGGACCGCCGGGCCGGTAGAGGTTCTCCAGGTTCCAGGTGCCGAGGAGCATGACGGGGCTCCCTCCAGAGCGCGCTTCCAGGGCCCAAGGGTGCCGTCAGGGGAGGCCGCCGCGACAGGTGCCGGGACAGGATGCCCGCCACAGCTCACGCAGGCCGAGGACCCCGTCGTACGGTGTCAGGATGACGCCTTCCGCGGACCTCGTCATCTCGGGCTGTACGATTCTGGAACCGGGTCTCACCTTCCGTACGGACGCGACGGTCGTCGTACGGGACGGCCGTATCGAGTCGATCGGCGACGACCCGCCCGGGGAAGCCGCACACCGCATCGACGCGCGCGGGCAGATCGCGCTCCCCGGGCTGATCAACTGCCATACGCACGCGCCGATGGTCGCCCTGCGCGGACTCGCGGAGGACCTGCCGACCGAGGAGTGGTTCAACGGCGTCGTCTGGCCGGTCGAGTCGAACCTCACCGCGCGGGACGTCGAACTGGGCGCGCGCCTGGCCTGCGCCGAGATGATCCGCGCGGGCGTCACCTGCTTCGCCGACCACTACTTCGCGATGGACGCGGTCGCCGCCGTCGTCGAGGAGACCGGCATGCGCGCCCACCTCGGGCAGGCGTACTTCTCCTCCCAGGGGCCGAAGGGCCGCGAGGAGTCCCTGGAGTTCGCCCTGAGGCACCGCGAGGGGGCGGGCGGGCGGATCACCACCACCCTGGCCCCGCACGCCCCGTACACCGTCACGGAAGCCGATCTCGCGGCCACCGCGGCCCTCGCCCGGGAGCACGGACTCCCCGTCCACCTGCACGCCTCGGAGAACCGCGACCAGGCCGAGACGAGCCTCGCGCGCCACGGCGCCACCCCGATCGACGTCCTGGAGCGCACCGGGATCCTCGACACGGACATCCTGATCGCGCACGGCACCGGCATCCTCGACCGCGACCTCCCCGTCCTCGCCCGCGCGCGAGGACGCGTGTCCGTGGTGACCGCCCCACGCGGGTACCTCAAGTTCGCCTGGCCGACGACCACCCCCGTGCGCGCGCTGCGCGAGATCGGCGTACCCGTCGGACTCGCGACGGACGGCGCCGCCTCCAACAACTCCCTGGACGTCTGGGAGTCGATGGCCCTCACCGCGCTGGTGCAGAAGTCGACGACCGGCGACCCGCGCTGGCTGACGGCCCGCCAGGCACTCGACCACGCGGGCCCGCAGAGCGCCCGCGCCCTCGGGCTCGGCGACCGCATCGGCACCCTCGCCCCCGGGATGCGCGCCGACCTCGTCCTCGTCGACCTCACCGGCCCGCACACCCAGCCCGTCCACGACCTCGCCGCGACCCTCGTGCACAGCGCCCGCGCGTGCGACGTCCGGACGACGATCGTCGACGGCCGTGTCCTCATGCACGAGCGTCGACTCCTCACCGTCGACGTGCGGTCTGTCGTCACGGAGCTGACGGCCCGCCTGCCCGCCCTCACCGACCGTGCCCACGGGCGGCGTGTCCAGGACTACGACACCTGAACCGAGCGACACCGGCTATCCGCGCGACACCTGATGCGTGCGGTCCCAAAAATTTCTTCGCGGACGACGATGAGTTCCGCGCGGCCCTCCAGTCACCCCCTCCGACGGACCGTCGTACGTGAAGGGGTGGGCGATGTCGCTCCCGGAGATCGTCTCGCGCGAACAGTGGCGCGCGGCGCGCGAGGACCTGCTGGCGAAGGAGGAGGCGCTCGCCCGCGCGCGTGAGGCGCTCGGCGTGCAGCGGCGCCGGATGCCGATGGTCGAGGTCGACGCGGAGTACGTCTTCGAGGGCGGCGACGGCAAGGCGACCCTGCTCGACCTCTTCGCGGGACGCGCCCAACTCGTCGTCCACCACTTCATGTTCGCGCCCGAGTGGGAGACCGGCTGCCGGGGCTGCTCGGCCTTCCTCGACCAGGTCGGCCACCTCGCCCACCTCAAGGCGAGGGACACGGCGTTCGCGGTCGTCTCCAGAGCGCCGTACACGCGCGTCCTGCCGTTCAAGGCGCGGCTCGGCTGGACGGTGCCCTGGTACTCGTCCTACGACAGCGACTTCAACGCCGACTTCGAGGCGACCCGCGCGCGGCCCGACGGCGAACTCGTCGAACGGCAGGGCCTGAGCTGCTTCCTGCGGGACGCCGACCGCGTCTTCCACACGTACTCCGCCTTCGGGCGCGGACTCGACGGGCTCGGTACGGCGGCCGGGCTGCTCGACCTGACCGTGTGGGGACGGGGGCCCGAAACGGCCGTTCTCTATCACGACGAGTACGACTTCTGATCACTGTGCGTGCGGACGGTGTGTCAGGTAGGTCTCAGTACTGTCATACGCCGAGTCCTTCGGCCCCTGCGGAGCGTTCACTCCAGTACGAGCGACGGCCGGAAACGGACGGCCGTACGGGAGACGCTTCCTGGAGGACGACATGGTGAACGGGCGGACCGTGCTGGAACGGTTCCCCGCGGGCGGCCCGCGCGGGTCGTGGCCCGCGGAGGAGTTCGCGCGCGCGAGGCGTTCGGAAGGGCTGCCGGCGGAGGTCGTCATGGACCTCGCCGGTGACGCCTTCCTGGTGATCGTGCGGGGTCACTCCGGAGAGTGAGCGGGCAGCCGTACGGTGAACTGCTCGGCCTGGAGGGCGTACAGCTCGGCGTACACGCCCCCCGTCGCCAGGAGTTCGTCCGGGGTGCCCGACTCGACCAGCCGGCCCTGCTCCAGGACGTGCACGAGGTCGGCGTGGCGGACCGACGCCAGCCGGTGGGTGATCAGGACGACGGTCTGGCCGCTGTCGGCGAGCGCCCGGATCTTCTCGAACACTTCGAGCTCCGCGCGCGCGTCGAGCGCGGCCGTCGGCTCGTCCACGATCAGGATGCGCCCGCGCCGGTAGGCCGCCCGCGCGATGCCCAGCCGCTGCCACTGGCCGCCCGACAGCTCGTGACCGCCGCTGAACTGGCGCGCCAGCAGCGTGTCCAGACCGCGCGGGAGGTCCGCGACGACGTCCTGCGCGCCCGCCTGCGCGACGGACTCCGCGAGCCGCTCCTCGGTGAGCGGCGCGGCCGAGCGGCCGATCGCCACGTTCACCTTCGCCGTGAACGGCCAGCGCTTGAAGTCCTGCGCGACCATCGCGATCCGCTCCGCGAGCTGACGGCGGTCCGCGCCGGCCGCGTCCACGCCGTCCCACAGGACCCGCCCCGACTCCGGCCGGTACAGCCCGGCCAGCAGCTTCACCAGGGTCGTCTTGCCCGAGCCGTTCTCGCCGACCAGCGCGATGATGCGGCCCAGCGGCAGCGTGAGCGAGACGTCGTCCAGCGCCGGGCGGTGGTCCGGGGAGTCGTCGCCGGGGTAGCGGAAGGTGACGTTCTCGAAGCGGATCTCCCCCGGGTCCTCCGGGAGGTCCGTCCCGCCCGCCGGGATCGCCCGCTCGGCCGCCTCGACGTACAGCCGTTGCAGGTCGCCGACGAACAGGGCCTCCTCGTGGAGCTGGTTCACCTCCAGGACCAGCGTGTTCAGGCTCGCCGAGCCGCTGCGGATCGCGATCACGGCCGTCCCCGCGACCGACAGGGCCATCGCGCCGCCCAGCAGCAGGCCGCCCAGGGTCGCGTACGTCGCGACCGTCGCCAGGCCCGTCCACGCCGCCGCGATCAGCCCCGTACGGGCCGTCAGGCCGGCCAGCCGCGCCTGTTCCGCCTCCGCGGTCTCCGACATCGACCGGAAGTGGCGCAACAGGAACGGGCCGACGCCGTGCACACGGATCTCCGGGGCCGCCGCCGGTTCCGTCAGCAGGCTCGCGATCAGCTGTCCCGCGCGCGCGTGCTGCACCCACGTGTGGAACGACTCGTAGCGGCGCCTCGCGTTCGTCAGCGCGCTCCACGCGCTCGGCAGCGTCATCGTCAGCAGGAGCGGCAGCAGCACCGGGTGCAGGACCGTCAGGACGCCCGCCGCCGCGGCCAGCGAGATCACCGAGTTCACCACGCGCGTGCCGTAGCCGATCATCCTGCGCGCGGACTGGGCGCCGTACTGCGCCGTGTCCAGGAGCTTGTGGAAGGCGTGGTCCTCTATCGCGGCGAGTTCGACGGCCGCGGCGCGTTCCAGGTACAGCTCGGTCGCCACGCGCTCGACCTTCGGTTCCAGGCGGCCGGTCGCGTACGTCGACGCCGCGCGCAGGAGCGCGCTGACGAACAGCACCACGGCCATCGTGATCAGTGCGGGCGCGGCGTCGCGGACCCTCGCCTCGATCGGGCCCTGGGCGATGAGCCGGCTCAGGACGCTGTTCACCGCGAGCAGGCTCACCGCCTGGGCGGCGCCCCTCGCCAGCTCCGCCGCCACGACGATCTTCGCCGCGCGCGGGTCCGCCTGTCTGGCCAGCCTGAGGCTGACCGTCAGCAGTGAGGGGAGCCGGCTGAGCATCGAACGGAACCCCAGCTCCAGGAACGCGTCCCGGTGCTGGTTCCAGCCCATGTCGTAGCTCAGCGGGCCGCCGAACAGCAGCCGCTCCGAACCGGACACCTCGCGTTCCTCAGGCCCGCCTTTCCGCTGCCCGCGCGGTCTGCGCACGCTCTGCCTCCCCCGGGTGGCGGTTCCGCATATGCACGAAGGGCCACTATGGCGTGCGGGGGCGGGGCGGGGGAGGGCGCGCGGCGGGTGGTGCTTGTGCGCGGGCGTGCGCTGTGGGGTGGGGGAGGGGAGAGGGCTTGAGGCTGCGCCGGAACACGCAGCCTCAAGAGATCACGCGGCCCATGGGACGCGCCGCCCCGCTGTCTCGGAGCGTTACGCGCTGATCGGGCGCGACCACGTCGGTGTCGCCCCCGTCAGCCGGCACAGGGCCAGGTACAGCGGTATCGGCGGCGTGTACGGGACGGTCCCCGTCGGCCGGTTGATGAGCGTGAGGGTGTGCGGCGTGTCGGGCAGGACCGCCCCCGTCGCGTACTGCGCGGGCGCGGGCCACTCGACGGCGTAGTCGGAGTCCGCGGGGACGAGCCACCACCAGTGCGTGTCGTCGGCGTACACGCACCCCACGCGCGGGAGGCGCGGCATCAGGAGGGGGCCCAGACGCGCGGGTACGGCGACGGCGTCGCAGCCCAGCGGGACCGTCATGCCGTCGGGTACGGGCAGGCGCGCGGGGGCGCCGGGGGTGTGCGACAGATGGCGGCCGACTCGGACGAGCGTGTTCATGGTGAGCACCGGACCTTCGGCGGACGGGGCGCTCACGCCCTGCCCCGCTCCCGGCCCCGCTCGCCGGTGCCGGGAAGACCCGGTTGCGACGTCGCGGTGGCCGAACCGGGGTGCGAGCGCCAGCTGGTGGAATCGCCGTCAGGACTCTGGGCGTGCTGTCTGCCCGAACGGCTCGGATGCCCCGGAAGGGGATGGGGCTCGGGATGGGTGTGCGGCGGATGGTGCGGAAGCGGGGGCGCGGGGCGCTGCGCGTGCGCGGGATCCACGGAGGCACGCTGCTGAACCTGCGCGACGTGGGACGACGGGGCCGGCGCCTCGACGGCGTACCGCGAAGCCCCCGCCCGCTGAGCCACCACCCGCTCGTCGAGGTCCCCGCCCGCCCCCGTGGGAGCCGCTTTGCCGCTCTCGCCCTCGTGCGGGGCGGGCTCGTCGGAGGGGGTCGGTTTGGGGCGGGCGCCCCAGCCGAGGTCGTTGTGCGGGGCTGAGGCGCCCCGGGGGAGCTCGGCCCACACCAGGAGGCCGGGGCCGTGCTCCTGGGCGCCCCAGGCGCGGCACAGGGCGTCGACGAGGAGGAGGCCGCGGCCGTGTTCCTCCTCGGGGAGCTGGGGGGACGGGCGAGGCTCACCGGGCGCGCATCCTTCGTCACGCACCGCGATGCGCAGCGTCTCCGCGCCGTCCTGGAGCTCGCACACGACGACCCCGCCGGCCGTGTGCACGATCGCGTTGGTGACCAGCTCGGTGATGACCAGGGCGGCCGAGTCGCACGTGTCCTCGCACACCGCCCAGCCGGTCAGCCGGGCCCGCACCAGGCGTCTCGCCTGGGCCGGGGAACCCGGATGTGCGGCCAGCTCGAACTGGAACCTGCGCTCGGCAGAGGTCTGGTCAGAACCTGCTCCCGGCGCGGCACCGAGACCGGCGGGGCGGCCTGCGGCGGCGTCTGTTCCTAAAGGCGCGGACGGAATCACGCTTGCCACTATCGCCCCGCCGCGAACACTTGGCAAGTGTCACTCTGAAAATTGCAGAGTGCCGCGCGACGCAGTGGGACGCCGTGGCACACTGCTCGCAACAGCACGTAGAGCGGCGCCGATTGGGACACCGGAGGGCCGTCGCCCACGCACGGACGTACATCGCCGTACGCGCGCGTGGCGGCCGGACAGAACTCCGCGAGGTCTCCGAACGGCGCCGCAGGGCTGTCGGGAATCTTTCCGACCGGACAGCCCGTGTGGCCGCCGGACGGGCCGCCGTGCGGGTCAGGAGAAGAGTCGGGGACGTTCGTGGAGTTTCGTGGAGGTGGAGCGTGAGTGAGCCGCGGTCCGCGCCGACCGTGGGACAGGTGGTCCTCGGCCGACGCCTGCTGGATCTGCGGGAACGCGCCGGGCTCAAACGCGAGGAGGCCGCCAAGGTCCTGCGCGTCGCGCCCGCCACGATCCGCCGGATGGAGAACGCCGAGGTCGCGCTCAAGATCCCGTACCTGCAACTGCTCCTGAAGGCGTACGGCGTCGCGGGCGACGAGGCCGAGGGCTTCGTGCGGCTCGCCGAGGACGCCAACAGGCCCGGCTGGTGGCAGCGGTACCACGACGTCCTGCCCGGCTGGTTCTCCATGCACGTCAGCCTGGAGGGCGCCGCCGCCCTGATCCGCCAGTACGAGCCGCACTTCGTCCCCGGACTGCTCCAGACCGAGGACTACGCGCGCGGGGTGCTCGTCTCGGGCGCGATCGCGCGGACCCGGCCGGAAGACATCGACCGTCTCGTCGATCTGCGCATGCGCCGCCAGGAACTGCTCACTCGTCCCGACGCGCCCCGTATATGGGTCGTCATGGACGAGACGGTGCTGCGCCGCCCGGTCGGCGGCCCGGAGGTGATGCGTGCACAGATCGACAGGCTGCTCGACGCCGCGAAGCTGCCCAACGTGGTGCTTCAGATCGCTCCGTTCGCGAGCGGGCCGCATCCGGGTACGTACGGGCCCTTCGTGCTGTTCCGATTCGCCATGCCGGAGCTTCCGGACATGGTCTACAGCGAGTACTTGACCGGCGCGGTCTATCTCGACGCGCGCGAGGAGGTGGCGACACACCTTGAGGTCATGGACCGCATGGCGGCGCAGGCCGCTACGGCACATCGCACGAAGGAGATCCTCCGGGATCTCCGCAAGGAGCTGTAAATGAAGCGCATCTCGTCCTCTCCCGCCCCGCGGATCTACAACGGCATGCCCGCGCGGGAACTGGGCAACGAGGGCTGGCACAAGCCGTGGAGCGGCGGGAACGGGGGGAACTGCCTGGAGGCGATGAAGTTGGAGGACGGCCGGATCGCGCTGCGCCAGTCCACCGATCCGGACGGGCCCGCGCTGATCTACACCCCGGCCGAGATGACGGCGTTCATCGAGGGCGCGAAGGCGGGTGAGGCGGACTTCCTGCTCTCCTGAACATCTTGTTCACGGGTTCGGATCATGTTCGGTGACTTCTCTTCTTGTTTGCTTCTCGCACCTCTCTAAAGTTGACTGCTCGACCCACATTGATCAGTTATGACCGTATCGACCGCCCGCTAGGCGGGTGACCTACAGCGCACGACCCCATGCGGTACGGGGCGTCCACCGGGAACGGTGGCCGCCCTACGGCCCCGGCAGCACCGCGCACAGAGCCCCCAGCGCCCCCTCGTACGCGTGCTCCGACGGCGTGCCGTACCCGACCACGAGACCGTCGCCCAGAGATCCCTCCGCCGCCGGGTGCCGGAACCCGGCGAGGCCCTCCAGCGCGACCCCGCGCGCGGCAGCCGCCTCGACCGTCGCCCGCTCGGTGCCGTCCGGCAGCCGCAGCACCGCGTGGAGCCCCGCCGCGACCCCGCTGACCCGGATGTGCGGCGCCCGCTCGGCCAGCGCCGCGACGAGCCGGTCACGGCGCGCGCGGTACCGCTGCCGCATCCGGCGCACATGGCGGTCGTACGCCCCCGACACGACGAAATCGGCCAGCGCGAGCTGCTCGGGGACGCCCGACCATGCCTCCCGCTCGCCCTTCGCCTCGCGCACGGCGTCGACCAGGTGGCCCGGCAGCACCATCCAGCCCAGCCGCAGGGCCGGCGACAGGCTCTTGCTGACCGAGCCGACGTACACGACCCGCTCCGGGTCGAGCCCCTGGACGGCGCCGACGGGACGGCGGTCGTAGCGGAACTCGCCGTCGTAGTCGTCCTCCAGGACGATCGCCCCGCGCGCGCGTGCCCAGTCGACCACCGCCGCCCTGCGCTCCGGGTGCAGCGGGCCGCCGGTCGGGAACTGGTGGGCCGGGGTGAGCAGGACGGCCCGCTCCCGCCCCAGCACGTCCACGCGTGCGCCGTGGTCGTCCAGGGGCAGCGGTACGGTCCGTACGCCCGCGTCCGCGAGCAGGTCCTGGTGGAAGGCCAGCCCGTACGACTCGACGCCCACCGGGCCGCGCAGCACCCCGCCACCGCCCTGGCCGAACAGCAGCCGCAGCGCGTGCGCGAAGCCGGCGCAGACCACGATCCGGTCCGGCTCGGTGCGCACCCCGCGCACGCGTGCCAGGAACTCCGTGAGCGCCTCCCGCAGCTCCCGCCGCCCCGCCGGGTCCCCCGGCCCGAACGCGTCGCCCGGCGCGGCGTTCAGCGCCCGCCGGTAGGACGCCAGCCAGGCCGCGCGCGGGAACGACGAGGCGTCCGGCGTACCCGGCCGCAGGTCGTATCGCGGGCCACGCGCGCGTGGAGGGCCGCCGACCGCCGGTTTCCCGGCGTGTCGCAGGGGCTCCGTCCGGTCCGCCACGCGCGTGCCCGACCCCTGCCGCGCGGTCAGCCAGCCCTCGGCGACGAGTTCCGCGTACGCGTCCGCCACCGTGTTCCGCGCCACCCCGAGGTCGGCGGCCAGCGAACGGTACGGCGGCAGCCGGGTTCCCGGCGTGAGCCGGCCACTGCGTACGGCGTCCCGCAGCGCACCGGCGACAGCGGCCCGGCGCCCGCCCGGGCCCGACACGTCGAGGTGCAGGTCGGAGCCGATGCGCCGGGCAGAATTGACCCATGAACTCGCCATGGAAATGCACCCTACAGAGGGGCTTTGCGGGGCCTAGATTCGAGGCATGACGACGCAGACGACAGAGACGCTGACGGCCACCGACACCGGCATCACCGCCGCCGACATCGAGGCGGGTGTCGCCGCCGCAGAGACCGCCCGCACCCGGCTGGACTTCGCCACCGCCTCCCGCAAGACCTACCGCGCCATCGCGGCCCTCGGCATGGCCGCACGCGAGGGACTCGACCCCGCCCTCGTCGAACTCGTCCAGATCCGCGCCTCGCACCTCAACGGCTGCGCCTACTGCCTCCACATGCACACCAACGACGCCCGCAAGGCCGGTGAGCACGAGGACCGCCTCCACCTCGTCCCCCTCTGGCGCGAGGCCCGCCACTTCTACACCCCGAAGGAGCGCGCGGCCCTGGCCCTCACGGAGTCCCTGACCCTCCCTCAGGGAGGCGTCTCCGACGCCGTCTACACCGAGGCGGCCACCCACTTCGACGACCACGAACTCGCCCAGCTGATCGCCCTGATCTGCACGATCAACACGTGGAACCGGGTGGCCCTGGCGACGGGCAAGGTGGCGGGGACGGACGAACGCTGAACGCTCCGCGGGAGGGGCGGGGGCGGGCCTCGGCGAGGGGCCTGCGGCCGGCTTCCGCGCGGGCGTGCTGTTCGGCCTGCGGCGCGGGGGCTGGGCCGGTTTCCGTGCGGGATGTGCCGTCTGCTGTCGGTGCGGGACTCCGGTTGCCTTGCCGGTGGACCTGTCCGTTTCCGGTACAGCGCTCCGGTCGGCTTCCGCGCGGGCGCGCCGCCCACCCTCGGCACGCGGCCCCGGCCAGCCGCTTCTCACGGGCCTCGGCGGCCGTCGTACAGGCCCGGCGGGCCCTCGCTGGGTGACGCCGGCAGGGGCACGCGAGGGGACTCCGAGGCGGGTTTCGCGCGGGGAGCCTGACGGAGTTCCGTACGAGACCTCGGCAGCCCTTCGCGCGAGGTCCCGATGTGCACTCCCTGCCGCACGCGCCTGGCTGACCCGCGCCGGGCCCAGGGGAACCGATGCACAGGTCCCCGCCCTCACGGACGCTGCGCCCCCGACCGCACGAAACCCCCGCACGAGGCACCCGAAGCCCTGACTCCCGCCCGCCGGGCCGTCCGAGCAGGGGACGTCGCCGGGAGGCCCCCGCCTCGGCCGCACGGATGCCCCGGCTGCTGTACCGAGGCCCTGGTCCCGGGCCGGACAGAGCTCCGCCGGGCACGCCCCGCCGGTCTCACACGATCATCGGCCGGTCGTCCGGGCCGATCGGGGCCGGCAGGGTCGAGTTGCCCGTCAGGTAGCGGTCGACGGCCGCTGCCGCCGATCGGCCCTCCGCGATGGCCCAGACGATCAGTGACTGTCCGCGCGCGGCGTCGCCGGTGGCGAAGACGCCCGGGGCGTTCGTGGCGAAGTCGCGTCCGCGGGCGATCGTGCCGCGTGGGGTCAGGGACACGTTCAGCTGGTCGAGCAGGCCGTCCGAGAGGTCGGGGCCGGAGAAGCCCAGGGCCAGGAGGACGAGGTCGGCGGGGAGGGACCGGGAGGTGCCGTCCAGGGGGTTGCGGTGTTCGTCGACCTCGACGAGGTGGAGGGCGTTCACCCGGCCCGCCTCGTCGCCGGTGAAGTGGAGTGTGGACGCCGCGAAGAGGCGCGCGTCGGCGTGGGCGGAGGGTGCCGTGCCGAGTTCGGCCGCCTCCTCGTGCGCCGCGGAGAGGCGGTAGATCCTCGGGTACGTCGGCCACGGGTCGGCGTCGGGGTCGCGCTCGCCGTCGGGACGGCCGTAGATGTCCAGCTGCGTGACCGACGCGGCCCCTTGCCGTACCGCCGTCCCCAGGCAGTCCGCACCCGTATCACCTCCGCCCACGATCACCACGTGCCTGCCGGCGGCCGACAGCGGGGAGACCTCCGTATCTCCCTCGCACACCCGGTTGGCCGGCGGCAGGTACTCCATGGCCTGATGTATCCCCTCCAACTCCCGACCCGGCACCGAAAGTTCCCGCCACGCCGAAGCCCCCGTAGCGATCACCACCGCGTCGTACCGAGCCCGCAGCCGGTCCGCCGGAACGTCCCGCCCGACGACCGTGGATGTCCGGAACTTCGTCCCTTCGGCCCGCATCTGACCGATACGGCGCTCCAGGTGCCGCTTCTCCATCTTGAACTCGGGGATGCCGTACCGCATGAGTCCGCCGAGCCGGTCGTCCTTCTCGTACACGACGACCGTGTGCCCCGCGCGCGTCAGCTGCTGCGCGGCGGCGAGCCCGGCGGGCCCGGAGCCGATCACCGCGACCGTCCGCCCGGAGAGCCGGTCGGGCGGCCGGGGCGCCACCAGCCCCTCCTCCCAGGCCCGGTCCGCGATCGCGCACTCGACGTTCTTGATCGTCACGGCCGGCTGGTCGATCGCGAGCACGCACCCCGCCTCGCACGGCGCCGGACACAACCGGCCGGTGAACTCCGGGAAGTTGTTGGTCGCGTGCAGCCGCTCGCCCGCCGCCCGCCAGTCCGCCCGGGACACCAGGTCGTTCCACTCCGGGATCAGGTTCCCGAGCGGACAGGCGTCGTGACAGAACGGGATCCCACAGTCCATGCACCGGTCCGCCTGCGCGCCCACGATGGGCAGCAGCGCCCCGGGGACGTACACCTCGTCCCAGTCCCGCACCCGCTCCGCGACGGGCCTGCGCGGCCAGTCCTGACGGGGGGTGCGCATGAATCCCTTGGGGTCCGCCATGGCTGATGTCCTCGGGGGAGTCCGCACGTCCGCACCTGCGGCGGGCGCCGTACGCCGGCACGTACGACGGCACCTTTCCGCCACGATACGACGCCCCCGCCGCTCACGCAGAGCGGAAAGCTCAGGCCAACGCCAAGGCGTACGCGAGGGCCGCCGCGCCCGAGGCGACCGTCCTGACGTGGTTCCACATCGTCCACTCGCGCACGTACGCGGGCCAGTACGCGATCCCCTCCACCGACTCCGCGCCGAGCCCGAGCAGCCGCTCGTTGCGCGGCACGTTCGCCGTCACCGTCACCCCGAACGCGCCCACCAGGTACAGCCCGCTGCCCAGCAGCAGCTCCACCCGCCCCTGCTCCGGCCACAGCACGAACGTCACCACCGCGACCACCGCGCACACCGCCGCGGCCCCCAGAAACAGCCACATGAACACCGAGGTCAGCGCCGCCCGGTTGATCGCGTTCATCGCGGCCACCCCCTGCGCCGCCGGCAACGCCCCGAGCCCCCGCATGACCAGCACCGAGAACGCCGCGAACACGCCCGCCATGACACCGGTCACCAGCACCCCGGCCACCGCCATCGCCACGTACGGCCCGTCCACCATGAACGTCGAACCCCCTTTCGCCGCCGAGATCCTGCCCCACCAGCCCCGTCACCACAAGTGATGCCCGGCCGACATCGACGACACGCACGGCGACGGGCCTGGGCGACGGCGGGGCGGCTGCTGGGGCGGGCACCGGGGGCGGATCGGCGTGGGGAGTACGGCACGCGCGCGTACGGCACCGGAGCCAGCCACTTCTGGAGCTGGAGCGCGTAGTCGTTACGGCACGAGCGCGTACGGCACCGGAGCCCGAGGTGTGGGCGGCTCTGGCCGACGGGCAGTACGGCACGCGCGCGTACGGCGGACCGCCCCGGCCCCACGGCAAGCGTTCCCTCCCAGCGGACCGCGCGCGTACGGCACAGCGACACCGTCCGGCTCATCGGCGGGCTGTGGTCCACCCACGCGCACGCGTACACGTGCGGGGGAAGAAGCCACCCCGCGCGGACGCCGCCGGACGGGCCACCCCCGCGCGCACGCGTACGGCCTACGCCATCACGCGTGCCACCCCCACCGGCACCCAGACCGCCCCCCCGGCCCCCGCGCACAGTGGGCGCCACCACCTCGTCCACCAAGGCCACCGCGAGATCCCCGTACGTCAACCCGGGCGCCCCCGCGGGCACTTGGTCCCCTCCGATGACGTACTGCCCCTCGGCCGGACCCTCCGTCAGCTCGCCGCCCGGCGTCAGGACGGCCCAGTCCGTCCCGCCCCCGGCCGCCCGCAGCCGCGTCAGTCCGGCGGTGTGCGCCCGTGCGAACGGCAGGTGCTCCGGCGGGAACGCCGCCGGATCCTCCATCACGGGCCGCCCGTCCGGCCCGAGCAGATCCGCGAACAGTCCTACGGCGACCAGCCGCGGCACCCCCTCCGCCGCGAGCAGCGCATCGACGGCCCGCGCGAAGAAGTCCGGCTCGAAGCTCGCCGCGGCGTGTACGACGCCCCACCGGCCCGCCCGCCCGGCCAGCACCCCCTGCGGAGCGGTGACGTCCCCGCGTACGACCGTCACCCCGCTCTCCCCGAGCCCGGGATGCCGCGCCGGATCCCGTACCGCCCCGACCACCGCGAGGCCCCGCCGCAGCGCCTCCGCGCACACCGCGCGTCCGGCCCGTCCGCCGGCCCCGAAGACGACGATCCCGTCCATGTCTCTCGGCCTCCTCACCGGCGGCGCGTCTCGCCGCCCGGCCCGGAGCATGGACCATGAAGTGCCGGTCACCGCAACGGTATCGGCGCTAACCTCGACGGATGACCGACGCACTCCGCCCGGACATGTTCCATCCCGCCTGCCCCTCTGCCGACGTTCCGTTCAGGGTCGGAGGAAAGTGGTCAGGAATGGTCATCCGTTGTCTTGAGGGTGGCCCCCGCCGCTTCACCGAACTCCGCGTGCCGATCCGGGCCACCCCCAAGGTCCTCAGCGAGACCCTGCGCGCGATGGAACGCGACGGATACGTCACACGGACCGCGTACGACGAGAACCCGCCCCGCGTCGAGTACGCCCTCACGCCCCTCGGCCGCACCCTCCTGCCCTTCCTCGACGCGGCCCGGGCGTGGAGCGAGGCCCACCTCCCCGAAGCCTCGCCCCCCGCCGCCTCTGACGCATCATGACCACTGTGCGACTAGAAGCGATCACTTGGGACCGCCTCTCCGACCTCCTGGCGGAGCGGCTGTCCGATCTGAAACCGACAGACGGCGGCCCCTGGCCACGCATCGCCTTCGACGGTGCTCCGGCGGCCCGGCCCGGGGACCTCGCGGCGCGGGTCGCGGAGGGCCTGCGGGCGCGCGGCCGGCCCTCCCGCGTCGTCGACACCCACGGCTTCCTGCGCCCCGCGTCGCTCCGCTTCGAGTACGGCCACCACGACGTGGACGCCTACTACGACGGCTGGTTCGACACCCGCGCGCTGTGGCGCGAGGTCTTCGGCCCCCTCGAACCCGACGGTACCGGCCGTATCCTGCCCGACCTGTGGGACCCGGCGACCGACCGCGCGACCCGCAGCCCGTACGTCGAACTCCCGCCCGGCGGGCTCCTGTTGCTCCACGGCCCGCTCCTGCTGCGGCACTGGTTCCCCTTCGACCTCAGCGTCCACATCCACCTCTCCCCGGGCTCCCTGCGCCGCCGTACCCCGCAGGGCGAGCAGTGGACGCTGCCCGCCTTCGAACGGTACGAGCGGGAGACCGGCCCGGCGGCGAGCGCGGACGTCCTGGTGCGGGCCGACGATCCCCGGCACCCCGCGTGGAACGGCTGAGAGCGAACAAGCGAGGGAGAGTCGGCCGAAGCGCTGTTAGATGCGCGTGCATCTAAATAGGGTGTCGGTATGACGATCTCCTTCGACGACACCGTCCGCGCCCTCCTCGACGGCAAGAACTTCGCGTCCGTCGCGACCCTCGGCCCCGACGGCGCCCCGCACAACTCGGTGGTCTGGATGAAACGCGAGGACGACACCGTCCTGCTGAGCTCCCTGGACAACCGGCAGAAGGTGCGCAACCTGCGCCGCGACCCCCGCATCAGCCTCACGGTCTTCGACCTCGCGAACCCCTACGTCTCGGTCGAGATCCGGGGCCGCGCCGAGATCCTCCCGGACCCCGGGAAGCGGCTCCCGCACGACCTCTCGCACAGATACCTGGGCATCGACCCGCCCGCCGAGAAGGACGACGAGGCCAGGGTGATCATCCGGGTCGTTCCGGAGAAGGTCGTGGGGTTCTCGGCCTGAGGGGCTTCCCGGCGGGGGCGGGACGCCCGGCGTCGCCGGGTCCGCCTCGTGGACATGCGGCCCGCCCGATGCGCGGCAAGAATGTAGGGCGCCGGGACAGCGGCGCGTCCGCGCCGTGCCGGCCGCCCGGCCAGGGAGGCAGTCCATGACCACCGCCGGAGACATCATGCACCGGGGCGCCCAGTGGATCCCCATGCACGAGACCCTCGACCGCGCCGCCCAGCTGATGCGCGACCTCGACGTCGGGGCGCTGCCCATCAGCGACGGGAACGACCGGCTCTGCGGCATCCTCACGGACCGCGACATCGTCGTCGGCTGCGTCGCCATGGGGCACGACCCGGCCAAGGTGACCGCCGGTCAGATGGCCCAGGGCACGCCCCGCTGGATCGACGCCGGAGCCGACGTCGACGAGGTGCTGCGGGAGATGCAGGGGCACCGCATCCGCCGGCTCCCCGTGATCGAGAACAAGCGCCTCGTCGGCATGATCAGCGAGGCCGATCTCGCGCAGCACCTCACGGAGAGCCAGATCGCGTCGTGGGCGGAGAGCGTGTACGCCCGCGGCTGACCGGGCCCGCGCTTCCGGGGACGGGCGGATCGCCGGGTTCCCGGCCCGACCGGGTCACCCTGTGTCGCCGGTCGGGCCGGACCGCTCCGCGTCTCCGGACCGACCGGACCGACCCCGCTTCCGGCGTACCGGCCTGCCTCCGTCAGAGCCAGCCGTTGCGCCGGAAGCCCCGGTACAGGGCCAGGCACGCCGTCGCTATCACCCCTAGCACCAGCGGATACCCGAACTTCCAGCGCAGCTCCGGCATGTGGTCGAAGTTCATGCCGTAGATCCCGCACACCATCGTCGGCACGGCGATCACCGCCGCCCACGCGGTGATCTTCCGCATGTCCTCGTTCTGCGCGACCGTCACCTGCGCCAGATGCGCCTGGAGGATCGAGTTCAGGAGTTCGTCGAAGGCGGCGATCTGCTCGGTGACACGCTGTAGGTGGTCCGAGACGTCCCGGAAGTACGCCTGTATCTCCGGGTCGACCACCCGCACCGGACGGTCCGCGAGGTCCAGCAGCGGACGGCCCAGCGGCACCACCGCCCGCTTCAGCTCCAGCAGCTCACGCTTGAGCTGGTAGATCCGGCCCGGATCGGCTCGCGCGCCGTCCTCCGCGAAGACGTCCGTCTCCACCTGGTCGATGTCGGCCTGCATCGCGTCCGTGACGTGCAGGTAGTCGTCCACCACGTGGTCCGCGATCGCGTGCAGCACCGCCGAGGGGCCCTTGGCGAGCTGCGCGGTGTCCGCCTCCAGCTCCTCGCGCAGCGGGCCCAGCGAGCCGTGCCGCCCGTGCCGGACCGTGATCACGAAGTCGGGGCCGACGAACACCATGATCTCGCCGGTGTTGACGACCTCGCTGGTCGCCGTCAACTGCTCGTGCTCCACGTAGCAGACCGTCTTGAAGACCGCGAACAGCGTCTCCCCGTACCGCTCCACCTTCGGGCGCTGGTGCGCCTCCACCGCGTCCTCGACCGCCAGCGGGTGCAGGTCGAAGAGCTCGGCGATGCCCGCGAACTCGGCGTTCGTCGGCTCGTGCAGCCCCAGCCAGACGAAGCCGTGGCCCTGCTTGCGGACCCGCTCCACCGTCTCCACCAGATCGGCGCCGGAGGGCGCCCGGGCACCCTCCTTGTAGGTCACGCAGTTCACCACGGAGGAGCCCAGCGGCGAGCGCGCGTGATGGCTGAGATCGACCTTCGCGCGCCGCCGCGCCAGCCGGGCCACCCGGCGCAGGCCGCCGACCCCGCCCAGGCCGGTGACCTTCCGCAGATTTCCCGCCATGGTCATGTGGATCTCCTCGTCGGCTCCCCGTACGCCGCGTTTCCCGCGCTTGGCTGGTCAGTGTGCCAGGTCGGCGCAAGGGTCGGGTAAGCCTGTGGAAAACTCTGATTCCGCCCTGTTCCCCCCTGTGGACAACTCTGTTCCCCTGGTGCGGGAAGCCATGCGGGGAGCGGATTTCCGGCCGCGTCGCCCACATCCGGGAACCGGGGTAAATGGGATGATCCGATCATGACGCGAACCGACGGGTATCTCCTCGACAACCGGCGGGCCGAGGCGGGAGAGCGCTTCGACGCCTTCGCCACGCTCTTCGACCCCACCACCTTCCGCCACCTCGACGCGCTCGGCATCGGCCCCGGCTGGCGCTGCTGGGAGGTCGGCGCGGGCGGCACCTCCGTCGCCTCCTGGATCGCCAAGAAGGTCGGGCCCACCGGCCGGGTCCTCGCCACCGACATCGACACCACCCACCTCGCGCGCGCCGCGCGCCCGCCCATCGAGGTCCGCGTCCACGACGTCGGCGCCGAGGAGCCGCCGGGGGAGGGGTTCGACCTCGTCCACGCCAGGCTCGTACTCGTCCATGTCCCGGACCGCGAACGGGCGTTGCACTCCATGATCAAGGCTCTCCGCCCCGGCGGACGCCTGCTGATCGAGGACGCCGACCCTGCTCTCCAGCCCCTCCTCTGCCCCGACGAACACGGCCCCGCCCAGCAGTTGGCCAACCGTCTCCGCCACGCCTTCCGCACCCTCCTCGCCGAACGCGGCGCCGACCTCTCCTACGGCCGCCGCCTGCCCCGCCTCCTGCGCGACGCCGGCCTCCACCGCGTCGAGGCCGACGCGTACTTCCCCCTCGCCTCCCCCGCCTGCGCCGCCCTCGAATCCGCGACGATCCACCACCTCCGCACCGACCTCATCACCGCGGGCCTCGCGACGGACGAGGACATCGACCACCACCTCGCGAACGTGGCGACGGGGGAGATGGACCTGGCGACGGCACCGATGATCTCGGCGTGGGGGAGGAAGGGGTAGGACGGGCGCGAGGGGTGTCTTCGGGGAGGGGCGGGGCCGTTGGGGAGATCGTGGTGCGGGAACGGCGGAGAGCAGGCGCCGTGGGGAGGGCCAGTGCGGCGTCGCCCGTCGTATCCGCGCGTACAGCCACGTACGGATACGGCCCGGCACCTCGCCCGGCATTGCCGGACCGCCGAGGCTCACGCAGCCGGACAGGCAACGCGCCTTGCCGGACGGGAGTTGAGCGGGGTGCCGCGAGGAGTTGCCGGCCATGCCGGAAGGGCTGCTGAGCAGAGTGCCGCGGTGCGCTGCTCGACCTGCCGGACGGGGGCGTGGCGACAGGTCGGCGCGCGGGTGGGGCCGGGCTCGGGGGAGTGAGTGTCCGGTGGATACGTCCTGGTCGGCCCGCGCGCGGGGGCGGTGCGGGAGGCCGAGGAGGCCCAAGCCGCCGTCCGCTGGTCGGCACACGTACGGGGGCAGTGCGCCGAGCGAGGTTGCTGCGGGGGTGCTGATCCCTGATCGGCACGCGCGCGGGGGCCGTGGGGGAGCGAGGCTGTACTGCCGCCTGCCGCCTGCCGCCTGCCGCCTGCCGCCTGCCGCCTGCCGCCTGCCGCCTGTGCGGCGCGTGCGCGTGCGCGTGTGTGTCCGACGGCACCCGCGGTCTACGCTCCGGGCTCTCACCGTCCTCCTCCGACGGCCCCTGACCCCCGGCCCCCGGTCCACGCTCCGCGCCCCCGCCACCCCTCCGCCCGGCGAACACCGGGAAGCTCCCAGCTCCTCGTACCGCCCCCTCACCCCCGCCCCGGCGGCCGAGCGCCCACCACCTCCACCGCGCGTGCGCCTGCGCGGCACCCCTCCGCCGCTGCGGCCTCCAGGGAGGCACCCGTCGTCAGGGTCGCGAGGAAAGCGCCGGTGAACGCGTCGCCCGCGCCGGTGGTGTCGTGGGGCTGTGCGGGCACCGCGGGTACGCGCGCGAGGAGGGAACCGGCACGGGCCACCAGGGCGCCGTACGGGCCGTCCTTGGCGATCACCAGGGGGATACGGCGGCTGAGTTCGACCGCCGCGTCGGCCGTGTCCCGCAGGCCGGTCAGGAGGCACGCCTCGTCGCGGCTGGGGAGCAGTACGTCGATGCCGTCGACGAGTTCCAGGAACCGTTCGGCGCCCAGCTCCTTGAGGAAACCGGCCGAGGCGGGATCGAGGCTCACCGGCACTCCCCGCGCGCGGGCGCACGCGAGGACGACGCGGACCAGCGCGCGTCCGTCGGCGGAGAACAGCAGGTACCCCGAGAGGTGCACCCGTACGACGCCGTCGAGCAACTCGTCCGACCAGTCCCCGGGCGCCAGCCGCAACGCCGCGCCGCTGTCCGTGAGGAACGTCCGCTCGGCCGCCGCACCGGAGTCGACCAGACAGATGACCGTCCCGGTCGGGGCCTCCGGATCGACGACCAGGTACGGCCGTACCCCGCACCCCACCAGCTCCCGCTCGTGCCACCCCGCCTCGGCCACCCCGACCCGCCCCAGCAGCCGTACATCCCCGCACCCCCAATGGGCCGCCCAACACGCCACATTGGCCCCCGCCCCACCCGGCAGCCGCCGCACGACAGCAGCGGTGTCGGTCCCCACGTCCAACGGCCCCCGATACCGCGCAACCACATCGGTGACAACGTCCCCGACAACCAACAGCCCACCGAAACCGTCCGCCGAAGCCCCCGACCCCGCCCCACCGCGCCCACCGCCGCCCCGCCTCCTCAATCCCCCGCCCAAGCAGCCGCGATGCGCCCGGCGAGCCGCACATTGCCGCGTACGGCCGCCAGGTTGGCCTCCAGGGACGTCCCGTCGGTGTGGCGGACGAGGTAGGAGAGGAGGAAGGGGGTGACGGCCTGGCCGGTGATGTTCTCGGCCTCGCACGCCTGGAGCGCGTCGGCGAGTACGCGCGCGTGGAGGCCCGGTTCCAGCTGCTGTTCCTCGGGGACGGGGTTGGCGACGATGAGGGCGGACTCCGGGCCGGCGAGAAGGTCCTGCGCCCGCATCACCTCGGCGACCTCACCGGGCGTACGGAGCGTCCACTCCACGGGGTGACCGGAGTCGGACAGGTAGAAGCCGGGGAAGCGGTCCGTGCCGTACCCGGCGACGGCCACGCCGAGCGTCTCCAGGCGCTGGAGCGTCGCGGGGACGTCGAGGATGGACTTGACGCCCGCGCACACGACGGTGATCCGCGTGCGCGCGAGGAGCCCGAGGTCGGCGGACTCGTCCTGCGTGAGGGTCCACTCCCGGTGCACCCCGCCGAGCCCACCGGTCGCGAACACCCGCACACCGGCCAGCGCGGCGAGCTGCGCGGTCGCGGAGACGGTCGTCGCCCCGCTCGCGCCGGAGGCCACCGCGAGCGGCAGGTCACGATGGCCCAGCTTGCGGATGCCGTCACTGTCGGCGATCCGCTCCAGCTGCTTCTCGTCGAGCCCCACGCGCGGCTGCCCGTCCAGCACGGCGACGGTCGCCGGTACGGCACCCTCCGCGCGGACGACGGCCTCCAGCTCGCGCGCCACCTGGAGGTTGCGCGGCCGGGGCAGCCCGTGCGCGATGATCGTCGACTCCAGTGCCACGACGGGCCTGCGCGCGGCGAGCGCCTCCCGTACCTCTTCCGACACCATCAGCACCATGGGCCCGCCTCCTGTCGGTCGTTCTCCCCTTCATCTCTGGCGATCGTTCTGGCCGGTCAAACTCTTGCGGCCTGTGGGAGACACCACCAGCCTGGGGTGCATGACGGACAACTCCGCACGTCTCGACCACGTCGTGCTCTGGGTACGCGACCCCGTCGCCTCCGCCGGCTTCTACGCGCGCGCGGTGGGCCTCGACCCCGTACGGCTCCCCGAGTTCACGGCGGGCGAGGTCCCGTTCCCCTCCGTGCGGGTCAACGACGACACCCTTCTCGACCTGATGCCCCTCACCCTCGCGCCCGACATGCGCATGCTCCCCGACTCCGCGGCCAGCGCCGGCCACCCCGTCAACCACGTCTGCCTGGCCCTCCCGGCGCCCGCCTACGACGCTCTGCGCGCCCGCCTGGAGTCCCTCGACGTCCCCACCTCCCCCGTCGCCCACGGCTCCTTCGGGGCCCGCGGGAAGGCCCCGCGCAGCTTCTACTTCCGCGACCCCGACGGAAACGTGGTGGAGGCACGGCACTACGACTGACGGCCCCCTGCCCGCACCACCGGCGCCTCACCTCAGAACAACGGCTCCGGCAGCACCCCCTCCAGCGCCAGCAGCCGCCGCTTGGTCTCCAGCCCGCCCCCGAACCCCCCGATCCCGCCGCCGCTCTCCACGACCCGGTGGCAAGGCACCACGACCGGCAGCGGGTTGGACCCCATCGCCGCCCCCACCGCCTGCGCGGCCTCCGGCCGGCCGACGCGCCGCGCGAGGTCGCCGTACCCGACAACCGCCCCGTACGGCACACCGGCCGCCAGCTCGCGCAGCACGCGCCGGTTGAAGCCGGAGATCAGCGACCAGTCCAGCGGCAGCGCGAAGTCCCGGCGCCGCCCGGCGAAGTACTCCTCGACCTGGCGTACCGCCTCGGCCAGCACGGGCGAGCCGGGCGCCGCCTCGGGAACCGCCCCCAACCGGTCCCCGAGCCGCTCCAGCGCCCGCTCCCGCACCGCGTCCGTCGCGTGGAACACGATGTTGACCAGCCCCTGACCGGTCGCCGCCAGCAGCAGCGGCCCGATCCCGCTGTCCACGACGGTCCACACGACCCGCTGCCCGAACTCCCCGTCACCGCTCATGCCCCCACCGTACGACCCGCCACTGACAACGCCCCCGGGACGCCGGCAGCCCCCGCGCTCTACGGCAGCGAGTCCCGCACCACGTCCGGCTTGTTCGTGATGATCCCGTCCACCCCGTACCCGGCGGCCTTGCGCGCGTTGACGGCGTCGTCCACCGTCCAGACGTACATCTGGAGCCGCCGGTGGTGCGGCCCCCGCAGCGCGTGCACGGCGGAGACGTACGCGCTCGTCACCGTCGTGTGCGAGGGATTGATCAGATCGGCGAACCGCGCGTAGGACGGCAGATCGGCCACGGCGGGCGTACCGAGGAACCCGGTGCGGACGGCCGGCCTGAGGCCGTGCACCGTACGGATGCTCGCGGCGTCGAAGCTCTGGACGATCAGACGGCTGGTCAGATGCCAGGGATCGAGCCACCCCTCGTTGCCGAGCACCTTGATGATCTGCTGCTCGATACCGGGATAGAGCTGCGGATTCTTGATCTCCAGGAGGAGTTTCTGCCGGTGGGTGTCGAGGCGGTTCACGAACTGCTTCAACGTCGGCACCCGCTGACCCGCGAACGCGGGCCCGAACCAACTCCCCGCGTCGAGCTGGGCGATCTCCGCCGCGGTGAAGTCCTTCACTTTCCACGGCGCCCGGCCCGGGAAGATCTTGGCCGCATTGGTGGTGCGCCTGAGCGTGTCGTCGTGGATCACCACGAGTTCGCCGTCCTTTGTCCGCTGGACGTCGTTCTCGACCCAGGCGACCTCCATTTCGGCCGCTTTGTCGACGGCGGCCAGCGTGTTCTCGGGCGCCTGCGCGGAGGCGCCCCGGTGGGCCACGACGACGGGTGCGGGACGGGCTGCCGCGCTCGCGTCCGGCGCTTGCGCCAAGAGGACCGCGGCGGTGCCCAGAAGAGCGGTGGAGGTAACGGCGGCTACACGCGCGTGCATGACGACTCCTCGCTTCCTGTGATCACGTCGGGATTCACTGTGACATCACAGGGGCGGCGTAGGAGGAGACCGCGGATGGCCACAGAATGAATGGAGACAGCCGCACGTGCTCACCACGGGCGCACAAGTGGGGCAAGGGCGTGTTTCTTTGCCGGAAAATCGTTCGACCATTCCGGTGGGGGTCATACTCTCTGCGTCAACCCTGACCGCTCGGCGGTCCTGGGAAGGGGCGCATTCCAGGGAAAATCAATCAACAGGGCGGAAGGGCAACCCCGCATGCAAGGCACGGTCGACGGATTCAGCTACGGACTCGTCACCCCGATGGTGGCCTACTTCATGGCCTGCCTCGGCGGTGCCCTCGGTCTGCGCTGTACGACCAGAGCCCTGCTCGTCTCCCACTCCTGGCGCCCCGGCTGGCTCGCCCTCGGCTCGGCGGCGATCGGCTCCGGCATCTGGACGATGCACTTCGTCGCGATGATGGGATTCACCGTCCAGGGTGCACCCATCCGGTACGACAAACCCCTCACGTACACGAGCCTCGGTGTCGCGATCCTCATGGTCGGCGTCGGGATCTTCATCGTCGGCTACAAGGGGGCCTCGGGAACCGCGCTGTTCACCGGAGGGACGATCACCGGCCTCGGCATCGCCTCCATGCACTACCTGGGCATGGCCGGTATGCAGCTCAACGGGCGCCTGGAGTACAACACGTTCACCGTCGCGGCGTCCGTCGCGATCGCCATGGGGGCCGCGACAGCGGCGCTGTGGGCCGCCGGACAGGTCAGAGGCTTCCTCTGGAGCGTGGGCGCGAGCCTCGTCATGGGCCTCGCCGTCACCGGTATGCACTACACCGGCATGGCCGCCCTCAGCGTCCACACGCACCCCGGCGACACCACCTCCGGCGACTCGCCCGCCTCCCTGCTCGCCCCGATGCTGATCGGCCCCCTCGCGTTCCTCGCGCTCGCGGCCGTCGTCGTCGTGTTCGACCCGCTGATGGTCATGGGCAGACCCGCCGTACCGCCCGTCGAGCACAAACCCGGCGTCCCCGCGCACCCGGCCGGCCACCACACCGGCCGCCGCCCCAGCGTCCGGGCCCGCCGCACCGCCCGCCGCGAGGTCCGTGAACCGCAGCGCCGCTGACATGGAAAACCCCTGATGGGGACCCGTTGTCAGTGGGGGGTCGTACGGTGGATGGCATGCGGCCCGTTTCCAGCATCGAACGTACGGTGGCGCCCTTCGAGGTCGTCAGCCCCTACCAGCCCAGCGGCGACCAGCCGGCGGCCATCGCCGAACTCGCCCAGCGCGTGCAGGCCGGTGAGAAGGACATCGTCCTCCTCGGCGCGACCGGCACCGGCAAGTCCGCCACCACCGCGTGGATGATCGAGAAGCTCCAGCGCCCCACGCTCGTGATGGCGCCCAACAAGACCCTGGCCGCCCAGCTGGCGAACGAGTTCCGCGAGCTCCTGCCGAACAACGCGGTCGAATACTTCGTCTCGTACTACGACTACTACCAGCCCGAGGCGTACGTTCCGCAGTCGGACACCTACATCGAGAAGGACTCCTCGATCAACGAGGAGGTCGAGCGCCTGCGCCACTCCGCGACGAACTCGCTGCTCACCCGCAGGGACGTCGTCGTGGTCGCCTCCGTCTCGTGCATCTACGGCCTCGGTACGCCGCAGGAGTACGTGGACCGCATGGTCCGCCTGAAGGTCGGCGAGGAGATCGACCGGGACGACCTGCTGCGCCGCTTCGTCGACATCCAGTACACGCGCAACGACCTCGCGTTCACGCGCGGGACGTTCCGGGTGCGCGGCGACACCATCGAGATCTTCCCGGTCTACGAGGAACTCGCCGTCCGCATCGAGATGTTCGGCGACGAGATCGAGGCCCTCTCCACGCTCCACCCGCTCACCGGCGAGATCATCAGCGACGACCAGCAGCTCCACATCTTCCCGGCCACGCACTACGTCGCGGGCCCCGAGCGCCTGGAGCGCGCCGCCAACGACATCGAGAAGGAACTCGGCGAGCGCCTCGCCGAACTGGAGAAGCAGGGCAAGCTCCTGGAGGCCCAGCGCCTGCGCATGCGCACGACGTACGACCTGGAGATGCTCCGCCAGATCGGCTCCTGCTCCGGCGTCGAGAACTACTCGATGCACTTCGACGGCCGCGAACCGGGCTCCCCGCCCAACACCCTCCTGGACTACTTCCCGGACGACTTCCTGCTGGTCATCGACGAGTCGCACAACACGGTCCCGCAGATCGGCGCGATGTACGAGGGCGACGCCTCCCGCAAGCGCACCCTCGTCGACCACGGCTTCCGCCTCCCCTCGGCGCTCGACAACCGCCCCCTGAAGTGGGAGGAGTTCCAGGAGCGCATCGGGCAGACGGTCTACCTGTCGGCGACCCCCGGCAAGTACGAACTCTCGCGCGCGGACGGCGCCGTCGAGCAGATCATCCGCCCCACCGGCCTCATCGACCCCGAGGTCGTCGTCAAGCCCACCGAGGGCCAGATCGACGACCTGGTGCACGAGATCCGCGACCGGGTCGAGAAGGACGAGCGCGTCCTGGTCACCACCCTCACCAAGAAGATGGCCGAGGACCTCACCGACTACTTCCTCGAACTCGGCATCCACGTCCGCTACCTGCACAGCGACGTCGACACGCTGCGCCGCATCGAGCTCCTGCGCGAACTGCGCGCCGGCGAGTTCGACGTCCTGGTCGGCATCAACCTCCTGCGTGAGGGCCTCGACCTGCCCGAGGTCTCCCTGGTGGCGATCCTCGACGCCGACAAGGAGGGCTTCCTGCGCTCGGGCACGTCCCTGATCCAGACCATCGGCCGCGCCGCGCGCAACGTCTCCGGACAGGTCCACATGTACGCCGACCGGATCACCCCCGCGATGGAACGCGCCATCGAGGAGACCAACCGGCGCCGGGAGAAGCAGGTCGCCTACAACACGGCGCACGGCATCGACCCCCAGCCGCTGCGCAAGAAGATCAACGACATCGTCGCCCAGATCGCGCGCGAGGAGGTCGACACCGAACAGCTCCTCGGCAGCGGCTACCGCGCGAAGAAGGACGGCCGAGGCACCAGGGCGCCCGTGCCGTCGCTCGGCGAGAAGGCCCGCGCCAAGGCGGCAAAGTCCGCCAAGGGCAGGGCCAAGGACACCGTCCCGACGGACACTCCGGCCGCCGACCTCGCCGACCAGATCGAGGCGATGACCGAGCGGATGCGCGCCGCCGCCGCCGACCTCCAGTTCGAGGTCGCCGCCCGGCTGCGGGACGAGGTCTCCGAGATGAAGAAGGAACTGCGCCAGATGAAGGAGGGGGGCCTGGCATGACCCGCGTATCCGGGAGCGCCGCGCGGTACGCGCTGTGTTGCAGGACCGACACAAAACGCGCTCCCGGGTACGGCACTGTCAGTAGCTTTGCGTAGGGTTCTGGAACATCCGCGGAGCCCGCGGGAACAGGGGAAGTTCGAGAGGGGAATCGGCTCGTGACCGTCAACATGACCAAGGGTCAGGCAATCAGTCTTCAGAAGAACGACGGAGGCAGCCTGAGCGCGGTGCGGATGGGTCTCGGCTGGCAGGCGGCCCCCCGGCGCGGCCTGTTCGGTTCCCGCACCCGCGAGATCGACCTCGACGCCTCCGCGGTCCTCTTCGCGGACCAGCAGCCGGTCGACGTCGTGTTCTTCCGCCACCTGGTGAGCGACGACGGCTCCGTGCGGCACACCGGCGACAACCTGGTCGGCGGCGTCGGTCAGGGCGGGGACGACGAGGCGATCCTCGTCGACCTCTCGCGCGTCCCGGTCCACATCGACCAGATCGTCTTCACCGTCAACTCGTTCACGGGCCAGACCTTCCAGGAGGTGCAGAACGCGTTCTGCCGCCTGGTCGACGAGACCAACGGCCAGGAGCTGGCGCGCTACACCCTCGCGGGCGGCGGCAACTACACGGCCCAGATCATGGCCAAGGTGCACCGCGTGGGCCAGGGCTGGTCGATGACCGCCATCGGCACCCCGGCCAACGGCCGCACCTTCCAGGACCTCATGCCGGCCATCCAGCCGGTCCTCTGAGGGCCGCGGCACCACAACCACACAGCACGACACAGGGGGACGACAGGCGATGACGGCCGAGCTGACGCGGGGGCAGAACCATCCGCTCTCCCAGGTCCGCCTGGTGATCAGGGTCTCGGCCGCGGCCCCGGTCGTGGCCGGGGTGACGCTGGGCGACGACCAGGGGCGCGTCCCCGGCCCCGAGTGGGTCGCCCACCCCGGCGCGCCCGCCCTGCCCGGCCTGGAGGTCCCCCGGCAGGCCGCCCGTGAGCACCGCATCGCCGTCGACCTGGACGCCGTACCGCAGCGCGCGCACCGCGTGCACGTGCTGCTCGCGCTGCCGGGCGCCGGGGCCGTCCGCTTCGGCGCCTCGGCGGCGCCGTTCGTCGCGGTCGCGAGCGCCGACGGCACCGACCTCGCGACGTTCACCCTCACCGGCCTCGACGCCGAGTCGGCCGTCGTCGCCGTGGAGCTGTACCGCCGCCAGGGCGCCTGGAAGGTCCGCGCCGTCGGCCAGGGCTACGCGGGCGGCCTCGCCGAACTCCTCACCGACCAGGGCCTGCCCCAGGCCCACCAGGTCGCGTCCACGATCCAGCAGACCACCGCCCCCACCCCGGCCCCGCCGGTCCCGGCCCCCCTCACCCCGGACCAGAACGCGACGCCGTACGACGCCCGCCCGACGGCGCCCACAGGCCCGTACGGCAGCCCCTACGACGAACCCCCCGCCGCACCCCCGCAGGGCGCCGGACTCTACGGCGCGCAGGACGGCGGCGTCGACTACACCCACCCCCGTCGCCGTACGACCCCTCCGCCACCCCCGCCGACCGCGCCCCCGGCCTCGCCGGGACAGCCCGCGCGGCCCGTCGCGGGGGACGCGACCGGGTGGTCGATGGAGGAGCGGCTCTACAACCAGGTGTGGGGCATGTTCGAGGACTACGCGCGCACGACGGCCGCCTACCGCAGTGCCGTCGACTTCGCGGACGCGCGCATGGAGCGCGAGCTGGACGAGGCGCTCGCTGACCCGCGCGCGCGTATGGGCGGGCAGGCCGACGCCGCGCGGGAGGCGGCGCGCGCGAAGCACACGCAGCTGATGGACCAGGCGCGCGAGGTGCTCGACCGGGACCTGACGCAGCTCGTCGCCGAGTCCGAGGTCGTCGAACCCGCGCTGCCGCCGTCCTACGCGGGCTGGGACAACCCGGTCTGGCACGCCTACCGGGTCCCCGAGGAACTCCCCATGGCCCTGCGCCTGGGCGACCTGCGGCTCCCGGAGAGCGAGCAACTGCGTATCCCGATGCTGGTCAGGCTGCCGCTGGAGCGGGGGCTGTGGATCGACAGCGGGGCGGTCGGCGCGGCGGACGGCGCGGTCGTCGACGCGTACGACGTACGGCGGCTCGCGCTGGACATGGCCGTCGCGCACGTGGCCCGGCTGCTCGCGGCGCACCCGGCGGGCGCGTTCACGGTGCACGTCGTGGACGCGGCCGGTTCGGCGGCGTCGTCCCTGGCCCCGCTGGCCGGGGCGGGCGTGCTGGCCGGGCCGCCCGCCGTGGGCGCCGCCGGGGTGGCGGACGTCCTCGGGCGGCTCACACAGCGCGTCGACCTGGTGCAGATGGCGGTGCGCGGCGGCGCCCCGGACGCGCTGCCGCCGGACTTCGACCCCGCGCACCAGCTGCTCGTCGTGAACGACTTCCCGCACGGCTTCGACGACCGCGCGGTGACACAGCTGCGCTACCTCGCGGACGAGGGCCCGGGCGTCGGCGTGCACCTGATGATGGTCGCCGACCGGGAGGACGCGACCGCGTACGGCCCGCTGCTCGACCCGCTGTGGCGGTCCCTGCTGCGGCTGACGCCGGTGCCGGACGACTACCTCGCCGACCCGTGGGTGGGGCACGCGTGGACGTACGAACCGGCGCTCGTGCCGCCCGGCAGCGGGGTGCTCCAGCAGGTGCTCGCGCAGGTCGCGGCAGCTCGTACCAAGCCCTAGTAAAGCACCCTGACCTGCGTTTTTGATCTTTCTTTTGCCAATCGCTTTACCTTTCCTTGGTGATTGGGGTACTGTTTTCCGTACGGAGGGGAGTACTCCCTGACAACTGCGGCGTACCCGTCAATACGGATCAGGCCAGATCCCGGGGCGTCGGCCCACAAGTGGGTGGAAGAGACCTCCGGCAGCGCGACGCGACGCTGAGTATCTGCCGTTACGTACTGCCGGAGGCACAGCAGTGGATGTTTCCTTGACCCTGTGGGTCCTGACGATCGTGGGCCTCAGCGCCCTCATCGCGGTCGACTTCTTCATCGGCCGCAAACCGCACGACGTGTCCATCAAGGAGGCGGGGATCTGGACGGTCGTCTGGATCGCCCTCGCCGGGCTCTTCGGCCTCGGCCTCGCGATATTCGGCGGCGGTGAGCCCTCCGGGGAGTTCTTCGCCGGGTTCATCACCGAGAAGTCGCTGAGCGTCGACAACCTCTTCGTCTTCATCCTGATCATGGCGAAGTTCTCGGTCCCCTCGCAGTACCAGCAGCGGGTCCTGCTCATCGGCGTCCTCATCGCCCTGGTCCTGCGGGCGATCTTCATCGCCGCCGGCGCCGCGATCATCGCCAACTTCTCCTGGGTCTTCTACATCTTCGGCGCCTTCCTCATCTGGACCGCCTGGAAGCTCATCCAGGAGGCGCGCGCCGACGAGGAGGACGAGGAGTTCGAGGAGAACAAGCTCCTCAAGGCCGCCGAGAAGCGCTTCGGCGTCGCCGACCGCTACCACGGCACGAAGCTGTGGGTCCAGGAGAACGGCAAGCGGGTCATGACCCCGATGCTGGTCGTCATCCTCGCGATCGGCACCACGGACGTCCTGTTCGCGCTCGACTCGATCCCCGCGATCTTCGGCCTCACCCAGGACCCGTACATCGTCTTCACCGCCAACGCGTTCGCCCTCATGGGCCTGCGTCAGCTGTACTTCCTCCTCGGCGGGCTGCTGCGCAAGCTGGTCCACCTCAGCTACGGCCTCTCCGTCATCCTCGGCTTCATCGGCGTCAAGCTCGTCCTGCACGCGCTGCACGAGTCGGGGGTCCACGTCCCGGTGATCAGCATCCCGGTCTCCCTGGGCGTCATCTGCGGGGTCCTGGTCGTCACGACGATCACGAGCCTGCGGGCCTCCAAGAAGCAGGCGGCGGCCGAGGCGGCCGAGAAGGACAGCGTCACCAGCTGATCCCCGTACGGCGGTGAGCGGTGCCCGGCGACGACGCCGGGCACCGCTCCATGTCCGGACGTCCACGCGAGACCGACCCCTGGGAACCTCCACATGCGACTCCTCACCCCGTCTGCGACGATCGCCGCATGATCACTGGGCTTCGGGCACTCACCGCCCGGTGGACGACGGTCGTGCCGGTCCTCGCGGTCGTCCTCCTGGTGTTCACGTGGGGCCGTGACCTGCCCGGCGCGGTCGTCGCGCTGGTCACCCTGGTCCTCGCCGGAGCCGTCCTCGCGGCCGTCCACCACGCCGAGGTCATCGCCCACCGGGTCGGCGAACCCTTCGGCTCACTGGTCCTCGCGGTCGCCGTCACGATCATCGAGGTCGCCCTGATCGTCACCCTGATGGTGGACGGCGGCGACAAGAGCTCCACGCTCGCGCGGGACACCGTCTTCGCCGCCGTGATGATCACCTGCAACGGCATCCTCGGCGTCTGCCTGCTCGTCGCCTCGCTGCGGCACGGCACGGCCGTCTTCAACCCGGAGGGCACCGGCGCGGCGCTCGCGACGGTCGCGACGCTGGCCGTGCTCAGCCTGGTCCTGCCGACGTTCACGACCAGCAAACCGGGGCCGGAGTTCTCCACGGTCCAGCTCACCTTCGCGGCGCTGTCGTCGCTCGTCCTGTACGGCCTGTTCGTGGCGACCCAGACCGTACGGCACCGCGACTACTTCCTGCCGGTCACCCACGACGGCGACGTCCTGGACGCCGACGACCACGCCGACCTGCCGTCCCCGCGCACCACGTACGTCAGCCTCGGCCTCCTCGGCCTCGCCCTGATCGGCGTGGTCGGCCTCGCCAAAGGGGTCTCCCCGACGATCGAGTCGGGCGTCGAGTCGGCCGGACTGCACCACGCGGTCGTCGGCGTCGTCATCGCCCTGCTCGTCCTGCTCCCCGAGACCATCGCCGCCCTGCGGGCCGCCCGCCGCGACCGCGTCCAGACCAGCCTCAACCTCGCCCTCGGCTCGGCCATGGCGAGCATCGGCCTGACGATCCCGGCGGTCGCGCTGGCCTCCGTGTGGCTCTCCGGACCGCTCGTCCTCGGCCTCGGCTCGACCCACATGGTCCTGCTCGCGCTGACCGTCGTCGTCGGCTCCCTGACGGTGGTGCCGGGGCGGGCGACGCCTCTGCAAGGGGGCGTGCACCTCGTGCTGTTCGCCGCGTATCTGGAGCTGGCGGTCAATCCGTGACGCGGTCGGCCCGTAACGCGGTCAACCTGTGACGCGGTCCACCGCAGCCCCTCGTACGACCGCCACCGGCCGTGTCTCCGGCAGCAGGGCGAAGCAGCCCAGGCTCACCAGCGCCACCGCCGTCAGGTACGCCGCCACGCCCCACGGCACCCGGCCGGAGCCCTCGGCCAGGGTCGTCGCGACGAGGGGGGTGAGGGCGCCTCCGAGGACCCCGCCGAGGTTGTAGCCGACCGCCGCACCCGTACAACGGACGCGCGGTTCGTAGAGTTCCGGGAGATATGCGCCGATCACGGCGAACATCACGGTGAACGCGAGCAGCGCTCCCAGCACCCCGAGGAACATCAGCAGCGGCTCACCGGTCGCCAGGAGCGCGACCGCCGGGAACATCCACAGCACCGTCAGCACGCACCCGGTCAGGCACATCGGCCGCCTCCCGAACCGGTCTCCCAGGTGAGCCGCGAACGGGGTGAGCGCCCCCTGCACGACGACGGCGGCCATGACGCACGTCAGCATGACCGTACGGCTCACGCCGAGCCGTTCCGTCGCGTAGGCGAGCGACCAGGTCGTCACCGTGTAGAAGACCGCGTACCCTGCGGCCAGCGCTCCGGCCGTCAGCGCAAGGAGCCGCCAGTGGTGGACGAACACCTCGACGAGCGGCACGCGCGCGTGGTCGTCGATCTCCAGGAAGCGGGGACTCTCCGTGAGGGACGACCGCAGCCACAGTCCCGCGAGCGCGAGCACCCCCGCGGCCCAGAACGGCACCCGCCATCCCCAGGACGCGAACTGCTCCTGCGAGAGTCCCGCCGACAGTCCCAGCATCACCCCGTTGGCGAGCACGAACCCCACAGCGCCTCCCACCGGAGGAAAGCTCGACCAGAGAGCGCGCCGTCCGGCCGGCGCGTGCTCCGCCGTCAGCAGCACCGCGCCACCCCACTCGCCGCCGAGCCCCAGTCCCTGGAGGAACCGCAGCACGAGCAGCAGCACCGGCGCGGCCACCCCGATCGAGGCGTACGACGGGACGCAGCCGACGGCGACCGTCGACGCACCCGTCAGGAGCAGCGACACGACCAGCACCGGACGCCGTCCGTGGCGGTCGCCGACGTGTCCGAACAGCATCGACCCCAGGGGACGTGCGACGAACCCGACCCCGAAGGTCCCGAAGGCCGCCAGCGCGCCCGCGAGGGGCGAGAACGTCGGGAAGAACAGGGGCCCCAGGACGAGCGCCGCCGCCGTCGCGTAGACGGAGAAGTCGTAGAACTCGATGGCCGTCCCCGCGAGGGAGGCGGCGGCGAGCCGGGGCATGGAGGGTGATGCCGGTGATGTCACCGCGCGTACAGGCTGCATACCGCGTCAACCAGCCGTGACCACCGTGCGTCACGGCGGCGCACGGAGCATCGGGGGCGCGCCCCGGCGGCTCAGTAGTGCACGACGATGCGCCGCGCGAGGCCGTCGACCCGTACGACACCGCCGTAAGGGACGACGACTTGGGGGTTCGTGTGGCCGAGGTCGACGTCGAAGACGGCCATCGTGTCCGGGGCGTACGTCTTCAGCGCCCGCTCGACCGCCGCGCGCTGGTCGGCGGCGTGCTGTGCACTCGCCTGAGGGCCGTTCGGCCGCTCGAAGGACCACGTCTTGGCCCGGCCCATGAGAAGCGCCGGGAAGCGCCTCAGGAGCCCGCGCTCGCCCATGCTGCGCAGGACGCGGAAGACCTCCGTGGCGCTGGGCAGGTCCTCGGAGGTCTCCAGGAACAGCACGCCGCCGTCGTGCACCGAAGGGTCCGCGGCGATCTCGCGGTCGGCCGTCAGGAGCCGGGCGAGGATCTCCAGGTTGCCGCCCCAGCTGCGGCCCTCCACCACGCGGTCGGCGTTCAGCCAGGTCCAGCCGGTGCCGGGGCGGGTCTCGGGCGCGCGCGTGAAGGTCTCCGGGTCGGCCCAGTCGCCCTCGATGTCGCTCCAGCGGGCCGCGGGGCGCAGTTCGTAGGGGCCCGAGGTGAACAGGGCCGCGCGCAGGGAGCCGGCGGTCTCGTGGTCCATGGCGAGAGGGCGGCCGAACTGCACCATGACGCTTCCGCCGTGGTAGCCGACGATGCCCGTGCTGTACAGGTAGGCCAGCAGGTTGGTGTTGTCGCTGTACCCGAAGAACGGCTTCGGGTTCGCGCGGATCAGCTCCCGGTCCAGGAACGGCAGGACGGTGATCTGGTCGTCGCCCCCGATGGACGCGATCACCGCCTTGATCCGCGGGTCGGCGAAGGCCGCGTGCAGGTCGGCGGCGCGCTCCCGCGGGGTGGCGCCCATCCTGCGGGTCGTCGGGTACTCGACCGGTTCCAGGCCGAACTCCTCGCGCAGGCGCGCGAGTCCGAGGTCGAACGGGCGCGGGAAGAGGCCGGGCAGCCCGGCGGACGGCGAGACGACGGCGACACGGTCACCGGGGGACGGCTTGGGCGGGTACGCGGGAGCTGCCATGACCGCACGGTACGGGCCTCACCCGAACGGCGCACCGTGATAAACCGGAGGCGAGCGGCGGCCCCGCCGGGCCGCCCCGACCGGACCGGAGGAACCGTGCCCCGCACCCTGGCCAACGCCCCGATCATGATCCTCAACGGCCCCAATCTGAACCTCCTGGGCCAGCGCCAGCCGGAGATCTACGGGTCCGACACGCTCGCGGACGTCGAGGCGCTGTGCGTCAAGGCGGCGGCCACCCACGGCGGCACGGTCGACTTCCGGCAGTCCAACCACGAGGGCGAACTCGTCGACTGGATCCACGAGGCACGGCTCAGCCACTGCGGGATCGTCATCAACCCGGGCGCCTACTCGCACACCTCCGTCGCGATCCTCGACGCCCTCAACACCTGTGACGGGCTGCCGGTGATCGAGGTCCACATCTCCAACATCCACAAGAGGGAGGCGTTCCGGCACCACTCGTACGTGTCGCTGCGCGCGGACGGGGTGATCGCGGGGTGCGGGGTGCAGGGGTACGTGTTCGGGGTGGAGCGGGTCGCGGCGCTGGCGGGGGAGGGGGCGGCGGAGGCGTGACGAGCCGTGTAAGGGGCGTCGTCCACGGCTGACGCCCCTTACACCGGTGCCCGCTACAGGCGGCCGGCCTCCACGATCCGCCGCAGGAACCGCTGGGTGCGCTCCTGTCGCGGGGCGCCGAAGATCTGCTCGGCGCTGCCACGCTCCAGCACCACGCCGCCGTCCAGGAAGCAGACCTGGTCGGCGACTTCGCGCGCGAAGCCCATCTCGTGGGTGGCCAGCACCATCGTCATCCCGTCGCCCTTCAGGTCGCGGACGACGTTCAGGACCTCGCCGACCAGCTCCGGGTCGAGCGCGGCGGTGATCTCGTCGAGGAGCAGCAGCCGGGGCCGTACGGCGAGAGCGCGCACGATCGCCACACGCTGCTGCTGGCCGCCGCTGAGCCTGTCGGGGTAGTCGGATGCCTTGCCGGCCAGTCCGAGGCGCTCCAGCAGCTCTCTGGCCCGCTCCTCGGCCTCCTCGCGGGGCACGCCGTGGACGCGGCGCGGGGCGAGCGTGATGTTCTCCAGGACCGTCATGTGCGGGAACAGGTTGTACGACTGGAAGACCACGCCGATCCGGCGCCGTACCGCGTCCTGGTCCGCGCGCGGGTCGGTGATCTCCTCGCCGTCCAGCCAGATCGCGCCGTCGTCGATGTCCTCCAGCAGGTTCGCGCACCGCAGCAGCGTCGACTTGCCCGAACCGGAGGCGCCGATCAGCGCGGTCACGGTGTGCGGGGCGACCTCCAGATCGACGTCCCTGAGGACGACGGACCCGCCGAACGTCTTGCGCACGGACTCTATCCGCAGCACCGGCGCGCCGCTCATGCCGTACCTCCCTGGGACCGCTGACGGTCCATCCGCGCCGTCACCCAGTCCGTGAACCGGGTCATCGGGATCGTCAGCGCCACGAACAGCAGCCCCGCGACGATGTACGGCGTGTAGTTCAGACTGCGCCCGACGATGATGTCCGCCGCGCGTACGGCGTCGATCGCGCCGCCGATCGACACCAGGCCGGTGTCCTTCTGGAGGGACACCAGGTCGTTCAGCAGCGGCGGCACCTGACGGCGCACCGCCTGCGGCAGCACCACGTGACGCAGCGCCTGCCGGTTCGAAAGACCCAGCGAGCGGGCCGCCGCGCGCTGCGAGGGATGCACGGACTCGATGCCCGCGCGGAACACCTCCGCGACGTACGCCGAGTACGTCAGCGTCAGCGCCGTACCGCCCAGCAGCACCGGATCGACCGTCACCCCCTGGAGGCGCAGCGCGGGGACGCCCAGGACGACGATCATCAGGTTGATGATCAGCGGCAGGCCCCGGAAGAAGTCCGTGTAGGCGGCGGCGAGCACCCGCAGCGGGAAGAAGACCGGTCCGCGCAGCGTGCGCGCGATGGCGATGAGCATGCCCAGCACCAGGACGGCCGCCCCGCAGACCACCAGCAGCCGCAGGTTCAGCCACAGCCCTTCGAGGACCTTGGGCAGCGCCTCGCGCGCGTAGTGCCCGTCGAAGAACGTCTCCTTGGTGCGCTGCCAGCCCGGCGCGTTGACGACGACCAGATAGAGCACCACGGCGACGACGAGCGTCGACAGCGCGGCGATCGCCGTCGCCCTGCGCGCACGCGTGCGCCGGTAGCGCTCGCGCTCCAGACGGCGCTCCGACGGGCTGTACGCGTGCTCCTCCTCGGCCTTGGTGACCGTCACTTGAACACCGGGGCGTCGACCGCGTCGGACAGCCACTGCTGCTCCAGCTTCGCCAGCGTGCCGTCCTTGCGCAGGGAGTCCACGGCGGCCGTCACACAGGGCGTGAGCGCGCTGCCCTTGTCGAGGACCAGCCCGAACTGCTCGGCGGCGCCGCTCCGGTTCTCGAACTGGCCGACGATCGTGGCGTCGGTGATCTCCGCGCCGGTGATGTAGAACGCGGTCGGCAGGTCCACGACGATCGCGTCGACCTGCTTGTTCTGGAGCGCGGCCTTGGCCTGGTCGTTCTCGGCGTACGCGGCGGCCTCCTGCCCCGGCTTCACGACGTCCTGGATGTACTCCAGGCTCGTCGTGCCGACCTGGGCGCCCAGCTTGAGGCCCTTCAGGTCGGCCAGGCTCTTCGCCCGCGCGGCCTTGGTGCCCTTCAGCGCGATCACGGCCTGCCGGACGTCGTAGTAGCCGGACGAGAAGTCGACGGCCTTCTTGCGCTCATTGCTGATCGACACCTGGTTGATGTCGAAGTCGAAGGTCTTCACACCGGGCGCGAACGCCTTGTTGAACGGCACGGTCTGCCAGACGACGGCGCCCTTGCCGTAACCGAGCCGCTGCGCCACCGCGTAGGCGACGGCCGACTCGAAGCCCTGGCCGTTGGACGGCTTGTCGTCCTTGAACCACGGCTCGTACGCGGGCGTGTCGGTGCCGACGGTCAGCTTGCCGGACGCCGTGGTCGCCAGGGCGCCCTTCGCGCACGCGGCGCCGGACGACGAACCGGAGGGCGTCGCACCGGCTTTGTCGTCCGACTGGGGAGCACAGCCCACGGCGGTGGCGAGGAGGGCGACGGCGGCGGCCGTGAGAGCACGGCGCTGGACACGGGGGACGAGGCGCATGGCCGGAGAGTGGCAGCGAAAGCGCCGGATTGTCCAGTTCACGACAGTAGGTGTCCGCATAGTGGGAACGCCTGTTGCGCTCATGTGAACGGGACGGCGAAGGATGTGCCTGGGCCGCCGGCCAAGGGCGGGGAATGCGAGAGACCGGCGGCCCTTTGCCGAGCGGGAGCCGTCTTCCCGCGCGGGGCACGTGGACCAGTGGACCGCACGCACACGCGCGCGGGGAGCGCGTGCGGCGGTCCGGCGCGGGTGCGCGATTCACACGGGGCGCGGAGGCGTTCGTACGGGGCGCGGGCCCCGTGCCTCACCACCCGCGCGCGTGCCACTCCGGGAGCTGCGGACGCTCGGCGCCCAGGGTCGTGTCGTCGCCGTGGCCCGGGTAGACCCATGTTTCGTCCGGGAGGACGTCGAAGATCTTCGTCTCCACGTCGCGGATGAGGCTCGCGAACGCCTCCGGGTCCTTGCGGGTGTTGCCCACCCCGCCGGGGAACAGGCAGTCGCCGGTGAACACGTGCGGATGGCCGTGCGGGTCGTCGTAGACCAGCGCGATCGACCCCGGCGTGTGCCCCACCAGGTGACGCGCGGTCAGCTCCACGCGGCCCACCCGGATCACGTCGCCGTCGTCGACGGGGACGTCCGTCGGCACCGGGATGCCCTCGGCGTCCGCGCGCCCCGCGTACGTGCGCGCGCCGGTGGCCGCCACGACCTCCGCGAGCGCCTGCCAGTGGTCGCCGTGCTGGTGGGTCGTGACGACGGACGCGATGCCGTCGTCACCGATCGTCCCGAGCAGGGTGTGCGCGTCGTTCGCCGCGTCGATCAGCAACTGCTCGTCCGTGGCCCGGCAGCGCAGCAGATAGGCGTTGTTGTTCATCGGGCCGACCGCGATCTTGGTGATCATCAGGTCCTTCAGCTCGTGCACGTCCGCCGGGCCGCCGACCGTCACCTGTCCGCTGTACGTCATGGCCGCAGCCTATAGCGGGGGCAGCGTCGGCAGGAGACCGCCGTCGGCGACCGGCGCCGGGGCCCCCGGACGCCCCGCGAGCCAGCCCAGCAACCCGGCGCCGGAGCCCGTGACGGTCACCTCGGGAGAGTCCCCGGCCCGGCCCGTGCGCCACGCGCGCGTGCCGTCCGTCAGGAGGGTCGGCGGTACGGAGGCGAGGGCGGCGTACCGGCCGGCGAGGAAGGCGATCTCCCGCTCCGTGAAGTCCTCCGGGAGATCCGTCAGGCCGTACCCGATGCCCAGGTCCACGTGGTGCAGCTCGACCTCGGCCCAGCGCCGGAACGGGATCTCGGCCGCGCTGTCCGTGACGCCGTTGCGCAGGGTCACGGTCCGCGACCAGTCGGCCGGGGCGTCACCGGCGGCCAGGAAGCGCGTGTTGCTCGCGCTCAGGTCGGCGAGGTGGACCTCCAGCGCGCGCGGGGCGTCCCGCTCGATGTCCGCGTCCCGGACCTCGGCGGTCGCGTACATCGGGCGACCGCCCAGGACGTTCGCCAGAGCGTCGGCGTTGCGGGCCAGGTGGGCGAGGACGTGGCCACGGCTCCAGCCCGGCAACCGTGACGGTTCGGCGACCGACGCGTTGTCCAGTCCGGCGACCGCGCTCAGCAGCCGCTCCGTCGCGTCCCGTACAGCGTCCAGGTCACGCACGTGATCAGTCATGGGGCCGACCCTAGCCCCGTCACTCCATCGGGTGAAGGTGTCTTGTGGACGCCGTGAATCGAATGTACGTGCGATACGGTGACTTGCAGGCGTCGGGCATGCTGGATGGCAGGGGATGTTCGCAACCCGTGAATCCGACCGGCGTTGTCAGTGGCTCCCCTTAGTCTGGGAAAGACGGGGGCCCCGCCCCTGTCACTTCTCTCAAGAAAGGTGCGGACCGGCGTGGCCGACCGTCTCATCGTCCGTGGCGCGCGCGAGCACAATCTGAAGAACGTCTCGCTCGACCTGCCCCGTGACTCGCTCATCGTCTTCACGGGCCTGTCCGGTTCGGGCAAGTCCTCCCTCGCCTTCGACACGATCTTCGCGGAGGGCCAGCGGCGCTACGTGGAGTCCCTCTCCTCGTACGCCCGCCAGTTCCTCGGCCAGATGGACAAGCCCGACGTCGACTTCATCGAGGGCCTCTCCCCGGCCGTCTCGATCGACCAGAAGTCGACCTCGCGCAACCCCCGCTCCACGGTCGGCACGATCACCGAGGTCTACGACTACCTGCGCCTGCTCTTCGCCCGCATCGGCAAACCGCACTGCCCCCAGTGCCGTCGCCCGATCTCGCGCCAGTCGCCGCAGGCCATCGTCGACAAGGTCCTGGAGCTGCCCGAGGGCAGCCGCTTCCAGGTCCTCTCGCCGCTCGTGCGCGAGCGCAAGGGCGAGTTCGTCGACCTCTTCGCCGACCTCCAGACCAAGGGCTACTCCCGCGCGCGCGTCGACGGCGAGACGATCCAGCTCTCCGAGCCGCCCGTCCTCAAGAAGCAGGAGAAGCACACCATCGAGGTGGTCGTCGACCGCCTCACGGTCAAGGAAGGCGCCAAGCGCCGCCTCACCGACTCCGTCGAGACCGCGCTCGGCCTGTCCGGCGGCATGGTCGTCCTCGACTTCGTCGACCTCCCGGCGGACGACCCCGAGCGCGAGCGCATGTACTCGGAGCACCTGTACTGCCCGTACGACGACCTGTCCTTCGAGGAGCTGGAGCCCCGCTCCTTCTCCTTCAACTCGCCCTTCGGCGCCTGCCCCGAGTGCAGCGGCATCGGCACGCGCATGGAGGTCGACGCCGAGCTGATCGTCCCGGACGAGGACAAGTCCCTCGACGAGGGCGCCATCCACCCCTGGTCCCACGGCCACACGAAGGACTACTTCGGCCGCCTGGTCGGCGCCCTCGCCGACGCGCTGGGGTTCCGTACGGACATCCCCTTCGCGGGCCTCCCGCAGCGCGCCAAGAAGGCCCTGCTGCACGGCCACAAGACCCAGATCGAGGTCCGCTACCGCAACCGGTACGGCCGCGAGCGGGTCTACACGACGCCCTTCGAGGGCGCCGTCCCGTTCGTGAAGCGCCGGCACAGCGAGTCCGAGAGCGACGCCAGCCGCGAGCGCTTCGAGGGCTACATGCGCGAGGTGCCCTGCCCGACCTGCGAGGGCACCCGCCTCAAGCCGATCGTCCTCGCGGTCACGGTCATGGAGAAGTCCATCGCCGAGGTCTCCGCGATGTCCATCAGCGACTGCGCGGACTTCCTGGGCGAACTGCGGCTCGACGCGCGCGACAAGAAGATCGCCGAACGCGTCCTCAAGGAGGTCAACGAGCGGCTGCGGTTCCTGGTCGACGTCGGCCTCGACTACCTCTCGCTGAACCGCGCGGCCGGCACGCTCTCCGGCGGCGAGGCCCAGCGCATCCGCCTCGCCACCCAGATCGGCTCCGGACTCGTCGGCGTCCTCTACGTCCTCGACGAGCCGTCCATCGGCCTGCACCAGCGCGACAACCACCGGCTCATCGAGACGCTGGTGCGGCTGCGCGACATGGGCAACACCCTCATCGTCGTCGAGCACGACGAGGACACCATCAAGGTCGCCGACTGGGTCGTCGACATCGGCCCCGGCGCCGGTGAGCACGGCGGCAAGGTCGTCCACAGCGGCTCCTACAAGGAGCTGCTCGACAACGCCGAGTCGCAGACCGGGCAGTACCTCTCGGGCCGCAAGTCCATCCCGCTGCCGGACCTCCGCCGCCCGCGCGACCCCGCCCGGCAGCTCACGGTCCACGGTGCCCGCGAGAACAACCTCAAGGACATCGACGTCTCCTTCCCGCTCGGCGTCTTCACCGCCGTCACGGGCGTCTCGGGCTCCGGCAAGTCCACGCTGGTCAACGACATCCTGTACACGCACCTGGCGCGCGAGCTGAACGGCGCGAGGAGCGTCCCCGGCCGGCACACGCGCGTGGACGGCGACGACCTCGTCGACAAGGTCGTCCACGTCGACCAGTCGCCCATCGGCCGCACCCCGCGCTCCAATCCGGCGACCTACACGGGCGTCTTCGACCACATTCGCAAGCTGTTCGCCGAGACCAGCGAGGCGAAGGTCCGCGGCTACCTGCCCGGCCGCTTCTCCTTCAACGTCAAGGGCGGTCGCTGCGAGAACTGCGCGGGCGACGGCACGATCAAGATCGAGATGAACTTCCTCCCGGACGTCTACGTCCCGTGCGAGGTCTGCCACGGGGCCCGCTACAACCGGGAGACCCTGGAGGTCCACTACAAGGGCAAGTCCATCGCCGAGGTCCTGAACATGCCGATCGAGGAGGCCACGGCCTTCTTCGAGGCGGTCCCCTCGATCTCCCGGCACCTCGGCACGCTCAAGGACGTCGGCCTCGGCTACGTCCGTCTCGGCCAGTCCGCCACGACGCTTTCCGGCGGTGAGGCCCAGCGCGTCAAGCTCGCGAGCGAACTCCAGCGCCGGTCCACCGGGCGGACCGTCTACGTCCTGGACGAGCCGACCACCGGTCTGCACTTCGAGGACATCAGCAAGCTCCTGAAGGTCCTCTCGGGTCTGGTCGACAAGGGCAACTCGGTCATCGTCATCGAGCACAACCTCGACGTCATCAAGACCGCGGACTGGGTCGTCGACATGGGCCCCGAGGGCGGCGCGGGCGGCGGCGTCGTCGTCGCCGAGGGCACGCCGGAGGAGATCGCGGGGGTTCCGGCCAGCCACACCGGGAAGTTCCTGAGGGAGATTCTGGACCCGGCGAGGATCAGCGATGCTGCCGGGCCGACGAAGGCCCCCGCCAAGAAGACAGGCGGCCGGAAGAAGCCAGGGGCGAAGCGATAGAGGCAGGTGGCTGAGGCCGGATACCCCCGCAGGCGCGGGGACGGCACTCGGTCGGCGCCGAGGACCTCCCGAAGGAACGGAACACCCCCGCTGCGGCGGAGAACTCAGCACACCTGCCGTGTGATGAACGATAAGAAGATCCACAGGTTGCGGCGCCCCACGGGAACTCCCCGTGGGGCGCCGTCCGTTTCATGGTCAGACAGGCGAACCTTGACAACGCCACAGCGTGCGAGTCAGAAGTCCTCCAGTTCGGAGGCGTACGGCGGTTCCGCCCCCGCCCGGGAGCAGGTCAGTGCCGCGGCGCGCGCGGCGAAGCTCAGGAGCCGGTACCAGGCCTCGTAGCTGAGTCCCCCCATCGCGGCGGCCGAGAGCACCCCCATCTCCGACAGCCCGTGCAGGAGCGCCGCGTTCACGGTGTCCCCCGCGCCGATGGTGTCCACCACCGCCACCTCGTCGCCGGGCACCGGATACACCTTCCCGCCCGGGAGGAACAGGGACAGCCCGGCCGAGCCGTGCGTGACGACGACGGCGGACGGACCGGAGGCCAGCAGGTCGAGCGGGGTGATGGCCAGCCAGAGCATGTCGTCCTCGGACAGTTTGAGGAGGGTGACATGGGGCAGCCAGCTCCGGAAGCGGGCGCGGTAGGCGTCCGGGTCGGAGATCAGGCCGGGGCGGATGTTCGGGTCCAGCAGCGTGAACAGGCCCTTGGCGGAGGCGTCGCGCATCAGCCGCTCGTAGGCGCTCGCTCCCGGTTCCAGGACGAGCGAACAGGTGCCGAAGGCCACCGCCTCCGTGCCCGGGGGCAGTTCGGCCGGCGCGGTGAAGAGGCGGTCGGCGGTGCCGTCGACGTAGAAGGAGTAGGCGGCGGCCCCGTCCTCGTCCAGGGTCGCGGCGGCCAGCGTGGTCGGCTCCGGGCCGCGCTGCACATGGGAGACGTCGACGCCCGAGGAGCGCAGCCCCTCCAGCAGGGCGTCCCCGAAGGCGTCGGTGGAGGTGCGGGAGAGGAACGCGGTGGGGGAGCCGAGGCGGCCGAGGGCCACCGCGGTGTTGTACGGCCCGCCCCCCAGCGCCGGCTGGAGTTCGGCGAGGGCGCCCTCGCCGAGCGGGACCAGGTCGATCAGGGCTTCTCCGGTGACGACGATCACGAGTCGGTTCCTCTCTGGCGGTGCGTGGACCGCTCGCTGCCGAGGGGCTGTTCGGGGCAGCCGCACGAGGTGCGGTGGACGAAGACGGAAGGGAGGCGGACGGTGCGGGTCGGACGGGCTGGCTCGGCGAGGCGGTCCAGGAGCAGACGGACGGCACGGGCCCCGATCTCCCGGCCGGGCTGGGCGACGGCGGTGAGACGGGGAGAGAGGAGGTCAGCCCAGGGGAAGTCGTCGAAACAGCACAGGGCGAGATCACCGGGCACGGTGAGCCCACGGGCCCGCAGGGCGGTCAGGGCACCGAGGGTGATGGCGTCGTTGCCGGTGACGAGGGCGGTGGGCGGGTCGGGGAGGGCGAGGAGGGCGGTGGTGGCCTGCTCGGCGGAGGGGGAGGGGGAGGGGGAGGCGGAGTGGGCGGGAGGTGCGAGAGGGCCTGGGGTCGCGGAGGCGGGCTGTGGAGGGGCGGCGCTGAGGGGCGTGGCGGGAAGGAGGGCGTCCGGGGCGGCGGAGCCGGGGTGAGGGAGGCGGTCGGCGGAGGCCGGGAGTGCCGGGCCGCTGCGGATGGCGGGCGCGTGGGCGACGAGGAGGGGATCGAAGGGGAGCCCGGCCGTCGTGAGGGCCTGGCGGTAGCCGGTGACGCGTTCCGTGGTGGTGCTGAGGCCGGGGTGGCCGGCGACGAGGGCGATGCGGCGGTGGCCGAGGGCCGCGAGGTGGGTGACGAGGCCGGCGGTCGGCTTGGTGTTGTCCGCGCAGACCTGGTCGAAGAGAGGGCCGGCACCGGGCGGGGCGTCGAGGACGCGGTCGAGGAGGACCGTGGGGACGCGGTGGCGGGTGAGATAGGAGACGAGGCCGCGCGGATCGGCGGAAGGGGCGACGACGAGCCCGTCGACCCGGCGCTCGTGCAGGAGCTGGACGACGGTGCGCTCGTGGGCGGGGTCGTCGTGGGGGTCGGCTATCAGGAGGCTGTAGCCGTGCTCCAGGGCCGCCGTCTCCACGCCCTGGAGGATCTGGGTGAAGTACGGGTTGGTGAGCGTCGACACCGCGAGGCCGATGGAGCGGGTGCGGGAGGTGACGAGGGAGCGGGCCAGGGTGTTCGGCGTGTAGCCGAGGGCGTCGACCGCGTCGAGGACGGCCCGGCGAGTGTGCGGGAGGACCGGGCGGGTGTCGTTGAGGACGTGGGACACGGTGGCGACGGAGACTCCCGCGTGCCGGGCGACGTCGGCCATGGTCGCCATGGTGGGCTCCCCTCGGCGGGCGGTACGGGTGTCGGTACGGCCGGGAAGGTATCGCAATTTCCGGGGGACGTAAACGCTTGCGCAAGCGTTTACGTCTGGTGGAAACGGATCAGGCTGGGGCGGGCCGACGGCGAGCGGGGAGCGGCCCCGGAGTTCGGGGCTCCGGGGTGACGGGCCGCTTCGGGAGGTGGGGGTGGTGCGAGGCCGGTTACTCCCAGTCCCAGCCGATGCCCACTATGCCGGTGCGCAGGCGGGGTTCGACCAGGTGGACCGAGTGGTGGCTGCCGCTGAGGGGGAGGGGGTGGCGGCCGGTGCGCGGGGCGGCGTAGGAGTGCTGGGTGAAGCGGTGGCAGCGGGCGGGGAGGGCCTGTTCGTCGAACTGGACCTGGAGGACGTACTGGCCGCCCGCGAGGTTGACGTCGTGGACGTACTCGCGGGAGGCGCCGGCGGTGCCGTCCTCCACCTCGTAGCGGAAGAGGAAGGTGTCGCCGGGGCGCAGCCGGGTGTCGAAGAGCAGCTCGGCGACGAGGATGCCGGTCTCCTGGTGGTGGCGGACGCGGCCGGTGCGGCAGTTCTCCAGGGCACGCACCTCCATCCGGTCCGGGGTGCAGCCGGGGTCGCCGTGGTGGACGGCGGCGAAGCGGTCGACTCCGTCGCGGTGGGCGCGGACGATGTGGTGGGCCTCGCGGCTGAGGAGTTCACGGCCGGCGCCGATGCGGACGCGTTCGTGGTGGCCGATGGTCTGGAGGCCGGGGTCGAGCGGGCAGCCCAGGTCGGTGAGGAGACGCTCCATGACGTCGGTGGCCTGGAGGAGGGCGCGGTAGGAGCGGGCGGCGGGGCGGCCGGGAGCGGCGTCGCCCTCGGCCTCCGCGAGGAGGCGGATCAGGGACTCCTCCGGCAGATGGAGGATCTCCTCCAGGGCACGGACGGCGCGCAGGGACTCCGGGCGCTGGGGGCGGCGGGCACCCTGCTGCCAGTAACTCAGGCTGGTGACACCGACTCTGACGCCGTAGCGGGAGAGATGGTGCTGGACGCGTTGCAGGGGCAGGCCGCGTGCGGCTATCGCGGCCCGCAGGGCGACGTGGAAGGGGCCGCCTCGCAGGGCCGTGTCCAGTTCCGCTGTGACGTCGGAGGGGCCCGCGTGCTGTGCGGCGTGCGGCATGGAGGGGCCTTTCTGTGAACAACGGCTGGTCAGACCGTTCGCGTGGATCGGGGCCTCCCCGATGACGCAGGAGGGTTTTCTGCCTCTTCCTACGGCTCACCCGTACGACGCTGTTCACGGCCCCGAGTTCCCCGCATTGAAGCGTGTCGCTCAGGCGGCGACAACAGTTGTGACGGGGGTGGACGAGAGGGGTGACCGGAATGGACCGGAACGGGCCCACCCACCCCGCGGACCCTCGCCCGCGGGCGACTTCTCCGCGACGTCTGAGTGTCAGTCGGCGACAGTAGGGTGGGGGGTATGGCCGATCCCTCCAGCTACCGCCCCAAGCCGGGTGAGATCCCGGAGTCTCCGGGGGTGTACAGGTTCCGTGACGAGCACCGGCGGGTCATCTACGTCGGGAAGGCCAAGAGCCTGCGGCAGCGGCTGGGGAGCTATTTCCAGGACCTGGCCGGGCTGCATCCGCGGACGCGGACCATGGTGACGACCGCGTCGTCCGTGGAGTGGACCGTGGTGTCCACGGAGGTCGAGGCGCTCCAGCTGGAGTACTCCTGGATCAAGGAGTACGACCCGCGGTTCAACGTGAAGTACCGGGACGACAAGAGTTACCCGTACCTCGCGGTGACGATGAACGAGGAGTACCCGCGGGTCCAGGTGATGCGGGGCCAGAAGAAGAAGGGTGTGCGGTACTTCGGGCCGTACGGGCACGCGTGGGCGATCCGGGACACGGTGGACCTGCTGCTGAGGGTGTTCCCGGTCCGGACGTGCTCGGCGGGCGTGTTCAGGAACGCGGCGCGGACGGGGCGGCCGTGTCTGCTGGGGTACATCGGGAAGTGCTCGGCGCCGTGCGTGGAGAAGGTCTCCGCCGAGGAGCACCGCGAACTGGCCGAGGAGTTCTGCGACTTCATGACGGGCCGGACGGGGACGTACCTGCGCCGGCTGGAGAAGCAGATGGCGTCGGCGGCCGACGAGATGGAGTACGAGCGGGCGGCCCGGCTGCGGGACGACATCGAGGCCCTCAGGAAGGCGATGGAGAAGAGCGCGGTCGTGCTCGCGGACGCGACCGACGCCGACCTGATCGCCGTCGCGGAGGACGAGCTGGAGGCGGCCGTCCAGATCTTCCACGTCAGGGGCGGCCGGGTGCGCGGCCAGCGCGGCTGGGTCACCGACCGGGTGGAGGCGGTGACGACCGCGGGCCTCGTGGAGCACGCCCTCCAGCAGCTCTACGGCGAGGAGACCGGGGACGCGGTCCCCAAAGAGGTCCTGGTCCCCGCGCTGCCGGAGCCCGTGGAGCCGGTCCAGGAGTGGCTGACCGGGCGGCGCGGCGCCGCCGTCTCCCTGCGCATCCCGCAGCGCGGCGACAAGCGGGCCCTGATGGAGACCGTCGCGCGCAACGCCCAGCAGGCCCTCGTCCTGCACAAGACGAAGCGCGCCTCCGACCTCACGACCCGCTCCCGCGCGCTGGAGGAGATCGCCGAGGCCCTCGGCCTGGACAGCGCGCCCCTGCGCGTCGAGTGCTTCGACATCTCCCACCTCCAGGGCGACGACGTCGTGGCCTCCATGGTCGTCTTCGAGGACGGCCTGGCCCGCAAGAGCGAGTACCGCCGCTTCCAGATCAAGAGCTTCGAGGGCCAGGACGACGTCCGGTCCATGCACGAGGTGATCACCCGCCGGTTCCGCCGCTACCTCGCGGAGAAGGAACGCACCGGCGAGTGGACCGACGAGGACCCTCAAGACCCCGGCGACCCCCAGACCTCCGGCAACGCCTTCACGGAGGAGGACGGCCGCCCCAAGAAGTTCGCCTACCCTCCGCAGCTCCTGGTGGTCGACGGCGGTCAGCCTCAGGTCGCGGCAGCCAAGCGCGCACTGGACGAACTCGGCATCGACGACATCGCCGTCTGCGGGCTCGCCAAGCGCCTGGAGGAGGTCTGGCTGCCGGACGACGACGACCCGGTGGTCATGCCACGGACCAGCGAGGGCCTGTACCTTCTGCAACGCGTGCGCGACGAGGCGCACCGGTTCGCGATCACGTATCAGCGCACCAGACGGGCCAAGAGGTTCCGTGCGGGCCCGCTGGACGACGTACCGGGACTCGGCGACACCCGCAAGCAGGCGCTGATCAAGCACTTCGGCTCGGTGAAGAAGCTGCGTTCCGCGACGATCGACCAGATCTGCGAGGTTCCGGGCATAGGCCGCAAGACGGCCGAGACCATCGCCGTGACCCTCGCGCAGGCGGCCCCGGCGGCACCCGCCGTCAACACGGCCACGGGAGAGATCATGGAAGACGAAGTGCGCGAAGGACGCGAGGAACGGGGACAGGAGCCATGAACGAGCACGAGAAGCGTCAGGAAGAAGCACAGGTGAGTACCGACACCCCGCCGCCCGACACCCCGCAGCCCGGCATCCCCGAGGCGGCGATCCCCGAGCTGGTGATCATCTCCGGCATGTCGGGAGCCGGCCGTTCGACGGCCGCGAAGTGCCTGGAGGACCTCGGCTGGTTCGTCGTCGACAACCTGCCGCCCGCCCTGATCCCCACCATGGTGGAGCTGGGCGCCCGCTCGCAGGGGAACGTGGCGAGGATCGCCGTCGTCGTGGACGTCCGCGGCCGGCGTTTCTTCGACAACCTCCGCGAGTCCCTCGCCGACCTGGAGTCCAAGAGCGTCACCCGCAGGATCGTGTTCCTGGAGTCCTCGGACGACGCGCTGGTGCGCCGCTTCGAGTCGGTGCGCCGCCCGCACCCCCTCCAGGGCGACGGCCGCATCGTCGACGGCATCGACGCCGAGCGCGAGCTGCTGCGCGAGCTGCGCGGGGACGCCGACCTGGTGATCGACACCTCCAGCCTCAACGTCCACGAGCTGCGCGCCAAGATGGACGCCCAGTTCGCGGGCGAGGAGGAGCCGGAGCTGCGGGCCACGGTCATGTCGTTCGGCTTCAAGTACGGCCTCCCCGTGGACGCCGACCTCGTCGTCGACATGCGCTTCCTGCCCAACCCCCACTGGGTCCCGGAGCTGCGCCCCTACACCGGCCTGAACGAGGAGGTCTCGGCGTACGTCCTCGGCCAGCCCGGCGCGAAGGAGTTCCTCGACCGGTACGCCGAACTTCTCCAACTGATTGCCGCGGGCTACCGTCGTGAGGGCAAGCGGTACGTGACCATCGCCGTCGGCTGTACGGGCGGCAAGCACCGGTCCGTGGCGATGTCGGAGAAGCTCGCCGCGCGACTCGCGGCCGAGGGCGTGGAGACGGTGGTCGTGCACCGGGACATGGGACGGGAATGACAGGACGTACTCCGCGGCTGGGCCGGCTGCGCAGGGGGGTGCCCGAGGGACAGTCGGGCCGGGCGGGGCGGCCGGTCGAGGCGCGCGGGGCGAGACCGCGCCGCAGGGGCGCGCAGCCCAAGGTCGTCGCGCTCGGCGGCGGCATGGGCCTGTCGGCCTCGCTGGCCGCGCTGCGCCGGATCACCGGCGACCTCACGGCCGTCGTCACCGTCGCCGACGACGGCGGCTCCAGCGGCCGGCTGCGGGACGAGCTGGGCGTGCTCCCGCCCGGCGACCTGCGCAAGGCGCTCGCCGCGCTGTGCGGGGACGACGACTGGGGCCAGACCTGGGCCCGGGTCGTCCAGCACCGCTTCCAGTCCCAGGGCGAGATCAACGGCCACGCGGTCGGCAACCTCCTGATCGTCGCCCTGTGGGAGCAGCTCGGGGACCACGTCCAGGCCCTCGACCTGGTCGGCAAGCTCCTCGGGGCGCACGGCAGGGTGCTGCCCATGTCGGCGGTCCCGCTGGAGCTGGAGGCCCTGGTCAAGGGGCACGACCCGCAGCGGCCGGACGAGGTGGACACCGTACGCGGGCAGGCGACCGTCGCGCTGACGCCCGGCGAGGTGCAGTCCGTGCACCTCGTGCCGCACGACCCGCCCGCCGTGCCGGAGGCCGTGGAGGCCGTACGGGACGCCGACTGGGTGGTTCTCGGACCCGGTTCCTGGTTCTCCTCCGTCATGCCCCATCTGCTGGTCCCGGAGCTGGTGGAGGCCCTGACGCAGACGAAGGCGCGCCGGGTGCTCGCGCTGAATCTCGCCCCCCAGCCGGGCGAAACCGACGGGTTCTCCCCGCAGCGTCATTTGGAGGTTTTGGGGCGACACGCCCCTAAACTCGCCCTGGACGTGGTGCTGGCCGACGAGGCCGCCGTGCCCGACCGCGAATCCCTGACCGACGCCGCCAAACCGTTCGGCGCCGCGGTCGAGCTGGCGCCGGTGGCCCGGCCCGACGGGACTCCGCGGCACGACCCGGAGCTGCTGGCCGCCGCGTACGACCGTATTTTTCGGATGCATGGAAGGATCGGCCCATGGCGATGACGGCAGCGGTGAAGGACGAGATCTCCCGGCTCCCCGTCACCCGGACCTGCTGCAGGAAAGCGGAGGTCTCGGCCATCCTGCGGTTCGCCGGCGGCCTGCACCTGGTGAGCGGGCGGATCGTGATCGAGGCGGAGCTGGACACGGCGATGGCGGCCCGCCGGCTCAAACGGGACATCCTGGAGATCTTCGGGCACAGCTCGGAACTGATCGTGATGGCACCCGGCGGGCTGCGCAGGGGTTCGCGGTACGTCGTGAGAGTGGTCGCCGGCGGCGACCAGCTCGCGCGCCAGACGGGCCTCGTGGACGGCCGTGGACGGCCGATCCGGGGGCTCCCCCCGCAGGTCGTCTCCGGGGCCACCTGCGATGCCGAGGCGGCCTGGCGCGGGGCCTTCCTCGCGCACGGCTCCCTCACCGAGCCGGGCCGCTCCTCCTCCCTGGAGGTGACCTGCCCGGGCCCCGAGGCGGCGCTCGCTCTCGTCGGCGCCGCCCGCCGGCTCTCCATCGGGGCGAAGGCCCGCGAGGTGCGGGGCGTGGACCGGGTCGTCGTCCGCGACGGCGACGCGATCGGGGCGCTGCTGACCAGGCTCGGCGCGCACGAGTCGGTGCTGGCCTGGGAGGAGCGCCGGATGCGGCGCGAGGTCCGCGCCACCGCGAACCGCCTCGCCAACTTCGACGACGCGAACCTGCGCCGCTCGGCGCGGGCCGCCGTCGCCGCCGGGGCTCGGGTGCAGCGCGCGCTGGAGATCCTCGGCGAGGAGGTCCCCGAGCACCTCGCCGCCGCCGGGCGGCTGCGCATGGACCACAAGCAGGCGTCCCTCGAAGAGCTCGGCGCCCTCGCCGACCCTCCGCTCACCAAGGACGCCGTGGCCGGCCGTATCCGCCGCCTCCTCGCGATGGCCGACAAGCGTGCGAGCGACCTCGGCATCCCCAGCACGGAGGCGAACCTCAGCGACGAGCTGGCCGACAACCTGGCGGGCTGACCCCCTGACACCGGGCGTCGCCTCCGAGGGCGGCGCCTTCCGGCCACCGGAAGCACACGCTTCTCACCAACCGCCCCCATCCCACAGCTCCCTGACCCTCCGTCACCACACCCTCCCCGAAGATTGACCCGTCCGCATGGTTTTCCCCTGAGGCACCCTTGACGGAGCTGTGTCCCTGTCATGAGCCTGAGCACCTGTTCGTCGATGTGGTGGACCAGGGCTAGGGGAGTTCATGAGACGCAGAGCGAGATCGATCCTCGCCGTAGGGGCGCTGCTGGCCGGCGGAGCCGCCGTCGCGCCGATCGCGCAGGCGCAGCCGGGCAGCACGGGGAACGGGGACGAGGTCAAGGTCTTCCGTGCCGAAGTCACCAAGGCCCAGGTGCCGTTGCTGCTCAAGGCGGGCCAGGACGGGCACGAGCTGAGTGAGGCGGTCCCGGCGAAGGGCGAGGCGACCGTCGAGGTCTACCTCACCGACCAGCAGGCCGGCGCCCTGGAGAAGCAGGGCGTCGACCTCACGGAGCACACCCTTTCCGCGAAGGCCGAGCGCCGCGTGGAGGCCGCGTCGGACGGGGTGTTCCGCCCCTACAGCGGCAGCGGCGGCCTCAAGGAGGAGATCCTCCGCACCGCGCAGCAGAACCCCGGCCTCACGAAGGTCGTCTCCATCGGCAGGACGGTGAACGGCCAGGACATCCTCGCGCTGAAGCTCACCAAGGGCGCGAAGCAGACCAAGGACGGCAGCAGGCCGGCCGTCCTGTACGCCTCGAACCAGCACGCGCGCGAGTGGATCACCCCGGAGATGACCCGGCGGCTGATGCACTACTACCTGGACAACTACAAGAGCGACAAGCGGATCAGGAAGATCGTCGACTCCACCGAGCTGTGGTTCCTGCCCTCGGCCAACCCGGACGGCTACGACTACACGTTCAAGGACGCCTCCACCCGCATGTGGCGCAAGAACCTGCGCGACAACAACGGCGACGGCGTGATCGCGACGGGCGACGGCGTCGACCTGAACCGCAACTTCGCCTACCGGTGGGGCTACGACGACGAGGGTTCGTCCCCCAACCCGACCAACGAGACCTACCGGGGGACCGCGCCCGGCTCCGAGCCGGAGACGAAGGCGCTCGACTCCTTCGAGAAGCGCATCGGGTTCACGTACGGCATCAACTACCACTCCGCCGCCCAGCTGCTGCTGTACGGGGTCGGCTGGCAGGTCGCGACGGACACCCCGGACGACGTCGTCTACAAGGCGCTCGCCGGTACGCCGGCCAACTCGGCGATCCCCGGCTACCACCCGCAGGTCTCCTCGGAGCTGTACACGACGAACGGCGAGGCCGACGGGCACGCGTCGAACGTCAACGGGATGGCGATGTTCACCCCGGAGATGTCGACGTGCCAGACCGCGTCCGACCTCGACCCGAACGACCAGTGGAACGCGGCCGACTGCCGCTCGGTCTTCACGTTCCCGGACGACGAGAAGCTGATCCAGCAGGAGTTCGCGAAGAACATCCCGTTCGCGCTCTCGGTCGCCGAGTCCGCGCTGACCCCGGACCAGCCGAAGTCCTCGCTGGGCCTGAAGGCCGCCGACCTCACCCCGGCCCCCTTCACCACGTCGTACTCGCGCGGCGCCGACCAGGAGGTCTCCGTCGTCGCCCGCAGGTCGCTGCGGGACAAGGAGCTCAAGTACCGCGTCAACGGCGGCCGTACGCACAGCACGGCGCTGCGGTCCTGGAAGGGCGGGGAGACGTTCGGCGGGGAGGACAACCTCTTCTACGACGAGTACCGCGCGAAGGTGCGGGACGGCGACCCCGGGGACAAGGTCGAGGTGTGGTTCACCGGCCGGGCCAAGGCCGGCAAGAAGGTCTCCAGCGGCAAGTTCACGTACACCGTGGCCAGGCGGGCCGCCGCCGACACGCTCGTCGTCGCCGAGGAGGGCGCCGCCGCGACGCAGGCGCAGGCGTACGTCGACGCGCTGAAGGCCAACGGCCGCAAGGCGGTTGTGTGGGACGTGGCCACGCAGGGCGTGCCGGACGCGCTCGGGGTGCTGAAGCACTTCCGTACGGTCGTGCACTACACGGGCGCCGCGGTCCCCGGTAACCCGACGCAGCTCGAACTGCGGGCCTACCTCAACGAGGGCGGCAAGCTGATCGAGGCCGGCGAGCGGGCCGGCGGCGCGGTCGACCTCGGCGACGGCACCCCCTCCGACGACTTCAGCCAGTACTACCTGGGCGCCTACTCGCGCACGTCGGTCGCGGGCGCGAGCGGCGTCACGGGCTCCGGGAAGCTGACCGGCTTCTCCGGCCTGCTGGCCGGCGCCCCCGGCAACCCGCTGGACCAGGCGGGCACGTACGGCGTCACCTCGGACGAACTCCCGGCCGACACGTACCCCCAGTTCGCGAGCGCGGGCGCGGGGCAGTACGCCGGGACGGTCAACCCGTACGGGCCGTACTCGGGGTCGTACATGGCGGCGGCCGTGCACACCGACGACGCCTACAAGCGGCTGACCCGGACCATCGACCTGACCTCGGTGACCGCGGCCCAGCAGCCCACGCTGCGGGCGCGGCTGTTCTGGGACACCGAGCAGGGGTACGACAACGCGATCGTCGAGGCGCACAGCGCGGGCGGCGCCGACTGGACGACCCTGCCGGAGAAGAGCGGCGCGACCGGCACGGCCGTACCGGCGGAGTGCGGCGCCGGCTTCTACATCGGCGAGCACCCCTGGCTCAGCCACTACCTGACCCTGAACGGCAGCACCTGCGCCAACGCCGGGACCTCGGGCGCCTGGAACGCGTTCACCGGGACCTCCAGCGGCTGGCAGCAGGTCGAGTTCGACCTGAGCGCGTACGCCGGGAAGAGCGTCGAGGTGTCGTTCGCGTACGTCACCGACCCCGGCACCGGCGGCCACGGCGTGCTCCTCGACGACACCTCCGTCGTCGTGGGCGGCGCGGCGACCCAGGCGGAGGGCTTCGAGACCTCGCTCGGCGCCTGGCAGGTCACCGGGCCCCCGGCGGGCAGCCCGGCCGTGCTGAAGGACTGGACGCGCACGGGCGCGCTGTTCCAGACGTACGGCGCCGTCACCACGAAGGACACCGTGCTGCTGGGCTTCGGCCTGGAGCACCTGACCACGGCGGCGGAGCGCAAGGCGCTCATCGGAAAGGCCCTCGCCTCACTTGAGAGGTGAACCGGCCCGGTCAAGGGCGGTCCATGATTCGTAACCGAATCGTGTGAAAAGGTTTTCCGGGTCCTGGCGGTCCGTACCCCTACTGGTGGGTACGGGCCGCCTCGCCGCGTATGGGACGACTCGATGTCACCGGCGCCGCCTCGGAGAGGTAGGGTCGGGGGTGGTCGGGGACATCCCAAAAACAGCTCGCCGGCGACGAAGGCCGGCGTACCAACGAGGAGATCGGTTCGTGACGATCCGCGTAGGCATCAACGGCTTCGGCCGTATCGGCCGCAACTACTTCCGCGCGCTGCTGGCGCAGGGTGCCGACATCGAGGTCGTGGCCGTCAACGACCTGGGTGACACCGCGACCACCGCCCACCTGCTCAAGTACGACACGGTCCTCGGCCGTCTCAAGGCAGAGGTCACGCACACCGCCGACACCATCACGGTCGACGGCCATGTCATCAAGGTCCTTTCCGAGCGCGACCCCGCCCAGATCCCGTGGGGCGACCTGGGGGTCGACATCGTCATCGAGTCGACCGGCATCTTCACCAAGCGCGCCGACGCCGCCAAGCACATCGCGGGCGGCGCCAAGAAGGTCCTCATCTCCGCTCCGGCGACCGACGAGGACATCACCATCGTGCTCGGCGTCAACGAGGACAAGTACGACGCGAGCGCGCACGACATCATCTCGAACGCCTCCTGCACCACCAACTGCGTGGCGCCGATGGCCAAGGTTCTCCTGGAGAACTTCGGCATCGTCTCGGGCCTGATGACCACGGTCCACGCCTACACCAGCGACCAGCGCCTCCAGGACTTCCCGCACAAGGACCTGCGCCGCGCCCGCGCCGCCGCCGAGAACATCATCCCGGCGTCCACCGGCGCCGCGAAGGCCCTCGGCGTGGTCATCCCGGAGCTGTCCGGCAAGCTCAACGGCATGGCGATGCGCGTCCCGGTCCCGACCGGTTCCGTCACCGACCTCGTCGTCGAGACCGAGCGCGTGGTCACGAAGGAAGAGGTCAACGCGGCCTTCCAGAAGGCGGCCCAGGGCGAGCTGAAGGGCTACCTCGACTACACCGAGGACCCGATCGTCTCCTCGGACATCGTCAACTGGCCGGCCTCCTGCACCTTCGACTCGTCCCTGACCATGGTCCAGGGCAAGCAGGTGAAGATCATCGGCTGGTACGACAATGAGTGGGGCTACTCCAACCGCCTCGTCGACCTCACGGTCTTCGTCGGCGCCCGGCTCTGATCACCGCCTGACAGGCACCGCACCGATGTGAGCCGCAGGGCTCGGGCAGCATGCGAAGAGGCGCTGCCCGGGCCCTGTCGCACGTGCAAGCACCCGTACTTCCCCGCCACCGTCAGAGCCCCTTTTCCTGGAGACTGCATTGAAGACGATCGACGATCTCCTCGCCGAAGGCGTGTCCGGCAAGCGCGTCTTCGTCCGCGCCGACCTCAACGTCCCGCTGGCCGGCGGTCTCATCACCGACGACGGCCGGATCCGCGCCGTCCTGCCGACGATCGAGGCCCTCGTCGCCGCTGACGCCAAGGTCGTCGTCGCCTCGCACCTCGGCCGCCCCAAGGGCGCCCCGGACCTCGCGTTCTCGCTGCTGCCCGCCGCCGAACGCCTCGGCGAGCTGCTCGGCGCGCCCGTGGCTTTCGCCCAGGACACCGTCGGCCCCGCCGCCCACGACGCCGTGAACGGCCTGGAGCCCGGCCAGGTCGCGGTCGTCGAGAACCTCCGCTTCAACGCGGGCGAGACGGCCAAGGACGACACCGAGCGCGGCGAGTTCGCCGACCAGCTCGCGGCCCTCGCGGACGTGTACGTCGGGGACGGCTTCGGCGCCGTGCACCGCAAGCACGCCTCCGTCTTCGACCTCCCCGCGCGCCTCCCGCACTACGCCGGGTACCTCATCGCCACCGAGGTCGGCGTCCTCAAGAAGCTCACCGACGACGTCAAGCGCCCGTACGTCGTCGTCCTCGGCGGCGCCAAGGTCTCCGACAAGCTCGCCGTCATCGACGAACTCCTCGGCAAGGCCGACCGCATCCTCATCGGCGGCGGCATGGCCTTCACCTTCCTCAAGGCCCAGGGCCACGAGGTCGGCGCCTCACTCCTCCAGGAGGACCAGCTCCCCGCCGTCCTGGAGTACGTCGAGCGCGCCGAGAAGACCGGCGTCGAGCTGGTCCTGCCGGTCGACGCGGTGGTCGCCCCCGCGTTCCCCGACCTCAAGGACAAGACCCCGGCCGGCTCGACCACCGTCGCCGCCGACGCCATCCCCGCCGACCGCATGGGCCTCGACATCGGCCCCGCCTCCGGCACGCTGTACGCCTCGAAGATCGCCGACGCCGCCACCGTCTTCTGGAACGGCCCGATGGGCGTCTTCGAACACCCCGAATTCGCCGAGGGCACCAAGGCGGTCGCCCAGGCCCTCCTCGACTCCCCGGGCTTCACGGTCGTCGGCGGCGGCGACTCCGCCGCGGCCGTGCGCACCCTGGGCTTCGACGAGACCGCATTCGGCCACATCTCGACCGGTGGCGGCGCCTCCCTCGAATACCTTGAGGGCAAGACGCTCCCCGGCCTCGCCGCATTGGAGAACTGACCTTCATGACCACCCGCACGCCGATCATGGCGGGCAACTGGAAGATGAACCTCAACCACCTTGAGGCCATCGCCCACGTCCAGAAGCTCGCGTTCGCCCTGGCCGACAAGGACTACGAGGCCGTCGAGGTCGCCGTCCTCGCCCCCTTCACCGACCTGCGCTCCGTGCAGACCCTGGTCGACGGCGACAAGCTGAAGATCACGTACGGCTCCCAGGACATCTCCGCGTACGACTCCGGCGCCTACACCGGCGAGATCTCCGGCCCCATGCTCGCCAAGCTGAAGTGCGCGTACGTCGCCGTCGGCCACTCCGAGCGCCGCCAGTACCACGCCGAGACCGACGAGATCGTCAACGCCAAGGTCAAGGCCGCGTTCAAGCACGGGATCACCCCGATCCTGTGCGTCGGCGAGGAGCTGGAGGTCCGCGAGGCGGGCAACCACGTCTCCCACACCCTCGACCAGGTCGCGGGCGGCCTCAAGGACGTCGCCGCCGAGCAGGCCGAGACCGTCGTCATCGCCTACGAGCCCGTCTGGGCCATCGGCACCGGCAAGGTCTGCGGCGCCGGTGACGCGCAGGAAGTCTGCGCCGCGATCCGGGGCAAGCTCGCCGAGCTGTACGACCAGGAGCTCGCCGACAAGGTCCGTATCCAGTACGGCGGGTCCGTCAAGGCCGGGAACGTCGCCGAGATCATGGCGCAGGCCGACATCGACGGCGCCCTCGTCGGTGGCGCCTCCCTCGACGCCGACGAGTTCGTCAAGATCGTGCGCTTCCGGGATCAGTGAGTAGGCCGTAGCCGCGATCCGTCGTACCCTGACGGGGACCTCAGTGACTACCCGCTGAAGTCCCCGTCGTCATCCGCATCCGAGGAAGTTGGTCCAGCCGTGGTTCTGGGGTTCTCCATCGCCCTGATCGTCTTCAGCCTGCTGCTGATGCTGCTGGTGCTGATGCACAAGGGGAAGGGCGGCGGCCTCTCCGACATGTTCGGTGGCGGCATGCAGTCCTCCGTCGGCGGCTCCTCGGTCGCCGAGCGCAACCTCGACCGCATCACCGTCGTGGTCGGTCTGCTCTGGTTCGCCTGCATCATCGTCCTCGGCCTGATCATGAAGGCCAACAACTGAGCGGCGTCCCCCAGCACAATACGCACGCAAAGCCCCATGTCCGGTACGCGCTCCTTGGCGCGGCCTATCATGGGGCTTGCGTCTGTGTGCGGTAACTCCAATCACTGGACGCGCGTTGGGCCTTAGGCCGGTTGGTCTTACGTAGACTGAGCCGCTCGCAGTGGAGCGAAACGCCGACTCGCTTCGCGGCACCATCACGCAGGGAGTTACGACCGTGGCAAGTGGCAACGCGATCCGAGGAAGCCGGGTCGGGGCGGGGCCGATGGGCGAGGCCGAGCGGGGCGAGTCCGCACCCCGACTGCGCATCTCCTTCTGGTGCTCCAACGGGCATGAGACGCAGCCCAGTTTCGCGAGTGACGCGCAGGTGCCGGATACCTGGGACTGTCCGCGGTGCGGGTTCCCTGCGGGGCAGGACCGGGACAATCCGCCGGCTCCGCCGCGGACCGAGCCGTACAAGACGCATCTCGCTTATGTACGGGAGCGGCGTAGTGATGCTGATGGTGAGGCGATCTTGGCGGAGGCTCTTGCGAAGTTGCGGGGCGAGATTTAACCCACCGGGGTGCCGCGGTCTGTTGGTTTCGGGGCTGCGGCGCCGTCGTGGCTTGTCGCGCAGTTCCCCGCGCCCCTAAAGGACTGGGGCTGAGGTCCGTTGTCAGTGGTGGCCTCTACCTTGTGGGTATGGGTAGCGAGTTCTGGCGATTGTGGTCTGCCGCTGTTGTGTCGCGGTTTGGGGATGCTTTGCGGAATACCGCTATGCCGTTGTTGGCTGTGCGGGTTACCGATGATCCGTTGGTGATTGCCTCTGTTACCGCTTGTGGGTATGTGCCCTGGTTGTTGTTCGGGCTGGTGGGTGGGGCGTTGGCTGATCGGGTGGATCAGCGGCGGGCCATGTGGGCTGTTGATGTGGTGCGGGGGGTGCTGGTTGCCGGGTTCGCTGTGGTGGTGGTTTTTGGGGAGGTTTCTGTGGGGGTGTTGTTGGGGCTTGCCTTTGTGCTGACCACCCTTCAGACGTTGTTCGACAATGCTTCTACCGCTTTGCTGCCGTCCGTGGTGGAGCGGGATCAGCTCGGGGCCGCCAATGCTCGGTTGATGACCGGTCAGCAAGTTGCCGGGGGGCTGGTGGCGGGGCCCGTCGTGCCGGTGCTCGTGCTGGTGGGGATGGCTGTGCCGTTCGTGGTGGACGCGGTCAGTTACTTCGTCGCCGCCGGGCTCATCGCCTCGCTGCGGGTGCGGCCCGTCGCGCGGGAGGCGCGGGCCACGGGGAGCACGCTGCGGGGGGAGATCGCCGAGGGGATACGGGTGTTGTGGCGGGACCGGGTGCTGCGCGCCATCTGTACGGCCACGCTGCTGTGCAACATCGGGATGGGAGCGTTGATCGCGACCCTGGTCCTGGTCGTCACGCGGTGGCTGGACGCGGGGGACGCCGGGTTCGCCGCCGCCATGACCGCGTACTCCGTGGGGTCCATCGCCGGAGGGTTCCTCGCGCAGCGCGTCGCCCGGCGGTTCGGGCGGGCGCGGGCGCTGATGTGGGGCGGGACCGTTCAGCTCGTCTCCCTCGTGGCCATGGGGTCCGTACGGCATCTCGGTGCGCTGCTCGTCGGGATGGCGCTGCTCGGTGTGATGGGCATGGTGTGGAACGTCAACCAGATGACGCTCATGCAGGAACGCGGCCCCGAGGGGCTGTTGGGGCGGATCGCCGCGGCCTTCCGTACGGCCTCCACCTCGGGGGCGCCGGTCGGTGCGCTGCTCGGTGGGGTGGTCGCGAAAGCCTTCGGGCTCAACGCGCCCGTCCTGTTCGCGGCCCTGCTGTTCCTGCTCGCCGTCGCCTCGTTGGCACCGGCGGCCAAGGCGGACGTACCTGTTGACGCGCCGACGCTGGTGCCGAAGGCGTGATGACCGGGAGATGGAGTCTTCCGGGCCGTTGCAACCCGTGGGGGCGTTTTCGCATCTGGAGGGGTGGCGGGAAATATTTCTTGGGAGGGGTCGCTGTGCGTGGGATCGGTAAAGGGCTGAGTGGGGTCGGGGTGGGGCTCGCTGTCGTGGCTCTGGCCGCTGGGCCCGCTTACGCCAAGGGGGATGTGTCCGTGGTGGCGCCCCGGGCGGTCGGCGTGGGGAAGGTCTTCAAGGTCAGTGCTCATGGGGACGACGATGCCGCTCAGTATCTGCGGATATGTCTTCAGGAGCGGAGTGGGAAAGCGGCCTGGCGGCAGGTGGGGTGTGGGGGTGTGGTCCGGCGGGGTGGGCCTGAGGGGCGGGTTGCTGTGCAGGTGAAGGGGGTGCGGCGTGGGGGGCTGGAGTTTCGGGCTGTCGCGTATGGGCTGAAGGGGCCCAAGGATCGGCATCCTGTGCGGTGGCGGACCTCTGATGTGGTGAGTGTTCGGGTGCGGTGAGCACGAAGGCTGCGGTGGGTACAAAAGGCTGCGGTGGGTACAAAAGGCTGCGGGCCCCGTCTGTGACAGACGGGGCCCGCAGCCTTTGTGGTTACGCCGTTGCCGGCGGGTACAGCGCGCGCGGGAGGTGGGATGCCGCCGCTCGGTCCAGGAGCCAGAGTGTGCGGGCGAGGCCGCGGGCGCCTGCCGCCGGGGCCTGGATCTCGCCTGCGCCCGAGAGGGCGATCGCGGCGGCCTGGGCCTTGTCCTCGCCCGCCGCGAGGAGCCAGACCTCCTTGGCCGCCCGGATCGCGGGGAGGGTGAGGGTGACTCGCGTGGGCGGGGGTTTCGGGGCGCCTCGGACGCCCACCACCGTGCGGGTCTCCTCGCGGACCGCGGGGAGTTCGGGGAAGAGGGACGCCACGTGCGTGTCCGGTCCCACGCCCAGCATCAGGACGTCGAACGTCGGGACGTCGCCGTGGTCGGCCGACCTCGCCAGTTCCTCCGCGTACGCCTCCGCCGCCGCCTCCACGTCCGTCCCGTACTCGCCGTCCGACGCGGGCATCGCGTGCACGCGCTTCGGGTCGAGGGGGACGGAGTCGAGGAGGGCCTCGCGGGCCTGGGTGACGTTGCGGTCGGGGTCGCCCTCGGGGAGGAAGCGTTCGTCGCCCCACCACAGGTCGAGACGCGACCAGTCGACGGCGTCGCGCGCGGGCGCTGTCGCGAGCGCCGCGAGCAGGCCGTTGCCGTTGCGGCCACCCGTGAGGACGATCGACGCGCTGCCCTTCGAGGACTGCGCGTCGACGATCCGCGTGATGAGCCGGGCCGCGGCGGCCTGCGCCATCAGCTCCTTGTCGCGGTGGACGACCAACTGGGGTGCGGTCATGGGGAGATGGCCTTCCTCACCGGCTGCGGCGCTTCGGCCGGTAGTACGGGAGCTTGCGCAGCCGCCGGGGGAGCGGGGGGAGTTCCTCCGGCTCCCCCTCCTGCGGGTTCACCTGCTCCGGCAGCACCACTTTTTCGCGCTCCCTCGACGGAGGAGTCGGTCTTAGGGATGGCGACGGGATCGGCGAGGGCCGAGGCGGGAGGAGAAGAGGCAGCCGGCACGGAACGCGAAGCCGAACCCGGCACCGAACCCGAGGCAGGAACCGCAGCCGAGCCCGAGGGGGAACCCGGCGTCGAAGCCGAGCCTGGCGTCAAGGCCGAGCCCGAGGCGGCGCCCGAGGCAGGAACCGCAGCCGAACCCGAGGCGGCGCCCGGCGCCGAGCCGGAAGCCACGACGGAACCCGGCGTCGAAGCCGAAGCCTTGCCCGAGGCCGACCCCGAGCCCGGCGTCGAGCCCGAGGGGGAACCCGGCGTCGAGCCCGGCACCGCTCCCGAGCCGGAAGCCACGACCGAACCCGGCGTCGAGGCCCTGCCCGAGGCCGGACCCGGCATCGAAGCCGGAGCCCCGCCCGAGTCCGTCTCCGGCGTCAGAGTCGCAACCGACCCCGCAGCCGTCCCCCCACCCGCCGCCCGCGTCACCGGCGCCGGAAACGCCCTCGACACCGACGAGTTGAGCCGCTCCACCCCGAACCGCAGCGCGGACGCGTACGTGTCGTCCGGATCCAGCCGCCGCAGTTCCTCCGCGATCAGGTCGACCGTGTCCCGGCGCTTCAGGGCGACCGCGCGGTCAGGCTGGCCCTGGATCGACAGGGTCGCCACCGAACCGTCGGTACGGTCGAGGGCGATGGGCCCCATGTCCGTCGACAGGCGGACGGCGGTCAGGCCGGGGCCCGCCGAGAGCGTGCGCCGGACCGGGACGTCGAGACGGTCCGCCAGCCACATCGCCAGCAGCTCGCAGCTCGGGTTGAACTCCTCTCCCTCGACCTCGACGGCCGTCACCTCGCAGGTGACCTGGTCGAGAGCCGCGGCCAGCATCGAGCGCCAGGGCGTGATGCGGGTCCAGGAGAGGTCCGTGTCGCCGGGGGCGTACGACTTCGCGCGGGCGGTCAGCTCGCGGACCGGCTGCTCGGCGGCGTACGCATCGGTGACCCGGCGTTGCGCGAGCGCGCCGAGCGGGTCGTTCGCCGGGTCGGCGGGCGCGGTGACCGGCCACCAGACGACGACCGGCGCGTCCGGCAGCAGCAGCGGCAGGACGACGGACTGGGCGTGGTCGGAGACCTCGCCGTGCAGCCGCAGGACGACGGTCTCGCCGGTCCCGGCGTCCGCGCCGAGCAGGATCTCCGCGTCGATGCGCGACTGCGTGCGGTCGCGCGGCGAGCGGGAGACGCGGCGGATGACGACGAGCGTGCGCGAGGGGTGCTCGCGGGACGCGTCGCCGGCCGCCTTCAGGGCGTCGTACGCGTTCTCCTCGTCGGTGACGAGGACCAGGGTGAGGACCATGCCGACGGCCGGGGTGCCGATCTCGCGGCGGCCCTTGATCAGGGCCTTGTTTATCTTGCCGGCGGTGGTGTCCGTGAGGTCGATCTTCATGGCCGGCGCCAGCTCCGTCCCTCGCGGGCGAGCATCTCGTCCGCCTCGTCGGGGCCCCAGGTGCCCGCCGCGTACTGGGCCGGCTTGCCGTGGGTGTCCCAGTACTCCTCGATCGGGTCGAGGATGCGCCAGGACAGCTCGACCTCCTCGGTGCGCGGGAAGAGGTTCGAGTCGCCGAGCAGGACGTCCAGGATCAGCCGCTCGTACGCCTCGGGGGACGACTCCGTGAAGGACTCGCCGTACGCGAAGTCCATGGACACGTCCCGGATCTCCATCGACGTACCCGGCACCTTGGAGCCGAAGCGGACCGTCACGCCCTCGTCCGGCTGGACGCGGATGACGATCGCGTTGGAGCCGAGTTCCTCGGTGGCCGCCGTGTCGAAGGGGGAGTGCGGGGCGCGCTGGAAGACGACCGCGATCTCGGTGACACGGCGGCCGAGCCGCTTGCCGGTGCGCAGGTAGAACGGCACGCCCGCCCAGCGGCGGTTGTCGACCTCGACCTTGATCGCGGCGTACGTGTCGGTCTTCGACGCCTTGTCGATGCCGTCCTCTTCGAGGTAGCCGATGACCTTCTCGCCGCCCTGCCAGCCGGCCGCGTACTGCGCGCGGACGGTGTCGCGGCCGAGGTCCTTGGGGAGCTTGACCGCGCCGAGGACCTTGGTCTTCTCGGCGGCGAGCGCGTCCGCGTCGAAGGAGGCGGGCTCCTCCATCGCGGTGAGGGCCATCAGCTGGAGGAGGTGGTTCTGGATGACGTCGCGCGCCGCGCCGATGCCGTCGTAGTAACCGGCCCGGCCGCCGATGCCGATGTCCTCGGCCATCGTGATCTGGATGTGGTCCACGAAGGACCGGTTCCAGATCGGCTCGAACATCGTGTTGGCGAACCGGAGCGCCAGGATGTTCTGGACGGTCTCCTTGCCGAGGTAGTGGTCGATGCGGAAGACCTGGTCGGGCGCGAAGACGTCCTCGACCGTCGCGTTCAGCTCCTCGGCCGACTTCAGGTCGTGCCCGAACGGCTTCTCGATGACGGCGCGCCGCCACGAGCCGCGCGACTGATCGGCGAGGCCGTGCTTCTTGAGCTGCTGGATGACCACCGGGAAGGCGCCCGGCGGCACGGACAGGTAGAAGGCGAAGTTGCCGCCCGTGCCCTGTGCCTTGTCCAGCTCATCGATGGTGGCGCGCAGCCGCTCGAACGCCTCGTCGTCGTCGAAGGTGCCCTGGACGAAGCGCATCCCCTGGATGAGCTGCTGCCAGACCTCCTCCCGGAACGGCGTGCGCGCGTGCTCCTTGACGGCGTCGTGGACCTCGGCCGCGAAGTCCTCGTGCTCCCACTCCCGGCGCGCGAACCCGACCAGGGAGAAACCCGGCGGAAGCAGGCCACGGTTGGCGAGGTCGTACACGGCGGGCATCAGCTTTTTACGTGACAAATCGCCCGTGACACCGAAGATGACAAGGCCCGACGGCCCCGCGATGCGCGGGAGCCGCCGGTCTGCCGGGTCACGCAGCGGATTGCTGCTCGACAAGTGAAATCAGCCCTCCGAAGGAGCGAGGCGCTCAAGTTCCGCCTCGGTCGACTTGAGCAGGTCGTTCCAGGACTCCTCGAACTTCTGGACGCCCTCGTCCTCAAGGAGCTGGACCACGTCGTCGTACGAGATCCCGAGCTTCTCCACCGCGTCGAGCTCGGCGCGAGCCTGCTCGTACGTGCCCGCGATGGTGTTGCCGGTGATCTGGCCGTGGTCCTCCGTGGCCAGCAGGGTGGCCTCCGGCATGGTGTTGACGGTGTTCGGCGCGACCAGGTCGTCGACGTACAGGGTGTCCTTGTACGCCGGGTCCTTCACGCCGGTCGACGCCCACAGCGGACGCTGCTTGTTCGCGCCCGCCTTCTCCAGGGCCGCCCAGCGGTCGGACGAGAAGACCTCCTCGTACGCCTGGTAGGCGAGCCGCGCGTTGGCGAGCGCCGCCTTGCCCTTGAGGGCGAGGGCCTCGTCCGTGCCCAGCGCGGTCAGGCGCTTGTCGATCTCGGTGTCCACGCGGGACACGAAGAAGGAGGCGACCGAGTGGATGCCCGCCAGGTCGATGCCCTTGGCCTTGGCCTTCTCCAGGCCGGCCAGGTAGGCGTCCATGACCTCGCGGTACCGGGCGAGGGAGAAGATCAGCGTGACGTTGACGCTGATGCCGTTGCCGATCACCTCGGTGATCGCCGGGAGGCCCGCCTTGGTCGCCGGGATCTTGATCAGCGTGTTCGGGCGGTCCACCAGCCACGCGAGCTGCTTGGCCTCGGCGACCGTCGGCGCCGTCTCGTGCGCGAGGCGCGGGTCGACCTCGATGGAGACCCGGCCGTCCTGGCCGCCGGACGCGTCGAAGACGGGGCGCAGGATGTCGGCGGCGTCACGGACGTCCGCCGTCGTGATCATGCGGATCGCCTCGTCGACAGTGACCTTGCGGGCGGCGAGGTCGGTGACCTGCTGCTCGTAGCCGTCGCCGGACGAGATCGCCTTCTGGAAGATCGACGGGTTGGTGGTGACGCCCACGACGTGCTGCTGGTCGATCAGCTCGGCGAGGTTGCCGGACGTGATCCGCTTGCGCGACAGGTCGTCCAGCCAGATCGCGACGCCCTCCTCGGAGAGGCGCTTCAGTGCGTCTGTCATGGAATTACATCTCCTACGTACGTGGGGTGTCTTATGGGCGTCAGCGCTGGGCGGCGGCGACGGATTCCCGCGCCTTCGCGGCCACGTTCTCGGCAGTGAAGCCGTACTCCTCGAAGAGGACCTTGCCGTCGGCCGAAGCGCCGAAGTGCTCCAGGGAAACGATGCGGCCCGCGTCACCGACGTACTTGTGCCACGTGAGACCGATCCCGGCCTCGACGGAGACACGCGCCTTCACCGAGGCGGGCAGCACCTCGGCGCGGTACTCGGGGGTCTGCTCCTCGAACCACTCCACCGACGGCATCGAGACCACGCGCGTCGGCGTGCCCTCGGCCTCCAGCAGCTCCCGCGCGGCGACGGCCACATGGACCTCGGAGCCGGTCGCGATCAGGATGACCTCGGGGGTGCCCGTGGACGCCTCGGTGTGGACGTAACCGCCCTTGACCGTGCCCTCGTTGGGCTCGTACGTCGGCACGCCCTGCCGGGTCAGCGCCAGGCCGTGCGGCGCGGAGACGCCGTACTCGCGCTTGCCGCGGCGCAGGATCTCGCGCCAGGCGATGGCTGTCTCGTTGGCGTCGGCCGGGCGGACCACGTTCAGGCCCGGGATCGCGCGCAGCGCGGCGACGTGCTCGACCGGCTGGTGGGTCGGGCCGTCCTCGCCGAGGCCGATCGAGTCGTGCGTCCACACGTACGTCACCGGCAGGTGCATCAGCGCGGACAGCCGCACGGCGTTGCGCATGTAGTCGGAGAACACGAGGAACGTGCCGCCGTAGATGCGGGTGTTGCCGTGCAGCGCGATGCCGTTCATCTCGGCGGCCATCGAGTGCTCGCGGATGCCGAAGTGGATCGTGCGGCCGTACGGGTCCGCCTCGGTGAGCGGGTTGTCCGCCGGGAGGAAGGAGGACGACGCGTCGATCGTCGTGTTGTTGGAGCCCGCGAGGTCGGCCGAGCCGCCCCACAGCTCCGGGATGACCGCGCCGAGCGCCTGGAGGACCTTGCCGGACGCGGCACGCGTCGCGACACCCTTGCCCGCCTCGAAGACCGGGAGCTTCTCCTCCCAGCCCGCGGGCAGCTCGCCCGCGTTGATCCGGTCGAACTCGGCGGCGCGCTCCGGGTTGTCGTCGCGCCACAGCTGGAACGACTTCTCCCAGTCGGCCTTCGCCTGCGCGCCGCGCTCCAGGGCGCCGCGCGTGTGCGTGATGACCTCGTCGGAGACCTCGAAGGTCAGCGCCGGGTCGAAGCCCAGTACGCGCTTGGTGGCCGCCACCTCGTCGTCGCCGAGCGCCGAGCCGTGCGCGGCCTCGGTGTTCTGCGCGGTCGGGGCGGGCCAGGCGATGATCGAGCGCATCGCGATGAACGACGGCTTGTCCGTCACCTTCTTCGCGGCCTCGATCGCGTTGTAGATCGCGTGCGGGTCCAGGTCGCCGTCCGGCTTCGGGGCGACGCGCTGGACGTGCCAGCCGTACGCCTCGTACCGCTTGACGGTGTCCTCGGAGACGGCCGTCTCGGTGTCGCCCTCGATCGAGATGTGGTTGTCGTCCCACAGCAGGACCAGGTTGCCGAGCTTCTGGTGGCCCGCGAGGGAGGAGGCCTCGGCGGAGATGCCCTCCTGGAGGCAGCCGTCACCGGCGATGGCGTACACGAAGTGGTCGAAGGGGGACTCGCCCGCCGGGGCCTCGGGGTCGAACAGGCCGCGCTCGTAGCGGGCGGCCATCGCCATGCCCACCGCGTTCGCGACACCCTGGCCGAGCGGGCCCGTCGTCGTCTCGACACCGGTGGTGTGGCCGTACTCCGGGTGGCCCGGGGTCTTCGAGCCCCACGTCCGGAACGCCTTCAGGTCGTCCAGCTCCAGGCCGAAGCCGGCCAGGTACAGCTGGGTGTAGAGAGTGAGGGACGAGTGGCCGGCGGACAGCACGAAGCGGTCGCGCCCGACCCAGTCGGCGTCGGCGGGGTCGTGCCGCATCACCTTCTGGAAGAGGGTGTACGCGGCCGGCGCGAGGCTCATCGCCGTACCCGGATGGCCGTTCCCGACCTTCTGTACGGCATCGGCGGCCAGGACGCGGGCGGTGTCGACGGCCCGCTGGTCCAACTCGGTCCAGTCGAGGTCTGTGGTGGTCGGCTTGGTGCTCACCCTGGGTCAGGGCTCCTCTCCACATGTTCGGTTCACCGGCTGCTCGGGCAACGCGCCCACCGGCTGCCGGTGTACGGGGGCCCACCGGCCGTTGTCGAGCCTACCCCCGTAAGTACGTGCGGTTTCTCCCGTCCGTCCAGACTGCCGGGAGTCTTCGGGATCCGCCTGTCGACCGGGTTCCCGGGGCTCGGCATCTGAATACGGAGCGCGTCATCCGAGCACTCAAACGAGCCGTCGCGCGCCCGTTCTGTCCCCCCTCCCGGTGGCCCTTCCAACACGGGGTACCCCCGCGAAGGCCGAGGTATGGGCAACGTCTACAGTGGCGTGGTACGCGCGAGCCTTTACCGGGACTTCACACGGGGAGGCTTGCTGGGATATCTCTTTCAGGGGTGTGCGTGACGGCCGTCGAATCCCGTCCAGTAGGGGTTACGGGTGCGAACCAGAGCCCGGTGCAGCGGCCGTTCGGGGCCCGTGTCAAGGCGTTCGTGGCGCTGACGAAGCCGAGGATCATCGAGCTGCTCCTCATCACCACCGTTCCGGTGATGTTCCTGGCGCAGCAGGGGGTTCCCGACCTCGGGCTCGTGCTCATCACCTGCTTCGCCGGCTACCTGTCCGCGGGCGGCGCGAACGCGCTCAACATGTACATCGACCGCGACATCGACGCGCTCATGGACCGCACCTCGCAGCGTCCGCTGGTCACCGGCATGGTCTCGCCGCGCGAGTGCCTCGCCTTCGGGATCGCGCTCGCGGTCGGCTCGACGCTGCTGTTCGGGCTCGCCGTCAACTGGCTGTCCGCGTGGCTCGCCCTCGGGGCGCTCCTCTTCTACGTCGTCGTCTACACGATGATCCTCAAACGACGTACCTCCCAGAACATCATCTGGGGCGGTATCGCGGGCTGTATGCCGGTCCTCATCGGCTGGACCGCCGTCACCGACTCGCTCGCGTGGGCGCCGGTCATCCTCTTCCTCGTCATCTTCTTCTGGACGCCGCCGCACTACTGGCCGCTGTCCATGAAGGTCAAGGACGACTACGCGCGCGTCGGTGTGCCGATGCTGCCGGTCGTCGCCTCCAACAAGGTCGTCGCCAAGCAGATCGTCATCTACAGCTGGGTGATGGTCGCCGTCTCCCTGCTGCTGACGCCGCTCGGCTACACCGGCTGGTTCTACACGGTCGTCGCGCTCGCCGCGGGCGGCTGGTGGCTGTGGGAGGCGCACGCCCTCCAGAACCGGGCCAAGGCCGAGGTCGAGGGCGCCAAGCTCAAGGAGATGCGGCTGTTCCACTGGTCGATCACCTATGTCTCCCTGCTGTTCGTCGCCGTCGCCGTGGACCCCTTCCTCCACTGATCCGTTCCTTGCCGGTGTTTCCTACCCGCCGGTAGCATCCGGGTATGGCAGACACGAAGACGCAGGACCGGCAGGACCGTACGGCGGCGAAGCTCGCCAAGCGCATCGGCGCGTTCGCGAAGGCGCACGGCGGTGCGGAGGGACAGGTCGCGTACATCGGGCAGCGCGGGGCGCGGATCGTCCTCGTGGGCGCGGACGGCGGGTGGGGTGACGTGGTCGCCCCCTCGTACGACGTCGCCGTGGCCGCCGTCGAGAAGGCCGGGATCACCCGTCACGAGGAGTTCGACGGGGAGTTCGCGGCGAAGGTGGAGACCGGGCCGTACGAGTGGAAGCGGATGGCCGGCATCCAGCTCGGCGGCTGAGGCCGGCTGAGGCTTTCCGGCGGTCGGGGGCGCTTCCCGGGGCGCGCGGTCTTTTTCGGGTGCTCCCCGCGTCAACCGCGACCTGACGTACGCCTCTCCCGTTAACCCCTGTAAGGCGACGCCACCCACAGGGAGACCGGATGATCGAGACGCCGTCCCTGGTGGACCAGTACTGTCACGGCGTTCTGCGGACCGAGCTGGGTCTGGGGACGTTCGAGGCGCGGCTCGCGGGTACGGACGGGCCGCCCGCCTCCGGTACCACCCTCTTCGACACGCAGACCGGCTTCGCCGTACGCCGCTGGTGTCCGCCCGCGCTGGACCTGGAACCCCACTGCCCGCCCGCGCGTTACCTGGCCAGGCGGCGTGAGCTGGGGGTGCTGGAGGCGGGGCGGCGGCTGCTGCGGGGGTCGGGGGTGACGACGTTCCTCGTCGACACCGGGGTGCCGGACGACCTCACGCAGCCCCGTGAACTCGCCGCGACCGCCGACGCCGACGCGCGCGAGATCGTCCGCCTCGAACTCCTCGCGCAGCAGGTCGCGGACACGTCCGGGACGGTCGAGGGGTTCCTCTCCAACCTCGCGGAGTCCATGCACGGCGCCGCCGCGAACGCGGTCGCCTTCGCCGCGGCGGGACACGTCGTCGCGCCGGAGCCTCCCGACGCCGGGGAGGTGCGGGGCGCGGCCGGCCGCTGGCTCGCGGGCCGACGCGCCGGGGACGCGGTCCGGGACCCCGTCCTCCTGCGCCACCTGCTGTGGATCGCCCTCGCCTCGGGGCGCCCGCTGCAACTGCGGGTGGGGCCGGTGCTGCCGGTGGACCTCATCCGTGCGACGTCGGGGCTGGGGACGGATCTGATCCTGCTGCACGCGTATCCCCGGCACCGGGAGGCCGCCCACCTCGCGGCGGCGTATCCCCACGTGTACGTCGACTGCGGGACGGCGTTCCTGCACACGGGCGCCCGCGCGGCCACCGTCCTCGCGGAGACCCTGGAACTCGCCCCGTTCGGCAAGGTCCTCTACTCCAGCGGGGCCCGCGCGCTGCCGGAGCTGCACCTCGTCGCCGCGCGGCTGTTCCAGGAGGCGGTGGCGCGGGTGTTCGGGGGGTGGGTGGCCGAGGGGGCCTGGCTGTTGGGGGATGCGCAGCGGGTGGCGGGGATGCTGGCTTCCGGGAACGCTCGGCGGGTGTACGGGGTGGGTGACTAACGCACGGGCGGCTCGTTGGCGCCTATGGCGTATGCCGCCTGCGGGGGTGGTCCGTACTGGACATAACCCACCGTGCCTTGCGCGAGTTTTGTCCCCGCGCCGTGCGGCATACGCCGTTTGTCAGCTCGGAGCCGGCTCGAACCTGCCGGCAGCGGCGGGGGCCGAGACGGTCGGTTCGTCAGCAGGTCGTTCCCGCAGCGACAACAGCACCCGCAGCACCCAGATCCACGTCACCGTAGACCCGAACATGTGCGCCCCGACCAACACCTCGGGCAGGTTGGTGAAGTATTGGATATACCCCAGCCCCCCCTGCGCCAGCAGGATCAGGAACAGTTCCCGGGTCCTGTGCAGGGGGGGCTTCGGGGCGTCCACCGCCTTCAGGACGAACCACAGGGCGAACGTCAGCGTCACGACGATCCAGGCCAGTACCGCGTGCAGCTTCGCGATCGTCTCCCAGTCGATCGGGATGCGGTCCACCTCGCTGGAGTCGCCCGCGTGGGGGCCCGCGCCGGTGACGATCGTGCCGATCGCGATCAGCAGCGCCGAGGCGACGACCAGGGACCAGACGAGTTGCTGGACCGCCTTGCCCACCACCGGGCGGGGGGCCTCGTCGCCCTCCCTCGTGCGCTGCCACATCACCGTCGCCACCGCGATCAGTGCCGACGAGAGGAGGAAGTGGGCCGCCACCGTGTACGGGTTGAGGCCGACGAGTACGACGATGCCGCCCAGCACCGCGTTGCCCATGACCACCCAGAACTGGGCCCAGCCGAGGCGGGTGAGGGACCTGCGGTACGGCTTCTCCGACCTCGCCGCGATGATGGCCCAGCCGACCGCCGCGCACAGGACGTACGTCAGCATGCGGTTGCCGAACTCGATCGCTCCGTGCAGGCCCATTTCGCTGGTCGCCGTGAGGGAGGTGTCGGTGCACTTCGGCCAGGTCGGGCAGCCGAGGCCGGAGCCGGTGAGTCTGACCGCGCCGCCGGTGACCACGATGACGACGGACATGACGAGCGCGGCGAGGGCTGCGCGCTGGACCGTTCGGGGGGTTGGGGTCCAGCGGGCCGCGATGTAGGCGAGGGGGTTGCGCAGGGCGGCTGCGGCGTCGGCGGGGGTCAGGTTCGGCACGGGGTCCATCGTAGGCGGGGGCTTGTGCATGCGTTCACGAGGGGGCCGGTATGGGGGTGGCTGGGGTAGGGGCATTGGTGCTTGCCCGCGCTGGCGGGGTGCCGCTGCGCCCACCCGTGCCGCCCCTAGCGGCACGGGTGCCCGCAGCTACGTGAGCTGGGTGAGTGGGCGCGGGCTCGCTGTGGTTACTCCCAGCGGAAGAAGCGGCCCGCTGCCGCCAGGGCCGCTACCGACCATGCCGCCAGGATGCCCAGGTTCGCCCACGGGACTCCCGCTCCGTGTTGGAGGACGTCTCGGAGGCCGTCCGAGAGGGCTGAGATGGGGAGGAGGGACAAGACGTCCTGGGCGGCCGGCGGGTATTTGTCCATCGGGACGATGACGCCGCCGCCTACCAGGAGGAGCAGGAAGACCAGGTTGGCCGCTGCCAGTGTTGCTTCCGCCTTCAGCGTGCCTGCCATCAACAGGCCCAGGCCCGAGAACGCTGCCGTGCCCAGGAGGAGGAGCAGGAAGACCGTCAGCGGGTTGCCCTGGGGGGACCAGCCCAGGGTCAAGGCGATCGCCGTCACCAGGGCTACCTGGAGGGCCTCCGTCACCAGCACCGATGCCGTTTTGGCCGTCATCAGCGCCCAGCGGGGGAGGGGGGACGACGCCAGGCGCTTCAGGACTCCGTATCTGCGTTCGAAGCCTGTGGCGATGGCCTGGCCTGTGAAGGCTGTGGACATGACCGAGAGGGCCAGGATGCCGGGGGTCAGGAAGTCGATCGACTTGCCCCTGCCCGTGTCGACGATGTCCACCGAGCTGAAGAGGACCAGGAGGAGGGTGGGGATGATGACCGTGAGGAGGAGCTGCTCGCCGTTGCGCAGGAGCATCTTCGTCTCCAGGGCCGCCTGCGCCGCGATCATGCGGGGGAGGGGGGCGGGCCCGGGGCGGGGGGTGTAGGCGCCCGTTGCCGTCATGCGCGCAGCTCCTTGCCGGTCAGTTCCAGGAAGACGTCCTCCAGCGTGTGGCGTTCGACCGAGATGCGGTCCGGCATCACGCCGTGCTGTGCGCACCAGGAGGTTACCGTCGCGAGGAGTTGGGGGTCGATCGTGCCGGTGATCCGGTAGGAGCCGGGCGTGAGTTCGGCGGCGGCGGAGTCCGTGGGGAGGGCCTTCAGCAGGGAGCCGACGTCCAGGCCGGGGCGGCCGGTGAAGCGGAGGGTGTTCTCGGCGCCGCCCTTGCACAGGGTCTCCGGGGAGCCCTGCGCGATGACCTTCCCGGCGTCGATGATCGCGACGTCGTCGGCTAGCTGCTCGGCCTCGTCCATGTGGTGCGTCGTGAGGATGACGCAGACGCCGTCGTCGCGCAGGTCCCGTACGAGGTCCCAGGTGGCGTGGCGGGCCTGGGGGTCGAGTCCGGCGGTGGGCTCGTCGAGGAAGACGAGTTCCGGGCGGCCGACGACGGCCATGGCGAGCGCGAGGCGCTGTTGCTGGCCGCCGGAGAGGCGGCGGTAGGTGGTCCGGCCGCAGCTGCCGAGGCCGAGCCGGTCGATGAGCGCGTCCACGTCGAGGGGGTGGGCGTGGAGTTTCGCCATGTGCCGGAGCATCTCGTCGGCGCGCGCACCGGAGTACACGCCCCCCGATTGCAGCATCACGCCGATCCGGGGCTTCAGCTCGGCGGCCCGGGCGACGGGGTCGAGCCCCAGCACGCGCACCGTCCCGCCGTCCGCCCGCCGGTACCCCTCGCACACCTCGATCGTCGTCGTCTTCCCCGCGCCGTTGGGCCCCAGCACGGCGGTGACACCGCCCAGGGCCACCAGATCGAGGCCGTCCACCGCGGTCTTGGTGCCGTACCGCTTGACCAGGGCCCGGACCTGGACGACAGGCTCACTTCGCATGAGAGACGAGTCTAGGGAGCCGGGACGGGGTTCGGGCGGCCGGGTCAGGGGATCTCGTACGGCCGGTGGATCGGCAGCCAGCGTTCCGCGTACGCCACCGCGTCCCGGACCGGGAACAGGCGGGTGTCCGCCGCGCCCACCCGGCCCCGTACCACCGGGCGGTCGCGCTCGTAGTCGTGGCCGAGCTCCTCGAAGCCCTCGTCGGAGAGGGCGAGGTCGGTGACCGTGCGCCAGCCGTCCGGGGTGGGGTGGCCGTGGGTGGTGACAGGGCTGGGGACGCGGTACTCGGCGAAGTGGAAGGTGGTGCAGTTGTCGTAGCCGACGCCGAGGAGGAGGACGCGGGCGTCCAGCTCCGCCAGGCGGGCCAGGGGGCTGTGCTCGCCGAGCTGGCAGTCGGTGGCGTGGTTCGCGGTGATCTTCGCGGCGTCCGGGCCGAGCGCCGCGAACGAGGTCTCGGGGTGGGCGCTGCGCAGGGCGCCGGGCCAGCGGCGGAGCGTCTCGGGGATGACGCCCATGCCCCGGGTGAGGGTGAGCGCGGGGTCGTAGAGGGGCATGGTCGCGCGGATCTCCTCCCACCAGGACTCGGGGACCGGGGGGTCCTCCCACTGGGCCGGGTCGGAGATGTCGCCGGACTGGGTGGGGACGGTGAGCGTGCCGGTGGGGCCGAGGGCGTCGAGGAGGGCCTGGATGACGGCGACCGCGCCGCCGTTGACCCAGCCCAGGGCGGAGAGGGAGGAGTGGACGAGGAGGTTTTCGCCCGGTTTCACACCCAGCGTGCGGAGGTCGTCCGCGAGGGTCTTCCGGGTGACGAGTGGGCCGGTGGGAAGGGGTGTGGGCATGGTCGGGAGTGTCCCGCAGGGCCGGGCCGGGGTCCACCGGTTTGACCGGACGGAAGATCGTTTCCGCAGGTCAGATTAGGTATGCCTAAGTGACGCAGGGCACCGCAGGGGGGAGCGGGCGCGGCTTGCCCGACCCTGGGGAATTACGCAACAATGGCGTTGTGAAAAACGTCGGTGAGGCACCGCAGGAGGAGCTGGCTACCGGGGAGCGGTCCACCCGCAACCGCGTCGCCCGCTCGATCCTGGACCACGGCCCCTCCACCGTCGCCGAACTCGCCACCCGCCTGCGCCTGACCCAGGCGGCCGTCCGCCGCCATCTGGACGCGCTGGCCGCCGACACCGTCGTGGAGGCCCGCGAGCAGCGGGTCTACGGCGCCCGCACCCGCGGCCGTCCCGCGAAGGTGTTCGTCCTGACCGACTGCGGCCGGGACGCCTTCGACCAGTCCTACGACAAGCTGGCCGCCGAGGCGCTGCGCTGGATCGCCGAGCGCGAGGGCGGCGAGGACGCGGTCACCGCGTTCGCCCGGGCCCGCGTCGCCGCGCAGGCGCCCGCGTACCGCCGGGCCATCGCCGGGGTCCCGCCCGAGAAGCGTACGGAAGCCCTGGCCAAGGCCCTCTCGGCGGACGGGTACGCTGCTACGGCCCGGAGCGCGCCCGTGGGAGAGCAGCTCTGCCAGCACCACTGCCCCGTGGCGCACGTCGCGGAGCAGTTCCCGCAGCTCTGCGAGGCGGAGACGGAGTTCTTCGCCGAGCTGCTCGGCACCCACGTCCAGCGCCTCGCGACCATCGCCCACGGCGACGGCGTGTGCACGACGTTCGTCCCGAGGGCCTCGGCGGGCCCGAAGGACCCCCAGATTTCCCACACCGCATCAGCAAGCACGGCCGGGAGGAACCCAGCATGACCACGGAGACTGCCCACCCCGAACTAGAGGGTCTTGGCAAGTACGAGTACGGCTGGGCCGACTCCGACGAGGCCGGTGCCGCTGCCAAGCGAGGACTGAACGAGGACGTCGTCAAGGACATCTCGGGCAAGAAGTCCGAGCCCGAGTGGATGACGAAGCTGCGCCTCAAGGGCCTGCGCCTCTTCGAGAAGAAGCCTATGCCGAACTGGGGCTCCGACCTCTCCGGCATCGACTTCGACAACATCAAGTACTTCGTGCGCTCCACGGAGAAGCAGGCGGAGTCCTGGGAGGACCTGCCCGAGGACATCAAGAACACGTACGACAAGCTCGGCATCCCGGAGGCGGAGAAGCAGCGCCTCGTCGCGGGCGTCGCCGCGCAGTACGAGTCCGAGGTCGTCTACCACCAGATCCGCGAGGACCTGGAGGAGCAGGGCGTCATCTTCCTCGACACGGACACCGCGCTGAAGGAGCACCCGGAGCTCTTCAAGGAGTACTTCGGGACGGTCATCCCGGTCGGCGACAACAAGTTCGCCTCCCTCAACACGGCCGTGTGGTCCGGCGGTTCCTTCATCTACGTGCCGAAGGGCGTGCACGTCGAGATCCCGCTCCAGGCCTACTTCCGGATCAACACGGAGAACATGGGCCAGTTCGAGCGGACCCTGATCATCGTCGACGAGGGCGCCTACGTGCACTACGTCGAGGGCTGTACGGCGCCGATCTACAAGTCGGACTCCCTGCACAGCGCGGTCGTCGAGATCATCGTCAAGAAGAACGCGCGCTGCCGGTACACGACCATCCAGAACTGGTCGAACAACGTCTACAACCTGGTCACCAAGCGCGCCGTCGCCTACGAGGGCGCGACCATGGAGTGGGTCGACGGCAACATCGGCTCCAAGGTGACCATGAAGTACCCGGCCGTCTACCTCATGGGCGAGCACGCCAAGGGCGAGACCCTCTCCATCGCCTTCGCGGGCGAGGGCCAGCACCAGGACGCCGGCTCCAAGATGGTCCACATGGCGCCGAACACCTCCTCCAACATCGTCTCCAAGTCGGTGGCGCGCGGCGGTGGCCGTACCTCCTACCGCGGTCTCGTCGAGATCGGCGAGGGCGCCCACGGCTCCAAGTCCAACGTGCTGTGCGACGCGCTGCTCGTCGACACCATCTCCCGCTCCGACACGTACCCCTACGTGGACGTCCGCGAGGACGACGTGTCCATGGGCCACGAGGCGACCGTCTCCAAGGTCAGCGACGACCAGCTCTTCTACCTGATGAGCCGGGGCATGACCGAGTTCGAGGCGATGGCGATGATCGTGCGCGGCTTCGTCGAGCCGATCGCGAAGGAGCTGCCGATGGAGTACGCGCTGGAGCTGAACCGGCTGATCGAGCTCCAGATGGAAGGCGCGGTCGGCTGACCGTGGCCCCTCGGGTCGCCCTCGCACGTCATACAAGCGTAAGAAAGTGAGCACTACGACAGCCATGGCTGAGGCTCAGAACTCCCCGGTGGGGTCCACCACCGCCGGCGCCATCGCGGTGGCCGCCGAGTCCACCGTCGCCACCCGCATGAGCGCGCCCCCGTCCTACGACGTGGCGGACTTCCCCGTCCCCCACGGCCGCGAGGAGGAGTGGCGGTTCACCCCGCTGGAGCGCCTGCGCGGGCTGCACGACGGCACCGCCGTCGCCACCGGCGAGGGTGTCACGGTGGCCGTCGAGGCACCCGAGGGCGTCACCGTCGAGCTGGCCGGCCGCGACGACGCCCGGCTCGGCCGGACGGGCGCCCCCGTCGACCGGGTCGCCGCTCAGGCGTACTCCGCGTTCGAGCGGGCGGGTGTGATCACCGTCCCCAAGGAGACGGTCCTCACCGAGCCGATCCGCATCGCCGTGCACGGCGAGGGCGGCACCTCCTTCGGCCACCAGCTCATCGAGCTCGGCGCCTTCGCCGAGGCCGTCGTCGTCATCGACCACACCGGTGACGCGGTCGTCGCGGCCAACGTCGAGTACGTCCTCGGCGACGGCGCCAAGCTCACCGTCGTCTCCGTCCAGGACTGGGACGACAAGGCCGTCCACGTCGCCCAGCACAGCGCGCTGATCGGCCGCGACGCCAGCTTCAAGTCCGTCGTCGTCACCTTCGGCGGCGACGTCGTACGGCTGCACCCGCGCGTCTCCTACGCCGCGACCGGCGGCGAGGCCGAGCTGTTCGGGCTGTACTTCACCGACGCCGGGCAGCACCAGGAGCACCGCCTCCTTGTCGACCACAACACCCCGCACTGCAAGTCGAACGTCGTCTACAAGGGCGCGCTCCAGGGCGAGGGCGCCCACGCGGTGTGGATCGGCGACGTCCTCATCGAGGCCAAGGCCGAGGGCACGGACACGTACGAGCTGAACCGCAACCTCGTCCTCACCGACGGCGCGCGCGTCGACTCCGTACCGAACCTGGAGATCGAGACCGGCGAGATCGTCGGCGCCGGGCACGCCTCCGCGACCGGCCGGTTCGACGACGAGCAGCTCTTCTACCTGATGGCGCGCGGCATCCCGGCCGACGAGGCCCGCCGGCTCGTCGTGCGCGGCTTCTTCGCCGAGCTGGTCCAGCAGATCGGTGTCCCGGACATCGAGGAGCGCCTGCTCGTGAAGATCGACGCGGAGCTGGAGGCGTCCGTCTGATGGCCTTCCTACGCGCCTGCGGACTGAGCGAGCTGGAGGAGGACACCCCGAAGCGGGTGGAACTCGACGGCACGCCGGTCTCGGTCGTGCAGACCGAGGGGGAGGTGTTCGCGATCCACGACATCTGCTCGCACGCGAACGTCTCGCTCTCCGAGGGCGAGGTGGAGGACTGCCAGATCGAGTGCTGGCTGCACGGCTCCTCCTTCGACCTCCGCACCGGCAAGCCGTCCGGCCTCCCCGCGACGCGCCCCGTCCCCGTATACCCCGTAAAGATCGAAGGAGACGACGTGTTCGTCTCCCTCACCCAGGAGTCCTGAGGCATCCATGGCAACGCTTGAAATCCGAGACCTGCACGTCACCGTCGAGGCCGACAACGCCACGAAGGAGATCCTCAAGGGCGTCGACCTGACCGTGAAGCAGGGCGAGACGCACGCCATCATGGGCCCCAACGGCTCCGGCAAGTCCACGCTCGCGTACTCCCTCGCCGGTCACCCGAAGTACACGATCACCGGCGGCACGGTCCTGCTGGACGGCGAGGACGTCCTGGAGATGTCCGTCGACGAGCGCGCCCGCGCGGGCCTGTTCCTCGCGATGCAGTACCCGGTCGAGGTTCCGGGTGTCTCCGTGTCGAACTTCCTGCGGACCTCCGCCACCGCCATCCGCGGCGAGGCCCCCAAGCTGCGTACCTGGGTGAAGGAGGTCCGGGAGGCCATGGAGCGGCTCTCCATGGACCCCGCCTTCGCCGAGCGCAACGTCAACGAGGGCTTCTCCGGCGGTGAGAAGAAGCGCCACGAGATCCTCCAGCTCGAACTGCTCAAGCCGAAGATCGCGATCCTCGACGAGACGGACTCCGGCCTCGACGTCGACGCCCTGCGCGTCGTCTCCGAGGGCGTCAACCGCGTCCGCGAGTCCGGCGAGGTCGGCACGCTGCTGATCACGCACTACACGCGCATCCTGCGCTACATCAAGCCCGACCACGTCCACGTCTTCTCCAACGGCCGGATCGTCGAGTCGGGCGGCCCCGAGCTCGCCGACAAGCTGGAGAACGAGGGCTACGAGGTATACACGAAGGGCGGCGCATCAGAGTGACGCAGTTGCCGGGCCTCCTCGACGTCGAGGCGATCCGCAAGGACTTCCCCGTCCTGGACCGCCAGGTCCACGACGGCCAGAAGCTCGTGTACCTGGACAACGCGGCGACCTCGCAGAAGCCGCGCCAGGTGCTGGACGCCTTGAACGAGTACTACGAGCGCCACAACGCCAACGTCCACCGCGGTGTGCACGTGCTCGCCGAGGAGGCCACGGCGCTGTACGAGGGCGCGCGCGACAAGGTCGCCGCCTTCATCAACGCGCCCTCGCGGGACGAGGTGATCTTCACCAAGAACGCCTCCGAGTCGCTGAACCTCGTCGCGAACATGCTGGGCTGGGCCGACGAGCCCTACCGCGTGGACTCCGAGACCGAGATCGTCATCACGGAGATGGAGCACCACTCCAACATCGTGCCCTGGCAGCTGCTGTCGCAGCGGACCGGCGCGAAGCTGAAGTGGTTCGGCCTCACGGACGACGGCCGGCTGGACCTCAGCAACATCGAGGAGATCATCACCGAGAAGACGAAGATCGTCTCCTTCGTGCTGGTCTCCAACATCCTCGGCACGGTCAACCCCGTCGAGGCCATCGTGCGCCGGGCGCAGGAGGTCGGTGCGCTGGTCTGCGTCGACGCCTCGCAGGCCGCGCCGCACATGCCGCTGGACGTGCAGGCGCTCCAGGCGGACTTCGTGGCCTTCACCGGTCACAAGATGTGCGGGCCGACCGGGATCGGTGTCCTGTGGGGGCGGCAGGAACTCCTTGAGGATCTGCCGCCGTTCCTGGGCGGCGGCGAGATGATCGAGACCGTGTCGATGCACTCGTCGACGTACGCGCCGGCTCCGCACAAGTTCGAGGCGGGGACGCCGCCGATCGCGCAGGCGGTCGGTCTGGGTGCGGCGATCGACTATCTGAGCGCGATCGGCATGGACAAGATCCTGGCGCACGAGCACGCGCTGACGGAGTACGCGGTCCAGCGGCTGCTGTCGGTGCCGGATCTGCGGATCATCGGACCGTCGACGGCCGAGGACCGGGGCGCCGCGATCTCGTTCACGCTCGGTGACATCCACCCGCACGACGTGGGTCAGGTGCTGGACGAGCAGGGGATCGCCGTACGTGTCGGTCATCACTGTGCCCGGCCCGTCTGCCTGCGGTACGGAATTCCTGCGACCACGCGAGCGTCGTTCTATCTGTACTCCACGCCGGCGGAGATCGACGCTCTGGTCGACGGGCTGGAGCACGTACGGAACTTCTTCGGCTGAAGGGCGTGAGCTGAAACCGTGAAGCTGGATTCGATGTACCAGGAAGTCATCCTGGACCACTACAAGAACCCGCACGGGCGTGGTCTCCGGGACGGTGACGCCGAGGTGCACCATGTGAACCCGACGTGCGGCGACGAGATCACGCTCCGCGTGAAGTACGACGGTACGACGATCGAGGACGTGTCGTACGAGGGCCAGGGCTGCTCCATCAGCCAGGCCAGTGCCTCCGTCCTGAACGAACTCCTCGTCGGCAAGGATCTCGCCGACGCGCAGAAGATCCAGGAGACCTTCCTGGAGCTGATGCAGTCCAAGGGCCGGATCGAGCCCGACGACGCGATGGAGGAGGTCCTGGAGGACGCCGTCGCGTTCGCCGGGGTCTCCAAGTACCCGGCGCGCGTCAAGTGCGCCCTGCTGAGCTGGATGGCCTGGAAGGACGCGACGGCCCAGGCCCTCGCTTCGTCCGACGCGGAAAGGAAGACGGCATGACCGAGACCGTGCAGCTGAAGCCGGCGTCGGAGGAAGAGGTCCGCGAGGCCCTGTACGACGTCGTCGACCCGGAACTGGGCATCGACGTCGTCAACCTCGGCCTGATCTACGGCATCCACATCGACGACGCGAACATCGCGACGATCGACATGACCCTGACGTCGGCGGCCTGTCCGCTGACCGATGTCATCGAGGACCAGGCCAAGTCGGCCACTGACGGGCTGGTCAACGAGTTGCGCATCAACTGGGTGTGGATGCCGCCGTGGGGACCGGACAAGATCACGGACGACGGGCGGGACCAGTTGAGGGCGTTGGGGTTCAACGTCTGAGAGTGCTTGAGCATGACAGAGGGCGAAGTCTTCACGGACCTCGCCCTCTGTTGTTGCGTGCGATATGCGGTGTGATTATCCGAGCGGTGTCGTCACCCGGAACGAGAAGTCCTGGCGCATCGTCGTGTTGTAGCCGTACGGGTCCAGGCGGAGCTGGAAGTTCTTGTGGCGCAGGACGTAGTTGGGGTAGTTCACGGACCGCAGCATCACGGCGTCCGAGTAGGGGGAGGGCGAGGAGCAGAAGGTCGCGTCCTGGGAGAACAGGCGGGAGCCGTCGTTGCGTTCGGCCCGCAGGACGAAGTTGCGGTGGCGCAGGTAGGCGCCGTCGTGCGTCTTGAAGGTGAAGCAGGAGTTGTCGGCGAGGCCGGGGACGACCGTGAAGGTGGAGTCCTCGCGGGACTCCGAGCCGCCCGGCGCGTCGAGCTTCACGAGACCGTTGCTGACGTGCCAGTAGCGGTCGGGGTAGTTGACGGCGCTGAGCGAACGGTCGTACGGGTTGGTCGCGGGCTGCGCCGGGGGCTTGTTCGGGGCCGGCTTGGCCGGGGTGGGGGCCGGGGCGGGCTTGGAGCCGCCGGTCCCCTTGCCGTCGGTGCCCTTGTCGCCGGTGTCCTTGCCGTCGCCGTCCGCCGGGGACGGGGAGCCCGAGGGGGTGGCGGACGGGGAGGGGGAGCCCGAGGGGGTGGTGCCGCCCGCGGTCTCCTCCTTGCCCTTGCCGCCGGAGGCCGAGGCGCCCGGCGTCGGGGTGGCGAACGAGATCAGGCCGGGGCCGGCCTCCTTGGCCGACTTCGTGTCGGCCTGCTTCGCCTCGTCGGACTTGACCGACTCCTGGTCCATGACGGTGATCGCCGTGACGCAGGCCGTCACCGTGGCCAGCGCGAGGGCACCGGCCAGCCACAGACGTCGGGTGCCGGGGGCCCGCGAGATGTCCGGGGCCCAGCCGTTCTCCCACGAATTCTCTTGAGAGGGCCGGGACTTCTTGAATGGCATGCGCTGATCCTCCAGCGGCGCCCATGGCGGGGCCGCGAATGCGGGGGCCCGGTGTGTGAACGGTGAAACACTAGTGGACCCTGTGACGGGGGAGTACCTGTTTGGGTGATCGCGTTCGATAACGCTTTCTCAACTGCCGTTCACAGGGCGGGATCAGCGGCGTCGCGCGTGTGTATGTGTACGGGTGTACCTATCGATGTGTACGCTCGTACGCATGGGATACCTGATGCTCGCCGGCGCGATCCTCGCCGAGGTGATTGCCACCAGCGCGATGAAGTACAGCGACGGTTTCAGCAAGTTGTGGCCGTCCCTGCTGACCGGGCTCGGCTATGTCGTGTCGTTCGCGCTGCTCGCGCAGGCGCTGCGGAGCGTGTCCATCGGGACGGCGTACGCGATCTGGGCGGGCGTCGGTACGGCGACCATCGCGGTGATCGGCGTCGTGCTGTTCGGGGACGGGGTCGGGGGTGCGAAGATCGCCGGGATTCTGTTGATCGTGGCGGGAGTCGTGGTGCTCAACCTCGGCGGGGCGCACTGATGGGGCGGCGGTACGACCCCGAGCGGCGGCAGCGGATCATCGACGCGGCGCTGTGTGTCGTACGGCGGAAGGGGCTGGACGGGCTGAGCCATCGGACCGTCGCGGCCGAGGCGGATGTGCCGCTCGGGTCGACGACCTATCACTTCGCCACGCTGGACGAGCTGATGGTCGCCGCGCTTCGGCAGGCTAACGAGCGGTTCGGTGAAATGCTCGCGGGCGAGGTCGAGTTGTGGGAGTCGGGGAGTGATCTCGCGGGCGGGCTCGCTCGGTTGCTGGGGGAGTGGCTGCAAGGGGATGTGGGGCGGGTGGAGTTGGAGTACGAGCTGTATCTCGCGGCTTTGCGGCGGCCCGCGTTGAAGGTGGTGGCGGGGGAATGGGCCGAGACCGCGGGGGAGTTGCTGGCGCGGAGGACGGATGAGGTGACGGCTCGGGGGGTGGTGGCGTTGCTGGACGGGATCTGTTTGCAGGTGTTGCTGACGGGGGTGGGGTATGACGAGGGGGCGGCTCGGGAGGTGTTGGGGAGGGTGATCGGGGGGTGAGGGGTTGTGTGTGCGGGGCCGCTGTGGCGTGGCGTGGGGCGCGGGGGTTCGGGGGTGGGTCGGGGGTGCCGGGGGTGCGGCGAGCCCGTCGCGGACGGTGTGGGCCGGTGGGGTGGACCGAGCCGTGCGCTGGTGTCTTCGTAAGCGACGGGCTGCGCCGCACCCCCGGCACCCCACTCCCCGCCGTACGCTGCTCTCCCGCCGCGCCGGGGACTGTCAGGGGTGCTTGCCTGAGGTGCCTCGTACCGTTCTCGCCGTCGGTCTGGTCGTTCGTACCCTGAGACAGCCTTCGGCTGGTTCGCTTCTGTGGGTATTCGCCGGTTAGGTTTCCTCCATGAGTGACACGACTGCACCTGGTACCGGCGGCGCGGTGGCCGCGGGTCTTGCCACCATCGCCGCTGATGGGACCGTACTCGACACGTGGTTCCCCGCCCCCGCCCTCGACGCCGGGCCCGGCCCCTCGGGGAGTGAGCGGCTGTCGGCCGAGAAGGCGGTCGAACTGCTCGGGGAGGGCGCGGCGAAGGCGATCGGGGCCGACGCGCGCCGGGGTGTCGAGGTGGTCGCGGTCCGTACGGTCATCTCCTCGCTGGCCGAGAAGCCGGTGGACGCGCACGACGCGTATCTGCGGCTGCACCTGCTCTCCCACCGGCTCGTGAAGCCGCACGGGCTGAGCCTCGACGGGATCTTCGGGTTCCTCGCGAACGTGGCGTGGACCTCGCTGGGGCCGGTCGCCGTGGACGACGTCGAGAAGGTCCGGCTGAACGCGCGCGCCGAGGGGCTCCACCTCCAGGTGACGTCCATCGACAAGTTCCCCCGCATGACCGACTACGTCGCCCCCAAGGGCGTCCGCATCGCCGACGCCGACCGCGTCCGCCTCGGTGCGCACCTCGCCGAGGGCACGACCGTCATGCACGAGGGCTTCGTCAACTTCAACGCGGGGACGCTCGGCACGTCCATGGTCGAGGGCCGTATCTCCGCCGGGGTCGTCGTCGGGGACGGTTCCGACATCGGGGGCGGGGCGTCCACGATGGGCACGCTGTCCGGGGGCGGGAACGTCCGCATCACGATCGGCGAGCGGTGCCTGATCGGGGCCGAGGCCGGGGTGGGTATCGCCCTGGGCGACGAATGCGTGGTCGAGGCGGGCCTGTACGTCACCGCCGGCACCCGCGTCACCATGCCGGACGGCCAGATCGTGAAGGCTCGTGAGCTGTCGGGCGCGTCGAACATCCTCTTCCGCCGCAACTCCGTCACCGGGACGGTCGAGGCTCGGCCGAACAACGCGGTGTGGGGCGGGCTGAACGAGATCCTGCACAGCCACAACTGACCGACACCGCCTGCTGGTTCGCTGAGCGCTCTGCCCCGGCCCGGGGGAGGGCGCTCACGCGTTGGCGGCGGCCCACTCCCCCAACACCCTGAAGTCGCCCTCCCTCAGGCCCAGTCGGGGATTCACGTGGTGGAGGAGGGCTGGGGCGGGGTGGTGGGCCGTGACGTACTCCGTGTCCGCCGGGGACTGCTCGTCGTCCACCCAGGCGAAGGGGCGGCCTGCGGCGTACGTCAGCAAGTGGGGTGTTTTCCAGTGGAGTTCGTCGGGGCGGAGGGCGAGGAGGTCGGCGCCGAAGTCGACGTAGGGGAGGGGCGGGAGATTCACGGTCGGGGCTATCCAGGTGTTCGCCAGGGACATCCAGGTCGTTGCCCAGACCAGGTCGTAGGGGAGGGCCAGGAGGGAAGGGCCGTGGGTGGGGTTGAGCCAGACCCGGAGGGGGCGGGGGTGGGAGGGGACTGTGGCGCGGATGGTCGTGTAGCCCTCGGGGCGGCGTTCCGGTTGGGCCGCGTAGGGGTTCAACGGGCCGTCCACGTCCAGGAAGAGGAGGGGGCGGGGTGGCATGGTGCTCACGGTAGAGGGGGGTCGTCTTTTCGGTCAGTTCATGGACGGCGTCATCCGCATTCCTCGTACGCCGCGCGCAGCGCTCTCCTCGTCTCGGTGTCCGCGTTCAGGAGTGGGCGTCGTACCGGGCCCGAGGGGAGGCCCAGGTCGGCGAGGAGGGCCTTGGCGGTGACCGTGCCGGGGAGGTCGGAGGCCATCATCAACTCGGTGAGGGGGATGAGGCGTTGCTGGGCTCGGGCCGCTGCCGAGGTGTCACCCGCGTCGAACAGGTCCAGGACCCCGCGGACTTGGCGGGCGGCGGCGTTCGCGATCGTGCTGACGTAGCCCGTGCCGCCTACGGCGTACAGGGCGAGGTTGTGTTCGTCGCAGCCCGCGTAGTACGCCAGGTCCGTGCGGGAGATGAGCTTCTGGGCGGCGAGGAAGTCGTAGGAGCAGTCCTTGACCGCGATGATGCGGGGGTGTTCGGACAGGCGCAGGAGGGTGGGGGGTTCGAGGCGGGTGGCGGTGCGGGAGGGGATGTCGTAGAGCATGACCGGGAGTTCGCTGAGGTCGGCGATCTCGCGGAGGTGGGATTCGACGGCGGCTTGGGGCGGGCGGCTGTAGTAGGGCGGCGCCAGGAGGATGCCTGTCGCGCCGGACTTGGCCGCGTCCAGGGCGAGTTGGGCCGAGTGGTGGGTGTCCGCGGTGCCGACTCCCGTGAGGATGGGGGTGGTTGGGCCCACGGCTTCCCGTACCGCTCGTACCAGCGCCGACTTCTCCGCGTCCGTCGTCGTGGGGGATTCGCCGGTCGTGCCGGAGAGGACCAGGCCGTCGCAGCCCTCGCCGATCAGGTGGGCGGCCAGGCGTTGCGCGCCGTCCAGGTCGAGGGCACCGGTCTCGGTGAAGGGGGTGATCATCGCGCAGAGGGCGCGGCCGAAGGTGGTCATGGGAGTAGTGTCGGCGGGGTGATGGTGTAGCTCTACTTAAATCTGCTACCCGGTATTGATTAGCAGTGCTTCTCCGAAGGCGGTCCGCCCTGGTGAGGCCCTGTGTCCAAACGCCCGTCCGTCCGTCACCATGGCCGAGGGAAACCGCCACAGGGGAGGCAGTATGAGGCTCGGCAGGGCAGTCGCCACCGGCGTCGCGGAAGAGTGCGTCGACGTCGTCGAGGACGAGGTCGAACTCGTCGACGAGCAGCAGGAGTTGGCCGTCGAAGAGGTGCCGGTCGGCCGATGAGGCTGCGGCTGCCGGAGGAACGTCCGGATCGGCCGCCGACCGGATACAAGATCGCTCGCCCGGTGCTGTCGTACGACGGCACCCGGGCCGGGTTCACGGGCGTGTCGCTGGGCGGCGCGCTGCCGTACGGGGTGGTCGCGGAGGCGTCGTGCGGGTACGGGCTGCGGCACCGGGCGCCGCAGCGGCGGTGCGACTGCGGGTTCCACTGCGTGCACGAGCGGGGTACCGCCGAGGGGCTGCTCTGTGTCGCCGAGAACCGTGACGCGGTGCTGCTGGACGTGACCGTCCTGGGCGCCTACATCCGCTTCGAGCTGGGGTTCCGGTACGCGAGACAGCGTGTCCGCACGATGACCGTCGGGCCCTGCGCCTGTGGCGCCCCCGCCGCCGCGCTCGCCGACGCCGGGTGGGGTCGGCCGGGGTGGCTCGGGCTCGCCGCGTCCTGCGCGGGCTGCGTGCGGGGCCGTACCGCCGTCTCCCTCGCCTCGTTCGCGCGGCTGGCCGGCGAGGGGCTGCGGGTCGTCGCCCGGGAGGGGAAGGTGCCCGCGCGGTTCGGGGTGCCCGAACTCACCGCGGAGGCCGCGCTGTTGCAGGCGCGGCTGGACTGGTTCCAGAGCCAGTTGTCGCGGCTGGGGGAGGACGGGGAGAAGGCGTAAGGCGGAGCCCCTCACAGGGGGCGTCTAGTCATGCCCGCTCACCGACAACTCTTCTCGCCTGGACAAAAAAAGTTTTCGGTGAGACGGTGGAGCCATGCTGGACGTCACCGTGATCGAGAACCCCGAGGCGGCAGCCGCGACGCTGGACCCGATAAGGGCGCGGCTGCTCGCGGAGCTGGCCGCCGGACCCGCGTCCGCCGCGATGCTGGCCGGGCGGGTCGGGCTGCCCCGGCAGAAGGTGAACTATCACCTCAAGGCGCTGGAGAAGCACGGGCTGGTCGAGCTGGCCGGGGAGCGGCGCAAGGGGAATGTCACCGAGCGGCTGATGCGGGCCACCGCCGCGTCGTACGTCATCTCACCGCTGGCCCTCGCGGAGGTGCAGCCGGACCCCGACAGGTTCCGTGACCAGCTCTCCGCGCGCTGGCTGCTGGCGCTGGGCGCACGGCTCGTACGGGACGTCGGCTCGCTGATCACCGGCGCGGCCAAAGCCCGTCAGGGGCTGGCCACTTACGCGCTGGACGGCGAGGTGCGGTTCGCGTCCGCCGCCGAACGGGCCGCGTTCGTCCAGGAGTTAACGGCCGGGGTGAGCGCGCTGATCCGTAAGTACGACGCGCCGGACGCGGCGGGCGGGCGTGATCACCGGATCGTGCTCGGGCTGCACCCGACGCTCAAAGAGACGCCGTCCCGTACCGAACTGACTGAGAAGTGAGGAGAGTTGCCATGTCCGAGGGCACGGAGAAGGAATTCGAGATCGTCCGCGAGTTCGAGGTGGACGCGACGCCGGAGCAGGTGTGGGAGGCGGTGACGCGGAACTCCGGGGCGTATCTGTGGCCCATGGAGGCGCCCGAGCCTCGCGTCGGGGGGAGCGGGCCGTTCGGGTCGACCGTCACGGCGTGGGAACCGCCGTACCGGTACACGAACGTGAGCGAGGACGTGGGCATGGCCGTCCAGTCCCGGAACCAGCTCGACTACACCGTCGAGCCCCGGGACGAGGGGCGGCGGGCGTGGGTGCGGTACGTGCACAGCGGGATCTTCGTCGACGACTGGGAGAACCAGTACGACGGGGCCGGGCGGCACACGGACTTCTATCTGCACACGCTGCGGGAGTACTTGACGCACTTCGCTCCGCGGGCGGTGGCGTTCTCCTCGGTGCAGGGGCCGGCTGCTTCTGCGACGCCGGACGCTCTTGCCCTGGTGGCGCGGGAGTTGGGGGTCGGGGAGGTCGTCGGGGAGCGGGTTGCCGTGCGCGGGCCGCGTGAGTTCGAGGCCGTACTCGACTATCGGACGCCGGAGTTCATCGGGTTGCGGACCGAGCGGGAGCTTGTCCGGGTGTTCGGGCGTGGGAGGTGGGGGGCGCCGGTGGGGATCAGCGTGCATGACTTCGGGGAGGGCGCGGATCCCAAGGCTGCGGAGGCGGGTTGGCAGGGGTGGCTGGACGGGGTGTTCGGGGGGTAGGGGGTCACCGCTTCCTGTTCCGTGCGGCCAGGTCGACGAGGCGGCGTACTTCGCGGGTCGCCTCGTGGTCGCCCAGTTCTTCCAGGGCTTCGGCGAGGGCCAGGAGGACATCCGGGGTCTCTCGCAGTCGCAGCAAGGCGAAGTTGATCAGTGCGATGACGCGGTTCCGCAGGGTGCCGGCGTCCGTGCCGGGGGCCAACTGGACGGGGGCGATGAGGAGTCGGACGGACTCCAGCCAGAGGTCGTAGGTCTCGCGGGGGCCGGAGATGGGGGAGCGGACGAAGGCGTCGATAAGGTCGACCTTCCTGAAAGTCTCGGCCGGGGGCTCCGGTTCGGCGAAGGCGGCGACCGGGGTGGCCTGCGCAGCCTCCTCTTCCCCCTCCGGTGCCGCCAACCCGAATGCCGGTGGGTAGCTCGCCGCCAAGTCACCGTCCATCTCCGGCAGTTGGGCCGACGCCTCCTTCACCATGTGGTCCGTCAGGCCGATCACGAACTTCTCGTACGCCCGGGGGTCCTCCCGCATCAGGTCGACCAGGCACCGGTCCGTGTACGCCGCGCCGAGCGTCGCCATCCGGAGCTGCAAGTCGGCGACCTCCGCCGGGAGTTCGCGGCTGACCCCGGTCCAGAAGAGGGGCAGGAGGGCCACCGGCTCCTCCGGCCCCGCGAGCCGTACGCGTTCCTTCACCACCGCCCACTCCCGCGCGCACCAAGAGCTCGCGAGGTAGTCGTCCGTCAGCAGGACGACCAGGAATCTGGTCCGCCCCAGCGCCGTACCGATCTTCCGGCGCCAGCCCTGACCGAGCCGTACGGCACCGGTGTTGAGGAAGCCCTCGTTCGGGGCCGAGCGCCCGCGTTTGATCTCCACCTCCTGCTGGAGCCGGGCATGGAACTGCTCCACCAGGTCGCTGTCGGCGCGGCGTTCGGCGTAGCTGGTGAAGAAGAACGGCGGTCGGCCGGTCACGGATCCTCCCCGAAGTCGTGGGCCCATCCGGCGTCAGCCGTGGCCGTTCGTCCGCCGGTTCTTGGTCGCCTTGTCCACCAGGTGGCGTACGACGCGTGTCGCCTCATTGTTGCCCTGTTCCTCCAGGGCGTCCGCGAGGGCGCTGAGGATCTCCCCCGAAGGGGCGGCCTCGTTGACGATGGCGATGACGCGGTTGCGGGCCGAGCCGCCGTCGACCAGCGGGGCGAACAGACCCGGTCCCACGGCGAGTCGGATGGACTGGACCCACAGGTCGAAGGTCTCGCGCGTGCCGTTGACGGGGAGCGGACGATGGCCTCGATGAGGGTGCGCTTGTCGGTCGGGTCGAGGAGGCTGCCGGAGCCGGGGACCGGCGTGCCGTGCGGCGGGGTGCTGGGCCCGAGCTGGTCCAGGTAGCCCTCGTAGCCGAACTGGTAGACGAACTCGGCGGTCGTCAGGAGTGTGCCGGGGTGGCAGCCCGCGCGGCGGGCGAGGTATTCGGCCTGCTCGTTGGTGAGGCCGTCGGCGTGTTCGAGGAGGAGGCCCTCGGCGACCGTCGGGCTGAGTCCGCCGAGTTCGAGGCGGTTCTCGCCCCAAGTGAGGCCCTTCGTCCGGGAGGTGACGAGACGGTGCCCGGTGCCGGGGACGAAGTGCTCGTAGATGCGGTCGGGATCGGAGACGTTGTCGTACACGAACAGCCACTTGCTGTCGGGTCTGGGCTTCGGCGGCCCGCCCAGCGTTTGCGCGCAGCGCTCGCGCAGCTCCTGTTCCTGCGTCTCGATCAGCGTGAGCAGCCGGTCGTCGTCGGTCTCGCCGAAGCACTCGAACCACCAGGCCACGTCGTAACGCCGGGTGAACCGCTGGCAATAGGCGATCGCCATCTGGGTCTTGCCGAACCCCTGCCCCGACTCGGCGTCGTGCAGCAGGACATGGCCGTACTGCCGGAAGAGCCTGGTGAGCTGGGCGATCTGCTCGTCGCGGCCGGTGAACGGCAGCCCCAGTTCAGGGATGTTGGATATCGGCGGCGGCGCCGTCGCCGGACGGGCCGAGCGCGGCAGGGGGAGGGTCACCGCGCGTCCCCCTCGCGCTGACCCGGTACGGTCGGTCCCGCGTCGTCGACCATGTCGCGCAGACGCTGCGCCTGCGCCTCGTCCGAGCCGGTGAGCTGGGCGACCTGAACACCCCGGCGCACGAGCAACGGCCTTGGCTCGGTGTCGATCTGAACGGGGATCAGGTCCGCCGCGTCCGCCCCGATGAACACCTCCTCCCACTGATAGGGGTCGGGTGCTCCGGCGGTGAAGTAGCTGCGCGAGAACACCACGACGACTCGCGAACTCTCCGCCCGCGCCCGCGCGACCGCTTCCGACAGCGGCTCCAACTCCGTTCTCCAGCGCACCTGGTGGACGGTGGCCGTGCCGGGGTCCTCCTCCAGGACCTCCTGTATCCAGTCGGCCCACGGCTGGTCGGCGCCGACGTAACTGATGGCGACGGAGCGGAGTCGGGCGGGCGGACCGCTTCCTCGGTGGCCCACGTCGGAGTAGCGCAGGTAGCCGCCGTTCCCCGAGCCGTGGGTCACCAGGTCGCCACCCGGGACGGTCCGGCCGACGCGCGCGGGTGCGGGGGCCGTGCCGAACGCCGGTGTGAGCGTGCGGAGTTCGTCGCCTTCCAGGGGTTCGAGGCGGAAGCCCTGCGCCTTCGCGATCCGGCGCGCGAGCAGGCCCAGGAGAGCGACGTACAGGTCGGCCGCCTCGGGGAGCTGGGACTGCATCAGACCCGACAGGCCTCTGCTCTCGTACAGTCGACCGGCCTCGGAACCCGCGCCGTCCAGTTCGGTGAGGAACGGCCAGGGGGCCGGGATGCCCTCGGGAGGTTCGTACGGGGGTTCCGGATTCCACACGAGGGGGATCACGCAGTCGGCGAGCGGCTGGTCCGTGAGGAACTCCTGGCTGCGGACGCGGCGTTGGAACACCGACCACTCCAGGCCGCAGTCACGGTCCTGGAAGTAGTGCCGGGAGTACAGCGCGACCAGCACGCCGACCCGCGTGACCCCGCGCTCCAGCACCGGTCCCGAGCCTGTCTGCGGTCCGAGCACACCGGCCACCCACAAGCCCTCCTGGGCCTTGAGCCGGTACTCCAGGTCGGCGTGGAAGCGGCTGAGCGACGGCCAGCCGTCGGCCTGTGTGCAGCTGGTGTAGAAGTAGTTGACGGATCGATCCACGCGCCCCTCGCAGACTGCCGCCGGGTGGCCGGCAGGGCGTTGCTCTCACCGGCTTGGACCTGTGCTTCGCAACGTCTGGCTCCGGGTCGGTCCGGGGCCCCCGCTCCTTGAGGATAGGCTTCCTTGACCGCCCTGGGTACAGTGAAGAGTGCCTGACGGGCGCACACGTCAGGCGTACGGGCACACGTCAGGCGTACGGGGTGATATTCGCCGACGTCTCACGAGTCCCGGACTGTAGCAGGGTCCTGGGCCGGTCCCGGCGCGAGCGCGGGGCTCGGGGGGAATGGAGTCTGGCGTGAAGAGGACCGAGCGCGACAGTGAAGGCAGGCGGGAACAGGGAGAGTTAGCCGACCTGGTCCGGGCGGCGTCCGGGGATCAGCTGCACGGCTTACCGCGTTCCGCGATCATCGAGGCACTCCTACGCCGGACCAGGAGCGGTCCCCTCACCCCGCCGGGGTGGCACAGTGCCGTCTGACACCCAACCGGCCGTCACCTTCTCCCAGTTCGTCGTCAAGCTGTACTCCCGCTGCGACTTCACCTGCCCCGACTGCTACGTCTACGCCCTCCGCGACACCGGCTGGTCCACCCAGCCCCGCGCGATGCCGTATGCCGTACGGGAGTTGACGGCCCGTCGGATAGCGGACCACGTCCGCGCGCACCGCCCGCCACGCGCCCGCGTCATGCTGCACGGCGGCGAACCCCTCCTCGCGGGCCCGCGCCGCATCGCGCACTTCGCGCAGGCGCTGCACGAGCAGTGGCGCGACCTGGACACCCCGCTGGACCTCGTCGTCCAGACCAACGGCGCCCAGATCGAGGCGAGTTGGCTGGACGTCTTCCAGCGGTACGGCATCCGCGCGGGCGTCAGCCTCGACGGAACGCGGGAGGCGCACGACCGGCGCCGGCGGCGCGCGTCGGGCCGGGGGACGTACGACGACGTACTGAAAGCGCTGGAGCTGCTGCGCGCACACCCGTCCCTGTACGCCGGACTGCTGTGCACGGTCGACCTCGCGGCCGACCCGGTGGAGACCTACGAGGCCCTCCTGAAGCAGCAACCCCCGTCCCTGGACCTCCTGTTGCCGCTCGGCACCCGCCAGCACCCGCCGCCCGGCCTGGAGTCGGGGGACACCCCGTACGCCCGCTGGCTCGCGGCGGCCTTCGACCGCTGGTTCGACGCGCCGGTCCGCGAGGTCCCGGTGCGGATGTTCGACTCGCTGGTGGACGTCCTCCTCGGCGGGGCGTCCGGCACCGAAGTATGGGGAGTCGGCGGTTCCGACGTCGTCGTGATCCAGCCCGACGGCGCGATCGAGCAGAACGACATCCTCAAGGCCGTACACGAGGGAGCCGCGAGCACCGGCTTCCATCTCGCCCGGCACAGCCTCGACGAGGCCGCCGCGCACCCGGGGTTCGCGGCCGAGCGGGCGGGGATCGGCGGGCTGTGCGGCGAGTGCCGGGACTGTCCCGTCGTACGCGTGTGCGGCGGAGGGCTGCGGGCGCACCGGTACCGGGCCGCGGGCGGGTACGACAACCCGTCCTGTTACTGCGCCGATCTCAAGGCGTTCATCGCGCACGTTTCCGAACGCGTGAACGACAGTCTGCTCGCACTGGTGAAAGAGCGTCACAACCCCGTTACAGAGCAAGGGAATCCCTCTACCATGGGGATGCCCGCCGGGGTAGAGCCGTTGCATTGATCAAAGGGAACGCAAGGGCCTGGGCTGGGCCGGGGGGAGGCGAGCATGGTGCCGTACTTCTTCGTCAGCCATGCGGTCGAGGGTGCGGGGCGACGGGACGTCGAACACTTCCACGCGGATCTCCAGACCGAGATCCGGGGGCGCACCAACCGCGAGCCGGGGTACGAGGGACTCCTCGCCGACCACCGCCGCAGCGATCTGGCGCTCGCCCCGCCGGCCGAGGTCCCGGCGATGAACTGCCGTTGCCTGGTGGTCCTTTACTCCCAGGAATACTTCCGCAGCCCCTCCTGCACCTACGACCTCTCCGTCTTCGAGGAGCGCCTCAGCTGGCGCCTGCACCGTACCGGCGACGCCTCGGTGCGGCCGGTCGGGGTGGTGTGGCAGAGCGCCGGGCTGCCCGCGCGGCTGGTCGAGGAGACGGCCCGGCAGTCGGGCCGGCCCGCCGGGACGGACTATCCCCGCAGCGGAGTAGGGCAGTTGATCCGCGACCCGGCCGCGAGGGGCGGCTACTTACGGGTGTTGCGGAATGTCGCCGAGCGGGTACTGTCGGCGGCGGACCGAACACCCCCCACCATGACCGCACATGACGCCGGGTACCTGACCCCTTTCCGGGCTATGTCCCGTACGTCTGTCGTCTCATGGGATGTGCACCTTGCCCCCGTACCGGTACCGTGGCTCAGCGGGCGCACCGGTACGCCACAGGAGACGGCCCCCCCGGGGACCGCGATCGAGCGGCCGGACTCGCCCCCTCGCACCAGATCCTGGTTCTCCTCCCCGGCGGACGGTGAGCGTCCCGTCCTCCGCGGACCGCATGGCTGACGCGAACATGTGGAGCAGCATCAATGAGCAGCGTGGAGCCGGAGCCGCCCGGCGCCGAGGCCGCCCATGAACCGGCGACCGTAGTCACGTTCTACTCCTACAAAGGAGGCGTGGGACGCACGATGGCCCTGGCCAACGTCGCCTGGATCCTGGCGACCGAGGGCAGCCGCGTGCTCGTCGTCGACTGGGACCTGGAGTCCCCCGGACTCCACCGCTTCTACCATCCCTTCCTGAACGACGCCGAGTTGAGCCGCACGACCGGCGTCGTCGACATGGTCCAGGGCTACGGCCGGGACGTGGAGGCGCTGCTCGCACAGGAGCGGGCCCAGGAGGTGGACGAGGACACCTTCGAACAGCACCTGTCCGAGCTCCTGTCGACGCACACCGACGTCCTCCCGCACCGCGACACCCTCCGCTGGAGCGACTTCCGCCCCCGGGGCACCATCGACTACCTCGGCCCCGGCGTCCAGAACGACGAGTACAGCGAGCGCGTCGCCTACTTCGACTGGTCCGCGTTCTACGGCCAGCACCAGGGCCGCCGTTACGTCGAGACGCTGCGCGAACGGCTGCGCCGAGGGCCGTACGACTACGTCCTGATCGACAGCCGCACCGGCCACTCCGACAACGCGTCCGTGTGCACCCTGTGGCTGCCGGACGTCGTCGTCGCCGGGTTCAACCTCAGCAACCAGTCCATCGAGGGCACCGCCTCCGTCGCCCGCCAGATCCACCAGCAGGCCCGCGAGACAGGGCGGGAGATCCGCATCCTGCCCGTCCCGATGCGCGTCGAGCACGCCGAGCCCGGCAAGGCGGGGCGCAGGCGGGCCTACGTGGAACGGCAGTTCGCCGGACTCGTCGCCCCCCTCACCACCGGCTCCCTCGACGAGTACTGGGGCCAGGTCGAGGTCCCGCACCACCCGGCGTTCGCCTACGAGGAGACCCTCGTCCCCTTCACGCTGCGCCCCGGCACGAAATCCCTCCAGCTCGACGCGTACGTACGGATCGCGCAGGAGATCACCCGAGGCAAGATCTCCTGCGTCCGCCCCGTCCCCGAGCCGCTGCGCCTCAGGTTCGCCGAGCGGTTCGAGGAGGTCCGCACCCCCGGCCTGCGCACCGCGCGCATCGTGCACGCCGCCCCCGACCGGCTGTGGGCCGAGTGGATCCGCGGAGTCCTCGCCCGGCTCGGCATCAGCTGCGAGACGACCGCGCGGTGGGACCCGCACACGATGCCGGCCGACGCGAAACCCTCGTACACCATCCTCGTAGTGTCGCCCGCGCTCCAGTCCGCGCCCGAGCTGGACGCCGTGATCCAGCAGCACCTGAGTGCCGCCGGGCGGCTCGGGTCGGGGGACCGGAGCGACTCGATCGTCGCCGTGCGGGTCGAGGAGACCCGGGTACGGCCGCCGCTCGGCGACCTCAAGGGGCCGCACTTGCAGAACCTCGGGGAGAGCGAGGCCGAGGAGCTGCTTCTGGAGCACTTCGCGCAGAACGGCCAGGCCCGCGCCCCGGGTTCGGGCGGGGTGCGCTTCCCCGGGCAGAACCCGAAGATCTGGAAGACCCCACCGCGCGGCGCCACCTTCCAGGGCCGCGAGGAGTGCATCGGCGCCCTGCGCGACGCGTTCCCGCCCGGCCGGCCCGTGTCCCCGGCGATCCTCACCGGCCCGCTCGGCGTCGGGAAGAGCCGGATCGCCCTGGAGTTCGCCTACCGGTTCGCCCCCGACTACGACGCGATCTGGTGGCTGCGCGCCGACACCGCCGACTGCGTCCGCGACGAACTCGCCGCGCTCGGCGAGCGGTTGGGCGTCGCCCGGCGCTCCGCGACCGACGCCGTCGCCCGCACCCTGGACGCCCTCGCCGACGGCTGGGGCGACCACCGGCGCTTCCTGCTCGTGTACGACGACGTCCGCAGCCCCGCCGATCTCAATGGCCTTGTCCCGGGCGGCGGTTCGAGTCACGTCCTGATCACCTCCGACGCCACCGACTGGCACGCCACGGGCCGGCCCATCGAGATCGGCATGCCCACCGAGGCCGAGGCGGGCGAGCAACTGCGCCTGCACTTCCCGGGGTTGGCCGCCGACCTGGCCCAGGACATCCTCGCCGTCTCCGGACGCCTCCCGCAGACCGTCGAACAGGCCGCCGCCTACATCAAGAACGCCGGACCGCCCCTGCGTGAGGCCGTCGCCGCCTACGCCCTCGCCATGCGCACCCGCGCCGAGGGCGGCCGGTCCCGCGCCGCCCGCGAACCCGGCTACCCGGCCGCCGCGCACGCCACCTGGGCCGTCTCCATGGAGTCCCTGCGCGCCGACCACCCCAGCGCCGAACGGTTCCTGCTGCTGCTCGCCCACCTCGCCCCGACCGGCGCCTCCCTCGATGTCCTGCGCAGCCCCGCCGCCCTGCGCTGGCTGTGCCCCGAGGAGGAGCCCACCGGACCCGCCACCGCCGGCCGCGCCTTCCACGCGCTCGGCCAGCGGGCCCTGGCCCGCACCGACTTCGGCGTCGGCCGCGTCGTCGGCGACCCCATGGGCCTGCGCTTCCTGCGCGACGCCCTCACCGCCGAGGAGTTCCAGCAGTCCCGCGCTGCCACCGGGCGCGTCCTCGCCTCCCTCGTACCGCCCGACCCGGAGGCCGACGAGGAGCGCCACCAGCCGGTGTTCGAGGAACTCGACCAGCACGTCGACCCCAGCGGCGCCGCCCTCAGCGACGACCCCGACGTACGGCGCTGGCTCGTCAACCAGGTACGCCACCGGCGCCTCGCCCGCCGCCTCGACCCCGCCCGCACGCTCGCCGAACAGCTCCTGGAGACCTGGACGCAGCGGCACGGCGACCTCGAAGTCACCGACGACATCCTGACGCTGCGGCTCGCCGTCGAACTCGGCAACGTGCACCGCGACGCGGGACGCTTCGCCGACGCCGAACGCGTCAACCACCGCGCGCTGAACCGGCTGCGGGCGGGCCTCGGCCTGGAACACCCGTACACGCTGCGCAGCGCCACCGGCCGGGGTGCCGAACTGCGCGCGCTCGGCGAGGTCCAGGACGCGTTCGCCGAGGACCAGTCGACCGCCGACATCCTCACCACCGTCTCCGGCGCCGACAACCCGTACTCCCTGATGGCCTTCCTGAACCTCGGCCTCTCCCTGGCCATGGTCGGCATGACCGCCGAGGCCCTCGACCTGCACCGCGAGACCTACGAGCGCAGCCGTCGCGTCCTCGGCATCACCCACGAACTCACCCTCAGCCTCGCCGTCCAACTCGGCTGCCGCTACCGGGAGTCCGGCGACTACCCCACCTCCCTCGCCCAGCTGCGCCAGGCGTTCGCGGACGCCGAACGCCACCACGGCGAGTCCGACCCCGTCACCCTGTACGCGGGCCGCGCCCTCGCCGCCACCCTGCGCCGCACCGGACGCCACGACCCGGACCGGCTGCGCACCGCCCGCAAGTGCGACGCCGACGCCATGGCCGGCTGGCTCGCCTACGCCGGACCCGACCACCACGAACGCCTCGCGGCCTCCCTCGCCCTCGCCGCCGACCTCAGGCTCCTCGGCGAACACGCGCAGGCATGCCGGCTCGCCGAGGAATCCGTACGCGGGTACGCGAGTTGGCACGAGGGCCACCCCTTCCACCGCATCGCCCAGGCCAACCTCGCCCTGTGCCGGCGCTCCGCCGGAATCCTCGACGGCGTCGCCGGGACGAGCGAACAGGGCTGGCGGGGACTCGCCGAAACCCTCGGCTCCGACCACCCGTTGACCCTCATCGCGGCCCTCGGCCACGCGAGCGCCCTGGTGTTCGTGGGGGAGTCGGCCGCCGCCCTCGAACTCGACCGGCGCACCTACGAACGCTTCCGGGTCCGCTGCGGCGACCACCACCCCCTCACCTCGTTCGCCGCGACCAACCTCCAGGACAGCCAGACCCGCGCCGGCGAGAGCGGCGGCAGCGGACCCGGCGGGCAGCGCATAGAGCTGGACATCGACGTGCCGTACATCTGATCGAGTGTCAGCATCCGGATGCCGGGCACCAGTTGATGACCTGCACGAAGACGGAAGGGTACGGCCGTGAGGAACGGGCGGGAGTGGGGGCAACCCTGGTCGGCGGCGGTGCTCTCACCGTGGCGCGGGACCGGGGCGAGCCTCGTGACGGCGACCGCCGGAGCGCTGATCGACGCCGAGATGGGACCCAAAGGACAGGACGTCGTCCTCATGGACGCCGACCTGGAGAGCGCCGGGCTCACCTCGCTGCTCACCGCCTGGCAGCGGGCCTGCGGTGAGGAACAGGGCTGCGGACTCGTCGGGTTCGCGCGCGAGGAGAAGATCGCCCTGTGCGACCGCGTCGCCCAGCCGCTGCTGCGCGAGCTGTCCTCCCGGGACGGCCGCAGCCGGCACATGAGCCTCTTCAACGGCCTGCGCGGCAGGGGGAGTTCGGCGTTCGCCGCCCGCCCCGACCTGCCCGACATCGTCGGCCGGGCCGCCGAGAGCCTCGCCGAGGTCGCCGGCTGCCTCCTCGTCGACTGCGGCACCGGGTGGGGGCCGTGCACGCGCCGGGTGTGCGAAGCCGTCGAGTACGTCTTCCTCGTCGGCCCGCCGGACGGCCGTACCCATCCCGCCGTACGCGAACTCACCGCCGAACTGGAGCGCGCGGGGCTGCTGGGCAGACTCGCGGGATACGTGGCGAACAGACCCGGTCCCGGTCCGCGACTTCCCGGCCACAATTCGCCGAACGGGGTTGGAGGGACAGCTTCCGGGGACACACTGCCAGTACGAACCGTTCTCGACCTGCCCTACGACCCCCGAGCCGCGCAGACCGTCGCCCAGGGGGCGCTGCCCGGCCCGCAGAGCCCCTTCGGCAAGGCGTTCCGCGAGGGCCTCGAAGCGCTCGAACCCGACCTGTTCCGCACCGGCTTCGGCCCAGGCGGCCACTGAGGAGGCGTGGTGGACACCGCGGACCCCGACCGAACCGACACTCCCACCGGGACCTCGGTGGTGACCCCGCTGCGCCTGCGCGCGGCCCATGTCACCACCGCCAGCGACGACTTCGTCGAGATGTGCGCCGAGGCGCTGCACTCCGACGGGCTTCACCACGTCGCCGCCTACCACCGGGGTGTCTACAACTACTCCGTGGACATACTGGAGTCGGTCGCCGAGGACGCCGCCGTCGACCGCGAGCTGTACATCCGCGTCGGACGCCAGCTCAACTTCCTGCTCGGCCGGATGGACCGCGCCCTGCGCCCCGCCGAGAGCGGACGGCTCATCCGTACGGTGCTGAGACTCGGTGAGGCATCCGTCTTCCACTACTACGTCCGCCCCGGCGAGTACCTCACCGGCGTCTCGCTCGGCGGCGAGCACGACGAGTCCGGCGACCGGGCGATGGCCCGCCTCGCCGTCCGGTTCGCCGAGATACTGCGCCAACGCGGCCCGAACTACGGCGGGTTCGAGGCGGCCGACCACAAGAAGCCGCCTCCCGTGGGCCGTTCGCAGCCGGACGGCCCGGCGACCGTCACCGAGGCGCTGCACACCGACCGCTCCGGCGCCGTCGGACCGCACCCCGAGACCCTCCTCACCGCCTGCGCCGCCGCGCTGTCCGTCGAGGACCTGCACTACGTCGCCTACCACGACCCGTCCGGCCTCCTCTCCACCGACGTCCTCGAACTCGCCCAGCTCGCCCCCTACTTCCGCAACATCAGCCGGGAGAGCCGCCGCGACCGCTACCAGGACATCGCCCAGCGGCTGCCGTTCGTCGTCGCCCGCCTCAACCACTCCCTCAGGGCCGTCCTGCCCGGCCGCCTCACGCGGACCGTCCTCGACGTCGACGAGGGCGCCCTCTACTACGCCGCCGTCGGCGATGGGCCCTTCCTGCTCGGCGTCACCCTCAACCAGGACCGCGTCTTCCACGCCGACCTCAGGATGGCCGAGCTGACGACGGCCGTGGAACGCGTCCTGGCGCCCGACCGGTTCACGTCCGGGTGAGGCAACTCGGCCTGCTGCTGGGCCTGTTGGCGGCGGGCTGGGCGGTGGGGAACGGCACCGGGGAGGTCAGCGGGTCCGACGCGTTCCTCTTCGCGACGATGCTCCTGCTCGCCGTCGGCCTCTACGGCAGCACCTCCGACATCTCGCTGCGCGAGGCCCGCGAGCACCTGGGGCTGATCGGCCTCGCGGTGACGGTCGGTGTCGTCGCCAAAGCGGCACTCATCGCCGGGGTGTTGTGGCTGACGCTCGACGATCCCGCGTACCTCGTCCTCGCCGTCACCGTCGCCCAGGTCGACCCCCTCTCCGTCGCCGCCCTGCGCGACTCCTCCCGCATGTCCCCGCGCGCGAAGACGATCCTCTCCGTCTGGGCGTCCTTCGACGACCCCGTGACCGTCCTGCTCACCGCGTTCACCGTCCCGCTGGTCGCGCACGGCGAGGGCATCGGCGGCTCGGCGGGCGGCTACGCGGCCCAACTCGGCTGGAGCGCCGTCCTGGTGGCGGTCGCCGGGGGCGCCTGGTTCCTCGTCCGGCGATGGCGCGGGCGGTGGGCGGACGCCGCCGGGGTCGTGCTGGTCGTGGGGATGCTGGTGCTGGCCGCGTCGTACACGCTGATGCTGGGGATCGCGGTCGTCGGGCTGTTCTTCCGGCCGGAGCTGGTGGGGCGTTTCGTGGGCGCGGTGACCAGAGCGGCCTATGCCACGGCCGCGTTCCTGCTCGGGATGCTGCTCGTCGGGGGCGTCAGCGTCGGGTACGGGGTCGTCCTCGGCGCCGCCGCGTTCGCCGCGCACGCCGTCGTCGCGGCCGTCCTGACCCGCCGGCTCCCGCGCACCGACCGGGTGTTGCTCTCGCTGGGCCAGCAGAACGGGGTCACGGCGATCGTCCTCGCGCTGTCCCTCGAACCGGCGTTCCCGCGCGCGCCGGGGATCGTCGCGCCCGCGATCGTGACCGTCAACCTGCTGCATTTCCTGGCCAATTCGGCCGTAGGGAGGACAGGGAAGGGCGGCGGCCCGTTTCCTCGGCGTAAGAACGGCCCGGGCCCTCGGCGAAAGAGGGGACCGGGCCGTCGTATCCGTACCGCTACGGCTGGAAGCGCAGCACCTGCGGGTCGTGGTCGCTGATCTGGTCGTGGAACTCCGAGTTGACGTGCACGGAGTCGTAGTCGAAGTCGCAGGACCGGCGGATCGAGGGGCTGATCAGGATCTGGTCGAGGACCTGCGCGTTGCCCTGGTAGACGTACGAGTAACGCTCGCTCTTCGGCAGGGACTTGATCGCCGACCAGAGCGCGCCGTCCGACTCCAGGATCTGCGCGGTGCCGGAGAACTCGAAGTCGTTGATGTCGCCGAGGGCGATGACGTCCGCGTTCTTCTGGGTGTCCAGGACGTTCTTGACGAACGCGTTGACCAGCGTGGCCTGTTGGTGGCGCTGGACCTCCGAGGAGCGGGCCGGGGGCTGGTACTGCGAGGTCAGACCCTGGTCGCCGCCCTTGGAGTTGAAGTGGTTGGCGATCAGGAAGACGGTCTTGCCGCGGAAGGTGAACTCGCCGACGAGCGGCTTGCGGCTGTTCTTCCACGCCTCGTTCGCCGGGTCGATCCGGCCCGGGGAGACGGTGAGTTCGGCCTTGCCGCGCACCTTCGTGACCCCGACGGCCGTCGTGGCGTCGCCGCCCGCGCGGTCCGTGAAGGAGACGCGCTGCGGGTTGAAGAGGAACACCTGGCGGATGTTGCCGCCGGGCTCGCCGCCGTCCTGGCCGTCGACCGGGGAGATCGAACGCCAGTCGTACTTCGGGCCGCCCGCCGCTACGATCGCGTCGATCAGCTTCGTGACCGTGACGTCGGCGGCCGTCGTGCCGTCGTTCTTCGCGCCGTTGTTGTCCTGGATCTCCTCCAGCGACACGATGTCGGGCGACTTCAGGTTGTTCACGATCGCGGACGCGTGCGCGGCGAAGGTGGTGTCCGAGGGGTCGAGGTTCTCGACGTTGTACGTCGCGACCGCCAGCTCGTTCCGTGCCTGCTTGCGCGTCGACTCCCGCTGCACACCGGCGCTTTCGAGGGTGCCGAGCTTGCTCGCGACGAGGGTGTAGCCGCCGAACTGGTTGTAGTCGAGGGGGCCGGTCGTCTCGCCCTTGAGCGTGTCACCGACGTTCGCGGCCGGGAAGTCGGCGGTCGCGCCGAGGGACTGGATCTGGAGCCGGCCGGTGTTCTGCGACGTGTACGAGCCGTACACCGTGCCGCCCCGGCGGTTCACGTTCTCCCACGGCTTCACCGTCACCCACAGCTCGGTGAACGGGTCCGTGGCACCGACCACGCGGGTGTCGGCGACCTGGACGTTCATACCCTCCAGGGACTCGTAGTAGTCCAGGGCGTACTTCTTCGGCTCCAGGGTGAGGCCGTTGACCGAGCCGTCCGGGGCGGGCGCGTACGCCGCCGGGACCGAACGGGCGCTGATCACGACCGGCGCCGGGAGCGCGTTGCCGCTGGAGACGACGGTGGTCGTCGGCTTCGTGATCTCGGTGACGGCCTGGTTGCCGGAGGCGGTCCCGCCGGGGACGAACTCCGAGACCGTTCCCGTGACCGTGACCGCGTCGCCGACCGCGACGCCCTTCGGGGTGGAGCCGGTGAAGACGAAGACGCCCTCACTGGTCGCCGGGTTCGCGTCCGGGTTCGGGTCCTGGATCCAGAAACCCCGGGACGAGCCGTACGTACGGATGCCCGTGACGATGCCGGGGACGTCCGTGACCTGCTGGCCGGCGTAAGGGGAGATCCGGGTCGTGCCCTGGATGTCGTGGACACGGACGGTGTCCGCGTGCGCGGGCGAGACGAGGACGACGGTGGACGCGGCCGAGCAGACGGCGGCGACGGTGAGCGCGGCGAGACGCGCGGACGACTTGCTGGGCAAGTGATCCCTCCGGGGCGGGAGTGGGCGGGGCGAGGACGGCACAGCGCGTGGGGGGAAGTGCGGGAACCTGAGTCTGGCAGGTACGTGACACGCGTAGAAAGCGGGGGGACGGGCGTACGGCCGCCCCTTCTTTCTACGCGCGTCAATCTCCTTGTTGATCTCGCCACTTGTCAAGGTTTCGGCCATGTACGGGGGCCGGCGGGCAGGTGAACCGGGCGTCGGGGGACGAAACCCGTCTAGGCTTCGGGGTGAGGTACGACAGGCCGTCTCGGTCTCAGGTACTACAGGTACTACGGGTCGTACCGCCGGTGCTCGCTGAGGAGAAACAGCCGATGTCAGACAGCTCCCCCCTGCCACCCGTGCGGCTCGCCACCGAAGCGGAGCTGGCGCGGGACGCCCTCGCCGTACCGCTGCTGGAGCGGGCCGCGCGGCTCGCCCGGTGGGCCGGGCCCGCGACCCGGGTGGACGCCGGGGGCGGGCTCGCGGAGGAGCAGCTGCCGGCCGCCGCCGAGGAGCTGGGGCTGACCGGGGAGGACGCGCCCGCGTACGCCAGCGAGGCGTGGCGGGTCGCCGTCGACGCCGGGCTCGTCGAGATCGTCGACGAGGAGGCCGGGACCGTCCGTACGGGCGAGGACCTCGCGCTGCTCGGCGGCTCCCCGCAGGACGTGCTGACCGTCTGGCTCGCCGCGCTGGAGACCGTCCTGGCCGACGCCGGCACCCCCGACCTCGACGCGCTCATGGAGATGATGGACGAGGGCGGCCGGGTCGACCTCTCCGAGCTGGACTGGGACCCCGAGGCCGAGGCGGAGTTCCTCGACGGGGTCCTCGGCAACCTCTACCTGCTGTCCGTCAGCGAGGACGGTCCCGGCGAGGGGCCCGTGCCGCTGCCCGCCCTCGCCGCCTCGATGATCGTCCCCGGGGACATGGGGGAGCCCACCAACGACGTCCTGGAGCAGGTCTCCGACGCGATGATGCGGCTCGACGACCAGTTCCGGCTGCTGGAGCCGGTCGGGCTCGTCGAGTACGAGCCCGTCGACGAGGCGCTCATGGAGGGCGAGGTCGCCGAGGGCGTCGACGAGACGGACGTCTCGCGGTACGGGATGGTGCGGCTCACCGCGCTCGGGCGGTACGGGCTGCGGGCCCGGCTCCTCGACGCCGGGTTCGTCGTGCCGGCGGTGGGGGAACTCGCCGACAAGGGCGCCGACGCGCTGCTCGACGGGACCGCGTCGTACGGGTCGCGCGCGGCGCGGGCCGAGACCGAGCAGTGGCTCGGGCTGCGTCAACCCCTCGATGCGGCGCGGGAGTTGCTGGCGGCTGCACGGGGTGCGGACGAGGGGGCTCCGCTGCGGCGGTTGCGGTGTCAGCAGGCGTTGTCGCTGGTGGGGGTGGAGGCGGAGCCCGCCGTGCGGGAGGTCCTCGACGATCCTGAGCTGGGTGGGCTCGCTCGGGTGTGGCTCAGTGAGCTGGGGGTCGCTGATGTGCCTGCGCCGTCCGAGGAGATGGTGTTCTGGCTGACCATCGACACGGTGGCCGCGCAGCTGGCTGCGGAGGGGAACTCCGAGGAACTCCAGGCGTTGGTGGAGGGGTTGGCGGCGCAGCACGAAGGGTTCTTCGCGGCGGTGTGGAGGGTGGGGCATCCGGCTACCGCCGATGTGCTGGAGGCGATGGGGCGGTTGCACCCGGACAAGAGGGTGGCCAAGGAGGCTCGTAAGGCGGCGTTCAAGGCGCGGTCGCAGCAGGGGGGTTGAGCTTCGGAGGGCGGGTGCAGGTCGTTGTGGGCTGGTCGCGCCCACGCGGCGGGGCTGCATATTGGATGCAGCCCCGCGCCCCAGTAGGGCGTTGTTCAACTGGCGTTAAAGCGTGAGCGGAAGTGTGTCTTCGCGGACTTCCGCGCGCCACCCTCCACGGCATCCGACTCGTCTCAGGAGACAACATGTCGCTCACCCGCAGGGACTTCGCCGCGAGATCCGCGCTCACCGGAGCCGGGGTCGTGCTGGCCGGCAGCGCGGGAGCGCTCGCCACCGCGCCGGGCGCCCTTGCCTCCACCGACGTCGAGAGCGAGGGGTGCGAGCACGGGGGTGTCGGGTACGGTCCGCTGCTGCCCGATCCCAAGGGGCTGCTCGCGCTTCCCGCCGGGTTCTCGTACCGCGTCATCACGTACAGCGGGCGGACCAAGCTGGAGACCGGTGAGTTCACGCCGTCCAACCACGACGGGACGGCGGCCTTCGACGGGCCGCGCGGTACGACGCTGCTGGTCAACAACCACGAGCTGAAGGGGCCGCGTTCGAAGTGGGCGCACCCGGTGCCGCTCACCGAGGGGCTCGTGTACGACCCCGCCGCCTCCGGTGGCTGCACGGTCGTCGAGGTGCGGCCCGGCGGGCGGGTCGCGGAGTGGGTCGGGATCGCCGGGACGTCCACCAACTGCGCGGGCGGGCGCACCCCTTGGGGAACCTGGCTGACCTGCGAGGAGAACTCCGACCGGGCCGGCACGAACGGGATGACCAAGGACCACGGGTACGTCTTCGAGGTCGACCCCGTCGACCGGCGGGCCAACCAGGACCCCAAACCCCTGAAGTTCTTCGGGCGTTACGACCACGAGGCCGTCGTCATCGACCCGAAGCGCGGCCACGCCTACCTCACCGAGGACGCCGCGACCCCCAACGGCCTGCTCTTCCGCTGGACCCCGCCGAAGGGCTTCGAGCACGGCCGGGGCAGGTTCCGCACCCTCGCCGACGACGCCGGCGTCCTCCAGGCGCCCAAGTGCTTCGACTCCGGCGGCAAGTTCGTGGACGACCTGTCCCGGGCGACGAAGACCGGCACGGTGTACGGCGTCGACTGGGTCGACGTACCCGACCGCGACGCGAAGACCGTCGCCGTGCGCAAGCAGTTCGCCGACGGCGAGATCACCCGCGCCCGCAAGCTGGAGGGCATGTGGTGGGCGGACGGCGGCGCCTACGTCGTCTCCTCCTACGCCCGCTCCGAGAGCCCCGTCCAGCACGACGGGCAGGTCTGGTTCTACGACCCGAAGCGGCGCACGCTGACCCTGAAGGTCCTGCTGGGCGTCAACCCCGACCCCGCGCGGGACGGCGCCTTCGACGGCCCCGACAACATCACCGTCTCCCCCTACGGCGGCCTCGTCATCGCCGAGGACGGCGAGGGGATCCAGCACCTCTTCGGCGCCACGGACTCCGGCCGGACCTACCCCATCGCCCGCAACGAACTGAACGCCGGGACCGAAGAGGCCCCGGAGTACAGCGAGTTCACGGGGGTGACCTTCTCGCCGGACGGGCGGACGCTGTACGCCAACATCCAGACGCCGGGGATCATGGTGGCGATCACGGGGCCGTGGAAGCGGCAGAAGCGGTGAGTGTTTCGGGGGGCGTTAATTAGTTCGACCCCGGCAGGCCGCGTCTCCTAGAGTCGGAGACACGAAAGCACGCACCTCCCGGTGCGCGGACCGCGGTTACTTCTTCCAAAGAATCCGATACCGCAGTCGACTTGATCTCGGGAGGCGCGGCTTGTGGTGGGTGCCCGGTGCGCAGGCAACGGTTACTTCTCTGGATCGGACGGTTGCGGGTTCGAATCCCGTCGCCGGCTCACGGCCGGCGTAGCTCAATCCGGTAGAGCATCTGAATAAGTCCGTCGCCGACTCCTGACCTCGGGCACCCTCCACGCGCCGTGCCTTCCCCCACGACTCACCGAATTTCGGGGGAAATTCACCATGGCCCGTTTCAACACCCGTGCCACGAAGGCGCGGACGACGTCTCCCGTCACCACCACCGGCCGCACCCTGCGCACCGGCGAGGGCGGTCGCGGTCACGAACGAGACGCCCGCTCCGAACTTTTCCTGCTCGCGGTCGCCAATTTCGTCTCCGAGAACACCTTCTACGAGTCCGGCGCCGACCGGGACAACCGGTTCACCACGCTGGTACGCCAGTTGGCGGTCACCGACCCCGAGTGGACGGCGGGACTCCTCGGCTGGCTGCGCGGCGAGGGCAATCTCCGTACGGCGGCCGTGGTCGGCGCCGCCGAGTACGTGCACGCGCGCCTCGCGGCCGGCGTCACCGAGGGCCCCTCGAATCGCGGCGTCGTCGACTCCGTACTGCAACGCCCTGACGAGCCCGGCGAGTTGCTCGCCTACTGGACGGTGACTCACGGCCGTAACGTCCCGAAGCCAGTCAAGCGCGGCGTCGCAGACGCCGTACGGCGGCTCTACCACGCCAAGTCCCTGCTGAAGTACGACACTTCGGCCAAGGGATACCGCTTCGGTGACATCCTCAACCTGGTGCACGCGGCGCCGGACCCGGCGAAGCCCTGGCAGGGCGAGCTGTTCCGGTACGCGCTGGACCGGCGGCACCACCCGGAGACGGCCGTGGCGCCGGATTCGGACCAAGTGCTGCGCGCGCACCGGGAGTTGATGGAGCTGCCGGTCGAGCGGCGGCGGGCGGTCGTCACGTCGGACGGCGGTGCCGAGCGGCTCGCGGCGGCCGGGATGACGTGGGAGGCACTGGCGGGCTGGCTCCAGGGGCCGATGGACAAGGACGCGTGGGAGGCGGTGATCCCCTCGATGGGGGCGATGGCGCTGCTGCGGAACCTGCGCAACTTCGACGAGGCCGGCGTCTCCGACGAGGTCGCCGCGCGGGTCGCCGCCCGGATCAGCGATCCCGAACAGGTCGCGCGTTCCCGGCAGTTCCCGTTCCGCTACCTCGCCGCGTACCGGCACGCGCCCTCGCTGCGCTGGGCGTACCCGCTGGAGCGGGCGCTCGGGCACTCGCTGGCCAACGTGCCCGCGCTGCCCGGCCGCACCCTCGTCCTGGTCGACCGGTCCGGCTCGATGTGGTCCCGTCTCTCGGAGCGCTCGCAGCTCAACCGGGCCGACGCGGCGGCGATCTTCGGCACGGCGCTCGCGCTGCGCGCCGAGGACGCGGACCTCGTCGAGTTCGGGACGACGAGCCGTCGACTCGCCTTCGACCAGGGGGAGTCGGTGCTGAGGATCCTGGAGCGCTTCGGCGACCTCGGCGGCACCGACACGGTCTCCGCGATCCGCTCCCACTACCGGGGGCAGGACCGGGTGCTGATCGTCACCGACGAGCAGTACGCGTACAGCTCGCACGGCGACCCGACCGGGCAGGTCCCGGCCGACATCCCGGTCTACACCTGGAACCTGGCGGGGTACCGGGCCGGTCACGGTCCCTCCGGGACGGCCAACCGGCATACGTTCGGCGGGCTTTCGGACGCGGCGTTCCGGATGGTGCCGCTGCTGGAGAGGGCACGGAACGCCGACTGGCCGTGGCTCGTCTGAGCATGGGGCCCGCACTTCGGGGGAGTGCGGGCCTTGCCCTTCATCTGACTGACATTTAACATTTCAATTCATGGAAGCCATAAGACCCGTGGGCCGTACCCTCCTCAGGGACCGTGCCTGTGAAGCCATTCGGGACGCCATCGTCAGCGGGGAGATCGAGCCCGGGGCGGTCGTGCGGGACATCGATCTGGCCGAGCGGCTGGGGCTGTCGAGGGCGCCGGTGCGGGAGGCGTTCGCGCGGCTCGTGGACGAAGGGCTGCTGGAGAGCAAGCCGCAGAGCTATACGCGGGTCACGCCGCTCGTCGCGAGCGAGGTGCGGGACGCCGCCGCCGTCGTGGGTGCGATGCACGAGTTGGCGGCCAGGATCGCCGTAACCCGCCTCACCCTCGCGGACATCGCCACCATGCGCGCCGCCAACGAGCGGTTCGCGGGCGCCGTCGTCGCGGGGGACGTCGACGCGGCGCTCCTCGCCGACGACGAGCTGCACGACGTACTCGTCCGGGTGGGCGGCAACCGCGCCGCCGCCGCCACGATCGCCCGCTACACGCCGCTGATCCGCCGCCTGGAGCGGCGCCGGTTCGGTGAGGGCGGCAACTGCCGGTCCGCCGGGCTGCACGAGCGGCTGATCGACGCGTGCGAGGCCGGGGACGTGGCCGGGGCGGTGCGGGCGACGGCGGAGATCTGGCGGGGGCTCGAAGAACTCGTCGACCTCGTCTGACAGGTCGATCTCGTCTGAAAGTTCGCGTTCCTCGTGACATTCCGTGCTTCTTGAGACCCGTTCGGGAGAACCTCATGTCCCTTTCCTCGTACGACCGTTACCCCCTCCTCTTCGGCCCCTCCCCGGTCCACCCCCTGGAGCGCCTCACCGCGCACCTCGGCGGCGCCGCCCTGTGGGCCAAGCGCGAGGACTGCAACTCCGGTGTGGCGTACGGCGGCAACAAGACGCGCAAGCTGGAGTACCTGGTCGCCGACGCCCTCGCGAAGGGGTGCGACACGCTCGTGTCGATCGGCGGGGTGCAGTCCAACCACACCCGCCAGGTCGCAGCCTGCGCCGCGCGCGCCGGGCTCAAGTGCGTGCTGGTGCAGGAGAGTTGGGTGGACTGGCCGGACTCCGTGTACGACAAGGTCGGCAACATCCTGATCAGCCGCCTCGCCGGCGCGGACGTCCGGCTCGTGAAGGCCGGGTTCGGGATCGGGTTCAAGGAGAGCTGGGAGCTGGCGCTGAGGGAGGTGGAGGAGTCGGGCGGCACGCCGTACGCGATCCCGGCGGGCGCCTCCGACCATCCGCTCGGTGGGCTCGGGTTCGCCGGGTGGGCGTACGAAGTCGCCGAGCAGGAGCGGGAGTCGGGCGTCTTCTTCGACACGGTCGTGGTCTGTTCCGTCACCGGCTCCACGCAGGCCGGGATGGTCGCCGGGTTCGCGGCGCTGGAGGAGGCGGGCGGGCGTCCCCGGCGCGTACTCGGCATCGACGCCTCCGCGAAGCCCGTCGAGACGCGGACGCAGATCGCCCGCATCGCGCAGCGCACCGGCCAACTCATCGGCGTCAAGCGCGAGTTGACCGAGGACGACGTCGAGCTGGACGAGCGCTACCACGCCGGGATCTACGGCGTCCCGGACGAGACGACCCTCGACGCGATGCGCCTCGCGGCCCGCACGGAGGGCATGATTACCGACCCGGTGTACGAGGGCAAGTCCATGGCGGGGATGGTCGATCTGGTCCGGCGGGGCGAGATCGGCGCCGAATCCACCGTCCTGTACGCCCACTTGGGCGGGCAGCCGGCGCTGAACGCGTACAGCGCGCTGTTCTGAGAACAAGGGGATCATGTTCCGGCGCAGGCCGGATATCACGCTGCCGATGTTCCGGCTGGCGCCGGCGAACCTCAACGTCCTTTACCAGGCGGACTATTCGCTGGTGATGGCCGGGGCGTTGATGAGTGTGGTGCCGCTGATCATCGTGTTCCTGGTCGGGGCGCGGCACTTCCTCCGGGATCTGGCGGCGGGGGCGACGGAGAGGTGACGGGCGGGTGCGGGGCGGCTCCCGGTCGCGTGACGGCTTCCGGGGGCGCGGTGGCCTGGAGCGGTGCGTCGGCTTCCGGTGGCGCGGTGGGCTGCGGTGGCGCAACGGGCTGCGGTGGCACGGGAGTTCGAGGGGTACGGATCACCAGCGCCACCGTCAGCAGCGCCGCGAGCGAGATCAGCGCGCCCACCCCGAACGCGTGGGAGGCACCCTCGGTGAGGATCTCGCCGGGGGTGCCGCTCGCGTCGCGGGCGGCGGTGCCGTACACCGTGACCAGCACGGTGAGTCCCACGGTGCCGCCGAGCCACTGGCACGTCTGGAGCAGCCCCGACGCCGAACCGGCCTCGGGGGGACGGACGTTGGCGAGGATCGTCGCGTTCAGCGGCATCAGGCACAGGCCGATCCCGAGGCCGGTGAGCAGCAGGGGGCCGAGCAGTCCCGCCGCGCAGCCGTCGCCGGGTTCGATGCGCCAGAGCCACGACGCCGACGCGGTCAGCAGGGCCGTACCGGTCAGCATGAGCGGCTTCGCGCCGAGGCGGGCGAGGAGGCGGGGGACGTGGCGGACCGTCGTGAACAGCGCGACGGTCAGCGGCAGGAAGGCGAACCCCGTCTTCAACGGGCTCTAGTGCAGCGCCTGTTGGCTGATCAGTGTGAGGAAGTAGAACGCGCCGAACATCCCGGCGGGCACCAGCATCACCCCGGCGTACGCGCCCGCGCGGTTGCGGTCGGCCAACAGCCGCAGCGGCATGAGGGGTTGAGCGGCCCGCGTCTCGACGAGCGTGAAGCAGCAGAGGAGTACGGCCGCCGCGGCGAACGCGGCGAGGGTCGTGCCGTGTGTCCACCCCCGCTCCGACGCCTCGATGAACCCGTACACCAGCGACGTCGTGCCGAGGGTTCCCGTGAGGGCGCCCTTGATGTCCAACTCGCCTGTGTGGCGCGGGGTTTCGGGGACATGCCGGGGGAGTGCGGCGACGATCGCCGCGCCGACGGGGACGTTGATCAGCAGGGCCCAGCGCCAGGACGCCCACGAGGTGAGCATGCCGCCGAGCACCAGGCCGACCGATGCGCCGATGCCCGCGGTCGAGGAGTGGACGCCGAGCGCGTGGTGGCGGCGCGGGCCTTCCGGGAACGTGCTCGTGAGCAGGGCCAGGGTGCTCGGGGCGGTGAGGGCGGCGCCGATGCCCTGTAGTGCGCGGGCGACGAGCAGCCAGGTGCCGTCGGGCGCGAGTCCGCCGAGCAGGGAGGCGCCGGTGAAGACCAGGACGCCGAGAGTGAGGGCGCGGCGCCTGCCCAGGAGGTCCCCGGTCCGGCCGCCGAGGAGGAGTAACCCGCCGAACGCGAGGGTGTAGGTGTTGAGGACCCAGGAGAGGGTGGTGTCCGTGAAGTGGAGGTCCTGCCGGATGGCGGGGAGGGCGACGTTCATGACGGTGGCGTCGACGCCGACCATCAGGTACGCGGCGACGATCACGAGCAGGACGGCACCCGGTGGGGGCGCGGGTTCGGGGGACGGGGTGGACATGGGGTGCTCCCTGTCTGGTGTCCTCGGGGTGGAGTGGTGGAGCATGCGGGCAGCGCGGTGTGCCGGTCGCCGTGTCGCTCCGGGATAACCGGGGACTGTCCCCGGTTAGTGCCCGAAAATACGGAGAGAGTCCCCGCTTCGCAAGGAGCCGGTGGGCGTGTGGGACGAGGAGTGGCTGTATGGGGTCGCGAGGAGTTGCTGGATGACGCAGGTCAAGCCCATGCGCGCGGACGCCCGCCGCAATTACGAACGTCTTCTGAAAGCCGCTGCCGAAGCCTTCGCCGAGCACGGGGAGTCGGCGTCCCTCGACGACATCGCCAAGCGGGCCGGCGTCGGCTCCGGCACGCTCTATCGCCATTTCCCCACGCGCCAGGCGCTGTTGGAGGCGGCGTACGTCGATCACATCGAGGCGCTCGCGCTGCGTGCCGACTCCCTCGGCGCGGAACTCCCGCCGGGGGAGGCCCTGGAGGAGTGGCTCCACGAACTCTGCGTCGGGACCATCCAAGTCCGGGGCATGAAGGCGCTGTTGGGCTCCGCCGTCACCGACGGGAGCGTCGCCGCGGTCAGCGTCTGCGGGACGCGGATGAAGGAGGCCGCGGGGAGGCTTGTCGAACGGGCCCAGGAGGTGGGGGCGTTGCGGGGGGACCTGTCGGCCGTCGATGTGCTGCGGTTGGCGCACGGGGTGGCTACGGCGGCGGAGTTGGGGCAGGGGGATGGGGGAGAGGTGCGGCGGTATGTGGGGGTGTTGGTGGCGGGGTTGAAGGGGTAGGGGAGGCCCCGAGGGAGAGGGGCGAGGGCGCAGGGAGGGGGTCCGAGGGGGAAGGATGCGCTCGAAGGCCGGGGCGGGACTCAGGGCGTGAGTCGCCTCCAGGGCGAGGGGAGTTGCGCTCGGAGGCCGGGGTGCGCGTTGTGGGCGGTGGTTCGAAATCGCCCTCGGCGTACGGCAGTTCGGCCGGCCCGGGGGATAGGTTCGTGACCATGGACGAGATGGACCCGCTGAAGCGCTCCGGCGGCCCTGTGACCCGTACCCGGCTCAGCCGTGACCTGGCCGCGCTCGGCCTCGCGGCCGGTGACGTCGTCATGTTCCACACCCGCATGTCCGCGCTCGGCTACGTCGCGGGCGGGCCCCCGACGGTGATCGGCGCGCTCCAGGACGTCGTCGGGCCGCGCGGGACCCTCATGGTGACCTGCGGCTGGAACGACGCGCCCCCGTACGAATTCGTCACCTGGCCCCAGGAGTGGCAGGACGCCCTGCGCGCGGAACACCCCGCGTACGACGTCGAGTCGAGCGAGGCCGATCACAACAACGGGCGGCTGCCCGAGGCGTTGCGCCGCCGGCCCGGAGCCGTACGCAGCCGCCATCCCGACGCCAGTTTCGCGGCCCTGGGCGCGGCGGCGGACGCCCTGATGTCCGACCACCCCTGGAACGACCCCCACGGCCCCGGCAGCCCTCTCGCCCGGCTCGTCGCCCACACCGGCCGCGTCCTCCTCCTCGGCGCTCCCCTGGACACCCTGACCCTGCTGCACCACGCGGAAGCCCTCGCCGAGGCCCCCGGCAAGAGGTACGTCGACTACGAACAGCCGGTCCTGGAGGACGGCCGCCGTGTCTGGCGCCGCTTCCACGACATCGACTCGGAGGAGGGCGCGTTCGACTACTCGGCCGTGGTCCCCGAGGGGACGGAACCGTTCGAGGTCATCGCACGGGACATGCTGGCGGCGGGAATCGGCCGGCGGGGGCGGGTCGGCGCGGCGGAGAGCTACCTGTTCGAGGCGGGGGAGACGGTCGCTTTCGCGCGCGCGTGGATCGAGGGGAAGCTGGCGGGGTAGGCGGGTGCCGGGGAGCGGCTCGCTTGCCCGCCCCGGCCCGCCGTTCCTGATGCCCGCCCCCACCCTCAGCGCGCAGCCAACACCCCCCGAGTGACCTCCAGATCCGCATCCGACGCCAACCCCGCGTGATACAGCCGGATCTCCGTCGCCCCCAGCTCCCGCGCGCGGGCGGCATCGGCCGCGAGGTCCCCGGGGCGGCCCCCCATCGCGGAGACGATCCCGAAGTTCGCCGCGATGACCGCGTCCTGGCCGGTCTCCGCGAACGGTGGGAGGAGTTCCGGGCCGCCCGCGCAGGGGACGACGACGCCGTCGGCGACCGAGAGGATGTGCGCGGGGTCGACGCCCGGGTTGGCGCCGACGTGGTACGTCGCCGGGTCGGCGTGCAGCAGGATCTGGAAGCCGGCCGGGGCCGCCGCGCGGACGGCGTTCACGGCGGCCTCCTGGAGCGTGCGGGCCCGTTCGTCACGCCACGCGCGCGTGGCGGCGGCGTACGTCTCGCCGAGGAGCTTCTCGACGCCCGACCAGCCGTTGTCGTCCGGCGCGCCTTTCCACAGCGGCTCCAGAGCCCGCCGTACGGCGGCGGCGAGCGCCTCGGGGTCGGCGCCGTGCCCGGCGTACCCCTCGCGGCAGACGGCGCAGAAGCACAGGGCCATCAGGTACATCCCCGCGTCGCCCAGCGGCACGCCGCCCGTCTTGTCGTGGGCGTGCAGGTGCTGGAGCCCGTACCAGCCGAGGGACTCCAGCTCGGTGCCGGCGGCGCCGGGGCGTACGGCGGCCTCGGCGGCGAGGTCGATCAGGTACGCGCGCGTGTCGGGCTGCGCGATGCAGGGCGCCCAGGGATAGCGGTCGCCGTACGCGTTGACCACGGACGTGGACGGGTGCTCGGCGCCGAGGCGGGAGTTGTGCGCGAGGACGACCCACGTGTGGATCTCCAGGCCGGCGGCGGAAAGGGCCTGCGCGGCCTCCGAGAAGGCTTCTCCGGGCGCCCAGGACCCGGCGGGGTACGGACGGAGGGTCCGGCCCTCCCAGTGCGCGTCAGGGCCGTACAGGACCGCCGCGTGCTCGGCGGTGACGATGCGATGCCGGGGGTGACGGGGCGTCAGGGCGCGCGTCGAGTGGTACGCGGCGGCCAGCGTCACCTGCTCCACACCGAGGGAGGCGATCCGGGCGGGGGCCCCGGGATCACCGTTGACGTCCCAGGGGTAGACGAACGTGGACGCCTTCACTTGTCCTCCTCCAGCAGCGCGTGCCCGCGCTCGATCAACTGCGCGAGCTGCTTCACATGATCCTCGGCCGGCTCCTGCAACGGCGGCCGGACCTCGCCGACGTCGAGCCCGCGCATGCGCACGGCGGCCTTGACGAGCGAGACGGCGTACCCGCGCCCCTGCGCGCGCAGTTCGACGTACGGCCGGAAGAACCCGTCGAGCAGACGGTTCACGGTGACGTCGTCCCCCTCGCGCAGCGCGCGGTGGAACGCGCCCGCGATCTCGGGCGAGAAGCAGAACACGGCGGACGAGTACAGCGTGACGCCCAGCGCGCGGTACGCGAGCTGCGTCTGCTCGGCGGTCGGCAGCCCGTTGAAGTACAGGAAGTCACCGGGGACCTCGCTGCGTACGGCGCTGACGATGCGCTGCATCAGGTCGAGGTCGCCGAGTCCGTCCTTGAGGCCGACGACGCCCTCCGTGCGCGCGAGTTCGACGACCGTCCCGGGCGTGAACACCGCGTTGTCGCGCTGGTAGACGATCACCGGGAGCGGTGTCGCGGCGGCCACCTCGCGGTAGTGCCGCAGCAGCCCTTCCTGTCCGGCGACGACCAGGTAGGGCGGCAGGACGAGCAGCCCGTCGGCGCCCGCCTCGTGCGCCACGCGCGCGTACCGGACGGCGAGCCGCGTCCCGTACCCCGCGCCCGCGACGACCGGGACGCGCCCGGCGGTCTCCTCGACGGCCGCGCGCACGCACGCCTCGAACTCGTCCGGGTCGAGCGCGTGGAACTCCCCGGTGCCGCAGCACGCGAAGACGGCCGCCGCACCGGCGTCGACCCCCGCGCGTACGTGCGCGCGGAAGGCGTCGAGGTCGAGGGAGCCGTCCTGGCCGTAGGCGGTGACGGGGAAGAAGAGGGGCCCGGTGGGGGCGCTCAGACGGTCGGCGAGAGGGGCGGTCGGCACGGGCTCTCCCTGGCGGTCGGGCGACCGCAGAGAGAACGCGGTCACGCTTCTGATCGACGTACATATTTATGAACACGACCACCCTAAGGAGCCCTGTCGCGACGGGTCAAGCGGGCGGAGGTGCTCTCGAAAGCGGAATTCCCGCCTTCGTGCCCCCTTGACGGGACACGGCGGGAAACTTAGCTTGTCCAAGCATGTGAATATCGATCACGCATGCGCCCGCGCGCCCGCGCAACGAACACGCGATGAGGAGACCCGAGGATGCCCGCTCCGCGCACCGTCCTGCTCACCGGCGCCGCCGGTGGCCTCGGCACCCTGATGCGGGGCCTGCTCCCGGAGTACGGCTACGACCTGCGCTCGCTCGACCTCGTCCCGGTCGACGGCGACCCCGGCGCGATCACCGCCGACCTCACCGACCGCGACGCCCTCAGGGAAGCCGTACGGGGTGTCGACGCGATCGTCCACCTCGCGGGCATCTCCCTGGAATCCTCGTTCGAGAAGATCCTCAGGGCAAACATCGAGGGCACCTACAACCTGTACGAGGCCGCCCGCGCGGAGGGCGTCCGCAGGATCGTCTTCGCCTCCTCGAACCACGTCCTCGGCTACACCCCGCGCCCGCGCGAGGGCGACCCGCTGATCCCGGTCGACACGCCGCGCCGCCCCGACACGTTCTACGGCCTGTCGAAGTCCTTCGGCGAGGACCTGGCGCAGCTCTACTGGGACAGGCACGGCCTGGAGACCGTCTCCGTGCGCATCGGCTCCTGTTTCGCCGAACCCACCTCCGTACGGATGCTGTCGATCTGGATGAGCCCCGCCGACGGCGCCCGCCTCTTCCACGCCGCGCTGACCGCCGAGAACGTCGGCCACACCGTTGTGCACGGCTCGTCCGCGAACACGCGCCTGTGGTGGGACCTCACCTCCGCGCGGGCGCTGGGCTACGACCCGCAGGACGACTCCGAGCCGTACGCCGAGAAGCTGATCGCCGAGCAGGGAGAGCTCCAGGAGGGCAACGAGGCGCACGCGTACCTCGGCGGCGGCTTCGTGACGGACCCGCCGATCTGGCCGCACTGACCCCCCCCACGGGATCATGCGGGCGGGCACCGAACGGGCCCGCCCGCAGCCCTTCCGGGCACCGGCCCTGCCCGGACCGCCCCTGCCGCGCAGGTCCGTCCAGGCCGCGTCACTGATGGCGCGTGCGAGTCTGCCGTTCTTGAGGAGCTTGCGGACGGTGAGGTCCTCGATCACGACCGTTCGGTTCTCACGGACGAGACGAGTGGTGAGCTTGTGCAGGAAGTCGCGGCGCCGGTCGGCGATCCTGGCGTGGACCTCGGCGACCTTGCGCCGGGGCGATGCGGTCGTCGTACAGCAGGGACACGAACCAGCGCCCCGCAGCGTCGCGGGACACCGTCACCGTGGTCGGCTCTGCCCCCTCGGGGAGCGGACGCGACCAGCGGATGTCCAGCGGCTCCGTCATCTTCGCGAGCGTCAGGTGTCCGTCGCGCCAGGTGAAGGCGGAGCGGGTGTACTCGGCCGAAGCGCGGGACTTCTTCCGCGACTTGTGCCGGGGGTACTTGGCGCGCCCGGCGAAGAAGCTAGAAGCGGTGCTTGAACGCCCGCTTGACCTGCTGCGCCATACCTCACACGGTATCGGCTTCTGTGTGAGCGAAGGGTGTCGGCCGGTAGCCGGTGGACGTCGGTCCTTCCGGACCACCTCACATTCTTGAGAAGCCCGATGAACGCTCATGCGGCCAAGTCGGGGAGCCACGACATGAAGGCCGCCGCCTGCGGCCTGTGCGGCGCCGATCTGCACATCCTCCAGGGCGAGTTCGCGCCCAGCCTGCCGATCGTGCCGGGCCACGAGTGCGCGTACTGCCGCACCGGCCGCAACAACCTCTGCGAACGCTGGGCCGCGATCGGCGGCACCACGGCCGGGGGAGCGGCTCGCTACGCCCTCGCCCCGGCCGCCAACTGCGTACGCCTGCCGACCACGTACGCACCCAGGACGCGGCGAGCGTCGACGTCAACCCGGCGCGGCTGGCGACGGCGAGGCTGCTCGGTGTCGCCAAGGCAGCGGAGAACGCCGACGAGTTGGAGCGCCCCCAGCGCTGGGACATCGTCGTCGACGCGACCGGCAACGCGGCGGCGATCCAGGACGGGCTCGGCAGGGTCGCGAAGGCGGGCACGTTCCACCAGTTCGGCGTCGCCGACCACGCGACACGGGTCACCGTCGACCCGTACCGCAGCTACAACCAGGAGATCGCCATCACCGGTTCGATGGCCGTGCTGCACAGCTTCGAGCGGGCGGCGGAGCTGTTCGCGGGCGGGGTGCTCGACCCGGACGTGTTCGTCAGTGACCGGCTGCCGCTGGAGCGGTACCCGCAGGCGCTGGAGCGGTTCGCGAAGGGTGTGGGGCGCAAGGTCGTCGTGGTGCCCCGGTAGAGGTTCAGGCAGGCGCCATTCCCTTTCGGGCCGCACCGTGTGCACCATGAACCGCCAACCGCCGCACGGCTGTTGACACCGTCCCGAACGACTCGCGGCAGGGGCGACGACAACCTCCCGCCCCTGTCCTTGCTTGTCTCCGCTTGTCTCCTTCGTCTTCTTCCTTGTCTCTGGGGGGACTTCATGAACCGAAGACCAACGACGGTCGGCGTGTCCGTCGCCGCCCTGCTCCTGGCCGCCGCACCTTTCGCGGCGCCAACTGCCGCGGCGGACACGGCAGATGCCCCGGCCTCCATATCCGGCCGCTATCTCGTCACCCTCACCGATCAGCCGATCGCCACCTACGACGGCGGCGTCGACGGCATCCCCGCGACCAAGCCGGACGCGGGCGAGAAGGTCGACGTCACCACCGACGAGGCCCGCCGCTACCGCACCCACCTCGTCGACGAGCAGAACGCGGCGGCGAAGAAGGTCGGCGCGAAGGTCGCCCACCACTACTCCGTCACCACCAACACCTTCTCCGCGAAGCTGACTCCGGCCCAGATCCTGAAGCTCGCCGCGACCAAGGGCGTCGTCTCCGTGACCCCCGACCGGATCCACAAGGCGACCGACGACAAGAACTCCGTCGACTACCTGCACCTGTCCGGCCGGGGCGGCCTCTGGTCGGCGCTCGGCGGAACCGTCAACGCCGGCAAGGGCGTTGTCATCGGCGACCTCGACACCGGCATCTGGCCCGAGAGCACCTCCTTCGCCGCGCCCGCCCTCACCGCGGCCAAGCCCCCGGCCTGGGACAAGTACCGCCCCTACCTGAGGGGGACGACGACCGTCATGCGCAAGACGGACGGCGCGACCTTCACCGGGACCTGCGAGACGGGCGAGGAGTTCACGGCCGCCGACTGCAACCGCAAGGTGATCAGCGCCCGCCAGTACGGCGACGCCTGGCGCGAGTGGGTGCCCGAGGCCAACCGCGAGGACTACATGTCCCCGAGGGACGGCGGCGGCCACGGCTCGCACACCGCCTCCACGGCGGCCGGCAACACGAACGTGCCCGCCTCGATCGACGGCCGCTCCTACGGCAAGATCTCCGGCGTCGCCCCGGGCGCGGCCATCGCCGTCTACAAGGTGCTCTGGGAGAGCAAGGACGGCACCCAGTCCGGCGGCCTGACCAGCGACATCGTCGCCGCGATCGACCAGGCCACCGCCGACGGCGTCGACGTCATCAACTACTCCATCGGCAGCGACTCCGAGTCCCCCGTGGACGACCCGATCCAGATTGCGTTCCGCAACGCCGCCGCGGCCGGCGTCTTCATCTCCACCTCCGGCGGCAACGCGGGCCCCGGCGCGAGCACGCTGGACAACATCGCGCCGTGGACGACGACCGTCGCCGCGAGCACGATCGAGCCGTACAAGGGCACCGTCGTCCTCGGCAACGGCGAGCGCTACACCGGCATCAGCACGACGCTGACGGGTACGGTCGGCCCCGCGCCGCTCGTCCGCTCGACGGCCGTGAAGAACGCGGGCGCGAGCGCCACCGACGCCGCGATCTGCGCCCCCGGCACACTCGATCCGGCGCTGGCGGCGGGCAAACTCGTCGTCTGCGACCGGGGCGTCGTCGACCGGGTCGCCAAGTCCGCCGAGGCCAAGCGCGCGGGCGCCGTCGGCATGGTCCTCGTCAACGTCTCCCAGGGCAGCACCGACGGTGACTCGCACAGCCTGCCGACGGTCCACCTCAACATCCCGGACTCCACCGCCGTCCGCACCTACGCGGCGGGCGCGGGCGCGACGGCGTCCCTCGTCGTCGGCGGCGCGGACATCGCCTACCCGCAGGTCGCCGGGTTCTCCTCGCGCGGACCCTCCCTCCAGAACAACGGCGACGTCCTCAAGCCGGACATCTCCGCGCCCGGCGTGACGATCCTCGCGGCCGTCGCCCCGCCGTCCAACCGGGGCCACGACTTCGACTTCTACTCCGGTACGTCGATGTCGGCGCCGCACATCACCGGGCTCGCCGCGATCTACCTCGCGCTGCACCCCAAGTGGTCGCCCATGGCGATCAAGTCGGCGATGATGACGACCACGACACCCACCCTGACGCCCGAGGGCAAGCCCAGCGAGGACGTCTTCGCCCAGGGCGCCGGCGAGGTCTCCGCGTGGGGCATGCTGCGGCCCGGCCTCGTCTACGACTCCTCCGAGCACGACTGGCTGCGCTACCTGGAGGGTCTCGGCATCGACACCGGCACGGGCGCGAAGCCGATCGACGCCAGCGACCTGAACTCGGCGTCCATCGCCGTCGGCGACCTCGTCGGCAGCCAGACCGTGACCCGTACGGTCACCGCCGTCACGCCGGGCGTCTACCGGGCCTCCGTCGACCTGCCGGGCGTCAAGGCGACCGTCAAGCCGTCCACCCTGCGGTTCACCCGGCCGGGTGAGCGCAAGACGTTCACCGTGAAGCTCGACGTCACCTCCGCGCCCGTCGGGGTCGCCGACACCGGGTCGCTGACCTGGACGTCCGGCCGTACGTCCGTCCGCAGCCCGATCGTCGTCACCCCGCAGGCCGTCCGCGCACCCGCGCGGGTGACCGGTACGGGCGCCGCCGGGCAGGTCGCCTACCAGGTGACCTCGGCCGCCGCCGCGTTCACCGCGACGCCCACCGGGCCGGTCTCCGCCACGCCCGAGAGCGGGACGCTGACCGGGGCCGACGAGGCCGACTACCTGCCGGCCGTGCCGGCCGGGACCAAGGCCGCCGAGATCACCGTGCGGTTCGGGGCGACGACCGGGGTCGTCGGGTTCGTGTACGGGCGGATCGTCGACGGACAGCTCGTCGACTCCGCCGTCGCGCTGCCCGACGCGCAGGGCGTCGCGAACGTCGTGCTGACGAAGCCGGAGGCGGGGACCTACCTCGTCGCCGTCATCCAGGAGGCCGGGGCGAGCACTCCGGGGACGACGCCGTACACGTACCAGGTGAACGTGGTCGGGGGCGGTTCGGTTCCCGCCGGGTCGCTTTCCGTGACGCCTGCCTCGGCGACCACCACTCCGGGGGCGCCGGTGAACGTGACGGCCGCCTGGTCCGGGGTCGGGACGGGCGCCCGGTCCACCGGGTGGGTCGAGTACGCGAGCGGCGCGGGGACGGTGGTCAGCCTGAACTGAGGCTCCGTCCTTGAGCGAGGGTGACCCCCGGCCGTCAGGCCCGGGGTCACCCGTTCGAATGAAGACGGGACGGGAGAGCGGGTAAGGGAACGGCAAAGAGGTCTCGTTCGTTCACCCGGCATGACCGCTATGACCCCCGGCTCGAACATCCCCCTCCCCGTCGCGAGAGTGACGGTGGACGTCACCGCGCCCGTGCGGCTCGACGTGTCGGGCCTGCTGCTCACCGCCGACGGCAAGGTGCGCTCGGACGACGACTTCATCTTCTACAACCAGCCGAACGGCCCGGGGGTGACGTACCGCTCCGGCGGCGGCTCCGCGCCCGACGCGATCGTCGTCGACACGGCCGCGATCCCGCCCGGCATCGAGAAGATCGTCGTCACCGCGAGCCCCGACGCGGCGGGCCAGACCTTCCAGGGCATCGAACCGACGGCGACGATCCGGGGCGCCGACGACAACGGCGCCATCGCCTCGTTCACCCCGCCCCAGCTCGGCGCCGAGACCGCCCTCGTCATCGTCGAGATCTACCTCCGCAACGGCGCGTGGAAGGTCCGCGCGGTGGGACAGGGGTACGCCAACGGCCTCGCGGGCATCGCGACGGACTTCGGGGTGACGGTCGAGGAACCGGCGCCCGCACCGGCGTCCACACCCGCGCCCGCGCCCGTGGCGCCCGCCCCCGCGCGGTCCGTCGCCTCGACCCCGGCGCCCGCCGCCGCGCCCCCGATGCCGGCCACGCCGCCGCCCGGCGCCGGGAAGATCAACCTCGACAAGGGGCGCGTCAGCCTCCAGAAGAACCAGACCGTGTCCCTGGTCAAGGGCGGCCGGCCGCTCCTCTCCCAGGTCAAGATGGGCCTCGGCTGGGAACCGGCGTACCGCAGCCGCGACATCGACCTCGACGCGTCCGTCATCGCCTACGGGCCGCAACGCAACCACGTCGACAGCTGCTACTTCGGCAAGCTGTCCATCCTCGGCGGCGCGGTCAAGCACTCCGGCGACAACCTCACGGGCGAGGGCGGCGGTGACGACGAGGTGATCGTCGTCGACCTCGGCCGCATCCCGCAGGACGTCACCGGCCTCGTCTTCACCGTGAACTCCTTCTCCGGCCAGAAGTTCACGGAGGTCGCCAAGGCGTACTGCCGCCTCATCGACGCGGCGACCGGCGAGGAACTGGTCCGCTTCGACCTCACCAGCGCGGAGGCGCAGACGGGGGTGATGATGGCGAAGCTGATCAAGCAGTTCACGGGCGAGTGGGAGATGACCGCGATGGGCGAGTTCGTGAAGGCGCGGACGGTCCGGAACATGGTGAAGCCGGCGGCGCAGGCGCTGTAGGGGGCCGGTATCGGGCGGGGCGACCCCTGCATCGAGCGGCGCGCTTCCCACGAGGGCGCGCGGGAGGCCGCCCGCCCGCCGCCTCGGCCCCTCGCCGCCCCGCCCGCCGCTTCGCGCGCTCGCTCGGTCGGGTGAACCCTCCGCCGAACAGGGACATCGCGTGATCGACGCCCCTACGGTGAACGGGTGAGCGCTCCCCCGCCGGACGTGTCCCCGCGAACAGGTGCCGCACGGCTGGCCGAGGCGCCCTCGGTCGTGCTGATGCAGCCGACGACCCTGTGCAACCTCGACTGCGCCTACTGCTACCTGCCGGAGCGGCAGATCTCCCGCCGGATGAGCGTGGACGTCGCCCGCGCGGTGGCGGCGGGTGTCCGCGAGTGGTCCCGGGAGCGCCCCGTCGCGGTCGTCTGGCACGGCGGTGAACCGCTCACCGTCGGCCCGGCCCACTTCCGCGCCCTCGTCGAACCGTTCGGCCCGGGCGGGGAACACCCCGTCGTCCAGGCCGTGCAGACCAACGGCACGCTCATCGACGACGCCTGGTGCGAGGTGTTCGCCACCACCCCCGTACGCGTGACGATCAGCCTCGACGGACCGGACGAGGCGAACGCCGCGCGCGTGGACTGGTCGGGGCACCCGTCGACGGACCGCACGCTGAAGGGCGTCGAGGCGCTGCGCCGGGCGGGTATCCGCTTCGGGCTGATCGCGGTCGTGGCCGACGTCTCGCCGGGCGCCGCCCGGGACGTGTACCGGTTCGCCCGTGACCTCGGCTGCGACAGCCTCGGGGTGAACCTCGCCGAGAAGAAGGGCGTGTACGCGGGAAGCCACTCGGGCGAGCGGCCGGCGGTGGCGTTCTGGCAGGAGCTGGCCGCGTGCTGGCAGGCCGACCCCGGCATCCCGGTGCGGGAACTCGACCACGCGTACACCTATCTCCGCGAGGAACTCGCCGGTACGGCGGCGGCGCGCGCCGAGCGTCCCGTCGTACCGCTGCCCCTGGTCACCTGGGACGGCGACTACCTCCCCGTCGGCGCCGAGCTGGCGGGCTTCAGCTCGCCCCGGCACGGGCGGTTCGCGGCGGGCAACGTCCTGCGCACCCCGCTCACCTCGCTCGCGGCCCGCGCGGCGCGGGTGCCGTGGGTCGCCGAGGCGCTGGCCGGGGTCGCCAACTGCCGCCGTACCTGCGACCACTTCACGTACTGCCGGGGCGGGCAGGCTGCCAACAAGTACTTCGAGACCGGCCGCCTCGACAGCACCGAAACCGACTACTGCCGGACCAGCAAGATCAGTCTCCTGGAAGGAATCCTGCGCCATGCCGAACACGCCCGCCCCTGAGGCCCCCACCCCGCTGACCCTCCGTATCGAGGCGTGCCGCGAACCGCTCGCCGAGCCGACCGCGCGGGCCGGTGAACTCCACGACACGGCAAGCATCTTCGGCTGGTCGTACCTGCTGCCGCAGCTCTGACCGGACCGCCCCACCGGGCGCCGCCTCCCGTCGACGGGGCGGCGCCCGCTTCAACTCCGGGCGGACGGGGGGAGTTCACCGGCGGCGGGATCCACGGGGGTGCGACCACCCTGGCCCCGGCGCGGCTGCTCAACTCCCGTCACCGCGTGGGCCGTTCATCGCCGCCCCGCAGCAACAGCGAGCCCACCGCCAGCCATGTCACCCCGAGGACGACCAACACCGGCCGGTGGTCGACCAGTTCGACCAACCCCGCGCCCACCCCGAGGCCGATCACGTTCGGCGCGTACACCAGCGTGTTCGCCGTGGCCACCGTCCGGCCCAGCACCGCGTCCGGCGTCTCCCGCTGTACGGCCGTCAGCGCGGCGATGAGGACGCACGGCAGCCCCGCCCCGATCGCCGCGCTGGACAGCAGCGCGACACCGTCCGACGGCACCGCCCGCAGCGCCACCGCGACAGCCGTCACGGCGATCCCCCACGCCGCGAACCTCCGCTCCCCGAGCCACCGCAGGGCCCGCCCCGACAGCAGCCCGACACTCACGGAACCGGCCCCCTGCACGGCGTACAACACCCCGGCGTACGAGGGGGAGTGGCCCAGCCCGTCGATCACCGCGTAGAACAGGGCACCGTTCAGCCCGGCGCACAGCATGGAGAAGCCGCCCGCGAGGACGAGGGGCCGCAGGCGGGGGTGGGCCCAGAGGTGGCGGGCGCCCGCGAAGGAGGGGGAGAGGAGGGCGCGGAGGGCGCGGAGGCGTCGGCGGGGGGAGGGCGGCGCGGCTTGCCGGGGTGACTGCGAGGTCCGCTCCTCGGGTGAGCGGGAGACGTCCCGTGCCCGCGAGCGAGGTGGGCGCGCGTCGCCCCATGTCCGAGCCGCATCCCACGCCCGCCTGGCACCCCACGCCCGTCCGGCACTGCGAGCCGCACCTTGCGCCCGTCCGGCGCCACATGCCTGCTCGGCGCCCTGCGCTGCATCCCGCGCCCGCCCGGCACCCTGCGCCGCACCCCACGCCCGTCCGGCACCCCACGCCCGTCCGGCACCCCACGCCCGCCCGGCACTCCGAGCCCGCCCGGCACCCCGAGCCGCACCCCACGCCCCCGCAAGCAGCGCCCCCACGACGCCCGCCCGCCTCCCCATCGGCCCCCCAACTCCCGCTCCCTGTCCCGGCCTTGGCCCTCCGTCCCCCGAACTCCCGCCCCGCAGCCCCGCGTACACCCCCGCCGCCACCACGAACGTCGCCGCGTCCAGCAGCACCACCGCCGGCCCGCCGTACACCGTGTACAACCCCGCCCCCACGAGCGGCGACACCAGCTTCATGCCCTCGGTGATCGCCATCCGCAGTCCGTTGAAGTCGCCGAGCAGGGACGCCGGGAGGGTGTTCGCGACGAGTGCGGCCTCGGCGGCGTCGTTGACGACGCCGGTCGCCCCGTACACGAGGAGGACGCCGTACACGAGCCAGACGAGGCCGGGGGAGTCGACGGCGAACAGGACCGGCAGGAGCGCGGCGAGGAAGAGGCTGGAGGTCATGAGGAGGGGCCGGCGCGGGAAGCGGTCCGCGAGCGCGCCGAGCAGCGGCCCCGCGAGCGTCGGCGCCCACATCGCCAGCATGCACAGCGCCGCGAGCCCGTCGGACCCGGTGAGGTCCTTGACCCAGACGCCGGAGACCAGCCAGAGCGCCGAGGTCCCGAACCCGGAGACCACGACGCCGGTGAGGTAGAGGGCCGCGTCACGATCCCGCAGGACGGCCCGGATGGTTGTCGTCATGCCTGGTCATCGTGGGTCTAAGGAGGGGGGTACGACATCGGGCATCAGCCTTAGGTACGACGCCGAGGGCACGGTCGCCTCTGAGGCCGGGGTAGCTCCGGAGGCGTACCCGGGTAGTCCGTACGGGGTACACGCCACCCTCCTCACCCGTACCCTCCGACCCATGCCCCTGAGCCTCACAGTCCTCGGCACCGCCTCCCCCCACCCGGCCCCCGACCGGCCTTGCTCGGGCTACCTCCTGCGCGGCGGCGGCGCCGAGATATGGGTGGACGCCGGTCCGGGAACGTTCGCGGAGTTGCAGCGGCACACCGACCCGAGTCGCCTCACGGCGATCTGGCTGTCGCATCTGCACGCCGACCACAGCGCGGATCTGCTGTCGGCGGTGTACGCGTTCGCGTTCGGCGGCATGACCCCGGCGGCGGCGATCCCGGTGTACGCGCCCCGCGACTGCGCCCTGCGGGTCGCCGGGTTCCTCGGCAGGGCCGACGTCCGCTTCCTCAGCGGAATCCTCGACTTCAGGCCGCTGTACGACGGCCTCCTCGTCCGGCACTGGAACCTGCGCCTCGCCGCGCGGGCGGTCCGGCACGACACGGAGGCGTACGGGCTGCGCGCGGAGTGCCAGGGCAGCGTCCTGGCGTACTCGGGGGACACGGGACCGTGCGACGCGCTCACCGAACTCGCCTCGGGAGCCGACGTGTTGCTGTGCGAGGCAGACATCGACAGGCACGACCGGCATCGCGACGGCGAACAAGTGCATATGACACCGCAGGACGCGGGCGAGGCGGCGCGCAAGGCGGGCGTACGGGAGTTGCTCGTCACGCACGTGGGACCGACTCTCAAGCGGCAGACGGCGACCGGCCGCGCCGCGCTGGCCTTCGGCGGACCCACCCGGATGGCACGTGAGGGTGAGACGTTCCGCTTCTGACTTCCGTCAGAAGCTTTGTCAGAAGCATTGACGAAACACTTACCCCCTCCCTACCTTCAACGCGTCGTACTTCGTACGTCATATATGAGACGCGATACGCGAGATCAGATACGCGACTTCCGAGAGGCGCGCATGACGTCTGTGCCCACGCCGATCCCGTCCCGGACGCAGTACGTCCTGGAGGAGATCAAACGCCGCATCCTCACCGGGCGCCTGACGCCCGGTCAGGCCCTGGTGGAGACCGAACTCGCCGCACATTTCGGGGTGTCGAAGACCCCGGTGCGCGAGGCGCTCAAGACCCTGGCCGGCACCGGACTCGTCGTGATGAGCCAGTACAAGGGCGTCACGGTGCGCATGGTGGACGCGGACATGGCGCGCGAGGTCTACGACGTACGGCTCCTGCTCGAACCGGAGGCGCTGCGGCGGACGGTGAGCCGGGGAGCCTCCCTGGACGCCGCGCGCGACGCGCTGACCCGTGCCGACGAGGCCGCCGACACCGCCGAACGCTCCCTCGCCAACCGGGAGTTCCATCGCGCGCTGTACCTGCCGTGCGGCAACCCGCTGCTCGGCCGGATGCTCGACGAGGTCCGCGACCAGGCCGCGCTGGTCTCCGCCGTGGCGTGGGCGGCGTCGCCCTCCTGGGAGCGGGAGGCCGGCGAGCACCGCGAGATCCTGCGGCTCGCCCTGGCCGGCGACGCGGACGGCGCGGCCCTCGCCCTGCACGCCCACATCGGATCCTTCGTCGAGCGGGCGTTCCCCGGCGAGGCGAACCAGGAAGGCCAGGAATGAGCAACGTGGCGTTCGAGACCCAGCGCGCGGCCCTGGCCGACGTCGTCGCCATCCCGGTGACCCCGTTCGCCGAGGACGGCGGCGTCGACGAGACCGTCTGCCGGGCCCTGTTGCGCCGGCTCCTCGACGCCGGGATCACCACGCTCACCCCCAACGGGAACACCGGGGAGTTCTACACGCTGACTCCCGAAGAGCGGCGCCGGATAACGGAGTTGACCCTCGAAGAGGTCGGCGACCGCGCCGTGGTGCTCGTCGGCGTCGGCCACGACATCCCGAGCGCCGTCGAAGCCGCCCGGCACGCGAGGGCGTTCGGCGCGCAGATGGTGATGGTCCATCAGCCGGTGCACCCGTACGTCTCGCAGGCCGGCTGGGTCGACTACCACCGCGAAATCGCCGAGGCCGTACCGGAGTTGGGCGTCGTGCCGTACGTCCGCAACGCGCAGCTGCGCGGTGAGCGGCTCGCCGAACTCGCCGACGCCTGCCCGAACGTGATCGGCGTCAAGTACGCCGTCCCGGACGCGTCCCGGTTCGCGGCGTTCGCGCGGGACGCCGGCCTGGAGCGGTTCGTGTGGGTCGCGGGGCTCGCCGAGCCGTACGCCCCCTCGTACTTCTCGGCCGGCGCGACCGGCTTCACATCGGGGCTCGTGAACGTCGCCCCGGCCGTCTCGCTGAACATGATCGAAGCGCTCCGGTCCGGGGACTACCCGGCCGCGATGAAGGTCTGGGAGCAGATCCGGCGCTTCGAGGAACTGCGCGCGGCGAACGGCTCCGCGAACAACGTCACCGTCGTCAAGGAGGCCCTGGCCTCGCTCGGACTGTGCCGCCGGGAGGTGCGCCCGCCGAGCCGGACGCTGCCCGAGGACGAGCGCGCCGAGGTCGCCGCGATAGCCGCCGGGTGGTCCCTGTGAACGCACCGCGCAAGGCACCCGAAGAGCTGAGAAGCCATCAGTGGTACGGCACGGAAGGCCAGTTGCGCACCTGGTCACACAACGCCCGTATGCGCCAGCTGGGTTACGAGTCCGAGGAGTACCGGGGCCGCCCGGTGATCGCCGTCCTCAACACCTGGTCCGACATCAACCCCTGCCACGTCCACCTGCGCGAGCGCGCCGAGGCGGTCAAGCGGGGTGTGTGGCAGGCGGGCGGCTTCCCCCTCGAATTCCCGGTCTCCACCCTCTCGGAGACCTACCAGAAGCCGACCCCGATGCTCTACCGCAACCTCCTCGCCATGGAGACGGAGGAGCTGCTCAGGTCGTACCCGGTCGACGCGGCCGTCCTGCTCGGCGGCTGCGACAAGTCGACGCCCGCCCTGCTGATGGGCGCCGCCTCGGCTGACGTACCGTCACTCTTCGTGCCGGCGGGGCCGATGCTGCCCGGCCACTGGCGCGGCGAGACCCTCGGCTCCGGCACCGACATGTGGAAGTACTGGGACGAGCACCGCGCCGGAAACCTGACGGACTGTGAACTGCGGGAACTCCAGGGCGGGTTGGCGCGCAGCCCCGGCCACTGCATGACCATGGGGACGGCGTCCACGATGACCGCCGCCGCCGAGGTCCTCGGCATGACGCTGCCGGGCGCCTCCTCGATCCCGGCCGTCGACTCCGCGCACGAGCGGATGGCCGCCGCCTCCGGGCGCCGCGCGGTGGAGCTGGCCTGGACGGGGCTGAAGCCGTCGACGATCCTCACCCGCGAGGCATTCGAGGACGCGGTGACCACCGTGCTCGGGCTCGGCGGCTCCACCAACGCGGTCATCCACCTCATCGCGATGGCGGGCCGCGTCGGCCTCAAGCTCACCCTCGACGACTTCGACCGCATCGCCCGCACCGTCCCGGTCCTCGCCAACGTCCGCCCCGGCGGCCGGACTTACCTGATGGAGGACTTCTACTTCGCGGGCGGCCTGCCCGCCTTCCTCACCCGCGTCACCGACCTGCTGCACCTCGACAGGCCGACGGTGAACGGGACGTTGGGGGAACAGCTCGAAGGAGCCGTCGTCCACGACGACGACGTCATCCGCCCCCGGGACAACCCGGTCGCGGCCGAGGGCGGGGTCGCCGTCCTGCGCGGTAACCTCTGTCCCGACGGCGCGGTCATCAAGCACATCGCCGCCGACCAGAACCTCCTCAAGCACACCGGCCGCGCGGTCGTCTTCGACGACTACAAGACCATGCAACGCACCATCAACGACCCGGCGTTGAACATCACCGCCGACAGCGTCCTGGTCCTGCGCGGCTCCGGCCCCAAGGGCGGCCCGGGGATGCCCGAGTACGGCATGCTGCCGATCCCCGACCACCTGCTCAAGCAGGGCGTCCGCGACATGGTCCGCATCTCCGACGCCCGTATGAGCGGCACGAGTTACGGCGCCTGCGTCCTGCACATCGCGCCCGAGTCGTACGTCGGCGGCCCCCTCGCGCTGGTGCGCACCGGCGACACCATCACGCTGGACGTCGCCGCCCGCACCCTCCAACTCGACGTGGACAACGACGAGTTGGCGCTGCGCCGGGCGGACTGGACGCCCCCGCCGACCCGTTACGAACGTGGCTACGGCGCCCTCTACAACGAGCAGATCACGCAGGCCGACACCGGCTGCGACTTCGAGTTCCTCGCGCGCCCCGGCAAGGTCCAGGACCCGTACGCCGGCTGAACCACCGCACGGCACCACCGCACCACACCGCCAGGCACCCGCCTGCCTGCGAAGAAAGCGCTTACCGCACGACGACGTACATGAACGGAGAACAGTCATGGCCCAAGCCGCAGCCGTGGCGAAAAAGCCCGCGCCACCCCGGCGGCGCCGGGCCTCCGCCACTCCGCGCAGGCTCCCGTACCTGCTGATCGCACCGGCGGCCCTGCTGATGCTGGGCTTCATCGCCTACCCGGTGATCAGCGTCTTCTACTACAGCCTCCAGCACTTCAACCCCACCAAGCCCTGGCGCGACGGATTCGCCGGACTCGACAACTTCCGGCAGATCTTCACCGACGACCCGCAGTTCTGGGACACGCTCACCTTCAGCGCCAAGTGGGTCTTCGTCGAGGTGGGACTCCAGCTGCTGTTCGGCCTCGCGCTGGCGCTGATCGTCAACCAGACGTTCGTGGGGCGGGCGCTCGGCCGCGCGCTCGTCTTCTCGCCCTGGGCCGTCTCCGGCGTACTGACCTCCGCGATCTGGGTGCTCCTCTACAACTCCCAGACCGGGATCACCCGTTACCTCGCCGACCTGGGGCTCGGCTCGTACGGCACGAGCTGGCTGTCGGACACCTCGACCGTCTTCCCGGCCGTCGTCGTCGCCGACCTGTGGCGCGGGGTGCCGTTCTTCGCGATCCTCATCCTCGCCGACCTCCAGTCCGTCTCGAAGGACCTCTACGAGGCCGCCGAGGTCGACGGGGCGAGCAGACTCAAGCAGTTCTGGCACATCACGCTGCCGCACCTCAAGGACGCGATCGTCCTCTCCACGCTGCTGCGCGCGGTCTGGGAGTTCAACAACGTCGACCTCCTCTACACGCTGACCGGCGGCGGACCGGCGGGAGAGACGACAACCCTCCCGCTCTACATCGCCAACACCAGCGTCGAATCCCACAACTTCGGCTACGCGTCCGCCCTGACCACGGTCGCGTTCGTGATCCTGCTCTTCTGTTCGATGATCTATCTGCGGCTGAGCAAGTTCGGAGGCGAGTCCAAGTGACCACCACCCACGCCACCGAGCCGGCCCCCGCCCCCGTGCGCCAACTCCCCACGCCACAACGCCCGTCGAAGCACCGCCGCGCCTGGGACGAGGTCCCCCGCTGGCAGATCTACCTGCCCCTGTCGGTCTACCTCGTCTTCACGCTCATCCCCTTCTACTGGATCCTCCTCTTCGCACTCCGCCCGGCCGGGTCGACTTCCCTCGTGCCATGGCCCATTACCTTCGACCACTTCGAAAAGGTGTGGACGGAGCGGCAGTTCGGCACCTACTTCGAGAACAGCGTGTACGTCGGCATCGCCACGCTCCTCGTCACCACCCTGGTCGCCCTCGCCGGCGGCTACGCCCTCGCCCGCTTCGACTTCAAGATCAAGCGCGGGTTCATGCTGGCGCTGCTGTGCTCGCAGTTCGTGCCGGGCGCGCTGCTGCTCGTACCGCTCTTCGAGATCTTCGCCGAGCTGAAGATGATCAACTCGCTGGTCAGCGTCATCATCGCCGAGACGGTCTTCCAGCTCCCGCTGTCGATGATTTTGATCAGCAACTTCATCAAGAACGTGCCGTACTCCCTCGAAGAGGCCGCCTGGGTCGACGGCTGCAACCGCTTCACCGCGTTCCGCATCGTCGTCCTGCCGCTGCTGCGGCCCGGGATCATCGCCGTCGGCTCCTTCGCCTTCGTGCACTCCTGGAACCACTTCCTGTTCGCGCTGATGTTCCTCAGCAACCAGGACAAGCAGACGATCCCCGTCGGCCTCAACACCCTGATGAGCGCCGACAGCGTCGACCTCGGCGCGCTCGCCGCGGGCGGCATCATCGCCGCCGTACCCGTCGTGATCGTCTTCGCGTTTATCCAGAAGTGGCTCATCACCGGGTTCAGCGCGGGGGCGGTGAAGGGATGAGACTCCGTCAACTCGCCATAGCGGCAGCCCTGTTGCCCTTACTCGCCCTCCCGGCCCACGCCGAGGCCCGCGACACGAGCCGCGACACCCTCCCCGCGAACGACGGCTGGGCGTCCTACGGCCCCGGCACCACCGGCGGCTCGGCCGCCGACCCCGCGCACGTCTTCACCGTCACCACCCGCGCCGAACTCGCCCGCGCCCTCGACGACGGCAGCGACACCCCGAAGATCATCAAGGTCGCCGGGACGATCGACGCCAACACCGACGACCGGGGCCGCCGCCTGGACTGCGCCGACTACGCGACCGACGGGTACGACCTGACGGCGTACCTCGCCGCGTACGACCCCCGTACCTGGGGGGCAGCCAAGCCCGCCGGGCCGCAGGAGGACGCCCGCCAGGCATCGGCGGCCCGGCAGGCCGAGCGCGTAGTCCTCAAGGTGGGGTCCAACACCACCCTCGTAGGGGTCGGCAAGGCGGTCGTCAAGGGCGCGAACCTCCAGGTCAGGAACGCCACCAACGTCATCGTCCGAAACCTCGACCTGCGCGACGCCTACGACTGCTTCCCCGTCTGGCAGCCCAACGGCGGCGGACTCGGCGACTGGAAGACCGCGTACGACAACCTGTGGCTCTCCGGAGCCACCCACGTCTGGGTCGACCACGTCACCTTCGGCGACGGAGGCCACCCCGACGCCGACGAGCCGGTCCACTTCGCCCGCAACTACCTGCGCCACGACGGCCTGCTGGACATCACCAACGCCTCCGACCTCGTCACCGTCTCCTGGAGCCGCTTCGCCGACCACGACAAGGCGATGCTCATCGGCTCCGGCGACACCGTGACCGGCGACCGGGGCAAGCTTCGCGTCACCCTGCACCACAACGAGTTCCGCGGCGTCGTCCAGCGCGCGCCCCGCGTCCGCTTCGGACAGGTGCACCTCTACAACAACCGCTACCTCGTCACCGGCGACGACTACCGCTACTCGATCGGCGTCTCCACCGAGTCCGCGATCCACGCCGAGAACAACGCCTTCCACACCCCCGGCCACATCGAGGCCGCCGACCTGGTCAAGAGCTGGAACGGCACCGCCCTCCACCAGAGCGGCACCCTCTTCAACGGCTACCCCGTCGACCTCCTCACCATCCACAACGCCTACAACTCCGGCAGCGAACGCGACCTGACCGCCGACGTCGGCTGGACACCCACCCTGCACACCACGATCGACAGCGCCGACGCGGCCGACCGGGCGGTGGCCCGGGGCGCGGGCGCGGGGAGGCACCCATGAGCTTCGACATCGTCCTCGCCGGCGCACGCGGCCACGGCCGCTGGCACCTCGACAACATCCTCCGCCTCCAGGACAAGGGCATCGTCCGCCTCGCGGGCATCTGCGAACTCACCCCCCTCACCCCGGACGAGATCCCCACCGGGCTCGGCACCCCCGCGCAGTCCCCGGACCTCGGCGCCCTCCTGGACTCCACCGGCGCCCGGATCGCCGTCATCTGCACGCCGATCCCGACCCACACCGACCTCGCCCTGACCGCCGCGAGCCGGGGCGTGCACCTCCTGCTGGAGAAGCCCCCGGCGCCGTCCTACGCCGAGTTCCGCCGCATGGCCGACGGCGTCGCGGCGGCCGGTGTCGCCTGCCAGATCGGCTTCCAGTCGCTGGGCTCGCACGCCGTCCCCGCGATCCGGGACCTGATCGCCGACGGGACGATCGGCGAGGTCACCGGGGTCGGGGGAGCGGGCGCCTGGGCCCGCGCCGAGTCCTACTACCGGCGCGCCCCCTGGGCGGGCAGGCGGCGCCTGAACGGCGTGGACGTCATCGACGGCGCCCTCACCAACCCGCTCGCCCACGCCGTGGCCACCGCCCTCGCCCTGGACGGCGCCGTCCGCGCCGAGGACGTGACCCGCGTGGAGACCGAGCTGTTCCACGCCAACACCATCGAGTCCGACGACACCTCCTGCGTTCGCGTCACCACCTCCCACGGCCGTCCGGTCACCGTCGCCGCGACCCTGTGCGCCGAGCGGCCGGGCGAGCCGTACGTACTCGTCCACGGCAGCAAGGGCCGGATCACCTACTGGTACAAGCAGGACCGCGTCCTCCTCCAGCGCGCCGGGCACGGCCCGGAGGAGTACGAGTACGGCCGCACCGACCTCCTCGAAAACCTCGTCGATCACCTGACGGACACCACCACCCTTCTCGTACCACCCGACTCCACCGGCGCCTTCATGACGGTCGTGGAAGCGATCCGCACCGCCCCGGACCCGGCTCCACTGCCCGAAACCGCCTGGTACCTCCTGAACGAGGAGAATCGCCGGGTGGTTCCCGGAATCGACGGCCTCGTGGAAAAAGTCGCCGACTCCCTCGCTCTCTACTCCGAACTCGGCGCCGGCTGGGCGCGGCGCGACGGCGCCTCCCGGACGCGGCCGAAAGAGGTGAGCACCCGATGACCGCTCCCGACACCGCCGTCCTGCGCGTCGCGGGCCGACCGGTCGGCCGCTACGTCACCCGGCCCGAGCTGCCCGCCCGGCTCTCCCCGCGCCCCTACCTCCACCCCGTCACCACCCTCGCCGGCACGGCGGTCACCGAGCTGACCCCGGCCGACCACCTCCACCACCTCGGCGTCGGTGTAGCCGTACCCGACGTCGAGGGGTTCAACTTCTGGGGCGGGCGCACCTATGTGCGCGACCAGGGACCGACAGAACTGGACAACCATGGTGTCCAGCGCCACACCGGGTTCCAGCTCCGCGACCCCGACGGGTTCGTGGAGGAGCTGCGCTGGACCACGGCCACGACCGAGCTGCTGCGCGAGCGCCGTACCGTCGCCGCCACCGAACTCACCGACACCGCCTGGGCGTTGGACTTCACCTTCTCCCTCACCAACCCCGGCCCGGCACCGCTGTCCATCGGCAGCCCCGCCACCAACGGCCGCCCCGGCGCGGCGTACGGCGGCTTCTTCTGGCGGGCCCGCAAGGAGAGTTCACCGCCCGACGTCTTCACCCCGTCGACAAAGGGCGAGGCCGAGGTGCACGGCACGCGCGCCGACTGGCTCGCTCTGGCCGGCGCCGACTGGACCCTCGTCTTCGCGGGCGCCACCGACCTCACCCGACGCGACCCCTGGTTCGTCCGCACCGCCGAATACCCCGGCGTGGGCTCGTCGTTGGCGTCCGCCGAACGGCTGCCGGTGCCGCCCGGCGGGACCGTCGTACGCCGCGTCGTCACCGTCGTCGCCGACGGACGGCTCGGGCGCGACGAGGCGACGGCCCTGGTCCGGAAGGCGGTCAGCCAGTGACGTACACGAACCCGATCCTCAACGCGGACTGGTCCGACCCCGACGTCCTGCGCGTCGGCGACGACTTCTACCTCACCGCGTCCAGCTTCGGCCGCGCACCCGGGCTGCCGCTGCTGCACTCGCGCGACCTCGTCAACTGGACGCTCGTCGGACACGCGCTGCAACTCCTGGAGCCCGCCGCCGAGTTCAGGAGCCCCCGGCACGACTGCGGGGTGTGGGCACCCTCGCTGCGGCACCACGACGACCGGTTCTGGATCTTCTGGGGCGACCCCGACCAGGGCATCTACCAGGTCAACGCCCCCGAGATCAGGGGCCCTTGGACCCGCCCGCACCTGGTCAAGGCCGGCAAGGGCCTGATCGACCCCTGCCCCCTGTGGGACGACGAGACCGGCGAGGCGTACCTCGTCCACGCCTGGGCCAAGTCCCGCTCCGGCGTGAAGAACCGCCTCACCGGCCACCGCATGAACTCTGACGGACGGTCACTTCTCGACGAGGGCAAGGTCATTGTCGACGCCGACCGCATCCCCGGCTGGTTCACCCTCGAAGGCCCCAAGCTCTACCGCCACGAGGGCCGGTTCTGGATCTTCGCCCCCGCCGGGGGAGTGGAGACCGGCTGGCAAGGAGCCTTCCGCGCACGGGAGTTCTTCGGCCCCTACGAGGAACGCATCGTCCTCGAACAGAAGGACACCGACGTCAACGGCCCCCACCAGGGCGGCTGGGTACGCACCCCGGCCGGCGAGGACTGGTTCCTCCACTTCCAGCAACGCGGCGCCTACGGCAGGGTCGTTCACCTCCAGCCGATGCGCTGGGGCGACGACGGCTGGCCGGTCCTCGGCGCCGACGGGGCCCCCGTCGCCGTACACGAACGCCCCGCCCTGCCCCCGCAGCCGGACGCCGCGCCCGCCACCGACGACGACTTCCCCGGCGGACGCTTCGGCCGGCAGTGGGCGTGGACGGCGAACCCGCAGGACGGCTGGGCCACCCAGCACTCGGGAGACGGCCTGCGGCTGTCCTGCGTACGCACCGCCGACGCGCACGACCTGCGGAAACTCCCGAACATCCTCACCCAGCGGCTCCCCGGGCTCCCCTCGGCGGTCGAGGTGAACCTCGAACTGCCCAGCGAGGACCCCGGCGCCCGGGGCGGACTCGCCGTCCTCGGCGACGCGTTCAGCTGGATCGGGCTCCAGCGCGGACCCGACGGCACGGTCCACCTCGTGCACCGGTTCGCGGAAGGCGTCGCCGAGCGCGAACGCGACGCCGCGCACCCGCAGTTGGTGCCGACGGGACGCGTACGGCTGCGCATCGAGATCGGCGCGGGGGCGCGCTGCCGGTTCTTCTACGACGTCGGCGAGGGCCTGCGTCCGTCGGGCCCCGTCTTCGCCGCCACGCCCTGGCGGTGGGTGGGCGCCCTGCTCGGACTCGTCGCCCTCGCACCCGAGGGGAGCGGACACGCGGGGTCCGCCGTGTTCACCCGCTTCAGGATCAGAACTCTGTAACTCACGTACTCAGCACGCCTGTTGGGAGCCGCAATGACGCACTTCCCTAGCAAGCGCAGACCGGGCGCCGGGCTGGTCCTGGCCGCCCTGCTCGGCATGGTCGCAGCCCTGGGACCGGGAACGGCCGGGGAGGCGGGTGCCGCCGGAGCAACGGCTTCTCAGGGAACGGCCGTTGAAGGGGCACGCTTGGCGCACGGCCCCGCCGCGAGCAACTCCCTTGCGCACCCCTCCCGTTGGACGGACACCCCGCACGGCTTCGCCTCCCTCGCGGGCGGCACCACCGGCGGCGCCGGCGGCCGGGTCGTCACCGTCACCGACCAGGCGTCCCTGGTCAAGTACGCCTCCGCGCCCGAGCCTTACGTCATCCGCGTCAAGGGCTCGATCGCCGTGGAGCCCTTCGGCGCGAACATCGTCGTCGGCTCCGACAAGACCGTCATCGGCGTGGGCGACACCGGCGAGATCGTCCACGGTGAACTCCACCTCACCCCCGGCACCAGCAACGTCATCATCCGCAACCTGACGATCCGCGACTCGTACGTCGAGGGCGACTGGGACGGCAAGACCACCGACTTCGACGCGATCCAGATGGACACCGTCGACCACGTGTGGATCGACCACAACCGCCTCCAGCACATGGGCGACGGACTGCTCGACATCCGCAAGGACAGCCAGTACGTCACCGTCTCCTACAACCAGTTCCGCGACCACAACAAGGCGCTGGGCATCGGCTGGACCACCAACGCGCTCACCCAGATCACCATCGACCACAACTGGTTCACCGGCACCAAACAACGCAACCCCTCGGCGGACAACTGTGCCTACGCGCACCTCTACAACAACTACCTGTCCGCACAGGTCGGCGACGGCGATCCGGTCTGGACGTACGGCAATTGGTCCCGGGGCCGCACCAGGATGGTCATCGAGAACAGCTACTACGACGGCGTCCAGCACCCCTACCAGGCCGACGCCACAGCCGAGTTGGTGCAGCGCGGCTCGATCCTGCGCAACACGACCGGCCGCACGGACAGTTGGGGAACCGCCTTCAACCCCCGTGACTTCTACGGCTATCGGCTCGACCCGGCGGCAGCCGTACCCGCGCTGGTGACGCGCTTCTCCGGCCCGCAGCAGCAGATCGGCACGACGCTGAGCGTCCCCGCCGCCTACCCGACCGTCCAGGCGGCCGTGGACGCCGTACCGGCGGGCAACGACGTACCCGTGACCATCGCCATCGCCCCCGGCACCTACCGCGCCAAGGTGTTCGTCCCGGCGAACAAGCCGAAGATCCTCCTGCAAGGGACTGGACAGAGCCGCGCCGACACCGTCATCGTCTACGACACGCCCGCCGCGTACGGCGGTTCGACGGGAAGCGCGACGGTACGGATCGCCGCGAACGACGTCACCGCCCGGCACCTCACCTTCAGCAACGACTTCGACGAGGCCGCCGTCGAGCTGAACGGCGAACAGGCGCTGGCGATGAAGACGACCGGCGACCGGATCGTCTTCGAGGACACCGCCTTCCTGGGCAACCAGGACACCCTGATGACCGACAGCCCCAACCTGACCACCGTCAGCCGGGTCTACATCCGCGACTCCTTCATCGAGGGGGACGTGGACTTCGTCTACGGCCGCGCCACGACCGTCATCGAACGGTCCGAGATCCGGGCGCTGAGCCGGGGCTCCGACACCAACAACGGCTACATCACGGCCGCTTCGACCTGGACGGGCAACCCCTACGGGTTCCTGATCACCCGCTCCCGGATCGTCAGCGACGCCCCCGCCGGCAGCTTCCACCTGGGCCGGCCCTGGCACCCCGGCGGTGAACCCGCCGCCGTGGCACAGGTGTTGATCCGCGACACCGAACTCCCCGCCGCGATCAAGGCGGCGCCCTGGACCGACATGAGCGGCTTCTCCTGGCGCGACGCCCGCTTCACCGAGTACCGCAACCACGGAGCCGGAGCCGAAGTCACCGCCGACCGACCGCAGTTGACGGACGATCAGGCCGCCGCGCACACCGTCGCCGCCTACCTCAAGGGCGCCGACGGCTGGGCACCCCACACCGCCCGCACGCACTGACCCCCACGACCGAACCAAGCCGACACCTCAATGAAGAGAGCCGACCGATGAAGAACAGAAACCGCAGAAACAGCCGCGCCGCCGCGGCCGTCGCCCTGGGGTCCGTGCTCGCCCTCACCACAACCGCCTGCGGCGACGACGGCAGCGGCAGTGGTGCCAAGGGGTCCGAGGGCAGCGGCACCGGGAAGATCGTCTTCTGGGACAACAACGGCGGTGTCCGCACCGACATCTGGAAGACGGTCATCTCCGACTTCGAGAAGGCCAACCCCGACATCAAGGTCGAGTACGTCGGGATCGCCGCGACCGAGTACCAGTCCAAGGTGGACACCACGATCCGGGGCGGCGGTCTGCCCGACGTCGGCGGGGTCGGCGCGGCCATGCTCGCCGGGTTCGCCGCGCAGGACGCGCTGGAGCCGCTCGACGACAAGCTCGCGAAATCGCCGCTGAGCAGCAAGCTCAACAAGGACATGGTGGCCTCCCTCAAAGCCGCCGGGGGCGGTGACGGGACGCTCTACTCCATTCCCACCTCCGCCAACAACGGCGTTCTGTACTACCGGACCGACCTCTTCCAGAAGGCCGGGCTCCAGCCGCCCACCACCTGGGACAACTTCTACGCCGCCGCCGAGAAACTCACCAACTCCGGCAAGAACGAATTCGGTTACACCATCCGTGGTGGTGCCGGGTCCATCGCGCAAGCGCTCGACGCGATGTACGGGCAGTCCCAGATCACCTCCTTCTGGAACGGTGACAAGACCACCGTCAACGATCCCAAGAACGTCGCCGCGCTGGAGAAGTACGCCGCGCTCTACAAGAAGGTCACCCCCTCCGCCGACCTCAACAACGACTTCACGAAGATGGTCGCGCAGTGGGATTCCGGCACGATCGGGATGCTCAACCACAACCTCGGTTCCTATCAGGATCATGTGAAGGCGCTCGGGGTCGGGAAGTTCCGGGGGATTCCCTCGCCCACTGCCGCGAACGGAAAGCGGGTTCAGGTCTCCAACCCTGTCGACGGGCTCGGGGTGTTCAAGAGTTCCAAGAACAAGGAGGCCGCGTGGAAGTTCATCGAGTTCGCGCTGTCCAAGGCGGAGAACTCGAAGTTCAACGAGTCGGCCGGGCAGGTGCCGGCGAATACGGAGGCGGCGGGGGATGCGTGGGTTCAGCAGGCGGAGCCCACGAAACTGGCGGCTGCGGCGTTGACCGACGGGTCGACGAGCATTGTTCAGCTGCCGTACTACCTGCCGGACTGGAACACGATCTCCAAGGCCGACAATGAGCCGAACTTCCAGAAGGTGCTGCTCGGGAAGATGAGTGCGAAGGACTTCCTGGACAAGTTGGCCGAGGAATTGAACGCGGCCCAGGCCGAGTGGAAGCAGCAGCGGGGTTAATCGCTGGGTTTCGCCGTACGGGTGGCCTGTACGTCGCAGGGTGCAGGCCGCCTGTGGCTGATCGCGCCCACGCGGCGGAGCCGCAAATCGACACAGCCCCGCGCCCCTTGAGAAGCGCACCCCCGGTTGAAAGGCTAAACGTATGTCCATCAGCCGTCGACAAATCACCGCGGTCGCCGCCCTTGCTGCGATTCCCCTCGGCGTCGCCGCCCCCGCCCAAGCGGCCAACCGCCGCACCCTCTACATCGCCGGCGACTCCACCGCCGCCCAGAAATACGCCCCCGCCGCTCCCGAAACCGGCTGGGGCATGGCCCTCCCCTTCTTCGTGCACAAAGGAATCGCCGTCGCCAATCACGCCGTGAACGGCCGGAGTTCCAAGAGCTTCGTCGACGAGGGTCGCCTCACAGCCATCCTCGACGTGATCAAACCCGGCGACTTCCTCCTCATCCAGTTCGCGCACAACGACGAAAAGGCCGAGGACCCCACCCGCTACACGGAGCCTTGGACGACGTACCAGGACTATCTGCGCCTCTACATCAACGGCGCCCGCGTCAAAGGTGCGCACCCCGTCCTCGCCACCCCCGTGGAACGCCGCAGATTCAACGCCCAGGGCACCTCCCAGCCCACCCACGGCGAATACCCCGCGTCGATGAGAGCACTGGCGGCAGCGGAAGACGTCCCGCTGCTCGACACCCAAGCCCTCTCCCTCGCCCTGTGGCAGCAGCTCGGCGTGGAGGAGACGAAGAAGTACTTCAACTGGACCGCCACCGAGCAGGACAACACGCACTTCAACCCGCCGGGCGCGATCGCCGTAGCCCGCCTGGTGGCACGGGAGTTGGTCAGAACCAGGGTGCTGGCGCGGCGCGAGGTGTGCCGGCTGGACCAGGAGATCCCGGAGTCGTGGATCACCTGGCCGGACGCCGTCGCCGCCTAGCACCCCACCCCCTGTTCCTGAAAAGGAGAGCCGCACCATGCACGCACAGAAGTGTCATGATCATGCCAGCATCAGCACTGGCACCAGTACCGGCACCAGTACCGGCACCAGCACCAGCATCCGCAGATACGGCGCCCTCCTGGGCTGCACAGCCTTGGTGTTGTCGCTGACCGGCGTCGCAGCCCAGGCCCAGGCCCAGCCACGCGGAACCGACCTCTCCCGCCAGGTACTCGGCACCGGCGACGGCTGGGGCTCGTACGGCACCGGCACCACCGGCGGCGCCGCAGCCGACGCCGAACACGTCTACACCGTCACCACCTGGGCGGAGTTCAAGGCCGCCCTCGCGGCCGGCGGGAGCGCTCCCAAGATCATCAAAGTGCGGGGGATGATCGACGCGGTCTCCGAGGGCTGCGACGCCTTCGAGGCGGGCGGGTACGACCTCCAGCAGTACCTGAAGGACTACGACCCGGCGGTCTACGGCAACGACAAGGTCGCCATGGGCCCGCAGGAGGACGCCCGCGTCGCCTCCGCCGCGAACCAGGACTCGGTCATCAAGGCCAACATCCCGAGCAACACGACGATCGTCGGCGTCGGCAGGAACTCCGGGATCCTGGGCGGGAGTTTGCAGATCAAGGGCGTCTCGAACGTCATCCTGCGCAACCTCACGATCGAGGCCCCCCTCGACTGCTTCCCCAAGTGGGACCCGACCGACGACAACCACACCGGCAACTGGAACTCGGAGTACGACGCGGTCGTCGTCTTCGGCACCGACCACGTGTGGATCGACCACAACACGCTCACCGACGGGCGCTACCCCGACAGCGAGCGCCCGGTCTACTTCGGCAAGGTGTTCCAGCAGCACGACGGCCTCACCGATATTGTGCGCGGCTCCAACTACGTGACCGTGTCGTGGAATTCGTTCGAGAACCACGACAAGAACATGCTGATCGGCAACAGCGACAGCACCTCCGCGCTCGACGCGGGCAAGCTCAAGGTCACCCTGCACCACAACCGCTTCGACGGGATCCTCCAGCGCTCCCCGCGCGTGCGGTTCGGGCAGGTCGACGTCTACAACAACCACTACGTGGTCGAAGAGGCGCAGAAGTCGGACTACTACCTCTTCGGCGTCGGCATCAACTCCGCGCTCTACGCGAGCGACAACGCGATCTCGCTGCCCGCCGGGACCAGTGTCGGCAAGGTCATCAAGAAGTGGAGCGAGGCCCCGCTGACGGCGGAGAACAACTACGTCAACGGCCGCCCCGTCGACCTCGTCGCCGTGCACAACGCGGAGATCCCCGCCGAGACCCTCCAGTCCGGCGCGGGCTGGACTCCGACCCTGCGCACCCGGGTCGACTCCCCGTGCCTGGTCCCCTCGATCGTCGCGCGCGGCGCGGGCGTCGGCCGAGCGCGCTGACCGCCTCCCCAGACGTGCCGGGACGGTCCTGCACACCGTCCCGGCACCCTCCCGCACGCCGCGCTCCGTGCACCCCGAGACCTCAGCGAAACCCCGTGACCCCCGCGAAGGAGCACCATGCCCTCGCCTCAACTCCCCCTCTCCAGAAGGGGATTCATCACCGCCGCAGCAGCGGCAGCCACACTCGCGCTACCTTCCACCCCGGCCTCGGCGACGACCCAACACCCCCGCCCCACAAGGCCGTTCGGCCGCTACGGCTCCCCCTCCGCCCGTCTCACCCCCCAGACTCTGTACGTCGACACAGCGGGCCAGGGCGACTTCACCTCCGTCCGAGCCGCCGTCACCGCCGCCACCGGCACCGGCTGGACCCTGATCCTCGCCCCCGGCACCTACCGCGAGACGGTCGCCGTCGACGCCACCCGCACCGGCATGACCTGGATCGGTGCCTCCCACAATCCCCGTGACGTGGTGGTCGTCTACGACAACGCGGCCGGAACTCCCAAGCCCGGCGGGGGCACTTACGGCACCACCGGCTCGGCCACGACCACCGTCCAGGCCGCCGACTTCACCGCCCGCTGGATCACCTTCGCCAACGACTGGCTGCGCGCCGACCACCCCGACATCACCGGCACCCAAGCCGTCGCCATCAAGGTGCAGGGCGACCGCACCGCCTTCAACCACTGCCGCTTCCTCGGTCACCAGGACACGTTGTACGCCGACTCGTCGAGCCTCACCGCCTTCGCCCGCCAGTACTTCACGGACTGCTACGTCGAGGGCGACGTCGACTTCGTCTTCGGCCGAGCGACCGCCGTCTTCGAACGCTGCCACTTCCGCACACTGACCCGCACCGACCTCGCGGGAGCACCGTACGGCTTCGTCTTCGCGCCCTCCACGGCAGGCGCCAACCCGCGCGGCTACCTCGTCTCGCACAGCCGCGTCTCCAGCCAAGCACCGGACGCCTACTACAAGTTGGCCCGCCCCTGGGTCCCCAGCTCCGACCCGACGGCCCGCCCGATGCTCACGGTCCGCGAGACCCGCCTCGCCGCCGGCATCGACGCGGTCGCCCCTTACACGAACATGTCGGACAGCTTCCCCTGGCAGAGTCAGCGCTTCGCCGAGTACCGCAACTCCGGCCCCGGCGCGGTGATCACGGTCCCCGAGAACCGCCCCCAACTCACCGCCGTACAGGCCGAGTCGGCGACCCGGGCCGCGTACCTGGGCGACTGGGAACCGGAGGGCTGCTGAGATGCGCCGCCGCGCCTTCCTGATCGGGGGGACAGTCGCAGCGATTACCGCAGCGTCCCCAGCAACCGCCGTACCCACAAGGCGAGTTGTCCACGTCCACCCCGGCGACTCCGTCCAGGCCGCCGTGGACCGCGTCACCGGCCCCGGCTGGACGATCGTCGTCCACCCCGGCACGTACCGCGAAGTCGTCGACATCCCCGCCGACAGAGCCGAGTTGACGATCAGGGGAGCCGTCCGCGACCCCCGCGCCGCCGTCATCGTCTACGACAACGCCAACGGCACGCCGAAACCCGACGGTTCGGGCACCTACGGCACGGCCGGCTCCGCGACGTTCACCTCGGCGGCGCCCGGCCTCACCGTCCTCGACCTCACGCTCGCCAATGACTGGCTGCGCGCCGACCACCCTGACATCACCGGCACACAGGCGGTCGCCGCCTACCTCACCGGCGACCGCACGCACGTCGAGAACGTCCGCCTCCTGGCCCACCAGGACACCCTGTTCGCGGACACGACCGCGCTGGACGCCTTCGACCGCCAGTACTACCGGCGTTGCCACATCGAGGGAGACGTCGACTTCGTCTTCGGGCGGGCCCGCGCGGTCTTCGACACGTGCCGCTTCCACACCCTCCAGCGGGACGTGCCCTTCACCCCCAAGGGCATGGTCTTCGCCCCCTCCACGGCCCGCGCCAACCCCTACGGCTTCCTCGCCGTGCGCGGCCGGATCACCTCCGGCGCCGAGGACGCGGCGTACAAGATCGCCCGCCCCTGGGTGCCGTCGTACGAGACAACCGCCTGGCCCTCGCTGGTAGTTCGGGACACCTGGATCGGGTCCGGCATCGACGCGGTCGCGCCGTACACCAACATGCGCGAGGCGTACCCCTGGCAGACCATGCGCTTCGCCGAGTACGCCAACTCCGGCCCCGGCGCGGTGACTTCGGTGCCGGAGAACCGGCCCCACCTGACGGACGCGGCGGCGGTCGTCCACACCCCGCGTACCTACCTCGGGAACTGGCGTCCCCGAGCGCACCGCTAGCACCACCCCGCACCACCCCAACTCCCCATCCCCCCACGGCGAAAGGGACCGCACTCCATGTCTCGTCGTACCGTTCTCACCCCGCTCACCGCACTCGCCGCCCTGACCCTCGGGGCCGGGATCGCCGTCCTGCCCACCCAGGCGCAGGCGGCGACCGTCGTCGTCAGCAACTCCACCGACCTCGCGAACGCCATCAAGAACGCCACCGCCGGTACGGTCATCCAGGTGCGCGGCGGCACCTACTATCCGACGGCCACCCTCCAGTCGACGGCCAACGGCACCTCCGGCTCGCCGGTCACGCTCACCGCGTACGGCTCGGAGACCGTGAAGATCGACGGGTCCTCGATGGCCGCGGGCTCCTGGATCTTCAAGCTGACCGCGTCCTACTGGAACGTCTCCAACATCACCTTCCAGAACTCCAAGGACAGCGCGGTCGTCTGCCAGTCCTGCACCGGCACCACCTGGAACAACATCAGGACCATCAACGGCGGCGACTCCGGGTTCACTCTCACCGGCGCGAACACGGTCAACAACACCGTGAAGAACCTGGACAGTTACGGCAACTACGACGCCGCGACACATGGCCAGAACGCGGACGGCGTCGCCATCAAGTTCGGCTCCGGGACCGGCAACAAGGTCACCGGCGCGCGCCTCTACAACAACTCGGACGACGGGATCGACCTCTGGTCCTTCTCCTCGCCGGTCACCATCGAGCACACCTGGGCCTTCGGCAACGGCGTCAACCGCTGGGGCGACTCCGCGTTCGAGGGCAACGGCAACGGGTACAAGCTCGGCGGCAACGGACCCTCCGTCGCCCACTCCGTCAACAACTCGGCGGCCTGGGGCAACGCGGGCAACGGCTTCACCGAGAACAGCAACACCGGCGCGATCGTCATCAACCGCACCACCGCGTACGCCAACGGCAAGTGGGGCTACTACTTCGCGACCGGCACCGCGAAGCTCGGCAAGAACCTCGCCGTCGGCAACGGCGGCGGCTCGGTCAGCAAGGGGTCGGGCGCCACGTCGTCCGGCAACAACTGGGACTCCGGCGTCGGCACGCCGTCCTTCCGCTCCACGGACGCGTCCTCGACGTACAACTCCCGTAGCTCCAGCGGGACTCTGCCCGCGACGACGTTCCTGACGACCGGGTCGACGACCATCGGCGCGACCATGGACTGATGTACGCCGCAGCCGTCCCCGCGAAAGTTGCGAACGACTTTCGCGGGAACGGCAACCTTTTCCCGCCGCCGCGACGACTCGTTTCCGATCCTGTTCCCGAGGAAAGGAAACACCCCGTGCGAATCGGCCCCGGACGCCATCGCAGAACCCGTACGCTCTCGATCGCCGCGGCGATTTCCCTCTCCGCCGGAGCGGGCGGCGTATATCTCGGCCTCTCGGATCACGGCGCCCAGGCGGCGTCCAGTACGGTCACCGTCTCCACCACCGCAGCGCTCGAATCCGCCGTCAGGAACGCGGTCGCCGGGACGACCATTCAGGTGCGCGGCGGTACGTACACCCCGGCCGCCACACTTAAATCCACGGCCAGCGGCGCGAGTTCCGCGCGGATCACCCTCAAGGCGTACGGCACCGAGAAAGTGAAGATCGACGGGTCCAGGCTTCCCGCGGGGTCCTGGCTCGCCGGGATCTACGGGAGTTACTGGACCGTCGAGAACATCACCTTCCAGAATTCGCCCGCCCAGGGATTCGTCGTCACGTCGTCCACCGGCGGCGTCTTCAGGAACCTCGTCACCGCGTACAACGGCGACTCCGGGTTCACACTGCGCGGTGACGGCACCGTGGGCAACCTCGTCCAGAACCTGGACAGTCACGGCAACCACGGCCAGAACGCGGACGGCGTCGCGATCAAGTTCGGCTCCGGGACGGGCAACAAGGTCACCGGCGCGCGCCTCTACGACAATACGGGCGACGGAATCGACCTGTGGCAGTTCTCCTCGCCGGTCACCATCGAGCACAACTGGGCATCCGGGAACGAGAACGGATTCGAGCTGGGCGGCGGGGGAGCGTCCGCCGCTCATTTGGTCAACGACAACACCGCGTACGCCAACAAGGGCACGGGATTCTCCTTCGCCGCGGGAAAGGCCCGGCTGGCCCGGAATATGTCGACGGGAAACAAAGGGGGCCAGCGGAAGCCGGGGAATTCCACGGTGAGTATCGCGAACAGCTGGGACAGCGAGGTGACGGCTGAGCGCTAGAGCAGATCGATACAGTCGAACGCCGTCCCCGGGCTCAGAAATGTTTCGCCGCTCGAACCGCTGACGATGTTCAGGGTCAGCACGTTGTCCGCGCCCAGCGCCGTCGCCGGCACCGTGTACGTGAACGTGTGGTTGTTCCCCCGGTACGACCCCGTCGTCAGCGACCGCGTCGACGGCTGGGACGGCGCCACCGGGACCGCCGAGGTCCACCCGTTCACCGTCACCCGGGGCCGCCCGCCCGCGAACGCGTCCGTCACCCCGATCCTCAACGTCCGCGCGGCCGACGCCTGTTCGGCCGTCAGCTTGAAGTGGACCTGCACCCCGTCGTTCACGGCCTTCCACATGTACGCCGGGAAGGACGCCGCGTCCCCGCTCCCGATCGTCACGTTCCCCGTCCACTTCGCGGCGCGCGCGTCGGAGGGGTGCGCGTACGTCATGAGCGCCGCGTTCTTGAACTCGGACGGTGTGCCGTTCCAGTCGCCGAGCCGCCAGACGGCCCTGGCGGTGGACGGATCGCCGCTGACGGAAAGGGAGTTGAGAGCGGTGGTGGTCCCCGCAGTCACCTTCACGGTCGCCCGGTGCACCGCCAACTCGCCCTTGTAGACAGTGAGTTGATACGTCCCCGGCAGCATCCCCGCACACGAGAACGCACCGGTCCCGCCCGCCGCCCTCGTCCAGTACTGCGCGTCCGCGTTGGCGAACCCCACCGTGTACGGGTGCGCCGAGGACATCCCCTTGAGCCCGACCCCCGCGACCTTGCCGCGCCCCTTCTTGCCGACCCAGCCGGTGATGCCGAGCCCGTCGGCCCAGGACGTGTCGAGGTTGCCGTGCAGCAGCGACGACGCGGGAGCCGCACCACCGGTGAAGGCGAGGACGTACGGACCCTGGAGACCGAACCGCTCCGGCTCGGTCTGGGCCTGGTTGTAGTGGAGGATCTCGTACAGCCCGGCGCCGAGGTCGTTGGAGTGGCGCAGCAGCGAGCGGTAGAAGGGACCGCCGGACGCCTTCTCGTGGTTCGAACGCACCATCCACAGCGCCGAGTCGGCACCCTTGAAGCCGACGTAGTCGTAGTCGATGACCCGCTTGCCGGAGTAGTGCTTGGAGTGGGTCGTCCCGTCACCCCGCCGCCAGACGTCCCCCGCCTCGATCACCTTGTCCGACGCCTCGATCCAGGAGTCCGACCCCTCGTTGGGGAAGACGCCCGGCTTCAGGCGGACCAGGAAACGCGTCGCCGTGAACGACGCGTCGGCCTTGTCCGTCCACAGGTACACGTTGTCCTGGCCGTCGCGCGCCGCGAACCACTGGGTGATCGGGCCGTGCACCGCCTTGACGAGGATCGTCGAGCCGGACTGCTTCACGGTGACGGTCGCGGAGCCGAGACCCGACTCGACGTGCGAGTGCCGGCCGCCGTACCCCTCGTACTCCTTGCCCTTGTAGACCAGCGAAGTGATGTCGCCGGTCGTCTTGGAGACCTTGAAGACCAGGGAAGCACCCGTGTTGACCACGTAGTTCCTGCCGTCGTCGGCGTACCCGAAGGCCGCCGCCGATGCCGAGGAGACGACCCCGGCCGCGCCCGCCGCGGCGACGGCGATCGCGCTGCCGCCGAGGACACGGCGGCGGGAGAGGTGTTTTCTGTGCGTGCTCAAGGGTGGCGCTCCGTCGGTCGGTGGGGGTGGTGCCGTCCTGAAGTTGTCACCGGTGGGGAAAGGGTTGCCGCTGGTGCGGAAACTTTTTCCGACACAGCCGGAGAAACACAGCCGGAGAACGTGCCGTGAACGCCGTCAGGAACCCGGCTCGGCCGAGTCCGCCGCCGCGAACCCCCCGCCCACCGACCGCGCCCTGCCCTCGGCGGTCCCGCCGGCGACGTACGTGTCGCCCCGCGCGTCCCGCCCGCCCCGGTCATGGTCGTACTGACCGGCGAACACCCACTCCCCGGGACTCACCGTGCGCCCGTCCTTGAGCACCCACGTGTAGACCAGGAACCCGTCCTTCTCGCCGACGGTGAACGTGAAGTCGTCCTCCGGCAGCGACCGCCAGGCCCCCGTGTTCGTCACCCCGCCGGTCTGCGCGACCTTCAACTGCACGGTGAGCGCGGTGAGTTCCTTCGACACCTTGAGCGTGACGTCGCTCTGCGCCCAGAAGTCGTTGCTGTGCGGATCCACCGAACCGTCGGACCACAGCGGCCCGTCGCTCGTCCCGGCTGCCGGCGGAAGAGTGCCGACCTGCGGCGACGGCGACGCCCCTGCGGTACGACTCGGGCCGGGGTCCGTGGACTTGGGCGCCTCACCCTTCGAACTCGGCGACGGAGAGGGCGAGTTCGGCGGACGGCTCGTCGCGTCCGGCGACACCATCGGCGTGGGGGAGACCGCGACCGTCTGCTCGGCCGGCGGCTCGCTCTTCACCGCCGACGCCACCGCGTACCCGCCGACCGCGAGCATCCCGGCGACCGCCGCCGTCGCGCCCACGATCCGCGCCCAGCCGAGCACCGGCCGCGTCGAACGGTGGCTCTGCCGGTCCGGCGCGGCCATCATGCCGCGCTCCACGCGGGCCAGGATGCGCGCGCGGTCGGGCTCGTGCCGCTCGGTCGCTTCGTGCAGCCGGGCGCGCAAGTCGTCGTGCACGTCCCGGCGCATGGTCATCGGTCCCTTCCCGCGGACTCGGAGGTGCGCGCCATCACGGCGTGCACCCGCTTCGGAGCCTTCTCGGCGCCGAGCAGTTTCTGCAACTCGGCCATCCCCTTGGAGGTCTGGCTCTTCACCGTACCGACCGAGATCCCGAGGGCGAGCGCGGTGTCCTTCTCGGAGAGGTCGAAGGCGTGCCGCAGCACGACGCAGGCGCGCTTGCGGAAGGGGAGTCTACGCAGCGCGGACTGCACGTCCACCACGCCGGCGACATCCGGGTTCTCCGTCTTCTCCTCGCGCTGCGACCAGAACAGCGCGATCCTGCGCCGCTCCCGCACCGCGCTGCGGATCTTCGTCCGCGCCAGGTTGGCGACGACCCCCCGGGCGTACGCCACCGGGTGGTCGGCCGCGCGCACCCGGTCCCAGCGGTGCCACAGCGCCAGCAGCGCGTCCGCCGCCAGATCGTCGGCGGTGTCCGACTCCCCGGTCAACAGGTAGGCCAGCCGCGACAGTTCGGCGTAGTGGCGGTCGAAGAAGGTATGGAACTCCACGGAGGCGGCGTCGTCCACGACTGTGCCCACGGGTTGACCTCTTCTCGATGTGCGACGTTCCGGCGCTCGGTGGGGGTCGGCGCCCATGCGTGCCATGTGGATGACATGGGGATGCCCCGGGGAGATTGCCGGGACGAGATGCGGAAGCGTAGCAGTGATCGACTTGTGCGTTCGTACGGGTCTTCGAACGCCGTGTGAGGGACCGGCCGTTGCGGATCCCGAATCCGTAACACGGCGAAAACCTGAAGGGAGTTCAACGCGGGAACAATCCAGCCAGCATCCGCACACTGATCCAACCGGCAACCAGGAGTGTCCGCCATGTCCGAGACGCAAGAGAAGACCGACCGGCCCAGTGCCGCACCACCCGCGCTGAACGGCGTCGACCGGTTCTTCCGGATCTCCGAACGCGGCTCGACGTTCGCCCGGGAGACACGCGGCGGCCTCGCGACGTTCTTCACGATGGCGTACATCCTTGTCCTGAATCCGATCATCCTCGGGAGCGCCAAGGACAAGTACGGCCACACCCTCGACCCGGTCCAGCTGACCACCGCCACCGCGCTCGTCGCCGCCGTGATGACGATCGTCATGGGCGTCGGCGGCAACCTCCCACTCGCCCTCGCCGCCGGACTCGGCCTCAACGCGGTCGTCGCCTTCCAGATCGCGCCGCTGATGAGCTGGGACGACGCGATGGGCCTCGTCGTCCTGGAAGGGCTGCTGATCTGCGCGCTCGTCGTCACCGGGCTGCGCGAGGCCGTGATGCACGCGATACCGCAGCCGCTGAAGCAGGCGATCAGCGTCGGGATCGGGCTGTTCATCGCGTTCATCGGCTTCGTGGACGCCGGGTTCGTCACCCGCATCCCCGACGCGGCGAACACCACCGTGCCGGTTCAGCTCGGCGGCACCGGCAACCTCACCGGCTGGCCCGTCCTCGTGTTCTGCCTCGGCGTGCTGCTGACCATCGGGCTGCTCGCGCGCAAGGTCAAGGGCGCGATCCTGATCAGCATCGTCACCATGACCGCCCTCGCGATGGTCATCGACGCGGTCGCCGACATCAAGAGCTGGGGGCTGACGACGCCGAGCTGGCCCGACAAGGTCGTCGACACCCCGGACTTCGGGCTGATCGGCCACTTCAGCCTGTTCGGCGCGTTCTCGGCGCCCGGCGTCGGCGTGATCACCGTCGTCCTGCTGATCTTCACGCTGATCCTGTCGGACTTCTTCGACACGATGGGCACGGTCGTCGGGATCAGCGCGGAAGCCGGGCTGCTGGACGAGGAGGGCAAGGTCCCCAACCTCGGCCGCGTCCTGCTGATCGACGGCGTGGCCGCCGTCGCCGGTGGCGCCTCCTCCTCGTCCTCCGCGACCTCCTACATCGAGTCCGCGGCAGGCGTCGGAGAAGGCTCACGCACCGGGTTCTCCAACCTCGTCACCGGCGGTCTCTTCGCCCTCGCCCTCTTCTTCACCCCGCTCCTGACCATCGTCCCCCTCCAGGCCGCCGCGCCCGCCCTCATCGCCGTCGGCTTCCTGATGATGACCCAGGTCAAGCACATCGACTGGGACCGCTACGAGATCGCCATCCCCGCCTTCCTCACCATCGCCGTGATGCCCTTCACGTACTCCATAACGAACGGCATCGGCGCCGGGTTCCTGGCGTACGTGCTGATCAAGACGGTCCTCGGGAAGGCGCGGGACATCCACTGGCTGCTGTGGGGGACGAGCGCGCTGTTCGCCGTGTACTTCGCGATCGACCCGATCGAGCAGATCCTCGGCACGAAGTAGCCCTCCGAGGAAAGCGTCACCCCTTGACGGCCGCCTCCATCATCGCCTTCGCGACGGGGGCGGCCAGCCCGTTCCCACTGACCTCCGACCGCGCCGCGTCCGACTGCTCGACCATCACCGCGACGGCCACTTCCCTGTCCCCGGCCTTCGCGTACGACGTGAACCACGCGTACGGCGTCTTGCTGTTGTTCTCGCCGTGCTGCGCCGTACCCGTCTTGCCGCCGACCGTCGCCCCGCTGATCCGCGCGTTCGTCCCCGTCCCGTCCTCGACGACCGTCTGCATCGCCGACTGGAGCTGCTCGGCGGTGCCCGAGCTGACGACCTGCCTGGTCGTCGCCTCCCCGTCCACGTCCTCCAGGACGTCACCGCCGCTGTTGGTGACCTGCGACACCATGTGCGGCGAGACCAGCTTGCCGCCGTTCGCGATCGCCGCCGACACCATCGCCATCTGGAGCGGCGTCGCCGTCACGTCGAACTGGCCGATGCCGGTCAGGCCCGTCTGCGCCGGGTCCATGCCCTTCGGGTAGACGCTGGCGTACGGGCGCACGGGGACGTCCTGCGCCTCGTTGTTGAACCCGAACTTCTCCGCCATCGCCCGCACCTTGTCCTGCCCGAGCTGGACGGCCATGTGCGCGAAGACGTTGTTGCAGGAGTACTGGAGCGCGACCCGGATCGAGGCGTTCGTGCACGGCGCGGACGCGTTCTCGTTGGCCAGCACCTGGCGCGTCCCCGGCAGCGTGTACGGGTTCTCGCTGTCCGTCCTCGCGTCCACGCTGTCGTACAGGCCGTCCTCCAGCGCGGCAGCCGCGACGACCAGCTTGAACGTCGACCCCGGGGGCAGCGGCTGCCGCAGCGCGCGGTTGACCAGCGGCTTGTCCGCGTCCGCGTTGAGGCTCTTCCAGGCCGCGCCGGCCGTGTTCGCGTCCGTCAGCGTCGACGGGTCGTACGACGGGGTCGACACGACCGCGAGGATGCGCCCCGTCTTCGGGTCGACCGCGACGGCCGCGCCCTTGTTGTCGCCCAGCGCGTCGTACGCGGCCTTCTGGACGGCCGGGTCGATCGTCGTGATCACGTTCCCCGGCGCGGCGCGCTGGTCCGTGACCGTGTCCATCACGGTCTTCAGGCGCGTGTCCGTGCCGTTCAGCACGTCCGCGTAGATGCCCTCCAGCTGCGTCGGCGCGTACGCCTGCGAGGCGTACCCCGTCACCGCCGCGTACAGCTTGCCGTTCGTGTACGTCCGCTTGTACCTGAGGTCGCCGCTCGTCTGCGCCGACCCCGTCACCGACTTCCCGGCCACGATGATGTTCCCGAGCGGGTCCGAGTACGTCTCGATCGCGTTCCGCCGGTTCAGCTGATCGTCCGCGAGCGCCTGACTCTCGTAGAACTGCACCCATGTCGCCCTCACCAGCAGGGCGAACACGAGCAGCAGCGTGAAGACGGCGGTACGCCTGATGGTCCTGTTCATACGAACAAACAGACGAACGCGGCGGCCGAAGAGTTCCCGTCCGCCCGTTTTCTCACCCGACGTTCATGTACGCGCGATCAGGCGTCCAGCACCAGGACGGCTTCCTCGATCTCGCCCCCGCGCGCGTGCGCGTACCCGGACTCCCGCCCGCTCTCCCGGAACCCGCACTTCTCCAGCACCCGCAGCGACCCCGCGTTGTCGAGCGCCACGCGCGCGTACAGCGGCCTCTCCGGAACCTCCGCCAGCAGCGCGCGCAGCGCGGCCGTCGCGATCCCGCGTCCCCAATAGAACCGGTCGACCCAGTAGGTGACCTCCCGCTCGTCCGGATCGCCGTACACCGCCGCGTGCCCGATGACGTCCCCGTCGGCCAGGATCGTGCGCAGGACGGCGTCGGAGGCGAGGTTGCGCTTCCAGTGCGCGTCGAAACGGTCCCGGTCCGTCGGGTCCTGAGGGGTGAAGGCGGCCATGTGCACCGACTCGGGGTCGGCCATCTGCCGGAAGAAGACCGGCAGATCGCTGTCGTGCACCGCGCGCAGTACGACGTCCATGCGGTCAGAGCCTACGTGTCGCCAGTGTCAGCCGGTCGCGCGCGTCGAACAGCGCGTCCTTGACGAGCTGTTCGTGCGCGGGCGTCAGGCGGGCCACCGGGACCGAGCAGCTGATCGCGTCCCGCGCGGGCGTGCGGTACGGGATCGCGACGCCGAAGCAGCGCAGGCCCAGCGTGTTCTCCTCGCGGTCGACGGAGAAGCCCTGTTCGCGGATGGCGTGCAGTTCCTCGATGAGCTTCTCGCGGTCCGTGATCGTGTGTTCGGTGAGCGCGGGGAGGGTCTCCGGGAGCATCTTGCGGACCTGTTCGTCCGTGTACGTCGACAGGAGGGCCTTGCCGAGGGACGTCGAGTGCGCGGGCAGGCGGCGCCCTACGCGCGTGAAGGGGCGCAGGTAGTGCTGGGACTGGCGGGTCGCGAGGTAGACGACGTTCGTGCCGTCGAGGCGCGCGAGGTGGATCGTCTCGGTCGTGTCGTCCGACAGCCGGTCGAGGGTCGGGCGGGCCGCCGCGACGACCTCGTCGCCGTCGATGTACGACGTACCGACCAGCAGCGCGCGTACCCCGATGCCGTACCGCGTACCCGTCGCGTCCGTCTCCACCCAGCCCAGCTCCACCAGCGTGCGCAGCAGCATGTAGAGGCTGGACTTGGGGTAGCCGACGGCCTCCTGGACCGCCGCGAGGGAGTGCATCCCGGGCCGGCCCGCGAAGTACTCCAGCAGCTCGACCGTCCGCACCGCGGACTTGACCTGGGCCCCGCCCCCCGCCTCGCCTGCCGACATCGACTGTGACCCCTTCGTTCGACGAGAAGCTGAAGTTATAGTCTGCAACAGCATATTCACCAGCACGGACAGCGTTCAGTATATCGAACAGTGCTGGTGGCGACAGGACACCGCGGCACGACTTGTTGGAGGGACCCCCGGTGGCAGCAGCACCAGTCTGGAGCGTCGACCCCCGAACCGGGAAGCAGCGGGAGCAGGTCGCCGACGAGGCGACGGCCCAGGAGGTCGACGCCGCCGTCCGCGCCGCCCACGCCGCGCGCGCCTCCCTCGCCGACCGCACCGTCCGCGCGGCCTTCCTGCGCGGCGCGGCCGACCAGCTCGAAGCGGCCAAGGAAGCCCTCGTCGAGACCGCCGACGCGGAGACCGCGCTCGGCCCGGTCCGCCTCAACGGCGAGCTGGCCCGCACCTGTTACCAGCTCCGCGCCTTCGCGGCCATCGTCGACGAGGGCGCCTTCCTCGACGTCGTCATCAACCACCCCGACGACACGGCCACGCCCCCGATCCCGGACCTGCGCCGCTACAAGGTCCCGCTCGGCGTCGTCGCCGTCTACTCGGCCTCCAACTTCCCCTTCGCCTTCTCGGTCGCCGGCGGCGACACCGCGAGCGCGCTGGCCGCCGGCAACCCGGTCGTCGTCAAGGCCCACCCCGACCACCCGGCGCTCTCCGAGCTGGTCGCCAAGGTCGTACGCCGTGCCGCCGCCGCGCACGGCATCCCCGAGGGCGTCCTCGGCCTCGTCCACGGCTTCGAGTCCGGCATCGAGCTGATCAAGCACCCGCTGGTCGCCGCCGCGGGCTTCACCGGCTCCATCCGAGGTGGCCGCGCCCTCTTCGACGCCGCCGCCGCGCGCCCCACCCCCATCCCCTTCCACGGCGAGCTGGGCTCCCTCAACCCGGTCGTCGTCACGGAGGCCGCCGCCACCGAGCGCGCGGAGGCCATCGGTACGGGCCTGGCCGGCTCCATGACCCTCGGCGTCGGCCAGTTCTGCGTCAAGCCGGGCCTGGTCCTCGTCCCCTCCGGCGCGGCGGGCGACGGCCTGGTCAAGTCCCTCACGGCCGCCGTCAGCGACACGGACGCGGGCGTCCTGCTGGACCACCGGATGCGCGACAACTTCATCGCGGGCGTCGCCGAACGAGCCCAGCTCCCGGACGTCGAGTCCCCGGTGACCCCGGGCGCGGGCGGCGAGCACACGGTCAGCCCCGGCTTCCTCACGGTCCCGGCGGCCCGCCTCGCCACCGAGGGCGCCCACGACCTCCTGCTCGAAGAGTGCTTCGGCCCGGTGACCGTCGTGGTCCGCTACGAGGACGACGCCGAGGTCACCTCCGTCCTGTCCCGCCTCCCCGGCAACCTCACCGCCACCGTCCAGCTGTCGGAGGCGGAGGCCGCCGGAGAGGGCCGCGGCACCGACCTCCTCGCGGAGGTGACCCCCCTGGCCGGCCGCGTCCTGGTCAACGGCTGGCCCACGGGCGTCGCGGTCGCCGCCGCCCAGCACCACGGGGGCCCGTACCCGGCCACCACGTCCACGTCCACGTCCGTCGGCGGCACGGCGATCGAACGCTGGATGCGGCCGGTCGTCTACCAGACGACGCCCACGGCTCTGCTGCCGCTGGAGCTGCGGGACGAGAACGAACTGGGCCTGCCCCGCAGGTTCAACGGGGTTCTGGAGCGCTAAGACCGCAGGGGGCGCGGAGCGGTGACCGCCCCGCGCCCTTGAAGGTATCCCCTGAGATGATTCGTCCATGGATCTCTCGCTTCCCGAATCCCCTTCCCCCTAAGGACTTACGGCCCCGCCGGCCACTGGTCCTACGACGACGGCGTCCTCAGCGGATGGGCCGGGGCGCGACAGGACCGCTTCGTCTCACCCACCGAGGAATCCCTGGAACCGGCCTCCGACGCCCCCCGCCTCCTGGGCGCCCCGGAGGGGGACTTCCAGCTCATCGCCCGCGTCACCGTAGGCTTCAAGTCCCCGTTCGACGCAGGGGTGTTGTACGTCCACGTGGCAGACCGGGCCTGGGCCAAACTCTGCCTGGAACTCTCCCCGACCACTCCCACGGTCTGCACGGTGGTGACCCGGGGCCACTCGGACGACGCCAACTCCTTCACGGTGGACGGCAGTTCGGCTTGGCTCCGAATCAGCCGCACCGGCCGGGCCCTGGCCTTCCACGCCTCCCGCGACGGCGAACACTGGACCTTCGTACGCCTCTTCACCCTGGGCGACACGGAAGAGACGGGCGCGGCCCTGATCGGCTTCATGGCCCAGTCCCCGATGGGCGAACAGTGCGTGGTGACGTACGACCACATCGAGTACCGCCCGTACTGGCCAAAGGACTTGAGGGACGGCAGCTGACGGGGACTACCCGCTCCGCTCCCGCAACTCGGCCAACCGCCGCCGGTACAACGGCCCAGCGGCATGGGCCCCCCGAGCCTTACTGGGCGTGGACTGCTCGACCAGATGATGAGCGACGGCCTTGAGATGAGCCGACCAGGCCAGCACATGCTGCTGAGCGGGCCGCCCGCACTCCTGAGGCTCCCCGGGAAGGCAGAGCGGCAGAGCCGGACTCACCTTGTTCACGGCATGCCGCACACAACGAGCGATGGCGGCCCACTCCTCCTCACTCCGCCGCACCCCCGTACTGGCACTCTCCCACCCCCAGGGCCCGAAGTCGTCTCCATGGTCATCCACGCAAGAACTCCTGATCATCACGACAAACCAGACAGGGCGCGTAGATGCTAGCGGCCCGACCGGACCTCAACCGGAGACGGGCAAGGGGAAACCCGCGAACGGCGGGAAGGGGACGCACCGGGGGTGTCCGCCCGCAGCGGTCGGCGCATTCGCAAGCGACAAACCAAGAAACGCGTCAGCCGACCCGAAGACGGACACCCCCCGGTGCGGCACCGACTCACCCACGACGGATGGGCGCTACCCAAGCCCCCACCGAAGGGAACGGGGCTGCCGCAGGCATACGACCACGGCCGGACACGGCCATACGGCGAGGCGGGAATGAACCCCCCTGGTTGAACGTTCACGCAAGACGGCGGAGGAAGTCTCCGCACGAGACGACCGGAAAGAGCCGAAGACATGCGCGTCGAGATCTGGAGCGACATCGCCTGCCCGTGGTGCTACGTGGGCAAGGCCCGCTTCGAGAAGGCGCTGGCGGCCTTCCCGCACAAGGAGCAGGTGGAGGTCGTCCACAGGTCGTTCGAGCTGGACCCGGGCTGGAGCAAGAGCGAGAACGTCCCGGTCATCCCGATGATCGCGAAGAAGTACGGGATCAGCGAGGCCCAGGCGGAGGCGGCGGAGGACAACCTCGGCACGCAGGCGAAGGCGGAGGGCCTGGCGTACAGGACGAGGGGCAGGGACCACGGCAGCACGTTCGACATGCACAGGGTCCTGCACCTCGCGAAGGAGCAGGGCAGGCAGGACGAGCTGATCCAGATCTTCTACCGGGCGAACTTCGCGGAGGAGCGCTCCGTCTACACGGAGGGTGACGAACGCCTCGTGGAGCTGGCGACGGAGGCGGGCCTGGCCGCGGACGAGGTCCGCAAGGTGCTGGCGGACCCGGAGGCGTACGCGGACGCGGTACGGGAGGACGAGCGGGAGGCGGCCCAACTGGGCGCGACGGGCGTCCCGTTCTTCGTGCTGGACCGCAAGTACGGCGTCTCGGGAGCCCAGCCGGCGGAGGTCTTCGCACAGGCCCTCACCCAGGCGTGGGGCGAACGCTCCCCGCTGACGCTGCTGGACCAGGGCGACGCGGAGGCATGCGGCCCGGACGGCTGCGCGGTCCCGCAGCGCGAGGAAACGGCACGGTAACCGTTCTCCGTCAAGTGCCCCTTGAAGGTACGGCGTAGCAAGTGACGATGGACGACGGCCCCCGGCACCCGCACAGTGGACGTATGGAGACGCCGGAGACCTTCAAGGACCTCGTCCGCACCGAGTTCGCCCCCCGCACCACGTACCTCAACACGGCCAGCAGCGGCCTCCTCCCCGCCCGCAGTGTCACCGCGATCCAGGAAGCGGTGACGCTACGGGCGCAGGGACAGCCGCTGGACCCGCTGTGGGCGGACGTGGAGACCTGCCGAGCCGCGTACGGAAGGCTGGCCGGCGTCCCTGCGGAGCGCGTCGCGGCGGGCGCCTCGGTGGCCACGCACACGGGCCTGATCGCGGCGTCCCTCCCGCCCGGTGCCGAAGTCCTCACGGCGGAGGACGACTTCACGTCCGTACTGAACCCGTTCCACGTCCGGGGCGACCTGAAGGTCCGCACGGTCCCGTTGGACCGGCTGGCCGAATCGGTGCGCCCCGGCACGGAGTTGATCGCGGTCAGCGCGGCCCAGTCGGCGGACGGCCGCATCGCGGACCTCCCGGCGCTGAGGGAGGCGGCACGGCGGCACGGCGCCCGCACGTACGTCGACTTCTCGCAGGCGGCAGGCTGGCTCCCGTTCGACGCGAACGAGTACGACTACACGGCGAGCGTCACCTTCAAGTGGCTGCTGGGCCCGCACGGTTCGGCGTTCCTGACGGTCCCGGAGGACTTCGGCACCCTGGTCCCCCTCCTCGCGAGCTGGGTCGCGGCGGAAACCCCGTGGGACAGCTGCTACGGCCCGGTCACCGAACTCGCCCACTCGGCAAGGCGGTTCGACACGACACCGGCGCTGTTCAGCTACGCGGGCCTGCGGGCGTCCCTCGAACTCGTGGAGGAGATAGGGGTGTCGGCGATCCACGCGCACGATCTGAGCCTGGCCGACCGCTTCCGTACGGGAGTCGAGGCACTGGGCCACCGGGTGCTCCCGGCGGACGGCTCGGCGATCGTGTCGGTCCCCGGACTGGGCGTACGCCAGCCGGAGTTGGCGAAGAAGGGCATCCAAGTCTCCAACCGGGCGGGCAACTTGCGGGCGTCCTTCCACCTCAACAACACGCGGGAGGACGTGGACACCCTGCTGGCGGCGCTGCGCTGAGAACACCCGGCGCCCGCCCGTACGGTCAGCAGCCCTCCGGCCGTTCCCCCGTGCAGAGGTTCCCCTCCACGCGCCGCAGCATCGACAGGAACTGCGCCCGTTCCGGGCCGCTGAACCCGGCCAGGGCCCGCTCCTCCAGCTCCGTCCACACCCGCTCGACCTCCTCCAGGATGCGCGAGCTGGTGTCGGTGGCCTCGACGAGGACGGCGCGCCCGTCGGCCGGGTCAGGCAGCCGCCGTACGTGTCCGGCCTGCTCCAGTCGCTGGAGCATCTTCGTGACCGTGGAGGGGTCGAGGTCGAGGAGTTTCACCAGGTCGGACTGGCGGGCGGCGCCGCAGCCCCAGAGGTGCATCATCACCAGCTCCTGGCCGGGGTGCAGGCCGAGCCCGCGCAGCAGGCGCGCGCTGGTGTGGCGGTGCAGCCGGGCGGCGCGCATCAGGGCGTGGTTCATCGGACCGGAGCACCGCGTTTCGCCGGCGCTCGCGTGTTCCCCGGCGGTGTCCGTGTGGTCCCCGGCCTCCATCGCTCACTCCCCGCCTCGTTTTCCGCTGTCCGGAAGTCTACCGCCGACCCCGAGATGATTGGTCGGCCAAACAAGTGGGGTAGGGTGACGTCCGGCTACTTACTTGGTCGGCCATATAAATAGTGATGCGACCTGTTGCGCAACCGGTTGTGCAACTCGTCGTGCACCCCGCTGTCTCCTGGAGTCTCACGTGACCACCGCGTTCGATCCGATCGACCTCTCCGGCACCCCCCTCGCCAACCGCATTGTCATGGCCCCGATGACCCGCAGCCGTGCCGCCGAGGGCGGGCTGCCCACGGCCCTCACCGTCGAGTACTACGTCCAGAGGGCTACGGCCGGACTGATCGTCACGGAGGGGATTCAGCCGTCCGTGGTAGGCCAGGGCTACCCCAGTACCCCCGGACTGCACTCAGCCGAGCAGGTCGCCGCGTGGCGCGAGGTCACCGACGCCGTGCACGAGGCCGGTGGCCGGATCTTCGCCCAGCTCATGCACGCGGGGCGCATAGGCCACCCCTCGCTGCTGCCCGAGGGCGTCGTCAACGTCGGCGCCTCGCCCGTCGCCGCGAACGGGCAGGTCTTCACCGCCGAGGGCCCCAAGGACATGGTCGCGCCGCGCGAGCTGACCGGTGACGAGATCCGGGAGACCGTCCAGGACTTCGCCACCGCCGCCCGCAACGCGATCGACGCGGGCTTCGACGGCGTCGAACTCCACGGCGCCAACGGCTACTTGATCCACCAGTTCCTCGCGCCCGGCACCAACCACCGCACCGACGAATGGGGCGGTACGCCGGAGAAGCGCATCCGGTTCGCCGTCGAGGTCGCCCGCGCCGTCGTCGCCGAGATCGGCGCCGCCCGCACCGCGATCCGCCTCTCGCCCGGCAACCACCTCAACGACATCTCGGAGCCCGACCCCGAGCCCGCGTACACCGCGCTGATCGCCGAGCTGGACCGCCTGGACCTTGCCTACGTCCACGTCATGGAGGTCGGCGACATCCGCGAGCTGACCCTGACGCTGCGCAAGAGCTTCAGCAACGCGTTCGTCCTGAGCCCCGCGACCGACGGCCCCACCGGCCCCGACGCCCTCTCCCTCGTCGAGGACGGCACCGCGGACCTGATCGCCTACGGCCAGCTCTTCCTCGCCAACCCCGACCTCCCCGCCCGCCTGAAGTCCGGCGGCCCGTTCAACCAGCCCGACGCGGCGACGTTCTACGGCGGCACGGAGAAGGGCTACACGGACTACCCGACGCTGGGCTGACCCCCAGGAGGCTGACGCTCAGGGGCTGACTCTCAGGTAGGGGGGTGGGGGTACGAGGCAGAGGCGCCCGGCAGCACAGCCGCACGCCCCCCTCACCCCCTCATACCTCCGCCCTCACGCCCCCGTCGTCCCGTCGATCGCCTCGCGCAGGATGTCCGCGTGCCCGTTGTGCCGGGCGTACTCCTCGATCAGGTGGATGAGGATCCAGCGCAGACTGAGGGGCGTACCGGCGAACGGACCGTCGGCGAGGTGCCCGGTCTCGTCGAGGGAGTGCCCGGCGATCAGCTCCTGACTCCGGGCGATCTCCCGGTGCCATACGCCGAGCGCCTCGTCGAGACCCCGGTCGGGGGAGAGGCGGTAACCGGTCTTCTCCTCGTAGACGTACGGCACCTCAAGCCCCGCGAACGCCCGCTGGAACCAGTTCCGTTCGACCTCGGCCATGTGCTGGACGAGCCCGAGGAGCGTCAGCTCGGACGGCGCGGCGGCGGCCCGCCGCACCTGCTCGTCGTCCAGCCCGGCGCACTTCAGCTCCAGCGTCGTCCGGTGAAAGGCGAGCCAGCTCTCCAGCATGGCGGACTCGTCCGCCGTCCACGGCGGGACGGGCCGCCCGTCGGGAAGGGCGAGCGGGGGAGCGGGGGTGGAGGAGTCGGTCGTCATACGGGGAGCATGGCGCAGCCGACGGGGGTGCGCGGAGGATTTACGGCGGCGGCGTCGTGAAGACGCGGAGGATGGCCGAAACCCTCGTACCCCAGGACTACCCGGGTACCCCGGCGCACCTCGCGGGACGCCCGTGCCTTCGCCACCCCTCCAGTACCCCGTACCACAGGGGTAGCCGCGCGCGTAGTACCCCTATCCCCAAGCCCCTTCCGCGGCGCGCCCCGCCGCCCCGGCGTCCGCCTCCACCCCGCGCTCCACCAGCACGTCCCCGAGCACCGACAGGCACGCCACCACCACGTCCAACGCCGCGTGAGCCCCGTAGTGGTTCACCCGGATCATCTCGGCGGCCAGCGCACCCCCGCCCGCCGCGAGCGGCAGCGAGGGGTCGAGCTCCAGGGCCCGCGCGACCAGCTCCGAGGCCGGGACTCCCGACGGCGTCCGCAGGGTCGTGGCGACGGGGGCCGCCTCGACGGCGTCGTACACGTACGGCTCCAGGCCGCCGCCCAGCGCCCGTACGCCCGCGCGGGTCGCGGCAGCGGCGGAGGCGTGGCGGGACATGACCGTGTCCAGGCCCTCCGCCTCGATGCGCTCGACGCACGCCTCCAGCGCGAGCATCTCCAGCTGCGCGGGCGCGTGCGGGAGGGTCCCCCGGCCGGCGTCGACCCAGCGGTCCTTCCAGTCCAGGAGGGAGAGGTACGAGCGGCGCGGCGCCCCCGGGTTCGCGGCCATCCGCGCCCAGGCCCGCTCGCTCACCGACACCGCCGACACCCCGGCGGGCCCGCCCATCGCCTTCTGCGCGCCGATGACGCACAGGTCGACCCCCCACACCTCGGGCAGTACGGGTTCGGCGCCGATGGAGGCGACCGCGTCGAGGTAGAACAGGGCGTCGTGCTCCCGTAGTACCTCCCCGATCTCCGCGACGGGGTTCGTGTTGCCGGTCGCCGCCTCCGCGTGGACCAGGGACACGAAGTCGATCGCGGGATGCGCGGCGAACGCCTCCCGGACCTGCGCCGCCGTCACGGCCGTGTGGAACGGCACCGCGAGGTCGATCACCGTCGCGCCGCAGTCCCGCAGCCAGTTCCCGAAGGTCTGCCCGTAGGGGCCGGTGACGATGTTCAGCGCCGTCGTCCCGGGCCCGGCACTCGCCCGGATCGCCCCCTCCAGCGGCAGCAGCGCCTCGCCCTGCATGATCACGACGTCCTGCGAGGTGCCCAGCAGCTTCGCGACCCGGTCCTCGATCGAGGCGAAGTGCGCGGCGCTCAGCGGGGGAAGGTCGAGGAGGGGATGGGTGGTCACGGCGCTGCTCTTTTCGCTGCTCACGAACGGTCGACGCACAAGAGCGTAAACCCGTACCCGTTCATCCGTACGGCCCCCACCACCCCCGGCCCGATTTGAGAGACGGCCCGGCCTCCCTGATCGTCGGTACTACATCACTACGACCGCAGAGCCACATCAGGGAATACCAGGGCAACCCCCTACGGAGGTCCACGTGCACCCGCTCCCCGGCCGCCGTACCCGCCTGAAGGCCCTCACCGCCGCGGCCCTCCTCCTCGCCGCCCTCACCGCCTGCACGTCGAGCGACGACGGCGACAGCGGCTCCAGGACGGCCGCAGGCGGCGTGAAACTCGCCAAGGCCGGACAGCTCACCACCTGCACCCACCTGCCCTACCCCCCGTTCCAGTCGGAGATCGACGGCAAGGTGCAGGGCTTCGACGTCTCCCTGATCGACCTCGTCGCCAAGGACCTCGGCGTCAAGCAGACGATCCTCGACACCCCCTTCGAGAACTTCAAGACCGGCGCCTTCCTCAACTCGGGGGAGTGCGACGTGGCCGCCGCCGGCATGACCATCACCGCCGAACGCAAGAAGAACGTCGACTTCTCCGACCCCTACTTCGACGCCACCCAGGCCGTCCTGGTCGACAGGAAGAGCGGCCTCACCTCGCTCGCCGACGTCAGGGCGAAGAACGCCAAGCTCGGCGCCCAGGCCCAGACGACCGGCGAGGACTACGCGAAGAAACAGGGCTTCGACCCGGTCTCCTTCGAGTCCTCCGACGCCGTCCTCAACGGCCTGCGCACCGGCCAGGTCAAGGCCGTCATCATCGACTACCCGGTCGTACAAGGCTGGTTGAAGACCAAGGCCAACGCGGACGCCTTCAAGGTCGTCGACAACCTCAACACCGGTGAGCAGTACGGCTTCACGGTCGAGAAGGGCAACACGAAACTCCTCGCTGTCATCAACAAGGCGCTCGCACAGGCCCGTTCGGACGGCACGTACAAGACGCTGTACGAGAAGTGGATCGGCCCGTACGACGCCGCAGCGGCCTCGCCGTCCGCGTCATGACCGAACAGGGCGTGCAGACGGCGAAGCTGACGCGGCGCCAGAAACAGCGGCTGAGCCGCGCCGCCCAGTACGCCGTCTTCGTCGCCGCCGTCCTCGCCTTCGCCCTCGGCGCCGACTGGGGACGCCTGCGCAACCAGTTCGCGCAGGGCGACATCGCCCGCCAGATGTTCCCGGACGTCATCACGCTGGCCCTCAGGAACACGGTGCTGTACACGCTGTCGGGGTTCGCCCTCGGCCTCGTACTCGGCCTGCTCATCGCGCTGATGAGGCTGTCGTCCGTCGGCCCCTACCGCTGGGTCGCCGGGGTCTACATCGAGATCTTCCGGGGCCTGCCCGCCCTGCTCATCTTCGTCTTCATCGGCGTCGCCGTCCCGCTCGCCTTCCCCGGCACCGAGATCGTCGGCGGCACGTACGGCAAGGCCGCGCTCGCCCTCGGCCTGGTCGGCGCCGCGTACATGGCGGAGACGTTCCGCGCGGGCATCCAGGCGGTCCCCAAAGGGCAGACGGAGGCGGCCCGTTCACTCGGTTTCAGCTCCGCCCGCGCGATGCTCTCCGTCGTCATCCCGCAGGCCGTCCGCATCATCCTGCCGCCGCTCACCAACGAACTGATCATCCTGTTCAAGGACTCGTCCCTGGTGCTGCTCCTCGGCGTCACCCTGGAGGAACGCGAACTGTCCAAGTACGGGCGTGACTTGGCGAGTACGACGGCCAACTCGACGCCGATCCTGGTCGCCGGACTCTGCTATCTGCTGGTGACGGTGCCGCTCGGGTTCGTGGTCCGGCGGATGGAGTCCAAGTGAGCGACACGCAGAGCCATTTCGTGGCCCCCGAGATCCACGTCACCGGCCTCCACAAGGCGTTCGGCGACAACGAGGTCCTGCGCGGCATCGACCTGGAGGTCGCGCGCGGCGAGGTCGTCTGCGTCATCGGCCCCTCCGGCTCCGGCAAGTCGACGCTCCTGCGCTGCGTCAACCTGCTCGAACAGCCGACGCGCGGAAAAGTCGTCGTACGAGGAGTCGAACTCACCGACCCCGACGTCGACATCGACGCGGCCCGGCGGCAGATCGGCATGGTCTTCCAGCAGTTCAACCTCTTCCCGCACCTCACTGTCACCGAGAACCTCACCCTCCCCCAACGCCGGGTCCTGAAGCGGGACAAGAGGACCGCCGAGCGCGTCGCGCACGAGAACCTCGTCCGCGTCGGCCTCCAGGACAAGGCCCACGCCCGCCCCGCCTCCCTCTCCGGCGGCCAGCAGCAACGCGTCGCCATCGCCCGGGCGTTGGCGATGGGCCCCGAGGTGATGCTCTTCGACGAACCCACCTCCGCCCTGGACCCCGAACTCGTCGGCGACGTCCTCGCGGTGATGCGGATGCTCGCGGACGACGGCATGACGATGATGGTCGTCACACACGAGATGACGTTCGCGAGCGAAGTCGCGGACAGGGTGGTGTTCATGGACGGCGGGGTGGTGGTGGAGGAAGGGCCGCCGACCAGGGTCATCGCCAACCCGACCCACGAACGCACCCGCCACTTCCTGTCCCGCCTGCTGGACCCGGCGGCGGCTGAGGTCGAAGAAGGCGCTGACTAATGTGCTGCCCATGAACGATCAAGCGGTGCTGCATGTGAAGGGCCGGATCCTCGTCGGACCGGACGACATCCGCGACGACCTCTGGATCATCGACGGCCGCGTCTCCTACGACCGTCCCCCCACCGCCCGCGACATCCGTACCGTCGAGGGGTGGACGCTCCCCGGCCTCGTCGACGCCCACTGCCACGTCGGCCTGGGCCCGCACGGCCCCGTCGAACAGGACATCGCCGAGCAACAGGCCCTCACCGACCGCGAGGCCGGAACCCTCCTCATCCGCGACGCCGGTTCCCCCTCCGACACCCGCTGGGCCGACACCCGCGACGACCTCCCGAAGATCATCCGCGCCGGCCGCCACATCGCCCGCACCCGCCGCTACATCCGAGGCTACGCCCACGAGATCGAACCCGAGGACCTCACCGAGTACGTCGCCCAGGAGGCTCAACGAGGCGACGGCTGGGTCAAGTTGGTCGGCGACTGGATCGACCGAGAGGTCGGCGACCTCACCCCGACATGGCCCCGGGAAGCCGTAGAAACCGCTATCAGCAAAGCGCACACCCTCGGCGCCCGCGTCACCGCGCACTGCTTCTCCGAGGACTCCCTGCGCGACCTCGTAGAGGCCGGCATCGACTGCGTCGAGCACGCCACCGGCCTCACCGACGACACCATCCCCCTCTTCGCGGAACGCGGCGTCGCCATCGTCCCCACCCTCGTCAACATCGCGACGTTCCCGACCCTCGCGGCGGGCGGCGAGGCGAAGTTCCCCCGCTGGGCGGACCACTTGCGCCGCCTGCACGAACGCCGCTACGACACGGTCCGCAGCGCGTACGACGCCGGGGTCCCCGTCTTCGTCGGCACCGACGCCGGCGGCACCCTGCCGCACGGGCTCGTCGCCGAGGAGGTCGCCGAACTCGTCACCGCCGGGATCCCTCCCGTCGAGGCGCTCGCGGCGACGACGTGGAAAGCACGCGCATGGCTCGGGCGGCCCGGCCTCGACGAGGGCGCCCCCGCCGACCTCGTCGTCTACGCGCAGGACCCGCGAACGGACGTACGGGTACTGGCCGATCCGTCACACGTGGTGCTGAACGGCCGTGTCATGAGGTGACGTCGTGTCGAACACGTGAATGACGTACCCACGATCGTGTGAACTCGACCTGGTTCGCTGATCGTTCGCTCGTACTGCGTAATTCTTTCGGGGTCCCGAGCAATCACTACTGAGGGTCCCACCACAGTGACTAACACCAACTTCCGTATGCCCGCACGCCGTTTCGCCGCGATGGCGACGGCTACCGTCCTGGCCGCAGGTCCCGCGGTCCTGGCCGGCGCGAGTGCCGCGCATGCTACCGAGCAAGGTCGTGCCGGTGCCGTCGTCCTGCGCACCGGGCTTGACGTCTCCCTCCTCAACAAGACGGTCCAAGTCCCCCTGGCCGTCTCGCTGAACGAGGTCCAGGCGCCCGCGTCCGCGGAGAAGACCGCGCTCACGGCGACGCTGGACGGGGTCGACAAGGGGCAGCCGTTCAGCGTCCTCCGTGCGGATGTCGCCGAGGCGAAGGCGGATGTCCAGGAGAGCAAGGCCGAGGCGTCAAGTCGGCTCGCCCACGCGAAACTTCACGTTCCCGGGTTGCCGTTGCTGTCCCTCGTCGAGATCGAGGCGGTCAGCTCCAAGGCGGTCTGCGAGGTCGGGAAGGCGCCTGTCGCCGACGCCAATCTGCTGGGGGCGGTGACCGTGCTGGGCAAGAAGGTGACGGTGTCCGCCGGAGGGACGACCGAGGTCAAGGTGCCCGGGGTGGGGGAGGTGCGGCTCGATCTGTCCAAGCGGGAGACCACGTCCCGTACGGCTGCGGCCACCGCGCTCGAACTCTCCGTCAGCGTCAATCCGTTGAGCCTCAACGTCGCCGAGGTACAGGGGTCGTTGACGCTGGTCAAGTCGACCTGCGAGACGCCTGCGGCTCCGGTGCGGCAGACCGAGCCCCAGGGGGAGGCCGAGGAGGCTGCTGTCGAGCCGAAGGGGGAGCCGGTCGAGGCGAACCTCGCGGAGACCGGGGGTAGTTCGAGTACGCCGTACATCGCCGGTGGTGCTGCCGCGTTGCTCGCGGTGGGTGGGGGAGCGGTGTTTCTGGCTCGGCGGGGGCGGAGGAACTAGCGCCTAAAGGGGGAGGGGGAGGGGGCGGGGAACAGTGGCGGGTGCAGCGCCGTAGTGGCTGGTCGCGCCCACGCGGCGGTAGCCGCAGATCGACACAGCCCCGCGCCCCTAAAAGAACGCAGGTCACCCGGCCCTTTCTCATGCACCCAACGACGCTCGGCGTCCGCCCAGTACCTTCTCCAGCACAGCCAAGAACCCCTCCGTCGTCCCCCTGTCCCTCACCGCCAACCTCAACCACTCCCCGTCCAGCCCCGGAAACGTGTCCCCCCGCCGCACGGCGTACCCCGACTCCCGCAACCGCTCCCGCACAACCTCCGCCCCAGGAACCCGCACCAACACGAACGACCCCTCCGCCGGCCCCACCACGTGAACCCCCAACTCCCGCAACCCGTCCACCAGATGAGCCCGGTCGACGGCGATCCGCCGCGCCGCCCCCTCCGCCTCCGCCAACGCCCGCGCCGACACACACGCCTCCGCAGCCGCCAACGCGGGCGTCGACACCGGCCACAGTGGCTGCGCCCGCTCCAGCGCCCGGATGACCTCCGGCTCCGCCAGCACGTACCCGATCCGCAGCCCCGCCAGCCCCCACGTCTTCGTCAGACTCCGCAGAACCACCAAGCCGGGTACGTCAGTTCGCCCGGCGAGTGTCTCCCGCTCACCCGGCACCGCGTCCATGAACGCCTCGTCGACCACCAACACCCGCCCAGGACGGGCGAGTCCGGTGATCGACGAGGAGGGGTGCAACACCGACGTCGGATTCGTCGGGTTGCCGATCACCACCAGGTCCGCGTCCTCGGGAACCAGCCCCGGGTCCAGCCGGAACCCGTCCTCGGCCCGCAGCAGTACGCGCCCCACACCGTGCCCGGCATCCCGAAGGGCCGCCTCGGGCTCGGTGAACTGCGGGTGCACGACGACAGGCTGACGGACCTTCAGGGCGCGAGCCAGCAGCACGAACGCCTCCGCCGCCCCCGCCGTCAGCAGCACCCGCTCCACCGGCAGCCCGTGCCGCGCCGCGACGGCGGCCCGCGCGGCCCGGCCGTCGGGATAGGCGGCCAGGCCGGTCAGCGAGTCGGCGATGTGCGCCCGCAGCCACGAAGGCGGCGTGTCCGTACGGACGTTGACGGCGAGGTCGACGAGGTGGGAACCGTCGTCGCGGACCTCGGCGTCGCCGTGGTGGCGCAGATCGTGGCTGTCAGTGGGCATGGGAGTGCGAGTGGCCGTGGGAGTGGCCGTGGTGATGGTGGCCGTCGTCGTCGGGGTGGAAGTGCGGCTGCTGCGCCGCCCCCACCTTGTCCTCGAAGCCGGGCAGCGCGATCCGGTACACGCACGAGTCGCAGTTCATCCGGATGTCGCCCTGGACGGCCTCCGCGTACCGCTCCATCACCAGATCCAGCAACTCCGGCTCGGGGCCTATGACTTCGGCGGAGAAGACCTCCACCTCGGGATGCGCGGCGGCCCACCCCTCGGTCTGGTGGCGGACCCGGTCCGGCAGGATGCCGGTGAACAGGAAGTAGGGGAGGACGACGATCCGCCGCGCCCCCAGCTTCACGCACCGGTCGAGCCCGCTCGGCACGTCCGGCGCCGCGAGCGACACGAACGCGGTCTCGACACCGGCGTACCCACGCCCCTCCCACAGGAGCCGGGCCGCCTTGTACACCTCGGCGTTGGCGTCGGGGTCGGTCGAACCGCGCCCGACGAGCAGCACCATGACGTCGGCACGGTCCTCGGGCGTACGTGCGGACGAACCGCCGAGCGCCTCCTCCAACCGCCGCTCCAGGACGGCGAGCAGAGCCGGATGCGGGCCCAGCGGACGGCCGTAGGTGTACGAGATCCCGGGGTGGCGCTCCTTCTCGCGGGCGAGCGCGGCGGGGATGTCGCCCTTGGCGTGCCCGGCGGACACCAGCATCAGCGGCACGGCGGCGAAGCGGCGGACGCCCTGCTCCACCAGTTCGGTCACGGCGTCGCCGAGTGGCGGCGGAGACAGCTCGATGAAGCCCCCGGCGACCGGCAGTTGAGGGTTGCGGCGCCCCAACTCCCGTACGAAGTCGCGGAACGCCTCGGCACCGGCGTCGTCCCGGGTGCCGTGGCCGGCGATGAGCAGGGCGGGCGGCGGGGTGGTCACTGAATCTCCTCGGAAGCGGAACTCGGTTGGTACAGCAGGGCGTTGAGCGCGGCGGCGGCAACCGCCGAACCGCCCTTCTCGGACACGTTGGACACGGCGGGCAGCCCGCTCCCGCGCAGCGCGGCCTTCGACTCGGCCGCCCCGACGAACCCGACGGGCAGACCGATGACGAGGGCGGGGGAGGCGTCCAGGGTCAGCAGCTCCTCCAGCGCGGTCGGCGCACAGCCGATCACCCAGATCGCCCCCGGCCCGACCTCCTCGTACGCCAGCCGGACCGCGTGGGCCGAACGGGTCAGCCCCGGGCCGGACCTGGCGTCCTTCAGCCGGCAGACGGTCTCCCGCCGGGTGATGCCGGCCGCGACCATCTCCACGTCGACGACGACGGGCGCACCGGCGTGCAGCGCGATGTGCGCCGCCGCCAACTCGCCCTCGTCCAGGACGAGATCGGCCGCGTAATCCAGATCGGCGGCGGAGTGGATGACCCGCTCCACCACCGCCCGCGACAGGGGCGGGAAGTGCGAGGTGTCCAGGCGGGCGCGCAGCCGCCGGAAGGACTCCTGCTCGATGGGGTGGACGACCCGGTTCGTCGGGTCCCCTGCGATCGGGCTCACCGCGCCTCCTCCTGCCAGCGGTAGCCGCGCGGCGTCACCATGCGCCCCGCGATGATCCTGGTGGCCGTGTTGCCCACGGTCACGACGGTCATCATGTCGACCGTCGCCGGGTCGAGTTCACCCAGGGTGGACACCCGGCTCGACTCGTCGGCGCGCGAGGCGTTCCGTACGACCCCGACGGGGGTCGACGCCGACCGGTGCTCGGACAGCAGCGCCAGCGCCTTCGGCAACTGCCAGTCCCGGCCCCGCGAACGGGGGTTGTAGAACGTGACGACCAAGTCGGCCTCGGCCGCCGCCCGTACGCGCCGCTCGATGACCTCCCACGGCGTGTGCAGGTCGGAGAGGCTGATCGACACGTGGTCGTGCCCGAGCGGCGCCCCCAGGATCGCCCCGGCCGCGAGCGCGGCGGTCACCCCGGGTACGCCGATGACGTCGATGTCGTCCGATGCCTCGGCCAGCGCGGGCGACGCCATCGCGTACACGCCCGCGTCCCCGCTGCCGATCAGCGCGACGGCCCGACCCTTGCGCGCCTCGGCGACAGCGGTCCGCGCGCGCTCCTCCTCGGCGCCAAGTCCCGACTCCAGCACGACAGTTCCGGGCCGCAGCAGGTCGCGGACCTGATCGACGTACTGATCCAGGCCGACGAGCACGGACGCCCGCCGCAACTCCGCCTTCGCGCGCGGCGTGAGGAGATCCCGGGCCCCCGGACCGAGCCCGACCACCGCGAGGCGCCCCCGCACGGGAAGCCGTACGACAGCACAGGTCGCCATCGCCGGAGAACCCGCCGACTTCCGCTTGGGGACGAGGAGTTCACCACCCCCGACCAGCGCGGCGGCCTCCGCGACGGACGGCGTCCCCACGGCGGCGAGCGGCGCGTCCGAGGGATTCGGCACCTCGACCCCGGCCAACTCCTCGGCGGAGTACGTCACCACGGACACCCCGAGCCGCGCGGCGGCCTCCAGGATGCCGGGCTCCTCCGACTTGGCGTCCACCGTGGCGAGTCGAGCGACACTGCGCGCCGACAACCCCGCGTCCCGCAAGGCGTCCTCGATCACCGACAGCACCTCGTCGACGGGCGCACCCCTGGAGGCGCCGACACCGACGACGAGGGACGGCGGACGCAACAGGACTTCCCGGGAGGCCGGTTGGACAGCGCGGTCCGTCAACCGCACCGTGTACGAACCGTCGGCGGCGAACGGCACCGGAGGCAACGGCCACGGCACCTCCGCCTCCAGCACGACCGGCTCCCCGTCGAGCAGAGCCCGCGACACGGCCGCCACATCACCCTCGACCGGCACCCCGAGCATGTCAAGACCGGCCACCCCGACGGAGTCCGTCGCCGTGGTCACCACAGGCTGAGCCCCCAGCAACTCCCCGACCTCCACGGCGAGTTCATTGGCCCCACCGCCATGCCCGCCGAGCAGCGACACGGCGAACCGCCCGCCCTCGTCGACACACACCACCCCGGGATCGGCCCCCTTGTCCGACAGCAGCGGCGCGAGGATCCGCACCGTCGCCCCCGTCGCCAGGAAGCACACCACCTGCTCGCACTCCGCGAACGCGGCCCGCAGGGCGTCCCCCACCGCCCCGTCGTACACCCGCGTACGGTCCGGCCAGGCCACGGCCAGCCGGTCCCGTGCCGCAGCCCCCGCCGACGTGGCGGAAATCAGGCCGATCACTGAGCAACTCCTTCGTCAGAAAAGGACGTTCGCACGCCCCACAGCAGAAACACGGGATTGGTGGCCGCGAGCCGCGTCACATCCCCCGGCAGCGGCGCGAGCCGCGACGACTGCAACAGCACCCCGTCACAGGAGAACCCGGCACCGGACAGCGCCGCCCGCACGGCGGGCACCCGGTCGAGCGCGGCCATCGCCACGACGACCACGCGCCGTGCCCGACGGGCGCACTCGGCGACGATGGCGGGCAGCTCACCGCCCCCACCGCCCACGAACACGGCGTCAGGATCGTCGAGTTCAGCCAGCACGGCAGGCGCGACCCCATGCACCACATGGACGTCGACCCCGTGCGCGGCGGCGTTCGCCCGCACCCGCTCCACCCCGTCCGCCGCCTTCTCGACGGCCGACACGGCAGCCCCGAACCGCGCGCACTCCACGGCCACGGACCCCGACCCGGACCCCACGTCCCACACCAACTCCCCGGCCCGGGGCCCGAGTCGGGCCAGCGCGAGCGCCCGCACCTCGAACTTCGTGATCATCGAGTCCCGGTGCGCGAAGTCGCCCTCCGCCAGGGCCCACCCCTCCGGAAAGGCGAACCCCCCGGCCAGCGACCGCACTTGAGTACGGGAACGCCGCGCGTCGAGACACAGCACGACACTCACCGCCGTACCCCAGTCCCGCGCAGCCGCCTCCTTCGGCGTCACCCGCTCGACCCGCTCCAGCGCCGGATCACCCAGCGCCGTCCCGACGACCAACTCCCGCTCGTACCCGAGGAGTCCGGCCCCCAGCTCGGCGGGCCCGCCCCCGGGCCCGGTCAACACGGCCACCTTGGGAAACGCCCGGCACACGTTCACGGCGACCCGGGGGTCCCGCCCGTGCGCGCTCACCACGACCGCGTCGTCCCAGACAACTCCCAGCCGGGCGAAGGCGGTCGCCACCGACGACACCCCCGGCCGCACGTCCAGCGCCCCCGGCCCGAACCGCTCGGCGAGCGACCGCACGACCCCGAAGAACCCCGGATCACCGGAGGCGAGCACGACGACGCGCCGCCCCTCACCGACGTACTTCTCCACGACGTCGAACGCGGGCGCGAGCGGGCCGAGAACGATCGTCGAGGCACCCTCGGGAAGCGCGACCGCGGACAGATGCCGCCGCCCCCCGACGACCAACTCCGCGCCGTCCAGCACCTCTTGGGGAACCGGCGACCCGGTCCCCGTACCGACGACGGTGATCACGTACTCGCACCCCGTTCACGCCGCAGCGCCTTGCGGGCCTCCGGGTCGGCCTTGCGGTACCCGTGGAAGTGGCCGGGGTGGTAGAGGTGCGAGCGGGTGCCGCGCGCGCCGAGCGCCGGGCCGATCAGGAACAGCGTGTGCTTCCACAGCTTGTGCTCCTTGACGGTCTCCTCCAGCGTCTCGATCGTGCACCGCACGACCAACTCCTCGGGCCACGTGGCCTGGTAGGCGATCACGACCGGCGTCGACGTCGGGTAACCCCCTTCGAGCAGCTCCCGCACGAGCTGTCCGCTGCGCGCCGCCGACAGGAAGACGGCCATCGTCGTACCGTGCCGCGCGAACTCCCGCACCTCCTCGCCGGGCGGCATCGGCGTCTTGCCGCCGCCGAGGCGGGTCAGGACGACGGACTGCGAGACCTCCGGGACCGTCAGCTCGCGCCCCGCGATCGCCGCGACCGCCGAGAACGACGACACCCCGGGCACGATCTCCGTCTCGATGCCGAGTTCCTCGCACCGGTCGAGCTGCTCCTGCGTCCCGCCCCACAGCGCCGGGTCACCGGAGTGGATGCGGGCCACCTTCAGGCCGTCCAGGTACGCGCGCTCGTACACGGCGACGACGTCCTCCAGCGACATCGTCGCCGAGTCGAGGATCTCCGACCCCTCGCGCGCATGTTCCAGCACCTCCGCCTGGACCAGGCTCGCCGCCCAGATCACCACGTCCGCCTCGGCTATGGCCCGGGCGGCCCGGAACGTCAGCAGATCGGCGGCGCCGGGGCCGGCACCGACGAACGTCACCTTGCCGGTGGGGGCATCGGCCATGGGGGAGAGTCCTTTCAGAAAGGGGTTACTGGAGCGTTACCGGCACACCGACGGCCGTACGGGCCGCCGACCTGCGGACATGCGCGAACAAGGGGAGATCGGATACGAAGTCCTCATGGCGGTCTTCGTCGCGCTCGGCGCGTTCCTGATGACGCTGGCCGGCGGCTGGACGGCACAGCGGGTGACCGACCGCCGCCATCTGGTGCTGGGCCTGGCGGGCGGCCTGATGCTGGGCGTCGTCGGCCTCGACCTGCTCCCCGAGGCCCTCGACGCGGCGGGCAACGAGGTGTACGGCGTCCCCGCCGCCCTCCTGCTCTTCGTCGCGGGGTTCCTGCTGGCCCATCTGGTGGAACGCCTCCTCGCGCTCCGCCAGGCCGCGCACGGCGCGGAAGAGCACCTTTACTCGGCTCCGCCTCCGGCGCGCTCCAGTCGGTGTCGAGCGGCCGACCGTGCTCAGCCCTTCGGGCCTCCGCGCGCTCGACCACTCGACACCGACGCGCCCCGGAGGCTCCGCGACGGCCGCGCCCCCGAGGTCGGTCTCACGGCCGCCGCCGCGATGGTCGGCCACAGCGCCATGGACGGCGTCGCCATCGGCGCGGCCTTCCAGGTCGGCGGGGGTATGGGGACGGCCGTCGCGCTCGCCGTCATCGCCCACGACTTCGCCGACGGCTTCAACACGTACACGATCACGAGCCTCTACGGAAACGCCCGCCGCAAGGCCCTGACCATGCTGTTCGCGGACGCCGCGGCCCCCGTCGCCGGCGCCCTCTCGACGACGTTCATCACCGTCCCGGAGCAACTGCTCGGCGGCTATCTCGGCTTCTTCGGCGGCGCTCTCCTCTACCTCGCCGCCGCCGAGATCCTCCCCGAGGCCCACCACGACCACCCGGCCCGCTCGACGGTCCTGTGCACGATCGCGGGGGTGGCGTTCATCTGGCTGGTGGTGGGACTGGCGGGGTGAGGGTTGCGGAAACGGTTGCACAAACTCGCGGGCCGACGACCGTTGTGCAACCGCTTGCACAAACCGCCGGCCCGACCGCTGCTCCCGGCCCGACCCCTGTTGTGCAACCGCTTGCACAACCCGCCGCCGTACGACGGAACGCGGCTCCACAACCCCCACAGCAACCGGTCTCACAACTTCCCACCCCGCCCGCTGCCCCGCCGCGCCGGCGAGATCAGCGTCGACAGATACGGCAACGGCTCCCCGTCCAGCTCCGACGCGGCCCGCACGGTCTCGCCCTCAAGCCCCAGCGAAGCCCCCCACACGGCCCCCTCGATCCGCCCGGTCTCCCGGAGCGCCTCGACGACCTCCGCCGCCTGCCGCCCGAACTTGTACGCCACGACGGTCCCGGCCCCCGCCAGTGCCTCCTTCAGCACCGCCGCCCCCGCCGTCACCGGCACCAGCGTCAACGGCTCGGTCCCCTCCGTCAGCACGGCCCCCGACCGCGCCGCGAGGTCCTGCATCGCCGTGATCCCCGGCACGGTCTCGACGACCGTCCCCGGTACCAGCTCCGCGACGGTCTGCGCGAGATACGTGAACGTCGAATACACGTTCGGGTCCCCGATGGTCGCGAACGCAACAGCCGCATGTTCCCGCAACAACCCGGCGACCCGCTCCCCGGCGGCGTCCCAGGCGGCCTCACGCCGACCGCGGTCACTGCGCTCGTTCAACGCGAAGACGATCCGTACGACCTTGTCCTCCGGGACGTAGTGCAGCACCGTCGCCTCGGCGCGTCCCCGCTCGCCCCCGTCTTTTCCGTCAGGCGCAGCCATGACGGGTACGACGACGACATCCGCGTCCCGCAGCGCGTTGACCCCCTTGACGGTCACCAGCTCCGGATCCCCCGGCCCCACACCGACCCCGACCAGCTTGCTGCTCATGACGTCCGGCACCTCTCCACGAACCGACGGGCCACACCGGGCTCGCCGGCCCAATGCGTGTGCAAATAACTCGCGTGCACATTACGCGCCACGAACCCCTCCACTCGACCCCGAGCCCCCCGAAACCCCCAGGCAGGAGCGGCGCCGGCCCCCGGCTCGACAACGGTCCGATGAAACTCGTGCCCCCGCATCCGCGTCCCGACCCCGGCGAGCACGCTCTCGCTGACGGCGACGGCATCCCGATACCCGAGGGTCAGCCGCTCACTCATCCGGGCGGAGGCATCGACAACTCCGCACATGGGAACCCCGTCGAGCTCCCGGCACAGATAAAGCAGCCCGGCACACTCGGCGGCAACAGGAGCCCCACCCTCGGCCAACGAGGTAACGGCCTTGCGCAGAGCCTCGTTTCCGGACAACTCGGAGGCGTACACCTCGGGAAACCCGCCCCCGATGACAAGCCCGGCGGTCCCGTCGGGAAGCGCTTCGTCCCGCAACGGATCAAAGGTCACGACGTCGGCCCCGGCGGCGCTGAGCAGTTCGGCGTGTTCGGCATAGGAAAAACTGAAAGCGGCCCCACCGGCAATGGCCACAACAGGCCTTTCCAGCCTGTCCGGCGCTTGAGGACGAGGCCCTTTCAGGGCCGAAGCGGGGGGCTGGGGGCGGCAGCCCCCAGGGTTGGGATCGGGAAGGGGCGGCGGGGGCGAAAAACTCAGAGCCGCACCCGGACTCCACACATCGCCCCCCAACTCCCCAGCACCTCGGGCCACTTGCATCAACGCCTCCAGATCACACCCCGCCTCGACCTGCGAAGCCATCGCCGCCACCGCCTCAACAGCCTCCCCCCGCCGCTCAACCACCGGCACCAACCCCAAATGCCGCGCGGGCACATCCACTTGAGCAACCCGCCGCAACACCCCCAACACCGCCACCCCGACCTCCTCCAACGCCTCCCGCAACAACTCCTCATGCCGGTCGGACGCCACCTTGTTGAGGATCACACCCCCCACCCGGACCTCGGGATCCCAGGAAACGAACCCATGCACGAGCGCGGCGACGGACCGGGACTGCGACGACGCGTCGACGACCAGCACCACCGGCGCCCGCAACAACTTGGCGACCTGGGCCGTGGACGCCAACTCCCCTTCACCGGCGGCCCCGTCGTACATCCCCATGACACCCTCGACGATGGCGAGGTCGCACCCCTGAGCCCCGTGGAGGAACAGGGGAGCGACCAACTCCGGCCCACAGAGGTACGCGTCGAGATTCCGCCCCACCCGCCCAGCGGCCAGCGAGTGATACCCGGGATCGATGTAGTCCGGCCCCACCTTGTGCGGAGACACGACAACCCCCCGCGCGGCGAACGCGGCCATCAACCCCGTGGCAACAGTGGTCTTCCCGCTCCCGGAGGACGGTGCGGCGATGACCAGCCGAGGAACGGACCTCACCACTCGATACCCCGCTGCCCCTTCTGCCCCGCGTCCATCGGATGCTTGACCTTGGACATGTCGGTGACGAGATCGGCGATGCCGACCAGCTTCTCGGGAGCGTTGCGCCCGGTGATCACAACATGCTGGGTACCAGGCCGATTGCGCAGCACGTCGACGACCTCATCGGTGTCGACCCACCCCCAGTGCATCGGATACGCGAACTCGTCGAGCACGTACAGCTGGTACGTCTCGGCGGCGAGATCGCGCTTGACCTGCTCCCAACCCTCCCTGGCCTTCTCCTCGTTGTCCATCTGGTCGTCCCGCTGGACCCAGGACCACCCCTCACCCATCTTGTGCCAGTCGACGGACCCGCCCTCACCGGAAGCCCCGAGCACCCGAAGGGCGTTCTCCTCCCCGACCTTCCACTTCGCGGACTTGACGAACTGGAACACCCCGATGGGCCACCCCTGATTCCAGGCGCGCAGGGCAAGCCCGAACGCGGCGGTCGACTTCCCCTTACCGACTCCCGTGTGTACGACGACAAGTGGCCGATTACGACGCTGACGGGTCGTCAGTCCGTCGTCCGGCACCACACTCGGCTGCCCCTGAGGCATTACGCGGCCCTCCTCTGAACATCCTTGACCAGCCCGGCAATCGAATCGGCCCGCAGCTCGTCGAGCGTCACGGCCGTACCCCCCAGCTCACCCGCGAGCTGCCCCGCGAGCCCCAACCGCACAGGCCCCGACTCACAGTCGACGACGACGGAGGCGACCCCGTCGGCGGCGAACAACCGAGCGGCACGCCCGGCAAGAGCGACAGGCTCGGGCCCTCCGGTGGCCCGCCCATCGGTCACGACGACGACGAGCGCCCGCCGAGCCGGATCCCGCAACCGCTCGACGCGCAGCACGTCATGGGCTTTCAGCAGCCCGGCGGCAAGAGGCGTACGCCCCCCGGTCGGCAGCGACTCCAGCCGCGCGGCAGCGGCGTCGACGGACGAGGTGGGAGGCAGCGCGAGGTCCCCGGAGGTCCCCCGGAACGTCACCAGCCCCACCTTGTCGCGCCGCTGGTACGCGTCGAGCAGCAACGACACCACGGCCCCCTTCACGGCACTCATCCGCTGCCGGGCGGCCATGGACCCGGACGCGTCGACGACGAACAGGACGAGGTTCCCCTCCCGCCCCTCCCGCGACGCCTGCCGCAGATCGTCCCGCCGCACCACCAGCCCCGGCCCGGACCGCCCCCGAGCCCGCTGATGCGGCGCGGCGGCCTGCACGGTGGCCGCCAAGTGCAGCTTGGTGAGCGCCCCTTGAGGCCGCCGGGCCCCTGTCGTACGACCGTGCTCGGTACGCGCCCGAGACCGCCGCCCGGCAGCCCCCTCACCGATCCCCGGCACGCTCAACACCTTGGTACGGAACGGCTCGGAGGCCCGTACGGCGGACTGCTCCCCGCCCCCGACCGGCGCGCCGCCCTCACCGGCCTCGGGCTGGGCGGCACTGTCCCCACCCTGCGGCCCGTCCTCCGGCGAAGGCGACGGCTGCCCGCCACCCCCACCGGGCCCGTCCGGATCGGGGTCGTCCTCGGGAGACTCCCCCGAGAACTCCTCCAACGTCTCGTCGAGCTTGTCCTCGTCAAGTCCCGGCGCGTCAAAGGGATTTCGCCTACGACGATGAGGCAGCGCCAGCAACGCGGCCTGCCGCACATCCTCCGCCAGCACCTCGGTCCGCCCCGCCCACGCGGCCAGCGCGGTAGCGGTACGCGCCATCACGATGTCGGCCCGCATCCCGTCGACCTCGAACGCCGCACAGGTCGCCGCGATCTGCCGCAACGCCCCGTCCCCGAGCCGCACGGACGGCAACAACTCCCGCGCGGCGACGATCCGTTGCCGTACGGCAGTCTCCTCACCGGCCCAACGCGCCGAGAACTCGGTGGGGTTGTCGTCGTAGGCGAGCCGCCGCCGCACGACCTCGACGCGCTGATCGGGCTCCCGGGAGGCGGCGACCTCGACGGTCAGCCCGAACCGGTCGAGCAACTGCGGCCTGAGTTCGCCTTCCTCGGGATTCATGGTCCCGACGAGCAGGAACCGAGCGGCGTGCCGCACGGACACGCCCTCACGCTCGACGTACGACGCCCCCATCGCGGCGGCGTCGAGCAACAGGTCGACGAGGTGGTCGTGCAAGAGGTTGACCTCGTCGACGTACAGAATCCCGCGATGCGCGTCGGCGAGCAGCCCCGGCTCGAACGCCTTCACACCCTCGGCGAGCGCCCGCTCGATGTCGAGCGCCCCGACGAGCCGGTCCTCGGACGCCCCGACGGGCAACTCGACCATACGGGCGGCCCGTTGGGTCCCGCCCCCGGCCTCGTGCGGCCCATCCGGGCAGGCGGGATCAGGGGCGGAAGGATCACAGGAGAACCGGCACCCCGCGACCACCGACACTTCCGGCAGCAACGCCGAAAGCGCCCGCACGGCGGTGCTCTTCGCGGTGCCCTTCTCGCCACGCACCAAGACGCCGCCGACAGCGGGAGACACGGCGTTCAACAGCAACGCGAGCCGCAGATCGTCCTGCCCCACAACTGCCGTGAACGGAAACGGAGTACTCACTGGTCGCCCTCCAAGTCGCCTTCAAGCTCCAGGTACGTGGCACGCAGCCGCTCCAGCGTGTCCGCGTCGGGCTCCGCCCACAGCCCACGGTCGGCGGCCTCAAGCAGCCGCTCCGTGATCCCGCGCAGCGCCCACGGGTTGGACTTCTTCATGAAGTCCCGGTTCTCCGGGTCGAAGACGTACTCCGCGCTGAGCTTCTCGTACATCCAGTCGTCCACGACACCGGCCGTGGCGTCGTACCCGAACAGGTAGTCCACGGTCGCGGCCATCTCGAACGCGCCCTTGTACCCGTGCCGCCGCATCGCCGCCATCCAGCGGGGGTTGACCACCCGCGCGCGGAACACGCGGTGGGTCTCCTCGCCGAGCGTGCGGGTTTTCACCTGGTCCGGCGTCGCCGAATCCCCCACGTACGCCTCGGGGTTGGCGCCGGTGAGGTGCCGCACCATGGCGACCATGCCGCCGTGGTACTGGAAATAGTCGTCGGCGTCGACGAGGTCATGTTCCCTCGTGTCCACATTCTTCGCGGCGACCGCGATCCGCTTGAACGCCGTCTCCATGTCCCCCCGAGCCGCCTGCCCGTCCAGCCCCCGCCCGTACGCGTAACCACCCCACACCGCGTACACCTCGGCGAGATCCGCGTCCGACCGCCAGTTCCGCGCGTCGATCAGCGGCAGCAACCCGGCCCCGTACGCACCTGGCTTGGAGCCGAAGATCCGGGCGGTGGCCCGGCGTCGGTCGCCGTGCTCGGCCGTGTCCTCGTCGGCGTGCGCCTTGACGAAGTTCCCCGAGGCGGGCTCGTCCAGGTCGGCGACCGCGCGTACGGCGTCGTCGAGCAACCCCACGACGTGCGGGAACGCGTCCCGGAAGAAGCCGGAGATGCGGACGGTGACGTCGATGCGGGGGCGCCCCAGTTCGTCCAGGGGGACGACCTCGAACCCGGTGACGCGGCGGGACGCGTCGTCCCACACCGGACGGCAGCCCAGCAGCGCGAGGATCTCGGAGATGTCGTCGCCCTGGGTACGCATCGCGGAGGTGCCCCAGACGGTGAGCCCCACGGACTTCGGGTACTCCCCGGTGTCCGCCAGATACCGCTGCACGAGCGAGTCCGCGAGCGCCTGCCCGACCTCCCAACTCAACCGCGAGGGAATGGCCTTGGGGTCGACGGAGTAGAAGTTGCGGCCGGTCGGCAGGACGTTGACGAGACCGCGCGTCGGCGACCCGGAGGGCCCGGCGGGGACGTAACCCCCGTCCAGCGCACGCAAGATGTGGCCGATCTCGTCCGTCGTACGGGCCAGCCGGGGCACGACCTCATCGCACGCGAACTCCAACACGGCGACGGCGTCCGGCAGTTCGGTCCCGAGTACCTCACGCACCAGAGCGGGCACGGCCTCCACCGCCCAGCCCCGCTCCTCCATCCCGAGCGCGACCCGCCGGCAGAGCTGCTCCAGCAGGTCGATCGCGTCGGCGGCGGTCCGCGCGGGACCCTCCACCAGCTCGCTCAACTCCACCGGCACCTTCAGCGCGGCCCCCGGCTCGGCGAGCAACTCCTTCTCGACCAGCCCGAAATGGGCGGCGAAGGAGGCCCGCAGACCCGGCAGCGCGTTCGCCTGGCCGCCCCACACCTGGGAGGCGCGCAGCACGGCCAGCACGAGGTTCACGCGAGCCTCGTCGACCGGTCCGCCGCCGAGGATGTGCAGCCCGTCGCGGATCTGCACGTCCTTGATCTCACAGAGGTAGCCGTCGATGTGCATGACGAACTCGTCGAAGGCGTCGTCCCCCGGCTGCTCGTCGACATGCAGGTCGTGATGCAGCTCGGCGGCCTTCACCAGCGTCCAGATCTGCGCCCGCACCGCAGGCGCCTTCACCGGGTCGAGATCGCTCACGAGGGCGTACTCGTCGAGGAGCTGCTCCAGCTTCGCGAGGTCCCCGTACGTGTCCGCGCGGGCCATCGGCGGCACCAGGTGGTCGACGACGGTCGCGTGCCCGCGCCGCTTCGCCTGCGTCCCCTCGCCGGGGTCGTTGACGATGAACGGGTAGATCAGCGGCAGTTCACCGAGCACGGCGTCCGGAGCGCAACCGCCGCTCAGGCCAAGGCCCTTGCCCGGCAGCCACTCCATCGTGCCGTGCTTGCCCATGTGGATGATCGCGTCGGCGCCGAAGGAGTTGTCCAGCCAGCGGTACGCGGCCATGTAGTGGTGCGACGGCGGCATGTCCGGGTCGTGGTAGATCGCGATCGGGTTCTCCCCGAAGCCGCGCGGCGGCTGGATCATCACGACGACGTTCCCGAACTGGAGGGAGGCCAGGACGATGTCGTCCCCGTCGACGTACAGCGACCCCGGCGGCTCGCCCCACGCCTCGGTCATCGCGTCCCGCAACTCCGGGTCCAGCTTCCCGAACCACGCCTGGTAGTCCGCGAGCGGCACCCGCGCGGGCGCGGACGCCAACTGCTCCTCGGTCAGCCACTCCACGTCATGGCCACCGGCCTCGATGAGCCGGTGGATCAACTCGTCGCCCTCGGACGGGTATCCACTGACCCCGTACCCGGCGTCCCGCAGCGCGTCCAGCACCCGCACCGCCGAAGCGGGCGTGTCCAGACCGACCGCGTTGCCGACCCGGGAGTGCTTCGTCGGGTACGCCGTGAAGACCAGCGCGACCTTCTTCTCCGCGTTCGGCTTGTGCTTCAACTGCGCGTGCCGTACGGCGATTCCGGCGACCCGCCCGGCCCGCTCGGGGTCGGCGACGTACACCGGGACGTCGTCCGGGCCCTGCTCCTTGAAGGAGAACGGGACGGTGATGATCCGCCCGTCGAACTCGGGGATCGCGACCTGCATCGCCGCGTCCATGGGGGAGAGCGCGGCGTCCGACTCGTCCCACGCCGCGCGCGACGAGGTGAGGCAGAGCCCTTGCAGCACAGGGATGTTGAGGTCGGCGAGCGCGCCGATGTCCCACGCCTCCTCGTCACCGCCGGCCGAGGCGTCCGAGGCGTGTGTGCCGCCGGCCGCGAGGACGGTCGCCACCAACGCGTCGGCCCCGCCCAGGAGTTCGTACAGCCCGGCGTCCGCGCCGCGCAGCGAACCGCAGTACACGGGAAGCGCGTTGGCGCCGCGCGCCTCGATCGCGTCGCACAGGGTGTCGACGAAGGAGGTGTTGCCGCTCAACTCGTGGGCCCGGTAGAAGAGAACGCCGACGGTGGGACGGTCCTCGCGGATCTCAAAAGACCCGTGAACCCCGAACTCCGGCATCTTCTGGGGCTCTTCGAACCCCTCACCGGTCAACAGCACGGTGTCGGAGAGGAATCGGGCGAGTTCGACGAGGTTCGCCGACCCGCCCTCGACGAGGTAGCGCAGCGCCTCCGCCACGACCCCGGCCGGCACCGACGACTCGGCCATCAGCTCCGCGTCCGGCACGGTCTCGCCGCCCAGCAACACGGTGGGAATCCCCGCCGACTTGAGCGCCGCGAGCCCGTCCTCCCAGGCCCGCTTGCCGCCCAGGAGCCGGACGACAGCGATGTCGGCGCCCTCGATCAGCGCCGGGAGTTCCCCGGTGACGTCCACCCGGGTCGGGTTGCCGATCCGGTACGGGGCGCCGGAGGCGCGCGCCGCCAACAGGTCCGTGTCGGCGGTCGACAACAGCAAAACTGTGCTCATGCGGGCGCTCCCGGGGGGATGAAGGGCAGTCCTTGCGGCGCTCCCGACTCGATGAGTCGCAGAAGCGCGTCTGTGTCCGCGTGCTGTTCGATCAAGTCGCCGAGCAGATCGAGCTGTCGCTCGCGCAGCGCGGCGAAGCAGGTGTCCTCGGCGGGCACGAAACGGCGGCCCGCGGCAGCCGCCACCTCGCGCAGAAAGGCCCGTCGGAAGCCGTCCGACTCCAGGGAGCCGTGCCAGTGCGTACCCCAGACGGCGCCGACCCGGCAGCCGTCCAAGAAGGGGTCGCCGCCTACGACTTCGGCGATCCCGTGATGAATCTCGTACCCCTCGACCCGCTCCCCGAGGGCCTCGCCCACCGGCCGGGTCAAGGTCTTCTCCCGGGCGAACCGCACCCGCACGGGCAGCAGTCCGAGCCCGTCGACGACCCCGGCGCGCGACTCGACGTCGTCCTCGATCCGCTCGCCGAGCAGCTGAAAACCGCCGCAGATCCCCAGAGTCGGCCTCCCGGCGGCGGCCCTGCGCGCCAGCTCGACGGCCAGCCCCCGCTGTCGCAGCCACTCAAGTGCCTTCACCGTCCCCCGAGTTCCGGGTACGACGACCAGGTCCGCGTCCGCGAGTTCCTCCGGCCGGTCCACGAACCGCACCACCACGCCGGGCTCGGCGGCCAGCGCGTCCACGTCCGTGAAGTTCGACATCAACGGCACGGCGCAGACGGCGACCCGGAGGATCTCGTCACCGACCGGCGGCGCGAGCGAGGACTCCCGTACGGCGCCCCGCAGGGACACCGCCATGCCGTCCTCCTCGTCGATCCCGAGGCCCGGCCTGAACGGCAGCACCCCGTACGTCGACCGTCCGGTCAGCCCGCGCAGCATCTCCAGCCCCGGTTCCAGCAGCGACACATCGCCGCGGAACTTGTTCACCAGGAACCCGGCGACCAGTGCCTGGTCCTCCGGCGAGAGCAGGGCGACCGTCCCGAAGAACGAGGCGAAGACGCCGCCCCGGTCGATGTCCCCGACCACCAGCACAGGGAGCCCCGCGCCCCGGGCGATGCCCATGTTGACGATGTCGGTGCGCCGCAGGTTGATCTCGGCGGGCGATCCGGCGCCCTCGCAGATCACCACGTCGTGCGTGGACCGGAGTTCGGCGAGGCAGTCGAGCACCGTCCCGAGAAGCTGCTCCTGCCGGCCCCCGTGATACCGGCGCGCGTCCATCTCGCCGACGGGCTTCCCCATCAGCACGACCTGACTGCTCCGCTCCCCGCCGGGCTTCAGCAGCACGGGGTTCATCAGCGCGGTCGGCTCGATCCGGCACGCCTGCGCCTGCATGGCCTGCGCCCGCCCGATCTCGGCACCCTCGCGGGTCACGAACGAGTTGAGGGACATGTTCTGCGCCTTGAAGGGCGCGACCTTCACGCCCTGCCGTACGAGCCACCGGCAGATCCCGGCGGTGACGACACTCTTCCCGGCGTCGGAGGTGGTCCCGGCGACCAGTAGCCCGCCGCTCATACGCTGGCCCCCTTTTTCAGCAACCGTTTACACAACATCCGTCCAGCGACCGTCGCCCCCAGCGCCAGCCAACTCACCCGCCGGGACAGCCGTACCGCCCGCTCGATGTCCCCGACGACGACCCCGCGTCCACCCCCGTTGAGCACGGGCCGGTGTTCAACACGACCCGCATAGGACAAGGTCCCCCCCATCCGCACCCCCAACGCCCCCGCGAACGACGCCTCCACCGGCCCCGCGTTGGGGCTCGGATGCGTCACCGCGTCCGCCCGCCAGGCCCGCACAGCCCCCCGCGCATCGTCCCCGGCGACACACGCGAGCACGGCCGTCAGCCGGGCCCCCGGCCACCCGGCGACGTCGTCGAGCCGGGCCGAGGCCCACCCGTACCGCAGGTGCCGGGGCGACCGGTGCCCCACCATCGCGTCGAGCGTGTTGACGGCCCGGAACCCGAGCAGCCCCGGCACCCCGCCCACGGCCCCCCACACCAGCGCGCCCACCACCGCGTCGGACGTGTTCTCAGCAACCGATTCCACAACGGCCCGCGCGATCCCGTCGGCGTCCAGCGCCTGCGGATCGCGCCCGCACAGGTGCGGCAGCCGCGCCCGCGCCGCGTCGACGTCCCCGGCCGCCAGCGACCGCCCGATGTGCCGGGCCTCGCGGGCGAGGGAGGTACCGCCGACGACCGCCCAGGTGGCGACGCCGGTCAGGGCGAGGGAAGCGGCGGGGGAGCGGCGTACGGCAGCCTGCGAGGCCGCGCCGAGAGCCACCGCGCCCCCCGCGCAGACAGCCGTGTGCAGCGCCCCCCACCCCCGGTGGTCGCGCCACAACGCCCGCTCCACAGACACCGCGGCGCGCCCGAACGCGGCGACCGGATGCCCCCGGCGGGGATCGCCGAACAGCAGGTCACCGAGGAGTCCGGCGGCGGCGCCGTACGCGTAGATGCGATCGGCACCCATCGGCTCAGCCGGCCGTGGGAACGGTCGGCGGTCGGAGTCGGTTCCTCAATCGGCGGCCGAGCATGGCGGTATGTCCTCACTCAGGGTGTCCACGCCCTGGTTCGACGAGACCGGCGGTGGGAGTTCCTGGCTCCCGGGGATGACTACCCCGGTCACAGTGGCGGGACCGCGCCGGATTCGCACCGGACTTCCTCCTGAGCCGCCGTACATGGCCCTGGCAGTCCACCACGGGCCTCAAACACCCGTCAACTCACCGTTGACCTGCGAGAGCGGAGTGTGCAGAACCCCACACGGCCCCACCCGTGACCCGGCCCACACCCACGCACGAAACCCCGCACAGCCGAAGCCGCACGGGGTTGTGCAAACGGTTGCTGCCGGTTTTCCGGAGAGCTCAGGCGACGATCAGGCTGATGCCGTACGCCACAGCCCCCAGGCACGCCGCGAAACACGCGTACGCCCCCGTCACCGCGAGCGCCGCCGAACCCCCGTCGGCCTGGGCGCGTTCGTGGCGGGAGAGGCCCATCACGCCCAGCGTGAAGAGGGTCACGATCCCGACGGTGACCACGAGGCTGACACCGAAGACGGAGCCGAGTGCGGACCAGTCGATCTTCATGGTTGCGGTGTCCTTCGGGGTCAGACGGTCGCGGCCGGGGGAGCGGCCGGGTCGGTGGTGGCGGTCGCCGGAGCGGGGATGACGACCTTGATGTCGGCGGCCTCGACGGCACCGGCGACCGGAGTCGCGACGGCTTCGTCCGTGTCGTTCACGTTGTTGTGGTCCACGACCTCACGCCGCGAGACCTTCCAGATCGCGGCGCTCGACGCGACGAGGAACACCGCGACGGCGGCCGTACCCCAGTCGCCCAGGTCCGTGACCGACTCCGCGAGCGCCCCGACCAGTGCGGCGGCCGGCAGCGTCAGCCCCCACGCGACGAACATCCGCGTGGCCGTCGACCACCGCACGACCCCGCCCTTGCGGCCGAGCCCCGCGCCCATCACGGACCCGGAGACCGCGTGCGTGGTGGAGAGGGAGAAGCCGAGGTGCGACGACGCGAGGATGACCGTCGCGGCGGACGTCTGCGCCGCGAACCCCTGGCGCGGCTGGAGGTCGGTGAGGCCCTTGCCCATCGTGCGGATGATGCGCCAGCCGCCCAGGTACGTGCCGAGCGCGATCGCGAGGCCGGCGGAGAGGATGACCCAGGTGGGCGGGTCCGAGTCGGGCGCGAGCGAGCCGCCCGCGACGAGCGCCAGCGTGATGATGCCCATCGTCTTCTGCGCGTCGTTCGTGCCGTGCGCCAGCGAGACGAGCCCGGCCGAGGCGATCTGCCCGAACCGGTAACCCTTTTCGGCCGCGTTTCCGTCGGCCTTCTTCGCCAGGGTGTACGACAGCCGCGTCGCCAGCATCGCGGCGACCCCGGCGACGATCGGCGCGGCGACTGCGGGAATCAGCACCTTCGTGACCAGCACGTCGCCGTGCACCGCGCCGGTCCCGGCGGAGGCCAGCGTCGCGCCGATCAGGCCGCCCATCAGGGCGTGCGAGGAGCTGGAGGGGAGGCCGACCAGCCAGGTCAGCAGGTTCCAGAGGATCGCGCCGACCAGCGCCGCGAAGATCACCTCGGGTCGTATACCGCTTTCGTCGACAAGTCCCTTGGAGATCGTGTTCGCGACCTCCACGGAGAGGAACGCCCCCACAAGGTTCAGTGCGGCGGACATGGCCACCGCCACCTTGGGCCGCAGTGCGCCGGTCGAGATGGTGGTGGCCATCGCGTTGGCTGTGTCGTGGAAACCGTTCGTGAAATCGAACGCGAGAGCGGTTACCACCACTATCGCGAGGATCAGCGAGAAGTTTTCCATTTACCCAGACAATCGTTCGTAGTAATCGGCAGGTTGAACGTAGGTAACCTGGATGAACGGAAGATGAACTGGACAGGGCTTCGCGGTGTCACTGTGGGCATGACTCCGACACCTGGCAGGATCACCCGTATGGCTGAGCAGAGGCGCCCGCGTCCCGAAGAGGCCGCGGCATGGGAGTCCTTGATCGCGACGGCACGCCGCACGGTCACCGACGGACTCGTGGTGGGTACATCGGGAAACGTCTCGGTACGGCTCGCAGACGTGGTCCTGATCACACCGACAGGCGTTCCGTACGACCGGCTGGGGCCCCAGGACGTGACAGGCGTCGGCCTCGACGGCACCCAGGTCCTCGGCACGCTCCGGCCGACCAGCGAACTCCCCATGCACCTCGCGGTCTACCGCGCGACCGACGCCGGAGCCGTCGTCCACACCCACGCCGTCCACGCGACGGCCGTCTCCACCCTCGTCCCCGAACTCCCGGCGGTCCACTACATGACGGGGGCCCTGGGCGGCCCGGTCCGCGTGGCCCCCTACGCGACGTACGGCACCGAGCAGCTCGCCGACAACATCCTCACGGCCCTCCGAGGCCGCACGGCCTGCCTCCTCCAGAACCACGGCACCCTCGCGTACGCCCCCACCCTCGACCGCGCCTTCACCGACACGGCCCAGCTCGAATGGATGTGCCACCTCTGGCTGACGGCGGCCTCGGTCCCGGGCCACACCCCGAGCCTGCTGACCCCGGACCAGGTGCGGGAGGCGGGGGACAAGCTGAAGGGGTACGGGCAGGGGACGGTCTGAGGGGACGCGCCGTCGGCGGGGTACCGGCCGGGCACACGCCCCCAACGGCCGTACGAAAGCCACGCCGCACCCTGCGCCGCCCCCGCCGAGCCCACCCGTCCGGCTCCGCCGAGCCCCCGGCCCGGCCCCGCACCACTGGCCTCCCCCGCGAACCACCCGGACACTGGACCCGTGCGCCCAGTCAAAGCGACGGCCGTCGCCGTCTCCGCAGTAGTGGCCGCCGGCGCGGCGAGCGTCGCCGCCGGCCGGATGGCGAGCGACCCGGCGCTGAAGGCGCCGCCGGGCCGGCCCCTGCCGACGGAACCCAAGCTCACGGTGCATGCCACCGCCGCCGGCCGGATCACGCTCACCCGCGACCTCGCCGCCCTCAGACCCGGCACGTACGGCATCACCGGCGCGGACGTCCACGCGGTGATCGGCCCGGTCCTGCCGAACGCCCCGCGCGACGCCGACACGGTCGTCCGCCGCCTGGAACGCGTCTCGTACGGCACGCTCGGCCCCGGCACGGCCGTACGCCTCACCCCGAGCCTGCACGTCGGCGACCCGGCGACGGCCCTCGGCCTGACCCACACGGACGTCGGTGTCCCCGGCGAACTCGGCACGCTGCCCGCCTGGTTCGTGCCCGGCGCGCGCCGCACCTGGGTGATCGCCGTGCACGGCCTCGGCGCGGGCCGCGAACACGCCCTGAACGTCCTGGGGTTCCTGCACCGCCGCCGCTTCCCGACCCTGGTGCCCGCCTACCGGGGCGACGAGGGCGCGCCGCGTCCGCCGGACGGCCTCAACCACCTCGGTACGACGGAGTGGCGGGACGTCGACGCGGCGATCCGGTACGCCCTCGCGCACGGCGCCGACCGCGTGATCCTGCTCGGCTGGTCGACCGGCGCGGCGATGGCCCTGCGCGCGGCCACCCGCTCCGGCCTCGCCGACCGCGTCTGCGGCCTGGTCCTCGACTCCCCGCTCCTCGACTGGCAGACGGCCCTGCGCTCGCTGGCCGCCGCCCGCCGCACCCCGGGCGCCCTGCTCCCGCTGGCGGTCCGCGCGGCGCTGGGCCGCCTCGGCAACGGGGCGGAGCCCCCGGACGACGACGGCACGCTCCCCGGCGTCCCCACACTGATCGTCCACGGCCCCGGCGACACGGTCGCCCCCTGGGACCTCTCCCGCCGCCTCGCCGCGCGGGCGCCCGCGCTCACGACCCTCCACGAGGTCCGCGACGCCCCGCACGGCGCGATGTGGAACGCGGACCCGGCGGCGTACGAGGAGACCCTGCGGAGGTTCTTGACGCCGCTGATGTGAGCGGCCGACATGAACGGCGCCGGCCGAACACCGGGCCCCGCCGGTGTGAGTCCCGGCACATCCACCCGCCCCGGTAGCGGGCGTTCCGCTTGGTCCCGTCCCCGTCCCGAGCACCCTCTCCGTCCCCTCTCCGCACCCCGTGCGTTGGCCAGTCCCGTAGCCCCCCGTGACATTCCGTTTGGGTTTTCGGACCGTCAACCGGAAGACTGCACCCGTGACGTCCCGTATCCCGCGCGACTCCAGGCTTCGACTCGTCCGCCCGCGACCCCTGGCCGCCGCCCCCTCAGCTGTGAACCAGCGGCGCCCGCGCCGCGCCGCGCCCCGCCCCCCGGAAGGCACACCGGCCCCGGCGGAACTGGCCAGAATGGCTCGCTCGGGCCTGGCCGCCGCCGCCCGCGTGGCCCGCTGGGCGGACAACGCCCTCGGCCCCGGCAAGGACGCCGCGACCATCGACGGCAGGGCGACCCTCTCCGAGGCGACCGCGCGGCGCGCGGCGAGCGACCTCGGCCTGAGCGTCGACCAGGTCCGCTCCGACTGGGACACCGCGAGGCTCGCCGGCCTCATCGAGGTGCACGGCGCGAGCGCGCGCCCCGGCTGGCGGCTGCGCGCCTGGAACCGCGACGACAGCGCGGTGCTCCGCGGCTGGGTGGCCCTCTTCGACGCCTGGTCCCTCGCGGTCCCCGAACCGGCCGACGAGGAGCCCGCCACGGTCGCCGAGGTCGTCTCGGCGATGCCGCAGGTCCTCTCCTTCCTCCAACTCTCCGCCGGGCCTGTCCCCGTCGAACAGCTCCTCGACCTCCTCGCCCAACGCGTCACCGAACTCCGCACGGAACGCTGCGAGATCCCGTACGCCGCGGGGGCGGACGGGGACGAGGGCTTCGCCGAGGCGCCGACGGAGACCGGCACGGAACCCGCCGCGCCCACGGGAGTTGCCGGGCTCACCAAACAGCCACTCCCCACCGCCCCCGACCCCGTCGAACTCGCCCCCCTCCTCGACTGGGCCCTCCACGCGCTGGCCATCGTCGGTGCGCTCACCGGCGGTGGCGGGCAGGCGACCCTCACCCCCCTGGGCAGCTGGGCGACCTGGGTCAAGCTGGAGCAGATCTGCGTGGCCGCGCAGAGCCCCGCCGGGAACATCGAGCAGGCCGCCGAGGACATGCTCCGAGGCTGCGCCCAACTGCGCCCGAACGCGGCCCGCTCCGAGTACCGCGCCTGGCTCGCGGCCCGCACGGTCGGCAGCGCGGTCACGGAACTCCTGGTCGCGGCGCGCGGCGAGGACGCCCTCCTGCGGGGCCTGGCCTTCGAGGCGCTGCGCGTCGTCGGCGCCCCGGCCGAGCCGGACGTCCGCGCGGTCGTCGACGAACCCGCCCTGCGCCCGTACGCCCTGCTGTGGCTCGCGGAGCACGACGGCGTCGACCCGGAGGACGCGCACGAGGTCCTCACGCGCGAGGAGGCGACCTGGCTCTGGGTGGACACGGCCGCCGCCGTCGCCGACCACGGCGAGGCCCCGATGCTGGTCCGCCACCTCGAATCGGCGCTCCAGCCGACCGTCCCCGCGCTCCTGAACGAGGTCCGCGCGGTCGGCCACCCCCGCACCGTCCAGGTCCTCGTGGCCCTCGCCGCCGCCCACCCGGACCCGGCCCTCGCGAAGGCCGTCCGCAGAGCGGCCTTCCAGGTCCACACCGGAGGCAGCTGACCGCCCCGCAGGGGGCGCCCCACCGCCCCCGGCATCCCCCACAGCCTCCTCATCTCACCCCCTGACCTCCGGCGCGTACGTCCCGAACGACCACACGTTCCCCTCCAGGTCCCGCGCCATGTAGTCCCGCGCCCCGTAGTCCTGGTCCGTCGGCGGCATCAGGATCTCCGCGCCCTGCTCCACCGCCCGCCGGTGATGCGCGTCCACGTCGTCCACCACGACGTACGTCCCCGTCGGCCCGGCCCCCTTCATCACCGTGTCGAAGACTCCGCCCCGCCCCTTGGAGCCGAGCATCACGACCCCGTTCCCGTACACCAGTTCGGCGTGGAGGATCACCCCGCCCTCGCCCTCGTACACCGTCAGTTCCGTGAAGCCGAACGCCTCCGTGAGCTGCCGGATCGCCGCCTTCGCGTCGCCGTACAGCACCGTCGGGCAGATGCTCGGACGCCCGCTCGCCGCTCCCGCCATGCCGACCACTCCCTGACCGATCCCTGGGGATTCCTGCCGGAAAATCACCTGTCGCCCAGTCTGGCACCCGCCACTGACAACGGCGTCGGAAAGCCCGCGACAGCCGGACGGACCGGCTCACCGGAAGGTGTCGCACCGCTCCATGTCACCGCTGCGGAACCCGGTGTCGAACCACTGCTGCCGCTGCGCCGCCGACCCGTGCGTCCACGACTCCGGCGTGACCCGCCCCTGGAACCGCTCCTGGATCCGGTCGTCCCCGACGGAGGCCGCCGCGTCGAGGCCGTCGCGGATGTCCGCGTCGGTGAGGTTCGTCAGCAGGGGCCGCCCGGTCGCCGGGTCCTTCGTGGTGGTGGCGTGCCGCGCCCAGACACCGCCGTAGCAGTCGGCCTGGAGTTCCACCCTCACCGCGTTGCTGTTCGCGCCGGTACGGCCGTCCTGCGCGCGCCCGAGGGTGCCGAGGAGGTCCTGGACGTGGTGGCCGTACTCGTGCGCGACGACGTACGCCTGCGCGAAGGACCCGCCGCTCGCCCCGAACTTCGTGCGCAGTTCGTCGAAGAAGCCGAGGTCGAGGTAGACCTTGCGGTCGCCGGGGCAGTAGAACGGCCCGACGGCGGCGCTCGCGGCCCCGCACGCCGTGTTGACGCGCCCGCTGAACAGGACCGTCGGCGACGGCGTGTACGTCCCGCCGCGTTGCCGGAACTCCTCGCTCCAGTAGTCCTGCACGCTGTTGACGACGGCCACGATCCGGCAGTCGTCCTTCGTGTTCGCGTCCCGCCCGGTCCGGCAGGACTGCTGCACCTGGGCCAGGGAGGAGGCGGACGCGGTCGGCCCGTCGCTCCCCGAGGAGAGCCCGAGCTGGTCGGGGCCGACGCCGAGGAACAGTGCCAGCAGGAGCGCGATCACCCCGGCGATCCCGCCGCCCACGGTGGCCCGCCCGCCCGGGATCCGGCTCCCGCGCACGTCCTGTACCTCGGAGGTGTCCAGCGGTGCGTCGTCGTCGAACTGCATGCGCCCAGCGTGCCGTGCGATCGGCGTCCCCGCCCCCGCAGCTCACCCGGACGGCCCAGCGCCCGTGGCCGCAAAACTCCTTGCGGGCCCCCGTTAGACTGGCCCCATGGCCATTCTCCTCGCGCATTAGACGACGGGATCGTCCGCACACCCTCGTCCAGTCACCCGAACACGCCTTGGAGTCTGTCCGTGATCTCCGCCTCCGGTATCGAACTGCGCGCAGGCGCGCGCATCCTCATCGAGAGCGCCACCTTCCGCGTCGCCAAGGGCGACCGCATCGGCCTCGTCGGCCGCAACGGCGCCGGCAAGACGACCCTGACGAAGGTCCTGGCCGGCGAGGGCCAGCCCGCCGCGGGCCAGGTCGCCCGCTCCGGCGAGGTCGGCTACCTCCCGCAGGACCCCCGCACCGGCGACCTCGACGTCCTCGCCCGCGACCGCATCCTCTCCGCGCGCGGGCTCGACGTACTGATCCGCAAGATGCGCGACAACGAACAGCGCATCGCGAACGGCAGCGGCGCCACCCGCGAGAAGGCGCTGCGGCAGTACGAGCGCCAGGAGACCGAGTTCCTCACCAAGGGCGGGTACGCCGCCGAGGCGGAGGCCGCGACGATCGCCGCCGCGCTGAACCTCCCCGACCGTGTCCTCGGCCAGCCCCTGCACACGCTCTCCGGCGGTCAGCGCCGCCGCGTGGAGCTGGCCCGCATCCTGTTCTCCGACGCGGACACGCTCCTGCTCGACGAGCCGACGAACCACCTCGACGCCGACTCGATCATCTGGCTGCGGGACTACCTGAAGACCTACCGGGGCGGCTTCATCGTCATCTCCCACGACGTGGACCTCGTCGAGACGGTCGTCAACAAGGTGTTCTACCTGGACGCCAACCGCGCCCAGATCGACGTCTACAACATGGGCTGGAAGCTCTACCAGCAGCAGCGCGAGGCCGACGAGAAGCGCCGCAAGCGCGAGCGGCAGAACGCCGAGAAGAAGGCCGCCGCCCTGCACTCGCAGGCCGACAAGATGCGCGCCAAGGCCACCAAGACGGTCGCCGCGCAGAACATGGCCAAGCGCGCCGACCGGCTGCTCGCGGGCCTGGAGGCGGTCCGCGTCTCCGACAAGGTCGCCAAGCTCCGCTTCCCGGAACCGGCGCCCTGCGGCAAGACCCCGCTGATGGCGGAGGGCCTGTCGAAGTCGTACGGCTCCCTGGAGATCTTCACGGACGTCGACCTCGCCATCGACAAGGGCTCCCGCGTCGTCATCCTCGGCCTCAACGGCGCGGGCAAGACGACCCTGCTGCGTCTCCTCGGCGGCGTCGAGAAGCCCGACACGGGCGAGGTGCGGCCCGGTCACGGCCTCAAGCTCGGCTACTACGCGCAGGAGCACGAGACGCTCGACCCGGAGCGCACGGTCCTGGAGAACATGCGCTCCTCCGCGCCCGACCTCGACCTCGTGGAGGTCCGCAAGACGCTCGGCTCGTTCCTGTTCTCCGGGGACGACGTCGACAAGCCCGCGGGCGTCCTGTCCGGCGGCGAGAAGACCCGGCTCGCGCTCGCGACCCTCGTCGTCTCCTCGGCGAACGTCCTGCTGCTCGACGAGCCCACCAACAACCTCGACCCGGCCTCCCGCGAGGAGATCCTCGGCGCGCTGCGCACCTACAAGGGCGCCGTCGTCCTCGTCACCCACGACGAGGGCGCGGTGGAGGCGCTCCAGCCCGAGCGGATCATCCTGCTGCCCGACGGCGTCGAGGACCTGTGGGGCGCGGACTACGCGGATCTGGTCGCCCTGGCTTGATCGAATGGATGATCCACTGAGTATGGATCATTCGGCCTACCGGTGATCCATCATCTGTGTGAGATCTCCTCGTATCGAGGTGTGTCCGTTCCGCTTTTCCCGGCCGGCCCCTTTGTCGACAACCGTCGACGGGGGGTCGGCCTTCGTGTCTCTCTGACCTGCGTGTTCACGCAAAGTGGCGTTCGACCGGGCGGACACGGCCGTTCGGAATGTCGTCTTCCGTTTGTGGAGACGTGCTCCTGTCGTCAAAACCCTCACCCACGGACCTTGCCGAATGGGTGGCCAGGATCGCCGGGAGGGGTGATCATGAGGGGACCAGAGCGCACTTCCCATGAGGAGGCACGGGTGGCCGAGACTCTGAAGAAGGGCAGCCGGGTGACCGGCGCCGCGCGCGACAAGCTCGCGGCAGACCTGAAGAAAAAGTACGACTCCGGTGCGAGTATCCGAGCGCTGGCCGAAGAGACCGGCCGCTCGTATGGCTTCGTCCACCGGATGCTCAGCGAGTCGGGCGTCACGCTCCGTGGGCGTGGCGGCGCGACGAGGGGCAAGAAGGCCGCCACGTCCTGACGTCGGGCGGCCCATCGTTCCTCGATGGTGGCCACCCGGTCGGCGCACAGATCGACCGGGTGGTTACTGTGCAGTCACTTAGCTGTACTCAGGTGACCGCACCCATCGGAGGCGCCCCATGGCTTCGCTCGCACCGGCACTGGACAAGGACGGCGTACGGCTCACCGTCGATGACGCGCTCGCGACGGTGACGCTGACCAACCCGGCCAAGCGCAATGCGCAGAGCCCCGCGATGTGGCGGGCGCTGGCCGAGGCCGGTCGGTCACTGCCGGGCTCCGTCCGTGTCGTCGTGCTGCGCGGTGAGGGCAGGTCCTTCTCCGCCGGGCTCGACCGGCAGATGTTCACGCCCGAGGGCATCGAGGGCGAACCGTCCTTCGTGGACCTCGCACGCCGTGGCGACGCCGAACTCGACGCCGCCATCGCCGGGTTCCAGGAGGGCTTCACCTGGTGGCGGCGCAGCGACGTCGTGTCCGTCGCCGCTGTCCAGGGCCATGCCATCGGCGCGGGCTTCCAGCTCGCGCTCGCCTGTGACCTGCGCGTCGTCGCCGACGACGTGCAGTTCGCGATGCGCGAGACCAGCCTGGGCCTGGTCCCGGACCTCACGGGCACGCACCCGCTGGTCTCCCTGGTGGGCTACGGCCGCGCGGCGGAGATCTGCCTGACGGGCCGCTACGTCCACGCCGAGGAGGCCGTCCGCATCGGCCTGGCCAACACGGCCGTCCCCGCCGCTGACCTGGACACGGCCGTCAAGGACCTCACGACCGCCCTCCTCGCGGCCCCCCGGGACGCCGTCGTGGAGACGAAGGCGCTCCTCCAGGGCGCGGCGGGCCGCTCGTACGACGACCAGCGAGCGGCCGAGCGTGCCGCCCAGTCCCGTCGCCTCAGGGACCTGGCGGGGCTGGGGGAGTAACGGGCGGGGCCGTGCGACGAACCGGTGCCGGAAGCGGGGCAGCGGCGGTAGATCGTGCCGGTGCGCCATGCCCGCGCGCGTCACACCCTGCCCGGCGCCGGAGCCGGTGAGGCTGCCGGAGGCGCGCCCGCCCCCCCGCGTCACCTCCGCCCGCTCACCCCACGGCGACCACCAGCACCGCCGCCGTCGGGCTCCCCGGCAGCCGCTGCGCCGCCGTGCGGGCCTCCCGCGCCACGTCCAGCGTCCGCAGGTCCGCGCGTACGGCGATCTCCACGCGCGCGTGCGGGCGCGGGAGCGCGTTCGCCCCGGCCCGGTCCTCCAGGCGCACGGTGCCGCCCAGCAGCCCCGGCACCCCGGCCAGCTCGTCCGGCCTGGGCCCCCGCCACGGCCGGAGCGGCTCCGGCTCGTCCGGCGGGTCCTCCGGGAGGACCAGGCCCGTCACCCGCAGGTCGATCTCCGTGACGACGAGGCCGAGGCGCTCCGCCGACGCCGCCGCGAGGGCGGCCCGCAGCCGGGCGGCCGAGTTCGGCAACGGCTCCGTCGGCCGGGCGGAGAACTCCGCGGTCATCTTCAGGGGGCCCGGCGGGAGGGCCGTCGGGGGCGGCGGTACGGCCGGGTCGTGCGCGTTCTCGGGGTCGGCGAGCGCCAGCCGCAGGGGGCCAAGACGCGCGCCCTCCACGTTGCCCGCCACCGCCCGCGCGAGGACCGTCTCCGCGACGCTCTCCGCGATCCAGCAGCCGTCGCGCGGGCCGCCGAGGGGAAGGAACCTGCCGAGTCCGAGCTGCTGCCGGACCGTCTGACGCCAGTGCTGCTCCGCAGTCATTCCACCAGCCTGCCGCATCCCCGGGGCGCTATGGGGCAACCGCGCTTACGGTTGGTTTGGTCGAAGGACACCGGCCGGAAGGGACGTACGGATCATGACCGACACCACACAGAACTCCGCCGCCGAGACCGATCAGACGGTGCGCAAGGCGGTGAAACGCGGGGGTGGCGACCCCGGGACCAGGGGACGGACGACGATCGCCGACGGCGTCGTGGAGAAGATCGCGGGGCTCGCCGCGCGGGACGTCGTCGGCGTGCACGCCATGGGCAGCGGACTCAGCCGCACCTTCGGCGCCGTGCGCGACCGCGTCCCCGGCAGCTCCAAGTCCGTCTCGCGCGGCGTGAAGGCCGAGGTCGGCGAGGTGCAGACCGCGCTGGACCTGGAGATCGTCGTCGACTACGGCGTCTCCATCGCCGACGTCGCACGGGCCGTCCGCGAGAACGTGATCGCCGCCGTCGAGCGGATGACCGGCCTTGAGGTCGTCGAGGTCAACATCGCCGTCAGCGACGTCAAGCTGCCCGACGAAGAGGACGACGAGCCGGAACCCCGGATCCAGTGACCGCGTGGCCAGCGACGCGAAGGGACGACACATGAGCAGGGCCGTGATCGGCATGATCGCCGGCATGGCGCTGGGCTTCGCCGGGTACTTCGGCGGGTTCGGCGCCTTCCTCCTGGTGGCCGCCCTCGGCGCCATCGGGTTCGTCGTCGGCCGGTTCCTCGAAGGGGACCTGGAGATCGGCGACTTCCTGCGCTCGCGCGACGACCGGCGCCGATGACGTCCACCGTCGCGGCGGGGGAGCGCGGGGCGACGCGGATCGCCGACCGGGTGGTCGCGAAGATCGCCTCCCAGGCGGCCCGCGAGGCCCTCGGCCCCCTGCCGCCCGACGCGGCGCCCCCGCACGCCATGGTGGTCGTCTCGCACGGCCGCGCGCGCGTGCGTGTGGCCCTCGAACTCGACTACCCCACCGATATCGGAGCGCGCTGCCGCGCGGTGCGTCGAAACGTGGTCGAGCGGGTACGCGCGTTGGTGGGAATGGACGTGCCGGACGTCACCGTCACGATCGAACGGCTCCACCCGACGGTGGTCCCCGGCGAGGCACAGGGGAGGACGCGATGAGCGAACCCCAGGGCGGCGAAGGCACGACCCAGCGGCTGCCGGTGATCATGGACAAGGAACCGGAACCCGAGGCGGCGCCCCCACCGGCAGGCGTACGCCGCTTCTGGTCCCCCCGCCGGGCACCGGCCGCCCTCACGGCCGTCCTCGTCCTCGCCGTGGCCGGTCTCTTCCTGTACGACGTCGCCGCCGTCCGCGCCGGTCACCCGGCCATGCGCTGGCGCCGCGAACTCGCCCACCAGCTCGCCGCGCGCCCCCTGGACGACACCTGGGTCCGCACCGGCGCGGGCGTCGCCGTCGCCCTCGGGCTGCTGGCCCTGCTGCTCGCGGTGACCCCGGGCCACCGCGACGTCCTGCCGATGCGGCCGACCCACCCCGACGTACGCGCGGGCCTGCACCGCGACGCCGCCGCGCTCGTCCTGCGGGACCGGGCGATGGAGGTGTCCGGCGTCCAGTCCGTCCACGTACGGATGGGACGGCGCCGTATCGACGTCCGTACGGTGTCCCACTTCCGCGATCTCGACGAGGTCCGCGCGGATCTGGAGGGCACGCTCGCGGCGGCGCTGGACGGCCTCGGGCTGGCCCGCCCTCCGGCGCTGTCGATCCATGTCCGCCGGCCCGCGAAGAAGGGGTGACCCCTGATGCTCCGCACCGTCAACCGTGTCCTGCTCTGCCTCGTCGGGCTGGCCCTGCTCGCCCTCGGCGGCTCGGTCCTCGCGATCGGGCTGGGCGCGGACCCGCCCTCCTGGTGGCTCCACGGCGACCGCCACGACGCCCTCCTGACGGCCTCCCGGCGCACCCGCTGGCGCGACGAGGGCTGGTGGTGGCCGACGGTCGTCGCAGGGCTCGCGCTGCTCGTCCTGCTCGCCCTGTGGTGGCTGACGGCGAACCTCCGGCGCCGCCGCCTCAGCGAGGTCCTCATCGACACCGGCGACGGCGAATCGGCGATCCTCAGGGGCAGCGCCCTGGAGAACGTCCTCGCCACGGAGACGGCCCACCTGGACGGCGTCTCCCACGCGCGCGTGCACCTCACGGGCCGCCGCGACGCCCCGGAGACGCGGGTCCACCTGAGGGTGGAACCCCACGCGTCCCCGGGGGAGGCGCTACGGAACTTCATCACGCACTCCCTCACGCGCGCGCGGGACTCGGCGGCACTGAAGGCGCTGCCGGCGGAGGTGAGGATGCGGGCGATGAAGCACAAGGCGGAAAGGGTCAGCTGACGGGTCAGAACCCGTGACGCATCCCGCCGTCCACCGGGACCATGATCCCCGTCAGGTACGAGGCGGCCGGCGACAGCAGAAACGCTCCTGTCCGCCCGAACTCCTCCGGCCGCCCGTACCGCCGCAACGGAATCCGCGCCTCGTTCGCGACCCGCGTCGCCTCCGGATCCGCCGACAACCCGTCCAGCTCGCGCACGCGGTCCGTGTCGATGCGCGCCGGCAGCAGCCCCACGACCCGGATGCCCCGTGGCCCCAGCTCGTCCGCCAGCGACTTCGCGAACCCGGCGAGACCGGGCCGCAGCCCGTTGGAGACCGTCAGCCCGGGGATCGGCTCGTGCACGGACCCGGACAGCACGAACCCGATGACACCCCCCTCGTCCAGCTCGGCGGCAGCCGCGCGCGCGAGCCGTACCGCGCCGAGGAAGACGGACTGGAACGCGGCCTCCCACTGCTCGTCCGTGTTGTCGGCGACGAACCCCGGCGGCGGCCCGCCCACGCTGATGAGAATCCCGTCGAACCCGCCGAACGCCTCGCGCGCGCGGGCGATGAGCCGCTCCGGTGCCTGCGCGTCCGCGTTGTCGACGGCGACCCCGACCGCGCCCTCGCCCAGCCCGCGCGCCGCCTCCGCGACCCGCTCCTCGTCCCGCCCGGAGACGACCACCTTCGCCCCGTCCGCCAGCAGCTCGCGCGCGACCGCGTTGCCGAGTCCGCGCGTGGCCCCGGTGACGACGTACACCCGGTCCTTCAGTCCAAGATCCATGGCCCCTATCCTGCCTCCCCGTCCCCGAACAGGGCGAGGGCGGAGCTGACGAGCCCGATGTGGCTGAACGCCTGCGGGAAGTTGCCGAGCTGGTGCCCGACGGCGGGGTCGTACTCCTCGGCGAGCAGCCCGACGTCGTTGGCGAGCCCGGCGAGCCGCTCGAAGAGGGCGAGCGCCTCCTCGCGGCGGCCGGTCAGGTGCAGCGCGTCGACGAGCCAGAACGAGCAGACCAGGAAGGTCCCCTCGGAGCCGGGCAGCCCGTCGACGGTCGAGCCGTCGGTGCTGTAGCGCCGCAGCAGCCCGTCGCGGCCGAGTTCCGCGCGCACCGCGTCGACGGTGCCGATCACGCGCGGGTCGTCGCCGGGCAGGAACCCCACGCGCGGGATCAGCAGGAGCGCGGCGTCGAGTTCGACGGACCCGTAGGACTGTGTGAACGTGCCCCGCTCGGCGTCGTACCCCCGCTCGCACACCTCCGCGTGCACGGCGCTGCGCAGCTCGCGCCAGCCGTCGAGGTCGCCGCGCAGGTGCGGGTGCGTCTCCAGCGCGCGGACGGCGCGGTCGGCGGCGACCCACACCATCACCTTGGAGTGCGTGAACTGGCGCCGCCCGCCCCGCACTTCCCACAGCCCCTCGTCGGGCCGGCGCCAGTTGTCGCGCAGCCACTCCATCAGCGCGCGCTGGAGCGCCCACACGTGCGGGCGCGCGGGCAGCCCCGCGTCCCGCGCGAGCGCGAGGGAGTCCATGACCTCGCCGTACACGTCGAGCTGGAGCTGGTCGACGGCGCCGTTGCCGATGCGTACGGGGCGCGAGTTCTCGTAGCCGGACAGCCACGGCAACTCCTGTTCCGGCAGCCGGCGTTCGCCCGCCACGCCGTACATGATCTGGAGGTCGGCCGGGTCGCCGGCGACCGCGCGCAGGAGCCAGCGGTGCCAGGAGCGGGCCTCCTCGTGGTAGCCGGCGGACAGCAGCGCGCCCAGGGTGAGCGTCGAGTCGCGCAGCCAGCAGTACCGGTAGTCCCAGTTGCGCACGCCGCCCAGCTCCTCCGGCAGCGAGGTGGTGGGCGCGGCGACGATCCCGCCCGTCGGCGCGTACGTCAGCGCCTTCAGCGTGATCAGGGAACGCCGCACAGCGGCCTCGTACGGCCCCTTGTAGCGGCAGCGGGCCGACCAGGCGCCCCAGTCCTCCAACGACGCCTCCAGGGCCTCGTAGGGGTCCACCCGGGCCGGCTGCGGTTCGTGCGACGGGTGCCAGGTCAGCACGAACGCGACCTTCTCGCCCTCGGCGACCTCGAACTCCGCGTGCGTACCGAAGTCCTCGCCCCACGTCCGCACCGGCGGCTCGCTGCGCAGCCACACCGAGTCGGGCCCCGCGACGGCGACCCGGTGGCCGTCCGAGCGGCGCATCCACGGCACGATCGACCCGTAGTCGAACCGCAGCCGCAGCGTGCTGCGTACGGTGACCCTGCCGCGCAGCCCCTCCACGATCCGTACGAGGTCGGGCGCCCTGTCCCGCTGGGGCATCAGGTCGGTGACCCGGACGGCGCCGTCCCCGGTCTCCCACTCGGTGTCCAGGACGAGCGTGTCGCCCCGGTACGACCGGCGGGCGCACAGGCCGGTCGCCCCCTTGGGCGCGATCCTCCAGTGGCCGTTCTCCTCGTCGCCCAGCAGACGCGCGAAGCAGGCGCCCGAGTCGAAGCGGGGCAGGCAGAGCCAGTCGACGGAGCCGTCCCGGCCGACCAGCGCGGCGGTCTGTTCGTCGCCGACGACGGCGTAGTCCTCGATGCGCATGGAGGTCCGGATTCCCGGAGAAGGGGACCGGCAATCAGACACGCGCCCGCGCGAGCTACACCGTCGCCGGTTCCGCCTTCTCGGGCTCGTCCGCCGTCTGCTCCCGCTCCGCGCGGTCGCGCCGTTCGCGGCGGACCAGGACGAACCAGCCGAAGGGGACGGCCGCCGCGAACAGCCACCACTGGATGGCGTACGCGTAGTTCAGGGCCGCGTTCTCGTCGCCCGGCCTGCCGATGAGTTCGGGGGTGTCGCCCTTGGGCTCCGGGTCCGTCAGGACCAGGTAGCCGCCGAGGACCCGGGCGTTCAGGCGGTGCGCCTCCTCGCCGCTGCTGATCAGCATGATCTGCCGGTCGGGCAGGCCCTTGAGGTTCTTGATGCCGCTCGCCGCGGTCGTCTCGTCGGGCATCAGCCGCCCGGTGACGGTGACCTGGCCCGCGGGGGGCGCCGGGATCTTCGGGAACGCCGTCTGGCTGGGCCCGTCCGCGGGGATCCAGCCCCGGTTGACCAGCACCACCTTGCCGTCCGTCAGCACGAGCGGCGTCAGCACGTGGAAGCCGACCTCGTCGTCCGCGTTCACCCGGCGGCGGACGACGACCTCGCGCGCGGCGTCGAAGCGGCCGACCGCCGTGACCGAGTGGTAGCGCTCGGCGCGGGTGACCTCGTGCCCCGGGGACGTCAGCCTCTCGACCGGCACCGGGTCCGCGTGCAGGGCGCTCGCCACCAGCTCGTTGCGCGCGTGCCGCATCTCGTACCGGTGCATCTGCCAGATGCCCAGCCGGATCATCGTAGGGATGAGGACGAGGGCGACCAGCGTGAGGATCACCCACTGCCGGGACAACAGGAAGCGGTACACCCCACGACCGTACAACCCGCTCCGCGCGCGGCCCCCGGCAGGGTCGGACGCGGCTGGCTACTCGCCGGAGCCGGCCGCCGCGACGTCCCGCAGGAGCTGGCCGAAGGCGGCCTCGTCGACGACCGGTGTGCCGAACTGGCGGGCCTTGAGGACCTTCGACGTGCCCGAGTCGGGGTCGTTGGTCACCAGGAGGCTGGTGAGCCGGGAGATGCTCGTGGAGACGTGCAGACCGGCTTCCACCGCGCGGTCCTCCAGGAGGTCCCGCTCGGTCGACGTGTCGCCGGAGAACGCGATCCGCATGCCCTGCTTGAGCGGCTTGCCGTCCTCGAAGCGGCCGGGGTTCGGGTAGGGGCAGGCGGGCCGCTTGCGGGACGGCCGCCATGTCGTCGGCGTCGACTGCTGCTGGTAGCCGCCGCTCTGCCGCCCGATCCACGGCGTCGCGGGCCGGTCCTGCCACTCCGTCAGCGGCCGGCACTCGTGCAGCGGCAGCCGCACCCCGCGCGCGGCTGCGGCCCGCAGGCTCGGCCGGAACGCCTCCGCCAGCACGCGCGCGTCGTCCAGCGCGTGGTGCGCGCGCTGCTGGACGACGCCGAAGTGCGCGGCCAGCGTCTCCAGCTTGTGGTTCGGCAGCGGGAGCCCCAGCTCCTTGCTCAGCACGATCGTGCACAGCCGCTGCCTGACGGGCGCCTGCTGCTGCGAGCGCGCGTACTCGCGGGCGATCATCTGCCAGTCGAACACCGCGTTGTGCGCGACGAGTACACGCCCGTCCAGGCGCCGCGAGAACTCCTCGGCGACCTCGGCGAAGAGCGGCGCCCCTTCGAGCACGTCACTCGTCAGCCCGTGGATCCACACCGGCCCCGGATCGCGCTCCGGGTTCACCAGCGTGTACCAGTGGTCCTCGACCTCCCCGCGCGCGTCCAGCCGGTAGACCGCCGCGGACACTATCCGGTCGTCCCGCGCGAGCCCGGTGGTCTCGACGTCGACCACGGCATACCCCTCGGGGTATGTGCCGGGCCAGTCGACTGGCGACGGAGTGGTGAGCGTGCGGTCTTCGAGCATGGTCCCTGAGGATACGGGGCGACACCGACAGCCCTGCCCCCTCACCCCAGTGCGGCCACCAGATCCCCCGCCGCCAGCGGCGTCAGCCCCGCCCCGTCGACGGGCCCCGGCAGCAGCCGGTACACCTCGCCGCTCGCCCCCTCGGGCGCCATCCCGCCGTGCACCAGACCGAGCAACACCCGCTTCTTCGCGGCGAGTTCGGACGCCGCCGCGTCCGCGTCACCGACCGGCTCCTGGCGGTCGGGCGGGTCCAGCACGCGTACGCGCGCGGCGAACGCCGTGGCCGACTCCCCGTCACCGCACCGGTAGTGCCACAGCTCGTCGAGCGCCCCCGGTACCGGCGCCCGCCGGATCACCGTCACCTCCCGCGCACGCGCGCAGGCGTGCCACACCGTCAGGTCCCACAGCGTCGACCGCCCCGACGCGAAGTACTGGTGCAGATCCCGGCCCACCCGCGCGAGAGCCGTCGAGTGCCGGCCCACGCTGTGCAGCCCCTCGGACCCCGACAGGTGCAGATCCACCCACAGGAACGTCCGCTCCTTGAGGTCCACCAGCATCGGGACGTGGATCCGCGAGTCCCCGGCCAGGTCGTACCGCTGGCGCACGGTCCGGGGGTCGTACGCCGCCCCGGACCCTGATGTCAGTGTCATGAACCCGGCGAACGCGTCCAGGAGATGCTCAAAGGCGATGTTGTTGAAGCTGAACACCACCGGCAGCGCGTACCGCACGCCGTGCGCCCTCAGCGCGTTCAGGTCCAGGTCGACGTACTCCGTCGCGCCGTCCGGCGCCGGAGCCGACGTCAGATCGCCGGAGTGCACCGCCCAGCGCTCGCCGTGGACCAGGTTCGTGTAGTCGCACAGACCGACCTGCTCCCACCCCTCGTCGAACAGGGCGACCGACAGATCGAGGTCCACGCGCGTGCGCGCGGGCTCCGTCCAGTGCAGGAACAGCCGCAGGACCTCACCGCGCGGCAGCGGCTGCGTGCTCCCGCGCGGCACCGACACCAGCGCCTTCGCGTCCGCCCGCTCCGTCGCCGGCACGGCGAGCCCGGCCAGCGCCGAGTCCACCACGGCCAGCTCCACGCGCGGGGCCGACGCGAGGCGCCGTACCGCCTCCGCCTCCAGCAGCGCGCACACCGCCTCCGTCACGGCGCCGGCGAGCGGCGGGCGCGTGTCGTCGACCGTGTACGCGTGCGTGACCTGGCCGCGCGGGAAGAACACCCGGCGCGCGGCCGGGAGGTGACGGACCCTCAGGCGCCCCAGGGCCGCCAGCAGGGGCGCCGGGCCCGCCTGGGGGAGGGCCGCGCGCAGGACGTCCGCGAAGTCGTCCGGGAGCGTCCGGAGGTCCTCCAGGCGCAGGACGTGGTCCAGGCGGCGCAGCAGCTCGCCGGGGCGCTGTGCCAGGAGATCCAGGGCCGCGCGGGTGTGTCCGCCGGCCAGGGCCTCCTCCACGCGCGCGTGCCAGGTCGCCGCTCTCACGCGCGCGCCGTCGATCCGTACCTCGTGGGGGTGGGCGGCTGCCGTGCGGAGGACTTCCTCGCCGAGTTCCCCCGTCAGCGGCGTACCCCTGAGGACCGCGAAGGCGAGGGTCGTCCTGGGGTGCCGGGTGTGGTGTTCGAAGGGGTGCAGGGTCTCGGCCGCGCGTTTCCAGGCGGTCGGGTGGCGCAGGAGGTCCTCCACCAGGCGGGGGCACCGCTCCAGGGCGGTGAGCAGGCGCCGGCGTATCCCGCGCGGGAGCGAGCGCATTCTCGGCGGCTCGATCAGGTCCGCGTCTCCGCCGGACCACACGCACAGGAGCCGCAACACGTCCGTAGCGGTCGTCAGATGCGTGTCCAGCAGCGGGAGAACGTCCTCGCGGCGGCTCTGTACGGCCAGCAGACGGCCCAGCGTCAGCGCCTTGGTCTCCCGGACCGGCACGTCCTGCGGGAACCACTCCACGCCCCCTGGAGCGTGCTCCAGCAGCACGCCGAGATCCGCCCGGTCGCGGGGCGGGAGCGGGGTGCGGCGGGCGAGGAGCGTGCGCAGTGCCGTCACGGCGTCCGCGCGCGCGTCCGTGCCCAGCGCGAGCAGCTTGAGGGGGCCTGCGGCGGCTTCGCCCCGGCGCCGGGGCCGGGCCGGCTTCAGGAACGGGTCCGTCGCGTCGACCCTGCGGTGGCAGATCGGGCAGCCCGCGTAGTCGGCGCCGTCCCAGCACTCGCGGCACACCAGGTGCGCGCACGGGGAGACCGGGTGCACGCTCGCCACCGTCGCGCACAGGACGCAGGGCTGCTGCGGCCACTGGAGGAGCAGCGTGAAGACGCGGTCCACCCAGAGCGCCCCGGTGTCGTCCGGCACGGACACCGGGAAGTTCCGGAACAGCGGCATGTGCGTGCGGTCCGCGCCGAGTTCGGCATCTATGTGCGCGATCAACTCCCGCCCCGCGCTTGCCAGTCCGGCCGGTCCCAGCCAGGCGAGGGCCTCCCTCAGCCGCCTGTCCGGCGCGAACCCCCGGTCCAGCAACTCGGCTTCCAGCGCTGTCATGCCGTCCGTCGTCGAAGGGTCACCCGGGCGCGGGCCCGGCCGGTCGACGTAGACGGTGCGGAGGCGGCGCAGCAGGACGGAGGCGAGTTCGGTCAAGAGGGGTCCCCCGGGAAGGTGAGGTGAGAGGCGGGGGCGGAGAGGGGGTGCGCTAGGAACTTTTCAGGAAGTGAGAAGGAAGCACACCGGGGAGCCGCCCCCGTGGGGATGACGGTAGGGGGTGGGGGAAAGGCGGGGCCACCGGTTTTTCCCGGCCTGGGATCAGGCGGCCCGGCGGGACGGGGCCGGTGCCGGGAATCCGCTCGCGGCGGCCGGAACATCCCGCCCTCGCGGCAACTCCCCGCCGCGCCGCGCCTGTTCGACCACCGCCCGCGCGACGAACGGCGGCACGGCGGTGGGCTGCCCGACGCGGCGCAGGCCGGGCAACTCCCCGCACAGCGGCGACGGCGGGCTCGTCACCCCGCGCCGGATCCCGCCCGCCCTGCCGGGTTCAGCCCCACCGTGCCTCGTCCGCGCCCCACCGCCCCGGCGGCCTCTCCCAGTCCACCGGCCCGCCCTCGAACTCCACCGGCGAGCGCGCGTACCGCAACCGCCCGAGCGGGCTGTCCCGTTCGGCGAGCCAGGGCCCGGCGTCAGGACCGTCCCCGGAGCCGCGGCCCGCCCTGCCACCCTCCTCCGTCAGCCACGCAGCGGTCCGCGCCAACGCCAACCGCAGCACCCTTCCGTACCCGTCCCCGTAGTCCCGTTCGGTCACCGCCCGCAGCACCCCAGCGGCCAGCAGATACCCCGTCCCGTGATCCAGCGCCTGAGCCGGCAGCGCGCCGGGCCGCTCCCCGTCGCCCTCGACGTCCGCGATCCCCGACGCGACCTGCACCAGGCTGTCGAACCCCCGCCGCCCGCTCCACGGCCCGTACGCGCCCCACGCCGACAACTGCGCGACGATCACCCCGGGGCGCCGCTGGGCGAGCGCCTCGGGGGAGAGGCCGAAACGGTCCAGCGCGCCGGGCCGGTACCCCGTGACGACGACGTCCGCCGAAGCGAGCAACCCCTCGAACACCTCCCGGTCGACGGCCAGATCCACCAGCGCCGACCGCTTCCCGAACCCCGTGTCCGCATGCTGGTCGGGCAACTCCGCGAGCTGCGGCGCGTCCACCCGCAGCACGTCCGCCCCGAGCAGAGCGAGCGTCCGCGTGGCGACGGGACCGGCGATGACCCGCGTGAGGTCGAGGACCCGCAGACCGGCGGCGGGAAGCACCACCGGACGACGGCGCGCGTGCGCCTCCCCGCGCCCACCCGCCTCCTGCCCGAACCGCCCTTCCCCGCGCGCGTGCGCGCCACCCCCGGCCCCCTTCTCCCCGCGCGCGCGTGCGCCCGCTTCCCCCAACCGCTCCCACTCCACCAACGGCCGCCTCCCCACCGCCACCGCCTGCGGATGCCTCTCCCACTCCGCGCGGGTGCGCGACGCCACCGCGAGTCCCCCCACCCCGTACACCGTCTCCTCCACCTCGACGGCCGACCGCTCGGCCATGGCGGCGGCGACGGCGTCGGGCTCCCCCGACGGCACCCCCAGCCCCCGCAGCAGCCGCTCCCGGTGATGCGGATAGTTCGCGTGGGTCCGCACCCAGCCGTCCCCGGTCCGCCACCACCGCGACAACGGCGCGAACGTCACCGGAGCCCGGCCTCCGACCCGCAGGTGGCGCTCGCTCACGAACGCGGCTCCCACGGCTCCGTCGTCCACCCGCACACCGGGCACCTCGGTCGCCCCGGCCCGCCGGGCACCCAGCTCGGCGGCGGCCAGCGAACACACCGCGACACAGGCGCGGGCGAGTTCCCGCACCGGCAGCCGGGACGCCAGCACTCCCTCCCGGGCGGTCACCGAAACCCCGGACAGCAGCGCCGGATCCCCGCCCAGCGCGTCCCACGCCACCGCTGTATCGATCATGTCCATCACTATGCTCCCCCCTCCCACCGGCACGCCCACGCGGGTCGGACGTGCCGGGAACGGGAGGGACGGCCCCCGTGCGGGGCTACTTCTTGACGGCCTTCAGGGCGTTGACGACGCCGGAGCCGTAGAAGCCGTTGTAGAACTTGCCGCCGACGCAGGTCGCGTCCACGACGCCGTCGCCGTTGCCGTCGTACGGCTCGGTCGGGCAGGACCGCTTGTCGGCCTGGAGCTTCAGCAGGGCCGTGAGCTGGGCCGGGGACGCCCACGGGTGGGTCGACTTGAGGAGCGCGGCGACGCCCGCGGCGTGCGGCGCGGCCATCGACGTGCCCTGGAGGTAGCCGTAGGTGTTGCCGGGCAGCGTCGAGAGGATGCGGCCGTTCTGGGACGGGGTGTCCGGGATCTGGTACCGGTCGCCGCCGGGCGCGGCGACGTCGACCTGGCCGTAACCGTACGTCGAGTAGTACGACTTGGTGCCCTTGACGCCGGTCGCGCTGACCGTGACCAGGCCCGGCAGCTGCGCCGGGACGTCGAGGCACTTGTGCGGGTCGATCGTGCGGGTCACCGGCGTCGTGTCGTTCGGGCTGGTGGTGTCCTCGATCGCGTCGGAGTCGAGGTCGTGGTTGGAGTTCCCGGCGGAGGCGATGCTGAGGGTGCCCTTGCGCTGGGCGTACGACTGGGCCCGGTTCACCGCGTCGACGACGGCCTTCTGGTCCGGGTCGTCGAGGCAGTTGTAGAGGTACGGGTCGACGTAGTAGCTGTTGTTCGTGATCTCCACGCCGTGGTCGGCGGCGAAGACGAACGCGCAGACGACCGCCTCGGGGTAGAAGAACTGGCCCTCGCCCTGCGAGACGCGGATCCCGGACACCTTGACGCCCGGCGCGACCCCGGCGACGCCGATGCCGTTGCGGGCGGCGGCGATCTCACCGGCGACGTGCGTGCCGTGGTAGTGGCTCGGGTCGGCGGGCCGCCAGGCGCCCGGCGTCGTGTCGGCGACCCCGCCGACGCAGCTCGCGGACTGCGAGGCGGAGAAGTTGGGGGCGAGGTCGGGGTGCGTGTCGTCGACGCCCGTGTCGATGACGGCGACGGTGACCTTCTTGCTGCCGGGGTTGATCTCGGCGGCCTTGTCCGCGCCGATCGCGCGCAGGTCCCACTGGTCGGCCTCCATCGGCTCCTGACCGGCGGTGGCATCGGCGGCGAGCTGAGCGGCCTGCGCCTGCGTCAGCTTCTGGACCGCGCCCTCGTCGGTCGTGCCGGCCGCCGTGAGCGGCGCCGTACGCGTCGCGCCCGCCGACTGCACGCCCCGCGCCGTGCGTATCTCGGTGGCGAACGCCGGGTTCGCGGAGTGCGCGACGATCACGCCGATCCTGTCGTACGCGATCACGACGGTCCCTCCCGCCGCCGTGACCGCCTTCTTCACCGACGCGATCGTGCGGTGGTCCGCCTTCGTGTTGACGACGTACGTCAGCGTCCCGGCCTCGGTAGAGGCCGCGGAGGCCGAAGTGGCCGAGGACGCGGCCGAGTCGACGGGCGCCGCGGTCGCCGCCGTCGGCAGGAAGCCGAGGGACGCGGTGAGCGACAGCACGAGCGGGGCCGCGAGGGCGAGACGGCGTCTCGAAGGCAGATGAGCCATGGGGTCTCCACATCATCCGGGTATGGCGAAGCACCGGGCGCGAGGTTCGCGACCGGGCAGGTACATGACCAGCGGTACGCCCCGAAACTATCCGCCCGACTCGCCCCGCAGCAATGGCTTCCGGAGATCGCGTTCCGGAATCCGGGCACCTGACGGGCGTCGCGGAGGGGAGCCGGATTCCCCGGACGTCAACTTTCGAAACAACCCGAACGAGTTGAACCAGCCCCAACGCGGCGCCGTGACCTTGGGCAGGAAGCCCGAGGCCGATCGAGCTTCCGTCGTATGCCTGTACATATATGCCTGTACGTCCGTTAGATCCGACCTTCGCAACGCGAGGAGACTCCGTGGCCACCGAGACACCGCCCCCCTCGAAGATCCCAGCGCAGCGGCCATCGGCCGAGGAGTTCGAAGCGGTGCAGGAGAGCGCGGAATTCGGCGAACTGCGCCGCTCCTACCGCTCGTTCGCCTTCCCGCTGACGGTCGGCTTCATCGCCTGGTACCTGCTGTACGTCCTGCTCTCCAACTACGCGGGCGATTTCATGGGCACCACGGTCGTCGGCAACATCAACGTCGCCCTCGTCCTCGGCCTCGCCCAGTTCCTCACCACGTTCCTCATCGCCTGGTGGTACGCGCGCACCGCCGCCGCCAAGTTCGATCCCAAGGCCGAGGCCATCAAGACCCGTATGGAGAACGCCGAATGAGCGCCCTGACCACTCTTGCGGCCGGCGGCGCGGCGAGCGAGCACCGCACGCTGATCATCAGCCTGTTCTCGGTGTTCGTCGCCGCCACCCTGGTCATCACCATCTGGGCGGGCCGCCAGACCAAGGACGCCGCCGACTTCTACGCGGGCGGGCGCCAGTTCACCGGCTTCCAGAACGGCCTGGCCGTCGCCGGCGACTACATGTCCGCCGCCTCCTTCCTCGGCATCGCGGGCGCCATCGCCCTGTTCGGATACGACGGTTTCCTCTACTCCATCGGCTTCCTGGTCGCCTGGCTCGTCGCCCTCCTCCTGGTCGCCGAGCCCCTGCGCAACTCCGGCCGCTACACGATGGGCGACGTCCTCGCGTACCGGATGCGCCAGCGCCCGGTCCGGACGGCCGCCGGCACCTCCACCATCGTCGTCTCGATCTTCTACCTGCTCGCGCAGATGGCCGGCGCGGGCGTCCTCGTCTCGCTGCTCCTCGGCATCACCAGCGACGCCGGGAAGGTCGGCATCGTCGCGCTGGTCGGCCTGCTGATGATCGTCTACGTCACCATCGGCGGCATGAAGGGCACCACCTGGGTCCAGATGGTCAAGGCCGTCCTCCTCATGGCGGGCGCCCTGCTGCTGACCTTCCTGGTGATGCTCAAGTTCGACTTCAACATCTCCGACCTGCTCGGCAGCGCGGCCGACAACAGCGGCAAGGGCGCGGCCTTCCTGGAGCCGGGCCTCAAGTACGGCCTCACCGGCACCACCAAGCTGGACTTCATCTCGCTGGGCATCGCCCTGGTGCTCGGCACCGCCGGGCTCCCGCACATCCTCATCCGCTTCTACACCGTGCCCACCGCGCAGGCCGCCCGGAAGTCCGTCCTGTGGGCCATCGGCCTCATCGGCGCCTTCTACCTGATGACCCTCGCCCTCGGCTTCGGCGCCGCCGCGCTCATCGGGCACGACGAGATCACCGCGTCCAACAAGGCCGGCAACACGGCCGCGCCACTCCTGGCCCTGCATCTGGGCGGCGTCGACTCCAACTGGGGCGCCATCCTGCTCGCGTCGATCTCCGCCGTCGCCTTCGCGACGATCCTCGCGGTGGTCGCCGGCCTCACGCTGGCGTCCTCGTCGTCCTTCGCGCACGACATCTACGCCAACGTCATCAAGAAGGGCAAGGCCAGCGAGAAGGACGAGATCCGCGCCGCCCGCTGGGCCACCGTCGGTATCGGCGCGGTATCGATCCTGCTGGGCGCCCTCGCGCGCGACCTGAACGTCGCGGGCCTCGTCGCCCTCGCCTTCGCGGTCGCCGCCTCCGCCAACCTGCCGACCATCCTCTACAGCCTCTTCTGGAAGCGCTTCACGACCACGGGCGCCCTCTGGTCGATCTACGGCGGTCTCGTCAGCGCCGTCGGCCTGGTGCTGTTCTCGCCGGTCGTCTCCGGCAAGGCCACGTCGATGTTCCCGGACGTCGACTTCCACTGGTTCCCCCTGGAGAACCCCGGCATCATCTCGATCCCGGTCGGCTTCCTCCTCGGCATCGTCGGCACCTACCTCTCGAAGGAGGAGCCCGACGCGAAGAAGTACGCCGAGCTGGAGGTCCGCTCCCTCACGGGCACCGGCGCGCACTGACGCCACCGCCCGTGACCCGAAGGGCCGTGCCGCACCCCCTCCGGCGGCGCGGCCCTTCGCACGTCCGGAGACCATTCGATCGTTGTCAGTGCTGTCACGTAGGCTCGCAGATAACGGAAAGGCAATTCCGAGACGTACGGCGGGGGAGGGGACCCGGATGCTCATCGACACCTACGGCCGCAAGGCCACCGACCTCAGGGTCTCCCTGACGGACCGCTGCAACCTGCGGTGCGCGTACTGCATGCCCGAAGAGGGCCTGCAATGGCTCGCCAAGCCCGACCTCCTCACGGACGACGAGATCGTCCGCCTGATCGACATCGCCGTACGCCTCCTCGGCATCGAGGAGGTCCGCTTCACCGGCGGCGAACCCCTCCTGCGCCCCGGCCTCGTCGGCATCGTCGAGCGCGTCGCCGCCCTCGCCCCCCGCCCCCAGATGTCCCTCACGACCAACGGCATCGGTCTGCGGCGCACCGCCACCGCCCTCAAGGAGGCCGGCCTCGACCGGGTCAACGTCTCGCTGGACACCCTCCGCCCCGACGTCTTCAGGACCCTCACCCGCCGCGACCGCCACCAGGACGTCCTGGACGGCCTCACCGCCGCGAGCGAAGCGGGCCTCACCCCCGTCAAGGTCAACGCCGTCCTGATGCCGGGCTTCAACGAGGACGAGGCCCCCGACCTCCTCGCCTGGGCCGTCGAGCACGCCTACGAACTCCGCTTCATCGAGCAGATGCCGCTGGACGCCCAGCACGGCTGGACTCGCGACGGCATGGTCACCGCCGGTGACATCCTCACGTCCCTGCGCACCCGCTTCGACCTCACCCCCGAGACGCAGGACGAACGCGGCTCGGCCCCGGCGGAACGCTGGCTGGTGGACGGCGGCCCCGACAAGGTCGGCGTCATCGCCTCGGTCACCCGCCCCTTCTGCGCCGCCTGCGACCGCACCCGCCTCACCGCCGACGGCCAGATCCGCACATGCCTGTTCGCCCGCGAGGAGACGGACCTGCGGACGGCCCTGCGCGAGGGCGCGTCCGACGAGGAGCTGGCGAAGATCTGGAGCGTCGCGATGTACGGCAAGAAGGCGGGCGCCGGGCTGGACGACCCGGCGTTCGTGCAGCCGCAGCGGCCGATGTCGGCGATCGGAGGCTGACCCCAAGGCTGATGCCGGGGCTGATCAGGCTCCTTCGGGAGCTTTCCAGTCCTCGAACTCGACGACGTCCTTCAGGAACCCCCGCACCCCCAGGAACTGCGACAGATGCTCGCGGTGCTCCTCGCACGCCAGCCACGTCTTGCGCCGCTCCGGCGTATGGATCTTCGGGTTGTTCCAGGCCAGCACCCACACAGCGGCGTCGCGACAGCCCTTGGCCGAGCAGATGGGGGTTTCGTCAGTCACAGCGCCGTCCCGCATACCCGTACACAAAGGCGACGCCGAGCAGCCACGGGGGGAGCTGCCCGGCGTCGGTCCGTCGCTCCGACGGGGGATGCGGAGCGCGTAGGAAGTATGTCACGGCAGAACGCCCGCACGGGACCTGAACAACATGATTGATCTGAGCTTTTCTTGAGCCTTGTCCACAGCGGACGGACAGTGCGTTCACTGCTACCGACCGGTAGCACCCGGCCCCGCGTCAGCCGCCGAGGACGCCGCCGGTGATTCCGGTGCACGCTCCGCAACGGGCGGTCCCGCCAGCCGCGCCCGCCCCGGCGAGGGCACGAACGTCGACGGCAGCCCCGGCGCGTTCTCCCGCCCCGCGTTCGCGATCACGACCGCGATGTACGGCAGCAGGATCCCGAGGGCCAGCGCGACCATCGCGACATGCCGCTCCACGTTCCACAACAGCGCCGAGAGCACCACCGACACCGTCCGCACGGACATCGAGATGATGTACCGCCGCTGCCGTTTCCTCACGTCGTCCTGTAGACCCTGCCGCGCCCCGGTGATCCGGAACACCTGGCCGTTCCCCTCGGCACCCTGCTTCCGCATCACATTCCACCGTCCGCCCGCCTACGACTCCCCCCGGGCACGGAACCGGCCCCGGGCGTCCTCCACGTTACGCCGCGCCCGCACGGCCTTCGAGCCCGGGGCATCGCCGGGCCCGGCGATCCTCCTGCGCCCAGCCGTGTACGCCGGCCTCGACATGCGGCGTACGGCGACCGGACCGACACTGGGTCCAATGCTCACGTCGATCCGTACAAGGAGGCAGCCATGGGCTGGTTGTGGGCGATCATCGTAGGGTTCGTGCTGGGCCTGCTCGCGAAGGCGATCATCCCGGGCAAGCAGCACAGCCCTCTCTGGCTGACCACCATCTTCGGCATCCTCGGCGCGATCGCCGGCAACGCCCTCGCCCGGGCCGTCGGCATCGACGCGACCCGGGGCATCGACTGGGGCCGCCACGCGTTCCAGCTGATCGCGGCGGTGGTGATCGTCTTCCTGGGCGACATGGCGTACTCGGCGACGCTGGGCAGGAACAAGCAGCGCACGTGAACTAGGAGACGCAGGGTAGGCCCACGTACCCAAGGGGCGCGGGGAACCGCGCGACCAGCCACGGCAAACCGGCAGCCGCAAAGCTTCCCGCGCCCCGAACGGCGGCTAGGCGCCCATCACTTCCACAGCGGCAAGACTCTTCTTCCCCCGCCGCAGCACGAGCCACCGACCGTGCAGCAGATCTTCCTTCGCCGGCACCGCGTCCTCGGAAGCGACCTTCGCATTGTTCACGTAGGCCCCGCCCTCCTTGACGGCCCGCCGCGCAGCGGACTTGCTGGCCACCAGCCCGACCTCCGCGAACAGATCCACCACGAGCCCCAGCTCGGATACCTGGACGTGCGGCAGCTCGGAGAGCGACGCCGCCAGCGTCTTCTCGTCGAGGTCCGCCAGCTCGCCCTGCCCGAACAGCGCCTTGGACGCGGCGATCACGGCATCGGTCTGCGCGGCCCCGTGGACGAGGGTCGTCAGCTCCTCGGCCAGCGCCCGCTGAGCGGCCCGAGCCTGCGGACGCTCCTGCGTCTGCTTCTCCAACTCCTCAAGCTCCGCACGGGACTTGAAGGACAGGATCCGCAGGTACGAGGAGATGTCCCGGTCGTCGACGTTCAGCCAGAACTGGTAGAACGCGTACGGCGTCGTCATCTCGGGGTCGAGCCACACGGCCCCGCCCTCGGTCTTGCCGAACTTCGTGCCGTCCGCCTTCGTCATCAGCGGAGTGGCCAGCGCGTGCGCCTCGACGCCCGGCTCCAGGCGGTGGATCAGGTCGAGCCCGGCCGTGAGGTTGCCCCACTGGTCACTGCCGCCCTGCTGGAGCGTGCAGCCGTACCGGCGGTAGAGCTGGAGGAAGTCCATGCCCTGGAGGATCTGGTAGCTGAACTCCGTGTAGCTGATGCCCTGGTCGGACTCCAGCCGGCGCGCGACGGAGTCTTTCGTCAGCATCTTGTTGACGCGGAAGTGCTTGCCGATGTCCCGCAGGAACTCGATCGCCGAGAGCCCGGCCGTCCAGTCGAGGTTGTTGACCATCACGGCCGCGTTCTCGCCCTCGAAGGACAGGAACGGCTCGATCTGCCCGCGCAGCCGCTCCACCCAGCCGGCCACCACCTCGGGCGAGTTCAGCGTGCGCTCCGCCGTCGGACGCGGGTCGCCGATCAGGCCCGTCGCCCCGCCGACCAGCGCCAGCGGCCGGTGCCCGGCCTGCTGGAGCCGCCGTACGGTCAGCACCTGCACCAGGTGTCCGACGTGCAGGGACGGCGCGGTCGGGTCGAAGCCGCAATAGAACGTGACGGGACCGTCCGCGAGCGCCTTGCGCAAAGCGTCCTCGTCGGTGGACTGGGCGAAGAGCCCGCGCCACTTCAGCTCGTCGACGATGTCCGTCACGGTTCTCTTGTCTCCTCGCGATGTACCGGTAATCAGGTACGAGGTTATACGCCCTGGCTGACAGAGCTCATATTGAAATCCGGCACCCGCAGCGCCGGCATCGCCGCCCGCGTGAACCAGTCGCTCCACTCCCGCGGCAACGTCTTCTCCGTACGCCCCGCCTCGACCGCCCGCCCGAGCAGGTCCACCGGCGACTCGTTGAACCGGAAGTTGTTGACCTCCCCGACGACCTCGCCGTCCTCGACGAGGTACACCCCGTCCCGGGTGAGCCCGGTGAGCAGCAGCGTCGCCGGGTCGACCTCGCGGATGTACCACAGGCACGTCAGCAGCAGCCCGCGCCCGGTCGCCGCGACCATCTCGTCCAGGGACTGCGAGCCGCCTCCGTCGAGGATGAGGTTGTCCCCGCCGGGAGCGACCGGCAGCCCCGTCAGCGCGGCGCTGTGCCGGGACGTGATCAGGTTCTTCAGCTCGCCGTTCCCGATCCACTCGGTCGCCCGCACGGGCAGCCCGTTGTCGAAGACGGACGTGTCGCCGCCGGAGGAGTGCGCGATGACGAACGGCGCGGATTCGAGCCCCGGCTCGTGCGGGTCGCTGCGCAGCGACAGCGGCAGCTCGGTGAGCCGCTCACCGAGCCGCGTACCGCCGCCCGGCTTCGAGAACACCGTCCGCCCCTCGGTCGCGTCCCGCCCCGACTGCGACCACATCTGGTAGATCAGCAGGTCGGCGACGGCGGTCGGCGGCAGCAGCGTCTCGTACCGCCCGGCGGGCAGCTCGACACGTCGCTGGGCCCAGCCCAGCCGTACGGCCAGCTCGGCGTCCAGCGCCGCCGGGTCGACGTCCTTGAAGTCCCGCGTCGAGCAGCCGGCCCACGCGGAGCGCGTACGGTCGGGCGACTTGGCGTTCAGCTCCAGCGTGCCGTTCGGCTGGTCGTGCCGCAGCCGCAGCCCCGTCGAGGTGCCGAGGTACGTCGAGACCAGCTCGTGGTGGGCGAAGCCGTACAGCTCGCGCCCGCCCGCCCGCGCGCGGGCGAACGCCTCGCCCAGCGCGGGCGCGAAGTCCGCGAACACGGCGGACGACGTCTCGGCGGGCGCCTGAGTGAACTCCGGCGAGGCGGGCGTCCCCGACACCAGCGGCTGCGCGTCCTCGGCGGGCCCTGCGGCGCGCGCGGCGTCCTCGGCGGCCCGGACGAGGGACTCCAGCTCGTCGCTGGTGACGGCGGCCCGGGTCACCACGCCGGACGCGGTGCCCTCCTTGCCGTCCACGGTCGCGATCACGGTCAGCGTGCGCCCGCGCGTGACGCCGTTCGTGGTCAGCGCGTTGCCCGCCCAGCGCAGGTTCGCCGACGACTGCTCGTCCGCGACGACGACACACCCGTCCGCACGGGACAGCTCCAGGGCCCGCTCGACGATCTCGTGCGGCTTGTTGACGGCGGCACTCATCGCCCGGCCTCCTGCGTCGTGTTGAGACTGTGCTTGCCCGGGGGGCGACCCCCGGACCCCCGGCCGACCTCGCTGCTGGCGCTCATCGCCCGGCCTCCTGCGTCGTGTTGAGAATGTTGACGCCCTTGAAGAGGGCGGACGGGCAGCCGTGCGACACCGCCGCGACCTGCCCCGGCTGGGCCTTGCCGCAGTTGAAGGCGCCGCCGAGCACGTACGTCTGGGGACCCCCGACCGCTGTCATCGACCCCCAGAAGTCCGTGGTCGTCGCCTGGTACGCGACGTCCCGGAGCTGGCCTGCGAGGCGGCCGTTCTCGATGCGGAAGAAGCGCTGGCCGGTGAACTGGAAGTTGTAGCGCTGCATGTCGATGGACCAGGAGCGGTCGCCGACGACGTAGATGCCGCGCTCGACGCCCCCGATGAGGTCCTCCGTGGACATGCCCGCCGGGTCGGGCGCCAGCGACACGTTCGCCATGCGCTGGACGGGGACATGGCCCGGCGAGTCGGCGTACGCGCACCCGTTGGAGCGCCCGAGCCCCGTCAACTTCGCGATCCGCCGGTCGAGTTGGTACCCGACGAGCGTGCCCTTGCGCACCAGGTCCCAGGACTGGCCCTCGACGCCCTCGTCGTCGTACCCGACCGTCGCGAGCCCGTGCTCGGCCGTGCGGTCGCCGGTGACGTTCATCAGCTCGGAGCCGTACCGCAACTTGCCGAGCTGGTCGAAGGTCGCGAAGGAGGTCCCGGCGTACGCGGCCTCGTAGCCGAGCGCGCGGTCGAGTTCCGTGGCGTGGCCGATGGACTCGTGGATCGTCAGCCACAGGTTGGAGGGGTCGACGACGAGGTCGTACAGGCCCGCCTCGACGCTCGGCGCGCGCATCTTCTCCGCGAGGAGCGACGGCATCTCGGCGAGTTCGGTGTCCCAGTCCCAGCCGGTCCCGGTGAGGTACTCCCAGCCCCGGCCGGCCGGCGGCGCGAGCGTGCGCATCGAGTCGAACTCGCCGCTGGACTCGTCGACGGAGACGGCCGTCAGCTGCGGGTGCAGCCGGACGCGCTGCTGCGTCGTCACCGTGCCCGCCGTATCGGCGTAGAACTTGTTCTCGTGCACGGTCAGCAGCGAGGCGTCCACATGGCCGACGCCGTCCGCCGCGAGCAGCCGCCCGCTCCACTCCCCGAGCAGCCCGGTCTTCTCCTCGTCCGGCACGGAGAACGGGTCGATGTCGTACGCCGACACCCACGTCTTCTCGGCGTGCACCGGCTCGGCCGCCAGTTCCACCCGCTCGTCGGACCCGGCCGCCTTGATGACCTGCGCGGACAGCTTGGCCATCGCCACCGCCTGCGAGGCCACCTTCGCGGCGGCGTCCATGCTCAGATCCACCCCGGAGGCGAACCCCCAGGTCCCGCCGTGCACGACCCGCACGGCATACCCCAGATCCGTGGAGTCCGACGACCCCGCCGGCCGCCCGTCCCGCAGTCGCCACGCCGCACTGCGCACCCGCTCGAACCGGAAGTCCGCGTGCTCGGCCCCCAACGCGCGCGCACGCGCGAGCGCGGCGTCCGCGAGGGGGCGTAGGGGGAGAGCCAGGAACGATGGATCGATCTCATGGGGCACGAGTGGAATCCCTTCGGGGTGCTCGCCTGTGATGACCGTCGCAGGCAGTGAATCATGTCCCACCACGCGCGTTCCCCCGAAATCCGGCCCCCGGCGCCGACTGTAGGAACCCCACAGCCAGGTTCATGACCCACTGTCGGTGCCCGAATGTCCGTGAAAGGGGGCGGGCGGATAGGTTTTCGGGGAAGCCGCCTGTCGCTCGCTGGGCCGGGCGGGTGTGTCAGACCTCTATCGAAAGGGTGATCCGTTGAGCCGCTCGGTTCTCGTCACCGGAGGCAACCGGGGCATCGGCCTCGCCATCGCCCGCGCATTCGCCGACGCCGGCGACAAGGTCGCGATCACGTACCGCACGGGTGAGCCTCCGGAGGCCCTCACCAAACTGGGCTGCCTGGCGGTCAAGTGCGACATCACCGACCCCGAGCAGGTCGAGCAGGCGTACAAGGAGATCGAGGAGCGGCACGGCAACGTCGAGGTGCTCGTCGCCAACGCCGGTGTCACCAAGGACCAGCTCCTGATGCGCATGTCCGAGGACGACTTCACGTCGGTCATCGACACGAACCTCACCGGCACCTTCCGGGTCGTCAAGCGCGCCAACCGCGGCATGCTGCGCGCGAAGAAGGGCCGCGTCGTCCTGATCTCCTCGGTCGTCGGCATGTACGGCGGCCCCGGCCAGGCCAACTACGCCGCCTCCAAGGCCGGCCTCATCGGCTTCGCCCGCTCCCTCGCCCGCGAGCTGGGCTCCCGCAACCTCACCTTCAACGTCGTGGCCCCCGGTTTCGTCGACACCGACATGACCAAGGTCCTCACCGACGAGCAGCGCGCCGCCATCGTGTCCCAGGTGCCGCTCGGCCGGTACGCGCAGCCGGAGGAGATCGCCGCCGCGGTGCGGTTCCTCGCCTCCGACGAAGCCTCGTACATCACTGGAGCCGTCATCCCCGTTGACGGCGGACTGGGAATGGGTCACTGATCACCATGAGCGGAATCCTCGACGGCAAGCGCGTCCTGATCACCGGTGTGCTGATGGAGTCCTCCATCGCCTTCCACGCCGCCAAGCTGGCCCAGGAGCAGGGCGCCGAGATCATCCTGACGGCGTTCCCCCGGCCGACGCTCACCGAGCGCATCGCGAAGAAGCTGCCGAAACCCACCAAGGTCATCGAGCTGGACGTCACCAACGACGAGCACCTGGGCCGGCTGGCCGACATCGTCGGCGAGGAGCTCGGCGGCCTCGACGGCGTCGTCCACTCCATCGGCTTCGCGCCGCAGGACGCGCTCGGCGGCAACTTCCTCAACACGCCGTTCGAGTCCGTGGCCACGGCCATGCACGTCTCGGCGTACTCCCTGAAGTCGCTCACCATGGCCTGCCTGCCGCTGATGCAGAGCGGCGGCTCCGTCGTCGGCCTCACCTTCGACGCGCAGTACGCCTGGCCGCAGTACGACTGGATGGGCCCGGCCAAGGCCGCCCTCGAAGCCACCAGCCGTTACGTCGCCCGCGACCTCGGCAAGCAGAACATCCGCTGCAACCTCATCTCCGCCGGCCCGCTCGCCTCCATGGCCGCGAAGTCGATCCCCGGCTTCAGCGACCTGGCCGCCGTCTGGGACCACCGCTCCCCGCTGGAGTGGGACCTCAAGGACCCGGAGCCGGCCGGCAAGGGCATCGTCGCCCTGCTGAGCGACTGGTTCCCGAAGACGACGGGCGAGATCATCCACGTGGACGGCGGGCTGCACGCGATCGGCGCGTGACGTCTTCCTGAGAGGGTCCGTCTCCGGGAGCTGTGCCCCGGGTACGGGCCCTCACCCGTTCGGCCCTCCAGACCGGGCACCGGACCGGGACAGCGGCGCAGGCTGGGAGTACGCCTGTAGGAGTACGTCTCTCCCAGGAGGTCCCCTTGTGCGCCTGTCCCGCAGCGTCACCCCTGCGATAGCCGCCGTCGCCCTGCTGCTGTGCCTGCCGTACGAAGCGCTGCCCCACACGCGCGTGCCGCCGCAGAGACCGTCACCCCCCGCGCGCGTACAGCCGTTCGGCGCCGAGTGCCGTACCGGTGTGACGGGCTCCCAGGCCGTCGCCTGGTGCCACAACCCCTACCCCGGCACCGACCGCGTCCGCCTGCACGTGGAGTGCGCGCGCTGGTGGGACATCGACACGGACACGCCGCCCGTCGACGCGGGCCCCGCCAGGACCGTACGGCTCACCGGCCGCTGCTGGAAGGAGATCCGTACGGTGTGGGTCAGCCACCAGCGGGGGTGACCGCCTCGAACCGGCACCCGAACGCGTGCCCCGCCGCCTCCGCCGCCGCGCCCCGCGCGTCCCCCGCGCGGATCGCCTCGATCAGCCGCGCGTGTTCCACGTACGACCCCGGCGACAGCTCCGGCCCCACGTCGTCGCGCAGGAAGTCCCGCAGCACCTCGCCCAGGTCGGCGTACAGCGCGGTCATCGCGTCGTTGTGGGACGCCGCCACCACCGCCAGGTGCAGCGTCGCGTCCGCCGCCACGAACGCCTCCCGCTCCCCGGACGCCCACGCCTCCTCCCGCCGCGCCAGCAGCGCGTCCAGCTGACGCAGGTCCTTGTCCGTACGGCGTTCCGCGGCCAGCCGCGCCGCGCTGGACTCCAGGGCCGCGCGCAGCTCGGCGATGTGGCGGGGGTCGGCACCGGCGAAGCGGCGCTGCATGACGCCGGCGAGTTCGCTCGTCGCGACGACATACGTCCCCGAGCCCTGCCGGATGTCGAGCAGGCCGTTGTGCGCGAGCGCGCGGACCGCCTCGCGGACGGTGTTGCGGGCCACGCCCAGCTGCTCGACCAGCTCGGGCTCGGTGGGGATGCGGGAGCCGACGGGCCACTCACCGGAGGTGATCTGCTGGCGCAGGGCCGCGATGACCTGTTCGGAGAGGGCGGAGCGGCGAGGGTGGGTCAGGGCCATGGGACACCTTCGCACGGGAGGGGCGGGGCGGACGAGGAGGCCGGAGCTGGACAGGGAATCATCCTATGATTCTATGATGGGTGCATGGTGAGCAAGACGGCACGGCGGACGACGGTCCCGGCACCCCCGGCGCACACGGCACCGGCCACGCCGGAACCCGGCTCGCGCACGCCCAAGCGGCTCCTCGTCCTCGCGATCGTCCTCACCGCAGTCAACCTCCGCCCCGCCATCACCAGCCTCGGCGCGCTCCTCGAAGAGGTCCGCGACGGCATGGGCATGAGCGGCGGCGTCGCCGGCCTCCTCACGTCCGTACCGCCCCTGTGCTTCGCCGTCTTCGGCATCACGGCCCCGCGCCTCGCGAACCGCTTCGGCGCCACCCGGACCGTCGGCGCGGGCCTGGTCGCCCTCACCGCGGGCCTCCTCCTGCGCCCCTACATCGGCGGCGTCCCCGGCTTCCTCGCCGCCACCGCCCTCGCCCTCATGGGCATAGCCGTCGGCAACGTCCTGATGCCGGTCGTCGTCAAACACCACTTCCCGGACCGCGTGGGCCCCATGACGGGCCTGTACTCGATGGCCCTGGCCCTCGGCACGGCCACGGCGGCGGCGGTCACGGTCCCGCTGACGGACGCGCTGGGGGAGGGCTGGCGGGTCGGGCTCGCGGTGTGGGCGGGGCTCGCGGGGGCGGCGGTGGTGCCGTGGGTGCTGTTCGGGCGGGGGGTACGGCGGGCTGGTGCGGATACCGGGAACGGTGAACCGGCGAGCGCCCAGGCGGCACGTGCGCGCGGGGCCGCGCAGCCGGGTATCCCTGCGGGCGGACCGGCGTCCCGGGCCGCGCCCCTGCGGATCACCCGCAGCCGTACCGCCTGGGCGCTCGCCGTCTTCTTCGGGCTCCAGGCCACCGGCGCGTACGTGACGATGGGCTGGCTGCCGCAGATCTTCCGGGACGCCGGGGTCTCCGCGGGCACCGCGGGGCTGCTCCTCGCCGTCACCATGGTCCTCGGCGTGCCCCTGGCCTTCGTCATCCCCCGGCTGGCCACCCGGCTGCCCCACCAGGGGCCGATCGTCGTCGCGCTCGGTGTCTGCGGCCTCGCGGGGTACACGGGTCTGTACGTCGCTCCCGCCGCCGGCGCCTGGCTCTGGGCCCTGCTCCTCGGCATCGCCAACTGCGCCTTCCCCCTCGCCCTCACGATGGTCGGCATGCGGGCCCGGACGGGTGCGGGCGTGGCCCGGCTCTCGGTGTTCGCCCAGAGCGTCGGCTACCTGATCTCCATCCCCGGCCCCCTCCTGATCGGCGTCCTCTACCAGTCCACCGGCGACTGGCACGTCCCCCTGACCCTCATGGCCCTCCTCCTGGTCCCCCAGACCGCGGTGGGCGTCCTGGCGGGCCGCAAGCGCACGGTGGAGGAGGAACTGGCCGCCTGAGTCACCCCGGCCCCCGCCTTCCTCGTACCGGGTGCGAAACTGGTCGTATGCCTCTGCTCGACCCGAATCCGCAGAACGGCCAGCGGAAGATGCTCATCGTCTTCGGCTCGTTCTTCGCCATCTTCATCGTGATCGCCGTCATCGCCACGATCGCCTCGCCCTGACCCACCCGCCCCCGGGGACACCGGGGGTGGGGTTAACCCCCCGTCCCCTAGGGGGTGAGGGTCAGGGTGAAGTGGGTGGAAGTCCGGATGGGCCGGCCCTTGCGACTTGCGTACCTTCGAGGTGTGGCCGTGGGAGACGGCCACGGGACCACTCGAAGCGCTGCGGAGGAACCATGCCGGCCCGTTCCCACACCCGCCCCCACCCGGCGACCACGGGCGGCGCGGACATCCGTATCCCCTGGTGGGCGCTGGCCCTCCCGATCCTCGCGTTCCTCGTCCTGCTGGGCATGGTCCTGAACCCGTCGGACACCCAGGCGGCGGCCACACACCCGACGGTGACGCAACTGCTGGAACGCCTCCAGCAGCTGATGACGAGCTAGGCGACCCGCTCGAACACCCCCCGAACCCCGTCAACTCCCCGAGCCCGGTGGCCTGTTTCATGCGAAGCTGGGACGTATGAGCGTTGAAGAACCCCGCAAGATCGTCCTCCTGCGACACGCGAAAGCCGACTGGAACGACGGAGACGACCACGAGCGGCCCCTCGCGGAGCGTGGCCGAAAGGACGCCCCCGTCGCGGGCCGCAGACTGACGGACGCGGGATTCAGCTTCGACCTGGCTCTGTGCTCGACCGCGACCCGCACGAGGGAGACGTGGAAGCTCGCGGTCGGCGAACTCCCGGAACGCCCGAAGACGGTGTACGAGGAGCGGATCTACGAGGCGTCCCTGGGCGAACTGATCGCGGTGCTGAACGAGACGCCGGACGACGTACGCAGCCTGATCCTGATCGGCCACAACCCGGGCGTGCACGCCCTCGCGGACGCGCTCGCGGGTGAGGCGGAGGGCGACCTCCTCGCGAAGATGAACCGCACCGGCTTCCCGACCTCGGCCTTCGCGGCGCTGACCTTCGAGGGCTCCTGGAAGAGCGTCGAGCACGGAGTCGGCAAGCTCGTCGACTTCTGGACCCCGAGCGCCTGACCGGACCCCGGGAGCCCGGCCCGCCCGCAGCGGCGCCGGGCTCTGTCAGTCCTCGTCGTGCGTGTCCGCAGCCTCGACCTCTTCCCGGGTGACACCCAGCAGGTACAGCACGGTGTCGAGGAACGGCACGTTGACGGCCGTGTGCGCGGCTTCCCGGACGACCGGCTTCGCGTTGAACGCGACACCGAGACCCGCCGCGTTGAGCATGTCGAGGTCGTTCGCGCCGTCCCCGATGGCGACGGTCTGCGCGAGCGGTACGCCCGCCTCCGCCGCGAACCTCCGCAGCAGCCGCGCCTTGCCGGCCCGGTCGACGATCTCGCCGGTGACCCGCCCGGTCAGCTTCCCGTCGGCGATCTCCAGCGTGTTCGCCTGCGCGAAGTCGAGCCCGAGCCGCTCCTTGAGGTCGTCGGTGACCTGCGTGAACCCGCCGGACACGACCCCGACCTGATACCCGAGCCGCTTCAGCGTACGGATCAGGGTCCGGGCACCCGGCGTCAGCCGGACCTCCTCACGGACCTTCTCCACCACCGACGCGTCGAGCCCCGCGAGCAGCTCCACGCGCGCGTGCAGCGACTGCTCGAAGTCCAGCTCACCCCGCATCGCCGCGGCCGTGACCTCCGCGACCTGCTCCTCGCACCCGGCGTGCGCCGCGAAGAGCTCGATCACCTCGTCCTGGATGAGCGTCGAGTCGACGTCCATGACGATCAGCCGCTGGGCCCGCCGGTGCAGCCCCGCCGCGACGACCGCGATGTCGACGCCGAGCGCCGCCGCGTCCGTGACGAGCGCGGTCCGCAGAGGTTCCGTCTCGACGCCGGAGACCGCGAACTCCACCGCCGTCACCGGGTACTTGGCGAGCCGGAAGATACGGTCGATGTTGCCGCCGGCCTTGGTGATCCGCGCGGCGACCGCGGCCGTCGCCTCAGCCGTCAGCGGGTGCCCGAGCACCGTCACGAGCGAGCGGCCGAGGCCGCGCGGCCGGTTGTCACCGAGGCCGGAGATGATCTCCGCCTGCATCCTCATCGACTCGGCCCAGCTGTGCACGGTCGACCGCAGCTCCCCCTCCAGCCCCCGGGGCGGCTCGGTGACCAGCGCACACAGCACCATCCGCCCCCGAGTCACCACCTGCTCGATGTCGACCACGTCAACGGCGTAAGCGGCCAGCGTGTCGAACAGCCCGGCCGTGATACCGGGCCTGTCCTTGCCGAAGATCTTGACGAGAAGAGTGGGAACGTCCGAGGCCGGAGCCTGCGTCTGCGTATCGCTCATGGTCCCTACACCGTAACCGCCCCCTCTCCCCGCGCGCCGCCCAGGTCCGACAGTCGGACGGAAAACACTGAACGACAAAAAAATGACGGACATGCTACGACGACACACTCACGCCCCACCCCCACCACAAACCCACCCACCCCACACCAACCCGCACCCGCTCCACTCGCCCCGCGCAGCTGCGGCCAGTCGCGCCGCCTCACCCGCCCCCCACCGCCCCGCACCCGCTCCACTTGCCCCGCACCGTCCCGCACCCGCTCCACTCGCCCCGCGCAGCTGCGGCCAGCCGCGCCGCCCCCACTGCCCCGCGCCCGCTCCACTCGCCTCACCTAGCTGCGGGCAGTCGTGCCGCTAGGGGCGGCACGGGTGGGCGCAGCGGCACCCCGCCGGCGCGGGCAAGCGCCAATGCCCCCACCCCAGCCACCCACCAACCCGCACCCGAACCACCACCGCACCCACCCCCTCCACCCCTCACCCCTCCGGCTTCCGCAAATAAGGATTCGTCTCGGCGTCGGGCGCCCGATACGACGGCCGAGGCGCATAAGGCCCGCTGCCCCCGCCGCCTCCACCAGACCCCACCGCCAACCGGGAAACCCCCTTCCCCGCAGCCCCGCTCACCCACGCCAACCCCGCCCCCGCGGCCCCGGCCACCAACCCCCACCCCACCCCGGCCAGCCCCGCCACCACCACGTCCCCCCGCAGCATCAACCCCGCCCCCACCGCATCGAACCCCAGCACGGACAACCCCGCGTCCACGGAAACCACCGTCACCCGAGCGAGCAACGCCAACGCCACCCCCGTAACGACCCCCAACCGCACGGCACACCCCCCGACGAACCGCCGCCCACCCCCCACGGGAACAGGTGTCCGGACAGCCGCGAACACCCCCGCCAGCAGCATCATCAACACCGCCGCCACCCCCAACAACCACACGCGCCCGTCGAGTTCGGCGAGCCGTGGCAGGGTGACGGACTGCCGGCCCCCGGACGCGAGCAGCCGGTCCAGCGGGTCCGGCAGGACGTACGTGAGGATCCCCCCGGCCCGCCCGTCGTGCGGCACGAACAACCCGACGTCGACGCCGACCCACACCCCGTTGGGCGCCCCGAGCAGCGCCGCGCCGTAGATACGGCCCGGATGGTCGTCACGGAGGGACGCGAACACGGCGGCGGCCCACCCCGCCGCGACGGCGACAAGCAGCACGGACACGACGGCGGACACGGCGGGCCGCACGACACGGTGGACGAACCCCCAGCTCAGGGGCAGGGGCGTACGACGGGAGGCGAGCAGCGCGAGCACCAGAACCCCGGCGCACCAGGCGAACCCACCCAGCAGCGTCGCCCCCGTGTCGACGGTGAACCCGACCGCCGCCTTCGCCTCGACGAGATCCCCGACCCGATCCGGCAGCAGCCCCCCGAGATCCCCGACCCCGGGCAACTTCAGCGACCCCCCGCCGAGCGACCCCCCGTCGATCGTGATCACATCGTGTCCGGCCCAGGCGAGCCCCCCGAGCATCGCGACGAACAACGCGGCCACCGCCCCCGCCCGGACGAGGAGTTCGGAAAGCGGCACGACAACTCCCGCCGTACGCAGGGACCGCAGGAAGAACCAGGACAGAAGGAGCGCCCCGACCAGCCCCACCCCGAGTGGCGCGATTTCGATGGCGCCGGCCGCCTTCGCCCCCGTCATCCCGAACGCGGACAGGTCCCCCGAGGGCGACACCGACCCACCCGCCCCGAGCGCCACCACGGCCGCCGTCATCGGCCCGAGCGACGCGGCGGAATCGGCCTGGAGGAGATGCAGCCCGAGCGCCGCGACCCCCGCCATCCCGATCAACGCCCAGCTCACCGCGGCGACCGCGGTCAACAGGACGTCTCCCCACGGCGTACCCCGCCCGTACGGCGTTCGTCCTACGCTCCCCGCACTCGTCCCCGCACCCATGCAGACCCCCCGATCCGCCGCGTCTGTCCCCCTCGCGTGCGTTTACCACTCTCGGGGTGGGTTTCCACCCCGTCAACGGTGCCGACGACGCCGCGTGGACGCCGCCTTCACAAGCCTCGAACAACTCCCGAACAACCTCCGACCACCCTTGGCAAGGCCCGACTTTCGGTCAGGGGGCCGCTACTGAAATAGTTCCCCCCGATGTTCGACATCCCTAGACTCCCTCTGGATGAGGGGCATATCGGGGGACAACTCAGTGGGGCATGGAGTGCCTGAACTCGTACTAGAAGTAAACGGACGTACCTGGACGCTCGATCCGTCCAGGGCCTACACGCTCGGACGCGACCCTCAGGGGGACGTCGTGTTCGACGACGCCAGGGTCTCCTGGCGGCACGCCACGGTCAGATTCGACGGCCGGAGCTGGGTCATCGAGGACCACGGCAGCACGAACGGCATGTACACGCAGGGCCAGCGGATCCAGCGCATCGACCTGGGCCCGGGAAGCGCCGTCAACCTCGGCAACGCGACGGACGGCCCCCGCCTGAACCTGACGGCGGCCCAGGTGCCGGTGACACATCAAGCACACCAGCAGCAACAGCAACAGCAACAGCAGCACCAGCAGCCGTACGCCGCCCAGGCCGCCGGCTGGAACCAGCAGCCCGCCGCGCACATCCCGCAGCAGGGCCCCGGCGTCGGCGCGGGGGCGCCGCCGGTCTACGGCGACCGCAGCCCGACCACGTTCCACCAGCTCGCGCTCGGCCGCGTCATGCGCATCGGCCGCGCCCTGGAGAACGAACTGGTCGTCTCCGACCTCCAGGTCTCCCGCAACCACGCCGAGTTCCACTCGACGCCCGACGGCCGCATGGAGATCCGCGACCTCGGCTCGCACAACGGCACGTACGTCAACGGCCAGCCGATACCCAAGGGCGGTACGGCGCTGCTCGGCCCGGCGGACGTCGTCGGCGTCGGCCACTCGACGTTCCGGATCGTCGGCGACCGCCTCGAAGAGTTCGTCGACACCGGCGAGGTCTCGTTCTCCGCGCGGCACCTGACGGTCACGGTCGACGGCGGCAAGCAGATCCTGAAGGACGTCTCCTTCGGCGTCCCGGAGAAGTCGCTGATCGCGGTCATCGGACCGTCGGGCTCCGGCAAGTCGACGCTGCTCAAGGCGCTGACCGGCTACCGCCCGGCCAACGAGGGCGAGGTGCTGTACGACAACCGCAACCTGTACAAGCAGTTCGCCGAGCTGCGCCAGCGCATCGGCCTGGTCCCGCAGGACGACATCCTGCACAAGGAACTGACGGTCAAGAAGGCCCTCAAGTACGCGGCCAAGCTCCGCTTCCCGGCCGACACCACGACCGCCGAGCGCGAGTCCCGCATCGACGAGGTGCTGCGCGAGCTGAAGCTGGACATCCACAAGGAGAAGAAGGTCACCTCTCTCTCCGGCGGCCAGCGCAAGCGCGTCTCCGTCGCCCTGGAGCTGCTCACCAAGCCGTCGCTGATCTTCCTGGACGAGCCGACCTCCGGCCTCGACCCGGGCATGGACCGCGACGTCATGCAGCTCCTGCGCGGCCTCGCCGACGACGGCCGCACGGTCCTCGTCGTCACCCACTCGGTGGCCGAACTCGCGATCTGCGACAAGCTGCTCGTGATGGCTCCCGGCGGCTCGGTCGCCTACTTCGGGCCGCCCGAGGAAGCGCTCAACTTCTTCGGCTACGACACCTGGGCCGACGTCTTCTCCGCCTTCGAGAACTACCGCGACTACGACTGGGCGGGCCGCTGGAAGGGCTCGCAGCACTACCAGATGTACGCCGCGGACCTCGACGCCGTCGCCCCGCAGGCCGTACAGGTCCCGGTCATGCAGGCGATGAAACCGCCGAAGCCACAGGGGTGGCTGAGTCAGTTCGGCACGCTGGTGCGCCGCTATTCCTCGGTCATCATGTCCGACAAGGGCTTCCTCGCTCTCATGGTGATCCTTCCCGCGGTGCTCGGTGCGGTCAGCCTGCTGATCGACGCCGACAAGGGCCTCCTTCCCAATGGGGTCAACGCGCAGAGCGGACGCATCGTTCCCAACGGCACCGCGACCACCGTCCTGCTCATCCTCGCGGTCGGCGCCTGCTTCGCGGGCGCGGCGAACTCGGTCCGCGAGCTGATCAAGGAACGGGTCATCTACGAGCGGGAGCGCGCGACGGGCCTGTCCCGCTCGGCGTACCTGATGTCGAAGGTGTTCGTGCTCGGCATGATCACCGTCTTCCAGGGCCTGCTGGTCGGCGTGATCGGCTTCGCCAGCCGCGAGATCCCCGCGAAGGGCCTGGTCCTCGGCAGCGCGACGCTGGTCGAGCTGTCCGTGCCGATCATGGCGCTCGGGTTCACCTCGATGATGTTCGGCCTGGTGATCTCCTCGCTGGTGAAGACCGCCGAGAAGACGATGCCGCTGCTCGTGATGTTCGCGATCATCCAGGTCGTCTTCACCGGCTGCCTCTTCACGCTGAACGGCTCGATCGGCGTCAACGAGTTCTCGTACCTGATGCCGTCCCGCTGGGCCGTCGCCGCCGCCGGCGCGACCCTCGACTTCAACCGGATCAGCCCGCCCAAGGAGGGCGAGGGCACCGACCCGCTGTGGGAGCACACGGTCGGCGCCTGGAGCATGGACATGGCAGCCCTCATCGCGCTCGGCGTGATCTGCGGCTTCTTCGTCGCCCGCTTCCTGCGCCGGCACGAGCCGGAGGTCATGCGCAAGTAGCTCCTGAGTACGACGACGAGGGCGCCCCCTGTGTGCAGGGGGCGCCCTTCTCGCTGCGTGCGTCAGTACGCGCTGTTGACGTTGTCGATCGAGCCGTACCGGTGCGCCGCGTAGTTGGCGGCGGCGGTGATGTTGGCGACCGGGTCGTAGATGTTCTTCGAGGTACCGGAGACGTGGTACGCGGTGAACGTCGGCTGGATCACCTGGAGCAGGCCCTTGGACGGGATGCCCATCGCGGCGTTGCTGTCCCAGTTGTTGATCGCCCAGGGGTTGCCGGAGGACTCCCGGATGATGTTGCGGTACAGGCCGTTGTAGGAGCCCGGGATGCCCTTGTCGTCCATGATGTCGAGCGCGTTGCGGATCCAGCCGTCGAGGTTGTCCGGGTACGTCTTGACGGCGATCTGCTTGATCTCGGCGCGCTGCGCGGAGCGGCTCGCGGCGGTCTTCGCGGCGCGGTCGACGGCGGCCTTCTTCGCGGCTGCGGCCTTCGCGGCGGCGGCCTTCTTGGCCGCGGCGGCCTTGGCGACCGCGTCGGCCTGCGCCTTCTTCTGCGCGGCGATGGCCTCGATCTTCGAGCCGGTCGAGGAGAACTGGTCCGTCACGCCCGCCTTGGCGTCCGTGCGGTAGGCGACGTTCGCGGGGAGGGCGGCCTCGCTCGTGGTGGTCTGCGCGTCGGCCGGCACGACGGCGAAGGCGAGAGCGGCGGCACCGAGGGTGGCGGCGCCGGCTATCGCGATCTTGTGCGTGTTCTTGGGCATGGCGGGTGACCTCTTCGATTGGCGGGGAGGTCGCTCGGAATGTCCGTCGGGGGACGCGGGGCTGAGCGACGGGAGCCATTCTTAGCGGCAGCAAAATGGCTGGGCAAAGGTGTGATCTACGATGTCGCTTAGTGGAGTCGGGGTGGGCAAATCGCCCCACAACGCCCAATCATTCCCGTTCAGGTGGTCCCTGTTTATCTCCTATTCACCTTCGTAGGTGATATGGGTCCTATGTGCGGGCTCACACCGGGCGCGTAACGGTCTCACCGGGAGTTGCTGAAGCAACGCGAACGGTGACGCTCTCCCCGCCGACCCCGACCTCAGCCCTAGGACCACCGCCCGACCCCCGTGCCCGTCACCGGTCCGATCCGCGCTGTCACACCCCGCCGGTACCGTGAGGACATGAGTCAAGGTCCCAGGTCAGGGCTGGCGGCGGTCAGTGCCGCGCTGCTGGCGATGAGCAGGCATCTGGAGGTGCGCGACGTCCTCAAGACGATCGTCGCCTCCGCGCGCGAGCTGCTCGACGCGCAGTACGCGGCGCTGGGCGTGCCGGACGACCACGGCGGCTTCGCCCAGTTCGTGGTGGACGGCGTGAGCGACGAGGAGTGGAAGGCCATCGGCCCCCTGCCCCGCCAGCACGGCATCCTCGCCGCGATGCTCAAGGAGGCCAGGCCCGAGCGCCTCGCGGACGTGCGCAAGGACCCCCGCTTCGAGGGCTGGCCCGAGGCGCACCCCGAGATGTCGGACTTCCTGGGCCTGCCCATCCACAACGGCGACGACGTCGTCGGCATCCTCTTCCTCGCCAACAAGAACTGCCCCAGGACCCACGGCGAGTGCGGATTCACCGACGAGGACATGGACCTCCTCGCGATCCTCGCCCAGCACGCCGCGATCGCCCTCACCAACGCGCGCCTGTACGAGCGCAGCCGCGAGCTGACCATCGCCGAGGAACGCTCCCGCCTCGCGCACGAGCTGCACGACGCGGTGAGCCAGAAACTGTTCTCCCTGCGCCTGACCGCCCAGGCCGCCGCCGCCCTCGTCGACCGCGACCCCGCGCGCGCGAAGGGCGAGCTGCACCAGGTCGCCGCCCTCGCCGCCGAGGCCGCCGACGAACTGCGCGCGGCCGTCGTCGAGCTGCGCCCCGCCGCCCTCGACGAGGACGGCCTCGTCGCCACCCTGCGCACCCAGATACAGGTCCTCGACCGCGCCCACACCGCGCGCGTCACCCTCGCCGCCCGGGGCGTGCGCGCCCTGCCCGCCGCCCAGGAGGAAGCCCTCCTGCGCGTCGCCCAGGAAGCCCTCCACAACGCCCTGCGCCACTCCGGCGCGGCCCGCGTGGACGTCACCCTGGAGAAGCACGAGCGGCACGGCGGCGCCGTCCTGCGCGTCACGGACGACGGCAAGGGCTTCGACCCCGCCATCGTCCGCCGCGCCGGCCGCCACCTCGGCCTGGTCTCCATGCGGGACCGCGCCGGCGGCGTCGGCGGCCGTCTGACCGTGACATCGGAGCCCGGCCAGGGCACCGTCATCGAGATGGAGGTCCCCGGTGGCTGAGCCGATCAGGGTGCTGCTGGTCGACGACCACCAGGTCGTCCGCCGCGGACTGCGTACGTTCCTGGAGGTGCAGGACGACATAGAGGTCGTCGGCGAGGCCGGGGACGGCGAGGAGGGCGTCGCCCGCGCCGAGGAGCTGCGCCCCGACGTCGTCCTCATGGACGTCAAGATGCCCGGCATGGACGGCGTCGAGGCCCTGCGCAAGCTCCGCGACCTCGACAACCCCGCGCGCGTGCTGATCGTCACGAGCTTCACCGAGCAGCGGACGGTCGTCCCGGCCCTGCGCGCGGGCGCCGCCGGGTACGTCTACAAGGACGTCGATCCCGACGCCCTCGCCGGCGCGATCCGCTCCGTCCACGCCGGACACGTCCTGCTCCAGCCCGAGGTCGCCGGGGCGCTGCTCTCCCAGGAGGAGTCGCCGGGCGGGCAGGGGAGGGGCGGGACGCTCACCGAGCGCGAGCGGGAGGTCCTCGGGCTCATCGCCGACGGGCGGTCCAACCGGGAGATAGCACGGGCGCTCGTGCTGTCCGAGAAGACCGTGAAGACGCACGTCTCGAACATCCTCATGAAGCTCGACCTGGCGGACCGTACGCAGGCCGCGCTGTGGGCCGTGCGGCACGGCGTGACGGGGTGAGAAGGGGCTGGTCAGGGGGCGTGCGGGAGCCGTAATCGGAGGGATCAGCTCCAGTCCGAGATTCATACTGTCGTGGGAATGTCACCCACATGGCGCATCCTCTCCCGGGGGTGCGCCGTTCTCCCTGCGTGCCACGGCGACCGTCGTGGTCAATCGCCAGGAGGGCATGCGAAGTGAAGAACCTGAAGAAGGCCGCCGCTGTGACGATGGTGGCGGGTGGGCTGCTCGCCGCCGGTGCCGGTCTCGCGTCCGCGACCGACGGCGGCTCGGGGGCGGGTGCCTTCGGCGAGGCCCACGACTCCCCGGGCGTCGTCTCCGGCAACGTCATCCAGCTGCCGGTGCACGTCCCGGTCAACGCGGTCGGCAACAGCGTCAACGTCATCGGCTTGCTCAACCCGGCGTTCGGCAACCTCGGCATCAACCGCTGAAGTTCTACAAACGGCCCGTCGGTTGATCGTCCCGTCGCTTCAATGATCCGAACGGGCGCAATCGCGGCCGGATCCCGTGCCGTTCATGACCGCTCCCGCGTTGGACAGCGCACGACCCGTGGCCGGGTCGGATACGCGAACGCAGGAGGAACGCTTCTCATGAACATCGCCAAGAAGGCCGCCGTGGCCCTCACCGTCGCCGGTATCGCCGCTGGTGCTTCGGCCGGTGCAGCCGTCGCCGACTCGTCTGCCGAGGGCGCTGCCGTGAAGTCCCCGGGCGTCGGCTCCGGCAACGTCGGCCAGATCCCGGTCCACGTCCCCGTCAACGTCGTCGGCGACTCGGTCAACGTCATCGGCCTGCTGAACCCGGCGTTCGGCAACACGGGCGTCAACGACTGACGTCACCTTTTGTGCACACGGCCACGGGGCCCCACTCTTCCGGGTGGGGCCCCGCAGCCGTCTCGGCCCGGCTCCCGGGTGGCGCCCCCGGGGTCGTCTCCAGCCCCGCTCCCGCCGCCGGCCTCACGCCCACTCCCGGGGAGCACCGGGGCGTCTCCAGCCCCGCTCCCGCTCAAGGCGACCCGGCCGCATCCCGGGCGTTCTCGCCGCCGGGAACTTCGCGCCGTCTCCGGCCCGCTCCCGCTCCAGGGGGAGCCCGGCGCCGTCCTCACCCCCGCTCCCGCTCCTCCACATACGCGTTGTACGCCGCCACCGACGCCCGCCGGGCCGTCCGCTCCACCGGCCGCAGCGCCGCCCCCCGCGCCGCCATCTCCGACGCGCTCACCGCGCCGCCGGGCCCGTTCTCCGTGGCGAGGGAGACCAACAGGCCCACGCGCTGGGCGAGTTCGAGGACCCGTACGGCGCGCGGCGGGTACCCCGGCGCCAGCAGCTCGCGCCCCCGTTCCGCACGCGCGCGGTACGCGTCGATCGCCGCCTCGGCCACCGGCCCGGACCCGGCGACATCGAGCCGGGACAGCACAGCGGTCGCGTCCCGCAGAGCCTCGGCAAGCTCACGCTCCGCCTCGCCCAGGGACGGCACATCGGCCGGCGGCGCCTCGCGGACCGGCAGACAGTGCCAGGTCACCTCGACGTGGACGTCCCCGGCGGGCCCCGCCTCGAAGACCTCCGGCACCAGACCGAGAGCGGCGCCGTGGCACACCACCGCCTCCTCCGCCTCCAGCGCCCGCGCGTTGAACTCCGGCGGCCCGCTGAGCCCCAGCGGATGCCCCGGCGCGGGCAGCGCGACCCGCAGCCCGCTCACCCCGAGCGCCCTCAACCGCCCCAGCGCCAGGGTGAGTCCGACGGGCGCGGCCTCCCCGGGCAACCCCTCCACCCGGTGCACCGCGTCCTCCCCGACCACGGCGACGACAGCGTCGTCCGGAGAGACAAGTCCGGCCAACAGGGCATTTCCCCAAGCGGCGAGGCGACCAGCGCGCGGTTCAGCAAGCATGCCCCCAGCCTAGGGCGCCTCTGATGGGCCTCCGCGGCGTCGCGAGGCCCGGCACTCCCCCAAGCTCTTCGAGCAGGGGGGACCCCCACTCGCGGCACCGCGCGAAAGTCCTCGTAGCGCCGCTACGAGGACTTCCACGCGGCACCCCGAGAGCACGCACCGAACGCCGCTCCTTCTTCCGCGGATACCCATCAGAGGCGCCCAAGGACCGGACCGATGGAACAGGCCGCCGGACCGGTGGCGTAGATTTTCCCGAAGGGGCCGCGCCCACCCGCGCACGGCCGCCGAGCCGACTGGCGCACGCGACAACCGAGACCGGCCACACTGCAAGGGGAGACAACGCGCTCATGAGCGATGTTCTGGAGCTTCAGGACGTATCGGTGGTCCGCGAGGGCCGGTCGCTGGTGGACCAGGTCTCCTGGTCGGTCAAGGAGGGCGAGCGCTGGGTCATCCTCGGCCCGAACGGCGCGGGCAAGACGACCCTCCTCAACCTCGCCTCCACGTACCTCTTCCCGAGCGCCGGCACGGTCGCCGTCCTCGGCGAGACGCTCGGCAAGCCCGGCACGGACGTCTTCGAACTGCGCCCCCGCGTAGGCATGGCCGGCATCGCCCTCGCCGAGAAGCTCCCCAAGCGCCAGACGGTCCTCCAGACCGTCCTGACCGCCGCGTACGGCATGACGGCCGGCTGGCAGGAGGAGTACGAGGACGTCGACGAACTCCGCGCCCGCGCCTTCCTCGACCGCCTCGGCATGACGGACTACCTGGACCGCCGCTTCGGCACCCTCTCCGAGGGCGAGCGCAAGCGCACCCTCATCGCCCGCGCCCTGATGACCGACCCCGAACTCCTCCTCCTCGACGAACCCGCCGCCGGCCTCGACCTCGGGGGCCGCGAGGACCTCGTACGCCGCCTCGGCCGCCTCGCCCGCGACCCCATCGCCCCCTCGATGATCATGGTCACGCACCACGTCGAGGAGATCGCCCCCGGCTTCACGCACGTCCTGATGATCCGCCAGGGCAAGGTCCTCGCCGCGGGCCCCATGGAACTCGAACTCACCTCCCGCAACCTCTCCCTCTGCTTCGGCCTCCCCCTCGTCGTCGAGCAGGTCGGCGACCGCTGGACGGCCCAGGGACTGCCGCTCTCCTGACCGGCACGCACCCTGTCCGCGCCGACCTCGCGGACCTACCATTGACCTGTGAACATCGACGCGTGGGTGTGGTGGCTCGTCGGCGCGGCGGCGCTCGGAATCCCGCTGGTGATCACGGCCATGCCCGAGTTCGGCATGTTCGCGGTCGGCGCGATCGCCGCCTCCGTCGTGGCCGGACTCGGCTTCGGCGCCGTCAGCCAGGTCCTGGTCTTCGTGATCGTCTCGGTGGCGCTCGTCGCCGTCGTACGCCCCATCGCGAACCGGCACAGCAGAAGCCGCCCCCACCTGCCCACCGGCATCGACGCGCTCAAGGGCAGGCAGGCCGTCGTCCTGGAGCGCGTGGACGGTGCGGGAGGACGCATCAAACTCGCCGGCGAGGTCTGGTCCGCCCGTTCCCTGGACGGCGACCGCGCCTACGAACCCGGCCAGGAGGTGGACGTCGTGGACATCGAAGGCGCTACGGCGATCGTCCTGTGACCCTCGGCGCCCGGTCCCAACTCAACTGAACGACCCGCGAGTTATGTGAAGGTCTGTCAGACTCGACCGGCAAGATCTTCTGCACCCATATGATCGTCCACAGCCAGTCGGCACCCATAAGATCGTCGGAAAGCGCCGAGGCGGAGAAGGGTACGGGGAGCACGATGGAACCGGTCATCATCGTTCTGATCATCCTGGTGGTGTTGGTCTTCATCGCCCTGATCAAGACGATCCAGGTCATCCCACAGGCCAGCGCGGCGATCGTCGAGCGCTTCGGCCGCTACACACGCACGCTGAACGCGGGCCTCAACATCGTCGTCCCGTTCATCGACACCATCCGCAACCGCATCGACCTGCGCGAACAGGTCGTCCCGTTCCCGCCGCAGCCGGTGATCACCCAGGACAACCTGGTCGTCAACATCGACACCGTCATCTACTACCAGGTGACCGACGCCCGCGCGGCGACGTACGAGGTCGCCTCCTACATCCAGGCCATCGAGCAGCTCACCGTCACCACGCTGCGCAACATCATCGGCGGCATGGACCTGGAGCGGACCCTCACCTCCCGCGAGGAGATCAACGCGGCCCTGCGCGGCGTCCTCGACGAGGCGACCGGCAAATGGGGCATCCGCGTCAACCGCGTCGAGCTGAAGGCGATCGAGCCGCCGACCTCCATCCAGGACTCGATGGAGAAGCAGATGCGCGCCGACCGTGACAAGCGCGCCGCGATCCTGACCGCCGAAGGTACCCGCCAGGCCGCGATCCTCACCGCCGAGGGCGAGAAGCAGTCCCAGATCCTGCGCGCCGAGGGTGAGGCCAAGGCCGCCGCCCTCAAGGCCGAGGGCGAGGCCCAGGCCGTCCGCACGGTCTTCGAGGCCATCCACGCCGGCGACGCCGACCAGAAGCTCCTCTCCTACCAGTACCTCCAGATGCTCCCCAAGATCGCCGCGGGCGACGCCAACAAGCTCTGGATCGTCCCCAGCGAGATCGGCGACGCCCTCAAGGGCCTCTCCGGCGCGGTGGGCGGCCTCGGCGGCCTGGGCGGCGGAGGCGGCTCGGACAACGGCGGCGGCAGCAACCTGGAGAAGCGCGAGAAGCCGCCGATCGACTGAGGTGTTCTCCGGTACGTCGATGGGGGTCCCCAACTCAGGTTGGGGACCCCCATCGACGTACCGGAAGCCCTACGCGGCGTCCAGGCTCAGCCACTCCGGCAGCGCCCGGAAGTCCTCGGTCCCCAGCGACAGCAGCATCGCATCGGCCGGCGTCGGCTCGAACGGCTCCCTCAGCAACGGCATCCCCGCCTGCTCCGGCGTCCGGTCGGCCTTGCGGTGGTTGTCCTCCGCGCAGGACGCCACCGTATTGAGCCAGGAGTCCCGGCCGCCCTGCGCCCGCGGCACCACATGGTCCACGGTCGTCGCCCTGCGCCCGCAGTACGCGCACCGGTGCCGGTCCCGCACCAGCACCCCCCGGCGCGACCACGGCGCCCGTCTGCGGAACGGCACCCGGACGTACCGGCACAGCCGGATCACCCGGGGCGCGGGTATGTCGACCTCGGCGCCCCGCATACGCAGCTCGGGGTGGGCCTGCTCGACGACGGCCTTGTCCTGGAGCACCAGAACGACAGCCCGGTTCAACGTCACCGTAGACAGCGGCTCGAAGCTCGCGTTCAGCACCAGCGTGTCCCGCATCCAGCCCACCTCCCGTGCGCATCGGCCCGCTCCCCGGCGGGCGTGGATCAACTCTGGACGGGCACGCCGAGATGGACAACGCAATAAAAAATGCCCGCCCCTGATCACTTCCAAGACCAGAGGCGGACAAACGTCGGGTGAACTTCAGCTCCCGGCCAAAACCTCGTACTCACCGATCAACTGCGCCCGCGCGATCGCGTGGAACCGCAGATTGAACCCGACGTACGCGGGCGAGACGTCCCCGTCGACACCGAGCTTCTCCTGGTCCACCGCGTACACCGTGAAGACGTACCGGTGCGGCCCGTCCCCCGCCGGCGGCGCGGCCCCACCGAAGTCCCGCGTCCCGTAGTCGTTGCGGACATGTACGGCGCCGTCGGGCAGTCCCTTGAACTCTCCCGTGCCCGCACCGGCCGGCAGCTCCGTCACCGACGCCGGGATGTCGAACAGCACCCAGTGCCAGAACCCGCTGCCCGTCGGCGCGTCCGGGTCGTAGCACGTCACCGCGAAGCTCTTCGTCCCCTCCGGGAACCCCTCCCACCGCAGGTGCGGCGAGACGTTGCCCTCGGCGTAGACCTGACCGGCCTTGAGCGTGCCGCCCTCCGCGACGTCCTCGCTCGTCACCGTGAACGCCGGGACGGGCGGGTGGAAGTCATGGGGGAGAGGCCGTCGCTTGAGCTCGGACACTGGGTACCTCCTGAATACGTCTGAACACGTCCGAGGACGTCGTTCCTCGGAACCCCGAGCCTAGAACCAGTTCCGCTTGCTGCCGACCTCGGCCAGCCACTGGTTCAGGTACGCCGCCCAGTCGGTCCCCTGGAAGTCGCGCAGCCCCACCTGGAAGGAGCGGAACGTGTCGCTGCCCTCGCTGAACAGGCCCGGCTTCTTGTCCATCTCAAGGATGACGTCCATCGCGTTCTCATCGGCGACGAAGCTCAGCTCGACCTGGTTGAGGCCGTGGTACTGCTGCGGCGGGAAGAACTCGATCTCCTGGTAGAACGGCAGCTTCTGGCGCGTACCGCGAATGTGCCCGCGCTCCATGTCGGCGTTCTTGAACCGGAAGCCGAGCTGCGTGAACGCGTCGAGGATCGCCTGCTGCGCCGGGAGCGGGTGGACGTTGATCGGGTCGAGGTCGCTGGAGTCGACGGCCCGCGCGATCGCCAGCTCCGTCGTCACCCCGATGTGCATCCCGCGCAGCGGCTGCCCGGCGATCGTCGTCACCGGCGTCTCCCACGGGATGTCGAGCCCGAACGGCACCGCGTGCACGGCACCGGCCTGGAGCTCGAAGGCGCCGCCGAGGCTGACCTTCGTGAACTCGATGTTCTGCTTGTACTCCGCGTCCTGCCCCTCGACCTCGACCTGGGCCTGCAACCCGATCGACAGCCCCTCGATGTTCTGGTTCACGGACCCGCCCTGGATCCGCACCTCCCCCTGCACGACCCCGCCCGGTACGACGTTGACCTCGGTCAGCACCGTCTCCACCGACGCCCCGCCCGCACCCAGGCTCGCGAGCAGCTTCTTGAACGCCATGACTCTCCCTCGTGTTTTACGACCGGTTGACCGGGCCTTTGATCCCTACAAACGCGTTCAGGCCACGTCCGGTTCCGCACCCCACCCCGGCAACCGGCGCTTTCGGACACCACCCCGGCGCGCGCCCCGACTGCACTACGCTCGACGGCCATGATCGCGAGCCCCGACCGTACGCCTCTCCCCAGGACCTTCTTCGACCGCCCCGTCCTGGAGGTCGCCCCCGACCTCCTCGGCCGCCTCCTGGTCCGCACGACCCCGGACGGCCCGATCGTCCTGCGCATCACCGAGGTGGAGGCGTACGACGGCGAGAACGACCCCGGCTCCCACGCCTTCCGCGGACGCACCGCCCGCAACGGCGTGATGTTCGGTCCGCCCGGTCATGTGTACGTCTACTTCACCTACGGCATGTGGCACTGCATGAACCTCGTCTGCGGTCCCGACGGTGAGCCGAGCGCCGTCCTGCTGCGCGCCGGCGAGGTCCTGGAAGGCGCCGAACCGGCCCGCAAACGTCGACTATCGGCCCGGAACGACAAAGAACTCGCCAAAGGCCCGGCCCGGTTGGCGACGGCACTCGACATCGACCGGTCCCTCGACGGCACCGACGCGTGCACCCCCGAGGACACCCCGCTGCGCGTCCTCACCGGCACACCCGTCCCCTCCGGCCAGGTCAACAGCGGTCCCCGCACCGGGGTCTCGGGCGACGGCGCCGTCCACCCGTGGCGGTTCTGGATCTCCGGCGACCCGACGGTGAGCCCCTATCGGGCCCACGTTCCCCGCCGTCGCTCAAGTTGACGCTCCCCTGGAAGGTGCGTAACGTAGCCCGAGCCGCTTGACCCGGTACGGCGATCGCCGAGAGCCGGAAGCGGCCAACCCACTACCTAGCAACATCCCTCAGCGGGATCGAATTCGTCATGTCCGCATGCCCGAATTCGAACTCACGGAGACTCGATTATGAGTTGCCGAGAGGATCGGCTAACGTAGTGAATGTCGAAAGGCCGACGAGCGAAAGCGAGAAAGCCCAAGACGTCCCGCCGACAGGGAATCGGATCAAGAAAAGGATCTGATAGAGTCGGAAACGCAAGACCGAAGGGAAAAGCCCGGAGGAAAGCCCGAGAGGGTGAGTACGAAGGAAGCGTCCGTTCCTTGAGAACTCAACAGCGTGCCAAAAATCAACGCCAGATTAGTTGATACCCCGTCCCCGGCCGATGGCCGAGGATGAGGTTCCTTTGAAACAAACACAGCGAGGACGCTGTGAACGGTCGGATCATTCCTCCGATCGTTCCGCTCTTCTGTGTTGTGCACCCGATAACGGGTAAACATTCACGGAGAGTTTGATCCTGGCTCAGGACGAACGCTGGCGGCGTGCTTAACACATGCAAGTCGAACGATGAAGCCCTTCGGGGTGGATTAGTGGCGAACGGGTGAGTAACACGTGGGCAATCTGCCCTTCACTCTGGGACAAGCCCTGGAAACGGGGTCTAATACCGGATATCACTCCTGCCTGCATGGGCGGGGGTCGAAAGCTCCGGCGGTGAAGGATGAGCCCGCGGCCTATCAGCTTGTTGGTGAGGTAATGGCTCACCAAGGCGACGACGGGTAGCCGGCCTGAGAGGGCGACCGGCCACACTGGGACTGAGACACGGCCCAGACTCCTACGGGAGGCAGCAGTGGGGAATATTGCACAATGGGCGGAAGCCTGATGCAGCGACGCCGCGTGAGGGATGACGGCCTTCGGGTTGTAAACCTCTTTCAGCAGGGAAGAAGCGAAAGTGACGGTACCTGCAGAAGAAGCGCCGGCTAACTACGTGCCAGCAGCCGCGGTAATACGTAGGGCGCAAGCGTTGTCCGGAATTATTGGGCGTAAAGAGCTCGTAGGCGGCTTGTCGCGTCGGATGTGAAAGCCCGGGGCTTAACCCCGGGTCTGCATTCGATACGGGCAGGCTAGAGTTCGGTAGGGGAGATCGGAATTCCTGGTGTAGCGGTGAAATGCGCAGATATCAGGAGGAACACCGGTGGCGAAGGCGGATCTCTGGGCCGATACTGACGCTGAGGAGCGAAAGCGTGGGGAGCGAACAGGATTAGATACCCTGGTAGTCCACGCCGTAAACGGTGGGAACTAGGTGTTGGCGACATTCCACGTCGTCGGTGCCGCAGCTAACGCATTAAGTTCCCCGCCTGGGGAGTACGGCCGCAAGGCTAAAACTCAAAGGAATTGACGGGGGCCCGCACAAGCAGCGGAGCATGTGGCTTAATTCGACGCAACGCGAAGAACCTTACCAAGGCTTGACATACACCGGAAACGGCCAGAGATGGTCGCCCCCTTGTGGTCGGTGTACAGGTGGTGCATGGCTGTCGTCAGCTCGTGTCGTGAGATGTTGGGTTAAGTCCCGCAACGAGCGCAACCCTTGTCCTGTGTTGCCAGCGTGCCCTTCGGGGTGACGGGGACTCACAGGAGACCGCCGGGGTCAACTCGGAGGAAGGTGGGGACGACGTCAAGTCATCATGCCCCTTATGTCTTGGGCTGCACACGTGCTACAATGGCAGGTACAAAGAGCTGCGAAACCGTGAGGTGGAGCGAATCTCAAAAAGCCTGTCTCAGTTCGGATTGGGGTCTGCAACTCGACCCCATGAAGTCGGAGTTGCTAGTAATCGCAGATCAGCATTGCTGCGGTGAATACGTTCCCGGGCCTTGTACACACCGCCCGTCACGTCACGAAAGTCGGTAACACCCGAAGCCGGTGGCCCAACCCCTCACGGGGAGGGAGCTGTCGAAGGTGGGACTGGCGATTGGGACGAAGTCGTAACAAGGTAGCCGTACCGGAAGGTGCGGCTGGATCACCTCCTTTCTAAGGAGCATCTAGCTGCCGTAAGGCAGCCAGGGCCATAACGCAGGCGAACGTTCTGCGGTGGTTGCTCATGGGTGGAACGTTGATTATTCGGCCGGAACATCGGGTCGGAGGCTGCAAGTACTGCTCTTAGGGGCGTGGAAAGCATGATCTCCGGACGGGTTCGGGTCGGGCACGCTGTTGGGTGTCTGAGGGAATGAACTCCCTCGTGATGCCGACCCCGGTGAAAACCTGCGTGAGTGGGTTGTGACGGGTGGTTGGTCGTTGTTTGAGAACTGCACAGTGGACGCGAGCATCTGTGGCCAAGTTTTTAAGGGCGCACGGTGGATGCCTTGGCACCAGGAACCGATGAAGGACGTGGGAGGCCACGATAGTCCCCGGGGAGCCGTCAACCAGGCTTTGATCCGGGGGTTTCCGAATGGGGAAACCCGGCAGTCGTCATGGGCTGTCACCCATACCTGAACACATAGGGTATGTGGAGGGAACGAGGGGAAGTGAAACATCTCAGTACCCTCAGGAAGAGAAAACAACCGTGATTCCGGGAGTAGTGGCGAGCGAAACCGGATGAGGCCAAACCTACGACGTGTGAGACCCGGCAGGGGTTGCGTCGTGGGGGTTGTGGGATCTCTCTTCTGTCGTCTGCCGGCGACAGGACGAGTCAGAAACCGTTGATGTAGGCGAAGGACATGCGAAAGGTCCGGCGTAGAGGGTAAGACCCCCGTAGTCGAAACGTCAACGGCTCGTTTGAGAGACACCCAAGTAGCACGGGGCCCGAGAAATCCCGTGTGAATCTGGCGGGACCACCCGCTAAGCCTAAATATTCCCTGGTGACCGATAGCGGATAGTACCGTGAGGGAATGGTGAAAAGTACCGCGGGAGCGGAGTGAAATAGTACCTGAAACCGTGTGCCTACAAGCCGTGGGAGCGTCGCGTTGCATGCTTGCATGCAACGTCGTGACTGCGTGCCTTTTGAAGAATGAGCCTGCGAGTTTGCGGTGTGTTGCGAGGTTAACCCGGGTGGGGTAGCCGTAGCGAAAGCGAGTCCGAACAGGGCGATGGAGTAGCACGCTCAAGACCCGAAGCGGAGTGATCTAGCCATGGGCAGGTTGAAGCGGAGGTAAGACTTCGTGGAGGACCGAACCCACCAGGGTTGAAAACCTGGGGGATGACCTGTGGTTAGGGGTGAAAGGCCAATCAAACTCCGTGATAGCTGGTTCTCCCCGAAATGCATTTAGGTGCAGCGTCGTGTGTTTCTTGCCGGAGGTAGAGCACTGGATAGGCGATGGGCCCTACCGGGTTACTGACCTTAGCCAAACTCCGAATGCCGGTAAGTGAGAGCGCGGCAGTGAGACTGTGGGGGATAAGCTCCATGGTCGAGAGGGAAACAGCCCAGAGCATCGACTAAGGCCCCTAAGCGTACGCTAAGTGGGAAAGGATGTGGAGTCGCAGAGACAACCAGGAGGTTGGCTTAGAAGCAGCCACCCTTGAAAGAGTGCGTAATAGCTCACTGGTCTAGTGATTCCGCGCCGACAATGTAGCGGGGCTCAAGCGTACCGCCGAAGTCGTGTCATTGCAGCATATAGGGCCAACGCCTGCTGTGATGGGTAGGGGAGCGTCGTGTGCCGGGTGAAGCTGCGCCGGAAGGCAGTGGTGGACGGTTCACGAGTGAGAATGCAGGCATGAGTAGCGATTCACACGTGGGAAACGTGTGCGCCGATTGACTAAGGGTTCCTGGGTCAAGCTGATCTGCCCAGGGTAAGTCGGGACCTAAGGCGAGGCCGACAGGCGTAGTCGATGGATAACCGGTTGATATTCCGGTACCCGCTGTGAAGCGTCAAACATTGAACCAGGCGATGCTAAGTCCGTGAAGCCGTCCCGGAGCCTTCGGGCAAAGGGAAGTGGTGGAGCCGACGGACCAGACTTGCAGTAGGTGAGTGATGGGGTGACGCAGGAAGGTAGTCCATCCCGGGCGGTGGTTGTCCCGGGGTAAGGGTGTAGGCCGTGCGATAGGCAAATCCGTCGCACATTGAGGCTGAGACCTGATGCCGAGCCGATTGTGGTGAAGTGGATGATCCTATGCTGTCGAGAAAAGCCTCTAGCGAGTTTCATGGCGGCCCGTACCCTAAACCGACTCAGGTGGTCTGGTAGAGAATACCGAGGCGTTCGGGTGAACTATGGTTAAGGAACTCGGCAAAATGCCCCCGTAACTTCGGGAGAAGGGGGGCCATCACTGGTGAGAGGACTTGCTCCTTGAGCTGGGGGTGGCCGCAGAGACCAGCGAGAAGCGACTGTTTACTAAAAACACAGGTCCGTGCGAAGCCGTAAGGCGATGTATACGGACTGACGCCTGCCCGGTGCTGGAACGTTAAGGGGACCGGTTAGTCACATTTCGGTGTGGCGAAGCTGAGAACTTAAGCGCCAGTAAACGGCGGTGGTAACTATAACCATCCTAAGGTAGCGAAATTCCTTGTCGGGTAAGTTCCGACCTGCACGAATGGCGTAACGACTTCTCGACTGTCTCAACCATAGGCCCGGTGAAATTGCACTACGAGTAAAGATGCTCGTTTCGCGCAGCAGGACGGAAAGACCCCGGGACCTTTACTACAGTTTGATATTGGTGTTCGGTTCGGCTTGTGTAGGATAGCTGGGAGACTTTGAAGCGATCACGCCAGTGGTTGTGGAGTCGTCGTTGAAATACCAGTCTGGTCGTGCTGGATGTCTAACCTGGGTCCGTGATCCGGATCAGGGACAGTGTCTGATGGGTAGTTTAACTGGGGCGGTTGCCTCCTAAAGAGTAACGGAGGCGCCCAAAGGTTCCCTCAGCCTGGTTGGTAATCAGGTGTTGAGTGTAAGTGCACAAGGGAGCTTGACTGTGAGACCGACGGGTCGAGCAGGGACGAAAGTCGGGACTAGTGATCCGGCGGTGGCTTGTGGAAGCGCCGTCGCTCAACGGATAAAAGGTACCCCGGGGATAACAGGCTGATCTTCCCCAAGAGTCCATATCGACGGGATGGTTTGGCACCTCGATGTCGGCTCGTCGCATCCTGGGGCTGGAGTCGGTCCCAAGGGTTGGGCTGTTCGCCCATTAAAGCGGTACGCGAGCTGGGTTTAGAACGTCGTGAGACAGTTCGGTCCCTATCCGCTGCGCGCGCAGGAACATTGAGAAGGGCTGTCCCTAGTACGAGAGGACCGGGACGGACGAACCTCTGGTGTGCCAGTTGTTCTGCCAAGGGCATGGCTGGTTGGCTACGTTCGGGAGGGATAACCGCTGAAAGCATCTAAGCGGGAAGCCTGCTTCGAGATGAGTGTTCCCACCTCCTTGAGAGGGTAAGGCTCCCAGTAGACGACTGGGTTGATAGGCCAGATCTGGAAGCCCTGTAAGGGGTGGAGGTGACTGGTACTAATAGGCCGAGGGCTTGTCCTCAGTTGCTCGCGTCCACTGTGTTAGTTCTGAGACAACGAACTGTTGTCGGCTTCAGAGCAGAACCCCACACAATTAAAGAGTGTGCTTGTTCGCTCGAAACCATTAGGGTTTCGGTGGTTATAGCGTGAGGGAAACGCCCGGTTACATTCCGAACCCGGAAGCTAAGCCTTACAGCGCCGATGGTACTGCAGGGGGGACCCTGTGGGAGAGTAGGACGCCGCCGAACAATCTTTGGAGGACCCCTGGTCCCAGCGTTCAGCTGGGACCAGGGGTCCTTTTGTTTTTACAATGCTTTGAGGTACCGAAGACAGGAGTCACCCATGTCCACCAACTCTCCCGACGACCGACCGGAGCGCGACCAGCGGCGACGGGACAGTGGGGACCGCAACGACCGTGGTGAGCGCGGCGATCGTGGCGGTTTCCGCCGCGACGACCGACGCGACAGCGGCCGGGGCGACCGGGGTGACCGTGGCGGGTTCCGTCGTGACGACCGTCCGCAGGGCGACCGCCGTGACAACGACCGTCCTCCCTTCCGCCGCGACGACCGCCGTGACGACCGCCCCCAGGGCGACCGCGGCGGTTACAGCGGCCGGCGTGACAACGACCGTCGTGACGACCGTGCCGGTTTCCGCCGGGACGACCGCCCGCAGGGCAACCGTCCGCAGGGTGACCGTCCGCAGGGTGACCGTGGCGGCTACGGCGGCCCCCGTCGTGACGACCGTGGTGGCCGTCCGGCGTTCCAGCGCGACGACCGCGACCGTGGCGGCTTCCGCAGGGACGACCGCCGCGACGACCGCCCCCAGGGTGGCGGCGACCGCCGTGACGACCGGGGTGGGTTCCGCCGGGACGACAGGCGCGACGACCGACCCTCGTTCCGCCGTGACAACGACCGTCCTCCCTTCCGCCGCGACGACCGCCGTGACGACCGTCCCCAGGGCGACCGCGGTGGCTACGGCGGTCCCCGTCGCGACAACGACCGTCGTGACGACCGTGGCGGTTTCCGCCGGGACGACCGCCCGCAGGGCAACCGTCCGCAGGGTGACCGTGGCGGCTACGGCGGCCCCCGCCGCGACGACCGTCCCTCGTTCCGTCGCGACGACGACCGTCCGTCCTTCCGCCGTGACAACGACCGGCGTGACGACCGCAGGGACGACCGTGGCGGGTTCCGTCGTGACGACCGTCCGCAGGGCGACCGCCGTGACAACGACCGTCCTCCCTTCCGCCGCGACGACCGCCGTGACGACCGTCCCCAGGGCGACCGTGGCGGCTACGGCGGCCCCCGCCGTGACGACCGTGGTGGCCGTCCGGCGTTCCAGCGCGACGACCGTGACCGTGGCGGCTTCCGCAGGGACGACCGCCGCGACGACCGCCCCCAGAGTGGCGGCGACCGCCGTGACAACGACCGTCCCCCCTTCCGCCGCGACGACGACCGTGGTGGCTTCCGCCGCGACGACCGGCGTGACAGTGGCCGGGGCAGCTACGGCGGCCCCCGCCGCGACGACCGGGGTGGGCGCCCCGGCGGCGGTTTCCGTGGGCGTGACGACCGGCGCGATGACCGTCGTGACGACCGCAGGGACGACCGTGGCGGTTTCCGTGGGCGTGATGACCGGGACCACCGTGACCGCGACCGCGAGCCGATCAAGCGCCTGCCGATCCCGGACGACGTCACGGGCGACGAGATCGACAAGGACGTACGGCAGGAGCTGCTGAGCCTGCCGAAGGGGCTCGCCGAGGACGTCGCCAGGAACCTCGTGATGGTGGCGCGGCTGATCGACGAGGAGCCGGAGAAGGCGTACGACTACTCGAAGGTCGCCCTGCGGCTGGCGTCGAGGGTCGCCGCCGTGCGCGAGGCGGCCGGGTTCGCGGCGTACGCCAACCAGAAGTTCAGCGAGGCGCTCGCCGAGTTCCGGGCGGCCCGGCGGATGACCGGGAACACGGAGCTGTGGCCGGTGATGGCCGACTGCGAGCGCGGGCTCGGGCGGCCGGAGAAGGCGCTGGACATGGCCGGTGCCCCGGAGGTCAACAAGCTGGACAAGGCCGGTCAGGTCGAGATGCGGCTCGTCGCGGCGGGTGCCCGGCGTGACATGGGCCAGCTCGACGCGGCGATCGTGACGCTGCAGAGCCCCGAGCTGGCGTCCAACTCCGTCCAGCCGTGGACCGCGCGCCTGCGCTACGCGTACGCGGACGCCCTCCTTGAGGCCGAGCGCGTGGACGAGGCGCGCGAGTGGTTCGCCAAGGCCGTCGAGGCGGACCGCGACGGCAGCACCGACGCGTCCGACCGCCTGGCCGAACTGGACGGCGTGGAGTTCGTGGACGCCATGACGGACGAGGACGCCGAGACCCCCGAGACCCCCGAGGCGACCGAGCCCTCGTCGTCCCAGGAAGCCGAAGAGGCCGACGAGGACGAAGAAGACGACGAGGTCGACGAAGAGGTCGAGGTCGACGAGGCCGTAGCAGCCGAACCGGCCGACGAGAAGGACGTCAAGAAGGACTCCGACGACAACGCCTGACGATCGAAATGGGCCTCCTCTTTAAAAGAGGAGGCCCATTTCGTCTATTGAGCGCCCTCACACACCCACCGCACGCAGCACCAACCCCGTAGCCGGCTTCGGCCCGAACGACGTCGACTTCCTCGGCATCGTCACCCCCTGTCGGGCCAGTTCCCGCACGACCTCCTCGCGCACGGGATGCAGCAGAACCGCCGTCCCCCCGTCCCGCTCGGCCTTCAGCACGGTCGCCTCCGTGTCATGGATGTACGCCACGCGCGCGGGATCGTCCTCCGGAATCTCCCAGACCGAGGCGAGGAGCGCCGCGTGCAGGACGGTCGCGTCGAGCGTGCGCCAGGCGGTCGGATGCCCGGCAGGGACCGTGCGCGCCAGCAGCTCCGGATCCGGCCGGTCGACCAGCCACAACCCGCCGTCCCCCGCGAGGAGATACGCGTTCCCCGCGCACGCGGCGTCGGCCAGCACCTCCAGCGCCTCGGGAAGCGCGGCCTCCAGCCGCTGTACCCGGAAGCGCCCCTCCAGAGCCGCCAGCGCCTCGCTGACGGGCAGACCCGGCAGGTAGCGGTGGATCGCGCGCACGCGCAGGGGATAGCGGGCCGTGTCGACGAGGAGGACGAGACCGTGGTCCCAGGGGCCGGGGGAGGGGTGCTCCGCGCGGAGCATGCGGTACGTCGCCCAGCGGTGGTGGCCGTCGGCGATCAGTGCCTGGTGGCGGGCCAGGTCGGCCTGGACGCCGGCGACCTCGGCCGGGTCGGTGACCTGCCACAGGCGGTGGTGGTAGCCGTCGTCCGTGGTGGTCGCCAACAGGGGCGCGCGGGCCGCCGTGCGCTCGACGAGGTCCGCCGTCGGGCCGCCGTCGCCCCGGTAGGTGAGCAGCAGCGGTTCCAGGTTGGCCCGGGTCGCGCGCATGAGGGTCGCGCGGTCGGCGACGACGTGCGGCATGACGTCCTCGTGCGGCAGGACGACGCCCTCGGAGGGCTCCGAGACGCGCAGGGTGCCGATGAGGCCGCGCTGGAGCATGCCGTCCGCGTGGCGCTGCTCGTAGACGTACAGGGCCGGGGCGGGGTCCGGGGTGAGGATGCCCTCGGTGAGCCACTCGTGCAGGGTCGCGGCGGCCTGTTCGCCTCGCGCGCGCGAGGTGGTGGCCTGCGGGAGGATCAGGCGCACGATGTTGTACGGGTCGGCGTCGTGCAGTTCGTGCAGGCCGTCCGGGCGGACGACGACGTCGTACGGCGGCGAGGTGACCGCGGCGAGTCCGCCGACCCGGTCGGGGTCGTAGCGAAGCCCTCGGAACGGGGTGAGTTCCAGACCTCGGGGCGCCGTTGCCTGCGAGTGACCTGCTGTGTTCATCAGGGCATCGTACGGCTGTCAGTGGCATGGGGGATGATCGGAGGAAAGGCGAGCGAACGAGGAGCGTGGGGTATGGGGCAGGGCGTGCGGAGGGTTCCGGACGGCAGTGGGCAGGCCCTGAGCGAGGCGTACGACACCGCGCTGCTCGATCTCGACGGGGTGGTGTACGCGGGCGGGAACGCGATCGCGTACGCCGTCGAGTCGCTGCACCGCGCCCGCGCGGGGGGCATGCGCCTGGCGTACGTGACGAACAACGCGCTCAGGACGCCGGACACGGTGGCCGGTCACCTGACCGAGCTGGGGATCGACACGGCTCCGGAGGACGTCATCACGTCCGCGCAGGCCGTCGCCCGGCTGATCAGCGAGCAGGTCCCCGCGGGCGCGCGCGTGCTGGTCATCGGCGGCGAGGGGCTGCGGGTCGCGCTGCGCGAGCGCGGGCTCGTGCCGGTCGAGTCGGCGGACGACGATCCCGTGGCCGTCGTCCAGGGGTACGGCGGCCCGGAACTGCCGTGGGGGCGGTTCGCGGAGGCGTCGTACGCGATCGCGCGCGGGGTGCCGTGGTTCGCGTCCAACACGGACCTGACGATCCCCAGCGGGCGCGGGATCGCCCCGGGCAACGGCGCGGCCGTCCAGGTCGTCCGGATCGCGACCGGCGCGGAGCCGCAGGTGGCGGGGAAGCCGCTGCCCCCGATGCACCGGGAGACGATCCTGCGTACGGGCGCTGAGCGGCCGTTGGTCGTCGGGGACCGGCTCGACACGGACATCGAGGGCGCGTTCAACGGCGAGGTCGACTCCCTCCTGGTCCTGACCGGCGTCACGGACGGCGCCCAGCTCCTCGCCGCCCCGCCGCACCACCGCCCGACGTACGTGGACCGGGACCTGCGCGGGCTCCTCACGGGCCAGCCGGAGGTCACCGCGGACGGCCCGGGCTTCCGCTGCGGAGGCTGGACGGCGACGGCGGCGGAGCACCTCGAACTCACCGGCGAGGGCGACGCGTTGGACGGCCTGCGCGCGCTGTGTGCGGCGGCGTGGACGGCGGCGGGCGAGGGCTCCTGCGAGCTGGACGGGGGGAAGGCGCTGGCCCGGCTGGGGGTCTGAGGCGCGGTGGGGAAGCGGCCACCCGGAGCGCATGGCAGGGTAGGCTAACCTAACCTTCGTGTTGGTCGACAGTGTTCCGGAACAGGCGGTCTCCCCACCCCGAGACAGGCGAGGGGCGCGCTTCCTGGGGCTCGTGCTCTCGGTGTCGCTCCTCGCGGCGGTCGCCGTCGCGAGTATCGCCATCGGCGCGAAAGAGCTGTCCCTCGGGCAGGTCTGGCACGGCCTGTTCCAGGACTCCGGGAACTACGCGGACGTCGTCGTCGGCGACCGCCTCTCGCGGACGCTCCTCGGCCTCCTGGCCGGCGCCGCGCTCGGGCTCGCCGGAGCCGTACTCCAGGCGCTGACCCGCAACCCGCTCGCCGACCCTGGGCTCCTCGGCATCAACGCGGGCGCCTCGGCGGCCGTCGTCACCGCGATCACCTTCCTCGGCGTCACGAGCCTGAGCGGGTACGTGTGGTTCGCCTTCTTCGGCGCGGCGGCGGTCGGCGCGCTCGTCTGGTTCCTGGGCGGCAGCCGGGGCGCGACCCCCGTACGGCTCGCGCTCGCCGGGACGGCGATCACGGCCGCGCTGTACGGCTACCTCCAGGCCGTCATGATCATGGACGAGGCGGCGCTCGCGCGGATGCGGTTCTGGACCGTCGGCTCGCTCTCCGGCGCCTCCGACGAAACGATCCGCCAGGTGCTGCCGTTCCTGGCCGTCGGCACCCTCCTCGCCTTCGCGCTGGCCCGCCCCCTCAACGCCGTGGCGATGGGCGACGACACCGCGAAGGCACTCGGCGCGAACCTGGGCCGCACGCGCGCGCTGTCGATGCTCGCGGCGACCGTGCTGTGCGGGGCGGCCACCGCGGCGTGCGGTCCGATCGCGTTCGTGGGCCTGATGGTCCCGCATGCCGTGCGCTCGTTCACCGGCCCCGACCTGCGCTGGATCATGCCGTACGCGGCGATCCTGTCGCCCGTCCTGCTGCTCGGCTCCGACGTGCTCGGACGGGTCGTCGCGCGGCCCTCCGAGGTGCAGGTCGGGATCATCACGGCGATCGTCGGCGGGCCGGTGTTCATCTTTCTCGTACGGCGGCGGAGGACGGCCCAGCTGTGAAGACGACGATGCCCAGGAGCCGCGCTCCCCGTACTCCGGCCGCACCCCGTGCCCTGCGCACCGGCCGCCTCTCCGTCCGCCTCGATCCCCGCGCCCTGACCGTCACCCTCGTCCTGCTGCTGGCCGCGCTCACCGCGAGCGTCGTGCTCATCGGCACCGGCGACTTCCCGATCCCCGCGTCCGACGTCCTCACGGTGCTGTTCGGGGACGGGAATCCGGGCCAGGAGTTCATCGTCAACGAGCTGCGGCTGCCGCGTGTCCTGGTCGGGCTGCTGGTCGGGGCGTCGCTCGGGCTCGGCGGGGCGCTGTTCCAGGCCGTGTCGCGCAACCCGCTGGGCAGTCCCGACGTCCTCGGGCTGAGCCAGGGGGCGACCGCCGGGGCGCTGGTCATGATCGTGCTGTTCTCCGGGTCGACCGCGCAGGTCACGCTGGGGGCACTGGTCGGCGGGCTCGTCACCGGCACGCTGATCTATCTGCTCGCGTGGAAGCGGGGCGTGCACGGCTACCGGCTCGTCCTCGTCGGGATCGGCGTCTCCGCCGTGGCGACCGCGGTCAACGGCTACCTCATCACCAAGGCCGACATCGTGGACGCCGCGCGGGCCGTCGTCTGGATGACCGGGACCCTCGACGGGCGGGACTGGAAGCAGGTCTGGCCGCTGCTCGCGCTGGTCTGCGTGCTGGTGCCGCTCGTGCTCGCCAACGCGCGCGGGCTGCGGATGATGGAGATGGGCGACGACGTCTCGGGCGCGCTCGGGGTGCGGGTGGAACGCGTACGGATGCTGCTGATGGTGTCCGCCGTCCTGCTCACCGCCGCGGCGACCGCCGCGGCCGGCCCCGTCGGCTTCGTGGCGCTCACCGCGCCGCAGCTCGCCCGCCGCCTCACCCGCTCCCCGGGCCCGAACCTCGTCCCGTCCCTGTGCATGGGCGCGACCCTTCTCGTCACCGCCGACTGGGCGTCTCAACGCCTGTTCGGGGACGGCCGGTTGCCGGTCGGTGTGGTCACCGGGGTGCTCGGGGGCGTGTACCTGCTGTGGCTGCTGGTCACCGAACGGAAGGCGGGCCGGATATGAGCGGATCGTACGACCGCAAGACCCCCGCCCCACACAAAGCCCCCGCCCCACACAAAGCCCCCGCCCCACGCAAGGCCCCCATCCCCGGCACCCCACACCTCCCAAGGAACACCGTGAACCGTCTCTCCGCCGAGAACGTCACCCTCGCCTACGACCAGCGAGTCATCGCCGAACAGCTCTCCGTGGAGATACCCGACCAGTCGTTCACCGTCATCGTCGGGCCCAACGCCTGCGGCAAGTCCACCCTCCTGCGCGCGCTGTCGCGGATGCTGAAACCCCAGCAGGGCCGTGTGCTGCTCGACGGACAGGTCATCCAGTCGATGCCGGCGAAGAAGGTCGCGCGTACCCTCGGGCTGCTCCCGCAGTCGTCGATCGCGCCCGACGGGATCACCGTCGGCGACCTCGTCGGCCGGGGCCGCTACCCCCACCAGGGCATCCTGCGCCAGTGGTCCGCCGAGGACGAGCGCGTCGTACGGGAGTCGATGGAGCAGACCGGCGTCGCGGAGCTCGCGGAGCGGTACGTCGACGAGTTGTCCGGCGGGCAGCGGCAGCGTGTGTGGATCGCGATGGCGCTCGCACAGCAGACGCCGCTGCTGCTGCTCGACGAGCCGACGACGTACCTCGACATCCAGCATCAGATCGACGTCCTCGACCTGTGCGCGCAGCTCCACGAGGAGCAGGGGCGCACGCTCGTCGCCGTCCTGCACGACCTGAACCACGCCGCGCGCTACGCGACCCACCTGATCGCCCTCAAGGACGGGCAGGTCATCGCGGAGGGCGTGCCGAACGACATCGTCACGGCGGGGCTCGTGGAGGAGGTGTTCGGGCTGCGGTGCCAGGTCATCGACGATCCGGAGACGGGGACGCCGCTGGTCGTGCCGGCCGCCCGGCAGGCCCGTACGAAGGCCGCTACAGCAGCTTCCTGAGGCTCAGCAGGTCACGGAAGCCCGCCTCCAGCTTCACCCGGCCCGAGCCCCACGCCTTCGCGAAGTTCAGCTCACCGGCGACCATCGCCACCAGGTCGTCCCCGGTCATGGCGAGTCTGATCTGCGCCTTCTCGGCGGGCGGTCCGGGCGCGACGCCGTCCACCACGATCGCGCCGCCCGTCATACGGCCGGTGAACGTGACGTCCAGGTCGGTGATACGGCAGCTCACCGTGCGTTCCATGCTCGCCGCCGCGCGTACGTCGCCCTCGGCGCCGCGCATGTTCCGCGCGAGCTTCTCCAGTGCCGTACGGCACTCCTCGATCGTGGCCATCGTGATCGACCGTACACCGGCGGCACGCGGTAGCGTCGGGGCATGAACGATGCCGCCGACGGCCGCGCACCCACCGGGAACCCCGAGGTCGACACCCTCCTCGACCGGCTCGCCGACACCGGGCACCTCGCGACCGAGGGGCACGTCGAGGTGTACGAGGATGTACACCGGGGACTGCGCGATGCGCTCACCGCGCTCGACAGCCGCCCGGGCCCTTCGAGGCCCTCACCGTCGTAACGGGAAATCAGTCGTAACGGGAAACAGTCGTACCGGAATCGGGAGTTGGACCCAAGGTGGCAGGAGTCGCGCGTCGACGGTTGGACGCGGAGCTGGTGCGGCGGAAGCTGGCGCGGTCGCGGGAGCACGCCAGTCAGCTGATCGAGGCGGGGCGGGTGAGCGTCGGGAAGACCGTCGCGACGAAACCGGCGACCCAGGTGGAGACGGCCGCGGCGATCGTCGTGCAGGCCGACGACGACGATCCCGAGTACGTGTCCCGGGGCGGGCACAAGCTCGCGGGCGCGCTGTCGGTGTTCGTGCCGCGGGGGCTCGTCGTCGAGGGGCGGCGCGCGCTGGACGCGGGCGCTTCCACCGGCGGGTTCACCGATGTGCTGCTGCGGGCCGGGGCCGCGCACGTCGTCGCCGTGGACGTCGGATACGGACAACTCGCGTGGTCTCTCCGGAGCGATGAACGCGTCACCGTCAAGGACCGTACGAACGTACGCGAGTTGACGCTTGAAGCGATCGATGGGGAGCCTGTGGATCTTGTCGTGGGGGACTTGTCCTTCATCCCGCTCGGGCTCGTGCTGCCCGCGCTGGCGCGGTGCACGAAACCCGGCGCCGACCTGGTGATGATGGTCAAGCCGCAGTTCGAGGTGGGGAAGGAACGGCTCGGCAGCGGAGGGGTCGTACGCAGTCCCGAACTCCGTGCCGAAGCCGTGCGGGGGGTGGCCGCTCGCGCCGCCGGGCTGGGGCTCGGTGTGAACGGGGTCACCGCGAGTCCGCTGCCCGGGCCGTCCGGGAATGTCGAATACTTTCTGTGGCTGCGTGCCGGGGCGCCCGCTCTGGACCCGGCCGATGTCGATCGTGCAGTGGCGGAGGGGCCGCGGTGACCCAGAACTCAGGTCGTACTGTTTTCCTGCTCGCGCACACGGGGCGGCCCGCCGCCATCCGCAGTGCCGAGCTCGTCGTGAAGGGGCTGCTGCGGTCCGGGATCGGGGTGCGGGTCCTGGAGTACGAGGCGCGGGATCTGCCGTTGCCGGCGGAGGTCGAGCTGGTTGGCGAGGCCACTCCGCAGTGCCTTGAGGGGTGTGAGCTGCTCATCGTCCTCGGTGGGGATGGGACGCTGCTGCGCGGCGCCGAGTTCGCGCGGGCCTCCGGGGTGCCCATGCTCGGCGTCAACCTCGGGAGTGTGGGGTTCCTCGCGGAGGCCGAGCGGGACGATCTCGACAAGGTCGTCGACCGGGTGGTGACGCGGGCGTACGAGGTCGAGGAGCGGATGACCGTCGATGTCGTCGTGCACAGCAACGGGGACATCGTGCATACGGACTGGGCGCTGAACGAGGCGGCCGTCCAGAAGGCCGGGGCGGAGAAGCTCCTTGAGGTCGTCCTGGAGATCGACGGGCGGCCGGTGACGGGGTTCGGGTGCGACGGCATCTGCCTGTCGACGCCGACCGGGTCCACCGCGTACGCCTTCTCCGCCGGGGGGCCTGTGGTGTGGCCCGAGGTGGAGGCGCTGCTGATGGTGCCGATCAGCGCACACGCCCTGTTCGCCAAGCCGCTGGTGACGTCGCCGGATTCCGTGCTGGCCGTGGAGGTGCTGCCGCACATCCCGCCGGGGGTGCTGTGGTGTGACGGCCGGCGGACGGTCGAGCTGCCGCCGGGGGCTCGGGTGGAGGTTCGGCGGGGGGCTGTGCCGGTCCGGTTGGCGCGGCTGCATCACGCGTCGTTCACGGATCGGTTGGTGGCGAAGTTCGCGCTGCCGGTTTCTGGGTGGAGGGGGGCACCGCACTAGCTGGCTGCGGGGGGTGGTGCTTCGCCGTGGGCGGGTGCGGGGAGTCTGTGGCTGGTCGCTCCCCCAAGCTCTTCGAGCAGGGAGGTACCCCCAGCGCGGCGGAGCCGCATATCGATACAGCCCCGCGCCACTGAAAGACCCGCGGTTGCCCGGCGCTGTCTGCTCGGCCCCGGCTGCCGTTCGGGTGATCTCGGCTCCCGCCCGCTTCGGGCCCTGGCCCTCAGCTCCCGGCCCGGCCCTGGTCCCGCGACTTCGGTTCCCCCTGCTTCCGGCCTCCGCCCCCTTCCCTCTTCGATCACCCCGTCTTCACCCGCCCCCCCACCTCCACCCGCCCGGGTGACAAGGGTGCCTCGCGCTCTTCCCCGTCCACCTCGTATGGTCTTCTGCGTGCTGGAAGAGATGCGGATACGGTCCCTCGGAGTCATCGACGACGCTGTTGTCGAGTTGTCGTCCGGGTTCACCGCCGTGACCGGGGAGACCGGGGCGGGGAAGACCATGGTGGTCACCAGCCTGGGTCTGCTGCTCGGGGGGCGGGCGGATCCGGCGTTGGTGCGGATCGGGGCCGAGCGGGCCGTCGTCGAAGGGCGGATCTCCCTGCCCTCGGGGGGCGCCGTGGCGCTCAGGGCCGAGGAGGCCGGGGCCGAGCTCGACGACGGGGCTCTGCTCATCAGCCGTACCGTTTCGGCGGAAGGCAGGTCGCGGGCGCATGTCGGCGGGCGGAGCGTGCCCGTGGGGGTGCTTGCCGAGCTGGCCGATGAACTGGTGGCCGTGCACGGGCAGACCGATCAGCAGGGCCTGCTGAAGCTCACCCGGCAGCGGCAGGCGCTCGACCGGTACGCCGGTGACGCTGTCGCCGGGCAGCTCGTGAAGTACGGCGAGGCGTACCGGCGGCTGCGGGCGGTCGCCGCCGAGCTGGACGAGATCACCACGCGCGCGCGGGAAAGGGCGCAGGAAGCCGATCTGCTGCGCTTCGGGCTGGCGGAGATCGCCGGTGTCGAACCCCGCGCCGGCGAGGACGCCGAACTCTCCGAGGAGGCCGAGCGGCTCGGGCACGCCGAGGCGCTGTCCTCGGCCGCGACCCTCGCGCACGCCGCCCTCGCGGGCAACCCCGAGGACCCGGAGGGCATCGACGCGGCAACCCTCGTAGCGGGCGCACAGCGCGCCCTGGAGGCCGTCCGCTCGCACGACCCGGCGCTGTCCGCGCTCGCGGACCGGATCGGCGAGATCGGCATCCTCCTCGGCGACGTGGCGGGCGAACTCGCCGGGTACGCCGACGACTTGGACGCCGACCCCAGAAGGCTCGCGGCGGTCGAGGAGCGCCGCGCCGCCCTCACCGCCCTGACCCGCAAGTACGGCACCGACGTGAACGCCGTCCTGGAGTGGGCCGAGACGAGCGCCGCCCGCCTCACCGAACTGGACTCCGACGACGAGCGCGTGGACGAACTCACCGCCGAACGCGACGCCCTGCGCACCGGACTCGGCACGCTCGCCCAGGCGCTGACCGACGCCCGCACCGAGGCCGCCGACCGCTTCGCCGCGGCCGTCACCGCCGAACTCGCCTCCCTCGCGATGCCCCACGCGCGCGTGTCGTTCGCGATCCGCCAGACCGAGGACCCCGAGGGCGTCGAGGTCGACGGCCGGACGGTCGCGTACGGCCCCTCCGGCGCCGACGAGGTCGAGCTGCTGCTCGCCCCGCACCCCGGCGCCCCGCCGCGCCCGATCGCCAAGGGCGCGTCCGGCGGTGAGCTGTCGCGCGTGATGCTCGCGGTGGAGGTCGTGTTCGCCGGGACGGACCCCGTCCCCACGTACCTCTTCGACGAGGTCGACGCCGGCGTCGGCGGCAAGGCGGCCGTCGAGATCGGCCGGCGCCTCGCCAAGCTCGCCAAGTCCGCGCAGGTCGTCGTCGTCACCCACCTCCCGCAGGTCGCGGCCTTCGCCGACCGGCAGCTGCTGGTCGAGAAGACCAGCGACGGGTCCGTCACCCGCTCCGGCGTGAAGGTCCTGGAGGGCGAGGACCGGATCCGGGAGCTGTCCCGGATGCTCGCCGGGCAGGAGGACTCGCAGACGGCCCGGGCGCACGCGGAGGAACTGCTGGCGACGGCTCGCGCGGACGCGTAGAAGGCGTGACGGGGGCGCGCTCCTGACGGGGCGCGCCCCCGCTCCTATAGGCCGTACGGGTGATGTGCGGGTCGTCCGGGGGTGCTGTGACGGCCGGGTGTGCGAAGTTCTCCACCCGTGGAGAGGTTGTTCGTACGTAACCGGACGGCGTCACTCATGTGGGTGACAAGAGGGTTCAGGTGCGGGGGTTCGCGACCGCGGGGCGGTCCGGAACACCCGTACGTGCTGGCATCCTTGGAGGACACGGAGGAAGGTGCGCGGGGCGGGTCCCCGTGCGTTCCTTCTGTACGTTTCTTCGTGACCGTCCCCCGCCGAGCCAGGAGTTCCGGCCACGTGAGCCACGTGAGCAGCCCTTCGTCCCAGGGCCAGGCGCCGCTGCGCACCGTGCAGGTACTCGGCGGCGGCAACGCCGGCAGCAGCGCGCACGTGCGCTCGCTGACCGCCGGGCTCGTCGCGCGGGGCGTACGGGTCACGGTGTGCGCCCCCTCCGAGTCCGATCACGCCTACGACTTCTCCGGCGCCGGCGCGGACCACGTGCCCGTGCCGCGCAGCAGCGATCCGGGGTCGGTGGCGGCGCTGCGGGCCGCCTGCTCCGATGCCGACCTCGTCCACGCGCACGGGCTGCACGCGTCGTTCAGGGCCGTCCTCGCGCTCAGTGGGCGCCGTACGCCGCTGATCGTCACCTGGCACAACGGGGCCCGGGCCGAGGGGGCTCGCGCGCATCTGCTGCGGGTGCTGGAGCGGCGTGTCGTCAAGGCGGCCACCGTCGTGCTGGGGACCACCTCCGACCTTGTCGACCGGGCTCGGCGTACGGGGGCCCGGGACGCCCGGCTCGCCGCCGTGTCCCTGCCGGGGCAGCGGGATTCCGGTGTGCTGCCGGGGGACAAGGTGCGGGCCGAACTCGGGGTGGGCGAGCGGCCGTTGCTGCTTGCCGTCGGGTCGCTCGACCGGTACCGGGGGTACGAGGTGCTGCTCGACGCGGCTCGTGCCTGGCGGTTCCTCGATCCCGTTCCGCTGGTCGTCGTCGCCGGAGAGGGGCCGTCGCGGGGGGAGTTGCAGGCGCGGATCGACCGGGAGGGGCTGCCTGTGCTGCTCGTCGGGCGGCGGGAGGATGTGCCCGAACTGCTGGGGGCGGCCGATCTGGCGTTGCTGCCGGGGGTCGACGAGTCCCGGTCCGTTTTCGCGCAGGAGGCTCTGCGGGCGGGGGTGCCGCTGGTGGCTCCGCTGACCAGTGGGGTGCGGGAACTCGTGGGGGACGCGGCGGAGTTGGTGGCGGCAGGGGATGCGGAGGCGTTGGCGGGGGCGGTGGTCCGGCTGCTGGGGGACGAGGAACGGCGGGGGGTGCTGCGGGAGTTGGGGGGCCGGCAGGTGGGGAGCTGGCCCACGGAGGACGAGACGGTGGCGCAAGTGCTGAGCGTCTACGACGAGTTGACCCAGCCTCGGCCCATTGGGTAGGGGCTCAGGACACGTACCTTCTCGCCCTCAGCGCCAGGCTCAAGGTCAGTACCGTCTGCGGGTCCTCCAGGTCCGCTCCCAGCAACTCGCCGATCTTCGCCAGGCGGTTGTACAACGTCTGCCGGTTCAGGTGGAGTTCCCTCGCCGTCTCCGCCTTGCGGCCCGCGTGCGCCAAGTACGTTTCCAGCGTGGGGAGCAGCGGGGGCCTGGCTCTGGCGTCGTGGGATCGCAGGGCGCCGATCGCTCTCGTCACGAACGCCGCCAGGTCCGGGTGGTCCCGTAGCCGCCACAGCAACAGGTCCGTGTCCAAGTGGCGGGCGTCGTACCAGGGTTGGGGCGGGAGGCCCTGGGCCGCTGTCGCCGCCTCGGTCGCGTGGTGGAGGCTTGCCGCCGCCGCTGTCCAGGTGCCGGGGACTCCGACGACGACGACCGGCGGCGGGGAACCCGGGCGCCGGGTGCCCGCTCGGTCGGCTCCGGCGTGGAGGGCCGCCGCCGCCCGGTCCGCCAGCGTCGCGCGGTCCTGTTCCGTGCGCAGGCCCAGGAGGACCAGGACACGGCCCTCCACGGGGCGGACGCCGAGCAGGACCGGGACGCCCAGGGACGCCAGTTCCTCCGCCAGTGCCCTCGCCGTGAGCGTCCCGGGATCGCCGAGGCGCATCACGACCGGCAGCAGGGGACCGGCGCCGGGCTTGAACCCCAGCACCCTGGCCTGGGCCGGCGCGTCCTCGGCGGCGATCCGCCCTTCCGCGAGGTCGGTGAGGAAATCACCCCGCCCGCGCGCGGCCAGCTCCTCCTCCTGCCGCGCCTGCATCAGGACGACCGCGAGGAGGCCGGCGGCGCGGTCGGCGGCGATGCGGTGTACGGGGGTGAGGGGGGCGCGCACGGGAAGCAGTACGAGCCTGGCACGCACCGGACCACCGCTCACGCCCCCGGCCCCACCCGGCACCTCCACCACCACCGCCCCCGAAGGTGCCTCCCGCCCCACCCCCCTCAGCCTCTCCCACACCTGAAGCGGTTCCGCCCCCTCGGGCCCGGCCGCGTACAGCAGTCGCTCTTCCGCCGTCTCCAGGAACACCGGGTTGCCGCTGAAGTCCGCGAGGATGCCCAGCACTTGGGGGATCCCCCCGCCGCCGAGCAACGCGTCCGTGCACCGCCGATGCACCTCCTCCGCCCGCTGGAGCAGCGCGTAGTGCCCGTTCACGATCTCCGTGTGGATCTCCTCGGTGACCGTCACGAAGGCCACCTCGCGGTGGAGTTGGACCAGCGGCAGCCCCGTCGTGCGCGCCGTCTCGACCAGCGCTGCCGGCAACCGGGTGAAACGGGGCCCCAGTTCGACGACGAGCGCGGCGATGCCCCGCTCGGCGAGGGTGCGCACGAACGCACGCTGTTCGGCGGGGCGGGTGCCGAGCCCGTACCCGGTGGTGAGCAGCAGTTCACCCCCCTTGAGGAGCGAGGCGATGTGCGGCACCTCACCGGCGTGCACCCACCGCACCCCCCGCTCCAGCCCCTCCGCACCCGCGAGCACCTCCGGCAGCCCACGCCGCAGCCCCGGCAGCTCCAGGGCACGGCGCACGGTGATGTGGTCGGGAGGGGTGTCCATACGGGGACGCTACCTGGGGACGACGGACTCCGGCGCGGGCGGACGGCCACGACCCCCACCAGCCCCCCCTACCGCGCGGCCAGCTCCTCCAGCCCCGGCCCCAGCCGCCCCGCGAGCCCCGCATCCCAGTGCCCGACCTCGGCCGCCAGCACCCCCGCCGCCGCCCCCAGCGCCCTGAGCAGCTCCTCCACGTCCAGGTACCGCACGAGCGTCGGCTCCAGGCCGAGTTCCACCAGATGAGCCCCCTTGGCGTGAGCCGAGGCAACCCTCCACGCGGCGACGACCGGTGTGCGGTCGCCGTGGATCGCGAGGACCAGGTCGAGGTCGGACCACTCGTCGGTGTGGCCCGTGGCGTGGGAGCCGGTGAAGGCGGCTCCCGTGATCGCGGGGTCCTGGCGGGCGAGGCTCAGGAGCCGCTTCGCGACCTGGTCCGTGGGCACGGCGTTGTAGGTTCTCGCCGTTCGTTTCGGATGCCGCCTCCATGACCTGCGGCTTCATCCGCAGTCTCACGACGTGTCGGACGCTGGAGTCTCACGCCCGTGTCGGATCCTCGACGGTCCACGCAGAGCGGCTCGGGCCGCCGGTCCTCTGTGTCCTGTCTCATTAGATCTTGGAGAGGTGGCGCCGCTGACCTGCGGGGTGACGGATTGAACCGCGACCTACTGGGGGGATAACAAGGTGTCGTGGAAGACCCGCGGGCGGTGCCGGTGGCGCGTCTCGTTGATCATGGCGAGGGCGATGCCACCTGAGCAGGGCCTTGTCAGGGTCGAGAGACGCTTGACGACCGGTTTCGCACTGAAGATGGCAGTTTCCTTATCAAAGGCCGCACCGGTGGACGTGCTCAGGAAGGATGTTGCCGCCGACGATCCCGAATCTGCCGACGGGCGGTCGACCAAACGCTCTCGAACTCGTTGGCCGGCAACCACTGCGGGTCGTGTCCCTCCCACTCAGAGATGGGCGGTTCCGCGGTCAGGCCGTAGACGCTCTCGTATTCAGTCAACCGACCGTCTCTTTGGGCTTCTTGCCACTCGGCCAGCGAGGCAGCGGCTAAAGCCTTGCTTCCGAGCTCCTGCAACTCGACTTGCCGGATCACGTATCCATCGGTGTCCAGTTCGAAGTAGAACCAGACGGCTTCCTCGTCCCAGAAGCAGCGAAGCCAGCGCGTCACTGGTTCACCGCGTCGAAGGGCTCGTCGTGCCAGCGCCAGCCGGCGGTGCCATCGTCGTGGATGTGCAGCATGAACTCAGCGACCGGGCGGCCGTTGGGAAACGTCATGGTGAGCGCAGTGCGGATCTGGGTGTAGCAAGCGTCGGCCTGCTCCCAGTCCTCCTCGTCGACAGCCCGCTCTTGCTCAGTGAAGAGGGGACGGAACTCTTCAAAGCCAGGAAGTGTCTCGACTTCGGCGTGAGCCCAGGGCATATCGGCGCCGGTCACGGTCAGCCGAGCAATCTCCTGGTCGCCGTGGTGGAGCCGCCAGATACTGCCGGTGGCCAGGTTCGGGTTGGTCATATCCCCATGATGGCGATCACCACTGACAGGCGGGTAGTGAGATCACGGCACCTTCTCGGTCATGGGCACGACCATCTCACGCAGCGGAAGTGAGACAGGCCACCTGTACCGAGACAAGAGCCACCCCAAAGCGGGACAGCGTCTCATTCAACCCGTTCCGGCCCCCTGCATCGCAAGATCCACACACAGACCAGTGCGACAAGCCGCGGTTCGCTGAGACGGGACACTCTGACGTGGGCAGTCTCACGGCCGGTGTCGTATCCGACGTCGATCCGACATTGGCCGTGAGATTCCGACACGAGATTTGAGATCCCACAGGCGTCAGCCGCCGTACGCGCCCGATGCCGTCAGGCGCAGGGCCGTGTCGATCAGGGGGACGTGGCTGAATGCCTGCGGGAAGTTGCCGACCTGGCGCTTCAGGCGGGGGTCCCACTCCTCGGCGAGGAGGCCGAGGTCGTTGCGCAGGGCGAGGAGTTTCTCGAAGAGCTTGCGCGCCTCGTCCACCCGGCCGATCATCGCGAGGTCGTCCGCCATCCAGAACGAGCACGCCAGGAACGCGCCCTCGTCGCCGGGAAGGCCGTCGACGCCCTCGTCGCCGCCGGAGGTCGGGTAGCGCAGGATGAAGCCGTCCGAGGTGGACAGCTCGCGCTGGATCGCCTCGATCGTGCCGATGACACGCTTGTCGTCCGGCGGGAGGAAACCCATCTGGGGGATCAGCAGCAGCGACGCGTCCAGCTCCTTCGAGCCGTACGACTGCGTGAAGGTGTTGCGCTCCTTGTCGTACCCCTTCTCGCAGACGTCCCGGTGGATGTCGTCGCGCAGCTCGCGCCAGCGCTCCAGGGGCCCGTCCGCGTCGCCGGACTCGATGAGCTTGATCGTGCGGTCGACGGCGACCCAGGCCATCACCTTGGAGTGCACGAAGTGCCGACGCGGGCCGCGGACCTCCCAGATGCCCTCGTCCGGCACGTTCCAGTGGTCCTCCAGGTAGCGGATCAGCTTGAGCTGGAGCAGCGAGGCGTAGTCGTTGCGGGCGAGGCCGGTCATGTGGCCGAGGTGCAGCGCCTCGGTGACCTCGCCGTACACGTCGAGCTGGAGCTGATGGGCGGCGCCGTTGCCGACGCGGACCGGCGCCGACTTCTCGTACCCCGGCAGCCAGTCCAGCTCCGCCTCGCCGAGCTCGCGCTCGCCCGCGATGCCGTACATGATCTGGAGGTTCTCCGGGTCACCGGCGACGGCCCGCAGGAGCCACTCGCGCCAGGCGCGCGCCTCGTCGCGGTAGCCGGTGCGCAGCAGCGAGGAGAGGGTGATCGCGGCGTCGCGCAGCCACGTGTAGCGGTAGTCCCAGTTGCGTACGCCGCCGATGTCCTCCGGCAGCGAGGTGGTGGGCGCGGCGACGATCCCGCCGGTGGGGGCGTACGTGAGGGCCTTCAGCGTGATCAGCGAGCGGATCACGGCCTCGCGGTAGGGGCCGTGGTACGTGCACTGCGCGACCCACTCGCGCCAGAAATCCTCGGTCGCCTCCAGCGACGCCTCCGGCTCGGGGAGCGGCGGGGGCTGCTTGTGCGAGGGCTCCCAGGAGATCGTGAACGCGATCCGGTCACCCGGCGCGACCGTGAAGTCCGCGTACGTCGTGAGCTGCTTGCCGTACGTCTGTGCGGTCGTGTCGAACCACACCGAGTCCGGGCCCGCGACGGCGACCGTGCGGCCCTCGTGCTTGTGGACCCAGGGGACGATCCGGCCGTAGCTGAAGCGCATGCGCAGCGCCGAACGCATCGGCACCCGGCCCGAGACGCCCTCGACGATGCGGATGAGCTGGGGCGCGCCGTCTCGCGGGGGCATGAAGTCGGTGACCCGCACCGTGCCGCGCGGGGTCTCCCACTCGGACTCCAGGATCAGCGAGTCGCCCCGGTAGGTGCGCCGGGTGGCCGGCGGGGGAGCGGATTCGGCGGGATGGGCGGGACCCAGGCGCCAGAAGCCGTGATCCTCCGTGCCGAGCAGGCCCGCGAAGATGGCGTGCGAGTCGAAGCGGGGCAGGCACAGCCAGTCGACTGTGCCGTCCCGGCAGACCAGTGCGGCGGTCTGCATGTCTCCGATGAGTGCGTAGTCTTCGATGCGCCCGGCCACGTGCAACTCCAGTCGAACGGCCACGTCACCCCCGGTGAAGGGGGCTTCTTGCGGTCAAGGGGTCGGTGTCAAGAACATGTTTTTCGAAAACCTTCGAAAAACACGGTGTCGAGGTGTGAAGCAAACCAGCCGTCCTGCCCTGTGGCAAAACGCCGTTTCCCATTGGCATTTCTCGCTCAACTAGCCGACGAGCGTTCGCTGTTCCGGTGCGCGGACGGGGGTGTCCCGTGAAGCAGCGGGCGGGCTCGGCAGCGAGTGTCTGAGCAGGATACGGCTCACGCAGATGATCTGTGTGCCGCTCTCGCCGACGCGGCTGCGCCGAATGGGTGAGTCAGGGTGAAAGCGTCGTCAAGGAACACGAAATCCTCGTCAAAGACTTGTGTCGGCGCGTGCGCGGAGCGTGGGCGGAAGCCATCTCTCCGGGGCGCTGATACGCTGGTAGCCCGTGGACCGGAGGTCACGAAACCCCCGAACCGCAGCGACCCCCAGACCGCGACCACGGGAGCCCCCTCTTGGCCATGACGCCGAAATCTACGACGACCAAGCACATCTTCGTCACCGGGGGTGTCGCCTCCTCGCTCGGCAAGGGCCTGACCGCCTCCAGCCTCGGCATGCTCCTGAAGGCTCGCGGTCTGCGCGTGGTCATGCAGAAGCTCGACCCCTACCTGAACGTCGACCCCGGCACGATGAACCCCTTCCAGCACGGCGAGGTGTTCGTCACGAACGACGGCGCCGAGACCGACCTGGACATCGGCCACTACGAGCGCTTCCTCGACCGCGACCTGGACGGCAGCGCGAACGTCACGACCGGCCAGGTGTACAACACCGTGATCGCCAAGGAGCGGCGCGGCGAGTACCTGGGCGACACCGTGCAGGTCATCCCGCACATCACCAACGAGATCAAGCACCGCATCCGCCGGATGGCGACCGACGAGGTCGACGTCGTCATCACCGAGGTCGGCGGCACGGTCGGCGACATCGAGTCGCTGCCGTTCCTGGAGACGGTCCGCCAGGTCCGTCACGAGGTCGGCCGGGACAACGTGTTCGTGGTCCACATCTCGCTCCTTCCGTACATCGGCCCGTCCGGCGAGCTGAAGACCAAGCCCACCCAGCACTCCGTGGCCGCGCTGCGCAACATCGGCATCCAGCCCGACGCGATCGTCCTGCGCTGCGACCGCGAGGTGCCGACCGCGATCAAGCGCAAGATCTCCCTGATGTGCGACGTCGACGAGTCCGCCGTCGTCGCCTGCCCGGACGCGCGCTCCATCTACGACATCCCGAAGACCGTCCACGGCGAGGGCCTCGACGCGTACGTGGTCCGCAAGCTGGACCTGCCGTTCCGCGACGTGGACTGGACGACGTGGGACGACCTGCTGGACCGCGTCCACAACCCCGACCACGAGATCACGCTCGCCCTGGTCGGCAAGTACATCGACCTCCCGGACGCCTACCTCTCGGTCACCGAGGCGCTGCGCGCGGGCGGGTTCGCCAACAAGGCCCGCGTGAAGATCAAGTGGGTCACCTCGGACGACTGCAAGACCCCGGCCGGCGCCGCCGCCCAGCTCGCCGACGTGGACGGCATCTGCATCCCCGGCGGCTTCGGCGACCGCGGTGTCCTCGGCAAGGTCGGCGCGATCAGGTACGCCCGCGAGAACAAGGTGCCGCTGCTCGGCCTGTGCCTGGGCCTCCAGTGCATCGTCATCGAGGCGGCCCGCAACCTCGCGGACATCCCGGACGCCAACTCCACCGAGTTCGACGCGGCCACGGCCCACCCGGTCATCTCGACCATGGCCGAGCAGCTCGACATCGTGGCCGGCGAGGGCGACATGGGCGGCACGATGCGGCTCGGCATGTACCCGGCGAAGCTCGCCGAGGGCTCCATCGTCCGTGAGGTGTACGACGGCAAGGAGTACGTCGAGGAGCGGCACCGCCACCGCTACGAGGTCAACAACGCCTACCGCGCGGAGCTGGAGAAGAAGGCCGGCATCCAGTTCTCGGGCACGTCCCCGGACGGCAAGCTCGTCGAGTACGTCGAGTACCCGCGCGAGGTCCACCCCTACCTGGTCGCCACGCAGGCGCACCCGGAGCTGCGCTCGCGCCCGACGCGTCCGCACCCGCTGTTCGCCGGGCTGGTGAAGGCGTCTGTCGAGCGCCAGCGGGCCGGTGGGGTACGCAGGAGTTCGAAGTAGCACACCGGTTGTACGGTGGCCGGGGTGTCTCCCTCTCAACGGGAGCGCCCCGGTTTTCGCTTGCGCACGTCGGAGAGGCCAGAGCAATGACGATCAAGGACACCCCGCAGGAGTGGGAGGTCCGCGCGACGGACACTCCCTTCGTCGGCAAGAAGACGTCCGTGCGCACCGACGACGTGGTCATGCCCGACGGCTCGGTGGTCCGCCGCGACTACCAGGTCCACCCCGGCTCGGTCGCCGTCCTCGCCCTCGACGACGAGGACCGGGTGCTGCTGATCAAGCAGTACCGCCACCCCGTGCGCGAGAAGCTGTGGGAGATCCCGGCCGGTCTGCTCGACGTCCCCGGCGAGAACCCGCTGCACGCGGCGCAGCGCGAGCTGTACGAGGAGGCGCACGTCAAGGCGGAGAGCTGGCACGTCCTCACCGACGTCTACACCACGCCCGGCGGCTGCGACGAGGCCGTGCGCGTCTTCCTCGCGCGGGGGCTCTCCGAGGCCGAGGGGCAGCGCTTCGAGGTCGAGGACGAGGAGGCGGACATGGAGTACGCGCGCGTGCCGGTCGCCGAGCTGGTGCGGGGCATCCTCGCGGGGGAGCTGCACAACAACTGCCTGGTGGTGGGGGTGCTGTCGCTGGTCGCGGCGCGGGCCGGGGACGGTCTTTCGACGCTGCGTGCGGCGGAGGCGGCCTGGCCCGCGCGGCCGTTCGAGGCGTGACCGTTCACTGCATGACCGTTTCTGACGCAAACGTGAACCCCGTGTGATCGTTCCTCGGTCCCTCGGAGGGTCACCCTCTCGGTATGACCATCGGCTGATCCGATCAGGGGACCTGAGGGGCCGTCATGGCCGCGCTCAGCGAAGAAGGTTGCAGAGCGTGAACTAGGCTCCCGTTGAGTGAGCCGAGAGTGCGTGCCGGTGTTGCGCGTGTGTGAGACGGGAGCGTGGCCCGTGGCGGATCAGGCAGTGGAGACGGACGGCGTGCCGCTGTCGGGCCACGCTGCGACGGAGGGCCAGTTCCTGGGCCGGACCAGGGAGTCGAAGGAGCTGCGGGCCGATATCGAGCGCGTCGGCCTGGACACCCTGGTCGGCAAGAAGTCGCCCCGCGCGCGGGTGCTGCTCATCGCCGGCCGGCCGGGGTCCGGCCGTACCGCGCTCGCCGAGGAACTCGTCCGCCAGGTCGCCGGCCAGTACCGGGACGGCGTCCTGCGGGTACGGCTCGCCGAGCCGGACGGCACGCCCGTACCGGTCGAGCGCGCCGCCCGCGACCTGCTGGCCGAGCTGGACGTCGAGGCGCCCGCCGGGGCCGACCAGGACGACCTCTCCGCGCTGCTGAGGGACGCGCTCGCCGAGCGCCGTACGCTGCTGCTGCTCGACGACGCGCCGGGTGCCGAACACGTGGACGCGCTGCTGCCGGACAACCCGGAGTGCCTGGTCGTCGCCGTGTCCGGGGGGCCGCTGACCGGGATCGCCGATGTGCGGCCGTGCACGCTGGGCGGGCTGGACACCAAGTCGGCGCTGGAGCTGCTGACCCGGTCGACCGGGTCGGTGCGGGTGACCGTCGACCCGCGCTCGGCGGAGGGGCTCGTCGAGGTGTGCCAGGGGCAGCCCGCCGCGCTGGTGCTGGCCGGGGGATGGCTGGCCGCGCGGCCGACGGCGGCCGTCGCCGACCTCGCCAAGCACCTGCGCGCGGAGGGGGACGAGGGGACGCCGCTGAGCCGGGTCTTCCGGCTCGTGCACGCGGGACTGCCGGCGCCGGCCGCGCGGATACTGCGACTGCTGAGCCTGGCTCCCGCGGGCCTCGTCGACCCGCACACCGCCTCCGCGCTGGCCGGCTGCTCGATCGGCGCCGCCCGCACCACCCTGGACGACCTGACCGCGCAGGGCCTGCTGCACGCGGTCGACTCGCCGATCCCGCAGTACGAGGTACCCGGCTGCCTGTACCCCCTGCTGAAGGCCGCCGCCGAGACCCACGACCGCCCGGCCGAACTGCACCTGGCCCGCGCGCGCATGCTGGAGCGCACGGTCCGCCTCCTCCAGTCCTGCCGCGCGGTCACCGAACCGGAGAACCCGCAGGCCCGCGCCCGCCTCCAGGGCCTCCCGCGCGCCCTGCGCTTCCCCAGCCAGCGGGCCGCAGGCGACTGGCTGCGCCTGCGCCGCCCGGCCCTGCTGGCCTCGGCCCGCCTCGCGGTCGCGGACGGTGAACTCGACACCCTGGCACGCCGGTTGATGTCCCAGTTCGTGCGCGCGATGGTCGCCCACTTCGGCACCCGGGCCGCCGCCCCCGACCTGTACGGCGTCCACCACCTCGTCCTCGACGTCGCCGAACGCCGCGACCTCCCGCGCGAGCGCGCGGCGGCGCTGCTGAACCTCGCGGACGTCGACGCGAGCACCGGCCGCACCGAGGAGGCGCTGACCCGCTACCGGTCCGCGCTGGACGCCGGGCGCGAGGCGAACGACCCGTACGCGACCGGTCGGGCCATGGAGTCGATCGGCGGCGCGCACCTCGAACTCGGGGACTACGAGCGGGCCGCCGACTGGTACGGCCGCGCGCTGGCCCAGCGGCTCGCCCGGGACGAACGCGCCGACGCCGCGCGCCTGTACGGCCGTATCGCCACCGCGCAGACGTACGCCGGCCGGTACGGCGAGGCGCAGCGGGCGTGGCGGGCGTCGGCCGCCGGGCACCGGAAGAACGGGGACATGGGGGCGCACGCGCGGGCGCTCAGCGAACTGGCGCGGGTCCAGGAGTACGCGGGCCGGCCGGAGGAGTCGCTGCGGACCTGCCAGGAGGCGGTGGAGTGGGCGCGGCGCGCGGAGGACGAGCGGTTGCAGGCCGCGCTCCACCTGCGCCTCGCCGACACGCTGGAGCACCTCGGCGACCCGGCGGCGGCCCGGGTGCACCGGGCGGCGGCCGACCGGATGCTGGCCGAGGAGCGTCCCGGCCATGATTCCGAGGCGGAACACGGGGATAACACCTACGAAATCCGTGGCACATCAGCCGAAGATTGATGCTTTGGAAGGCTGGACACCGGGAACACCTTCATTAGACTGGCTCTGTCGCGCCACCAGTGCGACATATCCCGGTATACGCATACGTATACGTCCCATGAGCCGAGGACCGTGATCGACGTGAAGGTCGGCATCCCCCGCGAGGTCAAGAACAACGAGTTCCGGGTGGCCATCACCCCCGCCGGTGTGCACGAACTGGTGCGCCACGGCCACGAGGTCGTCATCGAGCGCGGCGCCGGGGTGGGGTCCTCGATCCCGGACGAGGAGTACGCCGCGGCGGGCGCCGCGATCCTGGGGACGGCGGACGAGGTGTGGGGCGCCGCCGATCTGCTGCTCAAGGTCAAGGAGCCGGTCGCCGAGGAGTACCACCGGCTGCGCAAGGACCAGACGCTCTTCACCTACCTGCACCTGGCCGCGTCCAAGGAGTGCACGGACGCGCTCGTCGCCTCCGGCACCACCGCGATCGCCTACGAGACGGTCGAACTCCCGGGGCGCGCGCTGCCGTTGCTCGCACCGATGTCCGAAGTCGCGGGGCGGCTCGCGCCCCAGGTCGGCGCCTACCACCTGATGCGGTCGGCCGGCGGTCGCGGGGTCCTGCCCGGCGGGGTGCCGGGGACCCAGCCCGCCAAGGCGGTGGTCATCGGCGGCGGGGTCTCCGGGTGGAACGCCACGCAGATCGCGATCGGACTCGGCTTCCACGTCACGCTGCTGGACCGGGACATCCACAAACTCCGCGAGGCCGACAAGGTGTTCGGCACCCGGGTGCGGGCCATCATGTCCAACTCCTTCGAGCTGGAGAAGGCCGTCCTGGAAGCCGACCTCGTCGTCGGCGCCGTCCTCATCCCCGGCGCGAAGGCGCCGAAGCTGGTCACCAACGAGCTGGTGGCCCGGATGAAGCCCGGAAGTGTCCTTGTCGACATCGCGATCGATCAGGGCGGCTGCTTCGAGGACTCCCGGCCGACGACCCACGCCGAACCCACGTTCACCGTCCACGAGTCGGTGTTCTACTGCGTCGCCAACATGCCCGGCGCGGTCCCCAACACCTCGACGTACGCGCTCACCAACGCGACCCTGCCGTACATCGTCGAACTCGCCGACCACGGCTGGGCCGAGGCGCTGCGGCGCGACCCCGCGCTCGCCAAGGGGCTCAACACCCATGACGGCAAGGTCGTCTACCGCGAGGTCGCCGAGGCGCACGGGCTTGAGCACGTCGAACTGACGTCGCTGCTGGGGTGACCGGCCGACTTCAAGTCACCTTTTCATAAAGGCGATACGTCAACAAGACGCGTCAACGACGCACAGCGGGCCGGGCCTTGTCCATAAGGTCCGGCCCAATGTGTGTATGGTCACTTTGCGATGCTCGGTCAACTCGCCGCGAACGTAACCCTTCGACCGATTCGTACAGCGGTGAAACCTGCTGTGCGACGGTCGTACGCCCTTGACAGCGTCATGTTTCTTTGCCGACACATCCGGCCGGGTCCGGCGGATTGTGTTGCTGCGAACGGCCGACACGCCATAGAGTCGCCAACCGTCGGCATGGTGCCACGCTGACCTGTCTAGAAATTCCCTGGTCACCAAGGAGGTAAGACGACTTGTGAATGAGTCGACATTTTCTCCCGGGGGTGGTCGAGCAGGAACGCCTGTCCGGGGCCGAAGCCCTGAGGGAACCGAGGCTGTCGGCTCCGTCGCTGTGCGTACCTTCGCAGCCCACCAGAGTCCGCAGACCCTGCGGACAGCAGACCAGAGCATGGATGGCCATCACGTGAACGCCATGGCCGGCGACGGAAGTGGCGCGCCCCACAACCACTTCGCCGACTACGACGAACTGCCCGACGGGCACTTCTACGACCCCGACGCCGAATACGAGCCCGACCCCGAGTACGCGGCCACGCTCGCGCCCGACGCCGCACGCCAGCGTCGCGAGCGCATCGGCCCGACCGGACGTCCGCTGCCGTACTTCCCGATCCCGGGCCCGCTGACCGATCACGGGCCCGCGACGATCATCGCGATGTGCAACCAGAAGGGCGGCGTCGGCAAGACCACGTCGACCATCAACCTGGGTGCCGCGCTCGCGGAGTACGGCCGGCGGGTGCTGCTCGTGGACTTCGACCCGCAGGGCGCGCTGTCGGTGGGTCTCGGTGTCAACCCCATGGAGCTCGACCTCACGGTCTACAACCTGCTCATGGAGCGGGGTATGTCGGCCGACGAGGTCCTGCTGAAGACCGCGGTCCCCAACATGGACCTGCTGCCGAGCAACATCGACCTGTCGGCGGCCGAGGTCCAGCTGGTCTCCGAGGTCGCGCGCGAGTCGACCCTCCAGCGGGCGCTGAAGCCGCTGTTGGACGACTACGACTACATCGTCATCGACTGCCAGCCCTCCCTGGGCCTGCTCACGGTGAACGCGCTCACGGCCGCCCACAAGGTGATCGTCCCGCTGGAGTGCGAGTTCTTCGCGCTGCGCGGGGTCGCGCTGCTCACCGAGACCATCGAGAAGGTCCAGGAGCGCCTCAACCCCGAGCTGGAACTGGACGGCATCCTCGCGACGATGTACGACTCGCGGACCGTGCACAGCCGTGAGGTGCTCGCGCGGGTCGTCGAGGCGTTCGACGACCACGTCTACCACACGGTGATCGGCCGGACCGTCCGCTTCCCGGAGACCACGGTCGCGGGCGAGCCGATCACCACGTACGCGTCCAACTCCGTCGGCGCCGCCGCCTACCGTCAGCTCGCCAGGGAGGTGCTCGCCCGGTGTCACGCCGAGTGAGTCTGCCGGGGGCCGACGAACTCTTCCGCACGACAGGGGGAACGGCGCTCCAGCCGTCCACTCCCCGGCGGCCCGGCGAGGGCCGGGTGCCGGGGCAGGCGGGTGAGAGCGAAGGGGCGAGCGGCGGGGTGTCCGCCGAGGACGCGCCGCTCGCCGTGCCCGCGCAGGGCGGCGACGGCGACGGGGCCGAACACGTCGCCACCGACGCCGGCCAGGGCGACGGGGGCGAGTCCCGCAGCAGGGGCGACGGGCGTGTGCGGCGGGCGCAGGAAGGTTCTGTCAACGCCGCCGCTTCCGCCGACGCCGAGTCCCGCAAACGGAGCCGCGCCGCCGCCCGCCGTCCCTCCGGCCGCGAACGCCACGACGAGAAGATCACCGTCTACGTCTCCGCCGAGGAACTGATGGACCTGGAGCACGCGCGCCTGGTGCTCCGGGGTGAGCACGGCCTCGCCGTCGACAGGGGCCGCATCGTCCGCGAGGCGGTCGCCGTCGTCCTGGCCGACCTGGAGTCCCGCGGTGACGCGAGCATCCTCGTACGCAGGTTGCGGGGGCGTTAGGGGTACCTTCGGGGGCTATGACCTCGTACGACACGTCTTCTGCCGCCGGTGCCCCGGCCGGCCGCCGACGCGCACTGGGTCGGGGGCCGGGGGCCGGGGAGGATCCGCCGGTTCCCGAGGAGGCGCCGGTTCGTGAAGAGGCGTCGGTTCGTGAAGAGGCGTCTCCCGACGGGGTCTTCAAGGTCCGGCTCGCCAACTTCGAAGGTCCCTTCGACCTGCTGCTCCAGCTGATCGCCAAGCACAAGCTGGACGTCACCGAGGTCGCCCTGTCCAAGGTCACCGACGAGTTCATGGCGCACATCAGGGCGATGGGGCCGGACTGGGACCTCGACCAGACGACCGAGTTCCTCGTCGTCGCCGCGACACTGCTCGACCTCAAGGCCGCGCGGCTCCTGCCCGCCGCCGAGGTCGAGGACGAGGCCGACCTCGCGCTCCTCGAAGCGCGGGACCTGCTGTTCGCGCGGCTCTTGCAGTACCGGGCGTACAAGCAGATCGCCGACATCCTCAACCACCGCCTGGACGTCGAGGGGCGCCGCTACCCCCGTACCGTCGGGCTCGAAGCGCATCACGCCGAGCTGCTGCCCGAGGTCGTGATCAGCATCGGGGCGGAAGGATTCGCCAGGCTCGCCGTGAAGGCGATGCAGCCGAAGCCGAAGCCCCAGGTGTACGTCGACCACATCCACGCGCCGCTGGTGAGCGTGCGGGAGCAGGCGCTGATCGTCGTCGCGCGGCTCAGGGAGCTCGGCGAGGCCAGCTTCCGGGTGCTCGTCGAGGACACCGAGGACACGCTCACCGTCGTCGCCCGGTTCCTTGCGCTGCTGGAGCTGTACCGGGACAAGGCGGTCGAGCTGGACCAGGAGACGGCGCTGGGGGACCTGCTCGTGCGGTGGACCGGCGGGGACGCAGCCGCCGCGGTGACCGACGAGTTCGACCGGCCGACCGAGGAGGAGGAGACGTGAACGAGGGCGTCGTGGAGCTGGACCTCAAGCCCGCCCTGGAGGCCGTCCTGATGGTCGTCGACGAACCGGCGACCGAGGAGCATCTCGCGAAGCTCCTCCAGCGGCCCCGCAGGCAGGTCGTGGACGCGCTCAGGGAGCTGGCCGACGAGTACACGGCGCAGGGCAGGGGCTTCGAGCTGAGGGCCGTCGCCGGGGGCTGGCGCTACTACACGCGGCCCGCCTACTCGGCGGCCGTCGAGGGCTTCGTCCTGGACGGCCAGCAGGCCCGCCTCACCCAGGCGGCGCTGGAGACGCTCGCGGTCGTCGCCTACCGCCAGCCGGTCAGCCGCAGCCGCGTCTCCGCGGTGCGCGGAGTGAACTGCGACGGCGTGATGCGCACCCTGCTCCAGCGGGGCCTGGTCGAGGAGACGGGCACGGAACCCGAAACAGGTGCGATCCTGTATGCGACGACGAACTACTTCCTGGAGCGGATGGGCCTGCGCGGTCTGGACGAGCTTCCGGACCTCGCGCCCTTCCTCCCGGAGGCGGAGGCGATCGAGGCCGAGACGCTGGAAGGGGTCCCGTCGTTCGATCCGGACGCTCCGGATTCAGAGGAAGACGACAAGACGGAACTTTGATGCGAAGCAGCAGCGGCAGGAACAGCAGCGGAAACAACGGCGGGAGCCGTGGTGGCAACAGCGGCAGCCGCGGCGGGAACAGCGGGGGCCGAGGCGGTCAGCGCGGCGCCGGCAACAACCGCGACGACAACCAGGCCGGCCGGCCGAAGAGGCCGCGTCCCGAGGAGCGGCGCTACGACGTGGGCCCCGGCGCCTCCCCGGAGGGCCCCAAGTCCGGGCGCGGCGCTTCGGCGCGCGGCGGCGCCAAGGGCGGCCCGAAGCAGTCCGCGGGCAGCAGCGGGCGCGGGCGCTGGGTCCCGGCGACCTCGCGTGAGTACGACGCGCGCGCGGAGGAGCGCAACCGGGAGCGATACGCCGATAAGGCAGACAAGAAGGACGTCAAGCTCCCGAAGACCTTCCCGGGCGCCGAGCAGGAGGGCGAGCGGCTCCAGAAGATCCTCGCGCGCGCGGGCTACGGCTCGCGGCGGGCCTGCGAGGAGCTGATCGAGCAGGCGCGCGTGGAGGTCAACGGCGAGATCGTCCTGGAACAGGGCAAGCGCGTCGACCCCGAGAAGGACGAGGTGCGTGTCGACGGGCTGACGGTCGCGACGCAGACGTACCAGTTCTTCTCGCTGAACAAGCCCGCCGGTGTCGTCTCCACGATGGAGGACAACGAGGGCCGGCAGTGCCTCGGCGACTACGTCACCAACCGTGAGACGCGGCTGTTCCACGTGGGCCGGCTCGACACGGAGACCGAGGGCGTCATCCTGCTCACCAACCACGGCGAGTTGGCGCACCGCCTGACCCACCCCCGGTACGGCGTGAAGAAGGTCTACCTCGCGCACATCGTCGGCCCGATCCCGCGCGATCTGGGCAAGCGGCTGAAGGACGGCATCCAGCTGGAGGACGGGTACGCACGCGCGGACCACTTCCGGGTCGTCGAGCAGACCGGCAAGAACTACCTGGTCGAGGTGACCCTCCACGAGGGCCGCAAGCACATCGTGCGGCGCATGCTCGCCGAGGCGGGCTTCCCGGTGGACAAGCTGGTGCGGGTCGCCTTCGGCCCGATCACCCTCGGCGACCAGAAGTCGGGCTGGCTGCGGCGGCTGTCCAACACCGAGGTGGGGATGCTGATGCAGGAGGTCGACCTCTAGAAGGCGGCTGTGCGGCTCCGTGGCGGCCGATCCCGGGTTCTCCGGGATCGGCCGCCGTCGCGTTCCGGACAAGGGCTCCTGGGGGCACTGGGGGCTTTCGGAGGTTCTGTGGAGGGCTGGTGCCGGTCGAGGTCAGGGTCTTGTCGCCGGTGGGAGCGCTGCTTATGGTCGAGGTGACCATAAAGGCGGGGGGCGACTGTGGACGGCTACGACAAGCACGCGTACGAACCCTTCGCCGTGACCGTCGACCTCGCGGTGCTCACCCTGCGCGCGGGCGCCCTGCACGTCCTGCTCGTCGAACGGGGCCGGCCGCCGTACGCCGGGCAGTGGGCCCTGCCCGGCGGGTTCGTGCTGCCCGAGGAGTCCGCCGAGGAAGCCGCCCTGCGCGAACTCGCCGAGGAGACCGGCCTCACCGACGCCGCCGGCCTCCACCTGGAGCAGCTGCGCACCTACAGCGACCCCGGCCGCGACCCCCGGATGCGCGTCGTCTCCGTCGCCTTCGCGGCCCTCGTCCCCGACGGCCCCGAACCGCACGGCGGGGGCGACGCCGCACAGGCCCGCTGGACGCCGTACGACGCGGCCGGGCCGCTCGCCTTCGACCACGACCGGATCCTCGCCGACGCACGCGCACGCGTGGGCGCCAAGTTCGAGTACACGTGCCTCGCCACCGCGTTCTGCCCGCCCGAGTTCACCCTCGGCGAGCTGCAACGCGTGTACGAGACCGTCTGGGGCACCTGCCTCGACCGGCCCAACTTCCGCCGCAAGGTCCTCGCCACACCCGGCTTCGTCGAACCGGCCCGCGCGGGCGCCGCCCGGCTCACCGGGGGACGCGGCAAACCCGCCGCCCTCTACCGCGCGGGAACGGCCACCGCTCTCCACCCGCCGCTCGTCCGGCCCTCCACAGAAGGACGTCCCTCATGAGTTACACCGCGCACAAGCGCGCCGCCTCCGGGGCCCTGATGGGGCTGGCGCTGGGGGACGCGTTCGGATTCCCCACCGAGTTCAACGACGTCCCCCAGATCGTCGCCAAGTTCGGGCCATGGCGGCAGATGCCGCTCGCCTCCCGGGCGATCGTCTCCGACGACACGCAGATGACGCTGGCCCTCGCGCGCGGGCTGCGGTCCGCGAGGGACCGGGGCGTGCTCGGGCCACTGGGGATGGAGCGGGCGGTGCGCGAGGAGTTCGTGAAGTGGTACCACTCCCCGGAGAACAACCGCGCACCCGGAGCGACCTGTCTCAGGGCGTGCGAGCTGCTCGACGACCCCGACCGGCACTGGCAGGACGCCAGCCGGATCGACTCCAAGGGGTGCGGCGCCAACATGCGCGTCGCGCCCATCGGACTCGCGCCCGCGCTCAGCGACGAACAGCGCGCGGGCGCCGCCCAGCTCCAGGCCGGGCTCACCCACGGCCACCCCACCGCGCTCGCCGCCTCCGACCTCACCGCGCACGCGGTACGGCTCCTCGTGCACGGGACCCGGCCCGACGCCCTGATCGGGCTCCTGCGCGCGTACGCGCTGGCGAACCGGTCCCGGTACCGACGGGACTGGCTGGGGGACCTGTGGACCCGCAGCCAGGACCCGAGCCCGGAGCACTTCATCGCGCGCGGGTGGGACGAGTGCCTCGCCGTTCTCGACCGGCTGGAGGCGGCTCTGCGGGCTCCCGATCCGGAGGCCGACCCGTGTCTCGCGACCGGGGCCGGGTGGATCGCCGAGGAGGCGCTCGCGACGGGGCTGTTCTGCTTCCTGCTGTTCCCCGAGGAGCCGGTGACCGCGCTGCGCAGGGCCGCCTGCTCCTCCGGGGACTCCGACTCGATCGCCTGTCTCACGGGCGCTTTCGCGGGGGCCTGGCTGGGGATCGACGCGTGGCCCACGGAGTGGGCGGACCGGATCGAGTACGGGAGCGAGCTGGTGACCCTCGGGGCGTTGTGGGACGAGTGAGGGGTGGTGCGCGCGCGAGGGGGCCTCTTCACGCGCGCACGAGGGGGCTTCTTCGCGCGCGCGTGAGGCTCACACCAAGGTGATCGTGTCGCCCTTCACCGTGATCTCCTTCGCGGGCAGCGGGCGCGGGGCCGGGCCGCCCTTCACCGCGCCGTCCGTGATGCTGTACATGCTCTTGTGGCAGGGGCAGTCGATCGTGCCGTCCGCGACGGTGGCCACCGTGCAGCCCTGGTGCGTGCAGACCGCCGAGAACGCCTTGAACTCGCCCTTCACCGGCTGCGTGACCACGACCTTCTGGTCCTTGAAGATCTTGCCGCCGCCGACCGGGATGTCGGAGGTCCTGGCGAGTTCCGTCGTCCCCGGGGTGCTGTCCGAGGAGGAGCTGTCCTTGTCGTCGGAGCCGCCACAGGCTGTCGTGAGCGCCACCGCGCTCGTCGTCATCAGGGACGTCAGGAGGACCGTTCGGCGGGTCGCGGGGAGCGTCATGCGCGTCATCCTGGCACCGACGGGCGGCAACGAGAAGCAACCGGGACGGAGTGGCACAAAGGCGTCGGCCGTCTCAGGGGGCGGGCGGGCGCGCCGTTGTCAGTGGTGCTGATTACGCTGGGTGGTCCAGAGGCGTGGTGTGCGGGACGGAACAGCGAGGAGCGGTGGCGTGGCGGTACGAGCGGTCAGGGGGGCCGTCCAGGTGGATGGGGGCGACGCCGGGGAGAGGGAGCGGGTCGGGCTGCGGAAGGACATCGCGCAGTGAGGACCGCGCTCGTCATCGGGACCGGGCTCATCGGGACGTCCGTCGCCATGGCCCTCGTACAGCGGGGCGTCGTCGTCCACCTCGCCGATCATGATCCGGAGCAGGCCCGGACGGCCGCCGCGCTGGGGGCCGGGACCGACGAGGCTCCGGACGGGGCCGTCGATCTCGCCGTCGTCGCCGCGCCGCCCGCCCATGTCGCCCGGGTGCTCGCCGACGCCATGCGGCGCGGGGTCGCGTACGGATATCTCGACGTCGCCAGCGTCAAGGGCGGGCCCCGGCGGGAGCTGGAGGCCGCCGGCGTCGATCTGTCCCGGTACCTCGGGACGCATCCCATGTCCGGGCGGGAGAAGTCCGGGCCCCTCGCCGCTTCCGCCGAGCTGTTCGAGGGGCGGCCCTGGGTGCTGACGCCCACGCGGGACACCGAGACCGAGGTGCTCAATCTCGCGCTGGAGCTTGTCTCCCACTGCCGCGCCGTGCCCGTCGTCATGGACGCCGACGCCCACGACCGTGCCGTCGCGCTCGTCTCCCACATGCCGCACATCGTGGCCAGCCTCGTCGCCGCCCGGCTGGAACATGCCGAGGAGTCCGCCGTGCGGCTGTCCGGCGGGGGGATCCGGGACGTGACGCGGATCGCCGGGTCCGATCCCCGGATGTGGATCGACATCCTGTCCGCGAACCCTGGGCCCGTGGCCGAGCTGCTCTCCGACGTCGCCGCGGATCTCGACGAGACCGTGCGGGCGCTGCGGGCCGTGGAGTCCGGGGATCCCGATCAGCTGAAGGCGGGGGTCGCCGGGATCGAGGACGTGCTGCGGCGGGGGAACGCGGGGCAGGTCCGGGTGCCGGGGAAGCACGGTGCCGCGCACCGGGTGTACGAGGTCGTCGCCGTGCTCATCGATGACCAGCCGGGGCAGTTGGCCCGGATCTTCGCGGATGCGGGCCGGGCGGGAGTGAACGTCGAGGATGTGCGGATCGAGCACGCGACGGGGCAGCAGGCCGGGTTGGTGCAGCTGATGGTGGAGCCGAAGGCCGCGCCGGTGCTGTCGGCGGCTCTGCGGGAGCGGGGCTGGGGGGTACGCCAGTAGCCGGCGGGAGGCGGGCGGTCCCGGGCACCGGGGTGGGGGGTGATGTGTACGCAGTAACCTTGTGCGGGGCGTTCTTGTCGTCCCGGATCCCACCACCATGCACCAGGAAGGTGTCCCCCCGTGGAAAACGGCGCCGCTCAGCCTGTGATCGTTGCCATCGACGGTCCCTCCGGCACCGGGAAGTCGAGTACGTCGAAGGCTGTGGCCGGGGCGCTTGGGCTTGGCTATCTGGACACCGGGGCCCAGTACCGGGCGATCACCTGGTGGATGGTGAGCAATGGGATCGACGTCGACGATGCCGAGGCCGTCGCCGCGGTCGCGGGGAAGCCGGAGATCCTTTCGGGGACCGACCCGGCCGCGCCGACGATCCAGGTGGACGGGGTGGACGTCGCCGGGCCCATCCGGACGCAGGACGTGACCTCCAAGGTCAGTGCCGTGAGCGCGGTGCCCGAGGTGCGTGCCCGGATCACCGAGTTGCAGCGGTCCATCGCCGCCGGAGTGGAGCAGGGGATCGTCGTCGAGGGCCGGGACATCGGGACGACCGTCCTGCCGGACGCCGACCTGAAGATCTTCCTCACCGCGTCCGCCGAGGCCAGGGCGGCTCGGCGCAGCGGGGAGCTGGGGCAGGGCACCGACGTCGCCGCCACCCGCGAGGCGTTGGTCAAGCGCGACGCGGCGGACTCCAGCCGCAAGACCTCGCCGCTCGCCAAGGCGGACGACGCGGTCGAGGTGGACACCACGGAGCTGACGCTGACCCAGGTCATCGAGTGCGTCGTGACCCTCGTCGAGGAGAAGCGGGCGGGGAAGTGACGTGACCACACACCCCACCCGGTCCGCCTGGACGTTCCGGCTCACCCGGCGTCTGCGGCCCACCGGGCAGCACTCCGCGCCGGACACACCGGCCGCTCCCTCCGTACCCTCCGAGAAGGGTGCCGAGGTCGGCCGGCGGATCGGCGTGGGCCTCATGTACGGCTTCTGGAAACCCCGCGTGCTCGGATCCTGGCGGGTCCCCGCCACCGGCCCCGTCATCTTCGCCGTCAACCACTCGCACAACATCGACGGCCCGATGGTGATGGGCGTGGCACCCAGGCCCACGCACTTCCTGATCAAGAAGGAAGCGTTCGTGGGCCCCCTCGACCCCTTCCTGCTGCGCATCGGCCAGCTCAAGGTGGACCGGGACTCGACCGACCGGGGCGCCGTCACCCAGGCGCTGGACGTCCTGAAGAACGGCGGCGTCCTGGGGATCTTCCCCGAGGGCAGCCGGGGTGAGGGAGACTTCGCGGCGCTGCGGGCGGGCCTCGCCTACTTCGCCGTACGCGGGAACGCGCTGATCGTCCCCGTGGCCGTCCTGGGAAGCTCCGAGCGGCAGGGGCGGTTGGTCAAGGGGCTGCCCCCGCTGCGCTCTCGCGTGGACGTCGTCTTCGGCGACCCCTTCGACGCGAGCGACGGAACGGGCCGCCGCACCCGCAAGGCCCTGGACGAGGCCACGGAACGTATCCAGAAGCAGCTCACCGCACACCTGGAAAACGCGAAGCGTCTCACGGGACGCTAAGCGACACTTAGTAGTGGATCGGTCGATACCGGCCGGTCCACCGATCACCACGATGAACGAGGTACGGAACTTCATGAACGACGACAACCACTCCGAGTACGACCACGGAGCGCTCGGTGAAGCCGAGGCCGCCGAGTATTCGGCGTTCATGGAGCTCGCCGCGGAAGAGGGCTTCGACACCGAGGACGTCGAGGGCGCCATCGAGGAGGCGGGGCACGGCCCGCTGCCGGTGCTGGCCGTGGTCGGGCGGCCGAACGTCGGGAAGTCGACGCTGGTCAACCGGATCATCGGACGGCGCGAGGCCGTCGTGGAGGACAAGCCGGGGGTGACCCGGGACCGCGTGACGTACGAGGCCGAGTGGGCCGGACGCCGGTTCAAGGTCGTCGACACCGGCGGCTGGGAACAGGACGTCCTCGGCATCGACGCGTCCGTGGCCGCGCAGGCGGAGTACGCGATCGAGGCGGCCGACGCGGTCGTCTTCGTCGTGGACGCCAAGGTCGGCGCGACGGACACCGACGAGGCCGTCGTACGGCTGCTGCGCAAGTCCGGGAAGCCGGTCGTGCTGTGCGCCAACAAGGTGGACGGGCAGAGCGGCGAGGCGGACGCCTCGTACCTGTGGGCGCTGGGCCTCGGTGAGCCGCACCCCGTCTCCGCGCTGCACGGCCGGGGCACCGGCGACATGCTGGACTCCGTCCTGGAGGCGCTCCCGGAGGCGCCGGAGCAGTCCTTCGGCACGGCCGTCGGCGGTCCCCGGCGGATCGCGCTGATCGGCCGCCCGAACGTCGGCAAGTCCTCGCTGCTGAACAAGGTGGCGAACGAGGACCGCGTCGTCGTCAACGAGATCGCGGGCACGACCCGTGACCCGGTCGACGAGCTGATCGAACTCGGCGGCGTCGTCTGGAAGTTCATCGACACCGCCGGTATCCGCAAGCGCGTCCACCTCCAGCAGGGCGCCGACTACTACGCCTCGCTGCGCACCGCCGCCGCCGTCGAGAAGGCCGAGGTGGCCGTCATCCTCATCGACGCCGCCGACTCCATCTCCGTACAGGACCAGCGGATCGTCACGATGGCCGTCGAGGCGGGCCGCGCGATCGTCGTCGCGTACAACAAGTGGGACTCGCTCGACGAGGAGCGCCGCTACTACCTGGAGCGGGAGATCGAGACGGAGCTGGGCCAGGTCGCCTGGGCGCCGCGCGTGAACGTCTCGGCGCGCACCGGGCGGCACATGGAGAAGCTCGTCCCGGCGATCGAGACGGCGCTGGCGGGCTGGGAGACGCGGGTGCCGACCGGCCGCCTGAACGCGTTCCTCGGCGAGCTGGTCTCCGCGCACCCGCACCCGATCCGCGGCGGGAAGCAGCCCCGTATCCTCTTCGGCACCCAGGCCGGCACCAAGCCGCCGCGCTTCGTGCTCTTCGCCTCCGGCTTCATCGAGGCGGGCTACCGGCGCTTCATCGAACGCCGTCTGCGCGAGGAGTTCGGCTTCGAGGGCACGCCGATCCATATCTCGGTGCGCGTGCGCGAGAAGCGCGGCAAGAAGAAGTAAGCGGTTACAGCAAAAGGGCGGCTCCCGACGGAGCCGCCCTTTTTCAGTACCCCCGGCGCGGGCCCGGCGGCAGCGCGGGGAGGTTCTGCGTCCCCTGGTACTGGTACGGCTGCTGCTGCCCCAGCGTCCCCACCCGCTGCCACTGCCCCTGCTGCCGCGCGCTCTGCGCCCCCGCGCTGTAGGCGCTGTACGTGCCGGTGTGCGACGCCGCGTACCCCCCGGCGTACCCGCCGCCGCCGTGTCCGGACCCGCCCCCGAACGCCGTGAACCCCAGCTCCTCCTCCCCGCTCCGGTCGCCCGGCAGCGCCCGGAAGGACTTGACGTACTCGGTGTAGAGCGCGTCGTAGATCGGGGTGGCCGACTGCGGGTCCTGTCCGGGGCGGGCGGGCGGGATCGCGGCGTAGGACGGCCACCGGGAAGAGTCGTATGTGTGCACGTCAGTCCAAACGACCCGGGTGGGCAAGGGATGCGGTGCGACAGGTGTGACCGGGGTGAGGGTCACGTGCCCGCGAGGGGCAGGGCCGCGGCCACCAGGCGTCCGTTCGCGGCGGCCTTGTCCAGGGCGTCCCTCAGCAGGTCCTCGCGGGGCTGGCGGCCGATGGAGCCGACCGGGGCCGCGAACATCAGTACCTGCTGGTGCTTGTTGGCGGCGGCCCGCCAGCCGTCGGTGACCTGGAGCGGCTGGTGCGCCTGCCACCAGGCCGCCGGCTGGGCGCCATGGGGGCCGGGCTGGAGGATCGCGTGCAGCTGGCCGACGGCGAGCAGTACCGACCAGCCGTGCCGTACCGGCGGCACCTCGGTGATCTGGCCGACCGGCTGGAAGCCCTGCTCGATCAGGAGCGGCAGGAAGTCGTCCCCGGCGCCGGTGGAGCCGGGGCGCGCGATCGGAGCGGTCGGCTCGACGACCAGCGCGGGGTGCAACTCCCCGGCGATCAGCAGGAGTCCGCTCGTCACCCCGAGCACCGCCTGCTCCGGTACGGCCTTGGCGGGCTCGGGTGCGCTGCCGATGGAGCGGACGGCGCCCTGGAGCTGTTCCTCCGTCACCTGGACGACCTGGGAGGGCAGGCAGCCGGCGTGGGCGAAGGCGAGGACGGCGGTCTCGTCCCCGATGAACAGGACGGTGCTGGTGCGCTCGTGCTCGGAGTCGCCCGGGGTGCGGCAGGACGTGCAGTCGTAACTGCCCGGGGCGTTGTCTCCGGTGAGCAGCCGGTCGGCTTCTTCGTCGCCGATCTCGGTGCGTACCTCGTCGCTGACGTCGAGCATGCGCGGCACGGGGGCTCCCTCGGGATGCGGTGCTGTGGCGGGCCGGGTGGGTCCCCGGCTCATTCAGGCTCAACGGGCGAGCTGTGGTGGGAGTCACGCACCTGGGAGGACTGAACCGAGCCACCTGACGCGGTCGGTCACTTTGGGGTGTGATTCGAACACGCATGGTCAAGTAACGGGCGGGTTACGGGCCTTGGTTCCGTGAGGTGACTCACAGGGCGCTCTGGTTCATGGTCGACATATCGCGAAATGATGGGATGTGAAGGCTGTTCAATCCTCTTTGTTACCCCCGGTAACTCCTAACTGGCCTGCGGAAACAGGGAGTTGGTTGCTAACGCCTCGTCAGGCCTCCTAGATTCCTCCGCCGGTGCACAGAGCACCACCCGGAACCTGTGCGGCGACCGCGCTGGGACAGACAGCGCGCCGATGCATCACGTCGGCGCACAGGGGGCGGAACGCGATATCGGCGTCCATGCGCGGATAGCGTCCCGCCCGTCAGGGGGAAATCCGGGTCCGTGGAGAGGGAACTTCATGTCCGAGTGTGCCGATAACACCCGCCGCGCCCGCACGACCGCTGTCCTTGCCGGGGCAGCGCTCCTCGCCCCCCTCGGTCTGCTGGCCACGAGCGGCAACGCCGCCGCGGCCGACAGCGGGGTGTGGGACAGGATCGCCAAGTGCGAGAGCGGCGGCAACTGGCACATCAACACCGGCAACGGCTACTACGGGGGACTCCAGTTCTCCGCCTCCACGTGGCGTGCCTACGGCGGGACCGCGTACGCGTCCACCGCCGACCAGGCGTCCCGGGAGCAGCAGATAGCTGTCGCGAGCAAGGTCCAGCGCGGGCAGGGCTGGGGTGCCTGGCCCGTGTGCTCGTCCCGTGCCGGGGCCTACGGCGGCGCGCCGTCCAACTCCGGTTCGGGGTCAGGGTCTTCGGGCTCCGGGTCGGCCAACTCCGGCTCCGGGTCGGTGAAGAAGTACAAGAGCGAGAACTCGTACAAGAAGAGCTCCGCCAAGAAGGGCTCCACCGGGGAGAGTTCGCGCGAGAACTCGGCTCCCGAGCGGTCCTCGCGCGGGACCCTCCGGGCGACGCCGGGCGCGAACTACACCGTCCGCGCCGGTGACACGCTCAGCGGCATCGCCGAGCGCAACGGCACGACCTGGGGTCGGCTGTACTCGGCCAACAAGGCCGCCATCGGGGGGAACCCCGACCTGATCATGCCGGGGCAGCGGCTGCTCGTCTGAGCCGCCGCCCGAGCGTCCGGGACCGGGTCCCATCCGGTGAGCCGACCGGGTGGGACCCCCGCCGTCGTGTGGCGCGGCTGGGGGAGGGGTACGGGGGCGCTGTCTACGGTGACGCGATGTTGCTCGTGCCTCTGCTGACGGCCCTGCTGCCGCTCCTCGTCGCTCCGTCGCCCGTGCCGGTCTCCTACGACTGCGCCCGCGATCAGTGGCCCTGGGCCTGTGTCGCCGAGTGCGAGAGCGGGGGGCGTTGGGACGCGAACACCGGCAACGGGTACTACGGCGGGCTCCAGTTCTGGGCGCCCACCTGGAAGGAGTTCGGGGGGCTCTCGTACGCCCCGCGCGCCGACCTCGCCTCCCGGGAGCAGCAGATCGCCGTCGCGCGGGAGGTGTTGGCGCTCCAGGGGTGGGAGGCGTGGCCCGCGTGCTCCGAGCGGTACCGGCTCCACGGGCGCGTGTACATCGTGAAGTCCGGGGACACGCTCTCCGGGATCGCCGCCGAGTACCGTGTCGCGGGCGGCTGGAAGGCGCTGTACCGGGCCAACAAGGATGTGGTGGGGGCGTATCCGGACCGGCTCAACCCCGGTACGTTCCTCGTGCTCCCCGCGTCCGGGGCCCGGGAGCGTCCGACGGCCGTCTTCGGGCCGCCGCTGACACAGGTGCCGGTTTGATCTCGCTGTGGCTCAAGTGGCTGTCGTACAACGGCGATTGACTGCAAGATGCCTTCTGGCAGGCCGACGTCGACACATGGTGGTGCATCAGATGGCTCTCCGGAACGGCACGCTGCGGGTGGCAGGGGTGGCCGCGCTTCTCCTCGCACTCGCCGCGTGCAGCCACGACCCCGACGACAAGCTGCCCCGCTTCACCCCGTCGCCGTCCCCGTCCTCGTCCCGGCCCACGGCTCCCGCCGACACGGCCGCCGCGCAGCAGTCCATCCGCGCCGCCTGGACGAAGTTCTTCGCCCCTGGGACGTCCCTCAAGGAGAGACAGTCCTTGCTGGAGAACGGCAAGCTCCTCGCGGGGGTCCTCCGGACGTACGACGCGTCCGCGGGCGGCGCCGACGTCAAGGAGATCCGGTTCGCTTCGGACAAGCGGGCGCTGGTGACGTACACGCTGCCGGGCACGGCCTCGGACGCGACCGGCACGGCCGTCGAACAGGCGGGGGTGTGGAAGATCTCGGCGAGCACGCTGTGCGCACTGCCGAAGCCGACGCCGACGGCGACTCCGGCGGGGGCGCCGGTGTGCTGAAGGGGTTCTGGGCGAGGCCGGCTGCGGGGGAGTGCCGTGAAGTTGTGGCGTGGGGAAGGCGACGTCCGGCGCTCCGATCCGCAACGGCATCAGCTCGTCGGCGACGACGGCCACCCGCCCCGCCCCGGCCGTTCGCCCGCCGTCGGCCCCCTGGAACCCGGCATGATGCCCGCTCCAGCAGGGTGCGTGTGCGGGAGTCGGGTATTTCCCACGGTTCGTCAGATCACCGGACCGGGCCCGGAAGGAGAATGCGCCAGACGGCCGGAAACGAATTGAGGCGTGGATTTCCAGGGCCGCGCCCGAGCCTGCGGCAATTGCGTTCGAATACGCACGGAACTCGTCCGGATCCGCTCGTACGTGTGACGGACCGGGACCGAAACACGCCCCGTGATCCTGTGACTGAAGTGTGACCAGAAGCGGGAACCCGGGCTTCACGCGGCGCGATCGGTGGGCCTAGCGTGGCGCCATGGCACCGATTCCCCCTCCCGCCGAGGAGCCCCAGGACAACCCCGAGGACTACGTCGGCCGCACGGCCGAGGACGCCGAACAGCGCGCCCGGCAACGGGGGTGGCCGACCGTCAGGTCCCTGCCGCCCGGCGCGATCATCACCATGGAGTACCGGGTGGGCCGCCTCAACTTCGAGGTCCGCGACAACCATGTGACCCGCGCCTGGAAGGGCTGAGACGCCCTACGACGACGGCGCCGGCCCAGTTTCCCAACTGGGCCGGCGCCGTCGTCGTAGGGCTCCGGGGTGTGCGTACCGGTGCTTCTCAGGCGCCGGGGCGGGCGGCCGAGGCCGTCGTACCGCGAGGCAGCCGGTCGGCGTGCGGGGGGCGGCGGCTGCCGATCGGGGTGACCGGGGTGCGCTCGGCGCGCGTGGTGTGCGGGCCGGGTGCCAGGTAGGCCGGGGCTCTCGGCGGGCGCGGGATCGGGGCCTTCTCCAGGTCGACGACCTTGCGGGGGGCCACCAGCGAGACGGGCACGGTGACCGGCGCGGCGGGCACGGGCGTGGGCACAGGCGCGGGCGCGGTGCTGCGACGGTCGCGCAGGCGGTCGCGCAGGTCCAGGATTCCGGCCTCGGCGCGGGCGATCAGGGGCTCGCACCAGGGGAGCGCCAGCAGGACCAGCAGGCCGGCGGCCCAGCCGAGCAGGACGTCGCTCAGCCAGTGCGTACCGAGGTAGACGGTGGTCAGGCCGACTCCCAGCGACACCAGCGCGGAGACGGCGGACAGCCAGCGGCGGGCTCTCGGCGTGGACGCCAGATACGCCAGGATTCCCCAGGTCACGACCGCGTTGGCGGTGTGGCCGCTGGGGAATATATCGCCGCCCAGGCCCATCTCGTTCGAGCCGACGGTCGTCGCGTAGTGGGGTCCGAGGCGGCCCATGCCGATCTTCGCGGCGCCGACCGTGATGTTCAGCAGCAGCAGCGAGGCGCCGAGCGTGAGCAGCGGGCGCAGGGTGTGCTGGCGCCACGAACGCCAGCCGAGCCAGGCCGCGACCATCACCGCCGTCGGGCCGCGCTGGCCGAGGACGACGTAGTAGTCGAGGAAGGCGTGGATCGACGGCCACTGCTGGTACGGCCGGAAGAACATGACCTGCCAGTCGAACCGGACCAGCCACGAGGTCGTCACCACGAGCCAGACGATCGCCAGGTAGAAGGCCAGGGTCGCGGACAGCAGTGCGACCCGGTGCCGGCTCATCCGCGGGAAAACGATGTGGGCCGGGCGTTCGGGCTCCCGGTCCAGTCTCGCGAACACCCGGTCCAGACGGGTGAGGTTTCGTTCGGTACGCACCCAATCGACGTTACAGCGAGTGAGGTCTGTTCCCCCGCGAATCCACGGCTTTGTGATGACGATGTGATGTGGGATTGCTCTCAGGATGCCGTTTATTCCCCCTCAATCCGAAATCGGCGGCCGTTCGTACCTTCATTTCCTTTGATCAATCGAGGTGCGAGTTTCGGCGGAGTTATGAATGAGTTCGACCGGTGGTAGTCGGGAATTAACGGGGTCCGCGAAAAGCGATCATGGCGGGGTCAGGGCGGTCCCGAGCCGTTCAGCCACCAGGCCCCGTACACCGCCGACGCCACCGCCGCGCCGCCCACCACCAGCACCGACCGCGCCGTACGCGACCTGGCCAGCGCGAGCGCGAACGGCAGCAGGACCGGGAACGCGGGCATCAGCAGACGCGGTTTCGAGCCGAAGTAGCTCGACGCGCACAGCGCGAGGGCGAGGACGACACCGGCGTACACGAGCACGGGCAGCGGCTGGCGCTGCCGTACGCAGACGGCGTACAGGCGCAGCAGCAGGGCCACCCCCGCGATCAGCGCCAGGCCCGCGAGGGCGCCGGGCGGGGAGGTGAACTTCTCGGCGACGAAGCGGGCGAAGGCGTAGCCGCCGTCGAAGCCGTTGCGCCAGCCCGCCTGGACGTCGAGATAGCCGAGCGGGCCGTCGCCGGTGCGGTGGCCGACCCACAGGACGTAGCCGAGCGAGCCGAGCGGCGCGAGCAGGAGCCCCAGGGCGCGCGGCAGGTTCCGCGCGCCGGTGGGTGTCCCCGCGCGCGGGGGCGGGGCGAGGACGGAGGTGTCGGGGGCGCGCGCCGCCTCCTGCGCGCCGGTCGCGGGCGCCGTGCCGCCGGGTGACACGGACGAGTGAACGGGCTCGCCGGAGGAACCCGGGCCGGGCGCGGTCCGTTCCCGGAGCAGGGAGGCCAGCCCGGCCACCCACACCGCAGCCACCACCGCGAGACCCACCGGGCGGGTCAGACCGGCCAGCGACGCGAGCACGCCCGCCGTGACCCACCGGCCGGTCAGGACGGCGTACAACGCCCAGGCGGCGAGCGCGGTGAACAACGACTCGCTGTACGCCATCGACTGCACGATCCCGACCGGGAGCACCGCCCACACCAGCACCGCGTACACCGCCGCGCGGGTGCCGTACAGATGGTCCGCGACCGCGAAGATCCCCCAGGCCGCGGCGAGAGAGGAGAGGAGGGAGACGGTGAAACCCGCGTCGGCGTACGACAGCGGGGTCAGTGAGTGGAGGAGGCGCTCCAGCCAGGGTAGGAGGGGGAAGAACGCCAGGTTCGAGTGGACGTCGCCGTTCGGGAGGCGGACCTCGTAGCCGTACCCCTGCTCGGCCACGCGGACGTACCACAACGAGTCCCAGCGCGCCGTCAACAACGTGTACGCGCTCTTGTCCCTCGCGGCGCTCCAGATCGCCAGCGCCACCAGGCCCAGGGCACGGACCGCCGCGTATCCCAGCAGGGCCGGGGCCGCCCGGCGCAGGGTCGGGGGGACGCGTGCCGCTGTCTCGGTCATGGGCCCGATTATCAGGGGGGTGTGGACGAGTGGTGTACGCCACATGGGTTGCAGGTGGCGTCTGAGAGGTCCGCCACGTGCTCGGGGGGCGAACTCGCGTACGCTGCGATGCACTCGCCGTTCGTCTGCGTGGGCCGGGGACACCGCTCCTCTCCGGCCGAGCCCTGGGAGTCCCCGCCCAGTGAATCCGCCGGACGTGCGAATCAGCTGGGAGGTACGCGCATGTCCGGGACCATGACGGCTACAGCCATGCGTGGACGCCCCGCCGAGCGGGCCGGGGGGCAGCGGTGGGTCGTGCTCGTCGTGTTGTGCGTGAGTCTGTTGCTGGTCGCCGTCGATGCGACTGTGTTGCACGTGGCTGTGCCTGCTGTCACCGAGGATCTCAAGCCCGGGGCCATCGAGCTGCTGTGGATCGTCGATACGTATCCGTTGGTCTGTGCTTCTCTGCTGATCCTTTTCGGGACCCTGGGGGACAAGGTCGGGCGGCGGCGGGTGCTGTTGCTCGGGTACGCGCTGTTCGGGGTGGCCTCCGGGCTTGCCGCCTTCGCCGGGAGTGCGCAGGTGCTGATCCTCGCGCGGGCTCTGCTCGGGGTCGGCGGGGCGATGATCATGCCGGCGACGCTGTCGATTCTTCGGCAGGTGTTTCCCGATCGGCGGGAGCGGGCGCTGGCCATAGGGATCTGGAGTGCGGTCGCCGCCGTCGGGGCCGCCGCGGGGCCGCTGCTCGGGGGGTTCCTGCTCGAACACTTCTGGTGGGGGTCCGTTTTCCTCGTCAACATTCCGTTGATGCTGGTCAGTCTGCCTGTCGGGCGGTGGTTGCTGCCCGAGTCCAAGGGGGAGAGCCATGGGCCCTGGGACGTCGTCGGGGCGCTCATGGCCGCCGCCGGGTTGTTCTGTGCCGTCCTCGGGGTCAAGCAGCTCGGTGGTGGGGAGTTCGGGGGGCTGACCTTTGTGCCGCTCGTTCTTGGGGGTGGGTTGCTCGTCCTCTTCGTGCGGCGGCAGCGGCGGCGGGACTGTCCGCTCGTCGATCTGCGGATGTTCGCCCGGCCCGCGTTCGGGACCGCCGTGCTGTGCATCGTGCTGGCCATGCTGGCGCTGGTGGGGCTGGAGTTGATCGCCGCGCAGTATTTGCAGCTGGTGCTGGGGCTTTCGCCGCTTCAGACCGGGTTGCGGTTGTTGCCTCTGACTATCGCGGCGATGGCCGCGGGCCTCGCTGGGGCTCGGTTGCTGCGGCGGGTCGGGCCCCGGCGGATGGTGTGCGGGGGGTTCGTGCTGACCGCTGTCGCCGTGCTGACGCTTACCGGGATGGGGGGATCCGACAACGCCGGGTTGTTGCTCGGGGGGTTCGTGCTGCTCGGGTTCGGGTTGGAGACGACCTTGTTCGCCGCGTACGAGTCGATGCTGAGTGAGGCTCCTGCCGAGCAGGCGGGTGGGGCTGCGGCTGTGGGGGAGACGTCGTATCAGCTGGGGGCGGGGATCGGGATCGCGTTGTTGGGGAGCGTGATGAACGCCGCTTACAAGCCGGGAGTGGTGGGGGTGGTGGGGGTGCCTGCGGAGGCTTCTGCTGCCGCTGGGCATTCGTTGGGGGAGGCGTATGACGTTGCGGGGGAGATCGGGGGGCCTGCGGGAGGGGTGTTGCGGCGGGTGGCTCGGGAGTCGTTCGTGCATGGGTTGCATGTGACGTTGCTGGTCAGTGCGGGGTTGTTGTTGCTGGGGGCGGTTATGGCGTTGCGGTTGCCGCGGGTTATGCAGGTGGAGGTGCCTGGGCCTCGGGGGGCTTGCCCGCCCGCGCGCCGCCCGTGACTGTTTGTTGGAGGGTGGGCGTCTCCTGTGGGGGTGTTGCGCCGTTGGCGGCTGGGGGTGTGGGGGTGGTTCGGGGGGTGTGGGGGTGGGTTGCTGATGAGGGCCGGGTGCGGGTTGTTTGTGGCTGGGCGCGCAGTTCCCCGCGCCCCTTAGGTGGGAACGGTCGCCTGCGTTGACAGTTCCCGTTCGTTTTCTCCCCTCGGCTCCCTCGGCCCCTCGGCCCCTCGGCTTTCCCGTCGTCGTGGGTTCCCTTCTGAGGGGTTGTTGGGGTGGGACTGTGGGGCGTAGGTTCCGGGGTGGTGTGTAACTAGCAGTGCTAGTTTTGGGAGGAAACGTGGGAACGTTCGATGCTGGGGATCTGCTCGGGATCGATGAGCTGCTGTCGCCCGAGGATCTTGCCGTGCGGGAGACCGTGCGGCGGTGGGTGGGGGATCGGGTGTTGCCGGGGGTCGCGGGGTGGTACGAGGCGGGGGAGTTGCCCGATGTGCGGGGGCTGGCCCTGGAGTTGGGGGCGCTCGGGGCCCTCGGGATGTCGCTTCAGGGGTATGGGTGTGCGGGGGCCAGTGCTGTGCAGTACGGGTTGGCCTGTCTGGAGCTGGAGGCCGGGGACTCGGGGATTCGGTCGCTTGTCTCCGTGCAGGGGTCCCTTGCCATGTACGCCATCCATCGGTTCGGGAGCGAGGAGCAGAAGCAGGAGTGGCTGCCTCGGATGGCCGCTGGGGAGGTGATCGGGTGCTTCGGGCTCACCGAGCCCGATCACGGGTCCGATCCCGGGTCCATGCGGACCTACGCCAAGCGCGACGGGGGCGACTGGGTTCTCAACGGGCGGAAGATGTGGATCACCAATGGGTCCGTCGCCGGGGTCGCCGTCGTGTGGGCGCAGACCGAGGGCGGGGTCCGGGGGTTCGTCGTGCCCACCGATGTTGCCGGGTTCTCCGCGCCGGAGATCAAGCACAAGTGGTCGCTGCGGGCGTCCGTGACCAGTGAACTGGTGCTGGACGACGTACGGTTGCCCGAAGACGCCGTGCTGCCCGAGGTCGTGGGGCTCAAGGGGCCGCTCAGCTGTCTGTCGCATGCCCGGTACGGGATCGTGTGGGGCGCGATGGGGGCGGCCCGGGCCTGTTTCGAGGCGGCCGTCGAATACGCCAGGACCCGGGAGCAGTTCGGGAAGCCGATCGGCGCGTTCCAGCTCACGCAGGCCAAACTCGCCGACATGGCGGTCGAGTTGCACAAGGGGGTACTGCTCGCGCATCACCTGGGCCGGCGGATGGACGCGGGACGGCTCCGGCCCGAACAGGTCAGCTTCGGCAAGCTCAACAACGTACGCGAAGCCATCGAGATCTGCCGTACGTCGCGGACGATCCTCGGCGCCAACGGGATCTCGCTGGAGTACCCGGTGATGCGGCACGCGACGAACCTCGAGTCGGTGCTGACGTACGAAGGCACCGTGGAGATGCACCAGTTGGTGCTGGGCAAGGCGCTCACCGGACTCGACGCCTTCCGCTGACCCCCGGACCTGAACCCCAGGGGGCAGGGCCGGTGAGCGGCCCTGCCTCAGCTCTGGTTGAAGAAACCGTCCGTGCGGTGGCCGCCGGGGTCGCCGTTGACGATCTCGGTGTTGGCCGGGGTCAGCAGGAACACGCGCGTGGAGACGCGCTCGATCGAACCGCGCAGGCCGAAGATGAGCCCGGCGGCGAAGTCGACGACGCGCTTGGCGTCGGCGGCCTCCATCGCCGTCAGGTTCATGATCACGGGTACGCCTTCGCGGAACAGTTCGCCGATCGCCCGGGCGTCCCGGAAGCTGTCCGGGGTGACCGTGCCGATCCGGCGGCCTTTCTCCTCGGCCGTGTCCGTGGCGACCTTGACCCGGGGGTCGGTGACCCAGGCTTCGCCGGAGTCGGTCCCCTCGGAGTAGTCGTCGTCGTAGTAACGCTCGTCGTCGTTGTCGTCGACGAGGCCAAGCCAGGCACTCGCCTTGCGCACCGATCCCATGGACGCCTCCTCTCACAGCGGTCTTGCTTGCTATCCGCAGGACCCATGGTCGTCCATGATGCGGATGTCGCGCCAAGTGGATAGACGCCGCGCGGGGGGTTTGTGACGGTACTGGTGCACAGCCGATTCGTCGAGAGTCCAAGTGCCCCAAGGGTCGTAACGTGTACGGCTGCTGACTGAGAGTGAAATACGATTCTTTGTGGCGGACGGGTGACAAGCGGTGCGTATGGGTGAACGGATGCGACCGTTCGGGCTCGACGCGGGCTGATTGTCAGTCTGCGTACGGATGCTGACCGAGCGTCAGGAGGGTGTGCGGGGTGAGGGGAGGCGCACGTGTGAAGGCGGGGAGGAGGGCATCGGGAGCGCCCCGGCGAAAGCCGTGGGGCGGGTGGCGGTCAGCTCAACAGGAACAGGACCACACGCGACCGAAGTCGATGTGGGAGCGGGTGACCAGCCACAGCTGCGGATGCATGGGGCAAGTGGAACAGGTCTCCGGATACGAGTCAACCGACCTGAGACGAACCGCCCACAGTGTGGACGGCCTTGACAGCGAGGGGAAACGCGGTCGTACCCTCGGGGTGCGGCCCTGCTGAGGGGCTCGGCCGCGTCGCCGCTCCGTGTGAAGGCACTTCGCCACCCCCTGCCCGGGGGACTTCCGCCACGGAGCCTGCCATGTCTTCGTCTTCCCTCGTCATCGTCGGCGCCGGACCCCGAGGGGTCGGGCTGATCGAACGCATCGCTGCCAACGCGCCGGAGCTGTACGACGGTTCGGGCCTCGACATCCACCTCGTCGATCCGCATCCACCGGGCGCCGGCCGTATCTGGCGTGCCGCGCAGTCGCCGCTGCTGTGGATGAACTCCCATGCCGAGGACGTCACGATGTTCACCGACGAGACGGTGAGCATGGAGGGGCCGGTGCGGGCGGGGCCGACGCTGCACGAGTGGGCGCGGATCGAGGGGGGCACGTTCGCCGACCGGCAGCTTCAGGGGCGGTACTTGGGGTGGTTCTACGAGGAGGCGGTCGCCGCGCTGCCGGCGGGGGTGCGGGTGCATCGGCATGTGCGGCGGGCGGTGCGGGTTGCCGGGGCGCGGGACGGGCGGCAGGAGGTGTGGCTGGAGGCGGGCGCGGGCGCGGGCGCGGCGGGCGGGGCTGGGCCGGTGGCCGGGGTGCGGGGCGGGGCTGGCTTCGAGGGGGTGGGGGTCGGTCACGAGGGGGCGGGGGTCAGTCACGTGGGTGCCGGGGCTGGTTACGAGGGTGCGAGAGCCGGTCGCGAGGGTGCGGGGGGCGGTTACGACGTCCTCCACGCCGACCTCGTCGTCCTCGCCCTCGGGCATCTCGACGCCGAACTCGACGACGAGCAGCGCGCGTTGGCCTCGTACGCCGCGCGGCACGGGCTCGTCCATCTGCCGCCCGACTTCACCGCCGACAGCGACCTCTCCGCGCTCGAACCCGGCGCGCCCGTGCTCGTACGGGGGTTCGGGCTCGCGTTCGTCGATCTGATGGTGCTGCTCACCGAGGGGCGGGGTGGGCGGTACGAGGGTGAGGTGTACGTGCCGTCGGGGCGGGAGCCGGTGCTGTACGTGGGGTCGCGGCGGGGTGTGCCGTACCGGTCGAAGATCGGGTACGAGTTCACCGGTGAGCGTCCGCCGCTGCCCCGGTTCCTCGGGCCCGGCGAGATCGACGAACTCCTCGCCAGGGAGGGCGGGTTCGACTACCGGCGGGACGTGTGGCCGCTGGTGGAGAAGGAGTTGGGGTTCGCGCACTACCACCGGCTGTTCTCGGCGCACCCCGGGCGGACGGCGATGGACTGGGCCGACTTCGAGGAGAAGTACGCGGCGGGGAGCGGGGCGGACCTGCGGGCGCTGGTCGCCGAGGCCGTGCCCGATCCCCGGGACCGGCTCGATCTGGCGGTGCTGGACCGGCCGTTGGCGGGGGCGCGGTACGGGTCGCCGGAGGAGTTCCAGGACGGGATGCGGACGCACATCGAGGCGGATCTGACGCGACGTCATGATGACGTGCACAGCGCCGACTTGGCCGTCTTCCTCGGACTCCTCTCCGTGTACGGCCAGTTGATACGCCTCGGGGGGCAAGTCGCCTCCTCCTGGCACGGGTTCTTCAGCTACCTCGCGTCCGGGCCGCCCGGACCCCGGCTGCGGCAGATGCTCGCGTTGTCCCGGGCGGGGGTGCTGAGGTTCGTCGGCGGGGAGATGGAGGTGCGCGCCGAGGACGGGGTGTTCCGGGCGTCAAGTCCCAACGTGCCCGGGGCTGTTGTGGAGGCTCGGGCGCTCGTCGAGGCGCGGTTGCCGGAGGCGTCCGTGGGGCGGGCGCTGGATCCGCTGCTGCGGGGGCTCGCCGAGGAGGGGGTGGGGGAGACCGACGCCGGGCTGCTGCGGGTGGACGCGCGGGACGGGCGGGTGCTCGACGCGGACGGGCGCGCGCATCCTCGGCGGTTCGCGCTCGGGCCGTATACGGACGGGCGTACACCGGGGGCGTTCACGCGGCCCCGGACCGGGGGGCCGGCGTTCCGGCAGAACGACGCGACCGCTCGGGCGGTGCTCGAGTTTCTGCGCGGGGAGGGGGCGCGGTGAGCGCGTCCTGGGGGTTGCCGCATCTCGCCGCCGCCGTGGATGTGCCCGAGGGGGAGGACTGCGCGGAGTTGGTGGGGCTGGCCGAGCGGGGTGGGCTGGACTTCGTGACGCTCGGGGGTGCGGGGGATGTCGTGGGGGTGCTGGCGGAGGCGGCTGCGGTGACCCGGCGGGTGGGGTTGGTGGCGATGTCCGTCGAGGGGGCGGGTGTGGTCGGGCTGGATCGGGTGAGTGGGGGGAGGGGTGGGGGGTTGGTGTCGGCGGAGGGTTGTGGGAGCGGTTACTTCGGGTTTCCCGGCGCGTTTTCGGGGGCTGGGGCTGGGGCTGGGGCTGGGGCTGGGGCTGGGGCTGGGGCGTTCGCGGAGGCGGGCGGGTTTTCAGGGGCGGGTGCCTTTCCTGAGGCGCGTGTGTCTTCGGGGGCCGGCGTCTCTCCGGGCGCCTGTCCGCTGCGTGTCGTCGATGCCGGTGACCCCGCCGTGTGGGGCTTCGCCGCGCGGTACGGCGATGTCGCGCTCGTGCGCGTCGCGGGGGCCGGGGAGGCGCGGGCCGTGCGGGAGCGGCTGCGGGCGCTCGCCGGGGAGGCGGGGCGGGACCCGGACGCGCTGCGGGTGCTGGCCGCGCTGGTGATCGACCTCGGGGACGGGGAGCGGGCCGCCGTACCCGGGCACGGCGGGGGCGGGCCGAGGGCGAGTGCGCGGGGGCCGTCGTACCGGGGCGGGCCCGTGGATCTCGCGGAGCTGATCGCCGGGTGGCACCGGGAGGGGGCCGTCGACGGGTTCCATCTGACGCCGGTCGAGCCGCGCCGGGATCTGGAGCGGCTGGTCAACGGGACGGTCGCGCTGCTGCAACACCGGGGGCTGTTCCGGACGTTCTACCCTGGGGCGACTTTGCGCGAGCACCTGGGGCTGGGGCGGCCCGTCCAGGCGTCGCGGTGAAGTCGTGGGAGGCGGTGCGGAGTTCGCGGAAGGGGGCGTTCCGGGGGGTGTTTTCGGCCGTCCCCCGGGGACGCGCAGGTGTGGGGCGTGACCCGGGTAGATGTGCGCCGGGGGCAGTCGGGTCGGGGCCGGTGGCGGGTGGGTGCGGGGGTGTGCCTCAACTGGGAGTTGGGGGTTTTGGGGAACCGATCGGGGGCCGTCATCGTCGTACAGAAGACGAAGTTGGCCTGAAACAGCTCATACCTCACAGTCTCAACTCCGGTTCTCGGCCGAAAGGCGCTCTTGCGTGCGGCGAGCGGTCGGGGGGCTCTTGCGCCGACCGTCCGTTCGGCCGAATACTCCTTCCTCAGCGCTTGCCGGGGGCATCCATCCCTGGTTTCACGGGCGGAATCCGGCCCTGGCTGCGCCTCACGGGCCCCGACCCCACGCGGGCCCCCTGGCTTCCCGGGAGGGAACGAAAAGTGAGGAACAAGCGCACCACCCCCACCACCCACAAGAGACGCACCCGCATGGTCGCCCTCGCGGCCGGGTTCGTCGCCGCCGCCGGCTTCGCCGTCCCCACCGCGAACGCCGCCGACGCGCACACGTTCAGCGCCTCCGAACTGAGCGGCGTCAGCGGCTCGGTGCTGAAGTCCGACATCCCGGGCACCGCCTGGGCCGTCGACGCGGCCACCAACCGGGTGGTCGTCACCGTCGACAGCACGGTCTCCGCCACGGAGATCGCGCAGCTCAAGAAGGACGCGGGCAGCAAGGCCGGCGCCCTCACGATCAAGCACACGCCCGGCAAGTTCAACAAGCTCATCGCCGGCGGCGACGCCATCTACGGCGGCGGCTACCGCTGTTCGCTCGGCTTCAACGTCGTCAGCGGCAGCACGTACTACTTCCTCACCGCCGGTCACTGCGGCGAGGTCGCGTCGACCTGGTACTCCAACTCCGGCCAGTCGACCGTGCTCGGTTCGAACGTCAGCTACAGCTTCCCGACCAACGACTACGCGCTGGTCCGGTACACCAACAACTCGGTGACCAAGTCCGGGACCGCGGGGAACACGGACATCACCAGCGCGGGTACGCCGAGCGTCGGCACCACGGTCTACCGTGACGGCTCGACCACCGGTATCCACAGCGGCCGGGTGACGGCCCTCAACGCGACCGTCAACTACGGTGGCGGCGACGTCGTCTACGGCATGATCCAGACCAACGTCTGCGCCGAGGGCGGCGACTCCGGTGGCCCGCTGTACTCGACCAGCGGGATCGCCTACGGGCTGACCTCGGGCGGCAGCGGCAACTGCTCCTCCGGCGGGACGACGTTCTTCCAGCCGGTGGTCGAGGCGCTCAACGCGTACGGCGTGAGCGTGTTCTGACGTACCGTCAGTGATTCTGCCCGAGTGCACCGGGCCGAGCGCTCCGAGTCCCCGTACGCAACCGGCGTGCGGGGGCTCCCCCTTGTACGCGGGGCGGGTTACCGTCGGGGGAGCCCCTGGACGCAGGTCTGACGCACGGAGGGCGGTGGCCGTTGTGGTCGAGGAACTGGTGGCGGTGGGAGCGGGGTTGGTGACCGCCGGGGTCGTGTACGCGACCGCCGCCGCGCGGGTCGTCAAGCAGTACGAGCGGGGGGTGGTGTTCCGGCTCGGGAAGCTGCGGCCGGATGTGCGGGGGCCGGGGCTGACGATGATCATTCCCGGTGTCGACAAGCTCCGTAAGGTGAACATGCAGATCGTCACGATGCCGGTGCCGGGGCAGGAGGGGATCACCCGGGACAACGTGACCGTGCGGGTCGACGCGGTTGTGTACTTCAAGGTGACGGCTCCCGCCGAGGCGATCGTCCGGGTCGAGGACTACCGGTTCGCCGTGTCTCAGATGGCGCAGACGTCGCTGCGGTCCATCATCGGCAAGAGCGACCTCGACGATCTCCTCTCCGACCGCGAAAAGCTCAACCAGGGGCTGGAGTTGATGATCGACAGCCCTGCCGTCGAGTGGGGCGTCACCATCGATCGCGTCGAGATCAAGGACGTGTCCCTGCCCGAGACGATGAAGCGGTCCATGGCCCGCCAGGCCGAGGCGGACCGTGAGCGGCGGGCCCGGGTCATCAACGCGGACGCGGAGTTGCAGGCGTCGAAGAAACTCGCCGAGGCGGCCCAGGAGATGGCGGACACGCCGGCCGCGCTGCAACTCCGGTTGCTCCAGACGGTGGTTGCCGTCGCGGCGGAGAAGAACTCGACGCTTGTGCTGCCGTTTCCGGTGGAGTTGCTGCGGTTCCTCGAACGGGCGGCGCCGCCACCGCAGTTGCCGCCGGAGAGTGGGGGGAAGGCGTCGTAGCGGGCTTGGTGACTTCGGCTGTCCTAGGGTTTGCGCATGGCTTGGCGGCGGCCCACGTATCGGGTGGTGGACGGGGAGCGGGTTCCCGGTGCGTGGTGTCATGTGTGGCGGCGGGAGTTGATGGGGGAGGCGTACTTCGTCGACGATCTGATCGTGTACGCCGATGGGGTCGTCGTGTGTGGGGAGGCGACCGAACTCGCTGGGCTGGAGCGGTGGTTGAGGGATGGGCGGGTGGCCCTCACGGAACCGGGAGCACCGGTTCGGGTCGAGCCGGCTCGGGGGTGGGGCGGGCGGCGGTGGGGCGAGCCGCGTACGGTCGACAGCTTTCTGCTCGAAGTCGCTGACCTCGTCGAGGAGTTGGCCGGGCGGACCACTGCCGTGATGCGGTGTTCCGATGCGATCCGGCGGTTCTGCGCGACACCCGACGACCGCAGCCGGGGGCTTCTCCGGGAGGCGTATCTGGCGATCCCCGCTCATCGGCGGATCTTCTGCCTCGGTGACATGGACCGGCTGGACCGGCCGTTGCGGGTGCTGTTCACCGAGGTGGGGGCGCGGGTCGACGGGGACGGGCCGGTGGTGACGGACGAGATGCAGCGGGGGGTGCTGGAGTATCTGCGGGCGGGGGTCGCGGCGGAGGACGAGGCCGTTGCGTACGCGGACGATCCTGCCGTGGGCGTAGGGGCGCCGGTCGAGGTGTCCGAGGTGGTGTATCCCGGCGGGTGGCCCGAAGGGTCGGGGCTGTTCGTGTTGCGCAACGACTATCCGGCGCCGGTGGAGTACGGGGGAGTCGTCTATCCGACCGTCCTGCACGGGTATTGGGCTCTTTCCGCGGTGGACCCCGTCGATCGTGCGGCGATCCGGGGCACCCGCGACGGTCGTGGGGCTCGGGAGGCGGGTGGCCGTGCCGTACGACGAGCGGACTGGGCCGAGGTCCGACTCGCCGTCATGGCGGGGTTGTTGCGGGCCAAGTTCGAGCAACATCCCGCGCTGGCCGAGGTGTTGGTGGGGACCGGGGGTGCGATGATCCGTTACACCGGGTTCTCGGACTCGCCGTACTGGCGGGACGCGGGGAGTGGGGGCGGGCGTAACTGGATCGGCCGGTTGCTGGAGTTGGTGCGGGCGGAAGTGGTGGCGGGGAGAGGTTAGTTGGTCCAGGGGGTGTCTGCGAGTTTTTACCGACGCGTAACTTCCCAGTTCGGCTACTCGTCCGTAACTTGAAGAGTGAACAGCATCCTCGTGATCCGGATCACAGGGCTTAGTGCCGTTGCACCTCCCCCCTTGAGCCGCAAGGAGATCGATCGATGCTGCACTGGAGACGCCTGTTCAGACCTCTGACAGCGCTGTTGCTGGCGGCTGTCGCCGCTACCGTTCCCGCGTCCGCCGCGCATGCCGAGTCCTCGTCCGCCGTCAGCTGGGGGTCCCCCCGCGCGAGCGAAGCCGAGCGTGGGGGAGGGTGGAATGATTACTCGTGCAAGCCGTCCGCCGCGCATCCCCGGCCGATCGTGCTCGTCCACGGGACGCTCGCCAACTCCGTGGACAACTGGCTCGGTCTCGGCCCCTATCTCGTCGGCCGCGACTACTGTGTCTTCGCCCTGGACTACGGCCAGTTGGAGGGCGTACCGCTGATCCACGGGCTCGGGCCGATCGACAAGTCGGCCGAGCAGTTGGCCGCGTACGTCGACAAGGTGCTCGCCGCGACCGGCGCCGCGAAAGTGGATCTCGTCGGGCACTCCCAGGGCGGGATGATGCCCCGGTACTACCTCAAGTTCCTCGGTGGCGCGGCGAAGGTGAACTCCCTCGTCGCGATCTCGCCCAGCAACCGGGGGACGACGCTCAGCGGGCTGACCAACCTGCTCCCCTACTTCCCCGGCGCCCGCGAGTGGCTCGACCTCAGCACGCCGGCGCTCGCGCAGCAGATCGTAGGGTCGGACTTCCTGACGAAGCTGAACGCGGGCGGCGACACGGTTCCCGGCGTCAAGTACACCGTGATCGCCACGAAGTACGACGAGGTCGTCACCCCCTACCAGTCCCAGTTCCTGACCGGCGCAGGCGTCAGGAACGTCCTCATCCAGGACCTCTGCCCCCTCGACCTCTCCGAACACGCCCTCATCGGCCTCACGGACCGCATCGCGTTCCACGAGGTCGCGAACGCGCTGGACCCGGCGCGGGCGAAGCCGACGACCTGCGCATCGGTCTTCAGCTGACATGCACCTGACCTTCGAAGGGTCGTCGTCCTCGGGACGGCGGCCCTTCGGGGTTTTGGGGCGGGTACGGTCCGGGGCATGGCGTACAGCGAGATCAGAGCGGCCGTCGCCGCCGACGTACCGGCCGTACGGACCGTGACGGACGCGGCGTACCGGCCGTACATCGCACGTATCGGGGTCGTACCTCAGCCGATGGAGGCGGACCACGCGGCGGACGTCGACGCCGGGCGGGTGTTCGTCGTGGGGGAGCCGGTCGTCGGGGTCGTAGTACTTCGGGACTACGACGACCATCTGTTCCTCGACAGCGTCGCCGTGCATCCGGACGCCCACGGGCAGGGACTCGGGGGAAGGCTGCTGCGGTTCGTGGACGCGCGGGCGCGGGCAGCGGGGCTCGGGGAGGTCAGGCTCTACACCAACGCGCTGATGTGGGAGAACCAGGAGATCTACCCGAGGTACGGGTACGAGGTCGTGGAGCGGCGGACGGACGGGGTCTACGACCGGGTCCACTACCGCAAGCGGCTCGGGTGATTCACGTCTCCGGCCACCATGTGCGGACGATGTCCTTGCGGATCTCGGGGCGCGTGGCGGGGGTGGGATCGGGGGTTTCCCGGGAGCGGGGGGTCTGCTTCTTCTGGGGTTTCTGGAGGGTTGTGCGGCGCATGGGGCCTCCTTCGGGGGCCGCCTGGTCCGTGGGTGCGGGGCGGGCCCTTTGGGGGAGAGTGGCTCATCGGAGGCCGGTTGTCAGTGGCGGGTGTCACTCTGGGGGCATGAGTGATCGGTGTGATGGTGCGGTGGCGGGCGGGGTCGACTGGGATCTCGCCGCCGGGTCCTTCGACGAGGAGGCGGATCACGGGCTGCGGGATCCCGTCGTCCGGCGGGCGTGGGGCGAGCGGATGGATACGTGGCTGCCGGCCGCCCCCTCCGACGTGCTCGACCTCGGGTGCGGGACGGGGAGCCTGTCGCTCCTCGCGGCGGAACGGGGCCACCGGGTGACCGGCGTCGACCGCTCCCCGGCGATGCTCGAACTGGCCCGCGCCAAGCTCGCCGCCCACGACGCCGGGTTCCTGCTGGGGGACGCCCAGGAGCCACCCGTCGGGGCCGCGCGGTTCGACGTCGTCCTCGTACGGCACGTGCTGTGGGCGCTGCCGGACCCCGCGCGGGCGCTCGCGCGCTGGCGGGGGCTGCTGCGGGCGGGCGGGCGGATGGTGCTGGTGGAGGGCGTGTGGGGGTCGGTCACGCCGGCGGGGATTCCGGCGGAGCGGCTGGTGGAGCTGGTGGAGAGGGGTGGGGGGAGTGCTCGGGTGGAGCGGCTGGACGGGGACGACCGGTTGTGGGGTGGTGCTGTGGATGACGTGCGGTACGTGGTGGTGGCGGTGGGGTGAGAGGGGGCTGGGGTTCGGGAGGGGCGGTACGGGGCTGCCGGGGAGCCACGCCGCGCCGCCCCCTCTCCCTACGCCAGCAACCCCTCCAGCCCGCCCGTCCTCCTCGCGTACTCCTCCAGCTCGTCCAGCGCCGCTGTCGCCGCCTTCGCCGCCTCCGGGTCGCGGGTCCGCAGGCCGCTTTCCTCGAACTCGTCCTCGTCCAGGCGGAGTACCTCCGTGCCGGAGGCGTTGTGCCAGAGGTCCAGGTCGAGGTCCTCCACCGTGAGGGTGAGGTCCGTGCGGACGGCGGGGCGGGTGATGTCGCAGTACCAGCCCTTGAGGGTGCCGGTGGAGGTGCGGACCTCCTTGATCGCGTACCAGCGGTCGCGCCAGTAGTGCTCGGTGAAGACGTCGCCGGGTTCGAAGCGGACGAAGCCGAAGTCGCGGGTGCCGGTGCCGGCCCAGGGGGCGCGGACGGTGATGTGGGTGCCGTCGTCGGAGAGGAGGATCGCGGGGTAGCGGATCTTCGTGCGGCCCGCTTTGCGGAGGACCACCTCCAGGGACGGGTCAGACGAGGTCGCGGACATGGCGTACCTCCGTCGCGCGGATCTCGTACCCGAAGCCCTTGTTGATCGCGAGCATGGGCGCGTTGTCCGTGTCGTTGCCGGTGAGGGCGACCGTGCAGCCGGCCTCGCGGGCGCGGCGCAGGGAGGCGGTCTTGGCGAGTTTCGCGAGGCCGCGGCCCCGGTGGGCGCGGGCCGTGCCGGTCATGGCCGTGTGGTAGCGGCCGGCGCCGTCGGTGTGGGCGACGCTCAGCGCGACGGGGCGGCCGTCGACGACGACCACGCTCGTCAGGGCGGGGTCGAAGTGGGGGTGGCGCCAGTTCTCCGCGACCCACGCCTCGTAGTCCGTGAACTCGGCGCCCACGTCGCTGGGTTCGTCGGAGGTGACCTCCGCGTCGAGCTGGAACAGGGGGCGCGGGTCGGCGGCGTAGTCGGCGGCCGTCCGCAGTTCGACGCCCTCGGGGACGGACGGCGCGGTGAGGTCCGCCGTCGTCAGGTCCAGGCGCAGGAAGTGGGCCGAGCGGCTGGGGCGGTAGCCGGCGCGCTCGGCGTACGCGAGGTTGCGGGGGGCGTCCAGGACCCAGGCGTACAGGTGGGTGGCGCCGAGGCCGGACAGGTACTCCTCCGCGGTCTCGCGCAGGGCCGTACCCGCGCCCCGGCCCTCGTACGCGGGGTCGACGTACACGTTCAGATTGCCCTTGCCGGGCTCCGGCGCGTCGTGCGCCAGGCTGATCTGGGCCGTGCCGGCGAGCACGCCGTCCACCTCGGCGACGAGCCTGCGGACGCGGGCGTCCGGGTGGCTGTGCGTGATGTCGTGGGCCACCGAGGCGGGGGTGAACAGGAGGTACGGGAGGGCGGCGTCGCGGACCCGGCAGAAGGCTTCGGGGTCGGCGGGCACGTCGAGGCGGAGATCTCGCACGGTGATGGTCATAGACGCGGAGGTTAGGGCGGGGGGCTCGGGAGGTGCCTCCCATTTTCCGGCGGGGGGTGTGCGGGTGCGGAAGAATCGGGGGGTGACCTTGACGATCGACATCATCGACGGCCCCGCGCCCTACGAGCAGGTGCGTACGCAGATCTCCGAGCAGGCGCGGACGGGGGCCCTGCCGGTGGGGTACCGGCTCCCCACGGTCCGTGCGCTCGCCGATTCCCTCGGCCTCGCGCCCAACACGGTCGCCAAGGCGTATCGCGCGCTGGAGTCGGACGGGGTGATCGAGACACGGGGGCGCAACGGGACGTACGTCGCCGCTGCGGGGGATGCGGCGGAGAGGGAGCTGGCGGCTGCGGCGCAGGCGTATGTGGAGCGGGCCCGGCGGCTGGGGTTCGGGGAGGAGGCGGTGGCGGGGGCCGTGGGGGAGGCGGTTCGGGCGGCGTTCGGGGAGGGGTGAGGGGTACGGCGTGAGGGGTACATCGCAAGAGGTACAGCCTGAGAGTTACGACGCGAGAGCTACCTCCCGAGAGCTACCTCCCGAGAGCTACGGACGTGAGCGCTACAGGTACAGGCCCGCGTCCGTGTCGGTCCTCTGTTCCGGGAGGGTCGTCGGGGACGTCCCCCGGCGTTGCGCGTACAGCTCCGCCAGCGTCGCGCCCTCGCGGCCGATGCCTTCGTCCGTGCCGAGCCACTTGATCGCTTCGGGGCGGGTGAGGGGGCCGACCTCGATGCGGGCGAGGCAGCGGCCGGGGCGGACGACGGCGGGGTGGAGGCGTTCGAGGTCCTCGTTCGTGGTGATGCCGACGAGGACGTTGCGGCCCTGGCCGAGGAGGCCGTCCGTGAGGTTGAGGAGACGGGAGAGCGCCTGGCCCGCCTCGTGCTTCGCCCCGCCCCGGATCAGTTCGTCGCAGTCCTCCAGGAGGAGCAGACGCCAGCGGGACCTGCCGGACGCGTCGTCCTCGCCGATCGCGATGTCCATGAGGTAGCCGACGTCGCTGAAGAGGCGCTCGGGGTCGAGGACGCAGTCGACCTGGCACCAGTCGCGCCAGGAGCGGGCCAGCGTGCGCAGCGCGGAGGTCTTGCCGGTGCCGGGCGGGCCGTGCAGGAGGAGCAGACGGCCGGAGATGTCCTCCGGGGTCGTCCGCATCAGGGTGTCCATCGCCTCGGCCACGGGGGCCGTGTAGTTGGGGCGCAGCTCTTCCCAGGTCTCCGCCGAGATCTGCCGGGTCGTACGGTGCGCGCCCCGGCGCGGGGAGACGTACCAGAACCCCATCGGCACGTCGTCCGGCTGCGGTTCGGGCACGTCCGCCGCGCCGTCCGTCGCCTCGGCGAGGATCTCTTCGGCGAGTTCGGGGGACGTCGCCGTGACCGTGACGTCCGCGCCCCGGTTCCAGCGGGTGGCCAGCAGGGTCCAGCCCTCGCCCTCCGCGAGGGTCGCGCTGCGGTCGTCGGCCCGGGCGACGTGCAGCACCTTGGCGCCGGGCGGCAGCAGGGTCGCGCCCGAGCGGACGCGGTCGATGTTCGCCGCGTGCGAGTACGGCTGCTCGCCCGTCGTGAACCGGCCGAGGAACAGCACGTTCACGACGTCGGACGGTGAGTCGGAGTCGTTCACGGTGAGCCGGATCGGCGGGGCGTCGTGCGGGGGCTCGACAGACATGCCCGCAATGATCCGGCACGAAGGGCGGGCCGTACACCCGGTTTCCGGGTATGACGTACCTGAGAGGGAGGGGTACGGGTACGCGCCCGCGCCCCCTACCCCCCCTACCGTCGTACGACGTCCCGCCTCAGATCAGCGCCCCCGCCGCTCTCCTCCCGGCCCTGCGCGTCCGGCGTACCAGGGCGTACCCCTTCGTCAGGGTGCGGTCCTTGGCGAACGTGCGGGTGACGGCGTGGCCGTCGAGGAGGCGGGTGAACCCGGCGTCCGTGGTGCGGCGGCGGACGGTCACCCGGCGCAGGGCGTACGGGCCCTGTGCGCGCCGGGCCAGGGAGTTGCCGACCGCGAGGGCCTGGGCGAAGCCGTTCTCGCGGACGGCGGTGCGGACCCGGCGGTCGGAGTAGCCGTACGGGTAGGCGAACGACACGGGCAGCGCGCCGAGCCGGTCGGCGACGAGATCCCGGCAGCGGGTCAACTCGCCGCGCAGGGCGGCTTCGTTCAGCTGGTCGAGCTGCGGGTGGGAGTGGCTGTGGCCACCGATCTCCACGCCGGCGTCGGCCAGTTGGCGGATCTGCTCCCAGTCGAGCATCGTGTCGAGGGCGCCGCCGGTGTCGTACGCGCCCTTGATCCAGCCGGTGGACACGAACAGGGTTGCCGGGAACCCGAGTCGGGCGAGGACGGGGAGGGCGTGGCGGTGGACGCCCTCGTAGCCGTCGTCGAACGTGATGAGGACGGGGCGCGGCGGCAGGGGGCGGCCCGAACGCCAGCGCGCGGCGAGGGCGGCCGTGGTGAGCGGGGTGAAGTCCCTCGCCGCGACCAGCTCCATCTGCCGCGCGAACGCCTCCGGCGACACCGACAACTCCCGTGTCGCGGCGCGGGGTTCGGCGGAGATCGCGTGGTACATGAGGATGGGGACGCGCACGTCGGTCATGCGGCGCCCTCATCGTCGTACCCGGCGGCGGCCCGGTCGCCCGGATCGACAGGGGCCGAGCTCGCCGCGACGCCGGTCTCCCCCGCGGTAGAGCTTGGCGCGAGGCCGGCTTCCGCTGCGGCCGGGGTCCCCGCAGCGCCGCCCTCCGCCTCAACCCCCTTGCCCCCGCTGACCGTTGCCCGGTCGATCGGCGCCACCGCGAACGTCGTGCCGTTGCGGCGCGCCCGGACCGTGCCCACGACATAGCCGCCCGCGGCCGTGAGGACCCCCGCGACGATCGCCCCCGCCCGCTGCGCCCCGCCGGGCCTCGCGCGCAGGGCGTCGCGCAGGCCGCGTGCGACTCCGGCGGGCAACACCCGTGTCGTGTACCGGCGTTCGGACTCCAGCCCCTTGTCGGTGCCGACGCTGCGGGCGACCAGAGCCTTGGAGAGGCCCTCGGCGTAGGTGCGGGTGCGGAAGTAGGCGAAGTGCTCGCGGGCCGGGGGGACCTTGTGGTGGATGACGGCTCTGTCGTCGACCAGCAGGATCGCGTCGGGTCTCTCCTGGCCGAGCCGGATGCACAGTTCGGTCTCCTCGCCGCCCATCGGCCGCTTGTCGCCGTCGCGCCCGATGCCGCTCGCGAACCCGCCGACGAGGTCGAACGCGCTGCGCCGGAAGGAGGCGTTGCCGCCGAGGATGTTCCGTACCCGGACCCGGCCGGGCGGCAGGCCCCGGTACGAGCAGCCCACCACCCAGTCGAACTCCTCCGGGAACCAGGCGGGTCTACGCCCTGAGGACCACACGGGCTCGCAGCGCCCGCCGACCGCCAGGACCCGGGGGTCGCTGTACGGGTCGGCGAACCGGCGCAGCCAGTCCCGCTCGGCCACCGCGTCGTCGTCGAGGAAGGCGATGACCTCGCCGGAGGACGCGGCGATGCCGGTGTTGCGCCCGGCGGACAGTCCGCGCGGACCGGCGTTGGCCAGGACCCGTACCTCTGAAGTCTCCTTGTACTCCAGAGCCAGCCGGTCCAGGAGCGCCGGGTTGTGGTCGACGACCAGCAGGATCTCCCGCGCCGGATGGCTCTGCGCGCGTACGGAGGCGACCGCCGCGAGGACGTCGTCCCAGCGGTCCTCGGTGTAGACGCAGATCACCACGGAGATGTCGAGCGGGATCACGAGGCGTCACTCCGGGCTCGGCCCGCGTCGAGCACCGGGGCCGTGTCCAGCAGCGGCGACTTCCGCCGGCGGCTGCGCAGCGCACGCCGGTTGGACCGCTCCCTGAGGATGACCCGTAGTACCCGTAGTCCGTCCCGTACCGCCCGCAGGTTGGAGACGCCGTGGATGCGCAGGTACTCGTGGCTCGGTATCTCCTGCACCTTCAGCCCCGCCTTGACGACCCGGATGTTGATCAGGGTCTCGATCTCGAACCCCGTGCAGTCGAGGTCGATCTTGTCGAGGCAGTGCCGCCAGAACGCGTTGTACCCGTAGCACAGGTCGGTGTAGCGCGCGCCGAACTTGCGGTTGACGATGGCGCACAGCACGCGGTTGCCGAGCCACCGGATGAAGGTCATGTCGTCCGTGCCGCCGCCGTTGGCGAACCGCGAGCCCTTGGCGAAGTCGGCGCCGGAGACCAGCGCGGAGACGTAGCTGACGATCTCGTTGCCGTCGGCCGAGCCGTCCGCGTCGACCATCACGATGATGTCGCCGCTGCACGCCTCGAACCCGGTGATCAGCGCGTCGCCCTTGCCGCGCCCCTGCTGCGCCACGACCTTGACGGCGGGCCACAGTTCGCGGGCGACGCGGACGGTCGCGTCGGTGGAGTTGCCGTCGACCAGGACCACCTCGTGGATCCAGTCGGGCAGGGTCTTGAAGACGTACGGAAGGTTCTCGGCCTCGTTCATCGCCGGTATCACGACGCTCACGGGCGGTGTGATGGCCAGGTGCGAGGAGATCGGGCGGTATGTGATGGCGGTGTCGTCGGCCAGGCGGTCCTGGCCCGTCGTCGCCGGTTGCAGAACGGAACTCATGAGTCTGGTCCCTCTCGTCCGGTCGGACCGCCCGCCCCTGGGCGGCCCGGCTGAAAGTCCGGTTCGAAAGGGGGGTTTCTCCCCCGGAGGGACCAGGGCCCGGCGCAGGCGACGTGAGCGCGTCGCGTCCGCCGGCCCGGGTCGGCCGGGTGAGCTGGCAAAGCTGACGGCCGCCTGAGGTTACGGCGGCCGACCGCGCGGCACGGCCCGGCCGCCCTGTTCGGCGACCGAGCTCGGCACCCCCCTACCGCGCTCCCGCTCCGGTGCCGCCGCGGTCCCTGAGCCCTCCCCTGGTGCCGCGTCCGACGGTCCGATGCGAGTGAGATGTACGACGGTATTGATGAATGAGCCCGTATGGCAAGACCTGAAGGGAGGGCTCACGATTTTGTTCGTTTGACCGTTACACATCGTCTCGTCCGTCATCGGTTCCCGCCGCGGCCCGGAAAGTTTCCTCGACTCCGGCCTCTGACATGGGAGTTCCCCGAAGGCTGTGGGGCGCCTCCGGGGAACAGGGACATCAGCTGAGATGTGCGGGTATTACGGGTACTACGGGTATTACGGGACCAGCTTCAGCAGCCGGTTCGGGGAGCCGCTGCCGGGGCTGGTCACCACGTTCGTGGTAGACCCCGAGACGAGCGCGGTGGCGACCTGGGCCGGGGTGGCCGACGTGTGGCCCGCCAGATAGACCGCGACGGCGCCCGCCACGTGCGGGGTCGCCATGGACGTACCGGAGATGGTGTTGGTGGCCGTGTCGCTGGTGTACCAGCCGGCCGTGATGGAGGAACCCGGCGCGAAGATGTCCAGCACCGAGCCGTAGTTGGAGTAACTGGCGCGCGCGTCGGTGTTGGTGGTGGCGCCGACGGTGATCGCCTCGGTGACGCGGGCCGGGGAGGACGAGGAGGCGTTGGCGTTGCTGTTCCCGGCCGCGATCGCGTACGTGACGCCGCTCGCTATGGAGTTGCGTACGGCGGTGTCCAGCGAGGCGGACGCGCCGCCGCCCAGCGAGAGGTTGGCGACCGAGGGGCCCGAGTGGTTCGCCGTCACCCAGTCGACGCCCGCGATGACGCCGGCCGTGGTGCCGCCGCCGCTGTTGTCGAGCACCCGGACGGCCACGATCTTCGCCTTCTTGGCGACGCCGTACGTCGATCCCGCGATCGTCGTCGCGACGTGCGTGCCGTGGCCGTTGCCGTCGGAGGCGGTGGTGTCGCCGTCGACCGCGTCGTAGCCGTACGTGGCACGGCCGCTGATCTGGGCGTGCGTGATGCGGACGCCGGTGTCGATGACGTACGCCGTGACGCCGCTGCCCGCGCTGTCGGGGTAGGTGTACGTGCCGGACAGCGGGAGCGCGGCCTGGTCGACGCGGTCGAGGCCCCAAGGGGCGCTGGACTGCGTGGTGTCGGCCAGCCGGACGGTCTGGTTCTGCTCCACGGAGGCCACCGACGGGTCGGCCGCGAGTCTGCGGGCCTCCTGCGCGGAGAGGGTCGCCGTGTAGCCGTTGAGCGCGGCGCCGAAGGTCTTGTCGACCTCGCCGCCGTACTCCTTGATGAGGTTCTTCCCCGCGGCCGAGGCCGACTTGAGGCCGGCCTGCGACTTCAGGGTGACGATGTAGCTGTCCTTGACGGCGGTGGGGGAGCCGGCCGCGACGACCTTGCCCTCGGCCGGTGCGGCCTGGGCGGGCAGTGCGGTGAGCCCGCCGACGAGGGTTGCTGCCGCGAGGGTGGCGGTCAACAGGGCTTTGTGACTACGCAGTTGTGCCATGACGAGGATGTCCTCCGCTAGGCGATGCCGCTCCCTGGGTGGGGGGAGGGCGGCTGTGGAGGTAAAGACTCCGCCAACTACCTGCGTAGAACAAGAGGGTTGAACGCTTGTCAACAAACTTGACATGTGCGCGAAATAAAACGATCGGAAAGAGTCGGGAACCGGCCCCGGTACGTGCTCAAAAGTCTTGGCATGAGCACTTCCCGTCAACACGTGTGGTTGCTACGACAGTTGTGGCAGACATGCTGCTAAAGGGAGGTTCCATGAGACGTTCCCGAATTGCCGTATTCGTCAGCACAGTGGTTCTCGCCGCGACCGCCGCCCTCACCGGCGGAGCCGGCAGCGCCCAGGCCGCCACCGGCGGCTACGTCGCCCTCGGCGACTCCTACTCCTCCGGCGTCGGATCGGGCAGCTACATCAGCTCCAGCGGCGACTGCAAACGCAGCACGAAGGCGTACCCGTACCTCTGGAACGCCGCCCACTCGCCCTCCTCGTTCACCTTCGCCGCCTGCTCGGGCGCCACCACCAGCGACGTCCTCTCCGGCCAGCTCGGCGGGCTGGGCTCCGCGACCGGCCTCGTCTCCATCAGCATCGGCGGCAACGACGCCGGGTTCGCCGACGTCATGACGACCTGCGTCCTCGGCAGCGACAGCACCTGCCTGGGCCGCATCAACACCGCCAAGGCGTACGTCGATTCGACGCTCCCCGGCCGACTCGACAGCGTGTACAGCGCGATCAGCTCCAAAGCTCCCAATGCCCATGTGGTCGTGCTCGGTTACCCGCGCTTCTACAAGCTCGGCGCGACCTGCATCGGCCTCTCCGAGACCAAGCGCAGCGCGATCAACGGTGCCGCCGACTACATCGACGCGGCCATCGCCAAGCGCGCCGCCGACCACGGCTTCGCCTTCGGCGACGTCCGCACCACCTTCGCCGGGCACGAACTCTGTTCCGGCAGTCCCTGGCTGCACAGCCTCGAACTGCTGAACGCCGGCGAGTCGTACCACCCGACGGCGGCCGGCCAGTCCGGCGGCTATCTGCCGGTGCTCAACGCGAACGACTGACGGACCGTCAGTACGATACGGACGGCGAGGGGGAGGCTCCGCCCGACGGAGTCTCCGTCTCGCAAGTGACCGAGAACGGCACTGAGTTGGACTTCGCGTTCGCGGGCCGGCGCACCTCCACCCACAGTTCGTTCTCGAACGTCCCGCTCTCCTCGCCCGTCGTCAGGAACACCCGCGCCTTCTGCGACGTGCCCCCTCCGTCGGCGAACTCCAGCGTCCGCCAGCCCGAGTCGACGGCCTGACCGTCCTTCGACACCCACCGGTACGACACCGTCGTGGGCACCCGGCCGACGGTGAACGTCGCGGTGAACGCCGGGGCTTGGGACTTCGGGGGCGGGCAGGTCCCCGAGTAGTCGGTGCCCTCACCGCTCACGGTCACCGCGACCGACTGCGGCGGCTTCTCCTTGCTCGGCGTCGGCGTCGGAGTGGGGGACGGAGACGGGGACGGTGGCGGCTCCTCGCTCCGGCTGGCCGGCGGTGAACTCACCCCCTGCGACTGGCTGTTGGTCTGCTGCCCACCCTTGGCCTCGCCGTCGCCCTCGTTGTTCAGCAGCGCGTAGGTCAGCCCCCCGATCGCCAGCGCGACGACCAGCACCCCCGCGACCAGTACGGCCGTGGCGCGCCGGTTGCTCCCGGAGGGACCCGGCTGGTTGCGTACCAACGGCTCGGTGGGGGACTGGGGTTGGTATATCGGGGGTGGCGGGGGCGACGGCACGATCGTCGGGGTGTACGGCACCGTACGCGCCGTACCGCCCGCCGCGATGATCCTGAGGTCCTGCTCCGCGCGGTCGGGGGTGAGGCGTTCGGCGGGGTCCTTGCGGAGCAGGCCCTCGATGACCGGGGCGAGCGGGCCCGCCCGGTGCGGGGGCGGCAACTCCTCGTCCACGATGGCCCGTAGCGTGCTCAGCGGAGTGTCCTGGCGGAACGGGGAGTGGCCCTCGACGGCCGCGTACAGCAGGACGCCCAGCGACCACAGGTCCGACTCCGGGCCCGGGGTGCGGCCCAACGCCCGTTCCGGGGACAGGAATTCGGGGGAGCCGATGACCTCGCCGGTCATCGTGATGGCCGAACTGCCCTCCACGCTCGCGATCCCGAAGTCGGTGAGGACGACCCGATCGTCGTTCGACAGCAGCACGTTCGCCGGTTTGACGTCCCGGTGCAGCACCCCCGCGTCGTGCGCCGCCCGCAGCGCGGACAGCACCTCGGCACCGACGTACGCGGCCCGCGCGGGCGCCAACGGGCCCTCCGCGTCCAGGAGTTCGGCGAGCGAGATGCCGCGCACCAGCTCCATCACGATCCACGGGCGACCGTCCTGCATCGCGACGTCGTACACCGTCACGACGTTGCGGTTCGCGACGCGTGCCGCCGCCCACGCCTCGCGCTCCAGGCGGGCGTACATGCGCTCGATCTCCGGTGCGGACAGACCGGCCGGCGGCCGGACCTCCTTGACGGCCACCTCGCGGTGCAGGACCTCGTCCCGCGCGCGCCACACCGTGCCCATCCCGCCCTGGCCGAGCGGGGATTGCAGTCGGTAGCGGTCCGCGATCAGCCGCTCGCCTCCGGGTTGCTCGGACATCGCTCCCCCTCTTCGCACCCTCGCTCGCGGATACTCCCCAAAGCTAGCTCAGCCCAGTACGGTTGCCGCCCCCTTGAGCATCAGTCCGACGCCGAGTGCGACGACGACCAGCGCGGACCACAGGGGCATGTTGCGGCGGACCAGGGCGATGACCGGGCGGGACGTCCAGCGCGGGCCCTCGTCGAGCAGGCGGGAGACGCGGCTGCCGAGGCGGACGACCGCGAAACCGGCCGCGGTGAGGGTGAGGGCCAGGCCGATGCCGTACGCGATGACGAGGAGCAGGCCGAACCATGCCTGGCCGAGGGCGGCGGCGCCCACCAGGACGACCACGGCGGAGGGGCTGGGGACCATGCCGCCGGCCAGGCCGAGGAGGATCGTGCCCCGGAGGGTGGGGGCGATGGAGTGGGTGTGGGTGTGGCCGTTGTGGGTGTGCGTGTGGGTGTGGTCTTCGTGCGTGTGGTGGTCGTGCGTGTGGTGGTCGTCGTGGTGGTGTGTGTCGTGTTCGTGAGTGTGACTGTGGTCGTGACTGGGCGTGGGGGAGGGGGAGTTGGGGAGTGCGGTGGTGGTGGCTGAGGTCGACTCGGCGCCCACCAGGGCGAGTTGGCGGGAGGGGGAGGGCTTGGGGGAGTGGGGGTGCCCATGGTCGTGACCGTGGCTGTGACCGTGGTCGTCGTCGTGCGAGTGGCTGTGCCCGTGATCGTGATCGTGCGAGTGGCCGTGGTCATGACCGTGACTATGGCCATGTCCGTGTCCGTGCCTACGGTTCTTCCACGCCTTGCGGAACAGTGTCGCGCCCGCCACCGCGACCAGTGCGCCGCTCGCGAGGCCCAGCCAGGTGATGACGGAGGGCGCGGCGGCCGAGCCGGCGGTGACGAGGAGGCCGAGGGCCACGACGCCGATGGTGTGCGTGACGGTGACCGACGCGGCGAGGGGGAGGACGTCCTTCATGCGGGCCTTGCCGCCCCGCGCGGCGGCCGTCGCGGCCATGATGGTCTTGCCGTGGCCGGGCGCCACGGCGTGCATCGCGCCCAGGAAGATCGCGAGGACGATCGCCAGCGCGGCGAAGCCGACCGTCAGGTGCTGGCGTGCGACCAGGTCGTCCAGCGCCTGGGTCCAACGGTCCGCGCCACGCGGGAGGATGGCGGCGCCGGGGGCGGTCCGCTCGTTCTCGGTGAGCGCCGGACCGCCTGGCTCGATCGCCGTGGCAGCGGTCGTCGTGTCCGCCGGAGAAGAGAGCAACTCCTGCGGGTACGAGGTGAGTTCGTTCGACACCGACTTCTCGGGGACGTCCGACTCCGTGAGCGTCATGCGGTCGCCGCGTGCCGTGATCTCCCGCCAGCCGGGGCCGGTTGAGGCGCCCGCGCTGTGGAACGTGAGGGAGACCGACTCGCCCTTCGGCAGCGGAGCGTTCAGCTCGCACTCCACGCGCAGGGTGTTCAGGCCCGCCTGGCCCGGCCGTACGGTGGCCTTCGCGGACGCCGAAGTCAGCGTGACCGCAGTGCCGTTGACGGTGACCTTGCTGTCGGCGGCGGCCGTCTGGCAGCGCTGCTCTGCCCACGGGGTCAGGCCGCCGAGGCGTTCGATCGTGGGCTTTGCCTGGGTCGCCGGGATCTCGGCGAGGTCCTCGACGTGCGTGACGCGGAGTTGGCCGGGGGCGGCGACCAGGCCGTCGTACCTGTTGACCGTGAAGTTGCCGAGTGGGTGCGCGCTCGCGTTGGCGGTGGGAAGGAGCGCGAGCGCGCACCCGGCCGTCAGGACGGCCGCGCTGGAGGCGAACAGACGACGGGAGATCACTGGTTCGCCTCCAGCGTCTTGAGGGCGGCGCGCGCGGTGCGGGCGCCGAGGGGGGAGAAGCCGGGGTTGAGGGCGAGGGCCTTGGTGAGATGCGCGCGGGCGTCCGCCTGGTGGCCGGTGGCGCTCTCGATCATGCCCTGGTGGTAGAGGAAGGACGCGTTGCGGTAGCCCGTCGCGGTGGCCTTCTTCGCGTACGGAAGGGCTTCCGCGTCACGGCCGTTGACGTGCAGCGCCCAGGCGAGGGCGTCCGCCGTGTGGACCGTTTCGCGGCGGTCCCACTCCGCCTGGGCCGCGCGCAGTGCCGCCTGTTTGTCGCCGTGGTCGGCTGCGGCCAGGGCCGTGTCCAGGTCGGCGTTCACGCCGTTGGCCCGGGCGAGGGCGGTCCAGGCGTCGACCAGGGCGTACTGGTCGGCCGCCTTCATCCTGTCGCCGTCCGCGCCGCGTGCCTCGTACAGCTCGCCGAGTTCCACCAGAGGTGCGGGGAGGGGGTAGCGGGCCACCACCGACTCCAACCCCTTGAGGGCTTCCGCCTGTTGGCCGCTCGCCGCCTGTGCCTTCGCTCGGCCTTCCAGCGCCGGGAGGTAGTTCTCGTCGGCGGTGAGGGCTCGGGCGTAGTCGGTGAGGGCCGTCTCGTAGTCGCCCTGGTTCCAGGCGAGTTGGCCGAGCTGGCTCGCCACGTAGGCGATGTCGCCCTTCGCCGTGGAGCCGGCCAGGGCCTGTTCCAGGACGCGGCGGGCCGTCGTCACGTCGCCCCGGAGTTCCTGGACGTACGCGTAGCGGGTGAACACCGGGATGCCGGGGCGGCGCGTGTCCGCCGTCTCGGCCGCCGTCAACGCCTCGTCGTAGCGGCCGAGTTCGACCAACGCGTCGACGCGGGTGCACAGGGCGCGCTCGTTGTACGGGTTGTCCTTGAGGACCTGGTCCGCGTACTTCAGGGCGCCGGGGAAGTCATGGCGGGCCGCAGCCAGTGCCGCGCGGCCGGCGAGTGCCTGGCCGTTGCCGGCGGAGAGTTCGAGGGACTTCGTGAACGCCTTCTCCGCCTGGGGGTAGCGGGAGGGGTCGCCCTTCGTGCGGGCCTGTTCGACGTAGGCGAGGCCGAGGGTGGCCCAGCTGCCGAAGTCCCGTGGCTGGGCTCGGAGATGGGTCTGGAGCGCGGTGATCGCGCTGTCGATGTCGCCGCTGTTGAGGAGGCCGGGGGAGACCGCCGAGGCGGTTGCGACGGGCGCCGCGCTGCCGTCCTTCATCGCGCCGATCGCTATGGCTCCGCCGGTGAGGGCCACGGCCAACATCGCGGCACAGGCGCCGAGTTGAAGGGAACGCCAGCGGCGGCCCGCGGCGCTGGCGCGGCGGACGGCGGCTACTCGGGGGTCGAGGTCGGTGGGGGCGGGCGCGGGGGCATCGGTGTCGGGGGTGTCGGACGGGGGGCCTTCGCCCGAAGCGGGGGAGGGGGCACCGGAGTCAGGCTCAGCCGAAGCCGAAGCCGAAGCCGAAGCCGAAGCCGAAGCCGAAGCCGAAGCCGAAGCCGAAGCCGAAGCCGAAGCCGAAGCCGGGGTCGGGGCGGTCGTGGGCGCGGAGTCTTCCGCGTCCCGCGTCCCGCTCTCAGCGGCCTTCGCCGAACCGTCCGGCTCGGAGCCGTCCAGCTCGGAACCGCTCGCTTCCGCCGCACCGGCCTTGTCCGCCTTACCGGCCTCGTCCGCCGAGTCGGCCTGCTCCACCGGGTCGGCCTGGTCCGCCGAACCCGCTCCTTGCGAACCGGCCTTCCCCTGCTCCCTTATATCTCCCCGCTCCCCCGAAGGAGCGGCGGGCGCCGAGGAGTTGGCCCCCGTCAGGGTGGTCGTGGGTGTCGGTGCCGCTTCGGGCCGCGGTGAACTTCCCTCGGGCCGCCGCCCCTTCGGCTTCGGCTGGTCCGTGGGGTCCGGGGTGTTCCCGGATTCCGTCCGGTCCGGTTCGCCGCTGTCGGTGCGCGGGGCCATGCCCTCTCCTCGGTCGCTCTCGGTCTTCCTGCGGTCGGCGCGGCCCGGTCCGTGGGGGATTCGGTTCAGTCCGGGCCGCGCCGGTCGGTGGGTCAGGGCCGGGGAGTTGCAGGGGTCTCCCCGGCCCGGTCACTGCGCCGGGGTTCTCCCCGGCCAGGTCACCGCGTGGGCGTCAGTACGCCCGCCGCCGGCCCCGGAACCACATCAGGCCACCGCCGATGAGCAGCACCCCGGCCGCGCCGGCCCCGGCGGACGCCGCGATCAGCGTGTTGTTGTCCGTCTCCGAAGCCCCGGCAGGCTGGAGCGCGTTGCCGAGCTGGCTGCGGACGTCGTTGCCGCCGTCGACACCCTTCGCGACGGGACCGCGCGACCCCTCGGTCGGGAGAGCGACGTACGGGAAGGACTTCTCGAAGTTCTTGTCGTTCTTGTCGACCGCGTCGCCCAAGTCGTTCTTGGCGCCCACGAGTTCACCCTCGACGACCTGGAGGGCGGCGTCGATGACGTCGTCCGTGAGGCGACGCCCGTTCGGGAAGCCCGCGTTGTCGCCGTCGAGCACACCGAGCCGCTTGGGGCTGGCGGTCGGCTTGATGGACGTGTTGAGCCGCAGCTGCTCCGAAGGCGTCACGTACGGCGGCTGGTTGAGCCCCTTGACGCCCTTGAGGAACACGTCGACGAGGTCGTTGCGCGGCTCGGCCGGGGCCTTGATCTTGTAGATCGCCTCGATCAGCTTGGGCAGCTCGGGGTTGGTGACGTTCTTCAGGAACTGCCCGTCGTCCTTGGGCTGGGACGCGTTGAACTTGTCCTTGTCCTTGATGGGGTTGACGACCTCGTTCACCAGCGGGTTGCCGAGCCGGGAGACCTGCTCGAACTTGCCGCGGGCGTTCTTGCGCTGCGTCGTCGACCAGATACCGACGATCGGCTGGTGCGCCGCCTCGCGGATCATGTCGTTCGGCACCTGGAGGGCGATGGTGTTGACGTTGTAGCCCTTGAGGGTGTCGTTGCCGACCTCGGAGAGGTTCCCGCCGTACAGCAGGTCGAAGACGCGCAGGTCGAGGAAGAACGGGTCGTCGGCCTGGCCCGCGAAGGTCTTCGAGCCGTTGGACAGCTTGTAGATCGCCTGGTCGCGCAGCTTCGCGTAGTTCGGCATGGACGCCTTGCCGACGTTCGACGGCGCCACCGGGACATCGCTGGCGATCTTCGTCTCGTGCTGGACCTTGCCCTTCTTGAGCTTGATCAGCTCCAGGTCGTAGGTCTGCGTGACGTTCAGGTCCGGGTCTTCGAGGCTCTCGACCGCGCCGGTGTTGTAGAGGAACGTCTTCTTGTTCTTGACGTGCGTCTTGAACGTGTACCGGAACGTCAGGTCCTGGCGCGCGTCACCGTCGTTGTCGATGTTGAGGTCGTACTGCGCGTCCTCCGCGAACGGGAAGAAGTTCGGGCCGCCGGCCGGCTCCTCGAACGGGATCCAGTTCGCGACGAGCGTCGTGGTGTCCGGGTGGTCCGGGCTCACGAACGCGTACACGTCGGTGTTGTCGTACTGCGGGGTGCCGGAGATCAGCGGAGCTTCGCGGTGGCTGGAAGCGGCGGCGACCCCCGGTTCCAGCAGGGCCACCGAGGCGGCGGTGAGTCCGCCCGCGGCCAGCGCGCCACAGATCAGGGTCGCGATGCTCCTGCGCCCTGCGGCGCTCCGGAAGTTAGGTGTCGTCATGCCGTCCGTCCTGAGGTCCCAACTTGCTTGACGGACGGGTATACGGAGCGGGAGGGCTGTTCGGATTGGTCGATCCGAAAGTTTTTTATTTTTGCCCCCGACCCGCGTTTCGGGTCGTCAGATCCGTACTTCCACCGGAGGTGTGTGCGCGTGCGAGTGCCTGGTGTGACAGGACGGCCCGGCTGTGGCCGCGGAGAGGGGAACCGCATGGAGGCGGACGACCTGCTGGTGCTCGTGGCGCGAGGGGACCAGCGGGCCTTCGAGCAGTTGTACGGTCTGGTCTCCGGTCCGGTGTTCGGTCTCGTACGGCGCGTACTGCGCGATCCGTCGCAGTCGGAGGAGGTGGCTCAGGAAGTGCTGTTGGAGTGCTGGCGCTCGGCCGCCACCTTCGACCCCGCGCGCGGCAGCGCCCTGTCCTGGATCCTCACGCTCGCCCACCGCCGCGCCGTCGACCGGGTCCGCAGCGTACGCGCGGCCGGCGAACGCGAGCAGCGCGAGGCCCTGCGCACCCACCACCCCGCCTTCGACCAGGTCTCCGAGGAGGTCGAGGCGGGCATGGAGCGCGAATGGGTACGCCGCTGTCTCGGCCGGCTGACGACGCTCCAGCGCCAGTCCGTCACTCTCGCGTACTACGACGGCTACACGTACCGTGAAGTGGCCGAGCGGCTCTCCCTGCCGCTGGGCACGGTGAAGACGAGGATGCGCGACGGGCTCACGCGGCTGCGCAACTGCCTGGGAGGTGCCGCATGAGCGTCCTGAACCGTCTGCTGGGCAGAGGGGACCTCCACTCGCTGGCCGCCCCCTACGCCCTCGACGCACTGGACGGTGACGAGCGCCGCCGCTTCGAGAAACACCTGCGTACATGTACGTCCTGCGCCGCCGAGGTCCGTGAACTCGCCGAGGACGCCGTCCGGTTGGCGTGGTCGACGGCCGCGCCCGCGCCGGCCGCGATGCGCGACCGGGTGCTGGCCGCCGTACAGGTCACCCCGCAGGAGTCGGCGGGGGCGCGCGCTGTTCAGGAGCGCGCGCCTCAGCTTCCGCCGCACGTGTGGGGCGCGCAGCCGCCGCCCGGACGCTCCCGTGCTTCACGCGCTCCCCGCGCGCGCCGTCCGCTCTTCGCGCCGTTCGCCACCATCACGGCCGCCGCCGCGCTCGTCGTCGCCTCCCTCTTCGCGGTCCAAACCAGCCGGACGCAGGACCAGTTGGACGCCGCGCAGGACCGCGCGCGGGACATCGCGCAGGTGCTCTCCGCACCCGACGCCCGCGCCGGGAACGGCCGGGACGCGCAGGGCCGCAGCATCGGCGTCATCGCCTCCGCGTCGGAGGGCGACGCGATCGTCACGCTGCGCGGGTACGGCGGACTCGGAGGCGGCCAGGTGCATCAACTCTGGCTCATGCGGCCCGATGTGGAGCCCCGTTCGCTCGGACTCTTCGACGGCGACACGCCCTTGGTGGCGACGGGTCTCAGCTCCGACGCGACGTCACTCGCTGTGACGGTGGAGCCCGCCGGCGGGTCACCTCAGCCCACTTCGCAGCCAGTTGTCCAACTCGCCCTGAAATCGGTTGGATTCGGAGAGTAATCGCGGGGGAGTCGTCAACCCCCTTGCGGGGAAGGCTGATCCTGTGAACGCGATACACGCGTGACCCCAGGGGGAGATAGGGTTAACCTGCCCGGGGTCGGGTGGACTCGTACGGGTGGGGAGTGACGATGGAACAGATAACGATGCGCAGCAGGGCGAGGGTCCCTGCGATCACGTGCGGTAGCAGCGCGACCAGCTCGCGGCTCGACCGTCACCTCTCGGTGCTGGCGGGCCCCGCCATACCGCAGAGGGAGACCGTCGAGGCGACCTCGCTCATGCGTGAGCTGACCGCGCGCGACACCCGACACCAGCCCAGCGACCAGGGCCGCCGAGTGAGCCGCGTCTCGCTCTTCGCGCCGCTGCGCCGGCTCCGTCGCTCTCTCTTCGGGAGCCGCCGGCACTGACGGGCCCCTGTTCAGGCGGCCCACCACACCGCCGTGTCCCCCGCCGCAGTCCGTCATCCCCACGGCCGCGGCGGTGTCCGGCGCACTCACCCGGGCGCGGGCTCCCGACTCCCGCTCCCTCGACTCCCGTACCCGCTCGTCCGGTTATGTCGCGAACCGCCGAAGATCCCCCGGCTTCGGCGGTCCACCACCCCGTTCACCTCACCGCTGGGCGCGCGCGTACCGCCGTACTGCCGCCGGCGCGAAGACACCGATCAGCAGGGCGCACCACAGCAGGGAACCCGCGACCGGATGCGCCACCGGCCAGGCCGCGCCCTCGGGCACGGGCGCGTTGCCGAACAGGTCGCGCAGGGCCGTCGTCAGCGCGCTGATCGGGTTCCACTCGGCGATCGTGCGCAGCCAGCCCGGCAGGTTGTCGGTCGGGATGTAGGCGTTGGACAGCAGCGGCAGCATGAACGTGGCGCTGCCGAGCTGACCCGCGGCCTCCTCGCTGCGCGAGAGCAGCCCGAGGAAGACGCCCACCCAGGTGCAGGCGAACCGGAACAGCAGCAGCAGCGCCAGAGCGCCGGCCGCAGCGGGCGCCGAGCCCTCGACCCGCCAGCCCACCGCCAGCGCCACCAGCAGGAACGGCACGGTCCCGGCCGCCGTGACGACCAGGTCGGCCACCGCCTGCCCGAGCGGCACCGCCGCCCGGCTCACCGGCAGGGTCCGCAGCCGGTCCGTCACCCCGCGGTGGACGTCCTGGGCCGCCTGGAACATCCCCGTCATGATCCCGTTCGCCGCGGTCGCCACCAGCAGCCCGGGCACGAGGACGGAACGGTACTGCGCGCCGGGCATCGCCAGCGCGCTGCCGAAGACGTAGCCGAAGAAGAGCAGCATCGTGATCGGCATCGTCTGGGTCAGGATCACCAGCGCCGGGTTGTTGCGGACCCGCAGCAGCTGACGGCCGAGCATGGCCGTCCCGTCGTACCGGAGCGTGGTCGCGGTCATGCCGCCCTGCCTTCCTGAACGCTGTCCGTGAGGCGCAGGAACGCCTCGTCGAGGGTCGGTGGTCGCAGGCTCGCGTCGAGCAACGGCACGCCCGCCGCGTCGAGTTCGCGCACCAGGCGGGGGAGGGTGAGCGTGGTGTCGCGGGTGACCGCGCCGACCGCGCCGCGCTCGTGGTCGAACACCGGTTCACCGCCGGTCAGTTGGTCGAGCACGGCGGCGGCCTTCACGAGCAGGTCCGGATCGGCGACGATGGCCTCGGCGTACGTGCCGACAACCGCCTTGAGTTCGGCGGGTGTTCCGGTCCGCGCGACCCGTCCCCGGTCGACCAGGGCGATGGTGTCGGCGAGTTGGTCCGCCTCCTCCAGGTACTGCGTGGTGAGCAGCACGGTGGTGCCCTGTCGCCGCACCTCCTGTACGGCGTCCCAGACGTCGTTCCTGCTGGCCGGGTCCAGGCCGGTGGTCGGCTCGTCGAGGAAGAGCACGGCCGGGCGGCGGACCAGGCTCGCCGCGAGGTCGAGGCGGCGCAGCATCCCGCCCGAGTAGGTGGACGCCGGCCGGTCGGCGGCCTCGGTGAGGCCGAACCGTTCCAGCAGGTCGGCGGCGCGCTCTCCCGGCCCCGGCACCCGGTGCAGGCGGGCGAACAGGCGTAGGTTCTGCCGGCCGGTGAGATCGCCGTCCACCGATGTGCTCTGCCCGGTCACGCCGATGGCGCGCCGTACGGCGGCGGCCTCCCGTGCGAGGTCGTGCCCCGCCACGCGCGCGGACCCGGCGTCGGGCCGCAGCAGGGTCGTCAACAGGCGTACGGCCGTCGTCTTGCCGGCCCCGTTCGGGCCCAGGACGCCGCAGACCGTGCCCTCGGGGACGGCCAGATCGAGCCCCCGGACGGCGTGGACCTCGCCGAACCGCTTCTCCAGACCTTCACTAAGTACAGCGTACGTAGAAGTCATGGCCCGACCATAGCGCACTACGTACGGTGTACGTAACTACGATGGGGGGCGAGGTGATGATCGATGGCGGGCCGTCCGTCCGTACCCGAAGTGATCTGGACCCGTCCCGAGCGGACCGGCCGGGGGCCCCGGCCCGCGTTCACGCGCGCCGACATCGCGGCGGCGGCCGTCCGCATCGCCGACGCGCGGGGGCTCGACGAGGTCTCCATGCGGCACGTCGCCGCCGAACTGGGCTGCGGGACCATGTCGTTGTACAACTACGTCCCCCGCAAGGAGGACCTGTACGAGCTGATGATGGACGCGGTCAGCGGCGAGCACGAGCTGTGGGAGCCGAGCGGTGACTGGCGGGCCGACATGCTCCGCGTCGGGCGCCAGACGCGCGCGCTGATGCTCCGCCACCCCTGGCTGCCCCGCCTGATGTCGGCGTCCTACGGCTTCAGCCCCAACGCCCTGCGCTACCTGGAACACTGCCTGACCTGCCTGGACCCGCTGACCGGGATGGCGTACGGCATGAAGATGCAGCTCGTCGCGATGATCAACGGCGTGGTCACCGTCTACGTGTCGGGCGAGCTGGCCACCGCCGAGCGGACACGGTCGCTGCCCTGGTCCGAGGAGGAGGAGAACGCCGTGCGGATCGCCTATCTGGGGGCGCAGGTGATGAGCGGGAAGTATCCGCGGATGGCCGCCGCGTTCACGGAGGATGCGGGGCCGATCGATATGGAGGCGGTGTTCGAGGAGGCGTTGCGGCGGGTGCTGGACGGGTTCGTACCCAGGGGGTAGGGCCAGGGCTCGTACTTAGGGGTTGAGGCGGGTCTCGTACCCCGGGGCTACAGCAGGGTGAACTGCCCTGCCGGGCCCTCCTCCTGGTGGTCCAGGACCGAGGCGGGGCGGCGGGAGCGGGGTGGGGGCGGCAGGATGCCCGCAGAGTGGAGGTCCTTGATCCGGTGCTCCGCCGCGAACGGCTCGCGCAGCTCCGTCAGGAGTGTCAATACCGTGATCAGTTCCAGGAGTTCGGACGTCCACGGCTGGGGCCAGGTGCGGGGGCCGAGCGCGGACAGGGTGCCCTGCTCGCCCCGTTCGGTCCGTGCCGTGACCCACTGCTCCAGGACCCGGGCCTCGCCGTGCGTGAAGTCCCAGGCTTCCTGGGGGACCGGGGAGACCTTGCCCTCGTCGAGGTGGAGGGTCTGGTCCTCGGGGTCGTAGTGGACGTGCTGGGGGCGGGCCGGGATCGGGGCTCGGACGTAGGGGCGGCTGCCGCCGGGGAGTTTGGGGCGGTCACCGCCTCGGCGGTGCAGCCAGAGGATGCGGTGGCCTCTGCGGGTGCCCTCGGCCCAGACCTCGGGGTCGTCCGTGAGGGGGACCCGTAGCTCTGTGGGGGTAGTCGTCGCGAGGATCCAGGCGAGTACGTCCTCGGGGGTGGGGGATGCCTTGAGGTGAGCGGCGAGGTGGTCCAGGAGGCCGGGGGCCAGGTTGGGCTCCTGTCCTCCCGGGCGGCGGTACAGGGGTCGTACCCGGGTACGACCCAGGAGGGGCAGATGCGCGCCGGCCAGCAGTCCGTCCGGCGTCTCCACCAGGAACACCTGCCGCTCGTCCGCCACCCGCCACAACTCCGGCCGGGCCACGTCGATCAGCCGGTGGTCCGGGATCAGCCACTGCTCGTCGTACGGGGCGTACAGGACGCGCACCGGGGGCGGGCAGGGGCCTTCGGCGTGCGCGAGCCTGCCGGTGTCCGTGGCCTGCCCCGGCAGCTGGGTCACCGTCGAGTCCGGCGTCCGGCCCCGGGACGGCTCGAACAGCGCCGTCCGCTCGGCCCCTTCGGCCTTCAGCAGCACGCCCCACCGAGCCTTCAGGGCCCCTTCGTCCGGCCCGACCGGCCACCCCCGCCCCACCCGTGGCGGCCCAACGGCCCACGGCATGAGGTCACCGAGCAGCGGAGCGTCGTCGTGCGTCACGCAGGGCATGGTACGTCGGACTCGGCGCGGGCCGTAGAGGGGACATAGGGGTTCATGTCGCCTCGGGGGCGCGCACGAGGAGCTGGATCGCCTTCGCCGGGTGCCCGTTCATGGTGCGTACGGGGAGGGTGCGCGACCCGACGGCGTCGAACCCGGAGAGCGGGTGGGCGAGTTGCCCGGGGGAGTGATGGCGGCAGCGCGGACTTCATGGCCGGACGAGGCACCGGGCAACGGCACGTCCGCCGCGAACCGTGCCCCGGGGCATCCCCGTGGGCCGTGTTCACGGTGCGTCCAAGGTCACCGTGAACGAGAAGCGGTCCCCTCGATAGTGGATGACGGCGACGTCCAGGACTTGGCCCGACGTGTCGTACGTGATGCCCGTGTAGTGCAGGATCGGGCTGAGCAGCGGGACTTGGAGGAGGCGGGAGGTTTCCGGGTCCGCGAGGCGGGCCTCGATCGTGTCGGTGATGCGGGCGATGCCGGCGTGGGCGATGTCCCGGAGGACCTTGGTCATGGGGTGGCGGGTGAGGGCGTCCGGGGTGATGCGGGCGGCCAGCTCGGGGCGGAGCCAGTTGCGGGCGTGGTTGGTGGGTTCGCCCGTTCTCTCGTCGGAGCGGAGGCGGTGGTACGTCGCCAGTTCGCGCAAGTCCGGGAAGTGGGCGGCCAGTTCGGGCGGGACGGGGACCTCGCCGTGGTCCAGGAGCCGCGTGCGCATCCCCGACTGCTGGGCGACGATCGCGTCCACCGAGCCCAACAGGCGTACGGGCGTACCGCGTTGGGCGCTGGGTTCGATGAAGGTGCCCCGGCGGCGGTGGCGGGTGATGAGGCCCTCGGTCTCCAGCTCCTTGAGGGCCTGGCGCATCGTGAGGACGCTCACGCCGTAGTGGACCGCGAGTTGCTCCTCTGTGGGCAGGCGCAGGGGCGCGTCGGGTGAGCGGCCGAGGATCGAGGCGCGCAGCGACTGCGAAACCTGGTACCAGAGAGGGAGTTTGGCGTTGAGGGTGAGCGAGTCCGGGGCGAAGGAGGTCATGGCGCCGGCCGGAAACTCCGGTGCCCGGGACGGAAGTGCCGCTCCAGCCCCCGCCACACATCGTCGTACCGCTCCTGAAGACGCTCCCCGGCATGCGCCGCGAGCGTGATCGGCCAGCGCGTCTCGAACATGAACGCCAGCCCGTCGTCGAGACGTTGGGGCTTCAGCTCGGCGGCGCTCGCCCGCTCGTACGTCTCCCGGTCGGGCCCGTGCGCGGACATCATGTTGTGCAGCGACCCCCCGCCCGGCACGAAGCCGTCGGCCTTGGCGTCGTACGCCCCCTCGATCAGCCCCATGTACTCGCTCATCACGTTCCGATGGAAGTACGGCGGCCGGAACGTGTCCTCGCCGACCAGCCAACGCGGCGCGAACACCACGAAGTCGACGCCGGCGAGCCCCGGTGTGTCCGACGGCGACGTCAGCACCGTGAAGATCGACGGGTCGGGATGGTCGTACGAGATCGTCCCGATGACGTTGAAGCGCCGCAGGTCGTACACGTACGGCACGAGGTTGCCGTGCCAGGCGACGACGTCGAGCGGGGAGTGGCCGTACGTCGCCCGCCAGAGGTTGCCGCAGAACTTGTTGACGACCTCGACGGGACCTTCGACGTCCTCGTACGCGGCGGCCGGTGCCTTGAAGTCCCGTGGATTCGCCAGGCCGTTGGCGCCGATCGGGCCGAGGTCGGGGAGCCGGAAGGGGGCGCCGTAGTTCTCGCAGACGTACCCGCGGGCGGTCGCGTCGAGGAGGGTGACACGGAACCGTACGCCGCGCGGGACCAGCGCCATGTGCCCCGGTTCCGCGTGGAGTTGGCCGAACTCCGTGTGCAGCAGGAGACCGCCGCGCTCCGGGACGATCAGCAACTCCCCGTCCGCGTCGGAGAAGACGCGGTCCATGGAGGCGTTCGCGTGGTACAGGTGCACGGCCATCCCGGCGCGCTGCGTGACGTCGCCGTTGCCGCCGACCGTCCAGAGCCCGGCGAGGAAGTCGGTGCCGGGGGCGGGCTCCGGAAGGGGGTCCCAGCGCAGCCGGTTGGGGTCGGGGACGGCCTCCGTGAAGGGTCCCGTACGGATCGCGCCGTTGTCGGTCCGGGCGCACGCGGGGTGCGCGGCGCTCGGCCGGATCCGGTACAGCCACGAGCGCCGGTTGTGGGCGCGCGGCTCGGTGAACGCCGTACCGCTGAGCTGCTCCGCGTAGAGCCCGAGGGGGGCGCGCTGGGGGGAGTTGCGGCCCTCGGGGAGCGCGCCGGGCACTGCCTCCGAGCTGTGCTCGTTGCCGAAGCCGGTGAGGTACGTCAGTCCCTCCGCGGTCTTGCGCGCGTCCGTGGCCATCGTCGCTCCCTCGCGTCCGAATCCTCTGTATCACCGTAGGAATGAAAGGACCGGCTCGCAAGGGGTACCCGTGTAGTCCTCTGGTAGGACGATCACGGGGGGACGAGAACCAGACCTCAGGGGGATTCGGGCGCCGGAGCGCTGTTCTAGGCTCACGGCATGTCGTGGACGCGTGGGTTTCTCGCCGCGCTCGCGGTCTGTGTCCTGCTGCCGACCGGACTCGCGGGCTGCGGGTCCGGTGCCGGCTCCGAACAGGGAGACGGGAAGAGCGGGGCGTCGACCGCCCCTGCCGGAAAACTCCTGGACGACACGGACGAGGCGGGCCGCCGGTACCGGGAGGTCGGCAGCAAGGGGGCGCCCTGGGTGGGCGTCCAGGTCGAACCGGACTCCGACGGGAGCTGGGATGTGCGGCTCACGCTGCGCAACTTCCGCTTCTCCCCCCAGGGGAGCGCCGCGCGGGCCGTCGAGGGCCGGGGGGCCGCGCGCCTGTACGTCGACGAGAAGCCGCTCGCCGAACTGCGCACCCCGAGGTACCGCATCGGCGTGGGCTACCTGCCGCACGGCACCCACCACGTCACGGCCCGGCTGTACGCGGACGACGGCACGGTGTGGGCGGTGGACGGCAAGGCGGTACAGAGCACGGCGGACATCACGGCATCGGAGCCGGAGGAATCGCCGGGGGCGTCGGGGCCGGCGTCGCCTTCGGGCTCGGCGTCGCCGACGAGGGTCGCGCTGGGGGCGTGGGGCGCGGCGGACACCGCGGTGGGCTCGGCGGGCGCAGGCGTGGGTGTCGCGGCGGGTCGGCCGGGCGCGGGAGTCGTCGGCGCCGGGGCGGGGCAAGGTGCCCCGGGCCTCCCGACGGCAGCCTCGGGCGCGCCGTTCCCGACGGCCGCGGTCGCCTCGTACCCCTACCCGTACTCCCCGTACGCCTCCCTCGTCGTGCACACCCCCTCCAGGAGCCCCCGGTCCCTCTCCGGTACTACGGCGGTAGCCTCTAGCACCTCCGCGGAGCCGAGCGCGGTCGGCAGCCCGTTCCGTCCCGAGGAGCGGGGTACCCCGGCCACCGGCGGAAAGGCATCATGAACTCCGTGCCCCAAGCGACATCGCTGCGCCGCGCGCCCGTCCAGCGCCGGAGTGCGGAACGGCTGACCAGGATCCTCGACGCGTGCGCGGACCTCCTCGACGAGGTGGGCTACGACGACCTCTCCACGCGGGCCGTCGCCCAGCGGGCCGGCGTGCCCATCGGCTCGGTGTACCGCTTCTTCGGGAACAAGCGGCAGATGGCCGACGCGCTGGCCCAGCGCAACCTTGAGAGGTACTCCACCCGGGTGACCGAGCGGCTCAAGCGGGCCGGCGCCGGGGACTGGCGGGCGGCGATGGACGCGGTGCTCGACGAGTACCTGGAGATGACCCGTACCGCCCCCGGCTTCTCCCTCGTCGACTTCGGCAACCAGATCCCGGTCGGCTCCCGGCACGCCGAGCCCAACACGCGCGTCGCCGACCGCCTGACGGAACTCCTCTCGGCGTACCTGGACCGGACGCCGGACGACGATCTGCGCCGGACGTTCCTGATCGCCGTCGAGACCGCCGACACCCTCGTCCACCTGGCCTTCCGCCTGTCCCCGGAGGGGGACGAGAGGGTGATCGACGAGACGCGGGAGCTGCTGCGGGCGTATCTGGCGAGGGTGCTGGACTGAGGGGCCGGGTCGGGCGTGCCGTATTGAGCACGCCGAGCCGGGGGCGTCGTAGTCCCCTCCCCCTCAAGGAGTAACTCCAAAGGACTCCCCGTAATACCTACCGGTCGGTACGCTCGGAGTAGTAGTACCTGCGTACTAGTACCCGCGTATCAGTACCCGCGCCGAAGCCGCCGCCCCTCCGGGAGGACCCGTGTCCCGAACCGCCCTGCGTGTCTGCCCCCTGTGCGAGGCCACCTGCGGTCTGACGCTCACGATCGAGGGGACCACGGTCACCCGGGCCCGGGGAGACCGGGACGACGTGTTCAGCAAGGGCTTCGTGTGCCCCAAGGGCGCGTCCTTCGGCGCGGTCGACGGCGACCCCGACCGGCTGCGGACACCGCTCGTCCGCAGGGACGGCGAGCTGCGGGAGGCCACCTGGACGGAGGCGTTCGACGCCGTGGCCGCCGGAGTGCGCGGCGCCGCCGAGCGGTACGGCGCCGACTCGGTCGGCGTGGTGCTCGGCAACCCCAACGTGCACACCGTCGCCGGCGCCCTCTACCCGCCCGTCCTGCTCGCCGGCCTCGGCACGCGCAGCTACTTCACCGCCTCGACGGTGGACCAGATGCCCAAGCACGTCTCCTCCGGCCTCCTCTTCGGCGACGCGAACGCCATCCCCGTCCCCGACCTCGACCGCACCGACCACCTCCTGCTGATCGGCGCCAACCCCCTTGAGTCCAACGGGAGTCTGTGCACGGCTCCCGACTTCCCGGGCCGCCTCAAGGCGCTGAAGGCACGCGGCGGCACCCTCGTCGTCATCGACCCGCGCCGCACCCGCACCGCGAAGCTCGCCGACCGCCACGTCCCGATCCGGCCGGGTACGGACGCCCTGCTGCTCGCGGCGATGGCGCACACCCTGTTCGCCGAAGACCTCGTGGAGACGGGGGAGTTGACCCCGCACCTCCAGGGCCTGGCCGAACTCCAAGGCGCCGTCGGCGAGTTCACCCCCGACGCCGTGGCCGCCGCCTGCGACGTCGACGCCGACACGATCCGCACCCTCGCCCGCGACCTCGCCGCCGCCCCGACTGCCGCCGTGTACGCGCGGATCGGGAGCTGCACGGTCCCGTACGGCACGCTCGCGAGCTGGCTCGTGGACGTCCTGAACATCCTCACCGGCAACCTCGACCGCGTCGGCGGCGCCCTCTTCCCCCAGGCGGCGACGGACAAGACGCCGCGTCCGGCGGGACCCAGTCACGGGTTCGCGCTGGGGAGGTGGCGGTCGCGGGTGAGCCAACATCCGGAGGCCAAGGGCGAGTTGCCGCTCTCCGCGCTGGCCGAGGAGATCGACACGGCGACGGCGCAGGGCGAGCCGATCCGCGCGCTGATCGCGGTCGCCGCGAACCCCGTACTGTCCGCCCCGGACGGCGACCGGCTCGACAAGGCCCTGGAATCCCTGGAGTTCATGGTCAGCGTCGACCCCTACCTCAACGAGACGTCCCGGCACGCCGACGTGATCCTGCCCCCGCCGCCGCCCTCGCAGAGCCCGCACCACGACTTCGCGCTCAACACCCTCGCGATCCGCGCCCAGGTCCGCTACAACCGGGCCGCGATCCCGCTGGAGCCCGGCCGCATGGCCGAGAGCGAGATCCTCGCGCGCCTCACTCTCGCCGCGACAGGCATGCACGGCGCCGACCCGTCCGCCGTCGACGACCTGGTGATCGCCCAGACCCTCGGCAAGGCCGTCAAGGAGACGCACTCCCCGGCGTACGGCCGCGACCCCAAGGACCTCGCCGATCAACTCACCGGCGAGAACGGCGTGGAGCGCCGCCTCGACCTGATGCTCCGCCTCGGCCCGTACGGCGACGGCTTCGGCGTACGGCCGGACGGCGTCACCCTGGAGAAGGTGCTCGCGCACCCGCACGGCATCGACCTCGGCCCCCTGCGCCCGCGTCTCCCGCAGCCGCTGAAGACGCGGAGCGGCAAGGTCGAGCTGTTCCCGGAGCCGATCGCCGCCGACCTCCCGCGACTTGTCCGCGCGATGGCCCAACTCCCCACGGGGCTCGTCCTCGTGGGCCGCCGCCACCTGCGCTCCAACAACAGCTGGATGCACAACGTGCCGCCCCTGACCGGCGGTTCGAACCGCTGCACCCTGCACCTGCACCCCGAGGACGCCGAACGCCTCGGTGTCACCGACGGCGGGTACGTCCGCGTGAAGGGCGCCGGGGGAGCGGTCACCGCACCCGTCGAGGTCACCGACTCGGTCCGGCGCGGCGTCGTCAGCCTCCCGCACGGCTGGGGCCACGACCGCCCCGGCACCCGCATGAGCCACGCGGCCCTCGATCCCGGCGTCAACGTCAACCAGCTCCTCGACGGCCGACTGCTGGACCCCCTGTCGGGGAACGCGGTCCTCAACGGCGTACCCGTCGAACTTGACCCGGTCCGCTGATACCCCACCAGTACTAGAGCTCTAGTACCTGACCAGGAGTTTTGCGCTTATTGCTCGCGTGTCAACGTCTTGTTAACACTCTCGCGCGCCACCTAACGTCGTCGCACCGCCAGCCCCCGGTGGGATGTTCAAGGGCGAACGTTAGGTATCCAACTCATGCTGACCATCCTCGGCTTCACCATGATCGCGACATTCCTTGTCCTGATCATGCTGAAGAAGATGTCGCCGATCGCGGCGCTCGTACTGATCCCCGCACTGTTCTGCGTGTTCGTCGGCAAGGGCGCCCACCTCGGCGACTACGTCATCGACGGCGTCACCGGCCTCGCCCCCACCGCGGCCATGCTCATGTTCGCGATCGTCTACTTCGGTGTGATGATCGACGTCGGCCTCTTCGACCCGATCGTGCGGGGCATCCTGAAGTTCTGCAAGGCCGACCCGCTCAGGATCGTCGTCGGTACGGCGATCCTCGCGGCGATCGTCTCCCTCGACGGCGACGGCTCCACGACCTTCATGATCACCGTCTCGGCGATGTACCCCCTCTACAAGCGGCTCAAGATGAGCCTCGTCGTGATGACCGGCGTCGCCGCCATGGCCAACGGCGTGATGAACACGCTGCCCTGGGGCGGCCCGACGGCCCGCGCGGCGACCGCGCTGAAGCTCGACGCGAGCGACATCTTCGTACCGATGATCCCGGCGCTGGCCGTCGGCCTGGTCTTCGTGTTCGCCCTCTCGTACGTCCTCGGCCGCCGCGAGCGTAAGCGGCTCGGTGTGCTGACGCTGGACGACGTGCTGGTCGAGGAGAAGACCACGGAGTCGGAGACGGTGCTGGTCGGCGCGGGTACTACGGGTACTACGGAGACCAAGGGCGCCGCCGGGGGTACTACGGGTATGACGGGGTCCACGGGCTCTGCCGGAGGTACTACGGGGTCCACGGGTGCGGCGGGCGGCGACGACAGCGACGAGGACGACGGCTTCCGGGTCCTCGACCCCGACCGCTCCACCCTGCGCCCCAAGCTGTACTGGTTCAACGCGCTCCTGACGGTCACCCTCCTCACCGCGATGATCATGGAGTGGCTGCCGATCCCGGTGCTGTTCCTGCTCGGCGCGGCCCTCGCCCTGACCGTCAACTTCCCGCACATGCCCGACCAGAAGGCCCGCCTCGCCGCCCACGCGGAGAACGTCCTCAACGTCTCCGGCATGGTCTTCGCCGCCGCCGTCTTCACCGGCGTCCTCAAGGGCACCGGCATGGTCGACCACATGGCGCGCTGGCTCGTCGACAACATCCCCGACGGCATGGGCCCCCACATGGCCTTCGTCACCGGCCTGTTGAGCCTCCCGCTCACCTACTTCATGTCCAACGACGGCTTCTACTTCGGCGTCCTCCCCGTCCTCGCCGAGGCCGGCCAGGCGCACGGCGTCTCCTCCCTGGAGATCGCCCGCGCCTCCCTCGTCGGCCAGCCGCTGCACATGTCCAGCCCGCTCGTCCCCGCCGTCTACGTCCTCGTCGGCATGGCGAAGGTCGAGTTCGGCGACCACACCCGGTTCGTCGTCAAGTGGGCCTGTCTCACCTGTCTGGTGATCCTCGCGGCGGGCATGCTCTTCGGGATCATCTAGTGCCGTGTCAGGCGACGTTTGCCCGTCAAGGAGCGGCGTCCGGTGCGGCGAGAGTGCGTGCCGGGCGTCGCGACGGGGCGAACGTCGCCTGACGCGGCACTAGCTCAGGACCCGGCTCAACCGGCTTGCACCTGGAGGTACTTGTGAGGCCCGGCGGGAACCGCGGCTGGCTGCTCAGGCTCGTCGTCGCCTTCTCCTTCGCGCAGGGCGCGGTGTCGATGGCCCGGCCCGCGGTCTCCTACCGGGCCCTCGCGCTGGGCGCCGACGAGCGGGCGGTCGGCGTCATCGCGGGGGTGTACGCGCTGCTGCCGCTCTTCGTCGCGGTCCCGCTGGGCCGCCGTACGGATCACGGGCGCTGCGCCCCGCTGCTGCCGGCCGGTGTGGTCCTGATCGCGGGCGGCTGCGCGATGAGCGGTGTCGCCGACTCCCTGTGGGCGATGGCCCTTTGGAGCGGCGTGATGGGGCTCGGGCACCTCAGCTTCGTCATCGGCGCGCAGTCGCTGGTGGCCCGGCAGTCCGCGCCGCACGAACAGGACCGCAACTTCGGGCACTTCACCATCGGCGCCTCCCTCGGCCAGCTCGCCGGGCCCGTCGCCGCCGGTGCCCTCATCGGCGGGGGCGACCTGGCCGGCACGAGCGCCCTCGCCCTCCTCGTCGCCGGGGCGGGCGGGGCCGTCGCGGTCAGCTCGCTGTGGCGGATCGAGGACCGGGCGACCGTCCCCAAGTCCCGTGCGCGGCAAGGCGATCGGGTGTCCGTGACGGGGATTCTGCGGACCCGGGGAGTGCCCGCCGGGATGCTCGTCAGCATGTCGGTGCTCTCCGCGACGGACATCCTCACCGCGTACCTCCCCGTCGTCGGCGAGAACCGCGGCATCTCCCCGTCGGCCGTCGGCCTCCTCCTCAGCCTGCGCGCCGCCGCCTCCATCGCCTGCCGCCTGATCCTCACCCCGCTGCTGCGGCTGCTGGGCCGCACGTGGCTCCTCACCCTGACCTGTCTGCTGGCCGCGCTGCTGTGTGCGGCGATCGCGATTCCCGTACCGGTGTGGGCACTTGGGGCGGTTCTCGCGGCGCTCGGCTTCTGCCTGGGCGTCGGCCAGCCCCTGTCGATGACGACGGTCGTCCAGGCGGCCCCCGCCTCCGCCCGCTCGACGGCGCTCGCGCTGCGCCTCACCGGCAACCGGCTCGCGCAGGTCGCTGCGCCCGCCGGGGCGGGGCTGATGGCCGGTGCCGCCGGGGTCGCCGCGCCGTTCCTGATGCTGGGGGTGCTGTTGCTGCTGTCGTCGGGGGTGGCGCTGCGGGCACCGGGACCTCCGGGGGACAGGGAGGGGGTACCCGAGGGGGAGGTACCTGAGAGGGACCGTTCTCCCCGGCGGCGAGACGCCTCTCGCTGAGCCGTAAGAGTGAGGACTGACGCCCCGTACGGCGGTGCTCCCGCCGATCGCGCATCTCATCGGCACAGGCTTCCGAAAAAGATGACAATCATCCGAATCGGAGGACTGTGTGACTCTCAGGTATCTCTCTCGTCCGTACCCCTCTCGTAGGGCCGCCGCCCTGACGGCCCTCGCCGCCACAGGTATGACACTCCTGGGAGCCACGGCCGCCGTCGCCGCACCCGGTGACAACGGCGACGTCAAGGTCCACATGGTGGACACCGCGGTCGCCGCCCATGCCAACCAGCCGAAGGTCTGCCGGTTCTACCTGGACGCCTTCAACTTCGACACCGCCCAGGGCATCGACTGGACGATCAAGCCCCAGGGCGGACAGTCCGGCACCACCGCCTCGCTCTCCGACTCCCTCACCCTCACGAACGGTGCGGGCGTCACCGAGAACCTGCTGCTGCCGACCGGGCAGTACAAGCTGACCTGGAAGATCGTCGGCGGCAACGGCGCGGGCAAGATGAAGGTCTTCAAGGTCGACTGCCCCGACACCCCGCCCACCAACCCGCCGAGCAGCCCGCCGCCGGGCGGTCCGGGCGGCCCCGGGGGTGGCCCCGGCGGACCCAACGGCGGTCCCCCGGCGGGCGGCGGCGGTCTCGCCAAGGCCGACGCCTTCAGCCCGCTGACCGGCGCGGCGGCCGTCGGCGTCACCGCGGTCGGCGCGATGGCCTGGTTCCGGCTCCGCCGCCGCCCGCACGGTGCCGCGTAGCTCCGGAGCAGTACGCGTGCCCCAGCTCCCCGGCGCCTCCCCGGGCGCCGGGCCCGGCCCACGGGTACGGCGGCGTCCCCCCGTACGCCCCTGGTACCGCACCCGTGCCTACCGCCTCACCCGCACGCTCGTGGTGGCCGCCGCGCTGACGACGGGCTGCGTGTGGTGGGCCGGCGATCCGGAGCCGCCGACGGTGAGCGCCGCGCACGCTCCCGGCGCCGACGCGAAGAGCGTTCTCGCGGAGTCCGGCGCCGGTGCGGGGAGCGGCTCCTCGGCCTCTGGTTCCGGCAGGGGGAGCGCCTCTCCGGCCTCGCGTCCCGGCAGCCGGAACGCGTCCTCGCCCGCTCGTCCCGGCGCGGGAAGCGTGCCCCCGGCCTCCGGCGCGGGCGCGGGCGCGAGGAGCGCGCCCCCCGCCCCCTACCCGTCCCCCTCCAGAGCCACCCGCCTCGTCATCCCCTACCTCGACGTCGACGCCCCCGTCATGCCCCTGCCCCTCGACCGCGACCGCCGTCTCACCGTGCCGCCCGGCGACGATCCCAACCTGGTCGGCTGGTACACCGGCGGGCCCGCGCCCGGCGGCTCCGGTACCGCCGTCGCCGTGGGGCACCTCGACACCCACACCGCCGGAGCGGTCTTCGCCGGGCTCAAGGAGCTCACCCCGGGTCACCTCGTGGAGGTACACCGCGTGGACCGGCGGACCGCCGTCTACACGGTCGACAGGGTCACGGCGTACGACAAGAAGGGCTTCCCCGACCGGGAGGTGTACGGGGACCGGGGGCGGGCGGAGCTACGGCTGATCACGTGCGCGGGGCGGTACGACCGGCGTACGGGGTACTCGGGGAACACGGTCGTGTTCGCGCATCTCACCGGGGTGCGCGGAGGCTGAGCAGGCGGTTCGCGCACCCCGAACCGCCTGTGCGGCAAGGGTGGTTGTCGCCCCTCCCGCTGAATCCGGACGTCCGCTTTCTCACCCCTCGGACCATGCCGTCCGATCCCTTCCCTCACCGGCGCGCGGTCCGTTAACTTCCCTTGCTCACCCGTCCCGTACGACCCGTGGGGGACGGCCGGGCGCCGGGGACGAGACTCATGACACGCGCGATCTCTCTGCACGACGTGACCAAGGTGTACGCGAAGGGCGTCCGCGTCGTGGACGGGCTGACGCTGGACGTCGAACCGGGGGAGTTCCTGGTGCTGCTCGGCCCGTCCGGGTGCGGCAAGTCGACCGTGCTGCGGATGATCGCCGGTCTGGAGGACATCACCGAGGGGGAGTTGCTGCTCGACGGCGCGTACGCCAATCAACTCCCGCCGTCCGGGCGGGACATGGCGATGGTGTTCCAGAACTTCGCGCTGTACCCGAGCATGACGGGCCGCGCCAACATCGGCTTCCCGCTGCGGATGGAGTCGCCGAGCGTGGACCCCTCGCCCCAAGTGGACGCCACCGCGCGGATGCTGGGCATCGAGGACCTGCTGGAGCGCTATCCGTCGCAGCTCTCCGGCGGTGAGCGTCAGCGCGTCGCGATGGGACGGGCGCTGGCCCGCCACCCCTCCGCGTTCCTGATGGACGAGCCGCTCTCCAACCTCGACGCGAAGCTCCGCACCCACTTACGGGCCGAAATCTCGCAGCTGACCACGGGGTTGGGGGTCACGACCCTGTACGTCACGCACGACCAGGCCGAGGCGATGTCCCTCGGCGACCGGGTCGCCGTCCTGCGCGACGGCGTCCTCCAGCAGGTGGACACGCCGCGCAACGTCTACGCGCTGCCCCGCAACGTCTTCGTCGCCGCGTTCATCGGCACCCCCAGGATCAACCTCCTGCGCGGGGTGGTCCGTGCCCCGCTCGACGGCGCGATGTCGATCAGCCTCGGCAGACAGGCGCTGCGGCTGCCCGAACCCCTTTCCCCGGAGCACAAGTTGCTCCGCGTCCAGCAGGGCCGCGAGGTGATCGTGGGCCTGCGCTCCGAGGCGATCCGCATCGCCCCCGGCAGAGCGGCACGCCCCGGGGAGACCCTGATCACCGGCCTGGTCCGGCACGTCGAGTTCCAGGGCCACGAGGTCCTGGCCCACTTCGACACGGGCTCGACCCCGGCCCAGGTCCCCACCCTGGAATCCCCCCACCCCGTACCTCTCCACCCATCGCGCCGCCGCAGGACACCCCCGCTCCTGACCCGCTTACGCCCCCGCCCCGCACCCTCGACGCCCCCACCCCCTACCCGTCCCCCTCAGGTATCCGGCGACCTGATAGTCCGCACCACCCCCGACCTGGACCTCCGCCCAGGCACCCAACTCCCCCTCCTGGTGGACCTCGCCCACCTCTTCGTCTTCGCCCCCCAGGGCGAACGCATCTCCCCGACCCCCACCCACCTCCCGGACCTGGCGGAGTAACCGCCCGGTGCGACGATCCGGGCAGGCCCTCTGAGGGCAGCCCCCCGAACAGGTCACACCCCTCGTTTCCCGTCAGCTCCGTTGACCCCATACCGTCCGGTCAGTATGTTCCCGGGAACGTCCCCGCACCCCACGGAGTGTGCACGCATGGACACGTTCCCCACCGCTCACCCCCGTACCACCCCTACCCGCGCGGCGTCCCACCGCCGGGTCGCCACGGCCGCCGCGCTCGCGTCGGCCGTGGAGTGGTACGACTACTTCGTCTTCGGGATCGCCGCCGCTCTGGTGCTCGGAGACCTCTACTTCCCGTCGGGGAGTTCCACCGCCGGTATCCTCGCCGCCTTCGCGACGTTCGCCGTCGGCTTCCTGGCCCGCCCGATCGGCGGGATCGTCGCAGGTCAGCTTGGTGACAAGCGGGGCCGCAAGCCGATGCTGGTCCTGGCGCTGACCCTGATGGGCGTGGCGACGACAGCGATCGGGCTGCTCCCGACGTACGACACGATCGGCGTGGCCGCGCCGATCCTGCTGGTGCTGCTGCGCGTCGTGCAGGGCATCGCCGTCGGCGCCCAGTGGGGCGGCGCGATGCTGCTGGCGACCGAGTACGCGCCGGAGGGCAAGCGCGGCATCTACGGCAGCTTCGTCCAACTCGGCGTCCCCATCGGCGTGGTGACCGCGAACTCCGTCTTCCTGCTGGCCGGTGCCTTCACGAGCGAGAGCTCGTTCGAGGCATGGGGCTGGCGGATCCCGTTCGTCATAGGGCTGTTCGTCCTCGCGCTCGCCTGGTACATCCACCGCCACGTCGAGGAGACCCCCGAATTCCGTGCGGCGGAACGGGAGTTGGCGAACAAGGAACAGTCCGGACAGGGCTCCCCGCTGCGCACGGTCCTGCGCCACCACCTCGGCACGGTCCTCCTCGCCGGCGGCTCCTTCGCCGTGAACACCGCGACGTTCTACATCCTGATCACCGGCGTCCTCGACTACACGACCCGTGACCTGGACATGAGGAGGAGCGCGGTCCTGACCGTCTCCCTCTGCGTCAGCCTCACCCAACTCGTCCTGATCCCCGCCTCGGCGGCCCTCTCCGACAAGGTCGGCCGCATCAGGATCTACGCGATCGGCGCGGCCGGCATCGCCCTGTGGGCCGTACCGATGTTCCTCCTCATCGACACCGGCTCGCTGCTGTGGCTGGCCGTCTCCACCTTCGTCGCCGGCTGCTTCCTCAGCATCATGTACGGCCCCCAAGCCGCCCTGTTCGCCGAGCTGTTCACCCCGGAGATGCGCTACACGGGAGCCTCGCTCGGCTACCAGATCGCGGCGGTCGCGGGCGGCGGACTCGCGCCGTTCGTGATGGTGCTGCTCCTGGAGGCGACGGGTACGTCGATGTCGGTCTCGGCGTACATCATCGGCCTCGCGGTGATCGCCCTGGTCTCCATCAAGGTCCTTGCGGACCGGGCCCGTTCACGCTGAACCTCGCGAACTGGCCTTCCAGACCGTCCAGTAGAGCCGTCAGCCCGGTCTCGAAGGCCCGCTCGTCCACCTTCTCCTGCTGCTCGGCCAGCAGGTGCGCCTGGCCGAGGTGGGGGTAGTCGGCGGGGTCGTACGCGCCGCGGTCCCGTACGAACCCGCCCGCGAACGACCCCAGCGCCGACCCCATCACGAAGTACCGCATCAGCGCCCCGACGGACGTCGCCTGCGCGGCGGGCCACCCGGCCCGGACCATCGCGCCGTACACCGCGTCGGCGACCCGTAGTCCCGCAGGTCTACGCCCAGGGCCCTGGGCGAGTACGGGGACGATGTTGGGGTGGTCCCTCAGAGCGGCCCGGTACGACGTCGCCCAGTCGTGCAGCGCGGTGCGCCAGTCGCGGCCGTCCTCGAACATCGACAGGTCGACCCGCGCGCTCACCGCGTCCGCGACCGCCTCCACGATCTCGTCCTTGGTGCGGAAGTGGTTGTACAACGAGGGCCCGCTGACGCCGAGTTCGGCGGCGAGCCGGCGTGTCGAGAGCGCGGCGAGCCCTTCCGCGTCGATCAGCTCCCCGGCCGCGGCGACGATCCGTTCGGTGCTCAGCAAGGGCTTGTGCGGTCGGGCCATGGCGTTCATAGTAGGGCTGCGCCAGAAAACTAGCAGTGGTAATTTACCGGTGCGGGAACCGCCGGACGGATCGGGGAGCGGCCGTATGAACCTGGAACTCACCGAGGAACAGACCGCCGTCCAGCGCCTCGCCCGGGACTTCGTCGCCCGCGAGATCACCCCGCACGTCCGCGACTGGGACCGCGCCGAGGCCGTCGACCGGGGCATCGTCAAGAAACTCGGCGAGGTCGGCTTCCTCGGCCTCACGATCGACGAGGAGTACGGCGGCTCGGGCGGCGACCACCTCGCGTACTGCCTGGTCACCGAGGAGCTGGGGCGCGGCGACTCCTCGGTGCGCGGCATCGTCTCCGTCTCCCTCGGCCTCGTCGCCAAGACGATCGCCGCGTGGGGGAGCGAGGAGCAGAAGCGGCACTGGCTCCCAGGTCTGACGTCGGGGTCATACCTGGGGTGCTTCGGACTGACGGAACCCGGCACCGGGTCCGACGCGGGGAACCTTGTCACCCGGGCCGTACGTGAGGGTGACGATTACGTCGTCAACGGCGCCAAGATGTTCATCACGAACGGGACTTGGGCCGACGTCGTCCTCCTCTTCGCGCGCTCCACCGACGCTCCCGGCCATCGCGGTGTCTCCGCGTTCCTCGTCCCCACCGACACCTCCGGCCTCACCCGCCGCACCATCCACGGCAAGCTCGGGCTGCGCGGGCAGGCCACCGCCGAGCTGGTCTTCGAGGACGTCCGCATCCCCGCGTCCGCGCTGGTCGGCGAGGAGGGCAAGGGGTTCTCCGTCGCGATGTCGGCGCTGGCCAAGGGGCGGATGTCGGTCGCGGCCGGCTGCGTCGGGATCGCGCAGGCCGCGCTGGACGCGGCCGTCGGGTACGCGGGGGAGCGCGAGCAGTTCGGTACGCCGATCGCGGGCCGGCAGCTCGTGCAGGAGCTGCTCACCGACATCGCGGTCGACGTCGACGCCGCCCGCCTGCTGACCTGGCGCGTCGCCGATCTCATCGACCGGGGGCTGCCGTTCACGACCGAGGCGTCGAAGGCGAAGCTCTTCGCCTCCGAGGCCGCCGTACGCGCCGCGAACAACGCGCTCCAGGTGTTCGGGGGGTACGGCTACATCGACGAGTACCCGGTCGGGAAGCTGCTGCGGGACGCGCGCGTGATGACGTTGTACGAGGGGACCAGCCAGATCCAGAAACTGGTGATCGGGCGGGCGCTGACCGGGGTGTCAGCCTTCTGAGTTACCTCTCAGGTCTCCCTCGGTTGAGTACCTCCTGAGTACTACGGCGGATGTGGCGCGGGCCACGTCCGCCGAGACTCGTCCCCATGAGTGACACACCCAAGCAGCAGAGCACCGCCGCCTTCTACGGTCAGGCCGTGGCCTCCTTCGCCGTCGCCATGGCGGCCACCTCCGTCGGCATCTACCAGCTCAGCGCCGACGCCTGGGTCCGTGCCTTCCTCGCGATCGCCGTCCTCTACCTGGTGACGTCCTGCTTCACCCTCGCCAAGGTGATCCGCGACCGCCAGGAGGCCAGCACCATCGTCGGCCGCGTGGACCAGGCCCGCCTGGAGAAGCTCCTCGCCGAGCACGACCCGTTCGAGAAGCTCTGAACGCGGGAAGCCTCCGTGCGCGGACGCCGCTTCGACCGGCCCGGCTAAGCGCCCGCTCACCTTCGGCGGTATGGTGGGGCGACTGTCTGTGAGAAGGGTCGGTGAGCGATGAGTACGGCGCAGGACACGATCGGCGGCGAGGCCGAGCCGTGGGAAGAGGTCACGCCCGACGCGGCCCGGCGTCTGCTCGTCGCCGCGGTCGAGGCGTTCGCCGAGCGCGGCTACCACGCCACCACCACCCGCGACATCGCGAGCCGCGCCGGCATGAGCCCGGCCGCGCTCTACATCCACTACAAGACCAAGGAGGAACTCCTCCACCGCATCAGCCGCATCGGCCACGACAAGGCGCTCGGCATCCTGCGCGGCGCGGCCCGCCGCGAGGGCAGCGCCGCCGACCGCCTCGCCGACGCGGTCGGCTCCTTCGTCCGCTGGCACGCGGTACGGCGTACGACGGCCCGGGTCGTCCAGTACGAGCTCGACGCGCTCGGCCCCGACGCCCGCGCCGAGATCGTCGCCCTGCGCCGCGAGGTCAACGCGGAGGTGCGCGGCATCCTCGACGACGGGGTCGCCTCGGGGGAGTTCGACGTCATCGACGTACGCGGGACGACGCTTGCGATCCTCTCCCTGTGCGTGGACGTCGCCCGCTGGTTCAACGTGAACGGGACGCGGACACCGGAGGAGGTCGGCGAGCTGTACGCCGACCTCGTACTGCGGATGGTGGGGGCGGCGAGGTAGCTCTCCGGGGGTAGCCCTCGCGGGGTAGCTCTGCGGAGGCAGCCCCTGCGGAGGTATCCCTTGAGTACTCGTCCTCTGGAGGTAGTACCGCCTCTAGAGGTAGTACCGCGACACCGACTCCGCCGCGCACACCGGCTTGTCGCCGCCCTCGCGCTCCACCGTGAACGCGAGGGCGATCTGTACCCCGCCCTGGACGTCCTCGACGGAGCTGATCCGCGCGGTGGCGCGCAGCCGGGAGCCGACCGGGACGGGCGCGGGGAAACGGACCTTGTTCGTCCCGTAGTTGACGCCCATCTTCACGCCGTCGACCTGGATCAGCTGGGGTCCGAACAGCGGCAGCAGCGACAGCGTCAGATAGCCGTGCGCGATGGTCGTGCCGAACGGCCCGGCCGCGGCCTTCCCGGGGTCGACGTGGATCCACTGGTGGTCCCCGGTGGCCTCGGCGAACAGGTCGATCCGCTTCTGGTCGACCTCCACCCAGTCGCTGTACCCCAACTGCTCGCCCACCGCCGCCTTGAGCTCGTCGGCGGACGTGAAGATCCTCGGCTCTGCCATGGTTCCCGGCCTCTCGCTGCGAAGTCCCGAAGTCTAAGCAACTGCTTAGCATGGTCGGTCGGGGGGACCCTGTCAACGGACCGGTCCAGGCGTGATCACCCCACTAGGCTGGACGGGTGCCCCAGATCCACGAGAACGTCCAAGAGCTGACCGTCGGCCAGTTGTCGGCGCGCAGTGGTGTCGCCGTGTCCGCGCTGCACTTCTACGAGGCGAAGGGGCTGATCGCCAGCCGCCGCACGTCCGGGAACCAGCGCCGGTACGGCCGTGACACGCTGCGGCGCGTGGCGTTCGTGCGGGCGGCCCAGCGGGTCGGGATACCGCTCGCGACGATCAGGGAGGCGCTGGCCCAGCTGCCGGAGGAGCGGACGCCGACGCGGGAGGACTGGACGCGGCTGTCGAAGGCGTGGCGGTCCGAACTGGACGAGCGCATCAAGCAGTTGAACCTCCTGCGCGACCACCTCACGGACTGCATCGGCTGCGGCTGCCTCTCCCTCGACACCTGCGTCCTGTCCAACCCGGACGACGTCTTCGGCAACCGCCTCAGCGGCTCACGGCTGGTGGTGGAACACCGGGAGGGATGAGGGACTCGCGCCGCCAGTCCACCCCGTACGACAGGTCCTGCACCCCCTCCCCGGCTCCCCCCCCAACTCCGGCCCCGCTCCACCCGTACCGCCTCACCCCCACACCCACCGAATCCCGAACCGGCACTCCCCGGCCCCCAGTGCCACCGCGTGCACCACCCCCGCCGCGTCCACCCGCAGCCGCTGCTCCCGCCGGAACCGCGCCCCCCTGCCGTCCCCCTCAAGTCCCGTGGTCCGGTAGGAGTAGCAGGAGTACGGCAGCGCCCCCGGATCGAACCGCACCTCCAACAGGTGCTCCCGCATGGGCACATGGATCGCCGTCTCGACGTGCCGGGTCACCGGCCGGGGTTCGCGGTGCTCGACGGTGTAGTCCACGATCACCGTCTCCCCTCGCGCCAACGGCCGTTCGAACAGCATCTCCGCGACGACGAGCCCCTCCTCGGGAAGCTCGACGACGGTCCCGAGCCGTAGCGGTTCGGCGAGCCGGATGAGGGGGAGCGGCCCGGGGGAGTCGAGCCGGTAGAGGGCGATCCACCGGTCCGCCCCGTCGGCCTCCGCGCGCAGCAGCCGCCGGCTGGACAGCGACCGCAGCCGCCGCTGTCCGTCGACCTCGGCCCGGTTGTGGCAGCTGAGCCGCGTCAGCGAGGAGTCCCACCGGACGTCGACGGCGTCCCGCGCGCCCCCGAGCGGCCAGGCCCGGTCGAGAGAGGAGAGCCCGTCGTCGGGCGGCAGCCACCGTCCCCGGGGCCGGGGCGGAGCCAGCCGCGCGCTGAGGCTGGCGGGCGGCAGGGACAGGACGTCCTCCAGGACCGCCAACGCCGAGAGGGAGCGCCGCCGTTCGGGCTGGTGGCGGCCCGACTGCCAGGAGCTGAGGGTCGCCGCGGAGACCGGGACCCCGCGCAGCCGCAGCCGCTCGTGGATCCGGTCCAGGCTCAGGCCGCTCGCGGCGATGGCGGCCCGCAGCTCCTCGTGGAACGGTCTCTCCCCGTGCATCCCCCAGTCTCCGCCCGGGCGCACCACGGAGCGGAAGGCCGCCGTCCGGATGTTTGATCAAAGTTTCCGCTTGTTTGATCGAAACCGTCCGAATCTAAAACCTTCTTCTGGCCGCTGTTTCGGTCGCATTGCCGCTCAATTCCCGCAGGACTGAACGCACTCGGACTTCTTGCCATGCCCATGAGGGCTCCCGGAAGCTGCTGGTCACCGCCGCATGTCCCCCCACCTCCCCCGGAAACACGGAGAGTTCATGTCCAGCATCAGGTCCGCGAGCCTCGCCGTCCTCGCAGCGGGCACCCTCACCGCCGCCCTCGCCACCCCGGCGCTCGCGGCGACCCAGACCGCGACCGCCACGACCGCCGCGAAGGCGCCGCGCCAGCTCACCCAGTCCATCGAGAGCCACGAGAACCACGCCCCGCACGGCGCGCTGAAGCACTCCGGCAAGGTCAACGCCTCGGAGACGTCCACGAACTGGTCCGGCTACGCGGCCACCGGCTCCTCCGGCGCCTTCACCTCCGTCACCACCTCCTGGACCCAGCCGACGGTCACCTGCGGTTCGGCCACCACGTACTCCTCGTTCTGGGTCGGCCTCGACGGCGACGGCAACGACGCGCTGGAGCAGACCGGCACCGAGGCCGACTGCATCAACGGCCAGGCCGTGTACGGCGCCTGGTGGGAGGTCCTGCCGGCCGCCTCGACGGCGTGGGACGACGTCACGGTCAAGGGCGGCGACAAGCTGACCGCGACCGTGACCTACAACGGCGACGACTTCACGATGACCCTGAAGGACTCCACCCAGGGGTGGACGAAGTCCCAGACCGACGCCGGCTCCTCCGACTTCCAGAACGCCTCCGCCGAGGTCATCGCCGAGGCGCCCGAGGTCGACGGCTCGCTCGCCAAGCTGGCCGACTTCGGCAGCGTCGGCTTCACGGGCGCGAAGGCCAACGGCTCCAACCTGGACAACGCCTCGCCCGACAAGATCACGATGACCAACAGCGGCGGTACGGTCCGCGCGCAGCCGGGTTCGCTGTCGAGCGGCGCGTTCTCGGTGGCGTGGAAGTCGGCGTGATCTGAGACTCCCTGAAATCAGGGGGGTGCGGCATCCCCGTCGCACCCCCGCCTCCCTCTCAGGTACTACGCCGGGACGAGCGACCGCCCCCGGCGCGCGAACGCCAGTGCCTCCGGCGTGAGGACCGGACGCGGGACCAATATGCCGCAGTCCGTGCAGACCGGACCCGCCGACGGCTCGTGGTCGAGGTCGTACTTCCACAGGAGCCGTTCGCCACCGCACACCGGGCAACCATCGCCCGGTTCCCGCTCCAGTGCGGCGATCAGCCGGCGCAGTACCTCGGCCAGCGGCTCACGGGGGTGGAGCCGCGGGTCGTCGCACCACGCCACGCCGAACCCGCCCCAGGTCAGCCGGTGCCAGTCGTCGAAACTGCCGGGCCTGCGCAGTCCGTCGTGCTTCTCTTTCCTGCGCCGTTCGGCGAAACCCGCCTCGTACGCCAGCCACACCGTCCGCGCCTCCTCCAGCTCCTCCAGTGCGGCCACGAGCCGCACCGGGTCGGGAGAGCGGTCCTCGGGGCCGAACCCGGCCCGTGAGGAGAGGTGGTCCCAGGTCGCCCTGTGCCCGTAAGGGGCGAACCGCTCAAGGCACTTGCGCAGCGAGTAACGCCGCAGCGCCAGATCGCTGCGCGGATCGCGCGCCTGTCTCGCCAGACTCCGGAAACCTGCCATCGCCTTGCACCTCCGTCACACCTGCACCTGTACTTCGGTCACTTCGGCGCCGCCGCGCCGAACTCGCGCGACGTCGTCGAATAGACGTATCGACTCTCGATTCGGCTCCATCCGATGTCGGGACAGTTCTCGCCGAGGTAAGAAGCCGGGAAAAACTTGACGCATGTTCATCTTCAATCCCGGGGATACCGGCGGTAACCTTCCGGCCACCCCCGTCGCTAGGAGCTGCACATGCCACGGCGAACTCCCCTCGACAGACTGAGAACTCCCGGCGGATTCCCCGGGTTCCTGAAGAGCGCGACCGTATGCGCGCTCCTCGCCGGTCTGTTGTCCCCTCTCACCCAGGTCGCCACCGCCGAGGCGGCCGAACCGAACGACTACTGCGGCGGACAGTGTTCCGACATCCTGCCGCCGGGCCAGAACGGCAACGCGACCCTCGCGCAGATCATCCTCAACCAGGCGTTCGGCACCCAGCCCGACCACGCCGAGGACCAGCTCGGCCCGTACAACAACCTGGCCAAGGGCTATCCCGCCCTCACCAACGCCACCATCAACACGTTCTTCAACGACGCGTCGTTCGGCGTGCCCGCCGACCAGGTCGCCTCCACGCTCCAGCCGGCCGGCCGCACCGACGTCAAGATCGTCCGTGACAAGAAGACCGGCGTCCCGCACATCACCGGGACCACTCGGTACGGCACCGAGTTCGGCGCCGGGTACGCGGCGGCCCAGGACCGGCTGTGGCTGATGGACGTCTTCCGCCACGTCGGCCGCGGCCAGCTCACCGGCTTCGCCGGCGGCGACCCCTCCAACCAGGGCCTTGAGCAGCAGTTCTGGCGCAACGCCCCCTACACCGAGGCCGATCTCCAGGCGCAGATCGACAACGCCGTCGCCACCAGCGGGGCGCGCGGCCAGCAGGCCCTCGCCGACGTGAACGCCTACCTCGACGGCATCAACTCCTACATCGACGCCTCCGACAGCGGGCGCTACTTCCCCGGCGAGTACGTCCTCACCGGGCACAAGGACTCGATCACCAACGCCGGCACGATCGACCACTTCAAGGTCACCGACATGGTGGCGCTCGCGTCCGTCATCGGCGCCCTCTTCGGTTCCGGGGGCGGCGGCGAGGTCAACAACGCGATCTCCCTGCTCGCCGCGCAGGAGCAGTACGGCGTCACCGAGGGCACCAAGGTCTGGGAGTCCTTCCGCGAACGCAACGACGCCGAGGCCGTCGTCACCGTCCACAACGGCGAGAGCTTCCCGTACGCCACGAAGCCCGCCAGCCCCCAGGGCGAGGCGCTCCCCGACGCCGGTACGGTCGCCGCCGAACCCCTCGTCTACGACGCGACCGGCACCGGAGGCCCCGCCGCCACCGCCGCGGCAGCCGCCACGACCTCCGCGAAGCGCGGCATGTCCAACGCCCTCGTCGTCAACGGCGCGCACACCGCGAGCGGCCACCCCGTCGCCGTCTTCGGCCCCCAGACCGGCTACTTCGCTCCACAGCTCCTCCTTCTCCAGGAGATCCAGGGTCCCGGAATCAGTGCCCGTGGCGCGTCGTTCGCAGGTCTCTCGATGTACGTAGAACTCGGGAGGGGCCAGGACTACGCCTGGAGTGCTACGACGTCCGGCCAGGACATCATCGACACGTACGCTGTCGAGCTCTGCCAGGACGACTACCACTACCTGTACCACGGCAGTTGTACGGCCATGGACAAGGTCGAGCAGAAGAACGCGTGGAAGCCGACGACCGCCGACGGCACCGCCGCCGGCGCGTACACGATGCGCGTGTGGCGCACCAAGTACGGTCCCGTCACCCACCGCGCGACCGTCGGCGGCAAGAAGGTCGCCTACACCACCCTGCGCTCCTCCTACCTGCACGAGGCCGACTCGATCATCGGCTTCCAGATGCTCAACGACCCCGGCTTCGTGAAGGGCCCGGACACCTTCCAGCAGGCCGTCCAGCACATCAACTACACCTTCAACTGGTTCTACGCCGACTCCCAGCACACCGCGTACTACAACTCCGGCGACAACCCGGTCCGCGCGAGCGGCGTCGACGCCGAGTTCCCGGTCTGGGCGCAGGCGGCGTACGACTGGAAGAACTGGAACCCCACCACCAACACCGCCGAGTACACGCCCTCTTCGCAGCACCCGCAGTCCGTCGACCAGGACTACTACATCTCCTGGAACAACAAGCAGGCCAAGGACTACACCAGCGCCCCCTGGGGCGAGGGCTCGGTGCACCGCGGCAACCTGCTGGAGGACCGGGTGAAGAAGCTGGTCGCCGCGGGCGGCGTCACCCGCGCCTCCCTCACCAAGGCGATGGCGGACGCGGCCCTCACCGACCTGCGCGCCGAGGACGTCCTCCCCGACCTCCTCAAGGTCGTCAACAGCTCGACGGTCACCGACTCCACGGCAGCCGCGGCCGTCACCAAACTCCAGACCTGGCTCGCCAACGGCGGCAAACGCACGGAGACTTCGGCCGGCTCCAAGACGTACGCCGACGCCGACGCGGTCCGCATCCTCGACGCGTGGTGGCCGCTCCTCGTGCAGGCCGAGTTCCAACCCGGCCTCGGCAGCGGCCTGTTCACCGCCATCACCGCCAACCTCCCCGTGGACGAGGCACCTTCGGCGGCCCACGGCCCGACCGGCTCGCATGCGGGCAGCTCCTTCCAGTACGGGTGGTGGAGCTACGTCGACAAGGACATCAGGTCGGTCCTCGGCCAGACCGTCCAGGACCCGCTGGCCCGGACGTACTGCGGGAACGGCGTCCTGACCGCCTGCCGCGACACCCTGATCAGCACCCTCAAGACCGCCGCGGGCAAGACCGCCGCACAGGTCTACCCCGGCGACGCCCTCTGCGCGGCCGGCAACCAGTGGTGCGCCGACTCGATCTTCCAGCGCCCCCTCGGAGGCATCAAGCACTACAACATCAGCTGGCAGAACCGGCCCACCTACCAGCAGGTGGTGGAGTTCACGTCACACCGGTGAGCGTCGACCGGTAAGTGCCGTACAGCGGGGCCGGGTTCACCTTCGGGGGCCCGGCCCCGCCTCAGTTGATCCGCCCCGCAGCCAGGACCACCCGCGCGAGTTCGGGGTGCACGATGTCGCTGTGCGCGCCCGACGGGGGACCGCCCTTGCGGACGACGGCCGCCGCGTCCACGTTGACGCACCCGGATGCCGGGAACGGGCCCCGCAGCGCGTCCGCGAGAGTCAACGCCCTTGTCCCCGGCACCGCTTGGACCCCGTTGTGCCCCATGGCGCCCCACTTGTCGCCCAGCAGGTCCCCGATCGCCCCGCGCGCGTCCCCCGCCATCCGTGAGGCCAGCGGGTACATCGTCCCGAGCGCCTGGTCGTACGAGGAGTAGCAGCATGTCAACGGCCCGTCGATCAGGGCCTGTTTCCCCTGCAACGCTCCGCGCGCACCCTGGTCGTACGGCAGCTTCGCCGCGAACGCGTAGTGGGAGAAGGCCCCTTGGAGCAGCGTCACGGACTTCACCGAACGCACGCCGGGGGCAAGGCCGCCCAGCGCGAACGACACCAGCCGGCCGCCGAAGCTGTGCCCGACCAGGTGGACCCGGACGCCGGGCACGGCCGCCGCCAGCTTCCCGACGAACGGCCCGAGTCCCCGCTCGCCGACCGTCCCGGCCCGGCGCTTCATCGCGTAGTACGTCGCCTGCCGCAGCAACTCCTTGGCGCCGTCCCAGGGGTTCGGCAACGAGAACTCCCGTGTCCCGTCCGCCTCCTGGAGCGCCTCCGCGAACTCCGCGCACATCTCCGCCGCCGACTCCGAGAGCATCGCGGGCACGCCCTCGTCCGGCATGTCCGTCACGCACCTCGCCGGCACGGCGTCCACGAGCCGGCCCACCAGCTCCCCGAACTCCGCCAACCCGGCGTCGCCGGGCGGGCGTCGGTCCAGCAGCAGGGCGATCCGGTCGACGGTCGCCGACTTGCCGGGGAAGGTCTCCAGGAGGGCGTTCTTGGTGCCGTCGTCCAGGCAGCCTTCCTGAGCGACCGTCAAGTGCGGGAAATCCGGGATGGGTTCGTCGCAGAACCGCATCGACGGCCACACGACACCGACGTACCCGAGCCTCGCGTCCGGCGCGAGCTGCGGGAACGGCGCGAAGAACGCCCGGTAGAGGGCGGTGGCACGGGAACGGTCGTTGTTCCACCCGTGCGAGAAGAACACCAGATCCCGCACCTTGCGCGCTCCGGCCTCGCCGAGCAGCCGGTCACGCTCGACGGGGTCCACGTCCCCGTCCGCGTCGAAGGTGAGTTGCCAGTAGGGAGCGACAGTCATTACGGATTCGGCCATCCCGGCCTCCGTCCCCCGGAGCGATGTGGGCGCAGTGTCCCGCTAACGGCCCGACTTGGCCATACGTCACGCACCACACCGCCCCGCGCCACGCCCCGACCCCCCTTCCCCCTCACATACCGACTGGTTAGTCTGTACCCGTTCCGAGCCGCACGTGTCGTGTCGAAGGAGACCCGATGGTGGAAGCCGTTCGAGGTGCCGGAGTTGTCGTGACCGGGGGCGGAGGAGGCATCGGCGCGGCGCTCGCCCGCCGGTTCGCCGCCGAGGGCGCACGCGTCGTCGTCAACGACCTGGACGGCGCGAGGGCGAAGGCCGTGGCGGACGAGATCGGCGCGATCGCGGTCGCGGGGGACGCCTCCGTCGTCGTGGACGAGGCCCGCGAGGCCCTCGGCGGCCGAGTGGACGTCTACTGCGCGAACGCCGGCGTCGGCTCGGGCGGCTCGGAGTCGGCCGGCGAGGACGTCTGGGCCCTGGCCTGGGACGTCAACGTCATGGCACACGTCCGCGCGGCCCAGGCCCTGCTCCCTCAGTGGCTGGAGCGAGGCGAGGGCCGCTTCGTGTCGACGGTGTCGGCGGCGGGCCTGCTCACGATGATCGGCGCGGCCCCCTACAGCGTCACCAAGCACGGCGCCTACGCCTTCGCCGAGTGGCTCTCCCTGACGTACCGCCACCGAGGACTCAAGGTCCACGCGATCTGCCCCCAGGGCGTACGCACCGACATGCTGGAGGAGTCGGGCAGCGCGGGAGAGCTGGTCCTCAAACCGACCGCGATCGATCCCCCGGAAGTAGCGGACGCCCTCATGCGGGGCATCGAGGACGACCGCTTCCTGATCCTCCCTCACCCCGAGGTAGCGGGGTACTACCAGGGCCGCGCAGCCGACCCCGACGGCTGGCTGACGACCATGAACCGCCTCCAGCAGAAGTGGGAGGCGGCACAGTGACGACGTACGCCGACAAGCCCTGGACCGCCCTCCTGGACGACGCCCAGCGCGCCCCGGTCACCCCGCTGGACTCGATGGTCGACGCCCTGCGCGACGCGGTGCGGACGGCCCCCGAACGCACCTTCCTCACGTACTTCGACGGACACCTCACGTACGCCGAGGTGGACACCCTCACCGACTCCGTGGCGGGCCACCTGGCCGACCGGGGCATCGCCCAGGGCGACCGGATCGCCGTAGTGCTCCAGAACTCCCCCCACTTCGTGCTCGCGCTCCTCGGTGCCTGGAAGGCGGGCGCGATCGTCGTACCTGTCAACCCCATGTACAAGTCGGGCGAGGTCGCCCACGTCCTGCGGGACGCCGAGGTGACCGCGCTGATCTGCACGGAGCGCGCCTGGGACTCGTACCTGAGAGCTACGGCGGCCGACTCGCCGGTCCGGTTCGCGCTCACCGCGAGCGAGCTGGACTTCCAGACGCGGTACGACGCGCGCGTCCTGAACTTCGAGCCGAACCCCACCGACGCCGACGACCTCGTCGAGGTGGCCCGGCGCGGCGGCAAGGCCCCCGAGGGGCGGGTCCTCGTCCCGGCCGGCATCGGGCTGATCAGCTACACCTCAGGTACGAGCGGTACCCCCAAGGGCGCCACCAACACGCACGGCAACCTCATGTGCAACGCCGACCGGCAGCGCGCCTGGCTGCATCTGCCGGACGCGCCCGTGTACTACGCCCTCGCGCCCCTGTTCCACATCACCGGCATGGTCTGTGAACTCGGCGCCTGCCTCAACAGCGCGGGCACCCTCGTCCTGACGTACCGCTTCGAACCCGGCGTCGTCCTGGACGCGTTCGCGGAGCACCGGCCGCACTACACTGTCGGCCCCTCCACGGCGTTCATGGCCCTCGCCGCGCATCCCGGGGCGAGCCCGGACCACTTCTCCTCCTTCGTCCACATCAGCTCCGGCGGCGCGCCCGTGCCCCCGGCGCTGGTCGAGCGGTTCCGGGCCGGGTTCGGGCCGTACATCCGCAACGGCTACGGCCTCACCGAGTGCACGGCGCCCGCCGCCTCCGTACCGCCCCAGCACGAGGCACCTGTCGACCCCGTCTCCGGCACCCTCGCGGTCGGGCTGCCGGGCCCCGATACCGTCGTCCGCATCCTCGGCGACGACGGAGAAGAGGTGCCGTTCGGGGAGCACGGGGAGATCGTCGTGCGTGGTCCTCAGGTAGTACCCGGGTACTGGCGCCGCCCCGAGGCGACGGCCGAGACGTTCCCCGGCGGGGAACTGCGTACGGGGGACATCGGGTTCATGGACGAGCAGGGGTGGCTGTACGTCGTCGACCGCAAGAAGGACATGATCAACGCGTCCGGGTTCAAGGTGTGGCCGCGCGAGGTCGAGGACGTCCTGTACACGCACCCCGCCGTACGTGAGGCGGCCGTCGTGGGGGTACCTGACGGGTACCGGGGTGAGACCGTGCGCGCCTACATCAGCCTGCGTCCCGGCGCCGCCGTGACCCCGGACGACCTCGCCGCGTACTGCAAGGAGAGACTGGCCGCCTACAAGTACCCGAGGCAGGTGGAGATCCTGCCGGAACTCCCCAAGACGGCAAGTGGGAAGATCCTGCGTCGGGAACTGCGTTCCCGCACCACAGAGAACGATTAGTCCCCAGGAAAGGCAGGTGGCGGCAGTGCCCAGATCGACGGACAACGACGGCACCCCCGTCCCGCAACGGCTCCTCGCCGCCGCCACCCGGCTCTTCGCCGAGCAGGGCTACGACCGCACCTCGGTCCAGGAGATCGTCGAGGCGGCCGGCGTCACCAAGGGAGCCCTGTACCACTACTTCGGCTCCAAGGACGACCTCCTCCACGAGGTCTACGCGCGCGTGCTGCGCGTCCAGCAGGAACGCCTCGACGCGTTCGCGAACGCCGACGAGCCGATCGAGCAGCGCCTGCGCGGGGCGGCGGCCGACGTGGTGGTCACGACGATCGAGAACCTCGACGACGCCGCGATCTTCTTCCGCTCGATGCACCACCTGAGCCCCGAGAAGTACAAGCAGGTCCGCTCGGAACGCCGCCACTACCACGAGCGCTTCCGGGCCCTGGTGGAGGAGGGCCAGCAGGCGGGCGTCTTCTCGAAGGCCACCCCGGCCGACCTGGTCGTCGACTACCACTTCGGCTCGGTCCACCACCTGCCGACGTGGTACCGCACGGACGGCACGCTGAGCCCGCAGGAGGTCGCGGAACACCTCGCGGACCTGCTGCTGAGGGCACTGCGACCCTGACAGAGCGCAGGTGTAAGGGGCGGCCACCCTGGTGACCGCCCCTTACCCGCGCATCCCTACAGGTACTTCTTCAGCTCCCGCCGGGCCAGCGACCGCTGGTGCACCTCGTCGGGCCCGTCCGCGATCATCAGCGTGCGCGCGCCCGCGTACAGCTCGGCCAGCAGGAAGTCCTGGCTCAGGCCTCCCGCGCCGTGCAGCTGGATCGCCCGGTCGATGATGCCGACGACCGCGCGCGGGGTCGCGATCTTGATGGACTGGATCTCCGTGTGGGCGCCCCGGTTGCCGACGGTGTCCATCATCCAGGCCGTCTTGAGCACGAGCAGCCGCAGCTGCTCGACCGTCACGCGCGCGTCGGCGATCCAGTTGTGCACGACCCCCTGCTGGGCCAGCGCCTTCCCGAACGCCTCGCGCGAGACGGCCCGCCGGCACATCAGCTCGATGGCCCGCTCGGCCATCCCGATGAGCCGCATGCAGTGGTGGATGCGCCCGGGGCCGAGCCGCGCCTGCGCGATGGCGAACCCGCCGCCCTCCTCGCCGATGAGGTTGGTGACCGGCACGCGCGCGTGGTCGAAGACCACCTCCGCGTGCCCGCCGTGGTAGTGGTCCTCGTACCCGAAGACCTTCATGGCCCGATGCACGGTGACCCCGGGCGTGTCGCGCGGGACGAGGATCATCGACTGCTGACGCCGTATGTCGGCCCCGTCGGGATCGGTCTTCCCCATGACGATGAAGATCTTGCAGTCGGGGTTCATGGCCCCGGAGATGTACCACTTGCGGCCCGTGACGATGTACTCGTCGCCGTCGCGCTGGATGAACGTCGTGATGTTGGTGGCGTCGGAGGAGGCCACCTCGGGCTCGGTCATGGCGAACGCGGACCGGATCTCCCCGGAGAGCAGCGGCTCCAGCCACTGCTTGCGCTGCGCGTCGTCCCCGAACTGCGCGAGGACCTCCATGTTCCCGGTGTCGGGGGCGGAGCAGTTCAGGACGGTCGGCGCGAGCTGCGGCGAGCGCCCGGTGATCTCGGCGAGGGGCGCGTACTGGAGATTCGTGAGGCCGGCGCCGTACGCGGGATCGGGCAGGAAGAGGTTCCAGAGGCCCTGTCGGCGCGCTTCGGCCTTGAGGTCGTCCACCACCGCCGGGGTGTCCCACGGGGACGCCAGAGAGGCACGCTGCGCCTCGGCGAGTTCCTCGGCGGGATAGACGTACTCGTCCATGAAGGCGAGCAGCCGCCCGCGCAGTTCCTCCGTGCGCGCGTCGAACGCGAAGTCCATGCCGGTCAGCCTTCCTGGAGAGTGGTCAGTCCGTGCGAGATGAAGACGGGGACGAGCTCCCCGATGCGGTCGAAGCCGCGCCCGACCGTCCGGCCGAGGGTGTAGCGGTAGTGGATGCCTTCGAGGATGACGGCGAGCTTGAACCAGGCGAACGCCGTGTACCAGGACACGTCCGAGACGTCCCGCCCGGACCGCCGCGCGTAGCGCTCGATCAGCTCGGCGGGGGAGGGGTGCCCGGGAGCCTCGGCAGTCGTCGATACGGGCGAGTTCGGCATCTCCAGCGGCACGCTGTACATCACGAGGAGGCCAAGATCGGTCATCGGATCGCCGAGAGTGGACATCTCCCAGTCGAGAACCGCTCGGATCCGGTCGTCGTCCCCGACGAGGACGTTGTCGAGCCGGTAGTCGCCGTGCACGATCGTGGGCGCGGGCGAGGAGGGCAGGCTGCGGCCGAGCGCCGCGTGCAGCTCGTCGATCCCCGCGAGGTCGCGGTCGCGGGACGCGTCGAGCTGCTTCCCCCAGCGCCGCAGCTGCCGGTCCAGGAACCCCTCCGGCCGCCCGAAGTCGCCGAGCCCGACCGCGACGGGGTCCACGCCGTGCAGCTCGACGAGCGTGTCCACGAGCGACAGCATCACGCCCCGGGTCCGCTCGGCGCCCAGCGGCACCAGCTCCTCGGCGGTCCGGTACGGCGTCCCCTCGACGAACTCCATGACGTAGAACGGCGCCCCCAGCACCTCCTCGTCCTCGCACAGCAGCAGCGGCCCCGGCACGGGTACGCCCGTCTCGCGGTGCAGCGCGTCGATCACCCGGTGCTCGCGCCGCATGTCGTGCGCGGTCGCCAGCACGTGCCCCAGCGGTGGCCGCCGTACGACCCACCGCCGCGCGCCGTCCGAGACGGTGTACGTCAGGTTCGAGCGCCCGCCCTCGATCAGCTGCCCGGACAGCGGTCCCGTGACCAGGCCGGGCAGTTCTCCGTCGAGCAGAACGCGCAGCCGGTCGAGGTCGAGCCCGGGTGGATGATCGGTGCTCATACGGCGCTCCTGGGTGCGTGCGACAGTGGACGTGGGTCTCATGATGCCGACCGGTCGGTATGTCGTCCAGTACGAGGCGCCGACGTGATCGGGGCCACCCTAGGGGTACGGCTCCCCGCGCGGGTGCGCGGGGAGCCGTCAGGAACGTTTTTCGGACCTACGCGCGTGCGCGTCAGTGGTCAGTGGTCGTCGTAGTGGTCGCCGTGCTCCGCGTGCCGGTGACCGTCGTGCACGTAGTCCACGTGGTCGCCGTGCTGCACGCGCGCGTGGCCGCAGTTCTCGTCGTGCTGGTGGTCGTGACCGTCGTGCGTCACATGACCGCCCGGCTCGCACTCGTCCCAGTGGCCGTCGTGCGAGCGGTGCAGATGGCCGTCGTGCGCGTAGTCGACGTGGTCGCCGTGCCGGACCTCCGCGTGACCGCAGTCCGGGCCGTGCGCGTGGGGGTGCGTGGGGTGTTCCTGGTGCAGAACGCTCATGGTGCTCACCTTCGGGAGGTGTGGGGGAATTGCTGCCCTCAGGTTCCCACGCAAACGGCCCATATGGCGTATATCGGGGCACACCGCTTGCGTGGCGCGCGCCCAGCCCGGATGGTCGAAGCCATGAAGGCCATCAGCTACAGCCGGTACGGCGGACCCGAGGTGTTCGAGTACGGCGAGATCCGCGAGCCCAAGGTCGGCCCCGACTCCGTGCTGGTCAAGGTACGGGCCGCCGCCGTCAACCCCGTCGACTGGAAGGCCCGCGAGGGGTACCTCGACGGGATCATCGACACGGTGTTCCCGGTCGTCCCCGGCTGGGACGTATCGGGCGTCGTCGTCCAGCCCGGCGTCTCCGTCACGGAGTTCGCCGTCGGCGACGAGGTCATCGGGTACGTCCGCGAGGACTTCCTCTCCCGGGGCACCTTCGCCGAGTACGTCGCGGCCCCCGTCCGCACGCTCGCCCGCAAGCCCCGCAACCTCTCCTTCGAGGAGGCCGCAGGGCTCCCCCTGGCGGGCCTCACGGCCTACCAGGGCCTCGTCCACGCCCTCGGCGTCAAAAGGGGCGAGACGGTCCTCGTGCACGCCGCAGCGGGCGGCGTGGGCTCCCTCGCCGTCCAGATCGCCCACCACCTCGGCTGCCGCGTCATCGGCACGGCCAGCGAACGCAACCACGACTTCGTACGCTCCCTGGGCGGCGAGCCGGTGACGTACGGCGAGGGCCTGGTCGACCGCATCCGGGGCCTCGCCCCCGAGGGCGTCGACGCGGCCCTCGACACGGTCGGCGGCGAAGCGCTGAAGGCGTCCGCCGACGTCCTCGGCGGCGACGGCCGCCTGGCCTCCATCGCCGACGGCGACGTCCTCGGCTACGGCGGCCGTTACTTCTGGGTCCGCCCCGACGCGGCCGACCTCACCCGCCTCTCGGAACTCGCCGAGCAGGGAGTGATCTCGGTGCACGTCTCCGAGGCGTTCCCGCTGGAACGGGCGGCTGAGGCGTACCGGCTGAACGAGGAGGGGCGGACGCGGGGGAAGATCGTGGTGACGGTGGATTGGGGGGAGGAGGGGGTGTAGGGGGTGGGGGGTGAGGGGAAGGCGGGCTTGTGCGCGGGTAGGACCGGCTGGTCAGGAGGGGTGGGGATGGAGGTGGCGCCGGTTCGGCTCGCGCGCGGGTGGGGCGGTTCGGGCGGTCGGCCTGGGCGGGCGGGGGCTTGGGCGCGTTCCCGCGCGCGGGCGCACATCCCGCGCGTTGAGCCGCCCGGCGGGGCGGCGCCCGTTCCTGCGCGCGCGTACATCCCGATCGGGTTCTCGCCCCGGCTGACGCGGATCGCCCCGCTCCCCGCGCGCGCCCTCCGCCCTACACCACCACCAACGCCGCCGCGCAGACCGCCGTGGCCACCGTGCACAGCACCGCCGCAGTGGCCAGGCGCGGCGTGAGGGCCGGCGGGTGGGGCGTGGACGCCAGGGTCTGGATACGGCGGTGCGCCACCGTCAGGAATGCCAGCCACAGGGCGCAGCACGCCGCGCAGATCGCCGCCCCGGCGACCGTGGGTCCTCCGTGCAGGAAGGTCTTCATCGCGAGGGCGGCGGCGACGGCACCGGCCAGGGTCGTACGGCGCCATGCGAGCCGCGTACGTTCGGGCTGGAGGCCGGGGTCGCGGGCGGCGGCGGAGGGCTGTGGCGTGCCGGTGTGATCACCGGACCCGGCGTCCGGGATCGGTGACCCCTCAGGAACCCCCACCCCGCTCACCCGTTCCGCCCGAGAACGACGACCACCACCATCGCCACCGCGACAAGCGTCACCACGAGACTCAGCACAGCCGGAAACCGCGACGTCGGCAGATCCTCCCCCCGCCGCATCGCCCGCTCGCACCGCACCCAGTGGTTGAGCGCCCGCACCGCGCACAGCACCCCCGCGACGAGCAGCGCCAACGCGAACCCGACCCGCCACTCCCACCGCAGGTCGGGCAGGAACTGATCGACCGCGAACCCGCCTCCGACGAGGGCCATGGCGGTGCGGAGCCACGCGAGGAACGTGCGTTCGTTGGCGAGGGAGAAGCGGTAGTCCGGCGTCGTCCCTTCCTCGCGGACCGCGGAGGGCGCGAACCACAGACGGACGTTCCGAACAAAATCGATCACGCCGAAAACCCTACCCGGCGGCCGGGGAGGGGGCGTTGTCAGTGGCGGCCGTTACGGTCGGTGCATGGAGGTTCCCACGCCGCTGAACGGCTACGCGCACCCCGGCCACGCCATAGCCCCGGCCGAGCACCACCTCACCCTGCCCGGCTTCTGGCCGGCCTACCTCGCGGCGTCCCCCGAGTACTTCGAGGCGTTCGGAGCGGACCCGGCGGACGTGGACGCGGCGTACGAGGTGCTGTACGACGCGTGGCGCACGTGGCCGACGTACAGAATCCCCTTGCCGCACGGCAGGACCGTATGGATCGTGTTCGCCGACTTCCCCGACGACCCGGGCGTCGACTACGTCCTCACGGACCCCGCGCGCCCCGGCAGCCCCCGGACGCTCGCCGCGACAGAGGGCGCCTTCTCGGACCCGGCCCTCCCCTGGCCGGACCTCCTCGCGCTGGCGGAGGCGGTGCCGGAGACCGGCGAGGGCGTACGCGACAGGGACCGGCACACCCCCTGGACCTGGGACGTCTCCGGCACCACCCCCCCTCAGCGGCGCCGGAACTCCTTGAGCCGCTCGTACGCCGCGAGCCCGTCCGGCACCCACTCCCACTCCCCGAGCCGCCCCTCGACCTCCTCCTCGGACAGGAACCCGTACCACTCGACCTCCTCGACCTGGGGGAGGACCGGCAGCTCGCACAGCACCTCGTACACGGCGGACCACCAGCTCCGCCCCGCCCCGTCGTCGTACAGGAACTTGAACAGGAACTCCGGCCGCGGCAGCCCGCTGACGCCGAGCTCCTCCTCGGCCTCCCGCAACGCAGCCGCGTCGTACGTCTCCCCGGCCCCGACGACCCCGCCCACGAACATGTCGTACAGGGAGGGAAACACCAGCTTGGTGGGGGTCCGCCGGTGCACGAACAGCCGCCCCTCGGCGTCCCGGGCCTGGATGAACACGCACCGGTGCCGGAGCCCGTCCGCGTACACCTCCCCGCGGGGCAACTGCCCGATCACGTTGTCCTGTTCGTCGACGATGTCGAGGATCTCGTCAGCAGCGCTCATGGGCCCATCCAAGCAGCAGCCTCGGGCCGACGGACCGGACAGCCGCTTCCGACGAGCACGCTGAGCGCCCGCGCGGGACGGGCACCTGTACCGGACCGGCGAGCACCTGCGCGGGACCGGCGAGCCGAAACAGCGCCCAGCCGCGACGCGGAGAACCAGCCGCCCGGAGCCCCCGATCCCGCCGAGCCCCGCCCACCCGCCCTGCACCTCACCGCCGCTGAAGAACCCGCTCCCGCACCGCCACTCCCTGCGGCATCGCCGGATGCAACCCCAGCAGCACGATCCCCGCGACGATCCCCGCCAACCCCACCGCCTCCCACGCCAGTGCCCCCGTGTCCGTCCGCAGCCGGTCCCCGAGGAACCCCACCCCGCAGATGATCCCGGCGAGCGGCTGCGCGGCGGTGAGGGCCGGCAGGGACATCCGCAGCGGTGCCGTCTCGAACGCGCTCTGGACGAGGACGAGCCCGGTCACGCCGAGCGCGAGGACGGCGTACGGCTGCCACCCGGTGAGCAGTTCGACGACCCCGCCCGCCGCGAACCGCTCCCCGCTGACCCGCGTCAACGCGTCCTGGACGCCGTACAGGAGCCCGGCGGCGAGGGCGAGCAGCACGGGCCCGGAACTGAGCCGGGACCGCTTCGCGTACGTCGTGAGCAGCAGCGCGAGCCCGATCATCGCGCCGATGATCAGCCAGTGCCGGAAGGGATCGGCCACGGCATGACCTCCGCGCGGCTCACCGGCGACGATGAACGCGGTCACCCCGCCCGCGAGCAGCGCGAGCCCGGCCCACCCCTGCCGCCCGAGGGACTGCCGGGTGTACCGGCGGGAGAGGGCGAGCGCGAAGAGCAGGTTCGTCGCGAGCAGCGGCTCGACGAGGGACACCTCGCCCTGCCCCAGCGCGACCGCGCCGAGCACCATCCCGGCGACCATCAGCGCGAGCCCGCCGAGCCAGCGCGGCACCCGTACGAGGTCGAGCAGCAGGCGCGGCGAGAGGAAGTCACCGAGCGGCGCCTGCTGCGCGGCCTGCTGCTGGAGCACGAATCCGAAACCCAGACAGCAGGCGGCGCTCACGGCGAGAGTCAGAACCAGAACCGACACGCTGCGTACCTCGATGATCATCCGGTCGGGCCACGGTCGTCGTGGGCCGACTGTAGCGCTCAGGAGCTACGACCGTTCCCGGGTAGTACGAGAACGGTCCTACGGGTACCCCGGTACCGGGGTCTCGACGCCGGCCGGGACCCCCACCCGGAAGCAACGTGAAGCAAAGCGCGCGGGGGAGTACGGCCGTACCGCCATCGTGGGGTGCGCCGCCCCGCCGCGCCATGGCGTACGCCACATCGCCGTCACGTTCACGCCATGCGACCCACCCGCCCCGGCCGCCCCGCACGCCCCCGACCAGCGCGCTCACCTCGGCGATCACCCGGCCAAGTCCCTTGTCCGGACAGCCACTTGATACGTGTCATGTTCCCCCGGCCCTTGACGGTGACCACTGCCTGGGGCTTTGCTGTGCGTGATCGGCCGATCGCAGGCCGACGGCAACCAGTGTCGCGCCAGGAGGACGAGGAAAACCCGCGGTGCCCCCACCCCCGCCTTCCCCGGTTCCCGGTCGCGAACGCGATCCCCGGATCCTCGACGCCACCCTCGACGACGCGGAACTCGGCGTCGCACGCGCCGCGTTGGCGCAGGGCCGCTGGCAGGCCGCCCGTACGCTCCTGGCCCGCACGGGCGACGACTGGGACCGCCGAGGCCACCGAGCCGCCGTCCTCGCCCTGGAACCGGACACCGCGGCCACGGACTGGCTGCACGCCGAACCGGACAACGCCGACGCGGCGACCCTCCGCGCCCTGACCCTGGTCCGCCGCACGGTACGAGGCAGGACCGAGCGCCACGACGACGCCCGCGCGGCCTGCGTCATCGCGGCCGACCTGGCTCCCACGGACCCGACCCCGTGGCTGGGGTTGCTGCGGCTGGCGATGTTCCGCAGGGGCGGGGGAGCGGGCGCCGGGCCGGTACGGGGGGAGGGGTACGACGAGGCCGAGGCGGCCCGGTGGGGCGAGTATGGCGATGCCGAGGCGGCCCGGCGGGACGGGTACGACGAGGCCGAGGCGGCCCGGCAGGGTGACGACGCCGAGGTGGTCCGGCTCTTCGAAGAGGTCCGCTCGCGTCACCCTGACCACCACCAGGCCCACCACCTCATGGTCGCCCACCTCGCCGAACGCCGTGCCGACAGCGGGCCCGATCCGCTGCACGAGGTGTACGACTTCGCGGCCTGGGCCGCCGAACAGGCCCCCGCGGACTCCCCGCTCGCGATCCTCCCGGTCGTCGCGCACGCCGAGCGCTACCGCGTCCTCGCCGCCCGTGGCCACCTCTCCGTCGACCCGGCGGCCTCCGGGCACTGGGCCGACGACCGGGCGCGCGAGGTGATGAAGACCGCGTACGACTGGTGGCTGGAGTGGGAGCACGAGGGCCACCCGCGTCGCCTGCTCGACCTCAACTACCTGGCCCACGCGACGGTCTGCGCCGGCCGCCCCGCCGAGGCATCGGCCCTCTTCCACCGCATCGCCGACCACGCGACGATCCGCCCCTGGTCCTACCCCGCCAAGGACCCGTACAAGGCGTTCACGGCGGCGAGGGAGAGGACGCTGGGCAGGGGCTGCTGCGAGGAACACCCGGCGTAGTACGGAGGGACAACCGGCGCAGTACGGGAGAGAACCCGGCATTGTGCCGAGGGGCACCCGCGTACTACCCGGTCAATACCTGAGAACCAGGTGTGACTCCCCCGCAGGACTGGCCCCCACCCACCCCCGAGTGCTCGAATGGATACGTGCACCCCGAACCACCCGAGGAGACCCCCGCCGCCGGCACCCCCATCGGCCGCCGTGTCTTCCTCGGCACTCTCGGTCTCGGCGCCCTGGGCGTGGCCGCCGCACCCGTCCTCCAGCGCGGCATGGAGTCCGTGCTCGGCGCGATCGCGGGCAAGGACCCCACGGGCCTGACCGGCCTCCTCCCGAACGGCGGCGGCTTCCGCTACTACTCGGTGACCTCGTCCGTCCCCCGCAAGAACGACACGAACTACCGCCTCACGATCGACGGCCTGGTGGACCGCCCCGCGACGTACACCCTCCCCGACCTGAGAGCCATGCCGCAGACCCGCATGGTGAAGGACGTCCAGTGCGTCACCGGCTGGCGCGTCCCCGGCACCCCCTTCGAGGGCGTACGCCTCTCGCACCTCCTGGACGCGGCAGGCGTGAAGTCCAAGGCGGGCGCGATCCGCTTCACCTGCTTCGACGGCGCCTACAGCGAGAGCCTCACCCTCGCCCAGGCCCGCCGCGCCGACGTCCTGGTCGCCCTGCGCATGCAGGACAAGCCCCTGGGCCACGACCACGGCGGCCCGGTCCGCCTCTACGTCGCCCCGATGTACTTCTACAAGTCCGCCAAGTGGCTCTCAGGTATCACGGTCACCGAGGACGTGAAGCCCGGCTACTGGGAGGATCGCGGCTACGACGTCGACGCCTGGGTCGGCAAGTCGAACGGACGGGACGATGACCCCACCGGCTGACACCCTCCCGACGACGACCGACGTCCCTCGCTTCGCCCCGGCCGTGCGGTGGATCCACCGCACCACCGCCCTCCTCATGGGCATCTGTGTCGTCACTGCCGCCTGCCTCTACCTCCCGGAGTTCGCCGAACTCGTCGGCCGCCGCGAACTGGTCGTCCGCATCCACGAGTTCGCGGGCCTCGCGCTGCCCGTCCCGGTCCTCGCCGGCCTCGCCTCGCGCGCGTTCCGCGGCGAGCTGCGCCACCTCAACCGCTTCGGCCCGCACGACCGGATCTGGCTGCGCGCGGCCCTGCGCCGGGACCGACGCCACTCCTCCCGCCCGGCCGCGAAGTTCAACGCGGGCCAGAAGGTCTACGCCGCCTGGATCGCCGGAGCCACCCTGGTCATGCTCGGCACCGGCCTGCTGATGTGGTTCACCCACCTCGCCCCGATCATGTGGCGCACCAGCGCGACCTTCGTCCACGACTGGCTGGCCCTCACGATCGGCGTAGTACTCGCGGGCCACATCGGCATGGCCTTCGCCGACCCCGAGGCCCGCCACGGCATGCGCACGGGTTCGGTCAGCCGGAACTGGGCCAGACGCGAACACCCCCTCTGGCGCCCGGAGGACAAAAGCTGACACCGAGGGTGGCCAGGCGACCGAGGGCCACCAGCTGGAGGGCTTTCCGGCAGAGGGCGACTACCGGTCGATGAGAGGCAACGGCGACGGCCACCCGGCGGACGGCGACGGCTCTCCAGCAGAAGGCGAAGGCTCCCGCACGGGCGGCGACGGTGACCCACCCCCACCCTCCCGTACGACGACCAGGGCCCCCTCCGCGACCGCCCGCACCCCGCCGTACTCCACCCGCACATCCACGACCTCCCGCCCCGGCCCCGCGAACTCCGGTACGACGAACTCCACCGCGTCTCCCGCAGGGAACAACGGCATCCGCAATTCCCCGACGACCGCGCCCCCTTCGGCCACCAGCTCCCCGAAGTCGAAGAACCTCCCCAGCAGTTGGACCCGCACCACATCCCCGGCCGCCACCTCCCCGCCCCCGACGACCCGCACCCCGAAGGAACACGCGGGCGCGCCACCGGAGTCGGCGACCAACCGTACCGAATCCCCGCCCCGCGCCCCGCGCCGGAACGCCAGCAGCTCATCCAACACCCGTTGCGCGGCAATCCCCTTGCAACTGACCCCGCGCACCGGCCGAGACGCCTCCGCCCAACTCCCGCCCTCACCCCGCGCAGCGAGACACGCGTGCGTCAACGCCTTCAACACCAGCCACTCGTCCCCGAGTTCACCCCCGGGGATCATCGCCAGCGCTTCCCGGCACCGCGGCGGGGACCGCAGCACGTCGTACACACTGTCCGGATCCGCCAGCCGGTCCGCATCGGGCGACACAGGCCCCGGCGGCAGCCAGGAGACCGAGACAACACGCGGCGTACGACCGGGATTTGGCGTGGGAAGAGTCGGCACCACGGAAGGTGCGGGAGCACTCCGCCCGACCGTGGCCCCTTCCAGCGCACTGGTCCGAGGCGCCGGAGACGAAGTGACCGCAGGCGTCGACCGCATCGCCGAGGAACTGGCCTCCGGCACCACACCCCCGCCCCGTACCCGAGGCTTATCCCTCTCCTGAAGCGTCACGGTCACCACGGCCACGGCCCCCGCGAGCAGCACTGCCGAGATCCGTGTCCCCAGCGAAATCCCCATGACGTCCCCCCAGTCGTCACCCTCCATCATGCGCCGCCCGCCCCCGCACCGAAACCTGACCCGCGACGCCGGGGTGCGAGGAGGGTTCGTGAAGTCGGCAAGCGGGCAGGGGAGTTCACCCTGACCCGCTCAAACCGGCGAGCAGGCAAGGGGGTTCATCTCACCCCGCTGAAACCGGCGAGCGGGCCAGGGAGTTCACCCCGGCCCGCTCGCTCCAAGCCCCGCCCTCAGCCCCCGAAGTCCAGCAGCACCTTGCAGGACCGCCCCCGGTCGGCGGCCAGCGCGAACGCCGACTCCGCCTCCTCCACCGGCACCACCGCACTCACCAGCCCGTCGAACGCGGGCTCCACGGCGAGAAGTTGAAGCGCCTCGTCGAACTCCACGTCGAAGCGGAACGCCCCGCGCAGCTCGATCTCCCGGGTGACGACGAGGTTCCCGGCGAAGGGGCTCTGCCCGGGCGGCAGCATCCCGAGCTGCACGACGACCCCACCACGCCGGATCAGCCGCAGACAGGTGTCGAGCCCGGCGGCGACCCCGGACGCCTCGACGGCGACATCAACTTCCGCAGGCCACCCGGCATCTGACGGATCATCGGCACGCACCACCTCGGAAGCACCGGCGATCCGCCCGAACTCCAGCGCGGCGGGCAGCAGATCGGTCACCGTCACCCGAGCCGCACCGGCGGCCTTCGCGGCGGCGACGACCAGACACCCGATCGGCCCGGCCCCGGTCACCAGCACATGCCGCCCCCGCACGTCCCCGGCCCGCCGCACGGCATGCAGCGCGACGGACAGCGGCTCGGCAAGAGCGGCACGCCGCAGATCGAGCCCCTCGGGAAGCACCCTCAACTGCTCCTGCGGCACGGCGATCTGCGCCGCGAACCCGCCCTGCACGTGGGGCGTCCGCGCCGCGCTCCCCAAGTACCGCGTATCCCGGCAGACATTGCGCCGCCCGTCCACGCACTCCGGGCACACTCCGCACGGAGTCGCCGGGTGGACGGCGACCAACTGCCCCTCGTACGGCCCCGACAACGCCGTACCGACGACCTCGTGCCCCAGGACCATCGGCTCCTTGAGGCGGAAGTCGCCGACGCCGCCGTGGCGCCAGTAGTGCAGGTCGGACCCGCAGACCCCGCCGTAGCGCACGGCGACCAGCGCCTGTCCAGGACCCGGCTCGACCGGCGTCAACTCCTCGACGCGCAGGTCGCCTTGAGCATGGATGACACAGCCCAGCATCCGCGTTCCCCCGTTCACAGCACGCTCGTCATGCCGCCGTCGACGTACAGGATCTGCCCGCTGACGAAATCCGCCGCAGGGGAGGCGAGGAACAGCACCCCGCCGACCAGGTCCTCGGTACGGCCCCAGCGTCCGGCCGGGGTCCTCTTGCGCACCCAGGCGCTGAACTCCTCGTCGTCCACGAGGGCTTGGGTGAGTTCCGTCTCGATGTAGCCGGGCCCCAGGCCGTTGACCTGGACGCCGGACGGCCCCCAGTCCGCGCACATGCCCTTGGTCAGCATCTTCAGCGCGCCCTTGGTCGCCGCGTACGGCGCGATGCCGGGCCGGACGACCTCGCTCTGCAACGAGCAGATGTTGACGATCTTCCCGTGCCCGCGCGCGGTCATGTACCGGGCGGCCTCGCGGCCCACCAGGAACGCGCTGGTGAGGTTGGTGTCCAGGATGCGGTGCCAGTCGGAGTCGGTGAACTCCAGGAGCGGGGCCCGCAGTTGCATCCCCGCGTTGTTGACGAGGATGTCGAGCGGGCCGACGCGTTCCTCGACGTCCTTGATCCCGGCGGCGACCGAGGGACCGTCGGTGACGTCGAAGACGGCGGTGTGCACCTTGCCGGGCAGCTCGCGCGCGGCCTCGGCCAGCCGCTGCCCGTCCCGTCCGTTGAGGACGACCGTGCAGCCCGCTTCCGCGAGACCCCGGGCGAGCGCCAGGCCGATACCTCGGCTGGACCCGGTGACGAGCGCGGTCTTTCCGGTGATGTCGAAGAGAGGATGAGTCATCGTCGTACCCCTAAAGGACCAGAGACAGAAGGAAGACCACGCCACCCGCGACCACGGAGATGATCGTCTCCATGACGGACCAGGTCTTGAGGTTCTGGCCGACACTCAGCCCGAAGTACTCCTTGACCATCCAGAAACCGGCGTCGTTGACGTGGCTGAAGAAGAGCGAACCCGCGCCGATCGCGAGGACCAGCAGGGCGGTGTGCGTCGTGGACATGTCGGCGGCGAGGGGGGCCACCAGACCGGCCGCCGAGACGGTCGCGACCGTCGCCGAACCCGTCGCCAGCCGGATCGCGACCGCGATCAGCCAGGCCAGCAGGATGGCCGAGATCGACCAGTCCTCGGAGATCTCCAGGATCATCCTGCCGACGCCGGAGTCGATCAGCGTCTGCTTGAAGCCGCCGCCCGCGCCGACGATCAGGAGGATCCCGGCGATCGGCGCGAGGCTCTTCTCGACCAGCTCGTTCAGCCGCTGCTTGGAGAAACCGGCCGGGCGGCCGAGCGTGAAGATGCCGACCAGGACGGCCGAGAGCAGCGCGATCAGCGGCGAGCCGGCGACGTCGAAGACCCGCTGGACGGTGTTCTCCTTGTCGTCGATCACGATGTCGACGAGCGCCTTGGACAGCATCAGCGCGACCGGCAGCATGATCGTGAACAGGGTCACGCCGAAGCTCGGACGCCTCTCCAGGTCCTCCGACGGCCGCTGCGGGACCATCTTGTCGGGGGCCTGGACGTCGACCCAGCGGGCCGCGTACCGCGAGAACAGCGGACCGGCGATGATCACCGTCGGGATCGCGACCAGCACGCCGAGCGCCAGCGTGACGCCCAGGTTCGCGCCGACCGCGTCGATCGCGACCAGCGGGCCGGGGTGCGGCGGGACCAGGCCGTGCATCACGGACAGGCCGGCCAGCGCCGGGATGCCGATCCGCATCAGCGAGTAGTTGCCGCGTTTGGCGACCATCAGCACGACCGGGATCAGCAGGACGACGCCGACCTCGAAGAAGAGCGGCAGACCGATCACCGAGGCGATCAGGACCATCGCCCACGGCATGGTCCTTCCGTTCGCCTTCGCGAGGATCGTGTCGACGATCTGGTCGGCGCCGCCGGAGTCCGCCAGCAGCTTGCCGAGGATCGCGCCGAGCGCGATCAGGACGCCGACACTGGCGACCGTCGAGCCGAGGCCGGCGCCGAAACTGGCGATCGCCTTGTCCAGCGGCGCCCCGGCGAACGCGCCCAGCGCGAGCGTGCCGATGGTCAGCGACAGGAAGGCGTGGAGCTTGAACTTCGTGATGAGCAGGACGATGACGGCGATGCCCGCCAGCACGGCGATACCGAGCTGAGCGTGCCCGGCCGAGGTGATCGGCTCTGGCGCGTCCGCTGCCAGCATCTCGACGCTGAGTCTGGTCACGGGGGTCCCTTACGGAGACGGGGAGGGGTGGACGGGGTGGACGGGGGAGGGCTTGGTGGGGGTAGCTCTCAGGCAGGGGGTGAGAAGGGGAAGGGAGGGACGGGGTGGAGCGAGGGGGTTACGCATGGCGGGGTAGCTCCGGAGGTCTAGTACCGGCGGGGTAGTACCGACGGGGTAGCTCCGCAGGTCTAGTACCAGAGGGGTAGCTCGGCCGGGTTACCCCTCGCGAGTTACCCCCATAGAGGTAGCCCCGCGGAGGTAGCCCTGGAGAGCTACCTCCGCAGAACTACCTCCGGAGAGCTACTTCCGCAGAGCCAGCACCCGCAGAACGATCAGCCCCGCGCCCCGGCACCCGTACCGAGCGCGGCGATCGCCCGCTCGGCGATCTCCTCCGGCCGCCCCGAGACCTCGACCACGACGCCCGCCTCGTCCGCCCGCAGCGGCTCCAGCGCGGCGAACTGCGAGTCGAGTAGCGCGGTCGGCATGAAGTGACCCTCCCGGTGCCCCATGCGCTCCCCGATCAGCTCGCGCGAGCCGCTGAGGTGCACGAAGAGCAGGCCGGGGGCCGCCGCACGCAACCGGTCCCGGTACGACCGCTTCAGCGCCGAACAGCTGACGACCCCGCCGAGCCCGGCCCGCTCGTGCGCCCACGCGCCGATCGAGTCCAGCCACGGCCACCGGTCGTCGTCGTCCAGCGGGGTACCGGCCGACATCTTCGCGATGTTCGACGGCGGATGGAAGTCGTCACCCTCGGCGTACGGAACGCCGAGCCGGGCCGCGAGCAGGGGACCGATCGTGGTCTTGCCGGTGCCCGCGACACCCATGACCACGACGACCTGGGGGGTGCTCATCACTACCTCGCTGTCTTCCTCGACGTGCTGCCGACACGTGATGTCAACGCCACTGAAACCCATTAGGTACGACGAATTCAAGCCCCCGCTCCAAATAAATCTGACTTTTTGAGCCCGTGGCGAACGCCGTACGCTGAGTGCATGACCATTCCGGGCCGAGGTCTGCACGGCCATGTACTCGACACTCTCGGCCCCGCGATCACCGCAGGCGAGTACCCCCCTGGCAGCGTCCTGCGCACCGACGAGCTGTCCCAGCGCTTCGACGTCTCCCGCTCCGTCATGCGCGAAGCGGTACGTGTCCTGGAGTCGATGCACCTCGTCGAGTCCCGCCGCCGCGTGGGCGTGATCGTCCGCCCCACCGCCGAGTGGAACGTCTACGACCCGCAGGTCATCCGCTGGCGCCTGGCCGGCGCGGACCGCCCCCGGCAGCTGCGCTCACTCACGGTCCTGCGCTCGGCGATCGAACCGGTCGCGGCGGGCATGGCGGCGAAGAACGCGACGCCCGAACAGTGCGCCGAACTGACCGAGTGTGTCCTCGGCATGGTCGCCAACTCCCGGGGCCACAAACTGGAGGGCTACCTCATCCACGACGTGGCCTTCCACCGCGTCATCCTCACAGCCTCGGGCAACGAGATGTTCGCCCGCCTGGGGGACGTCGTCGCCGAGGTCCTCACCGGCCGCACGGAACACCGGGTGATGTTCGCCGACCCCGACCCCGCCGCCGTCACCCTCCATGTCCAGGTGGCCGAAGCGGTCCGCGAGGGCGACGCGATCCGCGCCGAACGACTGACCCGCGAAATCACCGAGGGAGCCCTCCAGGAACTGGACATACTGGCCCCCTGACCCTCAAGCGCCGGGAAACTCCCCGTCCACGTAGACCCAGGCCCCGTCGACCCGCTCGAACCGGCTCACCTCGTGCAACGACCCACCCCGGTACGAGGCCCTGAACTCCACAACTCCCTTGCTGTGGAACGCGGTTCCGTCCTGCGTCGCGAGGATCTCCAACCCGGTCCACCGCATCCCCGGATCCAGCTCCAGACTCCCGGGCCGCGTCCGGGGATGCCAAGTCCGCACCAGATACGCCGAGTTCCCCTTCACGAACGCGCTGTACCGCGACCGCATCAACGCCTCGGCGGTGGGCGCGGCGACGGGACCCGCGTGGTAACGCCCACAGCAGGCGTCGTACGACTGGGGAAGACCGCAAGGGCAAAGGGTGGGACGTGCTGCCATGCCCCCCATTCTGCCGGAACCCACCAGCCGCCACGCCGAGCGCTTCTAAGCTCACCGCAGGTGACACGTACGACAAGGGGGTCGGGGTGGCGGACGTCGAGCCGTTCTGGCGTGCACTCAAGGCCGAGGTCCGCAAACAGGGCGTCCCCCAACGGCACTTGGCCCGCCGCCTCCACCTGAGCCCATCGGCCCTCTCCGAACTCCTGAACGGGAAACGGACGAGCGCACCGGACTGGGACGTGGTCAGGAAACTGGTGGAGGAGATCGGCGGCGACGTCGGCTACTGGCGGCGCCGGCTTGAGGAGTCGGAAGCGGCTGAGAGTGTCCGGGACCGCAACGCCGGGCGGGAGCCTGTTGGTTGCGTCGACTGTGAGAGGAGCGCGTACGTGCCGCCGCCTCCTCTCTACGACGGTGGCTATCCGCACGGCCTCAGCGTAGATATCCGCATCCTGGCAGGACAGGACGAGCGCCTGCTCGCCGAGATGGCGGCCATCGACCGGGAGGACCTGGAGCCGGCACTTGAACTGATGGCTTTCCGCGACCAGTTCGACCGGGTCGCACGGCGGCTGCTCGCGGACCTGGCGGCGAAGGCGCGCCGAGCCTGCCACCCGCACAGAGTGCGGCTGTTCTGCGCGGCCCACGCTCTGCTGGTCGTGGAAGCGTGCATCAAAGGTCCCCTCCTTCCCGCGTGTTGGGATGGCGGGGTCGGAGCGGGCGAGCTCATCGAGGTCAGCCTGGACCAAGAGGGCCTCGCCTGGGTTCCGCCGCTCGGCGCCGACATGTTCGGTCCGGACCATCACGCCCGCGTCGTCCAGTACTACGACGGAGTCGCCGAGGCGCTGAGCCTCTTCCTCTCGCCCGACGACACCGCTGCGACAGTCGCCCTGTACGAGTCGCGCGTTGCCGAACTCGCCACGGTCTGCCAGCAGTTGTACGTCTGGATCAACTTGCGGTACGGCATCGGCGCCGACCTGACCGCTTGCCCACCTGGCCGGTCCCGTACGGAACTTGAACGGCTCTACGGTGAACTGGGCGCCCAGAGAACGGGGCTCGGCGCCCTGGAAACCCTCCTGCGAACCCTCGCCCGCGACGCACCGCCCGCCGAATGGCCCGCACGCCTCGCGGAGATACACCGCCACGAACTGGGCCGCCCCCTCTACCCGGTCGGCGAGGCGGGAGAGAGCCATCCCGGCCCCCGTATCCCCAAGCTCGCCCAGGGGTACGTCAACCCCTCCTGCCGCGCAGTCATCCACGCTCCCGACAACAGGCCACACATGGATGCCTGGTGGCACACCCACCCTCTGCACCAGGACATCCAGACCTTCCTCGCCGGCCACCTCACCGCGTATCCCACCCTCGACCAACCACTGATCGTCCTCGGCGACCCCGGCACCGGAAAATCCCTCCTGACCAAGCTCCTCGCCGCCCGCCTCCCACCCACCGACTACCTCCCGATCCGCATCGAACTCCGCACGGTCCCGGCCGACGCCGACATCCTCGAACAGATCAACCACGCCCTCCACCGACTCACCCAACGCACCATCACCTGGGCAGAGTTGACCGAAGCATCCCCCGGCGTCCTCCCGGTCCTGATCTTCGACGGCTTCGACGAACTCCTCCAGGCAGGCGGCACCGACCACTACCGCTACCTCCAGGACATCGCGGACTTCCAGCGCAGCTCAGCGACCAACGGGCTCCCGGTAGCCGCGATCGTCACCAGCCGCACAGTCGTCGCCGACCAGGCCGCGATCCCGCCGGGCAGCACCATGATCCGCCTGGAACCCTTCGACAAGGAGCGGATCGACCGATGGACGCGTCTGTGGAACACGGTCAACAGAGCCCGCCCCTGCCGCACCGACCTTGCCGAACGACACCCCGAACTCGCCCCGCAACCCCTCCTGTTGCTCATGCTCGCGCTCTACCACTCCATCGAGCCCGACGCCGAAGCAACGGTGACGATGAGTCGGGTCACCCTCTACGAACGGCTCCTCAAACTCTTCGTACGCCGCCAGATCACCAAACTGGAACCGGGTCTCCGCCCAACACTCCTGGAGGAAAAGGTCGAGAACGAACTCGACCTCCTCTCCGTGATCGCCATGGCGATGTTCAACAGGGGCAGCCAGGGCGTGAGCGCGACGGACGCCGAACACGACCTTGCACATCTCCGAGACCCCGCCAACTCCGCCACGGACTCCGCGCCTTGGCTCCTCTTCGGCCGCTTCTTCTTCATCCACGAAGCCAGAGCCACGTACGAGGACGGCGAGGACCACCTCTGGTACGAGTTCCTGCACGCCACGTTCGGCGAGTACCTGGCCGCCCGCAAGATCGCCCGCACACTGGCCAGTTGTCCGGACGGAGGCAGATACGACGCCCTCCTGTTCGCGCTCCTGTCCTGCGCACCCCTGACCGACCGCGCACAGATCATCGACGACCTAGGGGACCTCCTCCCCGCGACGAACACGAACACGGACCCGATCCGCACCTTGTTCCCCCGAGCCCTGTACCCCGTCGAACACGACACCGGCTACAGCACAGGCCCGACCTCGGTGACCTACCGCCACGCCTGCTACAGCGCGAACCTCCTGCTGTTGGCGTTCGCCCGTAAATACGCCCTCTACTTCTCTGAGATCGCAGGCACCACTCCTGATCCGGCCGCGAACTGGCGTATCCACGCGACACTCTGGAAGTCCCAGTTCGAGCCGGACGCGTGGGACGCGTTCACGCAACTGATGGTGACAAGGCTCATGGGATGGCAGGACATCTTGCTGCTACCGAGCGACCACCACGCCGGCCCAGGATTCACCGCAGGCCGCCGCACACTGATCCTCCACGACCCGGACATCGACGAGTTGGCGAGCCCGGCCCTCCCGGTGTGGGAGGCGATGGGAGGTGTCACGCGCGTGGACCTCGGAAGACAGGTCATCCCCACAGGCCGTGACCTGGTCACCCTCCTGCTGGCCCCGTCGGCACCTCACCTTCATGGGGACCTGCAAGGCATATACAGACGGTGTCTGGAGAGCCTTGCGACATTCGACACGGAGCCAGGCTCACGGCTGATGCACAGCGCGATCAGCCGCCGCCTCGCCGGAGAAAGCGAGCGCCTCCCTGCCACCTTCGTGAACGACATCCTGAAGAGGCTGGCGGAACCGCAGTACCTGGAGGACGAAACCCGCGTCACCCTCCTGGCCTGCGCCTGCCGCCAACTCACCCGCCCCGGCGCCGATGAGGCCCTGGCGACGGCGATCGCACGACTTCTGAGCGCCTCATCAGTACAACTCGGCTTCCTGACCACCCCAACCACCGAGTCAGCTCTCTCGGCGCTCCACGACACCTTCCAAGCCCCCCACCCCCGCACCTGGCTCCTCAGAACAGCCATCCACCTGGACCTCCCCACCTGGTGCACGCACCACGCCCCCCACATCCTCGGCGACGAAGACCCCCGGGACCTCCTGACCCCCCACGAAACCGACTACCTCCACCCCCTCCTCACTCCCCAACCATCCGATCCAGCCGCTCAGCCACCCACACCCCCACCACCCCCGCCACCCATCCCCCCGGCGTCCCCAGATCCTCACTGACCTGCACCCCCACAAACCCCGAAACCCCCAGAATCACCGCACTACGAAGGCTGATGAGTTTCCGCATGCCGTCCTCCCGAACGAGACAAGACGAAACGAGTAGGTCCCCCACCCTCCCGCCCACCGGAAACTCACCCCCCAACCCCCGAACACCCCCGAACCGAACGCCAAGCCCCCAGCTCAGCGCCCCCCACCCCCGAACCCCGCCGAACCGCCCTACGGCAACGGCGGAACCGGCGGCATGGACGGAAACTCGGGCAACGCCCCCTCGTAAACCCACGCATCGAAAAACTCGTCCACCGGCTCAGCGGCGAACCGCCCCACATGAGCCACGAACGTGGACGTGGTCACAGCACCCCCCCGATGCAACCCGGCCCACCCCCGCAACATGGGAAAGAACGCGGCGTCCCCCAACAGACACCGCACAGCGTGAACAACCACCCCACCCCGTTCATACAGCCGATCGTCGAACATCGACTTCCGCCCAGGATCGGCGAGCCGCAGATCCTGAGGCAACCCGGCGAGCAACCGATAAGCAGCCGAGGCGAGTTGATGAGCACTCCGCCCCCCGGACCGCTCGGACCACAACCACTCGGCGTACTTGGCCAGCCCCTCGTTGAGCCAGATGTGCCGCCAGTCGGCGACGGACACACTGTTCCCGAACCACTGATGAGCAAGCTCGTGGGCGACGAGCCGCTCCGAACCCCGAGCCCCGTCGACGTGGTTGATCCCGAAGAGCGACAACCCCTGTGCCTCGACAGGCACATCAAGCTCTTCCTCGGTGACGACAACGGCGTACTCGTCGAACGGATAGGGCCCGAACACCTCCTGGAACAGCTCCATCATGGCGGGCTGCCGAGCGAAGTCACGGGAGAAGAGAGGAAGCAACTCGGCGGGAATATGCCCATGTTGAGGCACACCCCCGGGCCCGGGATCCCCGAGCAGAACCGTCTGGTACTTCCCGATGGCGAGCCCGACGAGATAACTGGAGGTGGGGGCGGACTGCTCGTACACCCACGTGGTGGTGGACGCCCGGGTGGTACGCGTGAGCAACCGCCCCCCGGTCACCACGGAATACGCGGAGGGAACGGTCACCGACAGCAGATAGGACGCCTTGTCGGCGGGCCGGTCGTTGCAGGGGAACCAGGACGGCGCCCCCACCGGCTGACTCGCGACCAGAGCCCCGTCCCCCAGCTCCTCCCAACCGATCCCGCCCCAGGGGCTGTTGACCGGCTTGGGATTCCCGGACCAGTGCACCTCGACGGTGAACGCGGCACCCCCGCGTACGGACTTGGCGGGCCGGACCCGCAACCGCCCGCCGCGGTGGGTGTATTGGGCCTGCCGCCCGTCGACACGGACGCGGCCTATGCGGAAGTCGGCGAGGTTCAGGAAGAACTCGCCGAGCGCCCCCCGCCCGGCGATCGCGTTGATCCGGGCCGTCCCGGACAACCGGTTCGGCCCGGGACGGTAGTCCAGCGTGATCTCGTAGCGATGCACGCGGTAGCGAGGGTCGCCGTTGTCCGGGAAGTACGGGTCCGGCCCCGCTGTCTGCTGAACTGCCACTACCGCGTCCGCTCCCTGCGCCGTGCCACTCGAACCGTCACTCATGGACACCGAGTGGCCCGCGCTCACGGGCGCCACGACTCGATGGGATTGCCCAGCCAGCGGGTGTCGTCGGGGACGGACTCCGCGGCCATGACGAGCGACGCGGGACCCAGTGTCGTACGGGCCCCGATCGTGCTGCCGGGCAGCACGATTCCGCCAGGGCCCAGTGTGGCGCCCTCACGGAGTACCACAGTATCCGTCCGCAAGATCCGGTCGTGGAAGAGGTGAGTCTGTAGGACACAGCCACGATTCACGGTGGAACCGTCGGAAAGCGTCACCAAATCGGCCTCGGGAAGCCAGTGCGACTCCAGCCAGACACCCTTCCCGATCCGCGCGCCGAGCCCCCGCTGGAAGGCGGTCATGACGACGGTCCCGGGCACGGCGTTCGCCAGCCACGGTACGGCGACGACCTCGACGAACGTGTCCGCCAGCTCGTTGCGCCACACGAAGGAGCTCCACAGCGGGTGTTCCCCGGCCCGGTGCCGCCCGACGAGCGCCCACTTGGCGGCGACGGCCAGCAACGCACCGAACACACCGGCCCCCAGCACCACGACCCCGCCCAGCAGGAACCCCCACGGCCCCAGCACCGACAGCGCGGCCACCACCAGCACCGCGATCCCCGCCGAGCAGAACACCGGCACGATCCGGCACAGTTCGACGAGCCCGCGCGCCCACAGCAGGTGCGCCGGCGGGTCGTACGTACGGCTCTGGTCGCCGTCCGAGGCGCTGCGCGGCAGCTTCATCGGCGGCAGCCCCAGGTACGAACTCCCCTTCTTCGCCTTCTTCGGCGTCGCCGACAGCACCCCGACGAGCCCGCCCTCGGGCACGGACCGGCCCGGCGCGGTCATCCCCGAGTTCCCGAGGAACGCCCGCCGCCCGATCTCGGCCCTCCCGATCCGCACCCAGCCACCGCCGAGTTCGTACGGCGCGGTCAGCGTGTCGTCGGCGAGGAACGCGCCCTCACCGACCGTCGTCAGACTCGGCAGCGCCAGCACGGTCGACACCTCGGCGCCCCGCCCGATCCGCATGCCGAGCGCCCGCAGCCACACGGGCGTGACGAGCCCGGCGTACAGCGGGAACAGCGTCTCGCGGGCCTGGTCCATCAGCTGCGTCACGGTCCACGCCTGCCACCCGACCCGGCTGTGCGTCGGATACGTCCCCGTACCGAGCCGCAGGCTCAACAGCCGTACACCGACGAGGATCAGGGACGCGTAGACGAGGCCGTACGCGAGGGTCGCCGGGACGAGCGCGTACAGGACGCCCGGCCACACCGCCCCGCCGGGACGGACGAACACCGACGCCACCAGCAGCGCGACGGCCGCCGCGGCCACCGGCAGCAGGCTGAGCGCGCCGCCCGTCAGGCCGTACATGAACCGCCAGTACGTGCCCCGCGCCGGCCGCTCCTTGGGCCAGTTCCGCTTCGCCTTGCCCAGCTTGACCGCCGGAGCCCCCGCCCAGCGCTGCCCGGTCGGGACCTGACCGGCGACGGCCGAACCCGGCGCCACCTCCGCCCGCTTGCCGACCCGCGCACCCGGGAACAGCACACTGCGCGTACCCACGACGGCGTGCGCGCCGACCTTCACCGCGCCGATCTCCAGCCGGTCCCCGTCCAGCCACCAGCCGGACAGGTCGACCTCGGACTCGACGGCCGCCCCGCGCCCCAGCTTCAGCATGCCGGTGACCGGCGGCAGCGAGTGCAGGTCCACCTCGGGCCCGATCTTCGCGCCCAGCGCCCGCGCGTACCGCTCCAGCCAGGCCCCGGTCAGCGAGGTCGCCCCGCTGAACTCGGCCAGCCGCTCGGCCGTCCACAGCCGCAGATGCACACCGCCACCGCGCGGATACCGGCCCGGCTTCACACCCCGCAGCAGCAGCCGCGCACCACCCGCCGCGATCCCCAGCCGCCCGGCCGGAGTGAACAGCACCAGCGCGACGAGCCCGATCACCCACCACGACGCGGTCGGCAGCCAGGTGTACCCCGGCAGCAGGTTCCCGGCGGCGGCCAGCGCCACCGTCCAGCGCAGCCCCGTCAGTGTGAACAGCGGCAGCAGCGCCAGGAGTTGGATCACCTGCGCGCGCACCGGGACCGGCGCGATCACCCGCGTCGCCCCGTCGTCCTGCGCCGACTCCTCAAGATGCCGGGCGAGTTTGCGCAGCACCGGCTGCTGATAGATGTCCAGGACGGCCGCGCTCGGATACCGCTCCCGCAGCCGCGTCGTGAGCTGCGCGGCGGACAGGCTGCCACCGCCTATGGCGAAGAAGTCGTCCGAGGCGCTCGCGACGGGCGTACCGAGGACGTCCGTCCACTGCTCGGCGAGCCACGCCTCCGTCCCGTACAACTCCTCCTTCGCGGAAGAGGTCTGCAGATCCGGCAGCGGCCACGGCAGCGCGTTGCGGTCCACCTTCCCCGAGGTGCGCGTGGGGAGTTCGTCGACCGCCGCCAGCAACGGCACCAGCGCGGCCGGGAGTTCGGTCCGCAGCCGCTCCACGGCAGCCGCCTGGTCCCAGCCCTCCTGCGTCACCACGTACCCGACGAGCAGCTGATTCCCGCTGCGTGCGGTCCGTACGGCCGCAGCCGCACCCGCCACACCCGGCAGCGCCTGCAACGCGGCGTCCACCTCGCCGAGTTCGATCCGCCGCCCGCCCAGCTTGATCTGCTCGTCGGCCCGCCCGAGGAACAACAGCCCCTCGGGATCGGCCTGGACGAGGTCACCGCTGCGGTACGCCCGCTCCCAGCCCAGGGATTCGAGCGGCGCGTACTTCTCGGCGTCCTTCTCCGCGTCGAGATACCGCGCGAGCCCGACCCCGCCGATCACCAACTGCCCGGTGCCGCCCATGAGTACGGGCTCACCGGCGTCGTCCACGACGGCCAACTCCCAGCCGTCCAGAGGGAGTCCGATCCGGATCGGCTCCTCGCCGGTCATCAGCGCGGCACACGCCACGACCGTCGCCTCGGTCGGACCGTACGTGTTCCACACCTCCCGGCCCTCGGTCACCAGCCGCTGAGCCAGCTCGGGCGGGCACGCCTCGCCGCCGAAGATCAGCAGCCGTACGTCGTTGAGGGTCTCGGGCTCCCACAGCGCGGCGAGCGTCGGCACCGTCGACACGACGGTGATCTCCTGCTCCACCAGCCACGGCCCGAGGTCGGCGCCGCTGCGGACCTGGGAACGCGGTACGGGCACCAGGCAGGCGCCGTAGCGCCAGGCGAGCCACATCTCCTCGCAGGACGCGTCGAAGGCCACCGAGAGGCCCGCCATGACCCGGTCACCGGGCCCGATCGGCTCCTCGGCGAGGAACAGCCGAGCCTCGGCGTCCACGAAGGCCGCCGCGCTGCGGTGCGTGACGGCGACACCCTTGGGCTTGCCGGTCGACCCGGACGTGAAGATGATCCACGCGTCGTGCTCGACGCCCGGCCGCCCCGCCTGTCCGCCCTCGCCGGGGTGGACGGTGATCGCGTTCCCGCCGGTGAGCACGGCTCGGACGTCCGCCTCGCCGAACACCAGGTCGGCACGCTCGTCCGGGTCCTCGGCGTCCACCGGCACGTACGCGGCGCCGACCGCGAGGACGGCCAGGATCGCGACGTACAGATTGTTCGTCCCCGAAGGCACCCGCACCCCGACCCGGTCGCCGAGGCCGACGCCCGCCTGCGCGAGCCGGCCCCGCAACCGGGCCACCTCACCGGCGAGTTCGCGGTAGCTGAGCTGGGCGTTTCCGTCGTCGAGCGCGGGCTCGTCGCCGTAGAAGCGCACAGCGCTGTCGAAGACGTCGACGAGCGTGCGCGCCGGGGCGGCAGAGCCCCCCGAGAACCGCGCGAACGCCGTCTCCTCCTCTTCGAACAAGGCCGTGCTGACCTCGTGTATGGCCGCCATCAGGTCCCTCGCGTCTCGTGCCCGGAAACCTCCGGGGCGCTGGCGGGCCCGCAGGTATGCCTGGGGTTGTCCGGCTCCAGCCCGTAACAAGCCGGAAATTTTAGTACCACGCTATGGATCAACCGGTTCGACAGCCACCGCAGAGACCCGTTCGAGTCACCGATCAAGACCCCGGGCAGGGCTCTGACCTGCGCGATCTTGGTAGGGAGGAGAGATCCACCACATAACGAGCGAAGGCCCCGACCGACTGGTCGGAGCCTTCGCTCACTGTGTCCGAGGGGGGACTTGAACCCCCACGCCCGATAAAGGGCACTAGCACCTCAAGCTAGCGCGTCTGCCATTCCGCCACCCGGACGGGGTGTGTCTCGCGCGGGGTTCCCCCGCGGCGACGTCGTAAACATTACCAGGGTTTCCGGGGTGCTCGATCACGGGTGGTCCGGCGTGAACGGTGTGTGACGAGGTGGGAGCGGTCTTGGGTGTCGGGGGCGGGGGAGGGAGGATGAGGGGAGACCAGGAACCGGCAGTGGGAGGCAGCGGCGTGAGCGAGACGGGCACGGACGGGTACGTCAGGGGCGAGGACGAGGTCGTGGACCTCTGTTCCGAGCTGATCCGGTTCGACACCAGCAACTACGGCGACCACTCGGGCCCGGGGGAGCGGCAGGCGGCCGAGTGGGTCGCGGAGAAGCTCGCCGAGGTCGGCCTGGAGCCGGAGATCTTCGAGTCGCACCCCGGCCGCGCCTCCACCGTGGCCCGCATCGAGGGCGAGGACCCCTCGCGGCCCGCGCTCCTCATCCACGGCCACCTCGACGTCGTTCCCGCGAACGCGGACGACTGGACGCACCACCCGTTCTCCGGCGAGGTCGCGGACGGCTGCGTGTGGGGGCGGGGCGCCGTCGACATGAAGGACATGGACGCGATGACCCTCGCGGTCGTCCGCGACCGGCTGCGCAGCGGGCGCAAGCCGCCCCGGGACATCGTCCTGGCGTTCCTCGCGGACGAGGAGGCCGGTGGTACGTACGGCGCGCGCCACCTCGTCGACCACCACCCCGACCTCTTCGAGGGCGTCACCGAGGGGATCAGCGAGGTCGGCGGGTTCTCCTTCACCGTCAGCGAGGAGCGGCGGCTGTACCTCATCCAGACGGCCGAGAAGGGCATGCACTGGATGAAGCTGACCGTCGCCGGTACGGCCGGACACGGCTCGATGATCCACCGCGACAACGCGATCACCGAACTGTCCGAGGCCGTCGCCCGCGTCGGACGCCACAAGTGGCCCGTCCGCGTCACCAAGACCACCCGCGCCTTCCTCGACGAACTCGGCGACGCGCTCGGCACCCCCCTCGACCCCGAGGACATGGAGGCCACCCTCGCCCGCCTCGGCGGCATCGCCAAGCTGATCGGCGCGACCCTCAGCAACACCGCGAACCCCACCCAGCTCGGCGCCGGCTACAAGGTCAACGTCATCCCCGGCGAGGCCACCGCCCACCTCGACGGCCGCTTCCTGCCCGGCCACGAGGAGGAGTTCCTCACCGACCTCGACCGCCTCCTCGGACCGCGCGTACGCCGCGAGGACGTCCACTCCGACAAGGCGCTGGAGACCTCCTTCGACGGCACCCTCGTCGACGCCATGTCCGCCGCGCTGCTCGCCGAGGACCCCACCGCCGAGGCCGTCCCCTACATGCTCTCCGGCGGCACCGACGCCAAGTCCTTCGACGACCTCGGCATCCGCGGCTTCGGCTTCGCGCCGCTGAAGCTGCCGCCGGAGCTGGACTTCGCGGGCATGTTCCACGGGGTCGACGAGCGGGTGCCGGTCGACGGGCTCCGGTTCGGGGTGCGCGTCCTGGACCGGTTCATCGACGCGTCCTGAAGGGGCCGCGCACCTGTTCGGTCCGCCCCGGACGGGTGAATCCGACCATACGCTCGTAGCCCCAATGGCTCCTCCTCGTTACAGGTCGTGCGGCCCGCTCCTTGGGCCGTCTACCTACTCAGGAGGAAATACACATGATCAAGAAGGTCGTCGCCGCCGCTGCCGCCACCGGTGGTCTCGTTCTCGCGGGTGCGGGCCTGGCCGTCGCCGACGCCGGTGCGCAGGGTGCTGCCGTGGGTTCCCCCGGCGTCCTGTCCGGCAACGTCATCCAGGTCCCCGTGCACGTCCCGGTGAACGTGTGCGGCAACACGATCTCCGTGATCGGCCTGCTGAACCCCGCCTTCGGCAACACCTGCATCAACAAGTGACGCCACCCCGCTGAGGGGGCGTCCACGCCGTACCGGCCCCGGAGCGCGCGCCATGCGCTCCGGGGCCGGCCGGTTTCGGGAACAGCGGACCACGTGGACATCAGTAAGGGCAGGTAATCAGCGATGCGACAGGTCACCCGCAAGGGGTTCATGACCGTGGCGGCGGCGACGGGGGCGATCGCCGCGGCGGGAGGGGTCGCCCACGCGGACTCCTCGGCGAACGGTTCCACCGGGGAGTCACCGGGGGTGCTCGCGGGGAACACGGTGTCGGTGCCGGTGCACGCGCCGGTGAACGTGTGCGGGAACACCGTGAACGTGGTGGGGCTGCTCAATCCGGCGATGGGGAACTCGTGCGGGAACGGGGGTGGGGGTAAGGCCGGTGCCGGGTCCGGTGGGTACGGGTCCGGCGGGCACGGCTCCGGCGGGTACGGAGGGGCTGGGGCGCCCGGCGGAGGCGGGTACGGCGGGGCTGGTGGGTACGGCGACGGTGGCCACGGCGGAGGGGGCGGGCACGGCGCTTCCGGGGGCGCGCACGCGGGCGGGCACGCCGGAGGGTCACCCGGGGTCGGCTCCGGGAACCACGTCCAGGTCCCCATCGACGTACCGGTGAACCTGTGCGGCAACAGCGTCGACGTCGTCGGGGTCGGTAATCCGGCGTTCGGGAACGAGTGCGGGAACGGGACGTCGGGGCATCCCGGGAACCCGGGGCATCCGGGCGGGCCCGGGGGGCCTGGCGGTCCGGGAGGGCCCGGTGGACCCGGTACCCCTGGCGGCCCTGGCGGACCGGGTAACCCTGGTAACCCGGGCGGACCGGGTAACCCTGGCAGCCCGGGTGGTCCTGGTACGCCGGGGCACCCTGGCAGCCCCAGTCACCCCGGTAACCCGGGCACCTCGCACCCCTCGGGCCCCACGAATCCCACCACCCCCACCCACCACACGCCCCCGAACCACGTCCCCCACACCGCCCAACGCCCCACCCTCCCCGGGGAACTGGCGAGCACAGGTGCCGAACTCCCCCTGGGCCTCGCCCTCCCCGCCGGCGCGGGCATGCTGGTCGCGGGCGCCCTGCTCTACCGCCGGAGGCACGCGTCCTCCTGACGGCGATCTTCGGCCAAGCTGAGGCAACGGCCGTAAAAATCACGGCAAAGCGACACAGAGCGCACCAACTGCCGTGAAACCGCGAGGGTGATCCCGGCCACACGGATCACCCCGCGCGCAAAGCGCGACGGAGCGGGCCCCGACCCGGCGGGGCCCGCTCCGTCGTCTCGCCCGTCCCCTTCGTCCGCGTTTCAGCTCACCACGTGGCCCGTACCTGGCGGATGATCCGCCGCCGCAACCGCACCCTGCGGCTGCCGTCCCGCATGAGGCTCAGACGGTGCAACTCCCAGTGACCGTACTCGGCATGGTCCGTCAGCAGACGTGCGGCTTCCTTGCGGGAAACCCCGCGCGGTACGTACACGTCGGCAAATTCGTATTCCGGCATCGCATCTATTGTGCGGGCTGGTGCCTCGTACGGATAGCGTCTGCACTATGTCTGATGCTGCGCAGCCCACCGCTGCCGAGGTACGCGCCGCCGCCGAGGCGGTGAAGACCGCGCTCGACCGTCACCTGGCCGCGGTCGAACGCCGGTCGGGGGAGGACGACCCGGCCGTCTACGAGGCGTTCAACGAACTGGCCGCTGCGGCGGAGACGTACGACGAACTGCTCTACGACCGGTACGACGAGGTCACCCCCTTCGAGATCCCCGGCACCGACGACTCCCTTCCGCCGTACGCGGGTCCGGAGGAGCCGAACGCCCTGAGCGTGCTGATCCGCCGCGACTACGCGGTCGCCGAACCCCAGCGGCTCCTCGCGCAGGCCCAGCGGGTCGAGGCGGCGGAGTACGACGGCGGCGAGGACACCGCGAGCACCGTCCACGGCGCCCTCGGCATCCTCTTCGGCGAGTACGAGGCCGACGAGATCGCCTCCCGGCACAAGGAGTTCGGCCTGGAGGAGGGCGACTCGACGCTCTGGGTGGTCGCCGCCGACGACCCGGCCGACCCCGGCGAATGGCTGGAGTCCCCCTTCGACCAGGCCGACCCCCAGCGGGTCGTCTGCCGCTTCGACGTCAGCGCGGTCTTCGACGAGGAGTCGGAGGACGAGGACTTCGACGAGGACGAGGTCGAGGTCGAGGTCGACGAAGTGGATGAAGTCGACGGGGTCGACGACGTGGACGAGGTCGATGTGGAGGACGTGGAGGATCTGGAGCCGCTGGACGTGGACCGGCGGTAGCCGGGGTTCGCGGCGCGGGTGCTCAAGGTGAAGGGCGCGGGGTTTCCTCCGCGCCCTTCGCGCACTCCGGGCCGTTGCGCCGGCCTGGGGCCGTCCCGCCTACCCCGTCGCCACCGGCACTTGTCCGCGCAGCAGCACCGGCAGCCGGGTCGTCCGCGGCTTCGGCAGAACCTCGGCGACCGCGTGCGGGAGGGCCTGTTCCACGCCGTGGACGACCGACAGGTGCCGCTCGGGACGGCTGAACGCCGTGTACACCCACGCCCGCGACAGCGCCTGCGCCGCGTCCCCGGGCAGCACCACGACCGCCGCCGGCCAGCGCGCGCCCGCCGCCTGGTGGGCGGTCAGCGCCCAGCCGTGCCGCAGGGTCTGCTCGACGCGGTCCTTCGGTACGAGGATGCCGGCGCCGGCGCAGGTGATGCGCAGGCCGTCCGCGTCGGCGCCCACGACCCGGCCCGGGAGCGTGCGGCCGGGCGCGGGGGCGTAGGCGACCAGGTCACCCGGGTCGTACCCGGCGAAGCGGCCAGGGCCGGGGTTCAGGCGCTCCTTGAGGGCCGCGTTGAGCGCGCGCGTACCGGCCGCGCCGCCGTGGCCCGGCGTGATCACGACGGTCTCCTCGGGGGACACCCCGAACGCCCTCGGCACGGAGTCGGCGACCAGTTGCACGGTCCGGTGCACGGCCTCCCCGGCGTCCCGCACCGGCACGATCACGATCTCCTTGCCGGGCGCGGCCACCTGGTTCAGCTCCCCGATGCCGATCCCGGAGACCAGCTCCCCGATCGGCCCCGGGTCCGGCGTCCGCGAAGCGACCTGCGGGCACACGCGCGCGGCGAGCACATCCCCGAACACGCGTCCCGCGCCAGCCGACCACAACACGCCGGGGTCCCCGCTGAGCACCAGCCGGGCCCCGTCCGCCAACGACTCGACGACCATCGCGGCGGCCTCGACGTCCAGTTGAGGCGCGTCGAGCAGGACCAGCAGGTCGAGCGCGAAGGCCCCTTCGGAGTCCCGACCGGGCCCTTCCAGCCCGGCGAGGAGACCGGGGAGGGTGACGACGGAGGGTTCGTGGGCGGGTTCGTGGGCGGGGCCGCTGTGCGTGTCCGCCGGGGCGCCGTACGTGCCTGCGCCGGCCTCCGTGGGATGCGCGGGGTGCGGGATGTTTCCCCCGGTCCCGCGTCCCCCGTTCAGCAGTGCCGCGAACCTCTGGCGGCCGTCCGCCGTGTGGCAGGCCGCGACCGCGCGCAGGCCCAGGGCGCGGGCCGCGTCGAGGAGGGCGGCCGGTTCCGCGCGGGACGCCTCGCCGCCGGTGTGCAGGACGAGGCCGTTCGCGGCGACGGCACGGATCAGGTCGGCGGCGCCACGGGGGGCGGCGGAGGCGGCCGTCTCCCACGCGGGGGAGTCGTCCTCGGGCAGCGCGTTGACGATCCTGGCGAGCCCGTCGGCGAGGCTCTCCTCCGCGAGGGCGTACCGCTCAAGGCCGACCAGCACACGGACGGGACGCTCCTCCTCCTCGTCGTCCTGCACGGGAGCCGCGCCGGGCTCCTCCAGCGCGTCCTGGAAGATCAGCGCCTCCCCCTCGGCGACGGTGCCCTGTACGGCGCCGTCGGCGTCCGGCACGCCCCGCTGGGCCAGAGCGGCGGTCAGCGCCGGCAGCTCCAGCGCCGTATGCCCGGCCAGCGCGGCCTGCTCCAGCAGCCACAGCGTCACGGCGCGTCCGCGCCGCTCGTCCGCCGGCCCGCACTCGGCTCCGAGCAACGCGCGCGCGAACCCGTCGGCCTGCTCGGGCCGCACACCGGAGACCCGCAGCAACTGCCAGGGGTCCTCCCGCAGCAACTCCGCCGCGCCCTCTCCGAGGGCCACCGCGACCTGCGGCGCCAGGGACTCGGGCGCGGACCCGCCGACGAGGACATGCCGGACGGCGTCGACGAGGGTGGGGGAGGGGGCGAGGGGGGTTCCGGCGGTTCCTGGGGACGGGACCAGGGAGCCTTCGGTGAGCCCGGGGGACGGGGCCAGGGATTCTCCGGCGATCCCGGAGGACGGGGCGAAGGGGCTTCCGGCGCCCCCGGAGGACGGAGCCAGGGAGTTCCCGGCGACCCCGGGGCTCGCGGCGCCCCCCGCGCCCCTCGTGCTCCCAGTGCTTCCCGCGCCACCCGCGCTTCCTGCGCCCCCCGCGCCACCTGCGCTTCCCGCGCCGGCCACGCTCCCAGCGGGCCCGAACCCGGCGTCAGTACCCACGCCTCCGGCGGTCCTCGTGACGCCGGTGGTTCCTGCGGCGCGGTCTCCCTCGCCGGGCCCGAACTCCCCGGCGGTCGTGGCGTTCCCCGCAGCCGACGGAGCGGATCCGTCCGGCATCCCCCGCTCAGGACGTCGCCCAGGGCCGGGAACGCTCCGCGAGGGCGGTGCGGCGTACGCGCTCGCGGGCTTCGCGCCGCTCTCCACGGCCCGTACGGCGGCCAGCAGATCCGCGGCGGTCCCGCTCAGCTTGCCCCCTGCGGCGATCGGCCCGCCCTTCTCGGCCTTGCGCCGCGCGATCCGCTCCCGCTCGACTTTCTGCGCGGCGAGCTCGGCCTGGGCCTCGGTGAGTTCGGGAGCCGCGGCCTCACCCTTCTGAGCCTCGCCGGAGCCTTCCGCGCCACCGGTCTCCCCGCTCGCGTCACCTTCCGCGGCCTCCTCGGTGCCCGAGGGTTCCCCGCCGGCAACCTCACCCTCCGCGCTCTCGTCACCCCCGACGTCCACTCCATCCCCATTCCCCGCGAGACCCACTTCCCCGGCCTCGGTCTCCCCGCCTGCGGCCACCGGACGCGCGGGTGCCTCGGCCTCCACGCTCCCGGCGTCCTCCCCATCCCCGCTTCCCCCGCCTCCGGCGACACCCGCTTCCCCGCCCCCGGCCCTCGCCGTGTCCGAGGCGTCCGTGCCCTCGACGTCCTCCGCCTTGCCCCCGCTTCCCCCGCCCCCGGCGACCCCTGCCTCCCCGCCCCCGGCATCAGCTCCCCCCTCCGGTGCCCCCGGCGCTTCGTTCTCCGTGGTCTCCGGGTCCGTGGTCACAGCGTGCTCCAGTCGTGATCGGGATAGCGGTGCACGGGCGCCGACACGTCGTCGAGGGCCCGGCAGATCTCGTCTGGAAGCGTAAGGGCCTCCACTGACAACGCGGCGCTGAGCTGCTGCGCGTTGCGCGGGCCGATGATGGGCGCGGCGACGCCGGGCCGGTCGCGGACCCAGGCGAGGGCGACGTGCAGCGGGGTGACGGCGAGGCCGTCGGCGGCGGTCGTCACCGCGTCGACGATGCGGCTGGCCGTGTCGTCGAGGTAGGGCTCGACGAACGGCGCGAAGTGGTCGGAGGCGGCGCGGGAGTCGGGCGGGAAGACGTCGCCCCGGTACTTGCCGGTGAGGACACCGCGCCCGAGCGGCGAGGAGGGCAGCAGCCCGATGCCGAGGTCGATCGCGGCGGGCAGCACCTCGCGCTCGATGCCGCGCTGGAGGAGCGAGTACTCCATCTGCGTGCTGGACAGCCGCGTACGCGTGCCGGGCGCGGCGAGCTGCCAGGTGGCCGCCTTGGCGATCTGCCAGCCGCAGAAGTTGGAGACGCCCGCGTACCGCGCGCGCCCGCTGGAGACAGCGATGTCGAGGGCCTGGAGGGTCTCCTCCATCGGCGTGTGGGGGTCGTACGCGTGGATGTGCCACACGTCCACGTAGTCCGTGCCGAGGCGGGCCAGCGACGCGTCCAGCGCGGCCAGCAGATGACCCCGGGAGCCGTCGTAGCGGCGGTCGGGGTCGGGCACGCTGCCCGCCTTCGTCGCGATGATCAGGTCCCGGCGCGGGACCAGGCCCTCTATGAGGCGGCCCAGCAGGTACTCGGCGTCCCCGTCGCCGTACACGTCCGCCGTGTCGACGAGGGTGCCGCCCGCTTCCCAGAACGTCTTCAAGAGGTCCGCCGCGTCGTGCTCGTCGGTGTCGCGGCCCCAGGTCAGGGTGCCGAGCCCGATACGGGACACGCGCAGGCCGGTGCGGCCGAGATGCCTCTGCTCCATGAACGCCGAGATTACTGGCCAGAACCGGGCGGTGGGTGGCCTGTGGATAACCGAATCCGCAGGTTGTGGATCGGGAGGCCGGTACTCCCGGCCTTGCGGGGGTGCGCGCTATGGTCTGTCCACAACGGACGTTACTGATCGGTAAGGGGATGCGGCCAATGCAGCTCGGGATCAACCTCGGGTACTGGGGTGCCGGGATGGACGGGGACAACCTCGCCGTGGCACAGGAGGCCGACCGGCTCGGCTACGCCGTGTGCTGGGCGGCCGAGGCGTACGGCTCTGACGCGGCGACCGTGCTGACGTGGGTCGCCGCCAAGACCGAGCGGATCGACGTCGGGTCGGCCATCTTCCAGATCCCGGCCCGCCAGCCCGCGATGACCGCGATGACCGCCGCGACGCTGGACTCCCTGTCCGGCGGGCGCTTCCGCCTCGGCCTCGGCGTCTCCGGGCCGCAGGTCTCCGAGGGCTGGTACGGCGTCAAGTTCGACAAGCCGCTGGCCCGCACGCGCGAGTACGTCGAGATCGTCCGCAAGGCGATGACCCGCGAGCGCCTGTCGTACGAGGGCGAGCACTGGACGCTTCCGCTGCCCGGCGGGCCCGGCAAGCCGATCAAGCTGACCGTGCACCCCGAGCGCGAGCACATCCCGCTCTACATCGCCGCGATCGGCCCGAAGAACCTGGAGCAGACCGGCGAGATCGCCGACGGCGCGCTCCTGATCTTCCCCTCCGCCGAGCACCTGGAGGACACCGCGCTGAAGTACATCCGCGCGGGCCGCGAGAAGGCCGGCCACACCCTCGAAGGCTTCGACGTCTGCCCGACCCTGCCGCTCGCCCTGGGCGACGACAAGGACGTCGAGAAGCTCGCGGACACCTTCCGCCCGTACACGGCCCTGTACGTCGGCGGCATGGGCAGCCGCAAGCAGAACTTCTACAACCAGCTGGCCCAGCGCATGGGGTACGAGTCGGAGGCGGCGGAGATCCAGGACAAGTTCCTGTCCGGCGACAAGACCGGCGCGGCAGCGGCCGTCCCCCACGACCTGATCGACAAGACGGCCCTCCTCGGCTCGGTGGACCGCATCGCCGACCGCATGAAGTCCTACGCCGCGGTGGGCGTCACCACCCTCACCCTCGCCCCCGCGGGCTTCACCCTCGAAGAACGCCTCGCGGCCCTGCGCGCGGGCGCGGAGGCCCTGGAGCTGGCCGGGGTGGCATAACCACCCCCGGGACACTCCCTGGAGGGTTCCACGGCCGTGGCGGGGGCTCGGGGGTCTCCCCGCCACGGCCGACTGTGAGGAACAACGTCACTGCACGCGCGGGGTTACGGGGCGGGGGTACGTCGGACGGGTGAGTTGTCCGACCGACGCGACGCCCTACAGCCACCCCCGGTGCTTGAACAGCCGGTACAGCGCCACCTCGAACGCGGCCATGACCAGGATCACCGCCGGGTACCCCCACACCCACCGCAGTTCCGGCATGTGCTCGAAGTTCATGCCGTAGATCCCGGCGATCATCGTCGGGACCGCAGCCATCGCCGCCCACGCGGAGATCTTCCGCATGTCGTCGTTCTGCCGGACGCTCATCTGCGCGAGATGGGCCGACAGGATGTCCGAGACGAGCCGGTCGAGCGCCTCGACGGACTCGTTCACGCGCGCGAGGTGGTCGCCGACGTCCCGGAAGAACGGCCGGGACGTGTCGTGCACGAACGGCACGGGCGTGCCGTAGGACCCCGACAGCCGGGTCAGCGGCAGGGTGAGCGGCCCGGTGGCCCGCCGGAACTCCAGGACCTGGCGCTTGAAGGTGTAGATCCGCGACGCGGCCCCGCGCGAGTCCCCGCCGTCCGGCGAGAACACCTCCGCCTCCAGTCCCTCCAGGTCGGTCTGGAGCTCGGTGGCGACCTCCAGGTACCGGTCGACGACGGCGTCCGAGATCGCGTACAGGACGGCCGTGGGGCCCTTCGCGAGGAGTTCGGGCCTCTCCTCCTCCAGACGGTGCCGTACGGCCGCCAGAGGGGCGTCCTGGCCGTGTCTGACGGTGACGACGAAGCCCTCGCCGAGGAAGACCATCACCTCGCCCGCCGAGACGGTGTCGCGGTCCTGGTCGTACCCGACCGGCTTGAGGACGACGAACAGCGAGTCGTCGTACACGTCCAGCTTGGGCCGCTGATGAGCCTTCAGGGCGTCTTCCACGGCCAGCGGGTGGAGGCCGAACTCCTCGGTGACGAGGGTGAACTCGTCCTCGGTGGGCTCGTGCAGCCCGATCCACACGAAGCCGCCGCAGGCCCGCGCCCCGGCCAGCGCGTCGGAGAAGTCCGGCGGACCCGCCACCCGGCGGCCCTCACGGTAGACGGCACAGTCGACGATCACGGAGAGGATTCTCCCTTCGCCCGGAAGACAGCGCACGCGCGCGGACACCTACCCTGGCCGCATGCCCACCCTCATCCTCGTCAGGCACGGCAGGTCCACCGCCAACACCTCCGGAGTGCTCGCCGGCTGGACGCCCGGCGTCACCCTGGACGAACGCGGCACCGCGCAGGCCGCCGCCCTGCCCGGACGGCTCGACGGACTGCCGATAGCGGAAGTCGTCACCAGCCCCCTCCAGCGCTGCCAGGAGACCGTACGGCCCCTCCTGGACGCGCGCGGGATCACCGCGCACTCCGACGAACGCATCGGGGAGGCCCACTACGGCGACTGGAGCGGACGAAAACTCGCCGAGCTGAGCGGCGACCCCCTCATGGAGGTCGTCCAGGCCCACCCCTCGGCCGCCGCCTTCCCCGGCGGCGAGTCCATGCGCTCCATGCAGACCCGGGCCGCCGAAGCCGTACGCGAGTGGAACGCGCGCGTGGAGCGCGACCACGGCGAGAGCGCCGTCTACCTCATGTGCTCCCACGGCGACATCATCAAGGCGCTCGTCGCGGACGCCCTCGGCCTGCACCTCGACCTGTTCCAGCGCATCTCCGTCGAACCGTGCTCCGTGACCGCGATCCGCTACACGCGCCTGCGCCCCTTCCTCGTCCGCCTCGGAGACACCGGCGATCTTTCTTCCCTCGCCCCGCGTGAACAGCCGCCGACCGGGCACGCGACGGTGGGAGGCGGTGCGGGCGCACCGTGATCGTCGCCCGCAGTAGGGTGAAGCGGTCCGCGCAGCGCGCGTACACGCGCAGGACGTCATCCGAACCCACGACTCTTACTGGAGACAGGACGTGTCCCGTCAGGTGTTCCTCTACGATCCGCCGGACCGCTTCGTGGCCGGCACGGTCGGACTGCCCGGACGCCGTACCTTCTTCCTCCAGGCCGTCGCCGGCCCCAGGGTGACCAGCGTCGCGCTGGAGAAGACCCAGGTCGCCGCGCTCGCCGAGCGCATGGACGAACTGCTGGACGAGGTCGTGCGCCGCAGCGGCGGAAACGCCGCCGTACCCGCCGTCGCCCCCGCCGAGAGCCCCGACACCCGGCCCCTCGACGCACCCGTCGAGGAGGAGTTCCGGGTCGGCACCATGGCCCTCGCCTGGGACGGCGAGGAACAGCGCATGATCGTCGAGGCGCAGGCCCTCGTGGAACTCGACGCGGACACCGAGGAGGACCTCGCCGAGGCGGAGGAACGCCTCCTCCAGGACGAGGAGAACGGCCCCCCGATGCTGCGGGTCCGCCTCACCGGCGCACAGGCGCGCGCGTTCGCCAAGCGCGCCCTGGACGTCGTCAACGCGGGCCGCCCGCCCTGCCCGCTGTGCAGCCTGCCGCTCGACCCGGAGGGACACGTATGTCCGCGCCAGAACGGATACCGGCGAGGGGCGTGACCACCGTCGAACCCGCGGACACGCTGCTCCTGGCACGCGGTGAGCTGACCGTGCGCGGACGCATCAGCGACGCCTCCAACGCGGCCCTGTACTGCACCGTGACCCACGACGGCCGGGAGGCGGCCTGCGTGTACAAGCCCGTCGCCGGGGAACGGCCCCTGTGGGACTTCCCCGACGGCACGCTCGCGCAGCGCGAGGTCGCCGCGTACGAGGTGTCCGCCGCGACCGGCTGGGGGCTCATCCCGCCGACCGTCCTGCGCGACGGCCCCTACGGCGAGGGCATGTGCCAGCTGTGGATCGAGGCGTCCCCCGAGGCCGAACTCCTCGCGCTCGTCGACACGGAGGAACCGGCGCCGGGCTGGAAGGCCATCGGGTTCGCCGAGGTGGGGGAGGGCCGGACGGCGCTCCTGGTGCACGCCGACGACGACCGGCTGCGCCGCCTCGCCGTCCTGGACGCCGTCATCAACAACGCCGACCGCAAGGGCGGCCACCTCCTGCCCACCGCCGACGGCCTGCTCTACGGCATCGACCACGGCGTCACCTTCAACGCCGAGAACAAGCTCCGTACGCTCCTGTGGGGCTGGGCGGGCGAGCCCCTGACCGACGAGGCCCTGGACACCCTCAAGGCGCTCAGAGGGGCCCTGGAGCCCTCCGGAGCCCTCACGGCGACCCTCACGCCCCTCATCACCCCGGCGGAGCTGGACGCCACCCGCGCGCGGGTCGACGACCTGCTGACGACCGGGAAGCACCCGGAGCCCAGCGGCGAGTGGCCCGCCATCCCCTGGCCACCGGTCTGAGAACCTCCCGCACACCTCCCCACCCACCCCGCACATCCCTCCGATCCCCGCAAGACCGCCTTTTCCGTCATCCGGCGCTCTCCGGTTCGTATACCGAACTACGGTCCGGTTACGCTCATGACATGCATGCCTGGCCCGCTTCCGAGGTCCCCGCCCTGCCTGGTCAGGGCCGCGACCTGAGGATCCACGACACCGCGACCGGTGACCTCGTCACCCTCGACCCCGGTCCCGTCGCCCGTATCTACGTGTGCGGCATCACGCCGTACGACGCCACGCACATCGGACACGCGGCGACCTACAACGCGTTCGACCTCGTGCAGCGCGTGTGGCTCGACACCAAGCGGCAGGTTCACTACGTCCAGAACGTCACCGACGTGGACGACCCGCTGCTGGAGCGCGCGGAGCGCGACGGCGTGGACTGGGCCGCGCTCGCCGAGAAGGAGACCGCGCTCTTCCGCGAGGACATGACCGCCCTGCGGATGCTGCCCCCGCGGCAGTACATAGGCGCCGTCGAGGCCATACCCGGCATCGTGCCGCTCGTGGAGCGCCTGCGGGACTGCGGAGCGGCGTACGAGCTCGAAGGGGACATCTACTTCTCCGTCGAGGCCGACCCGCACTTCGGCGAGGTGTCCCACCTGGACGCCGCCGCGATGCGCCTGCTGTCCGCCGAGCGCGGCGGCGACCCCGACCGGGCCGGCAAGAAGAACCCCCTCGACCCGATGCTGTGGATGGCCGCCCGCGAGGGCGAGCCGAGCTGGGACGGCGCCTCTCTGGGGCGAGGCCGGCCCGGCTGGCACATCGAGTGCGTCGCCATCGCCCTGGAACACCTCGGCATGGGCTTCGACGTGCAGGGCGGCGGCTCCGACCTCGTCTTCCCGCACCACGAGATGGGCGCCTCCCACGCGCACGCGCTGACCGGCGAGTTCCCCATGGCCAAGGCGTACGTCCACGCCGGCATGGTCGCCCTGGACGGCGAGAAGATGTCCAAGTCCCGGGGCAACCTCGTCTTCGTCTCGCAGCTGCGCCGCGACGGCGTCGACCCGGCCGCCATCCGCCTCGCGCTCCTCGCGCACCACTACCGCGCCGACTGGGAGTGGACGGACCAGGTCCTCGCCGACGCCGAGGCCCGCCTCGCGCGCTGGCGCGCCGCCGTCTCCCGCCCCGACGGCCCCGAGGCCGAGCCGCTCGTCCAGGAGATCCGCGACGCGCTCGCGCACGACCTCGACGCACCGGCCGCCCTCGACGCCGTCGACCGCTGGGCCTCCCGCCAGCAGGAACAGGGCGGCACCGACATCGGCGCACCCGGGGTCGTCTCCCGCGCCGTCGACGCTCTTCTGGGTGTTGCCCTGTAAGGGCAACGCCGAAGCGAACAGGGGTGGTTCCCCGTACCGGCACGTGTCACCGGTACGGGTGAACCACCCCTCACGCTGTCGATGACCTGTCAACCCCTGTGTCCCGCGCGGCAGTTGTGATGGGGTGGGGTTCCAGTTGACCGCTGGATCGGCCAACTGCCGGTCCCCGCACGCGGAAGGACGCCCCGTGGCATCCACACACGGTTCCTTCGCACACCCCCTGACCCGCCGCCGGATGCTCACCGCCGGCGCGGCGGCACTCGGCGCCGCCGCCATCGGCACGACGGCCCACGCCAGCACGGGCGCCGCCTGGCCCGACCTCATCCCCCTCCCGAACGGCTTCCAGCCCGAAGGCATCGCCATCGGCCGCGCCCCCTACGCCTACCTCGGCTCCCTCCGCGACGGCTCCATCTACCGCGCCGACCTGCGCACCGGCGAGGGAACGATCATCTCCGCCGGCCCCGGCACCCCCTCCGTCGGCCTCAAACTCGACGACAGGGGACGCCTGTTCATCGCCGGACGCGGCGAGGGCGCTCGCGTCGTCGACGCCCGCAGCGGCGAGATCCTCGCCACCTACCGGCTCACCACGGCGACCCCGACCTTCACCAACGACGTCTTCCTCACCCCGCGCGCCGCCTGGTTCACCGACTCCTTCCAGCCCACCCTCTACGCCCTCCCCCTCGGCCGCGACGGCGCACTCCCGGCCGCCGACGACGTCGTACGCGTCCCCCTGACCGGCGACTGGACGCAGGTCCCCGGGGAGGTCTTCAACGCCAACGGGATCACGCGGACGCCCGACGGGTCGGCGCTGCTCGTCGTGCAGTCCGGCGTGGGCGCGCTGCACCGGGTCGACCCGCGCACCGGAGTGACCGAGCTCGTCGACCTCGGGGACGCGGCGCCGCTCACCAACGGCGACGGGCTGCTGCGCGACGGACGGCTCCTGTACGTCGTACAGAACCAGCAGAACGCGGTCGACGTGTTCCGGCTGGCCGCCGACGGCCGGAGCGGGGTGTTCCTGCGGCGGATCACCGACACGGACTTCGACGTGCCGACGACGGCCGCCGCGTACAAGGGGCGGCTGTACCTGCCGAACGCGCGGTTCTCGACGACGCCGACGCCTCAGACGGCGTACGCGGTGGTCGCGGTACCGGCGTGACGGTCATCGGGCCGGCGTGAAACGGGTGAGGGCGGTGCACCCGGCACCGCCCTCACTCGGTCCAGCCCCCGACCCCGATCAGTCCTCCGACGAATCGTCGTCGTCCCCCGTGGCCTTCGGCGGCCTCGGCGGGCGCGTCTTCTCGCTCGGGTCGCCCGGGTCGCGGCGGCGCAGGTAGCGTTCGAACTCGCGGGCGATCGCCTCGCCGGACGCCTCCGGCAACTCCGCGGTGTCGCGGGCCTCTTCGAGCGTCTGGACGTACTCCGCGACCTCGGTGTCCTCGGCCGCGAGCTGGTCCACGCCGACCTGCCAGGCGCGCGCGTCCTCGGCCAGCTCGCCGAGGGGGATGCGGACGTCGATGAGGTCTTCGAGGCGGTTGAGGAGCGCCAGCGTCGCCTTCGGGTTCGGGGGCTGCGACACGTAGTGCGGGACCGCCGCCCACAGCGACACCGCCGGTACGCCCGCGTGCGTGCACGCCTCCTGGAGGACGCCGACGATGCCCGTCGGGCCCTCGTACTTGGTCTCCTCCAGGTCCATCCGGCGCGCGAGGTCCGGATCGGACGTCGTCCCGCTGATCGGCACCGGACGCGTGTGCGGGGTGTCACCGAGCAGCGCGCCCAGGATCACCACCAGCTCGACGCCCAGCTCGTGCGCGAAACCCAGCAGCTCGTTGCAGAAGGACCGCCAGCGCATCGACGGCTCGATGCCGCGCACCAGCACCAGGTCCCGCGGCTTCTCGCCGCCGATCCGCACGACCGACAACCGCGTCGTCGGCCACGTGATCTTCCGCACGCCGCCGTCCATGAACACCGTGGGGCGGTTCACCTGGAAGTCGTAGTAGTCCTCGGCGTCCAGCGCCGCGAACACCTCGCCCTTCCACTCCCGCTCCAGATGCATGACGGCGGTGGAGGCGGCGTCGCCGGCATCGTTCCAGCCCTCGAACGCGGCCACCATGACTGGGTCGATCAGCTCGGGAACTCCCTCCAGCTCGATCACCCAGCGCCTCCTTCCGACGTGCCCTCGCCTGACCACCCAACCTTACGGCGTGCGGCAAGGGCGCCCGCAGCCCCCTTCGACGGGGGAGTGAACGGATCACTGCCCCGTCCGGAGCCGTCGGACACCCCTGACCGCAAACGCGCAGAAACCGGTTTCACAGACTCGCCCGCAGCCATTGCTCCACACTCGCGATGTGCACCGTCGCCCACGACCGCGCCGCCTCCGCGTCCCGGTCCCGCAGCGCCTCCAGGATCGCCCGGTGCTCGTGCAGGGTCCGCGCCACCGCGTCCTCCTGCGTCAGACCCCGCCAGATCCGGGCCCGCGTCGTCGGCCCCGACAGGCCGTCCAGCAGCGAGCACAGCACCGAGTTCCCGGCGCTCTGCACGATCCCCCGGTGGAACTCCAGATCGCACGCGACCAGCTCCTCCACCGAGGGGCCGTCGCCGAGCCGGTCCAACTGGGCACTCAGCGCGTCGAGTTGCTGCTCGCTGATGCGCAGCGCCGCCATCGCCGTCGCGGCCGGCTCCAGGATGCGGCGCACCGCGAGGAACTCCAGGACGGTGTCGTCGCGATGGAAGTCGACGACGAAACTCAGCGCCTCCAGCAGGAGTTGGGGGTCCAGGCTGGTGACGTACGTGCCGTCGCCCTGGCGCACGTCCAGGATGCGGATCAGCGACAGCGCGCGCACCGCCTCCCGCAGGGAGTTCCTCGACAGGCCCAGTTCGGCGGCGAGTTCGCTCTCCTTCGGCAGCCGGTCGCCGGGGCGCAGCGCACCCGAGACGATCATTCCCTTGATCTTCTCGATCGCCTCGTCGGTGACTGCCATCCCGGCCTCCCATGCGTGCGTGTTTCCGACACCCCAGACATCGGAGGTCTAGCGGCCATTATGAGGGTTCAGGCGATCAGTGACTCCAGATCCGCGACCACCGAACGCTCGTCCAGCGTGGTCAGCGCCCGCCCCCGCAGCAGGACCCTCCCGTCGACGACCGTGTCCCGCACGTCGTCGGCGCGCGCCGCGTACGCCAGCGTCGACCACGGGTCGTGCAGGGGGCGCAGATGCGGACCGGACAGGTCCACGACGACGAGATCCGCCCGCTTGCCCGCCTCCAGCGACCCGATCCGGTCCCCGAGCCCCAGCGCCCGCGCACCCCAGGCGGTCGCCATCCGTACGGCCTGCTCGGCACCGACCGCCGTCGGGTCGCCGCCCGCCTTGTGCACCAGCGCGGCCTGCCGTACGGCGCCCAGCACATCCAGCGTGTTGGAGCTGACCGCGCCGTCCGTGCCGAGGCCGACGGTGACGCCCGCGCCGAGCAGCCTCGGTACGGGGGCGATGCCGCAGCCCAGCTTCAGGTTCGACACGGGACAGTGGGCGACCGAGGTGCCGGTGCGGGCCAGCGCCGCGATCTCCGGGCCGGTCAGGTCCACGGCGTGCGCGAGCAGGACGTCGGGGCCGAGGAGGCCGAGGGAGTCCAGCAACTCCACAGGGCGTTTCCCGTACTTGACCTCGACCGTCGCGACCTCGGTGGCGTTCTCCGCCGCGTGGATGTGGATCAGGGCGCCGAACTCCCTCGCCAGGGCGAAGACTTCGGTGAGCTGGGCGGGGGAGAGGGTGTAGGTGGAGTGGGCGAAGAGGACGGGGCGGACGCGGGTGTGGGCCTCAAGGTCCTTGCGCGCCCACGCGGTTCGCGCCTCGAACGTCATTCCGTCCGGCGGGCCGGGGACGTCCATGAACGTCGGTCCGGTCAGCAGTCGCCAGCCCGCTTCCCGCGCGACCCGCTCGGCCGCCTCGTGGAACCAGTACATGTCGAGCGCGGTGGTGACCCCGGCCTTGATGGACTCGGCCGCCGCCAGCCGTACCGCCGCCGCCACGTTCTCCGGGGTCAGCAGCTCGGCCTCCCACTTCAACACCCGTTCCAGGAAGCCCTGGAGAGTGACGTCGTCGGCACGGCCGCGTAGGAGGGTCATCGCGAGGTGGGTGTGCGTGTTGACGAACCCCGGCAGGACGAGGCATCCCGAGGCGTCGATGGACTCCCGGGCCTCGTACCGCTGTTGGAGTTCCTCGGCGGGACCCACGGCGACGATCTCGCCGCCGTGGATCGCGACCGCGCCTTCGGGTACGACAGTTCCGGCGTCGTCCACCGTCAGGACGTCACCCCCGTGCACCAACAGGTCGATGCTCACCGGGGGTTCTCCGCCGCCAGCAGCCGCAGCGCCTCCAGCGAGACCACGGCACCGCGCTCGACGCCCTCCGCGACGACGTCCCGGTGCGGGTCGTACACGCTGCCCCCCTCCTCGTCGACGAGTTCGTCGGCGTTCGCGCCGTCCACGACGAGGACGCCGCCCGCCGTCAGGCCCCGCAGGGACGCCGTGACCAGGAGGGCGGAGAGTTCCATCTCGATCGCGGCGAGGCCGACGCCCGTGTACGCGAACAGGGGGAGGTGGCCCGGCTGGAAGGCGGCGCGGGTCCAGACGACGCCCCGGTGGTGCGGGGCGCCGGTCTCGCGGGCCGCCCGCTGGAGGGCGAGGACCGCCTCGGGGGCCGCGAACGCCGGGTACTCCGGCGGGAGAAGCTGCTGGGTGACACCGTCGTCCCGGACCGCCGCCTCGGCGATCACCAGGTCGCCGTCCGCGATCCCCGGCTTCATCGCACCCGCCGTACCGAACCGCAGGATCGTCCGCACCCCCGCGTCCGCCAGCTCCTGGAAGAGGAGGTTCGCGCCCGGCGCGCCCACCCCGTGCGAGGCGACGACGACCGGCAGCCCCTTCCAACTCCCGCTGAAGACACGGTACTCACGGTGGTACGACACCTCGGCCGCCCCGTCGAGCAGCCCGGCGACGGCGGCGGCACGGGCCGGGTCGCCGACGACGACCGCGTCAACCGGCAGGCCGGTACGGGGAATTCGGGTGATCGGCAGGAGGTCCTGCGTCATGAGACGGCTCCAGAGGAAGGGGTACGGCGACGGCGGCGGGCCGTCGACAGGAACAGGGCACCGAGCGTGACGACGTACGGCGCGGCGTCGGTGGCCTGTTGGGGCAGGCCGACGCCCTGGAGACGGAAGCCGACCGCCTCCGCGAGGCCGAACAGCAGCGCCGCCAGCAGCACGCCGACCGGCAGCGCACGGCCCAGCATCACCGCGACGACCGCGATCCAGCCACGGCCCGCCGTCATGTTCTCGGTGAACAACGTGACGTTCCCCAGGGCGAGTTGGGCACCGGCGAGTCCGCACAGCACGCCGGACAACAGTACGGCCCCGTACTGGTACTTCGCCGGGCTGACCCCCAACGTCGCGGCGGCGTCCGGGGATTCACCGACGCCGCGCAGCCTGAGGCCCCACACGTGCCGGGACAGCACGAGCGCGGCCACGGCCACCGCGAGCCACGACAGGTACGTGAGCGGGGTGAACCCCCCTACCAGGGGAAGGCCGGTGAGGCTCGGGTCGCTGAACGTGCCCTGCACGCCGAAGACCGTGCGCAGCAGGAAGCTCGTCAGGCCGACGGCGAGGAGGTTCATGGCGATGCCGAGCACCACCGCGTCGCCCTTCAGCGTCACCGCGCCGACCGCGAGGACCAGCGAGTACGCCGCCGCCGCGAGGGCCGCCGCGAGGACACCGAGCCAGGGGCTGCCGGTGAACCAGCTCGTGGCGACCGACGTGAAGCAGCCCAGCAGCATCATGCCTTCGAGGCCGATGTTGAACACGCCCGCGCGCTCGCAGATCGCCCCGCCGAGAGCGGCGAGGAGGATCGGGGTGAGGGCGCGCAGGGCCGACATGAGGAGGTCGGAGTCGAAGAACATCAGACGGCCTCCACTTTCGGGGACTTCTCGGACGGCTCCGGTTTCCCGGGCGGCCTCAGCTTCCTGAACAGCCGCTGCGGGAACCGGAGTCGGGCCGCCAGGAACACGATCACGATCGCCTGGAGCACCTGCGTCAGCTCGCGCGGCACCTCCGTCGTCCGCTCCATCGCGAGCCCGCCGACCTGGAGGACCGCGAAGAAGAACGACGCGATCACCGTGCCGACCGGGGCCGCCGTCGCCAGCAGCGCCGCCGTGAGTCCCGTCCAGGTGTAGCCGGGCGCGGTCAGCGAGCCGTCCACGAAGCGGTACGGGAAGCTCAACACCCCGATCGCGCCCACGAGTCCGGCGAGCGCACCCGAAATCGACATCAACTTCACTGTCAGGCCCGCCCGTTCGACCCCGGCGTACGCGGAGAAACGGGAGTTGAGGCCCGTCATGCGGATCTCGTACCCGAACGCCGTACGCCTGTCCGTGAACCAGTAGGCCGCCGCCGCGAGGACGACGAGGACCAGGCCGACGGTGACCGTCGAGTCCCCGAACGTCGGCAGGGACACGCCGTCCGGGAACGCCCGCGTCTGGGGGAGGCTGGAGCCCGGCTCCTTCAGCGGGTACCGGGCCAGGTACGACGCCAGCGACACCGCCGGGTAGCTCAGCAACAGGCTGCTGACCAGCAGCGGGACGCCGAACCGGTTCTCGCACAGGGCGGCGAGCACGGCGTACCCGGCGCCTGCGGCCATCCCCGCGAGGAGGGCCAGGACGACGGTCAGGGGTGCCGGGAGCGGGGAGTACAGGGCCGTCGTCGCCGCCGTGATGCCGCCCAGCACCATCTGCCCGTCGCCGCCGAGGTTGATCAGCCCGGCCCGCAGCGGGACGGCCAGCGCGAGGGCGAGGCCCAGGACGCTGGTCGTGGTGGTCAGCGTCGCCCCGATGCCGTCCGCACCGAGCGCGCCGGTCAGGACGGCGTCGTACGCGGTGAGGGGGTCGGAGCCGGTGCCGAGGAGGAAGAGGGCGCCGATGAGGAGACCGGCCAGGACGGAGGTGGTGACGGGGGAGCGGAGGGTGGTGGTTATGCGGTCGATGGTCATATCAGCTGCCCGCACCCTCGTTCATGCCCGCACCTTTGTTCATGCCCTCGCCCGCCATGCCCGCGCCCGCGCTCACGGCCGCACCGCTTCCGCTCCCGCCCGCCATCGCGAGCCCCAGCGTCCGCTCGTCCGCCTCTTCCTTCCCGTACGACGCCGTCACCCGGCCCTCGTACATCACCAGCACCCGGTCCGCGAGACCTCGGATCTCGCTCAGTTCGGCGGAGACGAGGAGCACCGCGTGCCCGGTGTCCCGGTACGCGACCAGCTGGTCGTGGATGTTCTGCACGGCGCCGATGTCGACGCCCCGGGTCGGCTGCTCCACCAGCAACAGGGGCGCCTCGTGCGCGAGTTCGCGGCCGATGAGGAGTTTCTGGAGGTTGCCGCCGGACAGGGAGGAGGCCGGCGCCGAGGTGGACGCCGTCTTCACGCCGAACCGTTCGACCAGCGTGCGCGCGTGCTCGCGGACCGCGCCGGGGGCCAGCAGGCCGCGCCGGGACAGCGAGGTGCGGTGGTGTCCCATCGCGAGGTTCTCCGCGACGCTCGCCGCAGGCGCCGTACCGACCGCGTGCCGGTCCTCGGGGACGTACGCCAGCCCGTGCGCGCGGCGTTCGGCGGCGGAGGCGTGCGTGAGGTCGCGGCCCTGGACACAGACGCGTCCACCGGTGACCGGCCGCAGCCCGGCCAGCGCCTCGACCAGTTCGCTCTGCCCGTTCCCGGCGACGCCCGCGATCCCGACGATCTCTCCGGCGTGGACTGCGAGGTCCACATCGCGGACACCTTGGGCTGAGAGACCGCGCACGTCGAGCACCGTGTCACCCGGCGTCCCCGCCGCGTGCACCCGGTCCAGCTCCACGGCCCGCCCCGTCATCGCGGCGGCGATCTCCTCCGCCGACGTCCCGGACGTCACCAGCCGCGACACGACCCGCCCGTCCCGCAGGACCGTCACCCGGTCCGAACCCTCCAGCACCTCACGCAGCTTGTGCGTGACGAGGATGACCGAACGCCCCTGCGCCGCAAGGGACGTGAGGACGGCGAACAGGGCGTCCGCCTCCGCCGGGGTCAGCACGGCCGTCGGCTCGTCGAGGATCAGCGTGCGCGCACCCCGGTGCAACAGCTTGAGGATCTCCACGCGTTGCCGCAGCCCGACCGGCAACTCCCCGACCCGCGCGTCCGGTTCGACCGCGAGGCCGTGCTCCTCGGCCAGCTCCCGCACCCGGCGCCGGGCCGCGCCGCGGTCCACCAGGCCGAAGCGGCGCGGCTCGGCGGCGTACACGACGTTCTCCGCGACCGTCAGCGAGTCGAACAGCTTGAAGCTCTGGTGGACCATCCCGAGCCCGGCGGCCATCGCGTCGGACGGGTTCGCGAAGGCGACCTCGCGGCCGTCCACGCGGATCGTCCCGGCGTCGGGGCGCAGCATGCCGTACAGAATCGACATGAGCGTCGACTTGCCCGCGCCGTTCTCGCCCATCAGGGCGTGGATCTCACCGTGCGAGACGGCGAGGTCGACGGAGTCGTTGGCGAGCGTGCCGGGGAACCGCTTCGTGATCCCCAGCAGCTCGACGGCGGCCCCGGCGACCCCGGCCTCAGCTCGCGGCGGGGTCATCGACGGTCAGCTCACCGGAGACGATCTGGTCGCGCAGCGCCTTCACCTTGGTCAGCACGTCCGGATGCTGGGCGATCACGCACTTCGAGGTCGCCACCCCGGCCTCCAAGCCGGTCAGGCTGATGCCGCCCTCCTTCAGGCCGTACGACACGGTCGTGCCCGCCTTGCCGCCGAGCACCGCGTCGATGCCCTTCTGGACGGCGATGTCCGTGCGCTTGATCACGTTGTCCACGACCGTCCCGGGGGACGAGACGCACTGGTTCACGTCCACGCCGTACGCGAACGCACCCTTGGCCTTCGCCGCCTCGAAGACGCCGTAGTTACCGGCCGCAGCCGCCGCCATCAGCTGGTCGTAACCCTGCGAGAGAAGCGTGTTCGCCTGCTCCTTCGCACGCGCCGAGTCGTCGAAGGGGGACTGGCCGCCGACGAACCGGGTCCCCGTGGACGTCTTCGGCGCGACCTTCTTCGCGCCGGCCGCGAACGGGTCGCTGTAGCGGCGGAACTGCGGGGTGTCGAGGACGTCGACCGCGCCGACCTTGCCCGACCTGGACAGCAGACCCGCCTCGGCGCCCGCGAGGTAGACGCCCTCGTGCTCGCGGAAGACCGCGCAGCTCACGTTCTTGTACGTCTTCGGCGTGCACGCGTCGACGATCAGGAACCGCTGGCCCGGGTTCTTCTGCGCCTGCTGGGCGACGATGTCCGCGAACTCGAAGCCGACCAGGACGATGACGTCCGGCTTCGCGTCCACGGCCGCCTGGACGTTCTGCTGCTGAGACGCGGTGTCCGTGGACTGGTACACCTTCTGCGAGCCACCGTGCTCCTTCGCCGCCGCCTCGACGCCGGTGACCGCGAGCTTCAGGAACTCGTTCTGGCCCACGGCGTCCGGGGTGACCAGCGTGAACGATGTGCCGGAAGTGCCGGAGGCGTCGGTGTCCTTCTTCGCGGCGGCGTTGCAGGCGGTCGCGAGGAGGACCGTGCCGGCGGCGAGCGCCGTGAGCTGGAGGGTGCGGCGGGGTCTGCGATGCATCGGGAGCGGCCTTCCGGGTATGGCGAGCGGCGCTCTGCGGGGGCGACGGTGCCGGCCCGCGAGAGCGCTGGGGGAGGGTCTTTCGGGGAGCGGGGGAGTGCTCAGCCGCGACAGCGGTCGCCGCAGCACCGGCCGAAGTCCAGGAAACGGCGCTTCGTGAGCGGGTGCACGTCTCCTCCTTCGTCTCGGCCAGCGGAATCGGTGGTGGACTGTACCACTCGGTTTCAGCCACCCGGCAGACCGTCTCGGACTGTGGTTCTCCAAGGTCATGTACGGTGTCGGACACCACAGGACCCCCAGGAGCGATCCCTTATGTCCCAGGAACTGCGTGCCGTCGACTGGACCGGATCCGGCCTCGCGCTGATCGACCAGACCCTCCTGCCGCACCGCACCGAGACCATGGACGTCCGCGATGTGGACACCCTGGTCGACGCGATCCAGCGGCTCGTCGTCCGGGGGGCTCCCGCGATCGGCGTCGCCGGCGCGTACGGGGTCGCCGTCGCGCTGATCCAGGGCGAGCGCGAGGACTGGACCGACCTCCAGATCCTGGACGCCGTCGCCCGCATCCGCGAGGCCCGCCCCACCGCCGTCAACCTCATGGCCTGCGTCGACCGCGTCATGACCCGGTACGCCGAGGGCCTCGACGCCGTCCTGGAGGAGGCCGCCGCCGTCCAGCGCGAGGACGTCGAGGCGAACCGCGCGATGGGCGTGCACGGCGCGGACTGGCTGATCAAGAAGGCCGGCGTCGACCGGCCGTTGCGCATCCTCACCCACTGCAACACCGGCGCCCTCGCCACGACCGGCTGGGGCACGGCCCTCGGCGTCGTCCGCGAACTCCACGCGCGGGGGCGGGTCGAGGTCGTGTACGCCGACGAGACACGGCCCCTTCTCCAGGGATCGCGGCTCACCGCCTGGGAGTTGGTCCAGGAGGGCATCCCGCACTACGTCCAGGCGGACGGCGCCGCCGCCGGCACGATCCTGCGCGGCGAGGTCGACGCGGCCATCGTCGGCGCCGACCGCATCGCCGCCAACGGCGACACCGCGAACAAGGTCGGCACGGTCGGCGTCGCCCTCGCCTGCGCCGACGCCGGGATCCCGTTCCTGGTCGCCGCCCCCACGACCACGGTCGACCTCGCCACGGCCACCGGCGACGACATCCACATCGAACTCCGGCGCGAGGACGAGGTGTTGGAGTGGGGCGGCATCCGCATGGCCCCCGCCGAGTCCCGCGGCCACAACCCGGCGTTCGACGTCACCCCGGGCCGCCTGATCACCGGACTGGTCACGGAACGCGGGGTGTTGGAGGTCTCGGCGGGCGAACTGCCGGGAGAGCGGCTGAAGTAGACGGCACGTCATAAACGTCATAAACGTCATGGAAGAAGGGGGACCCGGCGGTCCGAAAACCGCAGGGTCCCCCTTCGCCATGAGCGTTCAGCGCCGCGCCAGCTCCAACTCCAGCAACCACTCCACGACTTCGGTGTGATGCCGGGCCTGACGCGGGTCCGCCCCCCACACGTACAACCCGTGCCCCGCCACGACCACCGCCGGCATCAAGGGATTCCGCGCCTCCTCAAGCCGGTCGCCCAGCTCCTTCATGTCCTGGCTGTTGGCGATGACCGGCAGGATCACCTCGACGTCGTGCGCGGGCTGCCCCACGCCCTTCAGCATCTCGATGTCCCGGAACGGGATGCCCCCCGGCTGCCGGTGCCCCATCGTCACGGACGCGACCGTGTGGACGTGGACGACAGCCCCCGCCCCGGTCGACGCGGCGACCCGCGCGTGGAGTTCGGCCTCGGCTGACGGCTTGCCGCCCCGCACGGCCGCACCCTGCCCGTCCACCAACACCACGTCGGCAGGCGTGAGTTCCCCCTTGTCGTGCCCGCTCGCCGTCACCGCGAGCCGCAGCGGCTCCCGGGACAGCACCACCGACAGGTTGCCGGAGGTCCCCCGCATCCAGCCGAAGGAGGCGAACCGGGCGGACTCGGCGGCGAGGACGGCACCCGCCTCGTGGAGGTCCTGCGCGGTGATGTCGGCGGTCATGACGTGCTCCTGGAAACGGTGATCTCGTCGAAGGACCCGGCCTGCGCGTGGTCCCCGACGCCTTGCTCGAAGTACGGCTCCCCGGGCCGCCGGATGCCGACCGCGTGCCACCCGGCCGCGCGGGCCGCGTCCAGCTCGCCGGGCCGGTCGGAGAGGAAGAGGAGCCGGGACGCCTCGACCCCGGCCGCCGAGGCGATACGGCGGTAGGACGCCGCTTCCTGCTTGGGCCCGGCGTTCTCCGTGTCGTACAGCCCCGAGGTCAGCGGCAGGAGATCGCCGTCCGGCGTCGAGGAGAACCACGCCCGCTGGGCCGCGACGGACCCCGAGGAGTAGACGTACAGCCGCACACCGGCCGCGTGCCAGGCGCGCAGCGCGGGGACGACGTCGTCGTAGAAGTGCGAGACCAGGTCGCCCCGCGCGAACCCCTCCGACCAGATGATCCCCTGGAGGGTCTTCAGCGGCGTCGCCTTGCGGTCCTCGTCCAGCCACGCGTTCAGCGTCTTCTCGATCGCGGCGGCATCGGCGTCCGGCTCGCCCGTCAGCTCACGGACCTGCGCGACCGCCCGCGCGACCTCGGGTTCGTCCGCCCGCTGGGACAGCAGTTCCGCGAACCGGTCCCGCGAGTACGGGTACAGCACGTCCACCACGAACCCCGTCGCGCTCGTGGTGCCCTCGATGTCGAGCACCACGGCGTCGACGGCGTACCGGAGCGTCACGCGACGTACCCGGCGGCGATCGTGTCGTAGTCCGGGAAGCGGGACGCGATCGGGGAACCGGTGAAGTTGCCGATCCAGCCGTCCTCCTCGTGGAAGAAGCGGATCGCGGTGAACGACGGGTTCGTGCCCATGTCGAACCAGTGCGTCGTCCCGCGCGGCACGCCCAGCAGGTCGCCCTTCTCGCAGAAGACCGCGTGGACCTCGCCGTTCACGTGCAGGTAGAAGATGCCGGAGCCGGAGACGAAGAAGCGGACCTCGTCATCGTCGTCGTGCGTGTGCTCCTGGAGGAACTTCTCGCGCGCGGCCTTCGCCTTCGCCGGGAACTCCGGGTCGTCGCTGGGGTGCAGACCGAGGACGTCGACCGTGGTGAAGCCCTCCTGCGCGTTCAGCTTCTCGATCTCCGGTCCGTACGCCGAGAACACCGTCTCGCTGTCCGCGTCGAACGGCACGTCCTCGCGGATCGGCCACTGCTCGTAGCGCACGCCCAGCGGCTTGAGCGCCTCGGCGATCTCGGCGGGGTCGGAGGTCCGGCGGATCTGAGTCTCGGGGCCGGATTCGGACCAGGTGGTCAGGAGGGTCATGACAGCAGCTCCAGGATCTGTCTGGAAGGGCCGGTCCGTCCGGATGCCGAGACGGGCTGCGGACGGTCGGGGAGGAAAGGGGCAGGTGCCGGTCCCGCGATGGTAACTCCAGGTCGGACGATCACCCGGTGTGACGTAGTCGTTGTCTCATTCCGTGAGAATCCCCTTTTACACCTTTGACGTATGGCTGAAACCGTTCTCATGATCTGTGTATGAAGACGCTGCTGCTCGTGCGGCGGCTGTACGTGGACTTGCTCCGGTCGACCACAGCCAGCTGTCGCTGACCGACCGTTCCCGGAGCCCTCGCCTCCGCCCCCTCGCCTTCCCCGGCGCGCGCCGGCTGGCGCATTTCTTTCGCACCACCCGTACCTGGAGCCCCTCATGTCCCGTACCCGCCTGCCTCTCGCCGCGCTCTCGCTGGTGTCCGTCTCAGCCCTCGCGCTGAGCGCCTGCTCCCAGTCCTCGGACGCCTCGACCAAGACGAGCGGCGACTCGGCCGCCTCCGCCAAGGCCGCCACCGGCAAGAAGCCCGCCCCCTTCGCCGCGGGCGCGGTCAAGGTGGCCCTGGTCCGCCAGAGCGGCGCCGGCGACTACTTCGAGCAGTGGGGCAACGGCGCGAAGGCCCAGGCCAAGGCGCTGGGCATCGACCTGACGGTGTACGACGCGCAGGCCGACAACGCCAAGCAGGCCACCGACCTCTCCTCCGCGATCAACTCCGGCGCCAAGGCGATCATCGTCGACCACGGCTTCCCGGCGACGATCCAGCCGGAGATCGACGAGGCCGTCAAGAAGGGCATCAAGGTCGTCGTGTACGACGTGGAGACGGCCACCAAGGGCGTCGTCACCACCCGCCAGAACGACGCGAGCATGGCCCAGGCCGTCCTGGACGTCATGGCGAAGTCCCTCGGCAAGAACGCCAAGGTCGGGTACGTCAACGTCGCCGGGTACGCCGCCCTCGACAAGCGGGACTCCGTCTGGAAGACCGAGGTCACCGCGCAGGGCTGGAAGCAGGCGTTCAAGGTCGGCAAGGTCACCGACTCCACCGCCACGGACAACGTGCCGCTGGTGTCGGCCGCACTCACCCAGAACTCCGACGTCACCGGCGTCTTCGCGCCGTACGACGAGCTCGCCAAGGGCACGGTCCTCGCCGTCCAGAACAAGAAGCTCCAGGGCAGGATCAAGGTCTTCGGCGCGGACGTCTCCAACGCGGACATCCAGCAGATGACGGCCGCCGACAGCCCGTGGGTCGCCACGGCCGGCACGGACCCGTCGGCGGTCGGCGCGGCGGTCGTCCGTACGACGGCCCTGGAGCTGGCCGGCCAGCTCGGGAAGACGACCGTCGAGTTCCCGGCGGTCGCCATCACCCAGGACTTCCTGCGCGAGAAGAAGATCGCGAACATGGACCAGCTGCGGACGGCGCTGCCGGCGCTGAACCTGTCCCAGGTGTCGACCGCGGACTGGATCGCGAATGTCGCCCACTGAGACACCGGCTTCCGCGGAGACACCGGCCGTCAGCCTCACCGACGTCAGCATGGCGTTCGGCGGCAAGACCGTCCTCGCCTCCGTCTCCCTCGACATCACCCCCGGCACCGTCGTCGCGCTGCTCGGCGCGAACGGCGCCGGGAAGTCCACGCTGATCAAGATCCTGTCCGGCGTGCACGCGGGACACGGCGGCGAGGTCCGGGTCGCGGGCGACCCCGTGGCCCTCCAATCCCCGTCCGCCGCCCGTAAGTTGGGCATCCAGACCGTGCACCAGCGGATCGGCGAGGGCATCGTCCCCGGCCTCTCCGTCGCCGAGAACCTCGTCTTCGAGGAACTCGCGCAGCAGCGCGGCAACCCGTTCCTGAGCGGTCGCCGTACGCTGGCCCGCGCCCGCGAGATCCAGGCGGCCCTCGGCCTCGGCTGGAGCGACGCGGTCCTGCGCCGAGACGTCACCGAACTCGGCATCTCCGACCGCCAGTTGCTGATCCTGGCCCGCGCCCTCGCGACCCGCCCCCGCCTGCTCATCCTCGACGAACCGACCTCCGCCCTCTCCGCCGCCGAGGCCGAGCGCCTCTTCGCCCTGGTGGAGAAGATGCGCGAGGACGGCATCGCCGTGCTGTACGTCTCCCACCGCCTCGGCGAGATCGACGCGCTCGCCGACCGGCTGGTCGTACTGCGGGACGGCCGTCTCACCGAGGACCAGACGAAGCCCTTCGACTGGGACGCGGCCCTGCGCGCGATGCTCGCGCAGGAACAGGAGGCGACGACGGCACGCCCGGTCCGCGAGGGGGCCGCCGGCGAGGTGGCACTTTCTTTGAAAGGCGTACGTCTCTTCCCGGCCCAGCACCAGCCCCTCGACCTCGACCTGCGCGCCGGTGAAGTCACCGGCGTCGTCGGCCTGTTGGGCGCCGGCAAGACCGAGCTGGCGCGCGGCCTGTTCGGCGCCGAACCCTTCCTCGCGGGCGCGGTCGACCTGGACGGCAAGGAGTACGCCCCCCGCCGCCCGGCCGACGCGATCCGCGCCGGCGTCCACCTCGTCCCCGAGGACCGGCACGCCGACGCGCTCGTCCCCGGCTGGTCGGTCGCCCAGAACGTGTCGCTGCCGTTCCTGAGGTCGCTGTCCCGCATGGGCCTCCTCCAGACCTCCAGGGAGGACGCCCTCGGCCGGGACACCATCGCCGCGCTCGGCGTCGTCACCCGCGACGAGCACAGCACCGTCGAGGAGCTGTCCGGCGGCAACCAGCAGAAGGTCGTCGTCGGCCGCTGGCTCGCCGAGACCCCCCGCGTCCTCATCCTGGACGAACCGTTCCGAGGCGTGGACATCGGCGCGCGCCGCGACATCGGCCGCCGCGCCCGTCAGCTCGCCGCCGAGGGGGCAGCCGTACTCGTCCTGTCCGCCGACGTCGACGAGATCCTGGAGACCGCCGACCGCGTCGTCGTCCTCGCGGCGGGCGAGGTCCACCTCGACGCGTACGGCGAGGACGCGGAGCGCGACCGCGTGATCCAGACCATCTCGGCCTCCGTCTGACCCCGGCTTCTTGAGGAAACTGTCATGACCACCACTCAGAGCACCGAGGTCCGCGCGGTGGCGGCGACCCCGTCCGCGACCTCCACCGCCGTCCGCGTCCAGAACGCCGTCATCAAGTACGGCTTCATCTTCGTGACGGTCGTGCTGTTCCTGTACTTCGCGCTGAGCGAGGGCTCCTTCCGCGAGTCGGCGACCCTCCTCGACACGCTGCGGTACGTCTCCGTCGCCGCGATCCTCGGCCTCGGCGTCACCCTCACCATGGCCGTCGGCGGCATGGACATGTCCGTCGGCGCGGTCGCCGGGCTCGGGGTGTCGGTCGCGGCGCAGACGATGGTCGTCCACAACCAGGTCGGCGCGGTCGCGATCGTCGCCGTCCTGATCGCGGGCGCCCTCGCGGGTCTGCTGAACGCGCTGCTGATCGTCGTCCTGAAGATCCCCGACATGCTGGCCACGCTCGGCACGATGTTCGTCATCCAGGGCAGCAAGCTGATCCTCGTCGACGGGCAGTCGATCACGCCGGGCATGACCATGTCGGACGGGTCGACGGCGCCCGGGAAGTTCACCGCCGGGTTCCTGAAGATCGACCGGGGGACCGTGTTCGGGATCCCGGTCTCCGTACTGATCTTCGGCGGGCTGACCGTCGCCGCGTGGGTGTTCCTCGCCCGCACCCGCTGGGGGCGCGTGCTGTACGCCATCGGCGCGAACCCGGAGGCGTCCAGGCTGGCCGGCATCCGCGTCGGCGCCTACCGCGCGCTCGCGTACGTCATCTCCGGCGTCCTCGCCTCGGTCGGCGGCCTGATCCTCGCCTCCCGCATCGGACAGGGCGACGTCAGCGCCGGCACCTCGCAGCTCCTGGAGGCCGTCGCCGTCGCGCTGGTCGGTACGTCGGTGCTCGGCCGGGGGCGTCCCAACGTGTGGGGGACCGCGCTGGGCGCCGTCCTCATCGGCATCATCAGCACCGGGCTGACCATCAAGGGCCTGCCGTACTACACGCAGGACGTCGTCGAGGGCGCCGTGCTGATCCTCGCGCTCGTCTTCAGCTTCACCTTGTCCAAGCGCCGTACCGCATGAGGGAGTTGTGATGGGTTACCGCATCCTGGAGACCGAGGACATCCCGGCGTACCTGCGGGAGCGCGGCCACTGGAGTCAGGCCGGCGACCCCGAGGTCCGCGAGGTCTCCGACGGCAACATGAACCGGGTCTTCCTCGCCTCCCTCGCCGGCCGCAGCCTCGCGGTGAAGCAGGCGCTGCCCTGGGTACGGGTCGCCGGTCCCTCCTGGCCGATGAACCCCGACCGCGCGGACGCCGAGGCGCGCGCGTACGAGCGCGTCGCCCTCGTCGCCCCCGACAAGATCCCCGCGATCCTCGGCTACGACCCCGAGAACTACGCCCTCGTCATGGAGGACATGTCCGACCTGGAGGTCCTGCGCACGCTCCTCAACGAGGGCGCTTCGTACGGTACGCGGACGTCGGCGCGGATCGGCGAGTTCGTCGCCCAACTGACGTTCACGACCAGCGACTTCGGGATGCCGTCCGCCGAACGCAAGGCCCTGGTCGCCGCGTCGGTCAGCCCCGAGCTGTGCAAGATCACCGAGGACGTGGTGTTGTCGGAGCCGTACATCGAGCACGAACACAACCACTGGCTCCCGGAGTTGACGGACCTGGTGGCGGAGTTCCGTGCGGACGGGGTGCTGCGCACCGAGGTCGCCGACCTCCGCCACACGTTCATGACCAGCGCGCAAGCACTCCTGCACGGCGACCTCCACACGGGCAGCGTCATGGTGGGGGAGCGGGACGGCGCCCACGTGGTCCGCGTCTTCGACCCGGAGTTCTCCTTCGTCGGCCCGATCGGCTACGACCTGGGCCTGTACTGGGCGAACGCCCTCGTCTCGGAGGAACGCGCACGAGCCCTGGGCCGGTTGACGGACCACGCGGACCAACTCCGGCTCTCCTGGGAGGCGTTCGAGACGGAGTTCCGCCGCCTGTGGCCGACGCGGGTGGACACGTTCTTCGACGACGCCTACCTGGACCGCTTCCTGCGCCGGGTCTGGACGGACGCGATCGGCTACGCCGGCACGGAGATCGTCCGCCGCATCATCGGCTTCGCGCACCTGACGGACCTGACGACGCTGCCGGACCCGGTCCCGGCGTCGCGCAGGGCGCTGCTTCTGGGCCGTGAACTGATCGTGCGGCGCGAGGAGTTGACCGACGCGGAGTCGGTACGTCACCTCGTGGCCTCGCTGGCCTGAACCGCCTCGCTCTCCTGAAACCACTCCTCACCGGCAACCCACTGCCGCACCCAGCCGGCGAACCCCGGCGCACTGTGCGGCATCGCACCCGCTTCGGTGACGTGCCAGACGCGACCACGCTGCGGCCCGGTGACGACCAGGTGCCAGTCCATACCGCACCCGTCCGTCCCCAGGTTCAGCGAGCCGTGGTGGAAGACCCGCTCGACGACGGCGCCGGGGTCCTCGTGGCCCCCGTCGTCCTCCTCCCACACCCACGTCCCGGTGAGCGGGAAGGGCTCGGCCAGCCGCTGGCCCTCGGCGCTCTCGGCCAGTTCCACCCACCCGTACTCCGGCGGCCCTTGGCAGGAACCGTCCGCTGTCTCCGCCACGAGCGTGCGGTACGGCTCCGGCAGCACCACGCCGTGCGCCTCCTCGAACCGCCGCACCTCCTCCCAGCCCAGCGGTGACGTGTCTTCCCCGAACGCCTCCCGCAGCGCCGCGAGTTCTTCCGGATCGGCCTTCTCGATCTCCATGCCTCAGGAATAACACCCGGCACCGACAACCGGGCACACGAAAGGGGCGGCCCCCCTCCCGGCATCGGGAGGAGCCGCCCCTTTCGAGGTGATCGTTACTTCTTGTCGAGCAGGTCCTGGACCTTCGCCCGTACCTCGTCCGTGGCCAGGCCGCGGATCGTCAGGGTCGTGCGGCGGCGCAGGACGTCGTCCTGGGTCTCCGCCCACTCGTTGTCGCGGGCGTAGACGACCTGGGCCCAGATCTCCGGGGCGTCGGGGTGGACGCGCTCCGAGAGTTCAGGGTTCTCGTTCGCCAGGCGGGCGATGTCGAAGGCGAGGGAGCCGTAGTGGGTCGCGAGGTGCTTCGCCGTGTCCGCGGCCATGCGGGGGCCGGGGGCCGGGCTGTCGACCAGGAGGCGGTGGGCGACCGCGCGGGGGTTCGCCACGCCCGGGAGGGGGAGCTTCTTCGGCAGGGAGGAGACCGGCTCGAAGTCGTCGCCCAGGGGGTGGCCCGGCAGGGACTCCAGCTTCTGCATGACCGTACGGCCGATGTGCCGGAACGTCGTCCACTTGCCGCCCGCGACGGACAGCATCCCGCCCCGGCCCTCGGTGACGACGGTCTCCCGCTTCGCCTTGGCCGTGTCCCCGGGGCCGCCCGGCAGGACGCGCAGGCCCGCGAACGCGTACGTGATGTTGTCCCGGTCCAGCTGCTGGTCCCGGACGGAGAACGCGGCCTCGTCCAGGATCTGCGCCGTGTCCTTCTCGGTCACGGACACGTCCGCCGGGTCGCCCTCGTACTCCTCGTCCGTCGTCCCGAGGAGCAGCATGTCCTCCCAGGGCAGCGCGAACGTGATGCGGTACTTGTCGATCGGCGTCGCGAGCGCGGCCTTCCACGGGGAGGTCCGCTTGAGGACGAGGTGCGCGCCCTTGGAGAGCCGGATGGAGGGCGCCGCGTTCGGGTCCTCCATCTTGCGCAGGTGGTCCACCCACGGCCCGGTCGCGTTGAGGACGAGCCGCGCGTTGACCCCGAACTCGTCACCGGAGACCCCGTCCTTGAGGTCCGCGCCGGTCACCCGCCCGTTGGTGAAGCGCAGGCCGGTGACCTCGGCGTGGTTGAGGACGACCGCGCCGGCCTCGACCGCGCCGCGCACCGTCATCAGCGCCATGCGCGCGTCGTTCATCTGGTCGTCGCCGTACACCGCGACGGCCTTGAGGTTCTCGGTGCGCAGCTCCGGCACGTCCTGCGCCGCCTTCGCGGGCGACAGGAGGTGGCCGACGCCGTCACCGAACGCGGAGAGCGCGGAGTAGGCGAACACGCCCGCCCCGAGCTTCGCCGCGCCGTGCGGGCCGCCCTTGTAGACGGGCAGGTAGAACGTGAGCGGGTTCGCCAGGTGGGGGGCCACCTGACGGGACACCGCGCGCCGCTCGAAGTGGTTCTCCGCCACCAGCTTCACCGCGCCGGTCTGCAAGTAGCGCAGACCGCCGTGGAGCAGCTTGGAGGAGGCGGAGGAGGTGGCGCCGGCGAAGTCGCCGGCGTCGACCAGCGCCACCCGCAGACCGGACTGCGCGGCGTGCCAGGCGGTGGAGATGCCCAGGATGCCGCCGCCGATCACGAGAAGGTCGTACGACGCCTTGGAGAGCTGTTCCCGGGTCTCGGCGCGGCTCGGGTTGGAGCCGGAGGCCGGGTGCGTCCCCAGGGCAGGCACGGTCTGGAGGGTGGGCTGACTGGTCATGTCGGGTTCTTACTCCTCATCAGAGCTGTTGAGGGGGTGCTCGCTCAGCTCTCGTCCTCGATCCAGCCCATGGTCCGCTCGACGGCCTTGAGCCAGGTCTTGTACTCACGGTCGCGGGTCTCCGCGTCCATGCGGGGGGTCCACTCGGCGGCCCGGCGCCAGTTGGCGCGCAGGTCGTCGGTGCTGGTCCAGAAGCCGACGGCGAGGCCGGCGGCGTAGGCGGCGCCGAGGCAGGTCGTCTCGGCGACCATCGGGCGCACCACCGGCGCGTCCACGAAGTCCGAGAGGGTCTGCATCAGCAGGTTGTTGGAGGTCATGCCGCCGTCGACCTTGAGGGCCGCGAGCTCGACGCCGGAGTCCTTCGTCATGGCGTCGGTGATCTCACGGGTCTGCCAGGCCGTGGCCTCCAGGACGGCGCGCGCGAGGTGCGCCTTCGTGACGTACCGGGTCAGGCCGGCGATCACGCCGCGGGCGTCGGAGCGCCAGTGCGGGGCGAACAGGCCGGAGAACGCCGGGACGAAGTAGGCGCCGCCGTTGTCCTCGACGGACAGGGCGAGCGTCTCGATCTCGGCGGCGGTGGAGATGAGGCCCATCTGGTCGCGCATCCACTGCACCAGCGAGCCGGTGACCGCGATCGAGCCTTCCAGCGCGTAGACCGGGGCCTGGTCGCCGATGCGGTAGCCGACCGTGGTGAGCAGCCCGGAGTACGAGTTGATGATCTTCTCGCCGGTGTTCATCAGCATGAACGTGCCGGTGCCGTACGTGGACTTGGCCTCGCCCTCGGAGAAACAGGTCTGGCCGAACAGGGCCGCCTGCTGGTCGCCGAGCGCGGAGGCGACCGGGATGCCGCCGAGCAGCTCGCCCAGCGGGCCGCCGGTGACCTCGCCGTAGACCTCGGCGGAGGAGCGGATCTCGGGGAGCATCTGCATCGGCACGCCGATGGACTCCGCGATCTTCTCGTCCCACGCGAGGGTGTGCAGGTTCATCAGCATCGTGCGCGAGGCGTTGGTGACGTCGGTGTAGTGCTTGCCGCCGTCGACGCCGCCGGTCAGGTTCCAGATGACCCAGCTGTCCATCGTGCCGAAGAGGATGTCGCCCGCCTCGGCGCGCTCGCGCAGGCCCTCGACGTTGTCGAGCAGCCAGCGGGCCTTGGGGCCGGCGAAGTAGGAGGCCAACGGGAGGCCGGTCTCGCGGCGGAAGCGGTCCTGGCCGACGTTGCGGCCCAGCTCCTTGCAGAGGGCGTCCGTACGCGTGTCCTGCCAGACGATCGCGTTGTGGACGGGCTCACCGGTGTTCTTGTCCCACAGCAGCGTCGTCTCGCGCTGGTTGGTGATGCCGATGGCCTTGATGTCGTCGCGCGTGATGCCCGCCTTGGCGATGGCGCCGGCGACGACCTCCTGGACGTTCGTCCAGATCTCGTTCGCGTCGTGCTCGACCCAGCCCGGCTTCGGGAAGATCTGCTCGTGCTCCTTCTGGTCGACGGAGACGATCCGGCCGTCCTTGTCGAAGACGATGCAGCGGCTGGAGGTGGTGCCCTGGTCGATCGCGGCGATGAACGGGCCGGTGGTGTGAGCGTCGGTCACTGTCTGCTCCTGGGTTCCGTGGTTATGGGGCTTGACGATCGGCGTTCGCCGAGAGTTTCGAAAACCCGTACCTCGTACGGGTGAAACCCGCGGCTGCTAGACGAACGCGACGTTGTAGAGACCCGCGGCGAGAGCGGCGCCGACGAGCGGGCCCACCACCGGGATCCAGGCGTAGCCCCAGTCGGAACCGCCCTTGTTGGGCAGCGGCAGGAGCGCGTGCACGATGCGCGGACCGAGGTCACGGGCCGGGTTGATCGCGTAGCCCGTCGGGCCACCGAGGGACAGACCGACCGCGACGACCACGAGAGAGGTGATCAGGGCGCCGATCACGCCGAGGCCCTTGCCGCTGTCGTTGAGACCCTGCGTCAGGATCGCGATCACCAGGACGAACGTACCGATGATCTCGGTGGCGAGGTTCTGCCAGACCACCCGGATCTCCGGGCCGGTGGAGAAGATGCCCAGGACCGGGCCCGCGCCCTGTTCCCGCGCCTCGATGGCCTTGGTGGCCGTCGCGTCGGTGTCGCCGACGATCTCCTTGTCGGTGAGGTGCGCGTGGAAGTGGCCGTAGTAGGCGATCCACACCAGAGTCGCGCCGATCATGGCGCCGAGCAGCTGCCCGCCCCAGTAGATCGGGACGTCGCTCCAGTCGATGCCGTCCTTCTTGAGCGCGAGCGCCAGCGTCAGGGCCGGGTTGAGATGCGCGCCGGAGAGCGGTCCGGTGGTGTAAGCGGCCGTCAGAACGGCAAAACCCCACCCGAAGGTGATGGCGAGCCAGCCGGCGTTGCGGGCCTTCGAGCCCTTGAGTACCACGGCCGCGACCACGCCGCCGCCGAGCAGGATGAGCAGGGCGGTACCTATGGTCTCGCCGATGAAGATGTCGGAGCTGGACACCCGCGACTCCTTTGTCCTTCGTCCAGGGGAAGCCGAACCCCGGGTCCCTCCGGGAGTTCCGTGCTCTCGGGAGTGAGAGCGATACCGGCCCTTGGCACTGTCACACTCTAGCGCGTATTGCCGATAGGTGTTCGACAATGCCGACCAATGGACGGGAGTCTTGTCCCGGTGTGACGCGTGCGTCAAGAGTTCTGTTATCGGAAACGCGATCGTTATTGATAGCCAGGGGTTATCGGTCTTCGCGGGATCGGTCCGTTTCTGATCACTTATGTCCGGATCAGGGTATGCCGAGAACCGGAACGTCGCCCGACGTCCCGGTGGCCTCTTACGTACTTCTCAGAACCTGCCCGCACCCAGATCCCGCGACACCGCACGCGCGCAGTCCCGCACCGACGCGATCAGCTCCGGCCGCAGCTCGCCGTCCGGACACAGCCGCTCCACCGCGCCGGTGATCCCCACCGCGCCCACCGGCATCCGCCGCCGGTCGTGGATCGGCGCCGCGACCGACGCGACACCCTCCCAGGTCTCCTCCACGTCCGCCGCGTACCCCCGCGCGCGCGTGATGTCGAGAACCTGCTCGAACACCTTCGGATCGCACACCGTACGGTCCGTGAACGACCTGCGCTCCGACTCCAGCGCCTCGCTGTGCGCGACCGGGTCGTACGCCGACAGCACCTTGCCCAGCGCCGTCGAGTGCAGCGGCTGCATCGCCCCGATCTCCAGCACCTGCCGGCTGTCGTCCGGCCGGAACACGTGGTGCACGATCAGCACGCCCTGCTGGTGCAGCACCCCCAGGTGCACGCTCTCGCCGCTCGCGCGCGCCAGATCGTCGGTCCACACCAGCGCCCGCGCGCGCAGCTCGTGCACGTCCAGGTAGGTCGTCCCCAGGCGCAGCAGCTCCGCGCCCAGCTGGTACCGCCCCGACGCGTCGTCCTGCTCCACGAACCCCTCCTGCTGGAGGGTCCGCAGGATCCCGTGCGCCGTGCCCTTCGCCAGCCCCAGGGCCGAGGCGATGTCCGACAGGCCCAGCCGACGCTCGCCGCCCCCGAGGAGCCGCAGCATCGCTGCCGCCCGTTCGAGCGACTGGATGTTCCGTGCCATCGCCGTCCTGCCTCCGTCCCCTTCGACCGCCGTACGTCCACACCGGCCGCGTGCCCATGGCCCACCCGCACAGCCACGGTTCGACAATGCCGAACACTACCGGTCCATGCCGACCTCCTGCCAACGACCGTCACCCGCGTGTTCCCCCGCATTCCACCCTCCGGAACCCCCGAAGTGTCCGCGCACCAGGACGAACCGGATCCTCCTGGCCGGACGAGAATCACTCGACCCCCGCGTTTCGTCCCGTGGAACAACCTGACGGCACACCCCCGGTCCCCGCTACCCTGGCCTCAAAGCCGACAGCCGTCGCATCTGAGGGAGCCCATACATGGCCTCTGTGCCGCTGACCCCTTCCGCCGACAGCCGGACCCGTGTGTCCGCGCTCCGAGAGGCGCTCGCCACCCGCGTGGTGGTCGCCGACGGAGCGATGGGCACGATGCTCCAGGCCCAGGAGCCGACCCTGGAGGACTTCCAGGACCTAGAGGGCTGCAACGAGATCCTGAACCTGACCCGGCCGGACATCGTCCGCTCCGTCCACGAGGCGTACTTCGACGCCGAGGTCGACTGCGTCGAGACGAACACGTTCGGCGCCAACTTCGCGGCCCTCGCCGAGTACGACATCCCCGAGCGCGTCCACGAACTCTCCGAGTCCGGCGCCCGCATCGCGCGGGAGACCGCCGACGCCTACACCGCGAGGGACGGCCGCCAGCGCTGGGTCCTCGGCTCCATCGGCCCCGGCACGAAACTCCCGACCCTGGGCCACGTCGCCTACACGACCATCCGGGACGCGTTCCAGCAGAACGCCGAGGGCCTCATCGAGGGCGGCGCCGACGCCCTGATCGTCGAGACCACCCAGGACCTCCTCCAGACGAAGGCCGCGGTGATCGGCGCCCAGCGGGCCCGCGAGCTCGCCGGGATCGACGTACCGATCATCGTCTCGGTCACCGTCGAGACCACCGGCACGATGCTGCTCGGCTCCGAGATCGGCGCCGCGCTCACCGCGCTGGAACCTCTCGGCATCGACATGATCGGCATGAACTGCGCGACCGGCCCGGCCGAGATGAGCGAGCACCTGCGCTACCTCGCCCGCAACTCCCGCATCCCCCTGTCCTGTATGCCGAACGCGGGCCTGCCCGTCCTCGGCAAGGACGGCGCCAGCTACCCCCTCACGGCTCCCGAACTCGCCGACGCCCACGAGACGTTCGTCCGCGACTACGGCCTCAGCCTGGTCGGCGGCTGCTGCGGCACCACTCCCGAGCACCTGCGCCAGCTCGTCCACCGCGTCCGGGGCATCGCCCCCACCCCGCGCGACCCGCGCCCGGAACCCGGCGCCGCGTCCCTGTACCAGACCGTCCCGTTCCGCCAGGACACCGCGTACATGGCCATCGGCGAACGCACCAACGCCAACGGCTCCAAGAAGTTCCGCGACGCCATGCTGGAGGCCCGCTGGGACGACTGCGTGGAGATCGCCCGCGAACAGATCCGCGAAGGCGCCCACATGCTGGACCTCTGCGTGGACTACGTCGGCCGCGACGGCGTCGCCGACATGGACGAACTCGCCGGCCGTCTCGCCACCGCCTCGACGCTCCCGATCGTCCTGGACTCCACCGAGGTGGACGTCATCCAGGCCGGCCTGGAGAGGCTCGGCGGACGCGCGGTCATCAACTCCGTCAACTACGAGGACGGCGACGGCCCGGAGTCCCGCTTCGCGAAGGTCACCCGTCTCGCGCAGGAACACGGCGCCGCCCTGATCGCCCTGACCATCGACGAGGAGGGCCAGGCCCGCACCCCCGAGAAGAAGGTCGAGATCGCCGAACGCCTCATCGACGACCTCACCGGCAACTGGGGCATCCACGAGTCGGACATCCTCATCGACACCCTGACCTTCACCATCTGCACCGGCCAGGAGGAGTCCCGGGGCGACGGCATCGCCACCATCGAGGCGATCCGCGAACTCAAACGCCGCCACCCCGACGTACAGACCACCCTCGGCCTGTCCAACATCTCCTTCGGCCTCAACCCGGCCGCCCGCATCCTCCTGAACTCGGTCTTCCTCGACGAATGCGTCAAGGCCGGACTCGACTCCGCGATCGTCCACGCGAGCAAGATCCTCCCCATCGCCCGCTTCAGCGAGGAGGAGGTCACCACCGCCCTCGACCTCGTGTACGACCGCCGCGCGGAGGGCTACGACCCCCTCCAGAAGCTGATGGCGCTCTTCGAGGGCGCCACCGCCAAGTCCCTCAAGGCCGGCAAGGCCGAGGAACTCGCCGCGCTGCCCCTGGACGAACGCCTCCAGCGGCGCATCATCGACGGCGAGAAGAACGGCCTCGAAGCCGACCTCGACGAGGCACTGACCAGCCGCCCCGCGCTCGACATCGTCAACGACACCCTCCTGGAAGGGATGAAGGTCGTCGGCGAACTCTTCGGCTCCGGACAGATGCAGCTGCCGTTCGTCCTCCAGTCCGCCGAGGTCATGAAGAAGGCCGTCGCCCACCTCGAACCCCACATGGAGAAGTCGGACGCCGAGGGCAAGGGCACCATCGTCCTGGCCACCGTCCGCGGCGACGTCCACGACATCGGCAAGAACCTCGTCGACATCATCCTGTCCAACAACGGCTACAACGTCGTCAACCTCGGCATCAAACAGCCCGTCTCCGCGATCCTCGACGCCGCCGAGGAACACCGGGCCGACGTCATCGGCATGTCCGGACTCCTCGTGAAATCCACCGTGATCATGAAGGAGAACCTCCAGGAGCTCAACCAGCGCGGCCTGGCCGCCGACTACCCCGTCATCCTCGGCGGCGCCGCCCTCACCCGCGCCTACGTCGAACAAGACCTCCACGAGCTGTACGAGGGCGAGGTCCGCTACGCCCGCGACGCCTTCGAGGGCCTGCGCCTCATGGACGCCCTCATCGGCGTCAAGCGCGGCGTCCCCGGCGCCGCCCTCCCCGAGCTGAAACAGCGCCGCGTCCGCCCGGCAGCCGCCGTACAGACCGAGGAACGCCCCGAGGAGGAGGGACACGTCAGGTCGGACACCGCGACCGACAACCCCGTACCGAAAGCCCCCTTCGACGGCACCCGCATCATCAAGGGCATCCCCCTCAAGGACTACGCCAGCTGGCTCGACGAAGGCGCCCTCTTCAAGGGCCAGTGGGGCCTCAAGCAGGCCCGCGCGGGCGACGGGCCGACGTACGAGGAACTCGTCGAGAACGAGGGACGGCCCCGCCTGCGCGGCCTCCTCGACCGGCTCCAGACCGACAACCTCCTCGAAGCGGCCGTCGTGTACGGGTACTTCCCGTGCGTCTCCAAGGACGACGACCTGATCCTCCTCGACGAACAGGGCAACGAACGCACCCGCTTCACCTTCCCCCGCCAGCGCCGGGGCCGCCGCCTGTGCCTCGCCGACTTCTTCCGCCCCGAGGAGTCCGGCGAGACCGACGTCGTCGGCCTCCAGGTCGTCACCGTGGGAAACCGCATCGGCGAGGAGACCGCCAAGCTCTTCGAGGCCAACGCCTACCGCGACTACCTCGAACTGCACGGCCTGTCCGTCCAGCTGGCCGAAGCGCTCGCCGAGTACTGGCACGCCCGCGTACGCGCCGAACTCGGCTTCGGCGGCGAGGACCCCGCCGAGGTCACCGACATGTTCGACCTCAAGTACCGCGGCGCCCGCTTCTCCCTCGGCTACGGCGCCTGCCCCAACCTGGAGGACCGCGCCAAGATCGCCGAACTCCTCCAGCCCGAACGCATCGGCGTCCACCTCTCCGAGGAGTTCCAGCTCCACCCCGAACAGTCCACCGACGCGATCATCCTCCACCACCCGGAGGCGAAGTACTTCAACGCCCGCTGAACCCTCCGGCCCGCCACCGCGTCTGTAAGAACCCGGGCCGGAACAAACGAGACGCGCCCCGACCGATCGAGTCGTACACTTGTCGGTCCACCGCAGGCCGGTCGCCTCCCCACCCGGGAAGTGACCGGCCTGCGTGTCCCTCTCGTCCCACAAGGAGGTCGTGGATGACCAGTACGGTCCCCGCACCCGCAGCGCTCACCGCCGAGGGCTCCGCCCTCCAGGCCGTCCTCCTCGACATGGACGGCACCCTGGTGGACACCGAAGGCTTCTGGTGGGACGTCGAGGTCGAGATCTTCGCCGGCCTCGGCCACACCCTCGACGACTCCTGGCGGCACGTCGTGGTCGGCGGCCCCATGACCCGCAGCGCCGGCTTCCTCATCGAGGCCACCGGCGCCGACATCACCTTCGACGAACTCTCCGTCCTGCTCAACGACGGCTTCGAGGACCGCATCGGCCGCGCCCTGCCACTGATGCCCGGCGCCGCCCGCCTGCTCGCCGAACTCGCCGCGCACGACGTGCCGACGGCCCTGGTCTCCGCCTCCCACCGGCGCATCATCGACCGCGTCCTCGCCGCGCTCGGCCCCCAGCACTTCCGGTTCTCCGTCGCCGGCGACGAGGTCGCCCGCACCAAGCCGCACCCCGAGCCCTACCTCCTCGCGGCCTCCCGGCTCGGCGTGGATCCGGCCAGATGCGCGGTCATCGAGGACACCGCGACCGGCGTCGCCGCCGCCGAGGCCGCCGGATGCCAGGTCGTGGCCGTCCCGTCGGTCGCCCCGATCGCCCCCGCCACCCGCCGCACCGTCGTCCCGTCCCTGGAACACGTCGACGTGACGTTCCTGCGCGCACTCGTGACCGGCTGACGGAAACCCCCCGCGGCCTGGGAGTTCACGGACGGCAGCGGATCTCCGGGATTCCCGGGGAACGACCGGAATTCCGCCCCGCCGCGATGTGACCTTCCCCACTCGCGGACGGGGATTCCGGCGCGCTCCGGACCGGTCAAGTGTCCCGATTGATGGACCGCTGCACGAAACATTCCAGGCCCGATTCTCCGGTCCGTCCATACCTGGCTCCACAGCGTGAGGAACCGTCAACTCCGCTCCCCGCAAGCCGACGCGCGGACGCCCACTAACCTCGTACAGAACAACCCCGAGAACCCCGCGATCGTCGCCGCGAACCGACCGGCGAGACACCGAGATCCCGACGACAAGGCACGTACACGTGAACAAGCGCACCCAGTGGCCGGTCCTCCCGATCGTGGCAGGGCTCGCCTCCGGCCTGCTGGCCGGCTGCGGCTCCGAGAACGGCTCCTCCGGGGGCAGCGGCTCCTCCGTGGTCATGGGGATGTCCGACGACGTCCTCGCCACCGACCCCGCCTCCGGCTACGACCCCGGCTCCTGGCTGCTGTTCAACAACGTCTTCCAGTCCCTGCTCTCCTTCCCCAAGGGCGGCACCGACCCCGAGCCGGACGCCGCGAAGGAGTGCACCTTCACCGACACCGAGACCAAGGTCTACGAGTGCACCCTGAAATCGGGACTGAAGTTCAGCAACGGTGACTCCCTCACCTCCGAGGACGTCAAGTACTCCTTCGACCGCACGCTGAAGATCAACGACGAGTCCGGCCCCGCGATCATGTTCCCCATGCTCGACAAGGTCGAGGCCCCCGACGAACACACCGTCGTCTTCCGCCTCAAGGTCGCCGACGCCACCTTCCCCAGCAAACTCGCCTCCGGCGCCGGCTCCATCGTCGACCGCAAGCAGTACGACGCGAACGGCCTGCGCAAGGACGACAAAGCCGTCGGTTCCGGCCCCTACACACTCGAATCCTTCGGCGAGGACCAGGCCGTGTTCTCCGTCAACGAGAACTACAAGGGAAACGCCCAGGTCAAGAACTCCGGCGTCACCCTCAAGTTCTTCCACGGCGACCAGGCGGGCCTCAAGAAAGCCCTCCTCGACGGCAAGGTCGACATCGCCTACCGGGGCCTGACCGCCGCCGACATCACCGACGTCCAGCAGAGCGCCGACACCAAGGACGTCGAAGTCGTCGAAGGCTCCAGCGCCGAGGTCCAGCACCTCGTCTTCAACATGAAGGACCCCGTCGCCGGGAAACTCCCCGTCCGCCGCGCCATCGCCTACCTCATCGACCGCGACGCCCTCATCAAGGACGTGTACCAGGGCACCGCCGACCCCCTGTACTCGATCATCCCCGCGGGCATCGCCGGTCACAACACCGCCTTCTTCGACCGCTACGGCGCCCGCCCCTCCGCCGAGAAGGCCGAAGAGGCCCTGCGCGCCGGCGGCATCACCGACAAGGTCGAACTCACCCTCTGGTCCACGCCGTCCCGCTACGGCCCCGCCACCGACCAGGAGCTCAAGACCATCGCCGCCCAGCTCAACGCGAGCGGCCTCTTCGACGCCAAGGTCAAGTCCGTCGCCTTCGACCAGTACGAGAAGGACATCGAGGCCGGCAAGTACGGCGTCTACGTCAAGGGCTGGGTCCCCGACTACCCCGACGCCGACAACTTCACCGCCCCCTTCTTCGGCGACGGCAACGTCCTGAACAACCGCTACACCAACGAGACCATCACCGGCACCCTCATCCCCCGCACCGCCGCCCAGAGCAACCGCGCCAACACCGACACCGACTACGCCCAGCTCCAGGACATCGTCGCCGACCAGCTCCCCATCCTCCCCGTCTGGCAGGCCAAGCAGTACGCCGTCACCCGGGACGCGGTCTACGGCCTCGAATACTGCCTCGACGCGTCGACGGTCTTCCGCTTCTGGGAACTCAGCAAGGGCTGAGGAATTTCCGGTACTTCCGGTACGACGACGGGGCGCCCCTTCTCGAAGGGACGCCCCGCGTCGGTGTGCCGGAGGCCGACTACTGCGCTCCCGGCCGCACCAAACCGCTCTCGTACGCGTACACCGCCGCCTGCACCCGGTCCCGCAGGCCCAGCTTCGTCAGGACGTGGCCCACGTGCGTCTTGACCGTCGTCTCGCTCACGAACAGGTCCGCCGCGATCTCCGCGTTCGACAGGCCCCGGGCGACCAGCTTCAGGACCTCGACCTCGCGGTCGGTCAGGGTGTGCAGGGTGTCGGGGACCGGGTCGTCGCCGGACGGCAGGTGCGTCGCGTACTTGTCCAGCAGGCGGCGCGTGATGCTGGGCGCGAGCATCGCCTCGCCGCCCGCTACCACCCTGATCGCCTGCACCAGCTCGTTCGCCGGCGCGTCCTTCAGCAGGAAGCCGCTGGCCCCCGCGCGCAGGGCCTCCACGACGTACTCGTCCAGGTCGAACGTCGTCAGCACCAGGACCTTCGCCGGGCCGTTGCGCTCCGGGCCCGTGATCTGCCGGGTCGCCTCCACGCCGTCCATCCGCGGCATCCGGATGTCCATCAGCACCACGTCGGGCTGCAACGCCCGCACCTGGTCCAGCGCCTGGAGACCGTCACCGGCCTCCCCCACGACCGCGATGTCCTGCTCCGCCTCCAGAATCATCCGGAAGCCGGTACGCAGCAGCGGCTGGTCATCGACCAGTAGGACACGGATGGCCACGAAAGTCTCCTTCGATAGTCCGGGCCCATTCTGCCTTGCGGAGGGGGGAGGGGGCTGACCGGCCTGTGGCCGGTCACCCCTGAGGCTGTGGCTCCCGCAGGGTGGGCGGCTCGACCGGGAGCGGGTACGGCGGGGGCGTGCCGCCGAACTCCGGGCAGTGGAGCTGGTGGTCGCACCAGCCGCAGAGCTTGGTCGGGCGGGGGCGCCAGTCGCCGGTGCGGGTGGCCTCGCTGATCGCCTCCCACAGCGCGAGCAGTTTCCGTTCGACCCGTTCCAGGTCCGTGGGGTCGGGGTCGTACGTGATGACGTCGCCGCTGCCCAGGTACACGAGCTGGAGCCGGCGGGGGACCACGTTCTTCAGGCGCCACACCACCAGCGCGTAGAACTTCATCTGGAACAGGGCACCCTCCGCGTACTCCGGCCGCGGCGCCTTGCCCGTCTTGTAGTCGACGATCCGCACCTCGCCGGTCGGCGCGACGTCGACCCGGTCGATGATCCCGCGCAGCGTCAGCCCCGACTCCAGCTCGGCCTCGACGAACAACTCCCGCTCCGCGGGCTCCAGTCGCGTCGGATCCTCCAGCGTGAACCACCGCTCCACGAGCCGCTCCGCCTCACCCAGCCACCGGGCGAGCCGCTCTCCTTCCGGATCGTCCGTGAACAGCTCGGCCACCTCGGGCCGGTGCTCCCGCAGCCTCTCCCACTGCCCCGGCACCAACCCCTTCGCCCTCGGCACGGTCCGCTCCCCGGCCGGCGCGTCGAACAGCCTCTCCAGCACCGAGTGCACCAGCGTCCCCCGAGTCGCCGCCTCACTCGGCTTCTCCGGCAGCCGGTCGATCACCCGGAACCGGTACAGCAACGGACACTGCATGAAGTCACTGGCACGGGAGGGGGAGAGGGAGGCGGGAGCGGCGGGAGTGCGGGAGGCCGGGGCGCCAGGGGTACGGGGGGCCGGGGCGCCGGGGGCGCGGGAGCCCGGGACGCTGGAGTCGAGGGCGGGGGGCGGCGGGGAGGCAGGGGTGCTGGAGTCGGGGATGCGTGTCGGCGGGGAGGCAGAGGTGCTGGAGTCGGGGATGGGTGTCGGCGGAGAGGCGGGGGAGTGGAGCGGGGGCTCGTCGGAGGGGGAAGGGGCAGAAGGAGAAGGGGCAGCGGGAGAGGCACCGCCGGCGGAAGTCTCGGCGGAGGAAACCTCGTCAGCCGCAGCTCCGTCGGCGCAAGTCCCACCGTCGGAAGCCCCGGCAGCAGAAGCCCCGCCGACGGAGGCGCCACGGCCGACGGCAGCCAGAGAGACATACGCGGCGACCTCCCCCACGCCACCGACGCCGGCCCCCTCGCCACCACCCCCGCCGTCCGCCCCCTCGACACCCACCCCACCCACCCGCGCGACCAACGCCGCCACCGCGTCGGCAGCACGACCCGCAGCTCTGCCCGAGGACGCCGGGGGAGCGGCGGAGGCACCGTCGGAGACAGCCGCCTCACCGGCGCCGTAAGCGGAAGCGGCACCGGACGCCGCGACAGGCACCCCCGCCACCACGGGCCGCACATCCCCAGCCCTCAACCGCCCGACAACCGCACCACCACCGGAGGTCCTGCGGGCCTCCGCCACACCCTCGCTGCTGCTCTCCATGCCCCAGACCCTACGACCCGCCACTGACAGTCACCCACATCCCGCCCGCGCGCTTCCCGACAGCCGGGCGAACACAGGGGGTGCCGGGGCGGAACGCGTCGCGACGGCCGCATACCATCGGTCACAGACCCTTCCGCCCGGCAGGAGCGGGAGACCTTTCGATCGAGGGGACACCGTGGTGGAAAGCGGCGGAAGCGGGCAGCCGCGGCCGGACAACGAACAGCCGACCGAGCACCCCTCCGACCCCGCACCCAAGGCGTCCAAGCCCCCCCACGCCCCCGAACCCCCCACGAACGACTCCCCCGACGAAACGACCCGCCAGATCCGCCTCCCCGCCGACACCGCACACCCCGAAGCCCCCTCGACCGCGCCTCCTCAGCCGGCCGAGCCGGAACACCCCGAAGAACCTCCGACCGGGAGCGACACCCCGGCCTCCGGCCCCCAGCCGTCCGACGACGCGACCCGGCACCTGAGCCACCCCGCCGAGCCCGAGGCCCCCAGCACCCCGGCCGACTCCGACGCCCAGCCCTCCGGCGACGTGCCCCGGCCCCTCAGCCGCCCGACGGAACCCGAGCGAGCCGCCCCCAGCCCCCAGCCCCCCGCAGAGCCGCAGCCCGACGAAACGACCCGCCAGATCCGCCTCCCCGCCGAGCCCAGCGCCCAGCCGACCGACGACACGACCCGGCAGCCCAGCCGCCCCGTCGATCCCGAGCGCCCGAGCGACACGTCCGCCCCGAGCCCCCAGCCCTCCGCAGAGCCGCAGCCCGACGAAACGACCCGCCAGATCCGCCTCCCCGCCGAGCCCGCGCGTCCCGAGAAGCCCCAGCCCCCCACCCCCAGCCCCTACACCACCCCCGACACCCACCCCGACCGTACGCACGCGCACGGTCACGCCGGGGCCGGGAAGAAGGAGGCCGAGAAAGCGCGGGAACCCCGCAGCGGGATTCTCATGGGGCGGCCGTTCGGGGTGCCCGTGTACGTCGCGCCGAGCTGGTTCCTCGTCGCCGCGCTCATCACCTGGGTGTTCGGCGGACAACTGGACCGCGTGCTTCCGGAACTCGGCGCCGGGCGCTACCTCGTCGCCCTCTTCTTCGCCGTAGCCTTCTACGCTTCCGTACTGATCCACGAACTCGCCCACACGGTAGCCGCCCTCCGCTTCGAACTCCCCGTCCGCCGCATCCAGTTGCAGTTCTTCGGCGGCGTCTCGGAGATCGAGAAGGAAGCGGAGACACCGGGCCGGGAGTTCTGGCTCGCGTTCGTCGGCCCGCTGCTGTCCCTCGTCCTGTCCGGCCTGTTCTACCTGGCGATGCTCCTGGTGGAACCGGGCACGGTCCCCGGCGTCCTGCTGGCCGGCCTGATGATCTCCAACCTGATCGTGGCGATCTTCAACCTCCTCCCCGGCCTCCCCCTGGACGGCGGCCGGATGCTGCGCGCGGTCGTCTGGAAGATCACCGGCAAGCCGATGAACGGCACGATCGCCGCGGCCTGGGTCGGCAGGGCGCTCGCCGTCTCCGTCCTGATCGGCCTCCCCCTGCTCACCCAGTCCGGCGCACTCGGCACGACCGCCGAGGACAGCGTCGGCATGGACACGGTCACCGACGCCCTGCTCGCCGCGATCCTCGCCGCGATCATCTGGACCGGCGCCGGCAACAGCCTCCGCATGGCCCGCCTGCGCGAACACCTGCCCGAGCTGCGCGCCCGCAACCTCACCCGCCGCGCGGTCCCGGTGGAGACGGACACCCCCCTCTCGGAGGCCCTGCGCCGGGCGAACGCGGCAGGCGCCCGCGCGCTGGTCGTCGTCGACGCCAACGGCGAACCCCTCTCCCTCGTCCGCGAGGCGGCCATCGTCGGCGTCCCCGAACACCGCCGCCCCTGGGTCGCCGTCAGCGGCCTGGCCCAGGACCTCACGGACGGCATGCGCGTCTCCGCCGAACTCGCCGGCGAGGACCTCCTCGACGTCCTGCGCGCCACCCCCGCCACCGAGTACCTCGTCGTCGAGGACACCGGCGAGATCTACGGCGTCCTGTCCGCCGCCGACGTCGAACGCGCCTTCGTGAAGGCCATGGCCCGCCCCAGCTGAGCGTGGTCGGCGGCCCCCCGAAACGCCGGTAGGCTGTTCACATGTCCGAACCGACCGGTGCCGCCCGCAGGCGCGGGCCCTTCAAGGTCGGGGACCAGGTTCAGCTGACCGACCCCAAGGGCCGCCACTACACGTTCACGCTCGAAGCCGGGAAGAACTTCCACACCCACAAGGGTTCCTTCCCGCACGACGAACTGATCGGCGCACCCGAGGGCAGCGTTGTCCGCACCACCGGGAACGTCGCCTACCTCGCGCTGCGCCCCCTGCTCCCCGACTACGTCCTGTCCATGCCCCGCGGGGCAGCCGTCGTCTACCCGAAGGACGCGGGACAGATCCTCGCCTTCGCCGACATCTTCCCCGGCGCCCGCGTCGTCGAGGCCGGCGTCGGCTCCGGCTCGCTCAGCAGCTTCCTGCTGCGCGCCGTCGGCGACCAGGGCATGCTGCACAGCTACGAGCGCCGCGAGGACTTCGCGGAGATCGCGCAGCAGAACGTGGAGCGCTACTTCGGGGGCCCGCACCCCGCCTGGCAGCTCACCGTCGGTGACCTCCAGGACAACCTGTCCGACACCGACGTCGACCGCGTCATCCTCGACATGCTCGCCCCCTGGGAGTGCCTGGAGGCCGTCTCCAAGGCGCTCGTCCCCGGCGGCATCCTCTGCTGCTACGTCGCGACCACCACCCAGCTCGCCCGGACCGTCGAGTCCATCCGCGAGATCGGCTCCTTCAACGAGCCCACCGCCTGGGAGTCGATGATCCGCAACTGGCACATCGAGGGCCTCGCCGTCCGCCCGGACCACCGCATGATCGGCCACACCGGCTTCCTCCTCACCGCCCGCCGCCTCGCCGACGGCGTCGAGCCGCCGATGCGCCGCCGCCGCCCCGCCAAGGGCGCCTACGGCGAGGACTACTCCGGCCCCAACGCCGACGCGGGTGCCGGGGACCGCTGACACCCCGTACAACGACCGCATGCCGCGGCCGAGTTCCCCCACAGCACCACGGAACCCGGCCGCGGCATCGTCGTACCGGCATCCTGTACGACCTTCACACCCCGCCGTTCCGCCACCCCTCCCTGTGTGGCAGCATGCTGGGCACCCCCCACGCATCCCCCCACGCACTCCCGCCCCCTTTCGGCACAGCCCCACAGGAGACGCGCTCTCGTGCAGCACCCCGTCGTCCCGGAACTGGCCCACACGCACACCCGACCGATCCACTGGGTCGCGACCGCCACCGCCCTCGCCGGAGTCGTCGCCCTCTCCTCGGTGATCCAGCCGGGACCCGCGACCGCCGCACAGCCCACGACGAAGGCGGACGACAGACCGGCCGCCGTCGCCCCCTCCGTACTCGGCGTGACGTTCCCGCTGGACTGCGGCCCCGTGAAGGCACTGGTCGTGAAACAGGCCGCCGGAGACCTCGACGGAGACGGACGGCCGGAAACCGTCGCCGTCGTCCACTGCGACGCCCCCATGGGCACCCCGCCCGACAGCGTGTACGTCCTCACCCGGGGCCCGAAGGACACCGCCCCGCGCGTCGTCGCCACCCTCGTCACCGCCCGGGACCGCAGCACGGTCACCGCCGTCACGGTCACCGACGGCGCCGTACGCGCGAGCATCCTCGGCTACTCCACGCCGGACGTGCCCCGTTGCTGCCCCGACGTCAAGAGCGACGCCCAGTGGCGGTGGAAGGACGGCGGGTTCATCCGCACGACACCGGCCGGCGCGCACAGCGTCTGAAACAAGCCACGTTTCCGGACCCGGGGTGACCGAACCGTCACTCCGCGTCCGGGCCGTACACCTCCACGCTGTCCGAAACGCGCCGTACATGAATGCACTCGCCCGGACACTCCCGCGCCGAATCCACCACATCCGCCAGCAACGGCAACGGAACCGGAACCGCCGCACCCGGATGCTGCAACAGCTCGTCCCCGGGCCCCCGCACATACGCCAGCCCGTCGATGTCGAGCTCGAACACCTCCGGCGCGTACTGCGCGCAGATACCGTCCCCCGTGCAGAGATCCTGGTCGATCCAGACCTCCAGCGCACCCGCCTCCACGACCACGTCCACCACTCCCGAGACTCCCGCCGTTTAACACCGAGCCCCACGGGAACCATGCAGGCTCTGACCGCCGTTGAACACTTCGACCCTACCCGGACCCGCTTCCCAATCATGTTCGGTGGGTATTCCCCTGGCGTGAGGGAGAGCGCAAGGGTGAAGATCGGACACACCCCGACCGTCTTTGTGATCTAGGGGTTTCAACCGACACCCACCCAGGTAGGGTCTGGAAGCGTCCAGCTCCCCATGGAGGAGGTGAGGACCGTGGCAGCCCACGACGACGACATGAACCGCGGCATCCGCCCGGGACGAGGGTCCGACGACCCGTCCGGGCAGATTGCCTACCTTGAGCAGGAGATCGCCGTCCTGCGCCGCAAGCTCGCCGACTCTCCGCGGCACACGAGGATTCTCGAAGAGCGGATCGTCGAGCTTCAGACCAACCTGGCCGGCGTGTCCGCCCAGAACGAACGACTCGCCAACACACTCCGCGAGGCCCGCGACCAGATCGTCGCCCTCAAGGAGGAGGTCGACCGGCTCGCACAACCCCCGGCCGGCTTCGGAGTCTTCCTGACGGCCAACGAGGACGGCACCGCCGACATCTTCACCGGAGGCCGCAAACTCCGCGTGAACGTCAGCCCGAGCGTCGACCTCGACGACCTCAGGCGCGGCCAGGAAGTGATGCTCAACGAAGCACTCAACGTGGTCGAGGCCATGGAGTACGAGAGCGTCGGCGACATCGTCACCCTCAAGGAGATCCTGGAGGACGGCGAACGCGCCCTCGTCCAGGGCCACACCGACGAGGAAAGGGTGGTCCGGCTCGCCGAACCGCTCCTCGACGTCACCATCCGGCCCGGCGACGCGCTCCTCCTCGAACCCCGCTCCGGCTACGTCTACGAGATCGTGCCCAAGAGCGAGGTCGAGGAACTCGTCCTCGAAGAAGTCCCCGACATCGGCTACGAGCAGATCGGCGGCCTCGGCGGACAGATCGAGGCCATCCGCGACGCCGTCGAACTCCCCTACCTCTACCCGGACCTGTTCAAGGAGCACGAACTGCGCCCGCCCAAGGGCGTCCTGCTCTACGGACCCCCCGGATGCGGAAAGACGCTCATCGCCAAGGCCGTCGCCAACTCGCTGGCCAAGAAGGTCGCCGAAGTCACCGGCCAGGCCCAGGGCAAGAGCTTCTTCCTCAACATCAAGGGCCCCGAGCTCCTCAACAAGTACGTCGGCGAGACCGAACGCCAGATCCGCCTCGTCTTCCAGCGCGCCCGCGAGAAGGCATCCGAGGGCACCCCCGTCATCGTCTTCTTCGACGAGATGGAATCCCTCTTCCGCACCCGCGGCTCCGGCGTCAGCTCCGACGTCGAGAACACCATCGTCCCCCAGCTCCTCGCCGAGATCGACGGCGTCGAGGGCCTCCAGAACGTCGTCGTCATCGGCGCCTCCAACCGCGAGGACATGATCGACCCGGCCATCCTGCGCCCCGGCCGCCTCGACGTGAAGATCAAGATCGAGCGTCCCGACGCGGAAGCCGCCAAGGACATCTTCGGCAAATACCTCACCGAACGCCTCCCGCTCCACCCCGACGACGTCGGCGAGCACGGCGACAGCAAGACGGTCACCGTCGACAGCATGATCCAGACCGCCGTCGAGCACATGTACGCCGAATCCGAGGAAAACCGCTTCCTCGAAGTCACCTACGCCAACGGAGACAAAGAAGTCCTCTACTTCAAGGACTTCAACTCCGGCGCCATGATCGAGAACATCGTCGGCCGCGCCAAGAAAATGGCGATCAAGGACTTCCTCGACCAGAAACAGAAGGGCATCCGCGTCTCCCACCTCCTCCAGGCATGCGTGGACGAGTTCAAGGAGAACGAGGACCTCCCCAACACCACCAACCCGGACGACTGGGCCCGCATCTCCGGAAAGAAGGGCGAGCGGATCGTCTACATCCGCACCCTCATCACCGGAAAGCAAGGCGCCGACACCGGCCGCTCCATCGACACGGTGGCGAACACCGGACAGTACCTGTAAGAAGACAGGGCGGCTGCGGGTGCCCCCGAGGCACTCGCAGCCGCCCCGTTTTACTCCCCGGGAAAACGCGGCATCACGTAGGCACAACCGAAAAACCGGCCACAAGCCGGACCGAGGCAATGACGCAAATGATCTCCCCGACGGCGCGCAGGCGTTCTAGGCTCTTTCGTACCGCCGAGTCGCACAGTGCGGGGACGGGCACCGCACACGCACCGCAGCACCAGCGGTACTTGAGCGACGCCCACGAAGGGCGCCGCCGGGCAAGGAGGGCCGCATGACCGTACGGCGAGTAATGGGCATCGAGACGGAGTACGGCATCTCCGTCCCCGGCCACCCCAACGCCAATGCCATGCTCACCTCGTCCCAGATCGTCAACGCCTACGCAGCGGCGATGCACCGGGCCCGCCGGGCCCGCTGGGACTTCGAGGAGGAGAACCCCCTGCGCGACGCCCGGGGATTCGACCTCGCCCGCGAGGCCGCCGACTCCAGCCAGCTCACCGACGAGGACATCGGCCTCGCCAACGTCATCCTCACCAACGGCGCCCGCCTCTACGTCGACCACGCCCACCCCGAGTACAGCTCGCCCGAAGTCACCAACCCCCGCGACGCCGTCCTGTGGGACAAGGCCGGCGAACGCATCATGGCCGAAGCCGCCGAACGAGCCGCCCAACTCCCCGGCGCCCAGCCCATCCACCTCTACAAGAACAACACCGACAACAAGGGCGCCTCCTACGGCACGCACGAGAACTACCTCATGAAGCGCGAGACCGCCTTCAGCGACATCGTGCGCCACCTCACGCCCTTCTTCGTCTCCCGCCAGGTCTTCACCGGCGCAGGCCGCGTCGGCATCGGCCAGGACGGCCACGAACACGGCTTCCAGATCAGCCAGCGCGCCGACTACTTCGAGGTCGAGGTCGGCCTGGAGACCACCCTCAAACGGCCCATCATCAACACCCGCGACGAACCCCACGCCGACGCGGAGAAATACCGCCGCCTGCACGTCATCATCGGCGACGCGAACCTCTCCGAGATCTCCACCTACCTCAAACTCGGCACCACCGCGCTCGTGCTCTCGATGATCGAGGACGGCTTCATCGCCGTCGACCTCGCCGTCGACCAGCCCGTCCGCACCCTCCACCAGGTCTCCCACGACCCCAGCCTCCAGCGCCTCGTCACCCTCCGCAGCGGACGCACCCTCACCGCCGTACAACTCCAGATGGAGTACTACGAGCTGTCCCGCAAGTACGTCGAGGAACGCTACGGCGCCGATGCCGACGAGCAGACCAAGGACGTCCTCGCGCGCTGGGAGGACACCCTCACGCGGCTGGAGAGCGACCCCATGAGCCTGGCCGGGGAGCTCGACTGGGTCGCCAAGAAGGAGCTCATGGAGGGCTACCGGCGCCGTGACGACCTCGACTGGGACGCCGCGCGGCTGCACCTCGTCGACCTCCAGTACGCCGACGTACGCGCCGAGAAGGGGCTCTACAACCGGCTCGTCGCGCGGGGGCGGATCAAGCGGCTGCTGGACGAGCGGGACGTCGAGCGGGCCGTGTCCGAGCCGCCGGAGGACACCCGGGCGTACTTCCGGGGGCGGTGCCTCGACCAGTACGCCGACGACGTCGCCGCCGCGTCCTGGGACTCCGTCATCTTCGACCTCCCCGGGCGCGACAGCCTCCAGCGCGTCCCAACCCTGGAACCGCTACGCGGAACGCGAAATCACGTCAAGGAGCTTCTGGACCGGTGCCGTACGGCAGAAGACCTGGTCAGGGTCCTCTCCGGCGGCTGAACACATGATCCCCGGACACGGGTGGAAACCCCCTCCGCCGGGAATCATCGAGGTGGCCCCCGTGCGTTGTGCCAACCACGGGGCCGATGTCGGACCCGGACTATAGGGTCTGATCATCACCGACATGTCGGGCGAATCGAGCGGGGTGAGGGTTATGGCGACCAAGGACACCGGCGGCGGCCAGCAGAAGGCGACCCGGACGAACGAAGAGGTCGAGGAGCAGGCGGAGGAGACGTCGGGCTCGGAGGACCTGAAGGAACGACACGAGAAGCTGAGCGACGACGTCGACTCGGTTCTGGACGAAATCGACGATGTCTTGGAAGAAAACGCAGAGGACTTCGTTCGTGGATTCGTCCAAAAAGGCGGTCAGTAGCCTTTGAATTGAAGGCTGGATCGGGGGCTGGCTTTGAATGTGGAGGCTGATGCGAAGCGCTGCTCGCGGTGTAAGGAGTACAAGCCGCGAGCGGCATTCGCGAGCAACAGGTCGATGCGTGACGGGTTGCAGGCGAGTGGCATCGCAATGTGACCGCCTCCGACGGCCTCTCGACCCGCTGCAAGGCGTGCCGGGCGATCGAAGGGCGGCAAGGCATCTCAAGCGCAGCTACGGCCTCACCGAAGCCCAGCGCGACGAGATGATCGCCGGGCAGAAGGGGCTCTGTGTCATCTGCCTGAAAGCCCCCGCCGTTCATGTGGATCACTGCCACGAGACGGGTAGGGTCCGTGGCGTACTGTGCTTCAACTGCAATTCGGCCATCGGCAAGTTGGGGGACGACCCCGATGCGGTTCGTCGGGCGGCCTCCTACCTGGAAGGAATCTCGTGGAAGCCAATACCCGTAGCACCGGGCGTCTACCAGCTGCCTTCCTGACGCCCGGGTCCTCGTCGTTCATGGACTTCCTGTCGGTGCATCAGCCGGGGCTGCTGCCGGGCAACCGGCAGTTGCCGGCGGTGCAGGGCGTGGTGGAGGCCCCGCACGGGACGACGATCGTCGCGGTGACGTTCCAGGGTGGTGTGATCCTCGCGGGCGACCGCCGGGCGACGATGGGGAACATGATCGCCCAGCGGGACATCGAGAAGGTGTTCCCGGCGGACGAGTACTCGGCGGTCGGGATCGCCGGCACGGCGGGCCTCGCGGTGGAGATGGTGAAGCTGTTCCAGCTGGAGCTGGAGCACTTCGAGAAGGTGGAGGGCGCGCAGCTCTCGCTGGAGGGCAAGGCGAACCGCCTGTCGACGATGATCAGGTCGAACCTGGGCATGGCGATGCAGGGCCTGGCCGTGGTCCCGCTGTTCGCCGGCTACGACATGAACCGCGCGAAGGGCCGGATCTTCAGCTACGACGTGACGGGCGGCCGTTCGGAGGAGCAGAACTTCGCGGCGGTCGGCTCGGGTTCGATCTTCGCGCGGGGCGCGATGAAGAAGCTGTTCCACAGCGGTCTGACGGAGTCCGAGGCGACGACCCTGGTGGTGCAGGCGCTGTACGACGCGGCGGACGACGACTCGGCGACGGGCGGCCCGGATGTCGCGCGCCGGATCTATCCGATCGTCACGGTGATCACCGACGAGGGTTTCCGCAGGCTGACGGATGATCAGTCGGCCGAGATCGCGCGTTCGGTGCTGGAGAGGCGGCTGGAGCAGCCGGACGGCCCGCGGGCCGCGCTGCTGTAGCGGCGGATCTCGTTTCTTGTCAGGTGATCGAGTGACTTCCACAGAAAAGGACGGGTAACCGGTGTCGACGCCGTTCTATGTCTCCCCTCAGCAGGCGATGGCGGATCGCGCGGAGTATGCCCGTAAGGGCATCGCGCGGGGCCGGAGCCTGGTCGTGCTGCAGTACGCCGACGGCATCGTGTTCGTCGGCGAGAATCCGTCGCGCGCGCTGCACAAGTTCAGTGAGATCTACGACCGCATCGGGTTCGCCGCGGCGGGCAAGTACAACGAGTACGAGAACCTCAGGATCGGCGGTGTGCGCTACGCGGATCTGCGGGGTTACACCTACGACCGTGACGATGTGACCGCGCGGGGCCTGGCGAACGTGTACGCGCAGACGCTGGGGACGATCTTCTCGTCGTCGGCGGAGAAGCCGTACGAGGTGGAGCTGGTGGTCGCGGAGGTCGGTGAGACGGTCGAGGGTGACCAGATCTACCGGCTGCCGCACGACGGTTCGATCGTGGACGAGCACGGTTCGGTCGCGGTGGGCGGCAACGCCGAGCTGATCAGCAACTATCTGGACCAGCGTCACCGGGACGGGATGAGCCTGGCGGAGGCGTTGAAGCTGGCGGTGCAGGCGTTGTCGCGGGAGGCGAACGGGACGCAGCGGGAGATTCCCGCGGAGCGTCTTGAGGTGGCGGTCCTGGACCGTACGCGCCCGCAGCAGCGGAAGTTCAAGCGGATCGTGGGCCCGCAGCTGTCGCGCCTGCTGGACGCGGAGGGCCCGGCGACGGAGGCGGAGAGCGCGGAGGACGCCGAGGGCTCCGCGGATTCCGGCAAGTAGCCGTTTCTTTCCCTGTACGTGCCCCGGCCGGGTCCTCCGGCTGGGGCACGGGGTTTTTCAGACCCCCGCCGAAGACGCCGGCGGCGCCGAGGTGGAGCCGCGTACGACGAGCCGCACGGGGATGTCGTCCTGGTCGGGTGTGCGGCCGTCGAGGACGGCGAGGAGGGCGTGCATGCCGCGTTCGCCGAAGAGTTCGGCGTCGAGGCGGACGGTGGTGAGTTCGGGGTCGATGGCGGTGGCGAGGGCGAGGTCGTCGAGGCCGGTGACGGAGATGTCGTCGGGGACGCGCAGTCCGAGGCGGCGCAGGGCTTTGTAGGCGCCGGCGGCGAGTTTGTCGTCGTCGCACACGACGGCGGTGGGCCGGGGGCCGCCTCGCAGGGCCCGGGTGACGGCGTGCCGAGCGTCCTCGATGGTGATGGGGGAGGGCGCGGTGCGCAGGGTGGTGCCGGGTACGGCGTGGAGGCGGTCGGCGAGGGCGCGGGCGCGGACGTGGAAGGTCCAGGAGGGTACGTCGGCGGCGAGGTGGAGGTAGTGGCGGTGGCCGAGGCCGAGGAGGTGGTCGGCGACCTGGCGGGTGCCGTCGGCGATGTCGAGGTTGACGGTGGCGGCGCCGAGGCTGCCGTGGGGGTCGCTGTCGAGCATGACGAGGGGGAGCTGGTCGCCGCGGATGGCGGTGAGGGCGTCGGCGGCCATGGAGGAGGCGATGACGCCGTCCAGGGCGGATGAGGCGCTGGCGAAGGGGTCGCGGGCGGGTCCTACGCCTTCGGGGGAGGGGTAGAGGACGACGCCGAAGCCGTGGTCGGCGGCGACGCGGGCGGCTCCGGTGTAGACGCCGGCGAAGAACTCGGTGGTGAGGGCGGGGACGACGAGCAGGACGGTGCGGGTGTGGCCGAGGCGGAGGTTGCGGGCGGCGAGGTTGGGGCGGTAGCCGAGGTCGCGGGCGGCCTGCCGGACGCGTTCGGCGGTGGTCTCGGCGACTCGGCCGCGCCATTTGTCGCCGAGGACGAGGGAGACGGCGGCCTGGGAGACCCCGGCGGCTGCGGCGACGTCGCGGCTGGTGGGTCGGGTGCTGCTGCGTGCCACCGTGAGCCTGCCTCCTGCCTGGACCGTTCGTCTTGCCACATGGTACGTATGACCCTGGACGTTATACGTAACACTTGAGCGGTGGGAGGCGCGATGGCCGGGGGTCTGGCGGGTTACGGGGAGGTCGTGCGGGCGCGGTACGCGGCGCGGCTGCTGGTCGGCACTCTGGTGGGCCGGCTGCCGTGCGCGACGGCGGCGATCACGATCGTGCTGTTCACGCGCGCGCAGGGCGGCACGTACAGCCTGGCCGGGGTGCTGGCGGCGGTGTACGGCGTGGCGAACGCGGTGGGCCAGCCGGTGCTGGGCCGGCTGGTGGACCTGCACGGCCAGCCGCGCGTGCAGCTGCCGGCGGCGCTGGGCGCGGCCCTGGGCATGGCGGTGTTCGCCTGGGCGGGCCTGGAGCCGCTCTGGCTCGCCTGTACGGCGGTGGTGGCCGCGGGGCTCCTGACGCCGCCGCTGGAGGGCGGCCTGCGGGCGCTGTGGCCGTCGGTGCTGAAGCGCGAGGACCAGGTGCACACGGCGTACGCGATGGACGCGGTGGCGCAGGAGCTGATGTTCACGGTCGGCCCGCTGCTGGTGACGCTGTGCGCGGGGCTGTGGTCGGAGCGGGCGGCGCTGCTGCTGATCAACGCGGTGGGCGTGCTGGGGGCGCTGTCGGTGGTGGTGTCGCCGCCCTCGCGCGCGTGGCGGTCGGCTCCGCGCGAGGCGCACTGGCTGGGCGCGCTGCGCTCGCGTCCGCTGCTGGCGCTGCTGGGGGCGTGTGTGTTCATCGGGGTGGCGCTGGGCTCGATCACGGTGGCGTCGGTGCCGTACGCGGACGCGCACGGCGGGGACGCGGTGTACGGCTGGCTGCTGGCGGCGCTGGGGCTCGGTGCGCTGGCCGGGGGGACGGTGTACGGGGCACGGTCGTGGCCGGGGTCGGCGCAGCGGCGTCTTGAGGTGATCGTGGCGCTGCTGGCGGTGTGTTATCTGCCGTTGATGCTGCGGCCGGGCGCGGTGGCGATGGTGGCGCTGACGGCGCTGGCGGGGGTGTTCCTGGCGCCGGCGATCGCGTGTTCGTTCGTGCTGGTGGACCGGTACGCGCCGGGTGGGACGGTGACGGAGGCGTTCTCGTGGCTGGTGACGATGTTCGGGGTGGGGCAGGCGCTGGGGACGGGGGTGACGGGCCCGGTGGTGGAGGCGGGCGGCACGCTGTGGGGGTTCGTGGTGCCGGGTGTCGCGGGCGGTGCCGCTTTGCTGGTTTTGCTGGCGACGAGGGGGGTAATGGCGGTGCCCGATGTGCGCGCGGTGGCGGTGGTGTCGTCGGAAAATGATCCGAACCGTGCTGCCGAACCCCGTTTCAGTTCGGGGGATCGGGCGTAATGTTCAGTCATGGACCGCCGCATTTTCGGGCTGGAGAACGAGTACGGCGTCACGTGCACGTTCAGGGGACAGCGGCGTCTGTCTCCTGACGAGGTGGCGCGGTACCTCTTCCGCCGTGTCGTGTCATGGGGCCGCAGCAGCAATGTGTTTCTGCGGAACGGAGCCCGCCTCTATCTGGATGTGGGTTCGCACCCCGAATACGCGACACCCGAATGTGACAACGTGACCGAACTGGTGACTCACGACAAGGCCGGCGAGCGCATTCTCGAAGGGCTTCTGGTGGACGCGGAACGGCGCCTGCACGAGGAAGGAATCGCGGGCGACGTCTACCTCTTCAAGAACAACACGGACTCGGCCGGTAACTCCTACGGCTGTCACGAGAACTATCTGGTCGCGAGGCACGGGGAGTTCTCCCGCCTCGCCGACATCCTGATCCCGTTCCTGGTGACGCGTCAGCTGCTGTGCGGGGCGGGCAAGGTGCTCCAGACCCCGCGCGGCGCGGTGTACTGCGTGAGCCAGCGGGCGGAGCACATCTGGGAGGGCGTCTCCTCGGCGACGACGCGTTCCCGGCCGATCATCAACACGCGCGACGAGCCGCACGCGGACGCGGAGCGCTACCGGCGTCTGCATGTGATCGTCGGCGACTCGAACATGTCGGAGACGACGATGCTGCTGAAGGTCGGCGCGACCGACCTGGTGCTGCGGATGATCGAGGCGGGCACGGTGATGCGGGACCTGACGCTGGAGAACCCGATCCGGGCGATCCGCGAGGTCAGTCACGACATCACGGGCCGGCGCAAGGTGCGCCTGGCGAGCGGACGCGAGGCGTCGGCGCTCGAAGTGCAGCGCGAGTACTACGAGAAGGCCGTCGACTTCTGCGAGCGGCGCGGTATCCGCACGGGGACGGTCGAGCAGGTCCTCGAACTGTGGGGCCGGACACTGGACTCGATCGAGTCGGAGGACCTCGACCGGATCGGCACCGAGATCGACTGGGTGATGAAGTACCAGCTGATCGAGCGGTACCGGGCCAAGCACAACATGACGATGTCGCATCCGCGGGTGGCGCAGATCGACCTCGCCTACCACGACATCCACCGTCGCCGGGGTCTGTACTACCTGCTGGAGCGCAAGGGACAGGCGGCGCGGATCTGTGACGACCTGAAGATCTTCCAGGGCAAGTCGGTGCCGCCGCAGACCACGCGGGCCCGGTTGCGCGGTGACTTCATCCGGCGGGCGCAGGAGCAGCGCCGGGACTTCACGGTGGACTGGGTGCACCTGAAGCTGAACGACCAGGCGCAGCGGACGGTGCTGTGCAAGGACCCGTTCCGTTCGGTCGACGACCGGGTGGAGAAGCTGATCGCCGGGATGTGACACACGTTCCGGTGACAGGCCGGAACGCAACACGGGCGCCGTACGTTTCCAGTGCGGCGCCCTTTGCACGCCGTAGAGTTGCGCGCACGCCATCCAGTTGATCGATCGATTACGAGGCTTTCACCGTGCGCCGACGCTCCCTCATCCTCGCCGCCGTCCCCGTGGGACTGGTCACGCTCGCCGGCTGCGGCGACGACAAGTCCGATTCGAGCAAGGCGAGCGACAGTGCGTCGCAGTCGGCGTCCGGGTCGCCGTCGGATGCTCCGGCGCCGAAGGTCGTGGACGGTCCGCTGCCGGCCGTGACGGCGGGCCAGAAGCTCGGCGAGAAGCCGACCGTGGCGAAGGGCAGCGGCTCTCCGTCGGACCAGCTCGCGGTGAAGACGCTGATCGCGGGCAGCGGGCAGACGATCGCGGAGAAGGACTTCGTCTGGGCGAACTACCTGGGCCAGATCTGGGACACGGCGAAGGTCTTCGACAACTCCTACGACCGCAAGACCCCGTTGTTCATCCAGCTCGCGCAGGGCAGCATCATCGACGGCTGGCGGTACGCGCTCGCGGGCAAGAAGACCGGCAGCCGGGTCGAGTTCTCGGTCCCGCCGACCTGGGGGTACGGCTCGCAGGGCCAGTCGCAGGCGGGCATCAAGGGCACGGACACGCTGGTGTTCGTGGTGGACGTGCTGGACACGTTCAACGCGAAGTCCTCCGCGAAGGGCAAGGACGTCGCGCAGGACGACGCGGCGCTGCCGAAGGTCGGGACGAACACGGACGGCAAGGCGCCGTCGGTGGAGATCCCGAAGTCGGCCGCGCCGAAGGGCCTGGTGGCGAACTACGTCATCGAGGGCGACGGCGCCGTGGTGAAGGCGGACAGCACGCTGGCCGTCCAGTACAAGGGCGTCGTGTGGGAGACCGGCAAGGAGTTCGACTCGTCGTACCAGCGCAGCGCGCCGACGTCGTTCTCGTTGCAGCAGGTCGTCAAGGGGTGGGCGCAGGGGCTGACCGGCAAGAAGGTCGGCAGCCGCGTCGTCATCGTCGTACCGCCGGCGCTGGGCTACGGCGACAACCCGCCGAGCGGGAGCGGGATCGAGAAGACGTCGACGATGGTGTTCACGGTGGACATCCTGGCTTCTTCCTGACACCGCCTGGCTTCTTCGGTACGCCGCGCGGGGTGTAACACTGTGCGGGTTGCCTTTTTGTGAACGACCAGGAGTTTGACGTGAGCATCGAGAAGCCCGAGATCGACTTTCCCGAGGGTCAGCCGCCGGCGGACCTGGAGATCAAGGACATCTGGGAGGGCGACGGCGAGGTCGCGCAGGCCGGTCAGACCGTGACCGTGCACTACGTGGGCGTCACCTTCGCCACCGGCGAGGAGTTCGACGCGAGCTGGAACCGGGGCTCTGCCTTCAAGTTCCCGCTGGGTGCCGGCCGTGTCATCAAGGGCTGGGACCAGGGTGTGCAGGGCATGAAGGTCGGCGGCCGTCGTCAGCTGACGATCCCGCCGCACCTCGGGTACGGGGACCAGTCCCCGACCCCGGCGATCCCGGCCGGTTCCACCCTGATCTTCGTGGTGGACCTGATCGCGGTCTGAGCAGCGTACGACCGCAGCTGACCGAGTGGGGCCCATGCCTGTACGGGCGTGGGCCCTCGGCTTTTGCCGGGGCGGCGCGGGGCGGTACGGTCATCCGTCGGAAGCACCATAGGAAAGGCGTAGGGCGTCGATGGCCATTGCCAAGGCAGAGCGGCTCATGAACCTGGCGCTGTGTCTGCTGGGGACGCGCAGGCCGCTGAGCAAGCGGGAGTTGCGCGAATCCATCGAGGCGTATGTCGAGGCCAGTGCGGATGACGCTTTTAACCGGATGTTCGAGCGCGACAAGGACGATCTGCGCGAACTCGGCCTGGTCATCGAGACGGTGGAGAACCTGGACGGCGAGGTCGGCTACCTCGCCCGCCGCGACAGCAATCGGCTCCCGCCGATCACGCTGGACGCGGAGGAGGCCGCCGCGCTGGGCGTCGCCGCGAAGGTGTGGCAGCAGGCGAGGCTGGCCGGAGCCGCCTCGGGCGCCTTGCAGAAGCTGCGCGCGGCGGGACTTCCCGAGGACGTCGACCCGTACGAGGCGCACGGCGCGCTGGAGCCTCATATCCCCGTGCACGAGGCGTCGTTCGAACCGCTGATGCTGGCGTGCCGGGACCGTCGGCCGGTCGTCTTCGAGTACCGGAAGGCGACTGCCGCGCGGCCCGAGCCGCGTCATGTGGAGCCGTGGGCGCTGGAGTGCTGGCGCGGGCACTGGTATCTCGCCGGGTTCGACCGGGACCGGAGCGCGGAGCGGGTGTTCAGGCTGTCGCGGATCACCGGGCGGGTGCGGTCGCGGGGGACCGGGTACATCATGCCGGTGCCGGACGTCGTCACCGTACGGGAGACTGTGGCGGGCTGGGCCGGGGAGGGCGCCGACCGCAGTGCGCTGATCCGGCTGCGGACCGGCTCCGGGTACCCCCTTCGGGCGAAAGCCACCGTGGTCCGGGAACTCGGGGACGGGTGGGACGAGTTGGAGATTCCGTACGGGCACGGTCTGGACGCCTGGCTGGTGGAGTTCGGGCCGGACGTGGTGGTCGTCGAGCCCGCCGAGCTGCGGGCGGGCGTCGTCGACCGGCTGCGGGCCGTGGCCAAGGGCTGAGGGGGACGGGGAGAGCATGGCGGGAAAGCCGGTACGGCCGGTGAACGCGATCGACCAGACGCGGCGGATGCTGTCGCTGGTGACGTATCTGAAGGAGCGGCCCGGCGCGCGCGTCGAGGACGTGGCGCGGGCGTTCGGGATCAGCGAGGAGGAGCTGGTCGCCGACCTGGATGTGCTGCCGATGTGCGGGACCAGCTTCCGGGGCGGGGACCTCCTCGACATCGACACCGACGGCGAGCACATCTGGTGGCACAACCCGGACGATGTCGCCGAACCTCTGCGGCTCGCCGCCGACGAGGCGACGGCGCTGCTGGTCGCCGCGCGTGCGGTCGCCACGCTGCCGGGGCTGCGCGAGGGCGACCGGCAGGCGCTGCTGCGGGCCACCGCGAAGGTCGAGACGGCGGCCGGTGAGGCGGCCGTCTCCAGTGCGCGTCTGTCGGTGACCTTCGAGTCCGAGGGCGGTGTCTTCGCCGACGTCGACCGGGCGATCGCCGAGCGGCGCCGGCTGTGGATCCGCTACTACTCGCCCGCGCGTGACGAGGTCACCGAGCGGGAGATCGACCCGATCCGGCTGGTCAGCGTCGGGCACACGTACGTCGAGGCGTGGTGCCGGCGGTCCGAGGCGCGGCGGACGTTCCGGCTCGACCGGGTCGCCGAGATCAAGATCCTCGACGAGCCGTCGGTGCCGCCGGAGGTGGAGCCGCGGGATCTGTCGCTGGGGCTCGTGCAGCCCGCCGCCGAGGATCCCGAGGTCGTCGTCGAGGTGGGGCCCGGCGGTCGCTGGGTCGCCGAGTACTACCCGCACGACAGCGCCGATGAGCTGCCCGACGGGGGGCTGCGGATCACCCTGCGCACTCCCGACCCCGCGTCCCTGCGGCGGCTCGCGCTCAGGCTGGGGGCCGATGGGCGGATCGTCGCCCCGCAGGACCTCGCGGACAGTGCCCGGCGGGCGGCGCGGGAGGCGCTGGCCGCGTACGACCAGGTCGAGACGGGGGGAGCGGGCGGGTGAGCGAGACGCTTGAGGAGCGGGGGATGACGGTCGCCACGGCCTTCGCGGGTATGAAGGACGTGGGAATCGAGACCGTCATGCCGGTCGTGTTCACCGCCGGGTGTCCCGAGTGCCGGGGGCGGTTCGAGCTGGGGGCCGAGGCGTTCATGCTGGCGATCGGGGCGAGCAGCCGGACGACGTTCTACTCCTTCACGTGCCCGCAGTGCGGGGAGGCGGTGCGCAAGCCGGCGGGGGAGCGGATCGTGGGGCTGCTGGTGGGGGCCGGGGTGCGGACGCTGCGGTTGCAGGGGTCGTAGGGGGTTTCCGGGGCCGCCGGGGACGGCCTGTCGGCGGGCTTCCCGTGGAGCGCTACGCTCGGGGCATGTTCTGGGCGATGGTCGCGGTTGCTGTGGGATTTCTCGGGCTGGTCGTGCTGGGGGTGCTCGCGGTGCGGGTGTTCGTGGCGGCGGGGCGGCTCGGGGCGCAGGTGGCGGCGTCCGCGGAGCGGATCGGGCGGGCCGCGGAGGAGCTGGAGCGGGCGGCGGTGAGCACCGCGCGGGCCGCCGACTCGCTGTGAGTGCGGCTGTGACGGTTCTGTGAGTCGGGTGGCGGATGCGATTTGGGCGACTTCTCCCTCCCGCGCCGACCGGTACGGCGGGTACGCTGCTGGTCGCGGACCGGAGAACGAGGCCCGATTCGCGGAACAGGGAGTACGCACGGGGATTGCCTCACGTTCACCCTCGAGCGTTACGATCGCTGAGAGCACGATCGTTCGGACACCTGTCCGGCCGGTCGCACAGCATCCCCACCCAGCCGCCTCGGTGAGAAGGTAAAGACTTATGTTCGGAAGGCTCGGAGCCCCCGAGATCATTCTCATCCTCGTCGTCATCATCCTGCTGTTCGGCGCGAAGAAGCTTCCGGACATGGCCCGCTCGCTCGGCAAGTCCGCGCGGATCCTCAAGAGCGAGGCCAAGGCGATGAAGGAGGAGGGCAGCAACTCCTCCACGACCTCGGCCGCCCCGCCCACCCCGGGTGACCAGGCGTCCGCGCAGCGCACCATCCAGGCGGCCCCCGGCGACGTGACCAGCTCCCGCCCGGTCACCGAGCCGACGGACTCCACCAAGCGCTGACGCAGGGCCGGTGACCTCCGGCCCGCCGTACGAGATGGGAACGTGGGTTGCTCAAGTCTGCCCGCAAGAAGGAGAAGGATCCCGAGGGGCGGATGCCCCTCGTGGAACACCTTCGTGAGCTGCGCAACCGCCTGGGCAAGGCCGTGCTGGCCATCATCCTGTGCGCGATTGTCGGGGCCGTCTATTACCAGGACATCATCAACGTCCTGACGGAGCCGATCCGGCACCAGGTGGGCTGCACAGCCGACTTCACCGAACTGGCGAAGCGCAAGGACGGCGCCTGCGGCAACATCACGATGTCGGGCCTGATGGGCCCGTTCACGCTGATGATCAAGGTGTCGTTGACGGCGGGCGTGGTTCTCGCCAGCCCGGTCTGGCTCTACCAGCTGTGGGCGTTCATCGCTCCCGGTCTGCACAAGCACGAGCGGAAGTACGCGTACGCGTTCGTCGGCGCCGGCGCTCCGCTGTTCATGGCGGGCGGCTGGTTCTCGTACCACGTGCTGCCCGCCGCGGCCGAGGTGATGCTCGGCTTCACCCCCGACGGGACGATCAACCTCCTGCCGCTCGACGAGCTGCTCGACCTGGTCACCCGCATGGTGATCGTCTTCGGTCTCTCCTTCGAGCTGCCGCTGCTGCTGGTCCTGCTCAACCTCACCGGCATCGTCACCGGCGCGCGGATGCTCAGCTGGTGGCGCGGCATGGTCATGGGCGTCACGGTCTTCGCGGCCTTCGCGACGCCGACCGTCGACCCGGTCTCGATGCTGTCGCTCGCGGCTCCCATCGTCGCCCTGTACTTCGCCGCGACCGGTTTCTCGCTGCTCAACGACCGCCGCAAGCGCCGCCGCGAGGAAATGGGCCCCGGCGACGACGAGGCGTCCGAGCTGGACCTGACTCCCTCGGACATCGGCGAGGTCGAATCCGTGAGCTCCGCCCGCGCGCTGCCGGGCCAGTCGAGCACGGAGCGGATCAACGGGTACGACGACGTGACCTGACCTCCTCTTGATCGCAGGACGCGGCCGGACGCCCACGAGGCGCCCGGCCGTCTCCGTTTGTCCAGGATCCGGATAATGATCGTCCCGTTGTCAGTGGCGGCCGGTACGCTCGAAGCACGATGACAGAGGACCTCTCCCCGGCTGAGCGGTATGCGGCGGCGCGCAGGCGTGCTGTCGAGCAGGCGACCGCGCTGGCCGGGTTCCGCGAGATGTATGAGTTCGGGCTCGATGCTTTTCAGATCGATGCCTGTCGGGCGCTTGAGGCGGGGAAGGGGGTGCTGGTCGCCGCTCCTACGGGGTCGGGAAAGACGATCGTCGGCGAGTTCGCCGTCCATCTGGCCCTCGGGCAGGGGAAGAAGTGTTTCTACACGACCCCCATCAAGGCGCTCTCCAACCAGAAGTACGCCGATCTGTGCCGTCGCTACGGCGCGGACAAGGTCGGGCTGCTGACGGGCGACAACAGCGTCAACTCCGACGCGCCGGTGGTCGTGATGACGACCGAGGTGCTGCGGAACATGCTGTACGCGGGCTCGCAGACACTGCTGGGCCTCGGGTACGTGGTGATGGACGAGGTGCACTACCTCTCCGACCGGTTCCGGGGCGCCGTGTGGGAAGAGGTGATCATCCACCTCCCCGAGTCGGTGACCCTGGTCTCGCTGTCCGCGACGGTGTCCAACGCGGAGGAGTTCGGCGACTGGCTGGACACCGTCCGCGGGGACACCGAGGTCATCGTCTCCGAGCACCGTCCCGTCCCCCTGTTCCAGCACGTGCTGGCGGGCCGCCGGATGTACGACCTGTTCGAGGAGGGCGAGGGCAGCAAGAAGGCCGTCAACCCCGACCTCGTCCGGCTCGCGCGCATGGAGGCGTCCAAGCCGTCGTACCAGGACCGCAAGCGCGGCCGGATGCGGGAGGCCGACCGGGAGCGGGAACGCCGTTCGCGCTCGCGCGTGTGGACGCCGGGCCGCCCCGAGGTCATCGAGCGGCTCGACGCCGAGGGCCTGCTCCCCGCGATCACCTTCATCTTCAGCCGCGCCGCCTGCGAGGCCGCCGTACAGCAGTGTCTGTACGCCGGACTGCGGCTCAACGACGACGAGTCGAGGGCCGAGGTGCGTGCGCTCGTCGAGGAGCGCACGGCCGCGATTCCTCGCGAGGACCTGCACGTCCTCGGCTACTTCGAGTGGCTGGAGGGCCTGGAGCGGGGCATCGCCGCGCACCACGCCGGCATGCTGCCGACCTTCAAGGAGGTCGTCGAGGAACTGTTCGTGCGTGGGCTCGTCAAGGCCGTCTTCGCTACGGAGACGCTGGCGCTCGGCATCAACATGCCCGCCAGGTCCGTCGTCCTGGAGAAGCTCGTCAAGTGGAACGGCGAGCAGCACGCGGACATCACGCCGGGGGAGTACACGCAGCTCACCGGGCGGGCCGGGCGGCGGGGCATCGATGTCGAGGGGCACGCGGTCGTGCTGTGGCAGCGGGCCATGAGCCCCGAGCACCTCGCGGGGCTCGCGGGGACGCGGACGTACCCGCTGCGGTCGAGTTTCCGGCCGTCGTACAACATGGCCGTCAACCTCGTCGAGCAGTTCGGTCGGCACCGGTCGCGGGAGCTGCTGGAGACGTCGTTCGCGCAGTTCCAGGCCGACCGGTCGGTCGTCGGGATCTCCCGGCAGGTCCAGCGCAACGAGGAGGGGCTCGACGGGTACAAGGAGTCGATGACCTGCCATCTCGGGGACTTCGAGGAGTACGCCCGGCTGCGGCGCGAACTCAAGGACCGCGAGACCGAGTTGGCCCGGCAGGGGGTGGCTCAGCGGCGTGCCGAGTCCGCGGTCGCGCTGGAGCGGCTCAAGCCCGGTGACGTCATCCATGTGCCCACCGGCAAGTACGCCGGGCTCGCGCTCGTTCTCGATCCGGGGCTGCCCGCGGGGCGGGCCAACGGGCATCGGGGGTTCGAGCACCATGACGGGCCCCGGCCGTTGGTGTTGACCGCCGAGCGGCAGGTCAAGCGGCTCGCCTCCATCGACTTCCCGGTGCCGGTCGAGGCGCTCGACCGGATGCGGATTCCCAAGACCTTCAATCCCCGCTCGCCCCAGTCCCGGCGGGATCTCGCGTCCGCACTGCGGACCAAGGCCGGGCATATTCCGCCCGAGCGGGCCCGTAAGCAGCGGGCCCAGGCCGCCGACGACCGGGAGATCGCCCGGTTGCGGGCGGAGCTGCGGGCGCATCCCTGTCATGGGTGCGCCGAGCGCGAGGATCATGCGCGGTGGGCCGAGCGGTATCACCGGTTGCTGCGGGACACGTCCCAGCTGGAGCGGCGGATCGAGGGGCGGACCAACACCATCGCCCGGACCTTCGATCGGATCGTCGCGCTGCTGACCGAGCTGGACTATCTGCGCGGGGACGAAGTCACCGAGCACGGGCGGCGGTTGGCCCGGTTGTACGGTGAGCTCGATCTGCTGGCCAGTGAGTGTCTGCGGGCCGGGGTCTGGGAAGGGCTGTCGCCCGCCGAACTCGCCGCGTGCGTTTCCGCGTTGGTGTACGAGGCCCGTGTCGGCGATGACGCGATGGCTCCCAAGGTGCCGTCCGGGGCGGCCAAGGCCGCGCTGGGGGAGACGGTGCGGATCTGGGGGCGGTTGGACGCGCTGGAGGAAGAGTTCAAGATCAGTCAGACAGAGGGGGTCGGGCAGCGGGAGCCGGATCTCGGGTTCGCCTGGGCTGTTTATCAGTGGGCTTCCGGGAGTGGGCTGGACGAGGTGCTTCGGGAGGCGGAGATGCCTGCGGGGGACTTTGTGCGGTGGTGTAAGCAGGTGATCGATGTGTTGGGGCAGGTTGCTGCGGCGGCTCCGGCTGAGGGGTCTACGGTGCCCAAGGCTGCGCGGAAGGCTGTTGAGGGGGTGTTGCGGGGGGTTGTCGCCTATTCGTCGGTGGGGTGAGGTTTGGCGGCGGGCGCGGGTTGACTGTGGCTGGTCGCGCAGTTCCCCGCGCCCCTAAAAAGACGGGGCGTTGCTCTAGCGCCTGTTCAGATATGAGCGCCAGCCTCCATACGTCGTGATGTCCTCTGCGTTTTCCAGCGCTGCTGGTTCGCAGAGGAAACCCGTGACTTGGGTGCCGTCTGTCAGGTCTACCTTGCCCAGCGTCATCGGGTGGGGGAGTGCTGACAGGAGGTGGCCCAGGCCCTCTGGGGGGATGCTCCAGATCTCCGTCTCTATGGCTGCTCCTCCTTCGCCTACGTGGACCAAACCCGGCTTTGGTGGGGTCGTGTTCAGGGCGTGTAGGCGGTAGGTCGGGGCTGTTGTTGTCGTGCGGTCCAGGACCGCTCCCAGGGACAGGAGTTGGGGGTTCAGGGGCTGGCCCGTCAAGTGGGCGCCTACTACCGCCAGCTGGACGTTTTTCGTCAGCAGCTCCGCGATTCTGGGCAGGCGTTCGTCCGTGTGGGCCGGGGCTATCAGCATCACGCCGAAGGGGAGGTCGTTCACCTTGCCTGCGGGGATCGCCGCTGCTGCCAGGTCGAAGAGGTTGGTGGAGTTGGTGAAGCGGCCCAGGTGGGCGTTGGTGGTGAAGGGGTTTGCCGCTACTTCCGCCAACGTGGGGTGGGTTGGGGTGGTGGGGAGCAACAGGGCGTCCGCGTCTGCCAGTTCCTTCAGGGCCTGGGTGCGGAGTGTTGCCAGTTTCGCCTGGTCCGCGAAGAGTTGGTGGGCCGGGATGTCCCGGGCCCTGGTGATGATCGTGGCTACCGTGGGGTCCAGGTCGGGGGTGGCTTTTTCGATGAACTCACCCACCGCTGTGTAGCGTTCGGCGACGAAGGCGCCCTCGTAGAGCATCGCCGCCGCTTCCGTGAACGGGGTGAGGTCGAGGGTGCGGATCTCGGCGCCTGCGGACCGGAGTTGGTGGACTGTCGCGTCGTATGCCTCTTGCCAGCCTTCGTCCAAGGGGCCCAGGTGGTCGGGGGTGGCTATCGCTATGCGCCAGGGGCCCGGGGCTCGGGGTGGGGTGGGGCTCGGGGTGGTCATCATGTGGGAGAGGGCCTGTTCGGCTTCTCGCAGGGTGCGGGCGAAGACCGTCACGCAGTCCAGGGAGGCGCAGGCCGGGACCACGCCGTCCGTCGGGACCAGGCCCTTCGTCGGTTTGAGGCCGACGATGCCGTTGAAGGCCGCCGGGACCCGGCCGGAGCCCGCCGTGTCCGTGCCCAGGGCCAGGTCCGCGATGCCCAGGGCCACCGCGACCGCCGAGCCCGAGCTGGAGCCGCCGCTGATGCGGGCCGGGTCGTGGGCATTGCGTACGGCGCCGTGCGGGGAGCGGGTGCCGACCAGGCCCGTGGCGAACTGGTCGAGGTTCGTGGTGCCGAGGACGAGGGCGCCGGCGGCGCGGAGGCGGGCGACCACGGGGGCGTCGGCCGGGGGGTCGTACGCGTACGAGGGGCAGGCGGCCGTGGTGGGGAGGCCGGCCACGTCGATGTTGCCCTTGACGGCGAGGAGTCGGCCGGCGAGGGGGAGGTGCTCGCCGGACGCGAGGCGGGTCTCCAGGGACTGGGCCTCCGCCTCCACCTCAGCCTGGGGGCGCAGGGTGATCCAGATCTCCGGGCGGTCCACGGCGTCGATGCGGGCGTAGGCCGCGCGGACTCGGGTGATGAGCATGGGAGGTGCTCCTCTTTCAGTTCACGGCCGGGGTCAGGATCAGGAGTGCTGTTCCAGCTTCCACCTGGTCGCCGGGTCTGGTCAGGATCTCGTGGACGATTCCGGGAGTCGGGGCGTTGACGCGTGACTCCATCTTCATCGCCTCCAGGGCCAGGAGGGGCTGGCCCGTCGTGACCCTGTCGCCTTGCTGGACGTTCAACTGCCAGACGGACGCCGCGAATTCGGCCTCGATGAGGCGTCCGCCCGGCGGGATCTCGATGCGGGCCGGGGGCGGCGGGGGTGCGTCGGCGGCTTCGGCCCGGGCGAACTCGCCCGCCTCTTCCCAGGCTTGGCGTTCGGCGGCGAAGGCGTGTTGCTGGGTGCGTCTGAACTCCGCGATGGAGTCGGCGTGTTCGGTGAGGAAGCGCTCGTACTCCGCCAGGGAGAACATGCCCTCCTCCACGCGGGGGACGAAGCGGCCGGACGTGATGTCGGCACGCAGGTCGAGGAGTTCGTCCGCGTCGACCGGGTACCACCTGATCCGGTCGAAGAAGCGCAGGAGCCACGGCTTGCCGGGTTCGAAGGCGCCGCGCTGCTGCCAGGGGGACCAGACCTGGGTGGTGCGGCCGACGAACTGGTAGCCGCCGGGGCCCTCCATGCCGTAGACGCACAGGTAGGCGCCGCCGATGCCGACGGAGTTCTCGGCGGTCCAGGTGCGGGCCGGGTTGTACTTCGTGGTGACCAGGCGGTGGCGGGGGTCGAGCGGGGTGGCGACCGGGGCGCCCAGGTAGACGTCGCCCAGGCCGAGTACGAGGTACTCCGCGTCGAAGACCGTGCGGTGGACGTCGTCCGGGGTGTGGAGGCCGTTGACGCGGCGGATGAACTCGATGTTCCAGGGGCACCAGGGGGCGTCGTCGCGGACGCCGGCCATGTAGCGGGCGATGGCCTCGCGGGTGGCGGGGTCGTCCCAGGAGAGGGGGAGGTGGATCGTGCGGGAGGGGACGGTGAGTTGGTCCGTGGGCGGGAGCGCTGAAGCCAACTCACGTGTGCGGGCGAGGAGTTCGGGCAGGGGGAGGCGGCCCGGGTCCGTCTTGATCTGGAGGGAGCGGATGCCCGGGGTGAGGTCCGTGACGCCCTCGATCGCCGCCCGCGTCACCGCTTCCATGAGGGCGTGGACGCGTATGCGCAGCGCCAGATCCAGCTGCAGAGGTCCGAATTCGACCAGGAGGTTGTCGTCGCCGCTGCGGCGGTAGGTGACGTCGCCCTCGCGGGCCAGGATGCCGCCGTCCACGATCTCCGCGCGGGCGGCGCCCGTCGGGTCGACCGGGGTGAAGCGGACCGTGTCGCCCGGGCGGAGCTGGCCCAGCTTCCAGCGTTCCGTGGAGTGGACGGTCGCCGGGCAGACGAAGCCGCCGAGGGAGGGGCCGTCCGGGCCGAGGAGGACCGGCATGTCGCCGGTGTAGTCGACGGCGCCCACGGAGTACGGGGTGTCGTGGATGTTGGAGGGGTGCAGGCCGGCTTCGCCGCCGTCGGTGCGGGACCAGCGGGGTTTGGGGCCGACGAGGCGGACGCCGGTGCGGGCGGAGTTGAAGTGGACTTTCCAGTCGGCGGCGTAGAAGTCGTGGATGTCGGCCTCGGTGAAGAACTCCGGGGCGGCGTGGGGGCCTTCGGTGACGGCGATGTGCCAAGTGGAGGTGAAGGCGGGGGAGTTGACCGGGCGGGGGGTTTCCGGGGCCGGGGTGGGGGCCGCCGCTTCGCCCGTCGCCGGCTCGCGGTGCTCCTCACCGGGAAGCGTCCCGCCGTGCAGCACGTCCCCCGGCCGCAGCGCCCTCCCGCCATGCCCGCCGAACCGTCCCAGCGTGAACGTGCTTGCGCTGCCCAGGAATGGGGGTACGTCCAGGCCGCCCGCGAACAGTACGTACGTCCGCAGCCCGTGTTCCGCCGGGGCGCCGACCTTCAGTACGCCCCCGGCCGGCACCGTCACCGGCTCCCACTGCGGCGCCTTTGCACCGTCCACCGTCACCGGCGCCGGTGCGCCCGTCACGCACACCCGCGCCGTGTGCGTGAACCTCAACTCCGGGCCCTGGAGCGTGCATTCGAGCCCGGCCGTGCCCTCCGGGTTCCCCAGCGCGCGGTTGCCGGCCCGGAACGAGCGGTCGTCCATCGGGCCCGACGGAGGAACGCCCACCTGCCAGTGCCCGGTGCGGCCGGGCCAGTCCTGGACCGTCGTGAGCGTCCCGGCGGACACGACCTCGATGCGGGGCGTCGGGTCGGTGACCGTCGTCAGGGTCGCCGTGGAGTGGGCCGCCGACCTGAACTCGCCCTGCTCCAGCGCCGCTTGCAGCAGGCCGAGGTTCGTCTCGATGCCGTCCACCCTGGTGCCGGCCAGCGCCTCGGACAGGCGGCGCAGCGCGTCGGCGCGGTCGGTGCCGTGCGCGATGACCTTCGCGAGCATCGGGTCGTACGACGTCGTCACCTCCGTGCCGGTCTCCACCCAGCCGTCGACGCGTACGCCGTCCGGGTAGGCGACCCGCGTCAACAGGCCCGCGCTGGGGCGGTGTTCGCGGGTGGGGTCCTCGGCGTAGAGGCGGGCCTCGACGGCGTGGCCGCGTGGTTCCGGCGGGGTGCGGACGATGTCCCGGTCGCCCTGGGCCAGGCGCAGCATCCAGGCGACCAGGTCGACGCCGTAGATCTCCTCCGTGACCGGGTGTTCCACCTGGAGGCGGGTGTTGACCTCCAGGAAGTACGCCTCCTCGCGGGTCGCGTCGTACACGAACTCGACGGTGCCCGCCGATCGGTAGGCGACCGAGGCGCACAAGTCGTGGGCGCTGGTGGTCAGTTGGTGTCTGATGTGGTCCGGGAGGCCGGGGGCCGGGGCTTCCTCGATCACCTTCTGGTTGCGGCGCTGGAGGGAGCAGTCGCGGTCGCCGAAGGTGACGACCTTGCCGGTGCCGTCGCCGAAGACCTGGACCTCGACGTGGCGGGCGTGTTCCACCAGGCGTTCCAGGAAGACGCCTGCCGAGGAGAAGGAGGCGGCGGCCACGCGGTGCACCGACTCCCAGGCGGCGGTGAGGTCTTGGGGAGTGCGGCAGGCCGACATGCCGATGCCGCCGCCCCCGCCGGTCGCCTTCAGCATCACCGGGTAGCCGATCGACCCGGCCTGTTCCAGGGCCACTTCGAGGGAGGGGAGCAGGTCCGTGCCGGGGGCCAGGGGGACGCCTGCCGCCTGGGCCGCCGCTCTCGCCGTGTGTTTCGCGCCGAAGAGGTCCAGGTGGGCCGGGGTGGGGCCGACGAAGACGATGCCCGCGTCCTCGCAGCGGCGGGCGAAACCGGCGTCCTCCGAGAGGAATCCGTAGCCGGGGTGGATCGCTCCCGCGCCGGTGTCCTGCGCGGCCTTCAGGACGAGGCCGGGGTTCAGGTACGAGTCCTTCGCCGGGGCCGGGCCCAGGCGGACCGCCTCGTCGGCGAGGCGTACGTGGGGGGACGCGCGGTCCGGGTCGGAGTACACGGCGACGGTGCGCAGGCCGAGTTGGCGTGCCGTGCGGATGACGCGGGCGGCTATCTCGCCCCGGTTGGCTATGAGGAGGGTGTCGAAGGTCATGCCTGTCCCGCCTCTTCGCCTGGCGCCTCTTCGATCGTCATCTCCACCGCCGTCGGGTCGAAGCCGTTGCACGGGTTGTTGATCTGGGGGCAGTTGGAGACGAGGACCAGGACGTCGCGTTCCGCCCGCAGGGTCACGCGGAGGCCGGGGGAGGAGATGCCGTCGACGATGCCCAGCGCGCCGTCCTCGTCCACCGGGACGTTCATGTACCAGTTGATGTTCGACACCAAGTCCCGTTTGCCGAGGCCGTACTTGGCGCCCTCCGCGAGGAAGTTGTCCACGCACGCGTGCTGGGACCAGGTGTGGTGGCCGTAGCGGAGGGTGTTCGACTCCTTCGAGCAGGCGCCGCCCACCGTGTCGTGGCGGCCCACGTCGTCCCTCGTCACCGTCATCAGCGGGGTGTGTTCGTTCGACAGCAGCACGCTTCCCGTCGTCAGGAAGATGCTGCCCTGTGCGTGGATCGTGTCCGGGGCGCTGTAGCGGATCGTCGTGTCCTGGGCGTCGTACACCAGGAAGTCGACCGCCTGGTTGCCGTGCAGGTCCGTGATCGTGAGGGACTCGCCCTTGCGTACCGTCGCCGACCATGCCGACCGGGGGGCTACCACCGTCATGCCTGACCCCTTGCCGTGAGGAACTCCGAGGTGTTGAGAAACGCTCTGCGGGCCTCCGGGGTGGATGTCCACAGGGGGTCCTGTTCCGTCGTGGGGGCTGCGCGCCAGGCCAGTACCTCCAGGGGGGTACTGGTGTAGTCCTCGCGGGGGTCCGACGGGTGGGGGACGTTCGCGATCAGGATCGTCACGTCCTGTTCCGTGCGGAGGGTGATGCCGGCGCCGGGGCCTGCGGAGCCGGTGAAGTCGACGGTGCCGTCCTGCTGGATGCGTACGCCCTGGAAGAACGACAGCGACGGGGGGAGGTCCCTGGGGTCCAGGCCGTTCTTCGCCGCCGCGAGTTTCAGGAGTTCCCTGCCCGCGGGGGTGGGTGACTGGGGGGTGCCGTCGCCGTAACGGGCCTTGTTCCGTACGAGAGTCGACGTGCCGCACAGGGCGTCGTGCCGTCCCGACGTGTCCTGCGTGATCGTCGCCAGGACCCTTCCCTGGTCCGAGAGGAGGAGGGTGCCCTCCGTGAGGTACGCGTTCCACTGGACCTTCACCGTGTCCGCCACGTTCAGGCGTTCCCACGGGCGGGTGTCGGCGTACAGGAGGATGTGCGCGCACGCGTCTCCTGCCAGGTCCGTGAGGCGCAGGTCCGTTCCCCTCGCCAGGGTGCGGTGCGTGTAGCTGCCTCCAGCCACCGTCTCCGCCCACGTCAAATGGCCTGCCTCGCAGGGTGGTTGCGGCCATTCTCTCGCCGGTATCACCGGCATGGCCGCTGCCTTCGTGCCCTCCTGGGCTCTGGCGTGGGCGCGGGCTCCGTGCGGGGTGGCTGTTGCCATGAGGGCCTCCGGGCGGGCGGTTTCTGTCGCTCGACAGAAATTAGAGGCCGGGGGATTCGGGGGGATTGCCCGGGGGTTTCGGCGGGGTTGCGGGGGGCTCACGGGTGCGGCGGGGGCAAATTTTTCCTCGCCCCCGCCGCCCCTGCCGGTCCCCTTTCTGGGGGCCGCCGCGCATACCGCCGCCGTGCATGCCGCCCCCTGAAACCCCGCGTCCCTCTCAGTACCCCCTCCACCACGTCAGCACCCGCCGCCACACCCCCGGCCGCCGCTCCTCGCCCGTCGGAGGGCTCGCCGGCGTGACAACCGGTACCGCCGGCTCCTCCACCGCAGCCTTCTCCTCCACTGTCTTCCGCCGCACCGGCAACGGCCAACTCCCCCGAGGCTGAGGCAAGTTCGCATGGCTCGGCTTGTGCGTGATGTCCTGCTGCGGCTTCGGGTCGAAGTGGACCGGCAACGACACCAGATGCCGGGAGGAGATGGACTGGGTGTAGCGCAACTCGGACTCGGGACAGTCGAGTTGGACATCGGGCAGGCGGAAGAGCAGCGCGTCGACACCCACGTCGGCGATCGCGCGGCCCACGTCCTGGCCGGGACATTCGTGCGCGCCGCTGCCGAAGGCCAGGTGGGACCGGTTCCCGCGCATGTTCGCCGAGAGGTCGGGCCGCATCAGGGGATCGACGTTCGCGGGGGCCGGCGCGAAGAGGAGCCCGTCGCCCTTGCGGATGCGCTGCCCGCCCAACTCCGTGTCGACCTTGGCGAAGTAGGCGAAGATCGTGCTGAACGGCGGGTGGTCCCACAGGGACTGCTCCACCGCCTCGGGCACCGTCATCTGGCCGCCGTTGAGCCTGGCGTAGAAGCGCGGGTCGATGATGACCTGGAGCAGCACGCTGGACAGCAGGTTGACACTGGCCTCGTACGCGGCGAACAGCAACAGCCGCAGGTGTTCGCGGACTTCGTCGTCGGTGAGCTTCGCGGGGTGCGTGACGAGCTTGCTCGCCGCGTCGTCGGAGGGTTCGGCGCGCCGGCGGGCGGTCAGCCGGCTGAGCGCGTCCATGACGTACCCGTGACTGGCGATGGCCGTCTCGGTGCCCTTGAGCGCGTCGCGGGCCGCGTGCACGAGCCGGTCGTTGTACTCCTCGGGCATGCCGAGGACGTGGCACATGACGGCCATCGGCAGATGCTCGGCGAACTGCGAGACCAGCTCGGCCTTCCCGCTCTCGCAGAACTCGTTGACGAGCCGCTGCGAGGACCGGTTGATGTACCGGCGCAGCGTCCGGTCGTCGAGCCCTTCCATGGACGCCTTGACGGCGGCGCGCAGCCGCTTGTGCTCGTCGCCCTCGGCGTGCGAGGCGATGGGCTGCCAGGCGATGTGCGGCATCAGCGGGTGGTCGGGCTTGACCTGCCCCTCGACGAGCGGCGTCCAGATCCGGCTGTCGCGGGTGAAGTGCGTGGGGGAGCGCACCATGTGCAGGTTCTCGGCGTGCCCGAGGACGATCCAGACGGGTACGTCGTCGTGGAGGAGGACCGGTGCGACGGGCCCGTGCTCCTCGCGCAACCGCTCGTACAGCGCGTTGAGATCCTCGGAGCCGGGCCCGAACAGCCGGGTCAGTCCCCCCGCACCGCGCCCGTGGGCGGGGCAGCCGACGGGGGGTTCGGTGGTGGTGTGGTCAGACGTCACGGGAAGAGGTCGCTTTCATGACGTGGACGGCGGCGTCAGACGAGAGCGCCGTTGTCCAGAAGGGTGTTGAGGAAGGCCATGAGGGTCGTCAGGAGGTCCCGGCTGGAGGCGCGCCGCCGTACGTCGCACTCGATGATCGGGATCCGGGGATGCAGGTCGAGTGCCCCGCGCAGCACGGGAATCGGGTAACGGGGCCCGTCGGGAAAGGTGTTGACGCCGACGATGAACGGCACCCCGCGCTCTTCGAGCCGCCCCATCACCTCGTAACTCACGTCCATCCGCCGGGTGTCGACGAGGACGACCGCCCCGAGCGCCCCTTCGAAGAGCCCGTTCCACAGGAACCAGAACCGCTCCTGGCCGGGCGTCCCGAAGAGGTAGAGCACGAACTCGTCGCTGATGCGGATGCGCCCGAAGTCCATGGCGACGGTGGTCGCGGTCTTCGTCTCGGAGCCGCAGTCGTCGTCGACGCCGATCCCGGCCTGCGTCATGGTCTCCTCGGTGGTCAGCGGCCTGATCTCGCTGACGGAGCCGACCATGGTGGTCTTGCCGACGCCGAACCCGCCCACGATGACGATCTTCGCGGCGGCGGCGGTGGAGTGCGGGAGCCGGTCCTCGGCGCGTGGGCCGGGGAGCGTGTCAGAGGCGTTGAAGTCCATGCATCACCGCTTCGAGGAGGGACCGGTCGGGGATCTTCTGCCGGACGACGGGCGCGCGCGAGTCGAGGAGTCCGGCCGCGAGCATGTCGGTGATCAGCACGGACACGACGCTGAACGGCAGCGAGAGGTACGCGGACACCTCGGCCAGGGACAGCGGCGTCGCGCACATCCGCAGCACCACCGTCCGCTCGGGGCCGGTCGAGGAGTTCGGCTCGGTCCGCGCCACGACGAGCGTCACCAGGTCGAGGGGAGCGCGCTCGCCGTCGGCGTCCGAGATCGTGTAGAGCCGTTCGGGGGCCTTCTTCTCCTTCCCGTCCCCGCCCGCCGCCGGTTCGGCCGGCCGGGGCAGGGTGCGCAGGGCGCCGCGTCGCCGGCGTTGCGGAGGAGTCATACGCTCTGCCCTTTGTGCCGGGGCGGACTCGTGAGGTGCGATCCGATGCGTACGACGAGGTCGCGCATGTGCAGGCTCATCGCGCCCGGCTCGCAGCGCACGTCGGACAGGACGGCGAGGAAGGCCCCGGCGCCCGCGGCCATCAGGTAGAAGTAGCCGCCGTCCATCTCGATGACGACGAGCTTCATGTCGCCCCGGACGGTGGGGATCTCCTCGGCGACGGCCCCGGCGAGGCTCTGGAGGCCCGCGCAGGCGGCGGCGACGCGGTCGGCGGCGTCCGGGTCGCCGCCGTAGCGGGCGATGCGCAGCCCGTCGGCGGAGAGCACCACGATCATCTCGATGCCCGGGACGCCGCTGTAGAGCTCCTTGAGCATCCAGTCGAAGTTGGCGCGCTGCTTGATCACGTCGGGTCCCCTTCGTCGTCGGCCGTGGCCTTGTCGTCGATCAGGTGCAGGTATGCGGTGGGATTGCGGGTGAAGTCGGTGGGGTGGACGCCCTCGGGCGTGTTGTCCTTCAGGCCCGCCCAGAACGCCTCGAAGCCGAGGCCGGGCGCGGGACCGCTCGGCGCGGGCTTGGCCAGCACGCGCGCGGCGGCCTTTGCCCACATCTCCTCCTCCTCGTCGACCGCCACCGGCTCGCCGCGCTCGGCGGCGGCCTTCTCGGCGGCCTCCTCGGCGAGCTGGCGCCGGTATGCCTCCGGGTAGGAGTCGAGGATGGAGACGACGGCCTTGCTGCGCCGCTGCGGCAGCCCCTCGGCCGTCCACTCGGTGACCTCCGGGGTCTCCTCCTCCATGGACACCCCCTCGGGCAGCCGGGGACTGGTCGGCCGGCGCTTCTTCGGCCTGCGCTGCGGCCCCTTGACGCCGCCGAGGTCGAGGGTCGGGGTGGCGCCCGCGCCGATGCCGTGCGCGTAGATCGTCTCCGGGCCCTCGGTGAGCATCTCGGCGGGCACGATCAGGACGGCGCGGACCCCGCCGTACGCCGAGACCCGCAGCGAGCACTGCATGTTGAACGTCGTGCACAGCCGGCCCACCACCGCGAGCCCGAGCTGCGGGGCGCCGCCGTCGTCGTGGATGTCCTCGCCGCGCTTGGCGTCCTCCAGGATGCGTTCGACCCGGGCGCGGCCCTCCTCGCTGAGGCTGACGCCGGCGTCCTCGATCTCGATGGCGATGCCGGTCTGCACCTCGATCGCGTTCACGTGGACCGTGCTCGCCGGAGGGGAGAACCGCGTGGCGTTGTCCATGAGTTCGGCGCACGCGTGGATGACCGGCTCCACCGAGATGCCCCGGATGTTGACCTTCGCGATCGACTCCAGCTTGATCCGCGGGTACTCCAGGATGCGCGACATGCCGCCGCGCAGCACGCTGTACAGCGGCACCGGCGCGGGCCACTGGCGGCTCGGCCTGCCGCCGCCGATGACGCCGACCGAGTCCGCGAGGCGGCCGATCATCGCCGTGCCGTGGTCGATGCGCAGCAGGTCGTCGAAGACGTGCGGGTTGTTGCCGTGGTCGTACTCCATCTCCAGCAGCTCGTCGTTCTGCTGGTGCACGATCGCCTGGATGCGGCGGGCGACCGAGGTGTACGACCGCAGCGCCGAGTCCCGGAGGTTCTCCTGGTGCTCGACGATGTCCAGGACCCGCGTGACGACGCCCGCCTGGGCGCGGTCGAGGTCGCGGAACGTCGGGTCGATGTCCGGCATCAACTGGACCACTTCCCGGGGGGAGTTGCCCGCCCTCAGCACCTTCACCGCCGTCGGGATGTGGTCCTCGACGACTCTCAGGTTGAGGTCCGCGTACGCCTCGATCCGCCGCTCCAGCGCGGCCGTGCGGCGCTCCGCGTCCGCGTGCAGCTCCCGTAGCCGGCGTCCGCGCCGGACCACCTCCACCGCCGTCATCACCACCAGCACCGTGGCCACGGCCCCGCACACGCCGACCGCGACCCGAGCCGACCGCGGGACCAGCGCGAGGGCCGCCCCGCTCACCGCGGTCATCAGTATCGCCGGGGGCAACAGCACCCGGGCGAAGGGGCGTTCACGTCCGGGCGGGGACTGCGTGGAGGACTGAGCACTCACCATGAGGGACCCTCTGTCGGGAATTGTCCGCATCTTCAGAATATTCGGGAACAAGCGCACGAATACATCTCAACTCGGCGCACCGTGGGCGAGCTTAGTCCGACCGGATCAACGCCGGGTCATGTTCGGCAACCGCCTGAAAGGGATCCCCCTGTGGGGGTATGGTCGTTCGGTTTGCGCGCTGCGGAATCGTTCGAACGCGTACGGTGACCGGGTACGGGCGTACGAGAGTTGACGCCGGGGCGGGTGAACCCGGGCGGTGCGTACGGGAGTTCAGGCGCCCGCGATCCTCAGCGCCGCGTCGGCCGTCGCCCGCGCGAACTCGGAGACCGGGCGGTCCGGGTCCGAGCGGTGGACCAGGATCACGCCCTCGATCAGGCCGAAGACCAGGTCGGTACGGAGGCTCAGCTCGCCGTCCTTCAGGGACGTCGCCTCCGCCACCAACGCCCGGTACGCCGCCTTCAGTTCATCCCGGGACTCCCTGAAGCCCGCGAAGCGCTCCCCCCGCACCTCGGGGAGCAGGTACAGGCCGCCCAGGTTGTGCTCGCCGCCGCACAGCACCTCCACGTCCGCCCGGCACAGCTCCCACAGGCGGTCCCTGGCAGGCTGCTCCTTCGCGAGCAGCGTCCGTGCGTACGCCAGCGACGGGGACACCGTCGACTCCAGCAGCTCCGCGAGCAGTTCCTCTTTGCCGGACACGTAGTGGTACATCGTCGCCTGGCGCATTCCCGCCCGCTCCGCCACCGCCCTCGTGCTCGTCGCCGCGTACCCCTTCACGGTGAACAGTTCCGCCGCGGCCGTCAGCAGTTCCCGCCGGGGGTCCGCGCCGCGTCCCGCGCGCTCCACCGCCCGGGGGCGTCCTACACGCCGTCCACCTGGGGTTGTCGCCATGAGGGGATCCTCGCACACGTGCGTTCTCGTGCCCTTTATGCCGGGGCGCTTCCCCCGGACCACTCCTCGTACTCCTCCCACGCCTCCAGCGTGCGCCTGCTGTACAGGTGGTGCTCCCTGCCCGTGACCGGGTCCGTGAAGTGGAGTTCTCCGGCGAGGAGTTGGAGCGGGCGGTGGAAGTCCGTCGGGGGGATGGGGGGTTGGACCTCCGGGTACAAGGGGTCGCCCAGGATGGGGATCCCCAACGACGCCATGTGTACGCGGAGTTGGTGTGTCTGGCCCGTTTCCGGGGTCAGGCGGTACCGGGCCAGGTTCTCGCGGTGCGCTGTCTCGGTGATGTGCGTGATCGCGTTCGGGGGGCCCGGGATCTCCAGCGTGGTCAGGGAGGTGCGGGGTTTCTCCATGCGGGAACTCAGGGTGCGGGGGAGGGGTTCGCGCGGGGTGCGGGGGGCCACCGCCTCGTACACCTTCCGGATCTTCCGGTCCCTGAACAGCGTCTGGTACGCGCCCCTGTCCTGCGGACGGACCGTGAACATCACGAGGCCGGCTGTCAGCCGGTCCAGACGGTGGGCCGCGCCGAGGGCGGGGATGCCTAGGCCCTTGCGGAGACGGGCCAGCGCCGTCTGGGTGATGTGGCTGCCTCGGGGGGTGGTGGCGAGGAAGTGGGGCTTGTCGGCGACGAGGAGGTGGGCGTCGCGGTAGACGACGTCGATGGCGAAGGGTACGGGGATCTCGGGCGGGACGTCCCGGTGGAACCACACGTACGCCCCCGGCGCGAAGGGGCTGTCCCCGTCCAGGGCCTGCCCATCGACGCCGACGATCTCACCTCTCCGGAACAGGCCCTCGACGACACCCTCTCCGGCCCCGCTGAGTCGCCCGACGAGGTACTCCTGAACCGTCCCCCACGTCCCCTCCCCAGGCAGCCGCACCCGGACCGGGTCCACACCGTCCCGCTGGGGGAGGGGGGAGGGAGGGGCGGGGGTACGACGGCGTCTCATGGCAGGTCAGGGTACGGGGTGGGGGTGCGGGCCTTGTCCGTCAAAAACCTCTGCATCCCGGCAGGCATCCCCGGCAGGATCTGCGTATGCCCTTTCTCACCGCCCCAGTGCTCCCCGCCGGGACCCTCTCCAGCCGTCCCCAGCCTCGCCTGCCCACGGCGGACGGGCTGCTGCTGCGGCCCTTCGAGGCGGGGGACGTACCTGCTGTGCACGCCGTTTTCCAGGACCCGGTGATGCACCGGTGGCACCTGCGGGCGGCGCGGTCGCTGGAGGAGGCCGGGGGGTGGGTGCAGGAGTGGCGGGGGCAGTGGTCGGGGGAGAGGAACGCTCAGTGGGCGGTTGCCGACGCTGGCACCGATGCGCTGCTCGGGCGGGTCGCGCTGAGGGAGATCGTGCTCGACGACGGCCTCGCCGAGATGGCGTACTGGACGGCCCCCGAGGCCCGGGGGCGGGGCGTGGCCGCGCGGGCCACCGCCGTACTGAGCCGGTGGGCCCTGGACGAGGTCGGGTTCCACCGGCTGGAACTCCAGCACGCCACCGCCAACAACGCTTCCTGCCGGGTCGCCGAAAAGGCAGGCTTCACCCTGGAGGGCACCAGGCGAGGCGCGGGCCTCCACGCCGACGGGTGGCACGACATGCACCTCCACGCGCGGGTGCAGGGAGACCCGGCCCCCTGAGCGTCACGCCTTCCGGCGCCGGGCCCGGTACGCCACCCCGAGCGCCACCGTCGCCCCCAGGAACAGCACCGTGAACCACTGGAAGTACCAGTGACCGCCCTCCGGGTCGTACACGGCTGCCCGGGGCCAGGCGAGGTTGACGGTCATCAAGGCGCCGTACGTCACCGCTGTCGCGTTGACCGGGAGGCCCCAGCGGCCCAGGGAGAACAAGGGGGCGCCTGTCTCGTCCGTGCCCTCGGAGTGGGCCCAGGTGCCGCGCAGGCGCTGGACGAGGAGCGGGCCCGTGACCATCGCGTAGGCCAGGTACAGCATGACGATGCAGGTCGTGCCGATCGCCAGGAACGCTTCCGGGGACGTGAAGTTGAGCAGGAGCAGGGCCGCCGCGAGGGTGCCCACGGTCACCGCGGGGGCCGTCGGCATGCCGGTGCGGGGGTTGACGCGGGACAGGGTTCGCGCGAGCGGCAAGTGGCCGTCCCGGGCCATCGAGAAGAGCATGCGGGAGGCGGACGTCTGGATGGCCAGGGTGGCCACCGCGATGGCCACCACCACGTCCGCCAGCAGCGCCTTGCCCACCCCGTCGCCGAGGCTGCTCGTCAGGACGTAGCTCAGGCCGTCCGTCGCCAGCCGGCCGTCCGTGAGGCTGGGGGCGGCGAGGATGCCGGCGAGGACGATCAGGCCGCCCAGCAGGCCGGCGGCGGTGAGGGCCGTGAGGATCGTGCGGGGGGCCGTGCGGCGGGGGTGATGGGTCTCCTCGCTCATCTCGCCCGCGCTGTCGAAGCCGATCATGACGTACGCGGCGGTGAAGGAGCCGACGAGGAGGGCGCCCAGCACCCCGTCGTGACCGGTGGTTTCGAACGTGATCGTCGGGGTGCGTTCCGAGTGCGTCAGGAGCAGGACGACGATGAGGATCGCGCCGATGATCTCCGCGGTGACGCCGACGCGGTTCACGGCGGACAGGACACGATTGTCCAGGACGTTGACCACGGTCGTCAGGGCGAGGAGGGCCACGCCCAGGAGCGCCGCGTTGGCCGCGCCGTCGGGTGACGTGGGGGCGGGGTCCGTGCCGATGAGCTGGAAGCCGGACCACAGCGCGGGGAGGACCATCTGGAGGGCCAGGGCCGCCGCGGCGACCACCACGATCTGGCCGATCACCATGATCCAGCCCGCGAACCAGCCGAACGCGGGCGTGGAGAGCCGGGACGACCACTGGTAGATCGCCCCGGAGATCGGGTACCGCGCGGCGAGTTCGGCGAAGCAGGCGGCCACCGCGAGCTGGCCGAGCAGCACCACCGGCCAGGCCCAGAAGAAGACGGGGCCGCCGAACGCGTACCCGAACGCGAAGAACTGGAAGACGGTGGTGAGGACGGAGATGAAGGAGAACCCGGCGGCGAAGGAGGCGTACCGGCCGAGGCTGCGGTGCAGTTCCTGGCGGTAGCCGAACTCCGCCAGGGAGTCGGAGGGGTGAGCTGTCGTGGGGTGGAGGTCGGGGAGGGGAGGGGTGGTCGTCACGGCGGCACCTGCCTTGGGCGCGTGCTCCAGCACGTATTCCTGTCGGGTGACAGAAATTAGGGAAGTGCTGTTGCGTACGCGTCACGCGGGCATGTCCGAGACGGACCCAACTCCTCACGGGCCCCCGGGCGTCAGGGCCTCACGCCGCCGGAGTCTCCTGCTCCGCCTCGATCCGCGCGTTCCACTCCCGCTTCGACGCCTGCCATCCGTCCTCGTCGTGCCCGAGCCGCCAGTACCCGGAGATGGACAGGTCCTCGCGGGTCAACTCGCGCTCGACGCGCAGCAGGTGCCGCAGCTCCTTCACGAAGTGCGCCTCGCCGTGGACGAAGGCGTGCACGCGCCCCTCGGGCCACTCAAGCCCTTGTGCGGCCGGGACGAGCAGATCGCCCACCGGCCGCTCACCCCGGTGCAGCCACGTGACCTCGATGTCGGAGTCGATCTTCTGCTCCTCCTCGGGCCCGGAGACCTCGATGAAGGCGTGGGCGACGGCCCCCGCGGGCAGCGCCTCAAGCGCGGCGGCGATCGCGGGCAGCGCGCTCTCGTCCCCGGCGAAGAGGTGCCAGTCGGCGTCGGGGGAGGGGGCGTAGGCGCCGCCGGGTCCCATGAAGTGGACGGTCTCGCCCGGCTGGACGCGCATCGCCCAGGGCCCGGCGAGCCCCTCGTCGCCGTGCAGGACGAAGTCGAGGGTCAGCTCGCGGTGTTCCGCGTCCCAGTGGCGGACCGTGTAGGTGCGGGTCACCGGCCATTGTTCGCGGGGGAGTTCCTCGCGGATGCGTTCCATGTCGAAGGGCTCCGGGTAGGAGACGCCCTCGGGGGCGAACAGCATCTTGACGTAGTGGTCGGTGCAGGTGCCCGCCGCGAACTCGGCCAGTCCCTCGCCGCCGAGCACGACCCGTTGCATGTGCGGGGTGAGCCGTTCAGTGCGGACGACCCGCGCGGAGTGGGGCTTCCGCGGCTTCCGTGCCGGACGTTCTGACATGACGGCCTCCCATGCTGTTATGGTTAGGTTTACCTAAGTTAGCATCACTCCCCCCACTCTCGCCCCCTTCGCCAGGGGGCTTGTTTGCGTGTTCCCGCACGATCCCCGCCCACCTGCGGGAACGCCCCTCCTTTTTGCGAGAACATGACTTCCGGAACGGGAAATCCGTCACCTCACCGGGTTCCCTCCAACGTCCCCAGCAACCTCCCCAGCGACCCGCCCAACCCCCACCGCGCACCCAGCGCCGCCACCAGCTCGCCGTCCCGAGCCCCCCGCGGCAACGCCGTCTCCACCTCGGGCAGCGGTACGTCCCCGGCGACCTGCACGACCTTCGGCGCGACGGCGACGTACGGCCGCGACTCGTCGAGCCGCCCCCGCTGCGAAGGCGTCAGCTTCGCCGACGGGTCGTCCACGGCCGCCATGATCCCGGCCAGGTCCCCGAACTCGGCCAGCAGTTTCGCCGCCGTCTTCTCCCCGATCCCCGGCACCCCGGGCAGCCCGTCGCTCGGGTCGCCCCGCAGCAGCGCCAGGTCCGCGTACCCGCGCCCGTCCACCCCGTACTTCTCGCGGAGCACGGCCTCGTCGGTGATCTGGAGCGTGCCGACGCCCTTGATCGGGTACAGGACGCGGACTCCCCGTACGTCGTCCACGAGCTGGTACAGGTCGCGGTCCCCGGTGACGATGTCCACCGGCCCCTTCGCGCGCGCCGTGAACGTGCCGATCACGTCGTCCGCCTCGTACCCCTCGACCCCCACCCGCGCGATGCCCACCGCGTCGAGCACCGCCTCGATGATCGGCACCTGCGGGGACAGCGTGTCCGGGATCTCCTCGGCGTCCGGACCGGCCGCACGCTCCTCGGCGACCCGGTGCGCCTTGTACGACGGGATGAGGTCGACCCGCCACTGGGGGCGCCAGTCGGCGTCCATGCAGGCCACGAGCTCGTCGGGGTGGTGGTCCTTGACCAGCCGGTCGATGAACTCCAGGAGGCCGCGCACCGCGTTCACGGGCGTCCCGTCCGGCGCCTTCACGGACTCCGGGACGCCGAAATAGGCGCGGAAGTAGAGGGAGGCGGTGTCGAGAAGCATCAGTCGTCCGGTCACCCCCGCATCATGCCGCACGGCACTGACAGCGACCCGTCCGCGTTCACCCCCGTGGCCGCGTGAGACAGGTGTGCACCTCTGTGACCTGGGACACCTGTGGGTTTGGCCGGAAAAGGTCCGGGCAGGCGCGCCCTCGGAGCGGTGCCGGTTGCGTACTCGGCAACCCGTTGCGCTCCCGACCATGTCCCCGACCGGAGAGGTGCGCGTGTCAGCCACGCTGGAGGCAGACCGGATCTACAAGGTGTTCGGCAGAAAACCGGACGCCGCCGTCGAGCGGCTCAGAAAGGGGGAGACCCGCGAGGAGCTGCGCGCGGACGGCGCCATGCCCGCCGTCATCGACGCGTCCTTCACCGTGGAGCCCGGCTCGATCTTCGTCGTGATGGGCCTGTCCGGCTCCGGCAAGTCGACGCTGCTGCGGATGCTGAACGGCCTCCTGGAACCGACCGCCGGGCACGTCCGCTTCGACGGCCAGGACCTGACCGCGCTCGACGACCGCGCGCTGCGGGAGGTGCGTGCGCGGAAGGTCTCCATGGTCTTCCAGCACTTCGCGCTCTTCCCCCACCGCACGGTCCTCGACAACGCGGCGTACGGCCTCGCCGTCCAGGGCGTCCCGCGCCCCGAGCGCGAGCGACGCGCCACCGAGGCGCTGAAGTTGTGCGGCCTGGAGGGCTGGGAGTCCTCCTGGCCCGACGAGTTGTCCGGCGGTATGCAGCAACGCGTGGGCCTCGCGCGCGCGTTGGCCACCGACGCCGACCTCCTCCTCATGGACGAGTCGTTCAGCGCGCTCGACCCGCTGATCCGCCGCGACATGCAGGACCAGCTCCTCACGCTCCAGAAGACCCTGAAGAAAACCATCGTGTTCATCACCCACGACCTCAACGAGGCGATGCGCCTCGGCGACCGGATCGCCGTCATGCGCGACGGCCGCATCGTCCAGAACGGCACCGCCGAGGACATCCTGCTGCGCCCGGCGGACGACTACGTCGCCTCCTTCATCCAGGACGTCGACCGCTCGCGCGTGCTGACCGCGTCCGCCGTCATGGACACCGACGCGCACGAGACGGACTGCTCGTGCGAGACCGTGACGCCGGGGACGCCGTTCACGGAGCTGTGCGCGATCTGCGCGCGCGTCGATCATCCGGTGGCCGTGCTCGACGACGCGGGGACGGTCGTCGGGGTCGTCACGTCGGACCTGCTGGTCGGGGTCATGGCCGAGGAGGCGGGTACCCATGCCTAGGCTGCGCCTCGGTGACTGGGTCGACTCCGGTGTCGACTGGCTCGTCAACCATCTCGCCTGGCTGTTCGACGCGGTGAAGGCCGTGGTGGAGGGCCTGTACGACGTCCTCGACGGCGTCCTGAACGCACCCGAGCCGCTGCTGCTCGCGGGCATCCTCGCCGTCCTCGCCTGGTGGCTGCGCGGGCTCACGGCGGGCGCGCTGTCGTTCGCCGGGTTCGCGCTGATCGACTCGCTGGACCTGTGGGAGAAGTCGATGTCGACGCTCTCGCTGGTACTGGTCGCGACCTTCATCGCGCTGGTGATCGCCCTCCCGCTCGGCGTGTGGGCGGCGCGCTCCAAGGCGGTCAGCGCGGCGCTGCGGCCGGTGCTCGACCTGCTCCAGACGATGCCGTCGATGGTCCTGCTGATCCCGGCGATCCTCTTCTTCGGCATGGGTGTACCGGCCGGGGTCGTCGCGACCCTCGTCTTCGCGGTCGCGCCGGGCGTCCGGATGACCGAGCTGGGGATCAGGCAGGTCGACGCCGAACTCGTCGAGGCCGCCGAGGCGTTCGGTACGACGCCCCGCGACACCCTCTTCCGCGTACAGCTGCCGCTCGCCCTGCCGACCATCATGGCCGGCGTCAACCAGGTCATCATGCTGGGCCTGTCCATGGTCGTCATCGCGGGCATGGTCGGCACGGGCGGACTCGGCGGCGCCGTCAACGAGGCCATCGGCCAGCTCGACATCGGGCTCGGGTTCGAGGCCGGGCTCGGGATCGTCGTCCTCGCGATCTACCTCGACCGGATGACCGGCGCGCTCGGCACCCGCCTCTCGCCGCTCGGACGCCGGGCGGCGGCGAAGGCGAAGGGGAGCGCGTGGACGTACCGGCCGCGTCCGGCCGTGGCCATGTCCTGCGTGACCGTGCTCGCGGTCGTCGCGGGCGGGCTCGGGGTGTTCGGCGGGAACGGGGTTCCGGCGCACGCGTCGGGGACGGACGTCGGGCGCGGGCAGGAGATCAGGATCGGCTACATCCCGTGGGACGAGGGGATCGCGTCCACGTACCTGTGGAAGGAGATCCTCCAGGAGCGCGGCTTCGAGGTGACGACCACGCAGTACGCCGCCGGACCCCTCTACACCGGCCTCGCCACCGGCCAGCTCGACTTCCAGACGGACTCCTGGCTGCCGACCACCCACGCCGAGTACTGGAAGAAGTACGGCGACCGGCTCGACGACCTCGGCGCCTGGTACGGCCCGACGTCCCTGGAGCTGACCGTCCCGTCGTACGTGAAGGACGTCGACTCCCTTGCCGATCTCAGGAGCCGGGCCTCGGAGTTCGGCGGGCGCATCGTGGGGATCGAGCCCAGCGCCGGGATGATGGGGCTGCTGAAGGACAAGGTCGTCGAGGAGTACGGGCTCGACGGGTACGACGTCGTCGACGGCTCGACCCCGGCGATGCTGGCCGAGCTGAAGCGGGCGTACGCGCGCAAGCAGCCGATCGTCGTCACGCTGTGGTCGCCGCACTGGGCGTACAGCCAGTACGGGCTGAAGAAGCTGGCCGACCCGCGCGGGGCCTGGGGCGAGGGCGATCACGTGCACACCGTCGCCCGGTCCGGGTTCGCGGCGGACCAGCCCGAAGTGGCGCGCTGGCTCAAGGAGTTCAGGATGACCGAGGCGCAGCTGACGTCCCTGGAGGCGCAGCTCCAGAAGTCCGGGAAGGGCAAGGAGCAGGACGCCGTACGCACCTGGCTCAAGGCGAACCCCGGGCTGGTGGAGAAGTGGGCTCCGGTGCGGAGCGAGGCCGCTGCGGCACGGTAAGGATTCGGCCAACCACGCAGAGCTATGCCGTACCCCGAAGTCACCCTTCGGCCTCCCCCGCGGGAGCCGGACGGGTGACTTCGGGGCGTACGGGGCGTACGCTCGCGACCCGCCGGGGGGTCGGGGACCGTTTCCGCGGGCTTTGTGGGTGTGATCCACTGGCGCGAACCCGTGCGTCGGGCGTCACGGGGTGTGTCGTCGATGTGACGGGCACATGAAACGGTTTGCGGAACATGCGTAGGGTGCAGAGAACTCATCAGACGGCGTGTGCACGGCGACGCGGACCGACGAGCTGGAGGAGGGAGCCGGAGCTATGGGCGACCACAAGGAACGGCCCCTGCGCGTGGGGGCGGCCGTACGGCGTCGGAGGCATGCGCTCGAACTGACGCTGGCGGCTGTCGCCGAGCGCAGCGGGCTGTCCGTGCCGTTTCTCAGCCAGATCGAGAACGACCGGGCCCGGCCCTCCACGGGGTCCCTGGAGAAGGTCGCGGACGCGCTCCGTACGACCGCCGTCGAGCTGCTCGCCGCCGCCGATCCCGCTTGCAGCGTCGACGTCGTCCGCGCCGACGAGGGGGAGGACGCGGGCCTTCCCCGGTCCCGGTCACTCGTCCGGGGGCATCATCAGATGCACGCCACCGAGATCACCGGCGACCATGACGCCGGGCGTGAATTCCAGTACCGCAACGACCAGTTGATGTACGTCGCCGACGGTGCCGTCGAGGTCGAGGCGGAGGGGCGGGCCTATCGGCTCGGGCGGGGGGACACGCTGTATCTGACCGGCGGGGTCCGGCATCGGTGGCGGGCCACCGTTCCCGATACGCGGATTCTGGTCGTGGCCGTCGCCGAGCACATCGAGGCTGTGCGGGGTGGGAAGCAGCGGTAGGCGGGGCGGGGGTTCTGTGGGGTTGACCTGGGGTTATGGGGGCTCTGGGCATAAGCTGATGTTATGAGCAGCGACGGTGTGGTGGTTCCCCTTTCCCATCGGGTGCCTGATCTTGGCGCCCTTGAGCTGTTGCTCGCCGTTGCCCGGGTGGGGAGTCTGGGGGCCGCCGCGCGCGAACTGGGGATCACGCAGCCTGCCGCCAGCAGCCGGGTTCGGTCCATGGAGCGGCAGCTCGGGGTCGCGCTCGTCGACCGGTCTCCTCGCGGGTCTCGGCTCACCGATGCGGGTGCCCTTGTCACCGACTGGGCTCGGCGGATCGTCGAGGCCGCCGAGGCGTTCGACGTCGGGGCCCAGGCGCTTCGGGACCGGCGGGACTCCCGGTTGCGGGTCGCCGCGAGCATGACCATCGCCGAGTATCTGTTGCCGGGGTGGTTGCTGGCGCTTCGCGCTCAACGGCCCGATACGGCGGTGTCGTTGCTCGCGGGGAACTCCGCCGCTGTGGCCGAGCAGCTGTTGGCGGACGAGGTCGATCTCGGGTTCGTGGAGGGGCTGAGTCTGCCTGCGGGGCTTGATTCCGCCGTCATCGGGCATGACCGGTTGATCGTCGTCGTCGCGCCCGGGCATCCCTGGGGGCGGCGGCGGAAGCCTCTGCGGGGGGAGGAGTTGGCCGCGACCCCTCTCATTCTTCGGGAGAAGGGGTCCGGGACCCGGCAGGTGCTGGACGCGGCGCTCGGTGGGCTGGCTCTTCGGCCGTTGATCGAGTTGTCGTCGACGACCGCGGTGAAGGCGGCGGCGGTGAGTGGGGCCGGGCCCGCTGTACTGAGTGAGCTGGTGGTGGGGGAGGAGCTGGCGATGCGGAGGCTGGTGTCCGTGCCGGTGGAAGGGGTGGCGTTGGGGCGGGAGTTGAGGGCGGTGTGGCGGGCTGGGCATCGGCCGGTGGGGCCTGCGCGGGAGTTGTTGGCGTTGACTCGGGGGTGAGATGCCTTTGCCCACCCACCCACCCGACTCGGTTTGTTGGAGGGGCGAGGTTTGAGGTGGGGGGTTCTGTGGGGTGGGGGGTGAGGGTTCGTCGTGGTTGGTCGCGCCCGCGCGGCGGAGCCGCATGGTGATGCAGCCCCGCGCCCCTTGGGGCGTTGGTGTGGCCGGGGGGTTCCTTGCGGTGTCCTTCGAGGGCTCGCCCCCTTCGCGCCGGCGTTGTGCCGGTTCGGCATAGCCGCATAGTGCTCAAGTTCTTGCGGGAGTTCGCCTTCCCGCCCCTTGGAAAAGCGGTGGGCATCCTCGCCTGTCTCTGCCCACCATGTCCCCGTGAACTCCTCCGCCCCTCCCGCCGCCGGTGTCCGTCTTGACTGGGAAGACCTGCCTGCCTCCGTGTGTGACGCCGTTGCGGGGATACTCGGTGCGCCCGTTGCGCGGGCCGTTACCCAGCGCGGTGGGTTTTCGCCGGGAGTTGCGGCTCGGGTGGTGACCGGTCAGGGGAAGCGGGGGTTCGTCAAGGCCGTCAGTGGGGACGTGAATTCGTTCAGTCCCGTTCTGCATCGGCAGGAGGCTCGGAATGCTGCGGCGTTGCCCGTAGGGGTGCCCGCACCGAGGTTGTTGGGGGTGCATGACGACGGGAACTGGGTTGCCCTCGTGTTCGAGGATGTCGCCGGGCGGCAGCCTCATGTGCCCTGGAGGTCAGGGGAGTTGCGAGTCGTGCTGGACGCCGTCGGGGAACTGGGGCGGGTTCTGACCCCCGCCCCGTTCGACGCGCCTTCCGCCGCGGAGGACTTGGCGGACGCGTTCGGCGGCTGGCCGGAGCTGGTGGAGCGGGGGTTTCCGGTCTTCCAGCGGGCCGAAGGGTGGGAGGAAGCCGTACGAGGGGACACCCTCGCGCACGGAGATCTGCGAGCCGACAACGTGTTGTTGGCCGGCGGCACCGACCGCGTCTGGTTCGTGGACTGGCCCCACGTGACCAGAGCCGCCCCCTGGCTGGACCTGCTCCTCCTGCTCCCCAGTGTCCGCGCACAGGGCGGCCCGGACCCGGAGACCGTGTTCACGGAACATCCCCTGGGCCGGAGGGCCGACCGGGACGCGGTCACCGTCGCTCTGGCCGCGCTCACCGGATACTTCCTCGGCAGCGCGGGCAGACCCGCTCCCCCCGGCCTCCCCACCCTCCGCCCCTTCCAACAGGCCCAGGGAGACGCCGCGTTGGAGTGGCTCCGCACCCGCGTCCGGTGACGTCAGCCCGCCGCCTCGACCAGCGCCCGCATCACCCGCAGGTCGTCCCCCATCTCGGGATGCCACTGGACCCCGAGCGTCCACCCCCCACCCCGCTCGACAGCCTCGACAGTCCCGTCCTCGGCATACGCGGAGGCGACCAGCCCAGCCCCCAGCCGATCGACCGCCTGATGGTGATACGTCGGAACACTGGACGCCTCCGCCACGATCCCCTCGTACAGGGTCCCCGCGACCGGCGTGACGGTGTGCCGCCCGAACACCCCCGGCGCCTTCACATGCCCCTCCATGTGCTGGACGAGCGTCCCGCCGAGGGTGACGTTGAGGAGCTGCATCCCCCGGCAGATGCCGAGCAGCGGCACGTCCGCATCGAGGGCCGCTGAGATCAACGCCGTTTCCCAGGCGTCGCGTTCGCGCGCGGGGACATCCGTACGGGCCTCGCGCGAGGCCCCGTACAGAGCGGGATCGACATCGGGACCGCCGGAGATGACGAGCCCGTCGAGGCGGGCGACGGCAGACGCGGCGCGCGCGGGCGCGTCCGGCGGCAGCATCGCCGCGATCCCCCCGGCCCGCTGCACGAGCCGGGGATAGCCCGCGGGCAGCAGCGCCGCCTCCAGCTCCCAGACGCGCCAGCTCGCGGCGGGCTCCAGATAGGTGCTGATCCCGATGAGCGGCGTACCGGCCATGAACCCTCCAGGTAATGGACTCCAGGGATACCTTTGCAGAGCCGAGGTCAGGTGAGGAAGCCCCGCAGCAGCGCCGCCGTGCCCCCGCAGTGCTCGCGCATGATCTCGCGCGCGGCGTCGGCGTCCCCGTCGAGGACCGCTTCGACGAGGGCCTCGTGCTGGCGCTGGGAGTGTTCGAGGTTGCGGACGAGGAGGGGGATGCAGTCGAGGAGGTCGTTGACCTGGGCGCGGACGGCGGCGTACTGGGCGGTGAGGGAGGGGGAGCCGCAGAGTTCGGCGAGGGTGAGGTGGAGGAGGGTGTCGCGGCGGCGGTAGTCGGCGAGGGGCGCGTCGTGGGTCCCGGCGAGGGCCTCGCGCAGCCGCGTGGCCTGTACGTCGGTGAGGCCGTGGCTCGCGCACAGGCCCGCCGCGCCGACCTCAAGGACCTCGCGGAACCGCAGGACGTCCTCGATGTCGACCTCGGCGATCCGGCGCCGGAGTTCGTCCTCGCCGTCCGCCGAGCGCGGCAGCACGAACGTACCGCCGTACCGCCCCCGCCTCGACTCCAGCAGCCCCTGGTCCTGGAGGACCTTGAGGACCTCGCGCAGGGTCACCCGGCTGATGCCGAGCCGCTCGGCCAACTCCCTTTCGGCGGGCAGCCGTTCGCCGCCGGGGACGAGGCCGAGGCGGACCACCTGGAGGATCTGCTCCAGCGCCTCCTCGAAGCCGTTGCCCGCCCGCACCGGCCGCAGGACCGGCGTCAGCCGGTCACCCGTACCCGTGTTCTTCTCCACCGTCATCCGGCCGTGCCCCTTCCCAAGCAATGGTTTTCAGCAATACCTTATGGCTCTTGGACGCCATCGAGGAGGCCCTCCGTGCCAGACCGCATAGCCCCGCTGCCCGTCGAGGATCTGCACGCCCTGGTCGCGGCGGGCGAGATCGACACGGTCGTCCTGGCCTTCCCCGACATGCAGGGCCGCCTCCAGGGCAAGCGGTTCGCGGCCCGCTTCTTCCTCGACGAGGTCCTCCAGCACGGTACGGAGGGCTGCAACTACCTCCTCGCCGTCGACACGGACATGAACACCGTCCGGGGTTACGCCATGTCGTCCTGGGAGAGCGGCTACGGTGACTTCGCGATGCGCCCCGACCTCACCACCCTGCGCCGTATCCCCTGGCACCCCGGCACCGCCCTCCTGATCGCCGACCTGGCCTGGGAGGACGGCTCCCCGGTCGGCGCGGCCCCCCGCCAGATCCTGCGCCGCCAGCTGGACCGGCTCGCCGAACTCGGCTGGACCGCGCAGGTCGGCACGGAGCTGGAGTTCATGGTCTTCCGCGACAGCTACGAGCAGGCGTGGGACGCGGGCTACAAGGGCCTCACCCCCGTCAACCAGTACAACGTCGACTACTCGATCCTCGGCACCGGCCGTATCGAACCGCTCCTGCGCCGCATCCGCAACGAGATGGCCGGCGCGGGCCTGACCGTCGAGTCCGCCAAGGGCGAGTGCAACCTCGGCCAGCACGAGATCGTCTTCCGCTACGACGAGGCCCTCGTCACCTGCGACCAGCACGCCGTCTACAAGACCGGCGCGAAGGAGATCGCCGCGCAGGAGGGCGTATCCCTCACGTTCATGGCCAAGTTCGACGAGCGCGAGGGCAACTCCTGCCACATCCACCTGTCGTTGACGGACGCCGACGGCGCGAACGTCTTCGCGGGCCCGGACGGTATGACGGACACGATGCGGCACTTCCTCGCCGGTCAGCTCGCCGCCCTGCGTGACTTCTCCCTGCTGTACGCGCCCAACATCAACAGCTACAAGCGGTTCCAGCCGGGCTCCTTCGCGCCGACCGCCGCCGCCTGGGGCCGCGACAACCGCACCTGCGCCCTGCGCGTCGTCGGCCACGGCCGCTCCCTGCGCTTCGAGAACCGCCTCCCCGGCGGCGACGTCAACCCGCACCTCGCCGTCGCCGCACTCGTCGCGGCGGGCCTGTACGGCGTCGAGCACAAGCTCGAACTCCCCGCCGCCTGCGCGGGCAACGCGTACACCGGCGACTACGAACACGTCCCCACCAGCCTGCGCGAGGCCGCCGACCTCTGGGAGCACAGCCCCATCGCGGAGGCCGCGTTCGGGGAGGAGGTCGTCGCGCACTACCTCAACATGGCGCGCGTGGAACTCGCCGCGTTCGACGCGGCCGTCACGGACTGGGAACTGCGCCGCACGTTCGAACGGCTGTAGAGCGAACGCCTGCTGTTTTACTGCTGGTTCACCGCGACACGACTGTGAAAGGTCAGGAATTGTCCGAGCTGATCGTCCTCAACCCGGCCACCGAGGAGGTCGTCGAGAGGGTCCCCGCCGCCGACGCCGCCGAGGTGGACGCGGCCGTCGCCCGCGCGACGAAGGCCCAGGAGGCATGGGCCGCCCTCGCCCCCGCCGACCGCGCCCGCCTCCTGCGCCGGTTCGCCGACCAGGTCGACGCCCATATCGAGGAGTTGGCGGCGCTGGAGGTCCGCGAGGCCGGGCACACGATCGGCAACGCCCGCTGGGAGGCGGGCAACGCGCGCGACCTGCTCCTCTACGCGGCGGGCGGCGTCGAGAGGTTGACGGGCCGTCAGATCCCGGTCTCCGGCGGCCTCGACGTCACGATCCTCGAACCCCTCGGCGTCGTCGGCGTGATCGCGCCCTGGAACTTCCCCATGCCCATTGCCGCTTGGGGCTCCTTCCCGGCGCTCGCGGCAGGCAACGCGGTCGTCCTCAAGCCCGCCGAGACGACCCCGCTCACCGCCCTGCGCCTGGCTCGACTCGCCCTGGACGCCGGGCTTCCCGAGGGCCTCTTCCAAGTCGTCCCGGGCTACGGCGACATCGCGGGCCGCGCCCTCGTCGACCACCCCGGCGTCGCGAAGATCGTGTTCACCGGCTCCACCCGCACCGGCCGCGAAGTCATGGAACGCTGCGCGAAGTCGGTCAAGCCGGTCACCCTCGAACTCGGCGGCAAGAGCCCCAACGTGGTGTTCGCCGACGCCGACCTGGCGAAAGCCCTCGACCCCTTCTCGTTCCTCGACAACACCGGCCAGGACTGCTGCGCCCGCACCCGCATCCTCGTCCAGGAGAGCGTGTACGACGAGGCGCGCGCGTTCCTCGCGGAGGCCCTCGCGGCCGTCGTCGTCGGCGACCCGGCCGACGAGAAGACCCAGATGGGACCGCTGATCTCCCGTCAACAGCTCGACCGTGTACGGTCGTTCGTGCCGGACGACGCACCCGGCGCCCTGCGCGGCAGCGCCCCCGGCGGCCCCGGGTTCTGGTTCCCGCCGACCGTCCTGACCGCCGAGGCCCCCGACTCGCCCGCCTGCCGCGAGGAGATCTTCGGCCCCGTCGCCGTCCTGCTCCCCTTCACCGACGAGGCCGACGCGATCCGCCTCGCCAACGACACCCCGTACGGCCTCTCCGGCTCCCTGTGGACCCGGGACATCGGCCGCGCGCTGCGGCTCTCACGGGCCGTCAAGGCGGGCAACCTGTCCGTCAACTCCCATTCCAGCGTGCGCTACTGGACCCCCTTCGGGGGCTACAAGCAGTCCGGGGTCGGCCGTGAACTCGGCCCCGACGCGCTCGCCGCCTTCACCGAGACCAAGAACGTCTTCATCAGCACGGAGGACCCCGCACAGTGACCGAGACTCCTGTCTGCCGCCGCCTCGTCGGCCGTACCGCCGTCATCACCGGAGCCGGCAGCGGCATCGGCCTCGCCACCGCCCGCCGCCTCGCCGCCGAGGGCGCGCACGTCGTCTGCGCCGACATCGACGAGACCGGCGGAAAGGCCGCCGCCGACGAGGTCGGCGGACTCTTCGTGAAGGTCGACGTCACCAACCCGGAACAGGTCGAGGCGCTCTTCAAGACCGCCTACGACACGTACGGCAGCGTCGACATCGCCTTCAACAACGCCGGGATCTCGCCCCCCGACGACGACTCGATCCTGGAGACCGGGCTCGACGCCTGGAAGCGCGTCCAGGAGGTCAACCTGACGTCCGTGTACCTGTGTTGCAAGGCCGCGCTGCCCTACATGCGGCAGCAGCAGCGGGGTTCGATCATCAACACGGCGTCGTTCGTGGCCAGGATGGGCGCGGCGACCTCGCAGATCTCGTACACCGCGTCCAAGGGCGGGGTGCTGGCCATGTCCCGGGAACTCGGCGTGCAGTTCGCGCGCGAGGGCATCCGGGTCAACGCGCTGTGCCCCGGACCCGTCAACACGCCTTTGCTGCAAGAGCTGTTCGCCAAGGACCCCGAGCGCGCGGCCCGGCGGCTCGTGCACATCCCCGTGGGCCGGTTCGCGGAGGCCGAGGAGATCGCCGCCGCCGTCGCCTTCCTGGCGAGCGACGACTCCTCGTTCGTCAACGCGACCGACTTCCTGGTGGACGGCGGGATCTCGGGCGCGTACGTGACCCCGCTCTAGAGGAACGTGTGGCCCTCGCCCCGGTAGGTGGGCACCGTCTCCGTGACGGTGTCCCCCTCGATCAGGTGCAACTGGTCGAAACGCTCGCAGAGTTCACCGGCCTTCGCGTGCCGGAACCACACCTTGTCGCCGATCAGCAGATCGTCGGCGGGCGCGCCGAGCAGGGGCGTCTGCACCTCGCCGGGGCCCTCCTGCGGGTCGTACTTCAGGCCCTCCGGGAGGTACGGCACCGGCAGGCGGTCCACGCCCGGCGCGCCCGAGGCCGGGTAGCCGCCGCCGAGGACCGTCACCACGCCGACACCCGGGCGGCGTACGACCGGCTGCGCGAACAGCGCCGCCGGACGGCCCGTGAACGACGTGTAGTTGTCGAACAGACGCGGGACGTACAGGCCCGAACCCGCCGCGACCTCGGTGACCGCGTCCTCGGCGACCGTGCTCTCCACGCTGCCCGTGCCGCCGCCGTTCACGAACTCCAGGTCCGGGGCCACCGCCCGTACCGCGCGCACCACTTCGGCGCGACGTTCCGCGAGTTCGCGGCGGGCCGTGGACTGCATCAGCCGGATCGCCCGCGAGCGGAAGGGGCGGCCGGCCACCGCGTCGCCGACGCCCGCGATGTGGCCCTCGTACGCCATGATGCCGACCAGCTTGAAGCCCTGACGCCGGGTCACCGTGCGGGCGAAGTCGGCGAGTTGGGACGGCGTGCGCAGGGGGGACCTTCTCGCGCCGACCCTGATCCGGCCGCCCAGCATCTGGAGGGCCGTGTCCAACTCCAGGCAGACGCGGATCACTTCACGGCCGTCGCCCCGCGCGGCGTCGATCAGGTCGAGCTGGGCCACGTCGTCGACCATGACCGTCACGGCGGCGGCGAGCTTCGGGTCGGCCGCCAGTTCCCCGTACCCGGTGCGGTCCGCCGACGGGTACGCCAGCAGGACGTCCTCGAAGCCCGAGCGGGCCAGCCACAGGGACTCCGCCAGCGTGAACGACATCAGCCCCGCGAAGCCGTCCCTCGCGAGCACCCGCTCCAGCAGGGCCCGGCAGCGGACGGACTTGCTCGCCACCCGGATCGGCTTCCCCCCGGCCCGGCGGCGCAGGTCGTCCGCGTTCGCGTCGAAGGCGTCCAGATCGACGATCGCGAGGGGAGCGTCCAGATGAGCGGTGGCCCGGTCGTAACGGGCCCGGTCGGCGGCGCGCACAGTCATGCACGCAGCCTGCCAGACGCGATTACCGCAGGGTAGGGGGACGATACGGGCAGATGCCCCGGGGTGGTGGTACGGGTTCTCCCTCCCCCCACGACAAGCCGTAGAGTGACGCGCACGCACGGGGGACGGCTCCGGCCGGGATGCCGGTCGACCTGTGCGGGTATGCGTGCCCGAGGGAACCACCGTCCACCGGGACGCCGCCGCTCGCGGGGCGGCTCGGTACGAGGAAAAAACGGGGGGTGCACTTGAGCACGCAAGCGCGGCGCCCTCCGGCGGATCACACGGTTTCGGAAGGGGCGTCCTTGAGGGAGGGGTCTGCGGGGGCGGGGGATGGGCGTGTTGTGGGGGGTGAGGCTTGGGATGAGGTGAGTGAGGACGGTGTGGTTCGGGGTGGCGTGGGTGAAGAGGGCGCTGATGAGGTTGGGGGAGTGGGGGCCGAGGCGGGGTCGGGTGCTGGTTTCGGTGGGGTGCGTGATGGTGCGCGGGGAGCTTCGTACGGTTCCCGTGATGTGAGCGTGCCGCGTGCGGGGGTCGGCGGGGATGTTTTTCCGCCGCCGCAGGCTTCTGCCCGGTTTCCGGACGTGGCGCCTTCGGCTCCTCGGCCGGGGGTGGGTGACGGTGGGGGCAGGCGGGGGGTGCAGTCCGGCGGTACGCCGGGGTCCGGTGCGGGCGCTTCTGATGCTGGGCCCGGGGTCGGCACGTCTTCTGGCACGGCGTTCGGTGCCGGTGCTGCTTCCTCCGAGGCCGGGTTCAGCGCCGACGGCACGTTTCCTGGCGGCGCCTCTGGTGTCGGCGGTGCTTCTTCCGACGCCGGGTTCGGTGCCAGCGGTACCTCTTCCGGCGCCGAGTTCGGTGTAAGCGGTGCCCCTTCCGCCGGCGAGTTCGGTGGCGACGCCGCGTTGTCCAGCGCAGCGTTCAGCGTCGACGGTGTTCGTCCGTACGTCTCCCGTGCCGCGCAGGCGTCGAGCGGTGACACTCCGCGTTCGCCCGCTTCCGGTAGTGCCTGGACGCCGTTCTCGCGTAGCCGGATGGCTCCGCCGAGCCGTCCCTCCGGCGAGCCGCCGGTCCGCCCGGCCCCGACGGACACCCCGGCCTGGACGCCGACGTCCTCGGTACGTCCCCCCGAGTTCGACGTTCCGTTCCCCTCGGACGGCTTGGCCTCACCCCGTCCGACGCCGTCGTACGACGACCAGGCCCAGGACGGCGCCACTCCGCCGCGCCCCACGGTGCCGCCGCGTCCTCGGTCCGCGCCGGGGGTGTCGTACGCGGCTTCCGCCTCGCCGGAGCGGGACGGTTCCGCGTCGGGACGGGAGGCTCCGGCCCGCTCCGAGTCTGCGGCGAATTCCACCCCTCCGGACTCGGCACACCCCTCGGAGTCTCCGCACGGCTCCGGAACGGGCCGGCCCACTTCGGACTCGGGACGGGCCCCGAAGCCTCCGTCCCGCTCGGGCTCAGGTCCCACGTCGGACGGGCGTCGCTTTGAGCCCGGCTCGGCGTCTGGGGCTGGGGCTGGGGTGGGGAGTCGCTCTGCCTCTCATCGTCCCGGCGCTGCGTCCGGGTCGGAGAGTCCCTCTGTTCCGCCGCGCCCGGTGGGTACTCCGGCGGCGGAGGGGCACCGTGTCGAGTCTCGCTCGGCCACTGCGCCCGGGTCGGGCAGTCATCCTGCCTCACCTCGTCCCACCACCGCCCCCGGGCCGGAGAGCCACTCTGTCCCACCGCGTCCGACAGGTACCCCGGCATCGGAGCGCCACCACACCGCACCGCGCCCCGCCACGGGGCCCGCGTCGGAGGGTCCTGTAGCCCCACCGCGCCCGGCCACAGCGCCCGCTTCCGAGAACCCGTCGCCCCCGGCCGCCACTCCCGCGTCCGAGAGCCGGCCCCCTCGGACCGCCGAACCCATCCCCCCGCGCCCCTCCACCCCGCCCAAGTCCGCGCGGCCCGGTACCACCCGTGTCACCCCCGAACAGAACCCCCCGATGCCGTCGCCCACGACCGTCCCGAACCCGACGCCCCCGACCTCCTCCGGGCGCGTCGGTGAGTACTCGGCTCCCGCGACCGGCGGATCCCCCCGGCCCACGGCCCCGCAGCCCACGACGGACACCCCCGGCTCCGGCCGCGACGCCCGGCCTCCGGCCTCCGCAGCGCCCCCGACTTCCATGGCGCCCCCGGCCTCGGCAGCGCCCTCGACCTCTGCCGTACCCCCGGCCTCCGCCGTGCCCTCGACCTCCATGACACCCCCAGCCTCCACGGCACCCCCGGCCTCCTTCATCGCTCCCTCGGGCACCCCTGCCCCCCACCCCACCCCCAACCACCCCACACCTCCCCCCGCCTCCCCCTCCCCCCTGCCCCCCCACCTCACCCCCGACCCCTCCCTCTCCTGGACCGCCACCCCCACCCCCCCGACGGCCCCCGCCTTCGGTGAGCGCTTCGAAGGCGTCACCCCCCACCCCCCCTTGGCCCGTGGCCGCATAGCCGCCGCAGCCGCCTGCGTCGTCCTCGGTCTGGGTCTCATCGGCGGTGCGGTCACCGGTAGTTGGCTGGTCGGGGACAACGCGGCGGCGGCCGGCGGGAGTTACGCGGCGGCCGGGGCGATCTGGCACAGCGTCCCCGTGGACCAGCTGTTCCCGGTGACGGTGGACGGACAGGGCGCGGGCCCCGGCGGCGCGGACAGGACGTGGACGAGGATCGGCGTCGCCCCGGACGCGGGCTGCGCGAACGCGTTCGACCCCCTGCTCACACAGGTCCTCGCCCCGGCGGGCTGCGACCGCCTCCTGAGAGCGACGTACGTGGACGCGACGCAGAGCTACGTGACCACCGTCGGCCTCCTGTTCACGACCGCCGACGCGACCCGCATGCGCGAGCTGGACACGAGGTTCGAGAAGGAGGGCCTGGCCCGCCGTACGGACCTGATGCCCCGCCCGTACGCCGCCCCGAACACCCTCGCCGCCCGCTTCGGCACCGCGCAGCGCGCGTCGTGGACGGTGTCGGTCCTGACGGACGCGCCCGTGGTGGTCTACTCCGTCTCCGGCTGGGCGGACAACCGCACGGTCGACACCCCCCAGCCCGCCGCCGAGGCAACCGCGACCGGCGCCACGTCGTCCGTGGCCCAGGCCGGCCTCGGCAACGAGGCCAAGGGCCTCGCGGACCGCATCGAACGAACCCTGCGCAAGGCCGCCGCCCCGACGGAGCAGCCGTCATGACCACCCACGGAAACGAATCGCCACCCGCACAGACCCCCCACCCGAACCCACACCCCGCAACGAACAACGCCCCCACCGACTCGCGAACCGCTCCGCACACCCGCCGGGCCGACACGAGCACCCGCTGCGGCGACTCACCGCCGGCCACGCCCGCCCCGAGCAGCCACGGCGCCAACTCGCCGACCGATCCGGCCCCCGCCCCGAGCGGCCACCGCGCCGAGCCCCCGCCCGCCGCACACACCCGCCGGGCGACCCCGGCCCCCATCACGAGCAACCCCACCGCCACCCCCACCATGCACACCCCACCCCCCTTCACCACCCGCCGCCGCACCACCTGCCGCGCCGCCCTCCTCGGCTGTCTCCTCGCCGCCGCAGTCGCCCTCGTCCCCCCGACCACCGCCTACGCCGACGGCATACGCGACCAGCAGTGGGCCCTGGACGCGATGCACACGCAGGAGGCGTGGCGGACGACCAAGGGGGCCGGGATCACCGTCGCCGTGCTGGACACCGGCGTCGAGGCCGATCACCCCGACCTCGACGGCAACGTCCTGCCCGCGAAGGACCTCGTCGGGTTCGGGGCCGTGCCGGGGCAGCGGGCCTGGGCGCGGCACGGTACCGCGATGGCCGGGATCATCGCAGGTCACGGGCACGGGTACGACAACGGCGACGGCGTCATGGGCATCGCCCCGGAGGCGAAGATCCTCCCCGTCAGGGTGATCCTGGAGGACGGCGACCCGGCCCGCACGCGCGCGAGGAACACCCGCGGCAACGCCCTCGCCGAAGGCATCCGCTGGGCCGCCGACCAGGGCGCCGACGTCATCAACCTGTCCCTCGGCGACGACTCGGAGTCCGCGCACCCCGAGCCCGCCGAGGACGAGGCCGTCCAGTACGCGCTGAAGAAGGGCTCGGTCGTCGTCGCCTCCGCAGGGAACGGCGGCGACAAGGGCGACCACATCTCGTACCCGGCCGCCTACCCCGGCGTCATCGCCGCGACGGCCGTCGACAAGAACGGCGTACGCGCCTCCTTCTCCACCCGCCGCTGGTACGCCACGGTCAGCGCCCCCGGCGTGGACGTCGTGATCGCCGACCCCGACCACAAGTACTACGAGGGCTGGGGCACGAGCGCGGCGGCGGCCTTCGTCTCCGGCGCGGTCGCGCTCGTCAAGTCCGCGCACCCCGGCCTCACCCCGGCGCAGATCAAGAACGTCCTGGAGTCCACCGCCCGCGACGCCCCCACCGGCGGCCGGGACGACTCCCGGGGCTACGGCTTCATCGACCCCGCCGCCGCGATCAGGGCCGCCGAGAAACTCAAGCCGGAGGGCCTGACCTCCCAGTCGTACGGCAAGGAGTACTTCGGCACGGGCCCCGACGAGGAGAAGAACGACCCCGACACGTCGGACTGGGCGGGCCCACTGGCGGGCGGCGCCGGGGGAGTACTGCTGGTGGCGTCGGTGGTGCTGTGGCGGGGCCGGCGGCGTACGGAGTTCTGACGGTACGACCCCGGCGGGGCGGGCCGCAGGGCCCTGAGCGGCGCCGACACCCGGCCACTCCCTACGGCACCGAGCCCCATCGCTACGACCCCGCCGTGAACGCCCCCACCGCCACCCGCGCCACCTCCTCCACCAGCGACACCCCCGCCGCCATGCTCACACTCCCGTCCGACAGCACCGCCACCAGATACACCCCGCCCCCAGCCGACACCCGCCCGATGCTGTTCACATCCCACAGCCCCGTCGTACTACGCGGAAGCCACCCGTTCTTCAGCGCCCACTCCGCCCCCTGCGCGGCAGCCGACACCCCCCACGCCTGATCGGCCTCGACCTGCGCCATCAGCTCACGGACGTACTCCCGGGAAGCGTCGCTCAACGTCGACGACTCCCCGAACACCTGCTGGAGCAGGGCGAGTTGATCGGCGGCAGTCGTCTGCGTGAGCCCCCACAGCGCCCCCTCCCCACCCTCCGTACCGGTCATCCCGAACCGGTCGTTGGCCGCGTCGAGCCCCTCCGCCTGGCCGATGGTGTTCCACAGGGCGCTCGCCGAGTCGTTGTCGCTGTTCTCGATCATCAGGGCGGCGTACGACCTCTCCTGGGCGGTCAGCACGCGCCCCGCGTCCTGCGCCTGGAGCAGCAGCGCCGCGAGGATGTCGACCTTCACGATGCTGGCCGTGTCGAACGCGGCCTCCCCGTACACGGCACTGTCCCCGGAGGCCAGATCGAGCACCCCGACGGACACGGCGGCGTCACCGGGGACGCTCACCGCCCCCATCGCCGTCTTCAGTGACGCGGTGCGGTCGGGCTCCGGCACAGGCTCCTCCTGGGTACGCGCGGCCGGCGAGGACGTCGCCGCCGGGGCCGAGGATACGGGGGTGCCGGGAGCGTCGTCGTGGGTCTTCACGTACGCCGTCCCGCAGGCCATCGCGATGACGGCGAGCACGGACAGGAGGAGTGTCCGGCGCCGGGAGGAGCGGGCGCGGTGGCGTCGTGCAGGTCTGGAGGACTCCATCCCGCGATGGTGGGGGCGGTGACTGTGTCTCCCGTGAGACGGACGTTAGACCTGTGTCAGGGATTCCTGAGAGAACCGTGAAACCGGTGACCGCGGGGTTACCGGCCCCGCACAACCGCAGCAGCATCCCCCCGATAGGGTCGACGACCGTGGCGAACAAGAACATTCCCGACCCCGGCTTCCCCGACGACGACGGCACGGCCGACCCGGCGCTCACGGCGGCGCTCACGGCATGGACGCAGGACCGCACGGAGGTCCCCGCGATCCTGGCGGCCCTGAGGACCGCGCGCCTCCTGGTCCCGGTGGTGGCGGTCCTCGGCGAGGTGGAGGAGGACGAGAACGGCCTGCGTCACGAGAAGACGAGCGACATGGCGATCCCCACGCTGAAAGCGGGCCCGCGCAAGGCACTCCCGGCATTCACATCGACGGCGTCTCTGGCCCAGTGGGACCCCCAGGCCCGCCCGGTAGCGGTCCGCCTCCACCAGGCACTGGAGGCGGCGGCCCACGAAAAGGCGGACACGGTGATCCTGGACCTGGCGGGCCCGGTTCCTTTCGAACTGACGGGCCAAACCCTGCTGGCCCTGGCGGAGGGCCGCACGACAACAAACCCACTGGAAGACCCGGCGGTCCTGGAAGCGGTACGTAAAGCGGTCTCCGCAGAGCCAGGAGTCCAGCACGCGTACCTGGGCCCGGGCGAGTCGGACGGCACGCTGGCCCTGGTCCTGACCGACAACGCCGTACCCGCAAAAACGGCACAAGCGGTGGCGGAACGCCTGGCAGCGGACGAAACCCTGAGGGCGCGCTTGGTAAAGGGCTTGGACTTGGCACTACTACCGACCGGAACCGAACTACCGGACAGCACCCAGATCCTTTAGGGGCGCGGGGAACTGCGCGACCAGCCCCCACAGGCAGTCAGCCGAAACTCAACCCGTCTTTTAGCCGTAAACAGGCCCGGTGTACTTCTCCCCGGGCCCCTGCCCCACCGCATCCGGCACGACAGAAGCCTCCCGAAACGCCAGCTGCAACGACTTCAGCCCGTCCCGCAACGGCGCCGCGTGAAACGAACTGATCTCCGTGGCGGACGCGTCCAACAGCCCCGCCAACGCAGTGATCAGCTTTCGCGCCTCGTCGAGATCCTTGAACTTCTCGCCCTCCTCGGTCAACCCGAGCTTGACCGCCGCCGCGCTCATGAGGTTGACGGCGACCGTCACGATGACCTCGACGGCGGGGACCTCGGCGATGTCGCGGGTCATTTCGTTGAAGTCGGGGGTGTCACTCATGGGAGACACGATAGGGGGAGGCGGCACAGGGTCCACCACGGAGCCCGGATTGGCCAGCACCGACGCGAACTGTTAACGTTGGAGGACGACCGGCTGGGCATGACTGTGCCCGGCCCACAAGTGGAGGCTTCGAACTCCCACCCGACCACCCCCAGGGGCGGCGGGTCACCGGTCAGACGGCCGTCCCTCGTGGGGGCGCCGCCGTCCGATGAGTACGCCCCGCGATCCCCGCGGCGGTGTTCCGGTAGTTCGAGGAACCCCGCATGTGATCGTCCGGGGCATTTTTTCTGCCTCGGCATGGTTGAAGGTCTTTAAGAGACAGACGTTACGCGGCGCCCGACGGAGGGAGTCGCGTGGTGCAACCGAGGAGGACTCATCAGCGCCGAGCCCCGCATCAACGACCGGATTCGCGTTCCCGAGGTGCGACTTGTCGGTCCCAGTGGCGAGCAGGTGGGCATCGTCCCCCTGGCCAAGGCACTGGAGCTTGCGCAGGAGTACGACCTGGACCTGGTCGAGGTCGCGGCGAACGCCCGCCCGCCGGTCTGCAAGCTCATGGACTACGGGAAGTTCAAGTACGAGTCGGCCATGAAGGCCCGTGAGGCGCGCAAGAACCAGGCGCACACGGTCATCAAGGAGATGAAGCTCCGGCCGAAGATCGACCCGCACGACTATGACACCAAGAAGGGTCACGTCGTCCGGTTCCTCAAGCAGGGCGACAAGGTCAAGATCACGATCATGTTCCGCGGCCGTGAGCAGTCCCGCCCGGAGCTGGGCTACCGCCTGCTCCAGCGACTCGCTTCGGACGTCGAGGACCTCGGGTTCATCGAGTCGAACCCGAAGCAGGACGGCCGGAACATGATCATGGTTCTCGGTCCGCACAAGAAGAAGACCGAGGCCATGGCCGAGGCACGGCAGGCGCAGGAGGCCCGCAAGGCCGAGGCGAAGGCCAACCCCGGCCGCTCGCAGAACGCCGCCGACGCCGACGCCGTGAACGCCGACGTCCATGACCTCGACGAGACCGACGAGACCGACGAGTTCGACGACGCCGTCGAGATCGACGAGGTCGACGAGACCCCTGCCGAGGCTTCCGCCGAGGCGTGATCCACGGGACGCGAGTCCCTCGGATCGAACCGACAGAACAGCGACGCTCCACCCCGTGCCCGGTTTCACGACCGGGCACCGGAGCGCCACCGACGAGGAGAGTACGGCGCCATGCCGAAGAACAAGTCGCACAGCGGTGCCAGCAAGCGCTTCAAGATCACGGGCTCCGGCAAGGTGCTGCGCGAGCGCGCCGGCAAGCGCCACCTGCTTGAGCACAAGTCGTCCCGCGTGACGCGCCGCCTCACCGGCAACGCCGAGATGGCCCCGGGCGACGCCGCGAAGATCAAGAAGCTTCTCGGCAAGTGACGTACGGCGCCCAGCGCCCTACGCCTTCACACCGGGACCCCATCGATACCGGGTCGTGTGAGTCCAACCACGGCCCCGCTACAAGGAGTTAAACAAAGTGGCACGCGTCAAGCGGGCAGTCAACGCCCACAAGAAGCGCCGGGCGATCCTCGAAGCAGCCTCCGGCTACCGTGGTCAGCGTTCGCGCCTGTACCGCAAGGCCAAGGAGCAGGTCACCCACTCGCTGGTCTACAACTACAACGACCGCAAGAAGCGCAAGGGCGACTTCCGTCAGCTGTGGATCCAGCGCATCAACGCCGCTGCCCGCGCGAACGGCATCACGTACAACCGCTTCATCCAGGGTCTGAAGGCCGCGAACGTTGAGGTCGACCGCAAGATCCTGGCCGAGCTGGCCGTGAACGACGCCAACGCGTTCGCCGCGCTCGTCGAGGTCGCCCAGAAGGCGCTTCCGGCCGACGTGAACGCCCCCAAGGCCGCCTGAATCTCGGGCTAGAGCTTTGACTGCACGGACCCGTGGGACTACCTGCGGGTCCGTTCTGCTGACCAGAAGGCGAGACCCGTACATGTCCCCCCTGCCCCCCGACCTCATCTCCCCCCGTTCCCCCCGTGTCGCCGCCGCCCGGCGGCTCGCCCGGCGGAACTTCCGGAGCAAGGAGCGGCTGTTCCTCGCGGAGGGGCCGCAGGCGGTGCGGGAGGCGGCCAAGGGGACGCTGGTCGAGCTGTTCGCGACCGTGGAGGCGGCCGAGCGGTACGCCGATGTCGTCGGGGACGCGCGGGACGCGGGCGTACGGGTCCATCTCGCCGACGAGCAGGTCGTCGCCGACATCTCCACCACCGTCACCCCGCAGGGCCTCGTCGGGATCTGCCGGTTCCTGGACACGCCCTTCGAGGAGATCCTCGCCGCCCGCCCCAAGCTCGTCGCCGTCCTCGCACACGTACGCGACCCCGGGAACGCCGGTACGGTCCTGCGGTGCGCGGACGCGGCCGGCGCCGAGGCCGTCGTCCTCACCGATGCCTCGGTGGACCTGTACAACCCCAAGGCCGTACGCGCGTCCGTCGGATCGCTGTTCCACCTCCCCGTCGCCGTCGGAGTGCCGGTCGAGCGGGCCGTGGAAGGGCTGAAAGCGGCCGGGGTCAGGATTCTCGCGGCCGACGGAGCTGGTCAGGACGACCTGGACGACGAGCTGGACAACGGGACGATGGGCGGCCCGACGGCCTGGGTGTTCGGGAACGAGGCGTGGGGGCTCCCGGAGGAGACCAGGGGGCTCGCGGACGCCGTCGTGCGCGTCCCCATCCACGGAAAGGCTGAAAGTCTGAACCTGGCCACCGCCGCCGCCGTATGTCTCTATGCGTCAGCCCGTGCACAGCGCGCCTCAGGAGGGTGCCGCAGCGTCACCGAGAACTTGTAGGGTGACGTGCTCGGGGGTCCTCGTCTGGGAGGTGGGGTGCGGGGATGAGTGCGGTCACGAGCGGTACGCCGGAAGCCCGCAGGGTGTGGTGGCCGCCCGGGGTGGGGCCGGACGAACTGCCGGACGGCCTGGTGGTCGCCGATGAGCGCGGCCTGATCGTCTGTTTCAACGCCGCCGCCGAACGGATGACCGCCACCGCGGCGGCCGACGTCCTCGGCAGGCCGCTGGACAAGGCGCTGCCGTTAGAGGACCTGGAGGGCCGCCGCTGGTGGCAGCTCACCGATCCGTACGGCGGCCTCGCCACCCGGGTGCGCCAGCCCGAACGCAACCTGCTCCTGCCCGGCGGACGCGAGTTCCTCGTCTCCGCCCGCTACGTCCGCGACCGCCCCGCGGGCCCCGTACAGCGTGTCGTCGTCTGTCTGCGCGACACCGAGGCCCGCCGCCGCACCGAGCGCTCCCACGCCGAGCTGATCGCCACGGTCGCCCACGAACTGCGCTCCCCCCTCACCTCCGTCAAGGGCTTCACCGCGACGCTCCTCGCCAAGTGGGAGCGCTTCACCGACGACCAGAAGCGCCTCATGCTGGAGACCGTCGACGCCGACGCGGACCGCGTCACCCGCCTCATCGCCGAGCTGCTCGACATCTCCCGCATCGACTCGGGCCGCCTCGAGGTCCGCCGCCAGCCCGTCGACATGGGCGCCGCCGTCGGCCGCCACATCCAGGCGTACGTCGCCGCCGGGCTCCCCGCCGACCGCTTCCTCCTGCGCATCGGCCAGCCCCTGCCCGCGCTGTGGGCCGACCCCGACAAGGTCGACCAGGTGCTCAGCAACCTCATCGAAAACGCCGTGCGCCACGGCGAGGGAACCGTCACGATAGACGTCACGTCCGCCGCGTCCCCCCGTGAGGGGGAGGACACGGGCACGTCGGTCACCGTGAGCGACGAGGGGGCGGGTATCCCGGAGGAGTCCATGAACCGCGTCTTCACCCGCTTCTGGCGGGGCAGCAAGCGCGGCGGCACGGGCCTCGGGCTCTACATCGTCAAGGGCATCGTCGAGGCCCACGGCGGCGTCATCACGGTCGGCCGCGCCCCCGAGGGCGGCGCGCAGTTCCGATTTACGTTGCCCGTGGCAGCGCCTGCTTATCTGAGCTAGGCCGCCACGGGCGCGTTCGAACATCCACGCCCCGTTAGACTCGGCCTTTGGCACCTTTGTGTCCCACAGCGCTCAGCGAGCACTCACCGAGCCGGTCACGGGGACTCCAGCCAGCCAATCGGAAGCACGGGAAGAGATGTCGGCACCGAATAAGTCGTACGACCCAGTAGAGGTCGAGGCCCTGAAACCGGAAGAAGTCGAGCGCATGCGGGACGAGGCGCTCGCCGCCTTCACCGCCGCCACCTCGCTCGACGCGCTCCAGGAGGCGAAGGTCGCCCACACCGGCGGCACCTCCCCGCTGGCCCTCGCCAACCGCGAGATCGGCGCGCTCCCCCCGCAGGCCAAGGCCGCCGCGGGCAAGCTCGTCGGCCAGGCACGCGGCGCCGTCAACAAGGCGCTCGCGGCCCGCCAGGCCGAGCTGGAGGCCGAGCGCGACGCCCGCGTCCTCGTCGAGGAGGCCGTCGACGTCACCCTGCCGTACGACCGGATCCCGGCCGGCGCCCGCCACCCGCTGACGACCCTCTCCGAGCGCATCGAGGACGTCTTCGTCGCGATGGGCTACGAGGTCGCCGAGGGCCCGCAGGTCGAGGCGGAGTGGTTCAACTTCGACGCCCTGAACATCGGCGCCGACCACCCGGCGCGCGGCGAGCAGGACACCTTCTTCGTCCAGGCCGCCGACGGCACCGCCGACTCCGGCCAGGTGCTGCGCACCCACACCTCGCCCGTGCAGATCCGCTCCCTCATGGACCGCGACCTGCCGGTGTACGTGATCTGCCCCGGCGTCGTCTACCGCACGGACGAGCTGGACGCCACGCACACCCCGGTCTTCCGCCAGGTCGAGCTGCTCGCGGTCGACGAGGGCCTCACCATGGCCGACCTCAAGGGCACCCTGGACCACATGGTCCGCTCCCTGTTCGGCCCGGACATGAAGACCCGGCTGCGGCCGAACTTCTTCCCGTTCACCGAGCCGTCCGCCGAGATGGACATGGTCTGCTACGTCTGCAAGGGCGAGTCCGTCGGCAACCCCGACCGCCCCTGCCGCACCTGCTCCTCCGAGGGCTGGATCGAACTCGGCGGCTGCGGCATGGTCAACCCCAAGGTGCTCACCGCCTGCGGCGTCGACCCCGAGAAGTACAGCGGGTTCGCCTTCGGGTTCGGCATCGAGCGCCTGCTGATGTTCCGCCACAACGTCGAAGACATGCGAGACATGGTCGAAGGTGACGTCCGCTTCACCCGGCCGTTCGGGAGTGAGATCTGATGCGTATCCCGCTTTCCTGGCTGCGGGAGTACGTCGATCTCCCCGCCACCGAGACCGGCCGTGACGTCCAGGCCAAACTCGTCTCCGCAGGACTTGAGGTCGAGACCGTCGAGCAGCTCGGCGACGGCCTCAAGGGCCCCCTCGTCGTCGGTCAGGTCCTCACCATCGAGGAGCTGGAGGGCTTCAAGAAGCCGATCCGCTTCTGCACCGTCGACGTCGGCACCGCCAACGGCACCGGTGAGCCGCAGGAGATCGTCTGCGGCGCCCGCAACTTCGCCGTCGGCGACAAGGTCGTCGTCGTCCTGCCGGGCGCGGTCCTGCCCGGCGACTTCGCGATCGCCGCGCGCAAGACGTACGGCAGGACGTCCCACGGCATGATCTGCTCCAGCGACGAGCTGGGCATGGGCGACGACGGCACCAAGGGCATCATCGTCCTGCCGCCCGAGACCGAGGTCGGCAAGGACGCCATCGAGCTGCTCCAGCTCGTCGACGAGGTCCTCGACATCGCCGTCACCGCCAACCGCGGCGACTGCCTGTCCATCCGCGGCGTCGCCCGCGAGACGGCCATCGCGTACGGCCTCCCGCTCAGCGACCCGGCGCTCCTCGACGTCCCCGGGCCGAACGCCTTCGGCTACCCGGTGCAGGTCAGCGACCCCTTCGGCTGCGACCGCTTCACCGTCCGCACGGTCACCGGCCTCAGCGCCGAGGCGCGCTCCCCGCTCTGGCTGACCCGCCGCCTCCAGAAGGTCGGCATGCGGCCGATCTCCCTCGCCGTCGACGTCACGAACTACGTGATGACCGAGCTGGGCCAGCCCCTGCACGCCTACGACCGCTCCCTCGTCCAGGGCGCGATCGGCGTCCGCCGCGCCGCCGAGGGCGAGAAGCTCGTCACCCTCGACGCCGTCGAGCGCACGCTGCACGCCGAGGACCTCGTCATCACCGACGAGCGCGGGCCCATCGGCCTCGCGGGCGTCATGGGCGGCGCGAACACGGAGATCGACGACGACGGGGCCACCGGTGACGTCGTCATCGAGGCGGCCCACTTCGACGCGGTCGCCATCGCGCGCACGGCCCGCCGCCACAAGCTGTCCACGGAGGCGTCCCGCCGCTTCGAGCGGGGCGTCGACCCGCAGGCCGCGTCCGCCGCCGCCCAGCGCGCCGTCGACCTGCTCGTCCTGCTCGCCGGTGGCACCGCCGAGGCGGGCGTCACCGAGGTCATCTCGCCGTCCGCGCCGCACACGGTTCGCATTCCGGCCGACCACCCCGACAGCGTCGCGGGGGTCGCGTACGGGCGCGAGACCGTCGTACGGCGGTTGCAGCAGATCGGCTGCGACGTGTACGGGCAGGACGAGCTGATCGTCACGGTCCCGTCCTGGCGGCCCGACCTCGCCGCGCCCAACGACCTCGCGGAAGAGGTCATCCGGCTGGAGGGGTACGAGAACCTGCCCTCCACGCTGCCCAAGCCGCCCGCCGGGCGCGGTCTGACCGGGCGGCAGCGGTTGCATCGCCGGGTGGGCCGTGCGCTGGCCGGGGCCGGGTATGTCGAGGCGCCGTCCTACCCGTTCATCGGGGAGCAGGTCTTCGATCAGCTGCTGCTGGACGCGGACGACGTCCGTCGCCGGGTCGTGAAGCTGACGAATCCGCTCAACGACGAGGAGCCCGCGCTCCGTACGTCGTTGCTGCCCGGGTTGCTCGGTGCGCTGCGGCGCAACGACGGGCGGGGGACTCATGATCTCGCCCTGTTCGAGACGGGGTTGGTGTTCCATCCTCGGGAGGAGCGGGCCGTCGCCGCGGTGCTGCCGGTCGACCGGCGGCCCACGGACGAGGAACTCGCCTCCCTGGACGCCGTGTTGCCGGTTCAGCCTCGGCATGTCGGGGTCGTGCTCGCCGGTGCCCGGGAGCAGGCCGGGTGGTGGGGCAAGGGGCGCCCCGCCGACTGGGCCGACGCGGTCGAGGCGGGGCGGCTGGTCGTGCGTGAGGCCGGGGCGGAGGTCGTGGTGCGGCAGGGGCAGTACGGGCCCTGGCACCCCGGTCGGTGCGCCGAGTTCGTGATCGGTGAGACCGTCGTCGGGTACGCGGGCGAGCTGCATCCCCGAGTGGTCAAGACGTTCGGGCTGCCCGCCCGCACCGCCGCGATGGAGATCGACCTGGACGCGGTGGAGGCGGCCGGGGAGGGGCTCCTTGAGGCGCCTCGGATCTCGTCGTTCCCCGTTGCCACGCAGGATGTCGCGCTGGTGGTGGAGAGCGGGGTTCCTTCCGCCGATGTCGAGGCGGCGTTGCGGGAAGGGGCCGGGGAGCTGCTGGAGTCCATCCGGTTGTTCGACGTGTACGAGAACGTGGAGCAGTTGGGGGAGGGGCGGAAGTCGTTGGCTTACGCGCTGCGCTTCCGCGCCGGGGACCGGACGTTGACGGTCGATGAGGCTTCGGCTGCTCGGGATGCGGCTGTCGCTCTCGCGGGGGAGCGTACGGGGGCTGTCCTGCGGGGTTGATCTATCGCTGCCGGGTGCGGGTGGATTGTGGCTGAGCGCGCAGTTCCCCGCGCCCCTGGGTGGGTTCACTCATCTGGGTGACAAGTCCCGGCTGGATAGCCCCCTTCGGCCATCCCGTCGACAGAATGCAGACCGGTCTTTCGGGGCCGGTCTGTTTTCGTTCCTGGCCTAGATGGGGGGCCGTCGGGGATGTTCAGCGTCAGGCGGTCGTTGGGGTGGGTCGTTGCGTCTGTGGTGTGTGGCGCAGTGGCTGTCACGTCGTATCAAGTTGTCTGTCCGTTTGTCGGTGGGGCGGTGTTCTTCGCCGCCGAAGGTGGCGTCGCGCTGTACGTACGCCGTGAGTTGAAGCAGGCCCGGTACGTCGCCGGGGTTGCCCAGAGTGTGGTGCTGCGGCCCTTACCGCCCCGCGTCGAGGGGCTCGGCGTCGCCGCCGTGCAGGTCTCCGCCGAGCGGGGGGCCTCCGTCGGCGGGGATCTGTACGACGTCGTCGGCACCGAGTTCGGGGTGCGGGTCGTGATGGGGGACGTACGGGGGCACGGGCTCGCGGCGTTGGGGACCGTCGCGGCGCTGCTCGGGGGGTTCCGGGAGGCCGTGTACGACGAGCCCGAACTCGGGGGAGTGCTACGCCGGTTGGACCGTACGCTCGGCCGGCACCTACGGGACCGCGCTCTCGCCGAACACCCTTCCAGCGGGCTGGAGTCGGAGTCGGGGCCGGTGGGGGAGGAGTTCGCCACCGTGCTGTTGCTGGAGATCGGCGCGGACGGCGGCGTACTGGCGCTGAACTGCGGCCACCCGTGGCCGTACCTGATCACGGGCAGCCGGGTCCTCCCCCTGTCGAGAGCGGACCCCCTCCCACCCCTGGGCCCGTTCCCCCTGCCGGCCGACCTGGCAGCGGAGCACGGGTTCTTGCTCCCGGGAGAGTCGCTGGTCCTGTTCACGGACGGCGCGGAGGACGCGAGGGACAGAAGGGGCCGCTTCTTCCCGCTCCCGTACATGCTGGAGAGAGCGGCGGCAGAACACGGCGGTTCACCGAAGGAGTTGGTGACGGCGGTCTTGGCGGACCTGCTGCGACACGCTGCGGGAAGGCCGGGGGATGACGCAGCGCTACTCGCACTTTGCAACGCCCGCTCAGGTAGCTCTTTTAGGGGCGCGGGGAACTGCGCGACCAGCCCCATGCGGTCCGCACCCGACAACTCACCTCTGGCCCCACATCCTTAGTCCCCACCCTCCGACCGGGACGTCGCAACTTCGAGGGGGAGCCGCCGCCCCGGCCGGAGGCACTCCAGTGAACCGGCACCACCACCCCGCCGACACCGTACGCACCCCACATTCACGAGCGCTCCCTTCACACCCCGTGTGAACCCACCCCCACTACGCTGGACCCACCGAGCCACAACGGGGGCCAGCATGCAGCCCAACACCCTCCTCGACGCCATCCTCGACGAAGCCGGCATCTCCCACGCGGGCCTCGCCGCTCACGTCAACGAGGTGGGCCGCAGACGAGGACTCGCCCTCCGGTACGAACACACCGCCGTGGCCCGCTGGTTGAAGGGCCAGCGCCCGAGAGGCCAGGTCCCGGACCTGATCTGCGAGGTGCTGGCGGCGCGCCTGCACCGCCCGGTGACGCTGGACGACATAGGGCTCGGTGTCCCGGGCGAACCCGGCGCCCCCCACTCGGGCACGCTCTCCGGCTTCGTGGAGCGCGCAACGGCCTTGTGGCGTTCGGACGAACAGCAGCGCCCGCACATCCTCGGCGCCCCGGCGGTCACCGGAACCCCCGCGGTGATGCCGGTGTGGGAGTGGGAGAACCCGCCGGAGGACGTGGACGTGAGCCGCGGCGGACGCCACCGCGTCACCGCCGGGGACATCGAGATGCTGAGGGCGGCCCGCGCCCACTACGAGCAGATGTACCGCAAGGCGGGCGGCGTGGCGACGCGCGCGCGGATCGTCGGGTTCCTGAACGCGGAGGCGGCCCCGTTGCTGAGGGGCGGCTACACGGACGCGACGGGCCGCCAACTGCACCGCGCGACAGGCGGGTTGGTGGCGATCGCCGGTATCTGCGCGTACGACTCGGACGCGCACGGCCTCGCGCAGCGCTACTTCCACCAGGCGCTGCGCCTGGCAAAGGCCAGCGGCGACCGGGGACTCGGCGCGTACGTGATCGTGCTGCTCGTCAACCAGGCCCTGTTCATGCGGGAGTTCCGGCAGGCGGTCGCGTTCGCGGAAGCGGCGTTGCGGACGGCCGGCAAGCACATCACCCCCGCGCTGGCCTCCGACCTGTACGCGATGCAGGCGAAGGCGTACGCGCACCTCGGTGACGGGACGAGCGCGATCTCCTGCATCCGGCGCGCGGAGACAGCGGCCGACCGCATCCGGCGCGGCCACGAACCCGACGAGACGGGCTATGTCCAGCCGGGCCTGGTCAACGTCCAGGTCGCCGAAGCCCTGTTGAGCCTCGGCGACATCACGGCCGCCGCCGAGCACGCCGCCGCTGCCGTCGACACCCCGGCGCACGACCGGGGCCGCGTCCACCGGCTGGCGATGCTCAGCACGATCGAGCTGCGGCAGGGCAACGCGGACAAAGCGGTCGTCACGGCCGTCGAAATGGCCGAGCAGGCGCGGGGGATGGAGTCCCAGCGGCTGCGCGACCGGCTGCGCGAGGTCCGCGAACACCTGGCCCGCAGCGGCGGCGCCGGTACGGCCGAGGCGGCCGAGCTGATCGACGGGGCGCTGCGGGTGCCGCTGTAGGGAGACCCGTACGACTGATCTGCGGCGTACGGGGAAGCCGCACCACTGACCCCTGTCCGCGTCCGGGAAGGCGCCCCCCGGTTCACCCCCGATCCGCCCCCCGTGTGCTCCCGCTTCCACCTCCGTACCTCTCCGCCGCACATCCCCTGCTGCGATATTGCCCCTTACCCGACGGAAGGTGGCAGAACCGTGCAGTGGACGAAAAAAAACGAACAGGTTGTGTACGTGAACCGGTGGTTCAGCGTCAATCTCGCGGACGTCGAACTGCCCGACGGGCGGCACCTGGACCACTTCCTCATCCGGCTGCGGCCGGTCGCGGTCGCGACGGTGGTCAACGACGCGAACGAGGTGCTGCTGCTGTGGCGGCACCGCTTCATCACGGACAGCTGGGGGTGGGAACTCGCGGCCGGCGTCGTCGAGGACGGCGAGGACGTCGCGGACGCGGCGGCGCGGGAGCTGGAGGAGGAGACCGGCTGGCGGCCGGGACCCCTCCGCCACCTGATGACCGTCGAGCCGTCCAATGGACTCACCGACGCCCGCCACCACATCTACTGGGCGGACGAGGGGGAGTACGTCGGACACCCGGTCGACGACTTCGAGTCGGACCGCAGGGAGTGGGTCCCGCTCAAGCTCGTCCCCGACATGGTCGCCCGTGGGGAGGTCCCGGCCGCGAACATGGCCGCCGCCCTGATGCTCCTGCACCACCTCAGGCTGGGGTGATCCTCAGCTCAACGCCCCATCCTCTCCCAGAGGGTGGCCACCAGAGCGCCGATGGACGTGACCGCGGCCAGTGAGGGAAGCGGCCAGCGGCGGTGTTCCAGGGTGATGATCCGGCTGTTCAGTTCGTCGAGTTCCTTGGCGGTCTCCTCGGTACGGTGGGTCAGCAGAGCGAGACCGCCTTCGACGCGGGCATATGCCACGTCGAGCCGGCGCCGTAACTCTGCGAGTTCTTCAGCCTTCATCGTCCTGGTGGGATGTTCCGGATCGCCGGTCACCTCTCCGCTCCTCTCCGCGATGATCCGTGATGGTCCGTAACGGAACGCCATCCCTTGCATGCGCATGAAGAGTGAACCTCCCTGGTGGGCGCGGCGGGAGAGTGTGCGGAGGGCATATGCGGGCCCGGCGCGCACACGGTGTGTGAATGGCGCGGGCCCGGCGCTCCGAAGAGCGCCGGGCCCGTTCCGGGTGACGGTGCGTGATCAGGCGTACGGGTAGAAGCCCGCGCCGGACTTCCGGCCCAGCCGGCCCGCGTCCACCATGCGCTGGAGCAGCGGGGGAGCGGCGTACAGGGGTTCTTTGTATTCGTCGTACATCGACGCAGCGACCGACGCGACCGTGTCCAGGCCGATCAGGTCCGACAGTTTCAGCGGGCCCATGGGGTGTGCGCAGCCCAGTTCCATGCCGTTGTCGATGTCCTCGCGGCTCGCGATGCCCGTCTCGAACATCCGGATCGCGGACAGGAGGTAGGGGATCAGCAGCGCGTTCACCACGAAGCCGGAGCGGTCCTGGGCGCGGATCGCGTGCTTGCCGAGGAGCTTCTCGGCGAAGTGCTGGGCGCGGGAGAGGGTGCCCTCGCTGGTGGTCAGCGCCGGGATCAGCTCGACGAGCTTCTGCACCGGGGCCGGGTTGAAGAAGTGGATGCCGATCACGTGGTCCGGGCGGGACGTCGTGACCGCGAGCTTCACCAGCGGGATCGACGAGGTGTTGGAGGCGAGGATCGCGTCCGGGCGGGTCACGACCTGGTCCAGGACCTGGAAGATCTCCGCCTTCACCTGCTCGTTCTCCACGACCGCCTCGATGACGAGGTCCCGGTCGGCGAACTCGCCGAGGTCCGTGGTGAAGCTGAGGCGGGCGAGCGTGGCGTCCCGCTCCTCCTCGGTGATCTTGCCGCGTTCGGCGGCCTTCGTCAGCGACGTGAGCAGCCGGGTCCGGCCGTACTCCAGGGCCTCGCCGGTCGTCTCGGCGACCTTCACGTCGAGTCCGGCGCGGGCACAGACCTCGGCGATACCGGCGCCCATCTGGCCGCAGCCGACCACTCCGACGCGTTCGATGTCGGTCACATCGCTCCTCTCACGGTGCTGATCCTGCTCCGAACGTGCACGTTACTAGCAAGTATCGATGATCGATCGCCGGGGTCGGGCATGCTGTGCCCCGAGACGATCCGCACATCGAGTTTCCAAGGGGTTCTGCTATGGGGCGATTGACTCGGCGGGCGTTCGCGGTGGCGGCGCTGTCGGTGCTGGCGGGAGGGAGCGACGCGGCTGCGGCGGGGCGGGAGCCGGGGAGGGCTGCCCGGCGTGAGATGCGGGGCATGTGGCTCGCCACTGTCGCCAACCGGGACTTCCCCTCCAGGGCCGGCCTCACCGCGGCCCAGCAGCGTGCCGAGCTGGTCTCCTGGCTCGACCTCGCCGTCCGGTCCCGGCTCAACACCGTGATCTTCCAGGTGCGGCCCACCGCCGACGCGCTCTGGCCGTCCCCGTACGAGCCCTGGTCCGCCGTCCTCACCGGCACGCAGGGCGTGAACCCCGGCTGGGACCCGCTCGGTACGGCCGTCGCGGCGGCCCATGCGCGCGGGCTCCAGCTCCACGCCTGGTTCAACCCGTTCCGGATCGCCAACCACACGGACCCCACGAAGCTCGTCCCCACGCATCCCGCCCGCGTCCACCCCGAGTGGGTCGTGACGTACGGCGGGCGCATGTACTACAACCCCGGGCTGCCCAAGGTCCGCGCCTTCGTCCGTACGGCGATCCTCGACGCGGTCCGCCGCTATCCCCTGGACGCCGTCCACTTCGACGACTACTTCTACCCGTACCCCGTCGCGGGCCAGGTCTTCGACGACGACGCGGCCTACGCGGCGTACGGCAAGGGCTTCCCCGACCGTGCCTCCTGGCGGCGCGCCAACATCGACCGCTTCGTCCTCGACATGGCCGCCCGCGTCAAGGCCGTCCGCCCCGCCACCCGCTTCGGCGTCAGCCCCTTCGGTGTCTGGCGCAACAAGACGACCGACCCCCTCGGCTCCGACACCCGCGCCGCCCAGTCCTACGACGACAACTTCGCGGACACCCGCAAGTGGGTGCGCGAGGGCTGGATCGACTACATCGTCCCCCAGGTGTACTGGAACATCGGCTTCGCGGCGGCGGACTACGCGAAGCTGGTGCCGTGGTGGGCGGAGGTCGCGAAGGGCAGCCGTACGGACCTCTACATCGGCGAGGCGCTGTACAAGGCGGGCGACCCGGCGCAGGCCGCCCCCTGGCAGGACCCGGCCGAACTGTCGAAGCACCTCACCCTCGCGGACACCCGGCCCGAGGTGCGGGGGCACGTGTACTTCGCGGCGCGCGAGGTGAAGGCGGACCCGATCGGGGCGTTCTCGCGGGTGGTGAAGGACCACTACAAGAAGGCGGCCGTGGGGTGAGCCCGTCCGGCAAACCCCTTCGACGCCGGCCGCCCCCACCTGCGACCCTCCTCCCATGACCGACACCTTCCCCCTCGCCGAGGGATACGAGTTCTCGCACGACACCGACCGCATCGACGCCGAGCGGGTGCACAAGTGGCTGTCCACCGATGCGTACTGGGCGCTCGGGAGGGCGCGGGAGAAGCAGGACGCGGCTATCGCCGGGTCGCTCAACTTCGGGGTGTACGCGGTGGGTTCGAGGGAGCAGGTGGCGTACGCGCGGGTGGTCACCGACCGGGCCACCTTCGCCTGGCTGTGTGACGTGTACGTCGATCCGAGTGTGCGGGGGAAGGGGATCGGGACCTCGTTCGTGGCCGGAGTCCGGGATCACGTGGCGGCGTTCGGCATCCGCAGGATGCTGCTCGCGACGCACGACGCGCACGGCGTGTACGAGAAGCTGGGGTTCGCGGCGCTGGAGCGGCCGGACCGGTGGATGGCCTTGCACTTCGGGTGAGTTCAGGGCAGGCGGGTGTAACGCGTCGTGAGGACAAGGTCCTTCGCCGGGCCGCCCACCCGCCACACCGTCAGCCAGCGGTCCGGGTCCACGACCGTGAACTCGCCCCGGTAGAGGTCGGCGGAACAGGGGTGCTCGGCGACATGGTGGCCGGTCGTGAGGTCGAGGCCGTGGAAGGGCCGCCCGTCGGAGAAGCGGACGTCGGCAGCGCCCGGCGTCGCCCCCGGCAGGAACCGCAGGGTGCGTGAGGCGGGCCGGGCGACGCCCTGCCAGGTGAACGTCCCGGACTCCAGGTGCAGCAACCCGGCGGGCTCCAGGGGCCGGAAGTCCGTCGTACCGGTGAACGAACCGGCGTCCCCGCTCGCGAGGTCCCGTACGGACCGCTCGACCGCCCACGTCCCCGCGAGATGGCCGAGAACATCCGGAACCGCCCACCACCCGCTCACCCGTCCCCGCCTTCCGACACTTTCGGTACCGCGCGACTCATTGACGCCTCCCCGCCCCCTCCTTATCTTGCCGTTCGAAGTGCTGACCATTGTCCGACATTTCGAACATCGAGCCGCGGAGCCCCCATGTCACGCACCCGCCTGAGACTAGGTCTCGGCGCCACCGCCCTCCTGCTGGCCACGGCCGCACTGCCGGCCACCGCACACGCCGCCCCCACCGACTACGCGATCACCGTCGACCCCGCCGCGCAGGGCGCGAAGATCGACGACACGATGTACGGCGTGTTCTTCGAGGACATCAACAGGGCCGCGGACGGCGGCCTGTACGCCGAACTCGTCCAGAACCGCTCCTTCGAGTACTCGACGGTCGACAACCGCTCGTACACCCCGCTGACGGCGTGGACGGTCACCGGCTCCGCGAACGTCGTGGACGACGCGGGCCGCCTCAACGACCGTAACCGCAACTACCTCGCCCTGGCCGCCGGTTCGGCGGTCACGAACTCCGGCTACAACACCGGGATCCATGTCGACCAGGGCAAGAAGTACGACTTCTCGGTCTGGGCGCGCGCGGAGTCCGCCGCCGCGCTGACGGTCACCCTCCAGGACGCGGACGGCACCCTGGCGACGGCGCGGCAGGTCGCCGTACGGGCGGGCGGCTGGCGGCAGTACAAGGTGACGCTCACGGCGACCCGCACGAGCAGCGCCGGCCGCCTGACCGTCGCCTCCACCGGGGCCGCCGCGCTGGACATGGTCTCGCTGTTCCCCCGCGACACCTACAAGGGCGAACCCAACGGCCTGCGCAAGGACCTGGCCGAGAAGGTCGCCGCCCTGAAGCCGGGCTTCGTGCGGTTCCCCGGCGGCTGCCTGGTCAACACCGGTTCCATGCAGGACTACAGCGCGGAGTCCGGCTGGCAGCGCGCCCGCTCGTACCAGTGGAAGGACACGGTCGGCCCGGTCGAGACCCGCGCGACGAACTCGAACGTCTGGGGCTACAACCAGAGTTACGGCCTCGGCTACTACGAGTACTTCCGCTTCTCCGAGGACATCGGCGCGATGCCACTGCCCGTCGTCCCGGCGCTGGTGACCGGCTGCGGCCAGAACAAGGCCGTCGACGACCCCGCGCTCCTCCAGCGGCACATTCAGGACACCCTGGATCTCATCGAGTTCGCGAACGGACCCGTCACCTCCCAGTGGGGCGGGCTCCGCGCGCGGATGGGCCACCCGAAGCCGTTCCACCTCACGCACATCGAGGTCGGCAACGAGGAGAACCTCCCCGTCGAGTTCTTCGACCGCTTCCAGCAGTTCCGGGCGGCCATCGAGGCCAAGTACCCGTACATGACGGTGATCTCCAACTCCGGCCCGGACGACTCGGGTTCGACCTTCGACACGGCCTGGCAGCTCAACCGGGACGCCAAGGTCGACATGGTCGACGAGCACTACTACAACAGCCCCCAGTGGTTCCTCCAGAACAACGACCGCTACGACACGTACGACCGCGGCGGCCCGAAGGTCTTCCTCGGCGAATACGCCTCCTGGGGCAACGCGTTCAAGAACGGCCTCAGTGAAGCCGCGTTCATGACGGGCCTGGAGCGCAACGCGGACGTCGTCGAACTCGCTTCGTACGCACCGCTGTTCGCGAACGAGGACTACGTCCAGTGGCGCCCCGACCTGATCTGGTTCAACAACCACGCCTCCTGGAACTCCGCCAACTACGAGGTCCAGAAACTGTTCATGACCAACGTCGGTGACCGCGTCGTCCCCTCGACGGCCACCGGCACCCCGTCCCTCCAGGGCCCGATCACGGGCGCGGTCGGCCTCTCGACGTGGGCGACGAGCGCCGCCTACGACGACGTCAAGGTCACCGGCGCCGACGGCACGACCCTGCTGAGCGACGACTTCTCCGGTGACGCCTCGAAGTGGACCCCGTCGGGTGCCGGCAACTGGAGCGTCCAGGACGGGAGTTACGTCCAGACGGACACGGCCGCCGAGAACACCCTGGTCAGCGCGGGCGACCCGAGCTGGCACGACTACGACCTGCACGTGAAGGCCACCAAGAAGGCAGGGAAAGAAGGGTTCCTGGTCGCGTTCGGCGTCAAGGACACCGGGAACTTCTACTGGTTCAACATCGGCGGCTGGAACAACACCCAGACCGCAGTCGAACAGGCCGTGGACGGCGGCAAGTCGACGCTGATCTCGAAGGCGGGCAGCGTCGAGACCGGCCGCGCCTACGACGTCGACGTCAAGGTCCGGGGCCGTCAGGTCACCCTGTCCATCGACGGCAAGGAGTGGGGCAGCTTCACCGACGACAAGCCGGCCGAGCCGTTCCGCCAGGTCGTCACGCGCGACGCGAGGACCGGTGAGCTGATCGTCAAGGTCGTCAACGCGCAGGCCACTGAGGCCCGTACGGCGATCGACCTCGGCACGTCCCGGGTCGCGTCCCGCGCGAAGGCCGTCACGCTGGCCGCCGCCGCCGACGCGGTGAACACGGAGACGGCCACGCCGGTCGCGCCCGTGACGTCCACGGTCGACGGGATCGCCAGGAAGTTCACGTACACCTTCCCGGCGAACTCGGTGACGTTCCTGCGGATCAAGCAGAGGTAGCCGGCAGGATCCCCCGCTCCGTGAAGACCTTCTTCGCGACGAACGTCGCGTTGAGGGCCTTCGGGAAACCGCAGTACCCGGCCGCGTGCATCAGCGCCTCCGTGATCTGCGTCGGCGTGAGGCCGACGTTCAGGGCGGCGTTGATGTGCACCTCCAGCTGGGGCTCGCAGCCGCCGAGCGCGGTGAGCATCCCGAGCGTCACCAACTGGCGGTCGCGGGGCGCCAGTTCGGGGCGGGAGTAGATCTCGCCGAAGCCCCAGGCGACGATCTGGTGCCCCAGCTCGGGGTTGATGTCGGCCAGCGAGTCGATGACCCGCTGACCGGCCTCGCCGTCGACCGCGCGCAGGACTTCGAGGCCGTGGGCGAAACGCTCGTCGCGGGTGGTGCTCGGGTTCTTGTCCGTCTCGGAGTTCGTCATGGGAAAGACGGTAGGAGTTGGAGCGCGCTCCAGCGCAAGCGCGTTTCCCCGTGCCGGTATCTCCTCAGACGCCGAAGTACTTCTGCGCCGCCCGCACGCCCTCCACCAGCGCGTCGACCTCCGCCGCCGTGTTGTACACGTAGAAGCTCGCCCGCGTCGTCGCCGGAATCCCGTACCGCTTCACGATCGGCCGCGCGCAGTGGTGCCCGACGCGTACGGCGACGCCGCGCTCGTCGAGGATCTGGCCGACGTCGTGCGGGTGGACGCCCTCCACGGTGAAGGAGAGCGTCGCGCCCCGGTCGGCGAGGTCGGTGGGGCCGATGATCCGTACGCCGTCGACCCGCTGGAGTTCCTGGAGCGCGTACGCCGTCAACCGGTCCTCGTGCGCGGCGACTTCGCGCATGTCCAGGGCCGTGAGGTAGTCGATGGCCGCCGCGAGGGCGACCGCCTGGGACGTCATCGGCACACCCGCCTCGAAGCGCTGCGGCGGCGGCAGGAACGTCGAGCGGTCCATCTCGACGATCTCGATCATCGAGCCGCCGGTGAGGAACGGCGGGAGTTCCGCGAGGAGTCGACCGCGCCCCCACAGGACGCCGATGCCGTTCGGCGCGAGCATCTTGTGGCCCGAGAAGGCGAGGAAGTCCGCGCCCAGCTCCCGTACGTCGACCGGGCGGTGGGGGACCGACTGGGCGCCGTCCACGACGACCAGCGTGCCGAACCGATGCGCGCGGTCGGCGAGTTCACGGACCGGGTTGATCGTGCCGAGGACGTTCGACTGATGGGTCAGCGCGAGGACCTTCGTGCGCTCGTCGAGGAGTTCGTCGACGCGGCTCAGGTCGAGGCGGCCGTCGTCCGTGAGGCCGAACCAGTCCAGCGTGGCGCCCGTCCGCTGGGCGAGCTGCTGCCAGGGGACCAGGTTCGCGTGGTGCTCCATCTCCGTGACGACGATCCGGTCGCCCGGACCGAGGCGGCCGGCGTTGCCGAGCGCGTACGCGACCAGGTTGATGCCCTCGGTGGTGTTCTTCGTGAACACGATCTCGTCGTCCTCGGCGCCGATGAACGCCGCGACCGTGTGCCGCGCGTCCTCGTACCCCTCCGTCGCCTCCACCGAGAGCTGGTGCGCGCCGCGATGCGGGGCGGCGTTGCGGGTCAGGTAGAACTCCCGTTCCGCGTCCAGGACCCGCAGCGGCTTCTGGGTGGTCGCGCCCGAGTCCAGGTAGACCAGCGGGGCGCCCGAGTCCAGGGTCCGGCGCAGGATCGGGAAGTCCTCGCGCACCACGTCCACGTCGAAGCTCACGGTCGGCCACCTCTCACGGTTTCGGAGTTCGTCCCCCGTGAGGATGGTAACTCTTCCTCACGGAGAACCCTGCCGGTTAGCATGAGAGCCGTGCCTGTCCACCTGCATCAGACGCCCGTGCCCGGCGAGGAGCGGTACGTGTCGCTGGCCCTGGTCAACACGCGGTACGCGCTCACCCATGGACCGGTCGACCTGCTCGCCGACCCCGACGCCGCGCACCTGTGGCTCGTGCGGCACGCCCTGCTGCCCGACCATATCGCCCTGAACGGGAGGCAGTTCGGCAGGCTGCTCGGCGTACGGGACGCGGTCCGGGACGTGTTCACGGCGTACGCGAGGCGGACACCGCCCCCCGAGGCCGGCCTCGCCGCCCTCAACTCCGCGCTCGCCGCCGCCCCTTCGACGCCCCGCCTCACCTGGCCCGCCGCAGGACCCCGCCGCACCACCGACCCCGACACCGGCAACCCGGCCGCAGCCGCCCTCGCCCTCCTCGCCGAGGACACCGTCGACCTCCTCACCGGCCCCGACGCGGACCAGCTCACGGAGTGCGCGGCACAGGGCTGCGCCCGCTGGTTCCTGCGCTCCCACGGGGCGCGCCGCTGGTGCACGACGAAGTGCGGCAACCGGGTCAGGGCGGCGCGGGCGTACGCGGCGAAGAAGGAACGAGGGGCCTGAAGAGGAGGGGAAGCCGAAGGAAAACAGGGCTTGGACCGACCGGCAGCTGGAGGGCGGGAGAAGGTGCGTGCCCAGCCCCGCGACGCCGCCCTCCAGCTGCCGGCCGGTCCTAGACGCCTCGGCGCCGGAACCACCTCCGCCTGCGCTCCTCCCCGAACCCCGGCAACCCCTTGAACTCCTCGTGCAGCGTCACCGTAGGCGTCACCCGGCGCAGCGTCGCCCGTACCCGCGTCAGCGGATGGTCCGGGAAGCGCGCGTCCCACTGCTCCAAGTCGCCCACGTGGTACGGGAGTCCGCCCTGAGCCCCGTACGGATGCGGCCGGAAGTACTCCTCGGGCCCCAGCTCCGCCAGGAGCATGGCCTCCCGCATCCCGGTCACCGGCCCCTCGGCGGCCTGCGCCTTGACCACGACGCTGCACCGGTCCCTCGGCACGGTCCACGACGCCAGGAACGCCTGACCCGGCCGCGACCCCAGCGGCATCTTCACGAGCTGCCACACCGCCGGCACCCCGTCGACCGCCCCGAACTCGGCCTCGACGAGCCCGCCCCCGCTCCCGGCTACCCCCTGCGCGGCACCGGCACGCAGACGTGCGGGGTCGCTCAGGGGAGCCGGGAGATCGGGGACGAGAGGAAAGAAGTGCACGGACAGGAGCAGCCCCGCCCCGTCCTGCCACAGGCCGGACCCGACCTCGGTGAAACCGGTGAGGCCGAGCCCGGTGACCGGCGTGTTCGCTATCTTCACGCCGGTCATCCTCGCAGGTCGGACGGGTTACAGGTACGGCCTCGTGAGCAGCTCGATCGCGTGGCCCGACGGGTCCTTGAAGTACACGCCACGGCCGTCGTGCTCGGTGTTCGTCTCACCGGGGCGGGTCATCTGCGGGTCGGCCCAGTGCGTGACACCGGCCTCGCACAGCCGCTGATAGGCACGGTCGAACAGCTCGTCGTCCACGAGGAACGCGTAGTGCTGCATCTGGATCTCGACCGGCGGCTCCGCGAACTGGAGCAGCGTGCCGTCGGCGAGCAGGATGTTCGCGAAGGGACCCCAGGACGGGGCCTCGTCGACTTCGAGGAGTTCGCGGAAGAACCGGGAGGACTCCTGGCGGTCCTTGGACGCGATGATCGTGTGATTGAAGGAAGCTGGCATGTAGTGGTCGACCTCTTGGCTCGGAACGGAAACCGCGGAACGCGTCGTCGTCTCCGAGCGTGCGGCGGGGCTCGACCCCGCCCGAGGATCAGTCGGCCACCGGGTAGCCGATCCGTGCGTGGCGCCTGCGCGCCGGTCCGGTGTTCATGGGAGTGACCCTAGCCAAGGGCGACGGCGGCCGACAACCCGCAATCGAGGGGAACAGCCGTCGACAACCCGGTGAACCTTCCGGAACCCCGGCAACCCCCGCACCCCCGCCCGACTCTGAGCCTGCGTGGAAACGACCACCCGTACCCGCCGCACCGCCGCAGGACTCGCCGCGCTCCTCACGCTCGCCGTCTTCTGCGCGGCCGACGCGATCGCCCGCAGCTTCCCGTTCGGCCCGCGCACGCGCAACGTCAACGACCTCGGCAACCAGTACCTGCCGTACCACGCGCACCTCTGGGACCTCCTGCACGGGCGCGCCGACGGCGGCCTGGTCATGAACTGGCAGTCCGGCTTCGGCGCGAGCTTCCTGCCCGACTTCGCGACGTACGTCAGCAGCCCCTTCGCGCTCCTCGTCGGCGTGTTCCCGCGCGACGAGATCGACCTCGCGGTGTACGTCATCACCGCGCTGAAGACGGCGAGCGCGGCGGCGGCCATGACCTGGCTCCTCCTCACGCTGCGGCCCGGACCGCGCTGGGCCGCCGTCCTCCTCGGCGTCTCGTACGCGCTGTGCGGGTGGAGCCTCGCCGACGCGTCGTACAACCTCATGTGGCTCGACGGGCTGATCGCGCTGCCGGTGCTGTGCATGGTGGGGGAGTGGCTGCTCGCCGGGCGCCGGTACGTCGTGGGGGTCCTGGTCGTGGCGCTCGCGTGGACCGCCAACTTCTACACGGCGTACATGGCGACGCTCGGCGCCGCCCTGGTCCTGGCCGTACGGCTCGTCCTCCTCGCCCCGCCGCGCCGCGAGACCCTCGCCACGCTGGGCCGCGCCGCCCTCACCGGCGCCCTCGGTATCGGCCTCGCCGCGCCCCTGGTCACCGTCGTCTACTTCGGCAGCGAGCACGCCTCGCCGGGCCACTTCAGCGGCTTCGTCCCCTCCGGCACGGAGGACGTCCTCGCCCGCCTGATGCCGACGACGTACGGCTTCGCCACGCCGAGCCTGTACGTCGGTACGACCGCGCTGCTGCTCGCGCTCGCCCTGCCGTTCCACCGCGCGGTGCCGTCCCGGGTGCGGTGGGCCTGGTCCGGCCTGATCGCCCTCATGTTCGCGTCGATGCAGTGGGAACCGACGCAGCTGGCCTGGCACGGCTTCACGACACCGCAGGGCTCGGGGTACCGGGAGGCGTTCGTCCTGTGCGGGTTCCTGGTACTGGCGGCCTGGTACGGGCTGTCGTACGGGGTGCCGGGGGTACGGGCGCTGGGGATCGCGGGCGGGACCCTCGCGGCGATGGGGACACTGGCAAGCGGAAGCCACCTGGTCCGCCCGTTCGTGCTGCCGATCGCGGGGGTGGTGGCGGCGGGGGTACTGGCGGGGTTGTGGCTGCTGGGGAGGGCTGCGGGCGGGGGAGAGGGTGCGGCCGGGGGAGGAGACGCGGCCGACCGCAAAGCGGATGATCACACCGAAGCTGCCGCCTGTGCCGGGGCTGCCGCCCGTAACGAATCCGCTGCCCGCACCGAAGCTGCTGCCTGTGCCGGGGCTGCGGCTCGTAACGAATCCGCCGCCCGCGCCGGGGCTGCCGCCCGCACCGAACCCGCCGCCCGCCCGGGGGCCGCAGCGCTCGCCGTGCCCGAGGTGTCCGGCGGAGCCGTGGTGCCCGGCGCAGCCGTCGCGCCCGCACTGAAGCCCCGTAGGAGATTCCGCCGCCCCCTCCCCGCCACCCTCGCCGTTGCCCTTCTCCTCACCCTCCAGCTCGGCGAAGCCGCCGGTACCTCCGCCGTCACCACCCGTCTCCGGCTCGCCCACTTCGACAACTACGCCCCCTGGGGCGCCCGCCAGACCGCGCAGGCCGAGGCCGTTGAGTCGGCGGACGGCTGGCCCGCTTACCGCACCGACCCCGGTCGTGAACAGACCGTCGGGAACGACCCGTTGATGGTCGGCGGACAGGGCGCCCAGTACTACAGCAGCCACACGTCCGACGTGCTGTACCGCACCCTCACCGCCCTCGGCGACGGCTGGACCTCCGGCGGGCGCAGTCTCCAGAGCCTCGACAACGCCGTCACGGACACGGTCTTCTCCGTCGGCGCGCGCGTGCACTCCCCGCCGGACCCGCACCAGGACTGGTTCCCGCAGGACGGCACCGGCGAGACGGTGACCAGGCAGGACGTACCGCCGCTGGTGACGGTACGGCCGAAGACGGTACGGCCGCAGTTCGGTACGTCGCCGTACCGCAACCAGGAGCTGCTGCTGGGGACGACGGTCTATACGGTGCCGAGGGTCACCCTGCGCGGCACGAGCCTCACCGCGCGGTGCCCGGCGGGCAGCGAGGCGTACCTCTACGCGCCGCGCTACGCGGGCACCGCCCGCCTGGCGGGCGGCGACCTCACCGGCAGGTCCCGCTCGGACCTGCGCAAGAAGATCGCGGCGATGGCGAGACTGGGCCAGGTCCCGGCCTCGGGCGAGGTCCGCGTCACCCTCGCCCCGAACCGGGCGAGCCGTATGCCGGGCCAGGGCTCGATCGGCTGCCTCGACACGGGCAAACTGCGCGCCGCGGCGGACCGCCTCCGGGCGACCGGCGCGACGAAGGTGACCGTCGACGACGGCACGATCCGCGCCGAACTCCCGCCGGGAAGCCGGGGTCTCGCGGTGGTCGCGGCCCCCCGCATCGCGGGCTGGCGCTGCGCGATCGGCGACGCCCCGGCCGTACCGGCGCAGGACTTCCACGGCCTGATCGCGGCTCCCCTGAACCCCACCTCGTCCGCCCTGACCTGTACGTTCCACACACCGGGCCTACGGCTGGGACTCGGTGTCGGGGGCGTTGCGCTGGCCGGGACGCTGCTGCTCGCGGCGTGGACCGCGCTCGGCGGGCGACGGCGCACACAGGCGCACGCCGAACCCCGCGAGGACCTGGTCATGACGTCCTGAGCCCCACCCACGAGAGGTACGCCACGGTTTTCCCGCTCCGGGCCGGGGGGAGGACTTCCCCCGGCCGCCGTGCGTCGACGTATGCAATCGATTGCATAAACGTGCAGCGAGACGTATAGTCATGCCATTCAGGAGGAGGAGTCCATGGTGGTACGTGCGGCAGTCGCCGGAGCGAGCGGGTACGCGGGCGGTGAGGTGCTGCGCCTGCTCCTCGCGCACCCCGAGGTCGAGATCGGCACGCTGACCGGGAACTCCAACGCGGGCCAGCGCCTCGGTGGACTCCAGCCGCACCTGCTGCCGCTGGCCGACCGGGTCCTCGCGGAGACCACGCCCGAGTCGCTCGCCGGGCACGACATCGTCTTCCTCGCGCTGCCGCACGGCCAGTCCGCCGCCGTCGCCGAGCAGCTCGGCCCGGACGTCCTGGTCGTCGACATGGGCGCCGACTTCCGGCTGAAGGACGCCGACGACTGGGAGCGGTTCTACGGCTCCCCGCACGCCGGCACCTGGCCCTACGGCCTCCCCGAACTTCCGGGTGGCCGCGCCGCGCTGGAGGGGTCCAAGCGCATCGCGGTCCCCGGTTGCTACCCCACAGCCGTCTCCCTCGCCCTCTTCCCGGCGTACGCGGCCGGCCTCGCCGAGAGCCAGGCGGTCATCGTCGCCGCCTCCGGCACCTCCGGCGCGGGCAAGGCGCCCAAGGCCAGCCTCCTCGGCAGCGAGGTCATGGGCTCCATGTCCCCGTACGGCGTCGGCGGCGGCCACCGCCACACCCCCGAGATGATCCAGAACCTCAGCGCGGCGGCGGGGGAGCCGGTCACCGTCTCGTTCACGCCGACCCTCGCGCCGATGTCCCGGGGCATCCTCGCCACGTGCAGCGCACAGGCCAAGCCGGGAGTCACCGCCGAGACCGTCCGCGCCGCGTACGAGAAGGCCCTCGCCGACGAGCCGTTCGTCCACCTGCTGCCCGAGGGGCAGTGGCCCGCGACGGCGTCCGTCCAGGGTTCCAACGCCGTACAGATCCAGGTCGCCCTCGACGAGGCCGTGGGCCGGATCATCGCGATCAGCGCCATCGACAACCTCACCAAGGGCACCGCCGGCGGTGCCGTACAGAGCATGAACATCGCCCTCGGTCTCCCCGAGGAGCTGGGTCTTTCCACGATCGGAGTCGCACCGTGAGCGTGACGGCAGCAAAGGGATTCACGGCGGCGGGCATCACCGCCGGGATCAAGGAGAGCGGCAACCCGGACCTGGCCCTCGTGGTCAACACCGGGCCGCGCCGGGCCGCCGCCGGTGTCTTCACCTCCAACCGCGTGAAGGCCGCGCCGGTGCTGTGGTCCGAACAGGTCCTCAAGACCGGCCAGTTGGCGGCCGTCGTCCTCAACTCCGGGGGCGCCAACGCGTGTACGGGCCCGAAGGGGTTCCAGGACACGCACGCGACCGCCGAGAAGGTCGCCGAGGTGCTGAACGTCGGCGCGGGCGAAGTGGCCGTCTGCTCCACGGGACTTATCGGTGTCCTGCTCCCGATGGACAAGCTGCTGCCGGGAGTTGAAGCGGCTGCCGCCCAACTGTCCGAGCACGGCGGTGAGAAGGCCGCCATCGCCATCAAGACCACCGACACCGTCCACAAGACGTCCGTCGTCACCAAGGACGGCTGGACCGTCGGCGGCATGGCCAAGGGCGCGGGGATGCTCGCGCCGGGCCTCGCCACCATGCTGGTCGTCGTCACCACCGACGCCGACCTCCCGAGCGACCTGCTGGACAAGGCACTTCGCGACGCGACGCGGACCACCTTCGACCGCGTCGACTCCGACGGCTGCATGTCGACCAACGACACCGTCCTCCTGCTCGCCTCCGGCGCCTCCGAAGTCGTGCCGGAGTACGCCGAGTTCGCGGAAGCCGTCCGCCAGGTCTGCGACGACCTCGGGCAGCAGCTCATCCGGGACGCCGAGGGCGCCAGCAAGGACATCAAGATCGAGGTGATCAACGCGGCGACCGAGGACGACGCCGTCGAGGTCGGCCGGTCCATCGCCCGCAACAACCTCCTCAAGTGCGCCATCCACGGCGAGGACCCCAACTGGGGCCGCGTCCTGTCCGCCATCGGCACCACGGGGGCCGCCTTCGAGGCCGACGAGTTGAACGTCGCCATCAACGGCGTCTGGGTCTGCGAGAACGGCGGCGTCGGCGAGGACCGCGACAAGGTCGACATGCGCTACCGCGAGGTCCACATCGTCGCCGACCTCTCCGCCGGCACCGAGACCGCGACCATCTGGACCAACGACCTCACCGCCGACTACGTCCACGAGAACAGCGCGTACTCGTCATGAGTGAAACCCGCAAGCACAAGGCCCTCCCGAAGGCGCAGATCCTCATCGAGGCGCTGCCCTGGCTCACCCGGCACAACGGCAAGACCGTCGTCATCAAGTTCGGCGGCAACGCCATGGTCGACGAGGCGCTGAAGGCCGCGTTCGCCCAGGACGTCGTCTTCCTGCACCGCGCCGGACTCAAGCCGGTCGTCGTGCACGGCGGCGGCCCGCAGATCAACGCCGCCTTCGAGAAACACGGCATCGTCAGCGAGTTCAAGGCCGGCCTGCGCGTCACCACCGACGAGGCCATGGACGTCGTACGGATGGTCCTCGCCGGGCAGGTCCAGCGCGAGCTGGTCGGCCTCCTCAACCAACACGGGCCGCTCGCCGTCGGATTGACCGGCGAGGACGCCCACACCATCACCGCGACCAAGCATCTGCCGGAGATCGACGGCGAGTTGGTCGACATCGGACGCGTCGGCGAGATCACCGCGATCGACACCGGCGCCATCGAAGCGCTCCTCGCGGACGGCCGGATCCCGGTCGTCTCGTCGATCGCGCGCAGCCAGGACGACGGACATGTCTACAACGTCAATGCTGATACGGCTGCTGCGGCACTCGCTGCGGCACTGGGAGCCGAGACCCTCATGGTCCTCACGGACGTCGAGGGACTCTACGAGGACTGGCCGAACTCCGACGAGGTGATCAGCCGCCTCACCGCTTCCCAACTGGAGAAGCTGCTCCCGGAGTTGAGCGCCGGCATGGTCCCCAAGATGGAGGGCTGCCTGCACGCGGTGCGCGGCGGCGTGCAGACCGCGCGCGTCATCGACGGCCGCGTCCAGCACTCCATCCTGCTGGAGATCTTCACGAACGACGGGATCGGCACGATGGTCGTCCCCGATGGGCAGGACGACGACCAGAACGACGAGCAGGAGGGGGCCACGGTATGACCGGCAACCAGGAGCTGACCGCCCGCTGGCAGGGCGCGCTCATGAACAACTACGGCACCCCCCGCCTCCCGCTCGTGCGCGGCGCCGGCGCCAAGCTGTGGGACGCCGACGGCAACGAGTACCTCGACCTCGTCGGCGGCATCGCCGTCAACGCGCTCGGCCACGCGCACCCCGCGATCGTCGAGGCCGTCAGCACGCAGATCGCGTCCCTCGGCCACGTCTCCAACCTCTTCGTCGCCGAACCGCCCGTCGCCCTCGCCGAACGGCTCCTCGCCCGGTTCGGGCGCGACGGCAAGGTGTTCTTCTGCAACTCCGGCGCCGAGGCCAACGAGGGCGCGTTCAAGATCGGGCGCCTCACCGGCCGTACGCACATGGTCGCCACGACCGGCGGCTTCCACGGGCGGACCATGGGCGCCCTCGCGCTCACCGGACAGCCCGGCAAGCAGGACGGGTTCCACCCGCTGCCGGGTGACGTCACGCACGTCCCGTACGGCGACGCGCAGGCCCTCGCCGCCGCCGTCACCGACCGGACCGCGCTCGTCATCATCGAACCCGTGCAGGGCGAGAACGGCGTCGTCGTACCGCCCGCCGGGTACCTCAAGGCCGCGCGCGCCATCACCGCCGCGACGGGCGCGCTGCTCGTTCTCGACGAGGTGCAGACCGGGATCGGGCGTACCGGGCACTGGTTCGAGTACCAGGCGCACGAAGGCGTCCTGCCCGATGTGGTCACGCTGGCCAAGGGGCTCGGGGGCGGGCTGCCGCTCGGTGCGACCGTCGCCTTCGGGCGCGCCGCCGAGTTCCTGGGACCCGGTCAGCACGGGACCACCTTCGGCGGCAACCCCGTCGCCTGCGCCGCCGGGATCGCCGTCCTCGACACCATCGAGAACGAGGGGTTGCTGGAGAACGTCAAGGCGCAGAGCGAGAAGTTGCGGGACGGGATCGACGGCCTCGGGCATCCGATGATCGATTATGTCCGGGGCGCGGGCCTTCTCCTGGGTATCGTGCTCACCGGGCCGTACGCCGCGCAGGTGCAGCAGGCGGCCCAGGAGGCCGGGATCCTGGTGAACGCGCCCGCCGCCGACGTCGTACGGCTCATGCCGCCGCTGAATCTCGGCGACGACGAGGTGGCCGCGTTCCTCCGGGCGCTGCCCGGCATCCTCGATGCCGTGAACGGGGACTGAGCCGGAGTGAGACGACGATGAGTGACGCTGCCGCTGGGCCGGCCGTTCCCCAGACGCGCACCGCGCGTCATCGCAGGATCGTGGACATCCTCAACCGTGAACCGGTGCGGTCGCAGAGCCAACTGGCGAAGCTGCTGTCCGACGACGGGCTGAGTGTCACGCAGGCGACGCTGTCGCGTGACCTCGACGAGCTGAACGCGGTCAAGATCCGCAATACGGACGGGGACTTGATCTACGCCGTGCCCAGCGAGGGCGGTTTCCGTACGCCTCGCGCTCCCCTCGGGGAGTCCGCGAAGGAGGAGCGGATGCGGCGGCTCTCCTCCGAGTTGCTGATCTCCGCGGAGGCTTCCGCGAATCTGGTGGTGCTGCGTACGCCGCCGGGGGCGGCCCAGTTCCTGGCGTCCGCCATCGACCAGGCCGAGTTGCACGACATTCTGGGGACCATCGCCGGGGACGACACATTGCTGTTGATCAGCCGGGAGCCCAGTGGGGGGCAGGCACTCGCGGATCATCTGCTGCGGTTGGCTCAGAACGGCAACTGACGTGAGAGGAGCTGCGGTTGGCCGGCTGCGGGTGGTCGGACCTCAGCCCAGGCGCGATGCCAAGCCACCGGTGCATCTGACCTCGTCCCCCGCCGTGATCAGTAGAGCCTCCACGTCCGGCAGGTCCTCCAGCCATGCCAACGCCTCCCTCGAACCCATCGCGAATGCCGCTGTCGCCCAGCAGTCCGCCCAGGTGAGGGTGGGGGCCACAACTGTCACCGCCACCAGGTCCGTTACCGCCGAGTGGCCCGTTCTGGGGTCCACGATGTGCGCGCCCCGTTCAGCCGTGCCCGACGTTGCCACCGCCAACTCCGGTGCGCCCGCCGCTGATACCACCGCCGCCAGACCTCCCGGGCGCAACGGGTCCGACACCCCTACCCGCCACGGGCGTTCAGAACCCGGTACCCCCAACAGCTGTACGTCTCCACCCCCGTTGACACTTACCCCCGTCGCTCCCGCCGCCGCGACCATGCGGGCCGCCCGTTCCGTGGACCAGCCCTTCACGATCCCCGTCGGGTCCAGCCGGCCCTCGTAGCGCATGCTGAACCAGCCGCCGCTCAACTCCTCGGCCTCCGTGCCCAGTTCGAGGATCTCGGCGACCTCGGGGGAGCAGTCGGAGACGGTCAGCTCGCCCCGCGCCAGCCGGGAGATCTCGCTGTCCTCGCGGTACGTGCTGAAGACCTCGTCCACACGGTGCAGGGACGCCACCGCCTCCGCCAGCGCCGCGCCGATCCGGACGGGGTCCCCGCCGCGGACGTCGAAGGAGAAGACAGTCCCCATGACTTCTTCCACGTGACGTACCGCGGCGGGAGCTTCGGGGGTCACCGGGTCAGACTCCGGCCTGGTCGAGGGCGGACTGGAGGGACTTCTTGTAGCCCTCGGACGTGTACGTCGCTCCCGACACCGTGTCGATGTCCGCGCTCTGCTTGGCGACCGCCTCGGAGTTGAGCTTCGGGACGGACTGCTCGGTCTTCTGCGTGCTGGTCCCGCCGGAGGGCGCCTTGACGGCCTCGGCCTTGGTGACCTTGCCCCCGGCGACGGTCACGCGGACCTGGACGTCCCCGTACTGCGTCTGCGCGGCGTCGCCGGTGAACGTCTTGGACGCCTGCGCCTGACCGCCGCCCGCCCCCTGGTCCTGCTGCTGGCCCTGCTGCGAACCCCCCTGCGCTGAACCGGCGTTGGCCTTGTCGATCGCCGACTGGAGGGACTTCTTGTACCCCTCCGACGTGGAGGTCGCCCCCGACACCGTGTCGACGTCCGCCGACTGCTTCGCCAGGACCTCGGAGTTCAGCTTGGGAACGGACTGCTCGGTCTTCTGCGTACTCGTCCCGCCCGTGGGCGCCTTGACGGCCTCGGACTTGGTGATCTTCCCGCCCGCGACGGTGATCCGCACCTGGACGTCGCCGTACTGCGTCTGCGCGACGTCACCGGTGAACGAGCCGGACGCCTGCGCCTGACCGCCGCCCTTCCCGGAACCGCCCTGCGCACCACCCGAGTTGGCCTTGTCGATGGCCGACTGCAACGACTTCTTGTAGCCCTCGGACGTGTACGTCGCCCCCGACACCGTGTCGATGTCCGGCGACTGCTTGGCGACGACGGCCGCGTTGAGCTTGGGCACCGCGTCCGCGGTCTTCTGCGTGCTCTGGCCGCCGGACGGCGCCTGGACGGCCTCCGCCTTGGTGATCCGGTTGCTGTCGATCGTCAGCTTGACCTGGACGTTGCCGTACTGCGTCTGGATGGCGTCCCCGGTGACCGTGCCCGTGACGGGCGCGCCGGCGCCGCCCTGGGCCGCCTCCTGCCCCCGCGCGCCCGCACCGGACGCCTGCGCGGACGAACCGGGGTCGGAGGACGGCTTGAGCGTCAGCAGCAGCACGATCCCGGACACGGTGGCCGCACTGGCCAGCACGACACGCCGAAGCGGGTGGCTCTTCCTCATGTGTTTCTGGGCTCCTGAATATCCGTGGAAGGAGAGGTCTGGGGGCGCCGAGGGAGCGCCGGTGCTACATCTCGAACGACTCGTGATGGATACGGCGGGCCGGAACTCCGGCGCCGCGCAGCGACTCGTACACCGACTGCGCGAACCCGCCCGGACCGCACATGAAGACGTCGTGCTCGGCGATGTCCGGGATCTTCCGCTCCAGGGACTCGGCGGAGATGTCGGGACGCTCGCCGTCGGGGCTGTTCACGGCGTACATGAGGCGGGCACCGCGCTCGTCGGCGATCTTCGCCAGCTCGTCCCACAGGGCGAGGTCCTGGGTGCTGTTGGCGCGGTAGAGCAGGGTCAGGTCACCGGGGGCGCCGGGCAGCGTCTCGAACAGGGCGCGCATCGGGGTGATGCCGACCCCGCCGGCCACCAGCAGCACCTTGCCCCGGCTGCGGCGCGACGCGGTCATCGCGCCGTACGGGCCCTCGGCCCACACCTTCGTACCGGGCGTGAGACCGCGCAGGGCCGAGCTGTGGTCGCCGTTCGCCTTCACCGTGATCCGCAGCATGCCGGGTCGCGGCGCGGCGGACAGGGAGTACGGGTGGGAGCTGAACCGCATGCCGGGGGAGAGGAACCGCCAGCGGAAGAACTGGCCCGCCTCGGCGCCCATCCGGTGCAGCTTGCGCCCGCCGATCAGCACGGACACGACGCCCGGTGCCTCCTCGACGACCGCCTCGACGTACATGCGGTGGCGCAGGTTCAGCCGGATCGGCGTCAGCACCCGGTACCAGACCACCAGCGCGGTGACCGTGCCGTACAGGCCGTACCAGACCGTCTTCGCCGTCGAGTTGACGACGAACTCGTTGCCCGTGGTGAGCTGGTGCCAGAACGTCAGGAACACGGCCGCGTACGTCATCAGGTGGATGTGGTACCAGGTGTCGTACGGCATCCGCTTGCGCACGCCGCCCACCGAGACCACGCCGATCAGGACCAGCAGGCCGGTGCCGATCGCCGCTTTGCCCATGTCCGGCAGCTGGTTGACGAGGTCCAGCGTCTGCTGGACGAAGTCGCCGAGCGTCTTGCCCGCCTGGAGCGCGTAGCCCCACACGATCAGGAACACGTGCGCGAACGTCAGACACAGCGTGTACCGGCCGCTCATCGCGTGCCACCGCGCGACCCGGTCGGAGCCGACCCACCGCTCCAGCACGGGGACCCGCGCCATCTGCAACACGACCAGCGCCATCAGATATCCCGCCAACAGGCCGGTGATACGGCCCGCGTTGAGAATCATGCTGTCGGTGTTCGCGACGTTCGGCGTGTTGTCCCACCACAGCCACAGCACACCCACCGCACCCGCCCACACGGCGAGCAGCAGAGGGACTGCCGGGGACCGGCGCGGGCGGATGCGGCGCATCGTCTGGCGGCGGGCGGCGCGTCCGCCTGCGATCGTGGTGGTCACGGTTCCTCCGTGGGACTTGACCCTTGGCCCACAGATACGCGGCGGAGGCGGAGAGTGTTCAGCCGGTGGCGGATATCGGCTCCGAGATTTCTACGCAATCTTTCTGTAGGGGGGTCCTACGGGGTCCTACGAGGTGCAGCTCGTGACCGGCGTCACCGAGGTCACCTGCGCCGCGGGGAGCAACGTCTCCTTGCCGCCGCCCGGCTTGATACGTACGCCGCCCGGGCCCGCGCCCAGCATCTCCCCGCACCGCTCGCCGGTCGTCGTCGTGACCCGGATCAGGTGGGTGGGGGCGGGGTCTGCCTCGGTCGTCGCCCATACGACGATCACTGCGGCTGACGCCAGGGTGATTCCGGCCAGACAGCACAGGGTTGCGTAACGGAGATATCGGGTGACTCGCTTGATCTCCGCCCTGGTCCAGTTGCGGAGCGCCTGGCCTGCGAGGAGGAGAGTGGATTCGGGAGTGCCGTGCGCGGCCCTCACGGCGAGGATCGAGCCGGTGAGCAGCAGGGCGAACGCCGTTGCCGTCAGGGTGCCGGCCGTGTAGCGGGACCAGTCCGGGGTCTTGGAGAGGTCGTCCCTGCCCTTGAGGGTGACGAGGATCGCGAGGAGTGCGGTGAGGCCGGTGAGGCCCGACCGCCAGCCCTCCGCCTGGCGGCGGAGTTCCGGGAGCTGTGTGAACTCCAGCTCCCTGGCGAGCTCGGCCCAACGCCGGTTGCGTCTGTCGACGGGGTTCGCCATCAGGGGGCGCCCGCTTGGAGGTTGGTGACCGTCCAGCTCGCTCCGCAGCCGATGAAGGGGACGTCCGAGGGGATGGAGGGGTGGGGGTGGCCGCACTCGCAGTAGTGGATCTCCTGGAGGAGGGCGGATTCGGGGGTCTGGGGTGGGGTGCGGCGGCTGAAGAAGCCCTTCGTGCCGGAGCCGGGGATGCCGTAGGCGTGCGGGGACGCGGTGGCGCCTTGGCAGCGGGGGCAGACGCCCCGGACGGTGACCGTCTCGCCGTCGGGGGAGGTGTGGAGGGTGAAGGGGGTCGCGGTGTCGCCGACGTGGGTTTCGGCGTAGGGGGTGTCGTGGGTGTGCGTGGTCATGGGTGCGTCTTCTGGTCCAAGGTCAGGCTGAACATGTCGGCGTAGTGGGAGAGGCGGTGCGTCACCCAGGTCTCGTCCATGCCGGTGGCCTCCGCGGCGAACTGGATGTGCTGCGCGGTGACTTGGCCCTCCAGGGCGGGGAGGAGGCCGTCGAGGTGGCGGCTGAGGATGGCGAGGTCCTGCCAGAGGGGGACGAGGTCGGGGACCGGGGGGAGGGGGGTGGGGGTTTCGGTCAGGGGGAGGTACGGGGTGATGCGGGCGGCTGTGCGGGGGAGGGGTTCGCCTAGGCGGGCGGCGATGCTGAGGAGGTCTAGGGGGGTGTAGGGGGTGTCGGGCGGGGTGACTCGGTGGGTGTCGGCCAGGGCCAGGAGGTCGTACTGGTCGGGGACTTGGGGGGAGAGGGCGTCGAGTTGCTCGGGGGAGAGGTCGGGTACGAGGGCGCCGATCGCGCGGAGGGGGAGGAGGTGGGCGTAGGCCGTGGCTGGGTCGGTTGCCTGCCAGTGGGCGTAGACCGCCAGGTTCCGGGGGCGCAGGGGTTTCCACACGGGGGTGCCGGATGCCTGGTTCGGGTTGGGTAGGTGGGCTAGCAGGGCGGTTGTCATGAGCCAAGTCGGGTGGCAGTCACGGAGGGCTGCGGGGAGGTGGGGCAACGTGAAGCCGAAGCGTTCGGTATACGCGGCGGCTGAACCCCATACTTCGGCCAGCGTTTCGTTGAGGCGGTCCGCAGCGATGAACAGGACGGCGGAGGTCATCGCGTAGGCGGGGTAGTCCTCATCTGATACGGACGCCTCCTTGCCGGACAGGATGTAGCGGTCGTGGAGCGACAGGGTGTCCCAGTCGAGGACGATCGAGAGGTCGTCCGGGACACTGACACCAGCGCTCCGCAGATCCTCCACCGCGAGATTCAGGTCCTCGATGCCTGAATCCGCCTTGTAGGCCAGGTACAGGGACTCGACGGTCAACGCGTCCTCCAGGAGGGCACCCAGGAACGCCAGACGTCGGACCAGGATGGCCGCGCCCGTCGTGGGGCGCGTTCGGGCCGCCTCGGTGTCGGAGGCGTACCGGCGTTCATGGCGCAGTCCGAAGTCCCCGGCCACTTGCGCGAGCCGGTTCTCCGCCGTACGCAGGTCGGTGCCCAGAGTGTCGGCGAAGGCCACGGTCGCCGCCCACGGCAGCAGATCATCCCGGGCGAAGGTCTCCACCACGTTTTGGAGGCCGCCGCCGATGAGAGGCCAGGCAAGGTCCGCCTCCTCCGTCGGGACCGTCCAGCCCAGCCAGGAGAACTCGGCGAGGTCATCGAGCACTTCCGGCACGCTCAGGCTGGCGCTCTTGGCGACCTGTCGCAGACCCATGGGTGTGGTGGGCAGGGTCCAGACCGTGGATCTCGCGCCGGGTGAGGGGAGGAAGATCCGCTGGAGGTTGACGCTCGTGCAGACGTGGTCCTGGAGGTGTTCCGGGACCACGGGCAGCGGTGAGGGCAGCAGGGGCTGGAAGGGGGTGAGTCGCCGTACCAGTTCGCCGAGGGAGAGGGACGACCGGGCGGAGAGCGCGATCAGGGAGCCCCAGTGGAGGGTGCCGTCGCCGCCGTGCACCTGGAACATTGTTTCGTTGTGCGGATCGAGGCACGTGAACAGAGTGTCGTGGTCCGGCACCTCGGTCGCAGTCTCTCCCCGGTGCGGCAGCGGAGCGTACTGCCGATGCGCGACCCGCAGCCCCCTGAGCCGGCGCTGTACGTGCTCGGGGCTCGTCTCCTGCACGGCGGACCAATAGAGGACTTGATGCCAGGGGACGGGGATGTGCTGGACGAGGTCCGCATCCCCCGGAAGGGGAACCGGGTACCCGACAAGGCTGGTCGGCGCCGCCAGGTCCTGGAAACGCCGCGATATCCCGAAGACCTTGACGCGCCAGGGCAGGTATGTCCTATGACCCACTCGCGAACTCGGGTTCTCGACCAGGTCCTCGTCCCAATGGAACCAGCCCACCCGGTCCAAGGACATCGGCTTTCTCCCCGGCGCACTGACCCGTGTCCCCTCCCCTCGCCACTCCGAGTCCAGCACTCTCGCCACGACAGGGCTCCGCTGGTCCAGTCGCCAGATCCAGGGAAGCGACAGCAGCGGCGAGTCGGTCAGCACCCCCGCCCCCCGCCGCCAGAGCGACTTCACCCACTCGGTGTCGTACCCCTGCAACTCCTTCCGGCTGACGCTGAGTTTCCCCGCGTGTGCCCCGCTTAGATTGACCACATAACCGAACGGCTCCTGATCGGTGGCGATCCCGTCGCACAGGATCGCCCCACTCCCGTCCACCCACCACAGCGTCCCGGGAACCGCCTCCAACGACGGAGGAGCCCCCGCCTGCAACTCCCCCGGGCTCCACACATGCTCCAGCCCGCCCACATCCCGCGCCTCGACCCGGAATTCACTCACCCACACCAGTTCCCGCAACACCCGCACACACGACAACTCCCGAATCCGCGCGTCATCCCGCAGATAGAGCCGAACCCGGGTACCCCCCTCCGCCACCCCGTCATCCGCCCCGTCGTGCCGCTGAACCCGGAACAGACTCCCACTGCTCGGAATGTCCACCCGCAGCGCGTGCTCCGCGGGAATCCCCTCCGGGCTCACCTGCCGCGTCACGATGCTCATCTCGTCCGCGAGCATGAAGTAGCTGAACACCCCGATCCCGAACCGGCTGTTGGGATAGAGCCGCAACCCGGGATCGTGCCGCAGCCACTTCGACTGCTCACGCCGGAAGGAGGAGGACCGCTCGAACCGGCTCCCCGCCCGCGTGAACGTCTGCTTGAGCTGCTCCCTGCTCATCCCCACACCGTTGTCCCGGCACTCCACGTACCGCCCCCGCTCGTCCTCCCCCTGGGTGAAGACGATCCGCCCGTTCCACTCGACGGGATGAGCCCCCACGCTCTCCAGATACCGCCACCGCATCCCCCGGTACCGGCACGCGTCCATCGCGTTCTGGTACAGCTCCCGCAGGGCCAACTCCGGCTCGCCCCCGTACAGTTGCTCACCCATCAGCAGCTCCCGCACCTCGGTCTGCGCGAGATGGAACCGCAGCAACGGCACCTCGTACGACTCCCGCCCGCCGACCCGGGAGGGCCGCAGATCCCGATCGGTCACCCGCCCCGGCACATCCGCGAGAACCCCGCTGATCCGCCCGGCGACCCGGTCCGCCTCCTCGACCACCTCCGACAGGGCGGCATGTACAGCCTGATGCGGGCACAGCGCATCGAGATGCAGCGCGCTCCCCTCCCGATGCCAGCTCAACTCCCGCGCGACCCCCACCACTTGCTGAGGCAGCACCGCATCGGACACGGCGAGGTGATCCGCCACGACATCGGGCAGCACCCGGACATCCACGGCCAGCAGCGAGGCGAGCCGCAGCAACGCCCTCAGCATCCCGACCCGCAGCACCTGATGCCCCTTGCCCGGCAGCGGCACCTTCCGGGACTCCCACGCCTCGACCGCCTCGTCAGACCCCACCCCCGAAGCCACCGCCCGCAACAACTCCCCGAGATCCTGGGCCCGGTCCTCGGCGAGCCCCAGCCGCCCCGCGAGCGAGACCGCCGGCGCCACCGGCACGACCTCGTCGTCCGTCTCGAACCGGTCCGCGATCCAGCGGTGGACGAGCCACATCGTCAACGCGGCAACGTCCTCGACCCGCCCCCGACAGTCCACCAACTTCCGCGCAACCCGCCCGTGTTGCTCGACGATCTGCTCGTAGTGCAGCCGATGAGCACTCCCACCCCGCCGCGCGATGTCGTAGGGATCCACCTCGACGGCCTGACTCAACCGCTCGGCCCAGGCCACCTCATGCAGAAACGGCGAGGCGACCAGAGCGACGACTTCGACGATGGACAGCGAGACGTCCGACGGCAACAGCGAGGGCAGCCGGTCACGCAACACCCGTACCGGAAACGAGTCGTCGCCCCACGGATCGGCCTCGGGCCACCGCTCCTGAGCCAGATGCACACGCCGGGCACAGTCCTCGACGAACTCCTCCAACACCCCTACGAGAGAGGCCCGTTCACCCGCATCGACGTGCTCCCACAGGGACGTCTCCCGAACGGCCCCCTGCCACGCCTCCAGCAGCGCGCGCCCCTCGCAGATCTCCGTCTTCCTGGTCCGGTCCTCCTCGAAGGACCCGTACTGGAACCACGGACTCTGCCGCACCCCGTGCCGCCGAGCGGCCTTGACGGTGGCGGCGCGGGCAGCGGCAAGGACGTCCTCGACGGTCCGAGCCGGCGTCATGGGACCGAGCGCCTCGGCCAACCCCCGGGTGAAGAAGCTCCCTTCAGGGGTGGACCCGCTGAACTCCCCGGCGGAACACCCGGCCATGAAGGCGAACCCACCCCGGGGAGGACCACTGACCGCCTGATTGGCGAAGGCATCACCGTCGAGCTCGTTACGGCACGCGTCGACGAACCACAGGACGGTCTCGGCCGCACAGCCCTTCAGCAGGGGACTGATGTTGGCGGACACCAGGGAGTCGAGATGCACCTCGCTCCACACCCCGTCCGCCGGGGCTATGGCGTCGGCGGGAACGAGATAGTCGGCGCCCCCGACCCGCACACCGTGCCCGCTGAAGTACACCAACAGCGTTCCACCGGCCGGAACATGACGGGCCGTCTGGTCGATCGTCACCTTGATCCGATTGCGCCCCGCGTCGGGCAGTACCTCGACCGCGTACCCCGAAGCCCGCAACGTCGCGTCCAGCAGCCGCAGATCAGCACCGACCGCGTCCTCCAGCGGCTCCAGCACGCCGGCGGTCTCCGGTGCCCGCCCGACCCCGATGAGCAGAGCCCTGCGCGCCTGTGCCATGTCCCTGTCCCCTCCCCGAGCAAGGAGAACATGATGGCACCGAGCGGGTACGACCGAAGGGCCCTCGGCGACGCCGAGAACCCCGTACCCGCGTACACACCGCAGCAGCCGCCCCGGCCGGTGTTTCCTCGGGGCGGCTGCTGCGGTGTGTCACGTCACTGGTTGACCGCGCAGGGCGCCAGTGCGTCCAGGCCGACCGGCTTCTCGGCGGTGCGGCCGATGGCCGTCGCGATGCGGTTGATCGTGGCGACGCGCTTGTCCTTCAGCGGGCCGACGATCGCGTTCTGGACGAAGTTGGGGCCGCCCTGTCCGACGGTGTTGACCAGGCGCGTGTTGGCCTCGTCGATCTGCGTCTGGAGGAGCTGGAGGTTACGGGTGACCTCGGCCTGCGCGGACGCGGGGATCGCGGGGAGCTGCGAGGCGACGTCCGGGCAGGAGATCTTGCCCGCACCGGCCGCGTTCCCGGCGTTGCCGTTGCCCGCGTTGCCGTTGTTGTTCCCGGCGTTGCCGGTGTTCCCCGCGTTCCCGGTGTTCCCGGCATTGCCGGTGTTCCCCGCGTTGCCGTTGTTCCCGGTGTTCCCACCCGCGTTCGCCCCGGCGTTGCCCACGCTGCACGGCGCGAGCGCGTCGAGGCCGACCGGCTTGGCGGCGGTGCGGCCGATGGCCGTCGCGATGCGGTTGATCGTGGCGACGCGCTTGTCCTTCAGCGGGCCGACGATCGCGTTCTGGACGAAGTTGGGGCCGCCCTGCCCGACGGTCTTGACGATCCGGTCGTTGGCTTCCTGGATCTGCGTCTGGAGGAGCTGGAGGTTACGGGTGACCTCGGCCTGCGCGGACGCGGGGATCGCGGGGAGCTGCGAGGCGACGTCCGGGCAGGAGACGGTGCCTGGGCTCGCGGCAAGGGTCTTGGCGTTCGTCGCGTTGTTGTCGGACGAGTCCTGGCCGGCGAGGGCGGTACCAGCGATGACGGCGCCGGACAGCACGACTGCGGCGGCGCCACCGATGAGGCCGACGCGACGCTTGTTGTACTTCGGAAGAGCCCTGGACATGGAGATGCCTCACTTGGGTCAGGAGTGGGTGTTCAACGCGGCGCCTGCGTTCGGTGGGAAGTACGAGCAAGCGGTTGCCGTTGTTCAAACCCGGCCCAAGAGATCTTCACAGGCGGGTCAGGAAAGTGAACGCCGTCACCTCCCCGGGACCCCAGATTGACGAACCATGCAGAGTTCTGCATACTCATGCATGTCAGCGAATGCACTGTGAGGAGAAACCCGTGACCGAGCGCGTCGTACTCGCCTACTCAGGCGGATTGGACACCTCCGTCGCCATCGGCTGGATCGCCGAGGAGACGGGCGCCGAGGTCATCGCCGTCGCGGTCGACGTCGGCCAGGGCGGCGAGGACCTGGACGTCATCCGCAAGCGCGCCCTCGCGTGCGGCGCCGTCGAGGCCGAAGTGGCCGACGCGAAGGACGAGTTCGCCGAGGAGTACTGCCTCCCCGCGATCAAGGCCAACGCCCTCTACATGGACCGCTACCCGCTGGTCTCCGCGCTGTCGCGGCCGACGATCGTCAAGCACCTCGTCGCCGCCGCCCAGAAGCACGGCGCCACCACGGTCGCCCACGGCTGCACCGGCAAGGGCAACGACCAGGTCCGCTTCGAGGCCGGCATCGTCGCCCTCGCCCCCGACCTCAAGTGCATCGCCCCGGTCCGCGACTACGCGATGACCCGTGACAAGGCGATCGCGTTCTGCGAGGAGAAGAACCTCCCGATCGCGACCACCAAGAAGTCCCCCTACTCCATCGACCAGAACGTCTTCGGACGCGCGGTCGAGACGGGCTTCCTGGAGGACATCTGGAACGCCCCGATCGAGGACATCTACGAGTACACGCAGAACCCGGCCGCCGCCCGCGACGCCGACGAGGTGATCATCTCCTTCAAGGCGGGCGTCCCGGTCGCGATCGACGGCAAGCCCGTCACCGTCCTCCAGGCCATCCAGCAGCTCAACGAGCGCGCCGGCGCCCAGGGCATCGGCCGGATCGACATGGTCGAGGACCGTCTCGTCGGCATCAAGTCCCGCGAGGTGTACGAGGCTCCGGGCGCGATCGCCCTCATCACGGCCCACCAGGAGCTGGAGAACGTCACCGTCGAGCGCGAACTCGCCCGCTACAAGCGGCAGGTCGAGCAGCGCTGGGGCGAACTGGTCTACGACGGCCAGTGGTTCTCCCCGCTGAAGCGCGCCCTGGACGGCTTCATCGACGAGGCCAACCAGCACGTCAACGGCGACATCCGGATGACCCTCCACGGTGGCCGCGCGGTCGTCACGGGCCGGCGCTCGGACACGTCGCTGTACGACTTCAACCTGGCCACGTACGACACGGGCGACTCGTTCGACCAGGCCGCCGCCAAGGGCTTCATCGACATCTACAGCCTGTCGTCCAAGATCGCGGCCAAGCGGGACCTCGCGTAACCGATAGCGTGACAACCGCCTCCCCGCGCACCCGCGTTGGGGAGGCGGTGGCACATCATCAGCCTTGAGGCTTTGAGGAGCAAGTGCAGTGAGCAGCAACAGCGGTGACGTACGGCTCTGGGGCGGCCGTTTCGCCGACGGTCCCGCCGAGGCCCTGGCGAAGCTGTCCGCGTCCGTCCACTTCGACTGGCGTCTGGCGCCCTACGACATCGCCGGCTCCCGCGCCCACGCGCGCGTCCTGCACAAGGCGGGCCTCCTCACGGCGGACGAACTCACGCGCATGATCGCCGGGTTGGACCGGCTCGAAGCGGACGTGGCGTCGGGTGAGTTCGTCGGCACGATCGCCGACGAGGACGTCCACACCGCCCTCGAACGCGGCCTGTTGGAGCGCCTCGGCCCCGACCTCGGCGGCAAGCTCCGCGCGGGCCGCTCCCGCAACGACCAGGTCGCGACGCTCTTCCGGATGTACCTCCGCGACCACGCCCGGATCCTCGGCGGCCTCATCGCCGACCTCCAGGACGCGCTGATCGGCCTCGCGGAGGCCCACCCGGACGTCGCGATGCCCGGCCGCACGCACCTCCAGCACGCCCAACCGGTCCTGTTCGCCCACCACTTGCTGGCCCACGTCCAGCCCCTGACCCGCGACGCGGAACGCCTGCGCCAGTGGGACGCGCGGACGGCCGTCTCCCCGTACGGCTCCGGCGCGCTCGCCGGCAGCAGCCTCGGCCTCGACCCCGAGTCGGTCGCGGCGGACCTCGGCTTCGAGCACGGCAGCGTCGGCAACTCGATCGACGGCACGGCGTCCCGCGACTTCGTCGCCGAGTTCGCCTTCATCACGGCGATGATCGGCGTCAACCTCTCCCGCATCGCCGAGGAGATCATCATCTGGAACACGAAGGAGTTCTCCTTCGTCACGCTCCACGACGCGTTCTCGACGGGTTCGTCGATCATGCCCCAGAAGAAGAACCCGGACATCGCGGAGCTGGCCCGAGGCAAGTCCGGCCGCCTGATCGGCAACCTGACGGGCCTCCTCGCCACCCTGAAGGCCCTCCCCCTGGCCTACAACCGCGACCTCCAGGAGGACAAGGAGCCGGTCTTCGACTCCTGCGACCAACTCGAAGTCCTCCTCCCCGCGTTCACCGGCATGATCGCCACCCTGACGATCCACCGGGACCGCATGGAAGAACTGGCCCCCGCCGGCTTCTCCCTGGCCACGGACATCGCCGAATGGCTGGTCAAGCAGGGCGTCCCCTTCCGCGTGGCCCACGAGGTGGCGGGCGAGTGCGTCAAGGTCGCGGAGTCCCAGGCCAAGGAACTGAACGACCTCACGGACGAAGAGTTCGCCGAGATCTCCCCCCACCTGACCCCCGAGGTCCGCACGGTCCTCAACGTCCCCGGAGCCCTCTCCTCCCGCGACGGCCGAGGCGGCACGGCCCCCAGCGCGGTGGCGATCCAGTTGGCGGAACTGAAGTCGGACGTGGCCGAACAGCACACCTGGGCCGACGCCAAGAAGCAGTAGCCGCACCACATGAACCCCCGCCTCCCCGGGCAGACAGGGAGGCGGGGGGAACCATGGACAACAGCACACCCGGCGCCCGCGGCCTGCTCCGCAGATTCCGCGTCGCCCTCGCACTCTGCGTCCTGCTGGCGGGCCTGTCCCTGGCCCTGCTCTCGAACGGCCGCGACGGCTTCGGCTGGGCCGTCCTCAACGAACTCGCCCTCTTCGCGGCGGCGGGCGTGGCCGTTCCCTTCTACTACGAGCTGTTCCTCAGGGACGCCGAACGCGAGGGATTCCTCCGGGAGTTGACGGCAGCCCTGGACACCCGCGACGGCACCGGCGGCCTGCGCGTCCACGCACACGGCCGTCCGGCACCCGCCGAGAAGACCGCGTTCATCGCCGAGGCCCGCACCGAGATCATCGAGGTGGGCGTCACCCTGCGCAGCCTCACCGGCTACTTCGTCTCCCGCCCCGAACGCGACTTCACCGACCCCGTACGGCAGTTGCTGCGCCGAGGCGTGCACATCACCTACCTGGTCGCCGACCCCGACGCCCCGCTGCTCACCGCGTAGGCGGACAGCCTCGGTGACCCCGGTCTCCCCGCCCGCGCGGCCGACGCGGCCCGCCAACTCTCCCGGGTCGCGGCGGACTTCGCGGCGGAGGGACACCTCGGGCGGATGACCGTCCGCTACACGAGGCAACTCCCCACCGGATACGTCGTGCTGGTCGACCCCGAGGGCACGACGGGCCGCTGCCGTACCTCCCCCTACCTCCCGGGCGTCCGCCGAGCCGACTCCCCGGTGCTGGACATCACCCGGGCCGCCCGCCCGGAGGTCTTCGCGCGGTACGTGACGTACGTCCGAAAGGCCCTGGAGGACAGCCGCGAGGCCGCTCCGTGACGGGCCGGGTTACGTTGGCGGGGTAACACGAGCCTCTGTGAACAGGACCCCCCCCATGCGTCTGACCGCCCTCCCCACCCCCCGCCTGGGCCTCGGCCTGGCCGCCGTGGGCCGCCCCGGCTACATCAACCTCGGCCGGGACCGAGACCTGGGCGAGGACCGAAGCATCGACGCCCTGCGGACCCGCACGCACGACCTCCTCACCGCGGCCCACACAGCGGGCATCCGCTACCTGGACGCCGCCCGCTCGTACGGCAGGTCGGAGGAGTTCCTGGCGACCTGGCTGGACGAGAACCCGCAGATCGACGACGTGGCCGTGGGCAGCAAATGGGGCTACACGTACACGGCGGACTGGACGACGAACGCCGAGAAGCACGAGGTCAAGGACCACACCCTCACGACGTACGACCGCCAGCGCGCCGAGACGGCGGACCTGCTCGGCGACCGCCTCGACCTCTACCAGATCCACTCGGTCACCCCGGACAGCCCCGCCCTGACCGACAAGGCCCTGCACGAGAGGCTCGCGGAGTCCGGCACCCCCGTCGGTTTCTCGACGAGCGGCCCCGCCCAGCCGGACGCGATCAGAGCGGCCCTCGCGATCACGGTCGACGGCACCCCCCTGTTCAGCACGGTCCAGTCGACGTACAACGTGCTGGAGACCTCGGCGGCCCCGGCCCTCGCGGAGGCGCACGCCGTCGGCCTCACGGTGATCGTCAAGGAGGGCATGGCGAACGGCCGCCTCGCGGGCGAACAGGCTCCGGCAGCCGTACGGAAGATCGCCGAGGAGACCGGCACCGGCCCGGACGCGATCGCCCTGGCCTGGATCCTCGCCCAGCCCTGGACAGGCTTCGCCCTCTCCGGCGCGGCGACGACCACCCAGCTCACGGCCAACCTGAAGGCCGAGACGATCACCTTGGACGAGGCGCAGAAGGAAGCTCTGGCGACCCTCGCGGAGGACCCGGCGACGTACTGGGCGACCCGCAGCGCCCTGCCCTGGCACTGAATCCCCTCTCAGTAGGAAGTCCTGAGACGTTCATGCTCCCAATGAGACAAAGATGTCTCATGTGGGCTATGGTCGTCTCATGGCCGTCGACCGTGACCACGTACTGCGCACCGCCGCAGCCCTCCTGACCCGCAGAGCCACCGCCACGATGGACGAGGTGGCGAAAGCGGCCGGCATCAGCAGAGCGACCCTGCACCGCCACTTCGCGGGCCGCGACGCCCTGATCCGCGCCCTGGAGGCGCACGGCATCGAGGAGTGCGAGGCCGCGCTGGCCGCGGCACGGCTCGACGAGGGGACGGCGCGGGACGCCGTAAGCCGCCTGGTCCGCGAACTCGAACCCTCCGCCGCGCTGATCGCCTTCCTCTACACGGAGAACCAGCTCTTCGAGGGCGAGAGCCTGCACGAGGGCTGGGAGCGGATGGACGAACAGGTCGCGGCGCTGTTCAGACGGGGCCAGCTGGCCGGCGAGTTCCGCATCGACCTCACCCCGGTCTGGCTCACCGAGGCCCTGTACGGCCTGCTCGGGTCCGCCGCCTGGATGGTCCAGTGCGGAAAGGGCGCCCCCAAGGACTTCCACCACATGACCGTCGAGCTGCTGCTCGGCGGCGCGCTCAGGAGAGAGGAATCATGACCAGCACCGTGCGGACGACGGGTACGACGGAGGCGGCGAACCGCCCGGGCCGCTGGCTCGGCCTCGCCGTCCTCGTACTCGCCGTACTGCTGGTGGCCGTGGACGCCACCGTCCTCGGCCTCGCGACCCCGTACATCAGCGAGGACCTCAAGCCGTCCGGCACGCAGCTGCTGTGGATCGGCGACGTCTACTCCTTCGTCATCGCCGGTCTGCTCGTCTCCATGGGCAGCCTCGGCGACCGCATCGGCCGGAAACGTATCCTGCTCGTCGGCGCGACCGCGTTCGGCCTGATATCGGTCCTCAACGCCTATGCCACGACACCGGAGTTGATGATCGCGGCCCGCGCGCTCCTGGGCGTGGCCGGGGCAACGCTCATGCCGGCGACCCTCGCCCTGATCCGCAACCTGTTCCCGGACCCCCGCGAACGCAGCCTCGCGGTCGGCATCTGGGGAGCAACCGCCTCCGCCGGTACGGCAGTAGGCCCGATCGTCGGCGGCTTCCTCCTCGAACACTTCTGGTGGGGCTCGGTCTTCCTCATCAACCTCCCGGTGATGGCGGCCCTGGTCCTCATCGGCGCGAAACTCCTCCCCGAGTCCCGCAACCCCAACCCCGGCCCCTGGGACCTCCCGAGCGTCCTGCTCTCCCTGGTCGGCATGGTCGCGGTGGTGTACGGCGTGAAGGAGGCGGCGGTCCACGGCGTGACACCGGTCGCGCTGACGGTCGGCATCCTGGGCGCGGTCGCGCTGTACGCCTTCGTACGCCGCCAACTGACGCTTCCCACCCCCCTGTTGGACATGCACCTGTTCCGCAACCGGGGTTTCAGCGGAGCGGTCCTGGCCGACCTCCTGACCATCCTCGGCCTCTCGGGCGTGGTCTTCTTCCTCTCCCAGTACCTCCAACTCGTCCAGGGCCGCCGCCCGTTGGAAGCGGGCCTGGCCGAACTCCCCGCGGCGATAGGCGCGGTGGCAGCGGGCCTGCTCGCGGGCAGAGCGGCCCGCCGCTACTCGGTACGCGCGGTGGTCTCAGGAGGCCTGGCGGCCATAGGCATCGGCCTGGCGGCACTGACCCAACTCCACGCCTCGACGGGCTACCCCTTGCTGGGCGCATCCCTCTTGGTGGTAGGCGTAGGCGCGGGCTTCTCCTTCACGGTGACAGCGGACGTCATCCTGTCCTCGGTCCCGAAGGAAAGAGCGGGCTCGGCCTCAGCGGTCTCGGAAACGGCGTACGAACTGGGCGCGGCCCTGGGAATCGCGGCGCTGGGCTCGATAGTGACGGGCGTGTACAGGGGTTTCGAAGCACCGGCAGGGACTCCCGAGGCAGCGCACGAATCCTTGGGAGGCGCGGTAGAAGTGGCGACAACGCTCCCGGAACACACAGCAGAAGCCCTACTGACCTCAGCGAGAGAAGCCTTCATGGACGGCCTGTCGGTGGCAGCAGGGGTAGGCGCAGTGGTACTCCTGGCCGCATCAGTAGCAGCTTGGTTCCTACTCCGTGGACGCAAGCTGGCCTAAAGGGGCGCGGGGAACTGCGCGACCAGCCACAACGCACCGTTCCCCGCCCCACGACAGAACCCCTACGGCGTTTAGGCGGCCTTTGCCTTCGTCGCGTACATGTCCACGTACTCCTGCCCCGACAACCGCATGACCTCAGCCATCACCGAATCAGTCACCGCCCGCAACACATACCGATCCCGCCCCATCCCGTCATACCGGGAGAACTCCATCGCCTCCCCGAACCGCACAGTCACCTTCCCCATCCGAGGAATCCCCGCACCCCCCGGCTGCAACTTGTCCGTCCCGATCATCGCGAACGGCACCACCGGCGCCCCGGTCATCAGCGTCAGCCGAGCGATCCCGGTCCGCCCCCGGTACAACCGCCCGTCGGGAGACCGGGTCCCCTCGGGATAGATCCCGAACACCTTGCCCTCTTCAAGCACCCGCCGCCCGGTCATGAGCGCGGCGACACCCCCACGCCCCCCGTCACGGTCGACGGGAATCATCCCGACCCCGGTGAAGAACCAGGCCATGAGCCGCCCCTTCAGCGACGTCCCGGTGACGTACTCGTCCTTCCCGATGAAGAACACCTGCCGGTCACAGACCAGCGGCAGAATCATGGAGTCGATGAACGTGAGGTGATTGCCCGCGAGGATGACGGGCCCGTCCCCGGGAATGTTCTCGACTCCTTCCACCTGCGGCCGGAACCACAGACGCATGACCGGTCCGAGGACTGCCTTGAGGAGCGAGAAGCGGGACAACGGGCCCTCCGATGTCAAGGGATTGTGTATAAGTCCGTGCAGGTAGGCACGTTACTCTCGGCTACCCGGGTGACGCACATCGGGACACCGAGGTCTTACGCAGTGTTGACACGGGTTTACCTGCGGGACGGCCGCGAAACCCGTTCGTGTTCTCCCGGTAGCCATGTTCACGCCTCTACGATCAGCGCGCACGCACGAGCTGACGACGACAGGGGAGCGGTCCATGGCGACGCAGGACGAGGGCACACGGGGTACGGGACGGCGCGCACTGCTGGGCGCGGCGGTACTGGGCGCGACGGGAACGGTCGTAGGAACAGCGGGCACGGCGAGAGCGACGCCCCAGACGCAGGCCCGGACACAGACGCAGGGACACGGCGCCGGCCTCAAGTCCCTCCCCGTCCCGACGGTCATCGGCCACCGGGGAGCCAGCGGCTACCGCCCGGAGCACACCTTCGGCTCCTACCAACTCGCCCTGGACATGGGCGCGGACATCGTCGAGGCGGGCGACCTGGTCCCCACGAAGGACGGCCACCTCGTCTGCCGCCACGAACCGGAGATCGGCGGCACGACGGACGTCGCCGCGCACGCGGAGTTCACGGACCGCAAGCGCACGAAGGTCCTGGACGGCGTCACGGTCACCGGCTGGTTCACGGAGGACTTCACGCTGGCGGAGCTGAAGCGGCTGCGCGCCGTCGAGCGCATCCCGGCGAACCGCCCGCACAACACGCTGTACGACGGCCGCTGGGAGATCCCGACCTTCGAGGAGGTCCTGAAGTGGCAGGACGAGCAGACGCGTAAGCGCGGCAAGCAGGTCTGGATCTACCCCGAGACCAAGCACCCCACGTACTTCCGCAAGCTGGGCCTCGGCCTGGAGGAGCGCGTCGCGAAGCTCCTGCGCAAGCACGGCAAGGACCGCCACAACTCCCCGGTGATCCTCCAGTCCTTCGAGCCGACCAGCATCCAGCGCCTGGACAAGCTCGTCGGCAACCCCCTCGTCGTCCTGCTCTCCTCGGCGGAGTCCCGCCCCTGGGACTTCGTCGAGAACGGCGACCCCCGGACGACCGCCGACCTGATCACCCCCAAGGGCCTCAGGGAGATCGCCGGGTACGCGCAGGGCATCGGCCCGACCCTCGACCTGGTCATCCCGAAGGACGCGAACGGCAGGCTGACCACGCCGACGGCCCTCGTCCACGACGCCCACCGGGCCGGCCTGATCCTCCACCCCTACACGATGCGCAACGAGAACCCCTTCCTCCCGGCGGAGTACCGCAAGGGCACGGACGCGGACGGGTACGGCGACCCCTTCGGCGCGTTCCGTACGTACTTCGCGACCGGCATCGACGGCGTCTTCACCGACAACCCGGACACCGGCGTGCTCGCCCGCGAGGACTTCCGGAACGCGTGACGTCGGGTATGTCACAGCACTGCTGAGTGTCCGGGAGGTTGCGACCCGGCAAGCGCGGGGATAGGAGTGGAGAACTAGCGACGATCAGATGAGCGGGAGGCGTGCGCACATGGGCATGAGCGTGACCATCTCGGGCGCGACCGAGCAGGAAGCCGAGCAGATCTTCAGGCTTCAGTACCTGTGTTTCCAGAGTGAGGCCGCCCTGTACGGCAACTACCGCATCGACCCGCTCGTCCAGTCCCTGGACTCCGTCCGCGAGGAGCTGACCACCGACTGCGTCTTCGTAGCCCGCCTGGGCGACGAGGTGGTCGGCTCCGTCCGGGGCCACATCACGGACGACGGCGCGGCCTCGATCGGCAAACTCTGCGTCCACCCCCGCCTACAGGGCCACGGAATCGGAGCGAGGCTCTTGCGAGCGGCAGAAGCAGCGTTGGCGGAGGAACGGGGAGCCAAGAAGTTCCGCCTCCACACAGGCCACCGCAGCGAGGGCAACCTCCGCCTCTACCGCAAGGTGGGCTACGAAACGGTAGGCACGTCAGAGGGCACGGACGGCGTCCCGATGATCGTCTTGGAGAAGCAGGCAGGGGAGTACGCCAAAACGGCCTGAGTGCGGACGCCGTCGTCTTTTGTCTTTTAGGGGCGCGGGGAACTGCGCGACAAGCCACGACGGCGCAGCAGCCGCAATCGAACCTTAGACACCCCTTTGGGAAGGCGCCTTCCGCAGCCAGTACAACGCGGACACCGGAAGCAACACCGGGATGAACACGTACCCCATCCCGTAATCCGACCACACCGTCGAATCCGGAAACGCGGCCTGATCCAAAAGCGTCCACGTCCCCACGACCAACACCCCCGCAAGTTCGGCGGCGCAGCAAACCTGCGCCGCCTTGCGAGCCGCCTCCCCACCCCGCACGAGCGAGTACGTGATGAACCCGTACACGCCCCCGGCGACGGCGGACAACGTATAGGCGAGCGGCGCCCGGTCGAACTCCGTGGCGATCTGGTAGACGGACCGCGACACCGCACCGACGACCATCACCCCGTAGAACCACACGAGCAGCATCCCCGGCCCACCGATCAACCGGCGACCACTCACCACGTCAGCCTCCCCAGATGTCATAGAGCCGCACCTCCAGCACCGCCAGCACGACGCCACTCGCCGCGACCGTCACCGACCCCCACCGCGTCCGCTCGGCCAGCGACATGAACGCGGCGGTGGGCACACACGCGAAGGCCCCCAGCAGATAGGCGACGAAGATGGTCGTCCCCTGATCCGGCTTGTCGCCGCGCGCGAGCTGCACGACCCCGACGACGAGCTGGACGACGGCCAGCACCGTCACCACGGCCATCCCGATGAAGTGCCAGTCCTTGGTCGGCTGATCTCGGTACGCCGCCCAGCCGCACCACGCGGCGAGCAGCAGCGCGGCGACGGACGTCACCACGGTGAGGGCAACAAGCATGCGGCGACCTTATTACGCCGGTATCAGCCCCCGGACGCCGGGCCGCGAACGCACCCGGCACCAAGGTGTCCACGTCTGTCCAGCATCCGGACACCCCGCTCCCTGTCAGCACCATACGTCTGCTTTACTGATCGCATGACCACGACGAGCAGCCGCACCCTTGCGACCGAGGCGACCATGACGCCCGGTGCTCGTTGTCTGTGTCGAATGCGCGCCTTCTAGAGGGCCCCCGCACCACCCCCCTGCGCTCGCGCCCCTGAAGCGAGCCGCGCCGCCGCGCCCCACCTCCGTACGGAACCATCCGCACGTGACCGCGCGCGCCCGCCCCCCTCTCGTACCAGGGCACACCCACGCCCGTACTCGACAGTGACGGAACCCCAGTGATCACCACAACGGGCCTGACCAAGGTCTACCGCACCCGCGGCCGAGAGGTCACCGCCCTCGACGGCGTCGACCTGCACGTCCGCGAAGGCGAGGTGTACGGCGTCATCGGCCAGTCCGGCGCCGGAAAGTCCTCGCTGATCCGCTGCGTCAACCTCCTGGAGCGCCCCACCGCGGGGACGGTCACCGTGGACGGCCGTGACCTCACCGCGCTGGCGGGCCGCGGCCCCCGCGCCGGCAAGGAGCTGCGCCGCGCGCGCAGCCGTATCGGCATGGTGTTCCAGCACTTCAACCTGCTCTCCTCGCGGACCGTCCAGGACAACGTGGAACTCCCGCTGGAGATCCTCGGCCTGAGCGGCAGGGCGCGTACGGCGAAGGCCCTCGAACTCCTCGACCTGGTGGGCCTCGCCGACCAGGCGAAGGCGTACCCGGCGCAGCTCTCCGGCGGCCAGAAGCAGCGCGTCGGCATCGCCCGCGCCCTCGCCGGCGACCCCAAGGTGCTCCTCTCCGACGAGGCGACCAGCGCACTCGACCCGGAGACGACCCGCTCGATCCTTCGGCTCCTGCGCGACCTGAACCGCCAGCTCGGCCTGACGGTCCTGCTCATCACGCACGAGATGGACGTCGTGAAGTCGATCTGCGACTCCGCCGCGCTGATGGAGGACGGCCGGATCGTCGAGTCCGGCACGGTCAGCGAACTCCTCGCGACGCCGGGCTCGGAGCTGGCCGCCGCGCTCTTCCCGGTCAGCGGCGAGTCCACCGACGCCGACCGGACCGTCGTCGACGTCACCTTCCAGGGCGAGGCCGCGACGCAGCCGGTCATCTCGCAGCTCTCGCGGACCTACAACATCGACATCTCGATCCTGGGCGCGGCCATCGACACCGTCGGCGGCCTCCAGGTCGGCCGGATGCGCATCGAACTGCCCGGCCGGTACGAGGACAACGTGGTGCCCATCGGGTTCCTGCGCGAACAGGGCCTCCAGATCGACGTCGTGGGCCAGGAGCCCGTACTGGTGAAGGACGGTGCCCAGTGACCTGGTCCGAGATGCAGCCCCTGCTGTCGCAGGCGTGTTGGGACACCCTCTACATGGTCGGCTGGTCCACCCTGATCGCCGTCGTCGGCGGCCTCCCGCTCGGCATCCTCCTCGTCCTCACCGACCGGGGCGGCCTCCTCCAGAACGTCGTCGCGAACAAGGTCATCGGCCAGATCGTGAACGTCGCCCGTTCGATGCCGTTCATCATCCTGATGGTCGCGCTCATGAACTTCACCCGCACGATCACGGGTACGACGATCGGCCGCGAGGCGGCGATCGTGCCCCTGGCGATCGGCGCCATCCCGTTCTTCGCGCGCCTCGTCGAGACGGCTGTCCGCGAAGTGGACGGCGGGCTCGTGGAGGCCGTGCAGTCGATGGGCGGCAACACCTGGACGATCGTCCGCAAGGTCCTCGTCCCCGAGTCGCTGCCGTCGCTGATCGCGTCGACGACCACCACGATCGTCGCGCTCATCGGCTACTCGGCGATGGCCGGGACGATCGGCGCGGGCGGCCTCGGCGACATCGCCATCCGCTACGGCTACCAGCGCTTCGAGACCGAGCTGATGTGGATCACCGTCCTCATCCTCGCGGTCGTCATCTCCCTCATCCAGTTCGCCGGCGACTACGCGGCACGCTCCCTGCACCGGCGGGGCGGACGCTCCGGCCCGGCGCCGAAACTGCGGCTGCTGAAGGCGGCTACGGCCCCGAGCAAGACCGCGTAACCCTCTCCGATGTCTCCCCGCACCACCCTTCGCGGGATCGTCACACCCTCAGGAAAGGCACTTTTCGTGCGTAACACCGCCAAACTCACCACCGCTGTCCTCGCCGCCGGAGCGCTCACCCTCGCGCTCGGCGCCTGCGGTTCGGACAAGGACAACGCCTCCTCGTCCACCGACTACAGCGGCCCCCTCGTCGTCGCCGCGAGCCCCGTCCCGCACGCCGAGATCCTGAACTACGTGAAGGACAACCTCGCGAAGAAGGCCGGACTCGACCTGGAGGTCAAGGAGTTCCAGGACTACATCGTCCCGAACACCGCGACCGAGGACGGCTCGGTGGGCGCCAACTACTTCCAGAACCAGCCGTATCTCGACGACTTCAACAAGAAGCGCGGTACCCACATCGTGCCCGTCGTGACGGTCCACCTGGAGCCGCTCGGCCTCTACTCCAAGAAGGCCAAGAAGGCCGACGAGCTGAAGAGCGGCGCGACGATCGCCATCCCCAACGACGCGGTGAACGAGGCGCGTTCCCTCAAGCTGCTCGCCGCCAACGGGCTCATCACCCTCAAGGACGGCGCGGGCAGCGAGGCGACCCCGCAGGACATCGCCAAGAACCCCAAGGACCTCAAGTTCAAGGAGGTCGAGGCCGCCCAGACCGCGCGCTCCCTGGACGACGTCGACGCCGCCGTCATCAACGGCAACTACGCCATCGCGGCCGACCTCAAGCCCGCCACCGACGCGATCGTCCTGGAGTCCGCCAAGGACAGCCCGTACGGCAACTTCCTCGCGGTGAAGAAGGGCAACGAGAAGGACCCGCGCGTCGTCAAGCTTGCCGGGCTCCTCACCTCGCCCGAGGTCAAGAAGTTCATCGAGGACAAGTACAAGGGCTCGGTCATCCCGTCCTTCTGAGCAACCGGCACGGGGGGTCCGTACCTTGACGGGTACGGACCCCCCGTGGTGTGTCACGCGGCCCGCATACTGCATGCTGGGCAGTTCAGCGGAGGAACCCACAAGGCTTCTCCCGAAGTTACGGAGCGGCGCAATGACGAGCACCTTCCCCAACGTCTCCATCAGCACGGAGCGGTTGGTGCTGCGCCCCCTCGACGAGGACGACGTCCCCGCGCTCATCGAGATGGCCGCCGACGAGCAGGTCACGGCCTGGACGTCCGTCCCCCACCCCTTCGGCGAGACCGACGCCCTGCGCTGGATCACCGAGTACGCCCCCACCGAACGCGCCGCCGGCCGCGGCATCGACTTCGCGGTCACGGAGTTCCTCACGCAACGCCTCGTCGGCGTACTCCAGTTGACGAAGACGAACTGGCACGTCCGCGCCACGGAGATGTCGTACGTCATCGCCCCCTGGGCCAGAGGCGAGGGCTACGCCTCCGAGGCCGCCCTCGCCACCGCCCACTGGCTCTTCACCGACCAGCGCCTCGAACGCATCGAACTGCGCACCGCCGCCGACAACACGGCCTCCCAGCAGGTCGCCCAGAAGATCGGCTGCATCAGCGAGGGCGTCCTGCGCGGCGCCTCCATAGTCAGAGTCCGCGCGGAGAACGGCACCTGGACCGAGGCCCGCACCGACTACATCGTCTGGAGCCTCCTCCCCGAGGACCTGGAGGGCGCGGGGGAGCGACTCGCGGAGAGCGGCGGCTATCCGACGTACGCCGACTGGAACTGATCCCGGCAGCCCCCCGGCCAGGCGGGACCAGGTACCCTCACGGAGCCCGCTGCCTGCGTGAATCCCCGGGAGACTGACGAGATGGCCGACCGCGTCACGGTGATCGGCTGGGACGGCTCGCCCCTGAACGCGGCGGCGCGTTCCGCTCTCGCCGCCGCCAACCTCGTCGCGGGTGCCCCACACCACCTCGCCCTCCCCGAGGTACCCCCCGGCGCCGAACGCATCCGCCTCGGCAGCGTCGCCCTCGCCGCCCGCCGCATCGCCGGCCACCACCGGGGCACGGCCGTGGTCCTCGCCGACGGCGACCCCGGCTTCTTCGGCGTCGTACGGGCCCTGCGCGCACCGGAGTTCGGCCTGGAGGTCGAGGTCGTCCCCGCCGTCTCCTCGGTCGCCGCCGCCTTCGCGCGCGCCGGGATGCCGTGGGACGACGCACAGGTGGTCGTCGCCCACCGCCGTACCCTGCGCCGCGCGGTGAACGTCTGCCGCGCGCACACCAAGGTCGCCGTCCTCACCTCACCCGGCGCGGGCCCCGCCGAACTCGGCCTGCTCCTGGAGGGCGTGCACCGCACGTTCGTCGTCTGCGAGGAACTCGGCACCGAACGCGAGCGCGTGAGCGTCCTGTCGTCCGACAAGGCCGCCGACCGCAGCTGGCGGGACCCGAACGTCGTCATCGCGATCGGCGGACCCGCCGCGGCGGGTGGCCAGGGCGAGTGGATCGCGGGCCGCGACCCGGCCGTGGGGCCGCGCGGTCACGTGTACGCCGACGGCCGCGGCGAGGGCGAGTCCCAGCTCCTGCGCACCGCCCAACTGGCCCGCCTGGGCCCGCGCGTGGGCGACCTCGTCTGGGACATCGGCTGCGGCACCGGCGCCTTCGCGACGGAGGCCGCCCGCACGGGAGCGGCCGTCCTCGCCGTCGACCAGGACATCGACGCCTGCGCCCGCACCGACGCGACGGCCCGGCACCTCGGCGTCCAGCTCCAGATCGTCCGGGGCCAGGCCCCCCACGTCCTGGAGGATCTCCCCGAACCGGACGTCGTCCGCGTCGGCGGGGGCGGCCCCGCGGTCGTCTCCGCCGTCGCCGACCGCCGCCCCGAACGCATCGTCACCCACGCCCTCACCCGCGACGCCGCCGAACGCCTCGGCCGTGACCTGACCGAACACGGCTACCACGTCGAGTGCGCCCTCCTCCAGTCCGTCCAACTCGACACCCGGGCCTGGACGGAGCGCCACCGCAGCGTCGCGTTCCTGCTCAGCGGGGTGCTTCCGGATCGCGGGCTGTGATCCTGTTGTCGTACTGCGCGCTGTAGGCTGGCCGATCGTCGTACCGCTTTCCGGCACCGGCAGTTCATCAGCCAATGTCCGGAAAGCGCGTCCGCTTTGGACACGTGCGGTACGACACGAACCGGAGGGCCGCGCAACGTGGCGCAGTCCACAGCGGGGCGTCGCGGGGCGACCTGTCGCGCCATGACCATGACCGGGACAATGCCACTGAATGGCTTTGTCGCTTTTTCGGGAGGGTCGTTCGTGCCGCTGAGCGCCGAGGCTCGTTCTTCACAGCGGGGCGGACGGTGCGCCGTTCCGGTGAGCCGGCCGAAGGAGCACTAACCGATGGGCGAGGGGTACGCATGACCGACACCGGCCAGATCCCGGGCGAGGGGCCGGAGAACGCAGGCACGGTGGAGCAGCCGGGCGTCCTCACACCCCCCGCGTACGCCTACCTCTCCGAGACCCCCACCGAGGACGAGGACCAACTCCTCATGCCGGGCGCGCAGAGCGCCTGGGGCAACGAGGTGGCACCCCCCGCGCCGGAGCCGGTGGTGGAGACGGTCCACGCGGGCTACGCCCAGCAGGCCGTGCCGGGGGTTCACGGCACGGGGTACGGCGTCGGCGAGGCGGTTGCCGGTGTTCTGGACGAAGGGGGACAGGTGACCGGGGGTCAGGGAAGTGAGGGGCTGGGTGCGGGTGTTCAGGCGGGGGGCGAGCACGTGACGGGGGCTGAGGGTGTGGGGGTTCACGGGGGTGGCGGCGAAGCTGTGGCCGGGGTTCCTGGGGGAGAGGAAGTCGGGGCCGGTGTTCATGAGCCCGGGCCCCATGAGGTCAGTGGGCGGGACACCGGTTCTGTCGATCTCGGTGCTGTGCGGAGGCCGGCGATGAGTCGTCCTCGGCGGACCGCTCCTACGACGCCGATTCCGCCGATCACGCCTCGGCGGCCGTTGCATCTCGGTCCGCCGATTCCGGACGCGTCGGCGAGTCCGGTGCGGTCGCTCGCGGATCGGGGGCCGGCTGATGCGTCGTTGCGGCAGGCGGCGGCTGTGGCGAGTGGCTCTGAGTACCTCGACGCTCAGCCGGGGCATGAGGCTGCTCCACAGGGGGCGGTGCCGTGGGGGGCGGCGCCTCAGCTTCAGGTGCAGGCGGGGGGGACGGCGGTCGAGGACGGGACGCTGACGGCTCCGGTGTCTCAGACGGGGGCTGAGGCTCAGGTGGAGGGGGCGGCTCAAGGGCTGGTGCAGCCTGAGGGGTTGCCTCAGGGGGAGGCACTGGCTCAGGTCGGGGTTCCGGACCAGAGCGGGTTCGTGGGTCTGGCCGGGGACGTGGCTGAGGTTGCGGGTCAGGTCGGAGTCGCGGCTGAGGGCGCGGATCAGTCCGAGGGGGCACACCAGGCTGGGATCGCGGCTGAGGGTGTGGACCAGGCCGGGATCGTGACTGGGGATGCGGGTCAGGCCGGGGTTGTGGCTGAGAGCACGGATCAGTCTCAGGATGCGCACCAGGGCGGGGTCGCGGCTGAGGTTGTGGGCCAGCCTGACGGTGCGGACCAGTCCGGGGTCGAGGCTGGAGTCGCTGGCCAGGTTGAGGGTTTGGACCAGACCGGCGTTGTCGGCCGGCCCGAGGGTGCGCACCAGCCTGGGGCTGTGGAGCCGTCCGAGGAGGCGGGCCGGCTTGGGGGTGCCGGCCAGTCCGGAGGTGTGGATCAGTCCGGGGTCGTAGGACAGCCTGAGAGCGCAGAGCAGCTTGAAGGTGCGGTGCGGTCCGGGGTTCTGGGTGAGTCCGATGGTCTGAGCGGCGCCGGGGTTTCGGAGCAGGCCGAGGTGTTGGTGGGTTCTGTGGCTTCGGGGCAGTCTGAGATGTCGGGCCCTGAGGGCGTTGCAGCTCAGTTGGGTGAGGATGAGGTGGCGGGGCAGGGCGGGGTTTCTGCTGCTGGGCAGGCCGGCGCTTCGGAGCAGGCCGGGGGTTCTGCCGTCGGAGAGGGCGTGGTTCAGACCGGCATGCCGGGGCACTCCGAGTCCTCGGCGGAGGCCGGTGTTGCTGATGCCGGGCAAGTTGCCGCGCAGGCCGGGGATTTGGTGCACTCCGAGGCGTTGGGGCAGGCCGGAGTCTCCGGTTCCGAGCAGGCAGTGCCGGTGGACTCCGAGACGCCGGGTCAGCCCGGGGTTTCCGCTTCCGAGCAAGGTGAGGTTCAGCAGGGAACACCGGTGGACTCCGAGGTGTCGGGGCAGGCGGGAGTTTCCGCTTCCGAGCAGGGTGTGGCCCAGCAGGCAGTGCCGGTGGACTCCGAGGCGCCGGGTCAGCCAGGGGTCTCCACTTCCGAGCAGGGCGAGGGTCAGCAGGGAACGCTGAGCCACCCCGAGATGTCGGCTCAGCCCGAGGTCTCCGCTTCCGAGGACGCGGTTCAGCTCGACGGGTCCGAGGCGTCCGTCCAGCCGGGAACTTTGGGCCAGCCCGAAGGGGCGGCTCAGCCTGGCGGGTCCGAGGTATCTGTTCAGCCGGGCACTTCGGGTCAGTCCGAGGACGCGGTTCAGCCTGGCGGGTCCGAGGCGTCCGTCCAGCCGGGAACCTTGGGTCAGCCCGAGGGCGCGGTTCAGCCGGACGGGTCCGAGCCGTCTGCTCAGCCCGGCACTTCGGGTCACCCCGAGGGCGCGGCCCAGTTTGCGGCGCAGCCTGACACCTCCGGCCAGCCCGAGACATCGGCTCAGCCCGACGCAGCAGCCCAGCCCGGTACTGCGGCCCAGCCCGAGACGTCGAACCAGACCGGGGCTACCGCACCCGAGCAAGTCGTGGTCCAGCAGGGCGAGTCGGAGACGTCGGCCCAGCCGGGGACCTCGGAGCAGCCGGAGCAGGATGCGGCGCAGCCCGAGACGTCCGCCCCTCTGGGGACTCCGGGCCAGCCCGAAGCGTCGGGGCAGCCCGAGACGTCCGCCCCTCTGGGGACTCCGGGCCAGCCCGAAGCGTCGGGGCAGCCCGAGACGTCCGCCCCTCTGGGGACTCCGGGCCAGCCCGAAGCGTCGGGGCAGCCCGAGACGCCCGCCCCTCTGGGGACTTCAGGCCACCCCGAAGCGCCGGAGCAGCCCGAGACGCCCGCCCAGCCGGGCACCTCAGACCAGCCCGAGACGCCGGAGCAGGCCGGAAACCCCGCCATCGACCAGGTCGCGGCGCAGCCTGGCACCCCCGGTCAGTCCGACACAGCAGCTCAGCTCGGCACTGCGGGCCAGCCCGACACAGCAGCCCAGCCCGGCACCGCAGCCCAGCCCACAGCACCGGCCCAGCCCGAGGCCGCAGCCCAGGCCAAGGCATCGGCTCAACGCGGGGTAGCAGCCCAGCCCGACGCAGCAGCTCAGCTCGGTACTGCGGCCCAGCCGGGCACCGCAGGCCAGCCCGAAACGTCGGAACAGGCCGAGCCCCCCGCGCCCGATCAGATCGCGGCGCACCCCGGCATCTCCGGCCAGCCCGAAACACCCGCCCAGCCGGAAACTTCAGGCCCCCCCGGCACCGCGGCCCAGCCCGAGCCGCTGGAGCACTCCGAAGCCCCCACTCCCGGCCAAGCCGCCGAGCACCCCACCGCCCCGGCCCAACCCGGCGTTTCCACGCAGCCCGACACATCGGCCCAGCCCGAGGCACCCGAGCAAGCCACGGCCGACCTCGGCACGCCGGGATCCCCCGCCCCGTCGGCAGAACCCGGCACTCCCACCCCCGAACACCTCGCCGCTCACCCCGACCCGTCGGCCCAGCCCCCCACCCCCGAGCACCCCGCACCCCAGCCCGGCCCCCGAGCCCGCGCCCGTGCCAGAGCGAGGGCAAAGAACAACACCCCGCCCCCGGTGGAAACCCCGCCCCAGGCGGAAACGTCCCCCCGGACCGACGCGTCTCCCCAGTCCGACGCGTCCCCCCAGACGCCCCCGACCGAGGTAACCGCCCTGGCCCAGCCCCCCCTCCAAGGCACCGCTGCGGCCCAGCACACCACCCCAACCCCCCAACCGACCGAGGCCACCCCTCCCCCCACCCCCGCCTCCCCGATGGACGACCCCCACCCCACCCACGGCTCCCCGTCCACCCCTGCGGAAACGGTTGCCCACCCCAACAACCCCCTCACGGAACCCCTCGTACCCCCGACCCAAGAACCCGTACACGTGCACGCTGACCCCCAGCTCACCCCGGCCGAAACCCCCGCCCTCACCCCTCCCCACCAGCCCTCCGTCGGCGAGTTCGCCCCGGCGGAAGCCCACGTCCCCCTCCCGCCCCAGCGGGACACGGACGACCCCGGCACAGCCCAGAGCGCGGAGGACCTGCCGACGACGGAGGAGTACACCGGCCCGGCGGCCCCCGCGTACGACGACGCCGAACGCGAAGCCGTACTGAAGGTGATGAGGGAACGCCGGGACATCCGCAACGGCTTCCGCAGCGACCCCATCCCGCACGAGGTCCTGCTCAGGGTCCTGGAGGCCGCGCACACCGCGCCGTCGGTCGGCCACTCCCAGCCGTGGGACTTCGTCGTCATCAGGTCGCAGGAGACCCGCCGGACGATGCACGACCTGGCGACGCGCCAGCGGGACGTGTACGCCCAGTCCCTCCCCAAGGGCCGCGCGAAGCAGTTCAAGGAACTGAAGATCGAGGCGATCCTCGAAACCCCCGTGAACATCGTGGTCACCGCCGACCCCACGCGCGGCGGCCGGCACACCCTCGGCAGGCACACGCAGCCGCAGATGGCCCCGTACTCCTCCGCGCTGGCGGTCGAGAACCTGTGGCTCGCGGCCCGCGCGGAGGGCCTCGGCGTCGGCTGGGTCAGCTTCTTCGACGAGCGTGAGATGGTCCGGGCCCTGGGCCTGCCGGAACACCTGGAGGTCGTCGCGTACCTCTGCGTCGGCTACGTCGACGAGTTCCCGCCCGAGCCCGAGCTGATGCAGGCGGGCTGGGCCAAGCGCCGCCCCCTCTCGTGGGTCGTCCACGAGGAGACGTACGGCCGCCGCGCCCTCCCCGGCGAGGACCCGCACGACCTCCTCGCGGAGACCGTCGCGAGCATCCGCCCGCTGGACGCGAAGGCGCTCGGCGAGGCGTGGGAGCGCCAGAAGCGGATGACGAAACCGGCGGGCGCCCTCGGCATGCTGGAGATCATCTCCGCGCAGCTCTCCGGCCTGTCCCGCCAGTGCCCGCCGCCCATCCCGGAGCCCGCGGCGGTCGCCATCTTCGCGGGCGACCACGGCGTCCACGCGCAGGGCGTCACCCCCTGGCCCCAGGAGGTGACGGCCCAGATGGTCGCCAACTTCCTCGGCGGCGGCGCGGTCTGCAACGCGTTCGCGAACCAGGTCGGCGCCGAGGTCTGCGTGATCGACGTGGGCGTGGCGACGGACCTCCCGGCGACGCCGGGCCTCCTCCCGCGCAAGATCCGCGCCGGTACGTCCGACATGACGACGGGCCCCGCGATGACCCGCGAGGAAGCCAAACAGGCCATCGAGGTCGGCATCGAAACGGCCCGCGACCTCGTGGCGGCAGGCAACAAGGCCCTCCTGACCGGCGAGATGGGCATCGCCAACACGACCGCCTCCGCGGCCCTGATCGCGGTCTTCACCGGCGCGGACCCCGCCGAGGTGACGGGCCGGGGCACAGGCATCAACGACGAAACCCTCGCCCGTAAAACCGAGGTGGTCCGCCGGGCCCTGGACTTCCACCAGCCGGACCCCGCAGACCCGATCACGGTCCTGGCGGCCCTGGGCGGCTTCGAACACGCGGCGATGGTGGGCCTCCTCCTGGGCGGCGCCTCCCTCCGCACCCCGGTGATCCTGGACGGAGTGAGCGCGGGAGCGGCAGCCCTGGTGGCCCGGGCCATCGCCCCGGAGGTCCTGGCAGCCTGCATCGCGGGCCACAGAAGCGCAGAACCGGGCCACGTAGCAGCCCTGAACAAACTGGGCCTACGCCCCCTGGTCGACCTGGACCTGAGACTGGGCGAAGGCACAGGCGCCCTCCTGGCCCTCCCCTTGGTCCAGAGCACGGCAAGGGCCATGCACGAGGTAGCAACCTTCGACTCGGCAGGCGTAACGGAGAAGTAGAGAACACGGCAGCAAGGGGGCCTGACGAAAACGCAGGCCCCTCTTGCTTGTCGCACCCCAGCGGACCCGCACCCACTCCACCCAGCCCACCCAGCCGCGCCACCCCCACGGACCCGCACCCGCCCACCCCGCCCGCGTAGCTGCGGGCAGTCGTGCCGCTAGGGGCGGCACGGGTGGGCGCAGCGGCACCCCGCAAGCGCGGGCAAGCGCCGACGCCCCCACCCCAGCCACCCACCACCCCGCACCAGCCCCACCACCGAAACCACCCACCCCCTCACCCACCCCCCCTCGGAAGCCCACCCCCCGAACCCCCACCCCACTCCAACCCCCCACCCCGTAAAATCCGCACGTCAGAGCCCACCCACCCAGGAGCCGCACCATGGCCGAACACCCCGCCTACCCCGTGGGCCTGCGCCTAGCCGCCCGCCGAGTGGTCGTCCTCGGCGGCGGCCAGGTAGCCCAACGCCGCCTCCCGGCCCTGCTCGCGGCAGGCGCGGACATCGTCCTGATCTCCCCGCACGCGACCCCGTCGGTAGAGGCAATGGCAACGGCGGGCGAACTGACCTGGGAGAAGCGGACGTACCGGCCCGGCGACCTGGCAACAGCCTGGTACGCCCTGATCGCGACGGACGACGAGGAAGCCAACGCCGCCGCCTCGGCGGAAGCGGAAGCGAACCGCGTCTGGTGCGTCCGCTCGGACGACGCGGACCGGGCCACCGCCTGGACCCCGGCCACCGGCACCAGCGAGGGCGTCACGATCGCGGTCCTGACGACGGACGCGAAGAACAGGGACCCCCGCCACACGGCAAGGATCAGGGACGCGGTCCTGGCGGGCCTGCGGGACGGCACCCTGGTGGCCCCCCACCACCGCACCCGCACCCCCGGAGTGTCCCTGGTGGGCGGCGGCCCGGGCGACCCGGACCTGATCACCGTCCGAGGCCGCCGCCTCCTCGCGGAGGCGGACGTGGTGATCACCGACCACCTCGGCCCCAGGGACCTCCTCGCGGAACTCCCCCCGCACGTGGAGGTGATCGACGCGGCCAAACTCCCGTACGGCCGCTACATGGCCCAGGAGGCCATCAACAACGCCCTGATCGAACACGCGAGGGCGGGCAAGTCGGTCGTACGCCTGAAGGGTGGCGACCCGTACGTGTACGGCCGGGGCATGGAGGAGGTTCAGGCCCTGGCAGCGGCCGGCATCCCCTGCACGGTCGTCCCCGGCATCTCCAGCTCGATCTCCGTCCCGGGCGCGGCCGGCATCCCGGTCACCCACCGGGGCGTGGCCCAGGAATTCACGGTGGTCAGCGGCCACGTGGCCCCCGACGACGAACGCTCGAAGGTCGACTGGCCGTCCCTCGCGAAACTGACCGGCACGCTGGTCGTCCTCATGGGCGTCACGAAGATCGACCGGATCGCCGAGACCCTGATCGCCCACGGCAAGTCCCCCGACACCCCGGTGGCCCTGGTCCAGGAGGGGACGACGACGGCTCAGCGCAGGGTCGACGCGACACTCGCGACCGTCGGCGAGACGGTCCGTACGCAGGACGTGAAGTCCCCGGCGGTGATCGTCATCGGCGAGGTCGTCACCGTAGGCCCCGACACCGTGGCGTAACCCCGGGTAACACAACCCGTCCCGAGCCGTTGGCACCGCACCCAGGACAAGGCAGTATCACTTCTGTGGCCGATCTCATCACCGTCGACGACCCCGACGACCCCCGCCTGCGCGACTACACGGGCCTGACCGACGTAGAACTCCGCCGTAGACGCGAACCGGCCGAGGGCCTCTTCATCGCCGAGGGCGAGAAGGTCATCCGCCGGGCGAAGGAGGCGGGCTACGAGATGCGCTCGATGCTCCTGTCCGCCAAGTGGATCGACGTCATGAGAGACGTCATCGACGAACTCCCGGCCCCCGTCTACGCGGTGACCCCGGACCTGGCGGAACGGGTGACGGGCTACCACGTCCACAGAGGCGCCCTGGCGTCGATGCAACGCAAGCCCCTCCCGACAGCGGAGGAACTCCTCAGCACGGCCCACCGCGTCGTCGTCATGGAATCGGTGAACGACCACACCAACATCGGCGCGATCTTCCGCTCGGCGGCGGCCCTGGGAATGGACGCGGTCCTCCTGTCCCCGGACTGCGCGGACCCCCTGTACCGCCGGAGCGTAAAAGTCTCGATGGGCGCGGTCTTCTCCGTCCCGTACGCCCGCCTGGACACCTGGCCGAAGGGCCTGGACTCGGTAAGGGAAGCAGGTTTCAACCTCCTGGCCCTGACCCCGGACGAAAAGGCCCGCTCCCTGGACGAGGCGGCCCCCCACAAGATGGACAGAGTGGCCCTGATGCTGGGAGCGGAGGGAGACGGCTTGTCGACGCAGGCCCTGATGGCAGCGGACGAATGGGTACGCATCCCGATGTCACACGGAGTGGACTCACTGAACGTAGGAGCAGCAGCGGCGGTGGCGTTCTACGCGGTGGCCACTGGACGTCCGGGGAGCTGAGGTTTTTTTAGCCCACAACCCGTCAGTCCCCCGACGACGGCCCCCGCCCCTGCTCCTGCCACACAACACTCCCGCCCCCGCCACCCAACCCCCGAGCAGGCCCCTGACAAGCCTGCACAAGCCCAATCCCCAACGCCACCAACAACGTCACCACGACAAACACGAACAACCGCTGCCGCAACAGCCGGGGATTGGCAGGCCGCCGCCCGGTCCCGGTGGGCCGAGGCCGAGTCCCCGGCGGCCGACCAGCCCCGGTCCCGCCGCGAGGCCCCTGCACAGGCCGACTACCGCTGGGTCGAGCCCCCCTCCCCGACGGCGTAGGCCGACCGGTCCCGGACGGCCGGGACGATGACGACGACGCCCCCCGAGAAGGCCGAGGCGGCGGAGTGACTCCCGAAGACCGAACACTCCGCTCGGTATAACTCGCGGTATCGGCAACCCGCTCCCCCTCGGCGGAGCGCGACGCGGACCGAGGCCCGGCAACCCGCCCCTCGACAACCGCTCCCTGAGCCTCCCGGGCGGCGATCTCCTTCAGCCGCAGGGACAACTCCAGCGTGCTGGGCCGTTCCTCGGGATCCTTGGCAAGGCAGGCCCGCACGAGCGGAGCCAGCGCATCGGGCACCCCCTGAAGCTGAGGCTCCTCATGCACGACCCGATACAGCATCACCTCCGAACTCCCGTGCCCGAAGGGCGAGTCGGCGGTGGACGCGTACGCCAGGGTCGCCCCCAGCGAGAACACGTCGGTGGCCGGAGTGACAGCGGCCCCCCGAACCTGCTCGGGCGCGAGGAACCCCGGCGACCCCACAGCGGTCCCGACATGTGTGAGCGTGGACGCACCGGTGGCCCAGGCGATCCCGAAGTCGATGATCCGGGGCCCCTTGGGCGACAGCAGGATGTTGGACGGCTTCAGATCCCGGTGGACGACCCCGGCTTCGTGAACGGCGACGAGCCCCTCGGACAACGCGGCCCCGATGGAAGCGAGCTCGGCGGCCCCTATGGGCCCTTCGTCGCCGACTTTGTCGTGCAGGGAAGGCCCGGGAACGTACTGGGTCGCGAACCACGGCCGCTCGGCCTCGAGATCGGCGGCGACGAGCCGAGCCGTACACCCGCCCCGGATCCTCCGCACGGCGGACACCTCGCGCGCGAACCGCGAGAGGAACTCCTGATCCTCCGCCAGATCGGGCCGGATGACCTTGAGCGCGACGCGCTGCCCCTTCTTGTCGGAGCCCAGATAGACGACGCCCATCCCGCCCGCGCCGAGCCGTCTGTGAAGCCTGAACGAGCCGACGACGCGCGGGTCCTCGCGCCTCAGGCGCATCATCGCCATGTTCATCCCCGCTGCCGGTCCGTGTGACGTGCCACAGCTTACGTTTCCCCGACCGCCGGTGTGCAGGAGCCGCGCCCTCTCGGCCCGATCGATTGTCAGTGCCGGGTGGGAGACTTGAGAGGTGGTCAGGAAGGCGGCGGGGCAACGGTTTTCGGCCGTGACCTGATCTCAACCAGCCATCGCGGAAGGGGGATTGGCACTGTGAAGGGTGACCGGGTGGAGATAGTCGTGGACGCGGGGGACACGACGCGGACGTACGAGGTGGTGGCCGGCAGGGCGGGCCGCAGGGTGGAGACGGCGGTCCGCAGGGGGGTGGTGGAAGTGAGCGAAGTCACGCGCTCCGGGACGGTGATCCGTACCGCCCGTTTCATGGCGAACCGGGTCCTGGCCCTCGTCGAACAGCCGGTCCCCCGAGAAGCGGAATCGGAAAAATCCGCCCGGACCGGACACCCCTTCCGGGAAGACCCTGAGTCGTAGGACCCCGTCTCCACCCAGGGGAGTACTCCGCAGGTCGAGGCTCATCCTCCGGGAGGCCCGCCAATCGGTACGAGGGCATGACGCCCGCGAGCCGCCACCCGCCTAAGTTAGAGGTCAAGCGGCGGGTGCAGCACTCGTCCCCCGAGGTCAGACACCCGCCGCTGCCAACGACCACCTGAGTTCGGGAAGGAGGAGCCATGGCCTACACGGCACCGCGGAACACCTACCGCGACCAGCCCGAGCCCGGCCGTCGTCACCCTCTGGCGGCGACCCTGATGGTCCTCCCTCTCGCGGTCCTGCTCTTCGTCGTCTTCGGCGGCTGGGAGACAGTGGCCACACAGGCGTCGTCCGTGGGCGTGATGCTGGGGCGCTGAGCGGCGACCCCAGGCCCGGAAGAGCGGTCCGGGCGGGGACATCCCACCCATGAAACCCCGTGGGGACGGGGGTGCGGCGGACGGCAACAATGCCGGCGCAGCTGGGGAGCTGCGCCGGCATTACTTTTGTCCGCACGCGACAGAAGGACCCCACCTCCGTGACCCTGCTCACCGACCTCACGTTCACCCTCCGCGCCCGCGCACACTCCGGCCCCCTGCCCTGCGCCTGCCCCGCCGGCACCCTCGCCGACCGCCCGGACGCCACGGTCGTACGCCACGCCGACACGGTCGCCAAGGCCCACGCCCCCGGCACACCCCCGGAAACCCTCCTCCCACGCCTGCGCACAGCCGCACACCTCCCCGACGTCTTCCTCCCGCCCCTCACCCCCACCCCGGCCCCCCTGCACGACCGCCTGGTCACGTTCTGGCCCTACGGCACCCCCGTCGACCCCGAAGCCCCCGAAGAGGCCCCCTGGGAGGCAGCCGGCGCCCTCCTGGCCCGCCTCCACCGCAGCACCCCGCCCCCGGACCTCCCCCCGATGCGCGGCCCGGCGAAAGCCGCCCAGGCGGTCGCCCGCCTCACCGCCGTCACCCACCCGGCGACCATCCCCGTACGCCGCGCCTGGCACCGCCTCCCCGCCTGGGCCCGCGCCGAGGCCCCCATGCCCGCCGCCGGCCTCTGCCACGGCGACCTCCACCTCGGCCAGCTGGTCCGTACCCCGGCCGGAGACTGGCGCCTCATCGACGTCGACGACCTCGGCACCGGCGTCCAGACCTGGGACCTCGCCCGCCCCGCCGCCTGGTACGCCTGCGGCCTCCTCCCGCCCGAGGAGTGGAACCGCTTCCTCACGGCCTACCGCGACGCGGACGGCCCCGCGCTCGACGGGTACGACGACCCCTGGCCCGCCCTGGACGTCGTCGCGCGCGCCCTGACCGTCCAGACCGCCGCCCGCGCGATCGCCAAGTCGGCCGCGCGGGAACGGCGGTTGGACGAGGTGGAGGAGGCGCTGGTGGACGCGTGCGCGCGGATGGCCGCCGTAGGGTGCAACCAGCCGGCCCCGGACGGAGTCTGTCCTGGGGTAACGCGAAACAGGAACGAACAGTGAGGAACCGGGGCCGATGATGCAGTGTCCGAAGTGCCACGCGGCGATGCACACCTACAACCGCAACGGCGTCCAGATCGAACAGTGCAGCAACTGCCGGGGGATCTTCCTCGACTACGGCGAGCTGGAGGCCCTGACCCGCCTCGAAGGCCAGTGGGGCCAGCCCGGCCCGCAGGCGTACCCGGCGGCGCCGCCGGTTCCCCCGCCGGGCCCGGCCTGGGGCGCCCCGCAGCACCACGGCGGCCACGGGGGTCACCACGGCGGGCACCAGCGCCACAAGAGCTTCGGCCACATGCTGTTCTCCAGCTAGCCCGCAGCGCCACGAAGCCCCCGGTGGGAACCGGGGGCTTCGGCAGGTGTGGACGATACTGGGATTGAACCAGTGACCTCTTCCGTGTCAGGGAAGCGCTCTCCCGCTGAGCTAATCGTCCGGGAGAAACCATGATCCGAAGACCATGATCAGTGCGCGATACTGGGATTGAACCAGTGACCTCTTCCGTGTCAGGGAAGCGCTCTCCCGCTGAGCTAATCGCGCGGGGAAGCCTTGCGGCTCCAGTGGACGATACTGGGATTGAACCAGTGACCTCTTCCGTGTCAGGGAAGCGCTCTCCCGCTGAGCTAATCGTCCTTGGAGGTGGAGACGGGATTTGAACCCGTGTAGACGGCTTTGCAGGCCGTTGCCTCGCCTCTCGGCCACTCCACCAGGAGTGCAGGGGTTCGGGAAGATCCCCTTGCTTTCCTTCGAGCGGACGACGAGGCTCGAACTCGCGACCTCAACCTTGGCAAGGTTGCGCTCTACCAACTGAGCTACGTCCGCTTGTCTTTCCCGGCCCGCTTGCGCGTCCCGGCGACGTGGTGAACTCTAGCCGATTCCCGGGCCAGTACAAAAACGCGTTTGCGCAGCGTGCTGCCCTTCGTGGCCGAACCGCCCAGCTCAGGCCGTCTTGTGGTCACCCGACCTAGACTCGACGCGTGCCCCACCTGCCTCCCCTCGCCCGCTTCGGCACCCGCGTCGCCACCGGTCTCCTGGACGTCACGAGCGACCCCGCCGCCCTGGAGTCCAGCGGTTTCTGGGCCGTCGCCGCCGACTTCGAGGGCCGCCTGACCTGCGCCCGCTTCGCCGACGTACGCCGCGCACCGGTCCCCGCGCCGGTGCCGGGCGCCTGGCGCGGACCGGCGACGGGTGACTGGACGTCGTCCCTCGACCGCGCCGCGTACACGGCGGGCGTCCGGCGCGTCCGCGAGCACATAGCCGCCGGCCGCGTCTACCAGGCCAACCTCTGCCGCGTCCTGTCCGCACCGGTCCCCGAGGACGCCGACGTCGACGCCCTCACCGCGCTGCTCGCCCTCGGCAACCCGGCGCCGTACGCGGGCACGATCCGCCTCCCCGGGCACGGCGTACAGATCGCCACCGCCTCCCCGGAACTCTTCCTGCGCCGCGACGGCCGGACGATCCTCTCCGGACCCATCAAGGGCACCGGCCGCACCGAGGCCGACCTCCTGGAGAAGGACTACGCCGAGAACGTCATGATCGTGGACCTCGTCCGCAACGACCTCGGCAAGGTCTGCACGACGGGCAGCGTCACCGTCCCCGACCTGTGCGCGCTGGAGAAGCACCCCGGCCTCGTCCACCTCGTCTCGACCGTCGCCGGCGAGCTGCGCCCCGGCGCCGGCTGGCCCGGACTCCTCGCCGCCGCCTTCCCGCCCGGCTCCGTCACCGGCGCCCCCAAGTCCAGCGCCCTCAGGATCATCGACGCCCTGGAGACCGCGCCGCGCGGCCCCTACTGCGGCGGCGTCGGCTGGGTCGACGCCGACCGGGGGACCGGTGAACTCGCCGTCGGCATCCGGACGTTCTGGATCGACGGGGGCCTGCTGAAGTTCGGTACGGGCGCCGGGATCACCTGGGGGTCCGACCCCGAGGGCGAGTGGCGGGAGACCGAGCTGAAGGCGTCCCGGCTGCTCGCGGTAGCGTCGGGGGAGTACGACGGCTGACGAACCCGCGAGGTGGCACCGGTGAAACTCTGGCTCGACGGCGGACTGAAGGACATCGAGGACGCGCGCGTCTCCGTCCTCGACCACGGACTGACCGTGGGCGACGGCATCTTCGAGACGGTCAAGGCGACCGACGGCCGCCCCTTCGCGCTCACCCGCCACCTCGACCGCCTCACCCGCTCCGCCCGGGGCCTCGGCCTCCCCGACCCCGACCACGACGAGATCCGTACGGCCTGCGCGACCGTCCTCGCCGCGAACCCCATGCCGCTCGGCCGCCTGCGCATCACCTACACCGGCGGCCAGGGCCCCCTCGGCTCCGACCGGGGCGCCCACGGCACGACCCTCGTCGTCGCCCTCGGTGAGACGGCCCGCCGCTCCGACACGACCGCCGCGGTCACGGTCCCCTGGACCCGCAACGAACGCGGCGCCCTCACCGGCCTCAAGACCACCTCGTACGCCGAGAACGTCGTCGCCCTCTCCCGCGCGCACGACCAGGGCGCCACCGAGGCGCTCTTCGCCAACACGGTCGGCGCGCTCTGCGAAGGCACCGGCTCCAACGTCTTCGTCGTCCTCGACGGCGAGATCCACACCCCGCCGCTCGCCTCCGGCTGCCTCGCCGGGATCACCCGCGAGCTGGTCGCCGAGTGGACCGGCGCCCACGAGACCGACCTCCCGCTGGACGTCCTCGACCGCGCCGACGAGATCTTCCTGACGTCCACCCTCCGGGACGTCCAGGCGGTCCACCGCGTGGACGCGCGCGAGCTGCCCGGGGCGCCGGGGCCGGTCACGGCGAAGGCGATGCGGGTGTTCGCGGAGCGGGCGGCGGACGACCTCGATCCGTGAGCGGTGCCGATACCGGGCTGCTCGCAGGGCCCGCACAGGGTAGAAACGCGGCATGACCACGACCTTGCGACCCACCGAGCCGCTCCAGCGGGAGCCCGGCCCCGCCGGACGGCTCTCACGCCGCTACCAGGTGTGCGTGAACAGCCGTCCCGTCGGCACGCTCCACCTCGGCACCCACCCCGGCTTCGGCCCGACCATCGCCCGCATCGAGGAACTCCGCATCGACGAGGCCGACCGCCGCCGGGGCCGCGCGACGGTCGCCGCGCTCGCCGCGGAGGAGGTGGCGCGCGGGTGGGGCTGCCGGTCCATCGAGGTGTACGTCCCCGTCGAGCGCGGCACCGACCCCGCGACCACCCCCGGCATCCGCCTCGCCACCGCCCTCGGCTACGTCCTGCGCAACCGCGGCATGGAGAAACCCCTCGGCACGACCGCCCCGCCCCTCCCGCCCGGCCTCACCGTCCGCCCCATAGCCGAGGCCGAGTTCCGCCCCTTCATCGAGAACAGCTACCGCAACTTCGCGCGGGACTGCGTGGCACGCGGCATCACCCGCGCCGAGGCCGACGCCCGCGCCGCCCGCGAACTCTCGGGCGCACACCTCACTCCCCCCGGCACCACCATCGACGTCCTCGAACACCCCGACGGCCGCCTCGGCACCCTGTGGCTCGCCCCCGACGGCGACAACTCCTACATCTACGACGTGGAGGTCACCGAGGAGTTCCGGGGGAAGGGGTACGGCCGCACGCTGATGCACCTCGCGGAGATGCGGGCGATCGAGAGAGGCAGCACGGTCATCGGCCTCAACGTGTTCGCGGACAACGCACCGGCGGAGCGGCTGTACGAGTCGCTGGGGTACGAAACGGTCGGGCACGGCATGTACAAGGCGCTCTGAACCGGGGTCACGCGCCGGGCGCCGCCAGCAGCCGGTCGGCGATCTCCTCGATGCGCTCCCGGAGCCCTTCCTGGCTCTTGCCGCCGTCGAGGCGCTCGCCGTCGATGACGTACGTCGGGGTGCCCGTGACGCCGATCGCCTTGCCCTCGGCGTGGTCCGCGTCCACGATCAGCATGTGCCGGCCGTCGATGAGCGCCGTCTCGAACTCCTCGGCGTCCAGCCCGAGTTCACGCGCGATGTCGACGAGGAACGCCTCACCGCGCCGGTCCAGCTCCTCGACCCGCCCGAGCACCGCCTCGACGTACGCCCACCCCTGCCCCTGCTCCACCGCCTCCTCCGCTGCCTGCGCGGCGGCGAACGCGTGCCGGTGCTTCTCCAGCGGGAAGTGCCGCAGCCGCACGTCCACCCGGTCCCCGTACCGCTCCCGCAACAGCCGCAGATCCCCGAGCGCGGACCGGCAGTCGGGACACTGCAACTCGCACCAGACGTCGAGGACGACGGGGGAGGCGGGTGAGGGGGAGGAATCGTTCATGGGGGGAGTCTTCCAGTTCGGGGCGGGGGATCCCAACCTGTCCGGCGGGGCCGACCCGGAGATGTCCCTGATGTCCTTGCCGGGGCGTGGCCGCAACGGGTGGGGGAGGTGCACGATGGAGACAGGACGGGACGCGCGGCCCGGGGGAACGGGGTGCGCCGGCCCGTGCGAGTTGCGCACACCGAGTCTGGAGGACCGGATGATTGCCGAGACCGTCTGTTCCGCTGTCGCCGCGGCCGGCCTGGGCATCGCGGCGGTGACGGCGTACCGGAAACGCTTCCTGGCGGCGGCCCGCATGGCGGCCTACGCGCTGGTGCCGCTGGGCCTCGTGATGACCGGGGTCGTCAAGTGGGCGGCGGACACGGCGTTCAGCCCGGCCGCCTGGGCGGGTTTCGCCGTACTCGGCGGCGCCTGGGGGCTGTTCGCGCTGACCCGGTCCGTGGAACGGCGCAGGGGCGGTACCCGCAAGGAGCGCAGGGCGGCGGCGCGCACGGCGAACCGCGAGGCCGTGGCGCCGGGTGCCTCGACGCCGACGCTCGGCGCGGCGGCGCCCCGCCAGTCCCGGCCCGCAGCGGGCCGCCGTACGGAACCCGCCTCCTCCGGCGAGGACTTCAGCGACATCGAGGCGATTCTCAAGAAGCACGGCATTTGAGGCACCTCGGCTGAAACGACACAAGTGGTTCCCCGGCCGCGCGGAAACGATCACACCCTGAAACGGACCTCGACGGTTTCGGCGAACTCCCGCTCAACCCGCGCGTGTTGATCGCGGCAGGGGCCCCACCTGCGCCATCATCGCCCGCGAGATGCTGGACACGACACAGAGCGAGGCCGCGCCCCCTCAGGACGAGCCGCGCGGATGCCTCTTCGCCCTATCCCAGCCACCGCTCATGATCTTCCTCGCGGTGATCGGGTCCCTCCTCCTCATGGCAGCCCTGCACGACCTGCTGCTGCTGTGACCGTCCCGCGCTCCCCGGCGCCATCCGCCGGGGCGCGCGCACACTCCCCCTCACCCCGTGGCCTCCTTCCGCCGGGCCCGGTAGGCCGCCACGTGCAAGCGGTTGCCGCACGTCCTGCTGTCGCAGTAGCGGCGCGAGCGGTTGCGGGAGAGGTCGACGAAGGCCCGGCGGCAGTCGGGGGCCTCGCAGCGGCGCAGACGTTCCTGTTCGCCGGCGACGACGAAGAACGCGAGGGCCATGCCGCAGTCGGCGGCGAGGTGGTCGGCGAGGGAGGCGCCGGGGGCGAAGTAGTGGACGTGCCAGTCGTACCCGTCGTGATCGGTGAGCTGCGGAGTCGTGCCCGCCCCCGCGACCAGCTTGTTGATCAGTTCCGCCGCGCTGCGGGCATCCGCCGCCGCGAAGATCTCGGCGAACCGCTCCCGCAGCGCGCGGACCGACTCCAGGTCGGCCTGGGACAGCGCCTCGACGCCGCTGATCTCGTTGGATCGTACGAACTCTTCCAGCGAGGGGACGTCCAGCAGCCCGTCCACCGCCGTCTCGTCCTCCGGCGCGGTGTTGACCAGGCCCACCACCGCGTCCAGCGCACACCGGGTGTCGTGGGGGATCAGCACATTTCGCTCCCTGCCCTGAGGACGGGCCACGCGCCCGCCGATGCTGGCCGATGGTAGCCGCACCGCTCAGGGGGTCCGGGCCCACGGACCCGCGCCCAACACCGACGCCGCCCACCGGAGAACCGGTGGGCGGCGTCGGTCGCGGACTGGTACGGCCCGCGTTCGTGTCTGCCCGGTCCGTCTCCCCGAGTGGACGGCGTCGGGCGGGTGGAGATGTTCCCTGGCTAGTTCTCCGCCAGGATGTGCGACAGCTCCTGATCGAGGTCGAAGTGCCGATGCTCCGTGCCAGGTGGCACGGCCGCGTCGGTGCGCTTCAGGAAGGATTCCAGTGCCCGCGCGGGTGCCTCCAGGAGGGCCTCGCCCTCAGGGGAGCTGAGGGCGATGCAGACGACCCCCTGACCGTGGCTGCGCGACGGCCACACGCGGACGTCGCCGGTGCCGGTGGGCCGGTGGAGGCCCTCCGCGAGGAGGTCGCGGGCGAACACCCACTCGACGGTCTCCTCGGCTCCGGTGTGGAAGGTGGCGTGCACGGCGTAGGGATCGGCCGTGTCGTACCGCAGGCCTGCGGGAACAGGCAGGGAGGACTCGCTCGACACAACGAGGCGCAGGTGCAGCTCGCAGCTGACCGTGGTGTTCATAAGCGCCAGGGCCTTTCGCTCAGTGTGCGCTCGGGGATTCGCACGTCGGCGAAATCGACATGCCACCTACGGTGCCGTTGTAAACCCCTCTGAGGGTTTTGTGCGTCTTTACGTAACTCTTCCGGCCGAGACCCTCTTCTCCCGGTACCACCATTCCGGTGACCGGATTCTCTCCGGTAAGGTTCAGGTATGAATACGGGGAGTGACGAGCCCGGCGAGGCGACCGTGGTCACGGACAGTGCGGGACCCGAGGGTCTCGGATCCAAGGCGCCGGCGTTCATCAAGAAGAGCAGGACACTGCACCTGAGCTGGCAGGTCGGCGTCTTCGTCGTCGGCCTCGCGGTCGTGGGGCTCGGCATCGTCATGCTGCCGCTGCCGGGGCCCGGCTGGGTCGTGATCTTCGCGGGCATGGCGATCTGGGCCACCGAGTTCGTCTGGGCGCAGCTGGTCCTGCGCTGGACGAAACGCAAGGTCACGGAGGCCGCCCAGCGGGCCCTCGACCCGAAGGTGCGCCGGCGGAACATCATCCTGACGTCGATCGCGCTGGTGATCATCGGCGTCCTGGCCGGCATCTACCTCTGGAAGTACGGCCTGGAGATGCCGTGGAACATCAAGAACCAGTGAGTCCGGCCGCCTGACCGCCTCCCCGCCGGTCACCCCCCGCCACCGACCGCCTCCCCTTCGGTGGCCCGACCCTCACCGGTCCGACCCACCCCCTGACATGCGGTAATGTTCACCCCGCACCCGGGCGATTAGCTCAGTGGGAGAGCGCTTCGTTCACACCGAAGAGGTCACTGGTTCGAACCCAGTATCGCCCACCCGATCCAGGGGCCGTTCCGGCATTCGGAACGGCCCCTGGTGCATGCCCAGGGGGAGCGCGCGTGGCCAGCCTGATATCGATCATCACGCCGATCTACGACCCCCGCCCCGAGCACCTGAAGGCCGCCCACGCCTCCCTCGCCGCGCAGACCCTCCCGCCAGGCTGGTCCTGGGAGTGGATCGTCCAGGAGGACGGCGGGACGGGCATCGCCGAGACGCTGCTCCCGGAGGACCCCCGTATCCGTACGGCGCGGGGCCGCCGAGGCGGCGTCGCCATCACCCGCAACCTCGGCCTCTCCCGCGCCGAGGGCACCCTGGTCAAGAACCTCGACCAGGACGACGTCCTCACCCCCGGCGCCCTGGCCAGGGACATCGAGGCCCTCCAGGACCCGGCGACCGGCTGGGCCACCTCCCGCGCCCTCGACCTCCTCCCCGACGGCACGACAGCCGCCAACGACAACGACCCCGACCCCGGCCCGATCCCCCGGGGCGCGGTCGCCGCCTACTGGCGCACCCACGGCCACCGCCTCCCCGTCCACCCCACCACCCTCTGCGTCCGCCGCACCCTCGCCGTGGCCCTCGGCGGCTGGATGGCCGTACCCGGCTCGGACGACACGGGTCTGCTGATCGCGGCCGGCACGATCGCGGCGGGCCACTTCACCGGTGAACCGGGCCTGCTGTACCGCAGGTGGCCGGGTCAGGTCTCCGCGGGCGACGCCCACTCCGAACCGGTCGAACGCGCCCTGCGCATGCGCCTGATCGACGAGCGGGCCGAGCAGCTCGCCGCGCTGTTCGACTAGGGACAGACGGCACCAACCCGCCGTACCCGTACCAGACCACCCCAAGAGCCCGTTCAAACCACCCCGGCGAATTTCGGCCCGTGCCCGCCGCCGCTCGGCGGGGCATCCGGCGTTCGGGTGCTCGAACCGGCCTCGCTCACCTGCGGATATGTCAACGTGACGGCCGTGTGCGGTACTTGGTGCGCAGGGCCGTCCCCGAGCCGTCCCGCAAGAAAATCCTGTCCGAATCATTGACGCTCTCTCACCCCCCTCGTACCTTGTGCCAGCAAGCGCTTTCTTGAAACGATTCATGCAAGCGGCAACGACGCTGCGGGGAGGGCCCGACTGTGGGAACCAGCAGGAATATCGAGAGGCGAACGATCCTGAAGGCGGCCGGAGCGACGGCAGCCACACTCGGGCTGGCGGCGACGACGGGATGCGGCGGGGACAGCGGTTCGTCCTCCGACGGGACGGTGACGATCCGTTACGCGTGGTGGGGAGCCGACGACCGCGCGAAGAGAATCAACCAGACCATCGCGCTCTTCGAGAAGAAGTACCCGAAGATCAAGGTGAAAACGGACTTCCAGCCGTACGGCGACTTCTGGAAGAAGTTCAATACCCAGGCTTCCGGGGGAAATCCGCCGGACGTCTTCCAGAACGCCATCGGATTCCTGCGGAAATACGACGCGAAGAACGTTCTGCTCGACCTGAGTTCACAGGTCAAGGCCGGCCACCTCTCCATGGACGGCTTCCGCGCCGGACTCGACAAGTTCGGCGAGGTCGACGGCAAGCTCCTCGGCGTCCCGGTCGGCTCCAACTCGATGGCCCTGGTCATCGACCAGCCCGTCTACACCCGCTCCGGCGTCACCCCCAAGCAGGGCTGGACCTGGAACGACTTCCACGCCGCGATGCTGAAGATCCACCAGAAGACCGGCCGCGCGGGCGACTCCGGCATGTACGGCGTCATGTACCTCTACGACCTGTACCTGCGCCAGAACGGCAAGGCGTTCTTCACCGCCGACGGCCTCGGATTCACCGAGTCGGACCTCAAGGACTGGTGGACCAAGGCCGAACAGGGCCTGGAACAGGGCGAGTTCGCCGACGCCAAGAAGGTCGCCCAGATCAAGCCGAAGTCCGCCGTCGCCGCCGAACTCGCCGCCGGTGAGTTCACCTGGGACAACTTCACCGTCCGCTACACCTCCGAGGGGAAGAGCGAGTACCGCCTCGCCCCCATCCCCACCACGGACGGCAAGAAGACCGGCCAGTACCTCGGCTCCCTCATGCTGAGCGCCTCCAAGCGCACCAAGCACCCCAAGGAAGTCGCCCAGTTCATCAGCTTCATGGTCCACGACCCCGAGGTCGCCAAGATCATGGGCTACGACCGGGGCATCCCCGCCACCCAGGCGCAGTACGACGCGTTCAAGCCGACCGACGAGGTCAACAAGTCGATCGCCGCCTACGAGGAGTCCCTCGTCGCCTCCGGCGTCCTGGAACCCATCACCCCGCACCCCAGCGGCGCCGACATCTGCGAGTCCGCGTTCCTGCGGATCGCCGAGGAACTCGCGCTCGGGACCCGGTCGGTGGACGACGCCGTCAAGCAGTTCTTCACCGAGTCGAAGACGGCCCTCAAGGCCTGATGGGAACCACCGTGACACACGCCCCCGCACTGGAGGGCCAGACCTTGGACTCCGGGCCGCCCAGCGGCCCGGAGCGGTTGGCCAGACCCCCCGAGCTCAAGCGTCGCCTGCGCCGCGAGAACCTGGCCGGCTACCTCTTCATGTCGCCGTGGATCGCCGGGTTCCTCCTGCTCACCGCGGGCCCTATGGTCGCCTCGCTCTACTTCGCGTTCACCGACTACAACCTCTTCGACCCGCCGAAGTGGATCGGCCTCGACAACTTCTCCGAGATGTTCGGCGACCCCCGCTGGCGCCACTCGGTCCAGGTCACCCTCTGGTACGTCGTCGTCGGTACGCCACTCAAGCTGCTCGCCGCGCTCGGCGTCGCCCTGCTGCTCGCCCAGAAGCGGCGCGGCCAGGCCTTCTACCGGGCCGCGTTCTACGCACCCTCCCTGATCGGGGCCAGCGTCTCCATCGCGATCGTCTGGAAGGCGATCTTCTCGGACGACGCGGTCGTCGACCAGACCCAGCAGTTCTTCGGCATCAATGCCGGCGGCTGGACCGGTGACCCCGAGCTGATCATCTACAGCCTCGTCGCCCTCACCGTCTGGCAGTTCGGCGCGCCGATGGTCATCTTCCTCGCCGGCCTCAAGCAGGTCCCGCGCGAGCTGTACGAGGCCGCCGAGATGGACGGCGCCGGGACCTGGCGCAGGTTCTGGAACATCACCCTGCCGATGATCTCCCCCGTCCTCTTCTTCAACGTCCTGCTGGAGACCATCCACTCCTTCCAGATCTTCAGCTCGGCGTACATCGTCGGCGGCGGCGCGGGCGGCAACGCCTGCGGACCGGCCGACGGATCGATGGTCTACACCTGCTATCTGTACGTCCAGGGCTTCGAGAACAGCCGGATGGGTCTCGCCTCCGCCATGGCGTGGCTGCTGCTCATCGCCGTCGCGCTGGTCACCGCCGTCCTCTTCTGGTCGCAGAAGAAGTGGGTGCACTACGAGGAGGGCGCCCGATGAGCACCACGACCACGGTCCACAAGTCGTCGGGCACCGGCCGCAAGCGCACCGGCTCCCTCGCCTGGCACCTCGGCTCCCTCGCGATCCTCGCCGTGATCCTCTACCCCGTGATCTGGGTCATCGGCGGCTCGTTCAAGAAGAGCGAGGACATCGTCGGCAGCCTCGACCTCTTCCCCAGCGACCCCATCATCGGCAACTATCAGCGGCTCAGTGACGGCATCGCGGACATCTCGATCTCCACCTTCTTCGTCAACTCCCTGACCCTCGCGGTCGGTTCGGTGATCGGGATCGTCATCTCCTGCTCGCTCACCGCCTACGCGTTCGCCCGCATCAAGTTCGCGGGCCGCAACCTGCTCTTCACGCTGATGATCGGCACCCTCCTGCTGCCGTACCACGTCCTGCTCATCCCGCAGTACGTGCTCTTCCGCAACATGGACATGATCAACACGTACACCCCACTGCTGCTGGGCAAGTACCTCGCCACGGAGGCGTTCTTCGTCTTCCTCATGGTCCAGTTCATGCGCAACCTGCCCAAGGAGCTCGACGAGGCCGCCCGCCTCGACGGCTGCGGGCACCTGCGCATCTACTGGTCGATCGTGCTCCCGCTGTGCCGCCCGGCCCTCATCACCAGCGCGATCTTCACGTTCATCAACTCGTGGAACGACTTCATGGGCCCGCTGATCTACCTCAACGAGCCCGACAAGTACACCGTCTCCCTGGGCCTGAAGATGTTCGTCGACCAGGAAGGCGTGGCCGACTACGGCGGCATGATCGCCATGTCCCTCGTCGCGCTGCTGCCCGTCCTCGCGTTCTTCCTCGCCTTCCAGCGCTACCTCATCGACGGTATGGCGACCTCCGGACTCAAGGGCTGACGCCGATGGCCACCGAGACGCGGGTGAAGCCCCGCAAGGAGTCCGTGTTCGCGGAGAGGTTCGCGGTCTTCGCCGAGTGCCTGCTCACCGGCGTCTGGATCGCCGTCGCCTGCCTCGGCGTCGTCACCTACCCCGCCGCACTCGCCGCCGGCAGCCGCCACCTGGCCCGCCGCACCGCCCATGTGGACGGCGGACTGCGGGAGTTCATCGCCGACTTCCGTACGGCGCTGCGCGGCGGGTGGGCCGTCGGGCTCGCCGGGTGGGCGGCCGTCGTCGCGGTCTGGGTCGACGTGTGGGCCGTGCGCGCGGGGCTGCCGGGCGGGCCGCTGATCGGCGCGATCGGGGTGTTCGCCCTGATCGGGGCCGCCGTCGCGCTGCTGCGGGCCGCGGCCGTCTGGACGCCGGGCGACCGCTGGCGCGAGCTGCTCGCCGGGTCCGGGCGCCGTACGGTCCTCGACCCGGCCGGCTCCTTCCTCGTCGTCGCCGGGCTCGCGGTGGTCGTCATGTCCGCGTGGTTCATCGCGCCGCTGGGCGCTCCCGTCCTCGGCGCCGTCGTCGCGGCGGCGCTGGCGGTGGAGGAGCGGTACCGGCGCCGCTGAGCAGTCGCTTTTACCGGTACGGCGCCCCCGGCGCCGTACCCCGACCAAGGCCGGTGTCCCCCCGTGCCTTCCTCTGTCATGCCCTTGACCAGCCCGAAGCTTCCCCCGCACGGAAAGGAACGGCCATGTCCCCCCTTCCTCGCAGATCCCTCTTCAAAGCGGCAGCCGTCGCAGGAGTCGCCGCGCAGTTCAGCTGGGCGCTCGGCTCGAACGCCTCCGCCGCGCCCGGCGCCCGGAGCGGCGCCGCCGACCCGGTGACCCTGGACTGGCTGGAGGACGGCGGCCTCGGCGCCGCCCCCGGCTCCACGCTCGGCGTGCCCTGGCCGATGGGCGCCTTCCCGGAGGACCAGGCGTTCGCGGTCACCGACGCCGCCGGCAAGGACGTCCCCGTCCAGTCCTGGCCCATCGCCTACTGGCCCGACGGCTCCCTCAAGTGGACCGCCCACGCGGTGAGTTCGGGCGACGGCAAGCTCACGCTGGCCCCGGGTACGCCGACCGCGCCCGGCAAGAAGGTCACCGTCGACAAGAGCGGCGGCACGATCGACGTGTCGACCGGCGTCGTCGACGTGAAGATCGGCAAGTCCGGCGCGACCCTCATCAAGTCCGTCAGACGCGGCTCCACCGAGATCGCCAAGAACGGCCGCCTCGTCCTCATCCGCCAGCCCGAGATCGAGGACGAGGACCAGGGCACCGTCAAGACCGAACGCTTCGAGGGCGCCATCTCCGAGGTGACCGTCGAACAGGACGGCCCCGTCCGCGCGGTCGTCCGCATCGACGGCAAGCACCGCAAGGGCAACCGGAGTTGGCTCCCCTTCTCGATCCGCCTCTACTTCTACGCGGGTGCCGACTCCTTCCGCATGGTCCACACCATCACGTACGACGGCACCCAGGAACCCGGCAAGGCGAGCGGCGACTTCATCCGCGGCCTCGGCGTCCGCTTCACCGTCCCGATGCGCGACCAGGCGTACGACCGCCACATCCGCATCGGCGGCGAGGGCACGGGCCTGCTCCGCGAGGCCGTCAAGGGCATCACCGGACTGCGCCGCGACCCCGGAATCGCCGTCCAGGAAGCCCAGTTCGCCGGGAAGAAGCTGCCCGACCCGTCGACCTGGGACCAGCGGGTCACCACCCGGCTCCAGTACATCCCCGAGTGGGGCGACTACACCCTCTCCCAGCTCTCCTCCGACGGCTTCACCGTGCGCAAGCGCACCAAGAAGGGCCACGGCTGGATCGGCGCGGGCGGCGGCAAGCGGGCCTCCGGATTCGGGTACGTCGGCGGCGCGAGCGGCGGATTCTCCTTCGGGCTGCGGGACTTCTGGGAACGCCACCCCTCCCAGCTCGACATCCGCGACGCCCAGACCGACGAGGCCGAGGTCACCCTCTGGCTCTGGTCGCCCGAGGCCCAGCCGATGGACCTGCGCTTCTACCACGACGGTATGGGCCAGGACACGTTCCCCGAACAGCTCGAGGGCCTCAACATCACGTACGAGGACTACGAACCCGAGTTCGGCACGCCCTACGGCATCGCGCGTACCTCCGAACTCCTCTTCTGGGCCAACGAGTCCACACCGACACCGGAAACGCTCGCCCAACAGGTCGACGCCGTCCGGGTGTTGCCGCAACTGGCCGCGCCGCCCCAGCAGTTGATCAAAGCCGGTGTCTTCGGACCCGGCCTCTACTCCGAGCCCGACCGCTCCACCCCGGCCAAGGCGAAGATCGAGGACCACCTCGACTTCCTCTTCACGTACTACAAGGACCAGGTGGAGCAGCGCCGTTGGTACGGCTTCTGGGACTACGGCGACATCATGCACACGTACGACACCGTGCGGCACCAGTGGCGGTACGACATCGGCGGGTACGCGTGGGACAACTCCGAACTGTCGCCCGACCTCTGGCTCTGGTACGCGTACCTGCGCTCCGGCCGCTCCGACATCTTCCGGTTCGCCGAGGCCATGACCCGGCACACCGGGGAGGTCGACGTGTACCACCTCGGCAAGTGGGCCGGGCTCGGCACCCGGCACGGCGTCCAGCACTACGCCGACAGCGCGAAGCAGCAGCGGATCGCCAACACCACGTACCGGCGCTACTACTACTTCCTCACCGCCGACGAACGCGTCGGTGACCTCATGCACGCGAACGTCGACTCCGACGAGACGTTCCTCGTCCTCGACCCCATCCGCAAGATCCGCACCGAGCCCTACACGCCCGACCGGCACGCCCTGTCCATCGGGTTCGGCACCGACTGGAGCGGGCTCGTCTCCGCGTGGCTCACCGAGTGGGAGCGGCGCGGGCCCAAGTGGGAGAAGGCGAAGGCGCGGGTGCTGTCCACGATGGAGACCATCGCCGCGCAGCCCAACGGGTTCGTGCAGGGGAGTGGGCTGTACGACCTCGACACGGGGAAGTTCGCGGTCGCGCCCGCGCCGGTCGTCGGGGTCTCGCACCTCTCCGCCGTCTTCGGACTCAACGAACTCTGCGCGGAGTTGATCCACCTTGTCGACATGCCCCGGTTCAACGAGGCGTACTTCGACTACTGCCGGTACTTCAACGCCACCAAGGCCGAACAGGCGGCACGGTACGGGTCCAACTTCGGGACGCTGCTGCTGTTCCAGGGGCACTCGCGGCTCGACGCGTACGCCGCCGTCAAGACCGGGGACGAGAAGCTCGCCAAGCGGGCCTGGGACAAGTTCTACAACTCCGACGGCTACAAGGAGAGCGCGCCGTGGAGGACGGAGAAGGTGACCGGACCCACCGCGCTGGTCCCCGGTAGCGAGGCCACCTGGGTGTCCACCAACGACACCGCGCTGTACGGACTCGCGGCGATCGAGAACCTGGCGCTGCTGGGGAACAAGATGCCGTAGCCCCACACTGGTCCCATGGACTGGACGCACTACCGCTTCCACAGCCTGTGGCACCTGCCCGCTCCGATCGCCGCCGTCTACGCGGCACTGGAGCGGGCCGAGGAGTACCCCCAGTGGTGGCCGCAGGTCCGCGAGGTCACCCCCATCGACGACACCAGCGGCGTCGTACGCATCCGTGCCACCCTTCCCTACGGGCTCACCTTCGTCGCGCGCGAGGTCCGGCGGGACCCGGCGGCCGGGGTGCTGGAGATCTCCATGAGCGGGGATCTCGAAGGGTGGGCGCGGTGGAGGCTTGAGGCCCGTGAGGGCGGGACCCTTGCGACGTACGAGCAAGTCGTCGACGTCCACAAGCCGTTGCTGCGGGTGCTCGCCGTACCGGGGCGGCCACTGTTCCGGGCCAATCACCGGCTGATGATGCGCGACGGGCGGCGCGGGCTGGCCGCGTATCTGCGAACGGTTTGAAGGAAAGGCACGCGGGACTGTATTGTTCAGTGCGTTCCCGGGCGATTAGCTCAGTGGGAGAGCGCTTCGTTCACACCGAAGAGGTCACTGGTTCGAACCCAGTATCGCCCACCGGGAGAAGGCCGGTCAGCCTAAGCTGACCGGCCTTTCGCTTGCCCTCACGCCGCCGCCGGGAGCGCCGGCGGGCGGACCGGCCAGGACTGGTCCACCGTCTCCTCCTGCCCGCTGCGCGCGAACCACGCCTGGAGGCCGCGCGCCTGGGCCGCGTGCCAGCCCGTCTGGAGGGTGTGCAGCTCGCCGGGGGAGAGGCGTTCGAGGCGCGCCGAGAAGCGGCGCCCGACCGCCCGGACGACCTCCAGCGCGGCCAGCGCGTCGGCCGCCGCGTCGTGCGCCTCGGCGAGCGTCACGCCGTAGTGCTCGCACAGGTCCGTCAGCGTGCGGCGGCCCTTGCGGTAGCGGTCGAGATGCTTGTCGAGGACCCGGGGGTCCAGGACGCGCAACGCGGACCGCTCCAGCCGGTCGTCCAAGGACGACGCCCGGTGCCGGCGCAGCTCGCGGTCCAGGAGCGTCAGGTCGAACGGCGCGTTCATCACCACCAACGGCCGCCCCACGGCCGCCTGTTCGGCCAGCAGCTCCGCTATCTCGTGCATCACCGGCGCCGGCCAGCGGCCGTTGCGCTGGAGGTGCTCATCCGTCAGCCCGTGCACCGCCGTCGCCGAACTCGGCACCGGTACACCCGGGTTGACCAGCCAGCGGTTCACCCGGGGCCGGGTCCCCGTGGCGTCCTGCACGACGAGCGCGGCCGACACGATCCGGTCCGACTCGACGTCCACTCCTGTCGTCTCCGTGTCGAAGGCCGCGAGGGGGCCTTCGTACCAGCACGTCATATCCTCACAACCCCTCGTTCACGCACGGCCGATGACATGCCGTCTTCTGCCTGTTTGGTGATACCCGGGCTGTTTGCGCCGTACGCCGGAAGGACACAACAGGAGTGCGGGAGCCGGGAGTTCACCGGACCGCACCAAGAACTCGCAATAACGGGGAAGGCTTTTGGTCATGGCGATAGCGCAGCCCGAGCGGGGCGGGCTGCTGCCCGAACGCACGGGCCCCCATCGCGGCACGCTCGCCACCACCGCCTGCATGGAGACCTTGCAGGTCGGCTATCTGCACGCCGTCGCCGCCGCGGCCGGCTGCTCGCTGTCCCAGCCGTTCCCGGACAACGGCATCGACTGGCACGTCAGCCATGGCTCACCCGGCCACACCGTCGACGACGAGGTCACCATCAAGGTCCAGCTCAAGGCGACGTACCAGCTCCCGCCCCACCCGCCGGGCCGCACCTTCCCCTTCACCCTCGAAAACGACCACCTGCGCAAACTCGCGCGCACCCCGGTGTCCGTGCACAAGATCCTGGTCGTCATGCTCGTCCCGCGCTCCCCGGACGACTGGCTGCGCGCCGGCCACGACCGCCTCGACCTGCGGCACTGCTGCTACTGGGTCAACCTCGCCGGCCGGCCGATCACCGGCCGCACCCGCACCACCGTACGGATACCGACCTCACGCATCTTCGACGACCGGGCGCTGTGCGAGATCATGACGCGGGTCGGGACGGGAGGACGACCATGAGCCACCGGCCGCTCGACGAACTACGGCCCCACCCCGAACCCGACGGCTGGTACCGCGTCCCCGACGCCACCGACGTCGACCCCGCCGTCCTCGCCGCCCTCCTGCGCCGGCACGGCTGGCAGCGGCGCGGCGGAGCACCCGGCCGCTACGGACGCTGGACCCCGCCCGGACCCGGCACCACGACCAGCCTCCTCGTCCCCGAGACCCGCGCCTACCCCGACAGCGACGACCTGCTGACCGAGGCACTCACCGCACTCACCCGCACCGGAACACCCGCCGCGCGCGAGGTCCTGCTCGGGCTCGCCGTCCCCAGCGACGAGATCCGCTGGTGGCGGGACATCCCCGAAGGACCCGCGGCCTGGAACGCCGCCTCCTGGAACGCCGACGACGAACTGCGCGCCGCCGCCCGCCGCACCCTCCTCGCCGCCGCCCTCGCGACCCGCGCCCCCGCCGGCTACCACGGCGCCCGCCACCGCCACAGCGCCTCCGCACTCCTCGACGACGTCCTCGTCGGCACCGCCGAAGGAGGACGCCGGCTCACCGCGTTCGTCCCCGTCGGCGCCGCCCGGCCCCTCGCCGTACGCCTGCACCAGGCGCTGTACGCCGCCCGCGAAGCCGTCGACTACCAGCGGGCCACCGGCGGCATGGACGCCTTCGACGCCGCCGTCGAGGCAGGCGTCAGCCGGGAGCTGACCGAGGCACTCATCTCGCTCGTGCGGGGTACGGAGGGGGCGCGCATCGCCGTCGAGTGGGCGCCCGGCGCCGGGGTGCCCGAGGGGTGCGCCGGGTCCGGGGAGGCCGTCGAGTTCTCGCCGGGGGACGTACCCGTGCTGCGCGAGGCCGGGGCGCGGTACCTGCGGGAGGAGCCGTCCGTGCCGGTCACGGTGACCGGGGCCGTCCTGCGGCTGCGGCGGTCCGGGCCCCGGGGGGAGGGGAGCGTGCGGCTGCGGGTCCTTGCGGGGGCCGAGGTGGCCCAGGTGCGGGTGCGGCTCGACGAGGAGGACTACCGGATCGCCGGGCAGGCGCATCTGCTGGGGCTGCCGGTCCGGGTACGGGGACGGCTGGAGAGCCGGGGCGGGTTCCGGCGGCTGGCGGAGGGGTACGGCGTCGTACCCGTCGAAGTCGACGACGAGGAGCGGGACCGGCTGCTCAAGTCGCTCCAGGAGAACCTCGACTTCTTCGAGGAGGCGTGCGGGGGCGAGCTGGACGACTGACCTGGGGGGCTTGTTTCGCGGTGGGTGCTCCCGGGTCGGTACGATCCCCTCTTGCGCGCGCTCCTCGTATGGCGCCGCATTTCACCTTCAGGCAGGAGAGACCGGTGTCAGACGTCCGTGTGACCATCCAACGCGATTCCGAGCGGGAAGAGCGCGTGGTGACGACGGGGACCACGGCTGCCGACCTCTTCGCCGGCGAGCGCTCGATCATCGCCGCGCGCGTGGCCGGTGAGCTGAAGGACCTGGCGTACGTGGTGTCCGACGGCGAGACCGTCGAAGGGGTCGAGATCTCCTCCGAGGACGGGCTCAACATCCTGCGGCACTCCGCCGCCCACGTCATGGCGCAGGCCGTGCAGGAGATCTTCCCCGAGGCCAAGCTCGGCATCGGACCGCCGGTCAAGGACGGCTTCTACTACGACTTCGACGTCGAGAAGCCGTTCACGCCCGAGGATCTCAAGGCCATCGAGAAGAAGATGCAGGAGATCCAGCGCAGGGGGCAGAAGTTCGCCCGCCGTGTGGTGACCGACGAGGCCGCCCGCGAGGAGCTGGCGAACGAGCCGTACAAGCTGGAGCTGATCGGGCTCAAGGGGTCCGCCTCCTCCGACGACGGCGCGGACGTCGAGGTCGGCGCCGGTGAGCTGACGATCTACGACAACCTCGACGCGAAGACCGGCGAGCTGTGCTGGAAGGACCTGTGCCGTGGTCCGCACCTGCCGTCGACCCGGATGATCCCGGCGTTCAAGCTGATGCGGAACGCCGCCGCGTACTGGCGGGGCAGCGAGAAAAACCCCATGCTCCAGCGCATCTACGGCACCGCCTGGCCGTCCAAGGACGAGCTGAAGGCGCACCTCGACTTCCTCGTGGAGGCCGAGAAGCGCGACCACCGCAAGCTCGGCAGCGAGCTGGACCTCTTCTCCATCCCCGAGCAGATCGGCTCCGGGCTCGCGGTCTTCCACCCCAAGGGCGGGATCATCCGCCGGGTGATGGAGGACTACTCGCGGCGGCGGCACGAGGAGGAGGGGTACGAGTTCGTCTACACGCCCCATGCGACCAAGGGCAAGCTTTTCGAGCAGTCCGGTCACCTCGACTGGTACGCCGACGGTATGTACCCGCCCATGCAGCTCGACGAGGGCGTGGACTACTACCTCAAGCCGATGAACTGCCCTATGCACAACCTGATCTTCGACGCGCGGGGGCGGTCGTACCGTGAACTGCCGCTGCGTCTCTTTGAGTTCGGAACCGTGTACCGGTACGAGAAGTCGGGTGTCGTGCACGGTCTGACCCGCGCGCGCGGGTTCACTCAGGACGACGCTCACATCTACTGCACGCGTGAGCAGATGTCCGACGAGCTGGACCGGACGCTGACGTTCGTGCTGGGGCTGCTGCGGGACTACGGGCTCGATGACTTCTACCTGGAGCTGTCGACCAAGGACCCGGAGAAGTTCGTCGGGTCGGACGAGGTCTGGGAAGAGGCGACGGAGACGCTGCGGCAGGTGGCCGAGAAGCAGGGACTGCCGCTGGTGCCGGACCCGGGCGGTGCCGCGTTCTACGGGCCGAAGATCTCCGTGCAGACCAAAGATGCCATTGGCCGCACCTGGCAGATGTCGACCATCCAGCTCGACTTCAACCTGCCGGAGCGGTTCGACCTGGAGTACACGTCGGCGGACGGGACGAAGCAGCGTCCGGTCATGATCCACCGTGCGCTGTTCGGGTCCATCGAGCGGTTCTTCGCCGTGCTGCTTGAGCACTACGCGGGGGCGTTCCCGGCGTGGCTGGCTCCGGTGCAGGCGGTGGGCATCCCGATCGGGGACGCGCACATCGACTACCTCACGGAGTTCGCGGCCGAGGCGAAGAAGAAGGGGCTGCGGGTCGAGGTGGACTCCTCGTCGGACCGGATGCAGAAGAAAATCCGTAACGCGCAGAGGAGCAAAACGCCGTTCATGATCATCGTCGGTGACGAGGACATGAACGCGGGCACGGTGTCGTTCCGGTACCGGGACGGTTCGCAGGAGAACGGGATTCCGCGGGACCAGGCGTTGGTTAAGCTCGTTGACGTGGTGGAGCGCCGCGTACAGGTGTGATTCCCTCCCCGCGACTGCGGGGGTGATCCGATGCAAGAGATCCGGAATCGGGGACAGCAGTTGTCGTCCCCGCGCCAGCGGGGTTCCGGCCCTCGGAGTTCGCTCCGGGGGCCTTTCCCCTGCCCCCAGGCGTACGCCATATGCTGCTCACCATGACGAGTGAGCCGGAGCAGCAGATCGGAGTGGGCGTGCCGGACGCGTTCCAGCGCCTGTGGACGCCTCATCGGATGGCCTATATCCAGGGTGAGAGCAAGCCGACCGGTCCGGGGGCCGACGACGGGTGTCCGTTCTGCTCGATTCCGGCGAAGTCCGACGAGGACGGGCTGATCGTCAGGCGGGGGGAGCTGGCGTACGTCGTGCTCAACCTGTACCCGTACACGGGCGGTCACGCGATGGCCGTGCCGTATCGTCACGTCGCCGACTACACGGACCTCACGGACCCGGAGACGGCGGAGGTCGCGAAGCTCACGAAGCAGGCGATGACGGCGCTGCGGAAGGCGTCGGGGGCGCACGGGTTCAACCTGGGGATGAACCAGGGCGCGGTGGCGGGCGCGGGGATCGCGGCGCACCTGCATCAGCACATCGTGCCGAGGTGGGGCGGGGACACGAACTTCATGCCGGTGGTGGGGCACACGCGGGTGCTGCCGCAGCTGCTGGCGGACACGCGGAAGATGCTGGCGGAGGCGTGGCCGGCCGAGTCGTGAGGGCTCGGCCGGCGCGGGCTCACGCGTTGTAGGTGTCCGACTTTCCGGGGCTCGGGTCCTGTACGCCGCCGCTGAGGATTCCGGCGCGGTTGACGAACTTCTCGACGTCCACGTCGTGTTCGCGCAGGACCTTGATCGTCGCGGCGTGGACGACGCGCAGGACGGGGGTCGCGGTGCGCAGGGCGTCGTCGGCCATGAAGCGGTTCTTCCAGGGCTGGTCGGCCCAGGCGTGGCGCAGGCCGAAGGGTTCGGGGAGGCTGATGGAGCCGCCGAGCCACTGGAGGAGCGGGGGGTACCAGCTGATCGTCGCGCGGGCGCCGAGGCGGACGACCTCGTCGGTGGTGACGAGGGGGAGCTTTATCTTGCGGGTCTCCCAGAAGCGGACGGTCTTGGCGACCTCCTTGGTGGGGGCCTCGGGCTTGGACATGAACAGGCCGTTGACGGGGCCGAGGGCGTGGCCGGTGACCTCTATGCGCAGCGTCTCGTGCAGGACGGTGACGGTGATCATCATCGTGATGATGAGCTGGCCGTCCCAGGTGGTCCACTGGACGCCGAGGTAGTGCCGGTTGCCGCCGCCGAACTGCTGGTTGTTGCAGATGTCCTCGATGGCCCTGGGCTTGAACTGGTACGCCTCGACGTCGGTGCCCTCGGGCCGGGTGACGGCCTTGGCGCCCTCGCCGACGTGGGAGACGACCCAGTGCCGTACGGAGGGGGCGGGGAAGCCGCCGGTCTTGAGGCTCTGGCGTTGCAGCAGGTTGAGCTGGTCGCTGATCGCGCGGGCGACGGTCCAGCTGCGGAACTCGTGGACGCCCTTGACCGGGTCGAGGGGGACGAGTTCCTCGGCGAGGTGCCAGGAGCCCCAGCGGGTGCCCATGCCGAGGATGCCCTTGGGGCCCGCGTAGAAGACGCCGTTGGACTGCTGTTCGGCGGAGAGGCGGGCCAGCGACTGGCGGAGCTGTTCGGCGGCGGCCTGGTCGGGGCTGGTGGGGACGGCCTCGGGGATCTTCGCGCCGACGCCGGCACCGGACAGGAGGCTGTCCCAGCGTTCACGCAGGTCCTTGGCGGTGGACTCGCAGATGCGGCGGGCGAGGAACCAGCCGGCGACGGGGGCGACGATCGCTCCGCGTACGTACCAGCCGAGGATGCCGCCGAAGGGCAGCTTGACGAGGAGGATCGCGGCGAGGATGCCGACGACGACGAGGAGGGCGGTGGCGAGGCCCGAGGCGCGCTTGTTGCTGCTCCTGCCCGTCATGGCGCGGAGCTGGAAGACGCCGAGCCAGAGCAGCAGGCCGGGCAGGAAGACGACGCCGCACAGGAACATGATGGCGCCGAGTTTGCGGTCCCGTTCGCGGCGGATGTTGTTCGCGGCGAGGCAGTGCTCGACGATGACCGCGGGTTCCGCGCCGAAGGACTGGATGAGGGGTTTGCGGCCGACGCCGAGCATGCGGTCGATGACGGCCTGGGAGAATGCCTCGCCGAGGTTGGGCCGGAAGATCTTGGCCCACTTGCGGCCGGTGCTCACCGACGACTGGTGCCACTCGTTGTCGGCCTTCTTTATCTCCTCCGCCGGGCTGTCCCGGTAGGCGGCCGAGGCCAGCGCGAACGTCGCCGTCTGTCCTCCGTCGCCCATCAGCGGCACCTGTGGGCCGAAGATGTCGCCGTACACACTGTCAACGGTCATGTAACCGCCCCCATCGCCGCCCGGACCCGCTCCTGCGGCTTTCCCGACTTCCGTGCTCCGCACACCTGTTGATCAGGTCATCAGGGTATCCGCCCCCACTGACATCCGGACCCGGAGCGGGGGAAGGGGAGTCGGGGGCGAGCGGCTGGGCCCGCCCCCGCCCCCCTTACGCGTTCTCCTCCTGCTCCCGCACCTTCTCCGCCACATGCGCCGGCATCGCCTCGTGCCGTGCGTACACGCGGTCGAAGCGGGCCGTGCCGTGGGACAGGGAGCGCAGGTCGACCGCGTACCGGCCGATCTCGATCTCGGGCACCTCGGCGCGGACCAGCGTGCGGCCGGGGCTGGTCTGTTCCGTGCCGAGGACGCGGCCCCGGCGGCTGGAGAGGTCGCTCATGACGGCGCCCACGTAGTCGTCGCCGACCAGGACGCTGACCTCGGCGACCGGCTCCAGCAGGTGGATCGTCGCGTCGGCGGCGGCTTCGCGCAGCGCGAGCGCGCCGGCCGTCTGGAACGCGGCGTCGGAGGAGTCCACGGAGTGGGCCTTGCCGTCGAGGAGGGTGACGCGGACGTCGACGAGCGGGTACCCGGCGGCGACCCCGCGCGCGGCCTGGGCGCGGACGCCCTTCTCGACGGACGGGATGAACTGGCGGGGCACCGCGCCGCCGACCACCTTGTCGACGAATTCGATCCCGGAACCCCCGGGGAGCGGCTCGACCTCGATCTCGCAGATGGCGTACTGCCCGTGCCCCCCGGACTGCTTGACGTGCCGTCCGCGCCCGCCCGAGCGCGCGGCGAACGTCTCCCGCAGCGACACCTTGTGCGGGACGACGTCGACCTGCACCCCGTACCGGCTGCGCAGCCGCTCCAGCGCGACGTCCGCGTGGGCCTCGCCGAGCGCCCACAGGACGACCTGGTGCGTGTGCGCGTTGTGTTCGAGGCGCATCGTCGGGTCCTCGGCGACGAGCCGGGCGAGGCCCTGGGACAGTTTGTCCTCGTCGGCCTTGCTGTGCGCCTCGATGGCGAGCGGCAGCAGCGGGTCGGGCATCCGCCAGGCGGCCATCAGCAGCGGGTCGTCCTTCGCGGACAGCGTGTCCCCGGTCTCGGCCCGCCCGAGCTTCGCGACGCACGCGAGGTCCCCGGCGATGCAGTGCGACAGCACCCGCTGCTGCTTCCCGAACGGCGCCGACAGGGCGCCCACCCGCTCGTCGACGTCATGGTCCTCGTGCCCCCGGTCGGCGAGCCCGTGCCCGGACACGTGCACCGTCTCGTCGGGGCGCAGGGTGCCGGAGAAGACGCGGACGAGGGAGACCCGGCCGACGTAGGGGTCGGAGGTGGTCTTCACGATCTCGGCGACGAGGGGTCCGCCGGGGTCGCAGGGCTTCAGCGCGCGCGTACGGCCGTCGATGGTCGTCACGTGCGGTGCCTCGCGCTCCAGCGGGGTGGGGAACCCGCGTGTGATCAGTTCGAGGAGTTCGACGGTCCCGATGCCCTGGCGGGCGCCGTCCGCCGCGGGCGCGCCGGCGAGGACGGGGAAGAACGTCCCGCGCGCGACGGCCCGCTCCAGGTCGTCGACGAGGGTCTGGACGTCGATCTGTTCGCCGTCCAGGTAGCGGTCCATGAGGGTCTCGTCCTCGCTCTCCGCGATGATCCCCTCGATGAGCCGGTTGCGGGCCTCCTCGATGGCCGGGAGCTGTGCCTCGTCCGGCTCGGACTCCTTGCGCTCGCCGGACGCGTAGTCGAACAGGGTGCGCGTGAGGAGGCCGGTGAGGCCGGTGACGGGTGCGTGGCCGTCGGGTCCCGCGGGTCCGTGCAGCGGCAGGTAGAGCGGGAGGACGGCGTCGGGGTCGTCCCCGCCGAACGTCCGCGCGCACGTGCTGACCATCTCCTCGAAGTCCGCGCGGGCCGCCTCCAGATGCGTGACGACGATCGCGCGGGGCATCCCCACGGCCGCGCACTCGTCCCACACCATGCGCGTCGCGCCGTCCACGCCGTCCGCCGCCGAGATGACGAAGAGGGCCGCGTCCGCCGCGCGCAGACCGGCCCTCAGCTCGCCGACGAAGTCGGCGTACCCGGGTGTGTCGAGGAGGTTGACCTTGATGCCGTCCCATTCGACGGGCACCAGCGAGAGCTGTACGGACCGCTGCTGGCGGTGCTCGATCTCGTCGTAGTCGGAGACGGTCCCGCCGTCCTCGACCCGGCCCGCCCTGTTCACCGCCCCCGCCGTCAGCGCGAGAGCTTCCACCAGTGTCGTCTTGCCCGCTCCGCAGTGGCCGACCAGCACCACATTCCGTACGGACGCGGGGTGGCCGGCCGCCGTAGCCCTGCCGGCGGCCCCGAGGTGTGCGTTCGCCTTGTCGCCCATGTCCTTGCCTCCCGAGCATCGGGTGAGGTCCCTGGGACGCGGGCACGCACGGATCCGCGACCAGCGGCGGCTCCGGTGACGCCCGCGGTCCTTCGAGCTTTCCACTCCCGTCACGGGGCGTCCATACGGCGGACGCGAACCCTTCGCGCCAAAGGACGGGTGCGGGTGCCCGACCGTCGTACAGGCGCGCGCGTGGCTACGATGGGCCAGCCGGTGGCCAGCAAGGGCCGCGCGGCGCCTTACGACTGTCGGGAAAGCCATGCTGAACAAGTACGCGCGTGCGTTCTTCACGCGTGTCCTCACACCGTTCGCCACGTTTCTGATCAGGCGGGGCGTCAGCCCCGACACGGTCACGCTGATCGGCACGGCGGGTGTGATCGCGGGCGCGCTGGTCTTCTTCCCCCGGGGCGAGTTCTTCTGGGGCACGATCGTCATCACGCTGTTCGTGTTCTCCGACCTGGTCGACGGGAACATGGCCCGCCAGCTCGGCCGTTCCAGCCGCTGGGGCGCCTTCCTGGACTCCACGCTCGACCGGGTCGCCGACGGCGCCATCTTCGGCGGGTTCGCGCTCTGGTACGCGGGCAGCGGCGACGACAACGTCCTGTGCGCCGTCTCGATCTTCTGCCTGACGAGCGGGCAGGTCGTGTCGTACACGAAGGCGCGCGGCGAGTCGATCGGGCTCCCGGTGGCCGTCAACGGGCTCGTGGAGCGCGCCGAGCGGCTCGTGGTGTCCCTGGTCGCCGCGGGGCTCGCCGGGCTCCACAAGTTCGGTGTGCCCGGTATCCAGTACCTGCTGCCGGTCGCGCTGTGGCTCGTCGCCGTCGGCAGCCTCGTCACGCTGGTCCAGCGGGTCGTCACGGTCCGCCGCGAGTCCGCCGAGGCCGACGCCGCCGCTGCCGCCGCCGCGCAGCAGGAGGCGGCCGGGTGAACGCCCGGGACCGGTTGACGGACGTGCTGTACGGCGCCGGCTGGGGGGCCGTCAAGAAGCTCCCCGAACCTGTCGCCGTACGCCTCGGACAGGTCATCGCCGACGTCGCCTGGCGCAGGCGCGGCAAGGGGGTGCTGCGGCTGGAGAGCAACTACGCGCGCGTACGGCCCGACGCGAGCCCCGAGCAGCTCAGGGAGCTGTCCCGCGCGGGTATGCGGTCGTACCTGCGGTACTGGATGGAATCGTTTCGCCTGCCCGCGTGGAGCGAGGAGCGTGTCAAGGGCGGTTTCGATCCCAAGGACGTCCATCACCTCACCGACGCTCTCGCCTCCGGCAAGGGCGTCGTTCTCGCGCTGCCGCACATGGCCAACTGGGACCTCGCGGGCGCGTGGGTGACGACGGGACTCGACACCCCGTTCACGACGGTCGCCGAACGCCTCAAGCCCGAGTCCCTGTACGACCGGTTCGTCGCCTACCGGCAGGGGCTCGGCATGGAGGTCCTGCCGCACAGCGGCGGCACCGCCTTCGCCACCCTCGCGCGGCGCCTGCGCGACGGGGGGCTCGTGTGCCTCGTCGCCGAGCGCGACCTGTCCGCGAACGGCGTCGAGGTCGACTTCTTCGGTGAGCGGACCCGTATCCCGGCCGGGCCCTCCCTGCTGGCCCAGCAGACGGGTGCGCTGCTGCTGCCGGTGACCCTCTGGTACGACGACTCGCCCGTCATGCGCGGACGGGTGCATCCCCCGATCGAGGTACCCGCGTCAGGTACCCGGGGCGAGAAGACGTCTGTCATGGCACAGGCGCTGGCAGATGCCTTCGCCTCGGGAATCGCCGACCATCCGGAGGACTGGCACATGCTGCAACGGCTGTGGCTCGCGGACCTCGACCCCGCGAGGGGGCCCGCGTGAGGATCGGGATCGTCTGCCCGTACTCCTGGGACGTGCCGGGCGGCGTCCAGTTCCACATCCGGGACCTCTCGGAGTACTTCATCCGCCTGGGTCACGAAGTCTCCGTCCTCGCGCCCGCCGACGAGGACACCCCCCTTCCGCCGTACGTCGTCTCCGCCGGCCGCGCGGTCCCCGTCCCGTACAACGGCTCCGTCGCCCGCCTCAACTTCGGTTTCCTCAGCGCCGCGCGCGTACGCCGCTGGCTCCACGACGGCGCCTTCGACGTCGTCCACATCCACGAACCGACGTCCCCGTCGCTGGGGTTGCTCACGTGCTGGGCCGCGCAGGGGCCGATGGTCGCGACGTTCCACACGTCCAACCCGCGCTCGCGCGCGATGATCGCCGCGTACTCGATCCTCCAGGCCGCGCTGGAGAAGATCAGCGCGCGCATCGCGGTGAGCGAGTACGCGCGGCGGACGCTGGTGGAGCATCTCGGGGGGGACGCGGTGGTGATTCCCAACGGGGTCGACGTGGACTTCTTCGCGCGCGCCGAGCCCCGGGAGCAGTGGCAGGGGGCCGGTGCGCGGGGCGAGACCCTCGGGTTCATCGGGCGTATCGACGAACCCCGCAAGGGGCTGCCGGTGCTCGTCAAGGCGCTCCCGCGGATCTTCGCCGAGCGTCCCGGCGCGCGTCTGCTGATCGCCGGGCGCGGGGACGAGGAGGAGGCCGTCGCCGGGCTGCCCGCCGAGCTGCGGTCCCGGGTGGAGTTCCTCGGCATGGTCTCCGACGTGGACAAGGCGCGTCTGCTGCGCAGCATCGACCTGTACGTCGCTCCCAACACCGGCGGCGAGAGCTTCGGGATCATCCTGGTCGAGGCGATGTCGGCGGGGGCGCCGGTGCTGGCCTCCGACCTCGACGCGTTCGCCCAGGTGCTGGACCAGGGCGCCGCCGGTGAACTGTTCGCCAACGAGGACGCGGACGCGCTCGCTCAGGCGGCGATCCGGCTGCTGGACGATCCGGCGAGACGCGCCGAACTCCGGGAGCGGGGGAGCGCGCACGTACGCCGGTTCGACTGGTCGGTGGTCGGCGCGGACATCCTGTCGGTGTACGAGACGGTGACAGCGGGGGCGGCGGCTGTGGCGGCGGACGAGCGGGCGGGGGGCGGCGGGCTCCGGGCTCGGCTGGGGCTGGCCCGGGACTGAGGGGGGCCGCGTTCCGTACGTCGCGTGCGTACGGCCACTCATGCCATCGCCGTACCCACCGCCACAACCCTCCGCCCCCGCACCCCGCTACCCTTGCCGCCCGTGACCGCAACCCTGATCTGGACCCTCGTCGTTCTCGTCGCGATCGGCCTCTATCTGAGCTGGACGGCGGGGCGGCTCGACCGGCTGCACGCCCGTATCGACGCGGCGCGGGCCGCGCTGGACGCGCAGTTGCTGCGGCGGGCCTCGGTCGCGCAGGAGCTGGCGACGTCCGGGGTGCTCGATCCGGCCGCCTCGATCGTGCTGTACGAGGCCGCGCACGCGGCGAGGCAGGCGGAGGAGGAGCAGCGGGAGGTCGCGGAGAGCGAGCTGAGCCAGGCGCTGAGGGCCGTCTTCGCGGACCACCAGCAGGTGGACGAGATCAAGGAAGCCCCCGGCGGCGAGGCGGCGACGCACGAACTGACCGAAGCCGTACGCCGCGTCCCGATGGCCCGCCGCTTCCACAACGACGCCGTAGGCGGCGCCCGGCGCCTCCGTGAACACCGCAAGGTCCGCTGGTTCCACCTCGCGGGCCACGCCGCGTTCCCGATGGCCTTCGAGATGGACGACGAACCACCGGCGGCGCTGGCGGAGAGGTGAGCGGTGTCGTCCGGGAGAGCTCCGGCCGACCCGAAAAGATCCACCGCCTGGTCATTGGCCCTTGATGTGGACTGGGCGGCGGGAGTTTCCTCGGGAGTACCCCCTCCAGGAAACCCCTTTCACTTCAGCGAGGTCGTACGTGTCCAGCAGCGAGAACCAGGCCCCCGAGACCGGCACCGCGCGCGTGAAGCGCGGGATGGCCGAGCAGCTCAAGGGCGGCGTGATCATGGACGTCGTGACGCCGGAGCAGGCGAAGATCGCGGAGGACGCGGGAGCCGTGGCCGTCATGGCGCTGGAGCGGGTCCCGGCGGACATCCGCAAGGACGGCGGCGTGGCCCGCATGTCCGACCCGGACATGATCGAGGGCATCATCGAGGCCGTGTCCATCCCGGTCATGGCGAAGTCCCGGATCGGCCACTTCGTCGAGGCCCAGGTCCTCCAGTCCCTCGGCGTCGACTACATCGACGAGTCCGAGGTCCTGACCCCGGCGGACGAGGTCAACCACTCCGACAAGTTCGCGTTCACGACCCCCTTCGTCTGCGGCGCCACCAACCTCGGCGAGGCCCTGCGCCGCATCGCCGAGGGCGCCGCGATGATCCGCTCGAAGGGCGAGGCCGGCACCGGCAACGTCGTCGAGGCCGTCCGCCACCTGCGCCAGATCAAGAACGAGATCGCCCGCCTGCGCGGCTACGACAACAACGAGCTGTACGCCGCCGCGAAGGACCTGCGCGCCCCGTACGAACTGGTCAAGGAGGTCGCCGAACTCGGCAAGCTCCCGGTCGTCCTGTTCTCGGCCGGCGGCGTGGCCACCCCCGCCGACGCCGCGCTGATGCGCCAGCTCGGCGCCGAGGGCGTCTTCGTCGGCTCCGGCATCTTCAAGTCCGGCGACCCGGCCAAGCGCGCCGCCGCGATCGTCAAGGCGACCACCTTCTACGACGACCCGAAGATCATCGCGGACGCGTCCCGCAACCTCGGCGAGGCCATGGTCGGCATCAACTGCGACACCCTCCCCGAGACCGAGCGCTACGCCAACCGCGGCTGGTAGCACCGATGACCACTCCCGTGATCGGAGTGCTCGCGCTCCAGGGCGACGTGCGGGAACACCTCGTCGCCCTGGCCGCGGCCGACGCCCTGGCCCGCCCGGTCCGCCGCCCCGAGGAACTCGCCGAGGTCGACGGCCTGGTCCTGCCCGGCGGCGAGTCGACCACCATCTCGAAGCTGGCCGTCCTGTTCGGCGTGCTGGAACCCCTCCGCGCGCGCGTACGCGCGGGAATGCCGGTCTACGGCACCTGCGCGGGTCTCATCCTGCTCGCCGACAAGATCCTCGACCCGCGCTCCGGCCAGGAGACGGTCGGCGGCATCGACATGATCGTCCGCCGCAACGCCTTCGGCCGCCAGAACGAGTCCTTCGAGGCCCAGATCGCCGTACAGGGCGTCGATGGCGCCCCCGTGGACGGCGTCTTCATCCGCGCCCCATGGGTCGAGTCCGTGGGCGCGCGTGTGGAGGTGCTCGCCGAGTACGACGGTCATATCGTCGCCGTGCGCCAGGGCAACGCGCTCGCCACGTCGTTCCATCCGGAGCTGACCGGCGACCACCGCGTGCACGCGCTCTTTGTCGACATGGTCCGCGCGAACCGGGCAGCGGAGTCCTTGTAGGATCTCTGCGTTGGTAGGTAGATGGGTTACGCGAAGGAGACAGGCAGATGTCCGGCCACTCTAAATGGGCTACGACGAAGCACAAGAAGGCCGTGATCGACGCCAAGCGCGGCAAGCTCTTCGCGAAGATGATCAAGAACATCGAGGTCGCGGCCCGTACCGGCGGCGCCGACCCGTCCGGCAACCCGACGCTGTTCGACGCCATCCAGAAGGCCAAGAAGAGCTCGGTCCCCAACAAGAACATCGACTCCGCGGTCAAGCGCGGCGCCGGTCTCGAAGCCGGTGGCGCCGACTACGAGACGATCATGTACGAGGGGTACGGGCCGAACGGCGTCGCGGTGCTCATCGAGTGCCTCACCGACAACCGCAACCGCGCCGCCTCCGACGTGCGCGTCGCGATGACCCGCAACGGCGGCAACATGGCCGACCCCGGTTCCGTCTCGTACCTCTTCAACCGCAAGGGCGTCATCATCGTCCCCAAGGGTGAGCTGTCCGAGGACGACGTCCTCGACGCGGTCCTCGACGCGGGCGCCGAAGAGGTCAACGACCTCGGCGAGTCCTTCGAGGTCCTCAGCGAGGCCACCGACCTGGTCGCCGTCCGCACCGCTCTCCAGGGCGCCGGGATCGACTACGACTCCGCCGACTCCAACTTCGTCCCGACCATGCAGGTCGAACTGGACGAGGAGGGCGCCCGCAAGATCTTCAAGCTGATCGACGCGCTTGAGGACAGCGACGACGTGCAGAACGTGTTCGCGAATTTTGACGTGAGCGACGAGGTCATGGAAAAGGTAGACGCGTAGCGCTGCCGCGGGCTGAGCCGTTTCGACGGGCCGGATGGGACACGTCCCACCGGCCCGCCGTCGTTGTCAGTGGCAGCGGCTAGCCTGACGTCATTCATGGATCACCGTCCACGAACCGCAACCATCGATTGAGGAACCACGACGGTGCTCGACCAGGTCCGCGAGAGCGGCGGCGGTTTAGCCGCAAAAGGGGAGGGTGATGTGCGGGTACTTGGGGTCGACCCCGGACTGACCCGGTGCGGCGTGGGGGTCGTCGAGGGCGTCGCCGGGCGGCCGTTGACCATGGTCGGCGTCGGTGTCGTCCGCACCCCCGCCGACGCCGAGTTGAGCCGACGCCTCCTCGCCGTCGAGCAGGGCATCGAGCAGTGGCTCGACGAGCACCGGCCCCAATTCGTCGCCGTCGAGCGGGTGTTCAGCCAGCACAACGTCCGTACGGTGATGGGTACGGCGCAGGCCAGCGCCGTCGCGATGCTGTGTGCCGCCCGGCGCGGCATCCCCGTCGCGCTGCACACGCCCAGCGAGGTCAAGGCCGCCGTCACCGGCAGCGGGCGCGCGGACAAGGCGCAGGTCGGGGCGATGGTGACGCGCCTGCTGCGGCTCGACGCGCCCCCGAAGCCCGCCGACGCCGCCGACGCCCTCGCCCTCGCCATCTGCCACATCTGGCGCGCACCCGCCCAGAACCGACTCCAGCAGGCCGTCGCCCTGCACGCCTCGAAAGGCCGGACGACATGATCGCCTTCGTCAGCGGCACGGTCGCCGCACTCGCCCCCGACGCGGCCGTGGTAGAGGTCGGCGGGGTCGGCATGGCCGTCCAGTGCGCGCCGAACACGCTCGCGGGCCTGCGCATCGGCCAGCCCGCCAAACTCTCGACGTCCCTCGTCGTACGCGAGGACTCCCTCACGCTGTACGGGTTCGCGGACGACGACGAACGCCAGGTGTTCGAGCTGCTCCAGACGGCGAGCGGGGTGGGGCCGAGGCTGGCGCAGGCGATGCTGGCGGTGCACACGCCGGACGCGCTGCGCAGGGCGGTGGCGACGGGGGACGAGAAGGCGCTGATCTCCGTCCCCGGCATCGGCAAGAAGGGCGCGCAGAAACTGCTGATCGAACTGAAGGACAGACTGGGCGAGCCGGTCGGCACCGCGGCGATCGGCGCGCCGGTGTCGCTGGGCTGGCGGGACCAACTCCACGCGGCGCTCCTGGGGTTGGGGTACGCGACGAGAGAGGCCGACGAAGCGGTGGCGGCGGTGACCCCGCAGGCGGAGGCGGCGGACGGCACGCCGCAGGTGGGACAGCTGCTGAAGGCGGCGCTGCAAACTCTGAACAGGGCCAGGTGAGGTTCTTCCAGGGGCGCGAGCAATCACGGACGACCCACACCCGCCACCACCCATCCACCCCCCAACCCCTGAGGCGCACCACATGAACTGGGACGACACGACCGACGAGGACCGCCTCGTCGACGCGTCGGCGGACCGCGAGGACCAAGCGGTCGAAGCCGCCCTCCGCCCCAAGGACCTCGGCGAGTTCATCGGCCAGGAAAAGGTCAGGGAACAGCTGGACCTCGTCCTCAGGGCAGCCCGCGCCCGGGGCGCGACCGCCGACCACGTCCTCCTCTCCGGCGCACCCGGCCTCGGCAAGACCACCCTCTCGATGATCATCGCGGCGGAGATGGGCGCACCGATCCGCATCACCAGCGGCCCGGCGATCCAGCACGCGGGCGACCTCGCCGCGATCCTCTCCTCGCTCCAGGAGGGCGAGGTGCTGTTCCTCGACGAGATCCACCGGATGTCGAGGCCGGCGGAGGAGATGCTGTACATGGCGATGGAGGACTTCCGGGTCGACGTGATCGTCGGCAAGGGCCCGGGCGCGACGGCGATCCCCCTGGAACTCCCGCCGTTCACGCTGGTCGGCGCGACCACCCGGGCCGGCCTCCTCCCGCCGCCCCTGAGGGACCGTTTCGGCTTCACCGCGCACATGGAGTTCTACGAACCGGCCGAACTCCAGCGGGTCGTGCACCGCTCGGCCGACCTCCTGGACGTGGAGATCGACCCGGCCGGCGCCGCGGAGATCGCCGGCCGCTCCCGGGGCACCCCCCGCATCGCCAACCGCCTCCTGCGCCGGGTCCGCGACTACGCCCAGGTCAAGGCGGACGGCACGATCACGAGGACCATCGCGGGCGCGGCCCTGAAGGTGTACGAGGTGGACGAGCGCGGCCTCGACCGCCTCGACCGGGCGGTCCTGGAAGCGCTCCTGAAACTCTTCGGCGGCGGCCCGGTGGGCCTCTCGACCCTGGCGGTGGCGGTGGGCGAGGAGCGCGAGACGGTGGAGGAGGTGGCCGAACCCTTCCTGGTCCGCGAGGGCCTGCTGGCCCGCACCCCCCGAGGCCGGGTCGCGACCCCCGCGGCCTGGTCCCACCTGGGCCTGACCCCGCCCCACCAGCCCCACAACGGCACCCAGCAGAACCTGTTCGGCACCTGACCCCGCCCCTTGGCCACATCACAGGTGAGACACGGCCTGGTCACCGGTGGAGGTATTGGGTGGGTAAGGAACCCAGGTGCCATGCTGAACGTTGTTCCCTGTACGCGGACTCGCTTAGACTCCGCCGATGCCGCCCTTGTCGGCGGCATTCACAGATCCCCATCCATCAGGCCGCTCAACAGACGCGGTCACGTGAAGGAAGTTCCGAACCCGTGAGTCTCGTGACCCTCCTCCCGTTCGTCGTGCTCATCGGGGCCATGTTCCTGATGACCCGGTCGGCCAAGAAGAAGCAGCAGCAGGCGGCTGACATGCGGAACCAGATGCAGCCCGGCAGTGGCGTCCGCACGATCGGGGGGATGTACGCGACGGTCAAGGAAGTCAACGAGGAGACGATCCTGCTGGACGCCGGCCCGGGTGTGGAACTGCTCTTCGCGAAGAACGCCGTCGGCGCGGTGCTGTCGGACGAGGAGTACAACCGCATCGTCCACGGCATCGAGGCCGACCTGAAGTCCGACTCCGACATCGTTCCGGACGACGCCTCCTCCCTCACCGAGACCGAGACCGCCGAGACTGCCGGGACCGGAACCGCCGCGAGCGGGACCGCCGACGCCGACGAGCCTTCCGACGCTGCCGCCGCCTCCGACGACAAGCTCGTCGACCTCGGCAAGAAGGACGAGTCCGAGAGCGCCGAGGAGCCGAAGAAGACCGACGGCGAGTCCGACGCGAAGAAGTAGTCACGCCCCCGGGGCGCGCGGGCCGCTCCCGCGCCTCCCGGGGTGTGCGCTTCTCGCGGGGGATTCCCGACACCAGTCATGGCAGCCGCGCCACGCCGACCAGGGCGTGCGGGCGGCCCGAGAGGGAGTACGAGAAGGTGGCAGCACCTAAAAAGGGCAGGAGCGCGAGCGCCCAGAGCAAGCCGGGGCGCTCACTGGCCCTGATCCTGATCGCCATCGTGGGCCTCACGGGCGGCATGTTCGCCACCGGGGACACCAAGCCGCGCCTGGGCATCGACCTGGCCGGCGGCACGAGCATCACGCTGGAGGCCAAGGCCGACCAGGGCTCGGCGATCAACAAGGCGAACATGGACACCGCGGTCGACATCATGAACCGCCGTGTCAATGGTCTGGGCGTGTCCGAGGCGGAGGTGCAGACCCAGGGCAACTCCAACATCATCGTGAACATCCCCAAGGGCACCAACTCCGAGGAAGCCCGAGCCCAGGTCGGTACGACCGCCAAGCTGTACTTCCGCCCGGTCCTGGCCCAGGAGGCCACCGGCGCCGCGGCGAACCCGTCCCCGAGCCCCTCGGCGTCGCCCAGCGGCAGCCCGAACCCCTCGGCGTCCCCCTCGTCCAGCGCCTCCACCGGCGAGAAGGCGAGCCCGTCCCCGTCGGCGTCCTCGACGACCCAGGGCCGCGCGGTCACCGACTCCCTGCGCGCCGACGGCACCCCGTCGCCGTCCGCGTCCGCGAAGGAGTCCCCGGCCCCGGCGGCCACGCCCGCCCCCCAGCCGGCGGGCGACACCGCCAAGCTCCAGGCCGCGTACGCCGCCCTGGACTGCTCGAAGCCCGAGCAGCGCGCCAAGGCCGGCGAGGGCGCCAAGCCCACCGACACGATCGTGGCCTGCGGCGAGATCAGCAAGGTCTGGTACAAGTACCTGCTCGGCCCGGCCGGTGTCGACGGCACCGAGGTGAAGAAGGCCGCCGCGGTCTTCGACACCCAGACCGCCGCCGGCTGGCAGGTCACGATGAACTTCACCGGCGGGGGCGCCAAGAAGTTCGCGGACATCACCGGCAAGCTCGCGCAGAACCAGCAGCCGCAGAACGAGTTCGGCATCGTCCTGGACGGCGAGGTCGTCTCCAGCCCCTACGTCCAGTCCGCGATCACCGGCGGCCAGGCGCAGATCTCCGGCTCCTTCACGCAGGAGGAGGCGCAGAGCCTCGCCAACATGCTGTCGTACGGCGCGCTCCCGCTCTCCTTCAAGGAGCAGAGCGTGACGACCGTGACGGCCGCGCTCGGCGGTGAGCAGTTGCACGCCGGGCTGCTGGCCGGCGCCATCGGCCTCATCCTCGTCGTGATCTACCTGGTCGCCTTCTACCGGGGCCTGTCGCTCATCGCGCTCGCCTCGCTGCTGTGCTCCGCGGCGCTGACGTACCTGCTGATGTCGCTGCTCGGCCCGGCCATCGGGTTCGCGCTGAACCTGCCGGCCGTCTGCGGCGCGATCGTCGCGATCGGGATCACGGCGGACTCGTTCATCGTGTACTTCGAACGTATCCGGGACGAGGTCCGCGAGGGCCGTTCGCTGCGTCCCGCCGTCGAGCGGGCCTGGCCGCGCGCCCGGCGCACGATCCTGGTCTCCGACTTCGTGTCGTTCCTCGCCGCCGCGGTGCTGTTCGTCGTCACCGTCGGCAAGGTCCAGGGCTTCGCGTTCACCCTCGGTCTGACCACCGTCCTCGACGTCGTCGTGGTGTTCTTCTTCACCAAGCCGCTGATGACGCTCGTCGCGCGGACCAAGTTCTTCGGCGGCGGCCACAAGTGGTCCGGCCTCGACCCGAAGGGCCTGGGCGCCCACCCGCCGCTGCGCCGCACCCGCCGTCCCTCCGGCCCGCTCGCCGGCCCCGTAGACCCGAAGGAGGCGTGAGATGTCGAAACTCGGGAACATCGGCGCCCGGCTGCACCGCGGTGAGATCTCCTACGACTTCATCGGCCACCGCAAGATCTGGTACGGCGTCTCGATCCTGATCACCATCACGGCGATCGTCGGCCTCGCGGTGCGCGGCCTGAACATGGGCATCGACTTCCAGGGCGGCGCGGTCTTCACCACCCCGAAGACCAGCGTCTCCGTCTCGCAGGCGGAGGACTACGCCAAGGAGGCGTCCGGCCACGACGCGGTCGTGCAGAAGCTCGGCAACGGCTCGCTGCGCATCCAGATCGCCGGCATGGACACCCAGCAGTCCGACCAGATCAAGAACAAGCTGGCCTCGGACTTCAAGGTCGACACCGAGAAGATCGCCGCCGACCTGGTCGGCCCGAGCTGGGGCGACCAGATCGCCAACAAGGCATGGCAGGGCCTCGCGATCTTCATGGTCCTCGTCGTGATCTACCTGGCGATCGCCTTCGAGTGGCGGATGGCCATCGCGGCGCTCGTCGCGCTGATCCACGACATCACGATCACCGTCGGCATCTACGCCCTCGTCGGCTTCGAGGTCACGCCCGGTACGGTCATCGGTCTGCTGACGATCCTCGGGTACTCGCTGTACGACACGGTCGTCGTCTTCGACTCGCTCAAGGAGCAGACGAAGGAGATCACCAAGCAGACGAAGTCGACGTACAGCGACATCGCGAACCACTCGATCAACGGCACGCTGGTCCGCTCGGTCAACACGACCGTCGTGGCCCTGCTCCCGGTCGCAGGGCTGCTGTTCATCGGCGGTGGCTTCCTCGGCGCGGGCACGCTCAACGACATCTCCCTGTCGCTGTTCGTCGGCCTCGCGGCCGGCGCGTACTCGTCGATCTTCATCGCCACCCCGCTGGTCGCCGACCTCAAGGAGCGCGAGCCGCAGATCAAGGCCCTGCGCAAGCGGGTCCTCGCGAAGCGCACGCAGACCGCCGCCGAGGCGGAGCGGCACCCGGAGGCGAACACCGAGGAGTACGAGGACGACGACGCCGCGGCTGTCGTCGGCCCCCGCACCCAGCCCGCCTCCCGTGGCCGGGGCCGCGGCCGTCCTTCGGGGAAGCGCCGGTGACCGAGCTCACAGACATCACGACACTGCTGCTCAGCCGTATCCGTGACGTCGCGGACTACCCCGAGCCCGGGGTGATGTTCAAGGACATCACCCCGCTGCTCGCGGACCCGGCCGCGTTCACGGCGCTCACCGACGCGTTCGCCGAGATCGCGGTGCGCACCGGGGCCACGAAGATCGTCGGCCTCGAAGCGCGCGGCTTCATCCTCGGCGCCCCCGTCTCCGTCCGCGCGGGCCTCGGCTTCGTCCCGGTCCGCAAGGCCGGCAAGCTCCCCGGCGCGACCCTCTCCCAGTCGTACGACCTGGAGTACGGCTCGGCGGAGATCGAGATCCACGCCGAGGACCTCACGCCCGAGGACCGCGTCCTCGTCGTGGACGACGTCCTCGCGACCGGCGGCACGGCGGAGGCGGCGATCCAGCTGATCCACCGCGCCGGCGCCCAGGTCTCCGGCGTGGCGATCCTGATGGAACTGACGTTCCTGAACGGCCGCCCCCGCCTGGAGGCGGCCCTGAACGGCGCTCCGGTGGAGTCGCTGCTCACGGTCTGAGCACCGTCCGTACACGGAAGGCGGGCCCGGGAACCTCCCGGCGCCCGCCTTCCGCACGCGGGTGGCCGAAACCGTTCCGTGCTCCCGTTCCTCCCGCGTACCTCTGCGGACAAGCCCCTGTCCACCCCTCGTGTTCCTCCGGTGTACGGCCCTCGCGGGCGGCTGGAGGCGATGCCGGGGCGTGGGATCGCTACGATGGGGGCTCCGGAGCCTGACCGGGGACCCGGATCGCGCACGAGGAGTCCTCTTGCCAGACGAGGCCCAACACCTGACCGCCGCCAAGCCCGAGAGTGGTTCGGGACCCGCGTCGCGTGGCCAGAACGGCACCGCCGCGCCGGTGGAGCACGACCGTACGGCGCCCGCCGACCGCCAGCCCGAGCAGCCGCGCCCCAAGCCGGCCCCGCCCGAGCGCCCGGCGCCCGCGCCCGCCCCGGCCCCCGCCTCCGGCCCGGCCCCCGCGACCGGCACTGGGACCAGCCCCGCGCCCGCCGCCTCCGCCGCCCGCCCCGCCGGGGCCACCCAGTCCGCCCGCACCGGCTCCTCGAACCGCGTCCGCGCCCGCCTGGCCCGCCTCGGCGTACAGCGCGCGAACCCGTACAACCCGGTGCTGGAACCGCTCCTGCGGATAGTCCGCAGCAACGACCCGAAGACCGAGACGGCGACCCTGCGCCAGATCGAGCGGGCCTACCAGGTCGCCGAGCGCTGGCACCGCGGCCAGAAGCGCAAGAGCGGCGACCCGTACATCACGCACCCCCTCGCGGTGACGACGATCCTCGCCGAACTGGGCATGGATCCGGCCACCCTGATGGCGGGCCTCCTGCACGACACCGTCGAGGACACCGAGTACGGCCTCGACGACCTGCGCCGCGACTTCGGCGACGTCGTCGCGCTCCTCGTCGACGGCGTCACCAAGCTCGACAAGGTCAAGTTCGGCGAGGCAGCGCAGGCCGAGACCGTGCGCAAGATGGTCGTCGCCATGGCCAAGGACCCCCGCGTCCTGGTCATCAAGCTCGCCGACCGCCTGCACAACATGCGCACCATGCGCTACCTCAAGCGCGAGAAGCAGGAGAAGAAGGCGCGCGAGACCCTGGAGATCTACGCGCCGCTCGCCCACCGCCTGGGCATGAACACCATCAAGTGGGAGCTGGAGGACCTCGCGTTCGCGATCCTCTACCCCAAGATGTACGACGAGATCGTCCGCCTGGTCGCCGAGCGCGCCCCCAAGCGTGACGAGTACCTGGCCATAGTGACCGACGAGGTCCAGTCCGACCTGCGCGCCGCCCGCATCAAGGCGACGGTCACCGGCCGCCCGAAGCACTACTACTCCGTCTACCAGAAGATGATCGTACGAGGCCGCGACTTCGCGGAGATCTACGACCTGGTGGGCATCCGCGTCCTCGTGGACACCGTCCGCGACTGCTACGCGGCCCTCGGCACCGTCCACGCGCGATGGAACCCGGTCCCCGGCCGGTTCAAGGACTACATCGCGATGCCCAAGTTCAACATGTACCAGTCGCTGCACACGACGGTCATCGGCCCCAACGGCAAGCCCGTCGAACTCCAGATCCGCACGTTCGACATGCACCGCCGCGCCGAGTACGGCATCGCCGCGCACTGGAAGTACAAGCAGGAGGCCGTGGCCGGCGCCTCCAAGGTCCGCACCGACGCCCCCAAGTCAGCCGCCGGCAACAAGGACGCCATCAACGACATGGCGTGGCTGCGCCAGCTCCTCGACTGGCAGAAGGAGACCGAGGACCCCAGCGAGTTCCTGGAGTCCCTGCGCTTCGACCTGTCCCGCAACGAGGTCTTCGTCTTCACCCCCAAGGGCGACGTCATCGCGCTCCCGGCGGGCGCCACCCCGGTGGACTTCGCGTACGCCGTCCACACGGAGGTCGGCCACCGCACGATAGGGGCGAGAGTCAACGGCCGCCTCGTCCCGCTCGAATCGACCCTGGACAACGGCGACCTGGTCGAGGTCTTCACCTCGAAGGCGGCCGGCGCCGGGCCCTCCCGGGACTGGCTCGGCTTCGTCAAGTCGCCGCGCGCCCGCAACAAGATCCGCGCCTGGTTCTCCAAGGAGCGCCGCGACGAGGCGATCGAGCAGGGCAAGGACTCCATCGCCCGCGCGATGCGCAAGCAGAACCTGCCGATCCAGCGCATCCTCACCGGCGACTCCCTGGTCACCCTGGCGCACGAGATGCGCTACCCCGACATCTCGTCCCTGTACGCCGCGATCGGCGAGGGCCATGTCGCCGCGCAGGGTGTCGTCCAGAAGCTCGTCCAGGCGCTCGGCGGCGAGGAGGCGGCCACCGAGGAGATCGACGAGGCGGTCCCGCCGTCCCACGGCCGGGGCCGTAAGCGGCGCAGCAACAACGACCCCGGTGTGGTCGTCAAGGGCGTCGACGACGTGTGGGTCAAGCTGGCCCGCTGCTGCACGCCCGTGCCCGGCGACCCGATCATCGGGTTCGTCACCCGGGGCAGTGGCGTATCGGTTCACCGCAGCGACTGCGTCAACGTGGAGTCGCTCTCCCGCGAACCCGAGCGCATCCTCGACGTCGAGTGGGCGCCGACCCAGTCCTCGGTCTTCCTGGTCGCGATCCAGGTCGAGGCCCTCGACCGCTCCCGGCTCCTGTCGGACGTCACGCGCGTTCTGTCCGACCAGCACGTCAACATCCTCTCCGCGGCCGTCCAGACCTCCCGCGACCGGGTGGCGACGTCCCGCTTCACCTTCGAGATGGGCGACCCGAAACACCTCGGGCACGTCCTGAAGGCGGTGCGGGGCGTGGAGGGCGTGTACGACGTGTACCGGGTGACGTCGGCCAGACGCCCGTAGGGCAGACGCGAGAAGGGGCCGGGCTGAATGCCCGGCCCCTTCTCCTGTACGGCTGGTTCAGCCGCCGAACTCCTGCAAGCCCTTCAGCGCCTGGTCCAGCAGCGCCTGACGGCCCTCCAGCTCACGCTCCAGCTTGTCCGCGCGGGACGTGTTGCCCTGCGCGCGAGCCGTGTCGATCTGCGTCCGCAGCTTGTCGACGGCCGCCTGGAGCTGGCCCGTCAGACCGGCCGCGCGGGCACGGGCCTCCGGGTTGGTGCGGCGCCACTCGGTCTCCTCGGCGTCCTGGAGGGCGCGCTCGACCGTGTGCATCCGGCCCTCGACCTTCGGGCGGGCGTCGCGCGGGACGTGGCCGATGGCCTCCCAGCGCTCGTTGATCGCGCGGAACGCCGCACGCGCCGTCTTCAGGTCGCCGACCGGCAGGAGCTTCTCGGCCTCCTCGGCCAGCTCCTCCTTCAGCTTCAGGTTCTCCGTCTGCTCGGCGTCCCGCTCCGCGAAGACCCCGCTGCGCGCCGCGAAGAACACGTCCTGGGCGCCGCGGAAGCGGTTCCACAGGTCGTCCTCGTGCTCGCGCTGGGCGCGGCCCGCGGTCTTCCAGTCCGCCATCAGCTCGCGGTAGCGGGCCGCCGTCGGACCCCAGTCCTGGGACGACGACAGCGACTCGGCCTCCGCGACCAGCCGCTCCTTGACCCGGCGGGCGTCCTCGCGCTGCGCGTCCAGCTGCGCGAAGTGCGCCTTGCGCCGCTTGGAGAACGCCGAGCGGGCGTGCGAGAAGCGGTGCCACAGCTCGTCGTCCGACTTGCGGTCCAGGCGCGGCAGGCCCTTCCAGGTGTCCACCAGCGCCCGCAGCCGCTCACCGGCCGCCCGCCACTGGTCGGACTGCGCGAGCTGCTCCGCCTCCGTGACCAGGTCCTCCTTGGCCTTGCGGGCCTCCTCGGACTGCTTGGCGCGCTGCTGCTTGCGCTCCTCGCGCCGCGACTCGACCGAGGAGACCAGCGCGCCCAGCCGCTCCCGCAAGGAGGCCAGGTCACCGACCGCGTGATGCGCGTCGACCTGCTCGCGCAAGTGGTCGATCGCCAGCTGGGCGTCCTTGGCCGACAGGTCGGTGGTGCGCACGCGCTTCTCCAGGAGGCCGATCTCGACCACCAGGCCCTCGTACTTGCGCTCGAAGTAGGCCAGCGCCTCCTCGGGAGAGCCGGCCTGCCAGGAACCGACGACCTGCTCGCCGTCGGCCGTACGCACGTACACGGTCCCCGTCTCGTCGACGCGGCCCCACGGGTCGCTGCTCACAGCGCCTCCTCCACATGATGCCTGCGCGAGGCTTGCGCGCCCCCGGGCATCGTCCACAGTTTCGTCTTGGCCAACATAGGCGACCGGCGGTGCGCCTGTCCGCATCCAGCACGACCGAAATTCCGCTGGCCGCCGCCTCGGATTCGTCAGGACTTCGCGACCGTCGCCTTGTCGATCACGACCGTCGCGTTCGGTGCCGTATTGCCGGTCGTCGGGTCGGCGGCCTGCGCTCCTGCGGCGGCGATCTTCTTCAGGACCTTCATCCCGTCGGCCGTCACCGTACCGAACGGCGTGTACTGCGGCGGGAGCTGGCTGTCCTGGTAGACGAGGAAGAACTGGCTGCCGCCGGTGTGCGGCTGGCCGGTGTTCGCCATCGCGACCGTGCCCGCCGGGTAGATGTTGTTCTTCAGCGAGGCGTCCTTCAGGTTCTCGTCCGGGATCGTGTAGCCGGGACCGCCGGAACCCTGCGCGGTCGGGTCGCCGCACTGAAGGACGTAGATGCCCTCGGTCGTGAGCCGGTGGCACTTCGTGTGGTCGAAGTACCCCTTTCCGGCCAGGAAGTCGAAGGAGTTGACGGTCTGCGGGGCCGCCGACGCCTTGAGGTCGATGCCGATCTCGCCGCAGGTCGTGTCGAGCGTCATCGTGTACTTCGCCGACTTGTCGATCGCGAGCTTCGGCTCCGTCTTCCACGTCTCCGTCTTGACCGACCCCGCGGCCGGCTTCCCGCACGGGTCCGGGCCCTTGCTCGGCTGCGGCGTCGGGGAGGCGGCGACGTCGTCCGACTTCTTCTTGCCGTCGTCCTTCAGGACACCGGTCGTGTAGATCGCGACACTGCCGATCACGACCACGCCGAGGACCGACGCGATCACCGAGTTGCGCATCAGAGCCTTGCGCCGGGCGGCGGTGCGCCGTTGCTGCTGCCGCAAGAACTTCTCCCGCGCGAGCTGCCGCTTCCGCTGTTCCTGGGTGACCACCGGTCTTCTCCTTGAGGGCTTCGTGTCTCGTACGCCGGTTCGCGCTGCGTGTGCCCCGTACCGTATATGGGTTCGCTGAGGAATCGGCAGCGCCGGTAGGCTCTGACGTGGGCCCGCGCCCTGCGCAAGCCCCCCTTATCGCCACAAACACCGAGACGAACCGAAGGACGACCGTGCTCATTGCCGGGTTCCCCGCCGGAGCCTGGGGGACGAACTGTTATCTCGTCGCCCCGGCCGCCGGTGAGGAGTGCGTGATCATCGACCCGGGCCACGAGGCGGCCCCCGGAGTCGAGGAGACGCTCGCCAGACATCGGCTCAAGCCCGTCGCCGTCGTCCTCACCCACGGCCATCTCGACCACGTGGCCTCGGTCGTCCCGGTCTGCGGCGCGCACGACGTGCCCGCCTGGATCCACCCCGAGGACCGCTACATGATGAGCGACCCCGCGAAGGCCCTCGGCCGGTCCGTCGGGATGCCGCTGCCGGGCGGGCTGACCATCGGGGAGCCGGACGACGTCCGCGAACTCACCGACGGGGCGCGGCTGGAGCTGGCAGGTCTGGAACTCACCGTCGCGCACGCGCCGGGCCATACGAAGGGGTCGGTGACGTTCCGGCTCCCCGAGGCCGCCGACATCCCGTCGGTGTTCTTCTCCGGGGACCTGCTCTTCGCCGGCTCCATCGGCCGCACCGACCTGCCCGGCGGCTCCATGGACGACATGCTCGCCTCCCTGGCGCGCGTGTGCCTGCCGCTCGACGACTCCACCGTGGTCCTGTCCGGACACGGCCCCCAGACCACCATCGGCCGCGAACGCGCCACCAACGCCTACCTCAGGCAGGTGGCCGACGGCCAGGGAGCGCCCGGCGCCCCCCGACGAGGAATGTGACGAGTGAGTACCTTCCAGGCCCCCAAGGGCACCTACGACCTGCTGCCGCCCAGCTCCGCCGCCTTCCTCGCGATCCGCGAGGCCCTCGCCGCGCCGCTGCGTGTCTCCGGTTACGAGTACATCGAGACGCCGGGCTTCGAGAGCGTCGACCTCTTCGCGCGCGGCGTCGGTGAGTCCACCGACATCGTCACCAAGGAGATGTACGCCTTCGAGACCAAGGGCGGCGACAAGCTCGCCCTGCGCCCCGAAGGCACCGCGTCCACCCTGCGCGCCACGCTGGAGGCCAACCTCCACAAGGCCGGCAACCTGCCCGTCAAGCTCTGGTACTCGGGCTCGTACTACCGCTACGAGCGCCCCCAGAAGGGCCGTTACCGCCACTTCTCCCAGATCGGCGCCGAGGCGATCGGCGCGGAGGACCCCGCCCTCGACGCCGAGCTGATCGTCCTCGCCGACCAGGCGTACCGCTCGCTCGGCCTGCGGAACTTCCGCATCCTGCTGAACTCCCTGGGCGACAAGGAGTGCCGCCCCGTCTACCGCGAGGCCCTCCAGACGTTCCTGCGCGGCCTCGACCTCGACGAGGAGACCCTGCGCCGCGCCGAGATCAACCCGCTGCGCGTCCTCGACGACAAGCGGCCCGACGTCCAGAAGCAGCTCGCGGACGCCCCCCTCCTCCAGGACTACCTCTGCGACGCCTGCAAGGCGTACCACGAGGAGGTCCGCGCCCTGCTGAGCGCCGAGGGCGTCGTCTTCGAGGACGACCCGAAGCTGGTGCGCGGCCTCGACTACTACATGCGCACGACCTTCGAGTTCGTCCACGACGGCCTCGGCGCGCAGTCCGCGGTCGGCGGCGGCGGACGTTACGACGGTCTCTCCGAGATGCTCGGCGGCCCCGCGCTCCCGTCCATCGGCTGGGCCCTCGGCGTCGACCGCACGGTCCTCGCCCTGGAGGCGGAGGGCATCGTCCTCGACCTCCCGGCCACGACCTCGGTCTACGCCGTCCCCCTCGGCGACGAGGCCCGCCGCGTCCTGTTCACCAAGGTCGCCGAACTCCGCAAGGCCGGCGTCGCCGCCGACTTCGCCTACGGCAACAAGGGGCTCAAGGGCGCCATGAAGAACGCCAACCGCTCCGGCGCGCGCTACACGCTGGTCGCGGGGGAGCGGGACCTCGCGGAGGGTGTCGTCCAGCTCAAGGACATGGAGTCCGGGGAGCAGACGGCGGTCGCGGTGGACGCGATCGTGGCCGAGCTGACGTCCCGGCTGGCCTGAGGCCCTAGTCCAGCAGGCCCGCGCGCAGGGCGCCGGTGACCGCCGCCGTCCTGTCGTCCACGCCGAGTTCGGTGAAGACCCGCAGCAGGTGGGTCTTCACCGTCGACTCACCGATGCCCTGTCGATGTGCGGCTACCGCCGCGCGGGCCGTCGGCCGATCTCCGCGTCGGTGCAGCCCTCGGCGACGAGGCGCAGGACGGACTTCTCGCGCTCGGAGAGGTGCGGGCGGGTGGGGGCGGTGCGGAGCTGGTCCATGAGGCGGGTGGCCACCGAGGGGGCCAGGACCGTCTAGCCCCGGGCGGCCCCGGATCGCGTCGGCGAGTTCCGCGCGGGGCATGTCCTTGAGGAGGTAGCCGGCGGCACCCGTCTCCACCGCGCGCAGGATGTCGCGGTCGGTCTCGTAGGTGGTCAGGACGACGACCCGGCAGGGGAGGCCCGCACGGGTGATCCGCTGGATCGAGGCGACTCCGTCCCCGTCCGGCATCCTGAGGTCCATCAGGATCACGTCGGGAAGCAGCGCGGCGGCGAGGGTCTCGGCCTCCTCCAGGACGGGGGAGGGCGGTGAGCAGGATCGTCGTCCCCTCGTCGGCGGGCGTGCGGATCAGGTACCAGAACTGCCGGCGGGCCGCCGGGCCGAAACCGGTCGTCGGCTCGTCCAGGAGCAGCAGCTCCGGACCGCCGATCACCCCGAACGCGACGTCGAGCCGCCGCCGCTGGCCTCCCGAGAGCGCCTTGATACGGCTGTCCGCCTTCTCCGCGAGACCCACCAGGCCGATCACCGTCTCCGGATCGCGCGGACGCGGGCAGTAGCGCGCGAAATGTCGTACCGTCTCACGAACCGTCAACTCGGCGGGCGCGGATTCGCCCTGCCAGACAATTCCGATACGTGAACGCCACGCACGCGTTCCCGTCGCCGGATCCGATCCGAGGACCCTCACCTCACCGGCGTCCCGCTCCCGGTTCCCCTGGAGGATCTCCACCGTCGTGCTCTTCCCCGCACCGTTCGGGCCGAGCGGACCGAACACCTCGCCTGTACGAATCCCCAGGTCGACGCCGTCCAGCGCGGTCGTACCGCCGTAGCGCTTGCGCAGCCCCCGGACGGTCACCGCGAGTTCTTCCTCGTGTGCTGGCATGCCGCACGGCATCGTCCGAAGCCGTCCGGCCGGGGGACCTCCGCTCGTACACGCTTATGTCCATCGAACGGTGGACGCACAGGCCGGTGCGGCACAATGAGCGCTGCCAGAAGAACGTCCCCTCGCGATGTGACGGATCGGCGTGATGAGCAAGACGACAGTCAAAGAGGTCTCCATGGACCACGAACCGGAGCGCGCCCCCGCCGACGCGTCCCGCGCGGTGGGCGGCAGCAGGGCGTTCGCGCTGATGCTGGTGATCACGGGCGCGGCGGGGCTGCTCGCCGCCTGGGTCATCACCATCGACAAGTTCAAGCTGCTCGAAGCCAAGGTCGAGGGGAAGACGTTCGTCCCCGGGTGCAGCCTCAACCCGGTCGTCTCCTGCGGCAGCGTCATGGAGTCCAAGCAGGCCGCCGCCTTCGGGTTCCCCAACCCGATGCTCGGACTGGTCTGCTACGGCATCGTCATCGCCGTCGGCATGACCCTGCTGGGCCGCGCCCGGTTCCCGCGCTGGTACTGGCTGACCTTCAACTTCGGCACGCTGTTCGGGGTCGGGTTCTGTACGTGGCTCCAGTTCCAGTCGCTGTACCGGATCAACGCGCTGTGCCTGTGGTGCTCGCTGGCCTGGGTCGCGACGATCATCATGTTCTGGTACGTGACCTCGTTCAACGTGCGCAACGGCTTCCTGCCGGGCCCGGCCTGGCTGAAGAGCTTCTTCGGCGAGTTCACGTGGGTGCTGCCGGCCGTACACATCGGGATCATCGGGATGCTGATCCTGACGCGCTGGTGGGACTTCTGGACCAGCTGAGGCGGCCCTTCTAAATCCACGGCGGGCGTTGTCAGTGCCGTCCTTTAGGGTTTCCGTGTGGAGCCCGATCTGTTCACCGCAGCCGCCGAAGACCGCCAGGAGAAGGACCCGACGGGGAGCCCCCTGGCGGTCCGGATGCGCCCGCGCACGCTCGACGAGGTGGTGGGCCAGCAGCACCTCCTGAAACCGGGGTCCCCCTTGCGCCGCCTGGTCGGCGAGGGCGCGGGCGGTCCGGCCGGAGTCTCCTCGGTGATCCTCTGGGGCCCGCCCGGCACGGGCAAGACGACCCTCGCGTACGTCGTCTCCAAGGCCACCGACAAGCGGTTCGTGGAGCTGTCGGCGATCACCGCCGGTGTCAAGGAGGTCCGCGCGGTCATCGACGGCGCGCGCCGCGCGAGCGGGGGGTACGGCAAGGAGACCGTCCTCTTCCTCGACGAGATCCACCGCTTCAGCAAGGCCCAGCAGGACTCCCTCCTCCCCGCCGTCGAGAACCGCTGGGTCACCCTCATCGCGGCGACCACCGAGAACCCGTACTTCTCGATCATCTCCCCCCTCCTGTCCCGCTCCCTCCTCCTCACCCTCGAACCCCTCACGGACGACGATCTGCGCGGCCTCCTCAGAAGGGCCGTCACCGACGACCGGGGCCTGAAAGCCGCCGTCACCCTCCCCGAGGACACCGAGGACCACCTCCTGCGCATCGCCGGAGGGGACGCCCGCCGCGCCCTCACCGCCCTGGAGGCCGCCGCCGGCGCCGCCCTCGACCAGGCCGAGACCGAGATCACCCTCGCGACGCTGGAGCAGACCGTCGACCGCGCGGCGGTCAAATACGACCGCGACGGAGACCAGCACTACGACGTCGCCAGCGCCCTCATCAAGTCCATCCGCGGCTCCGACGTGGACGCCGCCCTGCACTACCTCGCCCGCATGATCGAGGCCGGCGAGGATCCCCGCTTCATCGCCCGCCGCCTGATGATCTCGGCGAGCGAGGACATCGGCCTCGCCGACCCGACGGCCCTGACGACAGCGGTCGCCGCAGCCCAGGCCGTCGCCATGATCGGCTTCCCCGAGGCCGCGCTGACCCTGAGCCACGCCACCATCGCGCTCGCCCTGGCCCCCAAGTCCAACGCCGCGACCACGGCGATCGGCGCCGCCCTGGAGGACGTCCGCAAGGGCCACGCGGGCCCCGTCCCGACGCACCTCAGGGACGGGCACTACAAGGGCGCCGCCAAACTCGGGCACGCGCAGGGCTACGTCTACCCCCACGACCTGCCCGAAGGCATCGCCGCCCAGCAGTACGCCCCGGAGGAGCTCAAGGACCGCGAGTACTACGAACCGACCCGGCACGGCGCCGAGGCCCGGTACGCGGACGCGGTCGAGTGGACCAGGAAGCACCTCGGTCGCAAGCGGCCCTGAGCAGCCTGTAGAATTGCTCGAAGTGCTGTGTCCTGTGCAGTCAGAACGGGACAGTCAGCCGGAACCCTTCGCGGGTTCCAGGAGCGTCGCGCACCGTTCGAATGGTGTCGCGGGCAGCCCACCACCGTTCGCGGGAGGTGGGCCACTCGCGTGCTGCACGCTGTGCCCAGACCAGGGAGCGGCTGCCCATCCCGTCGCCTTCGCGCGCACGAGGCGGGTTTCCCCGGCTGCGGATGCGACCTCCCATAACTCTGACGAGCCGAACACTGAGAAATGAGAGATTGTGGCGAACCAGTCCCGCCCCAAGGTCAAGAAGTCGCGTGCCCTCGGCATCGCGCTGACCCCGAAGGCCGTCAAGTACTTCGAGGCCCGCCCCTACCCGCCGGGCGAGCACGGCCGTGGCCGCAAGCAGAACTCGGACTACAAGGTCCGTCTGCTGGAGAAGCAGCGTCTGCGCGCGCAGTACGACCTCTCCGAGCGTCAGCTCGTCCGCGCCTACGAGCGCGCCTCCAAGGTCCAGGGCAAGACCGGTGAGGCCCTGATCATCGAGCTGGAGCGCCGTCTCGACGCCCTGGTCCTGCGTTCGGGCATCGCCCGCACGATCTACCAGGCCCGCCAGATGGTCGTCCACGGCCACATCGAGGTCAACGGTCAGAAGACCGACAAGCCCTCGTTCCGTGTCCGTCCCGACGACGTCGTGATGGTCCGCGAGCGCAGCCGCGAGAAGACCCTCTTCACCGTGGCCCGCGAGGGTGGCTTCGCCCCCGACGGTGAGACCCCGCGCTACCTTCAGGTCAACCTCAAGGCCCTGGCGTTCCGCCTGGACCGCGAGCCGAACCGCAAGGAAATCCCGGTCATCTGCGACGAGCAGCTGGTCGTCGAGTACTACGCCCGCTGATCTTTCACCGGTCGTAGTACTACTCGGAGCCCGCTGTCCCCTTGGGGGCGGCGGGCTTTCGCATGCCCGTAATGCGGTACAGAGCGCTGTGCCGGGCGCGATAGGCTCCCATAGACCATTCGATAGGCCACTCGATAGACCATTCAATTGAGTAGGCACTAAGGGAAGCAGGTGCGCGGTGTCCGGAGGCGAGGTAGCCGGGATCATCGTGGCCGTCTTCTGGGCGATCCTGGTCTCCTTCCTCGCCGTCGCGCTGGTGAGGCTGGCCCAGACGCTCAAGGCGACCACCAAGCTCGTGGCGGACGTGACCGACCAGGCCGTACCGCTGCTCGCGGACGCCTCCACGGCCGTACGCTCCGCGCAGACGCAGATCGACCGGGTCGACGCGATCGCCTCGGACGTCCAGGAGGTCACCTCCAACGCCTCCGCGCTGTCGACGACGGTCGCCTCGACGTTCGGCGGGCCTCTCGTGAAGGTCGCCGCGTTCGGGTACGGCGTACGCCGGGCACTCGGCGGCCGTAGAGAAGACGCCGTGCCGGCGAAGGCACCCCGCCGTACCGTGATCGTGGGCCGTGTCCGTGGGAAGAGGGACTGAGAGCAGCGATGTTCCGCCGTACGTTCTGGTTCACGACCGGCGTCGCAGCCGGTGTCTGGGCCACCACCAAGGTCAACCGCACACTGAAGCAGCTCACCCCGGAGAGCCTCGCCGCGACCGCGGCGAACAAGGCGCTGGAGACCGGCACGCGGATCAAGGACCGCGCGGTCGGCTTCGCGCTCGACGTCCGGGACGGCATGGCCCAGCGGGAGGCCGAGCTCGAGGACGCGCTCGGCATCGAGAGCGCACCCGAACTCCCCGCACCCCGGCGCATCGCCGCCATCGAGAACACGACGTATCCCAACACGACGTACACGTACAACCGGAATGAGGACCACTGATGGAGTCGGCCGAGATTCGCCGCCGCTGGCTGAGCTTCTACGAGGAGCGCGGGCACACCGTCGTGCCTTCGGCGTCGCTCATCGCGGACGACCCGACTCTGCTCCTCGTCCCGGCCGGCATGGTTCCCTTCAAGCCGTACTTCCTCGGTGAGGTCAAGCCGCCGTGGACGCGCGCCACCAGCGTGCAGAAGTGCGTGCGCACCCCCGACATCGAAGAGGTCGGCAAGACCACCCGGCACGGCACCTTCTTCCAGATGTGCGGCAACTTCTCCTTCGGCGACTACTTCAAGGAAGGCGCCATCAAGTACGCCTGGGAGCTGCTCACCAGCCCCCAGGACAAGGGCGGTTACGGCCTCGACCCCGAGCGCCTGTGGATCACCGTGTACCTGGAGGACGACGAGGCCGAGCGCATCTGGCACGAGGTCGTCGGCGTGCCGAAGGAGCGCATCCAGCGCCTGGGCAAGAAGGACAACTACTGGGACATGGGCGTCCCCGGCCCCTGCGGCCCCTGCTCCGAGATCAACTACGACCGTGGCCCCGAGTTCGGCGTCGAGGGCGGCCCCGCCGTCAACGACGAGCGGTACGTGGAGATCTGGAACCTCGTCTTCATGCAGTACGAGCGGGGTGAGGGACGGGGCAAGGACTACCCGATCCTCGGCGAGCTGCCCAGCAAGAACATCGACACGGGCCTCGGCCTGGAGCGCCTCGCGATGATCTTGCAGGGCGTGCAGAACATGTACGAGATCGACACCTCGATGGCCGTCATCGAGAAGGCCACCGAGCTGACCGGCGTCCGCTACGGCGACGCCCACGGCTCGGACGTCTCCCTGCGCGTGGTCACCGACCACATGCGTACGTCGGTGATGCTGATCGGCGACGGCGTGACCCCCGGCAACGAGGGCCGGGGCTACGTCCTGCGCCGCATCATGCGCCGCGCCATCCGCAACATGCGCCTCCTCGGTGCCACCGGCCCGGTCGTCCTGGACCTCATCGACACGGTCATCCGGATGATGGGCCAGCAGTACCCGGAGCTGATCACCGACCGCGAGCGGATCGAGAAGGTCGCCGTCGCCGAGGAGAACGCCTTCCTCAAGGCCCTCAAGGGCGGCACGAACATCCTCGACACGGCCGTCACCGAGACCAAGGCGTCCGGTGGCACGGTCCTCGCCGGCGACAAGGCGTTCCTCCTGCACGACACGTGGGGCTTCCCTATCGACCTCACCCTGGAGATGGCCGCCGAGCAGGGCCTCTCCGTGGACGAGGACGGCTTCCGCCGCCTGATGAAGGAGCAGCGGGAGCGCGCCAAGGCCGACGCCCAGGCCAAGAAGACCGGCCACGCCGGTGCCGGTGCCTACCGGGAGATCGCCGACAAGGCCGGTGAGACCGACTTCATCGGCTACACCTTCACCGAGGGTGAGACCACGGTCGTCGGCATCCTCGTCGACGGCGTCTCCTCCCCGGCCGCCACCGAGGGCGACGAGGTCGAGATCGTCCTCGACCGCACCCCCTTCTACGCCGAGGGCGGCGGCCAGATCGGCGACACCGGGAAGATCCGGGTCGAGGGCGGCGCCGTCATCGAGGTCCGCGACTGCCAGAAGCCGGTGCCGGGGGTGTACGTCCACAAGGGCGTCGTCCAGGTCGGCGAGGTGACCGTCGGTGCCAAGGCCCACGCCTCGATCGACTCCCGACGCCGCACGGCCATCGCCCGTGCCCACTCCGCCACGCACCTCACCCACCAGGCCCTGCGCGACGCGCTCGGCCCGACGGCCGCCCAGGCCGGTTCCGAGAACCAGCCGGGCCGCTTCCGCTTCGACTTCGGCTCGCCGTCCGCCGTCCCGACGGCCGTGATGACCGACGTCGAGCAGAAGATCAACGAGGTGCTCTCCCACGATCTCGACGTGCGCGCCGAGGTCATGGGGATCGACGAGGCGAAGAAGCAGGGCGCCATCGCCGAGTTCGGGGAGAAGTACGGCGAGCGGGTGCGCGTCGTGACCATCGGGGACTTCTCCAAGGAGCTGTGCGGCGGCACGCACGTCCACAACACCTCGCAGCTCGGCCTGGTCAAGCTGCTCGGTGAGTCGTCGATCGGTTCGGGGGTGCGGCGGATCGAGGCCCTCGTCGGCGTCGACGCCTACAACTTCCTGGCCCGTGAGCACACGGTCGTCGCCCAGCTCCAGGAGCTGGTCAAGGGGCGTCCGGAGGAGCTGCCGGAGAAGATCTCGGCCATGCTCGGCAAGCTGAAGGACGCCGAGAAGGAGATCGAGAAGTTCCGCGCGGAGAAGGTCCTCCAGGCCGCCGCCGGACTCGCCGACTCCGCCAAGGACGTCCGCGGGATCGCCCTGGTCACCGGGCAGGTCCCGGACGGGACGACCCCGGACGACCTGCGCAGGCTGGTCCTGGACGTGCGGGGCCGTATCCAGGGCGGGCGCGCCGCCGTCGTAGCGATCTTCACCGTGAACAACGGCAAACCGCTGACCGTGATCGCCACCAACGAGGCCGCCCGCGAGCGCGGTCTCAAGGCGGGCGACCTGGTCCGCACCGCCGCCAAGACGCTCGGCGGCGGTGGCGGCGGGAAGCCGGACGTCGCCCAGGGCGGCGGCCAGAACCCGGCCGCCGTCGGCGAGGCCGTGGACGCGGTCGAGCGACTGGTCGCCGAGACGGCCAGCTGATGCGCCGAGGACGCCGGCTCGCGATCGACGTCGGGGACGCCCGGATCGGGGTCGCCTCGTGCGACCCCGACGGGATCCTCGCGACCCCGGTCGAGACGGTCCCCGGCAAGGACGTACCCGCCGCCCGGCGCCGGCTGAAGCAGCTGGTCGACGAGTACGAGCCGATCGAGATCGTCGTCGGGCTCCCGCGCTCCCTCAAGGGGGGCGAGGGTCCGGCGGCGGTCAAGGTCCGGGGCTTCGCGGAGGCGCTGGCCAAGGCGGTCGACCCGATTCCGGTTCGGCTCGTGGACGAGCGGATGACGACCGTGACGGCGAGTCAGGGGCTGCGCGCCTCGGGCGTGAAGTCGAAGAAGGGACGCTCCGTCATCGACCAGGCAGCCGCTGTGATCATCCTTCAGCAGGCGCTGGAATCCGAACGGGTGTCAGGTAAAGCACCCGGAGAGGGCGTCTAAGTGGTCATCTGATCGCGATACGGTAACGTTCCGCGCGATGCGGAGGTGTTCGAACAGCCTCCGCACAGCAGAGGCGGAACCGCAGCCGGACCCCCCAGCCGCGAACCGCCGCCTCGCGGCTCTAGGGGATCGATGACTGAGTATGGCCGGGGCCCGGGCCCCGCACCGTGGCATCCGGAGGACCCGTTGTTCGGGGACGGCGGATGGGAAGGGCAGCAGGCGCCCATGGGGCACCAGCCTGCCTACGGGGGCCACCAGCAGCAGTACCCGCAGGAGCCGCAGCAGCAGACGTCGTACAACGGCTGGACCGACGGCGGCCAGCAGCCCGGATACGGCCAGAACCCGCAGCCGCAGTACGGCCAACAGCCGTACGACCAGCAGCAGTACGACCAGTACGGTCAACCGGTCTACCCCCAGTACGACCAGCAGCAGTACCCCCACCCGAACCAGCCGCAGTCCTATCATCAGGGCGGCTGGGACGGCACCGGCACCCACGCGCACGTCCCCTACGCGGCGGATCCCGGCGACCCCTACGGCCAGCAGCCCGCCGCGTACGGCGCCGAACAGCCCGACTTCTACGGCACCCCCGACGCCTACCCGCCCCCGGAGCCCCCGGCCCGCCGCCGCGAGCCCGACCCGGAGCCCGAACCCGACCTCGACCCCGAGCCGTTCGGCGGCATCCTGCCCGAGCCGGACGACCCGGTCGACGACGAGGGCACGGTCGCCGAGACCGCACCCGAGGAACGCGGGCGGCGTGCGAGTAAAGGCGGTAAAGGGGACAGCGGCAAGAAGAAGCGCCGCAACGGCGCCGCCTGCCTTGTCGTCGTGCTCGTCTTCGGCGGGGGTATCGCCGGTGTCGCCTACTTCGGCATGCAGTTCTACCAGGACCGCTACGGCGCGTCCCCGGACTACGCGGGCAACGGCACGGACGAGACGGTCTCCGTCACCATCCCGAAGGGCGCCGGGGGCGCGGCCATAGGGCGTGTGCTGAAGGCCGCGGGCGTCGTCAAGAGCGTCGACGCGTTCGTGTCCGCGTTCACGCAGAACGCCAAGTCCGGGAGCATCCAGGAGGGTTCGTACGTCCTGAACAAGGAGATGTCCGCCCAGGCGGCCGTCGCGATGATGCTCGACCCCAAGAGCCAAAGCAACCTGATCATCGCCGAGGGCACCCGCAACGTCGCGGTCTACGCGCAGATCGACAAGCGCCTCGACCTCTCCGAGGGCACCACCGCGGGCGTCGCGAAGGCGAAGTACAAGGACCTCGGCCTGCCGGACTGGGCGCTGAACCACCCGAACGTGAAGGACCCGCTGGAAGGGTTCCTGTACCCGTCGCGGTACTCGGTGGCCAAGGCGGACAAGCCCGAGACCCTCCTCAAGGAGATGGTGACTCGCGCCAACCAGAAGTACGAGCAGCTCGGTCTGGAGAAGCAGGCCGAGAAGCTCGGGCTCGACGGGCCCTGGCAGCTCCTCACCGTCGCGAGCCTCGCGCAGGCCGAGGGCACCAGCCACGACGACTTCCGCAAGATGGCCGAGGTCGTCTACAACCGCCTCAAGCCCGGCAACCCCCAGACGTACGGCTCGCTGGAGTTCGACTCCACGTACAACTACATCAAGAACCAGAGCAAGATCGACCTGACGATCGCCGAGCTCAAGCGGTTCAACAACCCGTACAACACGTACTACGTCAAGGGGCTGCCGCCCGGCCCCATCGACAACCCGGGTGACGAGGCGCTGCGGGGCGCCCTCAACCCGACCGACGACGGCTGGTACTACTTCATCTCGCTGGACGGCAAGACCAGCAGGTTCACCAAGACCCTCGCCGAACACGAGGAACTGGTCGCCGAGTTCAACGAGTCCCGCAAGGGCTCCTGAGAAGGACAGGTCCCCATGACAGAACGGGCCGCCGCAGCCCGCCGCGCCGCCGTGCTCGGTTCGCCGGTCGCACACTCCCTCTCCCCGGTGCTGCACCGCGCCGCGTACGACGCGCTGGAGCTGACGGACTGGTCGTACGACCGCTTCGAGGTCGACGAGGACTCCCTCGCCGACTTCGTCGCCGGGCTCGGCGGGGAGTGGGCGGGGCTGTCGCTGACGATGCCGCTGAAACGGGCCGTCATCCCGCTGCTGGACGAGATCAGCGAGGCGGCGGCCTCCGTCGAGGCCGTCAACACGCTGGTGTTCACCGAGGACGGCCGCAAGGTCGGCGACAACACCGACATCCCCGGCATGGTCGCGGCCCTGCGCGAACGCGGCATCGAACAGGTCGAGTCCGCCGCGATCCTCGGCGCCGGAGCCACCGCGTCCTCCGCCCTCGCCGCGCTCTCCCGCATCTGCGCCGGCGAGGTCGTCGTCTACGTCCGCAGCGAGGCGCGCGCCGCCGAGATGCGGCAGTGGGGGGAGCGGCTGGACGTCGAGGTCCGTACAGCGGACTGGGGCGACGCGGCCGAGGGGCTGCGGGCGCCGCTGGTCATCGCGACGACCCCGGCCGGGGCGACGGACGCGCTCGCCCACGCCGTACCCGAGCGCCCGGCGACCCTCTTCGACGTCCTGTACGACCCCTGGCCCACCGAGCTCGCCGCGCGCTGGTCGATGTACGGAGGGGCCGTCGTGAGCGGACTGGACCTCCTGGTCCATCAGGCGGTCCTCCAGGTTGAGCAGATGACCGGGCACCGGCCCGCTCCCGTGGACGCGATGCGAAAAGCGGGCGAACACGCGCTCGCCTCCCGCTAAGGTTCCCGGGGGCGCCGCGCAGGGGGCGGGGCGCGCATCGGGGGGAGTACCGCCATGACCCTGGCGTCCGGCAAGAGCGAGATCTTCCAGTTCGTCCTCCAGTTCCTGCCCGACTGGATGCAGATTCCGGGTCTGTGCCTGCTCATCGGGCTCGTGGTGCTGTCCTGGGTGCTGAAGCTGCGCCGCAAGTGGCTGCTGCGGCGGGCCGGCGCGGGACAGGGGGCTGTGGTCCAGCAGCAGGGGGACGGGACGCGGGGCGCGGACTTCCTGGGCGCCTACGCACCGCGGCAGCCGCAGGCCGAAGGGCCTCGGGGCGCCGACTTCCTCGGGACGTACGCGCCCCAGCAGCCGCAGAGCCGGTCCGAGCAGGGCTGAGGCCCCGCGTCCGGGCGAATTCAAGGGGTCTCGTTCCTCCCGGTGAGTCCGCTTCGTGGACCGGAGAGCGGGTTCGGGCGGGGGACGTGGGAGGATCGAGGGCGGCGGGGCCGGGACGCGCACCCGGGGTCGCCCGTGCCGTCCGCGTGGACGCGTGGCGGCGCAGCGGTACCAGGCGCGAGCACCGAGGAGCATCGTTGAGCAGGCTGCGTTGGCTGACCGCGGGGGAGTCCCACGGTCCCGCACTCGTCGCCACGCTGGAGGGTCTTCCCGCCGGCGTGCCGATCACCACGGAGATGGTCGCGGACCATCTCGCGCGGCGGCGGCTCGGTTATGGCCGGGGCGCGCGGATGAAGTTCGAGCGGGACGAGGTGACCTTCCTCGGCGGTGTCCGCCACGGTCTCACCCTGGGTTCCCCGGTCGCGGTGATGGTGGGCAACACCGAGTGGCCGAAGTGGGAGAAGGTCATGTCGGCCGACCCGGTGGACCCGGCCGAGCTGGCGGAATCCGCCCGCAACGCGCCGCTGACCCGCCCCCGCCCGGGCCACGCGGACCTCGCCGGGATGCAGAAGTACGGCTTCGACGAGGCCCGCCCGATCCTGGAGCGCGCCTCGGCGCGTGAGACGGCGGCGCGGGTGGCGCTGGGCGCGGTCGCCCGGTCGTACCTGAAGGAGACGGCCGGCATCGAGATCGTCAGCCATGTCGTCGAGCTGGCGTCCGCGAAGGCGCCGCTGGGTGTCTACCCGGTCCCGGGCGACGTCGAGAAGCTGGACGCGGACCCGGTGCGCTGCCTGGACGCGGACGCGTCGAAGGCGATGGTCGCGGAGATCGACCAGGCGCACAAGGACGGCGACACGCTGGGCGGGGTCGTCGAGGTGCTGGCGTACGGGGTGCCGGTGGGCCTCGGCTCGCACGTGCACTGGGACCGGCGGCTGGACGCGCGGCTCGCGGGCGCCCTGATGGGCATCCAGGCGATCAAGGGTGTCGAGGTCGGCGACGGCTTCGAGCTGGCGCGGGTGCCGGGTTCGCAGGCGCACGACGAGATCGTCAGCACCGACGAGGGTCTGCGGCGCACATCCGGGCGCTCCGGCGGCACCGAGGGCGGTCTCACGACCGGCGAGGTGCTGCGGGTGCGCGCGGCGATGAAGCCGATCGCGACCGTGCCGCGTGCCCTGAAGACCGTGGACGTGGCGACCGGTGAGGCCGCGCAGGCGCATCACCAGCGTTCCGACGTGTCGGCGGTGCCGGCGGCCGGGATCGTCGCCGAGGCGATGGTCGCGCTGGTCCTCGCGGACGCGGTCGCGGAGAAGTTCGGCGGGGACAACGTCGTCGAGACGCGGCGCAACGTTCGCTCGTACCTCGACAGCCTGACGATCCGATGAGCGGACCACTGGTCGTCTTGGTCGGCCCGATGGGCGTCGGCAAGTCCACCGTCGGGCAGCTCCTCGCCGAGCGCCTCGGCGTGCCCTACCGGGACACCGACGACGACATCGTCACCGAGCAGGGCCGCGCCATCGCCGACATCTTCGTCGAGGAGGGCGAGCCCGCCTTCCGCGCGATCGAGAAGGCCGCCGTGCGGGCCGCCCTCGCCGGGCACGAGGGGGTCCTCGCGCTCGGTGGCGGCTCCATCCTCGACGCCGACACGCGCGACCTGCTCGCCGGGCGCCGGGTCGTCTACCTCTCCATGGACGTCGAGGAGGCCGCCCGCCGCACCGGCCTCAACGCCGCCCGGCCCCTCCTCGCCGTCAACCCGCGCAAACAGTGGCGCGAGTTGATGGAGGCTCGCCGTCATCTGTACGAGGGGGTCGCCACGGCCGTCGTCGCGACGGATGATCGGACGCCGGAAGAGGTCGCCCAAGCCGCCCTGGACGCACTGGAGTTGAAGGACGTATGACGACGACGCGGATCCACGTCGGCGGCGAGACGCCGTACGAGGTGCTGGTGGGCCGTCAACTGCTCGGCGAACTCGCCGGGTTGATCGGTACGAAGGCCAAGCGGGTCGCCGTCGTCCACCCCGAGGCGCTAGCCGAGACCGGGGACGCGCTGCGCGCCGACCTCGCCGAGCAGGGGTACGAGGCCGTCGCCATCCAGGTGCCGAACGCCGAGGAGGCCAAGACCGTCGAGGTAGCCGCGTACTGCTGGAAGGCGCTCGGACAGTCCGGGTTCACGCGGACCGACGTCATCGTGGGCGTCGGCGGCGGGGCGACGACCGACCTCGCCGGGTTCGTCGCGGCGACCTGGCTGCGCGGGGTGCGCTGGATCGCCGTACCGACGACCGTGCTGGCCATGGTCGACGCGGCCGTGGGCGGGAAGACCGGCATCAACACGGCCGAGGGCAAGAACCTGGTCGGGTCGTTCCATCCGCCCGCCGGGGTGCTGTGCGACCTCGCCGCGCTGGAGTCGCTGCCGGTCAACGACTACGTGTCGGGGCTCGCGGAGATCATCAAGGCCGGGTTCATCGCGGACCCGGTGATCCTCGACCTGATCGAGGCCGATCCCGAGGCGGCGCGCACGCCGGCCGGGCCGCACACCGCCGAGCTGATCGAGCGGTCGATCCGCGTGAAGGCGGACGTCGTGTCGTCCGACCTCAAGGAGGCGGGGCTGCGGGAGATCCTCAACTACGGCCACACCCTCGCGCACGCCATCGAGAAGAACGAGCGCTACAAGTGGCGGCACGGCGCCGCCGTATCCGTGGGGATGCACTTCGCGGCCGAACTCGGGCGGCTCGCCGGGCGGCTGGACGACGCGACCGCCGACCGGCACCGGACGGTCCTGGAGTCGGTCGGGCTGCCGCTGCACTACCGCTACGACCAGTGGCCCAAGCTGCTGGAGACGATGAAGGTCGACAAGAAGTCGCGCGGCGACCTGCTGCGGTTCATCGTCCTCGACGGGCTCGGCAAGCCGACCGTCATGGAGGGCCCCGACCCGGCGGTGCTGCTCGCCGCGTACGGCGAAGTGGGGCAGTAGGACCCCGGGATCACCATCGCCCGATCCGGCTTCCACGACGGGCACTTCGGACCGCCCCCGGTCGTTCACCAAACGACGGCCGGGGGCGGTACCGTTCGGTGGGGGAGCGGGCCCGCCCGATCAGCTTCGCGCCCCGGAGGCGAACCGAGCCCGCACAGAACGAGACGGAGTGGCACCGGATGCAGCACGCAGTGGGTTCTCCGCTGCCGCCGCCCCACCAGTGGGGGCACGGTCCGGTCGGCTGGTCGCCGGCCGCACAGCATTCGGGACCGCACCCCTCCCATCCCCACCCGCACGCGCAGCCGGCGCCGGGCTTCACACCGCCGCAGATCCCGCAGCCGCAGGTCCCGCCGGTACCCCCGGCTCCGCCGGTCGCCCATCCTCCGGCGCCCCACGCTCCGGTCCACCAGCCGCCGGGCCCGCCGGTCCACCAGCCCCCGGGCCCGCCGATCCACCAGCCCCCGGTGCCGCAGTACTCCCCGCCGCCCCGGCAGGCCCCCGGTGACGTCACCGGCCATGTCCCGCTGCCGTCCGGCGAACCCGTCATCGCCCCGGCGGCCACGATGCTCGCGGTGCTGCTCATCGGCCCCGCCGGCGCCGGCAAGACCAGCGTCGCCAAGTACTGGGCCGAGCATCGCCGCACCCCCACGGCCCACATCAGCCTCGACGACGTCCGCGAGTGGGTCCGCTCCGGCTTCGCCGACCCGCAGCGCGGCTGGAACGACCACTCCGAGGCCCAGTACCGCCTAGCCCGCCGCACCTGCGGCTTCGCCGCCCGCAACTTCCTCGCCAACGGCATCTCCTGCATCCTCGACGACGCGATCTTCCCGGACCGCCCCGCGGTGGGCCTCGGCGGCTGGAAACGGCACGTGGGCCCCGGCCTGCTCCCGGTCGTCCTCCTGCCCGGCCTGGAGGTCGTCCTGGAGCGCAACGCGGAGCGCTCCGGCAACCGCCGCCTCACGGACGAGGAGGTCGCGCGCATCCACGGCCGGATGGCGGGCTGGTACGGATCGGGCCTGCCGATCATCGACAACTCGCAGCTCGACGTGGAGTCGACGGCACGTGTTCTGGACGAGGTGCTGGCGAGGGCGATTGCAAGTCCGCCGAAGTGGTAGTCGGACACAGGTAACTCCTATCCGGCAGTCGCTCTGGAGCCCCCCTTGGTCCCCCGAACGGCACTCCTCAAACCGGCATATTTCGCCACAGACTCCTACGCTCGACTCATGTCAGACGCGTACGCGACCCGCCGAACCCGCCTCAGAGACCGGTGCGCCGCGGCGGGCAGCGCCACCGCGCTCGTCACCCGCCCGGCCAACGTGAGATACCTCTCCGGCGCGGCCCCCGAGAACGCCGTGCTCCTCGTCGGCGCGCGAGAGGACGTCCTCCTGTGCACCGAGCCCCCGGACGACCGTCCCGACGACTCCCTGCGCATCCACGTCCTGCCGGCCGAGGGGGGCGACCCGGCGGTCGCCGCCGCCGACTTCCTCACCGCGCAGGGCATCGACACCCTCGCCGTCGAGGAGCACCACCTCACGGTCGCCCGCCACCGCGCGATCCACTCCGTCGCCCCCCACCTCCTCCTCGCCGACCTCGCGGGCACGGTCGAGCAGCTGCGGATCGTCAAGGACGAGGAGGAGATCACCTGCCTGCGCGTCGCCGCCGAGATCGCCGACCAGGCCCTCGGCGAACTCCTGGAGTCCATCCTGGTCGGCCGCACGGAACGCCACCTCGCCCTGGAGCTGGAACGCCGCCTCGTCGACCACGGCGCCGACGGCCCCGCCTTCCCCACGTCCGTCGCGACCGGCCCGCACGCGGGTCTGCGCGGCCACAGCTCCACCGACCGGCGCGTGGAGGAGGGCGACTTCCTCTCCGTCTGCCTGGGCGCGGCGTACCGCGGCTACCGCTGCGAGATCGGCCGTACCTTCGTCATCGGCACGGCCCCGGCGGACTGGCAGATCGAGCTGTACGACGCCGTCTTCGCCGCTCAGCGCGCCGGCCGGGAGGCCCTCGCGCCCGGCGTCGAGTACCGGGACGCGGACCGCGCGGCGCGTCAGGTCCTGGAGGCCGCGGGGTGGTCCGAGGGGCTGCCGAAGCTCATGGGACACGGAGTCGGACTGGAAATCGAAGAGGACCCGCAGCTCGCCCCCGCGGCCATGGGTAAACTGGACGCTTGCGTGCCGGTCACCGTCGAACCTGGGGTTCACCTCCCGGGCCGGGGCGGCGTCCGGATCGATGACACGCTCGTCGTACGCCCCGAGGCGGACGGCGGACCCGAGCTACTCACCATCACGACCAAGGAGCTGCTCGCGCTGTAGCGCTTGCCCCGGGGTCGTCCACGTCAGTCCAGGAGATTCCGCAACCGTGGCTTCCACGAACGACCTCAAGAACGGCCTGGTGCTCAAGCTCGACGGCGGCCAGCTGTGGTCCGTCGTCGAGTTCCAGCACGTCAAGCCCGGCAAGGGCCCGGCCTTCGTGCGCACCAAGCTCAAGAACGTGCTGTCCGGCAAGGTGGTCGACAAGACCTTCAACGCCGGCGTCAAGGTCGAGACGGCCACTGTCGACAAGAGCGACATGCAGTTCTCGTACATGGACGGCGAGTACTTCGTCTTCATGGACATGGAGACCTACGACCAGCTGATGGTCGACCGCAAGGCCGTCGGCAGCGCCGCGAACTTCCTCATCGAGGGCTTCCAGGCGACCGTCGCGCGCCACGAGGGCGAGGTGCTCTTCGTCGAGCTGCCCGCCGCCGTCGAGCTGGTCATCGCCGAGACCGAGCCGGGTCTCCAGGGCGACCGCTCCACCGGCGGCACGAAGCCGGCCAAGCTGGAGACGGGATACGAGATGCAGGTCCCGCTCTTCATCACCACCGGCGAGAAGATCAAGGTCGACACCCGTTCCGGCGACTACCTCGGCCGGGTGAACAGCTAACCGTGGCTGCTCGCAACACGGCTCGCAAGCGTGCCTTCCAGATCCTCTTCGAGGGTGACCAGCGCGATGCCGATGTCCTGACGGTGCTCGCGGACTGGGTGCGGCTGTCCCGGTCCGACGACCGTCAGCCGCCGGTCAGCGAGTACACGATGCAGTTGGTCGAGGGGTATGCGGAGCATGCCGCCCGGATCGACTCCCTGATCTCCCAGTACTCGGTCGGGTGGACGCTCGACCGGATGCCGGTGGTCGACCGGAACATCCTGCGGCTCGGTGCGTACGAGCTGATCTGGGTGGATGCGACGCCGGACGCGGTGGTGCTGGACGAGATGGTTCAGCTCGCGAAGGAGTTCTCCACGGAGGAGTCTCCGGCGTTCGTGAACGGGCTTCTGGGGCGGTTCAAGGAGCTGAAGGCTTCGCTGCGCCGGTAGTCCGTGGGGGGATCTGTGGTGGGGCGACTGCGGGCCGTCTGTGGCTGGTCGCGCAGTTCCCCGCGCCCCTAAAAGCAAAAAGCCCTCGCGGGAACCCCGCGATCCGTAGCGCCGTGAGTTCACAAAAAACGTGCCGCCGGGTGGCTGGAACCGAATCACTCGGTTCTGGCCAACCCGGCGGCACGTTTCTGCTCGGGCGTGGCAAGCGTTGTGGGCTTGGTCAGCCTTCCTCGTGGGTCACCGCGCGGCGCGCGTCCGCGTCGAGGACGCCCCAGCTGATCAGCTGCTCGGTGAGGACCGAGGGGGACTGGTCGTAGATGACCGCGAGGGTGCGCAGGTCGTCCTGGCGGATCGAGAGGACCTTGCCGTTGTAGTCGCCGCGCTGGGACTGGATCGTCGCCGCGTAGCGCTGGAGGGGGCCCGCCTTCTCGACCGGGACGTGGGCGAGGCGCTCCAGGTCCAGGACCAGCTTCGGCGGGGGCTCGGCGGCGCCTCCCGGGGTGGTGCCCGGCAGCAGTTCCTGCACCGGGACGCCGTAGAAGTCCGCCAGTTCGGCGAGGCGCTGCACGGTGACGGCGCGGTCTCCGCGCTCGTACGACCCGACGACGACCGCCTTCCAACGGCCCTGGGACTTCTCCTCGACACCGTGGAGGGAAAGGCCCTGCTGGGTGCGGATCGCGCGGAGCTTGGCCCCGAGCTGTTTGGCGTATTCGCTGGACATATAGCTCCCGGCGCTGTGTCGACGCGGACGGCTGTGTTGCCGTGCCGCTCGGCTGGTAACTCATTGTGAGGTTACGCAGCGTGATTCTCCTGCGTCAAGCCGAATGGTCCACACCGACCCTTCCGTGGTATCGATGGCCGATTACTCCAGGGGGGTGATCAGGGGCGCTGCCCCGGCCTGCTACGGTTGATGGCGCAAACCCGACATCCTTTAAGGTCCGTCCCGTGAGGCGGAGAAGGAGGTCCCTTCCGTATGGACATCCGATCGTCCGATGCGCGGCCCGTTCTCGAAGGCCCCGACATCGCGCGGGTACTGACCCGCATCGCCCACGAGATCGTCGAGCGCGCCAAGGGCGCCGACGACGTGGTGCTCCTCGGCATCCCGACCCGCGGCGTGTTCCTCGCCCGGCGCCTCGCCGAGAAGCTCGAAGAGATCACCGAACGCCCGATCCCGGTCGGCTCGCTGGACATCACGATGTACCGCGACGACCTGCGCATGCACCCCCCGCGCGCGCTGGCCCGCACCGAGATCCCCGGCGACGGCATCGACGGCCGCCTCGTGGTCCTCGTCGACGACGTGCTCTTCTCCGGCCGCACGATCCGCGCCGCCCTCGACGCCCTGAACGACATCGGGCGCCCGCGCGCGGTGCAGCTCGCGGTGCTCGTCGACCGGGGCCACCGGGAACTGCCCATCCGCGCCGACTACGTCGGCAAGAACCTCCCCACGTCGCTGCGGGAGACGGTCAAGGTCCAGCTCGCCGAGGAGGACGGTCGCGACACCGTGCTGCTCGGCGCGAAGCCGGACCAGTAGCAGGCGCTTGATGGCACGCCGGTTGTCGGCGTGCGCGCGCTTGCCCGGAATCTCCCGAATTAAACCTGCTTACGGAGCCTGACAGATGCAGCGTCATCTCATCTCGGCCGCCGACCTCACCCGCGACGACGCCGTCCTGATCCTCGACACCGCGGAGGAGATGGCCCGGGTCGCCGACCGGCCCATCAAGAAACTGCCCACCCTGCGCGGGCGCACGGTCGTGAACCTCTTCTTCGAGGACTCCACGCGCACGCGCATCTCCTTCGAGGCCGCCGAGAAACGCCTCTCGGCCGATGTCATCAACTTCACCGCCAAGGGCTCCTCGGTCTCCAAGGGCGAGTCCCTGAAGGACACCGCGCAGACGCTGGAGGCGATGGGCGTCGACGCCGTCGTCATCCGGCACGGCGCCTCGGGAGCCCCGTACCGCCTCGCCACCTCCGGGTGGATCGACGCGGCCGTCATCAACGCCGGTGACGGCACCCACCAGCACCCCACCCAGGCCCTCCTGGACGCGTTCACGATGCGCCGCCGGCTCATCGGCCGCGACGCCGGGCTCGGCGAGGACCTGGCCGGGAAGCGGATCACCCTCGTCGGGGACGTCCTGCACAGCCGGGTCGCCCGCTCCAACGTGGACCTGCTGCACACGCTCGGCGCCCACGTCACCCTCGTCGCGCCGCCGACCCTGGTGCCGGTCGGCGTCGGGAACTGGCCCTGCGAGGTGTCGTACGACCTCGACGCGGTGCTGCCCAAGTCGGACGCGGTGATGATGCTGCGCGTCCAGCGGGAGCGGATGAACGCGGCCTTCTTCCCGACCGAGCGGGAGTACTCGCGCCGCTACGGCCTCGACGGCGAGCGGATGGCGCGGATGCCGGAGCACGCGATCGTCATGCACCCCGGCCCGATGGTCCGCGGCATGGAGATCACCGCCGAGGTCGCCGACTCACCGCGCTGCACGGTCGTCGAACAGGTCGCCAACGGCGTGTCGATCCGGATGGCCGTCCTGTACCTGCTCCTGGGCGGCAACGAACCCGCCGTCAGCCACACCCGCCCCACCGCCCCCGAGGAGAAGTAAGACCCATGAGCAAGATCCTGATCCGTGGTGCGAAGGTGCTCGGCGGCGAGCCGCAGGACGTGCTGATCGACGGGGACACCATCGCCGAGGTCGGCGTGGGTCTGTCCGCCGAGGGCGCCGACGTCGTCGAGGCGGCCGGAAAGGTCCTGCTGCCCGGCCTCGTCGACCTCCACACCCACCTGCGCGAGCCCGGCCGCGAGGACTCCGAGACCGTCCTCACCGGCACGCGCGCGGCGGCCTCCGGCGGCTACACGGCCGTCTTCGCCATGGCCAACACGTTCCCCGTCGCCGACACGGCCGGCGTCGTCGAGCAGGTCTACCGGCTCGGGCAGGAGCACGGCTACTGCGACGTGCAGCCCATCGGCGCCGTCACCGTCGGCCTGGAGGGCAAGAAGCTCGCCGAGCTGGGCGCGATGCACGAGTCGGCGGCCGGGGTGACGGTCTTCTCCGACGACGGCAAGTGCGTGGACGACGCGGTGATCATGCGCCGCGCGCTGGAGTACGTGAAGGCGTTCGGCGGGGTCGTCGCGCAGCACGCGCAGGAACCCCGGCTGACCGAGGGCGCCCAGATGAACGAGGGCGTCGTCTCCGCCGAGCTGGGCCTCGGGGGCTGGCCCGCCGTCGCCGAGGAGTCGATCATCGCGCGGGACGTGCTGCTGGCCGAGCACGTCGGCTCGCGCGTGCACATCTGCCACCTCTCGACCGCCGGGTCCGTCGAGATCGTCCGCTGGGCCAAGTCCCGCGGCATCGACGTCACCGCCGAGGTCACCCCGCACCACCTCCTCCTCACCGACGAGCTGGTCCGGTCGTACGACCCGGTCTACAAGGTCAACCCGCCGCTGCGCACCGAGCGGGACGTCCGCGCCCTGCGCGAGGCGCTCGCCGACGGCACGATCGACATCGTCGCCACCGACCACGCCCCGCACCCGCACGAGGACAAGGACTGCGAGTGGGCCGCCGCCGCGATGGGGATGGTCGGCCTGGAGACCGCGTTGTCGGTGGTGCAGGAGACCATGGTGGAGACGGGCCTGCTGGACTGGGCCGGGGTCGCCGAGCGCATGTCGTCCAAGCCGGCCGAGATCGGCCGCGCGACAGGCCACGGCCGCCCTGTCTCGGCAGGTGAGCCCGCCAACCTCACGCTCGTCGACACGGCATACCGTGGGTCCGTGGACCCCGCGGGCTTCGCCTCGCGCAGCCGGAACACCCCGTACGAGGGGCGTGAGCTGCCGGGCCGCGTGACGCACACGTGGCTGCGGGGCAAGGCCACGCTCGTCGACGGGAAGCTCACGTGACATCTGCACTACTGATCGCGGCCGGCCAGGAGTCGGCCCCGGTGACGGACTGGGCCGCGCGGATCGGCTGGGTCGTCGGACTCTGCCTGTTCGTCGCGCTCGTCTACTGGCTGATGCGCGAGGGCTGGAAGTGGCGCGGCACCCTCCAGAGCGACCTCCCGGAGCTTCCCGCCGCGCCCGGTTCGCCCGGCGAGGCGAAACTGACGATGACCGGCCGCTACCACGGCTCCACCACCGCCGGTCAGTGGCTGGACCGCATCGTCGCCCACGGCCTGGGCACCCGCAGCCGGGTCGAGCTGACCCTGACGGACGCCGGCCTGGACGTCGTACGGCCCGGTGCCACCGACTTCTTCGTACCGGCCGGCGCGTTGCGCGAGGCGCTGCTCGGCAAGGGCATCGCGGGCAAGGTCCTCAGCGAGGGCGGCCTCCTCGTGGTGACCTGGGCGCACGGCGACAAGCTGATCGACTCCGGTTTCCGCTCGGACCACGCGGCCGAGCACACGGACTGGGTCGAGGCCATCAACTCCATGATCAAGAACAACCAGACGGAAGGCGCCGAACGATGACGACCTCCACCAGGGGAGCCGACAAGACTCCCGCCGTACTCGTCCTGGAGGACGGCCGGGTCTTCCGGGGCCGTGCCTACGGGGCCGTGGGGGAGACCTTCGGCGAAGCGGTGTTCTCCACCGGCATGACCGGCTACCAGGAGACCCTCACCGACCCGTCGTACGACCGCCAGATCGTGGTCGCGACCGCCCCGCAGATCGGCAACACGGGCTGGAACGACGAGGACGACGAGTCGTCCCGCATCTGGGTCTCCGGCTACGTCGTCCGCGACCCCGCGCGCGTGCCGTCCAACTGGCGCGCCAAGCGTTCGCTGGACGCTGAACTGGTGGCGCAGAGCGTCGTCGGTATCTCCGGCGTCGACACCCGCGCCCTCACCCGCCACCTGCGCGAACGCGGCTCGATGCGTGCCGGGATCTTCTCCGGTACGACGATCGCACCGGAGTCCGACCTCGTCGCACGCGTCCAGGCGCAGCCCCCGATGAAGGGCCTGAGCCTGTACGAGGAGGTCGCCACCAAGGAGGCGTACGTCGTCCCCGCGGTCGGCGAGAAGCGGTTCACCGTCGCCGCGATCGACCTCGGCATCAAGGGCATGACCCCGCACCGCATGGCCGAGCGCGGCATCGAGGTGCACGTCCTGCCCGCCACGGCGACCGAGGAGGACGTGTACGCCGTCAACCCCGACGGCGTGTTCTTCTCCAACGGCCCCGGCGACCCCGCCACCGCCGAAGGCCCCGTCGCCCTCATGACGGCCGTCCTCGCGCGCAGGACGCCGCTGTTCGGCATCTGCTTCGGCAACCAGATCCTCGGCCGCGCCCTCGGCTTCGGCACCTACAAGCTGAAGTACGGCCACCGCGGCATCAACCAGCCCGTGCAGGACCGGACGACCGGCAAGGTCGAGGTCACCGCGCACAACCACGGCTTCGCCGTCGACGCGCCCCTCGACAGGGTCAGCGAGACCCCGTTCGGGCGTGCCGAGGTCTCCCACGTGTGCCTCAATGACGACGTGGTGGAGGGCCTGCGGCTGCTCGACCAGCCCGCCTTCTCCGTCCAGTACCACCCCGAAGCGGCGGCGGGCCCGCACGACGCCGCCTACCTGTTCGACCGCTTCGTGACTTTGTTGGAGGGCCAGCGTGCCTAAGCGCACCGATATCCAGTCCGTCCTGGTCATCGGCTCCGGCCCGATCGTCATCGGCCAGGCCGCCGAGTTCGACTACTCCGGCACCCAGGCATGCCGCGTCCTGCGCGCCGAGGGCCTCAGGGTCGTTCTGGTCAACTCCAACCCGGCGACGATCATGACCGACCCGGAGATCGCCGACGCGACCTACGTCGAGCCGATCACCCCCGAGTTCGTCGAGAAGATCATCGCCAAGGAGCGCCCGGACGCGCTGCTGCCGACCCTGGGCGGCCAGACGGCCCTCAACACGGCCATCTCCCTCGCCGAGAACGGCGTCCTGGAGAAGTACGGCGTGGAGCTGATCGGCGCGAACGTCGAGGCCATCAACAAGGGCGAGGACCGCGAGCTGTTCAAGGAGGTCGTCGAGGCCGTCAACGCGAAGATCGGGCACGGCGAGTCCGCGCGCTCGGTCATCTGCCACACCATGGACGAGGTGATCGCGGGCGTCGGCACGCTCGGCGGCTACCCCGTCGTCGTCCGCCCCTCCTTCACGATGGGCGGCGCCGGTTCCGGGTTCGCGCACGACGAGGAGGAACTGCGCCGCATCGCCGGGCAGGGGCTCACGCTGTCGCCGACCACCGAGGTGCTCCTGGAGGAGTCCATCCTCGGCTGGAAGGAGTACGAGCTGGAGCTGATGCGCGACAAGCACGACAACGTCGTGGTCGTCTGCTCCATCGAGAACTTCGACCCGATGGGCGTGCACACCGGCGACTCGATCACCGTCGCCCCCTCGATGACGCTCACCGACCGCGAGTACCAGATCCTGCGGGACATCGGCATCGCCGTGATCCGCGAGGTCGGCGTCGACACGGGCGGCTGCAACATCCAGTTCGCGGTCAACCCCGAGGACGGCCGCGTCATCGTCATCGAGATGAACCCGCGCGTGTCCCGGTCTTCGGCGCTCGCCTCCAAGGCGACCGGCTTCCCGATCGCCAAGATCGCCGCGAAGCTCGCCGTCGGCTACACGCTCGACGAGATCCCGAACGACATCACGCGGGAGACCCCGGCGTCCTTCGAGCCGACGCTCGACTACGTCGTCGTCAAGGCGCCCCGGTTCGCGTTCGAGAAGTTCCCGCAGGCCGACTCGACGCTGACGACGACCATGAAGTCGGTCGGCGAGGCGATGGCCATCGGGCGCAACTTCACCGAGGCGTTCCAGAAGGCGCTGCGGTCGCTGGAGAAGAAGGGCTCGCAGTTCACGTTCGTCGGCGAGACGGGCGACAAGACCGAGCTGCTGGAGGCGTCCGTACGCCCCACCGACGGCCGCATCAACACCGTCATGGAGGCCATCCGCGCGGGCGCCACGCCCGAGGAGGTCTTCGCGTACACGAAGATCGACCCCTGGTTCGTCGACCAGCTCTTCCTGATCAAGGAGACCGCCGACGAGCTGGCCGCCGCCGAGCGCCTCGACGCCGGCCTGCTCGCGGAGGCCAAGCGGCACGGCTTCTCCGACCAGCAGATCGCGGAGATCCGGGGCCTGCGCGAGGACGTCGTCCGCGAGGTCCGGCACGCGCTGGGCGTGCGCCCGGTCTACAAGACGGTCGACACCTGCGCCGCCGAGTTCGCCGCGAAGACCCCGTACTTCTACTCTTCCTACGACGAGGAGACCGAGGTCGCCCCGCGCGAGAAGCCGGCCGTCATCATCCTCGGCTCGGGCCCCAACCGCATCGGCCAGGGCATCGAGTTCGACTACTCCTGCGTGCACGCCTCCTTCGCGCTGTCCGACGCCGGGTACGAGACCGTGATGGTCAACTGCAACCCCGAGACCGTCTCCACCGACTACGACACCTCCGACCGGCTCTACTTCGAGCCGCTCACCCTGGAGGACGTCCTGGAGATCGTCCACGCGGAGACGCAGGCCGGGCCGGTCGCCGGGGTCGTCGTCCAGCTCGGCGGGCAGACGCCGCTGGGCCTCGCGCAGGCGCTCAAGGACAACGGCGTACCGATCGTCGGCACGCCCCCCGAGGCGATCCACGCGGCCGAGGACCGGGGCGCCTTCGGGCAGGTCCTCGCCGACGCGGGCCTGCCGGCCCCCAAGCACGGCACGGCGACCACCTTCACGGGCGCCAAGGCCATCGCCGACGAGATCGGCTACCCGGTCCTGGTGCGGCCCTCGTACGTCCTCGGCGGGCGCGGCATGGAGATCGTGTACGACGAGACCCGGCTGGAGTCCTACATCGCCGAGTCGACCGAGATCAGCCCCTCGCGGCCGGTCCTCGTCGACCGGTTCCTCGACGACGCCATCGAGATCGACGTGGACGCGCTCTACGACGGCCGGGAGCTGTACCTCGGCGGCGTCATGGAGCACATCGAGGAGGCCGGCATCCACTCCGGCGACTCGGCGTGCGCGCTGCCCCCGATCACCCTCGGCGGCCACGACATCAAGCGGCTGCGCGCCTCCACGGAGGCCATCGCGCGCGGGGTCGGCGTCCGCGGTCTGATCAACATCCAGTTCGCGATGGCCGGGGACATCCTGTACGTCCTGGAGGCCAACCCGCGCGCGTCGCGCACGGTCCCCTTCACCTCCAAGGCGACCGCCGTGCCGCTCGCCAAGGCCGCCGCCCGGATCTCCCTGGGCGCGACCGTCGCCGAGCTGCGCGCCGAGGGGCTGCTCCCCGCGCGCGGGGACGGCGGCGAGCTGCCCATGGACGCGCCGATCTCCGTCAAGGAGGCCGTCATGCCGTGGTCGCGGTTCCGCGACATCCACGGCCGGGGCGTCGACACGGTCCTCGGCCCGGAGATGCGCTCCACCGGCGAGGTCATGGGCATCGACTCCGTCTTCGGCACGGCGTACGCCAAGTCGCAGGCGGGCGCGTACGGGCCGCTGCCCACCAAGGGCCGCGCGTTCATCTCCGTCGCCAACCGCGACAAGCGCTCGATGATCTTCCCGGCGCGCGAACTCGTCGCCCACGGCTTCGAACTCCTCGCGACGTCCGGCACGGCCGAGGTCCTCAAGCGCAACGGCATCAACGCGACGATCGTCCGCAAGCTCAGCGAGGGCGAGGGCCCGGCGGGCGAGAAGACGATCGTCCAGCTCATCCACGACGGCGAGGTCGACCTCATCGTCAACACCCCGTACGGCACCGGCGGCCGGCTCGACGGCTACGAGATCCGTACGGCGGCTGTCGCCCGCTCCGTGCCCTGCCTGACGACCGTCCAGGCGCTCGCGGCGGCCGTCCAGGGCATCGACGCGCTCAACCACGGCGACGTGGGCGTGCGCTCGCTCCAGGAACACGCCGAGCAGCTGACAGCGGCACGGGACTAGCAGCCAGGCAGCCACAGGGGGGACACCGGGAACGGTGTCCCCCTCCGTATGGGGACCCTCTGGGGAGTTATGTACAACCTGTTCTTCCGACTCTTCTTCCAGCGCATGGACGCCGAGAAGGCCCACCACCTGGCCTTCCGGTGGATCCGCCTCGCCGCGCGCGTGCCCGTGCTGCGGACGTTCCTCGCCGCCGCGCTCGCGCCCCGCTCCAAGGAGCTGCGCACCGAGGCGTTCGGGCTGCGGATGCACGGGCCGTTCGGGCTCGCCGCCGGGTTCGACAAGAACGCCGTCGCGGTCGACGGGATGGCGATGATGGGGTTCGACCACGTCGAGATCGGGACCGTGACGGGGGAGGCGCAGGACGGCAACCCCAAGAAGCGGCTGTTCCGGCTGGTGCCCGACCGCGCGCTGATCAACCGCATGGGGTTCAACAACGACGGCTCCCTGCGCGTCGCCGCGCGCCTCGCGTCCCGGGAGGCCGTGTTCAGGACCGTCGTCGGCGTCAACATCGGCAAGACCAAGGCCGTACCGGAGGCGGAGGCGATCGGGGACTACGTGAAGTCCGCCGAGCGGCTCGCCCCGTACGCCGACTACCTCGTCGTCAACGTGTCCTCGCCGAACACGCCCGGGCTGCGGAATCTGCAAGCCGTTGATCACTTGCGACCGCTTCTCGGCGCCGTGCGCGAGGCCGCCGACCGTGTCGTACCCGGTCGCCGGGTGCCGCTGCTCGTGAAGATCGCGCCGGACCTCGCGGACGACGACGTCGACGCCGTCGCCGACCTCGCCGCCGAACTGGGTCTGGACGGGATCATCGCGACCAACACCACCATCGCGCGCGAAGGGCTGCTTTCCGGGACGTCGCTGACCGAGGAGACCGGCGGGCTCTCCGGCGCGCCCCTCAAGGCGCGCTCCCTGGAGGTCCTGAGGCGCTTGTACGCGCGTGTGGGCGACCGGATCACCCTCGTGGGGGTCGGGGGCGTCGAGAGCGCCGAGGACGTCTGGGAGCGGATCCTCGCGGGCGCGACGCTCGTCCAGGGCTACAGCGCGTTCATCTACCAGGGGCCCTTCTGGACCCGCGCGATCCACAAGGGGCTCACCGCGCGCCTGCGCACGAGCCCGTACGCCACCCTCGCCGACGCGGTCGGCGCCGACGTGAGGAAGACGGCATGAGCACCTTCGGTACGCGCCTGCGCCGGGCGATGGACGAGCGGGGACCGCTGTGCGTGGGCATCGACCCGCACGCCTCGCTGCTCGCCGAGTGGGGTCTCGACGACGACGTCGCCGGGCTCGAACGGTTCAGCCGGACCGTCGTCGAGGCCGTCGCGGACCGGGTCGCCGTGCTCAAGCCGCAGAGCGCGTTCTTCGAGCGGTTCGGGTCGCGCGGGGTCGCCGTCCTGGAGAAGTCCGTCACCGAGGCCCGTGCGGCGGGCGCGCTGGTCCTCATGGACGCCAAGCGCGGGGACATCGGCTCCACGATGGCCGCCTACGCCGAGGCGTTCCTCTCGCCCGGCTCGCCGCTGTTCTCCGACGCGCTGACCGTCTCGCCGTATCTCGGGTACGGCTCCCTCGCGCCCGCCGTCGCGCTCGCGCGGGAGAACGGGTGCGGGCTGTTCGTCCTCGCGCTGACCTCCAACCCCGAGGGCGGCGAGGTCCAGCACGCGGTCCGCGCCGACGGACGCAGCGTGGCGGCGACGATCCTGTCCCACCTCGCCGCCGAGAACGCCGGCGAGGAGCCGCTCGGCTCCTTCGGGGCGGTCGTCGGGGCGACGCTGGGCGACCTGTCCTCGTACGACCTCGACATGGGCGGGGCGCTGCTCGCGCCCGGCGTGGGGGCGCAGGGGGCGACGCCCGCCGATCTGCCCCGCGTGTTCGGGGCCGCGCTGTCTCGCGTGGTACCGAACGTGAGCCGGGGCGTTCTGCGGTCCGGACCCGACGTGAAGGCACTGCGGGAGGCCGTCGAGCGGTTTTCCGGGGAGGTCCGGGAGGCGGTGGGGTCGGCCTGACCGGCCGGTTCTCGCCGACTTGAGGATGGATACAGCCTCAAATCCGGGGAGGTTCGCGGCATATGTCCGGTCCCGTAGAGGCTGACCAGGACTTTTCCGCTGTTCTCGCTGACTCAGGCGGAGTTGGCCGCTAGTCTCCGACGGAGAGTGAACGGGCAAGCGTGTTGCTCGTCGCTCGTCAGGTGTGGGGCGACTAGGTTCCTCACCGGTCCGTATCCGACAGTTCGACATCCGAGGTGACGTAGGCGTGGCTCTTCCGCCCCTTACCCCCGAACAGCGCGCAGCCGCGCTCGAAAAGGCCGCCGCGGCTCGCCGGGAGCGGGCCGAGGTCAAGAATCGACTCAAGCACTCCGGCGCCTCCCTGCACGAGGTCATCAAGCAGGGCCAGGAGAACGACGTCATCGGCAAGATGAAGGTCTCCGCACTGCTGGAGTCGCTGCCCGGCGTGGGCAAGGTCCGCGCCAAGCAGATCATGGAGCGACTCGGCATCTCCGAGAGCCGCCGTGTGCGCGGCCTCGGCTCCAACCAGATCGCGTCCCTGGAGCGTGAGTTCGGCAGCACCGGTTCCTGAACCCGGCGCCGCCGGGCAGGGCGTCCCGGGTACTCCGGGATTGCTGGAATAATCGCTGCATGGCTGCAACATTCCGGGGGACGACCCCCGAGCCCCCGGACGTACGTCCGCGGCTGACCGTGCTCTCCGGCCCCTCAGGGGTCGGCAAGAGCACGGTCGTCGCCCATATGCGCAAGGCCCACCCGGAGGTGTGGCTGTCGGTGTCGGCGACGACCCGTAAGCCCCGTCCGGGTGAGAAGCACGGCGTCCACTACTTCTTCGTCGGCGACGACGAGATGGACAAGCTGATCGCCAACGGCGAGCTGCTGGAGTGGGCCGAGTTCGCCGGCAACCGCTACGGCACGCCCCGTACGGCCGTGCTGGAGCGGCTGGAGAACGGCGAGCCGGTGCTCCTGGAGATCGACCTCCAGGGTGCCCGGCAGGTCCGCGAGTCCATGGCCGACGCCCAGCTCGTGTTCCTCGCGCCGCCCTCCTGGGAGGAGCTGGTGCGCAGGCTCACCGGGCGGGGCACCGAGGCGCCCGACGTGATCGAGCGCCGCCTCGACGCCGCCAAGGTCGAGCTCGCGGCCGAGCCCGAGTTCGACGAGACGCTGGTCAACACCTCTGTCGAGGATGTGGCGCGTGAGCTGCTAGCCTTGATGGATGTGGTGTGACCGTTACGGTCACCAATGTCTTTGGACAACACAGTCCGAGACAACACAGTCTGAGATTTCTCCCATCCACGGAAGGTAGAGCGTGTCCTCTTCCATCTCCGCGCCCGAGGGCATCATCAACCCTCCGATCGACGAGCTCCTCGAAGCCACGGACTCGAAGTACAGCCTCGTGATCTACGCGGCCAAGCGCGCCCGCCAGATCAACGCGTACTACTCGCAGCTCGGTGAGGGCCTCCTGGAGTACGTCGGTCCCCTCGTCGACACGCACGTCCACGAGAAGCCGCTGTCGATCGCGCTGCGCGAGATCAACGCGGGTCTGCTGACGTCCGAGGCCGTTCCGGACCCGGCGTAAGTACGGCTCATAAGTACGACTGTCAGCTCGCGACTGACTTATCCACAGGCCCGGCAAGCACCTTGCCGGGCCTGTGGTGTGTCATGGGGTCGTACGGATTTCCGAGAGGGGTAGTGACGTGGACAAGCCCAAGGTCGTCCTGGGGGTCAGCGGTGGCATCGCCGCGTACAAGGCGTGCGAGCTGCTGCGCAGACTGACCGAGTCGGGCCATGACGTCCGTGTCGTCCCCACCGCCTCCGCGCTGCACTTCGTCGGCGCCGCGACCTGGTCCGCGCTCTCCGGCCACCCGGTCTCCACCGAGGTCTGGGACGACGTCCGCGAGGTGCCGCACGTCCGCATCGGCCAGGGCGCCGACCTCGTCGTCGTCGCCCCCGCCACCGCCGACCTGCTCGCCAAGGCCGCCCACGGCCTCGCGGACGACCTCCTCACCAACACGCTCCTGACCGCCCGCTGTCCCGTGGTCTTCGCCCCCGCGATGCACACGGAGATGTGGGAGCACCCGGCGACGCGGGAGAACGTGGCGACGCTGCGCCGCCGGGGAGCCGTCGTCATCGAGCCCGCCGTGGGCCGCCTCACCGGCGTCGACACCGGCAAGGGCCGCCTCCCCGACCCGGCCGAGATCTTCGAGGTCTGCCGAAGGGTCCTGACGCGCGGGGTGCGCGAGCCCGACCTCGCCGGACGGCACGTCCTCATCACCGCCGGCGGCACCCGCGAACCCCTCGACCCCGTGCGCTTCCTCGGCAACCGCTCCTCCGGCAAACAGGGCTACGCCCTCGCGCGTACGGCGGCGGCGCGTGGCGCCCGCGTCACGCTGATCGCGGCGAACGCGAGCCTCCCGGACCCGGCCGGCGTCGACGTCGTACCCGTCGGGACGGCCGTCCAGATGCGGGAGGCGGTGCTGAAACACGCAACGGACGCCGACGCGGTCGTGATGGCGGCGGCCGTCGCGGACTTCCGGCCCGGGACCTACGCGGCCGGGAAGATCAAGAAGAAGGACGGCCAGGAACCGGAGCCCGTCGTTCTCGTACGGAATCCGGACATCCTCGCGGAGATCTCCCAGAGCCGTTCCCGCCCCGGACAGGTGATCGTCGGGTTCGCCGCCGAGACCGACGACGTCCTCGCCAACGGGCGCGCGAAACTCGCCCGCAAGGGCTGCGATCTGCTGGTCGTGAACGAGGTGGGGGAGAGCCGCACCTTCGGCTCGGAGGAGAACGAGGCGGTCGTCCTCGGCGCCGACGGCAGTGAGACCGCCGTACCCCACGGGCCCAAGGAGGAACTGGCCGAAATCGTGTGGGACCTGGTGACGCGGCGCCTCGAATAACGCTTGGATGCGCACCCCGGAACCACTGGAGACTCGCTCGAATCGGGAGCGGCGGCTCTGGCCAAGGTCGCTGGACATCGGTCAGAATGCCCGTGCCGCAGCTCACGGCGCTCCCGAGAGGCGAGACAGGTGGGCCGGTGGCGAGGCACGACCGATAAGCTGTTCCCGGACCACTCCGGGCGCAGCTCCCGGCGGGTCCACCAATGATCAGCCAGCAGCCGCTGCAACCACAGGGAGCGTTGTGTCCCGTCGCCTGTTCACCTCGGAGTCCGTGACCGAAGGTCACCCCGACAAGATCGCTGACCAGATCAGCGACACGATTCTCGACGCGCTGCTGCGCGAGGACCCCACGTCCCGCGTCGCCGTCGAGACGCTGATCACCACCGGCCTCGTGCACGTCGCCGGTGAGGTCACCACCCAGGCGTACGCGCCGATCCCGCAGCTGGTGCGGGAGAAGATCCTGGAGATCGGCTACGACTCGTCGAAGAAGGGCTTCGACGGCGCTTCCTGCGGTGTCTCCGTGTCCATCGGCGCACAGTCCCCGGACATCGCGCAGGGTGTCGACACCGCCTACGAGTCCCGTGTCGAAGGCGACGAGGACGAGCTCGACAAGCAGGGCGCCGGTGACCAGGGCCTGATGTTCGGTTACGCGTCCGACGAGACGCCGACCCTCATGCCGTTGCCGATCTTCCTCGCGCACCGCCTCTCCAAGCGTCTCTCGGACGTCCGCAAGAACGGGACCATCCCCTACCTGCGCCCCGACGGCAAGACCCAGGTCACCATCGAGTACGACGGCGACAAGGCCGTCCGCCTCGACACGGTCGTCGTCTCCTCGCAGCACGCCTCCGACATCGACCTGGAGTCCCTGCTCGCGCCCGACATCCGCGAGTTCGTGGTCGAGGCCGAGCTGAAGGCCCTGCTGGACGACGGCATCAAGCTCGACACCGAGAACTACCGCCTGCTGGTGAACCCGACCGGCCGTTTCGAGATCGGCGGCCCGATGGGCGACGCCGGCCTCACCGGCCGCAAGATCATCATCGACACGTACGGCGGCTTCGCCCGCCACGGCGGCGGCGCGTTCTCGGGCAAGGACCCGTCCAAGGTCGACCGCTCGGCCGCGTACGCGATGCGCTGGGTCGCCAAGAACGTCGTCGCCGCGGGGCTCGCGTCCCGGTGCGAGGTCCAGGTCGCGTACGCGATCGGCAAGGCCGAGCCCGTCGGTCTCTTCGTCGAGACCTTCGGCACGCACACGATCGACACGGACAAGATTGAGAAGGCCATCGACGAGGTCTTCGACCTCCGTCCCGCCGCGATCATCCGCGACCTCGACCTGCTGCGGCCGATCTACGCGCAGACCGCCGCGTACGGGCACTTCGGCCGCGAGCTGCCCGACTTCACGTGGGAGCGGACGGACCGGGTGGAGGCGCTGAAGAAGGCCGCGGGGCTGTAAGTTCCCGGTTGTTTCGCGCGAGGCCCGGTGTCCCGGTGGGGCGCCGGGCCTCGGTGCGTGTCACGCCTTCGGGTAACCCGCCCCGGCCAGCTCCTTGGCCAGGGCGGCGAGGGTCACCTCCGGGTTCAGCCGGGTGACGACCTCCTCGGTCAGCGGGCGTGAGGCGAGGACGTGGCGTATCGCCTCCAGGTCCACCTCGGTCTCGTAGTAGTCCTGAGCCCACTCCTGGAACGCCTCCGCGCTGCGGTCCGTGAGCAGCGCGAACAGGGACCCGGCGCCGTCCGGGTCCCCGTGGAGCGACTCCGGGTAGTCGATGGCGCCCGCCGACCAGCCCTCGTCCCCGGTCCGCCGCCACAGACAGACGGTGACGACGGGCATGCCGTCGTCGCTGAACGCGGGCTCGTCGACGTACGGGGCGAAATCCTCGGGGACCTCGTCGAGAACCCCCGGCCAGGGGCCGTCGTTCCCGTACGGGCTCATGGGCGACTCGTGGGCGAAGCCGCGCAGATAGGCGCCGGCCGGGGAGAAGACGATGGAGTACTCGTCCCCCGAGCCGTTGCGCATCGACGCGGCCTCCTCGCTCTCCGACCAGTCCGTGTCGAAGGAGTGGTAGCGATTCCCCCACTCCGGGCTCAGCACCGCCTCCAGCACGGCCAGTGAGCGGCAGTGGTCACGCAGCGCGGTGATGTCGGGCAGACCCTGGGCGACGTCGTGTGCGGTCATCCGAACATCCAAGCGCCTCTTCCCGGGAAACGGAACCGCCGACTTCACGGCCCGCTGCCCGCGGCCCGCGCAGGGCGGAGGGGCGTTGTCAGTGGCGTTTGGTATCTATGAGGGTGTGAGCAGTGGGAGCGGGTCGGGGAGTGGGGGCGAGGTGGGGGCTGAGCAGTTGGCTTTTATGCGGGCAGGGGTGAAGAAGGCGCGGGCCAAGCCGGGGACCTGGCGGGGGGCCGCGTTGGCGGGGGAGCTGCCGGTGGCCCGGGTGCTGGTGGACAAAGGGGTGCTGCATCTGGACCGGCTGTTCGATTACGCCGTGCCTGCCGAGCTGGATGAGGTGGCTCAGCCCGGGGTGCGGGTGCGGGTGCGGTTCGGGGCCGGGCGGGGGAAGGTGCGGGGCGGGCGGCGGGAGGGGGGCGCGCTGATCGACGGGTTCCTGGTGGAGCGGGTCGCCCGGTCCGAGTACTCCGGACCCCTGGCCGCGCTGGCGCAGGTCGTCTCGCCCGAAGTCGTGCTGGGGCCTCAGCTGCTCGCGCTCGCCCGGGGGGTCGCCGACCGGTACGCCGGGAGTCTCGCCGACGTGTTGCAGCTCGCCGTGCCGCCGCGCAGTGCCCGGGCCGAGCAGAAGGCTTCGCCCGCGCCGCTGGGGCCGCCCGCGATGCCGTCGGCCGGGTCCTGGGAGCGGTACGAGGCCGGCGGCGCGTTCGTCGAGGCGCTCGGGCGGGGCGGGGCGCCCCGGGCCGTGTGGAACGCCCTGCCGGGGAGTACGTGGAGCGAGGAAGTGGCCCGGGCCGTGGGGGCCACGCTCGCTTCGGGGCGGGGGGCCCTCGTCGTCGTACCCGACGGGCGGGCCGTGGGGCGGGTCGATGCCGCGTTGACGCGGGTGCTGGGGGAGGGGCGGCATGCCGTGCTGACCGCCGACGCCGGGCCCGAGAAGCGGTACCGGGAGTGGCTCGCCGTCCTGCGGGGGAGTGTGCGGGCCGTCGTGGGGACCCGGGCCGCGATGTTCGCGCCGGTGCGGGAGCTGGGGCTCGTCGTCGTGTGGGACGACGGGGACGGGAGCCACAGCGAACCGCATGCCCCGCAGCCGCATGTGCGGGACGTGCTGCTGCTGCGGGCCGCCCAGGAGAAGTGCGCGTTCCTGCTGGGGAGCTGGAGCTGCACCGTCGAGGCCGCCCAGCTCGTCGAGAGCGGGTGGGCCCGGCCGATCGTCGCCCGGCGGGAGCAGGTGCGGTCGGCCGCGCCGCTGGTGCGGACCGTGGGGGACCAGGATCTCGCGCGGGACGAGGCGGCGCGGGCCGCCCGCCTGCCGACCCTTGCCTGGCAGGCCGTGCGGGAGGGGCTGAAGTCCGGGCCCGTGCTCGTGCAGGTGCCCCGGCGGGGGTACGTGCCCCGGATGGCCTGCGCGCAGTGCCGCGAGCCCGCTCGGTGCCGGCACTGCGCCGGGCCCTTGGAGGGGACCGACGAGGGCGGGCTCTCGTGCGGGTGGTGCGGGCGGACGGACGTCTCCTGGAGCTGCCCCGCCTGTGGGGGCGTCCGGCTGCGGGCGCAGGTCGTGGGGGCCCGGCGGACCGCCGAGGAGCTGGGGCGGGCGTTTCCCGCTGTGCCGGTGCGGACGTCCGGGCGGGAGCAGGTGCTGGACACCGTGCCGGGGGCGCCCGCGCTCGTCGTGAGTACGCCCGGCGCCGAGCCCGTCGCCGACGGGGGGTACGCGGCTGCCCTGCTGCTCGACGGGTGGGCCATGCTCGGGCGGCCCGATCTGCGGGCCGGGGAGGAGGCGTTGCGGAGGTGGATCGCCGCGGCGGCCCTGGTGCGGCCCCAGGGGGAGGGGGGCACCGTCGTCGTGGTCGCCGAGCCGACCCTGCGGCCGGTGCAGGCGCTGGTCCGGTGGGATCCCGTGGGGCACGCGGTGCGTGAACTGGCCGAGCGGGCGGAGCTGGGGTTCCCGCCGGTCTCCCGGATGGCCTCGGTGGCGGGGACCGCGGAGGCCGTCACCGGGTTCCTGGCCGTTGCCGACCTGCCCGCCGAGGCCGAGGTGCTGGGGCCTGTCCCCGTGCCGGTCACTCCTGCCGGGCGGCCCCGGAGAGTCGGGGGGCCGCCGCCGGGGGAGCGGTGGGAGCGGGCGTTGGTGCGGGTGCCGCCGGGGAAGGGCGGGGCGTTGGCCGCGGCGTTGAAGGCGGCGCAGGCCGCGCGGATGGCCCGGGGCGGTGGGGGCGAGGAGGGGCGGGTCTGGATTCGCGTCGACCCGGCGGACATCGGGTGACGGAGGCGGGGTTCGCCGGGGGGAATGCCGCTGCCCTCTCGTGGTCGGGCGAGAGGGCAGGGATGTCGGGGATGCGTGGGTGGGGGTCAGCCGTTGCGGGGGCCGGGGAAGGGGGCGGGGGCGGGGCGGGCGTCCTCCCGGAGGGCGGGGCTGCCTGCCGTCGGCTGGGTGGGCATGGAGCGGGCCGCCGGGACGGTGGGGACCGTGGTGATGCCGCCGCCCACGTTCAGGACGCGGGCGGGGTCCGGGGGGAGAGCCGGTTCGGGGACCGAGGCGGGGGCGCGGCGAGCGCCGTAGCGGCGGTGCACCGCCTGCTTCGTCACGCCCAGCGCCGAGCCCACCGCGTCCCAGGAGAAGCCGAGGGAGCGGTCGAACTCGACCGCCGCCGTCACCAGCGTCTCCACGCTGTCGCGGAGTTCCTGGGCGAGGCGGACGGTGGGGGCGGGGGCGCGGCCGTAGACCACGAAGCCCGTGGAGGGGCCGGAGCGGCGGGGGCGGTAGACATTGCCCAGCTGGGCGGTGAGCGTGCGGAGTGCGTCCACCTGGCGGCGGACCCGCTCGATGTCCCGCACCAGCAAGTGCAGGCTGGCCCGGGCCTGGGCGTCGTGGGTTGCGTGGTCGGCCATGAACAAGCCTCTCGAACCGGCGTTAAGAGATAGGGGGTCAACTCTTTCTTGACCAACGCGGATTCGCTCCGCGGGTCACGGGGTGGGGGCGTATGGGCATATGCGTACGCCCCCCGGCTCGCTTCCGGTCCGTCGGGGGCCCTGGGGAGGGGCGTACTCGCCGTCTGCGGCTTTCCCCGGCGGCTCATTAGACTGCTGTGCTGGTCGTCTTCGCTCCGTCCGAGAGGTTCCGTCCTTCCATGAGGCTTGTCTTCGCTGGTACCCCTGAGGTCGCCGTTCCCGCTCTGGACGCTCTGATCGGGTCCGGGCGGCATGAGGTCGTCGCCGTGGTGACGCGGCCGGACGCGCCGGCGGGGCGGGGGCGGCGGCTCGTCGCGTCGCCGGTGGCCGAGCGGGCGATGGAGGCCGGGATCGAGGTGCTGAAGCCGGGCCGGCCCCGGGAGCCCGGGTTCCTGGAGCGGCTCCGCGAGATCGGGCCCGACTGCTGTCCCGTCGTCGCGTACGGCGCCCTGCTGCCCAAGGCCGCGCTGGACGTGCCCGCACGGGGGTGGGTCAACCTGCACTTCTCCCTGCTGCCGGCCTGGCGGGGAGCCGCGCCCGTACAGCACTCGATCATGGCCGGCGACGAGATCACCGGGGCGTCCACGTTCCTCATCGAGGAGGGCCTCGACTCCGGGCCCGTGTACGGGACCGTCACGGAGACGGTACGGCCCACCGACACGAGCGGCGACCTCCTGACCCGGCTCGCGTTCGCCGGCGCCGGGCTGCTCGCGGCGACCATGGACGGGATCGAGGACGGCACGCTGGAGGCGGTGCCGCAGAGCGCCGAGGGCATCACCCTGGCCCCGAAGATCACCGTCGAGGACGCCCGGGTCGACTGGCAGGCACCGGCGCTGCGCGTCGACCGCGTCGTACGGGGCTGCACCCCCGCGCCCGGCGCCTGGACCACCTTCCGCGGCGAGCGCCTCAAGCTGATCCAGGTGACCCCGCTGCCCGACCGGGGCGGTCTGGCGCCGGGGCAGCTGGCCGTGGGCAAGAACAACGTGTACGTCGGGACCGGCTCGTACGCCGTGGAGCTGCTGTGGGTCCAGGCCCAGGGGAAGAAGCCGATGCGGGCGGCGGACTGGGCGCGGGGCGTTCGGGGGGCGGACGGGGAGACGCTGGGGCGGTAGCCACGCGGGCGAAGCGGACGGTGCCGTGCGGCGTAGGCTTGAAGTCTGTCCTTTCTTGATGACCCGGAGCACCTTTTCGTGAGCGACACCTCTGCGCACCCCCGTAAGACCGGCAAGCCGTATCGGCGGCCCAAGAAGGACCCCGTCCGGATGCTGGCGTTCGAGGCGCTGCGGGCGGTGGACGAGCGGGACGCCTACGCGAACCTGGTGTTGCCGCCGTTGCTGCGGAAGGCCCGGGAGCGAGGGGATTTCGACAGCCGGGACGCCGCTCTCGCCACCGAGCTGGTGTACGGGACGCTGCGGCGGCAAGGGACGTACGACGCCGTCATCGCCGCCTGTATCGACCGGCCGCTGCGAGAGGTCGACCCGCCCGTGCTGGACGTGCTGAGCCTCGGCGCGCATCAGCTGCTCGGGACCCGGATCCCCACCCACGCCGCCGTGTCCGCCTCCGTCGAACTCGCCCGTGTCGTGCTCGGCGACGGGCGCGCCAAGTTCGTCAACGCCGTGCTCCGGAAGATCGCGCAGGACGATCTGGACGGCTGGACCGGGAAGGTCGCCCCGCCCTACGACGACGACCCGGAGGAGCACCTCGCCGTCGTCCACTCGCACCCCCGCTGGATCGTCTCGGCCCTGTGGGACTCGCTGGGCGGCGGCCGGGCCGGCATCGAGGAGCTGCTGGCGGCGGACAACGAGCGCCCCGAGGTGACCCTGGTGGCGAGGCCGGGCAGGTCGGTCGTGCGGGAGCTGCTGGAGGAGGACGCGGCTGTACCCGGCCGTTGGTCGCCGTACGCCGCGAGGCTGACGGAAGGCGGGGAGCCGGGCGCCGTCGACGCCGTCCGTGAGGGGCGCGCCGGCGTGCAGGACGAGGGGAGTCAGCTGGTCGCGCTGGCCCTCGCGAACGCGCCGGTCGACGGGCCGGACCGGCGTTGGCTGGACGGCTGCGCGGGCCCCGGCGGCAAAGCCGCACTGCTCGCCGCCCTCGCCGCCGAGCGCGGCGCGACCCTGCTGGCGTCCGAGAAGCAGCCGCACCGCGCGGGCCTGGTCGCGAAGGCGCTGGCCGGCAACCCGGGGCCGTACCAGGTGATCGCGGCGGACGGGACCCAGCCCCCGTGGCGGCCGGGGGTCTTCGACCGCGTGCTCGTCGACGTCCCCTGCACCGGCCTCGGCGCCCTGCGCCGCCGCCCGGAGGCCCGCTGGCGGCGCCGTCCCGAGGACCTCGAAGGGTTCGCGCCCTTGCAGCGGGGCCTGCTGAAGACCGCGCTTGAGTCGGTGCGGGCCGGCGGTGTCGTCGGGTACGCGACCTGCTCACCGCACCTCGCGGAGACGCGGGCGGTCGTCGCCGACGTGCTCAAGCAGTTCCCGGCCGCCGACCTGATCGACGCGCGCCCCCTGCTGCCGGGTGTGCCGGGGCTGGGCGAGGGTCCCGACGTACAGCTGTGGCCGCATGTGCACGGCACGGACGCGATGTACCTGGCACTGATCCGCCGGGTCGGATGATCGCACGAGCCCCGGTGGACGCACACCCGAAGGTAAAGGGCGATTAAATAAGATCATCGCACGAAACTTCGCCCCGCCTCCCCCACCGGTGCTCGCCACCCCGCCCGGCCATGGGAGGCTAGCCCCATGGCCGTGCAGATCAACCCCAGCATCCTCTCCGCCGACTTCGCCCGCCTGGCCGACGAAGCCAAGGCCGTCGAAGGAGCCGACTGGCTCCACGTCGACGTCATGGACAACCACTTCGTCCCCAACCTCACCCTCGGCGTCCCGATCGTGGAGTCCCTGGCGAAGGCGACGGACACCCCGCTGGACTGCCACCTGATGATCGAGGACCCGGACCGCTGGGCCCCGCAGTACATCGAGGCCGGCGCCTCCTCGGTCACCTTCCATGTCGAGGCCGCCGCCGCCCCCGTCCGCCTGGCCCGCGAGATCCGCGCGCAGGGCGGTCGCGCGTCGATGGCCCTCAAGCCCGCGACCCCCGTCGAGCCGTACGAGGACCTCCTCCCCGAACTCGACATGCTGCTGATCATGACGGTCGAGCCGGGCTTCGGCGGCCAGGCGTTCCTCGACATCATGCTGCCGAAGATCCGCCGCACCCGGCAGCTCATCGACAAGCACGGCCTCCAGATGTGGCTCCAGGTCGACGGCGGCGTCTCCGCGAGCACGATCGAGCGCTGCGCGGAGGCGGGCGCGGACGTGTTCGTCGCCGGTTCGGCCGTGTACGGCGCCGACGATCCCGCCGCCGCCGTACGCGGACTGCGCGCCCAGGCCGAGGCGGCATGCGACCACCGGGCCACGGGCAAGTGAACGAACCCCGCGACAGAGCCCTTCAGGGCTGATCAAGACCGCCGGATCTGCGAGGATGAACGGCGAATCCAGAGTGTGAAACAGCAGTGAGGAGATCGCCGTGTCGGGTATGTCGGCGGGCCGTTCGGCCATGCGGATGGGACCCGCGGAGCTGGTGCAGGCGGCGGCCATGGCCCGCCGCTTCTACCTGGAGGGCAAGTCCAAGATCCAGATCGCCGAGGAGTTCGGCGTCAGCCGCTTCAAGGTGGCCCGGGTCCTGGAGACCGCTCTCGAACGGGATCTCGTACGCATCGAGATCCGGGTACCGGCCGAGCTGGACGCCGAGCGCTCCGACGCGCTGCGCGCCCGCTACGGCCTGAGGCACGCGGTCGTCGTCGAGTCCCCGGCCGACGCCGAGGACTCCCCCGACCCCGAGAACCTGGGCGAGGTGGCCGCCGACCTGCTCGGCGAACTCCTCGACGAGGGGGACGTCCTGGGCCTCGCCTGGGGCCGCTCCACCATCAACATGGCCGCGGCCCTCGACCGGCTCCCGCCGTGCACGGTGGTGCAGCTGACGGGCGTGTACGACGCGGGCACGGCCGAGCGCGGCTCGGTCGAGGCGGTCCGCCGGGCAGCTCAGGTGTCCGGCGGCGACGCCCACCCCATCTACGCGCCCATGCTGCTGCCGGACGCGGCCACCGCCGCCGCGCTGCGCAGCCAGACCGGGATCGCGCGGGCCTTCGAGTACTTCGACAAGGTCACGGTCGCCTGCGTCTCCATCGGCTCCTGGGAGCCGGGCGTCTCCACGGTCCACGACATGCTGACGGACGAGGAACGGGCCCACTACTCCTCCCTCGGCGTCGCGGCCGAGATGTCCGCGCACCTCTTCGACTCCGAGGGGCGCCGGGTCGGCCGGGACCTCGGCGAGCGGTGCATCACCGTCAAGGCGGACCAGCTGCGCCGTATCCCCGAGGTCGTCGCGATCGCGGGCGGGCAGCGCAAGGCGGCGGCGATCGACGCGGTGCTCAGGTCGGGGCTGGTCACCAGCCTCGTCACGGACACCTCGGCGGCGGATTACCTGATGACCGCCGGACCCACGCCCAAGTCGGCGCTGAACCGGTCCGACCCGGACGGCCCCTGACGGACGGCTCCCCGGGGGCGGCCGTGGCAGCATCTACGGCATGCTGCTGCGGTTCGTCTCCCGGGTGCTTCTGTGTGTGCTGGTCTCGATCGGGGGTGTCGCCGGATGCTCGTCGGATCATCGTACGAACGACGCGCGGGCCGCCCCCAGTGGCCGGCCTTCCGACGGCCTCGCCACCGTCAAGGCGGCCGATCTCCCCGCCGAGGCCCGCCGGACCCTCGCCCTCATCGACAAGGGCGGCCCCTACCCCTACTCCCGCGACGGCGTCGTCTTCGGGAACTTCGAGGGGCGGCTGCCGAAACAGAAGCGCGGCTACTACCACGAGTACACCGTGAAGACCCCGGGCTCGCGCGACCGGGGCGCCCGGCGCATTGTCACGGGACAGGGCGGCGAGATCTACTACACCGATGATCACTACGACTCGTTCCGGACGGTACTGAGATGACCGACATCGCGATCGACCTCGACGGGGTCACGGACAGGGCCGGGCTGATGGACCGGTTCGCGCAGGGGCTGCGGCTGCCCGACTGGTTCGGCCGCAACTGGGACGCGCTGGCCGACGTCCTGCGAGATCCCGGCTTCTGGCCGGAAGGGACCGAGCGGATCGTCGTACAGAAATGGCGGCCGTACGCCAAGGCCCAGCCCGGGGAGTGGGAGATCGCGCTGGAGATCTTCGAGGGGACGGCTCTCCCCGTCCTGCTCGCCCTGTAGGAAGCTCCAGGACGTTCCCGTACAGGCTGGACGATCGTCCCGGGGCTGTTCCGGGACCCACGTGGGAGAATCAAGTACGTGCGTTTTCTCAATGACATCAAGCCCGCGTACGACCTCACCTACGACGACGTCTTCATGGTCCCGAGCCGCAGCGCGGTCGGCTCCCGCCAGGCGGTGGACCTGCGCTCGCCGGACGGGACGGGTACGACGATCCCGCTGGTCGTCGCCAACATGACCGCGATCGCGGGACGCCGGATGGCCGAGACGATGGCCCGGCGCGGTGGGCTCGTCGTCATCCCGCAGGACATCCCGATCGACGTCGTCACGGACGTCGTCTCCTGGGTCAAGAGCCGCCACCTCGTCCTCGACACGCCGATCGTGCTGTCGCCCCAGCAGACCGTCGCCGACGCGCTCGCGCTGCTGCCCAAGCGCGCGCACAACGCCGGTGTCGTCGTCGACGAGGAGCGGCGGCCCGTCGGGGTCGTCACCGACCAGGACCTCACCGGCGTCGACCGGTTCACGCAGCTCAGCGAGGTCATGTCCCGTGACCTGCTGCTCCTCGACGCGGACATCGACCCGCGCGAGGCGTTCACGACGCTGGACTCGGCGAACCGGCGGTACGCGCCGGCCGTCGACGGCGACGGCAGGCTCGCCGGGATCCTCACGCGCAAGGGCGCGCTGCGGGCCACCCTCTACACGCCGGCCGTCGACGCGAACGGCAGGCTGCGCATCGCCGCCGCCGTCGGGATCAACGGGGACGTCGCCGGCAAGGCCAAGCAGCTCCTCGACGCGGGCGTCGACACGCTCGTCATCGACACGGCCCACGGCCACCAGGAGTCGATGATCAGCGCGATCCGTACGGTCCGCGCGCTGGACCCCCGGGTGCCGATCGCCGCCGGCAACATCGTCTCCGCCGAGGGCGTACGGGACCTGATCGAGGCCGGCGCCGACATCATCAAGGTCGGGGTCGGTCCTGGCGCGATGTGCACGACCCGCATGATGACCGGCGTCGGCCGGCCGCAGTTCTCCGCCGTCCTGGAGTGCGCGGCCGAGGCCCGCAAGCACGGCAAGCACGTCTGGGCCGACGGCGGTGTCCGCCACCCGCGCGACGTCGCGATGGCCCTCGCGGCCGGGGCGTCCAACGTGATGATCGGCTCCTGGTTCGCCGGTACGTACGAGTCGCCGGGCGACCTCCAGCAGGACGCGAACGGGCGCCTCTACAAGGAGTCCTTCGGCATGGCGTCGGCCCGCGCGGTCCGCAACCGCACGTCCGAGGAGTCCTCGTACGACCGCGCCCGCAAGGCGCTGTTCGAGGAGGGCATCTCGACGTCCCGCATGTTCCTCGACCCGGCCCGGCCGGGGGTGGAGGACCTGATCGACTCCGTCATCGCCGGGGTGCGGTCGTCCTGCACGTACGCGGGCGCCGGTTCCCTCGCGGAGTTCGAGGAGAAGGCGGTCGTCGGGATCCAGAGCGCGGCGGGGTACGCGGAGGGGAAGCCGCTGCACGCGAGCTGGAGCTAGGCACTTCGGCAAAAGGGGAGGCGGGCCGGGGGCGGGGCGCTCTAGCGTCGTCCCCATGGAGATCATGGCCTGCCGTCGCGAGGACCTCGTCGTGCTGGAGCGTGTCATGCCGTCGGACAGCTTCGACGGCAGCCACCCCATGCGCTTCGCCCGCCAGGAGGCAGGCGGCAGTACGTATCTGATCCCGTGGCTCGACGGCCGGCCCGTCGGTCGCGCGGAGATCCTCTGGACCGGCTGCGAGGCCCCCGAGGTCCAGGCCGCGCACCCCGGCTGCCCCGAGATCAACGGCCTGTTCGTGTGGCCCGAGCACCTGCGCTCGCAGGGCATCGGGACGGCGCTGGTGCGCGCCGCCGAGGAGCGGGCGCTCGCGCGGGGCGTCGAGGTCATGGGGCTCGGGGTGGACGACAGGAACCCGCGCGCGGCGGCGCTGTACGAGCGGCTCGGGTACCGGCCCGGCGTGCGGTACGTCGACCGCTGGTCCTACCGCGACGTGAACGGCGTCCGGCGGGAGCACGCCGATCCGTGCCGGTTCCTCACCCGGGAGCTGAGCCGCTGAGGGCGTGGTCTACTGCCGTATGTGTTGAACGACCTGGACGAACGTATCGTGCACGCCCTCGCCGAGGACGCCCGGCGGTCCTACGCCGACATCGGGCAGATCGTCGGGCTGTCCGCGCCCGCCGTGAAGCGCAGGGTGGACCGGCTGCGGGAGAGCGGGGCCATCGCCGGGTTCACGGTGCGGGTCGATCCGGTCGCGCTCGGGTGGGAGACCGAGGGGTTCGTCGAGATCCACTGCCGCAGGAACACGTCGCCCGAGACCATCCGGCGCGGTCTTGAGCGGTACCAGGAGGTCGTGGCCGCCTCCACCGTCACCGGCGACGCCGACGCCATCGCCCAGGTCTTCGCCTCCGACATGCGGCACTTCGAACGGGTGCTGGAGCGGATCGCGGGGGAGCCGTTCGTGGAGCGGACCAAGTCGGTGCTGGTGCTGTCACCGCTGCTGAGGCGCGCGCCCGCATAAGAGCCGTACGCAACGAATCGCCGGGGTCTCCCCGCTTCGCGCAACGAATCGCTCACCTGCCCGCAATGGGTGCCTGTTGTCCGCTCGGCCCGGCCGACCGTACCGTCTATCTGGCCCCCGACACCCCCCTTCCGCCCAGGTGAGGACACGTATGCGCATCGCCCTGCTCCAGAGCTCCGGACGTCCCGGCTCGGTCGAGGGGAACCTCAAGGTGCTCGGTGAGGCGGCCGGACGGGCGGGCGAGGCGGGGGCGGAGCTGCTGGTGGCGCCGGAGATGTTCCTGACGGGGTACGCGGTCGACGTCGAGAGGCTCGCGGAGCCGGCCGACGGGGAGTCGGCGGACGCGGTCGCGGAGCTGGCCGCGCGGCACGGACTGGCCATCGCGTACGGGTACTCCGAGCGAGCCGGCGACGCCGTCTTCAACTCCGCGCAGGTGATCTCCGCGACCGGCGACCGGCTCGCGAACTACCGCAAGACCCACCTCTTCGGCCCCTTCGAGCGCGACCACTTCACGCCTGGTGAACAGCCGGTCGCGCAGGCGGAGTTGGGCGGGCTGACCGTCGGCCTGATGATCTGCTACGACGTGGAGTTCCCGGAGAACGTGCGCGCGCACGCCCTCGCCGGCACCGACCTGCTGATCGTGCCGACGGCCCAGATGCACCCCTTCCAGTTCGTCGCGGAGGCGATGATCCCGGTCCGGGCGTTCGAGAGCCAGCTCTACATCGCGTACGTCAACAGGGTCGGTGCGGAAGGGGAGTTCGACTTCGTCGGCCTGTCCGTGCTGGCCGGCCCCGACGGAGTCGCCCGCGCCCGGGCGGGCCTCGGCGAGGAACTGCTCCTCGCGGACGCCGATCCCGCGTTCCTCGCCGCGTCCCGCGAGGCCAACCCTTATCTCGCCGACCGCCGCCCGGACCTGTACCGGTCCCTGGCCCGCTAGGAGTCCGTACCCCCATGACGTCCATGGTGCCCAATGCCGTAGAGCACACCGACGCGCAGCAGCCGCCGATCACGATGTTCGGGCCGGACTTCCCGTACGCCTACGACGACTTCCTCGCCCACCCGGCGGGCCTCGGGCAGATCCCGGCGACCGAGCACGGCGCCGAAGTCGCCGTCATCGGGGGCGGGTTGTCGGGGATCGTCGCCGCGTACGAGCTGATGCGGATGGGCCTGAAGCCGGTCGTGTACGAGGCCGACCGGATCGGCGGGCGGCTGCGGACCGTCGGCTTCGAGGGCTGTGACCCCTCGCTGACCGCCGAGATGGGCGCGATGCGCTTCCCGCCGTCCTCCACGGCCCTCCAGCACTACATCGACCTGGCCGGACTCCAGACCCGTCCCTTCCCCAACCCCCTTGCGGAGGTGACCCCTTCGACGGTCGTCGACCTCAAGGGGGAGTCCCACTACGCGGAGACGATCGAGGATCTCCCGCAGGTCTACCGGGACGTCGCCGAGGCGTGGGCCAAGTGCCTTGAGGAAGGCGCCGAGTTCGCGGACATGAACCGGGCGCTGCGGGAGCGGGACGTACCGAGGATCCGCGAGATCTGGGGGCGGCTCGTCGAGCGGCTCGACAACCAGACGTTCTACGGATTCCTGTGCGCCTCCGAGGCGTTCAGGTCGTTCAGGCACCGCGAGATCTTCGGCCAGGTCGGGTTCGGCACGGGCGGCTGGGACACCGACTTCCCGAACTCGATCCTGGAGATCCTGCGGGTCGTCTACACGGAGGCGGACGACCATCACCGGGGGATCGTCGGCGGCTCGCAGCAACTCCCGCTGCGGCTGTGGGAGTCGGAGCCCGAGAAGCTCGTGCACTGGCCGTACGGCACGTCCCTCAAGGCGCTGCACGCCGGTGGCGAACCGCGTCCCGCCGTCACCCGCCTGCACCGCACCGCCGGGAACCGGATCACCGTCACCGACGCGGACGGCGCGATCCGCACGTACCGCGCGGCCGTGTTCACCGCGCAGTCCTGGATGCTGCTGTCCAAGGTCGTGTGCGACGACGACCTCTTCCCGGCCGACCACTGGACGGCCATCGAGCGCACCCACTACATGGAGAGCTCCAAGCTGTTCGTCCCCGTCGACCGGCCGTTCTGGCTCGACAAGGACCCGGCGACCGGGCGGGACGTCATGTCGATGACCCTCACCGACCGGATGACGCGCGGGACGTACCTGCTGGACGACGGCCCGGACAGACCGGCGGTGATCTGCCTCTCCTACACCTGGTGCGACGACAGCCTCAAGTGGCTGCCGCTGTCCGCGAACGAGCGGATGGAGGTCATGCTGAAGTCGCTCGGCGAGATCTATCCGGGCGTCGACATCCGGCGCCACGTCATCGGCAGCCCGGTGACCGTCTCCTGGGAGAACGAGCCCTATTTCATGGGCGCGTTCAAGGCCAACCTCCCCGGCCACTACCGCTACCAGCGGCGCCTGTTCACCCACTTCATGCAGGACCGGCTCCCCGCCGACCGGCGTGGCCTGTTCCTCGCCGGGGACGACATCTCCTGGACCGCCGGGTGGGCGGAGGGCGCCGTACAGACCGCGCTGAACGCGGTGTGGGGCGTGATGCACCACTTCGGCGGGGAGACCGACCCGAGCAACCCGGGCCCGGGGGACGTGTACGACGAGATCGCGCCGGTCGAACTCCCGGAGGACTGAACCTAATCGGGCAGCGGCGTCAGCAGCATCCGCCCCGCGAACCCCACCCCCGTGTCCAGCCGTTCCCCGAACTCCCCGGTGAGTTCGGGGAACCGCCGCAGCGCCCACAGCGCCCGAGCCGCCGACCAGGTCGCCGACCGCGCCCGCTCCAGGCTCCACGAGCCCAGCAGGTGCGTGAGCGGATCGGCGAGCTGGAGCAGATCCGGACCCGGCATCAGCTCCTCCCTGATCCGCTCCTCCAGCGCGACGAGGATGTCCCCGACCTGGTCGAACTCGTCCTCCAGCGCGGCCGGTTCGCACCCGAGTTCGTGGCACGCGTCCACGACGGCCAGCGCCAGGTCGTGCCCGATGTGCGCGTTGATCCCGGCCAGCGCGAACTGGAGCGGCCGTACCCCCGGATGCCGCCGCATCTGGAACAGCGGGCGCCAGCAGGCGGGCGTACGGCGGTCGTTCAGCTCCGCGTCGACGGCGTCCAGGTACCGCAGCGCGAACCGCACGTCCAGGGTGACCGCCGCGCGGGGTTCCGCGAAGCGGCCCGTGTCGATGCGCCGGTCCACCTCCTCGGTGACGGCCAGATAGACCCGGTTGAACACGGCGACCCCGTCCCGCGCGGGCAACTCCGCGTCCAGGGCCCGCATCCGGGCGATCACCGCGTCTACGGCGGACGACGTGTGGCGCTGCAACTCCGGCATGGGGGAAGGGTGGCAGGCCCGCCGGAGGTTCGGGGGACGGACGGCCGGGCTTCCCCAGAACGAGGGACACCGGAGCGGCGTCAGGGACGCGGGTCCGGCACCGCTGCGGCCTCGGAGCCGGCCTGCACGCGTTCGGCGCCCCGCAGGACGCCCGCGAAGAGCAGCAGCCCGCACGACAGGGCCGTGACGACCCCGAACGACACCGTCAGGCTGGTCGCGTGCGCCACCCCGCCGATCAGGCTCGGCGCGACCAGCCCGGACGTGTACGTGATCGTCGCCACGCCCGCGATCGCCTGACTGGGGTTCGGTCCCGAGCGTCCCGCCGCCGCGAAGCACAGCGGTATGACGACGGCGATGCCGAACCCCATCAGGCCGAACCCCGCCATCGCCACGGCCGGATGACCGGCCACGACGACCAGCGCGCCGCCCGCCACGGCGAGAGCCCCACCGGCGCGCACGGTCCGCACCACCCCGAACCGGTCGACCACCGCGTCCCCGGCCAGCCTCGCGATCGCCATCGTCAGCATGAAACCGGTCGTGCAGGCCGCCGCGAGCCCCGCCGACGCCGTCAGCCGGTCCTCCAGGTACACCGCCGACCAGTCCATGCTGGCGCCCTCCGCGAACACCGCGCAGAAGCCGACCGCGCCGATCAGCAGCGCCGAGCGCGGCGGCAGCGTGAAGCGGGGCGGTGCCTCCTCGCCCTGCGTCGGCCGCAGGTCCAGGACCCAGTGGCAGGCGGTCAGGCCCAGCGCCGTCAGGATCAGCGCGGCCAGCGCGTGGTGGATGCGGGCGTCCGCGCCGAGGTGCGCGGCGAGCGTGCCCGCGCCCGAGCCGATCAGCGTCCCCACGCTCCACATGCCGTGCAGGCCCGACATGATCGACTTGCCGAGCCGGTGCTCGATCTCGACGCCCATCGCGTTCATCGCGACGTCCGCCATCCCCGCGGTCGCGCCGTACGCGAACATCGCGAGGCACAGGGTCAGCAGGTTCGGCGCGAGGGACGGCAGGACCAGGGAGAGCGTCCACAGCGCGAGCAGTGTCCGCAGCGCCGTACGCGTGCCCAGGTGGTGCGTGATCCAGCCCGCCAACGGCATCGCGCAGGCCGCGCCGAACGCGGTGAACGCCAGCGCGAAGCCGAGTTGGCCCGCGCCGAGGCCCGCGTGGTCCTGGATCCACGGGACGCGGGTCGCGAACGACCCCGTCACCCCGCCGTGCACGGCGAACACCGCCGAGATGGCGTACCGGCCCCGGCGTACGTCCGTCCCCATGCCCACCCCTCGATCGAGCCGCCTCGTGTCGCGCCGCAAACTATCAGGGACCCTTCCTGATAAATAGAGGGCGCTTGCGGTTCGGGACGGTCCCGGCCATGGGAGGATCCCGCCATGCCCGCATCACCGAGCACGGCCCGAGCCATCAACGACCGGCTCGCCCTGCGCCTGCTCCAGCGCGAAGGCCCGCTGACGGCAGGGCAGTTGAAGCAGCTCACGGGGCTCTCCCGGCCGACGGTCGCGGACCTCGCGGAACGCCTCACGGCCGCGGGGCTGATCGAGGTCGTCGGTGAGTCCGGGGCGCATCGGCGGGGGCCCAACGCGAAGCTGTACGGGATCGTCGCGAGCCGGGCGTCTCTGGCCGCGCTCGATGTGCGCACCGACGGGGTCGCCGTCGTCGTCTCCGACCTCGTGGGGCGGGTGCTCGCGGAGGCCGCCGTCCCGATCGCCGGGGATCTCGCGACGGACCTCGCCCTCGATCAGGCGGTGACGCTGGTCGAGCGGGCCGCGAAGGAGGCGGGGGCCGACACGCTCCACACGGTGTGCATCGGGGCGCCGGGGCTGATCGAGCCGTCCACCGGGGATCTCCGCGACTCCAACGGGCTCCCCGGCTGGCACCGGCGCCTGACGGCGGTACTCCAGGAACGTTTCCCCGCAGCTCACGTACTCGTCGAGAACGAGACGAACCTCGCGGCTCTGGCGGAACGGGGGGAGGGAGCGGCCCGGGACCGGGACACGTTCGTGCTGCTGTGGCTGGGGCAGGGGGTGGGGGCGGCCGTCGTGCTGGACGGGGCGCTGCGGCGGGGGGCTTCGGGGGGCACCGGCGAGATCGGCTTCCTGCCGGTACCGGGGGTGGGCCTGCCGTCGGCCACGGACTGCGAGGGCGGATTCCATTCCGTGGCCGGGGGATGGGCCGTCGAGCGGCTGGCGGGGGCGTTCGGGGTGGCGGGGGAGGGGGCTGCGGGGGTGGTTCGGGGGGCGGCCGACGCGGTGGCCTCCGTGGGCGGGGCGGGAACGGCCGCCGGGAACGGCTCGGCTGGGGGCGCGGGTGACGCGGAGCACGGGGATACGGCGATGCCGGCACCTGATGCCGACGCCTCGCCTCTCGCCGGTGCTCCTGGCGGTGAGGTTCCTGCCGTGCCGCCTCGCGCTGGCGCGTCTGCCGGGCCCGGGCCTCTCGGGCCGCCCGCGTCGGCGGCGCCTGAAGCTGGCGACCCGCCTCGCACTGGCGCGCCCGGCTCCTTCGGGCTGGCCGCGCCGGCAGCGCCTGATGCTGCCGGCGATGAGGTTGCCGTCCCATCTCTCGCTGACGCGCCTGCCAAACCCGGCTCTCGCGGGCTGGCCGCGCTGTCGGCGTCCGAAGCTGCCGTCGCGTCTCTCGCCGGTGCCCTCGGCGGTGAGGTTCCTGCCGTGCCGCCTCTCGTCGATGCGCCTGGCCCCCTCGGGCTGTCCATGTCAGCGACGCCTGGAGCCGCCATCCCGCCTTTCAGTGACGCCCCCGGGACGACCAGCCCCCTCGGTCAGCCCGCGCTGTCGGCGCCCGCCCCCACTGTCCCGCCCCTCGCCGACGCCCCCGGCGATGAGGCCACCAGCCCGGCCGGCATCCCCGTTCCCGAACCCACCCCCGCCGCCCTCTTCCTCGACGCCCTAGCCGACCGCATCGCCCTCGGTGTCGCCTCCGTCGTAGCCGTCCTCGACCCCGGGTGTGTCGTTCTCGGTGGTGAGGTCGGGCAAGCCGGAGGGGGTGTTCTCGCCCGTAAGGTCGAGGCTCGGATCAGGCGGATGGCGCCGTTGGTCACCGAGGTCAGGGCCAGCGCGTTGGGGGGCGGGGCCGTGTTGCGCGGTGCCTTGTTGACCGCTCGGGAAGCCGCGCAGGACGAGTTGTTCGGGGCGTCGTAGGGGGCGGGGCGCTACTCGCCCGTCAGGTACTCCTCGAACGTCCGCTTCCCCACCGCGTTCCCCGGCGTCAGATGCCCGCCCGCGCGGAACGCCCGGTACGCCGCGCCCCACAGCGGGACCCGGACCAGCCGGCGCCTCCTGCCCCGCGCCTTGAGATACGACCGGGCGAGCGAGTCGAACGTCCGCACCTCGGGACCGCCCATGTCCGCAACCCGCCCCTGAGGCTCGCCCAGCGCCAACCCGGCGAGCCGCTCGGCGACTTCGGTCACCTCGACGGGCTGATCGCTCACCCCGGCGGGAACCGGCAGCACGGGGGACCTGGCGAGCGTGCCCAGCACCTGCGCGACGAGGTCGTGGAACTGGGTCGCCCGCAGGACCGTCCACCCCACCCCCGACTCCGCCACCAGGCGTTCGACGGCGAGCTTGGACCGGTAGTAGCCGAGCGGCACCCGGTCCACCCCCACGATCGAGATGAACACCAGATGCCCCACCCCCGCCTCGCGCACGGCCCCGATCAGATTCCGCGCGGCCTTCTCGTCACCCCCGCGCGGCGACCTCGCGCAGTGCACGACCGTGTCGACGCCCGCCGGCGCCGTACGCAGTCCGGAACCGCCGACGGACAGATCGACGGCGTACCCGGGCCCGCGCCGGCTCAGCACCCGCACCTCGTGGCCCCCCGCCCGCAGCCGCTCGACGACGGGCCGCCCCAGGGTTCCGGTCCCGCCGGTCACCAGAATCGTGGGCATAGCTCAACTCCTTCGACAGGGCGTTCCATACCCAGAGTGCCGGAATGCTTCCTGTGAGCCACCCCACACGCTTCACCCGTATGGACGACCCTCCGCCGTGGCACACTGACCGTGTACCTAAAGCAGCGCACTCCGGGGTCGGTGAAAGTCCGAACCGGCGGTTACAGTCCGCGACCCGATCGCTTCCAGTGATCGGTTGACCAGGTGGAATTCCTGGACCGACGGTTAAAGTCCGGATGGGAGGCAGTGCGCGGCGGGTTCACGCACCTCTGGTGCGCCGCCGTACGTGCGCTCGTCCGAGGACGAGTGCGTACGTGTGTCCGGCGCGGCCCTGTGTGCTTGCGCCCGTGTTCTCTGTCGTCTCTCGACAGGCCCCGGAGTCCGTGCCCGATCGTGGCAGGAGGACCCGGGAAGTGTTCACCGGAATCGTTGAAGAGCTGGGTGAGGTCACCGCCGTCGAGATCCTCGGCGACGCGTCCCGGTTCAGGCTGCGCGGCCCTGTCGTCACCGACGGCGCGAAGCACGGCGACTCCATCGCCGTGAACGGGGTCTGTCTCACCGTCGTCGAGCACGAGGGCGACGAGTTCACCGCCGACGTGATGGCCGAGACCCTCGACCGCTCCAGCCTCGGCGCCCTCACCGTCGGCTCCCGCGTCAACCTGGAACGGCCGATGGCCCTCGGCGCGCGCCTCGGCGGGCACATCGTGCAGGGGCACGTCGACGGCACCGGCCAGGTCCTGGCCCGCACGCCGTCCGAGAACTGGGAGATCGTCAAGGTCTCGCTGCCCGCCGAACTCTCCCGGTACGTCGTCGAGAAGGGCTCGATCACCGTCGACGGCATCAGCCTCACGGTCGTCGAAGCCGCCCCGGACCACTTCACCGTCAGCCTGATCCCGACGACCCTCGACCTGACCACGCTCGGGCGCAAGCAGCCCGGCGAGCCGGTCAACCTCGAAGTGGACGTCGTCGCGAAGTACGTCGAGCGCCTGATGGGCGACCGGGTTCCCGGAGCGGCGAAGTGAACGGGCTCAACTCCGAGGCGTTCGTCCTGTTCGACCAGCACATCATCTGGTCGGACATGATCGGCAACATCCTCGGCCTCGTCGCCCTCGCGCTGGGCTGGCGCCGCCACCTGCTGACCTGGCCGGTCCAGTTCGCCTCCGGCCTCATCCTGTTCAGCGCCTTCTACGGGCACCTCGCGGGCAGCGCCGGCAAGCAGGTCGTCGTCATGGCGGTCGCCGCGTACGGCTGGTGGCAGTGGAGCCGCAACCGCGCTCAGGGACGCATCGTCCCCCGCTTCGCCTCCTGGAACGAACGCGGCGCGATGATCGCGGCCGGCGCGGCGGGCACGGTCGCCGTCGCCCTGATCTTCAAGGCCAACCCGAGCCTCTCCTGGGACCCCTGGCCCGACGCGTACATCTTCGTCGGCACGCTCGTCGCCATGTACGCGCAGGCCAAGGGCATGGTCGAGTTCTGGTTCGCCTGGCTCCTCGTCGACGCCGTCGGCGTCCCCCTCAACTTCGCCAACGGCTACGCCTTCTCCGGCTTCGTCTACGTCATCTACGGCGCCCTCGTCCTGTGGGGCATGCGCGACTGGTGGCTGCGCTCACGCCGGACCGCTCTGGAAGGAGTCCCCGCATGAGCACGGCAACCGTCCTCCACGACACCGACACCGACGACCTCACCCTCGACCCGGTCGCCCAGGCCGTCGCGGACATCGCCGCAGGGCGCCCCATCGTGGTCGTGGACGACGAGAACCGCGAGAACGAGGGCGACCTGGTCGTCGCCGCCGAGAAGATCACCCCCGAGATCGTCGCGTTCATGATGAGCGAGTGCCGGGGCCTGATCTGCGCGCCGATGGAGGGCCCGGACCTGGACCGGCTCAAGCTCCCGCAGATGGTCGAGGACAACACCGAGCAGATGAAGACCGCGTTCACGGTCTCTGTGGACGCCTCCGCCGCACACGGCGTGACCACCGGCATCTCCGCCTCCGACCGCGCCACCACCCTCCGGCTGCTGGCGCAGGGCACAGGTGACTCTCAGGAGAGCGGCGCGGTCCAGGCCGACGACTTCGTCCGTCCCGGCCACGTCTTTCCGCTGCGCGCCCGCCCCGGCGGCGTACTCGTCCGCAACGGGCACACCGAAGCCGCCGTCGACCTCGCGCGCCTCGCGGGGCTGCGGCCGGCCGGGGCGATCGTCGAGATCGCCGGGGAGGACGGCCGGATGCTGCGGCTGCCCGAGCTGATCCCGTTCGCCCGTAAGCACGGCCTGACGATCATCTCCATCGAGGAGCTGGTCGAGTACCGCAGGGCCAGAGAACTCGCCGAGACCACCGGCCTCACGAGCGTCGGCTTCAGCGAGCTGAACACCCCCGCCCAGGAAACGATGCCTGAAGTCCAGCGCGAGGCCGAGACCCCCCTCCCCACCCCCCACGGCACCTTCACCGCGTACGGCTACCGAGCCGCCGACGGCATCGAGCACATCGCCCTCGTGCACGGCGAGATCGGCGACGGGGACGACGTACTGGTCCGCCTCCACTCGGAGTGCCTCACCGGTGACGTCTTCGGTTCGCGGCGCTGCGACTGCGGCCCTCAGCTGGACGCGGCGCTGGCACGCGTCCAGGAAGAGGGCCGGGGAGTCGTCGTGTACCTGCGCGGACACGAGGGACGCGGGATCGGGCTGCTCCCCAAACTGCGGGCGTACGAGCTCCAGGAACAGGGCCACGACACCCTGGACGCCAACCTGGAACTCGGACTGCCCGCGGACGCCCGGGACTACGGCGCCGGCGCGCGCATCCTCGCCGACCTCGGCGTCCGCACCGTACGCCTGATGACCAACAACCCCGAGAAGACCGCCGCGCTCGCCCGGTACGGCCTGACCGTGAGCGGCCGGGAACCGGCCCCCGTGCGGGCCGGCGAGCACAACATCCGGTACCTGCGCGCGAAGCGGGACCGGATGGGACACGACCTGCCCTGGCTGGAAGCGGCCGGCGGCGACCAGAAAGCGACCGGAGGAGAGAAGTGAGCGGCAAGGGCGCACCGGAACTGTCCGTACGCAACGCGGGTGACCTGAGGGTCGCCGTCGTCGCGGCGCAGTGGCACGAGAAGGTGATGGACGGCCTGGTGGACGGCGCCCTGCGCGCCCTGCACGACCTGGGCATCGACGAGCCGACCCTGATCCGGGTCCCGGGAAGCTGGGAGCTGCCGGTCGCCGCGAAGGTCCTCGCGGGCCGCGGCTACGACGCGATCGTGGCGCTCGGCGTCGTCATCCGCGGCGGTACCCCCCACTTCGAGTACGTCTGCCAGGGCGTCACCCAGGGTCTCGCCCAGGTCTCCGTGGAGACGGGCGTCCCGGTCGGCTTCGGTCTCCTCACCTGCGACACCGAGGACCAGGCCCTGGACCGCGCCGGGATCGCGGGCTCGAACGAGGACAAGGGGCACGAGGCGGTGACGGCGGCGCTCGCGACGGCGGCCGTGCTGCGTTCAGTATCCGAACCGTGGCACTGAGCCGAAAGAGCCTCGGGCTAGAGTGACCTCACCATGTCCAAGAAGACGTTCGAGGAGCTGTTCACCGAGCTCCAGCAGAAGGCCGCCACCGGCGACCCCGCCACCTCCCGTACCGCCGAACTCGTCGAGAAGGGCGTTCACGCCATCGGCAAGAAGGTCGTCGAGGAGGCCGCCGAGGTCTGGATGGCCGCCGAGTACGAGAGCAAGGACGCGGCGGCCGAGGAGATCTCGCAACTCCTCTACCACGTCCAGGTGATGATGGTCGCCCGCGGAATCTCGCTGGACGACGTCTACAGCCACCTGTAAACCGAGTCACCCCACCACCCACCCGAGCAAAGGAAGCCGACCTCATGCTGCGCATCGCCGTCCCCAACAAGGGTTCCCTCTCCGGCCCTGCGGCGGACATGCTGCATGAGGCCGGCTACCAGCAGCGCCGCGAGTCGAAGGAGCTGCGGGTCGTCGACCCGGTCAACGAGGTGGAGCTGTTCTACCTCCGCCCCCGCGACATCGCGATCTACGTCTCCTCCGGCCGCCTCGACATCGGCCTCACCGGCGAGGACCTCCTCGTCGACTCCGGCGCGAACGCGGAGGTCATCCTCCCGCTCGGCTTCGCCCGCTCCACGTTCCGCTTCGCCGCCAAGCCCGGTACGGCGACGACCGTGGCGGACCTGAACGGCAAGACGGTCGCCACCTCGTACGAGGGGATCGTCGCCAAGTACTTCGCCGACAACGGCATCGACGCCTCCGTCGTCCACCTCGACGGCGCCGTGGAGACCGCGATCGAGCTGGGCGTCGCCGAGGTCATCGCCGACGTCGTGGAGACCGGAACGTCCCTGCGCAACGCCGGACTTGAGGTCTTCGGCGAGCCGATCATGAAGTCCGAGGCGGTCGTGATCCGCCGCAGCGGCGCCGACACCGAGGACGCTGCCGAGCTGAAGGTTCAGCAGTTCCTGCGCCGCCTCCAGGGCGTCCTGGTCGCCCGGACGTACGTGATGATGGACTACGACTGCCGCGTCGAGCAGCTGGAGAAGGCCGTCGCGCTCACGCCCGGTCTGGAGTCCCCGACCGTCTCCCCGCTGCACAACGAGGGCTGGGTCGCCGTCCGCGCGATGGTCCCCACCAAGGAGGCGCAGCGCATCATGGACGACCTGTACGACATCGGCGCGCGCGCGATCCTCACGACGGCCATCCACGCCTGCCGGCTCTGAGGGACCGCACGATGCCTGATCTGCCCGTCACCTTCCGGCCCGGCCGTACCCGCGCGGTGCTGCTCGGGTCCGGTGTGACGATCTTCCTCACCATCTCCGCCGTGGCCCTGCTGCTCGAACAGCTCGGCCCGGGGGAGCGGCTCAGCTTCGTCGTCACCGGCGGCCTCGTCTTCTGGGTCCTCGCGCTGCTCTCCCGGGTCCGCGTCGTCGCCGACGAGGCCGGGGTCACCGTCGTCAACATCGTGTCGAGGCGGCGCCTGGACTGGGCCGAGATCCTCCAGGTCAACCTCCGTCCGGGCGACCCGTGGGTGTTCCTCAACCTCAGCGACGGCACCAGCCTGCCCGCGCTCGGCATCCAGCCGGGCTTCGACAAGAAGCAGGCCATCACCGACGCGAGCGCCCTGCGCGCACTGTCCGAGGCCCGCTCGATCCGGGACCCCGAGAACTCCTAGGGAGACATCCGGGTCGTCGGGCCTGCCGCTGAGGCCCCTGTCTTGATTAATCTGGTGGCGGAGACTCTTCCCTGCGTCTCCGCCCCTGTCGTACCGCGCCCCGGCGGACAGGGGGACACCTGCTATCCGAGGAGTGACTCCCTCCGGCAATGGACGGATCGTCCTGTAGTACCTGCGCCGCCCCCTTCCCCCTCCCCCCGGAGGCGGCGGCATCATGACCACCCCCCTGCTGCTCCTGACGGCCGCGTTCGTCCTGATCCTGGCCAACGGCTTCTTCGTGGCCGCGGAGTTCGGACTCGTCACCGTGGAGCGCCCGGACGCCGAGAAGGCCGCCGCCGAGGGCGACAAACGCGCCCGTACGGTCGTGGAGTCGCTGAAGGAACTCTCCTTCCAGCTCTCCGGCACCCAGCTCGGCATCACCATCACGTCCCTCGTCGTCGGCATGCTCGCCGAACCGGCCCTCGCGGAGCTTCTCGACGGCCCGTTCACGGCGATCGGTGTCCCGGACGGCGCCGTCTCCGGTGTCGCTGTCGTCGTGGGCATGCTCCTGGCCTCCGCGATCCAGATGGTCATCGGCGAACTCGTGCCGAAGAACTGGGCGGTCTCCAAGCCGCTCCAGGTCGCCCGGTTCGTCGCCGGACCGCAGCACGCGTTCTCCCGGCTCTTCCGCCCGGTGATCGCGGCCCTCAACACCGTCGCCAACCGCCTCGTACGGGCGCTGGGCGTCGAGCCCACCGACGAGCTGGCCTCGGCCCGCACCCCCGGTGAACTCGTCTCCCTGGCCCGGCACTCCGCGCAGGCGGGCGCCCTGGAGCAGGACACGGCCGACCTGTTCGTCCGCACCCTGTCCCTGGCCGAGCTGACCGCGCAGCACGTGATGACACCCCGCGTGAAGGTCAGCGCCCTCCAGGCGTCGGCCACCGCCGAGGACGTCGTCAACCTGACCCGCGCGACCGGCCTGTCCCGTTTCCCCGTCTACCGCGAGAAGATCGACGAGATCGTCGGCATGGTCCATCTGAAGGACGCCCTCGCAGTCCCGGTCCACGACCGGCTGCGCACCCCGGCGAGCCGTATCGCCCGCCCGGCCCTGCTGGTCCCCGAGACCCTCCCCGTCCAGCCCCTGCTGGGCCGGCTGCGCCGCGAGCAGCCCATCGCCGTCGTCGTCGACGAGTACGGCGGCACCGCCGGGGTGGTCACCCTGGAGGACATCGTCGAGGAGATCGTCGGCGAGGTCCGCGACGAGCACGACGGGCAGGACACGCCCGAACTCGCCGCCGCCCTGCCGGAGGACGGACGGCCCGCGTGGGACGTCGACGGCAGCTGCCGCGTCGACACGCTCCAGCGCATAGGCCTCACGGTCCCCGAGGGGCCGTACGAGACGGTCGCCGGCCTCGTCGCCGACCTCCTCGGCCGCATCCCCGCCGTCGGCGACCGCACCGAACTCCCCGGCTGGCGCCTGTCGGTACGCCGCGTGGGCCACTACCGGGCCGAGCGGGTGCGCGTGGTGCGTACGGGGGTTGTCGTGGAGGTGGCGCGATGAGCCTTCCGGGATCTTCGATCGCCGCGCCTCCCGGTCGGGCCCCGGCTGCCGGGGACGGCGCCGAGTCCGCGGGCCGGCGATCGCCGGTGCGCCGCTACCGGGCCGGGCACGTCCACCCCGTCGGTACTTGCACCGTCCCGGAGGCCGCCCGATGAGCCTCCTGCAACTCCTCTTCGCCGCGCTCCTCGTGCTGGCCAACGGCTTCTTCGTCGGCGCCGAGTTCGCGCTCGTCTCCGTACGCCGCTCCCAGATCGAACCGCTGGGCACGGCGCGGGCCCGTCAGGTGCTGTACGGGCTGGAGCGGCTGCCCCAGATGATGGCGGCGGCCCAGTTCGGGATCACGATGTGCTCGCTGACCCTGGGCGCGGTCGCCGAACCGACCGTCGCGCACCTCCTGGAGCCGGTCTTCGAGTGGATCCGCCTCCCGCACGGCATGATCCACCCCCTCGGGTACGTCATCGCCCTCGCGGCGGTCGTCTTCTTCCACCTCGTCATCGGCGAGATGGTCCCGAAGAACCTCGCGATGGCAGCCCCCGAGAAGGCGGCGCTCTGGCTGAGCCCCGGCCTGGTGTGGTTCGCGCGCTTCTGCAAGCCGATCACCATCGCCCTCGGCGCGGTCGCCCAGGGCATCCTGCGCCTCTTCCACGTCGAACCCAAGGACGAGGTCGAGGCGGTCGTCACCAGCGAACAGCTCAACCGCCTCCTGGAGGACTCCGGCCAGGCGGGACTCCTCGGCCCCGAGGAGCGTGAACGCCTCGAAGACGCCCTGGAGCTGGGCTCCCGCCCGATCACGGACGTCCTGCTGAAACGCGAGGCACTGGTGACGGTGACCCCGGCGGTCACCCCGGGCGAGATCGTCGCCCTGACCGCCCGTACGGGGTACTCCCGCTTCCCGATCGCCGCGGAGAACGGCGCCTTCATGGGCTACCTGCACGTGAAGGACGTCCTGGACCTGGAGGACTCGCGGCGGGCGGCGGTCCCGCAGCACCTCTGGCGCCCGATGACGACCCTGCGCTCGGAACTCCCCCTGGACGACGCCTTGACGGTGATGCGCCGAGCGGCGACGCACCTGGCCCAGGTGGCGGACGCGTCGGGGAAGGTCCTGGGCCTGGTGGCGCTGGAGGACGTGCTGGAGACGCTGGTGGGGGAGGTGACGGACCCGGCGCACCGGGAGGTGCCGGAAAAGGCGCTGGCCGGCTGACGCGGACAGGCACCCGCGCCCTGTTTTTCAGGGGCGCGGGGCTGTGTCAATTTGCGGCTCCGCCGCGTGGGCGCGACAAGCCACATCGGATCCGCACCCAGAACACAACCGTCACATGGCAGACGGGTCCTGCGGTCCACGTCCCGACAGCACTTCCCCATACGCCTGCATCAGATCCGCCAACCGCAACGTCGACAAGTCGTCCCGGGACAACGCTCCCGTATACATCGACAACCGCAGATCCCGGTACGCACAACTCTTCTCGTACAGCGTCCGCAGGAACCGCCCGTTGCCCAGCTCGTCGATCCACCCCTGCTCCACCACATGCCCGGCGATGGACCGCAGCTCGTCGAGGGCCTCCTCGTCCCACACGTCCCCGTTCTCCGCCGCCAGCACCTCGCCGATGGAGGTGAGTTCGAGCGGCCGGTAGGAGGGGAAGTCGACGCGCGAGGTGAACCGGGAGGACAGCCCGGGATTCGCCGTGAGGAGCCGGTCCATCCCCTCCGGGTACCCCGCGAGGATGACGACGAGGTGATCCCGGTTGTCCTCGGCCCGCTTCAGCAGCACCTGGAGCGCCTCGTCCCCGTACGCGTCCCCTTTGCCGTAACCGGAGTTGGAGAGCGAGTACGCCTCGTCGACGAAGAGGACACCCCCCAGCGCGGAGTCGATGAGTTCGTTGGCCTTGACGGCGGTCTGCCCGAGGTACTCCCCGACGAGGTCGGCCCGCTGGGCCTCGACGAGGTGATCCCCGCCGAGGAGCCCGAGCGCGTAGAAGACCCGCCCGAGGATGCGCGCGACGGTGGTCTTGCCGGTGCCGGAGGGCCCGGAGAAGACGAAGTGGCGTTTCGGCGGCTGGACGGGCAGCCCCTGACCGGCGCGCAGACGGGCCATGTTGAGCTGCGCGGAGAGCGCCTTGACCTGCCGTTTCACGGGTTCGAGCCCGACCATGCGCTCCAGTTCGGCGAGCGCTTCCTCCAGCAGGACGGGATCCGCGGGCCCGGGCGGCAGCGTGGCGGCGACGGACTTCTCCCGCGCACCGGGTTCGGAGACGGGCGGCAGCGGTACGACGGGCGGCAGCTCGCCGGGGTCGGTGAGCTTCAGGTCCCGCCCCTCCGTGCCGAACAGCGGATCGAACCCGTCGGCCGCGTCGACGCTGTCCTGTCCGAACCCGGTGAGGGTGATCGCGGCGAGGTCGGCGGAGTCGTCGTACCCGTCGCCCTCGGCGATCGCGGCGAGCCGCGCGGACGTGTCCATGAACGCGGCGTCGACGCGGTGGACGGCGCGGTAGAGGGGGAGCGCGGCGGCGGAGCGCCCGGTGCCCTCGTGCGCGCGGGCGAGCCAGTAGCGCAGCTCCTTGCGCTGCGGCTGTTCGCTGCGGCAGCGCATGAGCGCGGTGGAGAGCAACGGCTCGGCCTGGCCGTACATTTCGAGCCGGACGCGGGCCATCCCGCCGAACAGCCCCGCCTCGATGCCGAGCAGCGGATCGTCGAGCAGCGGGTCGGTGTGGCGCGTCAACTGCTCCCAGTCCTTGACCAGATAGGCCCGGCAGGCGTGCAGGAACCGCACCTGGTGGTCGGTGTCGACGGGCGGCAGCCCTGCCAACGCCCGGTCCAGTTCGGGGACATGGCGTCCGTCGAGCCAGTGCGAGGCGTGCGCGAGCAGCAGATCGCGCGGGCTCTCCAGCACGGGCTGCACCCACCAGCCCAGCCAGTACCAGGAGTTGAGCGTACGGCGGTGCCGGGTGCGCTGTTCGCCGAAGCGGTCGCGGTGCCGGAACATCCGCAGCAGCGCGGTGGTGGTGTCCACGCGCAGCGCGTGCAGCCCGAGCCAGCCGTCGGCCATGCCGGGGTCGATCCGCACCGCGGTGCGGAACTCCTCCTCGGCCTGCGGATAGGCGCCCATCGTGTAGGCGTCCACGCCTCGCAGCCAGGCGAGGTCGGCCGGGGCGTCGGGGCCCCGGGTGCCGAAATCCATCACGTCCCCCACAAACCGTGCCCCCGTCGGATGGCCGGTGAGCCGTCGCCCGCCGGATCTCAGAGCCGAACCACTGCATACCCGAACCGCTGTGCTCCGGGCCGGAGTTGAGAGCAGTGCCCGGCAGGTCGCACCGCCTGCATCGTACCCGCGTGGGAGGGGTCGGCCGTAGGGTGCCGCACCGGACGTTTGACGAGGTGGGAGCAGATGGGGCGCATCCGGGACGGTGACCCTGGGTGAGCGGAAGGGGCCGTTCCACGGCCGGAGAAGAGGCTCACGGACCGGAGGAGGACAGAACGAAGCCCCCGATCACGGGGGAACAACCGGGGGCTTCGCGTCTTCGGGCGGCTTCGAATGCCGCACATTGAGAACGTAAGTCCTGTACGGCCCCTCGGTCAAGCCGAGTTGAAGCAGTGAGACGCATTCGTCCGCAAGGCCCTTCACCGTTTCACCACAACACGGGCGTTTAGCTACGCTGTGTGACATCCCGGTACGGACCAAGCGCTCCCGAGGGCCCCGGCAGCACCTCGTACCCCTGAGATGTCTGCCGTACCAGGAGATTCGCGGAAGGTCGTGTGGGGTCTTCGGCGAAATGCGCCCGCTCCGCGCCGACCCAGCCGTCCCAGAACTCCCGCTGCTCCATCCCGTCCCGCGCCCGCCCCCGCGCCCAGGCGCGCTCCTGGTCCATCTCCATCCACAGCACCGCCGCGAGATACGGCCGCAGCGCCCGCCGTCCGGCCCCGACGCCCTCGATCAGCACCACGGGCGCGGCGGGCAGAACCCGGGACGGCCCGAGGGCGCGCGCCCGCCAGTCGTACGGCGCGTACGAGGCGTCCTCCCCCCGGCGCAGCGGTCCGACGACCCGTGTCAGCACCCGCTCCGTCCAGCCGAACAGCTCCTCGTGGCTCGCGACGTCGTCGATCCGCAGCACCGGCGCCCCGCCCAGCTCCCCGGCCAGCCACCCCGCGAACGTCGACTTCCCCGACCCCGCGTGCCCGTCCACGCCGACCAGCCGGACCGGCCCGCAGGAGGGCGGGAGGCGGCGCAGGAGGGCGGCGAGCTGGTGGATGGCGGGTCCCGGGTGTCGTACGGAGTGGACGGAGAAAGGGGGAGGCCAGTCTAGGTCGCGTCCATGTCGGTGCCGGACACCGCGGACGTGCGGGGTCATAGTGGGCGGACTGTCCGCCGAATCCCCGGGGGTGCCGTCCCATGAGCAACGCCGAGCAGCCGTCCCGCCGGACCGTCCTCGCGGCCGTCGTCACCGCCGCCGCGACCGTGACGGCCGCCGCCTCCCCGCCCTCGCCGCGCACGGTCGACTTCCGGGGGTGGACGTCGTACGGGGACTGGTGCGCGGGGGACGCGGACGGGGTGGCCGTGGCCGGGGGAGCGCGGCCCGGCGTCGTGATCGGGGACGCGGCCGGTACGGCGCCGTACACCGACCCGCACACCGGGACCACCGCCGACTGGGAGTACGCGACCTGGACCTCACCGGCGTACCGGTTCGCCGTGCCCGCGACCGAGGTGATCGCCTCCTGGAACGCCGACACCCCGCCGGGCACCTGGCTCCAGACCGAGCTGACCTGCACGTACTCCGACGGCACGCCAACTCCCTGGTACGTCATGGGTCGTTGGGCCTCCGGCGACCAGGACATCAGACGGACCTCCGTCGACGGCCAGAAGGACGGCCGCAGCACCGTCTGGACGGACACCCTCGCGATCGACGACCCCGCGAGCGGCCCGCGCCTCACCGCGTACCGCCTGCGCCTGACCCTCCACCGCAGGCCGGACACCCGCCTCACCCCGACGGTCTGGCGCGCCGGCGCGATGGGCTCCGACGTACCCGACCGCTTCACGGTGCCGGCGTCAACTCCGGGCCTGGCAAGGGAGTTGATCGTCCCGCGTTACTCCCAGGACATCCACCGGGGCCAGTACCCGCAGTACGACGGCGGCGGCGAGGCATGGTGCAGCCCCACCTCCTCGCAGATGATCGTCGAGTACTGGGGCGGACGCCCCACCGCCGAGCAACTCGCCTGGGTGGACCCGTCGTTCACCGACCCCCAGGTCTGCCACGCCGCCCGCCACACCTACGACTTCCAGTACGAGGGCTGCGGCAACTGGCCCTTCAACGCCGCCTACGCGGCCACGTACGCCGGCCTCCAGTCCGTCGTCACCCGGCTGACCTCCCTCACCGACCTGGAGACCCTGATCGCGGCCGGCATCCCGGCGATCACCTCGCAGTCGTTCAGGAAAGAGGAGTTGACCGGCGCGGGGTACGGGACGGCGGGGCATCTGATGACGGTGATCGGGTTCACGCCGGACGGCGATGTGATCGCCAACGACCCTGCCTCGCCCACGGATCAGGCCGTGCGGCGGGTCTACCGGCGCCGCGAGTGGGAGAACATCTGGCTGCGGACGAAGCGGTACACCGCCGACGGCAAGGTCTCCTCCGGCAGCGGGGGCGTCTGCTACCTGTACTTCCCCGCGCGGCCCGACGGCCGGCAGCGCGGCGCCCTCGCCGCGGTCGGCGTCACCGTGTGAGCAAGCTCTCGGCCGCAAAAGCCCTGAACAATGGCAAGGTGGACGAATGACAGCGAACTCTGCCACCGCCGCTCAGGTCCGCACCGGAGGTCCCCGGGAGGACGGCCCGAAGGTCGTCGAGCACGTCCTCGGCTGGGTCCTCGTCGCGGTCGTCGCGATGCTGGTCACCCAGCTGGGCCTCCTGTGACACGTGCCGTTGGAGTATGCCGGATGCGTCGGCCGGTGTGACCTGACCCACGCTTGACCTGACATACTGCGGTGGTCCCGCCACAGCCCGAGACCAGGGTCGAGTCTTGAACATCAGTGCACAGCGCGACGCCGCCCGTCCCAAGGCCCGCGGCACCGAACGCTCGTTGGCGCGCCGCGCCGAACTCATCTCCATCGGGCGGAAGTTGTTCGCCGACACGTCCTACGACGCGCTCTCGATGGACGACATCGCGCGTCAGGCGCACGTCGCCAAGGGGCTGATCTACTACTACTTCCAGTCCAAGCGCGGCTACTACCTGGCGATCATCCAGGACTCCGTCGCCGACCTGGTCACCTTCGCCGCCAGCGGCATCGAACTGCCCCAGGTGGACCGCGTCCACCGCACGATCGACAGCTACCTGCGCTACGCCGAGCACAACCAGGCCGCCTACCGGACGATCGTCAGCGGCGGCGTCGGCTTCGACGCCGAGGTGCACGGCATCCGGGACGGGGTGCGCGAGGCGATCGTCGCGACCATCGCCGAGGGCGCGTACGGCCGCATCGACATCGCGCCGGTCGCCCGGATGGGGCTGCTGTCCTGGGTGTGCAGCGTCGAGGGCGCCGCACTCGACTGGATCGACCACGACGGTCCCCTTTCCCGCGACGACATGCGGGGGTTGCTCGTGAAGACGCTGGGCGGGGTGTTCCGCGCGATCGAGGAACTCGACCCGTCCTGCCCGGCGCCGAAAGAGGCCCAGCGGGAGGACTGAGGGGGCAACGGTGCTCGCGGGGCGGGAAGTTGGGGCAACGGGACCCGTGGTTCGGGGAGTTGGGGCAACGGGGTCAGTAGTTCGGGGAGTTGGGGGTCGGGGGTTCAACGGCCGGGTACCGAAGGCCGGTTGAATACTCCGTGCGCTGAACACCCCTCGCCTACCGCCCCGTCGGGAACTCGTCCCCCGGCAGCCCGCCGAACTGCCCCGGCCGCACCTGCGGCGCCGCCAGCCTGCTCCACTCCGGATCGTGGTGCCCCGGCAGAGTCCGGCCCCGGTCGGCCCAAGTCCGCATCAGCGCCAGGTAGATGGGCGGGTCCGGCGGTGACTCCACACCGGCCGCTAAGAACTCGAAGGGCGCGAGGACGACCCGCTGCCGATGCCGGCCCGGTGTCGAATATGTGGGAGTCATACTTTGGCAACGCCGCGAGCCGCGTGGAGGTCACGGCCGCGCCGGTCGGGCGTCAGTTCGTGAGGTGCCCCGGTCCGGGTACGGCGACCGGGGCGGCGACGAACCGTCAACTCCCCTGAGAACGCCGCGCGTTGGGGTGAAACCAGAGGCTGCGGCGGGGTGGGATCAGGCGGCGCGCCGGACCGTCGCCGACACCTGCGCGGGCCGTACCAGGTACACCGGACGCGAGCCGGGCCCACCGACGTGCGAGAACGGCTGGGTACGCCAGTCGAGCCCCTGTGGGAGCGTCAGCACCGGCGCGATGTCCTGCGTCCGCTCCTGCAACACCTCGTCCGCGGACCGGGCGTCCGCCGCCGCGCGGCCGGTCCCCGCGCAGACCGTGAGCCCGAACGGGTTCCACGGCGAGGCGCACAGCGCGTGCTCCGGCAACACCTCCTGGTCCGCGAGCAGGGCGATCGGCTGCGTGCAGTCCGGGCAGACCACTCGGAGCAGGTCGGCGTCGTCGTACGCGTCGAACTCGTCGTCCCCGTAACCGTCTTCGTCCGGATCGACACCCTCCGGAACGAGCTCGACGACGGGCTGGAGCCGCTTGGGCGCGGTACGACCAGGGCGGTTGGCACTCTGCATGGGATTCTCCCCCTCGGGCTGGGGCCGTTCAGGCGCTGCGGCCTCGACCACAGCAAGCACTTCCCAGTCCGTCTCGGCGGTAATCACGGCAGCATCACGGAGCGCGTTCGAGCGGTGTGGCCTTCGTCACATGCCATCGGGAGATGTCAGGTCGGCCGGACACCGCCCCAGGGGCCCCCGCCGCCCCGCCCGTACATCACGAACCGGCTATGACCTGCGCCGTATAGGTATACGAAGAGTTCAAGGGCCCTGTAGGTTCAGCGCCATGGAGGAGCTGGACCGACAGATCGTGCAGCTGCTCGTCAAGGACGGGCGGATGAGCTACACCGACCTGGGCAAGGCCACGGGCCTGTCCACGTCTGCCGTGCACCAGCGGGTGCGGCGGCTGGAGCAGCGGGGCGTGATCCGCGGGTACGCGGCCGTCGTCGACCCCGAGGCCGTCGGGCTGCCCATGACCGCCTTCATCTCGGTCAAACCCTTCGACCCCAGCGCCCCCGACGACATCGCCGACCGGCTCTCCGGCGTGCCCGAGATCGAGGCGTGCCACAGCGTCGCGGGGGACGAGAACTACATCCTGAAGGTCCGGGTGGCCACGCCGCACGAGCTGGAGGAGCTGCTCGGGAGGCTGCGGGCGCTGGCGGGGGTGTCGACGCGGACGACGGTGGTGCTGTCGACGCCGTACGAGGCCCGGCCGCCGCGGATCTGAGGGCGCACCAGCTCGGTACATGAGCTGATCGTCGTACAGGCCGCGGGTCTTCGGTCCGCCCCCTGCGTGCCGCGTTGTCAGTGCCGGGCGGGACACTGTCCCCATGAGTGAGCGCACCCCCGACCCCAAGACCGTCCTGCTCCGCCGAGGAGAGGTCCACAGCCCCGCCGACCCGTTCGCGACCGCGATGGTCGTCGAACGCGGGCAGGTCGCCTGGGTCGGCTCGGAGGGCGCGGCGGACGCGTTCGCGGACGGGGTCGACGAGGTGGTCGACCTGGACGGCGGGCTCGTCACCCCCGCGTTCACCGACGCCCACGTGCACACCACCTCCACCGGCCTCGCCCTGACCGGCCTGGACCTCTCCGACGCGCCCTCCCTGGCCGACGCCCTCGCACGCGTACGCGCGTTCGCCGAGGCCCGCCCCGCCGACAAGGTCCTCCTCGGACACGGCTGGGACGCCTCCCGCTGGCCCGGCGGACGCCCGCCCACGCGTACGGAGCTGGACGAGGCGACCGGCGGACGGCCCCTGTACCTGTCCCGCATCGACGTCCACTCGGCCGTCGCCACGACCGCGCTCCTCGACCTCACGACCCTGGGCCGCCCCGAGGGCCCCCTCACCGCCGACGCGCACCACGCGGTCCGCGCGGCGGCGTTCGCGGCCGTGACGCCGGACCGGCGCACCGAGGCCCAGCGCACCGCCCTCGCGCACGCGGCGTCCCTCGGCATCGGCTCCGTCCACGAGTGCGCCGGCCCCGAGATCTCCTCCGAGGACGACTTCACGGGCCTGCTGAAGCTCGCCGGGGAGTCCGCCGGGCCCCGCGTCGTCGGCTACTGGGCCGAGCGGGACGTCGCCAAGGCCCGCGAACTCGGCGCGGCCGGCGCGGCCGGTGACCTCTTCGTCGACGGCGCCCTCGGCTCCCACACGGCCTGCCTGCACCAGCCGTACGCCGACGACGCCGGCACCGGCCTCGCCTACCTGGACACGGGCGCCGTCGCCGCGCACGTCGTCGCCTGCACCGAGGCGGGGCTCCAGGCGGGCTTCCACGCGATCGGCGACGCCGCCGTCACCGCCGTCGTCGAGGGGTTCCGCACGGCCGCCGAGAAGATCGGCCTCGCCCGCGTCCGCGCCGCCCGGCACCGGGTCGAGCACGTGGAGATGCTCACGCCGGACACGATCACCGCGTTCGCGGAGCTGGGCCTGACGGCGTCTGTCCAGCCCGCCTTCGACGCCCTGTGGGGAGGCGAGGACGGCATGTACGCGCAACGCCTGGGCGCCGAGCGGGCCCGTACCCTCAACCCCTTCGCCGCGCTCCTGCGCGCCGGCGTCCCCCTGGCCTTCGGCTCCGACTCCCCGGTCACCCCCCTCGACCCCTGGGGCACCGTCCGCGCCGCCGCCTTCCACCACACCCCCGCCCACCGCGTCTCCGTCCGCGCCGCCTTCACCGCCCACACGCGGGGCGGCTGGCGCGCCACGGGCCGCGACGACGCGGGCACCCTCGTCCCGGGCGCCCCCGCCGACTACGCCGTCTGGCACACCGGCGAACTGATCGTCCAGGCCCCCGACGACCGCGTGGCCCGCTGGTCGACGGACCCCCGCTCAGGAACCCCGGGCCTCCCGGACCTGACCCCGGGCCGGGACCTGCCGGTCTGCCTGCGGACGGTGGTCGGGGGCCGGACGGTGTTCGAGAGGTGAGGGGGCTCCGTACGGCTGTGCGCCCGCCCGGGTGACCCCGCCCCCTCCCTGCCCCAAGATCACCCGTCTGCGCGGGCTGCCCGCACGGTGGCCATCTCCCCTCTGACCAGCGCGTTGGGGAGAGAAGCGCAGGTCGAGCGGGTGTTGACAGTGGGAGGCGGGGGACCGGTAGGTTCGGCCGAGTCCACTGCCGGACGCCCCTTCGGAGAACCTCCGGGACTCGCCGCGGCGCCACTGGGTCAGGGACGGTGCACCGCCGAGGGCACCGCCACTGGGAGCCAGGCCCAGCGCTCGCACAGCGGCGACGGAACGTTCCGCCGAACGGGGAGGTGCGACCCGGGTGGGGCCCGGCGTTCAGTAGACAACGGCTTTCGGTCGACCCGCAGCCAGCGGGCCCCTGGTCGGCCCGAAGGGCGCCGGGCCTCCACCCGCAGAGTTAACCTCGCGCATCCCCCTCGTACACCGCGAAGTCGGGGAGCGGGGCGAGCGAGCGTGCACTCTTACCCCACTCTTGGGGATTCGACACCACTGTATGCATGATCCGGCATGTCGCCGCAGACAGCGGCCACTATGGTGGTCCCCTGCGTACGACTTGAAGGGGTAGCGGTGAACGACGGCGACGGGACCTCGGCACAGGACCGCGGCAAGCGGTTCGGCCCGCTGGGCGAGACCTTGGTGATCATTCCGACCTACAACGAGGCGGAGAACATCAAGCGCATCGTCGGCCGGGTCCGCGAGTCGGTCCCCGAGGCCCACATCCTCGTGGCGGACGACAACAGCCCCGACGGCACCGGAAAGCTCGCGGACGAGCTGGTGGCCGAGGACGACCACGTGCACGTGATGCACCGCAAGGGCAAGGAGGGCCTCGGCGCCGCCTACCTCGCGGGCTTCCGCTGGGGCATGGAGCACGGCTACGGCGTCCTGGTCGAGATGGACGCGGACGGCTCCCACCAGCCCGAGGAGCTGCCCCGCCTGCTGACCGCCCTGAAGAGCGCCGACCTGGTCCTCGGCTCCCGCTGGGTCCCCGGCGGCCGGGTGGTGAACTGGCCGAAGTCCCGCGAGTTCATCTCCCGCGGCGGCAGCTTCTACTCCCGCCTCGCGCTCGACCTCTCGCTGCGCGACATCACCGGCGGCTACCGCGCCTTCCGCCGCGAGACCCTCGAAGGGCTCGGCCTCGACGAGGTCGCCTCCCAGGGCTACTGCTTCCAGGTCGACCTGGCCCGCCGCGCGGTGAAGGCCGGGTTCCACGTCGTCGAGGTCCCGATCACGTTCGTCGAGCGCGAACTCGGTGACTCGAAGATGAGCCGGGACATCATGGTCGAGGCGCTGTGGCGGGTCACGGCGTGGGGCGCGTCGGAGCGGGTCGGCAAGATCACCGGCAAGGGCGGCAAGTCGGCGCCCGCGCGCCGGGTGGAGGGGCAGCAGCGGTAACCGCTGCCGTGGGGGTGGGCGGCTTGCGCTGATCCTTGCCCTTATGCCGCTCTGAGCCGCTTCCAGGCACACTGGAGGCATGACTGGCGCATCGACCCCCACGTCCCCCGTCCGGCCCTCGCGCTCCCGTCTGCGGACGTTCCTGCCGCTCGGGATCGCGGCCTGGCTGGTGCTGGAGATCTGGCTGCTGAGCGTGGTGGCGAAGGCGGCGAGCGGTTTCGTCGTCTTCCTGCTGCTGGTGGCCGGGATCGTCCTGGGCGCCGCGGTCATCAAACGCGCGGGCCGCAGGGCCTTCCGGGCCCTGAACGAGGCCCTCCAGCGAGGCGGCTCCCCCTCGGAGACCGGCGGCGGCAACGGCTTCATGATGCTGGGCGGCCTTTTCCTGATGCTCCCCGGCCTGATCTCCGACGCCCTGGGCCTCCTCCTGCTGATCCCCCCGGTCCAGAAGGCCCTCTCGGCCTACGCGGAACGCACAGTGACCCGCAGACTGAGCGCGACCACTCCCGGCACCCTGGGCGACGCCTTCCAGCAGGCCCGCATCCACCGCCCCGACGGCAAGGTGGTCCAGGGCGAGGTGATCAGGGAGGACGGCACGAGGCCGGACACCCCGAGGGACGAGCGCCCGCCGCTGACGTACTGAACCCTCGCGGCGTACATCTCCCGGGCTGAAGGCTGCCGATGCCGGCACTCTTCAGCCCGTCCGGCGTTTGAGGACAAGGCCCTTTCAGGGCCGGAGCGGGGTCTGGGGGCGCAGCCCCCGGGAAACCGGCGCCACAACGAAACAGGCAGCCGAAAGACCGCGGGCGCCGTACGCAACCTCACGTACGGCGCCCGCGGTCATCGAAACTAACGCACGCTGAAAAGTCGGCCCGAGCCTCGCAGAGCTACGCCGACTTACGGCTGTCGCGGGGATGCACCGCAAGGTTCATCGCCCCGGACCGCAGTACAGCCAGACGCTCCTCAAGAACCTCTTCGAGTTCCTCGCGGGTGCGCCGCTCCATCAGCATGTCCCAATGCGTACGCGCAGGCTTGGCCTTCTTCTCCTCAGGGCCATCACCGTCCACGAGGAGTGCCTGGGCTCCGCAGACCTTGCACTCCCACTCCGGCGGGATCTCCGCCTCGACCGAGAAGGGCATCTCGAAGCGGTGCCCCTTCTCGCATGCGTACTCCACGGCCTGGCGCGGGGCCAGGTCGATGCCGCGGTCCGTCTCGTAGCTGGTCACCACGAGGCGCGTGCCGCGAAGAGCTCGCTCACTCATGAATCGTGCCTCCCGGGCTTGTCGCCCACAGGACAGGTGTCGCTGTCGTCGTCATCCGGTCAACGTCCGGTCGGCGGTAAAGATTCCCGTTCCGGGTCATGCGTCGCCGTCGTAGCCGCAGCCTTCTCAATCAGTGCAATACCCACCAGCGCCCGCTTTGTCACATCTGTTCAGAGATAGAACCCAGCGTTTCGGCATCTTTGACGCGCAGTAACGGTACGCCTGGCAGGCCAAACGCGTACACTACCGCCCTTTCGCCCTGAGCGCTAAATCTTCTCGGGTACGGGATTCCCCGCGTCGCGGATCGCCCGCCCCACGGGGACCCTCGCGAGCAGCACGAACCCGATGGCGAAGAAGGCCACGAGGGAGATGATCGCGTCCCGGTAGCTACCGGTCAGTTGGTAGGTGACGCCGAAGAGCAGCGGGCCCAGCCAGCTCATCCCGCGGTCGCTCATCTCGTACGCGGAGAAGTACTCGGCCTCCTTCCCGGGCGGCACCAGGTGGGAGAAGAGCGAGCGGGACAGGGCCTGGCTGCCGCCGAGAACCATCCCGATGGCGGCGGCCAGCAGGAAGAATCCGACGGGTTTCCCGGCGGGCAGGAAGTAGCCCGCGCCCAGGGTGAGCGTCCAGGCGACCAGCGAGCCGAGAATCGTCCGCTTGGCGCCGTACGTCCAGGCGAGCCGGCCCATCCCGAGGGCGCCCGCGACCGCGAGCACCTGCACCAGCAGGACGGCCCCGATGAGCGTGGACTGGCTCAGGCCCAGCTCCTCGGAGCCGTACACGGACGCCTGGGAGATCACCGTCTGGATGCCGTCGTTGTAGACCAGGTAGGCCAGCAGGAAGGCGAGGGTCAGCCGGTGGCGGCGCATGTCGCGGATCGTCGCCGCGAACTGCCTCAGGCCCGGCGCGGACGCGCCCGCGCGCGAGGCCGACGGCCGGTCGCGCAGCCGCAGCAGGGGGATCAGCGTGAACCCGCCCCACCACAGGCCCGCCGAGGCGAGACAGATCCGTACGGCCGTCGACTCGGACACCCCGAACGAGTCGTGCGCCAGGTACAGCACCAGGTCGACGACCAGGACGATCGACCCGGCCGCGTACCCGAACGCCCACCCGCGCGAGGAGACCGCGTCGCGTTCCTCGGGGCCGGCGATCTGGGGCAGGTAGGCGTTGTAGAGCATCATCGACACGGCCTGGGAGGCGTTCGCGACGATCAGCAGCAGTCCGCCCAGCAGATAGCGGTCGCCGTCCAGGAAGAACATCCCCAGCGTGGCCGCCGCCCCGATGTACGCCGTGATCCCGAGGAGCGGCTTCTTGCGGCCCGAGCGGTCGGCCGCCGCGCCCACCAGCGGCATCAGGACCACGGCCACGATCACCGACAGGGACACCGAGTACGCGAAGAACGACCCCGCGCGCACGGGCACGCCCAGCGGACGGACGTACCCGTCGGCGTCGGCGGCCCGCTCCGCGACCGACGTCAGATAGGGGCCCAGGAACACCGTGAGGACGCTCGTCGAGTAGACCGAGCACGCCCAGTCGTAGAAGTACCAGCCGCGCTGCTCGCGCCGCCGGTCCGTGGTGTCGGCCACCAGGGTGCCGGTGCTCCCCACCCGTGCCTCGCTTCCCCGTCGGACCGCCGCGCGGGGGCTCAGACCCAGACGCCCCGCTCCTCCATGACCGCGCGCAGCGTGTCGATGTGATCGGTCATGATGCCATCCACGCCGAGGTCCAGAAGCCGGTGCATGCGCGCGGGTTCGTTCACCGTCCACACGTGGACCTGGAGGCCGCGCGCGTGCGCGAGGCGGACGAAGCGCCGGTCCACCACCTGGATGCCCGACTGCGCCTCCGGCACCTGCGCGGCGACCGCCGAGCGCCGCAGGGCCGCGGGCACGCCCCAGGACCGCAGCCGCAGGTTCAGCACGCCACGGGTGCCGTACGACGTCGCCAGGCGCGGGCCCGCCAGGCGCTGGGCGCGGATCACGCGGGCCTCCGAGAAGGAGCCGACGCAGACGCGGTCCCAGGCGTTCGCGCGGGCGATCAGGTTGAGCAGCGGGTGCATCGCGGGCTCGGCCTTGATGTCGACGTTCCAGCGGACCTCCGGGAACGTCTCCAGCAGTTCCTCGAAGAGCGGTACGGGTTCCCGGTCGCCCACGCGCGCGCGTGCGACGTCCTTCCACGGTAGGTCGGCGATCCGTCCGGCGCCGTCGGTGACCCGGTCGAGCGTGGAGTCGTGGAAGGCGACCAGCTTGCCGTCGCGCGTGGCGTGCACGTCCGTCTCGATGTACCGGTAGCCCAGCTCCACCGCGCGCCGGAACTGCGCCACGGTGTTCTCCAGGCCGTCCGCAGCCCCGCCGCGGTGCGCGAACGGGATGGGCCCCGGGTGGTCGAGGTACGGGTGGCGTATCGGCGTGGTCACCGCGGCAGTATGGCCCCCTCCGGTGTCCCGGTGGCAACGGCCGCGCTGCCGCGCGGTGCCTGCCCGACGGCGAACACCTTCAGGAACACCTGCGCCAGCGGCCCGATCGCCAGCGCGTACAGCACCGTCCCGGCCCCGAGCGTCCCGCCCAGCGCGAACCCGGTCGCCACCACGGTCACCTCGACCGCCGTCCGCATCAGCCGGATCGACCGGCCCGTACGCCGGTGCAGCCCCGTCATCAGCCCGTCCCGGGGTCCGGGACCGAACGCCGCCGCGATGTACAGCCCGGTCGCCACACCGTTCAGGGCGATCGCCCCGACCATCAGCGGGATGCGTACGGCGAGGCCGTGCGCGTCCGGGACGAGCGCGAGGGTGGCGTCCATCGCGAGGCCGATCGCGAAGACGTTGGAGACCGTGCCGAGTCCCGGGCGCTGGCGCAGCGGGATCCACAGCAGCAGCACCAGCGCGCCCACGACGATGGCCACCTCGCCGATCGTCAGGCCGATCAGCTCCGCGAGGCCCTGGTGGAGCACGCCCCAGGGCTCCAGACCGAGCCCCGCGCGCACCAGGAGCGCCGAGCTGACGCCGTACAGCGCGAGACCGACGTAGAGCTGGACGAGGCGGCGTCCTAGACGGTGGCGCCCGGGTGAGGCGGACAAGGGGACCCCCTGGTAGTGGAAGTGGACCGGTGCGTGTCACTCTGTGGGCGGGAAGGACAGTGCTTCCATGGCCAATTCGGGGAAGGTGGACTGATCTTTATGGCGCAGTGGACCTCGGCGGTGGGGCCCGCGCAGCTCGCACGGCTGCTGACGTCCCAGCAGGAGCGCCCGGCCGGGCCCGGCACCCGCCGCCCGCCCGCCTACCGGGCGCTCGCCGACGGCGTACGCCTCCTCGTCCTGGAGGGCCGCGTCCCGGTCGCCGCGCGCCTGCCCGCCGAACGCGAACTGGCCCTCGCGCTGTCCGTGAGCCGTACGACCGTCGCGGCGGCCTACGAGGCGCTGCGCGCGGAGGGGTTCCTGGAGTCGCGGCGCGGGGCGGGCAGCTGGACCGTCGTGCCCGCCGGCAACCCCCTGCCCGCGCGCGGGCTCGAACCGCTCGCCCCCGAGGACCTCGGGTCGATGATCGACCTGGGCTGCGCGGCCCTGCCCGCGCCCGAACCGTGGCTCACCCGGGCCGTCCAGGGCGCCCTGGAGGAGCTGCCGCCGTACGCGCACACGCACGGCGACTACCCGGCCGGACTGCCTGCCCTGCGCGCGATGATCGCCGAGCGGTACACCGCGCGCGGGATCCCCACCATGCCCGAGCAGATCATGGTGACGACCGGCGCGATGGGCGCCATCGACGCGATCTGCCACCTCTTCGGCGGGCGCGGCGAGCGGATCGCCGTCGAGTCGCCGTCGTACGCCAACATCCTCCAGCTCATGCGGGAGGCGGGCGCGCGGCTGGTGCCCGTCGCGATGGCCGAGGGGCTCGCCGGGTGGGACATGGACCGCTGGCGGCAGGTGCTCAGGGAGGCCGCGCCGCGCATCGCCTACGTGGTCGCCGACTTCCACAACCCGACCGGCGCGCTCGCCGACGACGACCAGCGGCGCCGGCTCGTGGAGGCGGCCCGGTCCGCAGGGACGGTGCTGGTGGCCGACGAGACGATGACCGAGCTGTGGCTCGACGAGGACGTCTCGATGCCGCGCCCCGTCTGCGGGTTCGACCCCGCCGGGTCCACCGTGATCACCGTCGGCTCGGCCAGCAAGGCGTTCTGGGCCGGGATGCGCATCGGCTGGGTGCGCGCCGCCCCCGACGTCATCCGCAGCCTCGTCGCCGCGCGCGCGTACGCGGACCTCGGTACGCCGGTCCTGGAGCAGCTCGCCGTCAACTGGCTCTTCTCCACCGGCGGCTGGGCGCAGGCCGTCGAACTGCGGCGCATCCAGGCCCGTGAGAACCGCGACGCCCTCGTCGGTGCCCTGCGCGCCGAGCTGCCCGGCTGGGAGTTCTCGGTGCCCCGGGGCGGGCTGACCCTGTGGGTGCGCACCGGGGGGCTGTCCGGGTCGCGGGTCGCCGAGGCGGGGGAGCGGGTCGGGGTGCGTGTGCCGTCCGGGCCGCGGTTCGGGGTGGACGGGGCGTTCGAGGGGTATGTGCGGCTGCCGTTCACCGTGGGGGGTGCGGTGGCGGACGAGGCGGTGGCGCGGCTCGCCGCGGCGGCTCGGCTGGTGGAGAGCGGGCGGTCGGGGGGCGGGGAGGCGCCTCGGACGTTCGTGGCGTGACATGAGGGGATGACGTAAGGGGCGCTCTCCTTGGAGAACGCCCCTTACCTCTCAGCCCTGGAGTGTCACGCCTTCTCCAGTGGCACCGTCTCCACCGACACCGTGTCCTCGTCCAGCGGTGCGCTGCGCGGGGGCAGAAGGTCCAGGACCGCCTGCCGGTCGGCGTCGCTGGTGGCGTCGTCGTACGGGTCCGGGGTCGCCGGGACCTGGAGGCGGTGGACCGGGCCGGTGCCGAGACGGGCGTAGCCGCGGCCCGGGGGCATGTGGTCGACGGGGGTGGTGTGCGGGGGTGCGCCGAGGACGGCCGCCAGCTGGTGGGGGGAGGCCGGGCCGAGCACCACCCGTGCGCGCGTGTGCTGCCGTACGGCGTCGCCCAGGGCGTCGAGCGCGTCGAACTGTTCCGTCACGACCACGGTCACCTGGGCGGCGCGGCCGTGCCTGAGGGGTGTCTGGAGGTGGGTCTGGGGGTCCTTCTGGCCATCGGCTGCCGCCAGGTGGGTGAAGGCGGTCGGGCGGTCCAGGAGGAGCCACAGGGGGCGCTTGGTGTCCTCGGGCGGGGGGTGGCCCTCCTGCCGGGCACGGTTCGCGGCGATCAGCCGCCGTTCCGTCTCCCGCGCCGCCCACTCCAGGGCGGTGAGCGCCCCGGCGAGCCCGACCTCGATGCCGAGGACTCCGTCGCGGCCGGTCAGGCACGCGTACTCGCCGGTGCCGCCGCCGTCGACGATGAGGACGTCGCCGTACCGCAGGGCCTGGAGGGCGATGGAGCGCAGCAGGGTGGAGGTGCCGGTGCCGGGCTGGCCGACGGCCAGCAGGTGGGGCTCGGTGGAGCGGATGCCGGTGCGCCAGACGACCGGCGGGACGTCGCGCCGCTCCTCGCCGTGGGTGAGGGGGAGCGTGCGCTGGGTGTGGGAGGGGTCGGTGAAGCCGAGGACCGTCTCGCCGGGGGCGGTGACGAAGCGCTGGGCGGCTAGGTCGGTGGGGAGCGGGTCGAGGACGTCGACGCCGAGTTCGTTGCCCTCCTCGTCCCAGGCGAAGAGGTACTCGCGGCCCCGGCCGGCCTTGGCGGACAGGAGCTGCTCCACGCGTGCGCGTGCCTGCGGCTCGCCGTCCGGGAAGTACGCCGGGTAGCGGATGCGCAGGCGCGCGACGCGCCCGGAGTCGTCGAAGTCGTACGCCGGGAACGCCTTCTCCCAGTCGCCGCCGTGGGCGTACAGGGGGGCGGGGTCCTCGGCAGTGGAGAAGTACGGGACGAGGGCCTCGTACAGGGAGCCGAGGCGGGCCGTCTGGGCCTCGTCGGGGCCTTCCGGGGCCGGTGGGGTGCGGTCCCGGCCCTGCCAGGCCGCCGCCGCCATCAGCGTGACGACGGCGAGCAGCGGCCCGTACGGCACGAACGCCACGACCAGGACCACCGAGGCCACCAGGAACAGCAGCGGCCCGCGCTTGTCCTTGGGGGTCTCGGTCCATCTGCGCCGCCCGGCCGAGGCCAGCCGGCGCAGCCCGCGCGAGATCGTGATCAGCGGGTGGAGGACGTCGGTGGCGCTGTCGGCCGCCGTCCGGGCCAGCTCCCGGCTCCGGGCGATCTGTGCGCTGCCTGTGCTCAGAATGCGGGGGAGGGGGCGCCGGGCCACTGCTGTCTCCTGGAGGTGGGTACGGGACGGGTGGTCAGAACTTGATGCCGCCGAGCAGGCTCGCGAGGCTCTCGCCGCCGGCCTTGATGCTGGGGGCGATGGCGGTGGAGGCCATGTAGAAGCCGAAGAGCGCGGCCACCAGCGCGTGGGACGCCTTGAGCCCGTCCTTCTTGAAGAACAGGAAGACGATGATGCCGAGCAGGACCACGCCTGAGATGGACAGGATCATTTGAGTTCTCCTGGCTAGGGGGGACAGTCACCATGAGTACTTCCAGGCTCACAGGATGTATCTATACGATAAAAGGTGCAAAAGGGTGAATTGGTGAGAATTTCCCCCGTTCGGGGTAACCCGACTTGCGTCACCTGAAGTGGATGATTGCCTCGAACGGTCCTGTTCGTGATCTTTGCCTCAGCGGGTGCCGCCCATGTGCGCGACGAGCCAGTACCCTGTCGATTCACCCGTACGGCACAGCGCCGACATCCGAGAGGCGGTCCGAACCGATGGCTGAAGCCCCCGACCCCGAGGTCGTGGAGCTGGCGACCAAGATCTTCGATCTGGCCCGGCAGGGTCGGACCGAGGCGCTCGTGGCGTACGTGGACGCGGGCGTTCCGGCCAACCTCACCAACGACCGCGGCGACTCCCTCGTGATGCTCGCCGCCTACCACGGCCACGCCGACGCCGTCCGGGCCCTCCTGGACCGCGGCGCGCCCGCGGGGGACGTCAACGACCGTGGCCAGACCCCGCTCGCGGGGGCCGCGTTCAAGGGTGAGACGGAGGTCGTACGGGTCCTCCTGGCGGCCGGTGCCGACCCCGCCGAGGGCACCCCCTCGGCCGTCGACACCGCCCGCATGTTCGGCCGCGCGGAGCTTCTGGAGCTGTTCGGCGTTGGGTGAACAACGGCCCTGAGGGCGGCTGTTCACCAGGTGATAAACAGATTTTCGGCAGATGGATCGACCGCAACGGGGGAGGCGGTACAAGGCCGCCGGATATTTCGGTCGCGGCAGGCAGAACGGCCGGGTCATCATGACGTCGTGATTCACGGACATGATGGCTGGGCAGGTGTTGCCGCACCGCGTGGGCCGTGATGCGGCCCGCATGGGCCACCGACGAGAGGCAGAGGAAGATGGTCTACAGCAAGCAAGAGACGGCGGGCGCCCCGACGTGTTGTCACGCGGCCAGGTAATGCACGATCCCCGGTTGCGTCGACGCTTGATGTGAGGCTGTTTCCCATGTTCGATCCGGTCATAGCGCCCAGCGGAACCCTGCTCGGCCTCCTCCAGAGGGGTCGCGGCGACGGCACGCTGCACGCGCTCACCGCACCGCGAGCCGAAGCGCTCGCGGCCCTGAACCACTGTGTGCTGCGCGATCCCCGCCACGACTGGCAGGTGGAGAACCGCTCCCTGTACTACGCCCGTCTCTACCTCGACCTGAACGGCGAGCTGGACGACATCGAGGCGCATCTCTTCGACGCCGAGGACGCCTTCGACACCGAGGAGTCCCGCACGGGCCTCGCCCTCGCCGTCCTCGGCCACCTCGCCTCCTACGGCAGGCGCGACGCCCTGTGGCTGCTGCGCCGGTACGCCACCTCGGGCGCCAACTGGGCCTGGGCCCTCGACGAACTCGCCCTGCGCGACGACGACACGGGCCTGCGTGCCCTCGCCATGCCCGTGCTCGCCCGGTTCGCCACCGACGCCGAGGGCGAGGCCGAACTCGCCGCGACCGTCCGTGACGCCTTCGAGCCCCGGCCCTGGCGGCTGTGGGCCGAGGATCCGCGCGAGTACGTCTCCGCGCGGGTGCGCGCCGCCCAGGAGACCGGCTGTTTCGACCGCTGGCAGCGCCAGATGAGTCCCGGCGGGCCACGCCCCGGCTGGAGCGTCGCCGCCGTCTTCGAGTGGGCCCAGCAGGGCGTCGAGCGGGGCGCCGCGCTCCATGTGCCCGCCGCTCGCTGCCTCGCGGCCGTCGCGGGCCCCGAGGACCGCCCCGAGATCCTCAGGGCCGCCCAGGACGGCACCGAGGGCGCCCGCTGTACCGCCCTGCGCTATCTCGCCGACAGCCACGACCCCGACGTCCTCGACCTCGTCGAACAGGCCGTCGCCACCGGCACGACCCCCGTCGTCGAGGCCGCCGTCGACGCCTTCGAGCGGATGCGCAGCGTCGCCGCCGTCGACCGCGCGCGCGGGTGGGTCCATCGGCCCGACCCGCTCGGCGCCGCCGCCGGACGCGTCCTCGCCTGCCGGGGCGCCACCCGCGACAGCGACCTCGTCCTCGGCGCCCTGCGCGAGGCCGTACGGGGGGAGGGGTGCGACGCGAGCACCCTGTGGCCCCTGATCGACGGCGCCCGACGGCTCGGCATCGTCTGCGCGGCCCCCGTCCTGCGGCACATCTACCGCGAGACCGCCTCCTCCCATCTGCGCGGCCACTGCGCACAGGCGCTCGCCGCCACCGACCCCTCCTTCGCCACCGGCTTCGCCGTCGAATGCCTCTGGGACTGCGAGGAGACCACCCGGGAGGTCGCCGCCCGGCACGCCGAGACCGGCGACGCGCGCGTGGTGGAGCGATTGCGCCGGCTCGCCGCCGACCCCGCCGAGGAGGCGGAGGTCCAGACGGCCGTACGGAGCCGGATCGGGCCGGACCCGGCCGCCATGTGACCGCCCCTGTTTTCGTGTGATCGTTCTTGACCGGAACAGGCTCCCCGGTGTGATCGGAACGGGCCCCCTTCCGCCCGCCGGGTGAACGGGCGACGACCCTCGGGTCAGACGGACATGGACACCGTCTGACCTGCTCGGGTGTGCAGCTCAACGCTCACGCGGCGTTCGTCGTTCGGAAAGATCCACTTTGACGCGTTCACGTCCGGCGCGGAGACAACACCCGTATGCGTGTCGTCATCGTGACCGAATCCTTTCCCCCCGACGTGAACGGCGTGGCCCACTGCGCGCTCCAGACCGCCCGGCACCTCGTAGATCGCGGTCACGCCCCCGTCGTCGTCGCCCCGGCCCCCGCGCCGGGACACCGGCCGGACGCCTCGGCGCCCTGCCCCGTCGTCCACGTTCCCTCCCTCCCGCTCCCCGGCTACCCCCAGGTCCGCGTCGCCCTCCCCAGCCGGCGCCTCGCCGCGACGATCGTCGAGCACCGGCCCGACGTCGTCCACCTGGCCAGCCCCTTCGTCCTCGGCGTGCGCGGCATGGCAGCCGCCGCCAAGTTCGGCGTCCCCGCCGTCGCCGTCTACCAGACCGACCTCGCCGGATACGCCCGCACCTACATGGGCGCCGGAGAGGCCGCCGCCTGGCGCCGCATCCGCTCCGTCCACTCCGCCGCCGACCTCACCCTCGCGCCCTCCAGCGCCTCCCTGCACGACCTCGCCGCCCACGGCGTGCCCCGCGTGAAGCTCTGGCCCCGTGGCGTCGACACGGTGCGGTTCCGTCCCGACCTCCGCGACGACGCGATCCGCCGCGAACTCGCGCCCGACGGCGAGACGATCGTCGGCTACGTCGGCCGGCTCGCCCCCGAGAAGCACATCGAACTCCTCTCCGGCGTCTGCGGACTCCCCGGCGTCAAGGTCGTCGTCGTGGGCGACGGGCCCAGCCGGCCCACGCTCGCCGAGCAGCTCCCCGGCGCCGTCTTCCTCGGCCGCCGCACCGGCGACGAACTCGCCCGGATCTTCGCCTCCCTCGACGTCTTCGCCCACACCGGACCCTTCGAGACGTTCTGCCAGACCGTCCAGGAAGCCATGGCCAGCGGCGTCCCGGTCGTCGCACCCGCCGCCGGCGGACCGCTCGACCTCGTCGCCGACGGGCGTACGGGGCTGCTCTTCCCGGCAGGCGACCGCGACGCCGTACGGGACGCCGTCGCCGCCCTCGCCGCCGATCCCGCGCGCAGGGCGTCGTACGGCGCCGCCGCGCGCGCGATGGTCGAGGGGCGGACCTGGGCCGCCGTCGGGGACCAGCTCATCGGGCACTACGCGGACGTGCTGGCCGCGCGTCGCCGGCAGGCGGTGGCGGCGTGAACGGGGAGCGGAACGAGGGCCTGGGCGCGCCTGTGTCCGAGGAGGCGCGCGGAGTTTCCGGCGCGCTCCGGCGCGCGCGTGAGGCTTCGGGCGCGCGGACCGTCCGTAACGGTGAGGGGCTGCGGATCGTCCGGCTCGCCAACTTCGTCGCGCCTGCCTCCGGGGGGCTGCGGACCGCCCTGCGCGAGCTCGGCAAGGGGTTCCAGGAGGCCGGGCACGAGCCTGTGCTGATCGTTCCCGGACCCCGTCACACCGACCAGGACACCGAGCAGGGGCGGGTCATCAGCCTGCCCGGGCCGGTCGTCCCCGGGACCGGCGGGTACCGCGTGCTCACCGACAAGAGCCGCGTCGCGCGCCTCCTGGAGGACCTCGGCCCCGACCGGCTGGAGGTCTCCGACCGGACGACCCTCAGGTGGACCGGCCGCTGGGCACGCCGCGCGCGCGTGCCCGCCGTGATGGTCTCCCACGAGACCGCCGACGGCGTCCTGCGCACCTGGGGCCTGCCCGAGGGCGCTGCCCGGCGTACCGCCGACGCCCTCAACGTCCGTACGGCGCACACCTACGCGCGCGTGGTGTGCACCACCGAGTTCGCCGAGCGGGAGTTCGTCCGTATCGGGGCCCGCAACGTCGTCCGCGCCCCGCTCGGCGTCGACCTCGTCCAGCGCCACCCCTCGCTGCGCGACCCCGCCCTGCGGGAACGGTACGCGCGCGCCGACGAGGTGCTCCTCGTCACCTGCACCCGGCTGTCCGTGGAGAAGCGGCCCGGTACGGCGCTGGACGCCCTGGAGGCGCTCTGCGCGCGGGGCGTCCCGGCCCGGCTCGTCGTCGCCGGGGACGGGCCGCTGCGGGCCCGCCTCGAACAGCGGGCCCAGGGGCTGCCGGTGACGTTCCTCGGGCACGTCGGCGACCGGGGCGTCCTCGGGGCGCTCCAGGCGTCCGCCGACGTGTGCCTCGCCCCCGGGCCCGCCGAGACCTTCGGGCTCGCCGCGCTGGAGGCCATGGCCTGCGGGACGCCGGTCGTGGTCAGCGCCTCGTCCGCGCTGCCCGAGGTGATCGGGGGCGCGGGGGCTGTCGCCGCCGACCGGGGGGAGGCGTTCGCGGACGCCGTCGAGTCGCTTCTCGCGCGGGGCGAGGGGGAGCGGCGCGGGGAGGCGCGGGCGCGGGCGGAGTGCTTCGGATGGGAGGGGGCGGTGGACGCGTTCCTCGCCGCTCACGATGCGGCGGTGCCGTGCCGTTCCGGTGGGGCGGGGAGGGTGACGTCTCGTCCTGATCGTGACGACGGGACGGGGCCGTCTCGTCCTGACGTGTCCGGTGCGACGGTCCCGTCCCGTTCCGGCGTCTCCCGGAGCCTCGCGTGAACCCCGTCCGTTTCGTCGCCCTCGGGGACTCGCTGACCGAAGGGGTCGGCGACCCCGTGGGCGACGGCTGGCGCGGCTGGGCGGCGCTCCTCGCGGGCGGGCTCAGCGGGGAGCCGGTCACGTTCACCAACCTCGCCGTCAGCGGGGCGCAGACCCGGGACGTGGCGGAGCGCCAGCTCCCGACGGCCCTGGCGCTGCGGCCCGACGTCGCCTCCGTCGTCGTGGGCGTCAACGACACCCTCCGCTGCACCTTCGACATCCACGCCGTCGCCGCCCGGCTCGACACGGTGTACGGCGCCTTCGCGCGCCGGGGCGTGACCTTGCTGACCGCGTGCCTGCCCGACCCGGGCGAGATGCTGGGCCTGCCGGGCGCCCTCGCCCGCCCCCTGGCCCGGCGCCAGCGGGCCGTCAACGCGGTCGTGCACGCCCTGTCCGAGCGGCACGGCGCCGTCCATCTCCACGCCGCCGAGGGCGCCTGGATCAGCGACCGGACGATGTGGAGCGCCGACCGGCTGCACCCCGGCGAACGGGGGCACCGGCAGCTCGCGGCACGGTTTTACGCGCTGCTCTCCGAGTCGGGGCGGGCGACGGGGTCCGCGCCGTCCCCGGACCCCGAGTTCCCGGTGCCGACCCGGTCGGCCGGCCTGTGGTGGCTCGCCACCCAGGGCAGTGCGTGGGTGGCCCGGCGGTGCACCGATCTGCTGCCCCAGCTGCTGACTCTGGCCGCCGACGAACTGCGCCACCGCGCGCGGGGGACCAGTGCGCGGTTGGATCTGCGGGCCGCTGCCGCGGTTTCGGCGGCGTTGGGGGCGGTTTCGGTGGGGGAGGGGCGGGTGGACGCGGCTTGAGTGAGCGGGGCCGTGAACGTTCACGGAGGGGTGAGCGGGTGGAGAGGGAGGCGCGTGAGCGTTCACGGCGGCGGTCCGCTGGGCCTCGTGAACGTTCACGGCATGAAGCTCGGCGCCCCGCGAACGCCCCGCCGTCACCCCCTCACCGCCGCCGCACCCCCACGAACCGCACCGGCGTCCCCGGCACCGCCTGAGCCGCCGCCGCGAGGTCTCCCGCGCGGACGACCGCGATCACCGGATACCCCCCGGTGGTCGGGTGATCGGCGAGGAACACGACCGGATGCCCGTCGGGCGGGACCTGCACGGCGCCCAGGACCATGCCCTCGCTGGCGAGTTCACCGGGCCGGGACCGCTCCAGGACGGGACCTTCGGTGCGCAGACCGATGCGGTTGCTGGCCGGGGAGACGCGGTACGCGCGCGTGGTGAACGTTTCGAGGGCCCGGGGAGTGAACCAGTCGGCGCGGGGGCCCGGGGTGACGCGGAGGACCAGTTCGGTGGGCGGCGCCGGCCGAGGGGCCGTGTCCACGCGCGCGGAGGGGGGCGACGGGCTGCCCAGGGGGAGGACCGTGCCGTTCGTGAGGGGAGGGGGCCCCAGGCCCGACAGGAGGTCCGTGGAGCGGCTGCCGAGGACCGGTTCGACGAGGAAGCCGCCCGAGACGGCGACGTACGAGCGGACACCGGACGTCACCGCGCCGACCTCCAGCAGGGCTCCGGCCGGGACGTGGACCGGGGCACTCCAGGGCGCCGGACGCCCGTCCACGGTCACCGCGCAGGGCGCGCCCGCGACGGCCACGGTGACCGTGCAGCGGGGGCGCAGCGCGCAGCCGTCGAGGGTGGTCTCCAGGACGGCCGTGGAGGAGGGGTTCCCGACGAGCCGGTTGACGAGGGCGGCCGTACCGGGGTCCAGCGCACCGGAGCGCGGCACGCCCAGGTGGGCGTGACCGGGACGGCCCTGGTCCTGGAGGGTGGTGAGGGCACCGGCGCGGACGACGGCGAGAGCACGATCGGTCACGTACGGGCTCCCCGGTCCACCGCAACGAACCGCACGCGCGTCCCCGGCGACAGCAGTGCGGCCGGCACGCGCGTGTGGTCCCACAGCACCGCGTCCGTCGTACCGATCAGCTGCCAGCCGCCCGGCGAGGAGCGCGGGTACACGCCGGTGTACGGCCCCGCGAGGGCGAGCGAGCCGGCGGGGACGGCGGTGCGGGGCGTGCCGCGGCGGGGGACGTCGTAACGCGCGGGCAGGCCCGTGAGGTACCCGAAACCGGGGGCGAAGCCGCAGAAGGCGACGCGGAACTCGGTGGCCGCGTGGATGCGGGCGACCTCTTCCTCGGCGACACCCCAGTGCGCGGCGACGTCGGCCAGGTCCGGACCGTCGTAGCGCACCGGGATCTCCACGGCCGTCTCGGTCCGCGCGGCGACCGGCGGGATCTCGGCGCCCACCAGCTCGGCGGCGAGCCTGGAAGGGTCCGTGAGGCCGTCCAGGAGGACCGTACGGGCCGCGGGGACGAGCTCACGGACCGTGAGCAGTCCGGCGGACCGGCGACGGCTCAACTCGGCGTGCAGCGCCTCGGCCTCGGCGCCGGAGGGCACCTCGACGAGGAGCGCGTCGTCGCCGACGGGGAGGATGCGGAGGTTGGTGCTCATGGGTGTGTCTCCCGGTCGGCCCGTACTCGCGCCTCTCCCCTCGACCGTAACGCTCCTCACGCGAACGCCCCCACCCGCACGCCCGCCTCCTCCAGCCGCCTGCGCACCCTGCGCGCGAGATCCACCGCCCCCGGCGTATCCCCGTGCAGGCACAACGACCGCGCCCGGACCGCGACGGAACCCCCCGTCCGGGAGACCACGTGCCCCGACGTGGCCAGCGCCAGGGAACGCTCGACGACCGTCTCGGGGTCGTGGATGACCGCCCCCTCCTGCGCGCGCGAGACGAGCGTCCCCGCGTCCGTGTAGGCGCGGTCCGCGAACGCCTCCGGCACCCCGGTCAGGCCCGCCCGCTCGGCCAGCTCCAGGAAGCGGGAGCCCGGCAGGCCGAGCACCGGCAGGGGCCCCGCGAGGAGGACGCCGTCGACGACCGCGCGCGCCTGTTCCTCGTCGTGGACGATCCGGTTGTAGAGCGCGCCGTGCGGCTTGACGTACGCCACACGCGCGCCCGCGGCCCGCGCGAAGACGTCGAGGGCGCCGATCTGGTAAGCGACCTCGGCGGCGAGCTCGTCGGCCGGCACGTCCATCGCGCGCCGCCCGAACCCGGCGAGGTCCCGGTAGGAGACCTGCGCGCCGATCGTCACGCCCTTCTCGGCCGCCAGCGCGCACACGCGCCGCATGGTGACCGGGTCCCCGGCGTGGAAGCCGCAGGCCACGTTGGCGCTGGTGACGACGGTGAGGAGCTGTTCGTCGTCGGTGAGCCGCCAGCGGCCGAAGCCTTCGCCGAGGTCGGCGTTCAGATCGATCATGCTGTCTCCTGCCGGAGGCCGAGGCCGGGGTCGAGGTAGGGGGAGCCCACGCGGTAATGATCGTCGCGCGCGTCCGTGAGGAACATCTGTCCCGGCGCGTGCGTGAGGGCGAACGGCGGGCGCGAGGCCATGACCGCCGCCTGCGGGGTGACGCCGCAGGCCCAGAACACCGGGATGTCGTCCGGCCCGGCGTCCACCGGGTCGCCGAAGTCGGGCCGCCCGAGGTCGGCGATGCCGAGCCCCGCCGGGTCGCCCAGATGGACGGGGTCGCCGTGCACGGCGGGCAGCAGCCCGGTCTCCCGTACGGCCGTCTCCAGGTGCCGGGCGGGCACCGGGCGCATGGACACCACCAGGGGGCCCGACAGGCGCCCTGCGGGGCGGCAGGGGCGCTCGGTGATGTACATCGGGACGTTGCGGCCCTGCTCGGTGTGGCGCATCGGGACGCCCGCCCGGGACAGCGCCGACTCGAACGTGAAGCTGCACCCGATGAGGAACGCCACCAGGTCCTCGCGCCAGTACGCGCGCGCGTCCGTCGGCTCGTCCACCAGCTCGCCGTCCCGCCACACCCGGTAGCGCGGCAGGTCGGTCCGCAGGTCGGCGCCCTGGGCGAGCGGGGTCGTCCAGGAGCCCGCGTCCGTCACGTCGAGCACGGGACACGGCTTCGGGTTGCGCTGGCAGAACAGCAGCATGTCGTAGGCCCAGTCGGCGGGGACGGCGATCAGGTTGGCCTGGGTGTGGCCCGCCGATACGCCGGCCGTGGGCCCCGCGAGGCCCTCCCGGAAGCGGGCGCGGGCGGTCTTCGGGCTCCACGCGCGTGCGCGCGGGTCGACGGCGGCCACCGGACGGTCGTACGAAGTCGCTTTCACGTCAGTGTCCTTCCCTTGGTCTCCGGCAGGCCCAGGAGGGCGAGTGCCGCGATGCCGTAGCCGATCGCGCCGAAGACGAGGGCGCCGCCGACGCCCCAGCTGTCGGCGAGGAAGCCGACGGTGGTCGGGAAGACGGCGCCGACCGCGCGGCCGGTGTTGTACGTGAAGCCCTGCCCGGTGCCGCGCACGGCCGTCGGGTACAGCTCGGCGAGGTAGGAGCCGAAGCCGCTGAAGATGGCCGACATGCAGAACCCGAGGGGGAAGCCGAGCACCAGCAGGAGCGTGTTCGCGCCGTGCGGGATGTTCGCGTACGCCAGGACGCAGAGCGCCGACAGGAGCGCGAACACCCAGATGTTGCGCCGCCTGCCCAGCCGGTCGGTGAGGTAACCACCGGTCAGGTAGCCGAGGAAGGCGCCCGAGATCAGGAACGTCAGATAGCCGCCCGTCCCGACGACCGACAGGTTCCGGTCGTTCTTCAGGTACGTCGGCACCCAGGTCGCCAGCGTGTAGTAGCCGCCCTGCACGCCCGTGGAGAGCAGCCCGGCGAACAGGGTCGTCCGCAGCAGCGGCCTCTTGAAGATGGTCGTGAACGAGCCCCTGTGGGCGCTCTGTTCGCGTACGGCGACCGCCCTGGGGGCGTCCTGGACGCGGCGGCGCATCCACAGCACGAGGACGGCCGGCAGCGCGCCCGTCCAGAACATCACGCGCCACGCGAGGTCGTCGTCGGCGACCGAGAAGACCAGCGTGTAGACGATCGCGGCGAGCCCCCAGCCGACGGCCCAGGAGGACTGGACCGCGCCGAGCGTGCGCCCCCGGTGCTTGTCGCTCGCGTACTCGGCGACCAGGATCGCGCCGACCGCCCACTCGCCGCCGAAGCCGAGGCCCTGGAGGGCGCGGAAGACCAGCAGCGTCTCGTACGTGGGCGCGAAGCCGCAGGCGACGGTGAACACGGCGTACGTGACGACGGTGATGATCAGCGCGCGCACGCGTCCGATGCGGTCGGCCAGCACGCCCGCGACGGCGCCGCCGACCGCCGAGACGACCAGGGTGACGGTGGTGAACAGGCCGGTCTGGCCGCTGTCCAGGCCGAAGTACGCGGCCAGCGCGACCATGCTCAGCGGCAGCGTGAAGTAGTCGTACGAATCGAGGGCATAGCCGCCGAACGCGCCCGCGAAGGCGCGCCGGCCCTTCGGCCCGAGTGCGTGCAGCCAGTTGTCGGCGTCGGTCGTGGGGGAGTGGGTGTCGGTCGTGCTCATGGGTCACCTCGCGGGAAGTGCGTGGGGATGAGCCGTGCGGGACCTGGCCAGGATGCATAGCAAGGTAGAGGATCGTTGAACGATCCTTCAATACCCACGTTGTTTCGTTGAGATGTCTGCGATTGAATTCCGGGCATGACGGAGCGGGCGGAACCACTGACGGGACTGGCGGACGATCGCGCGCTCCTGGGGCGCACCAGCACGGCCGAGCGGGTCGCGGACATCCTGCGCAGCCGCATCGCCGAGGGCTACTTCCTGCCCGGCACCCGGCTCTCCGAGGACAGCATCGGCGGCGCCCTCGGGGTGTCCCGCAACACCCTGCGCGAGGCGTTCCGGCTGCTCACCCACGAGCGGCTGCTCGTCCACGAACTCAACCGGGGTGTCTTCGTGCGCGTCCTGACGGTCGAGGACGTCGAGGACATCTACCGCACGCGCGCGCTGATCGAGTGCGCCGTCGTCCGGGGCCTCGGCGAGCCGCCGTACGCGCTCGACGCGCTCGCCGCGGGGGTCGCCGCGGGGGAGTCGGCGCTGCGCGAAAGTGACTGGAAATCGCTGGGCACCGCCAACATCCACTTCCACCGCGCCCTCGTCGCCCTCGCGGGCAGCGAGCGCACCGACGAGTTCATGCGCGGCGTGTTCGCCGAACTCCGCCTCGCCTTCCACCTGGTCGACGACCCGCGCGCGCTGCACGAGCCGTACCTGACGCGCAACCACCAGATCCTCGAAACGCTCCGGGCGGGCGACCGGGACGGGGCGCAGCGGCTGCTGGCGGTCTACCTCCGGGATTCACGCGAACGAGTGACGGAGGCGTACGAACGCCGTGTGTCTGACATGCCCTAGTGCGCCCTGGGATCCACCGGTGCACCCCGGCGTTTGGGTCGTTGTCAGACCGAGGACCTAGTCTGTGCACCGTGACTTCGCCTGCATCGACGGACCGCGTTCCGCCCCAGCTCAGCGCGGCGCCGCGTCCCGCACCGGGCCCGGCCGCCGACGAGGGCCTGGCGCGTCGGCTGCGTGCGCTCGCCTGCACGGCCCCGCTGCACGACCTGGACGTCCGCAAGGCCAATCTCGCGGGCGAGTACTCGGTGTACGGCATGGCGGAGATCGCTCTCTCGGCGATCGACCTGGTCACCCTGAACATGGACTTCGACACCGGCGCCGACCACGACCACGTCGTCGCCCGCCTGCTGCCCCGCATCGCCGCCCAGGCCCCCGAGCGCCCCGCCGCCGAGCACGAGCGCGTGGCCCGCTGGGTCCTGGAGAACCTGATCAACGTCGGCAGCGTCGACCGCGGCTTCCGCGCGGTGTACGGCACGTTCGCCGCCGACGGCAGCTATGTGCGCCGCGACTACGACTTCAAGCTCGTCGAGGAGGTCCCCGGCTTCGACGGCGCCGTCTACCTGCGGACGACGGACGAGGCGGTCAACGTCCTCGTCGGCGCCCTCGACACGGACGTCACCAGCGCGCAGATCGCCGCCGAGGTCAAGCTCGAAGTCCTCGTCCGGCGCGGCCGGCTCGCCGACGCGCAGCTCGCCGCCGAGCAGGCCCGCTACCGCACCGTGCAGTACTCCGAGACCCTCCGCCGCGCCCTGGAGGCGACCCGGCGCAACGTGCGGGCGGTCGACTGGCTGAACGCCGTACCGGACATGATCGCGGAGGCCCTCGACCACGTCGCCGACCGGTACCGCCACGAGAACGCGATCCTCACGAACATCCGCAAGGCACGCGACGAGATCGAGGACGCCGAGAACAAGCGCCGCGCCGCCGAACTCGTCGACATCGTCAAGGACTGCATCCGCCGCCACACGCAGTTGCAGTCGAGGCTCCTGGAGGCCGGCCCGCTGTTCCGCGCGGAACAGGACCGGCAGGCCTTCTCGACGCCCATGACGTCCTCCGGGATAGACCTCTACGGCCATCTCGTCGCGCCCGTGCTGCCGCTGCCGCTGGAACAGGCGAGCCGGGTCACCGGGGCGTTCTTCGCCAAGGGCGCCGGCATGCGCACGCCGGTCTCCGTACGGGTCGCCGACCTCGTCGAGATCCTGCTCACGCCCCCGGTCGAGCGCGAGAACCTCGGCGCGGAGATGCCCGAGCCGGACCTCATCGCCACCCCGGACGACAGCCGGTTCAGCGAGGAGCAGCTGGCCGCCGCCAAGGCGCTCCTCGACCTCCCCGCCGACGCCCCCCGCAGGCTCTCCGGCCTGCTCGCCGAGGCCCGGCGAGCCGATACCGAACTGCCGTACCTGGTCGCCCTGCTGGCCGTGCACGCCGCCAGCCCGGCGGTGGGGACGGCCTACCGGCAGGGCGAGGAGAAACTGCTGTTCGCCGTGGACGACGGCACGGAACTGGACGACCCCGAATTCGGTGGCGCGGACCTGATCGTCGGAACCGCATTGTTGGACGCTGTTGGAATGGCCGCGGATCGGACCGAGGCGGCTTGATGTTCTGGAGTTCTTGTCGTGAATGAGCCCGTCGAGTGGAGTGAACCGGAAACTCCCGCACCTCAGGCACCCGCCCCCGTCACCCCCGCCGACGCGGCCGACGCCGCCCGGCTCGTCGCCTTCGGACTCCAGCCGAAACTGCAGCCCGCGCGCGACCAGGAGTACGCCGAACTGCTGCGCCGCTACCGCGAGGACCCCGCCTTCGCGCGGCTCGCCGACGCCGTCGCCACCGGACTCGGCCTCGTGGTCCTGGAGGTGTCCCCGCGCGCGGGGATGGCTGTCACCGCCGGCGAGGACTCCGTGTTCGCCGTCCGGATGGGCGACTACGCGCGTCGCACGTCCGCCGACGGCAGCGACCGCTTCCTGCACGGCCTCGCCCACCTCGCCGTCGCCGCCCTGGCCTTCCCCCGCCCGGAGGACCTCGCCGACGACGGGTACATCGGCCGCGTCAGCGTCCACGGCGTCGACGCCTTCGTACGGCAGGCATGCCGGCGCCTGGAGGAGCGCGCCGCCGAGGACGGCGAGAACACCGACCCGGCGACCGACGCGCCCGGCCTGGAGTCCGCCTGGCGCGTGTGGACGCGCCGCAGCGCCACCGGCGCGACGAAGGACGCCCGCCGCCTCGCCGGGTCCACCACCGGCATCGTCGGCAAGGCCGTCGCCTTCCTCACCGACTCCGGGTTCCTCCAGCGCACCGGCGACGACAACGGCGGCACCTACCGCACCACCGCCCGCTACCAGCTCCAGGTACGGGACATGGCCGGCAGCGCCGCCCTCGCCGAACTGCTGGAACTCGGCGTCGTGCCGGTGACCGACGGCACACCGACGCTGATGCCCGCCGAGGAGACCGAGGACCTGGACCTGGTGGCCGACGCCGGACTGCCGTTCCACGCGTGAACCGTTTCCGCCTCCGAAAACGATCCACTGACAAACCCTGCCGACGATCCACCACCGAGATTCAACGACGAGAGCCGCCATGTACGAGCTGTCCCGGGTCCGCCTCTACTCCATCGGCCCAGCCGGTGCGCGCTATGCCGACACCGTGCTCGACCTGCGCGGGGTGGGCGACGTGGTGCCCGACCCCGCGCCCACCCAGGCGGAGTTCTTCCAGGACGAGCCCATCGGCCCGCCGCGCCGCCCCGCACCCGCGGGCGTGCTGTTCCTGGAGAACGGCGGCGGCAAGTCCGTCCTGCTCAAGCTGATCTTCTCGGTGATGCTGCCCGGCCACCGCAACACCCTCGGCGGCGCCTCCTCCGGCGTCCTGCGCAAGTTCCTGCTCGCCGACGACTGCGGACACGTCGCCCTGGAATGGCAGCACGTCCTGACCGGCGAGTGCGTCGTCGTCGGCAAGGTCAGCGAATGGCGCGGCCGGCAGGTCTCCAACGACCCCCGCAAGTTCGCCGAGGCCTGGTACTCCTTCCGGCCGGGACCCGGCCTCTCCCTGGACAGCCTGCCGGTCGCCGAGTCCACCGCCGTACGCGCGCCCGTGGAGGGCGCCTCCGGGGCGCAGGGACGCCGCCGGACCATGAAGGGGTTCCGGGACGCCGTCACCGACGCCGACAAGGCGTACCCGCACCTGGAGGTCCACTGGGAGGAGATCCACGACCGGTGGGTCGAGCACCTCACCGAGCTGGGCCTCGACCCCGAACTCTTCCGCTACCAGCGCGAGATGAACGCCGACGAGGGCGAGGCGGCCGGTCTCTTCGCCGTCAAGAAGGACTCCGACTTCACCGACCTGCTGCTGCGCGCCGTCACCGACACCCGGGACACCGACGGCCTCGCCGACCTCGTCGGCGGCTTCGGCAACAAGCTCGGCCGGCGCGCCGAACTCATCGCCGAACGCGACTTCACCGCCGGGTCGGTCGACCTCCTCGGACGGATCGTCGAGGCCGCCGACACCCGCGCGCGTACGCGGGAGGTCCACTCCGCCGCCGAGCGCCGCACACGCGCGCTGGCGCGCCGGCTGTCCGCGCGCGGCGTCCAGGAACGGGCGCGCGCCGCCGACCTCGCCCAGCGGGTGACGGCCGCCGCCTACGCCGTCACCCACTCCGAGGGCGCCCGCGAGCGCAGCGCGCTGACCGCCGCCGAACTCGCCTTCCGGCACGCCTCCCTGGCGCTCGCCGCCGCCGAGAAGTCCGCCGCCGCCCAGAAGCGCGAACTGGCCGACGCCCGCACCCTGCACTCCGCCTGGCAGGCCGCCGAAGCCGCCCTGCGCCACCGCGCCGCCACCGACCGCGTCACGCGCGTGTCCGCCGCGATCCAGGAGGCCGAACGGGACGCCGCCCCGGCACTCGCCGCGCGCGCGAAGGCCGCCGTCGACCTCGTCCGCGCCCTGCACGCCGCCGCCGAGAGCGCCGAAGCCCTCGCCAACGAGGGCGAGGAACGCTCGGCGGCCCTCCAGGACGTCAGCGAGACCGCCTACCGGGACAACACCACCGCCGCCACCGAGGCCCAGCGCGCCCGCAGCGAGGCCCAGCACCTGCGCCAGCGCCTCACCGAGGTCGAGCAGGAGATCGCCGAGGCCGTCCGCGCGGGCTGGCTCGACGACAGCTCCCCCGACGCCGACCCAGCGCGCGCCGCCCTCGCCGCCAGCGACGCCGAGAAGAGCGCCGTCGCCGCCTGGGACACCGCCCGCGAAGCCGCCCGCCGGGCCGCCGAGACGGCCCGAGAAGCCGCTTCCGCCGAGTCCCGCGCCGAACTGACCGCCGCCCGCGCCGCCGACGCCTCCACGGCCGCCGGACGCTCGTACGAGGCCGAACAGCGCATCGCCGAGGCGCTCGCCGCCGAGGAACGGCTCGCCGAACTCCTCAGCAGCGAACCGCTGTCCGCCGCCGATCTCGACCGGTACGCCGACGAACTGCGCGGGCTTCTCGACGACGCCGTCACCTCCGCCGAACGCCACCTCTTCGACCTGCGCACGGCCGCCGCCGACGACGCCCGCATCCTCGGCGCCCTCGGCGACGGCGGCCTCCTGCCGCCCGGCCCCGACGTGCTGGCCACCGTCGAGTTCCTCGGCGAGCACGGCATCCCCGCCCTGCCCGGCTGGCGCTACCTCGCGCAGTCCGTCGACCCCACCGACCACGCGCGCGTGCTGGGCGCCCGCCCCGAACTCGTCGACGGCGTCATCATCACCGACCCCGGATCGCACCTCCGCGCACGCGAGGCGCTCTCCGAAGCCGCCCTGCTGCCCCGCTCCACGGTCGCCGTCGGCACCGCCGCCGCCCTGCTCGCCCCCACGCCCTCCGGCCAGGACGACAGCGTCTTCCTCGTCCCCCCGAACCCCGCCATGCACGACGAGCACGCCGCCGACGAGGAACGGCAGACCCTGCGCGCCCGGGCCACCGCCCGCGACGAGGAGATCCGCACCCTCGCCGCCCGCCTCGGCAAGGACCGCGAACTGTCCGCACGGCTCGCGTCCTGGCGCACCGGCTGCCCCGCCGGACGGCTCGTCGAGATGGAACGGGCCGCCGAGGAGGCGCGCGCCTTCGCCGAGGAGTCCGAGGCCGAACTCGCCGAGGCACGCGTCGCGCGCGCGGAGGCCGAGGAGACCTCCGCCGAGGCCGCCCAGGTCCGCGACGAGAAGCAGGAGGCCGCTCAGAAGGCCCGCCGCGCCGCCGACGCCCTCGCCGGACTCGCCTTCCGCCTGCGCGAACGCGCCGGCTGGCAGGTACGGCTGCGTGAACTCGCCGACGAGGCCACCGAGTCCGAGGCCCGCGCCCAGGCGTGCCTGGAACGCGCCCGCGCCGCCGACGAGGACCGGCGCGGCGCCCAGCGCGCCGCCGACGACGCCCGCCGCACCGCCCGCGCCCTGCGCGCCGAACGCTCCGAGATCGCGGGCGCTCCCGACGACGTCCCCGAGGACGGCTCCCAGGCTTCCGAAGCGTCCCTGCCGGCGCTCAGGGAGGCATACCGGGCCGCCTCGCAGCTGTACGAGAAGGTCGGCGTCGGCGCCGACCTCAGGGCCGAACAGGCGCGCGCGGAGAGCGACGAGAGCGCCGCCCGCGCGGAACTCGACCGGCTCAGCAACAAGGTCCGCACGCGCGCGGAACAGCTCCTCCAGTCGCCCGACGGCTCCGACGGGCCCTCCCGGCAGGCCGCCTCCGCGCGCGCGGAGGAGCTCGTCCAGCTGCTGGAGACCCGCGTGTCCACCGCCAGCGAACAACTCGGCCGGCTGCGCGGTGAGCACGAACGCCTCGCCCCCGAGGAGGGCGAGGAACACACCGGGCTGTCCGAGGAACTCGTCCCGCGCGACGCCGAGCACGCGCAGGCGCTGCTGCGCACGGCCACCGCCGAACTCGCCGCCCGCACCGAGGCGCTCGCCCGGTCGCGGGACGCGCACGCCGAGCTTCTCGCCGCGCACCGCACCGCCGAGGACGGCGCCGGCGGCTTCGACGAGGTCGCCGCGATGCTCCGCGACCTCCTGCGCGAACACGCCTCCGACGACGACCAGGAGACGCCCGAGCCCTACCCCGGGTCCCTGGAGGACGCCCGTGCGTCGGCCGCCGAGACCCGGCGCGCCCTGCGCGGCTGCGCGGGCGACCTGTCCGCCGCCGACGTCGCCGTACGCGAAGCGAGCGACGTCCTCGTCCGGCACGCCAACTCCACGCGCTACGAGCAGGTACGCACGCCCGCGCGCCAGCAGATCCGCGAGTTGCCCGCGTCCGCGCTGCCCGAGCACGCGCAGAAGTGGGCCGATGCGTTCGCCCCGCGCCTGCGCGTGCTGACTGACGAACTGGCCCAGCTGGAGCGCAACCGCGACTCCATCGTGGACCGGCTGCGCGGGCTCGTGGAGTCGGCACTGGCGACCCTGCGGTCGGCTCAGCGGCTCTCCCGGCTCCCCGAGGGGCTCGGCGAGTGGTCCGGGCAGGAGTTCCTGCGGATCCGGTTCGAGGAGCCCGACCAGGCGACGCTCACGGAACGCCTCGGCGAGGTCGTGGACGACGCCACGCGGGCCGCCGTCAAGAAGAACTCCGACCTGCGGCGCGACGGCATGTCCCTGCTCCTGCGCGGAGTCGGCGCCGCCCTCCAGCCCAAGGGGGTCGCCGTCGAGATCCTCAAGCCTGACGCCGTCCTGCGCGCCGAGCGGGTGCCCGTCGGGCAGATGGGCGACGTCTTCTCCGGCGGGCAGCTCCTCACCGCCGCCATCGCCCTGTACTGCACGATGGCCGCGCTGCGGTCCAACGACCGGGGGCGCGACAAGCACCGGTACGCCGGCACGCTCTTCCTCGACAACCCGATCGGCCGCGCCAACGCGACGTACCTGCTGGAGCTCCAGCGCGCCGTCTCGGACGCCCTCGGCGTCCAGCTCCTCTACACGACGGGGCTGTTCGACACGACCGCCCTCGCCGAGTTCCCGCTCGTCATCCGGCTGCGCAACGACGCCGACCTGAGGGCCGGGCTGAAGTACATCACCGTCGAGGAACATCTCCGGCCCGGCCTGCCTCGGGAGACTCCTGCGGGGGAGGCGGCGCATACGGAGATCACGGCTACGCGGATGTATAAGAGGCCGGTGGCGAGCGGGGGGTAGGGGCGGCGCTCTTCGGTGGGCCTGGGGAGGGCTGTTGGAGGGGGGGGGCAAGAGGGGGGCGCCGTGGTCAAGGGGTGGTTCGGGCGCGGCTGTTGGAGGGCGCCGTGGCCAAGATGTGGTTCGGGCGTGGCTGTTGGGGTGGGAGAGGGCGGCTTCGGGGGCGCCCGGCCAAGGGAGTGGCCTGGGGCGGCGTTGGGCGGAAGAAGGCGCGGCTGTTGGAGGGTGTGCGGAAGCAAGAGTCTTGCCCCGGGCCGGAGTCGGGCTTGTCCGGGGATCGGCCCGGTGGGTGTCCTGGGGAGCCAGGCTCGGCGTGCTGTCTCTGGGCTCCCGGGTGGCGCCAGGAACCGTGTTCTGGACGCGGGGTGTTTCCTGGGCGGGCCGACCGAGCGGGACATTCTCCCGGCGGGGGCCGAACCAGCCCAGCGGGACGCCCTCCTGGGGATCGGACCGGCCGAGCACACCCGCGTGAGCCGAACCCGCCGAGCGCGACACCCTCCTGGGGATAGCCCTTGAAGGACGCCCTCCCCGGGACCAGGTCGGCCGGGCACGGCGCCTTTCCGGCCACCGGACCGGCTGAACGCACTCTCATGAGACCGAACCCGCCAAGCACGACGCCCTCCGACAGCCGAAGCGGCTCAATCGGCGTGCTCTGCGCTAGCCCGCCCGCGCCGGAACCCCAAGCCTGAAACCAGCCGTTTCTCCGGGTCCCGGCCCGAACAGCACGCCCCCGCCGGACCGCCCGCGCACGGGAAACCTCGTCCAAGAACCGCCCCTGAGGAAACCCCCTCCAGGGTCGGCCAGTTGAGACAACCCCTCAGGATCGGCCGAGATGAGACCCCTCCCGGCTCTGCCGAACGACGCCCCCACCTCCACAGAGGCCGACACGAACCACCGACGCGACCACCCTCGCCCCGCCAGCCCGCCAGCCCGCCAGCCCGCCAGCCCGCCAGCCCGCCAGCCCGCCACAGCCCCGGCGCTGCGGGAGCCGACCCTGCGCCCCGCGTAAAGGGAGCGCAGGCCCGTCGTACCCCCAACCCCCGCCTCGCCGGAACTCCCCTCAGGGATGCGACAGTTGCCCCGTCCCGCCCTGCTGCCGCCGTATCCGCTCCTGCGCCCGCTCCGCGGCCCGCGCCTCGCGGCGGGCCAGCCGGCGTTCGCGGCGCAGGGACCGCGCCGTGCTGCTGGGGGCGGAGACGACGCCGTAGCGCTGGTTCCAGACCTGGCGGGTCACCCAGACGTCGAGGGCGGCCCAGGTCGCGACGACCGTACTGGCGACGCTGCTGATCACCATGGGGAACGCCAGCCAGGACTCGGCCATGGTGCAGAAGAACGCGACCATCGCCTGGAGCAGCGTCACGGCGATGATCAGGAACGCCCGGACCGCCGCCGTCCGCACCGGATCCGGCATCCGCCGCCGCTTGGCGGGCTCCTCCACCCACAACGGCCGCGCCCGGGTCCGCTGTTGTCGGGTCTGACTGCTCTGCGCCGTGCCCATCACGTGTCACACTCCCCACCGCCGGCCGACCCCTCGCCCGGTCCGAAGACCGGGTTCCCCAGTGGTTGCCCGGCTTGCGCTCATTTACGCCGCCGAGGTGCGGCATGCGGCCCATGTGGCCGGTTCCGCTCCCCATTCCCGATGACTAGGACGAACGAGACGCCCGAAAGATTCCCAAGCGCCGACAAATTCTCGCCAACCCCGGAAGGGAACAGTTTGGCCACGGCCGCGCCACCGGCGTCCGATTCCTGACGGCAATCTCCCGCAATGCCCGGACAACTCCCCACGCCCCGACCCCGGAGCGGAGGTTCGGCCTCCGGACTGGTCTTCGAGTTGCCTGTGCGTCGGTAGTAGGCTCGCGGCGTTTGTTGACGCACATCCGTACCCCGGTCAGACGGGGTCCGAGCTGGGGGAGGCCATGCGCTTTCGCGGGAAGTCGATCCGCAGGAAGATCGTGGCGCTTCTCCTCGTGCCGCTCGTTTCCCTGACGGCGGTCTGGGGGTTCGCCACGGTCCTCACCGGCCGTGAGGCGAGCCGTCTCTTCACGGTCTCGTCCCTGATGGAGAAGGTCGGGTACCCCCTGGAGGACACCGTCAGGGTCATCCAGCAGGAACGCCGCCAGACCCTCGTCTACCTCGCCGACCCCGACGCGGAGAACGCCCTCGCGGCCCTGCGCCGTACGCGCTCGGCGACGGACGAGGCGTTCACCGAGATCCGGAGCAACACCAAGGACCCGGACCTGCGCGACAACCTCGACCAGGACGACGTCGAGAGCCTCACCACCGTCCTGGACGCCTTCGACGGCGTCGCCTCCCTGCGCCGCGGCGTGGAGGACGGCACCCTCGACCGCGGCCAGGCCCTCGACCAGTACAACCGCCTGATCGACCCCTGCTACACGCTTCTGGCCAAGCTGGACGTCGTCGACAGCGTCGAGATGGACAAGCAGTACCGCGCCCTCGTCGCCGTCGCCCGCGCGCGGGAGCTGCTCTCCCGCGAGGACGCCCTCCTCGGCTCGGCCCTCGTGAGCGGCAAGATCGGCCACGAGGAGAGCCGGGTCGTCTCCGACCTCCAGGCCCAGCGGCAGGTCATCTACCAGATCAGCCTCCCGCAGCTGCCGGACGCCGAGCGGGACCGCTACGAGAGCTTCTGGTCCGGCGCCGGCACCGCGCCCCTGCGCAGCGCCGAGAGCGCCGCCATCGACGCGATGGAGGACGGCGGCGTCCCCAAGGGCGTCACCGCCCGCAGCTGGGACACCGCCGCCGGCGGCGTCCTGGAACAGCTCGGCACGCTCGACGAACAGGCCAACGACCGCTACCAGGACCGCGTTCGCCCGGTCGCCGTCGAGGTCATCGTCAAGGCCGTCGTCGCCGGCGTCTTCGGCCTGATCGCGCTGCTCCTGTCGCTCTTCCTGTCGGTCCGCATCGGCCGCGCCCTCATCCGCGACCTGCGCCAGCTGCGCCTGGAGGCCCACGAGGCGTCCGCCGTACGGCTGCCCAGCGTGATGCGCCGGCTGTCCGTGGGCGAGCAGGTTGACGTGGAGACCGAGGTCCCCCACCTGGAGTACGACAGGAACGAGATCGGCGAGGTCGGCCAGGCACTCAACACCCTCCAGCGCGCGGCCGTCGAGGCCGCCGTCAAGCAGGCCGAACTGCGCTCCGGCGTCTCCGAGGTCTTCGTGAACCTCGCCCGCCGCAGCCAGGTCCTGCTGCACAAGCAGCTCACCCTGCTCGACACGATGGAACGCCGTACGGAGGACACCGAGGAACTCGCGGACCTGTTCCGCCTGGACCACCTCACCACGCGCATGCGCCGGCACGCCGAGGGCCTCGTGATCCTCTCCGGCGCCGCCCCCTCCCGGCAGTGGCGCAAGCCCATCCAGCTCATGGACATCGTGCGCGCGGCCGTCGCCGAGGTCGAGGACTACGAGCGCATCGAGGTACGGCGCCTGCCGCGGATCGCCGTCACCGGCCCCGCCGTCGCCGACCTCACCCACCTCGTCGCCGAGCTCCTGGAGAACGCCACGGTGTTCTCCCCGCCGCACACGGCCGTCCAGGTGCTCGGTGAGCGCGTCGCCAACGGCTTCACCCTGGAGATCCACGACCGGGGCCTCGGCATGACCCCGGAGGCGCTCCTGGACGCCAATCTCCGGCTCGCCGAGACGCCCGAGTTCGAGCTGTCCGACACCGACCGGCTCGGCCTGTTCGTGGTCAGCCGGCTCGCCCAGCGGCAGAACGTCCGCGTCTCCCTCCAGATGTCGCCGTACGGCGGGACGACGGCCGTCGTGTTCATCCCGGAGACGCTCCTCACGGACGACGTCCCGGACACCAACGGCATCGGCTTCCGCCTCGACCGCCCGCGCACGCCGAAGGACAAGAAGGAACTCCCGGTCCAGCTCCCGGGCATGCCCGCGCCGGTCCTGGACGGCCCCGTCGAGCTGGAGGCGCCGGTCGGCCTGGACTTCCCGCTGGCCGAGGACGACGCCCTCTTCGGCCGCCGGCGCGCCGACCGCGAGCCCGCTCCCGTCGCGGAGCTGCCCTCGCGCCGTACGCCCAAACTGGTCAGCTCGCACGGCCGTCCGGTCGGTGAGGACCCGCGCACGCGTACGGACGACAACGGCTACCCGGCGTCCCACGAATCGCCCTGGGACCAGGGAGCCGGTGACTCCCTCACTCCGCTGCCCTCGCGCCGCAGGGGCGCCTCCAGCCACCAGCCGCGCGCGGACGAGCCGATGCCGGGCGCACCGGCCGTACCCGGCGGAGGCTTCGGGGAGAGCGACCGGTACCACCCCGAGACGGCCCTCCCGCGCCCGCGCCCGGAGGCCGTCACGCCACTGCGTCCGCAGACCCCGCGCACGCGCCCCGAAGCCGCCCCCGGAACGGGCCCGCTGCCGCGCCGCGTCCGGCAGGCCAACCTGGCCCCGCAGCTCCGCCAGAGTCCCGCTTCGCGCACCGAGGACCGGACCGACCTCGCCGACCGCGACGCCGACCAGGTACGCAACCGCATGGCCTCGCTCCAGCGCGGCTGGCAGCGCGGGCGCGAGGAGAACGCCGAGGGCGACGACGCCCACGGCACAGCACCACGAGGAACGACAAAGGGGGACGGTCGATGACCGCACCGAAGACGAGCGGCCACACGCCCGAGCAGCGCGAGCTGAACTGGCTCCTCGACGAGCTCGTCGGCCGCGTCGCCAGCATCCGCAAGGCCGTCGTGCTCTCCGGGGACGGCCTGCCCACCGGGGTCTCCCAGGACCTCACCCGGGAGGACAGCGAGCACCTGGCCGCCGTCGCCTCCGGCTTCCACAGCCTCGCCAAGGGCGTCGGCCGGCACTTCGACGCGGGCAGCGTCCGCCAGACCCTCGTCGAGCTCGACGACGCGTTCCTGTTCGTCACCGCCGCCGGCGACGGCAGCTGCCTCGCCGTCCTCGCGGACGCGGACTCCGACGTCGGCCAGGTCGCGTACGAGATGACCCTGCTGGTCAAGCGAGTCGGCGTGCACCTGGGGACCGCGCCGCGCACCGACCTGCCGTCCGGCGGGCCTGTGGGATGACATGAGCACAGACGGTCAGGGAACGAAGCACTGGTTCGACGACGAGGCGGGCCCCGTCGTACGCCCGTACGCCATGACGCGCGGGCGCACGAGCAGCCCGGGTCAGCACCGCCTCGACCTCATCGCCGTGGTCGTCGCCGAACCCGACGCGGGCGATCCGGAGGACGACCACGCGCTCTCCCCGGAGCACGTGGACATCGTCGGCCTGTGCCGCGTCGCCCCGCAGTCGGTCGCGGAGATCGCCGCGGAACTCGACCTGCCGATCGGCGTCGTCCGGGTGCTCATCGGGGACCTCGTGGACAAGAAGTTCGTCCACGTGAACCGTCCGGTGCCGCCTGCCGAGCTTCCCGACGAGAGCATTCTCCGCGACGTGATCACCGGCCTGCGGGCGCTGTGAACAGTGCGGGAACAACGGGGTGAGGACGTGAGCAGGCAGCCGCTGTCGGAGCACCCCTGGAGGGCCTCCGGCACGGCCCCCGCGCGCGCGTGCCCGACACGGCCGTACGACGCCCTCCCGGCCGCCTCCGGGATTCCCCGCCCGTTACGGGTCCCTCCTTCTCCACGACTCCTGTACGGTTCCGGAACCGCCCTCCCGCGCGCGTGCGTCGTACAGGCGCGGCGCAGGCCGCCCGGCGCAGCCGTCCCCGGATCCCCGCGACGGCCCTCGGCCGGTCCACGAACCCCTTCGGCACGGTCGTCGGACCCGGCGGCAGCGAGAGACCCGGCGGCGCGGGCCACGGCCGACCGCCTCCCCCCATCCCAGCAAGCAGGAGAAGTGAACGATGATCTTCGGGCGTTCTGAGCGCGGGAAGCCGCCGGTCGAGCCCGTCACGCTCAAGATCCTGGTCGCCGGCGGCTTCGGCGTCGGCAAGACCACCCTCGTCGGCGCGGTCAGCGAGATCAGGCCGCTGCGCACCGAGGAGATCCTCACCGAGGCCGGCCGCCCGGTCGACGACACCACCGGGGTGGAGAGCAAGAACACCACCACCGTCGCCATGGACTTCGGGCGCATCACCCTGCGCGAGGACCTCACCCTGTACCTGTTCGGGACGCCCGGCCAGGAGCGGTTCTGGTTCATGTGGGACGAGCTGACCGAGGGCGCGCTGGGCGCGGTGGTCCTCGCGGACACCCGCCGCCTGGAGGACTGCTTCGCCGCCGTCGACTACTTCGAACGGCGCTCCATACCGTTCATCATCGGCGTCAACTGCTTCGAGGGCGCGGCCCGTTACCCGGTCGAGGCGGTCCGCCAGGCGCTCGACCTGGACGACAGCATCCCGGTCCTCCTGTGCGACGCGCGCGACCGGCGCTCCGTCAAGGACATCCTCGTCGGCGTCGTCCAGCACGCGATGGACTTCGGCACGCGCCGCCGGCACACCGTCGGGACCTGAGCCGTGCGGCCCTGAGCGGCCCGTACCCCCGCCGACCGGGGTACGGGCCGCGGTTCATGAGGGGGTGTCACTCCTCCAGCCAGCCCAGGCTCCGGTCCACCGCGCGGCGCCAGTTGCGGTACTCGCGCGCACGTACGGACGCGTCCATGGCCGGTGTCCAGCGCGCGTCCTCGCGCCAGTGCGCGCGCAGTTCGTCGAGCCCGTCCCAGACGCCGGTGGCGAGACCGGCCGCGTACGCCGCTCCCAGGCACGTCGTCTCCGACACGCGCGGGCGGATCACCGGGACGTCCAGGACGTCCGCCTGATGCTGCATCAGCAGGCCGTTGCGGGTCATCCCGCCGTCCACCTTCAGGGACGTGATGGCGACCCCGGAGTCCTGCCGCATGGCGTCCACGACCTCCCGCGTCTGCCAGCTCGTCGCCTCCAGCACCGCGCGCGCGAGGTGCGCCTTCGTGACGTACCGGGTCAGACCGGTGACGACCCCGCGTGCGTCGGACCGCCAGTACGGCGCGAACAGCCCCGAGAAGGCGGGTACGACGTAGGCGCCGCCGTTGTCCTCGACGCTCGCGGCGAGGGGCTCGATCTCGTCGGCGCTGCGGATGATGCCGAGCTGGTCGCGGAACCATTGGACGAGCGCGCCCGTTATGGCTATCGAGCCCTCCAGGCAGTACACCGGGGCCTCGCCGCCGATCTTGTAGCCCAGCGTCGTCAGCAGCCCGTGCTTCGACGGCACCGGCCGGTTGCCGGTGTTGAGCAGCAGGAAGCTCCCGGTGCCGTACGTGTTCTTCGCGTCGCCCGCCGCGTAGCACGCCTGCCCGAAGACGGCCGCGTGCTGATCGCCCAGCGCGGAGGCGACCGGTACGCCCGCCAACTGGCCCACGGCGGTGCCGTACACCTCGGCCGAGGAGCGGATCTCCGGGAGCACGGCCTCGGGGACGCCCATCGCGGCCAGCAGGACGGGGTCCCACTGGAGGGTCTCCAGGTTCATCAGCATCGTGCGGCCGGCGTTGGTGACGTCGGTGACGTGCCGGCCGCCGTCGGGGCCGCCGGTGAGGTTCCAGATCAGCCAGGAGTCGATCGTCCCGAAGGCGATCTCGCCGCGTTCGGCGCGGTCGCGCAGTCCGGGGACGTGCTCCAGGAGCCAGGCGACCTTGGGGCCCGAGAAGTAGCTCGCGAGCGGCAGCCCGGTGCGGTCACGGAAACGATCCTGCCCGTCCGTTCCGCCGAGTTGCGTACAGAGGTCGGCGGTGCGGGTGTCCTGCCAGACGATCGCGTTGTGAACGGGTTTGCCCGTTCCTCGATCCCACAGGACCGTCGTCTCGCGCTGGTTCGTGATCCCGAGGGCCGCGATCTGATCGGCCCGCAGTCCCGCCTTGGCGAGCGCCCCGGCGACCACCGCCTGGGTCCGCGCCCAGATCTCGGTCGCGTCGTGCTCCACCCAGCCGGGCTTCGGGAAGATCTGCCGGTGCTCGCGCTGGTCCACGGCGACGATCGCGCCGTCGTGGTCGAAGACGATGCAGCGGCTGGACGTGGTGCCCTGGTCGATCGCGGCGACGTACCGCTCCGTCATGGCTGCCTCCTCAGGGGGCCGCGTTGCGGACGATCCCGGCGGCGTGACTCCCGCCGGAGGCATGCGGGGAGGACGGCTCCTCGTCGCTTCGGACGGCGTCCCGCGCGCCGGTCCCCGGCGGTACCGACCTCTCCGTTGCGCATGGCGTCTCCCGGGCCCGGTGCTCCGGCCTGGGCAGGTTCCCGCTCCCCGCCCGGTGTCCGTGACGAGCGTGCCGTCGCATCGGGGGAGTGCGGACAGCGCCCACACGGCGGCATGCCGGGACACGCCGAGAATGTACGGCGATGTCGCCCGACACCGGGAAGTTTTCACCGCCCCTGAGGGACCGTCAAGAAGGCGGGCACGGGATGTGTACGAGGCCGGCGACGCTGCCGGGCCCGCACAGGGCCGTGGAGAGCGACAGGACGACCGGCCGGCCACATCGCACCCCTTCACCGCACCGCCACCACCGCCGACCCGTGTCCGAACAGCCCTTGGTTCGCGGTGATCCCCACGCGCGCGCCCGCCACCTGCCGTTCACCGGCCTCGCCGCGCAACTGCCAGGTCAGCTCGCAGACCTGGGCGATCGCCTGCGCCGGCACCGCCTCCCCGAAGGAGGCCAGCCCGCCGCTGACGTTCACCGGCGTCCGGCCGCCGAGCGCCGTCTCCCCGGCCCGCAGCAGCTTGGCGCCCTCGCCCTCGCCGCACAGCCCGAGGTCCTCGTACCACTGGAGTTCCAGGGCCGTCGACAGGTCGTACACCTCCGCCAGCGACAGGTCCCCGGGCCCGATGCCGGCCTCCTCGTACGCGGCCCGCGCGATGGACGCCCGCAGTGTCTCGCCGGACGGTTCGGCGCCCGCCGCGGAGTCGGTGGCGATGTCCGGCAGGTCCAGCACCCGCGTGGGGTAGCGGGGCGTCACCGTCGACACCGCGCGGATGCGCACCGGCCTGCGGCTGCTGTGCCGGCGCGCGAACTCCGTCCCGGCCAGCACCAGGGCCGCGCCGCCGTCCGAGGTCGCGCAGATGTCCAGCAGCCGCAGCGGATCGGCGACCACGGGGGACGCCTCGACCTCCTCGGGCGTCACCCGCGCGCGGTAGCGGGCGTTCGGGTTCAGCGCCCCGAGGGCCGCGTTCTTCACCTTGACCCGGGTGAAATCCTCCAGCCTGTCGCCGTACACGGCCATGCGCCTGCGCGCGTACAGGCCGAAGTAGGCCGGGTTCGTCGCCCCGAGGAGCCGGAAGCGCAGCCAGTCCGGGTCGTCCGGACGGTCGCCCCCGGCCGGGCGGAAGAACCCCTTGGGCGCGGCGTCGGCGCCCACCACCAGCACCACCCGGGAGAGCCCGGCGAGGATCCGCGCCCGCGCCACGTCGATGGCCTGGGCCCCGGACGCGCACGCCGCGTACACGCTCGTCACGCGCGCGCCCTGCCAGCCCAGCGCCCGCGCGAACGTCGCCCCCGCGACGAACCCCGGATAGCCGCCGCGCACCGTGTCCGCGCCGACGACCGCGTCCACGTCCCGCCAGTCGAGCCCCGCGTCGGCGAGCGCCGCCCGCGCGGCCGTCACGCCGTACTCCGTGAAGCCGCGCCCCCACTTGCCCCAGGGGTGCATGCCCGCGCCGAGCACGGCCACCTCCGCCGTCATGACCCCACCTCCACCGGCCGCCAGTTCCACGTCGTCCACACCGTCCCGGGTTCCTCGCTCAGCACCCCCGCCACCGCCTCGACCTCCGTCCCCACCGCCAGCTCACCCACTCCCACCCCGGGCGCCGCCTGCCCCAGCACCACCATCCGCTCCGCCTCCAGCTCTACCGCGACCAACGTGTACGGCTCCCACGGAAGTTCCCGGTCGCTCACGTAGGGTGACGGCGGCCGGTAGCGGCAGTCGGTGTACGACCAGACCCGGCCGCGCCGCGAGAGGGGCACCTCGGCCAGCTCGCCGCCCTCGCAGCCGGGGTTGCGGCAGTGGACGTCCTCCCGGGGGAAGAACACCGACGCGCACGCGCCGCAGCGCGTTCCGAGCAGTCTGAAGTCGTCCCCGTCCCCGGTGAACCAGCCGTCCACCGCGGGCCTGCGCACGCGTGCCATGCGGCCTCCCCGCACCACGATCTGACGGAACGTCAGGAGTCTGTCACGGCCGCCCGCAAATGGGCAGGGCCCGGCAGGGGAAGTGTGCACGGCATGAGACGTCCCTTCCGCGCCGCCCTCACCGCGCTGGCCGCCCTGTTCGCCGCGGCCCTCGCCCCCACCCCGGCCTCGGCCGCCACCGAACCGAAGGCTCCCGCCGACTTCGTCGCCCTGCGCGCGGTCGACCCGACGATCCGCCAGGAGATGCGCTACACCACCGTCCACAACTTCGTCGGCGAGCGCGTCGACGGCTACCGCGAACCCCTGTGCATCCTCACCCGCCCCGCCGCCGAGACCCTCCACCGCGCGCAGGCGCGCCTGCTGCGCAAGGGGTACACCCTCAAGGTCTACGACTGCTACCGCCCGCAGCGCGCGGTCGACCACTTCGTGCGCTGGGCCGAGGACCTCGACGACCAGGCGATGAAGGCCGAGTTCTACCCCGAGGTCGACAAGACCCGCCTCTTCACGGACGGTTACATCGCCGAGAAGTCCGGCCACAGCCGGGGCTCCACCCTGGACCTCACCCTCGTGAAGCTCCCGGCGTTCCCGACCCGCCCCTACGTCCCCGGCGAACCCCTGGTGTCCTGTCACGCGCCCCGAAGGGAGCGATTTCCCGACAACTCCGTCGACATGGGGACCGGATTCGACTGTTTCGACACCCTCTCCCACACGCTCGACCCGCGCGTGCAGGGCGCCCAGCGCGCCAACCGGCTGCTCCTGAAGAGCACCCTGGAGAGCCTCGGTTTCGTGAACCTCGCCGAGGAATGGTGGCACTACACCTTCAAGCCGGAGCCCTATCCGGACACGTACTTCGACTTCCCGGTGGCCACCGCATCGCTCACCAGGGGGGATTGAAACCGGTCGACGAGACGCCCTCCCCGCGATCAGATACAGTCCGCCGCGTGTCACAAACTCAGCACACCACTTCGAACTCCGCACGGGACAGCCACTGTTCGAGCTGCGGAGCCCCCTACGGGGAGGGCGTCACCGGCTGGCCCCGCATCTGCCCGGCCTGCTCCACCGTGCACTACCGCAACCCCCTGCCGGTCGGCATCGCCCTCCAGCCCGTGTACGACACCCAGGGCACCGCCCTGGTGGTCATCAGGCGGACCGTCGAACCCGCGCGCGGGGGCATCGCCCTGCCCGGCGGCTACGTCGACGACCGCGAGGACTGGAAGCACGCCGTCATCCGCGAGCTCAAGGAGGAGACGGGCATCGATGCGGCGAGCCGCGACGTCCGCCTAGCCGACGCCATGAGCTCCCCCGACGGCCACCTCCTGCTGTTCGGCCTGCTCCCCGAGCGCCCCGCCGACCGCCTGCCGGCATCCGCCGCCACCGACGAGACGGACGGCTGGCAGCTCCTGCGGCGCCCCGAGGAACTGGCCTTCCCGCTGCACACGATCGCCGTACAGGCCTTCTTCGAGGGCCGCTACATCTGAGCCGAAGGCCCTCCCGGACCCCGCAGCCGCACCGGACAGGACGGTTCGAGCGCACCGTCCTCGTCCTCGCGGCTCTCCCGCTCGACGACGACCCGCGCTCCCTCCCAACGGGTGACGTACCGCTCGATCTCCGGCTCGTCCCAGCCGTCGCCCGCGTCCCGCACCACCAGGCCGCCGCCCGTCCGCCCCCGGGCGGGCGCCCACACCTCCAGCTCCAGGCCGCCGTCCGCGCCCCGCACCGGGATCACCGCACCCGCGCGCGCGAGCACCGGGATCCGCCCCGCGGGCGCGTCCACCAGGACCTGCCCCGGCCCCTCGTACGCGCGCTCCGTCGCCGTGTCGTACCAGAGCCCCCTCGGCAGCTGCACCGCGCGCCGGTCCACGCCCGGCCCCAGCACGGGGGCGACCAGCAGACAGTCGCCCAGCAGGAACGCGTCCTCGCAGTCCCGCAGAGCCCGGTCCTCCGGCGCGCCCCACCACAGGGGGCGCGCGTACGGAGCCCCGGTACGCCGCGCCAGATGCGCCAGCGTCACGAAGTACGGCGACAGCCGGCGCCGCTCCAGCAGCGCCTCGCGCGCGTGCGCCAGCACCTCGGGACCGAACTCCCACGGCTCCCGGCGCCCCGCCCTGATCGCCGCGTGCGTACGGAACAGCGGCAGATACGCGCCGAGCTGGAACCAGCGCAGGTACAGCTCCGGCGAGGGACTCCCGTCGAAGCCGCCGACGTCGGGGCCCGAGTACGGGATCCCGCACAGGCCGAGACCGAGCACCAGCGCCAGCGACGCCCGCAGCCCCGGCCAGCTCGTGGTGACGTCCCCCGACCAGGTCCCGCCGTACCGCTGCAGGCCCGCCCAGCCGGACCGGGAGAACACGAACGGCCGCTCCTCCGGGACCAGCGCCCGCAGGCCCTCGTAGCCCGCCCTGGCCATGCACAGCGCGTACACGTTGTGCGCCTCGCGATGGTCGCCCCCGCGCCCCTCCAGGTCGTGCCGCGCCGAACGGGGCAGCGTCGTGTCCCCGAAGGCCGCGAACGACGTCGGCTCGTTCATGTCGTGCCAGAACCCCGAGAACCCCTGCGCCAGCCGCTCCGCGTACAGCTCGCCCCACCAGGCGCGCACCCGCGCGTGCGTGAAGTCCGGGAACACCGACTCCCCGGGCCACACGACGCCCCGCACGACCCGCCCGGAGGCGTCCCGCACGAACGCGTCCAGGGCCGTCCCCGCGTCGTACACCTCGTTGCCGGGCTCCGCGCGCACGGCCGGGTCGACGATCGACACCAGCCGCACCCCGTCCCGCCGCAGCTCCTGCGCGAGCTGCGGGAGCTTCGGGAAGCGCTCCTGGTCGACCGTGAACACCTGATGGCCGTCGAAGTGGTCGATGTCCAGGTGGACCGCGTCCAGCGGCAGCCCGTGCTCCCGGTAGCCGGCGACGACCCGCCGTACCTCCCGCTCGCTGCCGAAGCCCCAGCGCGCGTGGTGGTACCCGAGCGCCCAGGACGGCGGCAGCGCGGGCGCGCCCGTCAGCGACGCCCAGCCGAGCAGCACGCGCGCGGGAGTGCCGACGACGACCCAGCAGCGCAGCGGACCGCCCTCCGCCCGCACCTCGCACGACCCCGCCCGGTCGTGCCCCGAACCGGCCCCCTCCTCGCCCTCCCGGAGCGTCACCGTGCCGTCCCAGGACGTGTCGTGGAACACCAGGTGTGTGCCCGCGTCCGCGACGACCACCTGCACCGGCATCGTCAGGTACAGCGGATCGTCCCCGGGCCCGAACGAGCCGCCCGGGTCGGTGTTCCACAGCCGGTACGTCCCCGCGCGCAGGCGCGGCCCGCCCGCGCGCCCGCCCAGCCCGAAGAACCGCGCGTCCGCCGCCACCTCCGAACGCTGCATCCAGCGCGCGGTCCCCCCGTCCACCGGCTCCCACCAGCGCGGCGGCAGGTCGCGCCGCAGCACCACGCCCCCGGGCGTGCACACCTCGATCGCGCCGTGCCGCGACACCGAGACCGTCGCCCGCTCGGCGACCACCCGCCACCCGCCGTCCTTGTCGGGCTCCAGCACCGCGCGCGGGTCGGGCTCGGGCGTCCCCGCGAGCGCGTACGACGGCTCCGGCTCCGCGCCGTCCCAGCCCCAGAACACCGCCCCGTTGACCGCGACCATGATCCGCAGCTCGGACCGCTCGAACCGCACGACGCCCCCGCCGGGCCCCGGCCGCGCCTCCCGCACGGGCCCGGGCACCCGCGCCCGCTCCGCGCTCCTCGGCGGCAGCCCCGAGGCGTCCGCGCGCCTCCTGCGCCACGCCGCGCGTACGGTGCGCAACCTCTGGGCCGCCCCCACCGAACCGACCACTTTCATCGAACGCACCAGGTCACGACCGTTCATGCTGCTCACCCTGCCATTTGCCGCTTCCCGCGCGCGTGCCGTTCAACTTCCGTTCACCCGCGACGGGGTCACGACGTCACGACACCGCCGCGGCGGAGCGCACCCTGGTGCTGAAGTCGATCACATGGCATCGTCCGTGTCAGCCGCCGCCCTCACGCGCACCGCCCGGGAGCCGCCCCATGTCGACCTCGAACCCTCGGCCGCTCTGGCGGCCGGACGCCGAGCGTATCGCCCGCGCGAAGGTCACGAAGTTCCAGACCTGGGCGGCGCGGCAGCACGGCGCACCCGCCGACGGCGGCTACCCCGCCCTGCACGCGTGGTCGGTCGCCGAACCCGAGGCGTTCTGGACGGCCGTCACCGAATGGTTCGACGTCCGCTTCTCGACGCCCTACGCGCGCGTGCTCGGCGACCGTTCGATGCCCGGAGCCCGGTGGTTCCCCGGCGCCACCCTCAACTACGCCGAACACGCCCTGCGTCACGCCGCCGCCCGCCCGGACGAACCGGCCCTCCTGCACGTCGACGAGACCCACGAGCCCCGCCCGGTCACCTGGTCCGAGCTGCGCCGCCAGGTCGGCTCCCTGGCCGCCGCCCTGCGCCGCCTCGGAGTACGCCCGGGAGACCGCGTGAGCGGCTATCTCCCGAACGTTCCGCAGGCGGCGGTCGCTCTGCTCGCCACGGCCGCCGTGGGCGCCGTATGGACCTCCTGCGCCCCCGACTTCGGCGCCCGCAGCGTCCTCGACCGGTTCCAGCAGGTCGAACCGGTCGTCCTGTTCACCGTCGACGGCTACCGCTACGGCGGCAAGGAGCACGACCGCCGCGAGACCGTCGCCGAACTGCGCCGCGAACTGCCCACCGTGCGCGCGGTCGTCCACATCCCGCTCCTGGGCACCGACACGCCCGAGGGAGCCCTCGACTGGGCCTCCCTCACGGACGGCGACGAGGATCCCGTCTTCGAACAGGTCCCCTTCGACCACCCCCTGTGGGTCCTGTACTCCTCCGGCACGACCGGCCTGCCCAAGGCCATCGTCCAGTCCCAGGGCGGCATCCTCGTCGAGCACCTCAAACAGCTCGGCCTGCACTGCGACCTCGGCCCCGAGGACGTCCTGTTCTGGTTCACGTCCACCGGCTGGATGATGTGGAACTTCCTGCTCTCCGGCCTCCTCACGGGCACGACGGTCGTCCTGTACGACGGCAGCCCCGGGTACCCCGACACGGGCGCGCAGTGGCGCGTCGCCGAACGTACCGGCGCCACCCTCTACGGCACGTCGGCTGCGTACGTGATGGCCTGCCGCAAGGCCGGCGTGCACCCCGCGCGCGACTACGACCTCACGCGCGTGCAGTGCGTCGCCACCACCGGCTCCCCGCTGCCCCCGGACGGCTTCCGCTGGCTGCACGACGAGGTCGGCGCCGACACCTGGATCGCCTCCGTCAGCGGCGGCACCGACGTGTGCTCCTGCTTCGCCGGCGCCGTCCCCACGCTCCCGGTGTACACGGGCGAACTCCAGGCGCCCGGCCTCGGCACCGACCTCCAGGCGTGGGATCCCCAGGGACGGCCCGTGATCGACGAGGTCGGCGAACTCGTCGTCACCAACCCCATGCCGTCCATGCCGATCCGCTTCTGGAACGACCCCGACGGCAGCCGCTACCACGGCAGCTACTTCGACACCTACCCCGGCGTCTGGCGGCACGGCGACTGGATCACCGTCACCGCGCGCGGGTCGGTCGTCATCCACGGCCGCTCCGACTCCACGCTCAACCGGCAGGGCGTACGGATGGGCTCCGCCGACATCTACGAGGTCGTCGAACGCCTCCCCGAGATCAGGGAATCCCTGGTCATCGGCGTCGAACAGGCCGACGGCGGCTACTGGATGCCGCTCTTCGTGCACCTGACACCCGGCTCCGTCCTCGACGAGGCCCTCCTCGGCCGCATCCGCGGCACCATCCGCGAACAGCTCTCCCCGCGCCACGTCCCGGACGAGGTCATCGAGGTCCCCGGCATCCCGCACACCCTCACCGGCAAGCGCATCGAGGTCCCCGTCAAACGCCTCCTCCAGGGCACCCCGCTGGAGAAGGCCGTCAACCCGGGCTCCATCGACAACCTCGACCTGCTGGGCTTCTACGAGGACCTCGCCCGCAAACGGGCCTGAGAAAGCCCCTGACGGCCCCTCTCAGCCCCCGTAGGTGGCCTCGGACTCGCCCAGGACCCCGGCGAAGTCCGCGGCCAGCAGCGCCCCGTCAGCGGGTTCGAGGCCGGCCACCGAGATCCGGACGCCCGGCCCGGCCGCCAGCCGGAACCGGGCCCCGGCCGCGACCCACCAGCCGCGCGAGCGCAGCCCGTTGACGACCGCCGACTCGTCACGCACGGGCACCCACACGTTCATCCCGCTCACGCCGTGCGCGGCGATCCCGCGCGCGGACAGCTCCCGCAGCAACACCGTCCGGCGCAGCGCGTACGCCTCGCGCGCACGCGTGACGAGGGCGCGCGTCGCGTCGTCGGTCATCAGACCGTGCACGGTCTCCTGGAGCAGGTGACTCACCCAGCCCGAGGTCAGCAGCAGCCGCCCGTCGTGCCGGGCCAGCGTCGTCGCGTCACAGGCCGCCGCCGCCCATCTGAGGTCGGTGCCGAGGAACTTGCTCACCGTCCGCACGTGCACCCAGCGCGCGGGCCCGCCGTCGGTGAGCGTCCACAACGGAGCACCGGCCACCTCGGAGGCGTGGTCGTTCTCCACGACCAGCACGTCCGGCGCCGTACGCAGCATCCCGGCCAGCGCGTCCCTGCGCGCACGCGTGAAGGACCCGCCGTACGGGTTCTGCGCGCGAGGGCTGCACACCACCGCCCGCACCCCCGCGCGCAACGCCGCCTCCAGCGCCTCGGGCCGCACCCCCTCGTCGTCCACGGCGACGGGCACGACCCGCAGGCCCAGGGCGGCGACCAGGTCCAGGAGGTGGTGGTACCCGGGGTCCTCCATGGCGACGGCGTCGCCGGGACGCAGCTCCACGGAGAGCAGCCGGGCGATCAGGTCGAGCGCCCCGTGCGCGAACGTCACGTGCTCCACCGGCACACCGTCCGGCGCGAGCCAGTCCCGTACGGCTTCTTCGAGGCGGGCCAGCCTCGGCATCGAGCGGTGGGAGCGGGCGCCGGGGGAGAGGCGCGAGGGCGGCACCAGACCGGGGAGCAGCGCGGGGTCGGGATGGCCGCCGGCGAGGTCTCGCAGGCCCTCCGGGACCTTCGGCGGACGGCGCGGCGCCACCGACGGCACCTCCGCCACCACCGTCCCGCCCCGCCCCCGGGTCACGACGATGCCTCGCGCGCGGAGCTCCTTGTAGGCGGTGGCGACCGTCCCGGGGCTCACCCCGAGGCCGTCCGCGAGCCGCCGCACCGGGGGCAGCGCGGCGCCCGGCCCCAAGGAGCCGTCGGACACGCCCCGTTCCACGGACGCGGCAATCTCCTTGGCCGTCGTCCCTGTGATCGCATATTGTGTTGCCACATTCGGCATTATGTATCAATACAAAAAATGACGCAAGGGGGAATCGTGGCGCTGACGCGTCGAAAAACCACCGGAGAACCCCGCATACCCGGCGGACCCGACGGCCGCCGCATGGTCGTCATCGCCCTCGTCGACCGCATCGGCAGCGGGCTGTGGGCCACCGTCTCCGTCCTGTACTTCACCTACGTCGCCCACCTCTCCCTCACCGAGGTCGGCACCCTCGCCGCCGTCGCCGGAGCCCTCGGTATCGCCGGCGCCCCCAGCGGCGGCCTGCTCGCCGACCGCTTCCCGCTCACCTGCGTCCTCGTCGCCGTCCAACTCCTGCGCGCCGTAGCCTCCTTCGGCCTCCTCACCACCGACCACTTCGCCCTCCTCCTCGCCCTCACCGCGCTCGGCGGCTTCGGCGACCGCGCGAGCAGCGTCCTCACCAAGCTCTACGCCACCCGCGTCGCCGGCCCCGACCGCATCCGCTACCAGGCCGTCCAGCGCACCGTCGCCAACGCCGGCTGGGCCATCGGCGGCCTCGTGGCAGCAGCCGGCCTCGCCCTCGGCGGCACCGCCGCCTACCGCTGGCTCCTCCTCGGCGACGCCCTCTCCTTCACCGCCGTCGCCCTGCTCACCCTGCGCTGCGGCGAGCCCGCCTCACCCGCCCGCACCGTCGCCGGCTCCGGCACCCCGGCGCAGCCGCCCCGGCCCCGAGGCCCCTGGCGCGACCGCACCTATCTCGCGTACGTCGCCACCGAAGCCGTCCTCTTCCTCGACGACGCCGTCTTCAAGGTCGGCCTCCCGCTGTGGATCGTCCACCTCGACACCGCACCGCACGGCCTCGCACCTCTGCTCATGGTCCTCAACAACGTCCTCGTCGTGGCCCTCCAGGTGCCCATGGCCCGCTTCGGCGCGACCACCGCCGCCGCCCGCGCCCTCCTCCTCCCGCTCTCGGCCGCCTTCGCCGCAGGCGGCGCCGCCATGGCCCTGGCCGCGAGCGGCGGCGCCGTTACCGCGACCCTGCTCCTCACCGCCGCGGCCACCGCCTTCACCCTCGCCGAGATCCTCCACGCCACCGTCTCCTGGGAACTCTCCGTCGCCCTCGCCCCCGACACCGCCCAGGGCGCCTACCTCGGCGTCCACGGCCTCGCCCAGTCCGCCCAGCGCGCCGTCGGACCACTCGCCGTCACCGCCGCCATCGCCACCGGCCCCCTCGGCTGGGCCGCATTCGGCACCGTCATCGCCCTGACCTGCGGAATTCAGCACCGACTCGTACGAGCCAGGCTCGCGCGGACCCCGTTGTCAGTGCCGCCGGTTACTGTGAGTGAGCATTGATCGAACGCTCTGTACACAGGGGGAAACCATGACCCACACCGACCAGCGGACCCTGCGCCGGGACCTGCGCCGCGAGATCGCCGGCACCATCGGCCTCCTCACCGACGAACACGACTTCCGCGCCATGCGCCGCTACCGCACCTTCACCTTCGACGACCACACCACCTACCTCCGCCAGGTCGAAGCCGTCCTCAAGACCCGCGCAGCCGAAGGCACCCACACCAGCCTCGCCCTCTTCGACCCCCAGGACTACGCCGAATACTGCGCCGACCACGGCCTCGACCCCGATACCCCCCAGACCCGAGGCCGCTACACGGCCGAACTCGCCGCCACCGGCCCCATCGTCGCCTACGACGGCGGACCCCTCGCCGACCTCGTCCCCACCCTCGTCGACGAAGCCGTCCGCCGCGCCACCTGGGAGTACGCCGCGACACTCCTCGCCCGCCTCGGCGCCTGCGCCTCCTGCGGCGAGGACATCGGCCGCGCCGCCTTCACCCGCGCCTCCGCCCTCCTCACCCGCATCCTCGACAGCGCACCACCCGGCCACCGCCACCTCGTGTGCAGCGTCTCCACCGCACCCGAAACCCTCATCGCCGTCCTGCACGCCGAATCCGTCCCCGACGGCACCACCCGGCTCGACGAGACCGAAGCCCTGGAGTTCACCACGATCCTGGCCCTCGGCATCGCCACCCACAGCCCCGGCGGACTCGTCCTGCGCGTCACCGCCCCCGGCACCCGCGACCGCGTCCACGGCTGGCGCCTGCGCGGCGAGGACCTCGAACCCCTCACCGCCGCCGAGGTCTTCGACGCCTACTGCACCGACGCCGAGTCCGGCGACCTGATCTCCCCCGAGTCCGACGTCGACTACTGCGCTCCGCCCGACCTCGGAGACGACCCCCTGCCCCCGACCGACCACCACCACTGACCAGAACAGGACACCGGACGACGCCAGGGGCGCCCCACCCGAAGGCGGGACGCCCCTGAACCCGGACCAGAGGAGCAGGCCCCTCGACTACTCGCCCGACAGCACCGCCTGAGCCGCGGCCCGCGCCTCCTCGGCACTGTCCGTCGCCCGCGCCGCCGCCGCGGCCCGCTCGCACTGCGCCAGTGTGTGCTTCGCCAACGCCGCCCGCACATAAGGAATCGAAGCCGACCCCATCGAGAGCGAGGTGACCCCCAGACCGGTCAGCACACACGCGAGCAGCGGATCCGCCGCGGCCTCACCACAGACGCCACAGCTCTTGCCCTCGGCCCGCGCCGCCTCCGCGGACAGCGCGACCAGGTCCAGCAGCGCCGGCTGCCACGGATCCTGGAGCCGGGAGACCGCACCCACCTGCCGGTCGGCGGCGAACGTGTACTGCGCCAGGTCGTTCGTGCCCAGCGACAGGAACTCGACCTCCCGCAGGATCGACCGCGCCCGCAACGCCGCCGAAGGGATCTCCACCATCGCCCCGAACTTCGCCCGCAGCCCCGCCGCACGGCACGCGTCCGCGAACGCCTTCGCGTCCGCCCGGTCCGCCACCATCGGCGCCATCACCTCAAGATGCACCGGCAACCCCTCGGCGGCCTCCGCCAACGCCGCCAGCTGCGTCCGCAGCACATCGGGGTGCTCCAACAGCGACCGCAGCCCCCGCACACCCAACGCCGGGTTCGGCTCGTCGGCCGGCGTCAGGAAGTCCAGCGGTTTGTCCGCACCCGCGTCCAGCACCCGCACGACGACCCGGCCCTCGGGAAACGCCTCCAGCACCTGCCGGTACGCCTCGACCTGCTTCTCCCGCGACGGAGCCTTCTTGCTGTCGTCCAGGAACAGGAACTCCGTACGGAACAGCCCGACGCCCTCCGCGCCCGCCTCCACAGCGGCCGGCACGTCCGCCGGACCACCGACGTTCGCCAGCAACGGCACCTTGTGCCCGTCGGCGGTCAGCCCCGGACCCGTCGACGCGGCCAGCGCGGCCTTCCGTGCGGCGGCAGCGGCCGTCAGCTCCGCCTTCCGCTCCTCACCCGGCTCCACGAAGACCTCACCGGAACTCCCGTCCACGGCGATCACCGTGCCCTCGGCCAGCTCCCCGGCTCCCGGCAACGCCACCACGGCCGGCACCCCGAGCGCCCGCGCCAGAATCGCGCTGTGACTGGTGGGCCCGCCCTCCTCGGTCACGAACCCGAGCACCAGCGCCGGATCCAGCAACGCCGTGTCGGCCGGCGCCAGATCCCGCGCCACCAGCACGTACGGCTCATCACTGTCCGGCACACCGGGCATCGGCACCCCCAGCAGCCGCGCGACGATCCGGTTCCGTACGTCGTCGAGGTCGGCCACCCGCCCGGCGAGGTACTCCCCAGCACCCGCGAGCAGCTCGCGGTACGAGGCGAAGGCGTCGTACACGGCACGCTCGGCCGTGCTGCCGACGGCGATCCGTCGGTCCACGTCGGCCATCAGCTCGGGGTCCTGCGCCATCATCGCCTGCGCTTCGAGGACTGCTTGGGCCTCGCCGCCGGCCAGGTTGCCGCGCGCGGTCAGATCGGCCGCCACCGCGTCCACGGCCTGGCGGGCGCGGCCCTGCTCGCGCTCCGCCTCGTCGGCCGGGATCTGCTTGGCGGGCGGTTCCAGGACCGCCGTCCCCATGTGCCGTACCTGGCCGATCGCCACACCGTGGCTCACACCGACGCCTCGCAGCGTTGTCTCCATCTCACCGTCTCCGATAGTTGCGACGGCACGCGCGCCGCCGCGATGGTCGTGCCTGTCCACCGGCCGTCGGCCTACAGCCGGTGTGTCACTGCTGTTGTGTCACTGCCAGGAGAACAGAACGTCCCCGGACTTCACATCGCCATCCTCGCGTACGTCACCGAGGGAGTCGGCCGTGGCCTCCAGCGCCACCACCGGGCACACGGGGGACTTGCCGGCCTCTTCCACGGCCGCCGGGTTCCAGCGCACGACCGCCTGTCCGCGCGTGACGGTGTCGCCCTTGTTCACCAGCAGATCGAAGCCCTGCCCATTGAGCTGCACGGTGTCGATGCCGAGGTGGACGAGGACACCGTGTCCTTCGGCGTCCACCACCACGAACGCGTGCGGGTGGAGAGAGACCACGACACCGTCCACGGGAGCGACGGCCTCGGAGGGCTCACGCACCGGGTCGATCGCTGTACCCGGGCCGACCATGGCACCGGAGAAGACCGGATCCGGCACGGCGGCCAGTCCGATGGCGCGTCCTGCGAGCGGGGACGTCACGGTGGTCACGGAGTGCCTCCCAGAGGGTGGAGGGGATGGAGCTGTACATGGACCGTCACTGCCTGTCTCCGGCAGCGCACTGTGCAGCAGCGTATGTCATATGAAGTACCAGTTCCGCACGAGAGTTCCCGATTCGTGGTCTAGACCACTGGTCCAGACCTGACCCTAATCGATTTGCGTGCCGTCTGGCGCCGCGTGTACAGTCGTACCCCTGCTTGAGGGTGAGTGACGCGGTCTCGCGTACCACTCCGAGTAGCTTCCAACTGGTTCAGACTCCTTTTCCTGAGGATCCCTTCTGCATGCTCGCAGAACGGTGGTCAGAGGGGCCCGGAGAACCTGATAAAGTCGGAACCGCCGGAAAGGAAACCGCGAAACAAAAGCGGGAACCTGGAAAGCACCGAGGAAATCGGATCGGAAAAGGATCTGATAGAGTCGGAAACGCAAGACCGAAGGGAAAAGCCCGGAGAAAAGCCCGAGAGGGTGAGTACGAAGGAAGCGTCCGTTCCTTGAGAACTCAACAGCGTGCCAAAAATCAACGCCAGATTAGTTGATACCCCGTCCCCGGCCGATGGCCGAGGATGAGGTTCCTTTGAAACAAACACAGCGAGGACGCTGCGAACGGTCGGATTATTCCTCCGATCGTTCCGCTCTTCTGTGTTGTGCACCCGATAACGGGTAAACATTCACGGAGAGTTTGATCCTGGCTCAGGACGAACGCTGGCGGCGTGCTTAACACATGCAAGTCGAACGATGAAGCCCTTCGGGGTGGATTAGTGGCGAACGGGTGAGTAACACGTGGGCAATCTGCCCTTCACTCTGGGACAAGCCCTGGAAACGGGGTCCAATACCGGATATCACTCCTGCCTGCATGGGCGGGGGTCGAAAGCTCCGGCGGTGAAGGATGAGCCCGCGGCCTATCAGCTTGTTGGTGAGGTAATGGCTCACCAAGGCGACGACGGGTAGCCGGCCTGAGAGGGCGACCGGCCACACTGGGACTGAGACACGGCCCAGACTCCTACGGGAGGCAGCAGTGGGGAATATTGCACAATGGGCGGAAGCCTGATGCAGCGACGCCGCGTGAGGGATGACGGCCTTCGGGTTGTAAACCTCTTTCAGCAGGGAAGAAGCGAAAGTGACGGTACCTGCAGAAGAAGCGCCGGCTAACTACGTGCCAGCAGCCGCGGTAATACGTAGGGCGCAAGCGTTGTCCGGAATTATTGGGCGTAAAGAGCTCGTAGGCGGCTTGTCGCGTCGGATGTGAAAGCCCGGGGCTTAACCCCGGGTCTGCATTCGATACGGGCAGGCTAGAGTTCGGTAGGGGAGATCGGAATTCCTGGTGTAGCGGTGAAATGCGCAGATATCAGGAGGAACACCGGTGGCGAAGGCGGATCTCTGGGCCGATACTGACGCTGAGGAGCGAAAGCGTGGGGAGCGAACAGGATTAGATACCCTGGTAGTCCACGCCGTAAACGGTGGGAACTAGGTGTTGGCGACATTCCACGTCGTCGGTGCCGCAGCTAACGCATTAAGTTCCCCGCCTGGGGAGTACGGCCGCAAGGCTAAAACTCAAAGGAATTGACGGGGGCCCGCACAAGCAGCGGAGCATGTGGCTTAATTCGACGCAACGCGAAGAACCTTACCAAGGCTTGACATACACCGGAAACGGCCAGAGATGGTCGCCCCCTTGTGGTCGGTGTACAGGTGGTGCATGGCTGTCGTCAGCTCGTGTCGTGAGATGTTGGGTTAAGTCCCGCAACGAGCGCAACCCTTGTCCTGTGTTGCCAGCGTGCCCTTCGGGGTGACGGGGACTCACAGGAGACCGCCGGGGTCAACTCGGAGGAAGGTGGGGACGACGTCAAGTCATCATGCCCCTTATGTCTTGGGCTGCACACGTGCTACAATGGCAGGTACAAAGAGCTGCGAAACCGTGAGGTGGAGCGAATCTCAAAAAGCCTGTCTCAGTTCGGATTGGGGTCTGCAACTCGACCCCATGAAGTCGGAGTTGCTAGTAATCGCAGATCAGCATTGCTGCGGTGAATACGTTCCCGGGCCTTGTACACACCGCCCGTCACGTCACGAAAGTCGGTAACACCCGAAGCCGGTGGCCCAACCCCTCACGGGGAGGGAGCTGTCGAAGGTGGGACTGGCGATTGGGACGAAGTCGTAACAAGGTAGCCGTACCGGAAGGTGCGGCTGGATCACCTCCTTTCTAAGGAGCATCTAGCTGCCGTAAGGCAGCCAGGGCCATAACGCAGGCGAACGTTCTGCGGTGGTTGCTCATGGGTGGAACGTTGATTATTCGGCCGGAACATCGGGTCGGAGGCTGCAAGTACTGTCCTTAGGGGCGTGGAAAGCATGATCTCCGGACGGGTTCGGGTCGGGCACGCTGTTGGGTGTCTGAGGGAATGAACCCCCTCGTGATGCCGACCCCGGTGAAAACCTGCGTGAGTGGGTTGTGACGGGTGGTTGGTCGTTGTTTGAGAACTGCACAGTGGACGCGAGCATCTGTGGCCAAGTTTTTAAGGGCGCACGGTGGATGCCTTGGCACCAGGAACCGATGAAGGACGTGGGAGGCCACGATAGTCCCCGGGGAGCCGTCAACCAGGCTTTGATCCGGGGGTTTCCGAATGGGGAAACCCGGCAGTCGTCATGGGCTGTCACCCATACCTGAACACATAGGGTATGTGGAGGGAACGAGGGGAAGTGAAACATCTCAGTACCCTCAGGAAGAGAAAACAACCGTGATTCCGGGAGTAGTGGCGAGCGAAACCGGATGAGGCCAAACCTACGACGTGTGAGACCCGGCAGGGGTTGCGTCGTGGGGGTTGTGGGATCTCTCTTTCACAGTCTGCCGGCTGTGAGACGAGTCAGAAACCGTTGATGTAGGCGAAGGATATGCGAAAGGTCCGGCGTAGAGGGTAAGACCCCCGTAGTCGAAACGTCAACGGCTCGTTTGAGAGACACCCAAGTAGCACGGGGCCCGAGAAATCCCGTGTGAATCTGGCGGGACCACCCGCTAAGCCTAAATATTCCCTGGTGACCGATAGCGGATAGTACCGTGAGGGAATGGTGAAAAGTACCGCGGGAGCGGAGTGAAATAGTACCTGAAACCGTGTGCCTACAAGCCGTGGGAGCGTCGCGTTGCATGCTTGCATGCAACGTCGTGACTGCGTGCCTTTTGAAGAATGAGCCTGCGAGTTTGCGGTGTGTTGCGAGGTTAACCCGGGTGGGGTAGCCGTAGCGAAAGCGAGTCCGAACAGGGCGTTTCAGTAGCACGCTCAAGACCCGAAGCGGAGTGATCTAGCCATGGGCAGGTTGAAGCGGAGGTAAGACTTCGTGGAGGACCGAACCCACCAGGGTTGAAAACCTGGGGGATGACCTGTGGTTAGGGGTGAAAGGCCAATCAAACTCCGTGATAGCTGGTTCTCCCCGAAATGCATTTAGGTGCAGCGTCGTGTGTTTCTTGCCGGAGGTAGAGCACTGGATAGGCGATGGGCCCTACCGGGTTACTGACCTTAGCCAAACTCCGAATGCCGGTAAGTGAGAGCGCGGCAGTGAGACTGTGGGGGATAAGCTCCATGGTCGAGAGGGAAACAGCCCAGAGCATCGACTAAGGCCCCTAAGCGTACGCTAAGTGGGAAAGGATGTGGAGTCGCAGAGACAACCAGGAGGTTGGCTTAGAAGCAGCCACCCTTGAAAGAGTGCGTAATAGCTCACTGGTCTAGTGATTCCGCGCCGACAATGTAGCGGGGCTCAAGCGTACCGCCGAAGTCGTGTCATTGCAGCGTATAGCCCCAACGGGTGCTGTGATGGGTAGGGGAGCGTCGTGTGCCGGGTGAAGCTGCGCCGGAAGGCAGTGGTGGACGGTTCACGAGTGAGAATGCAGGCATGAGTAGCGATTCACACGTGGGAAACGTGTGCGCCGATTGACTAAGGGTTCCTGGGTCAAGCTGATCTGCCCAGGGTAAGTCGGGACCTAAGGCGAGGCCGACAGGCGTAGTCGATGGATAACCGGTTGATATTCCGGTACCCGCTGTGAAGCGTCAAACATTGAACCAGGCGATGCTAAGTCCGTGAAGCCGTCCCGGAGCCTTCGGGCAAAGGGAAGTGGTGGAGCCGACGGACCAGACTTGCAGTAGGTGAGTGATGGGGTGACGCAGGAAGGTAGTCCATCCCGGGCGGTGGTTGTCCCGGGGTAAGGGTGTAGGCCGTGCGATAGGCAAATCCGTCGCACATTGAGGCTGAGACCTGATGCCGAGCCGATTGTGGTGAAGTGGATGATCCTATGCTGTCGAGAAAAGCCTCTAGCGAGTTTCATGGCGGCCCGTACCCTAAACCGACTCAGGTGGTCTGGTAGAGAATACCGAGGCGTTCGGGTGAACTATGGTTAAGGAACTCGGCAAAATGCCCCCGTAACTTCGGGAGAAGGGGGGCCATCACTGGTGAGAGGACTTGCTCCTTGAGCTGGGGGTGGCCGCAGAGACCAGCGAGAAGCGACTGTTTACTAAAAACACAGGTCCGTGCGAAGCCGTAAGGCGATGTATACGGACTGACGCCTGCCCGGTGCTGGAACGTTAAGGGGACCGGTTAGTCACGTTTCGGTGTGGCGAAGCTGAGAACTTAAGCGCCAGTAAACGGCGGTGGTAACTATAACCATCCTAAGGTAGCGAAATTCCTTGTCGGGTAAGTTCCGACCTGCACGAATGGCGTAACGACTTCTCGACTGTCTCAACCATAGGCCCGGTGAAATTGCACTACGAGTAAAGATGCTCGTTTCGCGCAGCAGGACGGAAAGACCCCGGGACCTTTACTACAGTTTGATATTGGTGTTCGGTTCGGCTTGTGTAGGATAGCTGGGAGACTTTGAAGCGATCACGCCAGTGGTTGTGGAGTCGTCGTTGAAATACCAGTCTGGTCGTGCTGGATGTCTAACCTGGGTCCGTGATCCGGATCAGGGACAGTGTCTGATGGGTAGTTTAACTGGGGCGGTTGCCTCCTAAAGAGTAACGGAGGCGCCCAAAGGTTCCCTCAGCCTGGTTGGTAATCAGGTGTTGAGTGTAAGTGCACAAGGGAGCTTGACTGTGAGACCGACGGGTCGAGCAGGGACGAAAGTCGGGACTAGTGATCCGGCGGTGGCTTGTGGAAGCGCCGTCGCTCAACGGATAAAAGGTACCCCGGGGATAACAGGCTGATCTTCCCCAAGAGTCCATATCGACGGGATGGTTTGGCACCTCGATGTCGGCTCGTCGCATCCTGGGGCTGGAGTCGGTCCCAAGGGTTGGGCTGTTCGCCCATTAAAGCGGTACGCGAGCTGGGTTTAGAACGTCGTGAGACAGTTCGGTCCCTATCCGCTGCGCGCGCAGGAACATTGAGAAGGGCTGTCCCTAGTACGAGAGGACCGGGACGGACGAACCTCTGGTGTGCCAGTTGTTCTGCCAAGGGCATGGCTGGTTGGCTACGTTCGGGAGGGATAACCGCTGAAAGCATCTAAGCGGGAAGCCTGCTTCGAGATGAGTGTTCCCACCTCCTTGAGAGGGTAAGGCTCCCAGTAGACGACTGGGTTGATAGGCCAGATCTGGAAGCCCTGTAAGGGGTGGAGGTGACTGGTACTAATAGGCCGAGGGCTTGTCCTCAGTTGCTCGCGTCCACTGTGTTGGTTCTGAAACCACGAACAACCCCATGTCATGGTTCATGGTGTGGTGCGGTTGATGTGTTTCATAGTGTTTCGGTGGTTATAGCGTGAGGGAAACGCCCGGTTACATTCCGAACCCGGAAGCTAAGCCTTACAGCGCCGATGGTACTGCAGGGGGGACCCTGTGGGAGAGTAGGACGCCGCCGAACTCCTTTTAGAGCTCTGGCTCTTGGGCACACAAGCCCAGGAGCCAGAGCTTTTTTGCGTTGAGGTAGGGTCAAGGTGCATCGTTGGCTCATTTTCTACTGGAGGCCCCCGGGTGGAGGTCCAGGAGACCCGTGTCCAGACTGACCGGGTCCTCACCATCCCGAACATCCTCAGCATGGCGCGTCTTGTCGGCGTGCCGATCTTTCTGTGGCTGATTCTCAGGCCCGAGTTCGGGGGGCCGAAGAGCGACGGCTGGGCGTTTCTGGTGCTCGCACTGAGCGGTATCAGCGACTACCTGGACGGCAAGCTCGCCCGGAAGTGGAACCAGATCAGCAGTCTCGGCCGGCTGCTCGATCCGGCGGCGGACCGGCTGTACATTCTCTCGACGCTCGTCGGCCTCACCTGGCGCGAGATTCTCCCGCTCTGGTTGACGGCTGTACTTCTCGCGCGAGAACTGGTCCTCCTGGTGATGGTGGGCATCCTCAGGCGGCACGGCTATCCGCCGCCACAGGTGAACTTCCTCGGGAAGGCCGCGACCTTCAACCTGATGTACGCCTTCCCGCTGTTGCTGCTCAGTGACGGAAGTGGCTGGCTCGCGTCACTCGGTGCGATTTTCGGCTGGGCGTTCGCAGGGTGGGGTACAACGCTGTATTGGTGGGCAGGAGTCCTCTACGTGGTACAGGTCCGCCGCCTGATTCGTGCGGACGCCATGGCCGACTGAGCTCGCCGATGGGCGTCAGCAGTGCCTCGATGGCCCGCGGCGGAGAACTGCGGGACAATCTGGACGGGTGAAGTCGGCTAGACCGTCGTTTCTTCAAGGAGGACGCTTCCGACATGAAGGCCGTCGTGATGGCCGGAGGCGAGGGCACACGCCTTCGTCCCATGACCTCAAGCATGCCCAAACCGCTCCTGCCGGTGGCCAACAGGCCGATCATGGAGCACGTTCTGCGGCTGCTCAAAAGGCATGGTCTCAACGAGACCGTCGTTACTGTCCAGTTCCTGGCATCGCTGGTCAAGAACTACTTCGGTGATGGCGAAGAGCTCGGAATGGAGCTCAGTTATGCCAACGAGGAGAAGCCACTCGGTACCGCCGGGAGCGTCAAGAACGCCGAAGCGGCGTTGAAGGACGATGCTTTCCTCGTCATCTCCGGCGATGCGCTGACCGACTTCGACCTCACCGACCTCATCGCTTTCCACAAGGAGAAGGGGGCGCTGGTCACGGTCTGTCTGACCAGGGTCCCCAACCCGCTGGAATTCGGGATCACGATCGTCGACGAGGAGGGCAAGGTCGAGCGGTTCCTCGAAAAGCCGACCTGGGGCCAGGTCTTCTCCGACACGGTGAACACCGGGATCTACGTCATGGAGCCCGAGGTCTTCGACTATGTCGAGGCCGATGTGCCGGTGGACTGGTCCGGTGACGTCTTCCCACAGCTGATGAAGGAAGGCAAGCCGGTCTACGGCTATATCGCCGAGGGCTACTGGGAGGACGTCGGGACGCACGAGAGCTACGTGAAGGCCCAGGCCGACGTCCTCGAAGGCAAGGTCGACGTCGAGATCGACGGGTTCGAGATCTCGCCGGGCGTCTGGGTCGCCGAAGGCGCCGACGTACATCCCGACGCCGTACTGCGCGGTCCGCTGTACATCGGGGACTACGCGAAGGTCGAAGCCGGGGCGGAGATCCGGGAGCATACGGTCGTCGGGTCGAACGTCGTCGTCAAGAGCGGGGCGTTTCTGCACAAGGCGGTCGTGCACGACAACGTGTACGTCGGGCAGCAGAGCAATCTGCGGGGCTGTGTCGTCGGCAAGAACACCGACATCATGCGGGCCGCGCGGATCGAGGACGGCGCGGTCATCGGGGACGAGTGTCTGATCGGCGAGGAGTCGATCGTCCAGGGGAACGTGCGGGTCTATCCGTTCAAGACGATCGAGGCCGGCGCGTTCGTCAACACCTCGGTGATCTGGGAGTCGCGCGGTCAGGCGCATCTCTTCGGTGCCCGGGGGGTGTCGGGGATCCTGAACGTCGAGATCACCCCGGAGCTGGCCGTACGGCTGGCGGGGGCCTATGCGACGACCCTGAAGAAGGGGGCGACCGTCACCACGGCCCGCGATCACTCGCGTGGCGCGCGGGCGCTGAAGCGGGCGGTGATCTCCGCGTTGCAGGCGAGCGCCATCGACGTACGGGACCTGGAGAACGTACCGCTGCCCGTGGCGCGGCAGCAGACCGCGAGAGGGAGTGCGGGCGGGATCATGATCCGGACCTCGCCCGGGGTGCCGGACTCGGTGGACATCATGTTCTTCGACGGGCAGGGGGCCGATCTTTCGCAGGCCAGTCAGCGGAAGCTGGACCGGGTGTTCGCGCGGCAGGAGTACCGGCGGGCGTTCCCCGGGGAGATCGGGGATCTGCATTTTCCGGCGAGCGTGTTCGACTCGTACACGGGGTCGTTGCTGCGGAACGTCGACACGTCCGGGGTCGCGGAGTCCGGGCTGAAAGTCGTCGTGGACGCGTCGAACGGGAGCGCCGGGCTCGTTCTGCCGAGTCTGCTGGGGAAGCTCGGGGTGGACTCGCTGACCGTCAATCCGGGGCTCGACGAGGCACGGCCGACAGAGACGGGGGACATGCGGCGGGGCGGGCTGGTACGGCTCGGGGAGATCGTGGCGTCGTCGCGGGCCGCGTTCGGGGTGCGGTTCGACCCCGTAGGCGAGCGGCTGTCGCTCGTCGACGAGAAGGGGCGGATCATCGAGGACGACCGGGCGCTGCTGGTGATGCTCGACCTGGTGGCCGCCGAGCGGCGCAGCGGGCGGGTGGCGATGCCGGTGACGACGACGCGGATCGCCGAGCAGGTCGCGGCGTACCACGGCACGCAGGTCGAGTGGACGACGACGTCGCCGGACGACCTGACGCGGGTCGGGCGCGAGGAGGCGACGATCTTCGGCGGGGACGGCAAGGGCGGGTTCATCATCCCGGAGTTCAGCGGGGTGTTCGACGGGACCGCCGCCTTCGTACGGCTGATCGGGCTGGTCGCGCGGACGCAGTTGACGTTGAGTCAGATCGATGCGCGGATTCCGCGGGCGCACGTCCTGAAGCGTGATGTGGCGACCCCGTGGGCCGTCAAGGGGCTCGTGATGCGGCGGGTCGTCGAAGAGGCCGGAGAGCGCTTCGTGGACACCACGGACGGCGTGCGGGTGGTCGAGACGGACGGGCGCTGGGTGATGGTGCTGCCCGATCCGGCCGAGGCGGTCACCCATCTGTGGGCCGAGGGGCCGGACGACGCCTCCGCGCAGGCCCTGCTGGACGAGTGGTCGTCGGTGGTGGACGGCGCCGGCAGCTGAAGCCGGGCACCCGCGCGTGCCGGACAAGTGTCCCCAAGGGGGCCTGTCCGGCACGCCGGTGGGGCCGTTCGGAAGCAGTGGCCGCGACGTGCGACGATGTGCGGCATGCCGCAGCAGCCCCCCGTTCGGAGCACACCCGCGCGCGCGTCGCGTCCGGACGCCTCCATGTCGCTGCTCACCAACGTCATGGACCACAGCCTCGACGAGGGCTACGCCGAGGCCGCCGCGCGCCGGAAGGCCGAGGGGACTGGCGGCCTGCCCAAGACGCTGAAGGCGAAACTCGGGCTGGCCGGCGGGCTGGTGCTCGCGGCGCTCGTCGTGACCGTGGGCGCGGCCCAGGCGCGGGTGTCGGCCCCTGTGGTGGCCAAGGAGCGCCAGGAGCTGATCGACCGGATCGACCGGGAGACGGAGACCGCGGACAAGCTGGAGAAGACCGTGGACACCCTCCGGGACGAGGTGAGCGCCCGTCAGCGCCAGGCCCTGGAGAACAGCGGCGGCAGCGGCCGGGCGGACCTGGTGGGCATCCTGTCGGGGGCCGTCGCCGTGCACGGTCCTGGCGTCAAGCTCGTCGTGGACGACGCCAAGGAGGCGACCACGGGCGGGGGCGCCGACCCGCGCGAGACGTCCGGTTTCTCGGACACCGGGCGGGTGCGCGACCGGGATCTCCAGCGGGTCGTCAACGGCATGTGGGAGTCCGGCGCGGAGGCCGTCTCCGTCAACGGGCAGCGGCTGACGGCGCTGTCGGCGATCAGGGCCGCGGGGGAGGCGATACTGGTCGACAACAAGCCGCTGGTGCCGCCCTACACGGTGCTCGCCGTGGGGGACGGGGACAAGCTGAGCACCCGGTTCCAGAACAGCGCGGACGGCCTGTATCTGAACGCTCTCCAGGAGAACTACGGCATTCGGACGGCCATCTCCACGGAGAAGGACCTGCGGCTTCCCGCGGCGCCGAGTGTGATCGTCCGAACCGCACAGCCGAGAAGTGAGAAAGGCACATCGTGATCGCCGTACTGGGCCTCGTCGTGGGAGTCGTGGCCGGCCTGTTGGTCCGGCCCGAGGTTCCGGCCGCCGTCGAGCCGTATCTGCCGATCGCCGTGGTGGCGGCGCTGGACGCCGTCTTCGGCGGGTTGCGGGCCATGCTCGACGGCATCTTCGACGACAAGGTCTTCGTGGTGTCGTTCCTGTCGAACGTGGTCGTCGCCGCGCTGATCGTGTTCCTGGGCGACAAGCTGGGCGTGGGCGCCCAGTTGTCGACGGGTGTCGTGGTGGTCCTCGGCATCCGGATCTTCTCGAACGCCGCGGCGATCCGCCGGCACGTCTTCCGGGCGTGACCCCGATGAGCCAAGGAGAGCGGGAACCCGGCAACCGGCTGCGCAGGGAACTGCCGCAGGAGATCGAGGCGGCGCCCGCGCGCGAGGCCGACGAGCCGCCCGCCGGGCCCGAGGCGACCGGCCGTCAGCGCCTCGCGCAGGGGCTGTGGCCGCCCCGGGTGACGCGCGCTCAGCTGATCGTCGCCCTGCTGCTGTTCGGCCTCGGCTTCGGACTCGCCGTCCAGGTCGCCTCCAACAGTGACAGCGACAACGCGCTGCGCGGCGCACGCCAGGAGGACCTCGTACGGATCCTCGATGAACTGGACGACCGCAGCAGGCGTCTTGAGGACGAGAAGACCGGGCTCGACAAGCAGCGTCAGGAGCTGGAGAACAGCTCCGACCAGGCCGAGGAGGCCCGGAAGCAGACGATCGAGAAGGAGAGGCAACTCGGCATCCTCGCGGGCACGGTGGCGGCCCAGGGGCCGGGTATCACGATGACCATCGACGACACGAAGGGGACGGTCGAGGCGGACATGCTGCTCGACGCGATCCAGGAGCTGCGCGCGGCCGGGGCGGAGGCGATCCAGGTGAACGGCGTACGCGTCGTCGCCGGGACGTATTTCACGGACGGCGACAACGGAGTGAGCGTGGACGGGAACCAGATCCGCACTCCGTATCGTTTCCAGGTCATCGGCAAGCCCGAGGATCTGGAACCGGCGCTCAACATCCCGGGAGGTGTGGTGCAGACCCTGGAGAAGGAGCAGGCCACGGTCACCGTGGAGCGATCCGACAAGATCGTTGTGGACGCCTTGCGGGCGGCGAAGCAGCCTGACTACGCTCGGTCGTCGTCCCGGTGAACCGGGGGTGCATGCGGGCCGTCCGGCAGGGGCACGAGGTTGCGGGGGGTCGGCGCACCGATCGGGTGGTCGGTGGTGGAAACTGTCTGGTGGATACGGACGTTGTGAAGGTGTCCGGGTCGGCCGGTGTATTGAGTCAGGGTTCGTCCTGCCCCACGGGCGGGTCTGTTTCGGTCAAGGGGAATCGCCCGTGAAGTTGTTTGCGAAGTTGTTCGGCAAGAGCGCGCGAGGAGAGGGCGGCGAGAACGCCACCGCCCGCCATCGCGCACAGCCAGGCGACGAGGGTCAGCGTCCGCTGTTCCGCGATCAGGTGGCTGGGGGTGACATTCCCGGAGGTCAGGGCGCGGCGTCTGTTGACCCTGCGCAGTCCGGCGACATAGGTTTCGGACAACCGTCAGCCTCAAGTGCGGGTGGAGGGTTTTCCCCTATGTCGGCCCTGGTGTGTTCGAGGTGCGGTAACCGCAACGCGGAGAACAGTCGCTTCTGTTCCAACTGCGGCGCCCCGCTGCGTCCGGGTGTGACGCCCGAGCGCGCCTCGGAGACGACCTCCACCATCTCCATCTCCGGCCTTGAGGCGTACGACTCCGAGGTCACCGGCCAGACCGCGCTCCCGGCGCTGTCGCCCGAGGCGCAGGCCGCCGTCGAGGCGCTGCCGCTGGGCTCGGCCCTGCTGGTGGTCCGCCGGGGTCCCAACTCGGGCAGCCGCTTCCTGCTGGACGGCGACCTGACGACGGCCGGCCGTCACCCGCAGAGCGACATCTTCCTGGACGACGTGACGGTCTCGCGCCGCCACGTGGAGTTCCGGCGTGGCCCGGACGGCTCGTTCAAGGTCGCGGACGTCGGCAGTCTCAACGGCACCTACGTCAACCGCGAGCGGATCGACGAGGTCGCGCTGAACAACGGCGACGAGGTGCAGATCGGCAAGTACCGCCTGGTCTTCTACGCGAGCCAGCGCGGTTACTGACCCGCCCCGGACTCGTCCGGGGGTTCTCCCAGGGAAGGTCCATGCTGAGAACACCGAGGGGCGGTGCCGGAGACGGCACCGCCGCCACGGAGGCCGGGCCGATGAGCATCGGCGCCGTGCTGAACGTGCTGCGGGACGAATTCCCCGAAGTCACCGTCTCCAAGATCCGCTTCCTGGAGTCGGAAGGGCTCGTCGAGCCCGAGCGGACCCCCTCGGGGTACCGGAAGTTCAGTCCGCGGGACGTCGAGCGGCTCGCTCGCATCCTGCGGCTCCAGCGGGACCACTACCTGCCGCTCAAGGTCATCCGGGAGCACCTGGAGGCCCTGGAGCGCGGCGAGGCCGTCCCCCTGCCGACCGTGGGCAGGCAGCGGGACGGCGAACCCGTCCCCGACCCCGGTGACACCCCCACCGTCGCCCGCATCGGCCGCGCCGAGCTGCTGGCCGCCGCCGGCATCGACGAGCGGGAACTCGCCGAGTGGGAGTCCTACGGCCTCGTCGTCCCCCTGGAGGACGGCGTGTACGACGCCGAGACGGCCACCGTCGCCGCGCTCGTCGTGGAACTCGGGCGCTTCGGGATCGAGCCGCGACACCTTCGGGTGATGAAGGCGGCGGCGGATCGCGAGGCCGGGCTCGTCGACCAGGTCGTCGCCCCGCTGCGGCTGCACCGCAACCCCCAGACGCGGGCCCTCGCCCAGGCCCGTACGAAGGAACTCGCCTTGCTGACGGTCCGGCTGCACTCCGCGCTGGTGCAGACCGCCCTCGGGGTGCGGCTGCCCTGACACGGGCGTTCGCCCTGGGCGGATCGGCCGTCCGGTAGGGGCCCGACTACCCAAACGTCCCGGGCACGGCCTAGGGTTGCTGTGTGAACGAGCTCGATGTCGTAGGTGTCCGGGTCGAAATGCCCTCCAACCAACCGATCGTGCTCCTGCGCGAAGTGGGAGGCGACCGTTACCTCCCCATCTGGATCGGACCGGGGGAGGCGACCGCGATCGCCTTCGCCCAGCAGGGCATGGCCCCCGCCCGGCCCCTCACCCACGACCTGTTCAAGGACGTGCTGGAGGCCGTCGGCCAGGAGCTGACCGAAGTGCGCATCACGGACCTCAGGGAAGGCGTCTTCTACGCCGAGCTGGTCTTCGCCAGCGGTGTCGAGGTCAGCGCCCGCCCGTCCGACGCCATAGCGCTCGCCCTGCGCACCGGCACGCCGATCTACGGCAGCGACACGGTGCTCGACGACGCGGGCATCGCCATCCCGGACGAGCAGGAGGACGAGGTGGAGAAGTTCCGCGAGTTCCTCGACCAGATCTCGCCCGAGGACTTCGGCACCAGCAACCAGTGACCCGTCCGCCGGACACTCGTCGGTGACGATGGCGTCTCGGTTCGGCAATTGCCAGCGGCCAGTGAGAGCGTCCTACGGCATCGTCTCAGCGCATTCGGCTAGCCTTTCCCCGCGGTGGGGCGCGGGAAACCACTCCCAGGGTGATTATCACTCGGCGTGCCGAGTGTGGCGATCGTTGACGCACCCCTGGTGACTGCCTACCGTCGAGAAGGCAGGTCAAGGACGGAGGTCGGCGTGAGAAGCAGCGGCGACGGTACGGCTGGGGGTGCCCCCGGACGAGGGTTCGGGGGAAATGGCCCGTACCGGCTTCACGGCAGCGCGGCCGATCACGCTCCCCAGCGCCCGGCGGCCGTGCCGAGCAGCAGCAAGGGGGCGGCGGCGATGGCGTCCGAGGAGATCGGCTACCGAGGTCCGACGGCGTGTGCAGCCGCGGGCATCACCTACCGGCAACTGGACTACTGGGCACGCACCGGGCTCGTCGAGCCGAGCGTGCGGCCCGCCTACGGGTCGGGGACCCAGCGCCTCTACAGTTTTCGGGACGTCGTCGTCCTGAAGATCGTGAAGCGTTTCCTCGACACCGGCGTGTCCCTCCAGAACATCCGCGGCGCGGTGCTGCATCTGAGGGAACAGGGCTTCCGCGACCTGGAGCGCATGACCCTCATGAGCGACGGCGCGACTGTGTACGAGTGCACCTCGCCGGACGAGGTCCACGCGCTGCTCCAGGGCGGCCAGGGCGTCTTCGGGATCGCCGTCGGCGTGGTCTGGCGGGACGTGGAGGGCGCGCTGTCGCAGCTGCACGGCGAGCGGGTCGACACCGGCGAGACCCTGGTCGGGCACAACCCGGCGGACGAGCTGGCGCGGCGGCGGCACAAGGCGGTCTGACGGCGTTCTCGGGCGCGTGTTCGGGCCCGTTGTCAGTGGCGTGGTGCAGCATCGGAGATGTGAGAAACGCGCCGACGGTCCTGCACCTCGACATGGACGCCTTCTACGCCTCGGTGGAGCAGGCGGCCAAGCCGAGCCTGCGCGGGAAGGCGGTCGTCGTCGGCGGGCTCGGGCCGCGCGGGGTGGTGGCGACCGCGTCGTACGAGGCCCGGGTGTTCGGGGTGCACTCGGCGATGCCGATGGCGCAGGCGCGCAGGCTCGCGCCCAACGCGGCGTATCTCTTTCCGCGGTTCGGGGTCTACCGGGCGATCAGCGAGCAGGTGATGGGGCTGCTGCGGGAGCTGTCGCCGCTGGTGGAGCCGCTCAGCCTGGACGAGGCGTTCGTGGACCTGGAGGCCGAGGGGGCGGCCCGGGACAGCGCGTCGGCGCGGGAGACGGGGAGCAGGCTGCGGGCGGACATACGGGCCGTCACGGGCCTGACGGGGTCGGTGGGGCTCGCGGCGTCCAAGATGCTCGCGAAGATCGCCTCCGAGCGGGCCAAGCCGGACGGCCTGCTGCTGATCGAGCCGGGTACGGAACGCGCGCTGCTCGGGCCGATGCCGGTGCGGACACTGCCCGGGGTCGGCCCGGCCACCGGCGACCATCTGCGCCGGGCCGGGATCACCACGGTCGACGAGATCGCCGGGGCGGGCGAGGACGAACTCGTCCGGCTGCTCGGCAAGGCGCACGGTCAGGGGCTGTACGCGATGGCGCTCGCGCGCGACGACCGGCCCGTGGTCGCCGAGCGGGAGACCAAGTCGGTGTCCGTGGAGGACACGTACGACGTGGACATCCATGACCGGCTGCGGGTCGGGTTCGAGGTGCGGCGGCTCGCGGACCGGTGCGTGCACCGGCTGCGGGAGGCCCGGCTGTCGGGGCGGACGATCGTGCTGAAGGTGCGGCGGTACGACTTCTCGACGCTGACCCGGTCCGAGACGCTGCGCGGGCCCACCGACGATCCGGCGGTCGTGCGGGAGGCCGCGGCGCGGCTGCTGGAGTCCGTGGACACGACCGGCGGGGTGCGGCTGCTCGGGGTCGGGGTGTCGGGGCTCGCCGACTTCACGCAGGAGGACCTGTTCGCGCAGGCCGCGGAGGAGGTGCGGGACGAGGAGGAGGCGCCTCAGATGCCGGGGGAGGTGGTCGTGGAGGCGGTGCCCGTCGAGCATCGGTGGTGGCCGGGGCAGGATGTGCGGCACGCCGGGTTCGGGCAGGGGTGGGTGCAGGGGAGCGGGGTGGGGCGGGTGACCGTGCGGTTCGAGACGCCGGGGGATGCGGTGCCGGGGCGGGTGCGGACGTTCCGGGTCGACGATCCGGAGTTGGAGCAGGCGGAGGCGTTGCCGTTGGCGGCGGGGGGCGCCTGTGCGCAGGGGGTCTAGGGTGCTGCGGCTAGGCGGGCGGGTCGTCGCCGGCGATGGTGCCGAAGTCGCGGTCCTCCGGTGGGGTGGGGGCGACGGTGTCCATGCCGTAGTGGTGGTAGAGCTGGAGTTCCTGGGCGGGGGAGAGGTGGCGGCCCACGCCGAAGTCGGGGGCGTCCTTGATGAGGGCGCGGTCGTAGGGGACGTGCAGGGTGCCCTCGACGAGTTCGCTGGTCTCCAGGGGGACGAAGGCGTCGCGGGTGAACAGGCCCGTCCTTATGGCGGCCCACTCCGGGACGCCGGTCGCGTCGTCGAGGTAGACCTCGTCGATCGTGCCGATCTTCGCGCCGTGCCGGTCGTACGCCTTGCGGCCGATCAGGTTGCGCGGATCGATGTCGGTCTGCACGGGCCCTCCACTGGTCGCGGGGCGGCCGAAGCCGTCGTCGGTCGTCGTCACCGGAAAGTCGTCGTAAGGACTACGAAAGAGCACTTCGGGCCCGGTGGCCACTCGAAGGCTGGGGCGTTGACCTCGCTGGTAAGGTGAAAGTGGCTGTCGACCCTGTGCGGGAGAGTCCTCCGGATCGTGCGGAGGCGCCGAAGGAGCAACTCCTCCCCGGAATCTCTCAGGCTCACGTACCGCACGGGCGAGGTCACTCTGGAAAGCAGGGCGGATGTCGACGGCGTCCGCTCTCACCGACGGTGAAAGCCGGGCGCTCTCGGGCGGCCGGTGAAGCTCTCAGGTCGAGATGACAGAGGGGGAGGCCGTTCGGGCACCCCACAGCCGTGGTGCCACCGAAGGTCGTCTCGGCCAGGAGGCCCCCTCATGACCCCTCCCCGTACCCCGCTCAGCGCCCTGGAGCAGGGCGTTCCCTTCGAACAGCGCCATATCGGGCCCGACCGCGAGGCCCAGGCCAAGATGCTCGCGCAGGTCGGGTACGGCTCGCTGGACGAGCTGACCGCCGCCGCCGTACCGGACGCCATCAAGAACGTCGCCGCGCTGGACCTGCCGGGCGCGCGGAGCGAGGCGCAGGTGCTCGCCGAGCTGCGGGAGCTGGCCGGCCGCAACCAGGTGCTCGGGTCGATGATCGGGCTCGGGTACTACGGGACGTTCACGCCGCCCGTCATCCTGCGGAACGTGATGGAGAACCCCGCCTGGTACACCGCGTACACGCCGTACCAGCCGGAGATCTCCCAAGGACGCCTCGAAGCGCTCCTCAACTTCCAGACGATGGTGGCCGATCTGACCGGGCTGCCGACGTCCGGGGCCTCGCTGCTGGACGAGGGGACGGCCGCCGCCGAGGCGATGGCGCTGTCGCTGCGGATGGGGAAGAACAAGAAGGGCCTCTTCCTCGTCGACGCGGACGCGTTCCCGCAGACCGTCGCCGTGATCCGGACGCGGGCCGAGCCGACCGGCGTCGAGGTCGTCGTCGCCGACCTCAGCGACGGGATCCCGGCCGAGGTCGCCGGGCGGGAGATCAACGGGGTGTTGATCCAGTACCCCGGCGCCTCCGGCGTCGTACGGGACATCAAGCCGCTCGTCGAGCAGGCGCACGCGGTGGGTGCGCTCGTCACCGTCGCCGCCGATCTGCTGGCGTTGACCCTGCTGACCTCGCCCGGGGAGCTGGGGGCGGACATCGCCGTCGGGACCACGCAGCGGTTCGGGGTGCCGATGGGGTTCGGGGGGCCGCACGCCGGATACATGGCCGTGCACGAGAAGTTCGCGCGGAGCCTGCCCGGGCGGCTCGTCGGGGTGTCCGTCGACGCGGACGGCAACCGGGCGTACCGGCTGGCGCTCCAGACGCGCGAGCAGCACATCCGGCGGGAGAAGGCGACCAGCAACATCTGTACGGCGCAGGTGCTGCTCGCGGTCATGGCCGGGATGTACGCCGTGTACCACGGGCCCGACGGGCTGCGCCAGATCGCCTGGAAGACGCATCGGTACGCCACCGTCCTCGCCGAGGGGCTGCGGATCGGGGGCGTCGACGTCGTCCACCGGGCCTATTTCGACACGGTGCTGGCGCGGGTGCCCGGCGGTGCGGCTCAGGTCGTCGAGGCCGCTCGGGACGGTGGGGTGAACCTGCGGTTCGTCGACGAGGACCATGTGTCCATCGCCTGTGACGAGACCACCACGCGGGACCAGCTCGGCATCGTGTGGCAGGCGTTCGGGGTTTCCGGGGATGTGGACTCGTTCGACGCTTCGGCTCAGGAGGGGCTGGGCGACGAGGTGTTGCGGCGGGACGAGGTCCTGGCCCATCCCGTGTTCCACCAGCACCGGTCCGAGACCGCCATGCTGCGGTACCTGCGGCGGCTCGCCGATCGGGACTACGCGCTCGACCGGGGGATGATTCCGCTCGGGTCCTGCACGATGAAGCTCAACGCGACGACCGAGATGGAGCCGGTCACCTGGCCCGAGTTCGGGCAGCTGCATCCCTTCGCGCCGGTCGAGCAGGCCGGGGGATACCTCACGCTCATCCGCGAGCTGGAGGATCAGCTCGCCGAGGTCACCGGGTACGACAAGGTGTCCCTCCAGCCCAACGCCGGGTCGCAGGGGGAGTTGGCGGGGCTGCTCGCCGTACGGGCCTATCACCGGGCCAACGGGGATCTTCAGCGGACCGTGTGTCTCATTCCGTCGTCCGCCCATGGGACCAACGCGGCCAGTGCGGTGATGGCCGGGATGAAGGTCGTCGTCGTCAAGACCTCCGAGGACGGGGAGGTCGACGTCGAGGATCTGCGGGGGAAGATCGGGCAGTACCGGGACGAGCTCGCGGTGCTGATGATCACCTATCCGTCCACCCACGGGGTGTTCGAGGAACATGTCGGGGAGATCTGCGGGCTCGTCCATGAGGCCGGTGGGCAGGTCTATGTCGACGGGGCCAATCTGAACGCGCTCGTCGGGGTGGCCAAGCCCGGGCATTTCGGTGGGGACGTTTCCCATCTGAATCTGCACAAGACGTTCTGCATTCCTCACGGTGGGGGTGGGCCTGGCGTCGGGCCTGTGGCTGTGCGGGCTCATCTCGCGCCCTATCTGCCCAACCATCCCTTGCAGAGCGAGGCCGGGCCCGCTACCGGGGTGGGGCCTGTTTCCGCCGCGCCCTGGGGGTCTGCCGGGATTCTTCCCATCTCCTGGGCCTATGTGCGGCTCATGGGCGGGGAAGGGCTGAAGCGGGCCACTCAGGTCGCCGTGCTGTCCGCGAACTACATCGCCAAGCGGCTTGAGCCTCACTATCCCGTGCTCTACACCGGGCCCGGGGGGCTGGTCGCCCACGAGTGCATCATCGATCTGCGGCCCCTGGCCAAGGCGACCGGGGTGAGCGTCGATGATGTCGCCAAGCGGCTCATCGACTACGGGTTCCATGCGCCGACCATGTCGTTCCCCGTTGCCGGGACGCTGATGATCGAGCCCACCGAGTCCGAGGATCTGGCCGAGCTGGATCGGTTCTGTGCGGCGATGATCGCCATTCGGGGGGAGATCGAGAAGGTGGGGGCCGGGGAGTGGGGGGCGGATGACAATCCGCTTCGGAACGCTCCGCATACCGCTGCCGCGTTGAGCGGGGAGTGGGATCACTCCTATACGCGGGAAGAGGCCGTGTTCCCCGGTGAGGGGGCTGTCTCCGAGAAGTACTGGCCTCCTGTTCGGCGGATCGATCAGGCGTACGGGGACCGGAATCTGGTGTGTTCCTGCCCTCCGCTCGAGGCTTACCAGTAGGGGTCTTTCTACGCCGGGTACGCGTGTGTCTGGGCCGCCTTCAAGGAGGCCCAGATGTCCGTGCCCGGGTGGAGGTTCAGGTCTGCTGCCGCCGCTGTGGTGAGGTCCGCCGTCAAGGGGAGATCGCCTTTCAGGTCGGCTCGGATCTGGTCGCCGTGGGATTCCAGGCCCGCGACCTGGCAGTGCCAGAGGTTGCGGGCGCTGGTGTTTTCCGGGCGGGTTCGGTGGAGGGTTACCGCTGAGGGCGGGAACGCAACGCACGCCGGGCCCGTCAGGTGTTCCGACGTGGTGATCTGTTGGCCTGTCGGGAGGGTTACGGTTGTTCCTTTCGCCGTGCCCTTGTACAGGTTCAGGCCTACCAGTTGCGCTATGTAGTCCGTGCGGGGGTGGCGGGCTATGTCCGCGGGGGTGCCCTCCTGGACTATCGTTCCCTGTTCTATGACCACCAGGCGGTCTGCCAGGACCATCGCGTCCAGGGGGTCGTGGGTGACGATGACCGCTACCGCTTCGAAGTCCGCGAGGTGGTGGCGGAGTTGGGCTCTCACCTCCAGGCGGGTTCTCGCGTCCAGCGCCGCTAGGGGTTCGTCCAGGAGCAGTAGGCGGGGGTTTGTCGCCAATGCCCTTGCGAGTGCTACTCGTTGGGCCTGGCCGCCGGAGAGGTTTCGGGGTTTTGTGGTGGCGTGGTTTGTCAGGCCCATGCGGGTCAGCCACTCTTTTGCTTGGGTTCGGGATTCGGATTTTGTGGCGCCCTGGCATCTGGGGCCGAATGCGATGTTGTCCAGGGCCGTCAGGTGGGGGAAGAGGAGGTAGTCCTGGAAGACGACGCCTACCGGGCGGGATTCGGGGGGTGTGTTCTCCAGGGGGTGGCCGTCCAGGTGGAGGTGGCCGGAGGTCAGGGGGAGCAGGCCGGCCATGGCTCTGAGGGCGGTGGTTTTTCCGGCGCCGTTGGGGCCCAGGAGGGCGAGGACTTCGCCGGGGGTGGCTTTTAGGGTGATGTTCAGGTGGAAGGTTGGGGGGTGGGTTACTACTAGGTGGGTGTGTAGGCCTTGGTGAGTGGTCAATGGGGGTCCTGGGTTTGGTTTCCCGCCCGCCCACCCGTGCGGGTTTGATTTTTGGGTGCGGGTGGTTCTTGTGGGGGTGTTGCGCCGTTGGCGGCTGGGGGTGCGTGGGTGGTTCGGGGGGTGTGGGGGTGGGGTGCTGATGGGTGCCGGGTGCGGGTTGTCTGTGGCTGGGCGCGCAGTTCCCCGCGCCCCTTAGGTGGGGGTGGGTTGCGGTTTGATGCCGGGTGCGGGGTGTTTGTGGCTGGGTGCGGCCACGCGGCGGTAGCCGCATATCGGATACAGCCCCGCGCCCCTGAGGTGGGTGGGGGTGCTGGTGGGTGCTGGGTGGGGGCAGTGTGGCTCTGTGGTGGTGGGCGTGTGTTTGTGGCGTTTTGCGGTCAGGTTGTTGTCAGCCAGTTTTCTCTTAGGGCTGCCAAGACTGCTATGGAGACCGTTAGGAGGACCAGACTCAGTGCCATTGCTGATTCTGGGGTGCTTTGTAGGGCCAAGTAGACCGACAGTGGCATTGTCTGGGTTTTGCCTGGGAAGTTTCCTGCGAAAGTTATTGTTGCGCCGAATTCTCCCAAGGCTCTTGCCCAGGCCAGGACTGCTCCTGCTGCTATGCCGGGGGATATCAGCGGGAGCGTTATTCTGCGGAATGCTGTGAAGCGCGTTGCTCCCAAGGTTGCCGCCGCTTCTTCGTAGCGGGGGTCCGCTGCTCTCAGGGTGCCCTCCACGCTGATCACCAGGAAAGGCATTGCTACGAACGCCTCGGCTATTACTACGCCTGTCGTGGTGAACGGGAGGGTGATGCCGAACCAGCGGTCCAGCCATTGGCCCGCTATGCCGTTTCGGCCCAGGGCCATCAAGAGGGCCACGCCTCCTACCACCGGGGGGAGGACCAGGGGGAGGGTCACCAGGGCTCTCAGGAGCGCTCTGCCTCTGAAGTCCGTTCTTGCCAGGAGCCAGGCCAAGGGGACGCCCAGGACCAGGCTCACCGCTGTTGCCGCCGTCGCGCAGAAGAGGGAGAGGCGGAGGGCCTCCCAGACCTCGGGGGTGCTGAGGAGGGAAGGGAGGCTGCTCCAGGGGGTGCGGATCAGGAGGGCCAGCAGGGGGAGCAGGAGGAAGGTGACTCCGAGGAGGGCCGGGACCAGGAGAGGGAGGGGGACGGGCCTCTGGAGTTTTGCGGGTCGGGTCTTCGGCGCCGTCACGGTGCGTTCTCCCTCGGGACGTTCGGGCGGGTCACGGCTGGAGGAAGCCCGCCTCCGTCAGTATCTTCCGGCCCTCCGCCGACTGCACGAGGGCGATGAACTCCTTGGCCGCCGCCGCGTTGGGGGCGTCCTTGAGGAGGGTGATCGGGTAGTCGTTCACCGCCTGGGAGGACTCGGGGAAGTCGATGCCCTGGACCTTGGTGCCCGCCGCGCGCACGTCGGTCCTGTAGACGAGCGCCGCGTCCGCCTCCTTGAGCTCGACCTTCGTGAGCGCCGACTTGACGTCCTGCTCGTACGACACGGGCGTGACCTTGACCCCCGTCGCGGTGAGGATCTTGTCGGCCGCCGCGCCGCAGGGCACCGTCTTGTCGCACAGGACGACCTTGAGGCCGGACTTGGTGAGGTCCTTGAGGCCGGTGACCTTGTCGGGGTTGCCCGGCAGGGTGGCGATCTCCAGCTGGTTGCGGACGAAGGTGACCGGCGCCGTGGCGTTGTCCTTCTTGCCGGTCACGATGGCCATGGTCTTGGCGCTGGCCGCGGCGAACACGTCGGCGGGGGCGCCGCCGGTGATGCTCGCGGCGAGGCTGTCGCTGCCGGCGAAGTTGAAGGTGACCTTCGTACCGGGGTGGGCCTTCTCGAACTGTTCGCCGAGCGCGGTGAACGTCTCCTTGAGGGAGGCGGCGGCGAAGACGGTGACCGGGCCGGACACTCCTGCGGAGGTGGACGGCGTCGCGCCAGCGTCCGGCGTGGAGTCCGAGGAGCACGCGCTCAGCGTCAGCAGCGCGGCGACCCCCGCGCCGGTCACCTGGAGCAGCCGGCGGGGGTGGGGCGCGGGACGGGTCATCACGGGTACTCCTCGGAGACGGTTCGGCTGACGGCCGTGATGATGATACTGCCGCATATGCGAGCCGTAGATATCGTGTCTCATTGCATGAGCTGGGGTGATGCGAGATCTGGCTGGCATCTGCGTTCGTCCGGGACGGTCAGGCCCGGTCGATGTGGACGTTCGTCGACTTCACCCGGGCCGTCGCCTCCATGCCCACCTCCAGGCCCAGCTCCTCCACCGCCTCCCGGGTGAGCAGCGAGACCAGCCGGTGCGGGCCCGCCTGGATCTCGACCTGGGCCGCTACGTCGCCGAGCTTCACGGCCGTGACGATGCCGGGGAAGGCGTTGCGGACGGACGTGTGCGAGGGCGTCTCGTCGCCGTCGGCGCGGGCCAGCTCGACGGAGAACGCGGCCAGGTCGGTGCCGTCGACGAGACGCCGGCCCGCGTCGTCGCGGTGGGTGGTGAAGCGGCCCGCGTCCGCCCAGCGGCGTGCGGTGTCGGGGCTGACGCCCAGGAGACGGGCGGCCTGGCCGATGGTGTAGGAGTGCATGCGGTCACGATAGGTGGCCGGCCGTCTCCTCAGCTCGTACGTCTCCTCAGCCGGTGTGGACCCTCGGGCGGCGGGCGCGGTCGGGTTCCGCCTCGCGGAGGACCTCGCGGGTCACCGGGGCCACCTCGCCCTGGCCGAAGAGGAAGAAGCGGAGGAAGTTGGTGAAGGGGCCGCCCTCGGTCCACTCGAAGTAGATGTGCGGGGTGCAGTTGGTGGAGTCGCGGATGTGGAGGAGGAGGGCGGCGAGGGCGTTGGGGATCGAGGAGTGCTCCAGGGTCAGGACCCGGTAGCGGCCGTGCAGGACCTCGCCCCGGACCGTGAGGCTCGCCTCGAACTCGGAGGGGTCGGTGACGGTGACCTCGACGAAGACGTAGTCCTCCGGGCCGGGGATGTCGTTGTCCTCGCGGATCTGCTCGATCTTGTCGCGGTACTCGGCGACGTCGCGGCGGTCCGGCTCGTTGGCGATCAGGCGGATCTTGCGGCTCGCCATGTCCCGTACGAAACGTTCCGCCATCGGGTCGAGGGAGACGCTCGTGACGCGCAGCTCGAAGGCGCGGGCCAGGCGGGAGAGGAGGGAGACCAGGATGATGCCGGCGATGAAGCAGGCGCCGATCTTGACGCCGTCGGGGCGTTCGATGACGTTCAGGACCGTCGTGTAGAGGAAGACCGCGGAGATCACGCCGAAGCCGATCGTCCAGTTCCGCTGGCCGGCCTTGCGCGCGGCGATGGTCACGGCGATCGCCGCGGAGCTGATGAGGACGAGCACGCCGGTGGCGTACGCGCCGCCCTGGGCGTCGACGTCGGCGTCGAAGATCCAGGTCACCAGGAAGGCGATCAGCGTGAAGACGATGACCATGGGGCGTACCGCGCGGGCCCAGTGCGGGGCCATGCCGTACCGGGGCAGGTAGCGCGGCATCAGGTTGAGCAGGCCCGCCATCGCGGAGGCGCCGGCGAACCAGAGGATCGCGATCGTCGACACGTCGTACACCGTGCCGAAGGCGCTGCCGAGGTAGTCGTGCGCGAGGTAGGCGAGCGCGCGGCCGTTGGCCTGGCCGCCGGTCTTGAACTCCTTCTCGGGGATGAGGAGGGTGGTGATGAAGCTGGTGGCGATGAGGAAGCCGCTCATGATGAGGGCGGCGGTGGTGAGGAGCTTCTTGGTGTCGCGGATGCGGCCGGTGGGGCGTTCCTCGGTGTCGTCCGGGTCGCCCTTGACGTTCGGCATGACGGCGACGCCGGTCTCGAAGCCGGAGAGGCCGAGGGCGAGCTTGGGGAAGACGAGCAGGGCGACGCCGACCATCGCGAAAACGTTTCCGTGCTCGGTGGTCAGCGCGCTGGACCAGTCGGTGATCACATGGCCCGCGGTGATGACGTGCCACAGGCCGACGGCGACGACCACGACGTTCAGCGTGAGATAGACGCCGACCAGGACGACCGCGACCCCGATCGCCTCCAGGAACCCCTTGAGGAAGACCGCGCCGAGCAGTGCGACCAGGACCAGGGTGATCAGCATCTGCCGGCCGTGCAGGGCGTTGGTGAGGTGCGGGTTCTCCACCAGGTGGGTGGAGGCGTCGGCGGCGGAGAGCGTGATGGTGATGAGGAAGTCGGTCGCGGCGAAGCCCAGCAGGGTGAGGACGAAGAGCTTGCCCTTCCAGAAGGAGAGCAGGCGCTCCAGCATCGCGATCGAGCCCTCGCCGTGCGGGCTCTCCTCGGCGACCCTGCGGTAGACGGGGAGCGCGCCCGCGAGGGTGACGATCACGAGGACGATCGTCGCGATCGGGGAGAGGAGCCCGGCGGCGAGGGCGGCGATGCCGGGCTGGTAGCCGAGGGTGGAGAAGTAGTCGACGCCGGTGAGGCACATGACGCGGTACCAGCGCTGGCCGGGGTGGGTCTGCGGCTTCCGCTCGCTCTCGTCCTCGGCCGGCCGGCCCTTGCCCATGTCGGACAGGCCCTCCAGCATCCAGGCCCGCAGGCGGCTGGGCGCCGGTTGTTCGGTCGTGGCCATCGGCGGGGTCTCCAGGTGTGCGGCTCGGGTGCGGTTCCGGCCATCAGGCGGACGGCGGGTACAGCGTAAGCAGAGAGTGACACGCGGGCCTGGGGTTCGGGGGGTGGAGGGCGTCAAGCTTGCGTTAAGACTGGCCTGGTCGGGGCGGGTGTGAGGGCGTGGAGGTGGACTGGGCCGTACGGGGGAGTGGACACCCAGTGTCATGGTCGGCGAGGGCTGCGATTTCGTAATGTTCGCCCTTCGAGTCGAATGTTTCGAACCGCCTTGAGGGGTCTCCGTGTGACGAGCCAGGGGGCCTTCTTCAACTGGCCTTCGAATTGACCGCGTTCAAGGGGTTGCCTCCTCTCGGAGGCTGTCTCTAGGGTGCGGCAGCAGCGAAGCTTTCTGGATTGGCTCCGAAACTTTCGATCTATCGAGGAGAGCATGATGGGCGACCCGGCACTCTCCCGCCGAGGCTTCTTGGGGGCCTCCGCCGCGGCCGGTCTGGGCATGACGGCGTTGAGCGGCTGCGGCGGTGACTCGGACGGGGACTCGACCGGGGGCACGACCACCATCGAGTGGTGGAACATCTCCACCACTCAGCCCGCCAAGGACGTCTGGGCGGCTCTGGCCAAGAAGTTCGAGAGCCAGAACCCTGGTGTCAAGATCAAGATCGTCCAGCTGGAGAACGACGCCTACAAATCCAAGATGACGGCGCAGACCGCCTCCGGCAAGCTCCCCGACATCTTCCACACCTGGGGCGGCGGCGTCCTCAAGCAGCAGGTCGACGCCGGACTCGTCGAAGACCTCAGCGAACGCACCAAGCCCTGGTCCGACAGCCTGCTGCCGGTCGCCAAGGCGGCGTACCTGATCGACGACAAGGTGTACGGCATCCCGTTCGACATCGGCATGATCGGGTTCTGGTACAACAAGGCGCTGTTCAAGAAGGCCGGGATCGCCGCCCCGCCCACCACCTGGTCCGGATTCCTGGACGCCGTACGGAAGCTGAAGGCCGCCGGCGTCACCCCGCTCGCGCTCGCCGGCAAGGAGAGCTGGACCGGGATGTACTACTGGGCGTACCTCGCGATGCGTACGGCCGGGCTCGACGCGCTCCAGAAGGCCGACGCCGGCAAGGACTTCACCGGCGACGGGTTCGTGCAGGCCGGGCAGCACCTCCAGGAGCTGATCGACCTCCAGCCGTTCCAGAAGGGGTTCCTCGGGGCCGCCTACTCCAGCCCGACCGGGCAGGCCGCGGCCGTCGGCAACGCCAAGGCGGCGATGGAGCTGATGGGCCAGTGGGCGCCCACCGTCGAGGCCGACGCGGGCAAGGGCATCGGCGCCGACCTCGGGTTCTTCCCCTTCCCCGCGGTCGAGGGCGGCAAGGGCGCGATCACCGAGGTGTTCGGCGGAGGCGGCGGACACGCGCTGCGCAAGGGCGCTCCCCAGGCCGCCGTGGACTTCCTCAAGTTCTTCGCCTCGCAGGCCACCGACCTCGAACTCGTCACCAAGACGGGCGCGATCCCGGTCGTGCCCGGCGCCGAGGCAGGGCTCAAGGACCCCAACCTCCTCGCCGTACAGGCCCAGTTGAAGGCGGCCACCGGGTTCCAGCTCTACCTCGACCAGGCGTACGCGCCCGCCGTCGGGCAGCAGGTCAACGACAGCGTGGCCGGGCTCATCGCCGGGTCCAAGTCGCCGAAGCAGGTCACCGAGGCGATCACGAAGACCGCCAAGGACGAGCAGTGACCTCGACGTTCGTCGAGGACGAGCGGGGGACGGCGGTGAAGGAGCCGCCGGACTCCGGGAAGGCGCGGTCCCGGCGGCGGATCACGCACTGGTTCACCGCCTTCGCCTTCCAGGTGCCCGCGCTCGTGCTGTTCGGCGTACTCGTGCTGCTGCCGATGCTGTTCGCCGTCTACGCGTCCTTCTTCCGCTGGGGCGGATTCGGCTGGCCCTCCGAGGCCATCGGGTTCGACAACTACACGCGGCTGCTGAAGGACGACGTGTTCCTCGGCGACCTGTGGCGCGGGGGCCTGCTCGTCGGACTGTCGGTCGTGCTGCAACTCCCGTTCGCGCTCGCCCTCGCCGTCGCGCTCAACCAGAAACTGCGCGGGCGCGCCGTCTACCGGATGCTGTTCTTCGCGCCGTACATCCTCTCCGAGGCGATCACCGGCATCCTGTTCGGCATGCTGTTCGCGCCCGAGGCCGGGTTCGCGGACCAGGTCCTCAGTCGCATCGGTCTTGAAGGGCTCGGCGGGAAGTGGTTCTCCGACCCCTCGACCGTCCTCGCGACGCTGTTCCTCGTCATGATGTGGAAGTACTTCGGCTTCCACATGATGCTCTACCTCGCCGGACTCCAGTCCATCCCGGCCGAGTTGACGGAGGCCGCGCTCATCGACGGGGCCGGGCCCTGGGAGCGGTTCCGCCACATCACCCTGCCGCTGCTCGCGCCGACCCTGCGGATCAGCGTGTTCCTGTCGGTGATCGGCGCGATCCAGCTCTTCGACCTGGTCTGGGTCACCACCAGCGGCGGACCCGACCACCACTCCGAGACCATGGCCGTGACGCTGTTCCAGTACGGCTTCAAGCGCTACCAGGTCGGCTACGCCAGCGCGATCAGCGTCGCCATGTTCGTCATCAGCCTCGTGTTCGCCGTCGTCTACCAGCGCTACGTCATGCGCCGTGACCTGGAGGGAGCCACCACGACCATGCGAGGAGGCGGCTCGTGAAGAAGAACCTGCGCAATCTGCCGGTGCACGTCGTACTCGTCGCGGTCGGCGCGCTGATGGCCGTACCGCTGCTGTACGCGGTGCTGTCCGGGTTCAAGACCACCGACGAACTCTCCCGCAACCCCGTGGGGCTGCCCGAGAAGTGGGTGACCTCCAACTACACCGACATCCTGGGGTCCAGCTCCTTCTGGCAGATGGTCGGGTCCAGCACCTTCATCGCCATCGCCACGGCGCTCGCGGTGGTCGCGGTGTCGGCGCTCGCCGCGTTCTCCTTCGCGCGGTTCGCGTTCAAGGGGCGGGAGGCGCTGTTCACGCTGTTCACGATGGGGCTGATGTTCCCCTTCGCGGTCGTCGCGCTGCCGCTGTTCCTGCTGCTGCGCTCGATCGGCCTGCTGGACAACCCGCTCGGGGTGATCCTGCCGCAGGCCGCGTTCGGGATACCGGTGACCATCGTCATCCTGCGCGGGTTCTTCCGGGAGATCCCGGCGGAGCTGGAGGAGGCGGCGACCCTCGACGGCTGCGGGCCGCTCGGGTTCTTCTGGCGGGTGCTGCTGCCGATGGCCCGGCCCGCCCTCGGGACCGTCTCCGTCCTCGCCGTGGTGGGGAGCTGGAACAACTTCCTGCTGCCGCTGCTCGTCTTCACGGACCCCAGCTGGTGGACGATCCCGATCGGGGTCCAGCAGTTCCAGGGGCAGTACTCGTCGGAGTACGCCCGGGTCTTCGCCTACCTCGTCCTCGCCATGGTGCCCGCCCTGGCGTTCTACTCCGTCGCCGAGCGGCAGCTCGTCGGCGGGCTCACCGCCGGAGCCTCCAAAGGCTGACCGGCCAACTCATGTACGGCTCACCCCCCTTGAGGAGTCGCAGCATGCTCGTCCGCACCCGTCTCAGACTCGCCGGGGCGCTCGCCGCCGCCCTCGTCGCCGCCGGCGTCGTGAGCGGCCCCGCCGCCCAGGCCGGGGAACAGCACCACAAGGCGACACTCGCCGACCTCGCCCAGCGGCACGGGCGTTACTTCGGCAGCGCCACCGACAACCCCGAACTCACCGACGCCCCCTACACGAAGATCCTCGGCCACGAGTTCGACATGATCACCCCGGGCAACGGCATGAAGTGGTACGCCACCGAACCCCGGCAGGGCGTCTTCGACTTCACCGCGGGCGACGAGATCCTGAACCTCGCCCGCGCGAACCACCAGAAGGTGCGCGGCCACACCCTCGTCTGGCACAGCCAGCTCCCCGACTGGCTGACCGGCAAGGAGTGGACGGCGGACGAGCTGCGGGCCGTCCTCAAGAACCACATCCAGACCGAAGTCCGGCACTACCGGGGGAAGTTGTACGCCTGGGACGTCGTCAACGAGGCGTTCAACGAGGACGGCACCTACCGCGAGACGGTCTTCTACAAGACCCTCGGCCCCGGCTACATCGCCGACGCGCTGCGCTGGGCGCGGCAGGCCGACCCGCGCGTGAAGCTGTACCTCAACGACTACAACATCGAGGCCGTCGGCCCCAAGAGCGACGCCTACTACAAGCTCGCCAAGGAGCTGAAGGCGCAGGGCGTGCCGCTCGACGGGATCGGCCTCCAGGCGCACCTGGCCCTCCAGTACGGCTATCCGACGACCCTGGAGGACAACCTCCGCCGCTTCTCCCGGCTGGGGCTCGACACCGCGCTCACCGAGGTCGACGTGCGGATGTTCGTGCCCGCGACCGAGGAGAAGCTCGCCCAACAGGCCCAGTGGTACGCCGACATGACCGACGCGTGCCTGTCGGTGCGCCGGTGCGTGGGCATCACGATCTGGGATTACACGGACAAATACTCGTGGATCCCGGCGGTCTTCCCCGGTGAAGGGGCCGCTCTCCCCTGGGACGAGCAACTCAAGCCGAAACCCGCCTACTTCGCGCTCCGGAACGCGCTGAAGTAGGAGGGTTTCAGGAGCGGGCTGGTGGTGCGGTGCTGGACCGCACCACCAGTTCCGTGCCCAACTCGACGCGCGGCGCGTCGGGATGCTCGTCGTGCGCCAGGCGCAAGGCCGTGCGGACGGCCAACTTGCCCATGTCGGCGAGGGGTTGGCGGACCGTCGTCAACGGCGGGGCGGACCAGCGGACTTCGGGGAGGTCGTCGAAGCCGACGACGCTCATGTCCTGCGGGACGCGCAGGCCCCGTTGGCGCAGCGCCTCCACCGCGCCGAGCGCCATCCGGTCGCTCGCCGCGAACAGGGCCGTCGGCGGGTCCGGGAGGTCCAGGAGGGCGCCCGCGCCCCGGAAGCCCGACGCGGACTGGAAGTCGCCGGGTACGACGAGGGCGTCGTCCACCGGGACGCCCGCCGCCTCCAGCGCCGCGCGGTAGCCGTCGTAGCGGGCGCGGGAGCACAGGAGTCTCGGCGGGCCCGCGATCAGGCCGATCCTGCGGTGGCCCAGGGCCAGCAGGTGCTTTGTCGCGGCGAGGCCGCCGGACCAGTTGGCGGCGCCGATCACCGGGACGCCGTCCGCGTACGTGCCCGTCGGGTCGACGACCACCAAGGGGACGCCGAGGATCCTCAACTCCTCGTGCAGCGTGGGTTCCAGGTCGGACGTGACCAGGATGACGCCGCCCGAGGCGCGGGCCCTGAGGTTGCGCATCCACTCGCGGGCGTCGCCGGTGCGGCCGTGGATCGCCGAGACGACCGTGCCTACGCCGGCCGCGTGCGCCACCTCCTCGACGCCGCGGATGATCTCCACCGCCCAGGGGCTGCCGAGGTCGTTGAAGACGAGGTCCAGGAGGGCGGGGCTGCGGGTGGGGGCGGCTGGGGGGCGCTTGCGGTAGCCGTGCAGGCGGAGGAGTTCCTCCACGCGGGCGCGGGTGGCGGGGGAGACGTCGGAGCGGCCGTTGACTACGCGGGAGACCGTGGGGACGGAGACGCCTGCGCGGCGGGCGATTTCGGTGATGGTGATTTTGGTGGGGGGTGGGGGGTTGGGTGAGGTGGCGGCGGGGGGTGTGGTGCTGGGGGTTCCGGTATCGGGTGTGGTGGTGCCGGGGGGCTTGGCGAGGGGGGCCTCGGGGGCGTGGGCCTCGACGCTGCTCGCTTCGACGCCCTGTGCCTTGGTGTTCTGTGGTGCCATGTGCCCGCCTCTGCTTCCGGTACCCGAGCCGAAACTTCCAGGAGTCTTCCGGAAAAACGGTGGGGAGGGGAGGGGTTTTGGGCGGGGAGGTGGGGAGGGGCCGGGCGGCGGGGGTGGGGGCGGGTGCGCGGATGGGGTGTGGGCCGGGGAAGGTGCGGGGCGTGTGAGGGTGGGCGGCGGGTGCGTACCAGGGGGCAGCGACAGCGCCGGTGCCTGCCGCGGCGGCGGGCCGGGGGTGTCCGGTGTGTGGCCGGGAGCGGCTGGGTGGGCGTCGGGCCGCGCGGTGGGGGTGGGCTGGCCGGGCTTCGGGGGCGGAGAGGGTTGGTGGAAGGCGCGTGCGTGCGCAAAGGAGGCGCGGGCCGGGGGTGTCCGGCGTGTGGCCGAGAGAGGTGGGGGCGTCGGGTGCGAGGTGAGGAGGCCGGCCGGGGCAGACGTGCGGAGGGGGTGGGAAGGCGTCCGGCGTGCGGTCGAGAGTGGTGGGGTGGCCGTTGGGCGCGTGGTGAGAGGGCTGCCGGGGCGGACGTGCGGAGGTAGTGCGTGCGGCGGGGTGGCGTCGGGTGCGCGGCGAGAGTGCGGGGCAGGCGTACGGAGGGGGTGCGGCTGGGTGAGGGGGGGCGTGCGTGCGTCAGGGCCGGGACAGTGGTGTGTCTCCGGCCCTGGGGGTGCCTGGTCTCGGCGCTGGTCCCGGTTCTGGGTTCAGGCCACCGCCACGATTCGGCCGGGGCCGAGCGGGCGGTGGGGGGCGATCACGCTGCCGTCCGGCAGCAGCTCACCGGTGTCCTCGAACAGGAGGACGCCGTTGCACAGCAGGCTCCAGCCTTGTTCCGGGTGGTGTGCCATCAGCCGGGCGCAGTCCCGGGCGGTGGAGTCGGCTGGCGGACACGGTGGCTGGTGCTGGCACATGGAAGGGATCTTTCGCTCTGTCGTGACGGATGAAGTGACCGGTGCGATGTGTGGATCGTGTGTCGTGTCGTTCTCGCGGCGCGAAGCGTCGTTCATGGCCGCCCCCGTTGTGATAAGTCGGTCGGAACCCAGTGTTGCTCTACGGGCCTGGATCCGCAGGGATTTCGCGGTACCGCTACTCACAGGTTCATGACGCGTCACTCGCACGGGCGGTTCAGTCCCGCCGCCCGGTCACTTCGGATGGTTCGAGCTGGTCACAACGGGCTAGTCCGGCAGGATGACGTCACGCCGGTGAGCTCAACAGGGGCGCCGGCGTGACCCGGTGGGTGAGCGCCGGGAGCAACTCCGCGACGCGGTGCGGGCGGTGGGCCGCGATGCCGGGCGGAGCGGGCGCCAGCGGGATCAGGACGTCCGCCGGTGCGGGGTGCCCGGTCGTGCCGTCCGACGCCCAGTCGCCGTGCAGCCAGAGCGTCAGCATGTACAGGCCGGGGACGGACAACAGGCGTGCCTGGACGTCGAGTTCGGTGGACTCCGCCTGGCGCAGCGCCCGTTCCGTCGAGTCGATGTACGGGCCCTCGAAGAAGTGCGAGAACGTCCAGCCGTCCGCCGTGAGGCGGGTCTCCGCCGCGGCCACGGCCCGCTCCTGGCAGCGGATCAGGAACCGCCAGCCGGCCAGCCGGGTCTCGGGCACGCCCTCGGCACTGATCCGCTCCAACACGTGCAGCGGGAGCGGGAGTTCGGGGACCGCCGGACTCTCGGCGGTCCTCAGGGACGGGGTGCGGGCCTCACGGACGGCCGTCGGGGAGCCGAGGGCGGTGAGGACGGAGCGCAGGGCGGGCGCGGGTGCCGGGGGGACATGCAGCGGCATGGTGGGTCGCCTCTCATTCGACAGGCAAGGGTGTGGCGCGAGGGCGGGGGCGGACGGCGCTGTCAGCTCTCGGATTCGGGGCGGTGCGATCGGAGAGGCGGTGCCGGGGTCGGCGTACCGGGGTGCGTGCGACCTGTCGTCCGCGGCCTGAACGGCAGTTCCTTCGGCCGGGCTCCCGCCTTCTCCGCCTGTCGCGGAGTTTATACGACGGGTGTTCGGAGTGGGTTTCGGCTACCCGATCCCTTTCCCTGTCGCAAGCATCTATTCGGTCGGCGATACGACTGAATTCTCCCGATTCAGAACGGCCTCACCGGCGTCCACCTGGGAAAGTCTCCGCCGTGTGGTCGGCGTATTTTCGTCGGTGTTTTTCACGAGCGGCCGAGTTCCGGAAAAAGAGTTCCGCGCCGCGCTTCGTCGAATGTGTCGCCGGTCACTTATGGGGTGCTTACGAGGGGTCGGGTCCAGCCTAGCGGGCCCCGGTCGGTGCCGGGGGCGTTATCGATCGTTCCGCTGGGCATCATCTTTCCTGACCCGGGACGACCTCCGGTGGCCGGGAGACCGGGCCGCCGGCCGAGGAGGGACGCTTCGTATGGGCGAGAAGGTCGTGGCAGGCGCGTTCGACCTGTCCGATCGGCAGCACTACCGCGACAAGCTCCGGCAGTGCCTCGCGGGGCTGGAGCGGCTGCTGGCCGAGCAGCGCTTCGATCGCCCCAAGAACCTCATGGGGCTGGAGATCGAACTGAATCTCGCGGGTGCCGACGGTGCACCGAGAATGTTGAACGGGCAGGTACTCGAACGTATCGCGAGCCGTGATTTCCAAACAGAACTCGCCAGGTTCAATCTGGAAGTCAACATAGCTCCGCACCGGCTCGGTGGGCGGGTATTCGACCAGCTCGCCGAGGAACTCCGTACCTCTCTGGCATATGCGCACCGCAAGGCGCGGGAAGTCGACGCCGGAATCGTGATGATCGGGATTCTGCCCACCCTCGCGGCCGAGGATCTCGTCTCCGCGAACCTCTCCGAGGTCGACCGGTACGCCCTCCTCAACGATCAGATCGTCGCCGCCCGCGGTGAGGACTTCACCCTCGACATCGACGGGGTCGAGCGGCTCTCCTGCACCGCCAAGTCCATCACCCCCGAGGCCGCCTGCACCTCCGTACAGCTCCATCTCCAGGTCACGCCCGGGCGGTTCGCCGACGTCTGGAACGCCGCTCAGGCCGTTGCCGCCGTACAGGTGGCCGTCGGGGCCAACTCGCCGTTCCTCTTCGGGCGGGAGCTGTGGCGGGAGTCCCGGCCTCCGCTCTTCCTCCAGTCCACCGATACCCGGCCGCCCGAGCTTCAGGCCCAAGGGGTGCGGCCCCGGACCTGGTTCGGGGAGCGGTGGGTCTCCTCCGCGTACGAGCTGTTCGAGGAGAATCTCCGGTTCTTCCCCCCGCTCCTTCCCATCTGCGACCAAGAGGATCCGCTCGGGGTCATCGAGGCCGGGGGGACTCCCAAGCTTGCCGAACTCGTCCTTCACAACGGGACCGTGTACCGGTGGAACCGGCCCGTCTACGGGGTTGCCGACGGGGTTCCTCATCTGCGGGTCGAGAATCGGGTGCTTCCCGCCGGGCCCACCATCACCGATGTTCTTGCCAACGCCGCGTTCTACTACGGCGTCGTGCGGGCCCTTGCCGAGGAGTCTCGGCCCGTGTGGGCCCGGTTGCCCTTCGAGGCCGCCGACTCCAACTTCGACGCGGCTTGTCGGTACGGGATCGAGGCTCGGGTGTTGTGGCCTCGGCGGGGGCGGCTCGGTGGGGTGGGGGAGGTGGACGTGGTGAGTCTCGTGCGGGATGAGTTGTTGCCGTTGGCTGCTGCTGGGCTTGATGCGTGGGGGGTGGAGGCCGTGGATCGGGACTTCTATCTCGGGGTGATCGAGGAGCGGTGTCGGTTGCGGGTGAATGGGGCTACTTGGCAGGTGGGGACGTTTCATGGGGCTCTGGAGGCCGGGATGTCGCGGGGGGAGGCGTTGGCGGCCACCACCCGGCGGTATGGGGAGTTGATGCGGGCTGGGGAGCCGGTGCATCTGTGGCCTGTGGGGGTGGGGGAGGTTGCGGCGTTGGGGTGACGTGAGGGTTTTCGCCCCCGCCGCCCCTACCCGTCCCATCCCGAAGGGGCTCAGCCCCTTCGACCCCAGCCGGGGGCTTCGCCCCCTGGGCCCCCGAGGTGCGTAGTTTGGTGCGGGTGCTTCGTGGCTGGTCGCGCCCGCGCGGCGGAGCCGCAAATCGATACAGCCCCGCGCCCCTAAAAGACGGGGAGCAGCAGCGTCGTGTTCCGGCTGGGGGAGGATGGGGGGCCGGACAGGAAGTGGGTGGGTGCGTGGTGTCTTCTGTGGCTGAGGAGCAGCCCTTGGAGCGGGTTTCTCGGCGGGCTTTGCGGGACGAGACCTTGCTGGTGCTTGGGGTTTCCCTGGGGGCCAGTGGGGTTTCCGCCTTGATCAGCTTTGTTGGGTCTGTTACCAAGCCGGGGGGGCTCAAGGATCAGACCGCCACCCTCAATGGGTCCGCTGCGCCTGGGCGGCCCTGGCTGGATCTTGCCTGGCAGTTGTTCGGGATCAGTAGTTCGTTGGTGCCTGTGGTGCTCGTCGCTCATTTTTTGATGCGGGAGCGGGCTTCGTTGCGGGTGCTCGGGTTCGATCGGACTCGGCCCTGGCCCGATCTGGGGCGGGGGGCTGGTGTCGCCGCTGTGATCGGGAGCAGTGGGATCGCGTTCTATCTGGCGGCGAGGGGGCTCGGGTTCAATCTGACCGTCGTGCCCGAGGCTCTGCCCGACGTGTGGTGGAAATATCCCGTGTTGGTGCTGTCCGCCTTGCAGAACGCGGTCCTCGAAGAGGTCATCGTCGTGGGGTATCTGCTGCGCCGGCTGGGGCAGTTGGGGTGGGGGGCGGGGGCGGCTCTGGTTGCGAGTTCTGTGTTGCGGGGGTCGTATCACCTCTACCAGGGGATCGGGGGGTTCATCGGGAACATGGTGATGGGGGTGGTGTTCGTCTATCTGTATCGGCGGTGGGGGCGTGTGGGGCCGCTGGTCGTCGCGCACTCGCTGCTCGATATCGGGGCTTTTGTGGGGTACGCCCTTCTCGCCGGGAAAGTCGACTGGTTGCCGACTCCCTGAGTCAGGCGAGGAGTTCGCCCTCGATGACCGTGACCGCGCGGCCGGTCAGGAGGGTGCGGCTGCCCCGCAGGGAGGTGCGGACCCGGCCCGCGCGGGGGGATGCCTGGAGGCCGGTGAGGTCGGGGCTGCCGAGGCGCTGGGACCAGAAGGGGGCCAGTGCCGTGTGGGCGCTGCCGGTGACCGGGTCCTCGTCGATGCCGACGTTCGGGAAGAAGCAGCGGGAGACGAAGTCGTAGCCGAGGGCGGGGTTCTCGGCGCGGGCGGTGGCGATGATGCCGCGCGTGGAGTACGCGGCGAGGGCCTTGTGGTCGGGGCGCAGGGCGTGGACGGTTTTCTCGTCGGGGAGCTCCACGACCAGGTCGCCCACGTTCACGCCCGTGTCGTACGCCGACAGCGGTTGCGCGCCGAGCGCCTCCGCCACGCCGTCCGGGATCGCCACCTCCGTCAGCGGGGCCGTCGGGAAGTCCAGGGTGATCGAGCCGTCCTCGGCGGGGGTGGCGGTGAGGATGCCGCTGCGGGTGCGGAAGCGTACGACGCCCTCGTGGGCGCCTGTCGTGTGCAGGACGTGCCCGGTCGCCAGGGTGGCGTGGCCGCACATCGCGACCTCCGTGGCGGGGGTGAACCAGCGCAGGGCCCAGTCCGCCTCGGGGTCGTCCGGCGTCGGGTGGGCGAACGCCGTCTCCGCGTGGTTGACCTCCAGGGCGATGTTCTGGAGGCGGTCGTCGTCGGGGTAGGAGTCCAGGAGCAGGACGCCCGCCGGGTTGCCGGAGAAGGGGCGGTCGGTGAACGCGTCCACGATTCTGATCTGCATGGACGTGACAGTAGGGGGTGGCGGAGACGGGGGACCAAGGCCAATCCGGGAAAACTGGACGGGTGCGAGGGAACTGGCGTATGAGGTCGGACGTTGTTGTGGTCACAGGGGCCGGCGGGTTCGTCGGGACGGCGGCTGTGCGGGAGTTGCTGGCTCGGGGAGCGCGGGTCCGGGCGGTGGTGAGACGGGTTCCGGAGGAGGTGGTGGAGGGCGTCGAGTGGGTGACCGGTGATCTGACCGAGCCCGGTGCGGTGTCGGGAGTGTGCGAGGGCGCGCGGGCCGTCGTCCATCTCGCCTCGTACATCGGGGGCGACGAGGCGATGTGCCGGGCCGTGAACGTCGACGGGACCCGGGCCGTGATGGCCGAGGCCCGGCGGGGCGGGGTGCGGCGGGTGGTGCATCTGTCGACCGCCGCCGTGTACGGGGCCGGGCCGCACAGCGGGATCGAGGTCGGCGAGGTCGTCGCCGAGCCGGTGTCGGCGGTGAGCCGGAGCCGGCTGGCCGGGGAAGGGTTCGTGCTGGAGGCGGGAGGTGTGGTGTTGCGGCCGGGACTGGTGCTGGGGGAGGGGGACCGGTGGGTGGTGCCGGGGCTGCGGGAGCTGGTGGCCCGGGTGCCGGGTGTGTGGGACGGAGGCCGGGCCCTGCTGTCCGTCGTCGACGTCGCCGATCTGGGGCGGCTGATCGCTTCGCTGGCTCTGACGGAGGGGGCGGTGCCCGGTGGGGTGTACCACGCGAGCCATCCCGTGCCGGTGCGGATCGGGGAGCTGATCGCCGGGCTCGTGGCGCGCGGGGAGCTGCCGCCGGTGCCTGAGGCGGAGTGGAGCTGGGAGGAGTGTCTGGAGCGGTTCCGGGCGAGTGAAGGGCGGGCGAGTGAGCGGCAGTTCGCGCTGGTGGGGCGGGATCACTGGTACGTGAGCGAGGAGGTCTGGCGGGTCGCCGGGTGCGAGCCGAGGGGGCGGGGGTGGTGACTTGGAGGCCCTGATCCTCGTACGGCTTGGTGGTTGCCGTACGAGAGGCGCTCAGGCGTTCACGTACTCCGCGAGGTGTTCGCCCGTCAGGGTCGTGCGGGAGGTGATCAGGGCGGACGGGGTGCCCTCGAAGACGATCGTGCCGCCGTCGTGGCCGGCGCCGGGGCCGAGGTCGATGATCCAGTCGGCGTGGGCCATGACGGCCTGGTGGTGCTCGATGACGATGACCGACTTGCCGGAGTCGACGAGGCGGTCGAGGAGGGCGAGGAGTTGTTCGACGTCGGCGAGGTGGAGGCCGGCCGTCGGCTCGTCGAGGACGTAGACGCCGCCCTTGTCGGACATGTGGGTGGCCAGCTTGAGGCGTTGGCGTTCGCCGCCCGAGAGGGTGGTGAGGGGCTGGCCGAGGGTGAGGTAGCCGAGGCCGACGTCCGCGAGGTGGCCGAGGATGCGGCTCGCGGCGGGGGTTTTCGCCTCGCCCGTCGCGAAGAACTCCGCCGCCTCGGCGACCGGCATCGCCAGGACCTCGCTGATGTCCTTGCCGCCGAGGCGGTAGTCGAGGACGGCCGCCTGGAAGCGTTTGCCCTCGCAGTCGTCGCAGGTGGTGGAGACGCCCGCCATCATCGCGAGGTCGGTGTAGACGACGCCCGCGCCGTTGCAGGTCGGGCAGGCGCCCTCCGAATTGGCGCTGAACAGGGCCGGTTTGACGCCGTTGGCCTTGGCGAACGCCTTGCGGACGGGCTCCAGGAGGCCCGTGTACGTCGCCGGGTTGCTGCGGCGGGAGCCCTTGATCGGGGTCTGGTCGACCGAGACGACGCCGGCCGTGCGCGGGACCGAGCCGTGGATCAGGGAGCTCTTGCCGGAGCCCGCGACGCCGGTGACGACCGTCAGGACGCCGAGGGGGACGTCCACGTCCACGTCACGCAGGTTGTGCCGCGTCGCGCCCCGGATCTCCAGCTTGCCGGTGGGCTCGCGGACCTCGTCCTTCAGCTTCGCGCGGTCGTCCAGGTGGCGGCCCGTGAGGGTGTCCGTCGCGCGCAGGCCCTGCACCGTGCCCTCGTAGCAGACCGTGCCGCCCGCCGTGCCGGCGCCCGGGCCCAGGTCCACGACGTGGTCGGCGATCGCGATGACCTCCGGCTTGTGCTCCACCACCAGCACCGTGTTGCCCTTGTCGCGCAGGCGCAGCAGGAGGTCGTTCATACGGCGGATGTCGTGCGGGTGCAGGCCCGTCGTCGGCTCGTCGAAGACGTACGTCACGTCCGTGAGCGACGAGCCCAGGTGGCGGATCATCTTCACGCGCTGGGCCTCGCCGCCCGACAGCGTGCCCGAGGGGCGGTCCAGGGAGAGGTAGCCGAGGCCGATCTCGTTGAACGAGTCCAGGGTCTCGCCGAGCGCGGTCAGGAGAGGGGCCACCGAGGGGTCGTCCAGTTCGCGGACCCACGCGGCCAGGTCGCTGATCTGCGTCGCGCAGGCGTCCGCGATGCTGATGCCGCCGATCTTCGAGGAGCGGGCCGCCTCCGTCAGGCGGGTGCCGTCGCAGTCCGGGCAGGTCGTGAACGTGATCGCGCGGTCCACGAACTCCCTGATGTGCGGCTGCATCGCCTCGCGGTCCTTCGCGAGCATCGACTTCTGGATACGGGGGACCAGGCCCTCGTACGTCATGTTGATGCCCGCGATCTTCATGCGGGTCGGCTCCAGGTACAGGAACGCGTGCAGTTCCTTCTTCGTGAAGCGCTTGACCGGCTTGTCCGCGTCGTACAGGCCCGACTCCGCGTACAGGCGGTGGTTCCAGCCGCCCGTCTTGTAGCCGGGGACCAGGAGCGCGCCGTCGTTCAGGGAGAGTTCCTCGTCGAAGAGCTGCGTCAGGTCGAAGTCCGTGACCGCGCCCCGGCCCTCGCAGCGGGGGCACATGCCGCCCTGGATGCTGAACGAGCGGCGCTCCTTCACGGTCTGGCCGCCGCGCTCGATCGTCACCGCGCCGGCGCCGCTGATCGAGGCGACGTTGAACGAGAACGCCTTCGCCGGGCCGATGTGCGGTGTGCCGAGGCGGCTGAAGAGGATCCTCAGCATCGCGTTGACGTCCGTGACCGTGCCGACCGTCGACCTCGGGTCCGCGCCGAGGCGCTGCTGGTCGACGATGATCGCCGTGGTGAGGCCCTCCAGGACGTCCACGTCGGGGCGGGCGTTGTTCGGCATGAAGCCCTGGACGAACGCGCTGTACGTCTCGTTGATCAGCCGCTGCGACTCGGCGGCGACCGTCCCGAACACCAGCGAACTCTTCCCCGAACCCGAGACGCCGGTGAACACCGTCAGCCTGCGCTTGGGGATCTCCACACTGACGTCCCGCAGATTGTTCACCCGCGCGCCGTGCACCCGGATCAGATCGTGGCTGTCAGCGGCGTACGGCTTCGTCATCGCGGCTCCTTGTGTGGGCGGGGGTGAGGTCAGGCTAGGTGGGGGAGGGGGGTGCGCGCTTCTCGATTCCTGACCGGTGGGGTGGGGAGGCGAAGACGGTGGTCGTGCCGGGTGGGCCTGTGGTGGTCAGCGGCCGGTGAGGACGGCGTTCACGACGGTGGGCAGGGTGGCGCGCGGCAGGCCCGGGTCAGCCATCGGTCGGGGTCGAAGCGCAGCGGGTCGGGGGTGACCACGCCCGGCCCGGCCGCCCGCGCCTCCTCGTTCATCCGGTCGGCCATCTCGGGGTTGCGGGCGAGCACGTGCAGGGCCCACGACAGGAAGGTGAGGATCTCGCCTCCTCGTCCGACGTGCCGTCCCCGTGCGCGAGCACGAGGGCGAGGACGCCGTGGCTCTCCGGGCTGCTGCGGGTCTGCCGTACGGCCGACCCGGCGACATCCTGAGCAGATGCCCGACCGTCGGCATTCCACCTGGCGCAAGAGGAACTTCGGCCGCTTGTGTCTCGCTCACATCCGAGTTCTCCCCGCCGCCAGGCGTGTTCTTGGACTTGGTCCGACGAGTCTGCGCTATTGGGGGAGGGTGAGCAGGATGCGGCCGTGGCCACCGCCGGCGTCGACGAGGTCGTGGGCCTTGGCGATGTCGTCCAGCGGGTAGCGGTCGCGGACGTCGACGGTGAGGGCGCCGACGGCCGCGGCGGAGGTGAGGTCGCGGGCGGCCTGGCGCTTGGCCTCGGCGGGGAAGTCGTCGCTGCCGAGCAGCCGCAGGGTGACGTTGTTGAACAGCAGAGGCCAGAAGGGGATCTCGGTGCGGTCCGCGCGGGTGCCGTAGGCGGCGATGACGGCGTTGTCGGCGGCGACGGCGTTGTCGAGATCGGCGTTGTCGGACAGCGCGACCTCGATGATCCGGTCGACGCCTCGCGGGGCGTACGAGCGGATGGCGGCGGCGGGGTCGCCGGTGTCCAGGGCGACGGCGTGGGCGACGGCCGGGTCGACGCGGTCGAGGTCGGCGGTGCGGCGGACGGTGGCGATCACGGTGGCGCCGGCCCAGTGGGCGAGCTGGGCGGCCAGGGAGCCGACGCCGCCGAGGACTCCGTGGACCAGGACCAGTCGGCCGTCGACCGGGCCGTCGGCGAAGACGGAGCGGTGGGCGGTGATGCCGGGGATGCCGAGACTCGCGCCCAGCTCGTCACTCAGATGATCTGGCAGAGGTACGGCTTGGTGGTCGGGTACGACGGTGTACTGGGCGGCGGTGCCGAAGGGGCGGTAGGACTGGGCGCCGTGTACCCAGACCCGTTGTCCGACGCGGCGGCCGTCGACTCCGGCGCCCACGGTGTCGATGACTCCGGCGGCGTCGCTGTGCGGGATCACCCGCGGGAAGGGCATGGACGAGCCGAGCCAGCCGCGCCGTTTCTTGGTGTCGCCGGGGTTGACGCCCGAGACGGTGACGCGGACGCGGACCTCGCCGGGGCCGGGGACGGGATCAGGGAGTTCACCGACGTGCAGGACATCGGCGGCGGGGCCCTGGTCGTCGTACCAGGAAGCAAGCATGGGGGGTACCTCCGTGGGTAGTCAGCTCGTGGGCGTGTGCGGATCGCTGTCGGTGTGTCCGGCGTCGAACACGGGCGGTTCCTCCCCGAGGGTCTCGCGCAGCCAGGTCCGTTCGGCGCGGCTGGTGGCGCGGGCGGTGAGCAGCATGCCCCGCCGGTAGGGGTCGGTGATCTCCTCGGCACGCAGGGGCCGTTCGTTGTCGTAGAAGAAGCTCGCCGGTTCTTCCAGGAACTCCAGCCGTCTGCGCAGCACCGCGTGCTGTTCGGCCACGTCGGGCAGGTGGGAGAGGAAGGCCAGGACGACGTAGAACCGGGTGAAGTCGGTGATCTCGTGGTCGGCGGGCTCGCGCAGGCGCTGAAGCATGTCGGCCCGTCCGGCCGCGGTCGGGCTGAGCACGTACCGGGCCGCCCCCGCGGCCGGGTCGGCACGCCGCTCGATCAAGCCCGCCCTGGTCAGGCGGTTGATCGCCGGATACAGGCTGCCGTCACTGACCGGCCGCGTGTAGCCGGCCAGCTGTGAGACGCGGCGGCGCAGCACGTGTCCGGGCAGGGGTCCCTCGGCGAGGAAGCCGAGTATCGCGAGTTCCAGCATGAGTCCATCCTCGCACGCGAACATCGAATCGATGTGAACATCGATTCGATGTTACGCTCGTTGATATCCGCCCAAACGTCTCCGGAGAGGTGCAGCAAGATGTCATCGCAGTCCACCGAGTCAGTGATGAACCGTTTCGTCGAGTTCATCAACACGGGCAACGAGGATCTCGCCCGCGAGGTCATTTCTCCGGACGCGGTGTTCCACGCGCCGAGCCACCCGGAACCACTGCGAGGGCCCGATGGGTACATGGAAGTCATCGGGATGATGCGCGGCGCCTTCTCCGACGTCCGGTGGACGCTGGAGGAGACGGTCACCGAAGGCGACACCGTGGCCGCGCGGTTCACCATGCGGGGAACCCACGACGGTGAGTTCTTCGGGATCCCGGCGAGCGGCAACAAGATCTCGGTGCAGGCCATGAACTTCTACTACCTGGCCGACGGCCGGATCGTCGGCGAACGGGGCCAGCCCGATCTCCTCGGGGTGATGCAGCAGATCGGTGCCGTACCGGCGCCGTGAACCTCGTAAGGGGTTCACGGCCGATCATCGGGGGGGAAAGCCCGTTGCGCGCCAGGCTCCGTTCGGATTGGGCGGGGGTGCGGGAGACGTGGCCGGTGGCGACGGCGCGGCGTGCGGTGCCGAGCGGATCGAACGGGTCGGCGGACTGCGACTCGAAGCCCACATGCCGCTGGGGCGTTGCCGCCCAGTACCAGCCCGGGAAGTGACGCTCACCGCGCGATCAGCGGAACGTACGTATCGGATCGACATCCTGCGGGGTTGTCGGGTGAGTGGTTCCGATATATCGTTGGTGTATCGCGATCGGTTGAAGAAGGTCGGCTGGTCTGGGGATGGAGTGGAGTGGGTCTTATGCGTATGCATGGATTCGAGCGTGGACATGGTCAGGACCCGCGCGAGCGTGGTGGGCGTGGTGGGTTTGAGGGGCGGCGGGCCGCCTTTGGGCCGTTCGGGCCGGGGGGGCCTGGGTTCGGGCCTGGGTTCGGGGGCGGGCCCTGGGGTGGGCGGGGGCGGGGCGGGCCACGAGGGAGGGCTCGGCGCGGGGACGTGCGGGCGTCGATTCTTGCCCTGCTCAAGGAACGGGGGATGCACGGGTACGAGATGATCCAGGAGATCGCCGAGCGCAGTGGCGGGGCCTGGAAGCCGAGCCCGGGGTCCGTCTATCCGACCCTTCAGCTGCTGGAGGACGAAGGGCTCATCAGCAGTGAGAGCGAGGGCGGCAAGAAGCTGTTCTCCCTCACCGAGGCCGGGCGCGCGGCTGCCGAGGACGTCGCCGAGACGCCCTGGGAGGAGGCCACGCGCGGGGTCGACTGGGAGTCTCTGCACGAGATCAGGCAGGCCGGGTCCGGGCTCTTCGAGGCGTTCGGGCAGGTCTGGCGGACCGGGAACAAGGAGCAGCGTGAGAAGGCTCTGGCTGTTGTCAACGATGCTCGCAAGAAGCTGTATCTGATCCTCGCCGACGAGGACTGAGCCGACGAGGACTGAGCCGACGGGGAGCGATCGTCGTACGGCTGTGCAGGCGCCCTACGGATTCCGTGGGGCGCCTGTCGTCTCAGGCGACCAGCGTCGACAGCTTCCGCAGCGACTCGTTCAGCGCCGCCGTCGCCGAGTCCTTGAGCTTGCCCGCCATCAGGGACACCGCCGCGCCCGTGAACTCGCCGTCGATGCGGACCGTCGTCGCCGAAGGGCCGTCCGGCGTCAGGGTGTAGCGCGTGAGGAGGGCGACCGCCATCGGGCCCTTGCCGGTGATCGTGAAGGTGCGCGCGGGCGTCAGCTCGCCGATCGTCCACTCGACTTCCGCCGGGAACCCCATGAGCTTCATGTTCTCCTGGAACGTCGCGCCCTTCTCCAGTGAAGCCGGCCCGCCCTGGGGGAAGTTGGTGTGCGTCGCGTTCCACTCGCCGTACCCCGGCCAGTCCGTCAGCCGGGTCCAGATCTGCTCCGCCGGTGCCTCGATGCGTGCCTCGGCGCTCACTTCGGCCATGCGACCACCTCTTCGAATCGGCCAGGGTGCGCGGAACGTAGCCCCGGGGCCCCCAACTTGCAAGACATGCGAACTCGCAAGACACCGGCCGCCGTTCACCGCAGGCGCCGTATCACCGCCGCGTCGAAGACGTCCCACGCGCGCGGGTGCGGGCCCTCGTCGTGGCAGTGCCAGGCCGCCCAGAACAGGTCGGCGGGGAGGGCGTCCTCGGGGGCGTAGACGCGGTACACGTATTGCAGGCCGTCGATCGACGGGAGCGCCACCAGCCAGCTCACGGTCATCAAGCGGAATCCCCTCTCCCACTACTGTGACGTGACCGCTCACCTCGTGGTTGCGTACAGGGCGTGCGGGGGTGCGCCGCGCGCCCCCTTGGATGGGGGGTCGCCTGATGTCATCCGTAAGGAGGAGATTGTGGGGTGCCTCGTCCCCTTTGCGTGGGAGGCGGAAATGGTTCGCACCGGGGATGACCGAGGGCGTCCGGGACTGATGGGGTGAGGGGGTGCAACCCCGTATTCCCCGGCAAACGGTCCATGAACCCGTACCGCCCACCGTGGACGACGTCGCCGGGTTCAGCGCGGAGCTCGTGGCGGCGGTCGCCGGTGCGCGCCGCAGGGCGGTGCGGGGTGCCGACCGGCAGATCGACAGCGCGCATCTGCTGCACTCGCTGCTGGAGTCGGACCCCGAGGTGCGGGGGGCGTTCGGGGAGGGGCCCCGGATCTCGCGGGTGCTCGGGTATCTCGTCCAGCGCAGCATCGGGTACGGGCTGCGGTGGCAGGGCGGGGTCGAGGACTCGGGGGAGCTGCCGGTCGTCGCCGTCGCCGAGGGGTTCTCGCCGGTCGCGGCCGTCGCGATGGAGGGGGCTCGGGTGCGGGCCGCGCGGCGGGGGGCCGCGCTGGCCGAAGGGGTCGATCTGCTGGCGGCGGTGCTGGCGGATCCACGGTCCCGGGCGGTGGAGGTGCTGGGGCGTGCGGGGGTGGACGCGGGGGAGCTGCTGGACCGAGTGGAGAAGGGGGAGGGCGGGGAGCTGGGGTGGGACTGACGGCGCCGAGACCCTCGTACACGTGAGACCGTCACGCCGCCGAGTGCCTCACGTCGTCCGAAGTGTGCTGCTCACAGAGCGAGACAGGAGCTTGGTGGGGTGACGGTGCTGTCTGCTGCTGTCATCATGTCCGCGTGGCTAAGGCGAATGGTGTGGGGCTGGGACTGGCGGTGGCGTCGGCCGTGGCGTTCGGGGGGTCCGGGGTCGCGGCGAAGCCGTTGATCGAGGGCGGGCTCGAACCGCTGCACGTCGTGTGGCTGCGGGTGGGGTTCGCCGCGCTGGTGATGGTGCCGGTCGCCTGGCGGCACCGGGATCTCGTACGGCGCAGGCCCGGACTCCTCGCCGGGTTCGGGCTGCTCGGCGTCGCCGGGGTGCAGGCGTTCTACTTCGGGGCCATCTCGCGGCTGCCCGTCGGGGTCGCGCTGCTGCTGGAGTACCTGGCGCCCGCGCTGGTGCTGGGCTGGGTGCGGTTCGTGCAGCGGCGTGCGGTGAGCCGGCGGGCCGTGGTCGGCGTCGTGCTGGCGGTCGGCGGGCTCGCCTGCGTCGTCGAGGTGTGGGCCGGGATGCGGTTCGACGCGGTCGGCGTGCTGCTCGCGCTGGGCGCCGCCTGCTGCCAGGTCGGCTACTTCGTGCTGTCCGACCGAGGGGGCGCCGGCAAGGACGCGCCGGACCCGTTCGGGGTGATCGCGTACGGGCTGCTGGTCGGCGCCGCTGTCCTCACGGTCGTCGCGCGGCCCTGGGACCTCGACTGGGCCGTGCTCGGGCGCGGCGCCGACATGAACGGGGTCGGGGTGCCCGCGTGGCTGCTGCTCGGGTGGATCGTGCTGGTGGCGACCGTCCTGGCGTACACGACCGGCGTCGTCTCGGTGCGGCGGCTGTCGCCGCAGGTCGCGACCGTCGTGTCGTGCTCGGAGGCGGTCGTCGCGACGGTCCTTGCGTGGGTGCTGCTCGGGGAGCACCTCGGTGCGGCGCAGTTGGCGGGTGGCGCGGTCGTGTTGCTGGGGGCGTTCGTCGCGCAGTCGGCTACGCCGGCGAAGGCGTCGGGGGAGCCGGTGGCGGGCGGGCGTCCGGAGCCGGGCCTGGTCGCGCGCGAAGACGTTCGCGGAGCCGGTGGTGGGCTTGCGTCCTGAACCGGGCCTGGCTGTGCGCGAAGGCGTCCGGGCAGCAGGTGGCGGGCTCGCGTCCTGGGTCCGGTCTGGTCGCGCGCGACACTGCCGTATAGGGTCCTGACCATGCCTTCGACGCTCGTTCTTCCGCCTCCGGCCGCCTGAGGCGGGCCTCCGGAGTGATCGGTCCGGTGTGGCTGTGATGCCGCCGGGCTGAACGGTGTTGCCCGCAGACGAAGTCCAGACTTCGGATCTCGTGTGTTGCTGCGGAGAACGCGTGTCTACTTTTTCTCTGCCCATGTCGCCGGTCGGCCGTGGGCTCTTCTGTCTGATCGTCGCCGGGGTCGCCTGGGGGACCGCCGGGGCCGCCGCCTCGCTGGTCTTCCGGGTCAGCGACCTGGGCGCGGTGTCGCTGTCCTTCTGGCGCTGCGTCGTCGGGCTGGTGCTGCTGCTGGTCGCGCGGGCGGTGCGTACGGTACGGCGCCGGCCCGGCCGTCGGTCGCGGGGTGCGCGGTGGTGGGTGCTGACACTGGCCAGCGGGGTCGCGCTCGCCGTGTTCCAGACGGCGTACTTCGCGGCCGTGTCCGCGACCGGACTCGCCGTCGGGACGGTCGTCACCCTCGGCGCCGGGCCCGTTCTCATCGCGCTCGGCGCGCGGCTGACGCTGGGTGAGCGGCTCGGGCGGGGCGGCGTGCTCGCCGTGGCCGGGGCGCTCGCCGGGCTCGGGGTGCTGTTCGCCGGGGGCGGGGGCGGGGTCGTACGGCCCTCGGGTGTGCTGCTCGGGCTGCTGTCCGCCGCCGGGTACTGCGTGATGACGCTGATCACCCGGCGGTGGGGGAGCGCGGAGGACGCCTCCGACACGACCGTCGGGGCGTTCGCGGTGACCGCGCTGTGCCTGCTGCCGTTCGCGGTGGGGGAGGGGCTGGTGCCGCACACGGCCGATCTGGGGCAGGTGGTGTGGCTCGTCGTGTACATCGCCGCTGTTCCTACGGCCCTTGCCTATGCGCTGTACTTCGCCGGTGCGGCTGTCGTCCGTGCGGCGACCGTGTCCGTGGTGATGCTTCTCGAACCGGTGAGCGCGGCTGTGCTGGCGGTCGCGGTGCTGGGGGAGCGGGTCACCGGGGCGACGGTGGTGGGGACGGTGCTGATGCTGGGGTCGGTGGCGGGGTTGGCCGTGGCGGAGGCTCGGGGAGGGGGTGAGTAGGGCGGGGTGGGGTGGGTTGGGCGGCCGGGGCGGGGGACTCGGCGGCCGGGTTCTCGGTCGTGCGGGCTGTGTGTTGGCCGGGGCCTTGATCGCGGGGGCCGTGCCTCGGTCGTGCGGGCCGTGCGTCGGTCGGGTCTTGGGTGTGCGGGTTGGGCGTCGGCCGGGGCCTTGATCGCGGGGGCTGTACGTCGGTCGGGGCCTTGGTCGTGTGGGCCATGCGGCGGCGGCACGACTCCCCCGAGGTGGATCGGGATCACAACTCCCTGAGATAGGTGGGGAGTTCGGTGTCGGGCGTCAGGGCTGGGTCCGGGATCGGTGTGCCGTAGGTGCGGTGGACGGGGATGACGCCCGCCCAGTGGGGGAGCGTCAGGTCCTCGGGTTCCTCGTTCACGCCGCCCGTGCGGGCCTTCGCCGAGACCTCCCTGAGGTCCAGGCGGATCACCGCCGTTGCCGCCAGCTCCTTCCTGTTCGCCGGGCGGGAGTCGGCGGCGCGGCCGGGGATCGCGTGGTTCACCAGGGCGTCCAGGGCCTCGCGCTTCTCGGTCGGGTCCGTGACGTCGTGGGCGAGGCCGTGGATCATCACCGAGCGGTAGTTGATCGAGTGGTGGAAGGCGGAGCGGGCGAGGACCAGGCCGTCGACATGGGTCACGGTCACGCAGACCGGGAGGCCCTCGGGGGCCTGGCCCGTCATGCGCAGGGGGCGGGAGCCGGTGGAGCCGTGGACGTAGAGGCGGTCGCCGACGCGGCCGAAGAGGGTGGGGAGGACCACGGGGGCGCCGTCGCGGACGAAGCCGAGGTGGCAGACGTACGCCTCGTCGAGTATCGCGTGGACCAAGTCCCTGTCGTACGAGGCTCGTTGGGGGGAGCGGGTGGGAGTCGTGCGGTCGGTCCTGGGGTAGGGCGGGGGCGTCGTGCCGGGAGTGGTCGGTTCCTGCGCGGTGGTTCCCTGCATGGCGTTCTCCATTGCACTAGTGCATACTCATGTTTGTGCTAGGAGAGTATCCGATCCAAGGTCGGCGTGCGGTGGACATTTCCGCGAGCATCGAGCGTGCGGTGGGGGAGGGGGCGCTGGAGCCCGGTCAACTGCTGCCGCCCATGCGGGAGTTGGCCGTCACGCTCGGGGTCAATCCCAATACCGTCGCCGCCGCGTACCGCATCCTGCGGGAGCGGGGGGTCATCGAGACGCAGGGGCGCCGGGGGAGCCGGGTGCGGGCGCGGCCCGCTACGACCGGGAGAGAGCGGGCGGTCGTCTCCACGCCGGTGGGGGTGCGGAATCTTGCCGACGGGAACCCTGATCCGGCGTTGTTGCCCGCGCTCGGGCCCGCGTTCGCCGCGGCTACGGCTGGTCGGGCGCCGGTGTTGTACGGGGAGGCGCCCGTCGACGCCGAGCTGGGGCGACTGGCCCGGGCCGCGCTCGATGCGGACGGGGTGCCCGCGGGGGAGTTGGTCGTCGCCTCAGGGGCGCTGGACGCGGTCGAGCGGGTGCTGGGGGTTCATCTGAAGCCCGGGGATTCCGTCGCCGTCGAGGACCCTGGGTGGAATCGGATGCTTGATCTTGTGGCGGCTCTCGGGCTTCGGGTGGTTCCTGTCGCCGTTGATGATGAAGGGCCCGTTGTCGAAAGGGTGCGGGCTGCTCTGGAATCCGGGGTGCGCGCTGTTGTCGTCACCGATCGGGCGCAGAATCCCACGGGGGCGGCTTTGAGTGCCGGGCGGGCTCGGGAATTGCGCCGGGTTCTGGGGGAGTATCCCGAGGTTGTCGTGATCGAGGACGATCACGGGGACGGGATTGTGGATCTGCCGCTTTATCCGTTGGCCGGGGTTACTCGGCATTGGGCTTTTGTGCGGTCTGTCGCCAAGGCTTATGGGCCTGATCTGCGGGTCGCCGTGATGACCGGGGACGCGGTGACCGTGGATCGGGTTCGGGGGCGGCAGCGGCTGGGGGCGGGGTGGGTGAGTCTGGTGGTGCAGCGGGCTGTGGTGTGGCTGTGGGAGCGCGGGGGTGTGGATCCGGTTGTGGTGGGTGGGGTTTATCGGGGGCGGCGGGAGATGTTGATCGAGGCTTTGCGGGAAAGGGGGGTTGAGGCTCGGGGGCGGAGTGGGCTGGGGGTGTGGATTCCCGTCGAGGACGAGACGGGAGTGGTGGCTCGGTTGTTGAGGGAGGGGTGGGCTGTGTCTGCCGGTGGGAGGTTCCGGGTGAATTCCGGACCCGGGATTCGGGTGACGGTTTCCACCTTGCGGGAGGGGGAGGTGGGGGAATTCGCTCAGGCTGTTGCCGAGGCCGTGAAGGGTTCTTCCGAGTGGGGGGTGGTCTAGGTCGTCTGTTTTTCGGGTGCGGGAGTGTTGCGGCTTGTCGCGCCCACGCGGCGGAGCCGCAAATTGATACGGCCCGCACCCCTGAAAGAAACGCGCTTGGCCTGTGTCAGAGCTGCTCCCGCCAGGACGATAGCCGCTCCCACCGGCGTCGACCACGTCAGCGTCTCTCCCAGGAACGCCGTTCCCGCCACCGTCGCGATCACCGGGGTGAAGTACGTGACCATCTGCGCCGTCGTCGGCCCCACCTCCGCCACCAACCCGTACTGCATCAGGAACGCCAAGCCCGTGCCCAGCGCCCCCAGCGCCGCCACCGACAGGAGCGACGGCGTCGGGAAGCTGTGCGGGAACGGTGTGATCAGCGCCAACTGGACCGTCGCCAGCAGGAGTTGCGCGCCGGTCATCGAGAGCGCCGACTCCGTGCGGGCGGACAGCGTGCGGCGTACGTAGATCCAGCCGACGGCGTAGCTGAAGGAGGCCGCGAGGGCGAGGGACGTGCCCCGGGGCTCCAGGCCCGTGAAGCCCTGCCACGCGCCGAGGACCGTGAGGACGCCCAGGAAGCCGAGGGCGAGGCCCGCGAAGCGGACGCGGGTGGGGCGGTCCTCGGAGAGGGCGACCAGCGAGAGGGCCATGCCCCACAGGGGCGTCGTCGCGTTGCAGATCCCGGCGAGGCTGGAGGGGATGGTCAGCTCGGCGTACGCGAACAGCGAGAACGGCAGGGCGTTGAGGAGGAACGCGGCGACCGCCAGGTGGGCCCAGGTGCGGGCGTCCCGGGGGAGGCGCTCCCGCTTCACGGCGAGGGCGATCGCCAGCACCGCCGTACCGAAGACCAGGCGGCCCAGGGTGACCTGGAGCGGGGTGAAGCCGTCCGTGCCGACCTTGATGAACAGGAAGCTGAAACCCCAGATCAGGGAGAGGGCGGCGAAGCGAAGGCGCCAGTCCAGGTGACTCATGAGGCCAACTGTGGGGGAGCCGACCTCGTAGCACAATCGAGAATTCGAGCGAGGTACCTCGTAGTATTGCTTACATGTTGAACCTGGAGCGCCTGCGCACCCTCGACGCCCTCGCCCGGCACGGCTCGGTGAGTGCCGCCGCGCTGGTCCTGCACATCACGACCTCGGCGGTCTCCCAGCAGCTGGCCAAGCTGGAGCGCGAGACGGGGCGGCAGCTGCTCGCCAAGCACGGGCGCGGGGTGCGGCTGACGGACGCCGGGGTGCTGCTGGCCGAGCACGCGCGGCGCATCCTGTCGCAGGTCGAGGTCGCCGAGGCCGATCTGGAGGCGCAGCGCGGGGAGGTTGCCGGGGAGCTGCGGATCTCGGCGTTCCCGACCGCCGCGCGCGGGCTGTTCCCGGCCGCGCTGGGCGCCCTGCGGCGGGACCATCCGGCGCTGCGGGTGCGCTCGCGGGAGCTGGAGCCCGAGCGCGGGGTCGCCGGGGTGGTCGGCGGTGACCTGGACCTGGCCGTCGTCCTCGACTGGTACAACAAGCCGATGCCGCTGCCGGACGGGCTCGCCAAAGCGCACCTCCTCGACGACCCGGTCGCCGTCGCGCTGCCGGCGGACCATCCGCTCGCCGGGCGCGCCGAGGCCGACCTCGGGGAGTTCGCCGAGGACGGGTGGGTGATGTGGGCCGAGGGGGAGTTCTGCCACGAGTGGCTCAAGTTCACGCTGCGGGCGCGGGGCATCGAGCCGCTGATCGCGCATCAGGCGGGCGAGACGCACACCCAACTCGGGCTCGTCCAGGCCGGGCTGGGTGTCTGCATCGCGCCTCTGCTGGGCCGCAACCCGGTGCCCGAGGGCGTGGTGACCGTGCCGCTGCGGCAGGGCGTGCGTCGGCACGTGTACGTCGTCTGGCGCGCCGACGCCGACCGCCGCCCGTCGATCAGGGCGGCGGTGGGGGCGCTCAAGTCGGCGTCGGAGAAGGTGGCTTGAGCGAACGTCAGATCCCCTGAACGGACCCCGGGCCGCCCGGCCGCCCGCAACTCCCGTTCAGGAGCCCAGCTTCCGGAAGTCCCACGACACCACCTTCTCCGGCGTCAGCCGTATCCACGCGTGCCTCCCGTCGTGCGGCATCGAGTCCACCCGGAAGTTCTTGCGCGCGAACCGCGTCTCCACGGCGTCGAGTTCGGCGCACAGCTCCCCCGTGCGCGGGATCTCGCCGACGAACTCGACGGTCCCGGACAGCTCGACGCCCTGGAGCTGGTCGTACTCCTCGCCCGTGTCGACGACGATCGCGACGCGCGGATCCCGGCGCAGATGGGTCCACCGCTTGCTACGCACGACCGAGTACAGCCAGAGCGAGGTCCCGTCCCAGAGGAACCACAGCGCGCTGACGTGCGGAGCGCCGTCCGTCGACACCGTGGCCACCCGGCAGGTGCGCTGGGTGTCGAGGAACTCGTCCAGCTCCCCCGGCGTCATCATGATCTTGCGGCCCCGACGCTGAGTGGCGGTCATGCGGCCCCCTTTTTTCTGTTGGCTCGTTCCGTCTTTCCTTACGTCCGGCCCCGCTGGGTTTCCTCACAGGACACCGAAAGATCCTCTGACGGATCGTCAGAAACCAGGATGGGCCGCCTTCCGGGCCGGCGCAATGGTGGCTACCCTCTCGGGCGACCCGGAAGCCAGGAGGAGATGTGATTCTCGATACCGGGAATACGGTTCTGCTCACGGTGGAGTGCCAGGAGGGGGTCGTCGGAGAGGACGCGGCCCTACCTCAACTCGCCGCCGAGGCAAGGAAGTCGGGCGTACTGGACAACGTCGCCCGGCTGGTCGCCGCCGCGCACGCGGCCGGCGTACAGGTCGTCCACGCGGTCGCGGAACGCCGGCCGGACGGGAAGGGCGCGAGCCGCAACGCGCGGCTGTTCCGGGCCGCCGAGCGGCTGCCCGTCCAGCAGCTCGCCGGTTCGCACGCGGTGCGGATCGCGGCGCCGATCGAGGTCGACGGGCGCGACATCGTCGTACGGAGACTGCACGGGCTGTCTCCGCTGCACGGGACCGAAGTGGACGCGCTGCTGCGGAACCTGGGCTGCCGGACGCTGGTCGTGGTGGGGGTGTCCGCGAATGTCGCGATCCCCAACTCGGTGTTCGACGCGGTGAACTCGGGCTACACGGTCGTCGTCGCGTCGGACGCGATCGCGGGGGTGCCGTCGGAGTACACCCCCGCGATGGTCCGCCACACGCTCGCGTTGGTCGCCACGGTCGCGACCACGGACGAGGTGGTGGCGGGGTTCAACTCCGGTGCTACGCCAGGGTGATGCTGGTGCCGCTGACCGCGATGTCCACCGACGGGAGCGGCTTCTGGGCCGGGCCGCTCTTCACGCTGCCGTCCTCGATGGAGAAGTTGCTGTTGTGGCAGGGGCAGTTGATGACGCCGTCCGCCACGCTCTTGACCGCACAGCCCTGGTGGGTGCAGACGGCGGAGAACGCCTTGTAGGTGCCGGCCGTCGGCTGGGTGACGACGACCTTCTCCGAGGCGAAGACCTTGCCGCCGCCCTCGGGGATGTCCGCGGTGGCGGCGAGGGCCTTGCCGCCCGCCGAACCGCCGGTCGCCGCCGGGGACTCGGACGTACCCGTCGAACCGGTCGAGCCCGTGGTGCCGCTGTCGTTCGAGCCGGCCGCCGGCGACGAGTCGTCGTCGGAGCTTCCGCACGCGGTCAGCGCGACGGCGAGCCCCGCGGCTCCGGCCGCCGTGACGACGGTGCGGCGAGCGGGTCCTGCGAGGGGTTTGAGCGGTCCGCTGGTCATGCTGAGGTTTCCCTTCGGGGGGTGGGATTCTCGGGATACGCACACGGGTACGGTTCCTGGCCGCGAACCGTTCAGCGCGGCCCCCGATCCGGACGTCCCGCGATACTCGCGTGCGGGCGGTCGGGCGGGCGTAAGCCAGAGCTGTCGTCGAGCTGTCGGTCCGCCCTCGGTAACCTGGGCGGATGCTCAAGGACGTCACCGCCACCCGCTACATCACGCCCCTGCGGGAGGGCGGTTCGCTGCCGGGTCTGGTCGAGGCCGACGACTTCGGGACCTACGTCCTGAAGTTCACCGGCGCGGGCCAGGGCCGCAAGACGCTGGTCGCCGAGGTCGTCTGCGGCGAGCTGGCCCGGCGGCTCGGATTCCGCATGCCGCGCCTGGTCACCGTACGGCTCGACCCGGTCCTCGGGCTCGCCGAGCCCGACCAGCAGGTGCAGGACCTGATCCGCTCCAGCGGCGGCACCAACCTCGGGATGGACTTCCTCTCCGGGGCGCTCGGCTTCGACCCGCTGGCCTTCGAGGTGAGCGCCGAGGACGCCGGGCGGATCGTCTGGTTCGACGCGCTGATCAACAACGTCGACCGCTCCTGGCGCAACCCGAACCTGCTCATGCACCGCGACGAACTCTGGCTCATCGACCACGGCGCGACGATGATCTGGCACCACAACTGGCCGTCCGCCGAAGCCTCCGCCGCGCGTCCCTACGACGCCTCCGACCACGCCCTCGCGACCTTCGCGCCCGACGTCGCGGGCGCCGCCGCCGACCTCGCCCCGCAGGTCACCGCCGAACTCCTCGCCGAGGTCACCGCCGAGATCCCGGACGAGTGGCTGACCGGCGAGACCGGCTTCGACGACCCCGACGCGCTGCGCCGGGCGTACGCGGCACCGCTGCTGGCGCGGGCGGCCGACATCCACACGCGCGTGAAGGGGATCAGCGCATGACCGAGCACCTCACCCACATGGCCGGACAGCTCACCGAGCGGCACATCACCCGGGACGGACGGAACTCCGCCGGGGACGTCTACGAGTACGCGCTGCTGCGCGTCGTCCCGCGCGTGGAGCGCGGCGAGTGCGTCAACGCGGGCGTGCTGGTGTACTGCCGCGCCAAGGGGTACGTGGGGGCCCGTACGCATCTCGACGAGGCGCGGTTGCTCGCGCTGGACCCCCGGGCGGACGTCGAGGGCGTGCGGGCGGCTCTGGGGGCCGTGGAGCGGGTCTGCGAGGCCGGCGGGCAGAGCGCCGGGGACGATCCCGGGAAACGGTTCCGGTGGCTCGTCGCGCCCCGGTCGACCGTCGTGCAGCCGGGGCCCGTGCACACCGGGCTGACCGGGGACCCGGCGGCCGAGGCGGAGCGGTTGCTGGATCTGCTGGTGAGGTGATCGGCGGGGTTTCGATCACACCGGCCGGGTGGCCCGTTGACACGGAGTGCCGGGGCTTCTAGCGTCACGGGTGGCGAAGGTACTAAGCGGTTGCTCACTGTATGGCGAGGGCCGACCGGCGTTCTTCCAGAGGGTTTTCTCAAGGGCGAGGAGAAGCAGCACATGTCCACCACAGAACAGCGCGTCGCGATCGTCACCGGCGCGGCGCGCGGCATCGGCGCCGCCACCGCCGTACGGCTGGCCGCCGAGGGCCGCGCGGTCGCCGTGATCGACCTGGACGAGGCCGCCTGCAAGGACACCGTCGAGAAGATCACCGCGGCCGGCGGCAAGGCCGTCGCCGTCGGCGCGGACGTCTCCGACGAGGCGCAGGTCGAGGCCGCCGTCGCACGCGTCGCCGCCGAGCTGGGCGCCCCGACGATCCTCGTCAACAACGCGGGCGTGCTGCGCGACAACCTGCTGTTCAAGATGAGCGCGTCCGACTGGGACACCGTCCTCGACGTGCACCTGCGCGGCTCGTTCCTGATGACCCGCGCGGTCCAGAAGCACATGGTCGACGCCGGGTTCGGCCGGGTCGTCAACCTCTCCTCCTCCTCGGCGCTCGGCAACCGCGGCCAGGCCAACTACTCCGCCGCCAAGGCCGGTTTGCAGGGCTTCACCAAGACCCTCGCCATCGAGCTCGGCAAGTTCGGCATCACCGCCAACTCCGTCGCGCCCGGCTTCATCGCCACCGAGATGACCAAGGCCACCGCCGACCGGGTCAACATGGACTTCGAGGACTTCAAGAAGGCCGCCGCGACCCAGATCCCCGTCCAGCGCGTCGGCGAGCCCGAGGACATCGCGAACGCCATCGCCTTCTTCACCGGCGAGGCGGCCGGATTCGTCTCCGGCCAGGTCCTGTACGTCGCCGGCGGTCCGCTCAACTAGGAAGCCCTCCATGACTGTTGAACTCTCCGGCAAGGTCGCGCTGGTCACCGGCGCCAGCCGAGGCATCGGGTACGGCGTCGCCGAGGCACTCGTCGCGCGCGGCGACCGTGTGTGCATCACCGGCCGCAACGAGGACGCCCTCAAGGAAGCCGTCGACCGGCTCGGCGCCGACCGGGTCATCGGCGTCGCCGGCAAGGCGCACGACCTCGACCACCAGGCCGAGGTCGTCGGCCGCGTGATGGAAGCCTTCGGGCGCGTCGACTTCCTGGTCAACAACGCCGGAACCAACCCGGTGTTCGGGCCGCTCGCCGACCTCGACCTGAACGTCGCCCGCAAGGTCTACGAGACCAACGTGATCTCCGCGCTCGGCTTCGCGCAGAAGACCTGGCACGCCTGGCAGAAGGACAACGGCGGCGCGATCGTCAACATCGCCTCCGTGTCCGGGCTCGCGCCCTCGCCGTTCATCGCCGCGTACGGCATGAGCAAGGCCGCGATGATCAACCTCACCCAGCAGCTCGCGCACGAGTTCGCGCCGAAGGTCCGGGTCAACGCGATCGCGCCGGCCGTCGTGAAGACGAAGTTCGCCGAGGCGCTGTACGAGGGGCGTGAGGCGGAGGCGGCTGCCGCGTACCCGCTCGGGCGGCTCGGCGTGCCGTCCGACATCGGGGGGACGGCCGCGTTCCTGACGTCCGACCAGTCCGACTGGATCACCGGGCAGACGCTCGTGGTCGACGGGGGGATCTTCCTCAACGCGGCTGTGGGATAAGCGCGTTCAGGCATCTTTGCGAAGGCGTCGCTCCTGACCGGGGGCGGCGCCTTCGGCGTACTTCTCCTCGTGCTCCTCCTCGTACGAATACGTGTACGAGGAACCGGTTCACGCCGCCCCGCACTGCGGTAGGGTCTCGCGCCAACCCCCCTTGGTACGGCTGATCGAGGAGCGTGCGCGTGTTCATGAAGCGAAGCCTGCGGGGTGTGGCGGCGATCGCCTCGCTCGGGATGGCCGCGGGCTGCGGTTACCTCTCCGACAGCGGCTCCGGGGACAAGGGGCCCATCGTCGTGGGCACCACCAGCGCGCCCAGCACCCTCGACCCGGCCGGTGCCTGGGACGGCTCCTGGGAGCTGTTCCGCAACGTCTACCAGACGCTGCTCTCCTACCCCAACGGGGCGACCTCGCCCGAGCCGGACGCCGCCCAGAGCTGCTCCTTCAGCGCCGATCACCGCGTCTACAGCTGCGAGTTGAGAGCCGGGCTGAAGTTCTCCAACGGCGACAAGCTCGACTCCGAGGCGGTCAAGCACTCCGTCGACCGCATCCTCGCGATCAACGCGCAGACCGGTCCCGCCGGGCTCCTCGGCTCCCTCGACAAGGTCGAGACCAAGGGCGAGCGCGTCGTCGTCTTCCGGCTCAACAAGCCCGACGCGACCTTCCCGTTCGTCCTCGCCACCCCCGCGCTCTCCCTCGTGCCCGCCGTCGCCTACCCCGACAACTCGCTGCGCAAGGACTCCCGGGTCATCGGCTCGGGGCCGTACCGGCTCGACGCCTACGACCAGGGCAAAGAGGCCGTCCTCGTCCGCAACCCCACGTACAAGGGGTCCGCCGACCGCAAGAACGACGCCGTGACCATCCGCTACTTCCAGGACTCCGCCAGCATGGTCAAGTCCCTGCGCGGCGGCGGCATCGACATCACCTACCAGGGACTCGCCGCCGACGACGTCGTCTCCCTGGAGAACAAGAGCGACGAGAACGAGGGACTCGAACTGCACGACGGCGCCGGGAGCGCCATCAACTACCTCGTCTTCAACCCCAAGGACCCGGCCGCGAACAACATCGCCGTACGCAAGGCCGTCGCCCAGACCATCGACCGGGGCGCCATCGCCCACAAGGTCTACCAGGACACCGTCGAGCCCCTGTACTCCATGGTCCCGCAGGGCCTCACCGGGCACACCACGCCGTACTTCGACGTCTTCGGCGAACCCGACGCCGGCAAGGCGCGCAAGATCCTTGACGAGGCTGGCGTCCCCACGCCCGTACCGCTCACCCTCTGGTACACCACCGACCGGTACGGCTCCGACACCGGGCTCGAATTCAAGGAGATCAAGGCCCAGTTGGACGCGTCCGGGCTGTTCCGGGTGACGCTCAAGAGCCGGCCCTGGAACACGTACGTCCTCGGGTACCAGAAGGGGGAGTACCCCGTGTTCGGGCGCGGGTGGCAGCCGGACTTCCCCGACCCCGACAACTTCGTCGCGCCCTTCGTCGGGCGGCAGAACGCGCTCGGTACGCCCTACGACATCAAGCGGATCACCGACGTACTGCTGCCGCGCTCCCGCGAACAGAGCGACCGTGCCGACGTCGTCAAGGACTTCCAGGAGGCCCAGCAGCTCTTCGTCGACGACGTGCGGCTGCTGCCGTTGTGGCAGGGGAAGCAGTATCTCGCCGCGAGCGAGGACATCGCCGGCGGGGAGCGGTCGCTGGACCCGGCGACGATCATGATGGTGTGGGAGCTGTCGCGGAAGACGAGCTGGTGAGAGGGGCTGCGGGGCCGATTGTCAGTGGGCGGCGGTAAGTTCTGGAAGTGGAAGACATCGCACGACCGAAGGACGATGACGTGACCGACACCGCCATGCTGCCCGAGTCCTGGCGCGGGGTCCTGGGGGACGAACTGGAGCAGCCCTGGTTCAAGGAGCTGGCCGAGTTCGTGGAGGAGGAGCGGGCGAAGGGTCCCGTCTACCCGCCCCGCGAGGAGGTCTTCGCGGCGCTGGAGGCCACGCCGTACGACCAGGTCAAGGTGCTGATCCTCGGTCAGGACCCGTACCACGGGGAGGGGCAGGGGCACGGGCTCTGCTTCTCCGTCCGGCCCGGTGTGCGGATTCCGCCGTCCCTGCGCAACATCTACAAGGAGATGAACTCCGAGCTGGGGGCGCCGATCCCGGACAACGGGTATCTGATGCCGTGGGCCCAGCAGGGCGTGTTGCTGCTCAACGCCGTGCTGACCGTTCGTGCCGGTGAGGCCAACTCCCACAAGAACAAGGGGTGGGAGAAGTTCACGGACGCGGTGATCCGCGCGGTGGCCTCTCGGCCGGATCCCGCCGTGTTCGTGCTCTGGGGGGCCTACGCGCAGAAGAAGGCCCGGCTCATCGACGAGGAGCGGCACGTGGTGGTGCAGGGGGTGCACCCCTCGCCGCTGTCCGCCAAGGGCGGGTTCTTCGGGTCCCAGCCGTTCACGCAGATCAACGAGGCTGTGGCCGCGCAGGGGCATGCGGCCATCGACTGGACGATTCCCAACCTGAAGTAACGCAGATGCTCCGGCCGGTCGGCGCCTGCTGGGGCACGCGTCGGCCGGTCGCGCCGGGTGGCGTCTGGTGTCGCCGACCGGGATCTTCGGTCCGTGCGGTTAGCGTCGTGGGTGGCATGGACGACCTGGCACGGAGGACGCGGTGGCGGAGCAGCGGGAGCAGGAGGTCACGGACGCGTTGATGACGCGGATCGGGCAGGTCGTGATGCTGCATCACGGGGGTGACCGGGAAGAGGCGCGGGACCGGTTGCTGGAGATGTGGGTGGAGATGGGGGAGGAGGGGGATTCGGCGCATCGGTGCACGCTCGCGCACTACCTCGCGGACACGCAGGACGACCCCTCCGACGAGCTGGCCTGGGACCTCCGGGCGCTGACCGCCGCCGACGAGGCGCCGTCCGCCGTCCGCTCGCTCTATCCCTCCCTGCACCTCAACCTCGCCGCCGACTACGAGAAGCTGGGGCGTCCCGACGCGGCACGCACACATCTGCGGGCGGCCCGGGTGGCGGCCCGGGGGCTGGGGGAGGACGGGTACAGCTCGGGGGTGCGGGAGGCCATCGAGCGGCTCGCGGAGAGGCTGGGGGAGGGAGAGGGGGAGGTGTGGGGGTTCTGGGGGCCGGTCGGGCGGTGAGGTGCGCGGGGGTACCGGGCGGTGCCGGACGCGGGTGAGTGGTGTGCCGCGTACGGCGTCGGGCGTCAACCCTCCTGAGCCGTAAGGGCGTTGATCCACAATGCCGTGACCAACCCCATACGGTTCGGGTAGCCGGGTGGTAGCGGACTGTCAGCGCTTGCCCCTAGGCTTGTCCGCATGTCCCCCGATCCTGGTGCCCCTGGTTCCGTGCGGTCCGCTGCAGAATTGAACGAGCGGATCAGGTCGTTGTGGCTGCGCGCGGGCGGGTCACTGTCGGCGCACGAGCGGGCGGAGTACGAACTGCTGGTCGTGGAGTGGGCCGAGGCGATACGCGGCGAGGTGGTCGAGGCGGCGTAGCGCTTCACGGGGAGGGCGTTCGTCGTGTCGGCGTGAGTGTGCGCGCACGATCTACGCCAGTTGCCGCCAAGGCGTTGCTTCCCGGACCTCCGCGTCCGCTCACCTCCCGCCCGCCACCCGCAGCACCGCCCCCGTCGTGTACGCCGCCTCCCCCGACAGCAGCCACGCCACCGCCCCCGCGATCTCCTCGGCCCGCCCCGGCCGCCCCAGCGGGATCGCCGACGCCGCCCGGTGCGCCCGCCCCGGATCCCCCATCGCCGCGTGCATCTCCGTGTCGATCATCCCCGGCGCGACCGCGTTGACGCGGATACCGTCGGCCCCCAACTCCTTGGACAGCCCGACGGTCAGCGCGTCGACGGCCGCTTTGCTCGCGGCGTAGTGCACATAGTCCCCGGGGCTGCCGAGTGTCGCCGCGGCGGACGAGATGTTGACGATCGACCCGGCGCCCCGAGGGGCCATCAGCTGCGCCGCCCGGCGTGAACACAGCAGTACGCCAAGGAAGTTGACGTCCACGACGCGCCGCAGATCCACGGGGCCGGCGTCCGCGAGGCGGCCCAGCGGGCCGGTGACCCCCGCGTTGTTCACGAGGCCGGTCACCGCGCCGAGTCGCCCCTCGGCGACCTCGAACAGCCGCTCCACGTCCGCCTCGACGGAGGTGTCGGCCCGTACGACGACGGCGCGCGCACCGGCGTCCCGCACCGCGCCGGCGACCTCCTGCGCCGCGCCGGTGTCCCGGACGTACCCGATCGCCACGTCGTGCCCGTCGGCAGCCAGTCGACGGCAGACCGCCGCGCCGATGCCACGGCTCCCACCGGTGACGACAGTGACAGGGGACATGCGGGCCTCCGGAGTGTGCGACAGCGGACCTCACCATAGATCCACGGCGTGCGACGCCTGTTCAGTCCCTGCGCAGGTGTGCGAGCGCCGACTCGTCCGTCTCGTACGGCCGTTCCTCCGGCAACAGCGAGGCCGCCGCGTCCAGTTCACCGGCCCGCACGTGTGCGTGGACCTCCTTCGCCAGGCCGGTCACGTCCTCGATGCCCACGATCCAGTCGTCGGCGTACCGTTCCGTCGCCTCTCCCGCCAGCCCCAGCTGGAGCGACCGATGAGGCAGCGCCTCCAACCTCAGGTTCCGCTCCGGGTCCCACTGCACCCGCGCGGGCGCACGCTTCAACTCCCGCTTCCAGTCGGCCGGTTCACCGTGCAGGTCCGGTACGTGATGCGAGAGGCAGGCGTTCCGCAACGCCCACTCGAACCCCTCCCGCCGGATCTCGACGGCGAGGACGGTCTCCTGGCCCTCCTTCTCGCCCCACCCGCAGCGGTACATCATCCACAGGAAGCTGGGCTTGATCCACGTCATCCGCGTCCGGCTCCAGGCGGCCGGAAACCGCCCGGCGCGGGCCGCGGGGAGGCCGATCTCCGGCCGGTACGCCTGGTACACGGTGAGGGTGGTGTCGGTGTGCCGGGCCCGGATCTGATACTTCGGATATTCCACGGGGCAAGCCTCGCCGGTCGGGCAGGGGCGGGGCCATCGAATATCAACTCAAGGACGGTTTGCCGTGGGCTCTTGGCTCCGTCCCCGTGATCCCCAAGACTCGGTCGTATGACCCAGCGTGTGGAACTTGCCACCGTGATGGACCGGTTGGCCGTCGACGAGTTGATCACCGACTATGCGAGGGCCGTGGACGACGCCGATTGGGGGGCGTACGAGGCGTTGTTCGTGAAGGAGGGGCGGGCCGACTACACGTCGGCCGGGGGGATCGAGGGGGGTGTGGGGGAGGTCGTGGCGTGGCTGGCGGAGAGTATGCCGTTGTTCGTGATGCGGCAGCACCTGATCGTCAACCGGCGGGTCGTGTTCGGGCAGTTGGAGCAGGATCTCGGGGACACGGCCCGCGTGCGGGCGGACTTCGTCAATCCGATGCGGTTCGCGAACGGGAAGGCGCCCGGGACGGTGCCGGACTTCGTCGCCGGGGGACGGTACGCGTTCGCGCTCGTGCGGACGTCCGCCGGATGGCGGTTCACGGAGGTCGTCGTCGAGGAGAAATGGCGCCGACTGGCCGAGCCGCCCCTGTCGTAGACCGCCGGACCCGCGCACACTGGACGCACATCGACAGGGAGGCGCCGTATGACAACCCGCTGGTCGACCTCCCCCCGTACCCGTACGGCGCTCGCCGCGCTCGCCGGCGCCCTGCCGGTGCTCGCGTTCCCCGCGCCGGGGCTGTGGTGGTGGGCGTACGCGGCGCTGGTGCCGTGGCTGCTCCTCGTACGGACCGCGCCGACCGGGAAGCGGGCGGTGCACGAGGGGTGGGCCGGGGGGTTCGGGTTCATGCTGGCGATGCATCACTGGCTGCTGCCGAGCCTGAACGTGTTCACGTTCGTGATCGCGGGGTTGCTGGGGGCGTTGTGGGGGCCGTGGGGGTGGTTGGTACGGAGGCTGCTGGGTACGGGGCCCGAAAGCGGCGGGTCGGATGATCGCACCGGGTGGAGGTGGCGCGGTCGGGGAGAGCCTGGTGGTGAGGTGCCAGGCCGGGGCGAGGTCGATGGTGAGGTGTTCGGCGGGGGCGGGCCGGGTGGCGAGGTGTCCAGCCGGAGCGGGTTCGGTGGGGAGGCGCCCGGCCGGGGCAAGCTCGGCGGCGAGGTGTCCGGCCGGGGCAAGGTCGGTGGTGAGGTGTCCGGCGCGGAGGGGGCGGGCCGAGGCATGTCCGGCGCGGAAGTGCCCGGCCGAGACGCCCCCAGTCACCCCGCTCCCACCCAAACACCCCCCACCCGGAAACAAACCGCGACCGCCCTCCTCGTCCTCCCCTCCGCCTGGCTCCTCGTCGAACTCGTCCGTTCCTGGCAAGGTCTCGGCGGCCCCTGGGGCATGCTCGGCGCCAGTCAGTGGCAGGTCGGACCGGCGTTGCGGCTCGCCTCCGTCGGCGGTGTGTGGCTGCTCAGCTTCCTCGTCGTCGCCGTCAACACGGCCCTCGCGATCCTGATCGCCGTACCCGCCTCCCGTACGCCCGCCGTGGCCGCGCTGCTGGCCACGGCGACGGCGGCCTCCGCCGCGTACGTCGGCGCGCCGCGCCCCGAGACCACCGGCCGTACCCGGATCGCCGTCGTCCAGGCCGGCGTGATCGACGGACCCGACCGCCGGTTCGACCGCGAGGAGCAGCTCACCCGGCAGCTGATCGGACAAGATGTCGATCTGATCGTGTGGGGCGAGAGCAGTGTCGGGTACGACCTGAAGGACCGCCCCGACCTGGCCGGACGCCTCGCCGCACTGTCGGGCGCGACCGGCGCGGACATCCTCGTGAACGTGGACGCGCGCCGCTCGGACCGCCCCGGCATCTACAAGAGCTCGATCCTGGTGGGCCCGGACGGCCCGACCGGCGACCGGTACGACAAGATGCGGCTGGTGCCGTTCGGCGAGTACATCCCGGCACGCTCGCTGCTCGGCTGGGCGACGTCCGTCGGGAAGGCGGCCGGCGAGGACCGCAAACGCGGCACGCACCAGGTCGTCATGGACGTGGGCGACGATCTGAGGATCGGCCCGATGGTGTGCTTCGAGACCGCGTTCCCCGACATGAGCCGCAGCCTCGCCCGCAAGGGCGCCGACATCCTCGTCGCCCAGTCCTCGACCTCGTCGTTCCAGCACAGCTGGGCCCCGGCGCAGCACGCGTCACTGGGCGCCCTGCGCGCCGCCGAGACGGGCCGGACGTTCGTCCACGCGACGCTCACGGGCGTCTCCGCCGTGTACGACCCGTCGGGCCACCGCGTCGGCAGGACCCTCGGCACGAGCACGAGCGCGACGGCCGTGTACGAGGTCCCGCTGGCCAACGGCCGTACCCTGTATGCCCGTTACGGCGACTGGACGGTGTACGCGGCCCTCCTGACGCTCGCCGCGTACGCCGTCACCCTCAGGCGGACACCTCGCGCACGACCCGCTCGCACAGCTCATGCGTCGCCAGCGCGTCCCGTGCGCTGAGCGTCTTGCCCGCGCGCACGGCGTCGAGGAACGCCAGCACCACCTGCTCGATGCCCCGCTGCCGGGCCACCGGCACCCAGTCCCCGCGCCGCCGCACGCTCGGCTGGCCCTTGTGGTCGATGATCTCCGCGAGGTTGACGACCTGCCGCTTGGTGTCCTGCCCGGAGACCTCCAGGACCTCCTCGTTCGACCCGCTGAGCCGGTTCATCACGCCGAGCGCGGTGAAACCGTCGCCCGCGAGTTGCAGGACGACGTGGTGCAGGAGCTCGTCCTCGACCCGCCCGCGCACAGTGACGTCCTCGACCTCGCCCGGCACGAGGAACCTCAGCGTGTCGACGACGTGGATGAAGTCGTCGTACACCATCGTGCGCGGGTCCTCCGGGAGCCCTATGCGGTTCTTCTGCATGAGGATCAGCTCGCGCGGATGGTCGGCGCACTGCGTGTACCCGGGTGCGTGACGCCGGTTGAACCCGACGGCCAGCGAGACGCCGCGCGCCTCCGCGAGTTCCACCAGCCGTACGCAGTCGGCGAGTCGGTACGCCAGCGGCTTGTCGACGTACGTCGGTACGCCGGCCTCCAGCAGCCGCGTCACGATCTCCGGGTGCGCGGCGGTGGGCGCGTGCACGAACGCGGCGTCGAGATCCTGGGCGAGCAACTCGTCGAGGTCGGTGTGCCGTTGGGCGACCGGCACCCGGAACGTGTCCCCGACGTCCTTGAGCGTCGCGGGAGTTCGGGTGTGCAGGTGCAGATCGAGTCCCGGTGATCCGCCCAGCACCGGAAGGTACGCCTTCCGCGCGATGTCCCCGAGCCCGATGCAGCCGACCTTCACGCCCACTCCTCACGTCGCCGTCCGCTCCGCAGCATACGGGGGCCGCCAGTCCGCGATCCCGTCGAAACCGCGCAGGAACAGCGCGGGTCCGGCGGCCGAGAGCGCCGTCATCGCCGCGTTCCGGATCGCCGTTGCCGTGGCGCCGGACAGCAGACTCAGCCTCCCCGCCCGTACCGCCTTCCGGGCGATGCCCGTCGTGCGGGCCAGGCGCGCGGCCGTGTACGCGGGCAGGTCGGCGCGGTGGTGCGCGAGGACGACGGCGTCCTCGATCGCCTGGTTGCCGCCCTGCCCGAGAGTCGGCGGCATCGCGTGCGCGGCGTCCCCGAGCAGCGCGACCCGGCCGTGGTGGAGGGCGGGAAGGGGGACGGCGAGGTGGTGGACGTCGTGCCGCAGCACGTCCCCGGTGCGGACGGCGTCGAGGATCTCCGGCACGGGGGTGTGCCAACTGCCGTACCGGCGCAGGAGTTCGGCACGTTCGTCGGCGGCGCGCTGTCCTTCGGGGGCGAGGGCGGCGGCGTACGCGTACACCCGGCCGTCCTTGAGCGGATGCGAGCCCCACAACTGCCCCCGCCCCCACGTCTCGTGCGACGCGAACTCCACGCCGGGCGAGGGGACCAGCACGCGCCAGGTGGTGAACCCGGCGTAGACCGCGCCGGGTTGGTGCGGGACGAGGGCCTTGCGTACGGCGGAGTGGACGCCGTCGGCCGCCACGACCAGGTCGGCCGCCGACTCGCCTTCCGTACGGCGTCCGGTGGCAGGAGTGCGGGACGGGGCGCGGGAGTTGTTGCGGGGGATGCTCGGCGGGTGAAAAGGCGTGGTCGGGTGGGGTGAGGTGGGGGATCATGCCGGGCATGAGCATCGAGCGAACCGAGCCCGCGCAGGACGCGTCCGAGCGAGAGATGTTGGAGGGGTGGCTGGAGTACCACCGGCAGACTCTGGCGTGGAAGTGCGAGGGGCTCAGTGATGAGCAGTTGAGGACCGCCGCCGTGCCGCCGTCGGAGTTGTCGTTGATGGGGCTGGTGCGGCACATGGCGGAGGTCGAGCGGGGGTGGTTCCGGGCGGTGCTCGTGGGGGAGGACATCGGGGGGATCTACTTCACCGACGCCGATCCGGACGGGGAGTTCCACCTCACCGAGGCGGACACCTGGGCCGAGGCGTACGGGACCTGGCAGGAGGAGATCGCGCTCGCCCGCGAGAACGCCGCGCGGTACGGGCTCGACGAGCTGTCCCGGGGCAAGGGCCGGTCCAGCGGGGAGCCGTTCAACCTGCGGTGGATCTACACGCACATGATCGAGGAGTACGCGCGGCACAACGGGCACGCGGATCTGCTGCGCGAGCTGATCGACGGCGCCACCGGGGAGTGACGTCAGTTCCGGCTGACGTGAGCCGTCCGTACGGGGCAGGAGATCACCCTTGCGGGGCAACCTCCGCTTGTCCACGGCCCCTTCGGGCGCCGGAGCCGACAGAGTTGCGCGGGTGCACCGTACGACGACTACCGCGACCCTGCTGGTGACTGTCGCCGCGTCCGCTCTCACCGGATGCGTGACCGTCCAGCATCATCCGACCGCGCCGGGGGCTTCCGCCGTGCCCGCGCCCGCTGTGCCGCCGTTGCCCCGTCCCGACGGGAAGGGGAGGGCTCGGGTGATCCAGGCGCCGGCCCGGGAGGCGCTTGACATGGTCGCGCCGACGAGGACGGAGGCTCCGGCGCGGCGCAGGGGGGCGGAGCCGGTGCCCGTGCCTGCGGCGCGGGGGCGGGAGGAGGCGGGGGGCCGGGAGAAGGCTCACCCTCGGCGTCCCGCCGTGCCCCATGAGCCTGCCGGGCCGCGGATCGAGATTCCTGATGTGGAGTCGGAGGTTCGGCGGCAGGCGGATGTGTGCGCGTTGGGGCGGCAGTACGGGGGGTGGCGGGAGGGCAGTCCCGAAGCCCGGATCTGCGACGAGGCGTACGGGAGATAGCGCCGGTCGAAGGGGGGGCCGCACAGTGATACAGCCCCGCGTTGTCCTGCTCCTAGCCCGCCGACTCCGCCGCGTGCGGGCTCAGCACCCCTGCCGTCACCAGCGCGATGATCACGACCCCCAGCACCACCCGGTAGTACACGAACGGCATGAACGACTTCGTGCTGATGAACTTCATGAACCACGAGATCACGACGTAGCCGGTGACGAAGGCGATGCCGGTGGCGAACATCGTGGGACCCCAGGACACGTGGTCGCTCTCCAGCGCGTCCTTCGTCTCGAAGAGGCCGGACGCGAGGACGGCCGGGATCGCGAGGAGGAACGAGTAGCGTGCGGCGGCCTCGCGCTTGTAGCCCATGAAGAGGCCGCCCGTGATGGTCGCGCCGGAGCGGGAGACGCCGGGGACGAGGGCGCATGCCTGGCAGAGGCCGAAGATCAGGCCGTCCTTGACGCCGAGGTTCTCCAGGGCCTTGCGCTGCTTGGGCGCGCGGTGCCTGCGGTCGGCCTCGTCGCGGGCCGCGAGCCGGTCGGCGACACCCATGACGACGCCGATGACGATGAGCATCGTCGCGGTGATGCGCAGATCGCGGAACGGGCCCTCGATCTGGTCCTTGAGGGTGAGCCCCAGGACGCCGATCGGGATCGAGCCGACGATGACGAGCCAGCCCATCTTCGCGTCGTGGTCGGAGCGCATCTCCTTCTTGAAGAGCGACTTGGACCAGGCCCCGATGATCCGCCCGATGTCCTTGCGGAAGTAGATCAGCACCGCCGCTTCGGTACCGATCTGGGTGATCGCCGTGAACGCGGCACCGGGGTCCTTCCAGCCGGAGAACGCCGCGGTGAGCCGCAGGTGCGCGCTGGAGGAGACGGGGAGGAACTCGGTCAGCCCCTGGACGAGTCCGAGGATGAGGGATTCAAACCAAGACATGAGGTTACGGAGTCCAAGTGGCGATCGGGAACAGACGAGGAACGCGGCTACGACGACTGCCGGCGACAGGGCAGCACGCCGCGCGCGGAGATCAACGGGTGCAGGGGGCAGCGTAGCGTCCCGGGTGGACAGGCCCGGCACAGGGGCCGCGCGGACAGCCCGTGCGATGGTCGTACCACCGCGCCCGTCCGCCCCTTCTCGCCCCCTTTGACCTGTTGACCCACCCTGCCACCGGCGCATACGTTGCTGGCGAGAGAAAGCGCTTGCTGCGGAGGTTGATGCCGTCTCCCGCTCGCGCGTACGGCCGCCAGACCGAGGAGTGCTGATCACCCCCATGCCCCCGACCGCTCCCCTCACCGGCCGAAGGATCCGCGCGGCCGTCATCGGCACCGGCGCCATCGCCCGCGGCTCCCACCTCCCCGCGCTCCAGGAACTCGCCGCCGAGGGCGAGGTCGAGGTCGTCGCGGCCGTCGACATCGACGCCGGCGCCGTCGAGAAGTTCTGCACGGAGAGCGGCGTCCCGCATCCGTACACCGACCTGGAGCTGATGCTCGCCGAGCAGCGCCCCGACCTCGTCACCATCTGTACCCCTCCCACCCTGCACCGCGCCCAGAGCCAGGCCGCGCTGCGCGGTGGCGCCTGGGTGCTGTGCGAGAAGCCGCCCGTCCTCACCCTTGCCGAGTACGACGCCGTCGCCGCCGAGGAAGGCACGGAGACGGGTCCTTACTCCTCCATCGTTTTCCAGCACCGTTTCGGTTCCGGCACCCGGCACATCCGTCGCCTCCTCGCCGAGAAGGCGCTCGGCCGGCCGCTCGTCGTCCACTGCCAGACCACCTGGTACCGCGACACCGCGTACTATGCCGTCCCCTGGCGCGGGCGCTGGGCCACCGAGGGCGGCGGGCCCGCGATGGGACACGGCATCCACCAGATGGACCTCATGCTCGACCTGCTCGGACCCTGGAGCGAGGTCCGCGCGATGGCCGGGCGGCTCGTGCACGACGTCGAGACCGAGGACGTGTCCACCGCGCTCGTGCGGTTCGAGAACGGGGCGATGGCGACCGTCGTCAACAGCGTCCTCAGCCCCGACGAGGTCAGCCGCATCCGCATCGACTGCGAGCGCGCGACCGTCGAACTCGTCCACCTCTACGGCCACTCCAACGCGAACTGGCGCATCACCCCCGCGCCCGGCGTGTCCGAGGAGGAGCTGGCCGACTGGCTCGACTTCGGTACGGACGTGCCGAGTTCGCACCTCGAACAGCTCCGGGAACTCGTCGCCAGCATGCGTGCCGGTGAACGGCCGCGGCTCAGCGGCGAGGAGGGGCGCGCGAGCCTCGAACTCATCAGCGCCCTCTACAAGTCGGCGTTCACCGACGTCACCGTCCGGCGCGGCGAGATCGGTTCCGGTGACCCGTACTACACCGCCCTGCACGGCGACGCGGCCGGCTGGGCGCCCGAGGAGGGGTCCGCGTGAGCGAGGAACTGCGGGTCGTCCACGCGCACGGTGACCACATCACCGTCACCGAGCCCGTCACCGGCGTCGAACTCCTGTCGTACGTCTACCGTGCCGAGGCCGACTGGGAGGCGCCCAAGCCGTACCTCCACCCCCTGCGCACCCTCGCCGGCGACGTCGTCACCGACTACCGGCCCAACGACCACCGGTGGCACAAGGGGCTCTCGCTGACCGCCTCGCACCTCTCCGGCGCGAACCTCTGGGGCGGCAACTCCTATGTCCACGGGGAGGGTTACCTCGCGCTCCCCGAACGCGTCGGGTCCATGCGGCACGTCGCCTTCGACGAGGTGTCCGCCGACGCCGGGCGCGTCGTCATCGCCGAGCGGCTCACCTGGCACCCCTACGACGGTGAGCTGTGGGCCGAGGAGACGCGGCGCGTCGAGGTCCACGACGTCGACCTCGACTCCCGGTCCTGGGCGCTGACATGGACCAGCGCCATCACCAACCGGCGTACGGAACCTCTGCTGTTCGGGAGTCCCACCACCGCCGGGCGGGAAATGGCCGGGTACACCGGGCTGTTCTGGCGCGGGCCCCGCGCCTTCCGGGACGGCCGCATCATCGGGCCCGACGGGGAGGGGCCCGAACTCATGGGTACGCAAGGGGAATGGCTCGCGCTCTCCGGTGAGCACGACGGGGCCGACGGGTACGCGACGGTCGTCTTCGCCCACGCTCCCGAGAACGCCGGCGGGCATCCCGCGCACTGGTTCGTCCGCAACGAGCCCTTCGCCGCGATCGCTCCCTCCTGGGCCTTCTACGAGGAACTGGAGCTGCCGCCGGGGGAGACGCTGACCCGCCGCTACCGTGTCGTCGTCGCCGACGGGGCCTGGGAGCGGGACGATATCGCCAAGTACCTTGAGGGGCGGCCGTGGTGAGTGGTTTCGCGGGGGTGCCGGGTGGGGTCGGGGTGTCGCGGCTGTGCGTGTACGACTGGCCCGCCGCCGACGGGCTCTGCGGCGGAACTCCCCATATGCATCTGGCCTGCTCGGAGGGGTACGTCGTGACCGGCGGCCGGGGTGCGGTCCAGACCCTGACCGCGTCCGGCTACGAGGTCACCCCCCTGACGCCGGGCACGATCGCCTGGTTCACGCCCGGCACGATCCACCGCCTCGTCAACGAGGACGACCTCCAGATCGCCGTCCTCATGCAGAACAGCGGGCTTCCGGAGGCGGGGGACGCGGTCCTGACGCTTCCCCCCGAGTACCTGACGGACCCCGACACATACGCGTCGGTGACCCGGATCCCGGTGGACGTGCCTCGCGAGGAACAGGAGCGAGTCGCCCGTAAACGCCGTGACTTGGCACTGGAGGGGTACCGGGTACTGCGCGAGTCCCCCGACGCCCTGGCCGCCTTCCACGAGTCCGCCGCCGCTCTGGTCCGGCCTCGCTTGGGGGAGTGGCGGGAGCGCTGGGAGCGGGGAGCGCTGGCGGCGGCCCAGGCCACGGGGGAGCAGCTCGATCGGCTCGGGCGGGGGGACGCCTCACACTTGCGCGATGCGGTCGTGCGGGCTGAACAGCCCTCCGAGGAGGGGAAGTTCGGGATGTGCGGGCGGTTGGACGTGTACAAGCTGGAGGCGTGAGCCTCGGCGGGGTCCCGGTGACAAGGGCACGGGCGGGGTCGGCGAACGGAAGCTGTACGAGGCCCAGATCGCCGAACTCTCGGACATCGGCGCCCGGTTGCACACCCTGGCCCTCCAGGGAGGGCGAGGAAGAGGCGGCCCGTTTCCGGCGCGTCGGGCTGTTATGCCACAGGCCCCGCCACCGTCCACCCCGGTGACTCCGAGTGGGGGGTCATGTCCGCTTCCGTCACCTCCACGCCGCACTTCCGGCAGGTGACCGCTGGGAGGAGTTCGTGGCCGCAGGTGTGTTCCACGACCATGGGGCGGTCGGTGTCGTGGCGTAGGTGGTGGTCGCCCCAGGCCATCAGGGTGAGGAGGACCGGGTTCAGGTCCAGGCCCGCGCGGGTGGGGTGGTACTCGTGGCGGCGGGGGCGGTCCGAGTAGGTGTGTTTGGTGAGGACGCCCGCGTCCACCAGGCGGCGCAGGCGGGACGACAGGACATCGCGGGGGGCGCCGATGTTGCGGGCCAGCTGGTCGAAGCGGCCGTTGCCCAGGAGGACCTCGCGGATGATCAGGAGGGTGTACTTCTCGCCGACGAGGGACAGGGCGTCGGCGATGGAACAGGGGCGGGGGTCCTTGGGGGCGGGCATGCGGTCCAGTTTAGGTGAAGGTTTGGATTTCCAACTGAGCTGGTCAGGGGAGCCATCCTGGAGTTAGTGTGAGTTTGGATTTCAAACTGACTCCCGTGGAGGCACCTCATGCGCGACGCCGTCATCGTCGAAGCCGTCCGCACCCCCGTCGGCAAGGGCAAACCCGGCGGCTCCCTCTCCCACGTCCACCCCGTCGACCTCCTCGCCCACACCCTGCGCACCCTCGTCGACCGCACCGGCATAGACCCCGCGCTCGTGGACGACGTGATCGGCGGCACGGTCGACCAGGTCGGCGAGCAGGCGATGAACACGACCCGGTACGCCGCCCTCGCCGCCGGTCTCCCCGAGTCCGTGCCGGCGACGACGGTGGACCGGCAGTGCGGCTCCTCCCAGCAGGCCGTGCACTTCGCCGCGCAGGGCGTGATGGCGGGCGCGTACGACCTGGTCGTGGCCTGCGGCGTCGAGTCGATGAGCCGCGTACCGATGTGGTCGAACGTCCCGGAGGGCAAGGACCCCTTCGGCCCGGGGATCGCCCGGCGCTACCCGGAGGGCCTCGTCCCGCAGGGCGTCAGCGCGGAGCTGATCGCCGCGAAGTGGTCCCTCACGCGCGCGCGGATGGACGAGTTCGCCGCGTCCTCGCACCACAAGGCCGCCGACGCCTGGGCACGGGGCCGTTTCGACGCCGAGGTCGCCCCGCTGGACGACGCCGTGCGCGACGAGTCCGTACGGCCCGGCACGACCCCCGAGATCCTCGCCGGGCTCAAGCCCGCCTACTACGACCCCGGCTTCGCCGAGCGCTTCCCGCAGATCGAGTGGAACGTCACCGCGGGCAACGCCAGCCCGGTCAACGACGGCGCGAGCGCGGTCCTGATCGCCGGCGCCGACACCGCCGTACGCCTCGGCCTGCGCCCCCTCGCGCGCCTGCGCGACTTCGCCGTCACCGGCTCCGACCCCCTGCTCATGCTGACCGGCGTCATCCCCGCGACGGAGAAGGTGCTGCGCAGGGCCGGGCTCGACCTCGGCGACATCGACCTGTTCGAGGTCAACGAGGCCTTCGCCAGCGTCGTCCTCGCCTGGCAGCAGGAGACCGGCGCGGACCTCGCGAAGGTCAACGTCGACGGCGGGGCCATCGCGCTCGGGCACCCGCTCGGGGCCAGCGGGACACGGCTGACGACGACGCTGGTGCACGCGATGCGGGAGCGCGGGGCGCGGTACGGGTTGCAGACCATGTGCGAGGCGGGGGGACTGGCCAACGCGATGATCCTGGAGGCCGTATGAAGAACCGAGCGGGGCTCGTGAAAGCTCCTACTTCCCCCGCAGGTGATGCCTCTTCCGCCACGCCACCACCGCACCCGCCACCGACGGCAGCGCGATAGCCGCGACCGCGATCAGGAACACCGGCGACGTGGGCGACGAAGCCCGCGCCCCCGCGACGACGTACGCGGCCGTGTTCGGCACCGACCCCACCGCCGTCGCGAACAGGAACGGGAACCAGCCGATGCGGGAGACGGCGGCGCCGTAGTTGGCCAGCCAGAACGGCATCCCGGGAAAGAGACGCGCGGCGAGCATCGACCGCAGACCGTGCCGGCTCAGCTGACCGTCCGCCGCCTTCAGGAGCCGCCCCCGCAGCAGGGGGCGCAGCGCGTCCTGCCCCAGCACCCGCCCGAGCCCGAACGCCACGCCCGCGCCGAGCACCGTACCCGCGAGCGTTGTGACAAGCCCCACCTCCCAGCCGAACAGCGCGCCCGCCGCGAGGTTCAGCAGCGGCCGGGGCACGAACGCGACCGTGCACAGCCCGTACGCGACCGTGAACACGGCGGCGGCCGACGCGCCCGTCAGGTGGGGCGGCCAGCCGTCCTGGAGAAGTCTCTGCGGCTCGAAGAGCAGCACGCTCGCCCCGGCCGCCGCGAGCAGCACGACCAGCAGGAAGAGGCGCGACCACGGGGACAGCAGCCGCGTGCCGAGGGACACCGGCACGACGAGTCCGGGGGTGGCCGGGGGAGCGGCCGTGGCGGTGCCGCCAGAGCGGGTGGTGGCATCGAGCATTCCGTGACGGTAGCCCACGGAGCTGTCTGATCGCTGTATGGGTCTTCTCACCGGGACGGCCCTGAACGGCACGGCGCGGAAAACCGTTCGACTTACGACGTTCCTTCGACGAGGATCGAGACATGTTCCGGTACGCCTTCCACCTCGCAGCATCCGCAGTCGCGGATGCGCCGAAGGCTGCCGTCCCCCACTTCCTGGCCGCTGTCGACGGCGCCCGAAGCTGACCCTCCCCGGAAAGTCCGGCGGACCCCGCAGGGGGAGGGTCGGACGGTCGATCGGGGTCCCCTTTCTTTTCCCACGGACACGCTTCGAGGTACAGCCATGCCCAAGACCGCGTACGTACGCACCAAGCCGCATCTCAACATCGGCACGATGGGTCACGTCGACCACGGCAAGACCACGCTCACCGCCGCCATCACCAAGGTCCTCGCCGACCGCGGCACCGGCACGTTCGTGCCGTTCGACCGCATCGACCGCGCCCCCGAGGAGGCCGCCCGCGGCATCACCATCAACATCTCGCACGTCGAGTACGAGACCGACACGCGCCACTACGCGCACGTCGACATGCCCGGTCACGCCGACTTCATCAAGAACATGATCACCGGCGCGGCGCAGCTCGACGGGGCGATCCTCGTCGTCTCCGCGCTCGACGGGATCATGCCGCAGACCGCCGAACACGTGCTGCTCGCCAGGCAGGTCGGGGTCGACCACATCGTCGTCGCGCTCAACAAGGCCGACGGCGCGGACGAAGAGCTCGTCGAACTGGTCGAGCTGGAGGTCCGTGACCTCCTCACGACCCATGGGTACGGAGGTGACAGCGCGCCCGTCGTCCGTGTCTCCGGGCTCAAGGCCCTTGAGGGGGACCCCCGTTGGGTCGCCTCCGTCGAGGCTCTGCTCGACGCGGTCGACACGTACGTGCCCATGCCGGAGCGGTACCTCGACGCGCCGTTCCTGCTGTCCGTCGAGAACGTGCTCACGATCACCGGGCGCGGGACCGTGGTCACGGGAGCCGTCGAGCGGGGGACCGTTCGGGTCGGTGACCGGGTCGAAGTGCTCGGCGCGGAGGTCGACACGGTCGTCATCGGCGTGGAGACCTTCGGGAAGCCGATGGACGAGGCGCAGGCCGGGGACAACGTCGCCTTGCTGCTGCGGGGAGTCGCCCGGGACTCCGTCCGGCGGGGGCATGTCGTCGCGGCGCCGGGCAGTGTGGTGCCTCGGCGGAGGTTCACCGCGCAGGTGTATGTGCTGTCCGCTCGGGAGGGGGGTCGTACGACGCCTGTTTCTTCCGGGTACCGGCCGCAGTTCTATATCCGTACGGCGGATGTGGTCGGGGACGTCGACCTCGGTGAGGTCGCCGTCGCCAGGCCGGGGGAGCGGGTCGACATGACCGTCGAGCTCGGGCGGGACGTGCCGTTGGAGGACGGTCTCGGGTTCGCCATTCGTGAGGGTGGCAGGACCGTGGGGGCTGGGACCATCACCGCCGTGTTGGGTTAGGTGAGTGGGGGGCTGTGGGCTGTATGTGGCTGGTCGCGCCCACGCGGCGGAGCCGCATATGGACACAGCCCCGCGCCCCTGAAAAGCATGTGGCTGGGCACAATGGGTGGGTGAACCCCGAGTCCGTTCCCGTTTTTCGCCCTGTCGATCAGGGCTTCGCCAAGCTCATGCCCGATGTCGACCGGGAGCGGGCTTGGCTGCTCACGATCGATGACGCTCCTCAGTCGTACGTCGATCTCGACGAGCCCGAACACCTTGAGTTCGAGTACGTCCGGAGGCTCGGCCACGCTCTGGATGTTCTCGTGGAGCCCGAGGACGTCGTCCATCTCGGGGGCGGTGCGCTCACCCTTCCCCGCTATCTCGCCGTCACGCGGCCCGGCTGCCGGCAACACGTCGTCGAGTTCGATCGCGGGTTGCTGGACCTCGTCGTCGAGCAACTCCCCCTTCCTGACGGGGACTTCACCCTTCACGCCGCCGATGCCCGGGAGTGGCTCGCGTCGGCGCCCGGCTCCTGCGCCGATGTCATCGTCGCCGACGTCTTCGGCGGGTCCCGGGTGCCCGCGCAAGTGACGTCCACGGGGTACGTCGATGAGGTCGCCCGTGTCCTGCGTCCCGACGGCGTCTATCTCGCCAACCTCGCCGACTCCGCCCCCTTCGGCTTTCTGCGTTCTCAACTCGCCGGGTTCGCCGAGGTGTTCGAGGAGCTGGCGGTGGTCGCGGAGCCGGCGGTGCTGCGGGGGAGGCGGTTCGGGAACGTCGTGCTCATCGGTTCGCGGCGGCCTCTCGACCTGGCCGCGCTGGCCCGGCGTACCGCCTCCGACGCGTTTCCCGCGCGGGTCGAACACGGGCCCGGTGTGCGGAAGTTGATCGGCGATGCGCGGCCCGTGCCGGACGCGGAAGCCGTCGCCTCACCCGAGCCGCCCGACGGCGCTTTCGGGGTCGGGTGACTCGACAGGCGTACGGCGCCTGAGATTTCGTACGTCCGGGATGAACAGGACCGCCGCTGTCACCGCGACGATCAGCACCGAGCAGCCCCAGAGCGCGGAGGTCCGGCCGAACGCCGTTTCCGCCGGGCCCGCCAGGGCCAGCGCCAACGGGACCAGGGCGACCGAGCCGAACCAGTCGTAGGCGGCGACCCGGGAGAGTTTGTCCTCCGGGATCTCCTGGTGGACGACGGTCATCCAGCTGACGCCGAAGGTCTCGACCGTCAGGCCGCTGAGGAACATCACCGCGCAGAGGACGGCGATCGGTGCCGGGACCGCCAGGGCGGCCGGGGGGAGGGCGAGCGGGAAGACGGCCAACGTGCCGATGAGGAGCGGGCGTCGAGGGTGCCAGCGGATCATGAGGAGGGCGCCGACGACCGTGCCCGCGCCGAAGAAGCCGAGGGCCAGCCCCCAGGGGGCGGCGCCGCCCAGGTGGTCGCGGGCGACCAGGGGGCCGTAGACCGAATCCGCCGCTCCCACCAGGGCGTTGGCGATCGAGAACTGGAGGACGATGCCCCACAGCCAAGGGCGGCTGCTGAACTCCTGCCAGCCTTCCCGGAGGTCCGCCAACAGGCCCTGGGCCTCGCCTCGTCGGGGGATGTGACTGACGTCCAGGAACGCCCGGAGCGCGCCCGCGACGGCGAAGGCCGCCGAGTCCGCCGCGAGGACCCAGCCGGGGCCGACCGCCGCGACCATGAGGCCGCCCAGCGCCGCGCCGCCGAGGGCCGCGCCCTGCATCGACATCCGGAACACCGCGAACGCCCGGCCCGCATGCTCGCCGGAGACCGTGGACAGGAGCATCCCCTCGGCCGCCGGGTTGAAGAACGCCTGGCCGGTGCCGCCGAGTGCGCTGAGCAGCATCATCTGCCACAGCTTCGGTTCGCCGAGCAGGACGAGCGCGGCGAAGGCGCCCTGGGAGAGGAAGTTGAGCGTGTTCGCGGCGACCATCACGCGGTGGCGGGGGAGCCGGTCCGCGACCGCGCCGCCGATCAGCAGGAACAGGACCAGCGGGAGGGTGCGGGCCGCCGCGACCAGGCCCACGTCACCGCCGTCGCCGCCGGTGCCGAGCACGGCGAACGCGGCGGCGATCAGGGCGCCTTGGGCACCGAGGTTCGTGACGAACGTGGCGGTGGTGAGGAGGGTGTAGTTGCGGCCGGCCCAGGCGGGCCTGCGGATGCGGGGGGAGGCGGCTCGGGTCACCGGGTGACTATCGCGGCTGGGTGCGCGGGCCGACAAACGGATTATCGACCTGCGCCACCGTCCCCTCGTACAGTGCGGTCAGCCCTCCACCGGATCCCCGTGCAACCGCACCGTGCTCAGAATCTTCATGATCGTCGCGTCCGGCACCTCGTCCTTGACCCCCTTCGCCGTGGACAGCGTCCACGACACGAAGTCCCCCTTCGAGTTCTTGAACCCGAACGTGATCGCCTTGCCGTCCGCCGCGCACTTCCCCTTCTCGGGGTTGTTCGTGGACCGCGCCCAGCCGTAACTGCCCGCGATCCCGGCGGCGGTGGTGTACGGCGTTCCCTTCTTGTCGAAGGTGATGCTCTTCTTGTCGGGGTTGGTGTACCCGCCGAACACCCACCACGCGGGCGTGTTCACGGCGATCTCGTCGGTGTTCTTCGCCCCGGACGCGCCCTTCGTACCGGTCACGCCGAGCCGCGAGTCGCTGGTCTTGCCGTCCTTGTCGGGGTCGGACGTGCACCACTTCGGCTTCAGCGCGGCGGCGCCGGACATGATGACCGAGTCGTAGCCGGTGGGCTTGGTCTTGTCCTCCCACTCGTAGCCGAGCGCGGTACCGGGCGGCTGCACCTCCCACTCCGGCGGCACGTCGAACGCGGTGCCCCACTTGGGGTTGACGACGACCTTCCACCCCGCGACCGTCGGCTTCTCCTCGCTGTCACCGCTGCGCGGGTTGGACCCGGCGTCGGTGGACACGGACGGCGACGGCGTCGGCGAGGCGGAGGCGCTCTTGTCGCTCCCCTTCGCCTCGGTCTTCGTGCCGCCGTCGTCGCCGAGCACCACGAACCCGGTCACCGCCGCGGTCAGCACGACCGCCGACGCGGAGACGATCGCGACGAGCTTCGTCCGGTTACGGCCACCGCCACCGCCACCGCCTCCCGACGGCGCCTGCGGACCGCCCACGGCGGTCGGCGCACCCCAACCGGGCTGCTGCGCATAGGGGTTGGGCTGCTGAGCCCCGGGCTGCGGGTGACCGGGCTGCGGGTAGCCCGGCTGCTGGTACCCAGGCTGCTGGTACCCCGGCTGGGCCGGACCGGGCTGCTGAGCCCCCGGCTGCTGGTACCCGCCCTGCTGGTACGGATTGCCCTGCTGAAAGCCCGGCTGCTGATACGGATTGTTCTGCGCCTGCGGGTTCTGCTCTCCCCCGGGCGGCTGCTGTCCTTGCCACATGCGGAGAAACCCTAGTGGCGCGGGGGTCGCCTTTCGGCCACCACCCCCGGACGCTCACGGTTCGATCACGACTCGGACGGTTGCCGTGATCACATCACCCTGGCCGCCGTTGGCTACTCGCGGGTAACATCGCGTCCATGAGCGCTGACCAGAAAACCCTCGGCGAGCAGCTCGCCGCCACCGTCCCCTTGGTCCGGACCCTCGGCCTGGAGTTCCTGGAGACCACCCGGGAGCGGGCCGTCCTCGCCCTCCCGGATCAGGACGCCTTCCACAACCACGTCGGCGGCCCGCACGCCGGGGCCATGTTCACCCTCGGCGAGTCCGCGAGCGGCGCCATCGTCCTCGCGGCCTTCGGCGACCAGCTCTCCCGAGCGGTCCCCCTCGCGGTCAGCGCCCAGATCGCGTACAGGAAGCTCGCGATGGGCCGCGTCACCGCCACCGCCACCCTCGGCCGCCCGGCCACCGAGGTCATCGCCGAACTCGACCAGGGCGGACGCCCCGAGTTCCCCGTCACGATCGAGATCCAGCGCGAGGACGGCGCGGTGACCGGCGAGATGACGGTCGTCTGGACGCTACGCCCCAACAGCTGAGTCCGTACGACGCCGGAGGGGCCCCGAGCCGGCCCTCTCCGCAGTCTCCGGTGGCCGGCCCTCGCGCCGCCTCTAGCCGGCCGAGCCGCACGCTGTGGCCCCTGCGGGCAGCCGAGCCATCCGGGCCCTCCGGCCTCTTCGGTGTCTCCGGGCGGCCGAGTCACTCGCCCCGGCCCCTCCGGCTCTCCGCGTCTCCAGGCGGCCAAAGTCGCCCGCCCCGACCCCGCTCGCCGTCTCAGGCCGCCAGCCGCTTCCCCCCGGCCCCCTCCTCGAACCCGGCGACGAACTCCTTCAGCCATGCGGTGAACTCCGGCCCGAGGTCGTCCCGCGCGCACGCCAGCCGCACCACCGTCCGCAGGTAGTCCGCCTTGTCGCCGGTGTCGTAGCGCAGCCCCTCGAAGACCACGCCGTGCACCGTGCCGCCCGCCGCGAGTTCCTGGAGCGCGTCGGTGAGCTGGATCTCGCCGCCCCGGCCGGGCGGGGTGCGCTCCAGGACGCCGAAGACGGCCGGGTCGAGGACGTACCGCCCGATCACGGCGTACCGGCTGGGCGCGTCCTCGCGCGCCGGCTTCTCGACGAGGCCCGTCACGCGTACGACGCCGTCCTCGCCGGTCGGCTCCACGGCCGCGCACCCGTACAGGTGGACCTGCTCCTGCGGCACCTCCATGAGCGCGACGACGCTCCCCTCGTACCGCTCGCGGACCTCCAGCATCTCGCTGAGCAGGTTCTCGCGGGCGTCGATCAGGTCGTCGCCGAGCAGGACCGCGAAGGGCTGGTCGCCGACGTGGTGCTTCGCGCACAGGACCGCGTGGCCGAGGCCGAGGGGGTCGCCCTGGCGGATGTGGTGGATGTCGGCGAGCCGGGCCGGATCGCGCACGGCGTCCAGACGGACGGTGTCGCCCTTCGCGGCGAGGGCCTGCTCCAGCTCGAAGGCGTGGTCGAAGTGGTCCTCGATCGCGCGCTTGTGGCGGCCGGTCACCATCAGGACGTCGTCGAGACCGGCCGCGGCGGCCTCCTCCACGACGTACTGGATGGCCGGCTTGTCGACGACCGGGAGCATCTCCTTCGGGGTCGCCTTCGTCGCCGGCAGGAAGCGGGTGCCGAGGCCGGCGGCCGGGACGACGGCTTTGCGGACGGTGGGCGCGGGGCGGCGGGGGGTGGTCATGCGGCCATGCTGGACCGCCTGTTTGGGAGTACGCCGAGAGCCGGATCGGAGAAACCTGTGGATCCGCGCCGGGGTGGATCCACAGCGAGCGGCGAACGACGGGCCGCCGTACGGAGGTTGAAGATTTCGTGTGCCATCCACCGGGGTGCGCGCACAAGTTGAGGTCCGCCTTCCGGGCGCGCGGCGGAGATTTTCGAATGCCGGTGCGGATACCGGCGGTAACTTATCTGAAATTACGGCTGTTTGAACTTCGGTCATCCGAACTTCTTGTTTCCTATGGGGCGTATGTGCGAAGGTAAGCGTCCCTTAAGGAGGGCCGGTTCAGGCCAAGCGAGCTGATCCGGCCACAGGTACGCACCAATCACGCACCTGCTTTTCCGGCGAGCCCTTTCCGTGGGCCGGCGCCGGCTTGGAAGGAAATGGTTCCGTGCAGTCGCCCAACCCACCCCGTCCGCCCTATCCGCCCCGTCCCGGCCGGCACCCCGGCGACTCGGACCGCGACCTCGTGGCCCAGATCGGCGCGGCCGGCGACGGGAGTTCCCGCGCCGTCGCCCTGCTGCTCGCCCGGCACTGGCGCGCCACCCACGAGTACGCGGCGATCTGTCTCGCCGCCCGGGGACAGTCCCCGCAACTCGTGGCCGCGGCGGCCTTCCACCGCGTACTCGGCCGGCTCGCCGCGGGCCGTACCGGCGGCGCGCTGCGTCCCCAATTCCTCGTCGCCGTACGGGACATCGTGCGGGAATGGGCCGGAGCCGACGCCGTACCCGCCGCGCTGCCGGAACTCGGCAAGACCGTCGGCGGGCGGGGCCTGCGGGCCTCCCGGGCCGGGACGCCGGAAAGGCGGAAACTCGCGGAAGCGGCTTTCCGATCGCTGCCCGCCGCCTCCCAATGCCTCTTGTGGCACACGGAAGTGGAAGCCGAGCCCATATCCATACCCGCTGGTCTGCTGGGTGTCGACGAGTTGACGGCGGGCGCCGGGCTGCGGGAGGCGCGGACCCAATTCCGGACAGCCTGCGTGCGGGCGCACCGGGAACTCGCGCCGTCCGATCAATGCCGGTTCTACAACCGGCTCCTCGATGTGCCGCTGCGGCGGGGCGGGTCCCTGCTGCCCGATGTCCGTGACCATCTCGCCGAGTGCCGGTACTGCCGTCATGCCGCCGAGCAACTCAGCTTCTTCGACGACGCGTTGGACATTCTGCTGGCGGAGACCGTGCTGGGGTGGGGTGGGCGGCGGTATCTCGAATCGCGGGCCGGGCGGGGTGGGGCGCATGGGCCTGCCGCGACGCCGGTCCACAGCGGGAGGCACCGGAGCGCCGGGATCGTCGATCTCGCCGGGCGGCGGGCCAAGGCCGTGCTCATCGGGGCGGGGGTGACCTCGCTCGTGCTCATCGGGAGTGTACTGGTCGGTTCGGGGTGGTCCGGCGGGGGGAACGGGCCCGGGCCGCAGGTCACGTGGGGTGCGCCCGTCGGGGGGCCCGGTTTCGCCGCGGCGTCCGAGAACCCCGAGCCGTCCGCCTCCGGTGCCGCGTCACCCGCGTCCGTCGAGCAGCAGCCCGCCGAGATCGCCCACGGGAGGCTGTTCGCGCCGTCCGCCGGGCTCTGCATGGACAGCGAGGGCGGGCGGGTCGAGGACGGGGCGCGCGCCGTGCTGGCCGACTGCTCCGCCGCCGCCTCGCAGCAGTGGTCGTACCGGGCGGACGGGCTGCTGCGGAGCGCCGCCTCGCCGACCCTGTGCCTGGCCGCCGATGCCGATGGGCATCAGGGGGCGGCCGTTCTCGCCGGGTGCGTCGTGCACTCCGGGGAGGTGTTCTTCGATCTGACCGTGCGGGGGGAGTTGTTGCTGCGGCGCGGTGGGGGGCTTGTGGTGGCGCCGGGGGAGAGCCGGGAGGGGATGGGGGTCGTGGTGACCCGGCGGGACGGGTCCGCCGGGCAGCGGTGGGTGTTCGACTCGCCCGCCGGGACCTCCGGTCAGGTGACTCCCGGGCCGTCCGGTGGGACGGCTCCGGACACGGGGCGGCCCCAGGTGGGGCCGGAAGAGAAGGGGTCCGGGGGGTCGCAGGGTTCGGAGGGGGATTCTGCGGCTCCCGGGGCTTCTTCCGGCGGGGCCGGTGGGCCCGGTGCGAGTGGTGGGGCGGGTGCGCAGGGCGGGTCCGAGGGGGGTGGCGGGGCCGACGTTCCGCGCTATCGCACGCGGGTGGTACAGGTCGGGGCGCCCGGGACGGTGGACTCGTCGTCGGGCTCGGGGTCGGGCTGGGGCCAGGGACCGGGCCGGGGCTGGGGTTCCGCTCCTGCCTCGCTTCCCGCTTCGGTGAGCGGGGTGGTGGAGCGGGTGGCCTCGACCGTGCGGGAACCGGTGCGGGAGCTCGCGGGGCAGGTTCCCGTCGTGGCCGGGCAGGCGTTCGGAGATGTGGGGCAGGCTCCCGTCGTGGCCGGGCAGGCGTCCAGGGGCGTCGGGCGGGTGTCCGACGTGCTCGGTGGGCTGACTCGGGGGGTGTCCGAGGGCTGACGGGGCGAGGGGCGGGGTGGTTCGGCGGGTTCGTGGTGTGTCCGGCTGATCGTCGGGCCGGTGGCGGCGCATAGTGCCGTGCAAGGTCCGACGATCAGCTTCGACACCCTGCCCGACGCCCCCGCCCTGAAGGAATCACGCCCTCATGCCCTCCCCTCTCTCCCGGCGTTCCCTCCTCACCCTGCTGGCCGTCTCCGGGTTCGCCTCCCCCGCGGCCGGTGAGGAGGAGGGGGCGGGCGTAGCCGACAGTCGCGTCGACAGCCTCGTATCCCGTCTCACCCTCGACGAGAAGCTCGGCCTCCTGCACGGCGCCCCCGACCCCGACCCCCTCGGTCAGGCCGGGTACCTCCCCGGCGTACCCCGGCTCGGCATTCCGCCCCTGCGGCTCGCCGACGGGCCGGCCGGGGTGAGGGTCGCCGCGAGCGCCACCGCGCTGCCCGCGCCCGTGCTGCTCGCCTCCGCCTTCGATCCGGACCTCGCGCGCCGGTACGGGCAGGTCATCGGGCGTGAGGGGCGGGCGCTCGGGCAGGACGTGCTGCTCTCGCCGATGGTCAACCTGCTGCGTACCCCTTACGGGGGCCGGAACTTCGAGACGTTCACCGAGGATCCGCTGCTCGCCGCCGACCTCGTCGCCGCCGAGATCGAGGGCATCCAGAGCGAGGGGCTGATCGCCACCGTCAAGCACTTCGCGCTGAACAACCAGGAGGCGAACCGCGAGAACATCGACGTCAGGGTCGACGAACAGACGCTGTACGAAGTCGAGTTGCGTGGTTTCGAAGCCGCCGTCGCCGCACGCGTCGGCTGTGTCATGGGCGCCTACAACAAGGTCGACGGCACCTACGCCTGCGAGAACGAGCGTCTCCTCACCGGCGTCCTGCGCGACCGCTGGGGCTTCGACGGCTGGGTCATGACCGACTGGAACGCCGCGCACAGCACCGCCGCCTCCCTGCGGGCCGGGCTCGACATGGAGATGCCGGACGGGGCGTACTTCGGGGCCGCGTTGAAGGCGGCCGTCGTCAGCGGGGAGGTGCCGGAGGCGTACGTCGACCGGGCGGTACGGCGGATCCTCGCCGTACGGGAGCGGTTCGGGCACTTCGACGGAACCGTACGTCCCGCGCGGGACGCCGAGGCGGGGGCCGCCGTCGCGCTGGAGGTCGCCAAGGCGGGGGCGACCCTGCTGCGCAACGAGCGGGGGACCCTGCCGCTGCGGGCCGGTGAATCGGTCGCGGTGATCGGGGCCAGTGCCGACTACCCGTTCGTCAGCGGCGGGGGCAGCGCGCATGTCGTGAGCGCGGGGGCACAGAGCCCGCTCGCGGCGATCGAGCGGCGGATGGGGGACGTGACGTACGCGCTCGGGGAGGACCTGTTCGGGAAGGACATGGTGCTCGGGGAGTCGGGGGCGTTCACCGGCGAGGGCGAGCACACGTTCGTCCTGCACTTCACCGGCTCTCCCGTCGAACGGCCGAAGGTCCTCCTCGACGGCGAGGAACTCTTCCCCCTCGCCCCCGGCTGGAGCGAGTACTTCGTCGGCGGCCTCACGACCACCGCCCCCGACGGCCTCACCGTCCGCCGCGCCACCCGGCACCTCGCACCCGGCGAACACACCCTCAAGATCACCGGCGGCGACCCCGGACAGCGCTTCCGCCTCCGGCACATCACGGAAGCCACCCGCGCGCGGGACGTCGCCGAAGCCGTGGCCGTGGCCCGCGCCGCCGACCAGGTCGTCCTGTTCGCGTACGAGGACGCCACCGAGTCCCTCGACCGCACGACCCTCGCCCTCCCCGGCAACCAGGAGCGCCTGATCGAGGCGGTGACGCGGGCCAACCCGCGCACGACGGTCGTCCTGAACGCGTCCTCCGCGACGGCCATGCCGTGGCTGGAGCGGACCGGCGCCGTGCTCCAGATGTACTACCCCGGCCAGGAGGGCGCCGCCGCGACGGCCGCCGTCCTCGCCGGGGACTGCGACGCGGGCGGGCGGCTCACCCAGTCGTTCCCCGTCGACGACACGCACCACCCCGTCGCCGGGGACGCCCGGCGCTACCCCGGTGCGGACGGGGTCGTCGAGTACTCGGAGGGCGTGCACACGGGCTACCGCTGGTACGACGCGCAGGGCGTGCGTCCCCTGTTCCCCTTCGGGCACGGGCTGTCGTACACGTCGTTCGCGTACACCGACCTCGCGGTGAACGCCGACGGGCGGGGCATCGGCGTGGAGTTCACGGTCGTCAACACGGGCGGGCGGGACGGGGTGGACGTGCCGCAGGTGTACGTGGGTCCCTCGCCGGACGTCGCTCTCGCGCAGGCCGTGCGGGTGCTGGCCGGGTACCGGCGGGTGGCGCTGCGGGCGGGGGAGCGGCGCCGGGTCCGGGTGGAGGTGGCGGCGCGGACACTGTCGTCGTGGGACCCCGGGGCGGGGCGGTGGGTGCTGGGGACGGGGGCGCGGACGGTGTGGGTGGGGGCGTCCGCGGGGGAGTCGAGGCTGAGGGGCCGGGTGGAGGTGTGAGGCTCAGTTCGTGCAGACGTCCTTGAGGCGTTCGGCGGCGCGGTCGATCTTCGTGGAGTCGGGGGAGTCGCCGTCGAGGATGTCGCGGTTGTAGTCCTGGATCGCGCGGTTCAGGTCGTCCACCGCCTTGTCGGCCTCGCTGCCGTCCCAGTCCTTCCTGTGGTCGATCGTGTCCGTGTTGGACAGGCAGCCGGAGGTGTCGTCCCACTCGCAGCCGGTGAGCAGGGCGGCCGACAGGGCGACGGCGACGGCGGTCGTGGCGAGGGCGGCGGGGCGGCGTCGGCGGAGCATGGTCACGGAGGAACCCTTCGGTTGATGGTGCTCCTTACGATCCCGTCGGCAGGGGCCCGCCACGAGGGAGCGCGCACCCGGACCCGAGGTGTAGCCCGCTCCACCCCCGCGTGTTCGGTAGGCTCGCGGAGTTCGTCGACGTCCAACGGAAGGAACCCGGCGGTGCACGTCCAGGAGTGGCTCGACTCGGTGCCCCCGGCCGCCGTATACGCCGTGGTGGGGCTGGTCATCGGCCTGGAGAGCCTCGGCATTCCGCTGCCCGGCGAGATCATCCTCGTCTCGGCCGCGCTGCTCTCCTCCCAGCACGCGGGCATCAACCCGATCGTCCTCGGTGCCTGCGCGACCGTCGGCGCCGTCGTCGGCGACTCCATCGGCTACGCGATCGGCCGCAAGGGCGGACGGCCGCTGCTCGCCTGGCTCGGCAGGAAGTTCCCCCGCCACTTCGGCGCCGGGCACATCGCGACCGCCGAGCGCTCCTTCGAGAAGTGGGGCATGTGGGCGGTCTTCTTCGGCCGCTTCATCGCCCTTCTGCGGATCTTCGCCGGGCCCCTCGCGGGGGTGCTGCACATGCCGTACTGGAAGTTCCTCACGGCGAACGTCCTCGGCGGGATCGTCTGGGCCGGGGGCACCACCGCCGTCATCTACTACGTCGGGATCGTCGCCGAGGACTGGCTGAAGCGGTTCTCGTGGCTGGGGCTGGTCCTCGCGCTGCTCATCGGGGTCACGTCGATGCTGGTGCTGAAGCGGAAGGCGAAGAAGGCACAGGCGCAGGGGGATGCCGAGGGCGCGGAGCCGGTGCCCGCGGCGGAGTGAGAGGGCGCGCTTCTGCGGCTCGGGGGCGCGGGAGCCGGGGCTTGTCGGCGCCCGCGCCGCAAGGGGTCAGGCTTCGTGAACTCCCTTGTGTTCCTTGGCCAGTTCCGCGTACACCGTCCCGTTCAGCGTGACCCCCTCGCGCTCCTCGGGCGTCAGTTCGCGCCGCACCTTCGCCGGGACCCCCGCGACCAGCGACCCGGGCGGGACCACCATCCCCTGCGGGACCAGCGCCTGCGCGGCGATCAGTGAACCCGCCCCGATCACGGCGCCGTTGAGGACCGTCGCCCCCATCCCGACCAGGCAGTCGTCCCCGACGGTCGCCCCGTGCACGACCGCGTTGTGCCCGACCGACACGCGCTCCCCGATGCGCACCGGGAACCCGGGGTCCGCGTGCAGCGTGCAGTTGTCCTGGACGTTGCTGTCCGCGCCGACCGCGATGGACTCGACGTCCCCGCGCAGGACGGCCCCGTACCAGACACTCGCGCCGGCCCCGAGCGTCACGTCGCCGATCACGGCCGCCGTCGGCGCGACGAACGCCCCGCCGTCGATCTTCGGCTCCCTGCCCCCGATGCCCGTGATCAGAGCCCGCTGCGTCATCGACGCCTCCTCGTGTCGCTGGTGTCACCGCACCGTACGCCACCGGGCGTGGGGTGAAGATCACAGGGCGGGGGCGTGCGCGGGCGACTACGGTGGGCGCGTGCCGAAGCCCAAGAACACGTTCTCGTCCTGGCGGCGTCGTCTCGCCCAGCGCGCCGTGCACGCCGGGTGGGAGTGGGTGCGCAGCACGGGCGCGGTGACCGCCGAGCGTCCCGGCCGCCTGCGCTTCGGCGCGATCGGCGAGCACACCCGCCTCGCGTTCCCGCTCGGCACGGTCTTCGGCGAGCCCTGGATCCACCTCGGCTCCCACTGCATCGTCGCCGAACAGGTCACGCTGACGGCCGGTCTCATGCCCGGCCTCGACCTCGGCCCCGACCCGATCCTGCGCATCGGCGACGGCGTCGTCCTCGGCCGGGGCAGCCACGTCATCGCGGACACCACGGTGACGATCGGCAGCGACTGCTACTTCGGGCCGTACGTGTACATCACGTCCACGAACCATTCGTACGACGATCCCCACGAGCCCATAGGCAAGCAGTGGCCCCGCATGGAGCCCGTCGAGATCGGCCCCGGCTGCTGGATCGGCACCGGCGCGGTGATCCTCCCGGGCGCGCGGATCGGCCGGAACGTGGTCGTCGCCGCCGGCGCCGTGGTCCGGGGCGAGGTCCCCGACCACGCCGTCGTCGCGGGCGCGCCCGCACGGGTCGTACGCCGCTGGACCCCCGCCGAGGGCTGGCAGCCGCCCCTGCGTACGCCCCCGCCCGTGCCGATCCCCGAGGGCGTCACCTCCGAGGAACTCGTCGCGCTCTCCGGTCTCGACGAGGAGGCCGTGGCGGGGCTGGCGCGGCTCGAACCGGAGCGCTGAGTAGACTCGGCGCTTCCCAAGTACCGGCCCTGAAGTGGATGGATCGTGGCGGACCTCGAACTGCTGACCCAGTACCTGGCACGCAACGTCAAGCACTGGCGGGCCGTACGCGGCTTCACCCTCGACGTCCTCGCCGCGCGGGCCGGGGTGAGCCGGGGGATGCTCATCCAGATCGAGCAGGCCCGCACCAACCCGAGCATCGGCACGGTCGTGAAGATCGGCGACGCGCTGGGGGTCAGCATCACGACGCTGCTCGACTACGAGCGCGGCGCGAAGGTCCGCATCGTCCCCGGCGAGGACGCGGTACGCCTCTGGCACACCGACGCGGGCAGCTACAGCCGGCTCCTCGCGGGCACGGAGGCGCCCGGTCCCGTCGAGCTGTGGGAGTGGAAGCTGATGCCGGGCGAGAGCAGTACGTCCGAGCCGCACCCCGCCGGGACCGTCGAACTCCTCCACGTCACCTCCGGCGAGCTGACCCTCACGGTCGACGACACGGAGTACCGCGTACCGACCGGCGCGAGCGCGACGTTCGACGCCAACAACCCTCATACGTACGGCAATCAGGGGCCCGTACCGGCTGTCCTGGTCCTCGCGGTCTCGGTGCCGCCGGTGCCCTGAGGCGGTCGCTTCCCGGGCGTGTCCGGTGGTCGTGGCGCCTGCTGTTAGCGTGCGGCCATGCGCGCACCCATCGGAGACTTCGACACCGCGACCCCTGCTCCCGACTGCCTCGACGACCTGGTCGGCCCGGTCGCCGACGCCGTACGCGGCTGGAGTGCGGGCGTCCCCGCAGACCAGATCCTGTACGTCGAGACCGATCCGCAGTGGGCCGACACCGCCGTGTTCGTCGAGCACTACGGGCGCGAGCTGCTGGAGCAGTCGGCGAACTGTGTCGTGGTCGCGGGGAAGCGGGGCGGGGAGACGACCCTGGCCGCGTGCGTGGTGCTGTCCGCCGCGCGGGTGGACGTCAACGGGGTGGTCCGGCGCCAACTGGGCGCGCGCAAGGCGTCGTTCGCGTCGATGGACGTCGCCACCGGGGAGTCCGGGATGGAGTACGGGGGGATCACGCCGATCGGACTGCCGGGCGGGTGGCCGGTGTTGGTGGACGCGGCGGTGGTGGAGCTGCCGTGGGTGCTGGTGGGGAGCGGGCGGCGGCGGGGGAAGCTGCTGGTGCCGGGGAAGGCGTTCGGGGAGCTGGCGGGGGCTGTGGTGGTGGAGGGGTTGGGGGTTCGGGGCTGAGGGAGCCGGAGGGTGGGGTGTGGCGGGGGGCGGGGTGAGGTGGGGCGGTGTTACGGGGCGGGGAGGCGGGGTGAGGTGGGGCGGCATGGTGAGGTGGGGCGGCGTTGTGGGGGCGGGGCTCGCTGTTCGGTGAAGTCCGTTCGGTGGGGCCGCACTTGGCCGGGGCCGCTCGGCCGGGGTGCGTCGGCCGGGCTCGGCTGATCCGGCTCGTTCGGCGAGGCTCGGCTTGGCGGCTGGCCCGGCTGGCCCGGCTGGCCCGGCTGGCCCGGCGAGGTTCGGCTTGGCGGCTGATCCGGCTTGCTCGGCGAGGTTCGGCTTGGTGGCTGGCCCGGCTCGTTCCGTGAGGTGCCGCTCGACGCCGCCTGGGCGCATCCCGTCGCGGTCACGCCCGCGCATGGTGCGCCAGCCCCAAGTGCGGGTCCGCCAAGCCCTGTTGCGGTGCCGGGTCCGCGTGGACCAGGGCTGCCGTGAGGCGGGGTACGGCGTGCAGGAGGGCATGTTCCGCGTTCACCGCGATCTCGTGGGCCTCGCGCACCGTCGCCTCGCCGTCCACCACGACCGCGACCTCCGCGCGCAGGCGGTGGCCTATCCAGCGCAGGCGCAACTCGCCCACGTCACGCACGCCTCGGACCTCGCGGAGGGCCGCTTCCGCGCGGTCCGTGAGGGCCGGGTCGACCGCGTCCATGACGCGCCGGAACACCTCGCGCGCCGCGTCGCGCAGGACGAGGACGATCGCCGCCGTGATCGCCAACCCCACGATGGGGTCGGCGAGTTGCCAGCCCAGCGCGGAGCCGCCCGCGCCGAGCAGCACCGCGAGCGAGGTGAACCCGTCCGTGCGGGCGTGCAGCCCGTCGGCGACCAGTGCGGCCGAGCCGATCTCGCGGCCGACGCGGATGCGGTAGCGGGCCACCCACTCGTTCCCGGCGAAACCGGCCAGCGCGGCGACGGCCACCGCCCCGACGTGGTCGACGGGACGCGGGTCCAGGAGCCGGTCCAGCGCCACCCACCCCGCGAACGCCGCCGACGCCGCGATCGTCAGCACGATCACGATGCCCGCGAGGTCCTCGGCCCGGCCGTAGCCGTACGTGAAACGCCGGGTCGCCGCGCGGCGGCCCAGCACGAAGGCGATGCCCAGGGGGACGGCCGTGAGGGCGTCCGCCGCGTTGTGGACGGTGTCGCCGAGGAGGGCGACGGAGCCGGAGACGGCGACGACGGCGGCCTGGGTGAGGGCGGTCGCGCCGAGGATCGCGAGCGAGATCCACAGGGCACGCAGGCCGCGCGCGGAGGACTCCAGGGCGGGGTCCAGCTTGTCGGCGGTCTCGTGGGAGTGGGGGCGCAGGAGGTGGGCGAGGCGGTGGCGGAGGGGGCGCGGGTGTGCGTGCGAATGGGTCTGTCCGTGTGGCTGCTCGTGTCCGTGGTGGTGCTCGTGTCCGTGGTGGTGCTGTCCGCTCATCGCGTTCCCCTTCCCTCGCCCTGGACTTACCCAGCCTCCCGCCGCATTATGTGCGTATGAGCGCACGCATGCACCTTTCATCTGCACACCATGCGCACCCACTCACCCCCGGCGAGGAACAGTTCGCCCTGGCCGCCGAACTCCTCGCGCTGCTGGGCGACCGCACCCGCCTGACCCTGCTGCACGCCCTGAAGGAGGGCGAGGCGGACGTCGGGACGCTCACGGAGATGTGCGGCGCCGCGCGCCCGGCCGTCAGCCAGCACCTCGCGCGGCTGCGGCTGGCCGGGCTGGTGAGCACGCGCAAGGAGGGGCGGCGGGTGATCTACTCGCTGCGCCACAGCCACCTGGAGCGGCTGGTCGCGGAGGCACTGAACGTGGCGGACCACCGGATGACCGAGACGGGCTCGGACCCGGCGCCTCAGTAGTGCTCGGCGCTGCCCAGGTACTGCTCCGCGAACGCCGTGGCCGCCGCCGGTGACGTGAACAGCCGCCGCAGCCGCGCGAACGACGTCCCCGCGCGGAAGGGGTCCCCGGTGGCGGAGCCGTGGTAGACCTCCGACAGCCACTGCGAGAACTCCTGGTAGTCCCACACGCGGCGCAGACACGCGTCCGAGTACCCGTCGAGCCCCCGCCCGTCGCCCCGCAGCAGGTAGGCCACCAGCGCGTCGCCGAGCAGGAACGCGTCGTGCAGCGCGAGGTTCATGCCCTTCGCCGCGATCGGCGCGATCAGGTGCGCCGCGTCCCCGGCGAGGAACAGCCGCCCGTACGACATCGGCTCGACCACGTAGTCGTGCATGTCCAGGACACGCTTCTCGATCAGCTCGCCCTCGGCGAGCGAGGGGGCTCCGGCCGCCTCCAGGCGCGTACGCAGGGCCGCCCACACGCGCTCCGGCGGCCAGTTGTCCGGGTCGTCCCCGGGCGGGCACTGGAGGTAGTACCGGGTCACCTCGGGGCTGCGCGCCATGTGCCCGGCGAACCCGTCCGGATGCACGCCGAACAGCACGCAGTCCGAGGACGGCGGCGCCTGCGCGAGGAGCGCCAGCCAGCCGATGCCGTAGTCGTGCCGGGCCACCCGCGCGTGGCCCTCCGGTATCGCCGGACGGCTCACCCCGCGCGCGCCGTCCGCGCCCACCACGAAGTCGCAGTGCAGCAGCCGCCGTTCACCCGTGGGGTCGGTGTACGACACCGTCGGGCGCGCTGTCGTGAGGCCGTCGATCCCGACGTCCCTGACCCCGAAGCGGGCGTCTCCCGCGCGGACGTCCACGTACTCCCGGACGAGGTCCGTGACCAGCAACGGCTGCGGGTAGACGTAGTGGTGGCGGCCCGTCAGCTCGCCGTACGCGAAGCGGTATCCGACGCCCCCGAAGCGGAATTCGCACGCCGAGTGCCGCTCGGCCCGCTCCAGCAGGCGGTGCGCGAGGCCCCGCCGGACCAGAGCGCGCACGGCCCACTCCTCCAGCACCCCCGCGCGCGGGCGCTGTTCGATGAACGCCCTGCTCTCCGCCTCCAGCACCACGCACTCCACCGACGCGGCCCGCAGGATCGTGCCGACGGCGAGGCCCGCGGGCCCTGCGCCGATGACGACGACCGGAACGCGTTCGGGGGACGGTGAGTTCACACCGCCAGTATGGACGCCGGGTCCGACAACGCCTCCGGCCTACCGGCCCAGCCTCGGGATCTCGATCGCGGGGCAGCGGTCCATGACCATGTCGACGCCCTGCGCACGCGTACGCGCGTAGGCGTCCTCGTCGACCACGCCCAACTGGAACCACACCGCCTTCGCGCCCTTCGCCACGGCCTCGTCGGCCACCGCGCCCGCGAGGTCGCTGTTCACGAAGACGTCCACCACGTCCACGGCGAACGGGATCTCCGCGAGGGACGCGTACCCCTGCTCCCCGTGCACCGTCTCCGCCTTCGGGTGCACCGGCACGACCCGCTTCCCGAACCGCTGGAGCACCTCGGCGACCCCGTACGCCGCGCGCGTGGGGTTCGTCGACAGGCCCACCACGGCCCAGGTGTCGCCGCTCTCGGTGAGGATCTTGCGGACCGTTGCCTCGTCGCCGTACACGGGGGCCTCCAGAGGGGCGCGGGAAGAAGTGTCGCTGGTGCCAACCGCCGGAGGGGGCGGGGGATTCCGGGCGGCCGGTACGCGCGCGTGGAGCGCGCCACCGGTGTCCTGTTTCCGCGACTTTCCCGCCGTTTCCCCTCCATCGCACTGCGCGCGGGCGCCGGGCCGCCTACGCTCGCCCCGTGCTCCGCATCATCGACGCCCGTACCGGCCAGTCCGTCGCCGCAGCCCCTGTCCGCCGTGGTCTCACCCGCGTCGAGGTGCACGCCTCGGGGTACGGGACGGGCTCCCTGCGCGTGCTGCTCGTCGCCGACCTCCTCGTGCGGGCGCTCGAACTCGGCGGCACGCCCGTGTGGACGCTGCTCACCGGGGAGCGGGATCAGGCCGAGCTGCGGGCCGGGGCGGTGGCGCTCGGGGCGCGGCCCTTCGAGGACAGCCGGGACGTCGGGGCGGGACTCGGGGAGGTCCAGGTGGTGCACGTCGCGCGGGAGGACGCCGCGCGGCCCGACGGGCCGGTGCTCACCGTGGCCCCCGTGGAGGGCGTGACGAGCCCCTCGGCGGCCTGGGACACCGACCCGGCCGTCCTGCGCCTCGCACTGCTCGCCGCGCGCCGGGGGACGGCCCTCAGGCTCGACGAGGACGCGGTGCGCGAGGCCCGCGAGACGCTGGCGCGCTGGCGGCACGCCGTCGCCGACTGGGCCCGCAGGCCCTCGCGCCCGGTCCCCGACGCCGTACGCGCGCGCCTGCGCCACGCCTGGGAGGACGACCTCGACGTCCCGGCGGTCCTCGGCGCCCTGCGCGACGTCGAGACCGACCCCGCCCTCCCCGACGGCGCCCGCTTCGAGACGTACGCGTACGCCGACCGCCTCCTCGGCCTCGACCTCGTACGCGACCTCGGGAGCCTGGCATGAGCGCGCGGGGCGGCGAGGACTTGCCGCGCGCCTATGCGGGGGGCGATGGCGTCAGTCGCGAGGGCGGGGGAGGAGACGGGCGCGCCCGCGCGGAGGGGGACAGTGTCGGCCGCGTCCGCGCGGGGGAGGGCGGCGCCGGCCATGCCCGCGCGGGAGGGGACAGCGTCGGCCGCGCCCGCGCGGGAGAGGAAGACATCAACTTCGGGCGCGCCCGCGCGGGAGGTGACGGCGTCGATTTCGGCCATGCGGGAGGGCTGGGCATCGGGCGTACCCGCGCGGGAGGTGCCGGTCCCGGCTTCAGCCGTACCCGCGCGGAAGAGCCTGCGGAGAGCGGCTTCGTCCCCGCCGGCACCGGTCCCCTGCGTCGCCTGGTCGTCCTGCGGCACGCCAAGTCCGCCTGGCCCGACGGCGTCCCCGACCACGACCGGCCCCTCGGCCCCCGGGGCCTGCGCGACGCCCCCGCCGCCGGGCGCGCCCTCGCCGAGGCCGACTGCCTTCCCGACCTCGCCCTGTGCTCGACCGCCGAACGCGCCAGCCACACCTGGGAGTTGGCGTCGCGCGAGTGGGGCACCCCGCCTCCCGTACGCCACGACCCCCGCCTCTACGGCGCCGACGTCCCCGAACTCCTCGACGTCCTGCGCGAGACGTCCCCCGAGGTCGAGACGCTGCTCCTGGTCGGCCACAACCCCGGCCTGGAGGACCTGGTCCTGGACCTCGCGGGCGACGGCGTGGACGACACCCTGGAGCGGGTCGCCGTGAAGTTCCCCACCTCCGCGATCGCCGTCCTCGCCTGGCACGCGACGACCTGGCGCACGCTCGCGCGCGGGACGGCGCTCCTGACCTCGGTGACCGTCCCGCGCGGGAAGAAGCCCTGACCGGACGCCCCGTAGGCTGACCGGATGCAGGACGAGTACCGAACCGTCGCCCGCGCGGGCGTGCACGAGACCGAGGTCAACCGCTCCCGCTTCCTGTGCACGCTCGCACCGGCGGCCACCGAGCGGGAGGCCCAGGACTTCGTCGCGGCCGTCCGCAAGGAGTACGCCGACGCCACGCACAACTGCTGGGCGTACGTCATCGGTGCCGACGCGTCCGTGCAGAAGGCCAGTGATGACGGCGAACCGGGCGGCACCGCCGGGCTCCCCATGCTCCAGATGCTGACCCGCAGGGACATGCGGTACGTCGTCGCCGTCGTCACCCGCTACTACGGCGGCGTCAAACTCGGCGCGGGCGGCCTCATCCGGGCCTACGGGGGTGCCGTCGGCGAGGCCATCGACACCCTCGGCACGATCACCAGGCGCCGCTTCCGCCTCGCCACCCTCACCGTCGACCACCAGCGCGCCGGGAAGCTCCAGAACGACCTGCGCGCGACCGGGCGCGAGGTCCGCGACGTCCGGTACGAGGAGGCCGTCACGATCGAGATCGGGCTGCCCGACGCCGATGTGCCCGCGTTCCGGGGCTGGCTCGCGGACGCGACGGCGGGGACGGCGGGGTTCGAACTGGGCGGGGAGGCGTACGGCGAGGTGTGAGGCCGGTGAGGGCCCCGGGAAGCACCGGTGTCACCGACGCCGCACGTGATGTCAGACCCGGCCGTTAACCTCGGTGACCATGAGGCTCCTGCACACTTCCGACTGGCATCTGGGCCGGGCGTTCCACCGGGTGGACATGCTCGATGCCCAGGCCGGGTTCATCGCCCACCTGGTGGCGACCGCGCGTGAACGCGAGGTCGACGCGGTGGTGGTGTCGGGGGACGTGTACGACCGCGCGGTCCCGTCTCTCGCGGCGGTGGAGCTGTTCGACGACGCCCTGCACCGGCTGGCCGGCCTCGGCGTGCCGACGGTACTGATCTCCGGCAACCACGACTCGGCCCGCCGCCTCGGCGTCGGCGCCGGACTCATCGACCGCGCGGGCATCCACCTGCGCACGGACCCCGCGTCGGCGGGCACCCCGGTGATCGTCCCGCACGCGCGCGGGGACGTCGCCTTCTACGGCCTCCCGTACCTCGAACCCGCCCTAGTGAAGGACGAGTTCGGCATCGAGAAGGCCGGGCACGAAGCGGTCCTCGCCGCCGCCATGGACCGCGTCCGCGCCGACCTCGCCACCCGCGCGCCGGGCACCCGCTCCGTCGTCCTCGCGCACGCCTTCGTCACCGGCGGACAGCCCAGCGACAGCGAGCGGGACATCACGATCGGTGGCGTCGCGTCCGTCCCGGCGGGCGTCTTCGACGGCGTCGACTACGTCGCGCTGGGCCACCTCCACGGCGCCCAGACCCTCACACCCCGCATCCGCTACTCCGGCTCCCCCCTGCCGTACTCGTTCTCGGAGTCGGCCCACCGCAAGAGCATGTGGCTGATCGACCTGAACGCGGACGGCGAGGTGACGGCGGACCGCGTGGACTGCCCCGTCCCGAGGGCCCTGGCGCGCATCAGGGGCACGCTGGAGCACCTCCTGTCGGACCCGCGGCTGACCCGGCACGAGGACGCGTGGGTGGAGGCGACCCTCACGGACCCGGTCCGCCCCACCGACCCCATGGCCCGCCTCACCACCCGCTTCCCCCACACCCTGAACCTGGTCTTCGCCCCAGACCGCACCCCGGAGGACCCCGAGGCGTCGTACGCGCGCCGTCTGGCGGGCCGCACGGACCAGGAGATCGCCGAGGACTTCGTGACGCACGTACGCGGAGCGGGCCCGGACACGGACGAACAGGGCGTGCTGAGGGCGGCGTTCGACGCGGTGCGCGCGCAGGAGGCGATGGTCCGATGAGGCTGCACCGGCTCTCCCTCACCGCCTTCGGCCCCTTCGGCGCCTCCCAGACCGTCGACTTCGACGCCCTCTCCACCGCCGGCCTCTTCCTCCTCCACGGCCCCACGGGCGCCGGCAAGACCTCCGTCCTGGACGCCGTCTGCTACGCCCTGTACGGCGTCGTCCCCGGTGACCGGCAGAGCGGCCAGGGACTCGCCCTGCGCAGCGACCACGCCGCCCCGGACGTCCGCACGGAGGTCACCCTCGACCTCACCGTGGCCGGACGCAGGCTGGAGATCACCCGGCAACCCCCGTGGCAGCGCCCCAAGAAGCGCGGCGCGGGCACCACCCTCGACAAGGCCCAGACCTGGCTCAGGGAGCACAAGGCGGGCACCTGGAAGGACCTCAGCCGCTCCCACCAGGAGATCGGCGAGGAGATCACCCAGCTCCTCGGCATGAGCCGCGAACAGTTCTGCCAGGTCGTCCTCCTCCCGCAGGGCGACTTCGCCCGCTTCCTGCGAGCGGACGCGGAAGCCCGCGGCAAGCTCCTCGGCCGCCTCTTCGACACCCAGCGCTTCGCCGAGGTGGAGCAGCGCCTCGCCGACCGCCGCCGCACCGCGGAAGCCCGCGTCAAGGACGGCGACGCCACCCTCCTCGCGGACGCGCACCGCATGCAGCAGGCGGCCGGCGGCGCGTTCGACCTCCCCGGTCTCACCCCCGGCGAACCGGGGCTGGCGGAAGCGGTCCTGGCCGCGGCGGCCATCGCCCGCAGCACGGCCCGCGAACAGCTCACGATCGCCCACTGCGGACGCGCGGCGGCGGAGTCGGCCCAGAACGCGGCACAACGCGCGCTGGACGACGTACGCGAACTCGCGCGTCTCCAACAGCGCTTTGATGAAGCACAGACTCGGGCAACCCGACTCCAGGAACACTCCGGCGCCTACGAGGAGGCCCGCGCCCGCATGGACCGCGCCCGCAAGGCGGAGGCGGTCGAACCGGCGCTGGACCTGCGCGAGGCGGCCGACGCGGAACACGCCAAGGCCGCGCGGGACGAGGCCCGCGCGCGGGCGCTGCTCCCGCAGCCCGACAGTGAGGCCGACGCCGTCTCCCTCACGGCGGCGGCCCGCCGCACCACCGAGGAACTCGGCGGCCTGGAGTCCGCCCGCAGAGCGGAACGCAGGCTCGCCGAACTGGCCGGCGAGCGCGCGACCCTGGACCGCCAGGAGCGCGCCGACGCCGCCGACCTCACCGACGCGGAAGCCTGGCTCACCGGCTGGGACGCGACCCGCGAGGCCCTCCAGGCCCGTATCGACGCCGCGCAGGCCGCCACGACGCGGGCCGAGAAACTCGCCGAGCGCCGCGAACCGGCACGCCGACGGCTCACGGCGGCCGAACTCCGCGACAGCCTCGCCCGCGCCATCGAGACCGCCCAACAGCAAGCCCTCACCTCCGGCGAAGCCGCTCAGCAGGCCCGCGCGCACTGGCTCGACCTCAAGGAGCAGCGCCTCGACGGCATCGCCGCCGAACTCGCCGCGAGCCTCGTCGACGGCACCCCCTGCGCGGTCTGCGGCGCCACCGAGCACCCCGCGCCCGCGCGCAAGGACGCCGGACACGTGGACCGCGCGGCCGAGGAGAACGCCCTGGACGCCTTCCAGCGCGCGGAGGCGCGGCACGGCGAGAACGAACAGCACCTCAACGACGCCCGCCAGGCCCTCGCCGCCGCCTCCGCCGAGGCCGGCGACACCCCGACCGCCACCCTCACCGCCGAGTTCGAGGACCTGGAACGCCAGTACGCGCACGCGCGCCGCGAGGCGTCCGACCTCCACCCCGCCCGCGAGGAACTGCACGCCGCCGAGCAGGAGCGCGAGCGGCGGATCACCGTCCAGCGCGACGCGGCCGTACGCGTCGCGTCGCGCGCCGTCCACCGCGAGAACCTGGAGCGCGAACAGGCCGACCTCACACAGGAGTTGGCGCGGGCGCGCGGCACCGCCGAGAGCGTCGCCGCGCGCGCCGCCCACCTGGAGAGGCGTGCCCGGCTGCTGACCGGCGCGGCGGACGCCGTCCGCACGGCCGAGGAGAGCGCGAGCCGCCTCAAGGACGCCGACGGCCGGCTCGCCGAGGCCGCCTACCGCGCGGGCTTCAGCACCCCCCGCGAGGCCGCCGACGCCCTCCTCGCCCCCGACGCCCACCGCGACCTGCAACACCGCCTGGACGCCTGGCAGGCCGAGGAGTCCGCCGTCCGGGCCGTCCTCGCCGAACCCGGGACGGCCGCAGCCGCCCGCCGCCCGCCCGCCGACGTCACCGGCGCCGCCGAACGCGCCTCCGCAGCCGCCGAGGCACTGCGCCGGGCCGCCTCCGCGCGCGACGCCGCCGCCCGCCGCTGCGAGGAACTCGACCGCCTCTCCGCGCGCGCGGAGAGCGGCGTACGACACCTCGCGCCCCTGCGCCGGGAGTACGACCGGGTGGCCCGGCTCGCCGGGCTCACGGCGGGCACCTCGGCGGACAACGAACGCAAGATGCGCCTGGAGGCGTACGTGCTCGCCGCGCGCCTGGAGCAGGTCGCCGCCGCCGCGACCGTACGGCTCCAGCGCATGTCGTCCGGGCGCTACACCCTCGTCCACTCCGCAGACCGCTCCGGGCGCGGGCGCAGCGGGCTCGGGCTGCACGTCGTGGACGCCTGGACCGGGCGTGAGCGCGACACGGCGACGCTGTCCGGCGGGGAGACGTTCTTCGCGTCCCTCGCGCTCGCGCTCGGGCTCGCGGACGTCGTCACCGACGAGGCGGGCGGGGTACGGCTCGACACCCTGTTCATCGACGAGGGGTTCGGCAGCCTCGACGACCAGACCCTCGACGAGGTCCTCGACGTCCTCGACTCACTGCGCGAGCGCGACCGCAGCGTGGGCATCGTCAGCCACGTCGCGGACCTGCGGCGGCGCATCCACGCACAGCTGGAGGTGGTGAAGGGGCGGACCGGGTCGACCCTGCGCAGGCGCGGTCACTGACCGAGCGGGCGGCGCGGCAGGGGCGAGGAGTAGACGACACTCGTCGTCACCGACCCGAGCGCGCCGATCTTCCCCGCCACCTCCTCCAGGTGCCGCATCGAGCGGGCGGTGACCTTGATGACGAAGCAGTCGTCGCCCGTCACGTGATGCGCCTCCAGGATCTCCGGGGTGACCGCCACCAGGTCGTGGAACGGCTTGTAGTTCCCGTTGGGGTACCTGAGCCGTACGAACGCCAGGATCGGCAGGCCCAGCCGCTCCGGGTCGACGACCGCCGCGTACCCCTGGATCACCCCGGCCTCCTCCAGCCGCCGCACCCGCTCCGTCACCGCGCTCGGCGACATCGACACGGCCCGCGCGAGGTCGGCGAACGAGGCGCGGCCGTCGCGCTGGAGGACGTCGAGGATGCGCCAGTCGGTGGCGTCCGGGGAATACGTGGTCATGGGGTCAGGGTGCCGGGGAATCCCCGGCCGATCAAGGTCAGGGCCGGGGAACCCGCCTTCAGACCCGGCGCCGACGACCGTAGATTTCTCGCCATGACGATGATCACGAATCCCGTCCTGCGCACCGCGCCCGCCGCCCCCGCCGAAGCCGCCGCCTACTTCCGCGCGAGCCTCGCCTTCCACGCGGACGTCTCCGACGTCGCCGCCGCGCTCCCCACCGACGAGTTCGTCGTCGTCGACTCCCGCTCCACCGAGGCGTGGGACCAGGGACACGTCCCCGGCGCGGTCCACCTGCCGACCGCGCTCATCCCCGAGCAGGCGGAGCGACTCCTCGACAAGGGCGTGCCGGTGGTCATCTACTGCTGGGGACCCGGCTGCAACGGCGCCACCCGCGCCGCCCTCGCGCTCGCCGAACTCGGCTACCGGGTCAAGGAGATGCTCGGCGGGTTCGAGTACTGGGTGCGCGAGGGCTTCGCGTTCGAGACGTGGGAGGGACGCGAGCGGCGCGACGCCGACCCGCTCACCGCGCCCGTCGGCTCCGAGAACTGCGGCTGCTGACACACGACGTGGGCGCCCTCACCGTCGTACGGAGCAGGGCGCCCGATATGTCGTACCGTCAGAAACCTTTACAGCGCCGCCAGTTCGTCCACCAGGTCGTCCAGGCCCAGGGAACCCTGCGACAGGGCCGCCATGTGCCACGCCTTCAGGTCGAACGCGTCGCCGTGGCGTTCGCGGGCCTTCTCGCGACCCAACAGCCAGGCGCGCTCGCCGAGTTTGTAGCCGATGGCCTGGCCGGGGATCGTCAGGTAGCGGGTGAGTTCGCTGACCACGAAGTCGGCCGGGCGGCTGCTGTGGGAGAGGAAGAACTCCTCGCCCAGCTCGGGCGTCCAGCGCTCGCCGGGGTGGAACGGGGAGTCCGCCGGGATCTCCAGCTCCAGGTGCATACCGATGTCGATGATCACGCGGACCGCGCGCATCATCTGCGCGTCCAGGTAGCCGAGGCGCTCCTCCGCGTCGGCCAGGAAGCCGAGTTCGTCCATCAGGCGCTCCGCGTACAGGGCCCAGCCCTCGGCGTTGGCGCTGACGATGCCGACGGTCGCCTGGTAGCGGGAGAGGTTCTCCGCGACGTGCGCCCACTGCGCGAGCTGCAAGTGGTGGCCGGGGACGCCCTCGTGGTACCAGGTGGACACCAAGTCGTAGACGGGGAACCGGCTTTGGCCCATCGTCGGGAGCCAGGTGCGGCCCGGCCGCGAGAAGTCCTCCGAGGGGGCCGTGTAGTACGGCGCGGCGGCGCTGCCCGGCGGGGCGATGCGGGACTCCACCTTCCGTACCCGCTCGGCGAGTTCGAAGTGCGTGCCGTCCAGGGACTCGATCGCGCGGTCCATCACGCTCTGTAGCCAGTCGCGGACCTCGTCGACGCCCTCGATGTGCCGGCCGTGCTCGTCGAGGTGCGCGAGCGCCGTCCACGGGGTCGCGGCGCCGGGGAGGATTTTCTCGGCTTCCTTCCTCATCTCGCCCAGCAGACGGTGGTATTCGGCCCAGCCGTACGCGTACGCCTCGTCCAGGTCGAGGTCGGTGCCGTTGTAGTAGCGCGACAGGCGCGCGTACCGCTCACGGCCGACGACGTTCGGGGCGTCCTCGATCGCCGGGGCGTACACCTCCCGTATCCAGTCCCGGAGTTGGACGACCGCGGCGGTCGCTTCCCGCGCGGCGGCGTCGAGTTCGGCACGCAGCGGGTCGGGGCCGGACGCGGCGAAGTCCTCGAACCAGCCCTTCCCCTCGCCCGTGTCGGCCCACTCGCCGAGCTGCTCGACGAACGTCGCCGTCGGCCTCGGGGCCGCGAACAGCTTGCGCTCCAGGCCGAGTTCGAGGGACTCGCGGTAGCCGCGCAGCGCCTGGGGTACGGCCCGCAGCCGCTCGGCTATCGCCGCCCAGTCCTCGTCGGTGTCAGCCGGGGTCACCGTGAACACCTCGCGCACGTGCTGCGCGGGCGTCCCCAGGTTGCCGACCGACCGCAGCCCCTCCCCGGCCTCGTGGACGGCGAGTTCGGCCGTCAGCCGCTCCCGCAGCAGCCGCGCGCACCGCCGCTCCACGTCACTGTCCGCGCCGGGCCTGCGCTCCGCCTCGTCCAGTGCGGCCAGCGTCCGGCGCGAGAGGTCCGCCAGCGCCTCCTGACCGGCGGGCGAGAGGTCCGGCATCAGGCGGGAACTCTCCTTCGCGCCGAGGTAGGTACCGGTGACTGGATCGAGGGCGATGAGACCGTCGACATACGCGTCGGCGACCTCGCGGGGCAGCGGGCTGTTCGTCTCTGACATGCGGACATCCTCGTACGGATACCGGTGTCACGTCAGCCCGGATCGTGCGGGAACGGGCCGGGGGAGGCCGGATTTCGCCGAGAGCCGAGCGGCGGCGAGCGGCGGCGTACGAAGAGACCGGCGCCGGCCTCCCGCCCCTACTCCCGCCCGATGCGCTCCTGCGCCCGCACCTCGAACGGCAGGGTCTGCGGCGTCAGCCCCTCCAGGCGGGCCGTGATGACCAGCGTGCCTTCCTCGATCTGGTAGTCGAGCGGCAGCCCCAGCGAGCGCATCGCCGCGACCATCGCCGTGTTGCCGGAGCGGGTCACCGCGTACACGCTCTCGCCGCCGGTCTCCACGGCCATCCGCACCAGCCTGCGCAGCAGTTCGCCGCCGATGCCGCGGCCCTGCCAGTCGTCCTCGACGAGGAGGGCGATCTCGGTCTCGTCGCCGTCCCACAGGAGGTGGCCGAGGGCGACGACGCGGCCGGAGGCGGTGCGGACGGCGAGGGTGCGGCCGAAGCGGGGGCTCAGCAGGTGGTTCAGGTAGCGGTCGGCGTCGCCGACGGGCCCGTGGTAGCGCATCGTGAGGGTCTGCGCGGAGCACCGCTCGTGCATGGCCTTCGCGGCGTCCAGATCGGCCTGGTCGGCGCGGCCCACGGTGATGTCGGCGCCCTCGGGCAGCGTCAGGACGTCCAGTCCGCGCGGGACACGCGGTCCGAGCCGCGTGTCCAGTTCGACCAGCGCGCGGGCGCGCGCGAACTCGGTCGGGGTGAACGGCAGGTACGGCCGCTCCACGGTGATCACGCCGCCTTCCGGCGCCCGCAGGCGCAGCACTGTCTCCTCCAGGACCCCCTCGGCCGGCACGTCGTGCGCGCCCGGCAGCGAACGGATCGCGCACCGGCCCAGCAACTGCCGCAGCGCGAGCGGGAGTTCCGCCGCGTCCAGGGCGGTACGGGTGGCGAGGCCGAGCACCCGGGTGGGCGCGTCGACCAGGTCGTGCGCGTCGGCCCGCTCGATCCACGTCGAGGTGCCGCCCGCCGCCGCGACCGCGTGGGTGATCTCGGCGGAGGTGAGGTCGCCCGGCGCGCGCAGCAGGAACTCGTCGACCGTCTCCAGGCCCAGCGGGTGCGTCTGGAGGCTCAGGATGTCCACCCGGTGCCCGGCGAGCGCGGCGCACAGCGCGGCCAGCGAGCCGGGCGCGTCCGTCACGGTCGTCCGCATCCGCCACAGCGTGCCCGCGAGGGTGTCGGTGTCCCCGGCGAGTGGCCGGGGGCCGGTATCACCCCTGGGTGGCGCGGGGTCGTGGCCGTGTGATCGCCAGGCGTGCAGGGCCGCCCGGAGGGCCGCGACGGAACGGGTGACAGCAGTCGTCTTCTGAGTCATGCATCCACTGTGCGGGAACGGTGTTGCGTGATCACGAACGTACTGTGACCGATGGGTAAAAGCCCATTTCGTATTTTCGGAGCGGACCGCTTCTTTCCGGCCAAAGAGGGACACCGCGCACCGGGGGATGACGCCGGTACGCGGCCCACCGCCGAGCCTACGGGACCCGCGCCCTACTGGCCGACACGTCCCGGCTGAAGTACCCGCGTGTACAGGACAGTTCCGTCCGACTCGCGCAGCCGGACCGTCAACTCCCCGCTGTGGCCGTCGATGTCGACCTCGCCGAAGAACTGGTACCCGTCGGCCGGTGAGACGTTCGCGGTCGCCGGCGCCTTGACGAACACCCGCTCGGGGCCGAACGTGCCGTCGAGATCATTGGCCGGAAACGCACCCGCGTTGAGCGGCCCGGAGACGAACTCCCAGAACGGCTCGAAGTCCTTGAACGCCGCCCGCGACGGCTGGTAGTGCTGCGCCGACGTGTGGTGCACGTCCGCCGTCAGCCACACCGTCCCGGTGATCCGGCGGTGCTTGACGAACCGCAGCAGCTCCGCGATCTGGAGCTCACGCCCCAGCGGCTGCCCCGGGTCGCCCTGCGCGACGGCCTCGAAGTTCGGCTTGTTCTCCATCGGGTCCGGTACGACGAGCCCGAGCGGCATGTCGGCGGCGATCACCTTCCACACCGCCCGCGAGCACGCCAGCTCCCGCTTCAGCCACTCCAGCTGCTCCCGGCCGAGGATGCCCTGCGGGTCGGTCGTCTGGACGTCCGTCGAGTTCGCGTTGCGGTACGTGCGCATGTCCAGCACGAACACGTCCAGCAGCGGCCCGTGCCGCAGCACGCGCTGCACCCGGCCCTCCTTCGCGCCCGGCGTCAGCGTCGAGACCGGGAAGTACTCGCCGAACGCCCGCCGCGCGCGCGAGGCGAGCACGTCCACGCTCTTCTCCGTGTACCGCGCGTCCGAGTCGGCGATCACCTCGCCGGGGTACCAGTTGTTGCGGACCTCGTGGTCGTCCCACTGGATGATCGACGGCACCTGCGCGTTGAACCGGCGCAGGTTCTCGTCCAGCAGGTTGTACCGGAAGTTCCCCCGGTACTCCGCGAGCGTCTCGGCGACCTTCGACTTCTCCTCGGTCACCAGGTTGCGGTACACCCGGCCGTCCGGCAGCGCCTGCGTCGCCGCGATCGGCCCGTCCGCGTAGATGTTGTCGCCGCTGCACAGGAAGAAGTCCGGGTCCAGCTTCGCCATCGCGTCGTAGATGCGGTAGCCGCCGATGTCCTGGTTGATGCCCCAGCCCTGCCCGGCCAGGTCGCCCGACCACAGGAACCTGACCCCCTGCCGCCGCTTCTCGGACACCGTCCGGAACGTCCCGGCCACCGGCTCACCCGTACGCCGCGGGTCGTCCGGGTCCGCCAGCAGCACCCGGTAGTGGATCTGCTCGCCGGACGGCAGCCCGTGCAACCGGGTCGTGCCGGTGAAGTCCGTACCGGCGCCGAGCAGCGGCCCGTGCCAGCGCTTCGGGTTGCGGAACGACTCGGTGGCCGCTGTCTCCACGATCATCCGCGCGGGCCGGTCCGCCCGCACCCACACCAGCCCCGAGTGCGCGCCGACGTCCCCGGTCTGCACACCCCACTTCGCGCCGGGCCGCCCCGACAGGGCGAACGCGGGCGCGGCGCCCAGCGCACCGGGCAGGGACAGCGCCGCCGACGCGGCGAGCGAGCCGCGCAGGACGCCGCGACGGCTGGGAGAGGGGAAGGACGGCATGGCAGAGCCTCCGGAAAGGGGAAGGGGCCGGGGTGCACAGCCAGACCTACGGGGGGCGGAGGGCCGGTTCGGAAATGCCGGGTGAACAGCGGGACGCCCGGGGGAGTGGCTTCGGAGTTGGGCGCTCTACGGGGCTCTGTCCGGTGCCGGCGTCACCCTCCGGCCGCCTGCGCCATCAGCGCGACGCCGGTACGGATGCGTACCGGCGTGAGGTGGGCGTATCCGAGGACGAGACGGGGGCGTACGTCGGTACGGGGGCGTACGTCGCTCTGTACGCGTGCGCGTGGGTACGAGGGTGAGGGGGCGGGGTCGGAATCGTCATCCACGCGCGCGTGCCCGTACTCCGTCAGCGCTCGCACCTCCACCCCCGCCTCCGTGACCCGCTCCAGGAACCGCTCCTGCGGCCCGTACCGCTCCGGCAGCGTCGCGATGACATGCAGCCCGGCGGCGATGCCCGAGACCTCCGTGCCGGGGAAGTGGTCCGCGAGGGACGCGAGGAGGGTGTCCCGGCGTTCCCGGTAGGCGCGCCCGCAGCGGCGCAGGTGGCGGTCGTAGTCGCCGTGTTCGACGAAGCGGGCGAAGACGGCCTGGTCGAGGGCGGGATGCCCGAGGTCGGCGGTGCGCTTGCGCTCGGTGACGTCCTCGGCGAGCGCCTCGGGGAGCAGCAGCCAGCCCAGGCGCAGTCCGGGCGCGAGGGACTTGCTGACGGACCCGGTGTAGGCGACGCGCTCGGGGTCGAGCCCCTGGAGCGCGCCGACGGGGTCACGGTCGTACCGGAAGTCGCCGTCGTAGTCGTCCTCCAGCACGAACCCGTCCACCGCGCGCGCCCACTCCAGGAGCCGTGTACGGCGCTCGGGCGCGTACGCGATGCCGGTGGGGAACTGGTGGGCCGGCGTGGTGACGACCGTGCGCACGCGCGCGTGGTGCAGCGGTCCGAGGGCGATCCCGTCGCCGTCCAGGGGCAGCGGTACGACGTCCAGGCCGGCGGCGGCGTACAGGGTCGCGTGCGGCGGGCTCCCGGGGTCCTCCACGCCGACCTCGCGGATCCCGCGCGCGTGGAGCGCCCCGCCGAGCAGCGCGAGCGCCTGCGCGACGCCGGAGACGACGATCAGCCGCTCCGGATCGGCGACGACTCCCCGGCGCCGGGTCAGGAGGGCGGCGAGGGCGGTGCGCAGGCGGGGCAGGCCGCGCGGGTCGGGGTAGCCGAGGTCCTGGTGGGGGAGTCCGGCGAGCACGGCACGCTGGGCGGCGGACCAGGCGGCGCGCGGGAACAGCGACAGGTCGGGGGAGCCGGGCACGAAGTCGACGCGTGCACCGGGCGAGCGCGGCGCACGGTCCCGCGCGCGGGGCGCCGCCGCGCGGACGGCGTCCCCGACCCAGGTCCCCGCGCCGCGCCCGCTGCGGAGATACCCCTCGGCGGTCAACTGCTCGTACGCCTCGGTCACCAGCCCTCGCGACACGCCCAGATCGGCGGCGAGGTCCCTGCTGGACGGCAACCGGGTCCCGGCGGCCAGCCGTCCCGCGCGGATCGCCTCCCGCAGGGCCTCCTGCAACGCACGTCCCCGCGTGCGTGCGGGTGCGGCGACCGCAGGCCGCAGCACCTCCCACGGACTGGTCCCCGATGACGCCATGGAAGTGGACCTTAATGCGGGCCGCCGCCGTCCCTAACGTCCCGTTCATGAACGCCACCTCCGCGCGCGGAGCGCTCTTCGCCGCGCTCGCCTGCCTCCTCGTCGGGGCCTCCTTCACCGCCAACAGCGTGCTGGGCGACTATCCGTACGCGGGCGGGCAGGCGCTCCGCTACGGCCTCGCCTTCCTGCTGCTGGCGCCCCTGGCCCGTCATGGCGCGCGCGAGCGCCTGCGCGGTCTGCCCCTCCGTCAATGGCTGCGCGTCGCGCTGCTGTCGGGCGTCGGCATGGTCGGCTTCAACCTCGCCGTCCTCGCGGCGGAGCGGTCCGCCGAACCGGCCGTCCCCGGAGTGTTCGTCGGGTGCGCGCCGGTCGTCGTCGCCGTCCTGGTGCCGCTCCTGGAGGGGCGTCGGCCCCGCCTGTGGGGTGCGTCGCTGGTGGCCGCGGGCGCGTTCGTCGTGCAGGGGTGGGGGCGTACGGACGGTGCCGGGCTCGTGTTCTCCGCGTGCGCGCTGGTCGGGGAGGTGGGGTTCGCGGTGCTGGCGACGCCGGTACTGCGCGCGCTCGGGCCGTTGCTGACGTCGGCGACGGTGTGCGGGGTGGCCGCGGTCGAGTCGGCGGTGCTGGGGGTGTCGCTCGACGGGGGCGGGTGGGTGCGGTGGCCGGACGGGGGTGAGGCTGCGGCGCTGCTGTGGCAGGCCGTCGTGGTGACCGTCGTGGGGTTCGTGTGCTGGTACCGGGGGATGCAGGTGCTGGGCGCCGAGCGGGCCACCCTCTTCTCCGGGCTGATCCCGGTCGCCGCCGCCGCTACGGCACCCGTCGTCGGCGCGGGCTCCTACGGGGCCGCTCAGGCGCTGGGGAGCGTGCTGGTGGGTCTCGGGGTGGCGGCGGGCTCCGGGGCGCTCAGACGGGCGTCTGGGGGCTCGGGGAGGGACGGCTTGGCTGCGGGGGTGGGGGAGGCGGGGTGAGGGATGGTCTGCGGTTCCGGGGGTGGAGCCTTCGACGGCAGCGGGCGCGCGGTGAAGGCTCGCCCTCGGCGACAGCCCGACCTCAGCGGCTCCCGTCCAGGATCACCCGCGCCACCAGCGCCGGATCGTCGCTCATCGGCACATGGCCGCAGCCCGGAAGGCGGACCAACCGCGCCTGAGGCATGACGTGTTTCGCGCGCACGCCCTGGCGCCGCAGGAGTACGCGGTCCCGGGTGCCCCAGGCGATCGTCACGGGGACGTCCCGGACGTCGTCCGTGAACCGGACCGAGCCGCCCGCGCGCAGAGTCGCGTCGAAGCCGGTCGCACCGGTCAGGGCGAGCGTCTCGGCGACCACCGACTCCGGTGAACGGCGCGCGGGGCGGGCGTAGATGGTGCTCGTCAGCGCCGTACGGCCGGCCGCCGACCGCGCCAGGCGCTCCACCAGGGGCAGCGGCATCCCGCGCGCGATACGGCGCATCGTCAGCAGCACGGTGAACGCGTAACGCCGCTCCGCCTCGGACCAGAAACCGGCGGGGGCCAGGGCCGTGACGGACCGTACGAGGTGCTCACGGCCCAGCTCCAGGGCGATCAGGCCGCCCAGGGAGTTGCCCGCCACGTGCGGCCGGTCCAGGCCCAGGGTCTCGCAGAACGCCGCGAAGACCGCGCTCGTCGTCGGGAGGTCGTAGGCGAGGCCCTCCGGGAGACCCGGGGACGCTCCGAAGCCGGGCAGGTCCACCGCGACGACGTCCCGCTCGGTCGCCAGGATGTCGGTCACCGGGTCCCACGCCTGGCGGTGGTGCCCGATGCCGTGCAGCAGGAGCAGCGGCTCGCCGTGACCCACGCGCGCGTAGGAGACGGTGACCGGCTGCGGCCCGCGCGCGGAGGGGACCTTGAAGGAGACGGTGGCGGACATCGGGTGCTCCTCGTCTGAACTCAGCGGTGAAACTCCGTGGACAGCTTGTCAGTTGTTGCTACCGACGGGTAGCCCCAGGCCGGGGCGGACGCCTGCCGCGAGCCCGGCAAGGTACGGCCGATTCCAAGCCCCGTCTGGCCGAAAGCGGTTTCCCCCATTGGTATTGACCAAGGTTGGGGGCCGCCTTATGGTCGCTGACAAGTGAAACAACCTTTAATAAACAAGGGCGCGTAAAGGGCCTGAGCCACACGGGGCGGGGTGGAGGACAGGGTGGGGACCACGCAGCTGGAAACGGTGCCGGAACCGAAGTACTGGCATCTGAGGACAGTGCTCAGCGAAGCACTCGACTCGGAGTTCACGGTGGGGGAGGTGCTGCCCAACGAGCGCGACCTCGCGGCCCGCTTCGGCGTCGCCCGCGCGACACTCCGGCAGGCACTGGAGCAACTCGAACTGGAGGGGCGACTCCACCGCCGACGGGGCGTCGGCACGACCGTCGCGCCCCCGCGCGTAGGCGTCGACGTCGGCCCCGAGGGCAGGGCCTGGCCCAGCGACGACACCTGGCAGCCCGTCGACAGCGACCTGACGGCGCCCCCTGCGGCCGTCTCCACCGCCCTCGCGCTCCCGCGCGGGCTCGCCGTCCACGTAGTCCGCCGCTCCCGTGTCTCCCACGGGCACCCGGTCGCCGCGGAACTCCTCTACGTCCCGGAGACCTCCGTCCCCGCGCTCCCGCCCACGGACGCCCTCTCGGGTCCCGCCCGCGCGCGTGCCCTGCTCCGCGAACTCCACCACCTGGACCTCACGGCCCAGAACCGCTCCGTGGAACTCGGCTCCGCGCGCGCGGACGACGCGAAGCAGCTCGACCGGCTGCCGGGGGCTCCGGTTCTGGTCGTCACGACCCACTTCATGGCCGCCGACCGGGTCGCCGCGCTCTCGGTCGCGACGTACCGCGCTGACACGTGCCGACTGACGTTCGGCGCGGCGGGCGGGGTGGAGATCGAGGAAGGGCTGGAGGAGAGGGTTTCCTGAGCCCGCGCGGGGCGCCCCGGCCTCTCGGCCGTACGCCGGGTCGGGCGTCCCGCCGGTGGGGGCGGGTGGCAGGACGCGGGGTGGGCGGGTACGGCTCGGTGGCCCCGGAGTTGGCTGCTCGGGGGAGAGGGCCCCTGCGGCCCGTCACCGTCCTCCGCCGTGAACAACTGCTGATCCACATGGTCCAGCGCCAGCCGCAGGGCGCCCATGGCCACCGCCGCCCCCGGGGGGAGAGGGCCCCTGCGGCTTGCGCGCCCGCGCCGGTCCCGAACGCTTTGCCGCGGCTTCACGCCCCCGGGAACTTCACCTGGGGGAGCGGGCCGCGCGGACCCGGCAGGGCCGCGGCCTCACGCCCCCGGGAACTTCCCCGAGGTGCCGCCCGTTTCGCTGACAAGCGAGGAGCACTCAAGCCAGGAGCGCCTCCAGGCGAGGAGCCCCTTCCGGCCGGGACGCCTTGCCGCCGTCCCCGACCGACCCCACCCGCCCACCGCCACCCGCAACCGTCCCTCACCACCCCAGCCCCTGCCTCCCCGTCACCGTCCCCTCCACCGCGAACAACTGCTGATCCACATGGTCCAGCGCCAGCCGCAGCGCGCCCATGGCCACAGCCGCCTCCCCCAGGGACGACAGCGTGACCCTCGGCGGGCGCAGGCAGTAGCGGGCGAGTTCGTCGCGCAGGGGGCCGAGGAGGTCGGCGAGTCCGGCCGTCGCGCCGCCGATGACGACCAGCTCCGGGTCCAGCGCGAGGGCGAGGGCCGCGACGTCGTGGACGAGGCGCCGGAAGAACCGGTCGACGGCCGCACGGGCGCCGGGATCGCCGTCCCCCGCGCGCGTGAAGACCTCGATCGCCGCCTGATGGTCGAGAGGGGGAAGCGGCACGTCCGTCGTGGACAGCAGCGCCTCGGGAGTGACCTCGCGCCCCAGCAGGTGCAGCGCCCCGATCTCCCCCGCGGCCCCGCCGTACCCGCGATGCAGCCGCCCCCCGATCAGCGAACCCGCCCCCGGACTCAGCCCCGCGAGGACCAGCACGACGTCGTCGGAGTCGACCGCGGCGCCCTTCCAGTGCTCGGCGACGGCCGCGGCGTTCGCGTCGTTCTCCACGAGCACCGGGCACTTGAACGACCGGCTGAGCCGCTCACCCAGCCGCAGCCCCGTCCACTCCGGCAACGCGGCGCACAGCCGCACCGTCCCGTCCGTCTCGACGATCCCCGGCGTCCCCACGCCGACCGCCCTGAGCGCGCTGCGCGGCACCCCGGCCCGCCGCAGCAGCTCCGCGACGACCGTCCGCGCCCGCTCCAGCCGCTCCTCGGCGGACGCGCCCTCCGCCACCCCCCTGTCCTGCGCCCCCAGCACCCGCCCGTCCAGATCCGCGACCACCGCCGACACCCGGTGCGCCCCGATGTCCAGCCCCAGCAGATACCCGGCCTCGGCCCGGAACCGGAACCGCCGCGCGGGCCGCCCCTGCCGCCGTACGACCGTCACATCGGCCGCCTCCTCGACGACCAGCCCCGCCCCGATCAGATCCTCCACCACCCCCTCCACCGTCGGCCGCGACAGCCCGGTCACCCGCGTGACCTCCGTCAACGTCGCCCGCTCCGCCGCACGCAACGCATGCAGCACCACCGCGGAGTTGATCCGCCGCAACAACGACGGATCCCCACCGATGAGCCGCCCCACGCGCGTCCTCCCAGGCAGTCGAGTGTGGGCGGATCGTACGTCCCGGTGGCACGCGCTGGGGCCACCGGGACGTACGGGAGCCAGGTTCACGCCTCCGACACGAACCCCACGAACTGGGTCCAGCCGTCGCGGTTGACGGAGAAGTGGGGGAGGGCCACGTCTTTGGAGTCCCGTACGCAGATGGCTTGTTCGGCGATGGAGACCTCGACGCAGTCGTCGCCGGAGCTGCCGCTGTGGCTGGACTTGAACCAGAAGGCGACCTCAACACAGTCATCGCCCTCCGTCCCGCTGTAGCTGGACTTGAACCAGGCGAGTTCCGTCGTGCTCATAGTTCTCCTCGCAGTTGCTCCAACAGGCCCCGCGATTCTTGAGGGTTCGGGGCCTGCGAGCGCAGTGTTTCATAGCGCTGACGGAGAACACTCACTACTTTCGGATCGGAGATCAGCCGCCCGTTCTCCTGTCCTTCGGAGTAGGCCAGCCACCGTTGCTTCGGGGTCTCCAGGAGTCGGATCGGTCCGTCCGTGCACGTATGCAACCCGGCTTCCAGCGGCACGAGTTGGATCGTCACGTTGCGCAGCAGACTCAGGTCCAGCACGTGATCGATCAGCCTTCGCATCTGATCGACCCCACCCATCCTGCGGCGGAACAGGTGTTCCTCCAGGATGAAGCTGAACTCGACGTTCGGCCGTCCGCGCAGCAGTTCCTGACGCTCCAGCCGAGCGAACACCTGATCCTCGATCTGCTCGTCGGACAGCAGCGGAACACGGTGCTCGAACAGCGCCCGCAGGTATTCCTCCGACTGCAACAGCCCTGGCACCAACCGGCACTCATAGGTGCACAGCCTGATCGCTTTCTTCTCCAGCCGCGCCCACTTCCGGAACCACACCGCCAACCCGGCCTCGCCCCGTGTCAGGAACGGCGCCGCCCTCCGCAGCGCCCCCGTGTTCCCCAGCGCGTTCTCCGCCCTGTCCACGAACCTCTCATCCGGCATCCGCCTCCCCAGCTCCACTGATTCCACCGTGTGCTTGGAGTACCCGATGAGCAACCCGAATTGTTCCCTGCTGAGCCCCTGATGCTCCCGCAGACCCTGGACGACAGCCCCGAACGTCTTCAGACTGTCGGAAGGATCGGGCTCACGTTCGTGGTCGTCGTCGACCGCCTCCACCCCGTCCCCGTCCTCGTCCAAGATCTCCGCACCGTCGGTCATACGCGGCCACCTCCGGGTCTGTACGTGCGCTGTTCCCCGCGATCGACCCGCCCAGGGTGACGGCAAGAATCTCGTACCGTCTACGGATTGCCCCCGTACGCTGACGCAGCGTACGGGCCTCAGGTCTGGAACGCGCCCCCGCGCGCCCTCCACCTTGGCCTCATGAACACCACGACTCCCCAACTTCCTGACACCGTACACACTTTCGACCAGCTCCTGTCGTCCACGCGCAGGGGTGCCCGCCTGGCCCGGCTGCTCACGGTGGAGCGCCTCCAGGCGTGGAAGGTCCCCCCGGCGCACACGGAGCGCATCGAGCAGGTCGTCGCCGAACTCGCGTCGAACGCGGCGCTGCACGGCCGCGTCCAGGGCCGTGACTTCCGCGTCGGCCTCGCTCTCGACAAGACGACCGGCATCCTGCGCGCGGCGCTCACGGACGCGCGCGGGGACCGGCTCCCCTGGCCGCAGCCGAACCCGGACGACGAGTCGGGTCGCGGTCTCGTCCTCGTCGCGGCGCTGGCGGACCGCTGGGGGACCGTCCCGTACCCGCCGAGCGGCAAGACGGTGTGGGCGGAGTTCGACCTCCGTCAGCCCACCCGATAGGCGCCGGCGGTCTCCTCGTACGGCTGCGAAGACGGCTCCAACTCGGCCCGCACGAAAGCCGCTTCGGCCTCCGGCAGGGGCGGCGACGCAGCCGTACGCTCCACGTGGCCGGGAAGGGAACGCGCGCGGCGGCCGTCCCCACCCCGGTCGCGGAAACCCGCACGGTTCCGGACAGGCCGACGCCGCCCGCACACCGGTTTCCCGGCGCCCCCTCACCGAGGTGCCACGAACCCCGACTCGTACGCCGCGATGACCGCCTGGGTCCGGTCCCGCGCCCCCAACTTCCCCAGCACCGCGCTCACATGGGACTTCACGGTCTCCGCGCCCACCACCAGCTCCCCGGCGATCTCCGCGTTCGACAGCCCCCGGGCCATCAACCGCAGCACCTCGCCCTCCCGTTCGGTCAGCCCGGCCGACTCCAGCCGGTCCCGCGCCTCCTGGTCCCCGTACTCCGCCGCCAGCTTCCGCAGGGACGCCGGGAACAGCAGCGACTCCCCGGCGGCCACCACCCGCACCGCGTTGACGATCTCCGCGGCCGGCGCCCGCTTCAACAGGAACCCGTCGGCCCCGGCGCGCAGCGCCTCGTACACGTACTCGTCGTTCTCGAAGGTCGTCACCACCAGGATCTTCGGCGGAGCGTCGACTCCCCGCAGAACGGCGCGAGTCGCGGAGATGCCGTCGAGCAGCGGCATCCGTACGTCCATGGCGACGACGTCGGGCCTCAGTTGCCGGACGAGGGGGATGACGGCGGCTCCGTCGGCCGCCTCGCCGACGACGGTGATGTCGGGCTGGGCCTCAAGAACGGCCCGCAACCCCGCGCGGACCAGCGGTTCGTCGTCGACGAGGAGCACAGTGACCGGCATCCGGCCAGCGTAGATCAGCCCAACGGCAGCTCCGCGCGCACCCGCCAGTCCCCGGCGTCGGGCCCGGTGGACGCGTGCCCGCCGAGGAGCGCGGCGCGTTCGCGGATGCCGCGCAGGCCGCTGCCGCGCCCGGGCCCGGGGACGCGCGCGGCCAGCGGATTGCGCACCTCAAGCCGGAGGACGTCCGCCTCGACGCCCACGCGGACGCGCACCGGCACCGGCCCCGCGTGCCGCAGGACGTTCGTGAGCGCCTCCTGGAGGATCCGGTAGCTCTCCCGGGACACCGGCCCGGGCACCTTCTCCAGCGGCCCCGACAGCTCCGCGTCGACCAGCGCCCCCGACGCCCGCGCGGACTCCAGCAACCGGTCCGCCTCCGCGAGCGTGGGCCGCCCGCTCGCCGGCCGCTCGGACTCCCGCAGCACCCCGAGCACCCGCTCCAGATCCTCCAGCGCGGCCCGCCCGGTCTCCTCGATCGCCTCCAACGCCCGCGCGGTGAACGCCGGATCACCCGCCGCACGCGCGGCGCCCGCCTGCACGACGGCCACCGTGAGCGCGTGCCCGATCGAGTCGTGCAGCTCGCGGGCGATGCGCGTGCGCTCCAGCAGCCGTTCCGTACGCTCCTCCAGCGCCGCGAGCCGCTCGGCGGCGGACGGACCGAGGAGGGCGCGCGCGGCGACGGTCACGAGGTGCCCGAGGCCGACGACGGCGCCGTACAGGGCGATCAGCGGGAACGGCGTCAGCAGGGCGTACGACCAGTGCGGGGACGGGTCCCAGGCGACCAGGTCACTCGCGTACCCCAGGGACAGCCGTACGAGGTCGTACACCAGCGACGGCATCCACACGCACACGAACGTCGTCGACACTCCCAGCAGCAGCCGCACTTCGAGCCAGGCGACCGTCCGCAGCCGGTCCCGCCAGGTCGCCGACGGCGCGATCGAGAACCCGGGGTCCTCCTCGCCCGGCGTGAGCATCCACCGCGCCTGCACGCCCTCGCCCGTCCGCACCCCCGCGACCAGCCCGGCCGGGATCACCAGCAGCGCGACCACCCACGGCCGCCGGGGGTCGATGAACATCCACAGGCTCACCAGGAGCATCGGCACCCACAGATGCAGGAGCCGTGTGTACGTCGTCCCCCGCAGCAGCGGGCTCAGGAACCGGGCCATACGGACATCGTGACAGGCGCCACTGACAACGGTCCTCCCCCGAGCGGGGGAGACGGTTCCCACCCCCGGGGGAAGCCCCTGACCAGGGCCGGAGGCCAGGGTGGTGGACATGACCAGCATCGACGTCCGCGACCTGACCAAGGTCCACGGCACCCGCCGCGCCGTGGACGGTCTCACCTTCAGCGTCCGCCCCGGCCGGGTGACCGGTTTCCTGGGCCCGAACGGCGCCGGCAAGTCCACGACCCTGCGCCTCCTGCTCGGCCTCGACCACCCCACCTCGGGCAGCGCCACTCTCGACGGCCGCCCGTACGCGGCGCTCACCGAACCCCTGCGCCACGTCGGCGCGCTGCTCGACGCGCAGGCCGCGCACGGCGCCCGCACCGGCCGCGACCACCTGCGCGTGCTGGCCGCGAGCAACCGCGTCCCGGTACGCCGGGTCGACGAGGTCCTGGAGGAGACCGGCCTCGCGTCCGTGGCGCGCAGGCGCGTACGGACGTACTCCCTGGGCATGCGCCAACGCCTCGGCATCGCCGCCGCGCTGCTCGGTGACCCCGGTGCGGTCCTGCTGGACGAGCCCTCCAACGGCCTCGACCCGGAGGGCATCGTCTGGATCCGCGGCCTGCTGCGCCGCCTCGCGGGGGAGGGCCGTACGGTCCTGGTCTCCAGCCACCTCATGAACGAGACGGCCTCCTACGCCGACCACCTGATCGTCCTCGGCCGGGGCCGCCTCCTCGCGGACACGCCGCTCAAGGAGTTCGTCGACGCGCGTGTACACCCGCGCGTACGGGTGCGTACGACGGACCCGGCCGCCCTCGTCGACGCCCTCGCGCGCGCGGGTCATCGCGCCGACGAACACCCCGACGGGCACTGGACCGTGCGGCACGCGCGCGTGGACGACGTCGGCTGCCTCGCCTCCGACGCCGGTGTCACCCTCCTCGAACTCGCCGCCGAGGAGGGCACGTTGGAGCAGGCGTACTTCGATCTGACGGCCGGCGAGACCGAGTTCACGGCACACCTCTAGGAGCCCCGCATGTACGTTTCCGCTCTCCACGCCGAGTGGCTCAAGATCCGCACCCTGCGGTCGCAGCTCGTCACCCTCGCCGCGATCCTCCTCGCCACGCTCGCCTTCTCGGCTCTCGCCGGGCTCGACGCCTCCGGTGACGACCCGCTCTTCTCGGCCTACTTCGGCGTCACCTTCGGTCAGATCGCCGCCGTGTCCTTCGGGACGAACGCGATGGCGGCGGAGTTCCGCGACGGCGCCCTGCGGACGTCCCTCGCGGCCGTGCCCGACCGGACACGCTGGTTCGCGGCGAAGGCGACGGCGATCGCCGTACCCGTACTGGCCGTCGGGCTCCTCATCGGTGCCGTCACCCTTCTGACCGGTGACGGGGCGGGGTGGGCCGAGGGGGTCAGGGGCGCCGTGGGGTGCGGGATCTATCTGACGCTGATGGCGCTGCTGGCGGCGGGGCTCACGGCCGTACTGCGCAGTGGGGTGACGGCGCTCGGGATCGTCGTACCGTTTCTGCTGATCGTGTCGTTCGTCGTCGGGGACATGTCCGGGACGGTCGCGGACTGGTTCCCGGACCGGGCGGGGCAGGCGGTGCTGCACAGTGAGCCGGCCGTCGATCCGTGGGCGGGGCTGCTGGTGACGGCCTTGTGGAGCGCGGCGGCGCTGGGGGCGGGGGTGTGGCGGGTGCGGAGGCGGGATGCATGAACGTTTCCTCTTCGAGCAGCTGGGTGCCGGGCAGGGTTGGCGGACGGCGGCCCGAGCCGCTGAACGCGGGGGCCGGGATTGGCGGACGCCGGGCCGAACCACCGGGCGCCGACCCGAGCCGCCGGGCGCCGGCCCCGTCCCGGCGGGCGTCAGCCCTCCGCCGCCTCCCGCAGCCGCGCGAACTCCTCCGCCATCGTCGCCGCCGTCCAGTGCGCGTTCAGCCCGCTGGGGTTCGGCAGCACCCACACGCGCGTGTCGCCGATGACGCGTTCCTGTGGCCCCACGCGCGCGTGCCGGTCGTCGAAGGCGGCGCGGTAGGCGGTGATGCCGACGACCGCCAGCCAGCGGGGCTTCAGGCGGGTCACCTTGGCGGTCAGGACGCGCCCGCCCTCCTGGTACTCCTCGGCGGAGAGCTCGTCCGCACGCGCGCTCGCACGGGCGACGACGTTCGTGATGCCGAGGCCGTACGACAGGAGTTCCGCCTGTTCCGCCGGTTTCAGCAGGCGGGACGTGAAGCCGGAGAGGTGCAGGACCGGCCAGAAGCGGTTGCCGGGGCGGGCGAAGTGGTGGCCCGTCGCGGCGGTCATCAGGCCGGGGTTGATGCCGCAGAACAGCACGCGGAGGCCGGGCGCGGCCACGTCGGGGACGAGGCGGTCGCGCGCGGCCTCCAGCTCGGCCTGGGTGAAGCGGGTCAGAGGATCGCCCCGGGGGTGTAACCGGCGGCCTCCGGGCGCTGCTTGACGATCTCCTCGATCCGGGAGACCACCGACGCGACCTGGTCGGCGGCGGCGCCCGTGAAGGACAGCTTGTCGGCCATCAGCGCGTCGAGCTGCGCGCGGTCCAGGGGGATGCGGTCGTCGGCGGCGAGCTTGTCGAGGAGTTCGTTGCGCTCGGCGCCCTGCTCGCGCATCGCCAGCGCGGACGCGACCGCGTTCTCCTTGATCGCCTCGTGCGCGACCTCGCGGCCCACGCCCGCGCGTACGGCGCCCATCAGGACCTTCGTCGTCGCCAGGAACGGCAGGTAGCGGTCCAGCTCGCGCGCGACGACCGCCGGGAACGCGCCGAACTCGTCGAGCACCGTCAGGAACGTCTCCAGCAGGCCGTCCAGCGCGAAGAACGCGTCCGGGAGGGCGACGCGGCGGACCACCGAGCACGACACGTCGCCCTCGTTCCACTGGTCGCCCGCCAGCTCGCCCGTCATCGACGCGTACCCGCGCAGGATGACCATCAGGCCGTTGACCCGCTCGCAGGAGCGCGTGTTCATCTTGTGCGGCATCGCCGAGGAGCCGACCTGGCCCGGCTTGAAGCCCTCCGTCACCAGCTCGTGGCCCGCCATCAGACGGATCGTCTTCGCCAGCGAGGACGGGGCCGCCGCGACCTGTACGAGGGCCGTGACGACCTCGTAGTCCAGCGAGCGGGGGTAGACCTGGCCGACCGACGTGAACGCCTGCGAGAAGCCCAGGTGGCCGGCGATACGGCCCTCCAGGTCCGCGAGCTTGGCCGCGTCGCCGCCGAGGAGGTCCAGCATGTCCTGCGCGGTGCCGACCGGGCCCTTGATGCCGCGCAGCGGGTACCTGCCGAGCAGCTCCTCCACGCGCGCGTACGCCACGAGGAGTTCGTCCGCCGCCGTCGCGAAACGCTTGCCCAGGGTCGTCGCCTGCGCCGCCACGTTGTGCGAGCGGCCGGCCAGCACCAGCTCGCCGTACTCCGAGCCGAGCTTCGCGAGCCGGGCCAGCACCGCGACCGCGCGGTCCCTGATCAGCTCCAGCGACAGCCGTACCTGCAACTGCTCGACGTTCTCCGTCAGGTCCCGGGACGTCATCCCCTTGTGCACCTGCTCGTGCCCGGCGAGGTCGTTGAACTCCTCGATCCTGGCCTTCACGTCGTGCCGGGTGACCTTCTCGCGCTCGGCGATCGACCCGAGGTCGACGGTGTCCAGCACCCGCTCGTAGTCCTCGATCGCCCCTTCCGGCACCTCGATCCCGAGGTCCCGCTGCGCCCGCAGCACCGCGAGCCAGAGCTGCCGCTCCAGCTTCACCTTGTGCTCGGGCGACCACAGGGTGGCCAGCTCGACGGAGGCGTACCGTCCGGCGAGGACGTTCGGGATACGGGGCTTTGCGGGAGCGGAAGTCACGTGACGGGATTCTACTGGCGATTCACGCAGGCCAGGGCCGGGGCGGGGTTGGTGGGAAGGTACGAGACGCGGGTCACTGCCCCGCGTCTCGCTCGCAGGTCCGGCGGCCTGCGTGGGGTTACGCCGACGGCCCCTCGTACGGCAGCAGCTCCGGGTGTTTCGGTGTGCGGCCGTCTCCCGAGGAGCGGCCCGTCAGGCGGCGGGCTATCCATGGGAGCAGGTATTGGCGGGTGAAGCGGGCGTCGGCCACGCGGCGGGCCGTCCAGGTGGGTGGGGGCGTGGGTGGGATGGGGTCCCGCCAGTCCGGGAACTCCGGGGTGTGGCCCAGGGTCTGCCAGACCGCCTCGGCCACCCGGCGGTGGCCGTCGGCCGTGAGGTGGAGGCGGTCCACGTCCCAGGAGCGGGGGTCCGCGAGGGAGGGGGCGCCGTAGAGGTCCACCACCAGGGCGCCGTGCTTCGACGCCAGGTCGTCCACGCAGGCGAACAGTTCCTCCATGCGGGGGCGGAAGCGTTCGAGCACGGGGCCCTCGCGGCCGGGGCTGCGCATCAGGACCAGGTGTCCGCAGCTCGGCGCCAGGCGTTCCACCGCCTCCGTGAGGAGATCCTTCACGCGGACCATGTCGCACTTCGGGCGGAGGGTGTCGTTCAGGCCGCCGACCAGCGTGATGACGTCGGCGCCCATGCCGGCCGCGACGTCCACCTGCTCCTCGACGATCTGGCCGATGAGCTTGCCGCGTACGGCGAGGTTGGCGTACCGGAAGCCGGGAGCCTCGGCGGACATGCGGGCCGCGAGGAGGTCGGCCCAGCCTCGGTAGGTGCCGTCGGGCAGGAGGTCCGACATGCCCTCGGTGAAGGAGTCGCCGACCGCGACGAGGCTGTTGTACGGGGGAGTGGGGTGTGTCTGCATGGCGTCAGAGATGGTAACCCCGGGCGATACCGGGCGGTCGGTCACCCCGGTGCCCGGGGCAACCTCACGCCTGCTGCCCGAACAGCTCCCGCAGCACGTCCTCCATCGTCACCATCCCCGCCAGCCGTCCGTCGTCCTCCATGACCGCGGCCAGATGCGTACGACTGCCCCGCATCGCCGTCAGTACATCGTCCAACGGCGTGGCCTCCCGCACGCGCGCGATGGGCCGCAGATCCCGCAGCCGGAACGGCATGTCCCTGGGCGACGCGTCGAGCGCGTCCTTGACGTGCAGGTAGCCGACGATGCGGCGCCCCTCGTCGACGACGGGGAAGCGGGAGAAGCCGGAGGACGCGGAGAGTTCCTCCAGGCCCTCGGGGGTGACCCCCACGCGCGCGTAGACGACGCGTTCGAGCGGCAGGACGACGTCCCGCACCGGACGACGGCCGAGTTCGAGCGCGTCGTGGAGCCGCTCCCGCGCGCGGTCGTCGATGAGACCGGCCTCCCCGGCGTCCTTGACGATCTGGGCCAGCTCGGCGTCGGAGAAGGTCGCCGTCACCTCGTCCTTGGCCTCGATGCGCAGGAGCCGCAGCAACGTGTTGGCGAAGGCGTTGATCGTGAAAATGACCGGCCGCAACGCGCGCGCGAGGGTCACCAGCGGCGGCCCGAGGAGCAGCGCGCTGCGCACGGGTTCGGCGAGGGCGATGTTCTTCGGCACCATCTCGCCGAGCAGCATGTGCAGATACGTCGCGACGACCAGGGCGATCACGAACGACACCGCGTGCCCGGCACTGGAAGGGACGCCGACCGCGTGGAACACCGGCTCCAGCAGATGCTCGATGGCGGGTTCCGCGACGACACCGAGGATCAGCGTGCACAGCGTGATCCCGAGCTGCGCGGCGGCCATGAGCGCGGAGACGTGCTCCAGCCCCCACAGCACACCGCGCGCACGCCGGTCCCCCTGCGCGCCCTCGACATACTGCTCGATCTGGGACCGCCGTACGGAGATCAGCGCGAACTCCGCGCCGACGAAGAAGGCGTTGACGACCAGGGTCGCCAGGCCGATCAGCAGTTGGATCGCGGTCATCGTTCCTCCTCCGTTTCCTCGCCGTGCAAGGGCGCGTGCAGCAGGACGCGCGCGGCGCGGTGCCCGGCGGCGTCGACGACGTCCAGCCGCCATCCGGCGACGTCCAGCCTGTCGCCGACGGCGGGGATGCGCCCCAGCTCGGTCGCCACGAGGCCCGCCAGCGTCTCGTACGGCCCCTCAGGAGCCCGGAGACCGACGCGGGCGAGCTGATCGGTACGGGCGGCCCCGTCGGCCGAGTAGAGGGTGCGTCCGGCCTCGTCGGTGCCCGCGGGGGCGAGGTCGGACGTCTCGTGCGGGTCGTGCTCGTCGCGGACCTCGCCGACGACCTCCTCGACGATGTCCTCCAGCGTCGCGACGCCCGCCGTACCGCCGTACTCGTCGATGACGACGGCCATCGTGCGCTTGCCGGAGAGGCGGTCCAGCAGGCGGTCCACGGTCAGGGACTCGGGGACGAGGAGCGGCTCGCGCATGATCTCGGCGACCGGCACGCGCGCGCGGCGCTCGGCGGGGACGGCCAGCGCGTCCTTGATGTGGACCGTGCCGACGACCGAGTCGAGGTTGCCGCGGTAGACGGGGAAGCGGGACAGTCCGCTCGCGCGGGTCGCGTTCGCGACGTCCTCGCAGGTCGCCTGCGCCTCCAGGGCCATCACCTGCACGCGCGGGGTCATCACGTTCTCCGCGGTCAGGTCGGCCAGGTTCAGCGTGCGCACGAACAGCTCGGCGGTGTCGGCCTCCAGGGCGCCCTCCTTCGCGGAGTGCCGGGCCAGCGCGGCCAGTTCCTGCGGCCCGCGCGCGGCGGCCAGCTCCTCGGTGGGCTCGACGCCGAAGAGGCGCACGATCCGGTTCGCCGTGTTGTTGAGGTGCGTGATGAACGGCCGGAACGCGGCGCTGAACCAGCGCTGCGCGTTGCCGACGCTCTTCGCGACCGCCAGCGGCGAGGAGATCGCCCAGTTCTTCGGCACCAGTTCGCCGACGACCATCAGGAACACGGTCGACAGCGCCGTACCGATCACCAGCGCCACCGACCGCGACGCGCTCCCGGGCAGGCCGGCCGACTCCAGGGGGCCGGAGAGGAGTTTCGAGATCGACGGTTCGGCCAGCATGCCGACGACCAGATTGGTGACGGTGATGCCGAGCTGGGCACCGGAGAGCTGGAAGGTCAGGTTCCGTACGGCCTTGAGGGCGCCGGATGCGCCCCGCTCGCCGCGCTCGACCGCCCGCTCCAGCTCGCCGCGCTCGACGGTGGTCAGCGAGAACTCGGCGGCGACGAAGGCACCGCACGCGAACGACAGCAGGACCGCCACCAGCAGGAGGAGCACTTCGGTCATCGGGTCACCTCCGTCCCATGATCGGGCAGGGCGGGGAGCGACGCGCGATGTCGCATGCGGTGAGGTCGGGTACTGGGAGGCTCGCCCATGGGCGGACGCTCACACCTTTCGTGAAAGTAGGGAAAGTCGGAGGGGACCGTGCGGCGCACAGCCCCCTCAAGAGTGCACAGTCCCCTCAAGGGTAAAGGATGGGCAAAGCTGCCTGGCTAGGCCAGGGGCTTCACCCATCGCCGCCACTTCTCCTCCGGCGAGTACCCCGCCGCCGCCCAGGCATGGTGCGCCGTCTCGTTGCGCGTCAGCACCATCGCGTCGCCCCGGCGCCCGCCCAGCCGTACGAAGCGCTCCTCGGCGGCGGCCAGCAGCGCCGACCCGATGCCCTGGCGGCGGCGGGCGGGGTCGACGGCGAGGCGGTACAGGTGGCAGCGCCAGCCGTCGAACCCGGCGATCACCGTGCCGACCAGCTCGCCGCCGGACTCGGCGAGGATCAGCGCCTCGGGGTCGCGGGCGACCAGCCGCTCGACGCCCGCGCGGTCGTCGCTGATGCTCGTCCCCTCGGCGGCGGCCCTCCAGAAGGCCAGCACGGTGTCGAGGTCCTCGGGCGACGCGGCCCTTATGTGCAGATCAGGCATACGGAGATCACAGCACGCCGGGCACCCCCTCGACGGACATTCCGGCATCCGGACGGCTCTGAGCCACCGGCTCCCTGCCCTGGAGGTCCGCCAGCACCGGCCCGAACGCCTCCATGAACGCCTCCAGCACGGTGAAGTACGTGAACCCGTACCGCTCCCGCAGCGCCCGCACCTTCGCCGCGATCTCCTCCCGCGAACCGATCAGCAGGATCGGCAGCGCGAGCGCCTGCTCGGCGGTGAGACCCGGTATGCGTTCTAGGAGCGGCTGTACGACCGCCTCCGGGTCGTCCGTCACGACCACCTGCTGCACCAGCAGGTTCCGTTCCGCCGGTTCCTTGCGGCCGGACGCCAACTCGCCGTACTTCGCCACCCGTTCGTCGAGCTCCTCCGGCGACAGGGGAGTTATCTGCCCCGTCGGGCTCCCTTCGACGACGCGCGCGCCCGCGAAGGCGACGACGTCGGCGTGCTCCGCCGCCAGCCGCAGCATGCGGTTCCCGTTGCCGCCGATCAGCAACGGGACCCGTACGTCGCCGTCCTGGCGCTTCCTCAACTCCTCGACCGTGCTGCGCAGACGGGTCACCCGCTCGCCCGGCGAGCCCCACGGGAGGCCCGCCTCCTCGTGCTCCGCCTCCACGTACCCGGCGCCGAGGCCCAGTTCGAGACGGCCGCCGGTCAGCGCGGCGGTCGTCGCCACCTCGCGGGCGAGCAGGACCGGGTTCCAGAAACCGGTGTTGAGGACGAACGTGCCCACCCGGGGCCGCGTCGTCGACTCCGCCGCCGCGACCAGCGACGGGAACGGTGCCGGCATCCCCAGGTGGTCCGGGACCAGCAGGACGTCGTACCCCAGCTCCTCGGCGCGGCGGCACTTGGCCCGCCACGCGTCGAGCGGTGCGGGTTCCAGCAGGTTGACCCCGAAACGGAACGGACGCGTCATGAACTCCCCCTGTTAGAAAGCGACTTGTCTGTGAAAACAAGTTGTCGTCAAGCGACCTGAACGGTCATCCGCATCCCATCACTCGTGCGCGATCGCCGCCAGTACGTTCATCCGTGACGCCCGCAGCGCCGGCAGCAGCGCCGCCACGACCCCGACGACCGCCGAGCCGACCACCACCGCGACGACCGTCCCCCACGGGATAGCCAGCACCGTCATCCCCTGCAACGCCAGCACCTGCTGGATACACACCCCCCACACCAGCCCCAGCGCGAGGCCCAGGACCGCGCCGAACACCGCGATCACCACCGACTCCAGCCGGATCATCCGCCGCAACTGCCGCCGGGCCAGCCCGATCGCCCGCAACAGGCCGATCTCCCGGGTCCGTTCGACCACCGACAGCGCGAGCGTGTTGACGACACCGAGCACCGCGATGACGATCGCCAGGCCCAGGAGCGCGTACACGAGGTAGAGCAGTACCGCGATCTGGTCGTGCACCAGCTTCTTGTAGTCGGCCTGGTCGCGGACCTGCACCTGCGGGTACGGGTCCAGCGTCCGCTCCAGCGCCCCGCGCAGCGCGTCCGCGCCCGTCCCCGGCGCCGCGTCCACGTACACCGCCGACTCCTGGCCGCCCGGCACGAACCGCTCGACCGTCGCGAGCCCCAGGAACAGCCCGCCCTGCGCGCCGAAGCCCTCCGCGGCGTCCTGGTCGGTGAGCGCGCCGACCGTCAGCTCGGTACGCCTGTCGCCCGGGAACTCGGTCGGCAGGACGCTGCCGATCCGTACGCCGTGCTCGCGCGCGAAGTCCACGTCCATCGCCACGTGCCCGGCCGCCAGGGCCGCCGCCGTGTCGCCCCGCGCGTACGTGATGTGCGCGACCTCGTCGAGCTGCGGGTCGTAGCCCGCGGCCGTCGTCTCGACCCGCCTGCCGTCCGGGAGGCGGACCGCGAGGGGCGCGAAGCGGGCGCGGACCGTCAGGCCGACGCCCTCCGTCGCCCGGATCCGGTCGGTGACCTCCTTCGTGAACGGGGTGAAGTTGCCGCTCTGGACGACGAAGTCCGCGCCGAGCGTCTTGTCGATCTGCTGGTCGAAGGAGGCCGACATCGACGCGCTCGCCACCGACATCCCGCCGACCAGCGCGAGGCCCACCATCAGCGCGGACGCCGTCGCGCCCGTACGGCGCGGGTTGCGCAGGGCGTTGCGCTGGCTCATCCGGCCGACCGGGCCGAACAGGGCCGGGAACGCGCCGCCGAGGACCCTGATCACCGGGCGGACCAGCAGAGGGCCCGCCACGACCGTCGCCAGCAGGGTGAGGACGACGCCCAGGCCCAGCAGGGACGCCGCCGACGCCGTTCTCGTCGCCGCCGCGCAGCCCGCCAGCGCCGCCGCGCCCAGTGCGGCCAGGGACGCTCCGACGATCGTCCGCACCCGCAGAGGGCGGCCCACGCCGGCGACCTCCGCGTCCGCGAGCGCCGCCATCGGGGAGACGGCCGCCGCCCGGCGCGCGGGCAGGTACGCGGCGACGAACGTGACACCGACACCCACCGCGTACGCCGCGACCGGGGTCGGCCAGCCGACCACCATCTCCGTCGTCTTCAGGTTCATCCCGAACAGGGACATCAGCTTGATCAGGCCCGCCGCCAGGCCGATGCCCGCCGCGAGGCCCAGGGTGGAGCCGGTGAGACCCAGCAGGACGGCTTCCGTCAGGACCGAGCGGCGCACCTGACGGCGGTCCGCGCCCAGCGCCCTCAGCAGGCCCAGCTCCCTGGTGCGCTGGGCGATCAGCATCGAGAACGTGTTGACGATCAGGAACACGCCGACGAGGACGGCGACGCCCGCGAAGCCGAGCATCACGTACTTGATCACGTCCAGGAATCCGCCGAGCTGCTCCGCCGAGGACTTCGCCTGCTCGTCGGCCGTCTTCACGTCGTACGGGCCCGCGCCGAGAGCGCTCGCCACGCGTGCCTTGAGGGCCTCGTCCGACACGCCCGGCGCCGCGCGCAGCTCGATCGCGGTCGCGCGGTCCGCCGAGCCGAGCAACTCCCTGGCTGCGACCTCAGGGTCCAGGAAGACGAGGGCCGCGCCGGGGTTGGTGGTCGTGAAGGTGACGATCCCCACGACGGTGACCTTGAACGTGCCCGGCTGCGCCATCACCGTCAGCCGGTCGCCGATCCGTACGTCCTTCTTGTCGGCCGTGTCCGCGTCCAGCAGTGCTCCCCCGGCGCCGCGCGGGGGCCTGCCGGAGGTCAGTTTCACCGGGCTGCGGTCGGTGAGGTGCCAGTCCAGGGCGAGGGTGGGGGCGCCTGTCGTCGGTCCGACCGGGTCGTTCTCGGCGTCGACGACCGTCGCGTTCTCGACGTTCACCTCCGCGTGTGTGCCCGCCACGCCGGGGAGTGCCGCGAGGCGCTTTTCGAGGGTGGCGGGGAGGGTCTGGACGGCGCCGGTGGGGACCGACGAGGTGAGGTCGTTCTTCGGTGCCACCGTCACGTCCGCCGAGGTGGAGGCGAAGAGACGGTCGAACGTCCGCGTCACGGTGTCCGAGAAGATCAGGCTGCCCGCCACGAACGCGACGGACAGGACGACGGCGAGGGCGGACAGCAGGAGCCGGCCTTTGTGGGCGAGGAAGCTGCGGAGGGTGGCCTTGAGCATGGTCAGTCCTCCGCGCGGGGGCCGGAGCGGGGGGCCGGGGGTGCGTCGGGGCCGGGAAAGGGATCGCCGGCCCCGGCTTCCGCCGGACCCGGGCCTCGCGGGCGGTGGGCGTCGGCGGTCGCCGGGTCTCCCGCGAGGGCCTCGCGAGCCGGCCGCTCCCGTCCGCGCACCTCGCCGTCCCCCGCCCCCCTCCCGCCGGCCTGCGCCTCCACCCCGGGCGACTCCCGCACCCCGTCCGTCTCCGGCGGCGAGACATCCCCGCCCGCGAACAGGCGCAGCCGCTCCAACACCCCCTCCGCCGTGGGCCGTTCCATGTCCTCCACGATGCGGCCGTCCGCCAGGAACAGGACCAGGTCGGAGTGGGCGGCGGCGGTCGGGTCGTGGGTGACCATCACGACCGTCTGGCCGAGGGCGTCCACCGCCCGGCGGAGGATCGTGAGGACCTCCAGGCCCGCGCGGGAGTCGAGGTTGCCGGTGGGCTCGTCGGCGAAGATCAGGTCGGGGCGGGAGATCAGGGCGCGGGCGCAGGCCACGCGTTGCTGCTGGCCGCCGGAGAGCTGGGCGGGGCGGTGCTTCAGACGGTCGCGCAGGCCCAGGGTGCCGATGATCTCGGCCAGCCACTTCTGGTCCGGTTTGCGGCCCGCGATGTCCATGGGGAGCGTGATGTTCTCCGCCGCCGTCAGCGTCGGGATCAGGTTGAAGGACTGGAACATGAAGCCGACCCGGTCGCGCCGTAAGCGGGTCAGCTCGCGGTCGTTCAGGGTCGTGATCTCCGTGTCGCCCAGCCAGACGCGGCCCGCCGAGACCGTGTCCAGACCGGCGAGGCAGTGCATCAGCGTCGACTTGCCCGACCCCGAGGGGCCCATCACCGCCGTGAACCGGCCGCGTGCGATGTCCACGTCGACTCCGTCCAGCGCCAGGACGACGGTCTCTCCGGAGCCGTACGCCTTCGTCAGGCCCCGCGCCCGGGCCGCGACCCCGGAGTCCTGCTGCACGGCGGATCGGGACAATGCGGCCTCCTCACTCGGTGCCTTCCTCGTGGCTCCGAGCGTAGGGTCGCCGACCGCGCGGACGGTATCCCTCTCAAGTCCCCAACTCCCTCTCCACCCACGGGTGGAGACCTCAGCCGGCAGGGCGACGAGCCGTCCCCAGAACGCAGTACGAAGCCGGCGTCACCAACCCCTTGGGCGGCACCAGCAACCGCCGGTGCTCCCCGAGTTCGAACCCCGCCCCCACGATCGACGCCACCGGGTCCCGGCCCAGACGGCACCCCCCGAACAGCACCGGCCACACCGTCCGGTCCAACCCCCGCTGCACCCCCCGCATCACCGCACCCCCACCGCGCCCGTGCTCGAAGAACCGCAGCTCACCCCCCGGCCGCAGCACCCGCCGGACCTCCCGCAGCGCCCGCTCCACATCCCGCACGCTGCACAGCGTCAGCGACAGCACGGCAGCGTCGAACGCCTCGCTCTTGACGGGCAGCGCCTCCGCGACCCCCGGCACGACGTCGATCGGCACCTCGGCACGCAGCGCGGCCACCCGCGCCGACTGCCGCAGCAGCCGTTCCGGTTCGAGGGCGACGACCTCGGAGACGCCCGCCGGATAGTGCGCGAAGTTCAGCCCGTTCCCGGCACCGATCTCGATCACCCGTCCCGAGAGCCCCGCCAGCAGCTCGGTGCGCAGCGGGCCGACGGACGGCTCGGCCGCGACGCTGAACCGCGTGTAGAAGCGCGCGAAGACCGGATGGCGGACGGCGTCCTTGGGGGTGCGCGTCGGCATGGGGGACCTCCTGCCCGCGGGCTCTGCCGCGATTGTCCCCCGCGCGGGCGCCACGCACCCCCTCGGAAACGAGCCGTCAGGCGATGAAGTCGCGGACCTGCTGGTAGACGCCGTAATCGTTGTTCATGTCGGTGTGCGAGATACACCCGACCTCGACGTTCGTCGCCCCGCTCAGGATCGCCGTCGTGTCCGGCGTGAGCGCGTCGTCGCAGTTCGACCAGTAGCTCGCGTACGACACGCCGCCCGGCGTCTCGTCACCCGAGTTCAGGGACGTCAGGAACGAGCTGCCGGTGTTCATCTCCGAGCACGACGTGTACAGCCACGCGCACCAGCCGGCGGTCGTCGTCCCGTGGTTGACGCCCGCCGTCGACACGAAGTCGTCGACATAGGCCGTTCCACCGAGGTTCTTCAGGTAGTAACGCGTGCTGAGCACACCCATGGAATGAGCGACGATGTCGACCTTCGAAGCGCCCGTGCGGGCGAGGACGTTCCTGACCTCCGTGGCGAGCTGCTGCGCGGTCGTGACGTTCGACTGCGTCCAGCTGTACGACCACGCGTCCAGCTCGGACGCGGTGTAGCCGTCCGCCTTGAAGTCCGCGATCCAGTCGTCCCAGCTGCTGGCGTCACTGCTGAGACCGTGAACGAAGATGACCGGATTGTGCGTCACCGCGTGGGCGGCCGGAACGGACAGGGAGAGCGACAGAAGGAGCGAAGCGAACACGGCCGAGACGGCCGCGGCGATGCGACGCATGGGGCGCTGCATGATGCCTCCTGGTACGGGTGGGGTCGCCAGGAGTGTCCGGTGGCGTCTACGCGCGCCGCATCGGTGAAGTCGCCGGTCTTTACGGCTCAAGTAACCCGCCAGTAACGTGAATCGTGTGGTGACTCCGGTGACTCCCCCCACGCTCGACCGCACTTCGCCACCGCCCCGCCCCGCCTTCGCCCCCACCGAAGGCGTCCGGGCGCGGGTACGCGTACGCGCGTACGGCGACCCCCACGCCGCCGCCGAGATCACGGCGCGCCTGACCGCACGGCAGGCGGCCGGCCTCGACCCCCTGCCCTCCGAACCCGCCGCGCTCGCCCCCGAACTCCTGCGCGCGCGAAGACGCGAGATCCACGCGCTCCCCGAGGACACGCGCCGCCTGCTCCTGCTCGCCGCCGCCGACCAGCACCCCGTCCCGACCCGCGCCTTCCTGCGCGCGGTGACCGCCGCCGACCTCGACGCGCGCCCCCTGGAGGCCGCCGAGACCACGGGGCTCGCCTGCGCCACCCCCGACGGCGTCGCCTTCCGTGACCACTGGATCCGCGTCGCCGCGTACGAGACGGCGACCCCCACGGACCGCCGCGACGCCCACCGCCTCCTCGCGCGCGTGCTGAACGGCGCCGCCGAGGCCCCGTACCGCGCCTGGCACCGGGGCGCGGGCGCCCTCGGGCCCAGCGGACGGCTCGCCGGGGAACTCGCCTCGGCGGCCACCCACGCGCGCGCGGCGGGCGTCCCCTCCCTCGCCCGCGCCCTCACGGAACGCGCCGCGACCCTCGCCCCCGACCCCGCCGTCCGCACCCGCCTCCTCGCCCGCGCCGCCGCCGACGCCTGGGAGGCGGGCGACGGCGACCACGCCCGCCTCCTCGCCACCCGCACCGACGCCGACGCCCTCTCGGGGGTCCTGGCACTGCGCGCGGGCAACGCGGGGGAGGCGTTCGACGCGGTGCTGGCGGGGGTGGTGAGGAGGAGCGGGACGGGGAACACCGAAGAGGACGGAACGTTTCGCCACACCAGCGCCGTGGGCAACGCCAGTGCCACGGGCAACGCGGGCGTCACAGACAACGCCAGCGCCACAGACAACACCGGCCACGCCGCCACCCGTCGCGCCGACGCCGCCCACCACGTGGGTTCCGCCGACAACACCGGCTCCGCCGACAACACCGGCTCCGCCGACAACACCGGCTCCGCCAGCCACGAAAACCCCGCGAGACACCCCCGCACCACCCCCGCCCGTCACAAAACCACCCCCCACACCACCCCCGACCCCACCGACACCCCCCACCTCCTGGCCCGAGCCACCGAAGCCGCCATCTACACCGGCGACCTCCGCCGCTGCCGAGAAGCCCTCGCCCTCACCCGCCGCACCGGCATCACCCCACCCGGAGTCCTCCCCGGCCTGGCAGCCGCAGTGGACGGCCGCTACCGGGACGCGAGAGACCTCCTGGAAGCCGCCGCAGGCCGCTGCGGACCCGGCGGTGACCCCACCCTCCTCGTGCACGCCGGCATCGCCGCGCTGATGCTCGGCGACCACACCCGGGCCGCCACCGCGACGCTCAGGGCGGCCGAGTCCGCGAGGGCGAGGGGCGCCGCCGGTACGGTCGTGCAGGCGCGGGAGTTCCAGGTGTACGCCGACTTCTGGACCGGACGTCCACGCGCGGCGGAGGCGGCGGCGCTGGAGGCCCTGCGGGAGGCGTACACGACCGGCCAGGACAACGCGGCGTGCCACCTCCAGGCCGCCCTGGCGATGTTCGCGGCGCTCACCGGGGACGCCGACCTGTGCCGGGAACGGGCCGCAGCCGCCCGCGAACACGCCCTCGCACACGGCCTCGGCCTCCCCGCAGCCCTCGCCCAGTGGGCCCTCGCGGTCCTGGACCTCGGCACCGGACAGTTCGACGGCGCCGCCGCCAGGCTCCGCGCGCTCGCCGGGTTCGGCCCGGGCCACGGCCACCGCGCGATACGGCACCTCGCGACCCCCGCGTACGTCGAGGCGGCCGTCCGCACGGGGGACACCCGCGTCGCGAAGGCCGCGCACGCCGACTACGACCGCTGGGCGCGAGCCGTCCGCAGCCCCGACGACCTCGCCCTGAGCGCCCGTTGCCGGGCCCTGCTCACCCCCGGTGCCGAGGCCGTCGACCACTACCGCGCCGCCCTCGACCTGCACGCCGGAGGCACCCGCGACTTCGAACGGGCCCGCACGGAGCTGCTGTTCGGCAGCGCGCTACGACGCCTGCGCCGCCGCACCGAGGCAAGGGACCGCCTGCACAGCGCACTTGAGGCGTTCACCTCCTTCGGCTCCCCCCACTGCGCGGACCTCGCGCGCGCCGAACTGCGCGCCCTGGGCGCACCGGCCGCGCCGCTACGCGTGTCCACCAGCCCCGTCGACACGCTCACGGCCCAGCAGCTGCTGGTCGCCCGCATGGCCGCCGACGGCGCGACGAACCGGGAGATCGCCGGACGGCTCGCACTGAGCCCGCGCACGATCGACCACCATCTGAGGGGAGTCTTCACCCGGCTGGGGATCAGGTCGCGGATCGAACTGGTACGCATCCTGGCGGAGTCGCCGTAGGACAAGGAGTCGCCGTAAGGCAAAGGGAGTTGGGCACAAAGCCCAACTCCCCCGACTCATCCCAACCCCGCCCGGAACTCCTCCGCGTCCCACGTCCCCTCCAACCGCCCCGCCAGCCAACTCCCCGCCCCCGCACGGAAGTCACCCGGCGACAACGCCCCCACCCCCTCCGGCAGCACCCCCAGCAACGGCGCCCCCGACACCACCGGCAGATCCTCCACATTGCACCGCATCGCCAGATCCGGCACCCGAGGCCAGCTCCCGATGACGACCCCGAGCAACTCCACCTCACGGGACCGGAGTTCACGGGCCGTCAGCTCGGTCGTGTTCAGCGTCCCGAGCCCCGCCGAGGCGACCAGCAGCACCGGCGCCCCCAACAGCGCGGCGACATCGGCGAGGTTGCCGCCCTCCTCGTCGAACCGCACGAGCAGCCCCCCGGCCCCCTCGACGAGCACCAGGTCGTGCTCCACGGCCAGCTTCTGCGCCCGCTCGACCACCTCGTGAGGCCGCACCGGAGCAAGTCCAGCCCGCCGGGCAGCAGTTGCCGGAGCGAGCGGCTCGGGATAGCGAGCGCACTCGGCGACGGTGACCGCCGCCCCGGCGAGCCGGGCGACCTCGGCGGCGTCCCCCGACTCCCCGGGCCCCACCCCGGTCTGCGCGGCCTTCAGCACGGCGACCGAACGCCCCGCCGCGACCGCGGCGGCGGCAACCGCCGCCGTGACAGCGGTCTTTCCGACCTCCGTACCCGTCCCCGTGACGACCAGGACCGCCATGCTCATCCCTCCCGTGCGGCGGCGCACACCGCGCGCGCGATCCGGGCGACGTCGTCGTCGCCGGTGACGTACGGCGGCATCGTGTACACGAGATCGCGGAACGGCCGCAGCCACACGCCCTCGCGGACGGCCGCCGCCGTGGCCGCCGCCATGTCGACGGGATGGTCCAACTGGACGACCCCGATGGCTCCGAGGACCCGGACGTCCTCAACGCCAGGAATCCCCCGAGCTGTTGACAGCCCCTCCGCCAACCCCGTCTCGATCCGCTTCACCTCGGCCGCCCAGTCCTGCCCGAGCAGCAGCTCGATCGAGGCACGCGCGACGGCGGCGGCGAGCGGATTGCCCATGAACGTCGGCCCGTGCGCCAGCACCGGGACCTCGCCGCGCGAGATCCCCTCGGCCACCCGCGCCGTGCACAGCGTCGCCGCGAGCGTCATGTAACCGCCGGTCAGCGCCTTGCCGACGCACATCACGTCCGGCGTCACCGCCGCGTGATCCGCCGCGAACAGCGCACCCGTACGGCCGAACCCGGTCGCGATCTCGTCGAACACGAGCAGCACGTCGTGCTCGTCGCACGCCTCGCGCAGCACGCGCAGATACGCGGGGGAGTGGAACCGCATCCCGCCCGCACCCTGCACGACGGGTTCCACGATGACGGCGGCCAGCTCGTCCGCGTGGCGCGCGATCGCCGCGCGCAGCTCATCGGCGTACCCCTCGTCGAACTCCGACGGGGGTGCGCCCACGAAGAGTTGGCGGGGCAGGACGCCCGACCACAGCTCGTGCATCCCCCCTTCGGGGTCGCACACGGACATCGGGTGCCAGGTGTCGCCGTGGTAGCCGCCGCGCCAGGTCAGCAGGCGCTGCTTGGCTGGGCGGCCCAGTGAACGCCAGTACTGGAGGCACATCTTGACCGCGACCTCGACCGACACCGACCCCGAGTCCGCGAGGAACACGTGCTCCAGGCCCTCGGGGGTGATGTCGACGAGCGACTTCGCGAGCAGGACGGCGGGTTCGTGGGTGAGACCGCCGAACATCACGTGGCTCATCCGGCCGAGCTGCTCGCGCGCGGCCTCGTCCAGCGCCGGGTGCCGGTAGCCGTGGATCGCCGACCACCACGAGGACATGCCGTCCACCAACTCGCCCCGGCCGTCCGCGAGCCGGAGCCGGACGCCGCTCGCCGCCTCGACGACGAGCGGTTCGACGGCGCCCGGCATCGGACCGTACGGATGCCAGACGTGCCGTCGGTCCAGCTCCAACAGCTCGGGTACGTCAGGCATTCGGCGCGAGATCCGTTCCGACGCCGCGACGACGGACGGCGACGAGGTCGGTACGGGGTTCACCGGACGAGGCCGCGACAGACGGCGCCGGCTCCGACGTACCGCACACGCCACCGCCACCGCCACCACAGCCGGACGCGTCACCCTCATGACCCCCGCACCCGGCAGACTCCGCAGACCCGCAGCCACCCACCCGCACCCGGTGCTCCGGCAACGTCACCTGATCCGCGCCCTCCACCTCGAACCCGGCGTCCGCGATCATGTCCAGGTCCGCCTGCCCGGCCTGCCCCTCGGTCGTCAGATAGTCCCCGAGGAAGATCGAATTGGCGAGATGCAGCGCCACCGGCTGCATCGACCGCAGATGCACCTCCCGCCCGCCCGCGATCCGCACCTCGATGTCGGGGCACACGAACCGCACCATCGCGAGGATCCGCAGACAGTGCTGCGGGCTGAGGTGCCACTCCTTCGCGAGCGGCGTCCCCTCGACGGGGATGAGGAAGTTGACCGGCACCGAGTCGGGGTCGAGCGCGCGCAGCGAGAAGACGACGTCGACGAGGTCCTCGTCGCTCTCGCCCATGCCCGCGATGAGCCCGGAACAGGCGGAGAGCCCGGCCGCGTGCGCCTTGCCGACGGTGTCGACGCGGTCCGCGTACGTATGGGTCGTCGTGATCTCGCCGTACGTCGACTCGGACGTGTTGAGGTTGTGGTTGTACGCGTCCGCGCCGGCCTCGCGCAGCCGCTCCGCCTGCCCGTCGGTGAGCAGGCCGAGGCAGGCGCAGACCTCGACGCCCTCGTTCTGGTCCTTGATCGTGCGGATCGTCTCGGAGACCCGGTCGACGTCCCGGTCCGTCGGACCGCGCCCGGAGGCGACCAGGCAGACCCGCTTGGCGCCCCCGGCGACCCCGGCGGCGGCCGTGCGGGACGCCTCGTCCGGCTTGATCCAGGTGTACTTGAGGATGCCGGTCGTGGAGCCGAGGCGCTGGGAGCAGTACGAGCAGTCCTCGGGGCACAGGCCCGACTTGAGGTTGATCAGGTAGTTCAGCTTCACCCGGCGCCCGAACCAGTGCCGGCGCACCTTCCCGGCCGCGGCCACCACGTCCAGCACGTCGTCGTCCGAGGTGCGCAGCACGGCGAGCGCTTCCTCGCGGGTCGGCGGCTCGCGCCGAAGCCCCTTGTCCACCAGCGTCGTCAGCAGGTCCATGAGAGCCGATCCTGTCCTACCGGGCCGCCCCGGGCCAAGGTGGGGATCGCACAACAGACCCCGCTTGACGTGTGGGTATTGCCACACAGTGGGCGGCTTGTCGGCCCGCTAATGTCTGTTCGCTGTCTACAAAGCCCCGGAGGAACCATGGCGTTCGGCTGGATCGACGACCACGCGGAGGTGCGCCGCCGCGCCGGACTCGTCCGCACCCTGCGCCCCCGCCCCGCCGACAGCCCGCTGCTCGACCTCGCGAGCAACGACTACCTGGGCCTGGCCCGCCACCCCGAGGTCACCGAGGGCGCGGCGCGGGCGGCCAGGACCTGGGGCGGCGGCGCCACCGGCTCCCGCCTGGTCACCGGCACGACCGAGCTGCACGCCGAACTGGAGCGCGAACTCGCCGAGTTCTGCGGCGCCGAGGCGGCCCTCGTGTTCTCCTCCGGCTACGCCGCGAACCTCGCCGCGGTCACCGCCCTCGCCCCCGAAGGCACCCTGGTCCTCTCCGACGCGGGCAACCACGCCTCCCTCATCGACGGCTGCCGCCTGGCCCGGGGCACCGTCCAGGTCGTCGGCCACGCCGACTCGGAGGCCGTGCGCAAGACGCTGCGTACGTACGACGGCGAGGCGATCGTCGTCTCCGACACCGTGTTCTCCGTGGACGGCGACGCGGCCCCCCTGGACCGGCTCGCGGCGGCCTGCCGGGAAGCGGGCGCCGGGCTGGTCGTGGACGACGCGCACGGCCTCGGGGTGATCGGCGACGGCGGGCGCGGAGCGCCGTACGCGGCCGGGCTCGCGGGCGCGGACGACGTCGTCGTCACCGTCACGCTGTCGAAGTCGCTCGGCAGCCAGGGCGGCGCGGTGCTGGGACCGGCGAAGGTGATCGACCATCTCGTCAACGCGGCCCGCACGTTCATCTTCGACACGGGACTCGCCCCGGCGGCGGCCGGAGCCGCCCTCGCGGCTCTGCGGCTGCTGCGGCGGGAACCCGAACGGGCGCAGCGGGCCCGCGCGGTGGCGGGCGAGCTGCACGACCGGCTGACGGCCGCGGGCCTGGACGCGGTACGCCCGGACGCCGCGGTCGTCTCCGTGCGCGCCCCGTCGCCCGAGGCGGCCGTCCGCTGGGCGGCGGACTGCCGGGCGGCGGGGCTCGCGGTGGGGTGCTTCCGTCCCCCTTCCGTGCCCGACGGTGTCTCACGGCTGCGGCTGACCGCCCGCGCGGACCTCTCCGGGGTGGAAGTGGCCCGCGCGGTGCGGGTGATCGACGCGACACGACCATGAGTCGGCGACACGGCCGTGCGGTAGCTCAGAGTGCCGAGGCGAACTCCGTCCAGCTCCCCTGGGTGAAGAGCAGCGCGGGTCCGGTGGGGGACTTGGAGTCGCGGACCGCGAGGAGACCCGAGTACGGGGCTGTCTCCACGCAGTTGTTGGCTCCGGTGCTGTAGCTGCTGCGCAGCCATCGAGCCTCGTGCAGAGCGGTTGCGGAAGGAACGTTCCGAGGCAGTGCTGACATGGGGGTGCCTCCTTACGCGCCGTCACCTGTCCCGGCGATGAAATCCAATGAGTCCTCGGGTGAAAGGGCATGGATCTGAAGCTTGGTGAAAGCCTCCGAGTAGGCCCGGAGGTCTTCCTTCCCCTCAAGGTGATGACTACTCGTCAAATGGTCGAGAACGACCACATCCAGATCGGAGACGCTCGAAAACGAGAAGACTACGAAAGGCCCGGTCACCCCGATATGCGCCCCCGCCGAGAACGGGAGTACCTGGAGCGTCACTTGGGGGAGTTTCGCGGCTTCCAGCAACCGTTCCAGTTGCGCCGCCATCACCTCGGGACCGCCCACCTGACGGCGCAGCACCGCCTCGTCGAGGACGGCGCTCAGCAGCAGCGGCGGGTTCCCGAGCAGCACGTCCTGGCGGGCCAGCCGCACCTCCACCAGCGCGTCCAACTGCTCCTCGTCCACGCCTTCCAGGGCCGAGCGGGTCACCGCGCGGGCGTACTCGGGGGTCTGGAGCAGCCCCGGGACCACCGTCGTCTCCAGCGTGCGCATCGCGCTCGCCTGCGACTCCAGGCTGATGAAGTCCCGGTACGTGGGCGGCAGCAGGCCCCGGTAGGCGTGCCACCAGTGGTCCCGCCCGACCCCCTCACCACCCCCGGCGAGCACCAGCATCAGCTCCCGCAGCCGGACGTCGGCCACCCCGTAGGCGTCCAGCAGCAGCGCCACATCGGCCGGTTTCGCACTGCTGGTGCCGGTCTCGATCCGGCTCACCTTCGACTGGTGCCAGCCCACCAGCCGGGCCGCCTCGCCGCTCGTGAGCCGGGCCCGATTGCGTAACGCACGCAGTTCCGCCCCCAGTTTGCGGCGGCGCACCGCCGGGCCGTGTTGCATGCCCTTACTCCTCACTGCTCCCCATTACTCCCTGCGCGCCGCCCAAATCCGATCTGCCGTAGCAGAGTTCACCGCTTCGGGCGACAGATATATGCACATCCTGGTGGATCGCCGCACAGAAGGCCCGTGGAAATGGCAGTCTGACGGTGAAGCACCAGTCCGGGACCGTACTCGAACCATCCGCCTCGTGTCGGACGCCGGTCCCGTGGGAAAGGGACGACGTCGCCATGGCAGACCACCTGGAAGCATCCGTCACCCTGCCGAGCGACCCCGTGTCGGTCGCCGCGGCCCGTACCTTCACCGCGGGCACGCTCGCGGAGTGGGGCCTGCCGCCCGGCGAGGACCTCGCCGAGACCATCCGCCTGATCGTCTCCGAGCTCGCCACCAACGCCGTCCAGCACACCCTCGGCCAGTCGCCGACCTTCACCGTCGCCCTCGTCCTCGACCGGGACGAGCAGGTCAGCGTCGGCGTCACCGACAGCCATCCGCGCCTCCCCAAACGCCTTCCGGCCGCTGTCCAGCAGGACAACGGCCGGGGGATGGTGATCATCCGCTCGCTGGCGGCGGAGTACGGCGGGCGCCTCAGGGTGCGGCCCACCCAGGAGGGCGGCAAGACGGTCCTGTGCGAGCTGCCCTGGACGGCGACGGTGGAGCGGGCTACTTGACCCGGCCGTACCAGACGCTCTTGGTCCAGATCTTCTGGAGGCGTACCACGTCACCGGTCTTCGGCGAGTGCCAGATCTTGTTGTTCCCGGCGTATATCGCCACGTGGTAGACGTTCGAGCCGGAGTGGAAGAAGACCAGGTCTCCCTTCTGCCGCTTCGACGCGGAGATGTGCTTGGTCTTGTTGTACTGCTGGGTGGTCGTGCGCGGCAGGGACTTGCCCGCCTTCTTGAACGCGTACTGCGTGAGCCCCGAGCAGTCGAACCGCTTCGGTCCGGCGGCGCCGTACTTGTACGGGGCGCCCTTCTTGGACGCCGCGATCTGGAGCGCCTTCGCCGAGACGGTGGCCGCCTCGGCTCCGGAGGCGACACCCGGTACGACCACCGAGCCGCCCACGGCGGCCAGTGCGAAGGCCGAGACCGTTCCGGCGCGGACCATCATCGACGGGACACGATTGAGCGCAGTCATGCGCAACCCTTCGTCAACCGCCTGAGAAGGATGACCTGTCGGATTCGGGCTGGCGAAGTTGGCCCGGCCGTGTCACCACGGCTTCACCCCAAGGGCTGCGCGGTACGGCCGTGGCGCGACCGTTCCGGCGACCCGTACTGCTCGGGTCCTCCACTCCTGCCGATGCACTCCTGTCGACTCGGTCAATCCGGGCAGCGGCAGGACTCGGCGTCCACCCGGACCGCCCCGCCTCTGGTGGCGGGGGCTTGTCGTCAGTCAGGGATCTTGACTCACTCGTGACCGAAATACCCAACGAATTCGAGGATTTGTGGCCTTACTCACGACTGGGCCATTCGGGTGAACAGTTCAGGAACCGGTCACGTGTCCGTCACCTGCGCGGCCGTCGATCAGGGCGGGAATGCCCCGGTCCGCACCCCGTCTCCGCAGGTTGCGCAAGCTCTGGGGGCCGCCCGGGGGAAACCTCGTTACGCCGAACGGGGGACGTTTCTACGCCACTGTCCGCCGCCCGGCGGCCCTCCGGCGGCGATGCGTCATCACGCACCCCGCGACGCCCCGGTACGTCACCGCGAGGGAGCACGGGCGGGCGCGTGGGGCGCGCGCTCAGCTCCGGGGCGGCGGCAGCGTCACCCTCGCCGTGCGCCTCTCGCCGTCCAGGACGCGCAGGGCGCGCGCCAGGGTCTCCGCGTGGACCTCGTGCTCGCCGCGCTGGTGCATCAGCGTCAGCGCGTCGCGCAGCGCCGTCGCCTTCGCCACCAGCGCCTGCGCCGCCCTGAGGCCCCGGTAGGTGTCGCCGTCCCGGCTCGGGTTGATGCGGCCCAGCAGGTCGACGACCTCCAGGTAGTGGTCGATCAGATCGGCCTCCGCGCGCGTCAGCGCCGGGAGCGGGGGGAGTTCCGGCAGCATCCAGCCCTCACCTTCCGCCGCTCGCCCCGCGGGTCGACACGATCCGGTCGACGATGCCGTACGCCACCGCCGCCTTCGCGTCGAGCACCAGGTCCCGCTCGATGTCCCCGGTCACCTGCTTCGGGGTGCGGCCCGTGTGGCGTACGAGCATCTCCTCCAGGAGCGCCCGGGTACGGCTCAACTCCTCGGCCTGGATGGCGAGATCGCCGGCCTGGCCCTGGAACCCGCCGGCCTCGGGCTGGCCGATCACCACCCGCGCGCCGGGCAGGATCAGCCGCTTGCCCGGGGTGCCGGCCGCGAGCAGGACCGCAGCCGACGCGCCCGCCTGGCCCAGGCAGACCGTCTCCACGTCGCAGCCGACGTACCGCATCGTGTCGTAGATCGCCGACATCGCCGTGAACGAGCCGCCCGGGGAGTTGATGTACAGCGAGACCGCCCGGTCCGGGTCCTGGTGCTCCAGGTGCATGAACTGGGCCATCACGTCGTTCGCCGAGATGTCGTCCACCGGAGCGCCGAGGAAGACGATCCGCTCCTCCAGGAGTTTCGCGTACGGGTCCGTCGTCCTGATGCCGGAGCTCGTGCGTTCGTGGAACTCGGGCAGGACGTGCCGGGCGTGGGCGGTCGGGCGGTTCATGGGTGACCCTCCTTCTGCGTCTGTAAAAAATGTACAGGACGTACGTGACGTTAGAATGAGGTATGGCCTACGAGATTCCGGTGACGCAAGCCAGGGCTGAACTCGCCGACCTGATCAACCGGGTCGTCTACGGCGGCGAGCGCGTCGTCGTCACGCGACACGGAAAACCCCTGGTGGCACTGGTCTCCGCAGCGGACCTGGAACGCCTCGACGCGATGGACGCGCCCGTCGAGGAGCCGATGATCAGCGCGGTGTCGACGGTCCGCGAGGTGACGTCGGCTCCCCGCGAACGGCAGCGGTTCGGGATCGCGGCGGAGCACCGGGGGCCGGCGGTGGGGTGAGGACCGGGCCCGGATCGCCGTCCTGGGAGTCACAGCTCGGTTAACGTCCCTGAAACGCGCCGCAACTAGCCTCCGATCACGCCACCAGGGCTTTTCCCGTGGCCGCGGCAGCCGGACCTCGCACGGTCCGGCGCGAGGAGGTGAGGTGGGACGTGCAACTGACCCCGCACGAGCAGGAGAGGCTGCTGATCCACGTGGCGGCCGACGTGGCCGAGAAGCGCCGCGCGCGCGGCCTCAGGCTCAACCACCCCGAGGCGGTCGCGCTGATCACCTCGCACATCCTCGAAGGCGCCCGGGACGGCCGTACCGTCGCCGAACTCATGGCGTCCGGCCGGAAGTTGCTCACCAGGGACGACGTCATGGAGGGCATCCCGGAGATGATCCACGACGTCCAGGTCGAGGCGACCTTCCCGGACGGCACGAAGCTCGTCACCGTCCACGACCCGATCGTCTGAGGCCGCCGATGATTCCCGGAGAGATCCTGTTCGAGGAGGGCCCGATCGTGTACAACGCGGGCCGCGAGGTCACCCGGATGACCGTCCTCAACGCCGCCGACCGCCCCGTGCAGGTCGGCTCCCACTACCACTTCGCCGAGGCCAACCCCGGCCTGGAGTTCGACCGCGCCGCCGCGCACGGCAAGCGGCTCAACGTCGCCGCCGGGACGGCCGTACGCTTCGAACCGGGGCTCCCCGTCGACGTCGAACTCGTCCCGCTGGCCGGCGCCCGGATCGTGCCGGGGCTGCGCGGGGAGACCGGAGGTGCCCTCGATGCCTGAGATCTCGCGCGCCGCGTACGCCGACCTGTTCGGCCCGACGACCGGCGACCGCATCCGCCTCGCGGACACCGACCTGCTGATCGAGATCGAGGAGGACCGCTCGGGCGGGCCCTCACTCGCCGGTGACGAGGCCGTGTTCGGGGGCGGCAAGGTCATCCGGGAGTCCATGGGACAGGCGCGTGCTACGCGCGCAGACGGCACGCCGGACACCGTCATCACGGGCGCCGTCATCGTGGACCACTGGGGGATCGTCAAGGCCGACATCGGCATCCGCGACGGGCGGATCACCGGCATCGGCAAGGCCGGCAACCCCGACACCATGGACGGCGTCCACCCGGACCTCGTCATCGGGCCCGAGACCGAGATCATCGCGGGCAACGGGCGGATCGTCACGGCGGGCGGGGTCGACGCGCACGTCCACTTCATCTGCCCGCAGATCGCCGACGAGGCGCTCGCGGCCGGCGTCACCACCCTCGTCGGCGGCGGCACCGGGCCCGCCGAGGGGTCCAAGGCGACGACCGTCACGCCCGGGCCCTGGCACCTCGCCCGGATGCTGGAGGCGATGGAGCAGTACCCGCTCAACATCGGCTTCCTCGGCAAGGGCAACACCGTCTCGCACGACGCGATGCTCTCCCAGATCCGCGGCGGCGCGCTCGGCCTGAAGCTCCACGAGGACTGGGGATCGACCCCGGCCGTCATCGACGCGTCCCTCACCGTCGCCGACCAGACCGGCATCCAGGTCGCCATCCACACCGACACGTTGAACGAGGCCGGGTTCGTCGCCGACACCCTCGCGGCGATCGGGGGGCGCGGCATCCACGCCTACCACACCGAGGGCGCGGGCGGCGGGCACGCGCCCGACATCATGACGGTCGTCTCCCAGCCGAACGTCCTGCCGTCCTCCACCAACCCGACCCGGCCCTACACCGTCAACACCGCCGAGGAACACCTCGACATGCTGATGGTCTGCCACCACCTCAACCCGGCCGTCCCCGAGGACCTCGCCTTCGCCGAGTCCCGCATCCGGCCGTCCACCATCGGCGCGGAGGACATCCTCCACGACCTCGGCGCGATCTCGATCATCTCCTCCGACGCGCAGGCCATGGGCCGGGTCGGCGAGGTCATCCTCCGCACCTGGCAGACCGCGCACGTCATGAAGCGGCGCCGGGGTGCGCTGCCGGGCGACGGGCGCGCCGACAACCAGCGGGTACGGCGGTACGTCGCCAAGTACACGATCAACCCGGCGATCGCGCAGGGGCTCGCCCGCGAGATCGGTTCCGTCGAGACCGGCAAGCTGGCCGACCTCGTGCTGTGGGAGCCCGCGTTCTTCGGCGTGAAGCCCCATCTCGTCGTCAAGGGCGGGCAGATCGCCTACGCGCAGATGGGTGACGCCAACGCGTCCATCCCGACGCCCCAGCCGATCCTGCCGCGTCCCATGTACGGCGCGATCGGCCGCGCCCCGGCCGCCAACTCCTTCAACTTCGTCGCCCAGCTGGCCATCGACGACGGGCTCCCCGAGCGCCTCCAGCTCGGCAAGCGGTTCGTCGCGATCGACTCCACGCGCGGCGTCACGAAGGCGGACATGCGGGAGAACGACGCCCGCCCCGACGTCCGGGTCGACCCCGACAGCTTCGCCGTCCACATCGACGGGGAACTGGTGGAGGCGACACCGGCGGCGGAACTGCCGATGGCGCAGCGGTACTTCCTGTTCTGACGGGGCGGGGAGGGCGAGGTTGTGAGACGGCGGGCTCTGAGAGAGAGGTTCCGAGATGGCGGGGTCTGAGACCGGGGGTTCCGCAGTGCCGGGTTCTGAGCCGGTCGGCCCCGGGCCGGCGGGTTCGGAGCCGGCGGGTTCCTCCATGGCGGGCTCCTGATGTCCGGGGCGGCGTTGCTCGTCCTCGCCGACGGCCGCTTTCCCGCCGGGGGGCACGCGCACTCCGGCGGGGCGGAGGAGGCGGTACGGGCCGGGCGGATCACCGGAGCCGAGAGCCTGGAGGCGTTCTGCCGGGGGCGGCTGCATACGGCCGGGCTCGTCTCGGCGGCACTGGCCTCGGCCGCCGCCGCCGGTGCCGACCCGGTGTGGCTGGACGCGGCGGCGGACGCGCGAACTCCCTCACCGGCGCTGCGGGTTGCCGCCCGCAAGCTGGGGCGGCAGTTGATGCGGGCCGCGCGGGCGACCTGGCCGGGGCCCGAACTGGACGCGCTGGCGCGGGAGTTCCCCAAGGGGGCGCACCAGCCTGTGGTGTTGGGGGTGACGGCGCGCGCGGCGGGACTCGGCCCCCGGGATGCCGCGTACTGCTCCGTGTACGAGAGCGTCAGCGGTCCGGCGACGGCCGTGGTCCGGCTGCTGAGCCTCGACCCCTTCCAGGCGACCGGAGTTCTGGCGCGGCTGGCACCGGAGATGGACCGGGTCGTGGACGCGGCGGTGGCGGCGGGAACGGCGACGCCACCTCAACTCCCCGCCGCTTCGGCACCGTTGCTGGAGCTGGCGGCGGAGGTGCACGCGGGGCGGCGGGGGAGGTTGTTCGCGTCGTGAAGTTCGGCGGGGGGCGTGGTGAGGTTAGGCGAGGCGGCGCACGCGGCACCGGGCCGTGCACGCCATGCCACGCCACGCCGCACGACACCGGACTATGCACGCCGCCCACGCCGAACCGCACCCGACAAAGCACCATCACCCCCACCTACCTAGGGGCGCGGGGAACTGCGCGAGCAACCACATACGACCCGCACCCGGGAACTAACGACCCCCCCACCCCCTGACCCCGCACCCCAGGAGCCACCCCATGCACCTCGACCACCCCCACTCCCACGCGGCAGCACTCAGTGCCGACGCCCACCGCCCCGACGGCACCCGCCGGGCCCTCCGCATCGGCCTCGGCGGCCCCGTGGGCTCCGGCAAAACCGCCACCGTCGCCGCCCTCTGCCGCGACCTGCGCGAGGAACTCAGCCTCGCCGTCGTCACCAACGACATCTACACCCGCGAGGACGCCGAATTCCTGCTCAGGGAAGCCGTGCTGCCCCCCGAACGGATCGCGGCCGTGGAGACCGGCGCCTGCCCGCACACCGCGATCCGCGACGACATCTCCGCCAACCTGGAAGCCGTCGAGGACCTGGAGGACAGCGTCGGCCCGCTGGACCTGATCCTCGTCGAGTCCGGCGGCGACAACCTCACCGCGACCTTCTCCAAGGGCCTGGTGGACGCGCAGATCTTCGTCATCGACGTGGCCGGCGGTGACGACATCCCCCGCAAGGGCGGCCCCGGCGTCACCACCGCCGACCTCCTCGTCGTCAACAAGACCGACCTCGCCCCGTACGTCGGCTCCGACCTCGCGAGGATGGCGGCCGACGCGAAGGCACAGCGCGCAGAGCTCCCGGTCGCCTTCCAGTCGTTGCGGAGCGAGGCGGGCGTGACCGAGGTCGCCGCGTGGGTGCGGGCGCAGGTGCGTGCGTGGACGGCGTAAAGGCGACCGCCCGGCTGCGGGCCGCCCCCGACGGCCGGGGCGGGACCGTCCTGCCGGTGCTGGAGAGCGACGGCCCCTTGGCGCTGCGCCGCACCAGAGGGACCGGTGAGGCGCGGGTCATGCTGGTCGGCGCGATGAGCGGCCCCCTCGGCGGCGACCGCTTCCGCGTGGAGGCGGACGTCGAGCCCGGCGCCCGCCTGACCGTCGGCTCCGCCGCCGCGACGATCGCGCTGCCGGGCCAGCACAAGGGCGAGGCGCGGTACGACGTGCGCCTGAAGGTCGCCGAGGACGCCGGACTCCGTTGGCTCCCCGAGCCGTTGATCTCCGCGAACGGCAGCGACCTGTACGTCACGACCCGCATCGACGCCGCCCCGGGCGCCCGGCTCGTGTTCCGCGAGGAACAGGTGCTCGGCCGCGCCGGGGAGGAACCCGGCCGCCTCACCAGCCGGTTGACCCTCAGGGTCGGTGAACGGACCGTCCTGGACCAGGAGTTGGCGTGCGGTCCGGGCGCGCCCGGTGGCTGGGACGGCCCGGCTGTCCTCGGCGGCCACCGTGCCGTCGGCCAACTCCTCGTCGTACGCCCGGAGTTCATGGCCTACCCGGTGCCGGTGCGGGTGCTCGCGGACGGCGCCGCCAGTGTCGTACCGCTGGCGGGCCCGGCCGCTCTCGTGACCGCGCTCGCGCCCGACGGGCTCGTGTTGCGCAGGGTGCTGGACGAGGCGCTGGCCCGACTGGGGTGAGAGATCCGGCGAACGGACGTCGTCATCCGCTTATCGGATTGGCAAAGAACGAGCGCCGGGTCTGTTCACAAGAAACGCACAACAGACAGGATCCCTCCCGTACTGATACGTCAACTTCGTACAGGGAGACCGCATTTGAGACCCCACAGAAGAACCGCCGCGCTGGGTTCCGCCGGAGTGCTCGTCACGGCGACCCTGATAGCCGGGGCCGTCGCCGCCCCCACCGCGAGCGCCACCGGCGGCAGCGGCTACGGCCAGGGCCGTGAGTCCGTCGGCGTCGCGATCGCCGCCGCACGGGCCGCGCAGGCCGGCATCGACTGGCAGGACTGCCCCACGAGCTGGGGCCTGGAGAAGCCGATCACCTGCGGCTACGTGAGCGTCCCGCTCGACTACGCGAAGCCGTACGGCAAGCAGATCAAGCTCGCCGTCGACCGCGTCCGCAACACCGGGACGCCCGAGGAGCGCCAGGGCGCCCTCATCTACAACCCCGGCGGCCCCGGCGCCTCCGGCCTGCGCTTCCCGCGCCGCGTCACCACCAAGGCCCCGGTGTGGGTCAACACGTCCAAGGCGTACGACTTCGTGGGCTTCGACCCGCGCGGCGTCGGCAAGTCCGCGCCGATCTCCTGCATCGACCCGCAGGAGTACGTCAAGGCGCCCAAGATGGACCCGGTGCCCGGCTCCGAGGCCGACAAGCGCGCCCAGCGCAAGCTCGCCCGCGAGTACGCCGACGGGTGCGCCGAGCGCAGCGGCGAGATGCTGCCGCACCTCACCACCCCGAACTCCGCGCGCGACCTCGACGTCATCCGCGCCGCGCTCGGCGAGAAGAAGCTCAACTTCCTCGGCGCCTCCTACGGCACGTACCTCGGCGCCGTCTACAGCACCCTGTTCCCGACGCACGTGCGCCGCATGGTCTTCGACAGCGTCGTCGACCCCGCGCGGGAGAAGATCTGGTACCAGGCCAACCTGGACCAGGACGTCGCCTTCGAGGGCCGCTGGAAGGACTGGCAGGACTGGGTCGCCGCCAACGACGCCGCGTTCCACCTCGGCACCACGCGCGACCAGGTCCAGGCGAAGTGGCTGAAGCTGCGGGCCGACGCGGCGAAGGCCCCCCTCGGCGGGGTCGTCGGACCGGCCGAGCTGATCGGGTTCTTCCAGAGCGCGCCGTACTACGACTCGTCGTGGGTTCCCACCGCGACGGCCCTCAGCCAGTACTTCGCCGGGAACGTCCAGGCCGTCATCGACGCCGCCGCGCCCGACCTCTCCGACACGGCCGGCAACATCACCGCGGAGAACGGCAACGCCGTCTACACGGCCGTCGAGTGCGCGGACGCCAAGTGGCCGACGTCATGGAAGAAGTGGGACCGGGACAACACCCGCCTCCACAAGGACTACCCCTTCCTGACCTGGGCCAACGCCTGGCTGAACCTGCCGTGCGCGACCTGGTCGGCCAAGCAGCAGACGCCCGTCGAGGTCCGGACGAACCGGGGCCTGCCGCAGACCCTCATCGTCCAGTCCGAGCGTGACGCCGCCACCCCGTACTCCGGCGCCGTCTCCCTCCACCAGCGCCTCAAGGGCTCCCGCCTCATCACCGAGAAGAACGCGGGCTCCCACGGCGTGACCGCCCTCGTCAACCCGTGCGTCAACCAGCGGGTCGACGCGTACCTCCTGCGCGGCACGCTCGACGCCGCCGACGTGGCCTGCGGGCCGCACGCGACGCCGAAGCCGTAAGCGTCCGCACGAGGGGACGGCCTCCGCCGGGGCCGTCCCCTTTTTCAGGTCCCCTCCGCGTCCCTTTTTCGCGTCACCTTTTGTGCGTCACCTTTTGTGTGTCAACTCAGCGGCAGCCGGGGGAACTTCTGTGCCTCCGCCTTCGCGACGGCCGCGTACTGGTCGACGTACTCCTGACCGGACAGCTTGAGGATCTCGTACATGATCTCGTCCGTGATGGCCCGCAGGATCGCCTTCTCGTGCTCCATCCCGGCGTACCGCGAGAATTCGAGCGGCTTCCCGAACCGGATCGTCACCGGGTGCAGACTCGGGAACCGCTGCCCCGGGGGCTGCGCCTCGAACGTCCCGATCATCGCGCACGGCACGACCGGCACCCCGGCGGTCAGCGCCATCACGGCGACCCCGACCTTGCCCTTGTACAGCTTCCCGTCGTGCGACCGGGTCCCCTCGGGATAGATCCCGAGCAACTCCCCCTTGCTCAGCACCCCGAGCCCTTCCCGGATGGCCGCCTGCCCCGCCTCCTTCCCCGACCGGTCCACGGGAATCTGCCCGGCACTGCGGAAGAACGCGGCGGTCAGCCGCCCCCGCACCCCGGGCCCGGTGAAGTACTCGGCCTTGGCGAGAAAGGTGATCCGCCGCTTGATGACGGCCGGCATCAGGAAGTGGTCGGCGAACGACAGATGATTCCCGGCGACGATCGCGGCCCCGTCCTCCGGGACGTTCTCCAGCCCCTCGATCTTCGGCCGGAACAACACCCTCAACAACGGGCCCAGCAACACATGCTTCAACAACTGGTAGAACAAGGCCCGCTCCTCGCTCCGACATTCCGGCAGGTCAGCCGGGACATCAAGTGGGGTCAGTGTAGGCGGGCGGGGAACGCACGGGAACGGACCCGACGGCGGGCTTCCCGTGCGTTCCCGTGCGGTCAGCTCAGCACCCTCCCCAACACCCCGATCGCCGAACGGAGTTCCTCCTCGGTGATGCACAGGGGCGGGGCGATGCGGATGGTCGAGCCGTGGGTGTCCTTGGCCAGTACGCCTTCCCGCATGAGCCGTTCGCTGATCTCCCGCCCGCTCCCGAGCGCCGGGTCCACGTCGACGCCCGCCCAGAGGCCACGGGCACGGAAGGAGACGACTCCGTGGCCCACCAGGTCCGTCAGGCCCTCGTGCAGGACCGTCCCCAACTCCGCGGCCCGGCGCTGGAACTCACCCGTCTCCAGCAGGTCGATCACGGCCGTGCCCACCGCCGCGGCGAGCGGGTTGCCGCCGAACGTGGAGCCGTGCTCGCCGGGGTGCAGGACGCCCAGCACCTCGCGGCGGCCCACGACCGCCGAGACCGGCACGATGCCGCCGCCCAGCGCCTTGCCCAGCAGCACGGCGTCCGGCACGACCCCTTCGTGCTGGACCGCAAGGGTGTGCCCCGTCCGCCCCAGCCCCGACTGGATCTCGTCGGCGATGAAGAGACACCCCGCGCGCCGGGTCAACTCCCGTACGCCGGACAGGTATCCGTCGTCGGGGATCAGGACCCCGGCCTCACCCTGGATCGGCTCCAGCAGCACCGCCGCCGTCGTCTCGTCGATCGCCGCCTCCAGCGCCGCGAGGTCGTTGTACGGCACGATCCGGAACCCCGGCGTGAACGGCCCGAAGCCGCTGCGCGCCGTCTCGTCCGTGGAGAAGCTGACGATCGTCGTCGTCCGCCCGTGGAAGTTGTCGGCGGCGACGACGATGGTGGCCCGGTCGGCGGGGACGCCCTTCACGTCGTACGCCCACTTGCGGGCGAGCTTGATGCCGCTCTCCACGGCCTCCGCGCCCGTGTTCATCGGGAGCATCATGTCGTAGCCGGTCAACGCGGTCAGCCGCTCGGCGAATTCGGCGAGGCGGTCGTTGTGGAAGGCACGGGAGGTCAGCGTGAGCCGGTCGAGCTGGCGGTGGGCCGCCTCGATCAGCGCGGGGTGGCGGTGGCCGAAGTTGAGGGCCGAGTACCCGGCGAGCATGTCGAGGTAGCGGCGCCCGTCGACGTCCTCGACCCAGGCGCCCTCCGCGCGGGCGACGACGACCGGCAGGGGGTGGTAGTTGTGCGCGAGGACCGGCTCCTCGGCGTCGATCAGCTCGGCAGAGGTACGCGGCTCGGACATGGTCGTCATCAGCGGATCTCCTGGGTGCAGCACTTGATGCCACCGCCGGCCTTGTGGAACTCGGAGAGGTCGACGGGGACGGGGACATAGCCGTGGTCGGCGAGCCGGTCGGCGAGCGCCTCGGCGCGCGGGGCGATGAAGACGTTGCGGCCGTCGGAGACGGAGTTGAGGCCGAAGGCGAGCGCGTCGTCACGGGTCGCGAGGACGGCGTCCGGGTAGAGGGCGGCGAGCACCTCGCGGCTGCCCGGCGAGAACGCCTCGGGGAAGTAGGAGATGTTGTCGTCGTCGAGGACGAACAGCGCGGTGTCGAGGTGGTAGAAGTACGGGTCGGTCAGCGTCAGCGCGATCACCGGCCGCCCGAAGAACTCCTGCGCCTCGCGGTGCGCCTCCCGCGTCGTACGGAACCCCGTCCCGGCGAGCAGGTAGCGGCCGGTCCAGACGAGGTCCCCCTCGCCCTCGACGACGTGCTCGGGACGCCGTACGTCGTACCCGGCGCTCGTGAACCAGGTGTCGTAGTGGACGGACTCGGGGCGCCGCTCGGGCGCGTGGAAGAGGGCGCCGAGGACCCGGCCGTCGACGACGACCGCGGAGTTCGCCGCGAACACCATGTCGGGCAGGCCGGGCGCGGGCTCGACGGAGTCGACGGTGTGGCCGTGGGAGCGGTACGCGCGGATCAGCGACTGCCACTGCTCCTGCGCGAGATCGACGTCCACGGGCTTGTCGGGATGCATCCAGGGATTGATCGCGTACTGCACGGCGAAATGCCGGGGTTCGCAGACGAGGAACCGCCGGGAGCGCGGCACACGGGAGTCGGACACAGAGGGGTTCCTCCGCTTTTACAGTGAAACCTACGGGATGTGATCAACGGTAGGAACTCACCGGTACGAGCGACAAGCAACCGACGTTGCGTGTCGACGCACGATCGCTGCGTGTTCAGGCCCCTTCACGCACGTCCGGTGCGGGGTGGGTGGCGCCCGCCTCCGGAGCCTCCGGCAGCAGATGGGACAGCACCATCACGCTGATCGTCTTCCGGATGAACGGCTCGGTCCTGATCCGCTCCAGCACCTCCTCGAAGTGCTCCACGTCCCGCGCCCGTACGTGCAGCAGCGCGTCCGCCCCGCCGGTCACCGTCATCGCCGCGGTGATCTCCGGATGGTTGCGCACGACCTCCGCGAGCCGCCTGGGGGGCGCGGCGCCCTCGCAGTACACCTCCACGTACGCCTCCGTACGCCAGCCCAGCGCGGCCGGCTGCACCGTCGCCGTGAACCCCGTGATCACCCCGGACTCCCGCAGCCGGTCCACCCGCCGCTTCACGGCCGTCGCCGACAGCCCGATCGCCGCCCCGATCTCGGCGAAACTGGACCGCGCGTTCGCCATCAGCGCCGTGATGATCTTCCGGTCGAGATCGTCGCCAGAGTTCATGCGGGCACTGTATCCAGCGGATACCGCCAAGCCCCGTACATGTGCACAACGCCCGTTCCCCCCCGCAGGCCCTGTCGCCAGGTTTCCACCTGCCGGGCGGCGCTCCGGGCGGACGGTGCAAATCTGGCGACAGGGCCTACACTCCCCATTCATGCTGCGCGCCCTCGCCGTCGACGACGAACGCCCCTCCCTGGAGGAGCTGCTCTACCTGTTGAACGCCGACCCCCGCATCGGCAGTGTCGAGGGCGCCGGCGACGCGACCGAGGCGCTGCGCCGGATCAACCGGGCCCTGGAGTCGGGCCCCGGCGGCCCCGAGGCCATCGACGTCGTGTTCCTCGACATCCAGATGCCGGGCCTGGACGGCCTCGACCTCGCCCGGCTCCTCACCGGCTTCGCGCGGCCCCCGCTGATCGTGTTCGTCACCGCCCACGAGGACTTCGCCGTCCAGGCGTTCGACCTCAAGGCCGTCGACTACGTCCTCAAACCGGTCCGCAAGGAGCGCCTCGCCGAAGCGGTCCGTCGCGTCGTCGAACTCAGCGTCCCGGAACCGCGCGGCGCGGCCCCGCACATCCCCGTCCACGAACCCGACCCCGACCACCTCCCGGTCGAACTCGGCGGCGTCACCCGCTTCGTGTCCGTCGACGACATCACCCACGTCGAGGCCCAGGGCGACTACGCCCGCCTGCACACCGGCCAGGGCAGCCACCTCGTCCGCATCCCCCTGTCCACCCTGGAGGAGCGCTGGCGCGCCCGCGGCTTCGTCCGCATCCACCGCCGCCACCTGGTCGCCCTGCGCCACATACGCGAACTGCGCCTGGACGCCGGTACGGTGAGCGTCCTCGTCGGCAGCGAGGAGCTCCAGGTCAGCCGCCGGCACGCGCGCGAGCTGCGGGACCTGCTGATGAGGAGAACGTGAAGACGCCCTACGGCCCGCCGCCGACGAGGAGACTCTGAAAGGTGCCCAACCAGGACCCCGCCGAGCGCCGCGTCACCGTGACCGGACCGCCCCGCCGCACCCGGCGCCCCTCCGGCGCCTACCGCCCGCGCACCGAGATCGACGAACAGACCACCCTCGGCCACACGTACGTCCGCTCCCTCATGCGCTCCCAACTGCGCGCCGCGCTCACCGCGTTCGCGGTCCTCGCCCTCCTCGTCGGCCCGCTGCCCCTGCTGTTCGCGGCGATGCCGGGCGCCCGCCGCATGACCTGGCTGGTCCTCGGGTTCTGCCTGTACCTCCCGCTCGTCCTGCTGGCCCGCTGGTACGTCCGCCGCGCCGAACGCAACGAACGGGACTTCGTACGCCTGGTCGAAGACAAGTGAACCCCGGGGACCGATGAACTCCTCGTACGCCATCCCCGCCGTCGCGCTCGTCGTCGTCGCGACCGTCCTCGTCGGCGCGTTCGGCCTGCGGATATCCCGTACGACGTCGGACTTCTACGTCGCCTCCCGCACGGTCGGCCCCCGTCTGAACGCCGCCGCGATCAGCGGCGAGTACCTGTCCGCCGCGTCCTTCCTCGGCATCGCCGGACTCGTCCTCGTCCAGGGCCCCGACATGCTCTGGTACCCGGTCGGCTACACCGCCGGATACCTCGTCCTGCTCCTCTTCGTCGCCGCCCCGCTGCGCCGCTCCGGCGCCTACACGCTCCCCGACTTCGCGGAGGCGCGGCTCGCGTCGCGGACGGTGCGCAAGCTCGCGGGCGGGCTCGTCGTCGGCGTCGGCTGGCTGTACCTGCTGCCCCAACTCCAGGGCGCCGGGCTGACCTTGACGGTCCTGACCGGCGCGCCCGGCTGGCTCGGCGGGGTCATCGTCGCCGTCGTCGTCACCGCGACCGTCGCGGCGGGCGGCATGCGGAGCATCACTTTCGTCCAAGCCTTCCAGTACTGGCTGAAACTCACCGCCCTCCTCGTCCCCGCGCTCTTCCTCGCCCTGGCCTGGCACGGCGACGGGGGTCCGAAACAAGCCTTCGACGAGCCCGCGTCCTTCCGCGAACAGCGCTCCGTACGCGTCGACGCGACCCTCGATCTGAACCTCGCGGGCCCCCTGACCGTGAAGGTGACCGGAAGAGTGGACGGCCGCCGGTACTCCGGCACGGAGGTGAGCCTGCCGATGGGCACCCACCGCGTGGAGCGCGGCACGCGCCTGCTCTTCCCGCAGGGCGCGGACGTCCCCACCGCCGACCGGGGCGCCACCGGCGGCATGTCGACGTCCCTGGCGACGGGCCGCGAGGAACGCCCCCTGTACGCGACGTACGGCCTGATCCTCGCGACGTTCCTCGGCACCATGGGCCTGCCGCACGTCGTCGTCCGCTTCTACACCAGCCCCCACGGCGTCGCCGCCCGCCGCACCACGGTCGCGGTCCTCGCGCTCATCGGCGTGTTCTACCTCCTGCCCCCGCTGTACGGCGCCCTCGGCCGCCTCTACGCCCCCGAACTCGCCCTCACCGGCGACGCCGACGCGGCCGTCCTGCTCCTGCCCGACCGCGTCATCGGCGGCCTCGGCGGCGACCTCCTCGGCGCGTTCGTCGCGGGCGGCGCGTTCGCCGCGTTCCTCTCGACGGCGTCCGGCCTCACGATGGCCGTGGCGGGCGTCCTCACCCAGGACGTCCTCCCGGCGCGCAACGTACGCCACTTCCGCCTGGGTACGGCCCTGGCGATGGCGGCGCCCCTCGCCGCGAGCCTCCTCGTCGGCGGCCTCCCGGTCGCGGACGCGGTCGGCCTCGCGTTCGCCGTCTCCGCGTCCTCGTTCTGCCCCCTGCTGGTCCTGGGCATCTGGTGGCGCCGCCTGACCCCACCGGGCGCGGCGGCGGGCATGCTGGTCGGCGGCGGCTCGGCGTTCGCCGCCGTGGCTACCACCATGGCGGGCCTCCCGGTCACCGGCACCCCGCACGCCCTCCTCGCCTGGCCCGCCCTGTGGTCCGTCCCGCTCGGCTTCCTCACGATGATCCTGGTCTCCCTGGCGACCCCGGGCCGGGTCCCGGCGGGCACGGCGGCCATCCTGGCCCGCTTCCACCTGCCGGAGGAGCTGGTGGGGGAGGGGCGGGGGCTGCCGGCTGCGGCTTCCTACGAGGGTGAGGGCGCGGGCCGGGACGAGGAGCTGTACGACCGCGTGCCGCCGCAGTCCCGCCCGCCGGTGCGGGAGAGACCGGCGGACGACCGGGTGCCGTCCCAGTCCGCGGCGCCGTCCCACGAGAAGCGCACCTCCGGTGAAGAGCGCCCCGTCCTGCCGACCCCGGAGCCCGGACCATGAGCGGCTTCCTCGCCGGGCTCCTCGTCGCGGCCCTCCCCCTGCTCGCCGCGGGCTTCTGGCTGGGGCGGCGTACGGCGCGCCCCGAGTCCCTCGGTGGCCTCGGTACGCCGGTCGAGCACGCCACGTTCCAGACCCTGCACACGGCGTCCCTGGCGGCCCCCGCGCTGCGGGCCGGGCTCACGGAGGACTCGGCGCGGAAGTCGGCGCGCAGACTGCGGACGCTGCTCGGGACCGACGCGCTGTGCCTCACCGACGAGAAGAGCGTGCTCGCCTGGGACGGGGTCGGGGCGCATCACCGGGCCGAGATCATGGGGCGGCTGTCGGGGGCGCTGGAGACCGGGCGGGGAGAGGCGTTCCGGCTGGTGTGCGAGGTGCCGGACTGTCCCGTGCGGTGGGCGGTCGTCGCGCCGCTGACCGTGGACGAGCGGGTGCACGGGGCGCTGGTCGCGTGCGCGCCGCGCGAGTCGGCCGTCCTCGTCCGGGCCGCCGCCGAGGTCGCCCGCTGGGTCTCCGTACAGCTCGAACTCGCCGACCTCGACGACTCCCGTACCCGGTTGATCGAGGCGGAGATCAAGGTGCTGCGCGCGCAGATCTCGCCGCACTTCATCTTCAACTCCCTCGCGGTGATCGCCTCGTTCGTGCGGACCGACCCGGAGCGGGCGCGGGAACTGCTGCTGGAGTTCGCGGACTTCACGCGCTACTCGTTCCGCAGGCGCGGCGACTTCACCACCCTCGCGGACGAACTCCACGCCATAGACCACTACTTGGCGCTCGTGCGGGCCCGCTTCGGCGACCGGCTCGCCGTCACCCTCCAGATCGCGCCCGAGGTCCTCCCGGTCACCCTGCCGTTCCTGTGCCTGCAACCCCTCGTCGAGAACGCGGTCAAGCACGGCCTCGAAGGCAAGGCCGACAAGTGCCACATCAGGATCACCGCGCAGGACACCGGCGCCGAGGCCACGGTCGTCATCGAGGACGACGGCGCCGGCATGGACCCGGAGCTGCTGCGCCGCATCCTCGCGGGCGACGTCAGCCCGTCGGGCGGCATCGGCCTCTCCAACGTCGACGACCGGCTCCGCCAGGTGTACGGCGACGACTACGGCCTCGTCATCGAGACGGCCCCCGGCGCCGGCATGAAGATTACCGCCCGCCTCCCGAAGTACCAGCCGGGCGTCCACCCGGCCGCCCGACTGGCACCGCAGTGAATCTCCGGGCTGAATCTCAGGGCTGGCGCATCACTATCAACGCCAGTGTGATCAGCCCCAGCACGACCCAGCCGAACCACAGCCAGCCGTTGCTGCCGAGCGCGACCGTGTAGGCCGTCACCGCGACGAGTCCGCCGACGGTGACCACCCCCATGGTCTTGGTGGAGCTGTCCGTGGAACCGGCCATCGCGACACCCTCCTCAGGGCCGCCCTCCGCAGGGCGTGTCCACCCTCCATGGTGCCCTGATGTCAGCCCTGGCGTGAGTTCAGGGACGCGAGATACGCGTTGTACGCCTCCAGCTCCTTGTCACCGTCCCGGTCGGCCGCGCGGTCCTGGCGCTTCGCCAGGCGCTGGTCCGAGCCGTACCACTGGAAGAGGAGCGCGATCAGGACGATCACCGAGGGGACCTCGCTGAACGCCCACGCGATGCCGCCCGCCGCGCTCTGGTCGGACAGGGCGTCGATGCCGAGGGAGGCCGGCGGGTTCTCGAACGTCTTCACCATCGGCTGCGACGCCATCATCAACGCGATACCGAAGAACGCGTGGAACGGCATTCCCGCGAAAAGCTCCAGCATCCGCATCAGATATCCCGGACGCTTCGGGCCCGGGTCCACCCCGATGATCGGCCAGAAGAACACCACGCCCACCGCGAAGAAGTGCACCATCATTCCGAGGTGCCCCGCCTTCGACCCCATCAGCGTGTCGAACAACGGCGTGAAATACAGCGCGTAAAGGCTCGCGATGAACAGCGGGATCGTGAACGCGGGATGCGTGATGACCGTCATGTACCGGCTGTGCAGCAGGGCGAGCAGCAGCTCACGCGGCCCCTTGCGGCCCTTCCCCGCGACCGGCAGCGCCCGCAGCGCCAGCGTCATCGGCGCCCCGAGCAGCACGAGGATCGGCGAGACCATGCTGATGACCATGTGCTGCACCATGTGCACGCTGAACATGACCATGCCGTAGTCATTGAGCTTCGTACACATCACGAGCGCGACGGTGAGAACACCGAGCACGAAGGAAAGGGTGCGCGGCCAGGACCAGGAGTCACCGCGCCGCCGGAGTTTCAGTACCCCCCACCCGTAAAGCGCGAGGGCCGCAATGCAGGAGATCAGGAAAAAGGGATCAGCGGACCATTCCAACCCCCGCCCCAGCGTGAACGGCGGCAGATCCATCGTCATGCCGTGCCCGCTGTGATCCATAAGAGCGGCTCCAAGATAGTGGGGGATATGCCCCCACAAGAGTAGGACTGCCCCCGACGGCGGCCTCCACCGGGGGCACCTACCTCAGAGCACGCACTCCGCTTCCTCGTACCGGTCCTGCGGCACCGTCTTCAGTGTCTCCACCGCCTTTGCCAGCGGCACCATCTCGATGTCCGTCCCCCGCAGCGCGGTCATCGTGCCGAACTCCCCGCGGTGGACGGCCTCGACGGCGTGCCAGCCGAAGCGTGTCGCCAGGACGCGGTCGTACGCGGTCGGCGTACCGCCCCGCTGGACGTGCCCGAGGATGACCGGCCGCGCCTCCTTGCCGAGCCGCGACTCCAGCTCCATGGACAGCTGCCGCGCGATCCCCGCGAACCGCTCGTGGCCGTAGATGTCCTTGTCGCCCTCGTCGAAGGTCATGGTCCCGGCCTTCGGCTTGGCCCCCTCCGCGGCGACGACGATCGCGAACCGCTTGCCCGCCTCGAACCGCGCGCCGACCCGCCGGGTCAGCTCGTCGATGTCGAAGGGCCGCTCGGGGACGACGACCGCGTGCGCGCCGGCCGCCATCCCGGAGTGCAGCGCTATCCACCCGGTGTGCCGCCCCATGACCTCGACGACGAGGACACGCTGATGCGACTCGGCGGTGGTCTTGAGCCGGTCGAGCGCCTCGGTCGCGACGCCCACGGCCGTGTCGAAGCCGAACGTGACGTCCGTGACGGCGATGTCGTTGTCGATGGTCTTCGGTACGCCGACGACGGGCAGCCCGGCGTCGGACATGAGCCGCGCCGCCTTGAGGGTGCCCTCACCGCCGATGGGGATGATCGCGTCGAGGCCGAGCTCCTCGACGTGCCCCTTGGCCCGCTCGACACCGTCGCGCAGATGGGAGGGCTGGACCCGGGAGGAGCCGAGGATCGTGCCGCCGCGCGCGAGGATGCCCGCGACCGCGTCGAGGTCGAGCTTGAGGTAGTCGCACTCCAGGAGGCCCTTCCAGCCGTCCCGGAAGCCGATGACCTCGTCGCCGTGGTCGACGACGGCACGGTGCACGACGGACCGGATGACGGCGTTCAGGCCGGGGCAGTCGCCGCCGGACGTGAGGACACCAATGCGCATAGCGCAACAACCTTCTTCACGTGGGCCGGGGACCGGACCACGTCGTCCGGCTCGATTCCCCGCCACCCTAGCGTCAGGAAGGGGTCGATCCGAAGGGTGCGTCCGTCTGCTGGACGCACCCGCTCACCTGCGCGGGGGCACCGTCAGACGGGCTGTTGACGGTGCCCCGAAAAACAGGTGAACACACAGGTCAGGCAGGCTGCTGGGCCGAGGCGATCCGCTCGCCCCGCAGCGCCTCGTACCACCGGTCGTCGCACGGCGGCAGCGCGTTCACATCGAGTGCGAGTTTCAGCAACAGGTCACCGATGAGCGGGTTGCGCGCGAGGACGGGACCGTGCATGTACGTCCCGAACACGGTGTCGTTGTACGCGCCCTCCGTGCCGTCGCCCGTGCCGTTGCCCTTGCCCATCTGGACGCGGGCGAACGGCCGCGCCGTCGGCCCGAGATGCGTGACGCCCTGGTGGTTCTCGAACCCGGTGAGCTGCGGCAGCCCGAGCCGGGGGTCGATGTCCGCGAGGACGTCACCGACACACCGCTCGCCCTCGCCGCGCACCGTCGTCACGTCGAGCAGCCCGAGCCCCGGCTGGCGCTGGCCCTGGTCGTTGACGAACTCGTGGCCCAGGATCTGGTACCCGGCGCACACCGCGAACACGATCGCCCCGTTGTTCACCGCCTGGTACAGGTGCCCGTCCCGGATCAGCCGCTCCGCCGCGAGCCGCTGCGGACGGTCCTCGCCGCCGCCGATCAGGTAGATGTCGCCGGACGTCGGGATCGGCTGGTCGCTGCGGACGTCGAGCCGCGCCACGTCCAGACCGCGCTGCCGCGCCCGCCGCTCGACGACCAGGACGTTGCCCTGGTCGCCGTACGTGCTCAGCAGGTCCGGGTAGACCCAGACGACCCGCAGTTGGTTGTCGCTCACTGGCTGAATCCCCTCAGTTGCCGACGCGGCGGCGCAGATCCTGGAACGCGGTGTAGTTGGCGATGACCTCGATCCGGCCCGGCGGGCACGCCGCCACCGCCTGGTCGGCCGAGTCGAACACCTGGAAGTGCTGGTTCGCCACTTCGAGCCGGACGGCGAGGTCGAGCTTGCGGTCGCCGATGACACAGATCGGGTGCCCGGTCAGCCGCGTGTAGTCGACGTCCCACAGCCAGGACGTGTCGGTGCCGTCCGCGCCGCGCGCGTTCACCGACAGGATCACCGGCGCCGGTGCGGGATCGATCAGGCTGAACGTCTCCAGCCAGCCCGCCGGGTTCTTCGCCAGCAGCAGCCGCAGGTCCCGGCCCAGGAACTGGACGACGTCGTAGCGTCCGGCGACCGCCTGCACCTGGTACATGCGTTCCAGGGCGACCTGCGGCGGCACCCCGAACACGGCGGCGACGGCGGCCGAGGACGCGGCGTTGGCCTTGTTCGCGCGGCCGGGGAGCTGGAGGTGGATCGGCCAGGCGGAGCCGTGCGGGTCGATGACGTGGTCACCGGACAGCGCCCAACTCGGCTGCGGGCGGCGGAAACCGCACTCCGCGCAGTACCAGTCGTCGCCGGGCCACTGGAGCACGCCACCGCAGGACGGGCAGGACCAGGCGTCGTCCTTCCACATCTGACCCGCCGCGACCCAGATCACGTTGTGCGAGGAGGACGCGGCCCACACCACCAGCGGGTCGTCCGCGTTGGCGACGACGACCGCCTTCGAACCGCTCAGCCCCTCGCGCCACGCCTCCGCCATCATGCGGGTCTCGGCGGCGCGGTCGAGCTGGTCACGGGAGAGGTTCAGCAGCGCGATGCACTTCGGGTCGGTGTCCCGCGCGACCCCGGCGAGGTACTTCTCGTCGACCTCGATCACGCCGTACCGCGCTTCCGAACCGCCCGCGAGCGCCGAGGTGATGCCGGCCGGCATGTTCGCGCCCAGCGCGTTCGACACGACGGGGCCCGCCGCGCGCAGCGCCTCCGCGATCAGCCGGGTCGTGGTGGTCTTGCCGTTGGTGGCCGAGACGAGGACGACGTCCAGGTTCTGGGCGAGCCGGGCGAGGAGGTCGGGATCGAGTTTCAGGGCGACCTTGCCGCCGATGACCGAACCGCTGCCACGGCCCGCGGCCCGCGATGCCGCGGCGACCGCCTTGCCCGCGGTCACGGCGATCTTGGCCCGCGGCGTGAGCGGGTCCGAGTTGCCTGCCATCAGTCCTCGATCCTCCTTCGTACGCGCCGCGCCTCTGCCTGACGACAACGTGGTGTGTGGCCAGCCTATCGAGATCCATTCGCACTCCCGAATCCCGCCACCGTCTCACGGCCGTTAGACATGCGCGTGTCACAAAGGACCGTACCCTTACGGCCATGCCACACCGCTCCATCCCGGGCACACGCGGCCGAGTCCGCCCGATCACTTTGCACGGCACCCAGTCCCTCCACACGCCCTGCGCGGAGGTTTCGGCCTTCACCCCCGAACTGGCGTCCCTCGTGGAGGACATGTTCGCGACGATGTACGCGGCCCAGGGGGTGGGCCTCGCGGCCAATCAACTGGGCGAGCCGCTACGGGTTTTCGTGTACGACTGCCCCGACGACGAGGAGATCCGCCACGTCGGCCACATCGTCAACCCCCGCGTGATCAGCACCGACGGGGTGGTGCTCCGGGGCCCGGAGGGCTGCCTGTCCCTGCCGGGCCTGGAGGCAGGGACGGAGCGCTACGACGAAACGGTGATCGAGGGCTGCACGGTGACGGGGGAGCAGATCAGGGTGGAGGGCACGGGCTTCTTCGCGAGATGCCTCCAGCATGAGATGGACCACTTGGAGGGAACGACGTATGCGGAGAAGGTGGAAGGCTGGCGTCGAAAGAGACTGATGAGGCAAGTGACGCGAGCCTCTTGGAACGCGCGGAACTAGTCGCTTTCAGGGGCGCGGGGCTGTATCGAATGTGCGGCTGCCGCCGCGTGGGCGCGACAAGCCACGAAGCACCCGCAGTCCGAAACGCTCAGAAACCAGGCCCCCCGATCCGATCCCCAGCAGCCGCCAGCCTCCCCCACAACAGGTCCGCCAGAATCCGCACCAACTCGGCCCGCTCACAAGGCCGTTCCCCCAGCCACCAGTCCCCGGCCGCATGCATCATCCCGACAATCCCGTGCCCCCACACCCGAGCCACTTGCTGCCCACCAGGCCCCAGATCGAGCCGCTCCTCAATCACCTGAGCCAACTCCTCCCCCATCCGCTTCAGCAGAGGAGCAGAGTGCCGCCCGACATCACCCTCCGCCGGGTGCATCAGGAACCGGTACACCTGAGGCCGCGCCTCGATCGCCGCGAGGTACGTATCGAGGGTCGCCTCGACCCGCTCACGCCGCTCCGCCGGTGCGTCCAGCGCGGCCCGCAGCGAAGCCAGCAGCGCATCCGTGTGCCGCATGGCGAGAGCCGCGTACAACCCACCCTTGTCCCCGAAGTGCCGGTACAGGATCGGCTTCGTGATGCCCGCCTCCGCGGCGATCGCGTTCATCGAAGCCTGCGGCCCGTCCCGCAGCACCACCCGGTCCGCCGCCTCCAGCAGCTCACGCCGACGACGGTCAGCAGACCTCTGCTGGTCGGTCCGCTGTGTGGTGTCCATTTCGCTCCCCTGTGGTGTTTCGGTCCCGCCTGCGCAAACTAACACCTGCGTCCGGAGTTGACTTTTCCTACTCGCGAGTAACACACTAGCGTTACCGCTAGTAACACGCATTGTGCACCGCCGCGCTGGAGGAGTCATGGCCGAGTTCACCATGGAACTCAACGACGAGCAGAAAGAGGTCCGGGACTGGCTCCACGGCTTCGCCGCCGACGTCATCCGCCCCGCCGCCGCGGAGTGGGACGAGCGCGAGGAGACCCCCTGGCCGGTGATCCAGGAAGCCGCCAAGGTCGGCATCTACTCCCTGGACTTCTACGCCCAGCAGTACTTCGACCCCACCGGCCTCGGCATCCCGATGGCCATGGAGGAGCTCTTCTGGGGTGACGCCGGAATCGCCCTGTCCATCGTCGGCACCGGCCTCGCCGCCGTCGGCGTCCTCGCGAACGGCACCGAGGAACAGATCGGCACCTGGATCCCCCAGATGTACGGCGATGCCAATGACGTGAAGGTCGCCGCGTTCTGCTCCTCCGAGCCCGACGCCGGGTCCGACGTCGCCTCCATGCGCACGCGTGCCGTGTACGACGAGGCCAAGGACGAGTGGGTGCTCAACGGTACGAAGACCTGGGCGACCAACGGCGGCATCGCCAACGTCCACGTCGTCGTCGCCGTCGTCGACCCCGACCTCGGCTCCAAGGGCCACGCGTCCTTCATCGTCCCGCCCGGCACGGAAGGGCTCTCCCAGGGCCAGAAGTTCAAGAAGCACGGCATCCGCGCCTCCCACACCGCCGAGGTCGTCCTCGACAACGTCCGCGTCCCCGGCTCCTGCCTCCTCGGCGGCAAGGAGAAGCTGGACCAGAGGATCGCCCGCGCGCACGAGAAGGCGAAGAGCGGCGGCGAACGTGTGAAGAACGCGGCGATGGCCACGTTCGAGGCGTCCCGGCCCGCCGTCGGCGCCATGGCCGTCGGTACGGCACGTGCCGCGTACGAGGTCGCGCTCGACTACGCCAAGACCCGCGAGCAGTTCGGCCGTCCCATCATCGACAACCAGGGCGTCGCCTTCCAGCTCGCGGAGATGCGTACGCAGATCGACGCGGCCCGGCTGCTGGTCTGGCGTGCCTCGTGGATGGCCATCAACGGGAAGCCGTTCACGGCCGCCGAGGGGTCGATGTCGAAGCTGTTCGCCAGCGAGACGGCCAAGACGGTCACGGGGCAGGCGATCCAGATACTCGGGGGGAACGGGTACACGCGGGAGTACCCGGTGGAGCGGATGCACCGGGACGCCGCGATCTACACGATCTTCGAGGGGACGAGCGAGATCCAGAAGCTGGTGATCGCGAGGACCCTCTCCGGAATGACCATCCGCTAACGGTGTTTCAGAGGCGTGAGCTGCTCGATGTCATAGCGCCGTCGTAGCTCCTCGATCGCCTCGTGGTCCGGCGGACCCCCGCTCCCCAGAATCTCCAGCAGCTCCTCGAAGTACCGCTCGTGATCTGGGGGCGGCGACGCCTGGAAGAACATCTTCGCCGGGGTGTCCGTCGGGTTCGCGAACGCGTGGGGGCAGCCCGGGGGCACGACGATGACCGTGCCCGGTGCCGCCCGTACCACCCTGCCCCCCGAACTCGACTCCCAGCGCTGCCAGTTGTCCGGCGTGCGGATGAGCGGCTCGAAGGCCAGGACGTCCAACTCGCCCTCCAGGACGTAGAACAGCTCCTCGCTGCGCGTGTGGACGTGCGCGCCCACGTCGAACCCCGGCGGCACCTCCACCTCGAACGTGGACGCCATCCGCGAGTGCTCCCCGGTCACCTTGAACGTCACCCGCTGGGCCGGGGTCTGGACGACTCGCCCGTGCCCCGGCGGTACGAGGAGCCCCTCGGCGGCCGTCACCAGGTCACCGGCAGCGACTCGGGGCCACGGATCAACGCGCCCTTCCGGAAAGGGACCTGGTCGGCGGGAACCGCCAACTTCAGCCCCGGCAGCCGGTCCAGGAGCGCGTCCACCAGCAACTCCTCCTCCATGCGCGCCAGCATGTTGCCAGGACAGAAGTGCGGGCCGAACCCGAAGGCGACGTGCGGGTTGGGCGAGCGGGAGAAGTCGATCTCGTCCGGCGCGGGGAAGACCGCCGGGTCCCGGTTCGCGGCGAGGTACGACACGTACACCGCGTCCCCCGCCCGGATGCGGACCCCCCTGATCTCGACGTCCTCGGTCGCGATGCGGGACAGGCCGACGGCGTTGCGGTGGGGGATCCAGCGCAGCAACTCGTCGATGGCGCGCGGCCGGATCGCCGGGTCGGCGCGCAGCCGTGCCACCAACTCCGGCCGGGACAGCAGGAGATGGAACAGCTGGCCGCTGTTGTTCGTGACGGCCTCGCCGCCGATCTGGAGGAGGACGGCGAGCCCGACGGCCTCGTCGAGGGTGACCTCCCTGCGCCCCACGGCCGTACCGAGGAGCGAGGCGACGTCCTCGCCGGTGGAGCCCTCGCGCAGGGCGATCAGGTCGGCGAAGTACGCGCCCATCTCGGCCTTGGCCCGCTCGCTGACCTCGCGGCCGTGCGTGGAGGACAGGATGAGCTGGGTCCAGGTGTGCATGACGTGCCGGTCGGCGGCGGGGACGCCCATCAGCTCGCAGATCACGGCGATGGGGAACGGCATGAGGACGGCGCCGGTGAGATCGGCGGGCGGGCCCTCGGCGAGCAGCGCGTCGACCATCTCGGCCAGCATCGCCCGGGAGCTGTCCCGGACGCGCTCGACGCCCTTCGTGGTGAACGCGGCGGCCACCGAGCGCCGGATACGCGTGTGGTCCGGCGGATCGAGGAAGCCGACCGCGCCGCGCTCGGGGATGAAGTGCGGGGCGAGCCGGGTGACCGGCCGGTCCATGACGGCCTCGCGGCTGAAGCGCGGATCACTGACCGCGAACCGTACGTCGTCCATGCGCGTCACCAGCCACGCCCAGCCCTCGCCGTTCGGGAGCTGGATCCGGGTGACCGGGCCCTCGGCCATCAACTCCCGCAGTACGGGGTCGAATTCGGTGCCCTGGAGATCCAGCGCGGGCCACTGCCGTACCGCCTGGGTCAGCGTCTCCTCGGTCATGCGCGGCTCCAGCGTCCGAGCGCCATCTCGGCGGTGATCCCGGGACCGAACCCGGCGAGCAGGCCGCGCGCGCGGTCGGGGGCGCCGCCCTCGTCGAACAGGCGGCGCAGCGCGTCCAGGACCACGGCGCTCGCGATGTTGCCGTACTCGGTGAGGGTGGCGCGGCTGAAGCGGAAGGCCTGCGGGTCGACCTGGAGGAACTTGCTCAGGTCGTCCAGGATGCGGGGGCCTCCGGCGTGGACGATGTAGAAGTCCAGGTCGGCCGCGTCCCAGCCGTGCGTGCCGGCCAGCTCCTGGAGGGCCGGGGCGAGAGGTTCCATCGTCGCCGGGACCCGCTTGTCCAGCAGGAAGTGGAAGCCGGTCGCCCGGACGTCGTACATGATCCACTCCTCGGTCTTCGGGATCAGGTACGAGCCGTTGCGCTCCAGCGTGATGCCCTCGCCGCCCCGGCCGCGCATGACGGCCGCCGCGATGCCGTCGCCGAACAGGCCGTTGGACAGCAGGGAGCCGATCGCGAGGTCCGTCGGCTGGTAGCACAGCGAGCAGAACTCGCAGGCCACGATCAGGGCGTTGGCCTGCGGATACGCCGTGCAGAAGTCGTGCGCCCGGTTGATCGCCGCGCCGCCCGCCGCGCAACCGAGCTGCGCTATCGGTATCTGGCGGGTGGAGGGGTCGAAGTCCATCTCGTTGATCAGCCACGCCGTCAGCGAGGGCATCATGAACCCCGTGCACGACACGTACAGGATCACGTCGATGTCCGACGTCAGCAGCTCCGCGTCGTCCAGCGCCCGCTGCACCACCGCCGGCACCCGCGCCTTCGCCTCCGCGACGTAGACCCGGTTGCGCTCCTCGAACCCCGGGTGCTTCAGCGTCTCCTCGATCGGCTGCACGATGTGCCGCTTCCTGACCCCCGTGTTCTCGATCAGCCTTAGCGCCAACGGCAGTTGAGGATGATCCGCGTGCCGCTCCCGCGCCAGCTCCAGCGTCTCCTCCATCGTGATCACATACTCCGGCACCGACACCGAGGGCCTGCACAAAGTAGCCATGACCGGATCCTGCTTTCGCCAGGGGATGCTCCCCTCACGATCACTCGGGGCCCAGGCGATCTCGCGCGGAGCTACTCCATTCCAGCGACACGGGCCTGATGGGCAGGCATGGTGCCGGTGCCCTTTGGAGGGGCGGCGAGCTGCTGTCTTTTAAGGGGCGCGGGGAACTGCGCGACAAGCCACGACGAACCCGCACCCGGCCAAGCACAGCAACCCCTACGACGACCGCCCGCTACTGTGCGCAATGCACGCCACATCGATCCGGTCGGCCAGCTTCGCCAGCTCGATCGTCAGATCGGCCACAGTCTCCTCGTCCCACCCCGACTCCCCGCCCTCGACAAGGTGCAGCCACCTCCCGCCCAGCGTGCGCAGCAACTTGCTCACGTCGGCCGCCGCCACCTGTAGATCCCCCCGGTCGTCGACGATCAGAGGCAGAGTCACTTCCCGGTTCACGCCCCGATCGTAACCGCGCAACCGTCACACACCGTGCCAAACGGTCGTGATGTTGCAGAACTCCCGGATCCCGTGCCCAGACAGCTCACGCCCGTCGCGATGGTCATGGTCGGCCTCCTTCGGGGGACGGGCGCTCCGCCAGCCGGTCGAGAAACGCGGCCTGTGCCGGTACGACGAGGCCGCGCGCCTCTTCGAGCCCGTACCAGGCGACCCGGTCCAGCTCGGGGAACTCCTGGACACGCCCCGACCTGGGCGGCCACTCCATCCGGAACGTCCCCGGTGCGAACGCCGCCAGGCCGAGGTCCGCCTCGACCGCCCACACGGTGACGAGCTTCCCGCCCGCCTGCCGGACCTCACCGAGCGCGATGGCCTCCCCCTCGGGCGGCTCAAGCCCCAGCTCCTCCCGGAACTCCCGCCGCGCCGCGTCCCAGGGCGCTTCGTCGTCGCCGTACTCCCCCTTCGGCACCGTCCACGCCCCCGCGTCCTTCCGCGCGAACAGCGGCCCGCCCATGTGCCCGAGCAGCACCTCCGTACGGCCGTCCCGGCGCCGGAACAGCAGCAGGCCCGCGCTGCGCTTCACGGCCGTACCTCCGGGTGCGCGGCGAGCACGGTCGCCACGGTGTCCGCGTCCTCGGGGCGTTTGTCCTCGCGGTAGCGGACGACGCGGGCGAACCGCAGGGTGACTCCGGCCGGGTAGCGGGAGGAGCGTTGCAGGCCGTCGTAGGCGATCTCGACGACGAGTTCGGGCCGTACGGTGACGGTCCAGCCGTCGTCCGCGACGGCCAGGGCGCCGAGGTGTTCGGTCTGCCAGGTCAGCATGGCGTCGGTCATCCCCTTGAAGGTCTTGCCGAGCATCGCGTAGCCGCCGTCGGCCGTGCGGGCGCCCAGGTGGAGGTTGGAGAGCTTGCCGGTGCGGCGGCCGTGGCCGCGCTCCACGGCGAGGACCACGAGGTCGAGGCTGTGGACGGGCTTGACCTTGAGCCAGGAGGTGCCTCGGCGGCCCGCGCTGTAGGGGGAGTCGAGGGCTTTGAGGACGACGCCCTCGTGGCCTCTGGCCAGGGTTTCCGCGAGGAAGGCCGCGGCGGGTGCCGGGTCGCTCACGAGTGCGCGGCGTACACGCATCGGCTCCGGCACCAGGCGGGCGAGTTCCGCGTGGCGGTCCGCGCAGGGGAGGTCCAGGAGGTCGCGGCCGTCCACGGAGAGGGCGTCGAAGAAGACGGGGGAGAGGGGGGTGGTCGCGGCGGCCTTCGTGACGTCCACTCGGGAGCCGACTCGTCCGGCGGTCTCCTGGAAGGGGAGGGGGCGGTTCGTCTGCGGGTCCAGGGCGAGGATCTCGCCGTCCAGGATGAAGGCGGTGCTCTTCAACCGGCGGGCGATGTCCGTGAGTTCGGGGACGCGGTCGGTGATGTCGTCGAGGGTGCGGGTGTAGACGTGGATCTCGGAGGCGTCGCGGTGGAGCTGGACGCGGATGCCGTCGAGTTTCTCCTCGATCGCGCACGGGCCCAGTTTCGTGAGGGCTTCCTCGGGCGACGTCGCGGTGTGGGCCAGCATGGGGAACACCGGTCTGCCTACGGTGAGTCGGAACTCGGCGAGGGCTGTCGGTCCTTGTGCGAGCAGTGCTTGGGCCACCGGTTGCAGGGAGCCTGCGAGCATGACCGCTCGGCGAACGTCCGCCGGGTCCGCCCGAGTTGCCTGGGCCAGGGCTTCCACGGCGATCGCGTCCAGGGCTCCTTGGCGGACCTCGCCGCTCAACAGGCCCCGGAGGAAGCGCTGTTCGTCGTCCGTGGCCTTCCGCATCAACTCCGCTAGCAGGCGGGCCCGTTCGGCCTGGGAGCCGGTTCCCGCGACCTTGCCGAGGGCGGTGAGGCGGGCGTCCGTCTCGGCGACGCTGAGCGTCGGGGCCGGGGCCGGGGGCGTCGTACGGCTGAGGAGTTTCCAGCCGACGCCGAGTCTGTCCTGGGGGAGGCGGCCCGCCAGGTAGGGGATCACGACGGGGACGTCCGCCGGGGCCGTCTCGCGGAAGAGGTCCGCGAGCAGGGCCGTCTTGCGGGAGCGCGCCGAGGTCTCGGCCACCTCCCGGGAGACCTCGGCCAGCCGGGCTAGGAGCATGGGGCCATCGTCCTACGGGGGTGGCCCCCGCACATCCTGGGAGTGTGCGGGGTTGACAAACCGTATTGCCGAAAATGCAATGCGCGGTATGACTACGGACGAAGTTCTTGCCGAGGTGGGGCCACGGTTGCGGCGTATCCGCAAGGAGCGGCAGGTGACGTTGGCGGGGTTGTCCGAGGCGACGGGGATTTCCGTCAGTACGTTGTCCCGGCTGGAGTCGGGGTTGCGGAAGCCGTCGCTGGAGCTGTTGCTGCCGATCGCCCAGGCGCATCAGGTGGCGCTCGACGAGTTGGTGGGGGCGCCGAAGGTGGGGGATCCGCGGGTCAGGTCCGAGCCGCTCGTACGGCACGGGCGGACCTTCTGGCCGTTGACCCGGCAGCCCGGGGGGCTTCAGGCGTACAAGGTGCTGGTGCCGCAGAGCGACGAGCGGCCCGAGCCGCGCCGACATGAGGGGTACGAGTGGCTGTACGTGCTGTCGGGGCGGTTGCGGGTGGTGCTGGGGGAGCACGATGTCGTGCTGACGGCTGGGCAGGCGGCGGAGTGCGACACGCGAGTGCCGCACTGGTTCGGGTCCACGGGGGAGGGGGCGGTGGAGTTCCTGAGTCTGTTCGGGCCGCAGGGGGAGCGGATGCATGTGCGGGCGAAGCCCAAGGGGAGGGGGTGAGCGGTTGGTCGGCGGATCGGCTTAGGGTTCCCTCCGTGCAAGCGACCGCTTAGTATGCGAAGCGACCTCGGTCAGACGACGTAGTCCCCCGTGGAGGCACCACATGCAGGCATGGCAAGTGCACGAGAACGGCGAGCCCAGTGAGGTGATGCGGCTTGCCGAGGTGGAGCGGCCGACGCCCCGGGACGGCCAGGTCCTGCTGAAGGTGCGTGCCGCCAGTATCAACTTTCCCGATGTGCTGATGGCCCGGGGGCTGTATCAGGTCAAGCCGCCGTTCCCCTTCACGCCCGGTGTCGAGCTGTGCGGGGAGACCGAGGACGGGCGGCGGGTCATCGGGAACCCCGTGCTGCCGTTCGGGGCGCTTGCCGAGTACGCCGTCGCCGAGCCCGCCGCGCTGTTCCCCGCGCCCGAGTCGCTGGACGACGCCGAGGCCGCCGCGCTGCACATCGGGTACCAGACCGGGTGGTTCGGGCTGCACCGGCGGGCCCGCCTTGAGGCCGGGGAGACGCTCCTCGTGCATGCCGCCGCCGGTGGGGTCGGGAGTGCGGCCGTGCAGCTCGGGAAGGCGGCCGGGGCGCGGGTCATCGGCGTGGTCGGAGGGCCCGAGAAGGCCGCTGTGGCGCGGGAGTTGGGCTGTGACGTCGTCATCGACCGGCGTGCGGACGACGTGGTCGGCGCGGTGAAGGAGGCGACCGGCGGGCGGGGTGCCGATGTGATCTACGACCCCGTCGGCGGGGAGGCGTACCAGCAGTCCACCAAGGTCGTCGCGTTCGAGGGGCGGATCGTGGTCGTCGGGTTCGCCAGCGGCTCCATCCCGAGCCCCTCGCTGAACCACGCGCTGGTGAAGAACTACTCGCTGCTCGGCCTGCACTGGGGCCTGTACGCCACCAAGAACCCGAAGCTGATCCAGCACTGCCACGAGCAGCTCACCGAACTCGCCGCGCGGGGCGCGATCAAGCCGCTGGTGAGCGAGCGCGTCCCGCTGGCCGGCGCCGCCGGTGTCGTGCAGAAGCTGGCCGACGGGGTCACCACGGGCCGCGTCGTCGTGGAGGTCTCCGCATGACCGACGCGACCGAACTCAAGCGCCTGGTCGGGGAGTTGCTCACGGCGTACCCGCCCGCGAGCACCGACCGGCTCGACTTCCTGCGCGCCCGCTTCGACGCCGGGCTCGCCTGGGTCCACTACCCCGTCGGTCTTGGCGGGCTGGACGCGCCGCGTGCTCTCCAGGCCGCCGTGGACGCCGAGTTGGCGGCGGCGGGGGCGCCCGACAACGACGCCCGGCGCAACGGCATCGGACTCGGCATGGCCGCGCCGACCATCCTCAAGTACGGGACCCCCGAGCAACACCGGCGATTCCTGCGGCCGTTGTGGACCGGCGAGGAGGTCTGGTGCCAGCTCTTCAGCGAACCCGGCGCCGGGTCCGACCTCGCGGCCCTCGGGACACGTGCCGTACGCGAAGGTGACGGCTGGATCGTCAACGGGCAGAAGGTGTGGACCTCCGGTGCGCACAACGCCCGGTGGGCCATCCTCATCGCCCGCACCGACCCGGCCGTGCCCAAGCACGCGGGGATCACGTACTTCCTGTGCGACATGACCGACCCCGGCGTCGACGTGCGCCCGCTGCGGCAGATCACCGGTGAGGCCGAGTTCAACGAGGTGTTCCTCACCGACGTCCGCATCCCCGACGCCCACCGGCTCGGCGAGATCGGCGACGGCTGGCGGGTCGCGCAGACCACGCTGAACAACGAGCGCGTCGCCATCGGCGGGATGCGGCTGCCGCGCGAGGGCGGGATGATCGGGCCGGTCGCGAAGACCTGGCGCGAGCGCCCCGAGCTGCGGACCCACGAACTCCACCAGCGGCTCCTGAAGCTGTGGGTCGAGTCCGAGGTCTCCCGGCTCACCGCCGACCGGCTGCGCCAGCAGCTCTCCGCCGGGCAGCCCGGACCCGAGGGCGCCGGGATGAAGCTCGCGTTCGCCCGGCTCAACCAGGAGATCAGCGGCCTGGAGGTCGAACTCCTTGGCCCCGAGGGCCTGTTGTACGACGACTGGACGATGCGCCGCCCCGAACTCGTCGACTTCACCGGACGCGAGGCCGGCTACCGCTACCTGCGCGCCAAGGGCAACAGCATCGAGGGCGGGACCACCGAGATCCTGCTGAACATCGTCGCCGAACGCGTCCTGGGCCTGCCCGCCGAGCCGCGCACCGACAAGGACGTCGCCTGGAAGGACCTGGCCCGATGAGCGACCTGCTGTACTCGGAGGAGGAAGAGGCCCTGCGGTCCGCCGTACGGGACCTGCTCACCGACCACTGCGACCCGGCCGGGGTCATCACGCGCACCGAGTCCGACGCGCCGCACGACCTCGCCCTGTGGAAGCTGCTCGCCGGGGACATGGGCCTCGCCGGACTCCTCGTCCCCGAGGAGTGGGGCGGCCAGGGTGCCACGCACCGCGAAGTCGCCGTCGTCCTGGAGGAGTTGGGCCGCGCCGTCGCTCCCGTGCCCTACCTGTCCAGCGCGGTCGTCGCCACCGAGGCGCTCCTGGAGTGCGGTGACGCCGAGCTGTTGGAGCGGCTCGCGTCGGGGCGTGCCGTGGGGGCCCTCGCGGTCGGCCTGCACCGTGCGCCGGGCACCGCGTTCTCCGTCGTACGCCTCGAAAGCGGCCGTCTGCACGGCCAGTTGACCGGGATCGCGGACGCTGCCGCCGCCGATGTGCTGCTGGTTCCGGCGGAGGACGGCGGGCTGTACGCCGTCGAGGCCGCCGACGCGACGGTCACCCCGCAGTCGTCCCTGGACCTGACCCGGCCGCTGGCCACGGTCACGCTCGACGGCGCTGCCGGGCGGCGCCTCGGTGACTCCGGGCCCGCCGTGCGCCGTGCGCTGCGGTCGGCCGCCGGGCTGCTGGCCTCCGAGCAACTCGGCCTCGCCGACTGGGCGTTGACCGAGACGGTCCGCTATCTCAAGGACCGCAAGCAGTTCAACCGGCCCGTCGGCGGGTTCCAGGCGCTCAAGCACCGGCTCGCGCAGGTGTGGCTGGAGGTCGTCAACCTCCGTGCCGCCGCCCGCAGTTCGGCCGACGCGCTGTCCACCGGCGAGGACGTCGAGGTGGCCGTCGCGGTCGCCCAGGCGTACGCCTCGCCCGTCGCCGTACGCGCCGTCGAAGAGGCGCTGCAACTCCACGCGGGCATCGGGATGACCTGGGAGCACCCGACCCACCTCTACCTGAAGCGGGCCAAGGCCGACTCCATCGCGTACGGGACGGCCGGCGCGCACCGGACGACTCTCGCCGCACTCGTCGACCTCCAGGCGCCGTAGGTTCCCGTCCGGTGAAGCCCGTCCCACCTGGGGCGGGCTTTTCCGTCGCCCGCGTCCACCTCGGTGAACGCGTGGCGGCGGTCCGGCCAACTCCTGTGCCGCTGCCTCCTCTTGAGGTGTCCACGCCCGCATACTCGCGGGGGACCCCCACGAGACAGGGAGCAGCGCATGGCCCTCACCACCCGTCGCAGAGCCCTCGGCGCGTTCGGCGCCGCCCTCGCGAGCACCGTCGCCCTGCCCGGCGTCAGCGCGCTCGCCGCCGAGCGGCACCCCGGTCGCCGGGAGCCGCTGTGGCGCGCGCACGCCCACAACGACTACGAGCACCCCCGGCCCCTCTTCGACGCGCTCGACCACCGGTTCGGGAGCGTCGAGGCGGACATCTTCCTCGTCGGCGATCAGTTGCTGATCGGCCATGAGGTGAGCGACCTCGACCCCACCCGGACGCTCGAATCCCTTTACCTGGAGCCCCTCGCCGCTCGCGTGCGCGCCAACCACGGGTCTGTGTACCGGGGTTGGCGAAAGCCGATCCAGCTCCTCATCGACATCAAGACCGAGGGGTCCTCGACGTACCTGGAGCTGGACCGCCATCTCCGGCGCTACCCCGGGCTGTTCACCACGTACGCGCACGGCCGGGTCCGCGAGGGGGCCGTCACCGCCGTCATCTCCGGTGACCGTGCCGCACGTGGGCCCCTGGAGGCGCAGACCTACCGCCGCGCCTTCTACGACGGCCGCCTCGCCGACCTCGGTACCGCCGCGCCCGCCTCCCTCATCCCCCTCGTCAGCGACAACTGGACCCTCAACTTCACCTGGCTCGGCGTCGGTTCCTTCCCCGAGGCCGAGCGGCAGCGGCTGCGCGGGATCGTCTCCGCCGCGCACGAGCGGGGTCAGAAGGTCCGCTTCTGGGCCACGCCGGACATCGCCGGGCCCGCCCGGGACGCCCTCTGGGCCGAGCTTCTCGCCGCCGGCGTCGACTACTTCAACACCGACGACCTCGCCGGGCTCGAAACCTTCCTCGACACCCACAAGGCCGCGTAACCACCCGTTCGAGGGACAGGTCACTCCGCCGGGTCGCCCCTCCACTACGTCACACTTGCCGCCGAACGCCGCGAAAGCGGACGTAGTGGAGGAGGTTGGCGTTGGCCGTGTCCATTTCCCTGGTCGTACTGCTGCTGATCCTGGTGGTGGTGTTCGTCCGGAACGGGGGACTGAAGATGTCGCACGTGGTCACGTGCCTGTTGCTGGGGTTCTTCCTGGCGGGGACGAGGATCGCGCCGACGATTCACAGCGGACTGACGGCGACGGCGGATCTGGTGGCGGGGATCCGGCCCTGAATCCCGCGCGTCAGCGGCGGACCAGTACCGCGTGCGTGACCGCCGGTGAGCCGACCAGTTCGGACACCCGGTAGCCGTCGATCCCGTCGCCCAGGTTGTCGAGCAGCCGCTCCCCGCGTCCGATGAGCATCGGCGCGATGGCCAGGTGGAGTTCGTCGATCAGCCTGGCCCGCAGGTACCGCTGGATGACCGCCGCGCCACCGCCGATCCGGACGTCCTTGCCGCGCGCGGCGTCGAACGCGCGCCGCAACACCGTCTCCAGCGGCTCGTCGGTGAAGTGGAAGGTCGTTCCGCCGGTCATCTCCAGCGGCGGGCGCACGTGGTGGGTGTGTACGAAGACGTCGTGGTGGTAGGGCGGGTTGTCGCCCCACCAGCCCCGCCAGGACTCGTCCGCCCACGGCCCGCGCTGCGGCCCGAACATGTTCCGCCCCATGATCGTGGCGCCGATGTTCTGATCGCCGCGGGTGAAGTGGTCGACGTCGATTCCGGTCCTGCCCGCGGCGGCGTCCTGCGCCGCCGAGACGAACCACCTGTGCAGATCGTCACCCCAGCCGACACCGTCGCCGAACGGGGCGTCGAGTCGCTGGTTCGCGCCGGCCATGAAGCCGTCGAGGGAGATCGTGACGTTGTGTACGCGGACCTTGGGCATGGCCTTCGCCTCTCGTGTCGATGCCTTCTCTCACCCCTACGTCGAACAGAGCCCGCCCGGATCGACATCCCCGCTACCCTTATCCGCGTTCGAAGACGCCCACGCCGTTGGGCACGGGGCGCTCCGCCCCGCCCGACGGGTGGTTGAGGACCGCTGCTCCGCTCTGCCCGGCCTGCCTCAGCACCAGCGTCGTCGAACCTCCCCCGTCCAGGCTGAAGCCCTCCGTCGCCCCCAACTTCCGCAACGCGTCCGCCAGTTCCGCCACCGTCAAGCCCCTGCGGTACGCCGTTCCCCCGTCCAGGGCGAAGAGGTGTACGTGTCGGCCGTCCCCCGAGACGCCGATCGCCGTGCGGACGGCGGACGTTCTGTCGTCCAGGCCCGGGAGAGGCCGGCCGCCGGTCAGGACCGGGTAGCCGCCCACCGCGAAACGGAACGCGGGATGCTCGACCTCGTAGGGGTAACGCACCGACAGGTACTGCCCCTTGACCAGCGCGCGAAGCTGCCGTGCCCCCTTCTCCCGGCCCAACAGGACAGTGGTCCCCGTGGAGATGGACCCGGCGCCGGGGGTCGGCGAGCCCGAGACGACCCGGTCGCCGCGCACCGTCACCTCGTACGTGTCGGTCGTACAGGGCGCGGCCCTGTCCAGGTCCGTGCCACAAGTCGCCCTGGTGCGCGGGGTGTCGCCCCACCGTGAGGTGTACGCGCCGACCGAGTTCTCCGGCAGCGCGTACTGGTTGAGGCCCGAGACGGGCAGGCCCGTGTTCGTCGTCGCCGTGAACGGCAGCGTGCCCAGGCGGGCGCGGCCGGCGTCGTCGACGCCGATGACGTCACGCGTGTTCGTGGCCGACGGAGGCGTGGGGCCGAAGCGCTGGCCGTCCGGGACCGCGCCCTTCAGGAACTCGCCGTCCGCCACCGCCGGTCCGACGCTCGCACCGGTCGCCGGGACGCCCGGGTGCTGGCTCTCGGTGATGTTGAAGAAGTCGCCGTTGACCCCCGCCAACGCGCCCTGGGAATCGGCCAGTCGGGAGACCGGCGCCCGGCCCGCCACGACCCCCGGGTACAACAGGCCCAGCCGGACATGGGAGTTGGTGAGGTCGACGCTCAGGACATGCGCGTGCGCCGTCCCCGCCGCGCCCCGGATGTCGTACTGACGGTACGTCACCCCCGGTGCCACCGCCGCGTCGGCCGGTGGCGCGCCCACGAGCGCCGCGCCCGCCACCGTCGCGCACACCGTCAGGAAAGTGGTCAGTCGTCCCACTTGTCGCCTCCCTGCTCGTCCGTCGCCGAAATGCTCTTACGGCGACGGGCCACGGACCAGGAAATACGAGGTCAACCCACGAGAACGGGTGAGAGGAGGACAGGTGTACGAGGGCTATCCGGCGTAGGGCGTGAAGTGGGCCGGCGTGTGGTCGATCGGCAGCTCGGGGCGCCAGGCCGTCAGGGACTGCGCGCTGCACACGAACAGCGACGGCGGCAGCCGGTCCAGGGGATACCAGCGCCAGTCCCCGACCCGCTCCCCGGGCTGATCGGCGGGCTCACCCCGCCAGGCGCCCACCACGGCACCGACGGTCATCCGGACGACCCCGTCCACGTCGTCCAGCAGCGTCCCGAGCAGCCGTACGTCCCCCGCGTCCGCCTCGACGCTGGTCTCCTCCCTCAACTCCCGTACGACCGTGGCCTCCAGCGACTCGCCGGGCTCCGCCGTACCGCCGGGCAGCTCCCAGGTCCCGCGCTGATGCCGGCCCAGGAGGAGGCCCTGGGGGCCGTGCAGGATCGCGCCGACACCGATCGCGGCGTGCGGGACGGGAGGGAGGTCCGTACGGGGGCGGGAGCCGGTCCGCAGGGGGCGGTGGGCGCGGAGGACACGGTGCGAGCCGACCGTCTCGACGTGGTCCACGGCCAGCCCGTGATCGCTCAACAGCCGCTCCCACGAAGCCGTTTCGGGCACCGGGAAGCACAGGATCGCGCCGGGCGCGAGAGCCGTGGCGAGTGCGGGCAACAGCCGCTGGGGATCGACGTACGGCAGCGGGTCCGCCGCGTACACGACGTCGTACGCCGCCAGTTCGCGCCGTAGGTGCTCGACGGGGTCCGCCTCGATCAGCCGCAGGCCCGGCAGGTGTCCGTACCGTGCGCGGGCCTGTTCGATCCGGTCGGCCGAGGCGTCGACGGCGTCGACCTGCGCGCCGTACGTCTCGACCAGGTGTGCGGCGTCGCGGGCCGTGCCGCAGCCGAGGGCCAGGACGCGGCGGCCCGTGAGGTCCCCGAGCCAGGTCCGGTCGAGGGCGGTCAACGGACCGGGTGCTTGCTCATGATCGACACCCGGTTGAAGGCGTTGATCGTGATCGCCGCCCAGATCACCGCCGACACCTGCTCGTCGGTGAACACCTCGCGGGCCTCGGCGTACGCGGCTTCCTGCGCGTCCGCGTCCGTCGTGCGGGTCGTCACCTCGGCGAGGGCCAGGGCCGCGCGCTCCTCGGGGGTGAAGAGCGCGGTGTCCCGCCAGGCCGCGAGGACGCCGAGGCGGCGCGGGGTGTCGCCCTCGCGCAGGGCCGCCTTCGTGTGGACGTCCAGGCAGAAGGCGCAGCCGTTGAGCTGGGAGACCCGGAGGTTGACCAGTTCGACGAGCGTGCGGGGCAGACCGGCTTCGGCGGCCGTCGCCCGTACGGCCTCCGAGGTCTGGACGAGGGCGTGGTAGGCATTCGGGCTCTGTTTGTCGATGTAGATCCGTCGCGTCACGGTGAGATCCAATCACGGGCCGGTCGCGACCACCCCTTTCCCTGGCCTATGATTGATCTTGCGGCCAGCGCCCCAACTCGGGGAAACGGCTGATGCGTTGGTGGTCCAAGGAAAGACGTCCCGCTTCCTGCGGGGAGATGCAGGTGCAAGGCCTGCCCGGCGCTCGGAGACGAAGCCCGCCCCACACCTGTGGGGCGGGCTTCGCGCGTTGAAGGGTCACGCCGGTTCGAGGCGCTCCCGCAGCCGCCGCGCCAGCTCCAGCCGCTGCACCTTCATCGTCGCCGTCCGGGGCAGTTCGGCGAGCGGGATCTGCACCGGCGTGGAGAGCTGCGGGAAGTCCCGCACCGCCCGCCGCCAACGGGCGTGGTCCAGCGGGACGTTGTTCTTCGTGCACACCACCGGTACGGGGTCGCCCGCGGGGCCGGCGACCAGTACCAGCTCGATCAGCTCGTCGAGCCGGCCCAGGACCGCGTCCTCGATCTCAAGGGTCGAGTCGACGTTCTCGATGACGTCGACGGCCCGGTCCAGGACGTGCACCCGCCCCCACCGGTCCCGGTACCCGACGTCACCGGTACGCCACCAAGGCCCGTCGCACTCCTGCCGGTAGCGCTCGTCCTCGGCGTAGTACGTGATCGCCCGGCCGTCGCTCATCACCTCGATGAACCCCGGCGTCTTCTTCGACGGCCGCTGCCCGTCGCGCGGCACGACCCGGACGTGGGTCATGCCGGGCAGCGGATAGCCGAGGCAACGCCCGTTCGCCGTCAGGGCGTTCTTGCGGGTGTACCAGCGCGCGACGAGCGGGCCGCACTCGCTCTGCCCGTAGAACTGGAAGAAGATCGGGCCGCGGCGCAGGGACGCGGAGAGCAGTTTGTGGATCGTGGGCGGGTGGATCGCGTCGAACGTCCCGCTGTAGTACTTGACGTTGGACAGCGGGCGCAGCGGGTGTTCGACCAACTCCTCCCACTCCACGAAGGTGTTGGGGTGCGTCTCGACGATCCCCGGCCGCGTGCGGGCCAGCAGCGGCGCGACCCGCTCCGGCTCGCTGTCGTCGATGACGACGATCGGCATACCGTGCTCCAGCATCACCGCCAGCGCCATGTACATGCGCGAGTGCACGAACGACACGTGCACGGCGTACGTCTCCCGGCGGCGGATCAGCGCGACCAGCTGCTCCTGCGGGCGGTAGCGGCCACGCAGCGACAGGGCCGTGTGCACGACCAGTTTCGGTACGCCGGTCGTGCCGGACGTGTGCGTCATCAGCGCGGGCTGGTCCCCGTCGAGCCGGACCGGCGTACGGCGCGGGGAGCCGGCCAGCGAGTCCAGGGAGACCGTGCCGGGGCGGTCGCCGCGCGGGACGATCACCCGGCACGCGGACTCGGCGAGCGGGAGGTCTGCCAGTTCGTCGCTCAACTTGGCTTCGTCGGTGAGGAGATTGGGGCGCTCCAGACGGTCCAGGAGTGCCCGGACCGTCGCGCCGTCCAGCGCCGGGGACAGCAGGACCGGGACCGCGCCGAGCCGGGACGCCGCGCAGGCGAGGAGGTAGATGTCGAAGTTGTGCGTCTTGTACAGGGCGAGGTGCTCGCCCGCCCGGACGCCCGCCGCCCACAGCCGCGCGGCCAGGTCGTCGACGAGGTCCGCGAGCGAGGCGAACGTCAGCTCGCGGCCCGCCTGAGGGACGGAGTCGATGTCGTGGTCCAGGGTGACCGGCACGCCCGGGTTGCGGGCCGCGGCCTCCTCCGGGATCAGGCCGAGCCTCAGCGGCTTCTTGCTGGCGGGCAGGTGGAGCGCCATCATCCCTCCTGGGGGCTTGCGAAAGTGGTGGACAGCCGCTGCGTCAGCAGCCGTGCGTCAGGGTCGGTCAGCCGGATCGCGAAGGTCTCGCGCAGGGCGCGGATCACCTCGGCGCCGGTCAACTCGCGTTCTTCGGTGCGGCCGTCGGCGTACCGGGTCGTCAACCGGCTGTTCATCAGGGTCTGTCGGCTGTGCGCGTCGCCGCGCATCGCGACGAGCTTCCCCGTGAACGTGGAGCGCGGGTGGGTGGCCGTGTAGTGGTTGGAGACGTCGAAGTCGACCGCGTGGTGGTGCTCCAGGCGGAACGCGTACAGGTCGAACCAGCCGTCGTCGTGCAGGGACTGGAGCACCCAGTCCGCTTCGCCCTCGCGCACCAGGCGCCAGGCGAAGCCGCCCTCGGCGTGTGTCGCGCCGTCCACGAAGGGGAGCGGGGCGAGGAGGCCCTCGGCGCCGAAGCCGACGTCCGCGAGGTGTGCCTCGCCGTCGATGTCCACGAGGAGCGTGGTGTGGGCGCGGTAGCGGATCAGCTTCCTGCCCTGGCGGACCCGGGCCAGGAGGCGGGTCACCGGGACGCCGGTCGCTTCCAGGGCCGCGGCGAACAGGAGGTTGTGCTCGAAGCAGTAGCCGCCCCGGCCCGCCGTCACCAACTTCCGCTGGATGTCCGGGAGTTCGAGAGAGACGCCGCGCTCCAGGGCGACGTCCACGTTCTCGAACGCGATCGCCGCTCTGTGCGCGCGGTGCAGCGACTCCGGCGTCGTGGGGGTCGCCGGGTGGCCTACGCGGTCCAGATAGGCGTCGAGATCCAGCAGGTGCCCGCCCCACTGCGGGTCCCTCGGCGGTGACGGGGTGAGTACGGTGCGGTCCGTGGCCATGCGCCGGATCCTGGAGGGGGGTCCGGCGCCGGGCAACGCGGCCGAAAGCAGTTCGTCAGGTCCCGGACGGGGGGAGCGCGGCGACCGCGCAGGCCACCGAGGCGAGGGTCAGATGACGGTGCCAGCCGGTCAGTGAGCGGCCGGCGAAGTCCCGCAGTCCCGTCTGCCTCGCCCTGGTCACCGCCGTGCGGGCCACCCGGTCCGTGTGCTTCGTCAGACGCAGCAGGACCGGGGCGGGGAGGCGCATGTTCGTCACCCAGAAGTGGGCGGGGGGCTTGCGGGGGTCCGTCCATTCGCCCAGCAGAAGTGCCGGTCTGCGGGCCGGAGTCGTCACCGGGACCGCTGCGGCCAGGGAGACGGACGGGGCGGGGGTGCCGTCGTGCCATTCCACCGGGCGGCGCAGGGCTGTCACCGCCGCGAGCGTCTCCCTCGCCGAGCGCGTGCCGGCGCCGTAGCCCGGTAGCGCCGGGTCCGCCATCCGCAGGGGAGCGGCGGGTTGGGTGCGGGCGATCGTCGGGAGTTCCGCCAGGGGGAGGCGGGTGAGGGCTGTGGGGGTGTCCACGTCTCCTACGTCCAGTACTACGGGGCGTCGAGGGGTGGGGGTGGATCTGGTCGCTTCCAGGACCGCCGCCGTTATCGCGTCCTCGTACGTCTCGTCGGGCACGGTGTCGTCGTCCGGGAAGTGCAGGCGCCAGGCCACCGGGGTGACCACCTTCGGGGCCACGAACCAGACGCCGAACGACTGCCGGGACCGGGGGGTTCTGCCGGGGCGTTCGCCGTTTCTCGGCAGGGGCATCGGCTGGACGACCCAGGCGGAGAGGGGGTTCGTCGCCGCGAGCCACTCGACGAGGGCGGCTCGTACGGGGCGCCAGTCCCAGGTGGAGCCGGTGACCAGGTGGTGCAGGCGCTGCTCTGCCGCCGAGTCGCCGCCGGTGTGCTGGGCGATGCTGCGGAACGATTTCCTGCCGGGGGTCCTGAGGAGGCCCTGTACGTATTCCTCGGCGCGTTGGCGCTGGTCGCGGCGGGGGAGGGAGGCGAAGACGGTGGCGTACATGTCCCGGGCCACGTCTTCTTGGAGGAGCGTGCGCATGGGGGTCTCCTGGGGGCGCCTGAGGGGGTGGGGGGGATGAGGTTTGGGGGCGGGTGCGGGTCGTTTGTGGCTGGTCGCGCAGTTCCCCGCGCCCCTAAAAGATCGGGCTGGGCTGCGTGGTCCAGTGCGGGCCCAGCCGCCGATCGATACAGCCCCGCGCCGCTGAGGGGCAGGCAGTCGTCCGGCGTTCGACAAGGCACCGGTGACCCGCAGTCGCCTCTACGCCAGCAGTAACGCCACGATCGCCGGGCCGAAGCCCGCACCCAGCTGGTAGCACAGGGTGAACAGGCCCAGTGCCGTCGTGCGGAGCCGGTCCGGGGCTCCTCCCACCGCCACCACCGACAGCGTCGCCTGGCCCGATGCCGCCACGAAGACCGCGACTCCGCCCGCCGCCAGCATCAGCAGGGCCGGTGCTCCCGTCGCCACCGCGACCGGTGCCGCCACCCCTAGGGTCAGCAGGACCGTCAGGACCGTACGGCGGTTGAGGCGGTCGGCCGAGGCCGCCATGCCCCACGACAGGATCGAGCCCGTCAGGAGCGCGACCAGGACGCCCACGCCCACCGACGACGTCGTCCAGCCCTCGTTGTCCTCCAGGAGGCGGGGGACCGAGTAGAGGAGGGCGAAGTACGTGGTGGAGAGGGCGCAGACCACCGCGCAGGCCGTGAGGTAGACCGGCGAGCGGAGCAGGGCCGCGGGGACGAAGCCCTCCGGGCGGCGGCGTATCCAGGCGGACAGCGCGGCGATGAGGGCGAGCGCGCAGAGGACCGCCGGGAGCGGGAAGCGGCCGAGGAGGACGAGGGCGCAGATCAGGCCGCCGGTCAGGAGCGCGCCGGTGACGTCGAAGGGCGTGTGGCCCTCGGCGGGGCGGAACTCCGGGGCGCGGAGATAGACGTACGGCGCTGCCAGCAGCGTGATGGCCGACAGGGACAGCGCCGCGTGCCACGAGACGTGGTCGCTGAGGAGGGAACCGGAGAGCGGGCCGAGCGCACCGAGCATCCCGCTGCCCGCCGTGATGACGCCCATCCGGGCCGGCGTACCGGCGAGGGTGATCGCCGTGGTGATGAACCCGCCCCCGCCGAACGCCTGCGCGGCCCGGCCGACGAGGAGGCCGGGGAGGGAGTCGGAGAGCAGGACGGTCAGCGTCCCGGCGACGATCAGTACGGAGCTGACGAGGACGGCGGTCCGTATGCCCCGGTGCCGCAGGAGCGCCGCGGCCATCGGCGTACCGAGGGCCATCGCGAGCCCGAAGACGGTGGCGATCCAGGTCGCCGTGGACACGGATATCCCGATGCCGTCGGCGATGTCGGGCAGTGTCGTCGTCGCCGCGTTGGCGCTGAGCGCGGTCGGCGTGGCCATGAGGCCGAGGGCGAGGGCCGCGACCGGGTGCCGTTCGGGTGCCGGCGCGGGCGCCCGTACGGAGGCGCTCGGTGAGGAACGGGTCATGGATCGGTGGCCTCTCTGTGGGGACGTGACGCAGCAGCGATGACCCGCTGGCAGAGGGTGAACCACTGCGGCTAGAGTATGGATTACACCGATGACTGTAAACAATGCGACGATGGATGTAGGCCCAACGGCGTAGACCGGAACCGCACCGGTGCCGGGTTACGCTGCGGACCTGCTGACGATCGGAGGGACCGCCATGACGGTGGGGACGGCGACGACGGACACCCGTCGCGGCATGCCGGAGAAGCGGCGGGCGATCATGCGCGCGGCCCGCGCCGTGTTCGGCCGCGAGGGCTACACCCGCGCGGGCGTGGACACCATCGCCCTGGAGGCCGGCGTCTCCAACCGCACCATCTACAACCACTTCACCGACAAGGAACAGCTCTTCCAGACGGTCGCCCTGGAGGGCGCCGAGCAGGTCACCGCCGCCATCGCGGAGATCCTCGAACGCCACCTCCGCAAGATCGTCGACATCCGCGAGGACCTGATCGCCTTCGGCCTGGAGCGCGTCGCGGCCGTCACGGAGTTCCCCGACCACTTCGCCTTGGTCCGCACGATCGAGGCGGAGGCGTCCCGCATCCCCACCGACGTCCTGGAGGCGTGGCGGGACGTCGGCCCGCTGTCCGCGCACAAGCGCCTCGCCCCCTACCTGCGCCGGATCGGCGAACGCGGGCTGCTCGTCCTCGACGACCCCGAGCGCGCCGCCAACCACTTCAACCTGCTGACCATCACGGACGTCAACCAGCGCACGTTCTACGGCGCCCTGCCGCTGCCCGACGCGGAGGTCAACTCGATCGTGGTGGAGGGCGTGGACACGTTCCTGCGGCTGTACGGGACCGACTGACATCGGTATTCGCCGCGTAATTCACGGCGTTTCCGAAAAAGCGCCGAGTCGATTTTCCCCTTGCTGTTTTCCCAGCTCAGAGGCCACTTTCGGGTGGCCTTTTTGGCGTTCCCCTTTCGTGGAACGGTGACTTGACGGACTCTCCCCGACACCCTTTCCGCCCTCCCGTGACCGGCCGATGCTGACGGGGCAGGAAAGGAGTCACAGATGAACCTCGCCCCTGTGGGAATCCTCGGGACGGGCTCGTACCTGCCGTCCCGCGTGGTGACCAACGAGGACCTCGAAGCCCCGACCGGCGTCACCGACGAGTGGATCGTCCGCAAGACCGGCATCAGGGCCCGCCGCTTCGGCAAGCACGACGAGGCCACCTCGGACCTCGCCGCAGCCGCCGCCCGCGCCGCCCTGGAGGACTCCGGGACCTCGGTCGCCGACCTGACGCTGATCATCGTCGCGACCTCCACCCCGGACTCCCCGCAGCCCCCCACCGCGGCCCTGGTCGCGCACCTCCTCGACGCCCCCAGCACGGCCGCCGCCTTCGACCTGAACGCCGTGTGCAGCGGCTTCGTCTACGCGCTCGCCGCGGCTTCCCGGATGCTGGCCGCCACCGGCGGCGCCGCGCTGGTGATCGGCGCCGACATGTACAGCCGGATCACCGACCCCGCCGACCGCCGCACCCGCGTCCTGTTCGGCGACGGCGCCGGGGCCGTCGTCCTCGGCGGCGCGAACCGGCGGCGGATCCTCGCGAGCCGGCTGCTCACCTACGCCGAGGGGCGGGAGCTGGTGGGGGTGCCGGCGGGCGGCACCCGGCTCGGGGTGAACGCCGGGACCGTGGACGAGGGACGCCACCACTTCGTGATGGACGGGCGCGGCGTCAAGGAGATCGTGTACGACAAGCTGCCCGGCACCCTCTCCGCGTTCCTCGACGAGGCCGGGGTCGCCAAGGAGGACATCGCGCACATCGTCCCCCACCAGGGCAACGGCGTGATGCTCGGCGACCTGGAGCGCGAACTCGCCTTCCCGCAGGCCCGGTTGCACACGACGGTCGGCGAGTACGGCAACACCGGCGCCGCCTCCATCCCCGTGACGCTCGACGCGGCGGCCCGCGCGGGGCACCTGCGCCCCGGGGACAAGGTGCTGCTGACCGCGTTCGGCGGCGGCTTCTCCTTCGGGCACGCGCTGGTCGAGTGGTGAACACCGACATGAGGAGGACAGCAGTGGACGCCTACCTGCGGCGCATCGGCGCCGACCGGCCCGAGCGGGCCGACCTGGAGAACCTCGCCCGGCTCCAGGACCGCCACCTGAGGACCGTGCCGTTCGAGACGGTCGACTTCAACCTCGGCATCCCCATCAGGATGGGCGAGGACGTCGTCGAGAAGATCGTCGACCGGCGCCGGGGCGGCGGCTGCTACGAGCTGAACACCGCCTTCGCCGTCCTGCTGCGCGGTCTCGGCTACCAGGTCGACCTGCTCCCCGGCCGCACCCTGCACAACGGCAAACAGGCCCTGCTCGGCGCGCACGGCGGCCACATGATGCTCAAGGTCACGATCGACGGCGAGCCCTGGCTCGTGGACGTCGGCTTCCGCTGGGCCAGCCGCCGCCCCCTGCGCCTGACCGAGCGCGGCCCGCAGAAGGACGAGAACGGCGAATACCACATCGTGGACGGCGAGTACGGCGACGTCGTCATCGTCCACGACGGCGTGCCCCGCGTCCGCCTGGAGACCCGGCCCCGCGACACGTACGACTTCGAGCCCACCCTGTGGTGGTTCTCCAGCGCGCCCGAATCACCCGTCACCGGCGGCTCGGTGTGGGCGTCGATCGTCACCGACGCGGGCCGCGTCTCCCTCCTGGACCGCACGCTCACCCGGACCGAGGACGGCGAGCAGGTCCGCGAAGTCCTCGACGACGAGGCGTTCCTGGCCGCCTGCCACCGCTGGTTCGGCATCGAGCTGGACCGCCTGCCCCAACTCCCCCCGATGCCGGACCCCTCCTGACAGCCCCCTCCTGACGGAAAAGAGTGTGGCGCACCGTGCCTAGAGAGAAGACCTTCGACGTCCTGGTGGCGGGTGCCGGACCCTCCGGCCTGCTCCTGGCCTGCGAACTGCTGAGCCGGGGCGTCCGCGTCCGCATCGTGGACGCCGCCCCCGAGCCGATGCACGTCCCCCGGGCGTTGTCCATCTACCCCAGGGCGATGGACATCCTCGCCGATCAGGGCCTGCGGGACGCGGTGTACGACGTGTCGAGCACGATCCGCACACTGAGCTATTTCTCCGACCGCGACCATCTCGCCTCGTTCCACATTCCGGAACAGCACGCGGCCCGCGTCCTGCCCCAGTACGAGACGGAACGCATCCTCACCGAACGCCTGGAGGCCCTCGGCGGCAAGGTCGAGCGCGGGGTGCGCCTGCTGTGCCTGGAGGGCGTCGACTTCAGCGGCCGGATCGAGGGCACGGCCCACGTCACCGCCGTCCTCGAAGGCCCCGACGGCATCGTCGAGCGGGCCACGGCCCCGTACGTCGTCGGCGCGGACGGCGCGGGCAGCGCGGTGCGCGGACAGCTCGGGATCGGGTTCCAGGGGTCCACGTACGGACTGGAGTTCGCGCTCGTCGACGCCAAGGTCGACGGGGACCTCGACCCGGAGGAGATCCTCTACTACCAGGACCCGTCCGGCACCCTCGCCGTCGTCCCGCACCCGGGCGGCGTCTACCGGTTCCTGTCCGTCCTGCCGCAGGGGGCGGGCTCGGCCGGCGTCGAGATGATGCAGGAGATCGTCACCGAGCGCGGCCCGCGCGGGGTACGGATCACCGAGCCCGTCTGGACGACCGTCTTCCGCGTCCACGCCCGGCTCGCCACCGACTTCCAGCTCGGCCGGGTCTTCCTGATCGGCGACGCGGCGCACGTCCACAGCCCGGCCGGCGGACAGGGCATGAACAACGGCCTCCAGGACGCGCACAACCTGGGCTGGAAGCTGGCCGCCGTCCTGCGCGGCGCCTCGCCGGTCTCGCTCCTCGATACGTACGGCCCGGAGCGGTTCGAGGCGACCCGGCGCAGTGTCCGGGATACGGACCTGCACACCAAGGCGTGGATGGCGAAGGGGCGGGCCCGGGTCCTGATGCGGGACGCCGGGTTCAAGCTCGCGGAGCGTACGGGGGCCGCGTCCCGGCTGTACGCGCCCGTCCTCGCCGGGCGCCGGCAGACCTACCCCGTCGCGCGCGACACGCAGCTTCCTGCCGGGGTCTCGCCCTGCCAGGCGCGCGCGAAACTTCCCGGTGGGACCGGTGTCGGTGGTTTGTTTCCGCGTGAGCAGATCCTCGCGTACGGGATGAAGGGGTGGACGCTCGCGGTCACCGGGACGGCCCTCGGCGCCGGGGACTGGCACAAGGAAGTCGGCCATATCGCCGCCGGCCGGCCCGAGTTGAGGGTGGTGACCGTTCCGGCGCGGGCCCTTGCCGATGCGACCGGCTGTCGGCGGCTCGGGTACCACCTCGTACGGCCTGACGGGCACGTTGCCGCGCATGGGCACGAGGGTGACTTGAACCGGTTGGAGAAGGAACTCGGCGCTGTGCTGGTGCGCGGGAAGAGGGGCTGACGATGACCGTCCATCTCAAGGTGCGGGAAGAGGGCCGGCGATGACCGTCCACGTGGGTGCCCAACTGCCCGTCAACTCCATCCCCGGCTACCGCGACGACCTCGACCTCGCCGCCGTCGCCCGGCACGCCGAGGACCTCGGTCTCGACTCCGTCTGGGCGGGCGACCGCCTCGCCGCCCCCTACCCGACCCTCGACCCGTCCCTCGTCCTCGCGACGGCCGCCGCCGTGACGAGCCGTATCCAGGTCGGGTACGGGGTGATGCTGCTCGCGCTGCGGTCCGCCGCGTGGGCCGCCAAGCAGGTCGGCACGCTTCAGCGGCTGTCCGGGGGGCGTACGGCCCTCGGGGTGGGCGTCGGGACCGGCGACCCGCAGGAGTGGGGCGCCGCCGGGGTCTCCCCCCGGGGCCGGGGGCGGCGCACCGAACGGCTCCTGGAGCTGCTGCCCGGCCTGCTCGCCGGTGAGCGCACCGCCCTGACCGACCTGCCCGGCAGCCCGTCCGTCGCCCTGAGCCCGGCGGTGCCCGTGCCGGAGATCTGGATCGGCGGAGGGTCGGAACAGGCGCTGCGGCGGGTCGTCTCGCACGGGCAGGGGTGGCTCGCGGCGATGAAGCCGCCCAAGGAGGTGGCCCGGTGCGTCGGGCGGCTCGGTGAACTCGCCGCGGAACAAGGGGTGTCGGCGCCCCGGGTCAGCATGCATCTGCACGTCCGCCTGCTGTCGCGCGCCGACCCCGCCGCCTCGTCCCGCGTGGCCGACCGCCTCACCGCCCAGTACCGCATGCCGCGCGCCCTGTCGGGGGACGTGGGGGTCGCCGGGACGCCGGTCCAGATCGCGGAACGGCTGCGGGAGTACGGGGACGCGGGGGCCGAGCGGTTCGTGCTCGTGCCGTTCGGGGAGGACGGGGACGATCCGTTCCGGCAGTACGAACTGTTCGCGCAGGTACGGGAGTTGCTGGCGCGCGGCTGAGTCGGTGCGCAGGGCCCCGGTGCCGATGCCGGGGCCCGCTGTCTTTCTTCTTGAGGAGTTGTACGAGCTGTGACCTCCGGACTCACGACCACCTCCGTCGTCCGCACCCACGGCGGTGACCTGCGCGGCACCCTGGAGACGTACCGGCAGCGTCCGCTGCACGTGTTCCGGGGCATCCCGTACGCCGTCGCCGAACGGTTCGCCTCGCCGCGAACCGCCGCGCCCTGGACGGGAGTTCGCGACGCGACCGCCTTCTCCCCGGCCTTCCTCCAGCCCGGCATCCCCGACAGCCGCGAGGACGCCCTGTACGCCAACGTCTGGACCCCCGACCCCGGTGCCCGGCTGCCCGTGCTGGTCTACGTCCACGGCGGCGGCTGGCAGGTCGGGTCCGGGAGCGCGCCCACCTTCGACGGGGCCAAGCCCGCCGCGCTCGGGAACATGGTCGTCGTCAACTTCAACTATCGGCTCGGGGCCTTCGGCTGGGGACTGCACGAGGCGTTCACCGATCCCGGTACGGGGAGGTTCGCGAACTGGGGGTTGCAGGATCAGGCCGCGTTGCTGCGGTGGGTCCGGGACAACGTCGAGGCGTTCGGCGGGGACCCCGGGGACATCACGTTGTGCGGGACCTCCGCCGGAGCGGTCACCGCGCGGTTGCTGACCGACGCCGACGGCACTCGGGGGATCGCACGGCGGCTCGTCGCGATCAGCGCGAGCCGGCCCTGGGCGCCCGCGCTGGGGCTCACGCCGGGGGACGCGGCCGAGGCGTACGAGCGGCTCGCTGTCGAACTCGGGGTGTCCGTACCGGGGTTGCGTACGGTGCCGGCGCAGGCGTTGTTCGCCGCGTGGAACGCGTTGTTCCAAGGGGCGCCCGCCGAGCGGGTGTTGGGGAGCGGGCGGGAGTACCGGGGGCCTGTGCTCGACGCGTCGACCGGGGTGGGTTCCGAACCGGTCGTGCCCGCGATACCGGTGATGTCCATCCACAACCGCACCGAGGGGTCCTTCTTCACCGACCCGCACAGCGTGTCGTTCCCCCCGGCGCCGCCCGCGCCCACGGACTCGCGTGAACTGCGGGACGCCGTACGGGAGGTGATGCTCAAGTGCACGGACACCGTGGAGGACGGGCTCGCCGAGGCGTGCGTCGATGCGTACCGGGAGGCCGCGCTCGACGAGGGGCGGCCCGCCGATCCGCTCTCGCTGTGGACCGAGGTGTGGGGGGACGCGGTCTTCCGGTACCAGATCGTCCGGCTCGCCCAGCGGCATGCGCTGCGGGGGGCTTCGCCGCAGTACGTCATGGAGTTCGCGCATCCGGTGCGGGCACCGCACTTCGGGACGCCGCACGACGCCACGTCGAAGTTCCTGTTCGGGTCGCACGCGCACCCGTTGTTCGTGGGGCAGTTCGGGGACGGGCCGGTGGAGCGGAGGGTGTCGGACACGTTCGTGGATCTGGTGGCGTCGTTCGTGCGGGGAGAGGGGGTGGAGGGGTGGCCTGTGTACGAGCCCGGGGTGCCTAGTGCGGTGGTGCTGGGCGGAGTCGAGGGGGCTCGGGTGGAACATCCCTCGAAGTTGCGGCAGTTGGAGTTCTGGGACGAGGTGGAGTGGTTGCCGGGGGCTTGAGGGGAGGCGGAGGGGCTGAGGCGGTTGAGGGCGGGGGCCGGGCGATTTCACGCCCGGCCCCCTTCGGTCTTGGTGCCCTAGTCGTTCAGCGCGCGGTCCACCAGCGCCGGGGCCGCCCCCAAGTAGCCGGTGGGATCGCACAGTTCGGCGATCTCCTCGGCGGGGACCTCGGGCGCCAGGTCCGCCAGGACCGTCGCCAGCGGGCGGCCGGTCGCGTCGGCCTCGACGGACGCCCGGGTGAGGAGTTCCTTGGCGCGGGCCCGGCCCAGGCGGGGCGTGAGGCGGGCCGCGATCCGCTCCGACACGATCTGACTGTCCGTCAGATCCAGGTTGGCGCGCATCCGTTCGGGGTGCACCTGGAGTCCCGACGTCAGCTCCACAGCCGTGTGCGCGGCGCCGCCCACCAGGCGCAGACACTCCCGCAGCAACAGCCACTCCGCGTGCCAGGCCCCGGCGGACCGCTCGTCCTCGGTCACCATGCACTGCGTCAACGCCCCGCTCAGCGCGGGCACTTGCAGCGCCGCCGAGCGGATCATCGTGCTGAGCACGGGGTTGCGCTTGTGCGGCATCGCGGACGACGCGCCCCGCCCGGACACGGCGGGTTCGGCCACCTCCCCGACCTCCGTGCGGGCCAGCGCCTGCACATCGACCGCGATCCGCCCCAACGCGCCCGCGGTGAAGGCGAGTACGGCGGCGAGGTCGGCGAAGGGGGTGCGGAGGGAGTGCCAGGGGAGGACGGGGACGGCGAGACCGGTCTCGGCGGCGAAGGCTTCGAGGAGGCGGGTGGTGTAGGCGGCCGGGTCGGCGAGGTGCGGTATGCCGCGTCCTGCGGACCGGGACGCGGTGCCGTGGCCGCCGGGTCCGGCCGGGGTGCCCGCGTCGGCGGAGGCCCTGTCCGTCGCCGCGTACTCCCCGGCTGGGGTGCCCGCGTCGGCGGAGGCTCTGTTCGTCGCCGCGTACTCCCCGGCTGGGGTGCCCGCGTCGGCGGAGGCTCTGTTCGTCGCCGCGTACTCCCCGGCTGGGGTGCCCGCGTCGGCGGAGGCTCTGTTCGTCGCCGCGTACTCCCCGGCTGGGGCGCCCGCGTCGGCGCAGGCCCCGTCCATCACCGCGTACTCCCCGGCCTGGGCGCCCGCGCCGGAGGTCGCCCCGTCCACCGCCGCGTACTCCAGGTACCCCGCCAGCGTCCCCGCCGCGCCCCCGAGCGACACCGGCAAGCCCTCGTCGGCCACGTGAGCCACGCGGCGCCGTGCGTCGAGCAGCAGCTGCCGCCAGCCCGCCGCCTTCAGGCCGAACGTCGTCGGTACGGCGTGCAGCGCCAGCGTCCGGCCCGGCATCGGGGTGTCCCGGTGGAGCCGCGCCGAACTCGCCAGCGCCTCCGCCGACTTGTCGAGGTCCGCGACGATCAGGCGCAGCGCCCGCCGGGAGACCAGCATCGCCGCCGTGTCGAAGACGTCCTGACTGGTCGACCCCCGGTGCACGAACTCGGCGGCGGCCGGGTCGACTTGGGCCACTCGCCGGGTGAACGCCTGGACGAGCCCCACGACAGGGTTCGCGGTCTCCCGGGAGGCCAGCGCCAACTCCCGTACGTCCAGGGTGACGTCGGCGGCGACGGCGCTGATGACGCGGGCCGCCCCTGCCGGCACCGTGCCCAGCCCGGCCTGCGCCCGCACGAGCGCCGCCTCGGTGTCGAGCATCGCCCGCACCCACGACTCGTCATCGACGACCGCTTCGACGGGGGTTCCGGCGCGGACGGGCGAGAGGAGCCCGGAGTCGAGGCCGGTCACCGGGTTGCCTCGGCGTCGTATGCGGTGAACTCCGTTGCAACGTCGTCCAGTTGATGCCCCTTGCCGCCGCTCTTCACCTCGACGCCGGGCACCGTACGTATTCCGGCGCGCCGGCGTCGTACCCGGCATGCCGCTCGTGTCGGCGCGGTCACACCACCACCCCCGTCCACTCGCTGTCGTCCTGCGCCGGGCGGACCTCCTGCGGGACCCGGGACAGGGGCGGGAGGGCGAGGACGGCGCGGGCTATCGCGTCGGAGTCGCCCAGGGTGACCGAGTCGACGCCCGGACGGATGCCCGCGGCCGTGACCCAGTGGACGGCCTCCGTGGGGACGCCGAAGGCGAAGCGGCGCGGGTGGGGGCGGCCCTGGCTGTCGAGGAGGTGGTAGGGGCGTTCGCCGACGGCGAGGCCGCCGGTCTCGTACATCGTTCCGCAACTGCCGTCGATGCGGTACGGACCCGCCTGCTCGGTCGCCAACAGGTGCCGCAGCAGCGGGTCTTCGGCGCGGCGGACGTCCGGTTCGGGGAGCCGCGCCTCGATCAACGCGCGGGCCCGCACCGGCGCTCCGGGCACGACGGTCGAGTGGGCGACGAACGACGGGTCGGCGGTGTCGAAGCGGATCTGCGTACCGGGGCCGGTGAGGATCAGGAGCCCGGCGTCGAGGAGCGCGATCATCTCCTCGATGCGGGAGGCGGGCGGCCCGATGGACAGGAACGCGTTGAGCGGCGTGTACCAGCCCTCCACGTCGTCGCGGTAGGAGTTCCCGTCGATGCCGCCGTGGTCGACGGCGAGCCGGATCTCGTTGCGCAGGTCGCGCAGCACGTCGAGCGCGGCCTTGAGGGGCCCGTCGACGTTTCCGGCCTCCGCCTCGCGGACGTCGCACTCCAAGTAGCCCCGCAGCCACGCCTGGAACTCCTCGCGGCTCGCGAACTCCCGCCCCGCGAGAGGGGAGATGAGCTGCTCCCAGTCCCAGCGGACGCCGGCCTCGATCCCGTACCGCGCCAGCAGGTCCGCCGCGTCCGCCCCGGGCCCCAGCGCGAGGAACTCCCCGGCGAACGCGCCGGCTCGGCCGCCCCGGGCGGCGAGCAGCGTCGTGTAGTACACGTTCTCCACCTCCCACCGGATCACCGGCCAGAGGTCCTCGCCGAAGTAGGGCCGCGTCTCGTCGGCGCGCAACCGCTCGACGTACTCGGCGGTCAGCAGCCGGGGGAAGTAACGCCCGTGCGCGCCCTTCTGGTTGGCGCCGCGCGCGTGGTACGGCACACCGCGCCGCGAACTCGCGTACATCACCGGCTCCTGCCCGCTGGGCCGGTACACGAGCCCGCCCCCGGGGGCCCGTTCGAAGACGCCGCCCCGGCCGAGCGTGAGCAGCGCCATGTAGTCGAAGAAGTTCAGCCCGAGCCCGCGCAGCAGCACCGGCTCACCGGGACGGATCCCGCCGAGGTCGGCGTCGGCCGGGTTGGTGGGCGTGAGGTAGGCGAGGTGGTGGATGCGGGCCAGCGCGGCGGTGCGCTCCTGGCGGGGCGTCAGCCGGGCGGGGATGTGGCCCTGCGCGAGGACGACCGAGTCGAGGTCGTTGAGACGGGTGCCGTCGGCGAGCCGTACGCCCTGCCGGCCGCCGCGCGCGCCGTGCACGTCGGACATCGCGACCGCCTGCGAGCGGTGCACCCGCACCTCGACGTGCTCGGGGGCGCGGGCCAGGATCTGCCGGAAGCAGTCGTTCAGGTAGTGGCCGTAGAACGCGCGGCTCGGGTACGAGTCCGGCTCCAGGCGGCGCGCCTCCACGAGGGTCTCCTCGTCGTACAGATGGCCCTCCACGCCGAGCAGCGCGAGCTGGCGCGCCCAGTCGTACAGGGACGGGCCCGGCTCGATCGGGCCGTCGATGCGGACGCTGTCGTCGGTGAACACGGTCACCTGCGAGGCGACGGTGTTCATCAGCAGGTGCCGGGACTGCTCCGGGCGCCAGACGCGGCCCGCGCCCGGGGTGTTCGGGTCGACGAGGTGGACGACCACGGAGGCGTCCGAGGGGGCGAGCCGTTCGTTGGCGCACAGCCGCTCCAGCACCGACAGGCCCCTCGGGCCCGCGCCGACGACACAGATCTCTTTACGCTTTCTGCTCATCCGGAATCTCCTCGGTGCGCTTTCGCTCACTGAATGGTGCAGGGTGCAAGAAATGCGGGTTAGGGCGGGAATGTGAATTCACCCGGCAGCTTCGAGGCGGGCCCAGGACGCGTCAACGAGGAATTCGACGATAAATCAGGTGCTCACCAGGACCTGACGAATTCGGGAGCACCCCGTGTCCCTTTCCGGGACCCGGCGACAGTCTGGACTCCATGCGTGCCGCCTACATCACCGAACTCGGGCCGTCCCACGAGATCCGCCACGGCGAACTGCCCGAGCCGACCCCCGGACCGACCGACGTGCTGGTCGAGGTCGAGTGCACCACCGTCAACCCGGTCGACACCCTCGTCCGCTCCGGCCGCTTCCGTACCCCCGTCCCGCTGCCCCTGATCGTCAGCCGCGACCTCGTCGGTACGGTCGTGCGCTCCGGCTCCGGGTTCGCGGCCGGCGAGCGGGTGTGGACCAACAGCCTCGGCCACGGCGGCCGTCAGGGCGCCGCCGCCGAACGCGCCGTCGTCCCCGCCGACCGCCTCTACCGCCTGCCGTCCGGCGTCGACCCCGAGCAGGCGGTCACCGTGTTCCACCCCGGCGGTACGGCGTACCTGGCGCTGTTCACCCATGCGCGGGTGCGGCCGGGCGAGACGGTGTTCGTGGCGGGGGCCGCCGGGAACGTCGGAAGTGCCGTCGTGACCCTGGCCGTCGAGGCGGGCGCACGGGTGGTGGCCACCGCGTCCGCCCAAGACGCCGACTACGTACGGGAGTTGGGCGCCGACGTCGTACTCGACTACCGGGAACCGGAGTTGGCGCCCTTGCGGGGCACGGTCGATGTCCACATCGACACCTTCGGCACCAACGACCTCGCCCAGGCGGTGGAGTTGATCGCGCCCCGTGGCCGGATCGTGCTGCTCGCCGGGGTGGCCGCGCGGCCCGTGCTGCCGGTCGGGCCGTTCTACCAGAAGGACGCCTCGATCCTCGGGTTCGTCATCTCGCACGCGACGACCGACCAGCTCGCCGAGGCGGCGGTCACCGTCAACAGGCTTACGGCGGCGGGCCGTCTGCGGTCCCGGCGTACCGAGCGGGTGCCGCTGAGCGCGATGGCCGACGCCCATCTGCGCATGGAGAAAGGCGAGTTGCACGGCAGGCGGCTCGTCGTCCGGCCCGACCTTTCGTCGTGAGTCGTCCGTCCCTGCTTCGAGCGTGAGGAGACGCGCAGTGGTACACCTTGTCGTGGTCGGCGGCGGGATCGGCGGGCTCGCCTCCGCGCTGGCCTTCGCCCGGCACGGCCATCGGGTCACCGTCCTGGAGCGGCGCGAGGAGTTCACCGAACTCGGCGCCGGCATCCAGCTCGCCCCCAACGCCTACCACGCCCTCGACCGCATCGGCGTCGGCGCCGAGGTGCGGGCGCGGTCCGTGTTCGTCGACGAGCTGCGGCTCTACGACGGCACGACCGACGAACTCATCAACTCCATGCCGTTGACCGGCGGTTACCGGCGCCGCTTCGGGAACCCGTACGCCGTCGTGCACCGGACCGACCTGTACCGGCCGCTGCTCGAAGCGTGCCGGGAGCGGCCCGGCGTGCAGCTCGTCACGGGCGCGCCGGTGACCGGGTACGGGCAGGACGCGGACGGCGCGTGGGCGGTGCTCGGCGACGGCTCCCGCGTCGCCGGGGACGCCGTGATCGGCGCCGACGGCATCCGGTCCGCCGTACGCGGGCAGCTCCTCGGTGACGGGGAGCCGCGCGTGTCCGGGCACACCATCTACCGGTCCGTCATCCCCATGGCGGGGGTGCCCGAGGAGCTGCGCGCCAACGCGGTGTGCCTGTGGGCGGGGCCGCAGTGGCACTTCGTGCACTATCCCATCAGCGAGGGGCGGGAGTTGAACCTCGCCGCGACCCGTGACGACGGGGCCGTCACGGCCGTCGCCGGGGAGGCCGTCGAACGCGGCTTCGTGCTCGGGGAGTTCGCCGAACTCGGGGAGATCGCGGGGCGGTTGCTGCGGCTCGGGGACGGGTGGCGGCGCTGGGTGCTGTGCGACCGGGACCCCGTCGACACGTGGGTCGACGGGCGGGTCGCGCTCCTCGGCGACGCCGCGCACCCCATGCTCCAGTACGCCGCGCAGGGCGCCTGCCAGACCCTCGAAGACGCCGTGCTGCTCGGCGAGTTGCTCGGCCCGCAGATCGCTGCCGCCGCGCTGCCGGCCCGGCTCGGCGCGTACGCCGCACTGCGCCGCAGCCGGGCCGCGCGTGCCCAGTTGATCGCGCGCGAGATGGGGCGGCAGGTCTATCACCCCGCCGGGGTCGCGGCGAAGGCGCGGAACGCGGAACTGTCCGCATTGAGCGCCGACGAACTCCACGGAAAAGTCGAATGGCTGCACGGGGACCGGGAATTCCAGCGGACCGCGTGAATATCGCTTCGCACGAGACGCTTCGCACAAGACGGGAAAGTGACATGGCAACTGATTACGAGCGCCCGGGAGTCACCACATTCCAGGTGCGCGCCGAGATTTTCGTCGCCGCTCCTGCGGACAAGGTGTACGAGGTCGTCAGCGACCTCGGGCGCAGCGGGGAGTGGAGCCCCGAGTGCCAGGGCGGCACCTGGATCAAGGGCGAGCCCTCCACCGTGGGCGCGGTCTTCGAGGGCAAGAACCTGCGCGGGGCCGAGGCGGTGCCGTGGGCGCCGGTCATCCGGGGCGAGTGGTCGACGCTCTCCGAGGTCGTCGAGGCCGTTCCCGGCTCGGTGTTCCGGTGGATCATCCTCACGAGCGCCGGGGAACCGCAGGAGAGCACCTGGTCCTTCGAGATCTCACCCGCCGACGGGGGCGTCGTCCTCGTCCACCACTACTGGCTGGGGCGGCTCACCGAGGGCCTGTCGAAGATCTTCGCGTCCCTCGACGAGGCCGGCCGGGAGCGGTTCGTGAAGGACTGGAACGCGAAGCTGGCGGTGGATGTGGAGCGGACGGTGGCGGGGATCAAGAAGGTGATCGAAGGGGTGTGACAGCGAGGGTGTGACAGCGGGGGCGTGAGGGCGGGGGCGTGAGGGTTCCGCCCGCGTGACGGCCCGGCCGGACTCCACCTGGAGGCGGCCGGGCCGGTTTGTTCTAGAGCCGCACGGGTACGGCCTTGGCCCCCGACTCGAACAGCGCCTCCACGGCCCGCGCCTGCCCCACCGCGTCCGCACGGCCGTACGGAGCGGGCCGCCCCTCCGCGATCGCGCGGGACACGTCGTCGAAGAGGATCCGGGAGACGGCGTACGACTCACCGCAGCGGTACGCCCCCTCCGGGTCCACCGGCAGGTACTCGCTCACCGGGTCGGCGTGCGGCGGCGGGCCCTGGCGCTGCAACTCGACCTGTTTGACGTCCCGGCAGAACCACGGGTCCGCCAGGACCAGCCGCCCGGTCGTCCCGACCAGCTCCAGCGCGTCGCCCCGGCACACCTCCTGCCCCACCTCGAACTGGGCCAGCACATCGCCGGGCAGCCGCAGGGTCGCCGCGAAGCTGTGGTCGAGCCGCCCGTCGCGCCGCATCTCCTCCGCGTACACCCGCTCCGGTTCCCCGGCGAACATCCTGACGGCGGCCAGCGTGAACGACCCCAGATCCAGCATCCCCCCGCCGCCACGCTCCGGGAACCGCCGGAAGTAGTCGTCGGGCAGGTTCGCGGTGCAGGCGGCGTAGATGTACCGCAGCTCCCCGATCACCCCGTCGTCGATGAGCCTCTTGGCCAGCACATGCTGCGGATGATGCCGCGAGAACACCCCCTCCACACACACCCGCCCGGCCTCCTCGGCCGCGTCGAACACCCGCTGCGTATCGGCCACCGACAACGCGAGCGGCTTCTCGACGACCACATGCTTGCCGGCCCGCAACGCCCTGACCGCCCACTCGGCGTGGTCCACGGGGTCGAGCGCGACGAACACGGCCTCCACCTCGTCGTCCGCGAGCAGTTCCTCGCGGCTGCGATGAGCCCTGGCGATCCCCCAGGTCCGCGCATACTCCTCGGCGTCATCCGCCGCCACGGCCACGAACTCCGCCGTCCGCGAGAACCCCTTCGCCTTCATGGCCACATCGGCATACCCCCCGGTGACCAGCAGCCCCCAACGCACCTTCCGCATCCCCACCGTCCCTTCCGGGCCGGGCGGCCCTCACCCTCCACCCTGTGCGGGCGGCGGGCGAGGGCGGAAGCGGGTCCTTCACACTCCGTCAGGTAAGGCGCGCGGTCCCGGACACCGGTGTCCCCTGGCGGATCCGGGACGGTGCCCGAAGTGGCGCATCGTCATGAAGCCGTGGCTCGGGGAACCGGCCGGGGTGCGGGTTCCGGCGCCGGTGCGGGGTGGCCGGCCGTCACCGCCGGTGGCCAGACGCCTCGGCGGAGCAGGTCCCAGGCATAGGCGCGGGCGATCAGGGCGACGCGGTTGCCGCCGCCGATGCGGAAGCGGAGGTTGCCGAGGTGGTACTCGACGTTGTTGCGGCTGAAGTGCAGGCGGCTCGCTATCTGGCTGCTCGTCAGCCCTTGGGCGGTGAGTTCCAGGATCGACGCCTCCGTCGGGGTGAGCGCCGGACGCCGCGCTGGGGTGCGCGGTCCGTCGTCGGTGAGGACCGTGAACGCCTCCCCCAGCATGAGGAGTTCACGGAGCGCCAGTTCGCTCTGCCAGGGGATCCGGACGCAGTCCGCGAGGAACTCGGCGCCGTCCAGCCGGACGAAGGGAACGGAGGACACCTCCGCGTCGTCGGCAGGCCCGGGGAGGCCGTCGCGGGTGAGGCGGTGCAGAGGCAGGCCCGAGAGCGCGTCGGGAGCGGGGGCGCCGAAGAGGGCGGCGGCAGCGGGGTTGGCGCCCAGCACCGTGTCCTGGGCCGACACCTTCAGCACGGCCACGGGGAGCCGGGACAGCAGCAGGTCCAGGTCGGACGCGGCGGGCGGGTACGGCGTGGGGACCGTCCGCTCGGGGGCCTCCTGCCAGGAGCGGAGAGCGGCCGGCCGCTGGGTGAGGTCCATGGCGGCCATGGCGCCGGACATGTACCAGGCAGCGCCGACGACCCCGCTGAGGCTGCCGTCGGCCGCCCGGTCGGGGGAGAGGATCACTTTCCACAGCCGCGTGCCGTCGGCGACCTCCCAGGAGACGGTCCTGTCGTCGAGGACGAGTGTGTGGGCGGCGCCGAGGAACTGGGCGTTGCCGAAGGAGGAGACGAGGGCCTGGTCCCCGGTCCGCGCCAGGTGGATCTGGTGGCCCGCGCGCAGTCCGATCCGCCAGGCGGCCCCGGCGGCCTGGGTCACCGTCAGGGTCCGGTCCGTCTTCCAGGTCGCCACCTCGACCTGCCCGTCAGTGACCATCTGCCCCGCCCCCGCACACCCTCGGGCGCGGCCCTGGCACGGTGGGCCAGGGCCGCGCCCGCGCTATGTCTCGGACAGAACCAGGCATGGGGGTGGTTCCCTTTCCGTGCGGCGCCCGCGCCGGGAGTGTGCGGACGGTCGGTGTGTCCGACGGACCGGCCGGATCCTGCCCCACCGGTTCCTCCGTTGGTACCGGCAGTCTCGCAGGCGAGCCGGTGCGCCGGGACCGCTCACGGGTGGCCTGATCCGGCCTGGCCCAAAAGGGCCGTTCGCCGGGTTCCGGGCCGAGGCGCCCCTGGTCCGGCTCAGGTCGCGACGGCCGCCTCCGCCGGTCGGCGGGCCGTGCCGTGGGGCACGGTCCGCAGCAGGCCGTACACGTACGCGTCGTCCAGCGCCTGCCAGGAGGCCGCGATCACGTCCCGGCCCACGCCCACCGTCGACCACTGCGCCGCCCCGTCCGTCAGCGTCAGCAGGACGCGGGTGGTGGAGCCCGTGCCGCCTGCGTCGTCGAAGATCCGGGCCGTGTAGTCGACCAGCCGCAGCTGCGGCAGCTGCGGGAACGCCTCGCCGAGGCCGCGCCTGACCGCCAGGTCGAGGGCGTGGACCGGGCCCGGCGCCTCGGTGGAGGCGATGAGCGAGCGGCCTGCCACACGCAGCGCGACGGTGGCCTGGTTGACGGACTCGCTCGGGCCCCGCTTCTCCACGACGACCCGCCAGTGCTCCACCTCGAAGGGACGCCGGAGCGCCCCCGTCTCCGCCCGGATCAGCAGCTCCAGGGACGCGTCGGCCGATTCGTACGCGTACCCGCGCAGTTCGCGCTCCTTGACACGGGTGACGACACGGCCCGAGGCCAGCCGGTCGCCGCCGAGGTCGATGCCGAGTTCCCTGGCCTTGAGCTCGATCGAGGCGCGGCCCGCCATGTCGGACACCAGCATGCGCATGCCGTTGCCGACCAGGGCCGGGTCGATGTGCTGGTACAGATCGGGGTCCACCTTGATCGCGGAGGCGTGCAGTCCGGCTTTGTGGGCGAAGGCCGAGACACCGACGTACGCCTCGTGGGCCGGCGACGGCATGCCGGTGATCTCCGCGACGGCGTGCGCGACGCCGGTCATCCGCGCGAGCCCGCCGGCCGGCAGCACCGTACGGCCCTGCTTCAGCTCCAGGGCCGCGACCACCGGGAACAGGTTGGCGTTGCCGACGCGTTCGCCGTAGCCGTTGGCCGTGCACTGCACGTGCGTGACGCCCGCGTCCACGGCGGCCAGCGTGCTGGCGACCGCGCAGCCCGAGTCGTCCTGGGTGTGGATGCCCAGGCGCGCCCCGGTCGCGCGCAGCACGGCGGCGACCACGTCGTGGATCTGCGAGGGAAGCATGCCGCCGTTGGTGTCGCACAGGACGACGACGGCGGCGCCGGCCTCGTGGGCGGTGCGCACCACCTCGGTGGCGTACGCGGGGTCGGCGCGGTGGCCGTCGAAGAAGTGCTCGCAGTCGACGAAGACCCGGCGGCCGTGCGCGCGGAGATGGCGGACGGTGTCGGCGATCATCCGGAGGTTTTCCTCCGGGGTGGTGCGCAGCGCGAGTTCCACGTGCCGGTCGTGCGCCTTGGCGACCAGGGTGATCACCGGCGTGTCCGCTGCCAGCAGCGCCGCGACCTGCGGGTCCTCCTCGACCGGGACGCCGGCCTTGCGCGTGGCGCCGAACGCGACGAGCGTGGCGTGCCGGAACTCGATCTCGCGCGCGGCGCGCCGGAAGAACTCGGTGTCGCGGGGGTTGGCGCCGGGCCAGCCGCCCTCGATGAAACCCACGCCGAAGTCGTCGAGGAGGCGGGCGATGGCGAGTTTGTCGTTGACGGTGAGGTTGATGCCCTCGGCCTGTGCTCCGTCACGGAGCGTGGTGTCGAAGACGTGGAAACTGTCGTGCGGTGCGGTGTTCATGGTGACGACGACTCCTCACGGGGTTCGGGGCGAAGCTGTCAGGCGCCGAGGCGGCGCATCCAGCCGTGGGTGTCGGGGGTGCGGCCCGTCTGGATGTCCAGCAGGGCCTCGCGCAGGCGCATGGTCACCGGGCCCGCGCCGCCGTCGCCGACCGTCCAGTCGCCGCTCGTGGAGCGGACCGTGCCGACCGGGGTGATGACGGCGGCGGTCCCGCAGGCGAAGACCTCGGTGAGGCTGCCGTCCGCGCAGCCCTGGCGCCAGTCCGCCGCGCCGACCCGGCTCTCGCGGGCCTCGTACCCGAGGTCGGCGGCGACCTGGAGGAGCGAGCCGCGGGTGACGCCGGGCAGCAGGGAACCGCTCAGCTCCGGGGTGACGATGCGGTCGCCGTACACGAAGTAGAGGTTCATGCCGCCCATCTCCTCGATCCAGCGGCGCTCGATCGCGTCCAGCCAGACCACCTGGTCGCAGCCCTGCTCGGCGGCCTGGGCCTGGGCGACGAGGGAGGCGGCGTAGTTGCCGCCGCACTTGGCGGCGCCGGTGCCGCCGGGGGCGGCGCGGACGTAGTCCTCGCAGAGCCAGACCGACAGCGGTCTGATGCCCTCGGGGAAGTACGCGCCCGCCGGTGAGGCGATCAGGACGAACAGGTATTCATCGGCGGGCCTGATGCCGAGGCCCGCCTCGGTCGCGATCATGAACGGGCGCAGGTAGAGGGAGGTCTCCCGGCCCTCGGGCACCCAGGCGTCCTCCTGCGCGACCAGGGCGTCGAGCGCGGCGAGGAACAGGTCCTCGGGCAGCTCCGGCATGGCGAGCCTGCGGGCGGACTCCCGGAACCGGCGGGCGTTGCGCTCCGGGCGGAACACCGCCGCCGATCCGTCGGGCTGGCGGAACGCCTTGAGCCCTTCGAAGATCGTCTGCGCGTAGTGCAGGGTCATGTTGGCGGGAGACAGGGACAGCGGGGCGAAGGGGACGAGTTCGGCGTCGTACCAGCCGCGTCCCCGGCTCCAGCGGACCGTCACCATGTGGTCGGTGAAGTGGCGGCCGAAGCCGGGGGAGGCCATCAGCGCGGCGCGTTCGGCGGCGGGCAGGGGGCGGGAGGCGGGTTTCAGCTCGATGCGGGGGAATGCCGTTGTGGTCACTGAGGGTTCCCGGTGTGGGTGAGGGCGGTCGACTCGTGTTCCGCCAGGACGATGCGGACGACTTCCTCCAGGACGTCGTGGAGGTAGAAGTGACCGCCCTGGAAGAGGTGGGCGGCGAAGCGGCCGTCGGTCGCCTCCCGCCAGGCGTACAGGTCGTCCGTCGGGACGAAGGGGTCGCCGAGACCGCCGAGAGCGGTGACCGGGGTCTCCAGCGGGCGGGTGCCGGGCGGCTGCCGGTGCGTCTCGGAGAGCGTGAAGTCGGCCCTGACCAGCGGCAGCATCATCCCCATCAGCTCGGGGAGCGCGAACGCCTCCTCGGGCATGCCGCCCAGGGCGCGCAGCACCTCGGTGAGGTCCTGGTCGCCGAGCAGGTGGCGGGCCGGACCCCGGTGCGGGAGGTGGGGTGCCGGGCGGGCGGAGACGAACAGGTGCCGGGGGCCGGCGAGCCCCTCCGCGCGCAGGCGCAGCGTGAGCGTGTGCGCGAGGAGGGCGCCCATGCTGTGCCCGAAGAACAGCGTCGGCAGGTCCAGGAGGCCGCGCACCTCGGGCAGCATCCCGTCGACGACGTCCGAGGCCCGGGTCAGGGCGGGTTCCCCGGCCCGGTCCTCCCGCCCCGGCGGCTGCACCAGGCACAGTTCCAGGTCGTCGGGGAGCAGCCGCTGCCAGGGCCGGTACATCATGGCCCCGGAGCCCGCACACGGGAAGCACACCAGCCGGCCCCTGGCCCGGGGCCGGGGAACGGGCCGCCGCACCCAGCGGCCGGTTCTCCCTGCCTCGGTCACACCGTCTCCAGCGCTTTGTAGTCGACCTTGCCCCGCGCCGTCATCGGCATCGACTCGACCGGGACGAAGCGTGTCGGCACGTGGTTGGCCGGCAACGTGGCGAGCGCCGTGCGGCGCAGGGCCTGCGCGTCCGCCGGGGACTCGCTGTCCGCCACGTAGTACGCCGTGAGGCCGACGACGCTGTCGAACCGGTCCCGCAGCACCCGGACGGCCACCGTGCGGACTCCCGGCAGCCGGCTGAGGGCGGCCTCGACACCGTCGAGTTCGATGCGCTGGCCCCGGATCTTGACCTGCCGGTCGGTCCGCCCGACGAACCGCAGCAGACCGTCGTCGCCCATGAGGCACTTGTCGCCGGTGCGGTACAGCCGGCGCACCGCGCCGTCGACCTCCAGGTCGACGAAGCGCTCGGCGACCAGCTCGGGGCGGCCCACGTAACCCAGCGCGACGCCCGCGCCCCCGGTGTAGAGCTCGCCCGCCTCGCCCGCCGGGCACTGCTTGCCGTCGCCGTCGAGGACGAAGATCTCGGTGCCGGGGACCGTGACGCCGACGGGAATGCCGTGGGGGTCGTCCAGGTCGTGGCGGCGGGCGGTGTGCACGGTCGTCAGCATGCTGTTCTCGACCGGCCCGTAGGCGACCACGAGCCGGATGTCCGGGTGCTCGTCCAGGAAGCGGTCGAAGTGCGGCACCGAGACGCGCTCGCCGCCGGTCATCACCTGGGCGAAGCCGGAGAAGCAGCCGATGCCCTCGTCCACCAGCAGGTTGAACAGCGCGGTGGTGAGGAACAGGTTGTCCGCGCCGTGCTCTTTGACCATCAGGGTCAGCGTGTCGGGCGTGATGTAGGGCGTGTCGGTGACCAGGACGGTGCCGCCGCTGAGCAGGGCGCCCCACATCTCGTAGTTGCCCATGTCCCATTGCAGCTGGGCGAGTTGTGGGACGACGGGACGGTCGGCGAAGCCGATCAGCGGCTCGGGGTGGAACATCCGGATCACGCCCCGGTGCGGGCAGAGCACTGCCTTGGGGGTGCCCGTGGTGCCGGAGGTGAACAGCAGACAGGCCGGGGCGTTGTCGTCGCCCGGCGCCGGGGCGGGCGCGTCCGGTGCGGCGAGCAGCTCCGCGAGGGACGGCGGGGACCAGGCCCCGGGCTCGTCGGCCGCGTCGGTCACCGTGAGGCGGACGGCGAGCAGCTCGGTCATCTCCGCGTGCACCTCCCGGGGCCAGCCCGGGTCGGAGACGGCGTACGCGCGTCCGGAGCGCAGCACGCCCAGCAGGGCGGCGACACGGCGTACGGACGGGGCGAGGTCGACGAAGACGACGTCGCTCGCGTCGGGCAGGGCGCGCAGCCGGGCCGCGACCGCTTCCGCCGCCGCGTCGAGCTGCCGGTAGGTGAGGGTGCCGTCGGGGCCGGACACCGCGAGGTGGTCGGGGGTGGCGAGGGCGTGCCGGTGGACGAGGCTCTGGATGGTCATGCCGGGATGTGCCTTTCGTCGGCATCGGGGTCGGAGGCGGGAACGGCTGGGGAGCCGGTGTCGGGGTCGGGGTCGGCGTCGGGCGAGAACGGGCGGCCCGCCAGCACGGCCACGACGAGGACCACGAGGCCGAGCGTGCCGCCGACCGCCGCGATCCAGAACGTGGTGTGCAGTCCGGTGCGCGCGGCCAGGAAGCCGCCGGTGGTCGCGCCGAGCGGGATCACGCCCCAGATCACGAACCGGATCGAGGCGTTGACCCGGCCGAGCAGCTCCTGGGGTGTGATCGTCTGGCGGAGCGTCACCTGGTGGATGTTGAAGACGACGGCTCCGAACCAGGCGATGGTCATGCCTGCCAGGAAGACGGCCTCCGGCTGGGTGCCCGGAGCCAGCGGCAGCAGCGCCATGCCGCCCACGTTCGCCGCGACGGCACCGATCAGGGTCCGCTTGACACCGAACCGCTTGCCGAGCCGGCCCGCGACGAGCGCGCCCGCCACGAACCCGATGTTGCTCAGCCCGAGCAGCAGCCCCGCTGTCCCGGCGGACATCTCCAGCTCCCGTACGGCGTACGGGATGAGCAGGGCGTACATGATGCCGCCGGAGAAGAAGTTGAGCAGCGCCAGGCAGGCCACGAGCGGTGCGAGCGTGCGGTGCCGGAAGATCCAGCGCAGCGCGGTCGTGACCTCCTTGAACAGGCGGCGCTCGGTGGGCGCGGGCGGCGGCGCGGCCGGCCTGCTCTCGATGCGCCACAGGAAGAAGGCGGACAGCAGGTAGGAGACGACGTCGACGACCAGCACCAGGGGCGCCCGCAGCCAGGAGACCAGCAGACCGGCGAGCCCCGGCCCGGCGATCTGCGCCCCGGAGCGGCTCAGCTCCAGCTTCCCGTTGGCGTCCGCGAGCCGGTCCCGCTCGACGATCTCGGGCAGGTACGTCTGATAGGCGACGTCGAAGAACACGGTCAGCGCGCCGTGCAGACAGGCCACCGCGTACAGCAGCGGCAGCGAGACGGCGTCCAGGAGGAACGCGACCGGCACGGTGGCCAGGACCAGGGCGCGGCCGATGTCGCAGACGATGAGCACCGCGCGGCGGGCGAGCCGGTCCACCCACACTCCTGCGGGCAGACCGAGCAGCAGGAACGGCAGGAACTGGGCGGTCACCAGTCCGGCGACGCCGGAGTTGTCCGCGTGCAGTTCGCCGATGGCCAGCAGCGGCAGCACGACCGGGGTGATCTGGCTGCCGAGCTGGCTGACGGTCTGGCCGGCCCACAGCCGCCGGAAGTCCTGGTGGGCGGGCCCGGCGAACTTCCCGGCCCGCATCAGCGCGTGGCTTCCGCGTCGGCGCCCGACCGCTGGATGTGGGCCGCCAGTTCGCCCACCGTCGGGTGCCGCAGCACCTCCAGCGCGGCCACCCGCACCCCGAGGCGTTCCCCGAGCCGGGCCGCGGTGCGGATGGCGAGCATCGAGTGGCCGCCGAGTTCGAGGAAGTCGGCGTCGGGGCCCGAGACCGGCTGCCCGAGCAGGTCGCTCCAGATCTCGGCGATGACGTCCTCGATGTTCTCGGGCACGGCGGGGGCGGTCATGGCGAACTCCTCAAGGGGGGTGTCGGGGTGCTGGACGATCCAGCGCAGGGTGTCCTGGTACGAGGCCGCGAGCCGTTCGACGGTCGCTTCGTCGAACAGGTCGGTCGCGTACTCCCAGATGAGCGTGATCGACTCGCCGTGCTCGCCGTGCCCGGCCCCGAGGCCCTGTTCGAGACGGGGGACCACGATGATGTTCATGTCGAACTTCGCCGACCCGTTCGAGATGCCCTCGGTCACCGCCATCCGTACGCCGGGCATCGCGAGGGAGGGCAGCGGGGCGTCGTGGAATCCGAAGCTGACCTGGAAGAAGGCGTTGCGCGAGACGTCGCGGCGGCGTTGCGAGGCGGCGAGGATCTGGTGGAAGGGCACGTCCGGGTGGGCCTGCGCCTCGACCACGGTGCGGCGGGCCGCGCGCAGCACGTCGGTGATCGGCCGCCCGGGATCGACGTCCACCCGCATCGGGAGGTTGTTGACCAGCATCCCGATCATCTGCTGGGTCTCGGGCAGGACGCGGTTGGCGAGGGAGCTGCCCACGCACAGGTCGCGCTGGCCCGTCAGGCGGTTCAGCTCGGCCAGCCAGCCGGAGAAGAGGGTGAGGTAGAGCGAGACACCCTGCTCCCGTGCGAACGAGCGCAGTCCCGCGCCGAGTTCCGCGTCCAGCGGGATGCGCAGCGCCCGGCCCCTGAAGCTCGGCACCTGGGGCCGGGGCCGGTCGAGGGGCAGGTCGAGCGGGGCGGGTGGGGTGGCGAACCGCTCGGACCAGTACGCGAGCTGACGCTCACGGTCACCGGAGTCGAGGCGTTCGCGCTGCCAGACGGCGAGGTCGACGAAGTCGATGTCGCCCGCGTCGGTCCGCGGGGCCCGGCCGGCGGTCACGTGCCGGTAGTTCTCGGCGAGTTCGCCGAGGAACACGTTGAAGGACCAGCCGTCGTGGATCAGATGGTGCTCGACGATCATCAGGACGTGCTCGGTGGCGCCGAGCCGGATCAGGTGCCAGCGCACCAGCGGCGGGTGCTCCAGGTCGAATGCCGCCGCCAGGATCTCGGCGGTCAGTGTGTCCAGCGCGGCCTGGCGTGCGGCGCCCTCCAGGCCGCTCAGGTCGGTGACGGGCAGGTCGTACGGTTCGTAGGGGTGGACCAACTGCACCGGGGTGCCGTCGGCGTCGAGCCGGACCGAGGTGCGGAAGACCTCGTGCCGCTGCATGACGGCGTTCAGTGCCGCCCCGAGGGCGTCGGTGGCCAGGTCGCCGTCGAAGTCCAGACGCGCCTGGAAGTGGTAGCTGGAGCTGTCCGGATGAAGCTGCTGGAGGATCCAGATCTGCTCCTGCGCCGGCGACAGCGGGGCGGGCCGGCCGCGGTCCCAGCGGCTCGGGCCGGCGGGCGCGGCGGGGGAGCGGCCGGCGTCCGCGCGGTGCTCGTCGATCCAGGCCGCCAGCTCCCTGGGGGTCGGGTGGGCGGCGATCACCGGATACGGCACGTCGATGCCCAGGCGCTCCTTGAGCCGGATCATCGACCGGATGGCGAGCAGCGAATGCCCGCCCCGGGAGAAGAAGTCCTCGTCAGGACCCAGGTCGTCCACGCCGAGCAGTTCCTGCCAGACCTTGATCAGCTCACCTTCCACCGGTGTGAGCGCCCGGGTCGCGCCGATCGCCTCGTCAATACTCACTGCGGAATACACCTCGCTCTTTTTCAGGAATCCGACCGGACCCGACGATAAAAGCGTGTTCGCATCCGCCGCCAGGGGATCCGCCGGGGACTGGAAAAAAACGGAATCGGTTCCACGGTGCACTGGTAGATCTTCCAATTCCGCCCCGTGGACTGCGAAATCTTCCATTGCTCACACCCGCGGCCTGCGGCATCGTTCCCGGAGATCGTCCTTTCTTGAAGAATCCGAATTCCATGGACCCTGACATAGGAGAAGGTCATGACATCCGGGCGGAATCTGCTCAGCAACCCTGACAGGCCGAGTTTTCTGGAAGAGCTGTACGCCGGAAAACTCCGCTGGGACCTGCTCGACCCGTTCCCTGTCCAGGACGCGGCGGACCGGGCCGACGGCGACCGGGCGCTGACGGAGATCACGCGGTTCATGGCCGAGTGGATCGACCCCGACGACCTGGACGCCACGCGTGAACTGCCGCCCGGCTTCCTGAAGGAGATACGGGAGCGCGGCCTGGCCAAGCTCGGCGCGGACCCGGCGGTCGGCGGCCGGGGGCTCAGCCCTCGCAACATCTTCCGCGTGATCGACGAGGTGGCGGGCCGTTCGCTGGCGGTCGCGCTGATCCTCGCGATCGACAACGCCATCGGCATCAGCGCGTACCTGCCGCACCTCCCGGAGGGCCCGCTGCGGGACTTCGTCCGCGACCGGGTCGCCCGAGGCTCGCTGTCGTGCACGGCGGACACCGAGCCGCAGGGCGCCGCGAACACCTCCCGCCGGACGGTCGCCGTTCCCGTGGACGACGGCGACGCCTTCCTGATCACCGGCGAGAAGGTCTTCGTGGGCAACGCGCCCGTCGCCGACGTCGTGATCATCTCGGCGACCGTCACGCAGGACGACGGCACCGAGGCGCGGCGGCTGTTCTTCGTCGACACGGACACGCCCGGCCTGACCGTGCACGCGGAGCACGAGTTCATGGGCCTCAAGGGGTTCCCCAACGGCGGCTTCACCTTCGACGGGATGCGCGTCCCCCGCGCCCAGATGCTCACCGAACCCGCCTACTCGGGTCGGATGACACCCACCTCGACCCTGGCCACCCTGCTCGGCCGCAACTACCTGATCGCCGCCCCCTCCCTCGCCTTCGCCCGGCTCGGCACCGCCTGGTCCCGCGACTTCGCCGCCCGCCGGTCGGTCGACGGCCGGCCGCTCGCGGGGTACGACGAGATCCAGCGGCTGCTGGCCGCGACCGCCGCCGACACCTTCGCCGTCGACACCCTCACCAGCTGGACGATGCTGCGCCCGGGACCGGACGGCCCGGTCAACACGGCGTTCGAGCAGCTCGCCGTCAAGAACATCAGCTCGCTCGCCGCCTGGCGGGTCCTGGACCGGACCATGTCGCTGCTGGCCGCCGAGGGCTTCGAGACCGGCCCGAGCAAGGGGCGCCGGGGCGCGGCGGCGGTACCGCTGGAGCGCGCCGTACGCGACGCGCGGGGGCTGCGGATCTCCGGCGGCGTGGACTTCCAGCTCGACTTCTGGGCGGGCCGGACCATCCTGCCCACCTACTACCCCGAGCCGCGGGTCGCGGACGACCTCGACGCTCCGGCGGACCTGACCGGCCTGGACACCGACCGGCTGGACGACCGCTGCGCCGAGCACGCCCGGTACGCCACGGTGCAGGCCAAGGAACTGGCGAGGTTCCTGCTGCGGCTGCGCGAACAGCACGCGACCAGCGAGGAACTGCTCGCGCGCGAGCGGATCGTCATCTCCGTCAACCGGATCGTCAACGAGATCCTGACGATGGCCGTCGTCCTCGCCCGCGCGGCGGCCCTCGCCCAGGACGGCGACACCTCGGCGCGCGACCTCGCCGACGTCTTCTGCACCGACGCCCGCCGCCGCGTCACCGACGCCTGGACGGCGGCCCGCCACGCGGAGAACGGCGAGGAACCGGACCACGCGGCCGTCGCCGCCCGCCTGACGGATCCCTCCCGGCCGCCGGGCGTCCTCCACGACACCTACGCGCCCACCCACTCCGGCTCCACCGAAGGGGACGCCCAGTGAGCATCGACCAGGACATCAGCACCACCGGCCCCGGCCTGCCCCCTCCGGCGACCGGACTCCTCCCGGCCGCCGGGTTCCAGGAGCGCATCTGGTTCGCCGAACGTCTCGAACCCGGCACCGGCCTCTACAACGTCCCCCTGGCCTGGCGGATCCGCCCCGCGCTGGACGCCGGCGCGCTGGCCCGCGCCCTCGGGGACGTGGTGGAGCGGCACGAGATCCTGCGCACCCGCTTCCTCGACGCCGCGGGCGTGCTCCGCCAGGCGGTCGGGGAGCCGTGGACACCCGAACTCCGCCAGGAGGACCTGCGCGCTCTCGCCGAGGAGGACAGATCCCGCCGGCTGGCCGCACTGCTGGAGGAGGACGCCGCCCACTCCTTCGACCTCGCCGCGGGCAGGCCCCTCACCGCGTCGCTGATCCGGGTGGCCGACGACGAGCAGGTCCTCTCGCTGTGCGTCCACCACCTGGTGTGGGACGCCGGTTCCGAACAGCCCTTCCTCGACGACCTGGAGCACTTCTACCGAAGGGAGGCGGCAGACCCCCGCGACCCCGAGGCCACCACCACGGTCCGGGCCACCCCCCACCAGGAGCGCATGGCGTTCATCGACACCTTCGAGAACGGCACCGTCTACCCCCACCCGCCCGTCTACCACAACCAGGCGGCCGTCCACCGGCTGCCCGAGCCCCCCGACCCGGCCCGCCTCGACGCTCTGGCGACCGCCTTGTTCGCCCGGCACGAGGTCCTGCGCGCCCGGCTCGTCCAGACCCCGGACGGATTCGTGCAGCGGATCGCCGCACCGGCCCCGGTGACGGTCGACCACCTCACCCCCGGCGAGCTGCCGGCCTGGGTGAGCCGCCCCTTCGACCTCAGCGCGGGCCCGGCCCTGAGGATCGCCGTACAGACCGACGGGACCGGCGCCCTGCTCGCCCTCGTCGGCCACCAGGCGGTCGTCGACCGCACCTCCCTCGACCTGCTCATCGGTGAACTCCTCGCGGGGTCGGCCGCAGCCGTGGCCACCCCCCGGTCCGGCGCCGGCCACCGCTCCTGGCACCAGCGCCGCGACCCCGAACGCGCCCGCCGCGACCAGGCGTTCCTCGCCGACCGCCTCCGGCAGACGGCCGAACCCCTGGCCCTGCCGCTGGCCCGCCCCCGCGCCGCCGTCCACGTCTACGAGGAGCGGTCTGTCCCCGTGGCCCTGCCCGCCGAGGAGCGGCTGGCCTCCTTCCCCGGCGGGCGGACCAGCGCGGAGGCCCTCCTCCTGGCCGCCTTCACCGCCACCCTCAGTTGGTACTCCGGCCAGCGCGACCTGGTCGTCGGTCTCACCCACGACCTGCGCGGCGAAGCGGACCGCACGACGGTCGGCCCCCTGACGAACCTCCTGCCCCTGCGTCTCGACGTCCCGCCGAACCGCCCCTTCCACACCTGGACCGGCGAGGTCGCCACCCGCCTGAGCGAGGCCCGCGCCCATGGCACGGCTCTCTTCGAGGACGTCGTCCTGGATGTCGCCCCCGGCAAGGACATGAGCCGCACCGCCCTCTTCGACGTCCTCTTCCAGTACCGCCCCCGCGCCCCGCACGCCGGCCCCGCCGAACTGGTCACCGGCGAGGGCAAGTACGACCTGCACCTCTTCGTGGAGTCCGGCCCCGAAGGCCACACCGCCCGCCTGCTCTACAACGCCCTGTACTTCGACGAGTGGCAGCTGACAGCCCTGGCCACACACCTCACCCGGCTCCTGGAACAGGTGACGGCCGACCCCGCCCAGCCGGTGGACGACCTCGAACCCCTCACCGTGGACGAACGCCGCACCCAGCTGGAGCGCTGGAACGACACGGCCGCCCGCTACCCCGACACCACCCTGCACGCCCTGATCCGCGAGGCGGCCGAGGCCCGCCCCGACGCCGTGGCCGTCACCGACGGGGACCGGCACCTGACGTACGGCGAGCTGACCGCCGACGCCGACGCGATCGCCCGCGCCCTGGCCGTCAGGGGCGTACGGCCCGGCGAGTTCGTCGCCCTCTTCCTGGACCGGGGAGCCGACCAGGTCCGTGCCATGCTGGGCGTCCTCGCCTCGGGCGCCGCCTACCTGCCGCTGGACCCCGGCGCCCCGGCGGCCCGCACGGAGCTGATCGTCGAGGACTCCGGGACCCGCCTGATCATCGTGAACGAGCCCGCCGCCCGCGCCAAGGCCCGCTCCCTGGCCCACGGCGCCGAGGTCCTCGACCTGGCCGAACTGCTGCGCGTCGGCGCCCAGCCCGCCGCCCCCCGGCCGCCGGACACGACGCCCGGCGACACCGCCTACGTCATCTACACCTCCGGCACCACGGGCCGCCCCAAGGGCGTGCCGATCACCCACCGCAACGTGGTCCGGCTGCTGACCAACGACCGCTTCCCGTTCGCCTTCGGACCGGACGACGTGTGGAGCTTCTTCCACTCCTACGCCTTCGACTTCTCGGTGTGGGAGGTCTTCGGCTGCCTCGCCCACGGCGGCCGGCTCGTCGTGATCGGCAAGGACGCCGCCCGGGACGTCAGCCGCTTCACGGACGTCGTACGGCGCGAGGGCGTCACCGTCCTGAACCAGACCCCCAGCGCGTTCGCGGAGTTCGTCCGGCACGGCCGCGAGCGGTCCGTGACCCTCCCGCACCTGCGGTACGTCGTCTTCGGCGGGGAGAAGCTCCAGCCGGGGACACTCGCCGACTGGCACCGAAGCCACCCGCGGGCCGAGTTGGTCAACATGTACGGCATCACCGAGATCACCGTGCACGCCACCGTCCACCGGCTGACCGAGCAGGACATCGCCGGCGACGTGAGCAACGTCGGCGTCCCGCTGCCCACCGGCAGCCTGCGCGTCCTGGACCGGCACACCGGGCGGCGGCTGCTGCCCGTCGGCGCGGTGGGAGAGCTGTACATCGGCGGTGACGGGGTCACGCCCGGCTATCTGAAGCGGCCCGAGCTGAACGCCGAGCGGTTCGTGCTCGACCCGTTCGGCGGCGGCCGGCTGTTTCGCAGCGGGGACCTGGCACGCCATCTGCCGGACGGCACCGTGGAGTTCGTCGGGCGCGCCGACGCGCAGATCAAGCTGCGGGGCTACCGTGTCGAGCCCGGCGAGATCGAGACCGCGCTCGCCACGCATCCGGCGGTCGCCGAGGCCGCCGTCCTGCTGGAGGGCGGCAGCGAGGGCCGGCTGGTGGCGTACGTGCGGCTCGCCGAGGAGGGGGCCGTCTCCTCCGAGCTGCGCGGGCATCTCGCCGAGCGGCTGCCGGAGTACATGCTGCCGGCCGCGTTCAGGTCCGTGCCGCGCTTCCCGCTGACGGTCAACGGCAAGGTGGACACCGCCGCCCTGGCCGGGCTCGGCACACCGCTGGACGGCGCGGCCGGGCAGGCGGTCGAGCTGACCACCACCGCGAGCGAACTCGCCGGGATCTGGCGCGAGCTGCTGAACGTGGAGACGCTCACCGCGGCCTCCTCGTTCTTCGAGGTCGGCGGGCACTCCCTGATGGCGACCCGGCTGGTCGGCCGGGTGAGCGAGCGGTTCGGCGTGACGCTGAAACTGCGGGAGATCTTCGAGTACCCCGCGCTCCAGGACCTCGCCGACCGGGTGGACTCCCGCCGTGAGACCGCCGCAGGGGCTGTCGCCGCCCTGCCGCCGGGCGCCGAGCCCGCTTCCGACTTCCAGCGGCGGGCCTGGCTCGCGGAGCGCGGCGGCGACTCCGGGCTCTACCAGGTGCACCTGGTGTGGCGGGTGAAGGGCACACTGCGACGCCAGGCGCTCGCCGACGCGCTGGCCCTGGTGGTCTCCCGCCACGAGATCCTGCGCACCCGGTTCGTGGAGCACCTCGGGCAGGTCCACCAAGTGGTCGGCGAACCGTGGGCGCCGCAGGTGGCCGCCGAGGACGCCACCGCGTACGGCCCCGAGGGCGCCGAGCGGTGGGCCACGGAGTGGATCCGCCGGGAGACCGCCCAGCCCTTCGACCCGGCCTCGGGCCGGATGCTGCGTGCCACCCTCGCCCGGCTCAGTGACGACGAGCAGGTCCTCGCCCTGTGCGTGCACCACCTGGCCTTCGACGGCGAGTCCGTCCCGGTGCTGCTGCGCGAGCTGGCCGCCTGCTACGGATCCGACGGGTCCGCCCTCCCCGCGCCCGTCCAGTACCGCGAGTTCGCAGGCCGGCGGGCGGCCCACGGCACGGTTCCCGAGGAGGCCGTCGAACGCCTCGCGGGCGCCCCCGCGTACCCGGACATCACCCCGCCCGTGCCCGCCGAACCCAACGGCTACGTTCCGCTGCGGCTCCCCGCCGACCTGCTGGAGCGGCTGCGCCCCGTCCAGTCGAGCCATCGGGCGACCTGGTTCACCGTGGTGACCACCGCGCTGGCGGCCGTACTGCACCGCTGGACGGCGGCGGACGACCTGACCATCGGCACCCCCGTCGCCCTGCGCGAGGGCCCCGGCGCGGCCGACGCCATCGGACCCTGCCTCAACACCCTGGTGCTGCGCTCCCGGACGACCGGCGGGACGACGCTCGGCGAGCTGCTGAGCGGCCTGCGCGAGAGTGTCTTCGACGCGATGGCCGGGCAGGGCGTCCCCTTCGACACCCTCGTCGAACGCCTCGACCCGCCGCAGCGGCCCGGCTGGACGCCGTACGCGGACGTCAGCGTCAACGTGAACGCCGCGCCGTCCGCCGGCACCCCCCTCGGCGACGCCGAACTGCGGCAACTGCTCCCCGAGGACTTCTGGGCCCACGAAGCCAAACTCGCCCTGACGCTCACCCTGTTCGCCGGCGACGGCCCCCTGCGCGCCCTGCTGTCCTACCGGGGCGACCGGCTGCGCAGGACGGACGCCCAGCACATCGCCGACGAGATGAGCGCGCTGCTGGCCGGCTTCGCGGACCGGCTCGCGGAGCCGGTGCGCCCGAGCGACGCGCACACCGCACCCGCGCTGCCCCCCGCCGTCCAGTACCGCGCGTACATCGACGCGCAGCGCGCCAAGGCGGCCGGCGCCGAGGGCCGGGAGCTGGTCGAATGGTGGGCCGGCCGCCTCGCCGGCGCCCCCGCCTACCCGGCGCTCGGCCCGGTGCCCGCGCCCGAGCCGCACGGCGTCGTACCGCTGCCGTTCGCCCCGGACCTGCTGGCCAAGGTCACGGCGGTGGGCACCCGGCACCGCACGAGCTGGTTCACGGTGGTCGCCACGGCGCTCGCGGCGGTCATGCACCGCTGGACCGGACAGGACGACCTGACGATCGGCACCCCGGTCGGCAACCGCGACGCGTCCCTGGCCCGGGTGATCGGTCCGTGCATGAACACGGTCGCCCTGCGGTCGGGCCTGCCCGACGGCCTCACCCTCGGCGGACTGCTCGACCGGATGCGGGAGACCGTCCTCGACACCCTCGACCGGCACGACGTGGCCTTCGAGTCGGTCGTCGACCGGCTCAACCCGCCGCGCAGGCCCGGCTGGACGCCCTACCTGGACGTCACCCTCAGCACCCTCGGCGGCGCGCCGACCCGGGAGTTCGCGGGCGCCGGACTCACCCCGCTGGCCCCGCCGTCCGCGCAGGCGGGCGAGGCCGTCAAGTACGGCCTGCTGTTCGGCGTCCGCGTCACCGGCGACCGGATCGAGGGCACCCTCAGCTACCGGGGCGACCGGATCGGCGCGGTGGACGCGCGGCGTCTGGCCCGGCTGCTCGCCCGGGTCCTGGACCGCTTCGCCGACCAGCTCGACCGCCCCGTAGCCACCCTGGACCTGATGGACGACGAGGAGCGCGCCGTCCTCGCGGCCCACGAGTCGGGCCCCGCGCCCCACGAGCCGACCACCGTGCCCGCTCTGCTCGCCCGCCACCTGGCCCAGCGGCCCCACGCACCCGCCCTGGAGACCGACGCCACGACCCTCACCTACACGGACCTCCTCGCCCGCGCCGGAGCGCTCGCCGAGGAACTGAAACCGTACGCGGGCGGCCCGGACCCCGTCGTGGCGGTGCTGCTCGACCGGAGCGCCGACTATGTCGTGGCGATGCTCGCCGCCTGGCTCGCGGGCTGCGCCTACTGCCCGATCGACCCGGCGTACCCGGCGGACCGGATCGAGTACGTCCTCGGCGACCTCGGCACCGAAGTCGTGGTCACCGACCCGCGGCTCGGCGTCGACCTCGGCCGCCTGCCGGTGCCCCACGTGGACGTGACGCGCGCCCGCGCGTGCGCCGGCCCGCCCGAGATCCCCCGGCCGGACCCCGCCGACATCGCCTACGTCCTGTACACCTCCGGCACCACGGGCCGTCCCAAGGGGGCCGCCGTCACCCATGGCGGGCTCGCTCAGCTGTGCCTGTGGAAGCAGGACTTCCTGGGCCTGGGCCCGGACGACCGGGTCAGCCACGGGGTCAGCGTCGGCTTCGACGTGGCGCAGGCCGAGGTGTGGCCCGCGCTCGCCGCGGGGGCGGTGCTCCTGCCGTACGAACAGCCCCTGACCCCCGACTCCTTCGCGACCTGGCTCGACGAACGGCACGTCAGCGTCGCCTGGGCGGCCACCCCCGTCGCCGAGCTGATCTGGTCGCTGGGGCACGAACTGCCCCGGCTGCGCCAGCTGATCGTCGGCGGCGCCGCCATCACCTCCCTGCCCCCGAACCGTCCGGGCTACCGGATCCTGAACGCGTACGGCCCCACCGAGGCCACCGTGTTCGTCGGCACCCACCAGGTCGACGTCGACGCCCCCGTGCCGCTGAGCCGGATCGGCGTACCGGTGACCGGCGCGCGGCTGTACGTCCTCGACGCCGAGGGCAAGCGCTGCCCCGCCGGAGTCCCCGGGGAGATCTGCATCGGCGGCACCCCGCTGGCCGCGGGCTACTGGCGCCACCCCGAACTGACCGCGCGGGCGTTCAGGGCCACCGACCCCGACGGACGCCCCGAGCCCGTCTACCGCACCGGCGACCTCGGGCGCTGGCTGCCCGACGGCACCCTCGACTACCTCGGCCGCCTCGACCGGCAGGTCAAGGTGCGCGGACAGCGCGTCGAACCGGCCGAGATCGAACACCACCTGCGCCGGGCACCGGACGTCGCGCACGGCGCCGTCCGCGCCTTCCCCGGCGAGGCCGCCGAACTCGTCGGCTACGCCGTACCCGTCGACGGCCGGCGTCTCGACCCGGCGCTGATCCTCGGCGAACTGCGCGGCCGGCTGCCCCGGTTCATGGTCCCCGACGTGATCCTCGAACTGCCCGAACTGCCGCGTACGGCCCACGGCAAGGTCGACTACGGCGCACTGCCCCGCCCCGACCGCACCGCCCTCCTCGGCGAGGGGCCCCGTCAACTGCCGCGCACCGAACTGGAACAGCGCGTCGGCGCCGCCTGGCGCGCGGTGCTGCGCACGGAACAGGTCGGCGTCCACGACAACTTCTTCGACCTCGGCGGCAACTCCCTGCTCCTCGCCGCCCTGCACGGTCGGCTGCGGGCGGAGCTGAGGCCGGACCTGCCCATGCACTGGCTGTTCGAGCACCCCACGGTGCACTCCATGGCGACCGCGCTGGCCGGCGGCGGCAGCACCGCCGACGACGGCGTACGCGCCGCGGCCCGCCGGGCCGCCGCCCGCCGCAGCCGCGCGGCCCGCACCCGCCCGCGCCGACAGAACCACAAGGAGAACTGATGAGCGACACGTTCGCCAAGGACGAGACCGACGAGACCGGTGAGGAACGGGTCGCCATCGTCGGGATGGCCTGCCGCTACCCCGGCTCCGCCGACGTGTCCGCGTTCTGGGAGAACCTGCGCAAAGGCGCGGACGGCATCTCCCGGTTCACCACCGACGAGCTGACGGCCGCCGGGGTCGCCGAGCAGGTCGCGCGCCACCCCGACTACGTGCCCGCGCGGGGCGTGCTGCCCGGCGGCGACCTGTTCGACTGGTCCCTGTTCGGCTACAGCCCCGGCGAATCCGCGCGCATGGACCCCCAGCAACGGGTCTTCCTGGAGACCGCGTTCACCGCGCTGGAGGACGCCGGCCTCGACACCCGGCGCGCCGACACCTGGATCGGCGTGTACGCCGGCTGCGACGTCCCGCGCGCCGACTTCGAGACGGACGAGGACCTGGCGACCGAGATGCTGGCCAGGGACAAGGACTTCCTGGCCACCCGGGTCGCCTACAAACTGGGGCTGCGCGGACCGGCGATGACCGTCCAGACGGCGTGCTCGACCTCCCTGGTCGCCACCCACCTCGCCGTACAGAGCCTGCTGGGCCACGAGTGCGACGCGGCGCTGGCCGGCGGGGTGTCCCTGCGGCTGCCCCCGGCCGGCGGCTACCGCTACCGCAGCGGCGGCATCGCCTCACCGGACGGCCACTGCCGCCCGTTCGACGCCGCCGCCGACGGCACCGTGCCGTCCAACGGCGTCGGGATCGTCGTCCTCAAACGCCTGTCGGACGCGGTGCGCGACGGCGACCGGATCGTCGCCGTGCTGCGCGGGTCGGCCCTCAACAACGACGGCAGCGAGAAGATCGGCTACACCACGCCCTCGGTGCCCGGCCAGCGCGAGGTGATCGCTCTGGCCCACGAGCAGGCGGGCATCGGCTCGGACGACATCAGCTACGTCGAGGCCCACGGGACCGGCACGGCGGTCGGCGACCCGGTCGAACTGGCCGGGCTGAAGGCCGCGTTCGCCGACACGTCGGACGCCGGCACCCGCCCCGAGCGCTGCTGGCTCGGCGCGGTCAAGAGCAACATCGGCCACACGGGCTCCGCCGCCGGGGTCGCCGGGATCATCAAGACCGCCCTGATGCTGCACCACCGCACCCTCGTCCCCAACGCCCACTTCGACGAGCCCGCCGAAGCGCTGGCCGACAGCCCCTTCCAGGTCTGCCGGGAGACCCGGCCCTGGCCCGGCGAGGGTCCCCTGTTCGCCGGCGTGAGCTCCTTCGGCATCGGCGGGACGAACGCGCACATCGTGCTGGAGAGCCCGCCGCCACCCCCCGGCCGTACGCCGGAGCGGGTTCCGGCCGCGCCCCGGCTGCTGCCCCTGTCCGCGCCCACCGAGGCCGGCCTCGACCGGCTGCGCGACAGCCTCGCCGAACGCCTGGCCGCCCCCGACGCCCCGCGCCTGGACGACACGTCGTGGACCCTGGCGACCGCACGGCGGCGCTTCCCGGTGCGGGTGGCGCACGTCGTGACCGACGCCACCGAGGGATGGGACGCGCTGCGCGGCACCGCCGTCGCCGTCCGCGCCCCGCAGAGCCCCGACGCGGCCCGGCAGGCCGGCATCGTCATGACGATGCCGGGCCAGTCCGTCCTGCGGGCGGGTTCCGGACGGGCCGCACACGCCCTGCTGCCCCGCTTCCGCACGGCCTTCGACCGGACCCGCGAGGAGGCCCTCGACCGGTTCGGGATCGACGTCGCCACCTGCCTCGACCCCGCCGCCGACCCCGGCTGGCTCGACGACACCCGCAACCAGCAGGTCGCGCTCCTCGCCCTCGGCCACGCCCTCGCCGAGCAGCTCGCCGCCTGGGACATCCGGCCGACCGCCCTGCTCGGCAACAGCAGCGGCGAGTACGTCGCCGCCACCCTCGCGGGCCTGTGGGACCTGAGCGACGCCCTGACCGTCGTCCACGCGCGAGGCCAGGCCATGGGGGAGGCGCCCGAGGGGCGGATGATCGCCGTCTCGGTGAGCCCGGAGCGGGCCGCCGCACTCGCCGCGCGGCACGACGGGGTCGGGGTGGCCGTCGACGCGCCCGGACACGTGATCGTCTCCGGGCGGGTGGCGGCGGCCGAGGCGTTCACCGCCGACCTGGAGCGGCAGGGCATCGGGTTCACCGTCCTGCGCGCGCCCCTCGCCTCGCACTCCGCCGTCATGGCGGACGCGGCGGACACCCTGCGCGCGGTCCTCGCCGGCGTCCCCACCCGCCCCCTGCGCGTCCCGGTCGTCTCCAACGTCACCGGCGACTGGCTGACCGACGAGCAGGCCGCCGACCCCGGCTACTGGGCGGCCCACCTGTGCACGACCGTCCAGCTCACCCAGGGCATCGGCACCCTGCTCGACGGGCCCTCGGCCCTGGCCCTGGAACTCGGGCCCGGCACCACCATGAGCCGGTTCCTGCGCGCGCATCCCGCCTGGGGTGGGGACCGCGCGGCCGTCCCCACCCTCGGGCGCGTCGCGGCCCAGGAGGAGGCCAGCGTCCTGGGGGCCGTCGGACGGCTGTGGGAGCGCGGCCTCGAACCGGCGTGGGCCGACCTGTTCACCGAAACGCCCCGGCGTACGGCGCTGCCGCCCGTTCCGCTCGACTCGCGGGAGCTGCCCGCGGCCGGCCGCCGCAGGGCCGGTACGCCGCTGGTCGCGTCCCCGCTCCAGCAGGACGGGCCGGTGCTGCTGGGCCGGCCACGCTGGACGCAGACGCAGGGGCGGGCGGCGCAGCGGTACGACGCGCTGCTGCTGGTGGGGGAGACGGGCGAGGCCGGGCCGGTCCTGGAGAGCCTGTGCGCGCCGGACGCCGAACGGCACCGTACGAGCTGGGACGACGCCGAGACGGCCCTGTCCGTTCTGCCGGCGGGGCCCGACCGGGCCGGTGCGGTCGTGGGCGTCCTGCCGGCGGAGGAGGAACCCGGTGCGCTGGAGGCGATGACCCGGCTGGCGCGGGCCTGCGCGGAGCGTTCCGTGCAGCTGCTGGTCCTCGGGCGCGGTGTCGCCGAGGTGCTGGACGGGGAGAGGGTGCGCTCCGACGCCGGGGCGCTCGCCGCGTGGGCCGGCGCCGGGCGCGCGGTGCTGCTCGACCTGGGACCCGCCGACGAGCCGGTGCCGGGCGGCGCTCCGCGGGTGCGGGGCGACCGCGGGCTGTACGCCTGGCGCGGGGGGCGGTGGTGGCACTTCCAGGCGCCGCCGTTGACGCCGTCGCCGGTGTCCGCGGGCGCCGCCGGGCGGCTGGCGATCGGTGTGGACGGGGTGCCGGGTGTGCGGGCGCTGGTCCGTGACCTCGCGGCGAGCGGTGCCGACATCGGCGCCTTCGTTCCGGCGCCCTGCGCCGACGACCGGCGTGAGCGCCTTCCCTCGGTCGCCGCCGGGCTCGAAGCCGTACCGGCCTGGGCCGACACCGGCAGGCTGTCCGCCCACCCCGCGCTCGGCGCGTCCCTCGACCGGTTCTGCGCCGGCCTGATCGGACGGTTCCTCCTGTCGGCGGGCGGCGTCTCTCCCGGCGAACCGGTCGGTGCCGACGAGCTGAGCCGACGCCTCGACCCGCAGGGGCGGCTGCCCCGGTACACGGACATGCTGCTCGGCGTCCTGGAGAACGAGGGCTGGCTCGAACCGGGTCCGACACCCCGGCTGACCGACGACTTCGCCGACCGGGTGTCCCGGGCACTGGCGGACGGCGAGACCCTGGGCCCGCTCTCCGGCCTGCGCCGTCTGGTGGAGCACTGCGTGGCGGCGCTGCCGGACGTTTTCGCCGGCACACGCACCCCGCTCTCCGTCCTCTACCCGGACGGCAGGCCCGACTTCCTGCGCGAACACATGGGCGACAACCGGATCGTCGTCGGCGACTCGGCGGCCTGCCTCGACTCGCTGGTCCAGGCGATCCGGGCGCTGCCCGTGGACGCGCGCCGCCCGCTCAGCATCCTGGAAGTGGGCGCCGGTGAGGCCGGGTTCGCGCAGCGTCTGCTGGACGGCTGGGATGCCCGCGACCACGTGTCGTACCACGTGACCGACGTGAGCCCGCTGCTCGTACGCCGGGCCCGCGAACGCTACGCGGACGCCGCCGGCATGTCCTTCACCGTCTACGACGTCACCCGTGACCCGCTCGAACAGGGGCTGGCACCGGGGACGTACGACCTGGTCGTCGCCTACAACTCGCTGCACGTCGCGCCCGACGTCCGCGATGCCGTCCGGCGGCTGCGCCGGCTGCTGAGCGACGACGGGTCCCTGTGCCTCGTCGAGATCACCTCGCCCAGCCGCTGGGAGCACCTCGTCTGGGGGCTGGCACCGGGCTGGTGGGACTACCGGGACGACCTGCGCACCGACTCGGTCCACCTGGACCGCGAGAGCTGGCTCACGGCTCTGCGGGACGGGGGGTTCGACGAGGTGACCTGTCTGCCGGGCGACGGAGCGGCCGACCATACGCTGCTGGTGGCCGCGGGAGCCGGGGGGCAGGGGACGGACGTCGCGGGCGTCGCGGACGTCACGGGCGTCGCGGGCGTCGCGGCGGAGCTGGTGCGGCGGGCCGGGGAGTGCGACACGCTGATCCATGTGGTGGGTCCGTCGGCGTCGGCGGACGGGCTCGGCTCCGCGTTCACCGGGGATTCCCGGGCGCTGCTGGTCAGCGTGGACACGCCCGACCCGGACACCGTGGAGGGCGCCCTCGCCGAGCAGCGGCGCCGTGCCTTCGATCCGCCGCTCGACGGCTCGGCCGCCTGGCGGCATGTGGAGGTTCCGCGTCTCGACGCGGCGACGCTGGCCGCGCTGCCGGCCCTGGCCGTCGACGAGACGCTGCCGCCGGTGCTGCGGCTGGTACGCCCCGCGGTCCTGCCCGCCGGTCCGGCGGTGCGGGAGGCCGCGTCCGAGGCCCCGGCGCCGGATCCTCGGCCCTCGGCCACCGGGGCCCGCTGGACCGATCCGGCGTCGGTGGCGCTGGACGAGGTGTGGCGGGATCTGCTCGGCACACCGGCCACCGGCGAGGGGGACGACTTCTTCGCGCTGGGCGGGGACTCGCTGATGGCTGTGCACTTCGTCAGCCGTGTGCGGGAACGCACCGGTGTGGCCCTGTCGTTGACCGCGTTCGCGGAGTCGGCGACGTTCGGGGAGCTGCGCGCGCTGCTGCGGGCGGCGACGGACGGACCGGCGCTGTCCGTCCGCGCCCGGCCGCAGGCGCCGGCCGGGCGGGAGCGGACGCAGGAGCGGGAACCGGGGGAGCCGATCCCCGACCTGATGCCCCTGCGCAGCACCGGCACCCGCACGCCGCTCTTCCTGGCCGCACCGGCGGTCGGCAGTTCCCTCTGCTATCGCACCCTCGCTCAGCGGCTCGGCGACGACCAGCCCTGCTACGGCATCGAGTCCCCGCTGATGCGCGAGGACTTCACGGGCTCACGGATCGAGGACGTGGCCGCGCACCACGTGGACGTGATCCTGCGGGCGCGACCCGAGGGGCCCTACCGGGTGGGCGGGTGGTCGGTGGGCGCGATGGTGGCCCATGAGGTGGCACGCCAGCTGATCGACGCCGGCCACGTGGTCGACCTCGTCCTGGGCATCGACGGCTATCCCGTGGACACCCACGGCCGCCCTCAGTACACCTTCCCGGCTCTGCTGGCCCAGGGCCTGCGCTACCAGGCCCAGGCCGCCCTGGGCCGACGCCCGGACATCCAGCGCATGGGCGGCGACCAGCGCCTCTACCGCCGTGCTTTCCAGCGCAACGTCCGCGCGATGCTCCGCCACGCTCCCCGCCCGGTGCCCTGCGACGCCGTCGTGTTCAAGGCCGGCGCCGACACGGAGGCGGCCGACCGCGTACGCGAACGGATCGGCTCCCTCTACGAGGGCACGATCGACGTCCTGCGGTCACCCGGCACCCACTTCACCATCCTGAACGACCCCCACGTGACCGAAGTCGCCGACCGGCTCACCACTCGGCTGGCCTGAGGGACGCGTCCGGCGGGAGGCGGCCACCCCGCCTCCCGCCGGACGCACCGGCCGGCCGGTCGGGCGTCGCGGGCCCCTAGACGAGTCATTCCGAATGATCAGTGGTCGTAGGCGATCAGTGATCGCGTGACCGGCTGGCGGGTCTTGTGGTTGTGCCAGATCGCGGCGGCCATCGCGAGGATGCGCCGGGCGACGCGGACGGCGACGCCTTCGAAGGTCCGCTCGCCGTGCTGTTCCAGGTCGAGCTGGCCTTTGAGGGTGTCGTTGACCGACTCGATCAGCTGCCGCACCGACTTGAGGAGGTTCTCGCCCTTGCGTTTCTTCTCGCGCTTGAACGACGGCCGCAGCAGCTCCGCGCCCCGGAAGGCCAGACCTGCCTCGAACTCCTTGGACGCGAAGCCCTTGTCCGCGATCACCAGCAGGCCCGGCCGGTCCGTGGCCAGGTGCGGTTCGCGGTCCAGCATCGCGGCCAGCACCTCCCGCTCGTCCACCTTCGGGTTCGCCAGTGCCCACAGGACGGGCATCCCGGCCGGGGTGCAGACCAGGAACAGCCGCAGGCCCCAGAAGAACCGGGAGTGCGAGGCGCAGTATCCGTATCCGGCCCAGCCGGCCATGTCCGACCGCTTCACCGTCGGACGCGAGCGGCCGCACTCCACCGGAGTGGGATCGACGATCCAGTGGTTGTCGAACCAGAAGTCCGTATCCGCAGCCAGCAGGCGTATCGTGCGCTTGACCAGCGGCAACGCGGCCCGAAGCCGCTTGTTCCAGCCCGGCTGCTTCGGCACGTACGGGAACATCGCTCCCAGGCGGGAGTCTACGAACCGCAGCCAGCGGGACTCCGACGTGAACCCCAGCAGCGCCTGGCCGACGGCCAGGCAGACCAGCTCGGAGTCGGTCAGCCGGGGCGGACGGCCCAGCCATCGGCCACCTCCGATCTCGTCGTCGATCTTCACGTACAGTGCGGTCAGCAGGGCGTCCAGGTTGTTCGTCACACAACGATCTTGGACGCCCTGTCTGCGTTCCCGGACACGCCGTCAGCATTCGGAATAACTCGTCTAGAAGTACCCCAGCTTCTTCGGCGAGTACGACACCAGGAGGTTCTTGGTCTGCTGATAGTGCTCCAGCATCATCTTGTGCGTCTCCCGGCCGATCCCCGACTGCTTGTACCCGCCGAACGCCGCGTGCGCCGGGTACGCGTGGTAGCAGTTGGTCCACACCCGGCCCGCCTGGATCGCGCGGCCCGCGCGGTACGCCGTGTTGACGTCGCGGGTCCAGACGCCCGCGCCGAGGCCGTACGGCGTGTCGTTGGCGATCTTGATGGCGTCGTCGAAGTCGTCGAACCCGGCGACGGAGACGACCGGTCCGAAGATCTCCTCCTGGAAGACGCGCATCCGGTTGTCGCCCTCGAAGATGGTCGGGCGGACGTAGTAACCGCCCTTCAACTCGCCGTCGTACTCGGCGCGTTCACCACCCGTGAGGATCTTCGCGCCCTCCTTCTGGCCGATCTCGATGTACGAGAGGATCTTCGCGAGCTGCTCGCTGGACGCCTGCGCGCCGATCATCGTCTCGGTGTCGAGCGGGTGCCCCGGCTTGATCAGCTCGGTGCGGGCGACGGCCGCGGCGAGGAAGTCGGGGTAGTTGCCGCGCTGGATGAGCCCCCGGGAGGGGCACGTGCACACCTCGCCCTGGTTCAGCGCGAACATCGTGAACCCTTCGAGGGCCTTGTCGCGCAGGTCGTCGTCCTTGTCCCAGACGTCGTCGAAGAAGATGTTCGGCGACTTCCCGCCCAGCTCCAGCGTCACCGGCTTCAGGTTCTGTGCCGCGTACTGCATGATCAGCCGCCCGGTCGCGGTCTCCCCGGTGAACGCGACCTTCGCCACGCGCGGGCTCGACGCGAGCGGCTTGCCCGCCTCCAGGCCGAAGCCGTTGACGATGTTCACGACACCCGGCGGCAGCAGGTCCGCTATCAGCGACATCCAGTAGTGGATCGACACGGGCGTCTGCTCGGCCGGCTTGATCACGACCGTGTTGCCCGCCGCCAGCGCCGGCGCGAGCTTCCACGTCGCCATCAGGATCGGGAAGTTCCACGGGATGATCTGCGCGACCACGCCGAGCGGCTCGTGGAAGTGGTACGCCACGGTGTCCTCGTCGACCTCGCTGAGCGAGCCCTCCTGCGCGCGCACCGCCCCCGCGAAGTACCGGAAGTGGTCGATCGCCAGCGGGATGTCCGCCGCCAGCGTCTCGCGCACCGGCTTGCCGTTCTCCCAGCTCTCCGCGACCGCCAGCGCCTCCAGGTTCGCCTCCATCCGGTCGGCGATCCTCAGCAGGACGTCCGAACGCTCCGTCGCCGACCGCCGCCCCCACGCGGGCGCCGCCGCGTGCGCCGCGTCCAGCGCCTTCTCCACGTCCTCCGCCGTGCCGCGCGCGACCTCCGTGAACGGCTGCCCGTTCACCGGACTCGGGTTCTCGAAGTACTGCCCCCGCACCGGCGGCACGTACTCCCCGCCGATGAAGTGGTCGTAACGCCCCTGGTAGGAGACGAGCGCCCCCTCCGACCCGGGCGCGGCGTAACGAGTCATCCCATGCCTCCTTCACCGGTGCTGCCCGCCATTGGACAGCTCCGACGGACCGTACGCACCCGGACGTTGCACCCACGTTGCACGACCGCACCCGTACGAGGCCGCCGCTCTCCACGCGACGTCGGTGTCACTCGCCGCCCTCATGTCCCCCACCCTCCCGCCGCCGCCAACTCCGCCTCCAGCGCGGCCAGTCGCGCCCGCACCGGCGCCGTCGGACGTACCGCCGCCAGCGCCCGCCACACCTCCAGGTCGTCCTCGCCCCACGGCGCGTGCGCCCAGTCGGACAGCAGGTCGGGGTCCTGGCCCGCGATCAGCGCCGCCCTCAGCTCGTCCGCGAGCTGCCGCCTGAGCCGCATCACCGCGGGCGCCCGCGACCCCGGCAGCAGCGGGCCGCCGTACGCCGAGAGTGCCCCCGTCACCGCCCCGGCGGCGATCCTGCGCTCCACGACCGCCACGTCCGACTCCACCGGTACGGTCAGCCGGTACGGCCGCGACGCGAGCAGCTCCGGGCCCAGCACCCCGCGCAGCCGGGCCAGTTCGGCGCGCAGCGTCACCGGCGGCACCGACTCGTCCTCGTACAGCGCGCACAGCAGCTCGTCCCCGGTCAGCCCCTCCGGATGGCGGGCCAGCAGCACCACGATCTCGCTGTGCCGCCGGCTCAGCCGCACCCGCCTGCCGCCCACCGTCAGCCGCGCCTCGTCCCGCCCCAGCGCGGCCAGCTCGGGCGCCCCGACGCCGGGCCGCTCCCGCGCGAGCAGCGCCAGCTGTCCCTCCGCCGCCCGTGCCACCGCCTGCACGAACCCCAGGCTGTGCGGATGCGCCAGCGCGTCCCCGCCCGTCACGTCGACGGCGCCCAGTACCCGCCCGGTGCGCGGGTCGTGCACCGGAGCCGCCGCGCAGGTCCACGGCTGCGCCTGCCGCGTGAAGTGCTCCGCCGCGAACACCTGCACCGGACGGTCCACCGCGACCGCCGTCCCCGGCGCGTTCGTCCCCACCGCGCTCTCCGCCCACCGCGCGCCGGGCACGAAGTTCATCCGCCCCGCGCGCCGCCGGGTCGCCGCGTGCCCCTCGACCCACAGGAGGCGGCCGTGCGCGTCGCACACCGCGAGCAGATGTGCGCCGTCCGCCGCGAACGGCGCCATCAACTCCCGCAGCAGCGGCATCACCAGGGCGAGCGGGTGCTCCGCGCGGTAGGTGCCGAGCGCGCCGTCCGTCAGCTCCACGTCCGCCGTGCGGTCCGGCCCCACGCCGGCTCGCGCGGAGCGCCGCCACGAGTCCGCGACGACCCGGCGGACCGGCTGGGCGACCGTTCCGGCGGCCGTGAACGTCTCGTGCGCCCGCCGCAGCGTACGGACTCGCTCGGCGGGGTCGGCCCCCGGTTCGAGGGCCACCCAGGGATCGGTCAACTCGGCCTCCTGGAGGGTGAATCGGACGGCACAGGGCGCCGTGCGTGCTGCGGGCCATCGTCACTCCGGGTGCGGGCCCCGACAACCGTCGCGGCACCACCCGCCCGGATCTGCCGGGTCAGACCTGGGCGACGAGTCTCATGTACCGCGCCCAGTCCCAGTTCCGGCCCGGGTCCGTGTGATCGCTGCCCGGCACTTCGTAGTGGCCGATGATGTGCGCCCGGTCCCTGGGGATGCCGTACCGGTCGCAGACCGTCGCCGTGAGCCGCGCGGACCGCTCGTACATCGCGTCCGTGAAGTAGGCGGGCCGGTCCACCCAGCCCTCGTGCTCGATGCCGACGCTGCGGGTGTTGTACGCCCAGTTCCCCGCGTGCCACGCGACGTCGGCCTCCCGCACGCACTGCGCGACCCGGCCGTCGGAGGAGCGGACCACATAGTGCGCGGACACGTTCTTCTTCGGGTTCTGGAAGATCGTCAGGGCCTTGTCGAACGACGTCTGCGTGGCGTGGATGACGACGAGGTCGACGGGGTGCCGCTGCGAAGGGCGGTCGGAGGGGGTGTAGTTGGCGGCGTCCGCGGGGGCCCACAGCGCGGAGGGGTAGTCGGCCGCCTGGGTCTGCGCCCCGGCCCTCGGCTCGGGCAGCACCACGGAGGCCGCCGCCGCGAGCGCGGCTCCTTTGAGGAGGTGCCGCCGGTTGGGGAGGGGACTGGCGCGGTTCATACAAGGCCCTTCTGCCGGTGGGGAGTTCGACGCTTCGCCGCTGCGGTGCGTGTGATCACACCGTACGGGGAGCGGAGAGTCCGCAAGAGGGCACTTCGGGAATCTGTGGACAGACCGGGGCCTGTGGATAAGTCGGTCACCCGAACGGGGTAATTGCGAGGCCGGGGGCGGCAGTTGTCCATAGGGAGGATCGTTTCGCCCCGGCGCGAGGCGAATGCCGGCTCGGCACCGAGTGTGACAATCACACCGGACCGAGTCGCCTCACCTCCGCTACCCGGCTCGGCTCTCCGCTCCGCGGCGCGCCCCTCACCCCGCCCCGACCCCAACCCCCACCGGATCGTCCAGCACCCCCCGCACCACGGAATGCGCAGCCCCCAGCAACGGCCCCTCCGACCCCAGCCGGGACACGGACACCGGACACACCGGCCCCGCCGTCCGCCGAGCCAGCTCCGCCTCCAGCGACGGCAGCAGCCACGGCGCGAGTCCGGCGAGCGCCCCGCCGAGGACGACCCCTTCCGGGTCCAGCAGGTTGACCGCCCCCGTGAGGGCGATCCCGAACGCCGTCCCCGCCTCCCGCAGGGCCCGCCGCACCGCCTCGTCACCGTCCGCCGCGCGCCCCGCGAGCAGCCCGACCCGGTCGTTGCCGGGCGCGAGGCCGGCGGCCCGCAGCACGGCTTCTTCCCCGGCGTACTGCTCCAGGCACCCGTGCCCCCCGCACACGCACTCCGGCCCGTCGGGATGGACCGGCACATGCCCCAGCTCACCCGCGAACCCCCGGGTCCCGCGCAGCAGCCCGCCGTCCACGACGACCGCCGCGCCGATCCCGATCTCGGCGGAGACGTGCAGGAAGTCCCGGGGCGTGTCCTCACCGAGCCAGAGTTCGGCGAGCGCACCGAGGTTGGCCTCGTTGTCGACGACGAGCGCGGGCTGATCGGGCAGGAGTTCACCGAGGTCGACACCGCGCCAGTCGAGGTTCGGCGCGCGCACGACCGTACGCCCGTCCCGCGCCACGAGCCCCGGCACGGCGACGGTGAGCCCCGCCGCCCACAGCCCCTGCGCGCGTGCCTCGGCGACGACGTCCCGGACCAGGCCGCTGAGCTCCGCGACGACGGGTACGGGGGAGCGGCGCCGGTTGCTGCCCTGCCGCTCGGCACGCGCGCGTACCTCACCGCGCAGGTCGACCGCGCAGACGGCGAGATGATCGACGCCGATCTCCGCGCCGATCCCGGCGGGGCCGCGCCGGGAGACGGCGAGCGCGGACCCCGGCCGGCCCACCCGCCCCGGCCGCTCGGGCCCCAGCTCCTCCAGCAGCCCCGCCCGTATCAGCTCGTCCACCAGCGTCGACACGGCCGTCCGTGTCAGCCCGATCCGCGAGGCCACCGCCGCGCGCGAGAGCGACCCCTCCGCGCTGACGGCATGCATGACCCGCGCGAGGTTGCGCCGCCGCATGCCCTGCTGGGTGTCGGAGGACACCCGGCCGGTGGCGGCGGGGCGGGGGTCGTGCAGGGGGGCGGTCATGCGGGGGTGTCCTTCGGTCGGCGGTGCTGGCGATGACGGCCGGGCCCCGCGGGTGACGCGGAACCTGCGGCCGACGGATTATGAGTCCGCTGGCGTGGCCTCCCGCGCGCGGGAGGCCTGATTCCGCCGGGTGGAACGGCGTGTCGCGCTCCCCGGAACCTTCGTAGAACCCCGGCGGCGCCTAGCTCTCGCCCAACAGCCCTCCGGCATCCGCCAGCACCCCCGAGATCCGCTCCAGCGCCGCCTCGTCCCGCGTCACCGCCTCCAGCACCGGCCCGCGCGCGGTGCCCCACCGGCGCGCGACGGCCGACGGGTCTTCCCCGGTCAGCAGGCCGGCGGCCTGCGCGGCGGCGCCGAGGGCGACGAGTTCCTTGGCCTCGGGCACCTGGACGGGACGCCCGGACAGGCGCCGTACGGTCTCCTGCCAGGCGCGCCCGCGCGCGCCGCCGCCGATGAGCAGCAGCGGCGCCGAACGGTCCGCGTCCTCGTCGAGGACGAGGTCCAGCGCGCCCAGCAGGGAGTGCACAGCGCCGTCGTAGGCGGCCTGGAGGAGCTGTCCCGCGGTCGTGTCGTGGCGCAGGCCGTGCAGGACGCCGGAGGCGTTCGGGAGGTTCGGAGTGCGCTCGCCGTCCAGGAAGGGCAGGAGGGTGACGCCCGTGGAGGGCTCCACCGCCTCGCGGTCGAGGTTCAGCAGCGCGGCGACCTTGTCGACGGCCAGCGTGCAGTTGAGGGTGCAGGCGAGGGGGAGCCAGTCGCCGTGCGCGGCGGCGAAACCGGCCACCGTCCCGGTCGGGTCGGTGGGACGCCGCTTCGACACCGCGTAGACCGTCCCGGAGGTGCCCAGGCTCAGGACGGGCGCCCCGGGGCGCAGGCCGAGGCCCAGCGCCGCCGCCGCGTTGTCGCCGGTACCGGCCGCGACCAGGGTGCCCTTGGCGAACGGCAGGCCGTGACCGTCCCGGACGGTGCCCGCGACCTCGCCGGGGCGCACCACGCGCGGGAGGAGTGCCGGGTCGAGACCGACGTGCGCGAGGATCTCCTCGTCGTAGCCTTCCGTCCCCGAGGCCCACCAGCCCGTCCCGGAGGCGTCCCCGCGGTCCGTGGTGCCCTCGCCGGTCAGCCGCCCGGTCAAGTAGTCGTGCGGCAGCCGTACGGCCTTGACGGCGCGCAGGGCCTCCGGTTCGTTCTCCGCGAGCCACGCCCACTTGGTGACCGTGAAGGAGGCCGCCGGGACGGAACCGGTGCGCTCGGCCCAGAACTTCGCGCCGCCCAGCTCCTCCGTCAGCCGGCGCGCCTGCGGGGCGGAGCGGACGTCGTTCCACAGCAGGGCGGGCCGGACCGGCTCACCGTCGCCGTCCAGCGTCACCAGGCCGTGCTGCTGCCCGCCGATCGAAACCGCCGCGGCCTCGCGCGCGGGCTCACCGCACTGCCTGAGCGCCTCACCGAGGGCCTCCCACCACTGGCGCGGGTCGCTCTCCCGCCCGGCTCCCGTGGAGACCGTGTGCGGGGCCTGGCCGCTCGCGACGACCTCGCCGGTCGCCACGTCGACGACGAGTGCCTTGGTCGACTGCGTGGACGAGTCCACGCCGACGACGAGCGGACCTTCGGCTGCTGACATCGGGCTCTCCCTCGAATTTCACGGCTCGGCGAGATCGGTCTTCCCACGGCTGCTCCCGCATACTAATTTGTAAACGGCCATGACGAAATAGTCGTACGCAGCAAGGAGCCGCTCTATGAGCTACCAGCCCACCCCCGAGGACAGGTTCACCTTCGGCCTGTGGACCGTCGGCTGGCAGGGACGGGACCCCTTCGGCGACGCCACGCGCGGGGCCCTCGATCCGGTCGAGACCGTGCAGCGCCTGTCGGAACTCGGCGCCCACGGAGTCACCTTCCACGACGACGACCTGATCCCCTTCGGGTCCTCGGACAGCGAGCGGGAGGGCCACATCAAGCGCTTCCGCGAGGCCCTCGACACGACCGGCATGAAGGTGCCGATGGCCACCACCAACCTCTTCACCCACCCCGTCTTCAAGGACGGCGCGTTCACCGCGAACGACCGCGACGTGCGCCGCTACGCGCTGCGCAAGACGATCCGCAACATCGACCTGGCCGTCGAGCTGGGCGCCGAGACGTACGTCGCCTGGGGCGGCCGTGAAGGCGCCGAGTCCGGCGCCGCCAAGGACGTACGGGTGGCCCTCGACCGGATGAAGGAGGCGTTCGACCTCCTCGGCGAGTACGTCACCGCGCAGGGCTACGATCTGAAGTTCGCGATCGAGCCCAAGCCGAACGAGCCGCGCGGCGACATCCTCCTGCCGACCGTCGGCCACGCGCTGGCGTTCATCGAGCGCCTGGAGCGGCCCGAGCTGTACGGCGTGAACCCCGAGGTGGGCCACGAGCAGATGGCCGGCCTGAACTTCCCGCACGGCATCGCGCAGGCGCTGTGGGCGGGCAAGCTCTTCCACATCGACCTCAACGGCCAGTCCGGCATCAAGTACGACCAGGACCTGCGCTTCGGCGCCGGTGACCTGCGCTCCGCGTTCTGGCTGGTCGACCTGCTGGAGAGCGCCGGGTACGCCGGTCCGAAGCACTTCGACTTCAAGCCCCCGCGCACCGAGGACTTCGACGGCGTCTGGGCGTCGGCGGCCGGCTGCATGCGCAACTACCTGATCCTCAAGGAGCGCGCGCTCGCCTTCCGCGCCGACCCGGAGGTCCAGGAGGCGCTGCGCGCGTCCCGTCTCGACGAGCTGGCCCAGCCGACCGCCGCCGACGGCCTTGACGCGCTCCTCGCCGACCACGCCGCCTTCGAGGACTTCGACGCCGAGGCCGCCGCCGCGCGCGGGATGGCCTTCGAGCGCCTCGACCAGCTCGCCATGGACCACCTCCTGGGTGCCCGCGGCTGATCACGACTCCACGCGCGCGTGCCGGTTGGCGTCCAGGGCGGCCGGGACAGGTGACTGTCCCGGCCGAACGGGCACGCGTGCGTGGGCGGTTGCGCGACCCTGCGCGCGTACCGTCGTGCCCCTTCGGCACGACCGCCTCCCGGCTGCCCGCGAGGGGAATACGCCGGAATCATGTCCTCCCTGACATGAGCCGGTACCAACTCACGCGCGGGGGACACCGCCCGGGCCCGGACGGGCCCAAGGTGGACACCATGGCCACTCCGCCCGTACCTCCGTACCCGCCCTCCGGCGGCGGTTTCGGCGCGCCTCCGCCGTACGACGACGGCCGGCGCCCCTCGCGGCCCCGCAGGCGCCGTACGTCCCTGTTCGCCGCGCTGGCCGCGTTGGTGGGCGTGGCGGTCGTCGCGATCGTCGTCCTGACGGCCTCAAGGGGCTCAGGGGGCTCAGGGGACGACGACAAGCAGGGCGACACGCCCTCGACCGCCGCGTCCGCCGCGTCCTCCTCGGCCCCGGCCCACACGCTGCCGAGTGGGCTCGCCAGCCTCCTGCCGACCCGGTTGCCCACGGCCCTGCCGACCGCGATCCCGAGCGACCTGATCCCCAGCGGCCTGATACCCAGCGACCTGGCGTCCCTGCTGCCGTGACTCACCAGGGGTCCTCCTCGCTCCCGGTGGCCGCCGCCAAGGCTGTCGCCGGATCGGGGGCCGGGCCTCCCGCAGGCGTCCAACGGCCGTCCTGCCTGCGGTAGGGCCACCAGCGGCCCTCGCGGTCCAGGCGTATCTGCGCGGGCTCTCCGACGGCGGTCCAGCGGTTGGCGTGCGCGCGCAGGGCGGGACGTTCGTCCGCGTCCCAGGCCGCCTCCAGCACCGCACACGCGCGGGCCGACGCCTCGCTGTCGGGGGTCCACTCCTCGTCGAGGACGGCCAGCGCGCTCGCACCGCCCTCGCGCCACGCGCGTACGGCGAGGCCGAGGTCCACGCGTCCCGCGGCGAGCCGCACGCGGACACCGGGGTCCGACGGGTCCGCGGCGGCGAGGCGGACCGCGTCCTGAGCGGGCGTCAACCCGGCTGCCGGGGACGCCCCGTGGAGGGCCTCCCGCAGGAGCCGGTGCGCCTCCCCGGCCGTCTGCGCGGCCAGGAACTCCAGGGCGGCCGGGACGACGCCGTCCGGCGGTGCGGTCCCGGTGTCCAGGGAGGGCGGCACGCCCGGGGCGTCGGGAAGATCCGGCGGGACGGGGAGCGCCACGGGGACGGACGCGTACGCCTCGGCGGCGTCCACGCCCTCCCGGTACGCCGGCGCGGCGGTGCGGGCCTGGAGGTCGTCCAGCAGGGACCGTTCGGGGCGCCCGCGCAGCAGCAGGAGGACGAAGGGGTCCTCGTCCAGCAGGCGGGCCACCAGGTAGCACAGGGCCGTCGTGTGCCCGCAGTGGTCCCAGGCGCCGCAGTCGCAGGACGCCTCCAGCTCGCCCAGCCCCGGCAGGAGGTCCACGCCCGCGGTCGCCGCGTCCTCCACCAGGTGCGGCGGCATCTCGCGGTCGAGCAGCGCGGCCACGTACCCGGCCCGCTCCCCGGCCAGCGCCAGCAGCCGGTCCCACTGGGCCCCGGACAGCTCCGGGAGCAGCACGTCCGCGCGGTGCGCCGTACCGTCCCGGTCCCGGACGACCGCCGTCGCGCGACCCGGCCGCACCGACACGGCGCCGACCGCGCCCCCGCGCGCGAGGCGGCGCCCGGCGCGGATCTGGGCGCCGTCCAGGACCCCGTCCTCCAGCGCGGCGACCCAGCCCCGCCCCCACCAGGTGCGCGCGAACGCCTGCCCGCGCGCGGGAGCCGCCACCTCGAACGCCGCCTCCCCGTACCCGTCACGCCCGCTCATCGCGTCCCCCCTCGCAGCTCCACCAGTTCGGCCAGCTCCGCGTCCGTCAGCTCCGTGAACGCCCTCTCGCCGGAGCCGAGCACCGCGTCGGCCAGTTCCCGCTTGCGGTCCAGCATCCGCGCGATGCGGTCCTCGACCGTCCCCTCGGCGATCAGCCGGTGCACCTGCACCGGCCGGGTCTGCCCGATCCGGTACGCGCGGTCGGTGGCCTGCGCCTCGACGGCGGGGTTCCACCAGCGGTCGTAGTGGACGACGTGCTCGGCCCGGGTGAGGTTGAGCCCCGTCCCGGCCGCCTTCAGCGACAGCAGGAACACCGGCACCTCCCCGTCCTGGAAACGGCCGACCATCGCCTCGCGTTCCCCGACCGGCGTCCCGCCGTGCAGGAACTGCGAAGGCACGCCCCGCGCGCGCAGGTGCCTCTCGACGATCCGGGCCATCGCCACGTACTGCGTGAACACCAGGACAGCCGCCCCTTCGGCCAGGGCGCCGTCGAGCAGTTCGTCGAGCAGCTCCAGCTTCCCCGACCGCCCGGCGATCCGTGGCCGTTCCTCCTTGAGGTACTGGGCGGGGTGGTTGCAGATCTGCTTGAGGCCGGTCAGCAGCTTCACGACGAGGCCGCGCCGCGCCATGTCGTCCGCGCCCGCGATCTCCGCGAGCGTCTCGCGCACCAACGCCTCGTACAGGCCCGCCTGTTCCGGCGTGAGCGACACCGGGCGGTCGCTCTCGGTCTTGGGCGGCAGCTCCGGGGCGATGCCTGGGTCGGACTTGCGGCGGCGCAGCAGGAACGGTCCCACCAGCCGGGCGAGCCGCTCGGCGGCGGCCGGGTCGGCGCCCGTCTCGACGGCGCGCGCGTACCGCGCGCGGAACGCGGTGAGCCGGCCCAGCAGACCGGGTGTCGTCCAGTCCAGGATCGCCCACAGCTCGGAGAGGTTGTTCTCCACCGGAGTGCCGGTGAGCGCCACCCGCGCGCGGGCGCCGACCGTCCGCAGCGCGCGGGCGGTCGCCGCGTACGGGTTCTTCACGTGCTGCGCCTCGTCGGCGACGAGCAGCCCCCAGGGCACCTCGGCGAGCCGGGCCGCGTCCAGCCGCAGCGTGCCGTACGTGGTGAGGACGACCTCGCCGTCCGCGAGGGACTCCACGTCCCGGCGCGGTCCGTGGAAGCGGCGTACGCGCGTGCCGGGCGCGAACCGTTCGATCTCCCGCTGCCAGTTGCCCATCAGGGACGTCGGGCAGACCACGAGCGTGGGCCCCGCCGACGCCGGGTCGGCCTGGCGGTGCAGGTGCAGCGCGATCAGCGTGACCGTCTTGCCGAGTCCCATGTCGTCGGCCAGGCAGCAGCCGAGGCCCAGGGACGTCATCCGGGCCAGCCAGTCGAGGCCGCGCCGCTGGTAGTCCCGCAGGGTCGCGGCGAGCGCGGCGGGCTGCTCCACCTGCCCCTGCTCGCCGGAGGGCGCGAGGCGCTCCCGCAGGCCCTCCAGCCAGCGCGTGGAGCGCACGTCGACAAGCCGGCCGTCGATCTCCGCCGAGCCCGTCAGAGCGGCGCCCAGGGCCTCCATGGGGTCGAGCTTGCGGTCCGGCAGGGAGCGGGCGAGACGGACCTCCTGAGGGTCGATCAGAACCCACTGCCCGCGCAGCCGTACGAGCGGACGGTTCGCCTCCGCGAGCCGGTCCAGCTCCTCGCGGGTGAGCTGCTGACCGCCCAGCGCGAACCACCAGCCGACGCCCACCATCGCGTCGGCCGACAGGAAGGACGGCGCTTCGCCCGGCCCGTCCGGCGGGCCCACCACCGCGCGCGTGGTGAGCGTCCGGGACAGTTCCCTCGGCCAGTGCACCTCGACCCCGGCGGCGGCCAGCGCCCGCGCGCCGTTCCCGAGGAGGTCCTCGATGTCGTCGTCCAGGAGGTCCACGGCGTCCGGGACGGCGGCCGACAGCAGGGGCGTGAGCACGGGCCAGGCACGCGCCGCGCGACGCAGCGCCAGCAGGACGTCCATACGCGCGCCGGGACCGAAGGACCGCACCGCGCTCACGCGCGCGTGCCCCAGGAGCGGTTGGCCACTGTGTCCCCGGCCGGCCTCGACCGCGTCCCCGAGCGTCGGCGCTGAGCCCGGCCGGCCCGCCCCCGCGCCGGGTTCCGTGCCGTCGCCCGTCATGGCCCACACCTCCGCCGCGTCCGCGATCACCCCGGGATCGGCGACGGAACGGACCTGCGGCACCACACGGAACCTCGGCGCCTCCTCGGGCCCGTCGAGCCCCGACACCTCGACGCGCAGCGAGATCCGCACCCCGGCGTCCTGCCCCGCCGCGACGTCGGCGGCCCACGCGCGTGCGTGCGGCAGGCGCCGGGGGAGCGGCGACGCGTAGGCGGGACCGCCCGTCACGAGCGGTGCGGCGGGGGAGCGCGGCAGGGCGTCGGCGACCGCGTCCAGGAAGGCCCGCAGCAGCCGCTCAGGGACGGGCAGGCGCGGCTCGGTGCCGTCGTCGACGGGCATGGCGTGCGCCTCGGGCGGCATCGCGTCGGCGAGCCGCCGGATCCGCTCGACGTCGTCCTGGCCCAGCGGCCCCACCCGCCACGCGTCGTGGTCGCCGGGGGACAGGCCGGGCAGCAGGAGCCCGCGCGCCACGAACTGGAGGGCCAGGAGCGCGGCGGCGCCCCAGAAGGCGGCCGACGGATGCGCGTCCGGCGCGACCCGCGCGCGGGTGAGCAGCGGCAGCGCCTCGCGCACGGGCACGAAGACGGAGGGGACCTCGACGGTCTCGACGCCCGCGCCCGCGGGACGCACAACACGCAGGGTCGTGGCGGAGCCGACCGGGGGTGGTGCGCTGCCGTCGGGGTGCCAGAAGGCGATTTGGCCGGTGCGGGCCGGGTCGCCGGGCACGAACACGGTGTGGCAGTGGGACGGTCCGGGGATGTCGGGCGGTGCTTCGGCGGGAACCCTCTGCGCGGAGATGACCCTACTCCTCAAGTTTGACTAGCTAAGCCGGGGCCGCCGAGGGTACAGCATGGGAAGGGGCCGGCGGCAACGGTCCCTCAGGGACGTGTCGGGGTCCGGTCTCAGGGGCGTCTCAGGGGCGGCGGTCGGAACCGCGGGCCGCGTGGAACCGTTCTCAGAGCAGAGAGCGGCATTGGCCGCGAAGGAGGCGACGTACATGTCGAAGAACGCGAAGATCGCCGCAGGAGGGGTGGCGGCCGGGATCCTCCTGCTGATCTGGCTGCCCTGGTGGGCGGCGCTGTTGATCGTGATAGGGGTCCCGACGGCCGCGTACCTCACGCTGGATCCGTCCCAGCGGCGCAGGCTGCGCCGCATCGGCCGCAAGGAGATCGGCCGCTGAGCGCGGGGCCGGGTGCCCTCACCTCCCGAGCGGGAGGGTGCCCGGCTCAGCTCGGCCGCACGGCCATCCGGTCCAACGCCTTCAGCAGCCCGGGAAGCTCCGGCCCCCGGCCGACGGGCAGCACCTCACCGGGCTTGTCGTCGAGGAGCACGAAGGCGATGTCGTCCGTGCGGGCCACCAGCGACCAGCCGGGCCCGTCCGCGCGGAGCATGCGCGCCTCACCCGGCGCGAAGGAGGACCGCACCCGGCCCAGCGGAGGCGGCGTGTCGACATAGGCGCGGGCCTCCGCGAGGACCCGCCGGATGTCGCTGGGGCGCTCGGCGGCGTCCGGCTCGCGGCGGGGCTCGAACTTCGAGTCGTCGATCTGCTCGCGCCACGTCGTCCACTGGAGCGCTATCTCGTCGGCCCCCAGCCGCCGCTGCGCCGAGCCCCACCCGCTCGTGTCCGGCGGGACCAGCGCGGGCCCGTCGGCGACCTCGGGGGCGGGGTCGTGCGGCGCGGGCACGCCGGGCGCCGCGACGGCCACCGAGAGCGGCCAGCCGGGCAGCCCGGCGACGACCGTCCGGTCGTCCGGCGACAGGTCGTACTCCATCCCGCAGTCCCAGGAGGCGATCGCGACCGCCACCAGCGACACGTCGTCGACGACCACGGTCCACCGCGCGCCCACGCCGTCCTGGCCGAGCACCAGCCCGTACCCGTCCGCGATCGGTGCGAGGCCGAGCGCGGCGCACGCCTCCGGGTAGTCGTCGCCCAGCGCGCTCGGGAACTGCGCGGGTGTCAGCAGCACCGCCGTGAGCACATACAGCGCGTCGTCGGCGGCGACGGTATCCTCGTCCGTCCCGGCCATCCCAGCCTCCCCACGGGTTCGTCCAACGGCGCGCACCCTAGTGCGCCCGCGACACGCTTGTCACGACTCCCAGACGGACCCGGAGCTGCTGTTTTCGTGAAGACCGCGAAGACGGGGACGAATCGTCCCGTGTCAGGCGGCCGGGAGCGCGCGAGTGCCGCCACCGCGCGGCAGGCCGGCCTCCGTTTCCCCGGCGCGAGGCCGGAACTCTCCCCGCAGAAGGCATCAGTGCACGCGTACCGCCAACGCGAGGAAACGGTCGTCCTCGTCGGTGTACGACGTCATCCGCCAGCCCGAACCGGCCAGCAGCGGCCGGAGGTTGGGCTCGGCGCGCAGGTCGTCCGCAGTGAGCCGCCGCCCATGACGGGCCGCCAGGACCGCGCGGCCGACGGGGTGGAAGAGCGCCAGCCTCCCGCCGGGACGGACCACACGCGCCAACTCCCGCAGACCGGAGGCGGCGTCGCCGAGGTGCGCGATCAGCCCCGCCGCGAACGCGGCGTCCAGCGAAGCGTCCCGCAGCGGCAGCATGGAGACGTCAGTGAGCAGCAGCTGCCCGTGACGGCCCTGCCCGGCCGCTGCGGCGGCCCGGAGCATCGCCGGGGTCACATCGGCCCCCAGGACCGCCCCTGAGGCCCCCACGGCGGCCCTGAGGGGCGGCAGGGCCCGTCCGGTGCCGCAGCCGGCGTCCAGCACCCGGCCGCCCGGCCGCAGCTCCAGAGCGGCCACCGCGGCGGCGTACGCGGGTCCGTCGTGCGGGAACCTGCTGTCCCATGTCGCCGCGCGGGACGTGAAGAACTCCTGGACGTGTGTGCGGTCGTCGCTCATGAGCGCATGATCCCGCACCGACACGGAGACACCCACAGTGCGCACATTCGGACGCCGCGTGATCAATCACGCCTGCATCTGCGCCAGATTGCGGCACTTTCCGAAACCTGCCCCCTTTGCCTCCCCCTGCCCGCACTAGCGTCCCTGAGCCATGGGACACCTGGACCACGCAGCCTTCGGATGGCTGACCCCCGTACTGTCGTACGTGATGGCCTGCACCGGCGCCGCCCTCGGGCTGCGCTGCACCGTGCGCGCGCTCGCCGCCACCGGACGCTCGCGCCGCAACTGGCTGATCACCGCCGCCTCCGCCATCGGCACCGGCATCTGGACCATGCACTTCGTCGCGATGCTCGGCTTCGCCGTCAGCGGCACCGACATCCGCTACGACGTACCGCTGACCGTCCTCAGCCTCGTCGTGGCCATGGTCGTCGTCTGCGCGGGCGTGTTCGCCGTCGGCTACGGACGCGACCGTACGCGCGCGCTGCTGACCGGCGGACTCACCACCGGGATCGGCGTCGCGAGCATGCACTACCTGGGCATGGCCGCCGTCCGGCTGCACGGCGACGTGCACTACGACCCGATGACGGTCGCCCTCTCCGTGGTCATCGCCGTCGTCGCGGCCACCGCCGCGCTGTGGGCCGCGCTCAACATCGAGTCGCCCGTCGCGGTCACCGTCGCCTCCCTCGTCATGGGCGCGGCCGTCAGCAGCATGCACTACACGGGGATGTTCGCGGTGAGCGTGCACGTCGAGCCCTCCGGGGCGCCCCTGTCCGGGGCCACGGCGATGCAGTTCATCTTCCCCCTCGCCGTCGGCCTCGGGTCCTACCTCTTCCTGACCTCGGCCTTCGTCGCCCTGTCGCCCACCACCGGGGAACGCGAGGAGTCCGCCTCCGCCCAACGGGCCGTGGAACCCGTCGGCAACCGCGCCTGACCGGGACCGAGCCCCTCCGACCCACCGCCCAGCGAGGAGTCCATGCGCACCCCCAGGAAGGCCACCGCGGCCGGCACCGAGCCGCCGCCCCCGATGCGAGGCCGCCGCGCCCACGCCGGGCCGCCCGCCCACGAGGGCCGACGCGCCCCCGAGGCCACGACGGACGACGCGCCCCCGCGCGCGGAACGCTGGCGAATACGCCCCCGTACCGTCCGCGCCAAGATCGTCTGCCTGCTGATGGTGCCCGTCGTCTCCCTGCTCGCCCTCTGGGCGTACGCCACCGTCACCACCGCCCAGGACGTCTCCCGGCTGCGCCAGATCCAGCGCGTCGACTCCCAGGTCCGCGCACCCGTCGCCGACGCCGTCGCCGCCCTCCAGGCCGAACGCCTAGCCGCCGTCCGGTACGCGACCGAGCCCCGCGCGGGCCAGGACGACACCCTGCGCCGCCTCGCGTCGGCCACCGACCGCGCGGTCGCCCGGCTGCGGCTCGGCGACAGCAGCACCGTCGCCGACGCCCAGGAACTGCCCGCCGGGGTCGCCCAGCGGCTCGACGCCTTCGTCACCGGCGCCGAACATCTGCGGCCACTGCGCGGCGCGGTACTCGGCGGGACCGCCGACTGGTCACAGGCGTACGACCGCTACACCCGGACGATCTCCGCCGCGTTCGCCGTGGGCGGCGCCCTCTCCGGCATCCAGGACGCCGAACTCGGCTCCGACGCGCGCGTACTGCTCGAATTCTCCCGAGCAGCCGAGGCCCTCGCCCAGGAGGACGCCGTCCTCGCGGGCGCGCGCCCGGCGGGCCGCCTCGACACCCGGCGCCTCAGCCTGTTCACCGGCGCCGCCGACAACCGCCGCACCCTCACCGAGGCCGCCGTCACCGACCTGCGCGGCCCCGAACGGGCCGCCTGGCGCGCGCTGGCCGACGACGACGCCTACGCCGCCCTGACCGCCGCCGAGAACCGCGTCCGCGCGAACGCCCCCGGCGAACGGGCCCTCGCCGCCGCGCCGGAGGCCGCCTGGAACGCCGCCCACGCGCGCGTGCAGAGCGGGATGCGCACCATCGAGACGGACGCCGGACACGAGGTCGTCCGCCGTGCCGACCCCTTCACGCGCGGGCTGCTCACCCCGGCCGGCGCCGCCGTCCTGCTCGGCCTCGCCGCCGTCGTCGCCTCGCTCGTCATTTCCGTGCGCATCGGCCGCGGCCTCGTCGTCGAACTCGTCAGCCTGCGCAACGGCGCTCTGGAGATCGCCCGCCGCAAACTCCCCGAGGCCATGCGGAAACTGCGCGCGGGCGAGGAGATCGACGTCCGTGCGGAGGCCCCGTCCGGACCCCGTGCCGAGGACGAGACCGGGCAGGTCGCCGAAGCCCTCACCACCGTCCACCGCGCCGCCCTCAGGGCCGCCGTGGAGCGCGCCGAACTCGCCAGCGGCATCTCCGGCGTGTTCGTCAACCTCGCGCGCCGCAGCCAGGTCCTGGTGCACCGCCAGCTGAGCCTCCTCGACAGCATGGAGCGCCGCTCCGACGACCCGAACGAACTCAGCGACCTCTTCCGCCTCGACCACCTCACGACCCGTATGCGGCGCCACGCGGAGAGCCTGATCATCCTCTCCGGGGCCGCCCCCGGCCGGGCCTGGCGGATGCCCGTCCCGCTCACCGACGTGGTGCGCGCCGCCGTCTCCGAGGTCGAGGACTACGCGCGCGTGGAGGTGCGCCAGCTCCCGGCGGCGTCCGTCGCGGGTGCCGCCGTCGCCGACCTCACCCACCTCCTCGCCGAACTCGTCGAGAACGCCGCCCAGTTCTCGCCCCCGCACACGCGCGTGCGGGTCACCGGGGAACCCGTCGGCAACGGGTACGCCGTCGAGGTCGAGGACCGGGGCCTCGGCATGGGCGACGAGGCCCTCACGCGGGCCAACCGGCGCATCACCCAGTCGGAGGCGCTCGACCTGTTCGACAGCGACCGCCTCGGCCTGTTCGTCGTCAGCAGGCTCGCCGCCCGCCACGGCATCAAGGTCCACCTGTGCACCTCCCCCTACGGCGGCACCACAGCCGTCGTCCTGCTGCCCACCGCCCTCCTGGACACCGGCAAGCCGGAACGTTCCGCCCAGGACGCCGCACGAGCCATCGCGCAGCACAGCGTGGAACCCGCGTACGCGCGCGTGCCGGACGACCGGGAACACGAAGCCGTCCCCGCGCCGGCCAACCGCCCCGCACTCGTCGCCCCAGCCTCAGCCCCAGCCCCGGTACCGGCCCAGGCGCACGCCTCCGAGCCACCGCCCCCCGGCGTCACCCCCCTGCGCCTGCACCGCCCCCCGGACGGCGACGAACCCCCGGCGGTACCCGACGACGACCTCCCCCGCCGCGTGCGCCAGGCGAGCCTCGTCCCCCAACTGCGCGGCCCGCGCGCGGAGGAACCGCAGCGACCGCACGGCACCCGCGACGACGGACGCACCCCCGAGGTCGTCCGCGACCGCATGGCCGCCTACCGCGCGGGCTGGACCCGTGGCGGCGGCAGACAGCCCGGCCGCGCGGCCGGGCCGCGAACCGGCAGTGAAGGAGACCCCGCATGATCCAGGACCCCGGCACGAGGCCGTCCCAGCTGTCGGGGGAACTCGACTGGCTGCTGGACGACCTGGTGATGCGCGTCGGCGAGGTACGGCACGCGGTCGTGCTGTCCAACGACGGCCTCGCCGTGGGCGCCTCCACGGACCTCGGCCGCGAGGACGCCGAACACCTCGCCGCCGTCTCCTCCGGCTTCCACAGCCTCGCCAAGGGCGCGGGACGGCACTTCGGCGCCGGAGGGGTGCGCCAGACCATGGTCGAGATGGACGACGGCTTCCTGTTCGTCGCCGCCGCCGGGGACGGCTCCTGCCTCGCCGTCCTGACCGCCGCCACCGCCGACATCGGCCTCGTCGCCTACGAGATGGCCCGCCTGGTCAAACGCGTCGGCGAACACCTCCACACCCCGCCCCGCGTCACCGCGCGCCCGCCCGCCGCCGGATGAGGCACCGATGAACGACCAGCAGCCCAGCGCCCAGTGGTACGACAACGACGCCGGACCCCTCGTACGGCCGTACGCCATGACCGGCGGACGCACCAAGCCGGGGCCCACCGGGGTCCGCTTCGACCTCATCGCCCTCGTCACCCTCGACCCGGGCGCGCCCGGCGCCGACGACGACCACGCGCTCGGTCCCGAACACCGCGCCCTGATCGACCTGTGCCGCATCGAGACGCAGTCCGTCGCGGAGCTGTCCGCCGGGACCGACCTGCCCGTCGGGGTGGTCCGGGTGCTCCTCGGGGACCTGCTGGAGACGGGCCGCGTCACCGTCAGCCGCCCGGTGCCGCCCGCGCACCTGCCCGACGAACGGATCCTGCGGGAGGTCATCGAAGGGCTGCGGGCCCTGTAGATGAACACCTGTCACCGGGCGCGCGTATACGTACGCATCTCGCGCCTCTCAGGACCTCGAAACGAACAAGAACGGTCACGAAAGACGGATGGCGATCGAACCTCCCGCCGAAGGACCGCGGTCGCCATCCTGCTGCCCCCGGACGACACCTCCGCACGCCGGAACCCCCGAGAGAAGTGATCCATGGCCTCCGAGCACCCCGACGCCACCGGCGAGACGGCACCGCTGGCGCTGAAGATTCTGGTCGCCGGCGGGTTCGGCGTGGGCAAGACGACCCTGGTGGGCGCGGTCAGCGAGATCAAACCGCTGCGCACCGAGGAACTGCTCAGCGAAGCCGGACAGGCCGTCGACGACACCGACGGCGTCGACCAGAAGGTCACCACGACCGTCGCCATGGACTTCGGCCGGATCACCATCCGCTCCGGACTGTCCCTCTACCTGTTCGGCACCCCCGGCCAGGACCGCTTCTGGTTCCTGTGGGACGAACTCTCCCAAGGAGCCCTCGGCGCCGTCGTCCTCGCCGACACCCGGCGCCTGGAGGACTGCTTCCCGGCCGTCGACTACTTCGAGCACCGGCACATCCCGTTCGTCGTCGCCGTCAACTGCTTCACCGGCGCACGCGCGTACGCCGCCCCCGACGTGTCCCGCGCCCTTGACCTCGACCAGGGCACCCCCGTCGTCCTGTGCGACGCGCGCGACCGCGACTCCGGCAAGGAGGTCCTCATCCGCCTCGTCGAGTACGCGGGCCGCATGCACACGGCCCGCCTCCTCGACTCCGTGAGCTAGTTCGCCACCTCCTTCTGCGCCAGCACCTTCTCCACGGCGACCCGCACCAGCAGTTCGCCCGGTACGCCGTTGCGGTCGCCGAACTCCTCGGCGCGGTCCTCGCCCATGTAGCGGGCGCCGATCCTGGCCGCCCAGTGCCGGACCTCGGCGAGATCCTCCGAGATCGTGGCGCGGCCCTGGAGGATCACGTAGTCGAAGGGGGGACGGTCGTCGTCGACGCACAGCGCGACACGGCCGTCCCGCGCCAGGTTGCGGCCCTTCACGGTCTCCTTGCCGGTGTTGAACACCAGGTCGTCCCCGTCCAGCACGAACCAGATCGGGGCCACGTGCGGACTCCCGTCGGCCCGGACCGTGGACAGCTTCGCGGTACGGGTGCCGTCCGAGACGAACGCCCGCCATTCCTCGTCGGTCATCTTCTTCGCCATGCCGCCATCCTCCTTGCTCGGGCCCCCGAAACTGCGGAAGGGTGGCGGACAAGTCATCGCACGGGCGGGACCCAACGGGGAGATGTACGCGGGGAGAGCGAAGCATGGGGCAGAACCAGGGACTCGACTGGCTGCTGGACGACCTGACCGAACGCGTCGAACACGTACGGCACGCACTCGTCCTCACGACCGACGGGTTGGTGGCCGGCGCCAGCACCGGACTGCGCCGCGAGGACGCCGAACACCTCGCCGCCGTCTCCTCCGGCCTGCACAGCCTCGCCAAGGGCTCCGGCCGCCACTTCGGCGCCGGCCGGGTCCGGCAGACCATGATCGAGTTCGACGACGCCCTCCTCTTCGTCACCGCCGCCGGAACCGGCAGCTGCCTGTGCGTCCTCACCGGCGCCGAGGCCGACATGGGCCAGGTCGCCTACGAGATGACCCTCCTCGTCAGCCGCGTCGGCGAACACCTCACGATGGACGTGCGCCAACCCGAACGAACCCCGCTCACAGAGCACTGACCTGCGTATTTAAGGGCGTATACGAAGTTATCCACAGGCTTGTCGGCAGATCCGGCAAAACGGCTACGGTTTTTCCCGAGGGCACCGCGAACGGCGCGGAGCCCGACAGACCACGGGGGAGACCGACCATGTCTCAGCACACGACAGCCCGACCACGCCCGCTCACCTGCACACCGAGCCGCGCGGCGAAAGAACTGGGCGTCAAACGCGGCGAGTTCGACTTCGCCGTCCACCTCGGCCGGGTCCGGACCGTGCCGGACGAGGGAGGCGGCGGCCGTCGGATCCCGTACGCGGAGATCGAACGGCTGCGCGCCCGGCCGGACTTTCCGGAGTCCTTCCTCGAAGAGGTGCGCACCGTCGGCACCGCCGAGGCCGCGAAGCTCCTGAAGATCTCACCCGCCCGCTTCTCCCGTCTCGCGCGGCTCGGACTCGTCTCACCGGTGCGGTTCTACCTGAACCGCTACCGCGCCGTCGTCTGGCTCTACCTCGCTGACGAACTCCGCAGGTTCGCCGAGGACCCGGCCAACGCGTCCCTGCTCTCCGGCCCGGCGCCCGAAAAACTGCGTGCCCGGCTCGCCGCGGGCCTCGACCTCAGGCCCCGCAACTGGCGGGGCCGCCACCTCGGCTTCCTGCTCCGCCAGGCCGACACCCCCTGGCAGCGGGCCGGCGCCGTGGCCGCCTTCCTCGACTCCGACCAGGTCGCCGACCTCGTCCCCGACCCCTACGAGCGGGCCTACCTCAACCGCTCCCGACCCGCCCTCCCGACCCACGGGGCTCCCGGCTCCCCCTCCGCCCAGCTCGCCGCGAAAATCATGACCGCGAACTTCCTGGACGAGATCGTCTGGCTGCGCACGGACCTGCACGAGGCACTGACGGAAGCCCGCGAGAGCCTGACGGCACTGCGCCCGACGCTCGAACCCGCCCCCGAACCAGCACCTCGGACCGAGCCCACCCCTGAGCCCGCACCCCGCCCACGCACCGTACGCACACGCCGCCACCTCTCGAAGTGGCTGCGACGCAAGGGCAGGACGCGGCAGCGCGTCTGACGGGCCGTGCGACCGTGCCGCGCCCGGCGAACGCCCCGGCGCGGCACCCCGCACACCGCTACAGCGCCCGGAACAACCCCTCCTGGACGACAGACACCAGCAGCCGCCCGTGCAGGTCGTAGATACGGCCCCGCGCCAGCCCCCGCCCACCCGTGGTGATCGGCGACTCCTGGTCGTACAGGAACCACTCGTCCGCCCGGAACGGCCGGTGGAACCACATCGCGTGGTCCAGGGAGGCCATGTCGAAGCTCCGCGGCCCCCACAAAGGCTCGATGGGGATACGGACGGCGTCCAGGAGGGTCATGTCGCTGGCGTAGGTGAGCGCGCAGGTGTGGACGAGGGGATCGTCCCCCAACGGCCCCACCGCACGCATCCAGACGGCGCTGCGGGGCTCGGCCTCCTTCAGCTCCTCGGGGGTCCAGCGCAGCCGGTCGACGTACCGGATGTCGAACGGCTGACGCCGGGCCATCCGCTCGAACTGCTCGGGCAGCGCCCCGAGATGCTCCCGGACCTCGTCCGCGACGGTCGGCAGCGAATCCGGGTCCGGGACCACCCGGGCCGGCGGCAGCTGCTGATCGAAGGGACCTTCCTCAGGCTTGTGAAAGGAGGCGGTGAGATTGAAGATCGTGCGGCCCTGCTGCACGGCGGCGACCCGCCGGGTCGTGAACGACCGGCCGTCCCGCACCCGTTCGACCTGGTACACGATCGGCACACCGGGCCGGCCGGGACGCAGGAAGTACGCGTGCAGCGAGTGCACCGGCCGGTCCCCCTCCGTGGTCCGGCCCGCGGCGACCAGCGCCTGCCCGGCCACCTGCCCGCCGAAGACCCGCTGGAGGGACTCCTGGGGGCTGCGGCCACGGAAGATGTTGACCTCGATCTGCTCCAGGTCGAGCAGGTCGACGAGTCTCTCGGCGGGGTTCGTCATGAGTGTGCTTCTCCTGTGCTGGTGGCGCTGCTCAGAGCTGTCCGACGGAGGTGACCCGGACGATCGCGCGGCCCTCGGCGTCGGACGCTTCGAGGTCGACCTCCGCGCTGATCCCCCAGTCGTGGTCCCCGTTCGGGTCGTCGAAGATCTGCCGCACCCGCCACAGCCGGTTCGCCGGCTCCTCCTGGATGACGAGCAGCTTCGGCCCGCGCGCGTTCGGACCGGTGCTCAGGTCCTCGTACTCGTCCCAGTACTTGTCCATCGCCTCGCCCCACGCGTCCGCGTCCCAGCCGGACTCGCCGTCCAGCTCGCCGAGTTCGGCGACGTGGTCGAGGGCGGCCAGCTCCACGCGGCGGAACATCGCGTTGCGCACCAGGACCCGGAAGGCGCGCGTGTTCAGGGTGACCGGCTTGACCTCGTCGGCCTTCTCCTGCGCCTGCTCGGCGGTCATCTCCTCCGGATTGGCGAGCTGCTCCCACTCGTCCAGGAGGCTGGAGTCGACCTGGCGGACCATCTCGCCCAGCCACTCGATGAGGTCCTGGAGGTCCTCGGACTTCAGGTCGTCGGGGACGGTGTGGTCGAGGGCCTTGTAGGCGCTCGCCAGGTAGCGCAGGACGATGCCCTCGGTGCGCGCCAGCTCGTAGTGCGACACCAGCTCCGTGAACGACATGGCCCGCTCGAACATGTCCCGGATCACCGACTTCGGCGACAGCGGGTGGTCGCCGACCCACGGGTGGCTCTTGCGGTACGTGTCGTACGCGTGGAAGAGCAGCTCCTCCAGCGGCTTCGGGTACGTGATGTCCTGGAGGCGCTCCATGCGCTCCTCGTACTCGACGCCGTCCGCCTTCATCAGGGCGACCGCCTCGCCGCGCGCCTTGTTCTGCTGGGCGGCGAGGATCTGGCGCGGGTCGTCGAGCGTGGACTCCACGACGGAGACCATGTCCAGCGCGTACGACGGCGACTCGGGGTCGAGGAGCTCGAACGCGGCGAGCGCGAACGTGGACAGCGGCTGGTTGAGCGCGAAGTCCTGCTGGAGATCGACCGTCAGGCGCACGACGCGGCCGGTGGCGTCCGGCTCGTCGAGCTTCTCGACGATGCCGCCGTCCAGCAGCGAGCGGTAGATCGCGATCGCCCGGCGGATGTGCCGCAACTGCTGCTTGCGCGGCTCGTGGTTGTCCTCCAGGAGGTGGCGCATCGCGGTGAACGCGTTGCCGGGGCGGGCGATCACCGACAGCAGCATCGTGTGCGTCACCCGGAAGCGCGACGCCAGCGGTTCCGGCTCCGACTCGATCAGCTTGTCGAAGGTGTTCTCCGTCCAGGCCACGAAGCCTTCCGGCGCCTTCTTGCGGACCACCTTGCGCCGCTTCTTCGGATCGTCACCGGCCTTCGTGAGCGCCTTCTCGTTCTCGATGACGTGCTCCGGCGCCTGCGCGACGACGAACCCGGCCGTGTCGAACCCGGCCCGCCCCGCGCGGCCCGCGATCTGGTGGAACTCCCGCGCGCGCAGCGTCCGCACCCGGTTGCCGTCGTACTTGGTGAGGGCCGTGAACAGCACCGTACGGATCGGGACGTTGACCCCGACGCCCAGCGTGTCCGTCCCGCAGATCACCTTCAGCAGGCCGGCCTGCGCCAGCTTCTCCACCAGGCGGCGGTACTTGGGCAGCATGCCCGCGTGGTGCACGCCGATGCCGTGCCGGACGTACCGGGAGAGGTTGCTGCCGAACTTGGTGGTGAAGCGGAAGTTGCCGATCAGAGCGGCGATCTGCTCCTTCTCCTCCTTCGAGCACATGTTGATGCTCATCAGGGCCTGCGCCCGCTCCACCGCCTGCGCCTGCGTGAAGTGCACGATGTACACCGGCGCCTGCCGGGTGTCCAGCAGGTCGGTGAGGGTCTCCGTGAGCGGCGTGTAGCGGTACTCGTAGGACAGCGGCACCGGCCGGGTCGCCGAGCGGACCACCGAGGTCGGCCGGCCGGTGCGGCGGGCGAGGTCCTTCTCGAAGAAGGAGACGTCCCCCAGCGTCGCCGACATCAGCACGAACTGCGCCTGCGGAAGCTCCAGGATCGGGATCTGCCAGGCCCAGCCCCGGTCGCCCTCCGCGTAGAAGTGGAACTCGTCCATGACGACCTGGCCGACGTCCGCGTTCTTGCCGTCGCGCAGCGCGATCGACGCGAGGACCTCGGCGGTGCAGCAGATCACCGGGGCGTCGGAGTTGACGGAGGCGTCGCCGGTCAGCATGCCGACGTTCTCCGTGCCGAAGATCTTGCACAGCTCGAAGAACTTCTCCGACACCAGCGCCTTGATGGGAGCCGTGTAGAACGTGACCTCGTCGCGCGCCAGCGCCGCGAAGTGCGCAGCCGCCGCGATCATGCTCTTGCCCGACCCGGTCGGCGTCGACACGATCACGTTCGCCCCGGAGACCACCTCGATCAGCGCCTCCTCCTGGTGCGGATAGAGGGTGAGACCGCGCTCCTGCGCCCAGGACTCGAAAGCCTCGTACAGGGCGTCGGGGTCGGCGGTCGGCGGCAGCAGATCGATGAGGGTCACACACCCATCTTGCCTGTCCGTACCCCTCTGAGGGGAATCGGCTGCCGGTGCGATGATCACGACCGCTACGCTGTGTCGCCGACGGAGTGTCAGGGCACCCGGTCAACTGGACAGCGGCACAAGAGGAACGGGGCGGGCGAGCGCCATGATGGGACCAGCACACTCACTGTCGGGCGCCGCGGCCTGGCTCGGCGTCGGAGCCGCCGCCGCGGCGGCGGGGAAGCCGATGCCGTGGCCGGTCGTCCTGGCCGGAGCGCTGATCTGCGCGGGCGCCGCCCTCGCCCCGGACCTCGACCACAAGGCCGCCACGATCTCGCGCGCCTTCGGGCCCGTCTCGCGCTGGCTCTGCGAGATCGTCGACAAGCTGTCGTACGCCGCCTACAAGGCGACCCGCAAACCCGGCGACCCGCGCCGCTCGGGAGGGCACCGCACGCTGACGCACACCTGGCTGTGGGCGGTGATGATCGGCGCGGGCGCCTCGGCGCTGGCGGTCATGGGGGGCCGCTGGGCGGTGCTCGCGCTCCTCTTCGTGCACATGGTGCTGGCGATCGAGGGCCTGCTGTGGCGGGCCGCCCGAGGCTCCAGCAGCGACATCCTGGTGTGGCTGCTGGCGGCGAGCAGCGCGTGGATCATCGCCGGGGTGCTGGACAAGCCCGGCAACGGCTCCGACTGGCTGTTCACCGACCCCGGCCAGCAGTACCTGTGGCTGGGGCTGCCGATCCTGCTGGGCGCGCTGGTGCACGACCTCGGGGACGCGCTGACCGTCTCCGGCTGCCCGGTCCTGTGGCCCATCCCGATCGGCCGCAAGCGCTGGTACCCGATCGGTCCGCCGAAGGCGATGCGGTTCCGCGCCGGGAGCTGGGTCGAACTGAAGGTCCTCATGCCGGTGTTCATGCTGCTGGGCGGCGTCGGCGGGGCGGCGGCCCTCAACTTCATCTGACGCCGGGCTCAGCCCTCGCCGTAACGCCGCTCGAAGCGGGCGACACGGCCCTCCGTGTCGAGCGTGCGGGCCTTGCCGGTGTAGAAGGGGTGGCTCTGCGAGGAGATCTCCACGTCCACGACCGGGTACGTCTCACCGTCGTCCCACTCGATCGTCTCCGCGCTCGTCGCGGTGGAGCGGGTCAGGAAGGCGTAGCCGGCGGCGCGGTCGCGGAAGACGACCTCGTGGTAGTCGGGGTGCTGGTCCTGCTGCATGAGGTCTCCTTCTGGAAGGGGGCTCGGGGGCTTTCAGCCCGACAGCGCGTCCTCGTCGACGATGTGCATCGCCGCCTCCTCCGCGGAGGACGCCGCGCCGTCGATCCCGACGTCGGTGGCGATCAGGCCGCTCTCCTCGTCCTCGTGCGCGCCCTCGTCGGGGGCGACGAGACGGCCCGAGCGGACGGAGCCGACCTCGTTGTCGAGGAGCTCGCCGTCACCGCCGTCGTAGTCGCCGAGACCGTCGCCGTCGTACGCGGAGACGTCCGGGACCTCCTCGGCGAGCCGCTGGTCCAGGGTCTCCCCGCGCCGGGCCTCCGCCGCCGTCACGCCGGTGTGCTCCACGGCCCACGGCCGCTCCGGCGGGGACCAGCCGCGGTCGAGGGGGTCGCCGACGCCGTCCTGGTCGAGGGTGTCCTCGGCGTCCAGCAGCCCCGCGTCGTCCTGCACCTCGGACCCGTCGGGCTGGTAGACGTCGTCTCCCCATCCGTCACCGCTGGTCACGCACACCTCCAGAGGGCTCGTCCACCGTCGCCCGGCACGGACCGGCACACACCGCGCGCGGGTACTGCCCTCCAACGTTCCACCCGCCCCCGCGCCCGCGCAACGGCAACGGCTGTGACGCGGGACGACGGCAGCGGGTACGGGGGCGCGGGGGCGCGGCCCCGGGACGGGGACGTGCGCTGCGGGACGCCGCCCGGCGCGGGGCCGTTCACCGGCGAGCCGAGCCCCGCGCGCCCACCGTCCACGCTCACCGGCCAGGCCCCGGCATCCCCGGGCGAAACCGCGCCGGCAGGCCCCCGCACCTCCGCCTCACCCGTGCCACGACCTCCACAGCGCCGCGTACGCCCCACCCGCCGCGACCAGCTCCGGGTGGCTCCCCAGCTCGCTGATCCGCCCGTCCTCCACGACGGCGATGACGTCCGCGTCGTGCGCGGTGTGCAGCCGGTGGGCGATGGCGATGACCGTACGGCCGTCGAGGACGCGGGACAGGGACCGCTCCAGATGGCGGGCCGCGCGCGGGTCGAGGAGCGAGGTCGCCTCGTCGAGGACGAGGGTGTGCGGGTCGGCCAGCACGAGGCGGGCCAGCGCGATCTGCTGCGCCTGCGCCGGGGTGAGGGCGAGCCCGCCGGAGCCGACCTCGGTGTCGAGACCGCCGTCCAGAGCACGCGCCCACGCGGACGCGTCGACCGCGCCCAGCGCCGCCCACAGCTCGGCGTCGTCCGCGTCGGTGCGCGCGAGCAGGAGGTTGTCGCGCAGGGAGCCGACGAAGACGTGGTGCTCCTGGTTGACGAGGGCGACGTGCGAGCGGACCTGCTCGGCGGTCATCCGCGACAGTTCGGCCCCGCCCAGGGCGACGTGGCCGGTCCGGGGCGCGTAGATCCCGGCGAGCAGCCGCCCCAGCGTCGACTTCCCGGCCCCCGAGGGACCGACCAGCGCCAGCCGCGTACCCGGCGCGACCGCCAGCGACACCTCGCGCAGGACGTCGACGCCTTCCCGGTACCCGAAGCGCACCGAGTCCGCGGCCAGCTCCCGCCCCTCGGGCGCGAGATCCGCCCGGCCGGCGTCCGGCTCGATCTCCCGCACCCCCACCAGCCGGGCCAGCGACACCTGCGCGACCTGCAACTCGTCGTACCAGCGCAGGATCAGGTTCACCGGATCGACCAGCATCTGCGCGAGCAGCGCGCCGGTGGTGAGCTGCCCGACCCCGATCCACCCCTGGAGGGCGAACACGCCGCCGAGCATCAGCACGGACGCGAGGACCGTGATGTGTACGGCGTTGATGACGGGGAACAGCACCGACCGCAGCCAGAGCGTGTACCGCTCCCAACTCGTCCATTGCCGGATCCGCAGCTCGGACAGCGCGACCCGCCGCTCCCCGAGCCGGTGCGCCTCGACGGTCCGGCCGGCGTCCACGGTCTCCGCGAGCGCGGCGGCGACGGCCGCGTACCCGGCGGCCTCCGACCGGTACGCGGCGGGCGCCCGCTTGAAGTACCAGCGCCAGCCGACGACCAGCAGCGGCACGGCGAGCAGGACGGCGGCGGCGAGCGGCGGCGCCGTCACGACGAGGCCGCCGAGCAGCAGCGCCGACCACAGCACGCCGATGATCAGCTGCGGCACGGCCTCGCGCATGGCGTTCGCGAGCCGGTCGATGTCGGTGGTGATGCGCGAGAGCAGATCCCCGGTCCCGGCCCGCTCCAGCACGCCCGGCGGCAGCCGCACCGACCTGACGAGGAAGTCCTCGCGCAGGTCGGCCAGCATCCGCTCCCCGAGCATCGCGCCGCGCAGCCGCGTCTGGTGCACGAAGACGGCCTGCACGCCGAGCGAGAGCGTGAACAGCGTGACGGTGAGCCCGAGCCGCAGCTCCCGTTCACCCGCCGACACCCGCTCGACGAGGTCGCCCAGCAGCCACGGTCCCACCATCGAGGCGACCGTCGCGACGATGTTGACGACCACCAGGACCAGGAAGGCGCGCCGGTGCCGGCGCACCAGCTCACCGACGTACGCGCGGACGGTGGCGGGCGTGCCGACGGGCAGCGTGCTCGCCGTCGTCGGCGCGGCCGGGTCGTACTGCGGTGGCTTCACGCCGATCATGCGGACTCCTCGATCTTCTCCGACTCGGGCCTGACGGTCTCGGGCTTGACGGTGCTGGGTTCAGCAGGGGCCGGTACGGAGGTGTCCGGCACGCCGCTCGCGGGTACGGCGCCGTCCGGCGCACCCTCGTCCGACACCTCCCGCGTCACCACCCCCCGGTACCGAGGCTCGTCCCGTAGCAGCTCGCGGTGCGTGCCCACGGCGGTCACCTCATCGCCGTCCACCAGGACCACCCGGTCCGCGACGTCCAGCAGCAGCGGCGACGACGTGAACACCACCGTCGTACGCCCCTTGCGCAACCTCCGTACGCCCTCCGAGATCCGCGCCTCCGTGTGGGAGTCGACGGCGGACGTCGGCTCGTCGAGGACCAGCACCTCCGGGTCGGTGACCAGGGAGCGGGCGAGCGCGAGGCGCTGGCGCTGGCCGCCGGAGAGGGAGCGCCCGCGTTCGGTGATGCGGGCGTCCATGGGGTCGCCCGGTGTCCCCTGGGCGAGCGCGTCGAGGACGTCCTCGCAGCGCGCGGCGACGAGCGCGGCGTCCGCCTCGACCGCGCCGGACGACGGCACGTCGAGCAGCTCGCGCAGGGTGCCGGACAGCAGTACGGGGTCCTTGTCCTGGACGAGTACGGCGGCTCGCGCGACGTCCAGCGGGAGCGTGTCCAGCGCCACCCCGCCCAGCTCCACGGACGGCCCCTCCTCGACGGAGTGCCCCCCGAGCCGTTCGGCGAGCCGCCCGGCCGCGTCGGGATCACCGCAGACCACGGCGGTGAGGACCCCGGCGGGGGCGAGCAGCCCGGAGCCGGGGTCGTACAGATCCCCGGCGGCGAAGTTCTCCGGGCCGGTACGGGACTCACGCACGACACCTGCCGGGGAACGGCCGGAAACAGACACCCCGTCCTCGCCCGGCACCCCGGAACCCGCCCCGCGCTCCAACGACAGCACCCGGGCCGCCCGTTGAGCCGACGGCCGCGAGAACGAGTAGGCCATCGCGATCTCCTCGAAGTGCCGCAGAGGATACGAAAGCACCGCGACGGAGCTGTAGACCGTGACGAGTTCCCCCACCGAAACCCGCCCCTCCTGCGCCAGATGAACCCCGTACCAGACCACCCCCACGAGCAGCAGCCCCGGCAGCAACCCCTGAAGCGCGCTGATCAGCGCCCACATGCTCGCGCTGCGGACAGCGGCGTGCCGGACGTCCTGGGAGGCGGCGCGGTAGCGGTCGAGGAACAGTTCCTCCCCGCCGATCCCGCGCAGCACCCGCAGCCCCGCGACGGTGTCGGACGCCAACTCGGTCGCGCGCCCCGCCTTCTCGCGCTGGACGTCGGCCCGACGGGTCGCCCGGGGCAGCAGCGGCAGCGCCGCGACCGCCACGACGGGCAGCCCGACGGCGACGACGACACCGAGCGCGGGCTGGTAGAGGAGCAGCCCGACGCAGACGAGGACGACGGTGACCGCGGCGGCCGTGAACCGGGACACCGCCTCGACGAACCACCCGATCTTCTCCACGTCACCTGTCGAAACGGCGACCACCTCACCGGCGGCGACCCGCCGGGTGAGCCCCGCCCCGAGCACCGACGCCTTGCGGGCCAGCAACTGCTGGACACGGGCCGCCGAGGTGATCCAGTTGGTGACGGCGGCGCGGTGCAGGAACGTGTCCCCGACGGCGATGGCGATCCCGAACACCAGCATCAGCGCGCCCGCCAGCGCGAGCCGGGTGCCCGACCGGTCGACGACGGCCTGGACGGCGTACCCCACGACGAACGGCTGCGCGGACACGGCCGGGAAGTGCGCCAGGCCCCAGCCCAGGGACTTGAGCTGACCGCCCGCCTGGCTGCGGCCGAGCCACCACAGGAAGCGGGGCCCGGAGCGCGCGTCCGGCACACCCGGGTCTCGGTACGGAAGATCTTGGATCTGCATGACGTCCCAGGAGCTCGTGTCAGAAGGAGGCGCAAACCGTGCCAGCCTCGCCGCGCCGGACCGCCGATCTCAACCGGTTTTCCCTCGGGCCGCCGGGATTGCGACTATGGAACGCATGCGAGGAACTGTGACGCGATCCCTGGCCGTGACCGGAGCGCTGCTCGTCGCCCTGACCGGCTGCGCGAGCACGCAGGCGCACGACAGCGCGGACGCGGGGACGAAGAAGCCGGCCGCCGCACAGGCCCTGACGACCGTTCCGGACGTCGGCCCGGACTTCCTGAAGCGCATCCCGGCCGCCTCGCGACAAGTCGTCGCGGTTTATGGCGACGGCAGGAACTCTCCGGACGCGACGGCCGTTCTCTACATCAAGCAGGGCAGAACCTGGCAGAAGGAGAGCAGTTGGCCGGCCCACAACGCGCGCAAGGGCTGGACGACCGATCACCACGAGAACGACGGCCGCAGCCCGGTGGGGGTGTTCACGCTCACCGACGCCGGCGGCGTCCTGAAGAACCCCGGCACGAAACTGCCGTACACCCGCTCCGGCGCCTTCGAGACGCCGAGCTGGTGGCAGAAGCCGTACCGGCACGACTTCGACTACGTCATCGCCATCGACTACAACCGGATCAAGGGCACCTCCCCGAGCGACCCGACCCGCCCGGAGGGGGAGAAGAAGGGAGGGAGCATCTGGCTCCACATGGACCACGGCAGCGGCACCTCGGCCTGCGTCAGCCTGTCGAAGGCGGGCATGGAACACCTGCTGCGGACCCTGGACCCGGCCGCGCACCCGGTCGTGGTGATGGGGGACCGGGCCGAACTGAGGGCCTGAACCGCACGGTTGCGGGACGCGGGGGACTCCCCTTAGAACACCGGCCATGACCAGACGGCTCATCATGTCCATGCTCGCCGCAGTCACGGCTGCGGTACTCCCGCTGACGGCGACCACGACAGCTACGGCGACCCCATCGGCTCCGGCGCCCCAACTCGCCGACGCCCCACCCGAGTTCGGCTCCGACTGGCACGACCCCCTGACCGCCGCCCCACCTGTCCCCAAGCCCAACGCCGAGTCCTGCGAAGTCACCGTCGCCCAGGCCCAGTTCCGCGACTTCACCCCGTACCGGGGGACCTACACCCCGCCCCCGGCCTGCGGGGACACCTGGAGCAAGGTCGTCCTCCGCATGGACGGCAAGGTCAAGGGCCGCCAGTACGACCGCCTCGGCTACCTCCACATCGGCGGCGTCGAGATCTTCCGCACCTCGACCCCGCAGCCCTCCCCGGACGGCATCGAGTGGTCGGTCGAGAAGGACGTCACCCGCTACACCGACACGCTCCGACGCGCACAGGACGTGGAGATGCTGATCGGGAACGTGGTCGACGACATGTACACGGGCGTGCTGGACGTCAAGGTCACGCTGACGTTCTACGAGGCACCCGGCCCGAAGCCGTCCGGAACGAAGCCGTACCCCGCGGGCTCCCTCGAAAACACCGGAGAAACCGAAAACACCGTCCCCGACAAGGTCCTCACCCTCACCCCCGACCACACCCTCACCACCCCCCGCAACAGCGAACGCATCCTCGCCGAGGTCTACGCCACCGGCTCCGGCGGCGGCTGCGAGGAGTACTGGTACCTCTCCGTCCCGACCCCGGCGCCGTACTCCTGCCAGACCCCGGACGGCCCGTACCGCGAGGTCCAGATCACGGTGGACGGCCGACTCGCCGGAATCGCCACCCCGTTCCCGACCGTGTGGACCGGCGGCTGGTCCAACCCCTTCCTCTGGTACGTCGTCCCGGGCCCCCGCGCCTTCGACATCAAGCCGATCGCATACGACCTGACCCCGTTCGCCGGCGTCCTCAACGACGGCCGCCCGCACCGCGTCGAGGTCTCGGTCGTCGGCGTCCCCGAGGGGCAGACCGGCTGGAGCGCCCCGGTCAACGTCCTGATCTGGCAGGACGCGGGGAAGAAGCAGGTCACCGGCAAAGTGACCGTTCACAGGGAGAGCGCCCCGGCCAACTCCTCGACGTACACGCCCGGTACGGAGCACCGCGTCGGCACGAAGGCCGCGCACAGCCTCACGGTCACCGGATACGCCGACACCTCGCACGGCCGCGTCACCACCACGGTCACCCGATCCCTGGCCCACACCTCCACGCACCGCTGGACCGAGGGCGAGAAGCTGGACACCCTCGCCGGGGTGTGGACGGACGACGAGACGGCCACCGTGAACAAGCACGCGACGCGCGCGCACCGGACGTACACGATGGACGGCACGACGACGACCGGCGCGGACGACCGGCTGCGGACGGTCATGACGCTCGCCGACCGGGCCACCGTCAGCGACGCGCGCGGGCGCTGGTCGCGGCTCGACGACACGTACACGGGCGACGCGACGTACACGGTCGGCGTGCCGCGCGACCAGCGGCACGGCGTCGCCACGACGACCGAGCGCTACCGGCTGACGGGCTCCCGGGGCTGCTACGACCGCACGGTCACAGCGGTCCAGGGCATGCTGACCGAGGACCGCGGCGCCTGCTGAAACCTTCCGATGTGTGATCCATCACTCATGGCGTGATTTACATATCGGCAACACGGAGGTCTTCCCTACGAGCGACGGGCACTCCAAAGTGATCGGCACGGAAGACGCTTTCCGTATCGCAGAAGTCCTGTCGGGTTTCTGTGAGTCCGCCGTCCCTCCCAGGAGTGCCCGTGCCGCAGTCCGTACCGTCCCTGCCGCGACGCGTCGCACGAACGCTGCGTACCTCGCTGTTCATCCAGGTCGCCATCGCGCTCGTGCTCGGAATCGCCGTCGGCAAGCTGTGGCCCGGCTTCGCCTCCGACCTACAGCCGCTCGGCGACGGGTTCATCCGGCTGATCAAGACGATCATCTCGCCGCTCGTGTTCTGCGTGGTCGTCGTCGGGATCGCCAAGGCCGGCGACCTCAAGGCGTTCGGCCGGATCGGTCTCAAGGCGCTGATCTGGTTCGAGGTCGCGAGCACGTTCGCGCTGATCGTCGGGCTGCTCGCCGCGAACCTCGTCCAGCCGGGCTCCGGGATGCACGTCGACCCCTCCACGCTGAACACGGCGGCGGTCGACGCGAAGACGAACGGCGGCTCGCTGCCGTCCACGACCGAGTTCGTGCTCCACTCGCTGCCGACCTCGTTCGTCGGCGCCTTCGCCGAGAACTCCCTGTTGCAGGTGCTGATCCTGGCCTGTCTCGTCGGCGCGGCGCTGCTGCACCTCGGGCACACGAGGGTCCCGCAGGTGCTGCCCGCGATCGAGCAGGCGCAGGAGATCATCTTCGCGATCGTCGGCTTCGTGATGCGCCTCGCGCCGATCGCCGTGTTCGGCGCGATGGCCGTCCTGATCGGCAACTACGGCCTCGGCGTGATCGAGACGTACGGCAAGCTGATCGCGCTGTGCTACGCCGCCGCCGCCGTGTTCATCGCGCTGCTTGCCGTCGCCCTGCGGGTCGTGACCGGGCTCAGCCTCTGGAAGTTCCTGCGCTACATCCGCGAGGAGATGCTGCTCGCGCTCGGCACCGCGTCCACCGAGTCGGTCATGCCGCGCGTCATGCAGAAGCTGCGCAAGGCGGGCGCCCGGGACGACGCGGTCGGCCTGGTCCTGCCGACCGGCTACTCCTTCAACCTCGACGGCGCCTCCCTCTACCTCTCCATCGGCACCCTGTTCATCGCGCAGGCCGTCGGCGTCGACCTCAGCCTCAGCCAGCAGATCACCGTCGTCCTGGTGCTGATGCTGACCAGCAAGGGCATGGCCGGCATCCCCGGCTCCGCCTTCCTCGCGCTCTCCGCGACGGCGTCGTCCCTCGGCGCGATCCCCGCCGGGGCGGTCGCCCTGCTCCTCGGCGTCGACCGGATCATGGACTCGATGCGCGTCGTCACGAACCTGCTCGGCAACTGCGTCGCGGTGTTCGCGGTGGCGCGGTGGGAGGGGGCGCTGGACATCGAGCGCGCGAAGAAGGTGCTGGACGGCGAGATCGACGTGACGGAGACCGAGGTCGCGGCGGAGGAAGCGGTCGTGCCCGCGCAGCTCACCAAGAAGGAGCCCGCACCCGAAGCGAGCTGACCGAGAACGCGCGGCTCACAAGACGGAGCCCGCACTCGAAGCGAGTTGATCGAGAACGCACAAGCGACCGCCGCACCCGGACTCCCGGGTGCGGCGGTCGCCGTTCTCGCTGTGCCCGCCGCCGCTTCAGCCGTGCACCGGCATTCCGCTCAGCAGCGTCCCCAGCAGTTCCCCCAACTCCTCCCGCTCGTCCCGCGACAGCGGCGCGAGGATCTCCGACGCCGCTGTCCGCCGCGCCCCCCGCAGCTCGCTCAGCGCCGTCCGCCCGTCCTCCGTCAGCTCGATACGGATCACCCGCCGGTTCGTCGGATCGGGGACCCGGCGCACCTTCCCGTTCGCCTCCAGGCCGTCCACCAGCGTCGTCACCGCGCGCGGGACCACTTCGAGGCGCTCGGCGAGGTCGGCCATGCGCGGCGGGGAGGAGTACTGCGCGAGTGTGCGCAGCAGGCGGGACTGGGCCGGGGTGACACCCAGGCCGCACTCCTCGATGTGCCGCTTCTGGATGCGGTGCACGCGGCGGGTGAACCGCAGCAACTGCTCGGCGAGCAGGCTGTCGGAATCTGGTGTGGCCATACGGGAACAATAACAGGATGCCGTTCATTGTGAGTATAGGTAACAATGAGCGTAGTCCTGATCCTGAGTGCTTCCCGAAGGAGCCCATGCACCCCGACCGAGAGAAACAACCCACCTGGAACCCACCGGCCGACCCCGAGCAGCCACAGCCCCGCCAGGTCCGCCGCATCCTGAAGCTGTTCCGCCCCTACCGCGCCCGCCTCACCCTCGTGGGCCTGCTGGTCGCCGCCTCCTCGCTGGTCGGCGTCGCGACGCCGTTCCTGCTGAAGGAGACGCTGGACGTCGCGATCCCCCAGGGGCGTACGGGCCTGCTGAGCCTGCTCGCCCTCGGCATGATCCTCAGCGCCCTCCTCTCCGGAGTCTTCGGCGTCCTACAGACGCTGATCTCGACGACGGTCGGCCAGCGCGTCATGCACGACCTGCGTACGGCCGTCTACGGCCGCCTCCAGCGGATGTCGCTCGCGTTCTTCACGCGCACGCGCACCGGTGAGGTCCAGTCCCGCATAGCCAACGACATCGGCGGCATGCAGGCGACGGTCACCTCCACCGCGACCTCCCTGGTCTCCAACTTCACCAGCGTCGTCGCCACGATCGTCGCGATGCTCGCCCTCGACTGGCGGCTGACCGCCGTCTCGCTGCTGCTCCTGCCGGTCTTCGTCTGGATCAGCCGCCGGGTCGGTTCGGAGCGCAAGAAGATCACCACCGAGCGGCAGAAGCAGATGGCCGCGATGTCCGCGACGGTCACCGAGTCGCTCTCCGTCAGCGGCATCCTCCTCGGCCGCACGATGGGCCGCGCCGACTCCCTGACCAAGTCCTTCGCGGACGAGTCCGAGCGCCTCGTCGACCTGGAGGTCCGCTCCAGCATGGCGGGCCGCTGGCGGATGTCCGTCATCGGGATCGTCATGTCCGCGATGCCGGCGTTCATCTACTGGGCGGCGGGCGTCGCCCTCCAGATCGGCGGCCCGGCCATCTCGCTGGGCACGATCGTCGCCTTCGTCTCCCTCCAGCAGGGCCTCTTCCGCCCCGCCGTCAGCCTCCTGGCGACCGGCGTCCAGATCCAGACCTCCCTCGCGCTCTTCCAGCGCATCTTCGAGTACCTCGACCTGCCGATCGACATCACCGAACGCGACAACCCCGTCCACCTGGACCGCGTGAAGGGGGAGGTCCGCTTCGAGGAGGTGTCGTTCCGGTACGGAGGCGAGGGCGAGCGCGGGGGCCGCGCCATCCTCGACGGCGTCGACCTCACCGTCCCCGCCGGCCACAGCCTCGCCGTCGTCGGCCCGACCGGCGCGGGCAAGTCCACGCTGGGCCACCTCGTGCCGCGCCTGTACGACGTGACGGGCGGCCGGGTCACCCTCGACGGCGTCGACGTCCGCGACCTCGACTTCGACACCCTCGCGCGCGCGATCGGTGTCGTCTCCCAGGAGACGTACCTCTTCCACGCGACGGTCGCGGAGAACCTGCGCTTCGCGAAACCCGACGCGAGCGACGAGGAACTGTACGAGGCGGCGCGCGCCGCGCAGATCCACGACCACATCGCGTCGCTGCCCGACGGGTACGACACGGTCGTCGGCGAGCGGGGGCACCGCTTCTCCGGCGGCGAGAAACAGCGCCTCGCCATCGCGCGGACCATCCTGCGCGACCCTCCGGTCCTGATCCTCGACGAGGCGACCAGCGCGCTGGACACGCGGACGGAGTACGCCGTACAGCGGGCGATCGACGCGCTGTCGGCGAACCGGACGACCCTGACGATCGCCCACCGGCTGTCGACGATCCGGGACGCGGACCAGATCGTCGTCCTCGAAGGCGGGCGGGTCGTGGAGCGGGGGACGCACGAGGAACTGGTGGCGCAGGAGGGGAGGTACGCGGGGCTGGTGAGGAAGGACGAGCGGGTGACGGCGGCGTAGGAATACGGGCGGCGTAGGCGTTCCGGAGGCTGATCATCCGACAAGGCGACGATATGCCCGGTTTTTGACGGTGTGCGAGTTAACGTGCCCGCATGCAGATGAACACTCCGCCCCGGAGCGCGATCCGTCTGACGCGCCGCGGCCGAACCGTCCTCGTCGTCACCGGGGCCGTCCTGGCCGCTGCCGCGGTGGCGGTGCCGCTGCTGAACGTGGAGCGGCCGACTCCCGAGGCCGCCAAGCCCAAGGTCCTGACCATCCCCGAGGGCTGGCGCTCCGGCCAGGTCTACGAGGCGGTCGACAAAGCGCTCGCCCTGCCGGTCGGCACGACCCGCAAGGCCCTGCCGAAGACCGGCCTCAGACTCCCGGCCGACGCGGAGGGCAACCCCGAGGGGTACCTCTTCCCCGCGACGTACCCCCTCACCGGGAAGCCGACCCCCCAGTCCCTCCTCGCGTACATGGTCGACACCGCGAACAAGAAGTTCAACGGCGCCCCCATGGCCGCCGGCGCCCAGCGCAACGCGATGAACGTCTACCAGGCCGTCACCATCGCCAGCATCATCCAGGCCGAGGCCGCCACGAAGGCCGACATGGGCAAGGTCGCCCGCGTCGTCTTCAACCGCCTGGAGCGCGGCATGCCCCTCCAGATGGACTCCACGATCAACTACGCCCTCAACCGCTCGACCCTGAACACGGCGGACGCCGACACGAAGATCGACAGCCCCTACAACTCGTACCAGCGCATGGGCCTCCCCCCGACCCCCATCGACAACCCCGGCGAAGAAGCGATGCGGGCCGCGCTCACCCCCACCCCCGGCGACTGGCTCTACTTCGTCACCGTCAAACCCGGCGACACGCGCTTCACCGCGAACTACGCCGAACACCAGCGAAACGTGGCGGAGTTCAACAAGGCCCAGAAGCCGAAGGCCGGCTGACGGCTGCCTGACCAAGGCCCTCAGCGTGGCGGTGTCGTGGAAGCCGGCAGGTTTCCGTTGAAGCGGCCGTCCGCGAAGGCCGAGAAGTCGACCTTCCCCGGGATCAGCTTCAGTTCGGTGAACGTGTCGGCGATCTGCTGCTCGGAGTCGATCGCCGACTGGTCGACTGCGACCGGGACACGGGTCGAGTGCGTACGTCTCACCGACGCGAGCGCGACGTCGTACGGCAGGCCCGTGTCCTTCGCCCACACCTTCGCCCAGTCGGCCTGGTGGCCGGACACCCAGTCCTGCGCGCGCCGCAGCCGCGTGAGGTAGTCGGCGATGGCGGCGGCCTTCTCGGGGTCCTTGAGCGCGGCGGGCGCGGCGACCTGGAAGCTGAGCCCGTTGACGACCCCCTGCCCGGTGGTCAGCGCGCGCCCCTTCTTCGCTTCGAGGGCCTGCGAGGTGTACGGGTCCCAGACGGCCCACGCGTCGACCTTCCCGGAGGTGAACGCGGCGAGTGCGTCGGCGGGTTGGAGATAACTGACCTGTACGTCGGAGAGGGTCAGCCCGGCGGCCTTGAGGGACGCGATCAACTGGTAGTGCGCGGAGGAACCCTGCGCGACGGCGACCGAACGGCCCTTCAGGTCAGCGGTCCTGGTCAGTTTCGAGCCGTTCGGCACGAGGATCGCCTCGCCCTCGGCGGACCCGTGCCACGCGGCCACCACCGTGATCTTCGACCCCGCGCCCGCCGCGAAGACGGGCGGCGTGTTGCCGACGGCGCCGATGTCGACGGCCCCGGCGTTGACGGCCTCCAGGAGCGGCGGGCCGGAGGTGAACGTGGACCACTTGATCCGGTAGTCGAGGCCCTTGAGTTCGCCCGCGGCACGCAGGACCGCTTCCGAACCGCCTTTCTGGTCACCGACGTCGAGGGTGAGAGGGCCGGTGCCGTCGGTGGCGGAGGAGGTGCCGCCGCAGGCGGTGAGGAGGAGGGCGAGGGGGAGGAGTGCGGCGGGGAGGAGGCGGCGTCGCATGGGGGTCCGTTCAGGTTGAAGTGGGGAGATTGCGGAGGGAGTTGGGGAACTCAAGGGTGAAGTAGTCGGACTTTCGCTGGAGTTGGGAAACTCGGTGTCGAAGTAGGTGGACTTCGGCAGGGGTTCACGGCGATCGGGGGTGTGCGGCGGCGTTGCGTCGTCGTGTTCAGGCCGCCGCGTCCACCCCCAGCCGCCCCAGCAACTCCGTACGCAGCTCCGCGAATCGCGGATCGGACAGCTCGCGCGGCCTCTCCAGGCCGACCTGTTGCTCGTGCGCGATGACCCCGCCGTCCATCACCAGGACCCGGTCCGCGAGCAGGACGGCCTCCTCGACGTCGTGCGTGACGAGCAGCACCGCGCACCCGCGCCGCCGCCACAACTCACCCACCAGCCGCTGGGCGTTGATCCGCGTCAGTGCGTCCAGCGCCCCGAACGGCTCGTCCAGCAACAGGAGATCGGGCTCACGCACCAACGCCCGCGCCAGCGAGGCACGTTGAGCCTCACCGCCGGAGAGCGTCTTGGGCCACGCGTCCGCCCGGTGGCCGAGCCCGACCTCCTCAAGTGCCTTGTCGGCGACGTACCTTGGGGGACTGCCCGGCAGCCCGAGCAGCACGTTGCGCCACACCCTCTTCCACGGCATCAGCCGCGGTGCCTGGAACGCGACCGCTTTACGGCGCGGCACCAGCACCGTCCCCTCGATCTCTCGGTCGAGCCCTGCGAGGATCCGCAGCAGCGTCGACTTCCCGCACCCGCTGCGCCCGAGCAGCGCGACGAACTCGCCCGGCCTGATGTCGAGTTGGAGGCCGTCGATGACGGCACGCCCGTCGAAGGACCGCGTCAGCCCCGCGACCCGCACCGCCTGTCCGGTCACCGGCCGGTGAACGTCGGTCGCCATTGCAGCAGCACCCTCTCCAGAGAACGGACCACGAAGTCGGCGAACAGGCCGAGGAACGCGTACACGATCAGGCAGACCACGATCACGTCCGTGCGCAGGAAGTCCCGCGCCTGCACCATCAGGAACCCGATCCCCGAGTCCGCGTTGACCTGTTCGGCGAAGACCAGCGCGAGCCAGGCGATGCCGAGCGAGTACCGCAGCCCGGTCAGCGCGCCGGGGAGCGCTCCCGGCAGCACGACATGCCGGACCAGTCCCCACCTGGACAGTCCCAACGACTCGCCCGCCTCGACGAGTTGGGCATCCACGCCGCGGATCCCGGCGTACACGTTCAGGTACAGCGGGAACGTCACCCCGAGCGTGATGATCGCGACCTTCGGGGTCTCGCCGATCCCGAACCAGATGATGAACAGCGGGATCAGACCGACGAACGGCACGGTCCGCAGCATCTGCACCGGCGCGTCCACGAGATCCTCGCCGACCCTGAACAGCCCTGAGAACAGGGCGAGTCCGGTGCCGATGAGGGTGCCGAACAGCAGCCCGAGGGCCACGCGCTGGAGCGACGTACCCATCGCCGACGTGAGCGAGCCGTCGGTTACCAGCTCCTTGCCGACCTCCGCGATCCGGCCGGGGGAGGCGAGGACGTCCGACGCCAACACGCCGGTGCTGGACAGGAGTTGCCACAGGGCGAGGAGGAGTGCGGGGCCGGTCGTCCGGCGCAGCCAGCGGGGGACGCGGGCTCGGCGGGAGGTGTGGGGGAGGATCGGCCGGAGTTCGAGATCGCGGCTGCCTCGAATGTCGGACTCGGCCGCGTCGGGTGGGGGTGGCGGGGCATGGCTGATGCTCATGGGGGCTCCACAAAGCGGTGGGGGAACACGCCCCGGCAACGCCGGGCCCGGCAGAACCTAGAGCTCTGCCCGGGAAGGGCCTACCGAGAGGTGAAGGGCGTCAGCAGCCGCGGCGACACGCGGCGGAGGCCACCCGCAGCAGGTCGATGTGACCGCGCGTGGTGAGCAGGGCTGAACGCAACATGCGGCTGAACGTAGCCAGTGGGGGAGGGGGTGGTCAACGGGTGTCTTGAGAAGTGGACTTCGGGGGGTGGGGCTGCGTTGGGGAGTGGGGCGGTCGGTGGGGCTGCGTTGGGGACTGGGCTGGTCGATGGGGCTGCGGTTTTTGGGGATCGCCTCAGTCGCGGCGGCGGCGACGCCGACGACGCGTACGCGGCCGACAGCCGTTCCGTGTCCGCGACGAGGTGCCTACCGCCGGCACCCGCAAGGAGAGGACCTACCGACCAGCACCCCACGACCCGGACGGCGACAATGACCCCATGTCCGATGCCTTCACCACCCGCGTCCTGCACATCACCTCCGGCTCCAGCGAACGCGTGATCGACCTCACCCGCGACTGCGAATCCTTCCTCCGCGAGGCCGCCGGCAACCGCGACGGCCTCCTCAACATCTTCGTCCCCCACGCCACCGCGGGCATCGCCGTCATCGAGACCGGCGCCGGCAGCGACGACGACCTCCTCGCCGCCCTCCACACCCTCCTCCCCGCCGACAACCGCTGGACCCACCGCCACGGCTCCCCGGGCCACGGCCGGGACCACGTCCTCCCGGCCTTCGTCCCACCCCACGCGACCCTCCCGGTCCTCGCGGGTCACCTGGAACTGGGCACCTGGCAATCGGTGTGCCTGGTGGACACCAACAAAGACAACGCTAACCGTCAGGTCCGGCTCAGCTTCCTGGGCTGAGCCGGAGCCTCGATCAAGATCGCCTTAGGGGTGGCCGCGGAATCTCCGTACCTTGAGCGCCCCACGCGGAGAAGCCTTGCGCGGTACGGACCTGACCTTGATCGAACGACCCTACGACGGATGCGGAAAGTGCCTGCTCGGCGTGCGTCGGCTGTCGAGGATGAAGCTCGCCACATCCTCTCCGGAGCGCCAGCGGGAAGACGTGCTCACAGCGGTCGCCGCTGTAGGCGGACACGTCATCGGCTGGGCCGACGACTGGGAGGTCTCGGTGGTCGTCCGAGAGGTCGCGCGCCGCATCCTCGCCGACCCGGAACGCAACACCCCGAGCAGCGAGGCGGCACGCCTCTCCCGTGCGGGAGAACTCTCCCCCGCTGACCATCTGGCTGTCATGTACGGGAAGCGGGCGAGCGGTCGCCCTTGGCAGCCGGCAAGCTTGAAGAACATCCTTTTCGGCTTCGGGGAAGGCTGCCCGTTGGACGGCGAGGAAGGCGGTGGCGAGCATGCAGGTGGTGATGTGCCGGTGCCAGGGAGTCCACTTGCGGACCTGGTACTGGTCGAAGCCGACGAGTTGCTGGTCGAGCTCGTTGTCCTCCTCGATCTGCCAACGGGCACCGGCCCGCGCGATGACCGTCGGGACGGTGGTGCCGGCCGGTGCGTGGGCGAGGAAGTAGGCGATCTCGCGGTGGAGTTCGCCGTCCCTGCCGCGCCGGTCGGGGCAGAGGGATCTGCGTAGGACGATCCAGTGTGTGTGCCCCTCGGCCGGTGTTTCGTCCCTGACGTCCACGGCGAACGCGGTCCAGTCGTAGAGCCGCATCCCCTTGGCACCGTGGCTACAGGAGCGGCGTTCCCACTGGTCACGGACCTTGGCGTAGTGGAGGAGGTCGTCGGCTCGCCCGACTGCCGGTTGGCGGGGCTTGCCCGGCGGGCCGTCCAGCGGCAGGTCGACGGGGACGCCGAGGACGTAGGGCAGGGCGCGGTCGTGGCAGAAGGTCCGCAGCTGCGGATCGCGTCCGCAGCCGGAATCGGCCGGCACCCAGGCGAAGGGGACACGGGCGGCCAGGGCGTCGGTGAGCATCGCGACGGCCAGTTCGGGCTTGGTGGCGAAGCCGACGTCGTCGGGGATGCCGGCCTCACGGCAGCGGTCCCGGTCGCCAGTCCATTCCTCGGGCAGGTACAGGCGGCGGTCGCAGAAGGCGTGCCCACCGGCGGCGGCGTAGGTCGGCATGACCATGGTCTGGCAGTTGCGTACGTCGCCGGTCGTCCCGCAGTGCTGGAAGGCCACCCCTACCGACTTGGTGCCCTTCGTCTGGGCCTGCGTGTCGTCAATGACCAGCGACGCATCCGCATCGCCGAGATGGTCCACGGCGTAGTCACGGACCGCGTCACGCGGCCGGTCCGCCTCCCACACCGATCCGTTCAGCAGCCATTGCATCCGGTCCGCGGTCAGGTGCCCGGCCCGCTCCGCGAGCGTCTACCCGTTCTTCTTCGGCAGCCCCGCCGGCAGCCCCTCGGCGAACTGCGCGAACACCACCCGCGGCTCCGGCCGATTGAACAAGGACCCCAGCGATCCCGTCAGCCCTGTCAGTTCATCACGCCACTCGGCTATGAAGTCAGCCGTCACATCCCGCATCATGCCCGGTCAACGACAACCCTGGAACCTGGTCACAAGATCTCCGGCTGTAGTACTTGTCCGTGGTGCGCCCCGGCGGCGTCACCCGGATCGGTTCGTGCGATGTGGGTGCGCTTCTTCGGTGGGCCGAGGGCGTTCGCCCTCAACGCACCGTGTGGAGGGCGGCGTTGCCGAGAACGTCCGCCACCTGCTTCCATTCGGTGAGTGACATCGTGAGCGGAGGGAGCAGCTTCAGCACGTGTCCCTGTCCGGAGGTCTCGGCCACGATCCCGGCGTGGAACAGGGTCCGCTGGACCCCGTCGGCGACCGCGGCGTCAGCGAACCTCAGGCCGCTCATCGCTCCCTTGCCGACGACTTCGGCGATCCCCGTGGGGAGCGCGGCGTTGATGCTCTTGAGACTGGTGGGGATCGCGGCTGCCAGTTCCGCGGTGTGCTCTGTGAAGTGCGGGTCCGTCCAGTGGTCCAGGGCGGCGGAACCCGCTACGAAGGCGAGGTTGTGGCCGCGGAAGGTGCCATTGTGTTCGCCGGGGGCCCACTGGTCGATCTCGCGGCGGATCAGCAGGGCCGCCATCGGCAGCCCCATCCCGCTGAGCGACTTCGACAGGCATACGAGGTCGGGGCGCAGTTCCGGGGCGTCTTCGAAGCTGAAGAAGTTCCCGGTGCGCCCACACCCTGCCTGGATGTCGTCCACGATGACCAACGCGCCTGCCGCATCGGCGAGTTCACGCAGTCGGGCGAGCCAGGCGCGGGGTGCCGTGTGCAGTCCGCCCTCGCCCTGGACCGTCTCCAGCAGGATCGCGGCGGGCGGGGCCGCCTCGGCCTGCGGGCCGAGAGCGCGTTCCAGGGCGGTGACCGGGTCGGTCCCGTCCGGGTGGGCGGCGTCGCCGTAGGGGAGGATCGTCACGTCGGTCAGGGGCACCCCCGCCGCCCCGCGCAGCAGCGGGGAGCTGGTGGCAGCCAGTGCTCCGAGCGACGCGCCGTGGAAACCGCCGGTGAAGGCGATGACCTCGGTGCGTCCGGTGACCTTGCGGGCCAGCTTCAGAGCGGCCTCGACCGCGAGAGTGCCGGCCGGGCCGGGGAACTGCACCACGAAGTCGCCCAGACCGCGGGGTTCCAGGACGAGGCTCGTGAAGCGCTCCAGGAACTCCGCCTTGGCCGTGGTGTGCAGGTCCAGCGACTGTACCGGCCCTCCGGAGGCGAGGTACGCCGTCACCCGCTCGACGATCGCGGGTGGGTTGTGGCCGTAGTTGAGCGATCCCGCCCCGCACAGCAGGTCGATGTAGCGGCGTCCGGAGGTGTCCCACAGGTGGTGTCCGGCGGCTCGTTCGAACACTACCGGGAAGTCGCGGCAGTAGCTGCGTACGTTCGACTCGTGACGTTCGAACACCGATAGGGGCGTCCCGTCGGTCTCGGTCATGTCAGCACGTACCTTTCATCAGTTCATCGCTTCATCGGTGCGTCTATTTGCATGGCGCTTCGGTGAACGGGGTCACTTGACCAGGACCGTTCCGTCGCCGGGGCGGTGGTCGCGGGAGCGGCGGAGGTCGCTGAACGCGAATGTCCGCTGAAGCCAGCGGTCGCGGCCGTCGTAGCGCGGGACGAACGCCGAACGGCCGTGCAGGGTGACCCGGTTGTCGACGACGGCGAGGTCACCGGGGCGCAGGCGCACCGCCGTGTACGTCCGGTGGACCACCTCGCCCAGTTCGGCGAGGGCCGCCCGCCCCTCGGGAGTCACCCCCCGGGTCGCCGCCTCGTCGATGCACCAGTCCGGGTCGTCCGGGTCACCGGTGAGCACGGCGTGCGCGGTGCCCTCGCCGGCCGGGCCGAAGGACGGCGGGGCCTCGGTGACGTACTCGGGCCTGCCGAGCGCCGCCCGGGTGCGGGGTGTCAGCAGCGGCAGGACGCGCCGTACACAGCTGGTGCGCAGTTCCGCGACGCCCTCGTGGTCGGGGCGCAGGCACAGCAGCATCACGTGGTCGGGGCGGTGGGGGTGGAAGGCGTTCTCGGTGTGGAAGGTGAGTTCGACCGATCCGACGTTTCCCTGGACCTCCTCGTCACCGGGCACCGGCACGACGTCCTGGACCAGAGCCCCGGACTTCTCCGCCGCGAACGCGGCCGGGTCGCCGAGCCCCGCCGCGAACAGCAGCAGCATCGCCGCCGGTAGGGACGGCGTGTGCTGGACGGAGCCCCTCACCATGGGGGTCGGGGGCAGATCCCGGGCATTGATGGGGAGGTGCCGCAGGACGAGGCTCCCGTCGGGCCCGGAATGTCTGCGGAACTCCCTTACGGTGCGCCGTACGTCGGTGGGGCTGTCCTCCCAGGCATGGCGGGCGTGGTCCACCCAGGCCGGGTCGTCGACCCGGTCCCGCGCCTGGTCCAGCAGTTCCGACGCCACCTGGCCCAGTCGGGCCAGGGTGTGGGCGTCGTACCGTACGGTGCCGTCGGCGGTCGCCGAGGCGTACGGTGTCTGCGTCGTGTCGACGCTGCTCACGTGCGTGTTCCCTTTCGCTCGTTCATTCACCCATGGCCTGGACGAGGCTGCTGGGGCGTAGGTCGGTCCACTCGCGCTCGATGTACTCCAGGCAGGCGGTGCGGCTGTCCGGGCCGGAGACGGTGGTCCAGCCGGCCGGCACGGTCACGAAGTCGGGCCACAGGGAGTGCTGACCCTCGTCGTTGGCCAGGACCCGGTAGATGCCGTCGGGGTTCTCGAAGGGGTTGCTCATGGCGGATCAGTTGCCTTTCCGGTCGTTCTCTGCGCGAAGGAGCGAGGCCACGGTCCGGCCGATGGTTTCGGCGGACCGGCCGAGGAGGAGGTCGAGGTGGGCGACGTCGACGTCGTGGACATCGATCCGTCCGGTCACGTGGGGCTGCCAGTCGGCGGGGTCGAGCAGGGGCTCACCGGGCGCGCTGGGGCGCAGGGCGTGGAAGAGCACGACGTCGCCGTCGAAGACGCGGGGCACGTGCCGCAGCGAGACCCGCCGGATGTGGACACCGACCCGCACCAGGTCCGCCCGCAGCTCCTGGGTGAGCAGGACCGGTCCGTCCTCCGGGATCGGCACGTGGTCCCGCAACTCCTGGTCGGTCGGTTCGACCCCCAGGTGGTCGACGTGCGGGAGATGGGTGTCGAGCAGAATCACCGACTCGACCGTCGCGCCGGCCTCCTGTAGTTGTACGGCAACCTCGTGGGCGAGCAGCCCCCCCGACGAGCAGCCGAGCAGCCGGTACGGCCCCGACGGCCAGGCCTCGCGGATGAGTTCGACGTAGTGCTCGGCCATCTCGCTGACGCTGCCGGGCAGTTCGTCGCCGCCGTCGAGTCCCGCGGCCTGGACGGCGTACAGGGGCGTGTCCTCGTCGAGGTGCGGGCCGAGTACCGCGTAGCACCAGCCGATCCCGTCCACGTGGTGCAGACAGAAGAGCGGGGTGCCGGCGGCCGACGTGTTCCGCAGCGGCAGCAGGGGGGCCAGCGCGTCCGTGTCGCCGCCCTCGGCGGGACCGGCGTCCAGCCGTTCGGCGAACGCGGCCGGGGTGGACGCCTCGAACAGGGTCCGCACCGAGACGCGGGCGCCGAGTTCGGCCCGGACCCTGGCGACGAGCCGGGTACCGAGGAGGGAGTGGCCGCCGAGGGCGAAGAAGTCGTCGTCGGCGGAGACCTCGGGCACGCCCAGTACCTCGGCGAACAGCCCGCACAGCAGTGCCTCCCGCGGTGTCCGCGGCGCCCGGCCGCTGCCGGCGGCGGTGTCCGGCGGGGCGGGCAACGCCCTGCGGTCGAGCTTGCCGTTGGCGTTGAGGGGGATCACGTCGACCTCGACGAACGCGGACGGTACGAGGTACGCGGGCAGCGTCGTGGCGAGCCGGGCCCGCAGCTCGTCGGCGACGAGAGGTGCGGCCTCGGGCACGAGGTAGGCGACCAGCCGTTGGTCGCCGGCCCGGTCCTCGCGGGCGACCACGGCGGCTCGCGCGACTCCGTCGAGCGCTGTCAGCGCGGCCTCGATCTCGCCGGGCTCGATCCGGTAACCCCGGATCTTGACCTGGTCGTCGACGCGTCCGGCGTACTCCAGTACCCCGGCGCGGTTCCAACGGGCCCGGTCGCCCACCCGGTACATCCGGGTTCCGGGCGGGCCGTACGGGTCGGCGACGAACCGCTCGGCGCTCTGGCCGGACCGCCCGGCGTAGCCGCGGGCGAGCCCGGCGCCGGCGAGGTAGAGCTCGCCCCACACACCGTCGGGGACGGGCTGAAGGTGCTCGTCGAGCACGTACACGCGGGCGTTGCCGATGGGGCGGCCGATGGGCACCGACCCCGCGCCCGGTTCGTCGTGCGGTTCGAGCCGGTGGACCACACAGCCGACGGTCGCCTCCGTGGGACCGTACTCGTTGATCACCACGGCCTCGGGGTGGCGCTCGCGCCACGCCTGGAGGGCGGTGCCGTCGAGTGCCTCGCCGCCGATGACCAGGTTCCGGGCGTCGCTGACGCGGTCGGGCAGCGACTCCAGGAGCCGCAGATGGCTCGGGGTGACCTTCAGCAGGTCCGGGGTCGGCGTGTCCTCGTCCAGGTCCGCGAAGCGCACCCGGCCGCCGGTGACCAGCGGCGTGAACAGCGTGGTCACCGGCATGTCGAAGGCGAGGGAGGTGTGCACCAGGGATTCGCCGGCCGCGGCCGGGTACATCGCCGCGGCCTCGTTCAGATAGGCGGCGAGCGAACCGTGTTCGACGACCACTCCCTTCGGGCGGCCGGTCGATCCGGAGGTGTAGATCAGGTAGGCGGCCTGGCGGGGGTGGACCCGGATGCCCGGGGCACCGTCCGCGAGGCTGTCAGCAGCCGCGCTGAGCGTGTCCTCGGTGAGCACGATCGCGGCGCCCGCGTCGGCGACCAGCGCGTCGATCCGCGCCTGCGGGTTGGCGGGGTCGACCGGCAGATAGGCCGCTCCGGTCCTCAGGACCGCGAGCAGCGCCACGACCACCTCCGGGCGGCGCGGCAGCACCACCGCGACGACGGTCTCCGGTCCGGCCCCGAGCGTGGTCAGATGCCGGGCGAGCCGGCCGACGCGGCGGCTCAGCTCCTCGTACGTCAGCTCCGTACCGTCCGAGACGACGGCCACCGCGTGCGGGGTGCGCGCCACCTGGGCCTCGAACATCTCCGGCAGCGAGGCCTGTGGCAGTGGCCGGGCGGTGTCGTTGCGCCGGACGAGCACGTCCTCGCGTTCGGCCCGGGTGAGCAGGGGCAGGGCGTGCAGGGGACGCGCCGGGTCGGCGGTCACCTCCTCCAGCAGGCGCAGGTAGCGGGCTGTGACACTCTCGGCGGTGGCGCGGTCGAACAGGTCCGAGGCGTACTCGACCGATCCGGACCAGCCGCCCTCGTGGTTCTCGGTGAGCGTCAGCGACAGATCGAACTTGGCCTGGTCGCCGGGTACGTCCCCGACGGTCACCTCAAGTCCGGGCAGTGTGGGGGCGATCGCCTCCTGATTGACCGTCAGCATGACCTGGAACAGAGGATGGCGGGAGCGGGAGCGCACCGGGTTGAGGACCTCGACCAGCTGCTCGAACGGCACGTCGGTGTGGTCGTACGCTGCCACGTCCGCCGCTCGCACCCGGTCGAGCAGTTCCTCGAACGTGGGGTCGCCGGAGGCGTCGGCGCGCAGCACCAGGGTGTTGGCGAACAGTCCGACAAGGTCTTCGAGCGCGGTGTCCGGTCGGCCTTCCACAGGTGTTCCGATCACGATGTCCTCGCCGGCGCCCAGCCGGGTCAGCAGGGTGACGAGTGTGGCGTGCAGCACCATGAAGGCGCTGGCGCCCCGGTCACGGCCGAATGCGTGGACCCTGCGGCGCAGCCCGGCCGGCACCGTGAACGGCACCGTGCCACCGCGCTGGGACGCGACGGCGGGCCGGGGCCGGTCGGCGGGCAGCTCGATCTGGTCGGGGATCCCGGCCAGCTCCCTTGTCCAGAAGTCGAGCCGGTCGGCGGGCAGTTCCCGTTCCCACAGCGCGTAGTCGGCGTACTGGACGGGCAGCGGAGCCCAGTCGGGGGCGCGGCCGGCGAGGCGGTCGGCGTAGGCCGTGGAGAGGTCCTCGGCGAGGGGCCGCATGGACGTGCCGTCGCCCGCGATGTGATGCAGGAGCAGCAGCAGGGCGTGTTCACGCTCCCCGTCGGTGAACAGTACGGCGCGGATGGGCAGTTGGTGGTCCAGGGAGAACGGCATCCGGGCGGCCTCGGCCACCCCCGCGTCGAATTCGGCAGGCTCGTACGAACGGACCGCGAAGCGCGGCGCCGTGTCGACGACGACCTGATGCGGCCCCTCCGGCCCTTCGGCGATCACCGTGCGCAGCACTTCGTGCCGCCGCACCAGGTCGCCGAAGGCGTTTCGCAGGGCGTCCCTGTCGAGGGCGCCGGTCATCCGCAGGACGACGGGGATGGTGTACGTCTGCGCCGGGCCGTCGAGCCGGTCGAGGAACCACATCCGGCGCTGGGCCGCCGACAGCGGCACCCGTTCGGGCCGTTCGTGCCGGACGAGCGGGGGCCGTGCCGCCTTCGTCGGCCGGCCCGAGAGCAGTTCCGCGAGTCCGGCGACGGTCGCGTGCTCGAACACCTCCCGGATGGACAGCTCCACTCCGAGGACGACACGTATCCGGTTGACCAGCCGGGCGACCAGCAGGGAGTGGCCGCCGCGGCGGAAGAAGTCGTCGTCGGCCCCCACCTCGGGCACACCGAGGACGGCGGCGAAGAGGTCCGCCACCTGCCGCTCCGTGCCCTCGGCGGGCGGCCTGCCCGAGCTCTCGGCGGTGAGGTCGGGAGCGGGCAGCGCCCTGCGGGCGATCTTGCCGTTGGCGGTCAGGGGCAGGGTCTCCAGCACGACGAACGCGGCCGGGACCATGTAGTCGGGCAGGGCCCGCGCCGCGGCGGCCCGCAGTGCGGCCAGGTCCGCCGGGTGACCCTGCTCCGGCACGACGTAGGCGACGAGGCGCTTGTCACCGGGGGAGTCCTCGCGGACGATCACGGCAGCGGCGTCGATACCCGGCCGGGCCGTGAGGACGGCCTCCACCTCGCCGAGTTCGATGCGGAAGCCGCGGATCTTCACCTGGTCGTCCACGCGGCTGACGAACTCCAGTCGCCCGGCGGCCGTCCAGCGGGCCAGGTCGCCCGTGCGGTACATCCGGGACCCGGGCGGGCCGAACGGACTGGCGACGAAGCGCCCGGCGGTCAGGCCGGGGCGGCCGTGGTAGCCGCGGGTGACCAGGTCGCCCGCGACGTACAGTTCGCCGGCGGTACCGACGGGCGCCGGGCGCAGCAGCGCGTCCAGCACGTACATCTGCGTGTTCCAGGCAGGGGTGCCGATGGTGATGACGCCGGGTGGGACGGGGTCGCCGGGTTCGATGCGGAACAGGCTGCAGCCGACGGTGGTCTCGGTCGGGCCGTACTCGTTGAGGACGGTCACCCCGGGGTGCCGGGTGCGCCAGGCGTCCAGCACGTCGCCCAGGAGGGACTCGCCGCCGAGGACGAGCTGTCCGCCCGGTGAGTACTCCTCGGGGACCACGCCCAGCAGGTGCAGATGGCTGGGGGTGGCCTTCACGAAGTCGGGCCGGGTGACATGGGCGTCCGGGTCGGGGCCGCTCGCGCTCCAGCGGACCAGTTCCACGGTGCCGCCGGAGATCAGCGGTCCGAACATACCGGTCGCGGTGAGGTCGAAGGAGACCGGCGAGTGCACCAGGACGCGCCGGCGCAGGCTTTCGTACTCGTGGGTCGCCCAGGCCAGATAGGCGACCAGCGAGCGGTGTTCTACGACGACCGCCTTGGGCCGCCCGGTGGAGCCCGAGGTGAAGATGACGAACGCGGCGTGCTCGGGCCGCCGGACGATGTCGGTGAGCGGGCCGGACGGCTGCTCCGCGATCGCGGGATCGTCGGTCAGCACGACCGGGGCGTCCGTCGACGAGCGGACGGTCTCGGCGAGTTCGGCCGTGGTGACCACGGCGGCCGGCGCGATGTCCGCCAGCATGAAGGCGAGCCGGTCGACGGGGTGGGCCGGGTCGAGCGGCAGGTAGCCGGCGCCGGTCTTCAGGGCGGCCAGCAGCGTCACCGGGATGTCCTCGGACACCGGCATCAGCACGGCGACATAGCGCTCCGGACCGGCCCCCAGGCCGGTCAGATGCCGGGCCAACCGGTTGGCCCGGGCGTCGAGTTCGGCGTACGACAGTTCCGTGTCGCCGAAGACGACGGCGGGCTCGTCCGGGGTGCGGGCGGCCTGTGCCTCGACCAGTTCGGTGAGGGTCCGGGACGGCACCTCGTGGCCGGTGGTGTTCCACTCGGTGAGCAGCAGCCGCCGCTCGTCGGCGTCCACGACGTCGAACTCCCCCACCGGGCGGCCGGGTTCGGCGGTGACGGCGGTGAGCAGGCGGGTGAAGCGCTCGGCGATGCGGGCGGCGGAGTCGCGGTCGAACAGGTCGGTGGCGAACTCCAGGAGCCCGTGCGCCCCGCCCTCGGGCCGCTCGGTGAGGAAGAACGACAGGTCGAACTTGGCGGCGGGCGAGGCGACCGGCTGCACGCGCGCGGTGAGGCCGGGCAGGTCGACGGCGAGGTCGAGAGCCGCCTGCTGGTCGGCGTTGTTGAAGTTGAGGCCGGTCTGGAACAACGGGTGCCGGGCGGTGGAACGCGCCGGGTTGACCACCTCCACGACCCGCTCGAACGGCACGTCCTGGTTCGCGTAGGCGGCCAGGTCGGCGGCCCGCACCCGGCGCAGCACCTCGGTGAAAGCGGGGTCGCCGGTCAGGTCGGTGCGCAGCACGAGGTTGTTGGCGAAGAAGCCGACCAGGGGCGTGAGGGCGTCGTCGGTGCGGTTGGCGACCGGTGAGCCGACCACGATGTCGTCACCCGCGCCGAGCCGGTGCAACAGGGTGGCCAGGGCGGCGTGGACGACCATGAAGACGGTCGTGTGGTGGTCGCGGGCGAGCCGGACCAGGGCCTCGTGGACCTCGGGCCCGACCGTGAAGGGCACCGTGTCGCCGCGGTGGGTGGGCACGGCGGGCCGGGGCCGGTCGAAGGGCAGTTCCATCTGCTCGGGCAGCCCGGTGAGCCTCGTCCGCCAGTGGTCGAGCTGACGGGACAGGGCGCTATCCGGGTCGTCGGCCTCGCCCAGTGCGCGCCGCTGCCAGACCGCGAAGTCGGCGTACTGCACGGGCAGTTGAGCCCAGGCGGGCTCCTCTTCCCGGGTCCGGGCCGCGTACGCGGTGGCGAGGTCGCGGGCGAGCGGGGCCATGGAGGCGCCGTCGCCGGCGATGTGGTGAAGGACGAGGAGCAGCACGTGCTCGCCCGCGCCGAGGTCGAACAGGGTGGCGCGCAGCGGGGGTTGGGCGGCGAGGTCGAACGGGGTGCGGACGGCCTTGGCGAGCCGCTCGCCGAACGTGTCCTCGTCCGCGTGGACGACGGTCAGCGGCGGCACGGACGGCAGGACCACCTGGTGGGGGCCGTGCTCGTCCTCGGCGAAGACCGTACGCAGTGCCTCGTGCCGCAACGTCAGGTCGTCCAGGGCGGCGGTGAGCGCGGCCACGTCGAGGTCACCGGTCAGCCGCAGCGCGACGGGCAGGTTGTACGTCGCGGACGGGCCCTCGAAGCGGTGCAGGAACCACAGCCGTTCCTGGGCGTACGACAGCGGCAGGCGCCCGTCGCGCGACTGTGCGGTGACGCCGCCGCGGCGCGGTCCGCTCCCGGCGAGCCGGGACGCGAGCTTCGCCACGGTCGTCGCCTCGAACAGCACCGACAGTTCGAGGTCGACGTCCAGCGCGGCCCGGATGCGGCCGGCCAGCCGGGTCACCAGCAGGGAGTGGCCGCCGAGGGCGAAGAAGTCGTCGTCGATCGAGACCTCGCCCACCTGGAGCACCTCGGCGAACAGCCCGCACAGGATCTCCTCCTGCGGGGTACGCGGCCCGCGTCCGGAGGCGTGGGTCTGCTCCGGGACGGGCAGTGCCTTGCGGTCGAGCTTGCCGTTCGGGGTGAGCGGCATGGTGTCCAGCTCGACGATCTGGGCCGGGACCATGTACTCCGGCAGCCGTGCCGTGAGCCGCTCGCGCAGTGCCTCGGCGTCGACCGGGACGCCCGGGGAGGCGGGCACGACGTACCCGACGAGCCACTGCCCGTGCACGGCCGCGGCGGCCCGGGCGACGGCCGGATGGTCGGCCAGCGCGTCCTCGATCTCGCCGAGTTCGACGCGGAAGCCGCGCAGCTTGACCTGGTTGTCGGCGCGCCCGAGGTACTCCAGCTCGCCGTCCGCCGTCCAGCGCGCCACGTCCCCGGTGCGGTACATCCGCGCCCCGGGCGGCCCGTACGGGCTCGCGACGAACCGTTCGGCGGTCAGGGCGGGCCGGTCGAGGTAGCCGCGGGCCAGCTGGACGCCCTCGACGTACAGCTCCCCGGGGGCCCCGGGGGCGACCGGCGCCAGCGTGTCGTCGAGCACGTAGGCGCGGGTGTTGGCGACGGGCCCGCCGATCAGCACGGTCCCGGTGCCGGGCGGCGCGGCCCAGGCGGTGACGTCGACGGCGGCCTCGGTGGGGCCGTAGGCGTTGAGGAGCACGCCACTCGAGTCGTCGTGGAAGCGGCGGACCAACTCGGCGGGCAGGGCCTCGTCACCGGAGACGACCAGACGCACGCAGTCCGGCAGCCGGGTCTCGGCGAGATAGGCGCCGAGCATGGACGCGCTGAGGTGCACGACCGCGACGGAGTCCTCGCGCATCAGCCGCTCCAGGTGGAGCGGGTCGCGGTGGGCGCCGGGGCGGGCCACGACGAGGGTGCCGCCGTACATGAGGGTCCAGAAGACCTCCCACACCGACACGTCGAAGCTGACCGGAGTGGACTGCAACACGCGCTCTCCGGCGGTGAGCCGGTGGTCGCGCTGCATCCACCACAGGCGGTTCGCCATGCCCGCGTACGTGTTGACCGTGCCCTTGGGGCGGCCGGTGGAGCCCGAGGTGTAGATGACGTACGCGGCGTTGTCGCCGCGGACCGTCACCCCCGGGTTCTCCGAGGGCCCCTCGGCGTCGGGCGCGACCCGCTCGAAGCCGTCGACGTCCCGGTCGGAGATCAGCAGCCGGGCGCCGGAGTCGGCGAGGATGTACGCGATCCGGTCGGCCGGGTAGCCGGTGTCGATCGGCACGTACGCGGCGCCCGCCTTGAGCACCGCCCACAGGGACACCATCAGCTCGACCGAGCGCGGCAGCATCACGGCGACCCGTGACTCGGGTCCGACACCCCGCTCGCGCAGGGCGTGGGCGAGCTGGTTCACCCGGGCGTTGAACTCGCCGTACGTGACCCGCTCGCCCTCGAAGCGGACCGCTTCGGCGCCTGGGTTCCGGGCCGCGTACGCCTCCAGCAGCTCGACCACGGAGCCTTCGCCGTCGAAGGCCACGGCGGTGTCGTTCCAGCCGGTGAGGACCAGGGCGCGTTCGTCGGCGTCGAGTACGTCGACCTGGGACAGCCGCAGCGCCGGGTCGGCGGTGACGGTGTCCAGGACTCGCACGAAGCGGGCCGCGAAGCTCTCGGCCGTACGCCGGTCGTACAGGTCGGTCGTGTACTCCAGGCGGCACAGCAGCCCGCCGCCCTCGACATGGCAGTCGAAGTGCACGTCGAACTTGGCGGTGCCGCTGGTCACCGGGCCCGGGTCGGCGGAGACGCCGGGCAGCTCGATGCGGGCCTCGGTGAGGTCCAGCCAGGCCAGCATCACCTGGAAGAAGGCGGCCCGGGACCGGGACCGCTCCGGGTTCAGTTCCTCCACCAGACGCTCGAACGGCACCCCTTGGTGCGCATAGGCGGCCAGTCCGGTTTCGCGGACGCGGTCGAGCAGGTCCTCGAAGCTGGGGTCGCCGGAGGTGTCGAAGCGATAGACGAGGGTGTTGATGAACACGCCCACCACGTCGTCGAGCACCGAGTCCGGCCGGTCGGCGATGATGCCGCCGAGCGGGATGTCGTCGCCCGCGCCGAGCCGGGACAGCAGCGTCGACACGGCCGCCTGGAGGATCATGTACGGGGTGGAGCGGGTGCGGCCCGCCAGGTCGAGGACCCGCTGATAGAGCTCCGGTGCGACGGAGAACTCCACGTGGTCGCCGCGGTGGGTGGCCACCGCCGGGCGCGGCCGGTCCGCGGGGAAGGTGACCTCGGGCGGCAGGCCGTCCAGGTGCTGCTTCCAGTAGTCGATCTGCCGGGGCAGATCTCCGGCCAGGGTGTCGCGCTGCCACACCGCGAAGTCCGCGTACTGCACGGACAGTTCGGAGAAGTCGGGTGCGCCGCCGCCGAGCCGGGCGCGGTAGGCGGCGGAAAGGTCCTCGGTCAGCGGGCGCAGCGAGGCGCCGTCGGTGGCGATGTGGTGCACCACGAAGAGCAGGATGTGGCTGTCCGGGCCGGTCGGGTAGAGCGTCGCCCGCATCGGCAGGTCGCGGGCGAGGTCGAAGGGCCGGCCGGCGGAGCCGACCAGGTCGGGGGTGGGGCCGGCGTCCCGTACGACCTTCATGGCGAAGGGCGTGTCCGGCGGCAGCACGACCTGGTGCGGGCCCTCGGCGTCCTCCCGGTAGAGCGTGCGCAGCGCCTCGTGACGGGCGACCAGGTCGGCGAACGCGGCGCCGAGCGCGTCCGTGTCCAGGGGGCCGGTCAGCCGGATCTGGATGGGGACGTTGTAGGAGCCGGAGCCGCTCTGGAGCCGTTGCAGGAACCACATGCGCTCCTGCGCGAACGACAGCGGGACGCGGGCGGGCCGCTCGTCCGCCGTGATGCGCTTGGCCTGCGGGCCGATGTCCGAGAGCCGCGCGGCGACCCCGGCGACGGTCGGGGCGGCGAAGACGTCCCGCAGGGACAGGTCGACGCCGAACTCGTCACGTACCCGGTGGACCAGCCGGATCATCAGGATCGAGGTGCCGCCGAGCGCGAAGAACTCGTCATGGACGCCGACCCGTTCTACGCCGAGGACGTCGGCGACGACGGCGCACAGCGTCCGTTCCTCGGGCGAGCGGGGTTCACCGTCCTCGGCGGTGGGGGCGACGGTGGCGGCGGTCCTCGCGGGAGCGTCGGCCGTACGGACGCCGGTGACCAGCAGCCTGTCCTCCTCGCTCACGACGGTCAGCTCGCCGGCCGGGGCGTCGAGTCCGGCCGCGACGCGGCCGATCAGATCGGCCAGCAGACCGGCGATCCGTGTGATCGCCGACGCGTCGAAGGCACCGGTGAGGTAGGACAGCCGCAGCCGCAGCCGGTCTTCGGGGAAGACGGACAGGCTGATCGGGTAGTGGGTGCGCTCGACGAGCCCGGCGTGGGCCAGGCGCAGTCCGCCGGCCTCGATGCCGTCGTCCATCGGGTAGTTCTCGAAGGCGACGATGGTGTCGAACAGGGCGTCGAAGCCGGACGAGCGGGTCATCTCCGCCAGGGACGCCTGCTGATGGGCGTCCAGTGAGCGCTGCTCCTGCTGGAGCCGGGCCAGCAGTGCCGCCAGCGGCTCGGCCCGGTCGATCCGCACCCGGACCGGCAGGGTGTTCACGAACAGCCCGACCATCGACTCCGCGCCGGGCAGCTCGGGCGGGCGCCCGGCCGCGGTCGCGCCGAACACGACGTCGTCCCGGCCCGTGAACGCACCGAGCAGCAGGCCCCACAGGCCCTGCACCACGGTGTTGAGGGTGAGCCGGTGCGCACGGGCCGTCGCCGTGAGGGCGTCGGTCAGCGCCTGGGACAGGACGAGTTCGTGGGCGTCGTGACCGTCCGAGGCGCGCTCGGCGGGGGCGAGCAGGGTGGGTGCGGCCAGACCCGCGAGGTGCTCGCGCCACACCTCGGCGGAGGCATCGCGGTCCTGGCCGTCGAGCCAGGCCAGGTAGTCGCGGTACGGGGCGGCCGGGGGCAGATCCGTGTCGCCGTACAGCGCGCACAGTTCGCGTACCAGCAGCGGCAGGGACCAGCCGTCCAGCAGCAGGTGGTGGTGGGTCAGCACCAGACGGCCGCCGAGCGCGGTGAACCGCAGCAGGGGCGGTCGCACGACGCTGAAGCCGCGGGCGCGGTCACGGGCGAGGAACGCCTCCAGGTCGTCCTCGGCGCGCTCCTCCCAGGGCACCTTGACGTCGGCGGGGACGACCTGCACGGGTGCGCCCGCCGAGCGGCTGCGGAAAGCGGCGCGCAGGTTCGGGTGGCGGTGCAGCAGGGCGGTGGCGGCGGCCCGCATCCGGTCGGCGTCGAAGCCGCCGTCGAACTCCAGGACGAGCTGGCCGACGTACGGGTCGTCGGGCTCGTACAGCGCGAGGAAGAGCAGGCCCTCCTGGAGCGGGGAGAGCGGCAGGACGTCCGTGGCGCCGCGGAACCTGTCCAGCTCTTCCTGGGTGATCCGGACGAGGGGCACGTCGGAGACGGTGAGTCCGCCCCGTGTGTGCGCGGCCAGTTCGGCCAGGGCTCCCGTCCACGCCTCGGCGAGGGCGCGTACGTCGGTCTCCGTGAGGACGCCCTGCGGGTAGGTCCACTCGGCGGTCAGCTCGCCGTCCCGGACGTGGGCGTCGATCTGGAGGGCGTGGGTGAGCGCGAGGCCGTCGTCGGCGAGGAGTTCCACGGCCGTCTCGCCCTCGGCGAGGTGCCAGCCGCCCAGGTCGGTCGCGTCCAGACGGCCCAGGTAGTTGAAGGAGATCCTGGGCGCGGACAGCCCCGTGAGGTGCTCGCGCAGCAGGTCGTGGCCGCGACCGCCGTACGGGATCGCGCGCAGCTCCTCCTTGGTGCGTTTGATCAGGGCCGGGCCGGTCCCGGTGCCGGGGCCCAGGCGCACCGGGTGGACACGGGTGAACCAGCCGACGGTGGTCGACAGGTCCATGCCGTCGGGCAGGTGGTCACGGCCGTGGCCCTCCAGGTCGACCAGGACCGGTCCCTCGCCCCGATGGCGCTGCACGGCCGCCGACAGCGCGGCGAGCAGGATGTCGTCCGGGGTCGCCCGGTAGGCGGCGGGGAGGGTCGTCAGCAGGGTGGCCGTGAGGTCGGCCGGGACGGTGACGGTGACCTTGCGGGCCGTGCCGTGGCAGTCCCGGGCGGGGTCGAGGGGCCGGGTGCCGAGCACGGGTTCCGGGGTGGACAACAGGTCGGTCCACAGCGGGAGTTCGTCGACCGGGGCGCTGAGATGTCCGGCCCACCGGCGCAACGAGGTTCCGGGCGGGGACAGTTCGCCGCCTGTGAGCGCCTCGGCGAGGTCGGTCAGGAGGATGCGCCAGGACACGCCGTCGACGACCAGGTGGTGGAGTACGAGCAGCAGCCGGCCGGACTCGAACCACACCGCCCGCACCATCACCCCGTCGTCCGGCGACAGCGCGCGGCGCGCGGCCTCCTTCTGCCCGGCCACGTCCTCGTTCCCGGCGCGGGTCAGGCAGTCCTCGGCCCGTACCGCGCCCACGGGCCGGATGTGCCGGCCGCGCATACGCAGGGCGTCGTGGCGGTCGAGCACCTGCTGTAGGGCGGCGGACAGCCGGTCGTACGACAGTCCGGGCCCGGCCGTGAGGAGGAGCGACTGGGCGAACCCGGCGGTGGGACCACCGCGTTCGGCGAGGCGCCGGGCCATGGGTGTCTCGGGGAGTTCGCCGACCGGATCGTCCTCGACGGGCGCGGACGCCGGTGCCGTCGTGGCCACGCGGGCGAGCCGCGCGACCGTCGGGTGGTCGAAGACGTCCTGGGGAGTGAGGTGCAGGCCCTGGCGGCGGGCGCGGCTGACGAGCTGGATGGCGTGGATGCTGTCCGCGCCGAGGGCGAACAGGTCGTCGTCCGCGCCCAGTTCGGGGCGGGCGAGGAGTACGGCGGCCAGGGCGTGCAGGACGTGCTCGGCGGCGGTCGCGGGTGCGCGTCCGCTCTCGGTCGGGGCCGGGACGGGCAGGGCGCCGCGGTCGGTCTTGCCGTTGGGGGTCACCGGGATCGACGGCAGCAGGAGCACGCTCACCGGCACCATGTGGGCGGGCAGCAGGGCCGCGAGGTACTCCCGGGGGTCGGTCTGCGGGGTGCCGGTCACATAGCCGACGAGCTGCCGGGCTCCCGCGGCGGAGTCGTGGACGAGGACCACGGCCTGCTCGACACCGGGCACCGACGCCAGGACGGCCTCGACCTCGGCGGGTTCGACCCGCTGTCCGTTGATCTTGATCTGGTCGTCGGCGCGTCCGGTGAACTCCAGGTCGCCGCCCGCCCGTCGGCGGACCAGGTCGCCGGTGCGGTACATACGGGTGCCGGCCGGTCCGTGGGGGTCGGCGACGAAGCGCTCGGCGGTCGGGCCGGGCCGGTCGAAGTAGCCACGGGCGAGCTGGACGCCCGCGAGGTACAGCTCGCCGGTGACGCCGTCCGGCACCGGTCGCAGCGCCGGATCCAGCACGTAGGCACGCGAGTTGTGGGTGGGCGTGCCGATGGTGACGGGCTCGCCGGGCGCGCAGGCGTGGGAGGTGGCGGTCACCGAGAACTCGGTGGGCCCGTAGGAGTTGTGCAACTGGACGCCGCACTCGCGGTGGAAGCGGTCGGCGAGCCCGGCGGGTAGTGCCTCGCCGCCGCAGCTGACCATGCGCAGCGCGTCCGTGGGCAGGTGGGCGTACTCGTCGAGGAAGGGGCCGAGCATCGCGGGCACGAAGTGGATGACGGTGACGTGCTCGTCGCGGACCAGCCGGGCCAGGTAGGCCGGGTCCCGGTGGCCGTCGGGGCGGGCGACGACGAGGGTCGCGCCGCGGGTGAGGGTCCAGAACACCTCCCACACCGACACGTCGAACCCGACCGGCGTCTTGTGCACGACCCGGTCCGCCGGGGTGAGCCGGTACTCGTCCTGCATCCAGGCGAGCATGTTGGTGATGCCTGCGTGGGTGACGACGGTGCCCTTGGGACGGCCGGTGGTGCCCGAGGTGTGGATGACGTACGCGGCGTTGTCCCCCCGCGGGACAACGCCGGGGTCGGTGTCGGGCTCGCCGTCGCCGAGGGAGCGCACGGTGTCCTCGTCGATCACGAACGCCACGCGCGAGTCGGCGAGGACGTACGCGATCCGGTCGGCCGGGTAGCCGGTGTCGACGGGCACGTACGCCGCGCCGGTCTTCAGTACCGCCCACAGCGCGACGACGAGGTCGAGCGAGCGGGGCAGCACCACGGCCACCCGTGACTCCGGTCCCACGCCTCGCCCGCGCAGGGCGTGCGCGAGACGGTTGACGCGGGCGCCCAGTTCGCCGTACGTCAGCCGCTCGCCCTCGAAGGCGACGGCCTCGGCGGCCGGGTCCTGGGCCTCGAACAGCTCCACCAGTGAGCGCTGGTCCGTCGCGCGGCCGGTGTCGTTGCGGGCGTGGAAACGCTCGCGTTCCGCGTCGTCGAGCAGGTCGACGGCGCCGACGGGCAGGTCGGGCCGCTCGGTGACGGCGGTGAGCAGCCGCAGATAGCGGTCGCGGTGGGCGGCGGCCGTCTCGGGGGTGAAGCGTCCCGGGTGGGCGTTGACGGTCAGCTCGATGCCGTCGCCCGCCTCGGGGTCGCCGTACGCGTGGAGGGCCAGGTCGCGTACCGGGCCGGAGGCGAGCTGGTGCGCCTCGGCCTCGGTGGGGCCGAACGGCAGGCGGGCGGCGGCGAAGGAGAGGACGTTCACGGACGGACCGCTCAGGGTGCCCGGGTGGGCCGCGGCCGAGAGGTCGCGGCGCAGTTCGTCGTGCGGATAGCGCTGGTGGCGGCTCGCCTCGGCGAGGCGAGCGGCGACGCGCTCCAGGAGCTCGGCGAAGGTGGTGGAGCCGTCGACGGGGATCCGCAGCGGGACGTCGTTGACGAGCATGGCGGGTGTCGCCAGGGCGTGCGGGCTGAGCCGGGCGGCCATGAAGACGCGGACGAGGACGTCGTGGGCGCCGGTGACGCGGTGGGTGTGGGCCGCCATGGCGGCGATCACCGGCAGGGACCAGCGGGACCCGGCGAGCCCGCGCACCCGCAGCGCGCTGTCCTCGGGCAGGCGGCCGGTCGCGGCGGGCAGGCTGGGCGCCAGTCCGGTGGCGCCGGAGCCCAGCTCGGTGGACTCCGGCAGGTCGGCGAACTCCCGCTGCCAGTAGGCACCGTCGCGCTTGCGGCGGTCGGAGCCGAGGTAGGTGTGCTCCTCGGCCAGGACCTCGCGCAGGGTGCCGAAGCCGCTCACGGGCGGCTGCTCGCCCGCGGCGAGTGCGGTGTAGACCTCCAGCAGGCGGCGGCAGTGCAGGACCTGTCCGTAGCCGTCGAGGAGGATGTGGTGGTAGCGGAAGTGGAACCAGTGCCGGTCGGGTCCGAGCCGCAGCAGGGTGTGCCGGAACATCCGGCCCCCGGTGACCGGTACGGGCCGGGCCTGGTCGGCGTCGATCCAGGCCCGGGCGGCCCCGGCCGGATCGGCCTCGCCGCTGAGGTCGAGGTACTCCAGCTCACCCGTGACGGACGGGTCGACCGTCTGCCGGACAGTCTCTCCGTCGTCGTGGAAGCGGACCCGCAGCGCCTCGGTCTCGCCCACGGCCCGCTCCACGGCCCGGGCGAGCAGGGCGCGGTCCACCCGTCCGGGGACGTCGTAGTAGATGCCGCACGTGTACTGGGGGCTGCCGGGGGCGAGGCGCTGGGCGACCCACACGCCGTGCTGGGCCGCCGTGAGCGGCAGGCCCGGGTTCGTCGAGGCGGCGTCGTTCATGGTCAGGCCTGCTTCTCGCTCGTCGGTGCCGCTTCCGGCTGCCTGCCGAACAGCTCGGACAAGGCCGTGCTCAGTGCGTCGATCGTCGGGTGGTCCCAGGTCAGCGCGTCATCGACGGTCACCTCGAACTCGTCCTCGATGTCGGCGGTGATGGCCAGCGCCGTCAGCGAGTCCAGGCCGTACTCGACCAGCGGGACGGACGTGTCGATGTCCTCCGGCGAGCGGCGCAGGTACGTCGCCACGCGCTCCGTCAGCCAGGTGTGCACGTCTCGGTTGCCAGCGGTCATGAGGGGGGTTCTCTTTCTTGAGCGGAGGGAGAAAGAAGCGCGGGGCGGCGGGGCCGGGAGCGCGGCGGACGTACGTCGGACGGGCTCCGCCCGTCACGGGTGAGGGGTTGTCCGACGGCATACGGATCTCGGACGCCGGGCGGCCATCGGGCGGCCGACGGTCCGGTTCTCAGACCGCGAGCGCTCTCCCGGTCAGGCCGAAGGAGCGGCCGGTGTCCCGGCGGTCCAGGAGTTCGGCGAAGAGCGCGTCCTCGACCTGGGCGGGCAGCGGGCCCGGCCGGCGCCGGTCCGGCACCGAGCGGAACAGGGCCGCGCGCAGCCAGGCGGGGTCGGCCAGGAAGCTCTCCGGCGGGGCGTGCCGCCACACTCGCACACAGGCGGTGCGGGACAGGAGACGCACGTACCGGGTGACCAGGTCGTAGTGTTCGGGCCGGGCGTCGACGCCGAGTTCCACCGGCGACAACTGACCGCACACGGCAGCCAGTTCGGCCAGTTCGGCGTGGTCGTCAAGGAGCAGCGTGCGTACGTCGTCGTGCTCGGGTGCCCAGGACGCCTCGGCCAGGGCGTGGAGGGATCCCATGACGGGGTCACGGCCCGCGGCATGCAGGGCCAGCCGGCCGTACGACAGGGGCGGCAGCGGCTGCGCGAGCGCGAACACGTCGTCCGGCGCCTCGGTGCCGGGGCGGGACCAGGTGCGGCGGGCCAGCAGGGGCAGCTGCGGCAGCAGGCTCATCTGGCAGGCGGCACGCGCGATGTGCCCGAAGCCGACGGGGGCGAGGTCGCGCAGCAGCTTCTGGAACAGCCCGGTCCGTCCCTCACGCAGATAGAAGTGGGCGCCGAGGAGTTCCGCGAGCCGGTCCATGGCCGCCAGCAGCAGCCGGGACACCTCGAACTTGACCGCGGAGGCGTACACGCTCGCCGCGCCGGGCACCAGGTGCAGCGCACGGGCGCCGACCGCGCCGAGCGCCTCGGCGCGCAGCAGGTCGGCGAAGACGCCGGCCAGCACCGAGCGGACGTGCGGGAGGCCGGTGGCGGGGCCGCCGTACAGCCGGCGCCGTGTCAGGTGGTCCACGGTGATGCGCAGTCCGGTGTCGAGGATCCCGGTGGCCATCGCGGGCAGGACCGTGCGGGTGATCTGGAGGGCCTTCAGCGCGGTCTCCAGACCGGAGCCCTGCGGGCCGAGGACCGCCGAGGCGGGCACCGGCAGTTCGTCGAAGCTCAGGCCGCCGAGCTGTACTCCCCGCATGCCGACGGTGCCGAAGCGCGGCAGGTCGGTCAGGCGGGCGGGATCGGTGCTCGCGCGGTCGACGAGGACCAGGGAGTGGCTGCGCGGACCGGGCCGGGGATCGGTACGGGCGAGGACGACCATGGCGTCGGCGCGTCCGATGTTGGTGACGACCTCCTTGCGGCCGCTCAGGCGCAGTCCGTCGGGCGCGGCGGTGGCGGCGAACTCCGTACCCGCCATGTCGTTGCCGTGGGCCAGTTCGTGGAAGGCGATGGCGATACGCCGGCCGTCCAGAAGCAGACGGGCGGCGTGCCCGGTCTGCTGTTCGTCCCCGGCGGTCCACAGGGTCACCCCGGCGATGAGCGAGCTGGCGCCGTAGCCGAGGCCGAGCGCGGGGTCGCGTCGGTAGAGCGCGCGCATCACCTCGGCGAGGTGGTCGGCCCGCTCCAGCCGGCCGCCCAGTTCGGGTGGTACGAACTCGGCGTTCAGCCCGTAGGAGTGCAGCAGCGACTCTCCGGTGGCGAGCATCTCCGCACGCTCGTCCGCGGCGAGAACGGCGGCGGCACCGATGGGGTTGGCCGGGTCGGAGAGGCTGCCGAGCAGCTGTTCCAGTTCGTCGGCGCGCTTGGGTGCGAGGCCGGTCGTGGTGGTCATGCGGCACCTCCCCAGAGGGTGAACTCCTGTGCGGGCATGGCGAGTAAGGCGTCGGCCAGGGCGCCGAACACGTCGCTGTCGTCCTCGCCGAGCAGCGAGGCCAGGCAGGCCCGCAGCCACAGGCCGTCCGTGCCGAGCCGTCCCGTGCGCAGCGGCGGGTTCTCCAGCCACAGCAGCAGGCAGGCGGCAGCGGCGTAGGCGCGTTCGTAGCGTTCGGCGAGGCCGAAAGCGGTGCTGGGCAGTCCGCCCGCCGCCGGTACGAAGTCCGCCGACTCCCTTTCCATCAGGGCGAGTTCGGCGAGCAGCCGGGCGATGAGCGGGCCCGCCTCCGGTGGCCCCTGCTCCGTCATGCGTGCCGCCGTGTCGGGAAGCGTCTGCACGGCGCTGCATCCTGTGACGGACAGCAGTGCCAGCCGGCCGCGGTCGAACGGGGGCAGGGGGGCGCCGAGGTCGGCGGCGGCCCGCAGGCCTTCGCGGTCGGCCCGGCCGCGGCTCAGCTGACGGCCAAGGCGTGGCATCTGGTTGAGGAGGGCGGCGCGGTTGACGACAGTGCTGCCGTCGAAGATGGCGCAGATACGGTGGTCGCGCTCCAGTTTGGCGAAACCGCCGCCGGGCGGCGAGGTGAGGAAGCCGCGCACACCCAGCAGTTCACCGAGGGAACCGAGGGTCTCCTGGGTCAGCGTCGGCACGTACGCCTTGGTGATCGCCGAGATCGCGCTCAGTTCCCCGGGCAGGGTGTGCACCGAGCGGGCGGAGAGCGCGCTCACCGCTTCGACGGTCAGCGCGGCGGCGGCTGCCCGGCCGAGGATGCGCCGTACGTGCGGGACGTCGGCGAGGCGGCGGCCGTACAGCTCGCGTCCGGTGGCGAAGTCGCGGGCCAGCCGCAGGGCGTGGTCGACGGCGCCGAGGGAGAGTGCCGTGCAGGCGACGCGGGTGAGCTGGAGCGTTTTGAGGACCACGGGGATCCCGTCGCCCACTTCGCCGACGAGGGCGTCGGCGGGCACCGGGGCACCGTCGAGGGTGAAGCCGCTGATGTCGGCGCCGCGGATGCCGTGCGTACGGACCTTCGGCAGGTTCTGCCAGGCGCCCTCGGGCAGGCGGCGCTTGTCCACGAGGAAGAGGCTGAAGCCGCGTCCGCCCCCCGCCGGGTCGGTGCGGGCCAGGACGCAGGCGAGGGCGGAGCGGGTGGCGTTGTTGATGAGCCACTTCTCGCCGGTGAGCCGCCAGCCGACAGCGTCTGCTTCCGCGTCGGCGTCCGTATCCGTCTCGGCCACCGCCGCCAACTCGCTCGCCAGCAGATCGGCGCCGTGGTCACGTTCGGTCAGTCCCCAGCAGACGGGCTCGCCTCCGCGTACCCGCTCGGCGAGCCGGGCGGCCTGCTCAGGCGTGCCGGCCACCCACACCGGGGCCGACCCCAGGAACGTCTTGCCGTGCGCGATGGCCACGGTCAGATCCCGGCGGGCTACCGCGCGCAGCAGCCGTACGGTCCTGCTGAAGTCTCCGTCCGCGGACAGGACGTAGTGGGCGGGCAGCCCCGCGTCGTCGAGGAGACGGACAGCGCTGTCGGGGAACTCCTCAAGGGCGTCGAGCTCGGCGAGCGCGTCGGGTGAGAAGGCATCGCTCTCGTGAGCGGCGAGCAGGGTCTCCAGACCGGCCGCGGTGGTCATCGCGCGGTCACCCGCCGGTGTTCGGCCAGGGCGGCGGTGAACAGCCGGTCCTCGCCGAGGTGCAGGGTGTCCAGTTCTCGGGCGAGGTAGAGGGCGCGCATCGTCGAGCGCTGCACTTTGCCGCTCGTGGTCCGTCGGACGCCACCGGGCCGGACCAGGGCGACCGAGGCGACCGGCACACCGAACTCGCGGGCCACGGTCTGCTTCATGTCGACGGCGATCGCGCCGAGCCGCTCGGCGCCCCAGTGGGCACGGATCTCGTGCACGGCGACGATCGCGGGAGTGGTGTCCGGCCCGTCGTCGTTCCCGACCATGAAGACGGCTCCGTGCAGGCCCGCCAACTCCTCGTGCTGGGAACGCAGTTCGTACTCGATGTCGGCGGGGTGCAGATTGCGCCCGTGCAGGACGAGGACGTCCTTGCGGCGGCCGGTGATGTAGATGTCACCGTCGAGGAGGCCGCCGAGGTCGCCCGTGCGCAGGAACGGACCGCGTCCGTCTGCGGTGTACGCCCGGAACGTGGTGTCGGTGGCGCCCGTCTTTTCCCAGTACCCGGCGGCGACGCAGGGGCCGCTGAGCCAGATCTCACCGATCCGGCCCTCGGGCAGCGCGTCCGCGGTGTCGGGATCGACGATCAGTACGTCGGAGCCGGTCGGTGCCCCGCATCCGACGAGCACACGGGACGGTTCCGTGTCGTCGCTGGCCGGCCTCAGTACCTGTTCCTCCAGTGCCGAGGCGTCGACGGTGGTGCGCAGGGGTTCCCGTCCGGTGGTGGCTGAGGCCATCAGAGTCGCCTCCGCCAGGCCGTACACGGGGATGAGCGCGTCGGGCCGCAGTCCCGCGGCGGCGAACCTCTCGGTGAAGGCCGTGACCACCTCGGCGCGGACCGGTTCCGAGCCGTCGGTGGCCCTGACCCGGGACAGGTCGAGCGTGGCGAGCTGCTCGTCGGTGACCCGCCGGACACACAGCTCAAAACCGAAGTCGGGCGCGGCGGTGAAGCGGACGTCGCAGGCGTCCAGCATCCGCAGCCAGTGGTACGGGCGGCGCAGGAAGGACATGGGGTCCATCTGGGTGTACCCGTTGCCGGACAGGAGGCCGGACAGCACCAGGCCTATCAGTCCCATGTCGTGGTACAGGGGGATCCAGCCGCCGTACGTCGTGTCGCTGTCGTTCCCGAACGCGGCCACCATCCGTTCGACGTTGGTGACCAGGTTGCCGTGGGTGACCATGACGCCCTTGGGGTCGCCGGTCGATCCCGAGGTGTACTGGAGCAGTGCCAGGGTTTCCGGCGACACCTCGGGAGCGGTCCAGGCGTCCGGGTCTCCGTCACCGGCGTCGACAGCGTGGCAGACCACCCCGGCGATGCCCTCCTCGGCGATCCACTTCTCCACGTCCGGCAGATCGCTCCGCTGCGTCAGGACGACACTCACCCTGGCGTCGCGGGCGATGGCGGCAAGTCTGCGGCGCTCGTGGCGGTAGCGGCCCGGCAGGGGGGAGGGCACCGCGATGACGCCGGCGTAGACACAGGCGGAGAAGGAGGTGGTGAACTCGATTCCCGGGGAGTGGACGAGCAGTGCACGGTCTCCTACGGAGAATCGCTCCTGGAGCCAGGAGGCAATGCGGCGGGAATGCAGATCCAGTTCCCCGCGGTCGCGTACCGTGCATCTGAGATCGGTGAATTCGGAGACGAATGTTACCGCAGGCTGCCGCGGATTTAGCGCCGCCCGCTCCCTCAGTTTCGTGAGTAATTCTCGCACGGTAGGAAACGTACTTGATCATGGTCGACGATTCGGCAGCGAAATCTTCACGCAACGGCAAAGCAATGCCATCGAAGGTGCAAGCGATCTTTAGCACTCCATGATCGACTCCGGTCAACGGTGAGCGTAGAACGGACTTGTGCCTACCCCCGCCACGTCCGCCGTCGCTCTCTACGGCCTACATAAGCACTTTCAGGACAATCCTGCCTTAAGTGGCATCGACCTGGAAGTGGATACAGGTGAGGTCATGGGCCTCCTGGGCCCGAACGGGGCCGGTAAAACCACTCTGGTAAAGATTCTTACGACTCTTCTCAAGCCGGATTCCGGACATGCCTTCGTGAATGGCTGGAATGTGGTGAAGGCGCCTGAAAAGGTGCGGTCAACGATCGGAATGGCTGGCCAGTACTCGACGGTCGACAGCTTGCTGACCGGCTTCGAAAACCTTTATCTCCTCGCGAAACTGCGTGGTCTGGGCCGCTCTGCGGCCCGCCGCGTCGCCGACGACCTGCTGTCCCGGTTCCGGCTCACCGACGTCGCGGGGCGCCCCGCCGGCACCTACTCGGGCGGGATGCGGCGACGCCTTGATCTGGCCGCTGCCCTCGTCTGCTCCCCTCCCTTGATCCTCCTGGACGAGCCCACCACCGGCCTTGACCCCGAAAGCAGGTTCGACACCTGGGACGCGATCGGTGAACTGGTTTCCGGCGGCACCACGATCCTGCTGACCACCCAGTACCTGGAGGAGGCGGACCGTCTCGCCGACCGGATCACCGTGATCGACCGTGGCCAGGTGGTGGCGGAAGGCACCAGCGACGAACTGAAGGCCGCCGCCGGAGACCGGCTCGTCCTGTGTGTCGCCGAGGACCACCAGCTCGACGCGGCGGCCCGCGCCGCCGCACGGGCCACCGGCGCGCCCCCGACGGTGGACCGCAGGGCCCGCCGCGTGGAGGCAGCCGCCACCGACGGCCGGGCCGCACTGGGCCGTGCCCTCACCGCGCTGGAGGACGAGGATGTCGAGGTACTGGAGATCGGGCTCAGTCGCTGCACCCTCGACGACGTGTTCCTCGGCCTGACCGGCCGCGCCCGGCGGGAGGCGACACGATGACCGCGCCCACTGACGTCCAGCAGAGCGGCGCCCCGCACCGGGGCGCGCCCGGCACCGGACTCCCCTCGTCCGTCGTCCCGACCCGCGCCCGGCGCAATCCCGTGCTCCGGGTCGTCGCGGAGAGCGCGGATCTCGCCCTGCGCAACCTGCTGCACCTGCGGCGCACTCCAGGACTGCTCATCTCGTGCCTGGTCGAGCCGGTCGTGTACGCCCTGCTGATCGGGTACGTCTTCGGCAACAGCCTGGGCGGCACGGCCTACCGCTCGTACATGTTCGCCGGGCTGATCGCCCAGACGGTGGCCTTCACCACGACCTTCACCACGGTCGGGCTCTCCCGGGACCTGGACCAGGGCATGGTCGACCGCTTCCGTACCCTGCCGATCTCCCGTGTGGCCCTGCTGCTCGGCCGGACGACCTCCGACCTCACGACCTGCGTGGCAAGCCTCGCCGTCACCACCACGTGCGGTCTGCTCATGGGCTGGCGCCCGCACACAGGACCCGTCGAGGTGGCCGCCGGGATCCTGCTGGTGCTCCTGTTCTCCTTCGCGATGTCGTGGATCGGCGTCTTCGTCTCCCTCATCTCGCCGAACTCCCAGGTGGCCGGGAGCCTCGGGGTGATCTGGCTGTTCCCGGCGACGTTCATCTCCTCCGGGTTCGTCTCCGGGGCGACCCTCCCCGGCCCGCTGGCCACCGTGGCCGCCTGGAACCCCATCACCTCGCTCGCGAACGCCCTGCGCCGGCTCTTCGGCAACCCGCCCCCGCCGGGCTTCTCCGTGCAGCACGCCTGGCCCGCCCAGCACCCCGAGCTGTACACGGCGGCCTGCTCGGTACTGCTCATCGCCGTCTTCACCTCCCTCTCGACATGGCGTTACCGCACCCGCACGAGCCGCTGACCGCGGCCACGACCGAGCCCGGTGCCACGACCCGGCCGGGCTCGGCCACCGGCCCCCGCGCCCGCACAGGAGTACCCATGACCGTCCCCACCCTGCGTCTCGGCCTCAATCTCGGCTACTGGGTCGGCGGCAACGACGCGTCGAACATCTCGCTCGCCTCCCTGGCCGAGGATCTCGGCTACTCGGCGGTGTGGGTCTCGGAGGCCTACGGATCCGACGCCGTCACCGTGCTGTCCTGGATCGCCTCCCGCACGTCCCGCATCGACGTCGGCAGCGCGGTCCTACAGATCCCCGCCCGCTCGCCCGCCATGACGGCGATGACCGCCGCCACCCTCGACACCCTGTCCGGCGGACGGTTCAGGCTCGGCCTCGGCGTGTCCGGACCGCAGGTCTCGGAGGGCTGGCACGGCGTCAGATTCGGCTCACCGCTGGGCCGTACCCGCGAATACGTCGACCTGGTGCGCCGCGCCCTGCGCCGGGAACCCCTGGAGTACGAAGGCAGGCACTTCACGCTTCCGCTGCCGGACGGCCCCGGCAAGGCGCTCGCCCTGACCATCCGGCCGCTCCGCGAGCGGATCCCGGTCTATCTCGCCGCCCTCGGCCCGAAGAACCTGGAACTGGCCGGCGAGATCGCCGACGGCTGGCTTCCGGTGTTCTTCTCTCCCACCCACGCCCCCAGGCAGCTCGCACCCCTGCGGGCCGGCCTCGCGAAGTCCGGGCGCACCCTCGACGGGTTCGACATCGCCCCTTGCGTGCCCCTGGTGACCGGCGCCGACTGGCGGGTCTGTGCCCGGCGGGTACGGGGATACGCCGCGCTGTACCTCGGCGGCATGGGCGGCCGGGAGGACAACCACTACACCCAGCTGGCCGAGCGCATGGGCTTCGCTGCCCAGGCCCGTGCCGTCCAGGACAGGTTCCTGGCCGGTGACTACCCGGGCGCCATGGCCGCCGTACCGCTCGAATTCCTCGACGCCACCTCGCTGCTCGGGCCGCGGGAGCGGATCGCCGAGCGGATGACGGCGTTCGCCGAAGCCGGCGCCACCACCCTCAACCTCATGCCGGTCGGCCCCGGGCTGCCCGGCCCGGACCGTGCTGCCGACGCGCTGCGCACCGCCGCCGAGGCCGCGGAACTCGCGGGCGTCCTCGCTCCCGGTCCCACCCCGCAAGACCCCCGCCCGCAAGGCACGCACGACTCGCAAGGAGACACCCCCACCCATGACCGCGCATGACACGACCAAGCTGGTCTGCCTCCCGTACGCCGGAGCGGGCGCCTCGTTCTACCGCCCCTGGACAGCCCTCGCCGGGGACGCTCTGGAGATCGTGGCGCTGCAACTGCCGGGCCGGGAACGGCTGATCGACGAGGAGCCGTACCAGGACGTCCACCAGGCCGCCGACGGGCTCATGGCCCAGCTGCGGGAGCGCCTCGGCCACGACGGCGGCCGGGTGGCCCTCTTCGGCCACAGCCTCGGCGCGGTGCTCGCGTACGAACTCGCCCGCCGGCTGGCCGACGAACCCGGCACCGAACTCGTCCATCTGTTCGTCAGCGGATCGCCGGACCCCTCCCGGGGGCGTGAGCAGCGGGCCACAGGCCTGTCCGACGAGGAATTCCTCGCCCAGGTCGGTGAGTTCGCCGGCTACCACCATCCCGCGCTGGACGACCCGGAGATGCGGGAGATGATCCTGCCCGCCCTGCGCGCGGACGTCGAGATGCACGAGAACTACGTGCCCGGTACCGACCTCCCGCTGAACGTGCCCCTCACGGTCGTCCGCGGCGAGGACGACGAACTGGTCGGCTACGACGACGCGGAGTCCTGGAGCAAGGTGGCCGGCCTCGACTTCGAACACGTCGAGGTTCCCGGCGGCCACATGTATCTGACCGACACCGCCTCCACGCTGGTCCGTCTGATCGTCTCGACGGTGCTGTAGCCCGTTCGGCGTCCCCACACCCTTTCCCGAAGTCACCCAAGGAGTTCCCGATGCGTCTGCACGGCAAGTCGGTCCTCGTCACCGGCGCCGCCCGAGGACTCGGCCGGGCCACCGCGGTCGCGTGCGCGGCCGAGGGCGCCGACCTCACGCTGCTGGACATCTGCGCCGACCTGCCCGGGGTGCCCTACCCGCTGGGCACCCCGGGCCAGCTGGAGCACACCGCCGCACTGTGCCGGGAGGCGGGCGCCGCCGTCCTCACCGCCGAGACCGACATCCGCGACCTGCTCGCCGTACGAGAGGCGGTCACCCGCGCCGAGGACCGGTTCGGCCGGATCGACGTCGCCGTCAACAACGCGGGCATCGCCGCGCCCTCCGGCAAACCGGTGCACGACATCGACGAGGACGAGTGGTCCCTCATGATCGACGTCGACCTCTCCGGGGCCTGGCGGGTGATCCGCGAGGTCGGCAAGGCGATGAGTGCCCGGCGCGCGGGCAGCATCGTCAACGTCGCCTCCACGGCCGGGCTCGTCGGCTACCGCCACTTCGCCGGATACGTCGCCGCCAAGCACGCCGTCGTCGGCCTCACCAAGGCCGCCGCGCTCGACTACGCGCCGACGAAGGTCCGCGTGAACGCCGTGTGTCCGGGATCGGTGCGCGACGAGGCGGGCGCCGAGGGCCGGATGCTCGCCGAGATCGCCCGCGCCCTGGAGGTACCCGTCGACGAGCACGAGAAGACCTTCGTCGAGGCCCAGCCCATGAACGCCCTGATCGAACCCGAGGACGTCGCCGCCGCCGTGGTCTTCCTCGCCTCGGACGAGTCCCGGCAGATCACCGGCTCGGTCCTGACCGTGGACGGCGGCTTCAGCGTCCGCTGAGCAGTGCGCAGCCGTACCGGCCCCCTCTGGACAACAAGGAGTACCCCCGTGTCAGGCCCTCTCCTTCCCGCGGCACGCTGCCACGCGGTACGCGTGCGCTTGGACCGTTCCCCGGACCCGACGGCCCCTGCGGGGCTGTGGACGGACGACATACCCGTGCCGGCGGCGGACGCGCTCGCCGAACGCCGCCGCGCCGCCGAACTCGCCCGTCCCGCCTCCGGACCGCGCAGAGTCCTGCTGCGCTACGCCGACGGCCCGTGCGACCTGATCCTCGTCGCCCCGCGCGACCAGTGGGACCGTACGGCCCTCGCACGCCTGGCGGCCGGCGAGTCCGTCACGGCGGACACCCGCCGCCCCGCCCCCGAGGCACCCGCGTTCGTGCCCGCCCCCGCGTGGGGGCTCGGCCACGACGGCCCCACCGTCCCTCACCACTTCTCCCTGGACGAAGGGGGCGACGAGGCGAGCTGGCTCGCGGCCCTCGCCGTCACCCTGCGCCGCTACGACCCCGAGACCTCGCCGGTCATCGGCACGGACCATGGCTCCTTCACCGTGCCGGAGGCCCCCACGCTCGGTGAGCTGAAGCCCACCGCCGCGGACGGGCCCGCGCTCGTCGGCCTGCTCTTCGACGAGGCCGAGCTGCCCGGCGCCTACGTGCCCTGCCTGGCACCGCCGTTCGCGCTCACCGTGTCGGTCTTCAAAGACGCCGACGGCTGGCGGCTGCGCTGCGACCACGTCGGCACCCACGTCTCCACGGCGATCGCCGCTCAGTTCGCCCGGCACCTGGTACGGGTGCACCGGCACGTCCTGCGTTCGCCCGGGACCGCGGTCGACGACATCGATCTGCTGGACGAGACCGAACGAGACCGGGTGGTGGCACTGGGTCGCCCGCCCCGCCCTCTGGTCACCACCGCGATGAGCGTGCCCGAGGCGTTCACGCGGATCGTGGCGGCGGCTCCGGACCGCGTCGCCGTCACGGAGGGCGGCGCCGGCCTGACCTACCGCGAACTCGACGACCGCGCCGCCGGGTTGGCGCGGGGCCTGCGCGAGCACGGCGTCACGGCCGGCGACCGGGTGGGCGTGTGCCTGGAGCGCACCGCCGAACTCGTCGTCACCCTGCTCGCCGTGCTGAAGGCCGGCGCGACCTATGTACCCGTCGACCCCGCCTACCCGGCGGACCGGATCGCCCACACGGCACGGGACGCGGGACTGGGTGTGGTGGTCACCCGCCTGCCGGAGTTCCCGGCGGTGACGGGCTGCGTACCGATGACACCGGACGAGCTGCTCGACTCGGCGCCTGAGCCCGGCGACGCCCCGGTCCCTCCCTCCGCCGTCGCACCGGACACCGTCGCCTACGTCATCTACACCTCCGGCTCCACCGGTCGCCCCAAGGGCGTCGAGGTGCCGCACCGGAACGTGATCGCCCTGATCGACGCGACCCGCGACGAGTACGGGCTCGGCGAAGCGGACGTGTGGACCTGGTTCCACTCCAGCGCCTTCGACTTCTCGGTGTGGGAGATCTGGGGCTGCCTGCTGACCGGCGGACGGCTGGTCGTGGTGCCGTACTTCGTCTCCCGGGAACCCGACCGTTTCCGCGATCTGCTGGTGTCCGAGAAGGTCACCGTACTCAGCCAGACCCCGTCGGCCTTCGCGCAGTTGCTGGACGTGGACCACACCCGGGTCGGGGTTCGGCTGGTCGTGTTCGGCGGCGAACCGCTCGACGCGCGGATGCTGCTGCCCTGGTTCGACCGGCATCCCGAGTCGGTGTGCCGGATGGTGAACATGTTCGGCATCACCGAGACGACGGTCCACGTCACTGAGCAGAGCCTCACCCGGAAACTGGCGCTCGCGGCCACCCGCTCGGTCGGGCACGCCCTGCCCGGCTGGCACCTCTACGTTCAGGATCCGGCCGGACGCCTGCTGCCGCCCGGAGTGGCCGGCGAGATCTGCGTCGGCGGAGCCGGAGTCGCGCTCGGCTACCTGGGCCGACCCGACCTGACCACTCAGCGGTTCGTACCGGACCCGGTCACCGGCGGCGTCATGTACCGCAGCGGCGATCTGGGACGCCTCCGCCCGGACGGTCGTCTCGAACACCTCGGACGCATCGACAGCCAGGTGAAGATCCGCGGCTTCCGCATAGAGCTGGACGAGATCCGCTCGGTCCTGCTGGAGGACCCGGACGTGCGGACGGCGGCCGTCGTGGTGCGCCGCGTCGATCCCGCCGATGCCGCCACCGCCCGGATCGACGCCTACGTGGTCCTCTCCGGCGGAGACCCCGGAACGGTCCGCAAGCGGGCCGCGGGCATCCTGCCCGACCACATGCTCCCCACCACGGTCACCTCCCTGGACGCGCTTCCGCTGACGGCCAACGGAAAGCTCGACACGACCCGCCTCCCCGAATGCGCGGCGCCCGGCATGCCACTGCCACCGCGGGACACCGAGCCGGTCACCGACGCCGACGGCCTCGCGGAGCGGCTCAGGGAGATCTGGAGCGAGGTGCTGGGCGCGCCGGTCGGTCTGGACGACGACTTCTTCGAGCTGGGCGGCAACTCCCTGTTCGCCGTCCGGATAGGCGCCGCACTGCGAGCGCACGGTCTGCCGTCGCTCCGGCTGCGAGAGCTGTACCGCCATCCGACCGTCCGCGACGTTGCCAGGAGCCTTGCATCCTCGGGTGACTGACCCCATCACCGGTCGGCAGGGAGGCGGTGGCACACCCACCGCCTCCGTAGGGCGTGGGCACCCTGGAACCCGAGATGCCGGTGAGGACCGATGGGGCAGTTCCCTGGCGGATGGCTTCGCTTCCGAAGACGCCGGGCGACTGCCGCTCGAATCCCGGAAAACCTGCGCACCCACGCTGTGTGAGCCGAAGCGGAGCGCCGATCCGGCCCGCTGCGGCAGGAATGCCACGCATGTGGAAGTTCGCGTAATTCCCCCGGCTGAAGTCCATGAGTGTCCCCATGGGGAGCGCGGAGTTGCTCCACCACCAGGGCGATTGCAAAGTCGCGGTGAGTACCTGAACCTGTCAGTCGGTCTGCGGCGTGCGTGGCTTCGAGGGCATGCGGGTGATCTCTTCTCACAGACGCACGCATACTCCTGGCCGGTGCAACCGCCACCACCGCGGCGACCGCCGCCCCCTGCGGGGACACGCTCACCCAACACAACTTCGCGTTGTCCATCGACAACGCCTGCGTCGAGTACGTCTTGCGAGTCGATGGCCTGAGCGGTAGCCAGTCCTTCACCGACTTCATCAATAGACTGGCCGGCCCACCTGTTCGGCCCGATCCCTGCGGTCGGCGTCGGTGGCATCGCTCTGGTGGCTGCTCTGGCGCGAAGGCACCCTGTCCATCCACAGCATCGACACCCGGCGCCGCGAGAGCTTCTACTGGGCCGCCGTGCTGGCCACGTTCGCGCTGGGTACCGCCGCGGGGGACCTCACCGCCACGATCGGCTTCGGTTACCTGGGTTCCGCCGTCCTGTGCGCTGTCGCGATCGCCGTTCCGGCTGTCGCTCACCGTTGCGGCGGCCTGAACGCGGTCGCGGCGTTCCGGGCGGCGTACGTCATCACCCGCCCGCTCGGTGCGTCCGTCGCCGACTGGATGGCCGTCGGCCACGGCCGGGGCGGGCTGGATCTGGGCCTGGGGCCGGGCACGCTGTCCTGGACGGTGGTGATCCTCGGTTTCGTCGGCTGTCTGGCCGTCTCCAGCGAAGACGTCCGGCACGGTGTCACGCAGTGATGCGTAGGTACCGCCGGTGGGGCTGCTGTCAGCCGGCGGGCAGGCTGACGACGAAGCGTGCTCCGGGCGTGTGCCCGGGGTCGTAGGTCACCTCGCCGTCGGCGGAGCGGGCCAGGCGTCGTGCCAGCGGGAGCCCCAGGCCCGCTCCGTGGTGTCCGTCGTTGGGATCCGAGCGTTGCCCGGGTTCGAAGAGCCGTGAGGCGAACGGGCGGGGTACGCCGGGTCCGTCGTCGGTGACGTCGATGCGTACGCCGTCGGGTGTGCGGTACGCGCGGACGTCGACGCCGGTGCGGGCGTAGCGGCAGGCGTTGGCCAGGAGAGGGCTGACGATGCGTTCGAGAAGGGCGGGCGGGACACCGGCCAGCAGGTGTGGGCCGCCGGTGGTGAGCGCCAAGTGGCCTGATACGTCCATGAGTTCGGTGAGGCGTTGCAGCGTGGGCAGGACATCTGCGGTGCCCGGAGCGGTGAGTGTGGCGCCCCGGGCGTCGTCCAGGAGGGTGTCGCAGATGGTGCGCATGGACTCGGCGGCGTCCGCGATGACCTTGTGGGTGGTACGGGTTTGGCCGGTCGTGCGGGGGCGGGTGTGCCACCAGTCGAGTTCGGCGATGATCCGGCTCAGGGGTGTCCGTAGTTCGTGCGAGAGTTCCCCGGTGAGCTGCCGTTCGTGGCGCAGCAGGGTGCGGATGCGGTCCAGTATCGCGTCCAGCGACGTACCGAGGCGGGCGAGTTCGGCCGGGTGCCGGGTGCTGCCGAAGCGTTCCTCGGAGGCGACGGCGCTCCACTGGATGGCCTGGTCGGTCATCGTGCGGACGGGGCGCAGCGCACGGCCGACCGCCAGCCGGGTCAAGGCGTAGGTGCAGGCGAGCATCACGGCGTCCAGGGTGAGCGATCCCAGCAGCAGGGTGTCGGCCGAACTCCGGTAGGGGGAGAGGTCGAGCGCGGTGACCACCGTGGCCGCGCTCCTGTCGCCGGGCACCGGCTGGGAGCACAGCCGCAGGGGGCCGTGGACGTCGGCGGTGACGCACCGCGGTCCGCCGCGTCCGGCGAGTGCGTCGGCGACGCGGGTCAGCGGGCCGGCGTTCGGCGGCTCCTCCAGCAGACGTCGGCCGGCGTAGATCCACACGTTGGTGTCGAGGAGGTCGTCGTGGGAGGTCTCCAGGACGCGTACCGTCGTGCCGCTTGTGTCGATGGTCGTCGCGACGGCGGCGGCGCGGGTGCGCAGCTCATCGTCCGCCTGGTGCTGGAGACGGCGGCCGGCCACGGCGTTGAAGGCGACGGTGAGGACCAGCATCAGCAGTGCGGCCGTGGTAAGTGCCACGAGTGACAGCCGGCCGCGCAGGGTGCGGGGCGCCAGACGGTGGAGGACGGCGGTCACGGTCGGCCGCGGCCGGTGGCGGACACCGCTCATGACAGGCGGTGGCCGATCCCACGGGCTGTGCCGATCGTCCGGTCGCTGCCTGCCTCGCGCAGTTTGCGGCGCAGCCGGGTCACGTACTGGTCGAGGGTGTTGTCGTGTACCTGGGCGCCCTCGTGCCAGCCCGCCCGGACCAGCTCGCGGCGGCGCACGACACCACCGGAAGCCGCCATGAGCGCGGCGAGGAGGCGGAACTCAGTCGGGGTCAGATCGACCCGGGTGTCTCGGACGGTGACCACGTGTTGGACGGCGTCCAGTGCCAGGTCTCCCGCTGTGGAGGCGGTCGGCGGGGCGGTCCGTTTGAGGGCTGCCCGCAGGCGGGCGGCGAGTTCGGCGAGGTGGAAGGGCTTGGACAGGTAGTCGTCGCCTCCGGCGGAGAACCCGGCCAGCCGGTCGGCCAGCCGGTGATGGGCGGTCAGGAAGATGACGGGGGAGAGGAACCCGTTCGCGCGCATCGCCTGGCACACATCCCGCCCGTCGGCGTCGGGCAGCCCGATGTCGAGTACGGCGGCGGAGAGGTCGCCGGTGGCCAGCCGCAGGGCGGTGGCGCCGTCCGGCGCGGGCACGGTGTCGAAGTCCTCGTCGCGCAGCCCGCGCATCAGCACGTCACGCAGGGCGTGATCGTCCTCGACGACCAGGATCGTCTGACGCATGGCGGTTCCCCTGTTCTCGTGCCGGGTCCGTTCGGCCTTCTGCGGTGCCCGCCGCTTCTGTTGTCCCGGGCGCTGTGTCGGTGTCGGTCGATCCGGGGGTCCATCGCTCGGGCAGCCAGCAGGCCACGGCGCACAGGCACGCTCCCAGCCAGCCGAAGGCGAACAGCCAGCCGCCGACGACGTCGGTGAACCAGTGCACTCCCAGGTAGACGCGGGTCAGCCCGACCAGCGCGCCCCAGCAGCCGATGACCAGGGTGAACGGTGTCCCGCCACGCGGGCCGCGGACGCGGACGGCGATGATCAGCAGCCCCGCGGTGAGGGCCGCCGTGGTGGTGTGACCGGACGGAAACGCCAATCCCGAGGCATGTGTCTCCCAGTCCGTCAGGGGTGGCCGCGGCCGGGCGGCGAGTGCCATCACCGCGTACCGCAGCCCCTGGCCCGCCCCCAGGCAGCCCAGGCAGAGGGCGACAGCGAGCACCCGCTGCCGGAGGGTGCGTCCCGCGACGACTCCGGCCAGTACGGCCAGCGCGAACGGGAGGGCACCCGTCCCGGTGGCGGTCAGCCCGCGGGCGAACGCCACGGCCACGTGCGACCGGTGGGCAACGGACCACGTGAGGAGGTCGCCGTCCGCGAACAGCGGGATGCCGCCGTGGCCCACCACGACCATCGTCAGGACACCGAAAGCGGTCCACGCGCCGAGGCCGCAGCTGCCGGCCAGTTCCGCGACGTCACCGCGCTTCATGACACCACCACCAGCAGCGGACGCAGCCGGGTGCCCGTGAGCCGCAGAGCCAGTACATCCGCACGCCTGCGCAGTGCCGACATGGCGAGCAGCGCGACCAGGGTGCCCACCACGACCCCTGCCAGCACGTCGTGGGGGTAGTGCGCGCCGACCCAGATCCGCGAGACCGCCATCGCACCGGCGGCCACCGCGGCGACCGTGCCGAGCCTGCGGGAGACGAACAGCAGGGCTACGGCCGCCGCCGCGGAAATGGCCGCGTGGTTGCTGGGGAACGACCAATCGCCGGACGCCGGACACGCCTCCAGCGTGGCCACCCGCAGGCTCTGGCAGGGCCGGTCCTCGCGCACCAGCAGCTTCAGCCCCGCATCCACCCCGTACGCCAGGACCACGAGGAACGGCGCGGCGAGGGCCGTCACCGACGCGGCAGCACCCTCTCGCCGGGCCTGCCACCAGCCGACGGCCATGAGCACCGCGAACAGGGCGAGCCCGTAGGTCGACCACGCAGTCACCGTGTCGTTCAGCCAGGCGGGAGCGTGCCGGGCGAGGTTCACCACGTCGGTGTAGGCCGGGCCGTCGACCGACGAGCCGTCGAGGGCGAGGATCATCCGCGCGCCTCCTTCGCCGTCGCCTCGGCCTTTGCGTCCCGGTGCGAGCGGTACACCTCGCCGGCCACCGGGATCAGTGACAGGGCCACGATGACCACGACGACCGGCAGGAGATACCGGTCCACGTTCGGTACGGAGGAGCCCAGCGTGTATCCCGCCAGGGTGAGACCCAGGCTCCACGCCAGTCCGCCGGTCACCTGCCAGACGGTGAACGTGCGCACCGGCACCCCCAGTGCGCCCGCCATCGGGTTCAGGACCGTGCGCACCACCGGAACGAAGCGGGCCAGCACGATCGCCTTCGCGTACCCGTACCGCGCCAGCAGTTCCTCCGCGCGTCTCGCGCCCTCGTGCAGGCGGGCCGAACGGCTGCGGGCGAGCAGGGCACCGCCCGCTCTCCGGCCCAGGAGATATCCGCACTGCGAGCCCGCCAGCGCCCCGACCGCCGCGGCGACCAGGAGCGGGGCGAGCGACAGCTTCAGGCCGCGGTCGGCGGCGCCCGTGCACAGTAGACCGGCCGTGAACAGCAACGAGTCGCCCGGGAGGAAGAAACCGATCAGCAGCCCGGTCTCGGCGAACAGCACCGCACCCACGCCCAGCACGCCGAACGCGGACAGCAGCGACCGGGCATCCAGGACGTTGACGGCGAGCTGCGACGACAGGTGCACGGCTGTGGTCATCGTCGGGAGCCTTTCGTCCTTCTTGCGGAGTCCTTCGTACGGACCGTCGGATGGGACGCGGCGGCACACCCCACGACTGACTACAATTCCGTAGACGGTCTACTGAACTGTAGACGATAGTGGGGCGAGGAGGGTTCCATGACCGACGCGAAGGACGAGAGGCGGCCGGCCGGCGAGCTCGAAGCCGCTGTCATGGCCGCGCTGTGGGCGGCCGGGGTGCCGCTCAGCGCGGGACGCGTGCAGAGCGAGCTCGGCTCCGGCCTCGCCAGGACGACGGTGACGACGATCCTGACCCGGCTGCACGAGAAGGGCGTCGTCAGCCGTGAGCGGCAGGGTCGCGGTTACGCCTACGTTCCCGTGCAGGACGCTCCCGGCCTGACCGCCCGGCGCATGCACACCGAACTCGACCGGGACACCGACCGCGAGACGGTCCTGGCCCGCTTCGTCGCCCAGCTCAACCCCGGCGACGAGCAGCTCCTGCGGCGGCTCCTGGAGGGCGACGAGCTATGACCGTCCTCCTGCTCGTACCGCTGATCCTGCCCTTCCTCGCGCCAGCGTCGGCCCGCCGGACCCTCGACCGCCTGGCCCCCGCCACCGCCCTGTGGATCCTCACCGCGACGGCCCTGGCACTGGCCGGAGCCTGTGTCGCCGCACTCGGCACCCTGGTCCTGACCGGCCTGCTCAAACTCCCCGCCTTCGCCACACTCGGCGAACTCGTCCACCCACTGCGTACCCCCTCGGACCATCTCGTCCTCCCCGCGGCCGTCGCGGCCACCGGAGTGCTCACCCTCAGCGCACTGACCCTCGCGCGCTCGGCATTCCGACAGGCCCGCGCCTTCCGTACCGCCCGCACCCAGGCCGACCGCCGCCCCGCCGCCGGTGACCTGTGCGTCGTCGACTCGCCCCACCCGGACGCGTACGCCCTGCCCGGACGGCCCCACCGCATCGTCGTCACCACCGCGATGCTGCGCAGCCTCGGCCCCGCCGAGCGTGAGGCCCTCTTCGCCCACGAACGCGCCCACAACCGGGCCGGCCACCACTACTTCCTGGCCGCCGCCGAACTGGCCGCCCACTGCCACCCCGCCCTGCGCGCCGTCCGTGACAGCATCCGGCTCGCCGCCGAGCGGGCCGCCGACGAGACCGCCGCCACCGCCGTCGGCGACCGGCGTCTGATCGCCACAGCCATCGCCCGCGCCGCCCTCGCCGGCCACGCCTCCCCGTCCACCCGCCCGGACTTCGCGCCCGCGGCGACGACCGGCCCGGTTCCGCAACGCGTCGCCGCCCTCCTCGCACCCTCCGGAGACAGCTCGCGCGCCACGTACGGGACCGCGTTCCTCCTGGCGGTCTGCGCGGTCCTGTCCGTCGCTGCCGGAACAGTCGGCGTCATCGACTTCCATCACCAGGTCGAGGTCGCCCAGGGCGAGGAGGGTCCCTGACCGGTTCGGGCCCGGCGGCCCACCGTACGGGGGCGGTCTGCCCGCCGTGTGATCAGCTTCGGGCGAGGACCGGCCTCGCAGCCGGAGGAGGTCGCCGGTGGCATCGGCGGCGTCCGAACTCGGTGGGGCCCGGCTCGATGTCCTCTTCGCGGAGCGTGTGGTGGCGGGTTGCGACGTCGAGGGCGAGGTCGGCAGGCCGGACGGGTTCCTCAGGCGGTGTGGCGGAGACCCGGAGGCGCAGATGGGCGCGGAGCCGGACCGTGGCAGGAGGAAGCCGGGCCGGAGGGTTTCGGCCGAGGGCCGCTTCATGGTCCTGCCGCAGGAGCGGGAGCGGGCCGGAGGCGGGTGACGATCCGGCTCGCGGCGGTCTTCTGTAGCAGCCCGTAGGCGAGGACCGGCAGCAGCAGGTGCGGTTTGTCGGGCAGGGACGCGGTGATCAGGACCGCACTCGCGCTGCTGTTGTTCATACCGCAGGCGAGCGTCAGCGAGGACGCGGTACCCGCCTCCAGCCGCAGGACGCGGGCGGCGACCCGGCCGAGAGCGAAGGACAGCAGGCAGACCATGGCGGCCACGGCCAGGGCGGCGGCGAACAGCAGCGGGCGGGGCCGGGCCAGGACGGATCCGAGGGCGCCACTGGCGTTGACGTAGGTCAGGACCAGCGAGCCGGCCAGGGCCAGCGGCAGCACCGTCCTGTGCAGACGGCTCAGCCATCGCGCGGGCAGGACGAGAGCGCTCAGGAGGCCGGCCGCGCAGGGCAGAACCACCGTGGCCAGGCCGAACCCGCCCTGGGCCAGCCTGCCGGTGTCGAGGAGTACCTGTCCGTAGCCGCCACTCAGCAGCGGCGCCAGCGTCTCCAGCAGCAGGGGAGTGGTGAGCGGGCTGAGGAGCGTCGAGGCCAGGACGAGGCCCACCATCGTGGGCTGGTCGCCTTCGCCTTTGTCGGTCCACACGGTGGCCCCCGCGGCGACGGGCATCGCCGCGACGAGGATCATCGCGGTGAGCAGCCCGCTGCCACCGTCGGAGTCGGGGGTGCGCCGCAGCAGGAACGCGACGAACGGTACGACCGCCAGCGGGATCGCCAGGTGCAGCACCAGCCCGGCGAGCAGCGCCCGCGGGTGCCGCACCAGGCGGCCCAGCTCGCGGACGGGCACCTGAAGCCCGGCCGAGAACAGCACCAGGGACAGCAGGAGCGGTGCGGTGTGCAGCGCCAGGTGGGCCAGCGGCAGGAGATGGGGACGACGCAGCCACAGACCCGGTCCGGGCAGGAACAGGGCGAGGAGATAGGCGAGAACCACGGCACGGCCGAGCCGGTGCCGCAGCCAGGACGCGGCGCGGGTGTGCATCGGCCCATCGTGATCAGGCCGGACCCGGCGACCCGGGAAACCCGCGCGACAGTCAGGATGCGTTCAGGCAACCGCTGGCAGCGTCCCGCCCCATGACCTACGAACTCTCCGGGACTCCCGAGGCCGAACCGGGCGCGAGTGCCTCTGCTCGCGCCTCCCACCGACTGCGCTGGAACAAGGTCCCGGAAGTCACCGCCTACTTCTGGATCATCAAGGTGCTGTGCACGACGGTCGGCGAGACCGCGGCGGACCTGCTCAACGAGAAGGCCGGTCTGGGCCTGACCGGTGTGTCGGTCCTGATGAGCACGCTGCTCGCGGTCGTCCTTGTCGTGCAGTTCCGCACGACCGCCTACCGCGCGGGCGTCTACTGGCTCGCCGTCGCCCTCATCAGCGTCGTCGGCACACTGATCAGCGACAACCTCACCGACGACATGGGCGTACCGCTGGAGACGACCACCACGGTCTTCGCACTCCTCCTCGCGGTCGTCTTCGTCGCCTGGTACCGGCGTGAGCGGACCCTGTCCATCCACAGCATCGACACCACCAGCCGTGAGTCGTTCTACTGGCTGGCCGTACTGTTCACCTTCGCCCTCGGCACCGCGGCCGGCGACCTGGTCTCCGAGCGCATGGACCTCGGCTTCTGGCTCGCGGCCGTCCTGTTCGCCCTGGCCATCGGCGCCGTCGCGGTCGCGCACTTCGCGCTGGGCCTGGACGCGGTGTGGAGCTTCTGGATCGCCTACGTCCTCACCCGCCCGCTCGGGGCCTCGATCGGCGACTACCTGTCCCAGCCGACCGGTGACGGCGGCCTCGGTCTCGGCACCGTCGTCACCAGCGGGCTCTTCCTCGCGGTCATCCTCGGCCTGGTCGTGTACCTGGCGGTGACCCGCAAGGACGTCGCGGACCCCGGGCACGTGACGCGGCAGGCGGCCTGAACGGTTCGCAAGACGTTCAGGAAGCGTTCAGGTGATCACCGAGAAGGTCGGACACCACGGTCGGCCTCTGCGGTCGACCCGTGTGTCGCGGGGCACCCGCCACGCGGAGACGGGTGCCCTTTCACACCCCCACGAACAGGAGTGTCCGACCATGGAGAACCTCGAAGCCCTCACCGACTCAGACGTTGCCGTCCGGCAACAACGAGCCGCGACCACGGCCAGGTCGGTGATGAAGAAACTGCCCGAGGTCACCCTCGCCTTCTGGATCATGAAAGTCGCGGCGACGACCCTGGGCGAGACGGCCGGCGACCTCTTCGCCCAGACCCTGAAGCTCGGCTACTTCCTCACCACGGTCGCCCTGTTCCTGCTCTTCGTGGCGACCCTGGTCGTTCAGCTGCGCTCCCGCCGCTACAACCCGTTCCTCTACTGGACGGTCATCCTGTCGACCAGCATGGCCGGTACCACGATGTCCGACTTCATGAACCGCGACGCCAGCACCAAGTACCTCTCGAGTGGCACCACTTCGCTGGGCTGGGGACCCCAGGGCCTCGGTCTCGGATACCCGGCGGGCGCGGCGATCCTGATCTCGATCCTGGTCGTCATCTTCGCCGTCTGGAAGCTGACCGGGATGACGTTCGTCATCCGCGACATCGTCGGCTTCCGCGGCGAGGTGCTGTTCTGGTCGGCGATCCTCGTATCCAACACCCTCGGCACCTCGATGGGCGACTTCCTGTCCGACAGTTCAGGCCTCGGCTACGCGGGCGGGGCGGCGCTGGTGACCGGTGTCCTGCTGGTCCTGGTGGCTCTGATGAGGGCGCCCGTCGTGCCGAACGTGCTGCTGTTCTGGATCGCCTTCGTGCTGACCCGCCCGCTCGGGGCGACGGCTGGTGACTTCCTTACCAAGCCGGTCGCCAAGGGCGGTCTCGACCTCGGTACGGCGGGTTCGTCGGCCGTGCTGTTGGCCGTGCTGGTCGGTCTGACGGGTTGTGCCCACGCTCAGGAGCGCCGCCGCCTCGCCCCGTCTGCGGTTCCGCCTCCTGAGACGGGCGAATACGAGCGGGCCACCGAGCGGGCCGATTGAGCCTGAACGGTGCCACGCTCGTCGGGCGGGGCGGGAGAGTGTCCTGCGCGCCCCTCCGCCTCCGACTGCTACAGCGTGTTGAGAGAAGATACGCCTGCCGGATTCGTCCGGTGAAGATGAGAGCGCCACCAGGAGGTGGTCCGGTGTTCAGGAGACCATGTCCGGCCTGCTGGGCACGCGACACCCTGGGGAGGAGTTCGTGAACCCCGCCCGCATCACGTCTGCCACGCCCGAACCGTCGGACGGACCTGCCCGGGGGCTTTCGGCGTGGCGGTTCGTGTTGGTGTTCGGGGGCGTCAGCCTGCTGATGGACTTCGTCTACGAGGGTGCCCGCTCCGTCACCGGCCCACTGCTCGCCCACCTGGGCGCCTCCGCGGCTGTGGTCGGCGTGGTCACGGGGGCGGGTGAGGCCGCCGCTCTCGGACTGCGCCTGGCTTCGGGACCACTGGCCGACCGCAGCCGCCGCTTCTGGGCGTGGACCATCGCCGGATACGTGCTGACCGCGGTCACCGTCCCGGTGCTCGGTCTGGCCGGCGTGCTGTGGGTGGCCTGCGCCCTGGTGATCGCGGAACGCGTCGGCAAGGCCGTGCGCTCCCCGGCCAAGGACACGCTGCTCTCGCACGCCACCGCCGCCACCGGACGGGGCCGCGGCTTCGCGGTCCACGAGGCGATGGACCAGGTCGGCGCTCTTGTCGGTCCGCTCACGGTGGCCGGGGTACTCGCCCTCACCGGCAACGACTACGCCCCGGCGCTCGGGGTGCTCGCGCTGCCCGGCGTGGCCGCCATCGCGCTGCTGCTCTGGTTGCGTGCCAGGGTTCCCGATCCGATCGGCTACGAGACCACCATCGGCCCGGCGGTGCCCGGGAAGCCGCCTCCTGCCGAGTCCCGCGAGGGGAAGCTGCCGCGTGCCTTCTGGGCCTACGCGGTCTTCACCGCCGCGACCCTGACCGGTTTCGCCACCTTCGGTCTGCTCTCCTACCACCTGGTCGTCCGCCACTTGATGCCGACCGCCATGGTGCCGGTACTGTACGCGGCGGCCATGGCCGCGGACGCGGTGGCGGCGCTGGCCACGGGCTGGCTGTACGACCGGTTCGGCGCCCAGGTCCTGCTCGTCCTGCCGCTGCTGTCCGCCGCCGTTCCAGCCCTCGCTTTCACCGACACAGTGGGGGTCGCCGTGGCGGGTGCGCTGGTGTGGGGCGCCGCTGTCGGGGTTCAGGAATCCACGCTGCGTGCCACCGTCGCCGACCTCGTACCCGCAGGCCGCCGGGCCACCGCGTTCGGCGTCTTCGCCGGGATCATGGGGGCGGTCGCCTTGGTCGGCGGCGCCTTGGCCGGGGTCCTGTACGACATCTCCATCCCCCTTTTGATCGTCGTCGTCGCCGGAGTCCAGGCCGCCGCACTCATCCTGCTGTGGGCCACCCGGGCCGTGCGCTCCACGCCCGTCCGCTGAGCGCCGAAAGTGCGGGCATGCACGGGCGCTCCCGTCACCACGCTGCTGTTCGGCGGGGAACCGAGCGGCGGACCCTTTCGAAGGCCGGCAGCACTGCAAAGGGACGGTTCGAGGAAACGGAGTCAGGTCGCGAGCAGCCCGCGGCCGAGCCAGTCCTCGGTGTCGCGGACTCCGGGCAGGGCGAAGAAGCAGCCGCCGCCGGTGGGCGAGATGTAGTCGACGAGGGGCTCGTCGACAGGCTCGGCGTTGCCCCAACGGAGTTTCGCGGACACCAACAAAGACAACGCCAACCGTCAGGTCCGGCTCAGCTTCCTGGGCTGAGCCTCCGGAACGCCCCTGCGGCGGATGCGGACAGCGCCTGCTCGGCGTGCGTCGGCTGTCGAGGATGAAGCCGGCCAGCCGTCGACTGCCCGAACACCGGCTGCAAGATGCGCGACGAGGGGAAATCCCTCGTCCCTTCGGCCGTGACGGCCCGTGGGACCTGGACGACCCCGTCGATGAGAGAGGTCGCCCGCCGCGTCCTCGCCGTCCGTCACGCCGATGACCCCATCCACATCGCCGCCACCCTTGTCCGAGGAGACCTCCGCCGCGCCCGCGTCGACCGCGACTGGCCCAAGGCCCAGGCGGCCTGCCGCGCCCTGGAGAAGGAATTCGGCCTGCGCCGCCAGAACACCGGTGAGCCCACCGCCGCCGAACGCCGCAAAGCCGAACACCCCGGCCCCCACGCCCTGGGCGGCATGCCTGTGTGGTGGTGCACCGAGTGCCGGGCCAAGCGGGACCGGGCCTTCGTCGGCCAGGGCCGCAACGGCTGGCGCCGCTGCGGTCACGCCTGGTACGGACCCGAGATGGCCCGCGCCGGCTACGACGCCGTCGGCATCCCCGGAGGCCCCAGCACCTACCCGACCGTCGAAGCCGTCCTGGAAAGCGCTCGGCTTCGACGGAACCTTCCGAGGGGCCGACTTCGGGTCGGCCCCTTCTCCCGGTGCCGATGCTGACGGCCGGGGCCGGGGAAGCGCGTGCGCCTGGAGCTGCCCGAGTGCTCGTGGCGCCGTCAGAGCCGGCCGACGGCTACCCCCATGGTGTCGCCGGCGCCGACGGTGATGGGGGTCACCGCGTTGGTCGCGGTGTTGATCGCGAACACCGTTCCCTCGGATGTCCCGTTGCCGTAGGAGCCGACCACAAAGGCGCTCTTCCCGTCGGGGGTGAGGGCCACCTTCGACGGACGGAAGAACCTGCCTGACCCGGTGACCGGCGGGATGTCACCGATGGGGACGGTCTTGGCCACCTTGTTGGTTTTCAGGTTGATCACGGACACCTTCGCGGTCAGCGGGCTGAATCCCAGCGCAGCGGCGATCTCGGCGTTGTTGAGACCGCGCGCGACCAGCGCGAGCACCTGCCGTTCCCGTTCGGACAGCCCGCTCGGCCCGCCCACCGCGGATGCCGTCGCGGTGTTCGGCGCGCGCAGGAAGCGGGCGATCAGCCGCGAGGTGGGACCGGGTGGGAGGAGGGACTCCCCGGCGGCCACCGTCCGGATGGCGTCGAGGAGTTCGGCCGGCCTGATGTCCTTCACGAGGAAACCGGACGCCCCGGCCCGCAGCGCCTCGACGACGTGCTCGCGAGCGGGTCGTGCAGGTCGCGGGCGATCCGCAGCCGCTCCTCGGCGACGCGGAGCCTGGCCTCCTCCTCCCGGGTGCGTTCGGCCCGCTCGACGATGGAGGCGACGTACAAGCGGTAGTAGCGGACGGCGATGCCGATGAACAGGACCGCGATGATCCAGCCGGAGATCTCCAGGGACTCCAGCGCCCCCTCCGGGTTGGTGAGGCCGTTGCTGATCAGTGCCGGGCCGAGGACGGCGACACCGGTGATCAGCGTGCGGCGTACGGCGCCGGTCGCCGCGACGGTGCAGAGCGCCAGGACGGTCGCGGGGACGGGCAGGGCGGGGTCGTAGTCGAGGGCGTAGTACGGAGCCACGCAGGCCACCACCCCGAGCAGGGCCACCACCGGACGGCGGCGGCGCCATACGAGGGGCACGTACCCGGCGAGCAGCAGCGTCCAGCCGAGCCGGTCGGGCGGCATCCCTTCGCCGCCCGTCAGGGCGATGGCCACGGCGAGCACGGCGACGACCAGCGCGAGGACCGCGTCGTTGCGGGTGCGGCGCGGTGCGGTCAGCGGCTCGCGGTTGACGGCGGACATGACGCGCTCGACACGACGGGACCGGCCGCCGTCTCCGACCGGCCGCCTACCCCTGTGGTCGTTCCCCGTTCTTCCACGGCTCCATCTTCCGGTACTCGTGCGGGCACCCGGGCGGGCCCGCCGGATCAAGGTGCTCGATCGAGGCGTTCGATCAGCGTGCTCAGGGTGCGCCGACGGCTTCCGGCCGCCGTGGCGGCCCGGACGGCTCGGGCTCCCGGGAGAGCGCGCCCGGCCCCCACACCTTCCGGCGCAGGGCGACGCCGGCGCTGGTCACCAGGTACGTCCGTACGAGGAAGGTGTCGAGCAGGACGCCGACGGCGATCACGAAGCCGAGCTGGACCAGCTGCACCAGGCCCATGTTCGTCAGCACGGCGAAGGTCGCGGCGAGGACCAGCCCGGCGGAGGCGATGACGCCGCCGGTGGTGCGCAGCGCGGTGAGCGCCGCCTCGGCCGGTGCATGAGGAAGACGCCGTAATCGACGCCGAGAGCGACGAGGAACACGAAGGACAGCAGCCCGAGCCCCGGATCGGTGCCCTTCAGACCCAGGACCGGTTCGAAGACCAGTCCGCCGATCCCGAGGGAGGCGCCCCACACCGCGACGACCGCGACCACCAGGAGCAGCGGTGCGACCAGACTCCGCAGCAGCACGATCAGGATGAGCAGCACGGAGACGAGGACGAGCGGTACGACGATCTTCGTGTCCCGGGCGTTGGTGTCCTCCAGGTCGATCTGCTGGGCGCTGTCCCCGCCGACGTAGGAGCCCTTCAGCCTGTCCCGCAGGGACTTGATGGTGGCGGTCTCCCCCGCCGACTGGGGTGCGCTCTTCGCGAAGACGGAGATCTCGGTCCAGCCGTCTCCCGTACGCCCCTTCTCCGCGCCGACGACTCCCGGGGTGCGCGGACGGCGGCGAGGGTCTCGTCGGCGCGGCCCTGCGGGGTGATCACGTCGATGGGCCGGCTGCCCTGCCCGGGATATGCCTCGGCGAGGGTCTCCATCGCGACGACGGATTCCGGCTTGTCGACGAAGGAGTCCTCCTGCTTGAGCGGTCCCGGCAGGGCGAGCGAGCCGAGGGCGAGGGCGCCGAGCAGGACGGCACCGCTCGCGAGTACGGCCTGCGTCCGGCAGAGCCGCCCATCGCCGAGAACAGGCTCCGCCGCCCCTTGGGCGTGCTCCCGAAGGCGGGCACGAGCGGCCGGAACACCCGTCGTCCGACCAGTACGAAGACGGCGGGGAGCAGCGTCGTCATCGCGATCAGCGCGCACAGCACACCGACGGCGCCGAGCGGGCCCATGCCCCGGCTGCTGTTGAGGTCGGCGGCGAGCAGGCACAGCAGTACGGCGACGGTGGTGTAGATCAGCGGTCCGCCGAGCGAGTCGTAGACCGCGCCGGAGTCGGTGGCCAGCGCGCCGGTGCTGCCCACCTCGACGCTCAACCCGCCGTCGCCCCGGGCGACTTCGCGGACGTCGTCGACGAGCTTGTCCCGCTGCTCCTCGTCCGCCCCGGGCTCGTTGCCGGCGACCGGGTACATCAGGGTCGTACCGTCCTTGGACGCAATCCCCTGGGGCGCACCGCCGGTCAGCTCGTGCTGCCGGGCGATCTCCGCGACCTGCCCGGCCGCGGTCTCCCGGTCGGCGGCGCTGAGCCCGCCGTCCCGGTGGTAGACGAGCACCAGCTCCGTGGTCTCGCCACCGGGCAACTTCTCCTCGATCTTCGCCGCCCGCGTCGAGTCCGCGCTCGCCGGCAGATAGTCGGTGACCTTGTCGTGCTGCACGTCGGCGAGCTTCGCCGCGAGCGGCCCGACGAGCACGAGCGCGGCGATCCACAGCCCTAGCACAGCCCAGGGAACGGCTCGCCCGCGTCCCGTCCTCATCGTGGTTGTCTCTCCGGCCCTCATCGACCGATCTCCCTCCGGGGAACGCCTGCTTCGGTCCCCGGACTTCCGGCGAGAACCACGGTTTTCGTCGGACGGGAGGGCGAGGTGACGCGTACTCCCGGGGGCGACAGGGGGTGCAGATTAGTCCCGGGGGAGTAGTCGCGCGGGCTGGTCTTCGTCCTGGGGCGTGGTCGCACTCATGTGCGAGGCGTGGCATACCCTTGGCGAAGACTGATCCCGGCCATCGCGGAACCGGCCGGGAATATTTGTGAACGGGGGGCAACACCATGCGTGTTCGTCATGCCACTTCTCGGACCGCTGCCACGGCGACCTCGGCGGTCGCCGTTCTGCTGGGGTCCGCCTGCCTCACCGGGACCGCCGCCGCGGACAGCCGGGCCACTCTGCCCATCTCGGCGGACTGGCCGCGGGGCGAGATGGCGGTGGACGGCGTCCACCGACACGTCTTCATCAGCGACCCGAAGACCGACTCCGTGGTCGTCGCCGACTACACGGGCAAGGCCGTGGGCCGGATCACCGGCGAGACCGGCGCCGACGGGATGGTGGTGAGCGAGGACTCCGCCACCCTCTACGTCGCGCTGACCGGCGCCGACGCGATCTCCGCCGTCGACACGGTCACACTCAAGGAGACCGCCCGCTACGCCACCGGCGCGCGCACCGCCCCGATGGACCTGGCCCTCGCCGGCGGCAAACTCTGGTTCGGGTACGGCGCGTACGCGCGGGGCGGAGGCAACATCGGCTCCCTCGACCTCTCCGGCACCGTCCCGGCCGTCACGCTGGACCAGTCGGGCGGGGTGCCCTGGGAGTCGGCACCCCAGCTGACCACCGCTCCCGGCGGTGACGGGGGAGTCCTCGTCGCGGGGAACAAGGACCGCTCCCCGGAGGAACTCGCCGTCTACGACGTCTCCTCGGGTACGGCGCAGAGGCGCGCCTACCGCAAGGAGATCATGCCCGAGAGCCTCGGCGGCCTGGAGGATCTCGCCGTCTCGCCGGACGGGAACGAGATCGTCGCCGCGGACGGCGTGGAGGATTTCGTGACGAACCTCCGCCCCGACCTCTTCGGCGACAAGAGCGGCAGAAACCTGTCGATCCAGGGCCTGCCGAACTCCGTCGAGTACGCCCCGAACGGCACGCTGGCCGTGGGGGTCGTGTACGGCAGGGGCGTCGACACCTACGTCTACCGGCCGGGCGCCACCTGGGCGACCCGGTTCATCAGCACCGGCACCTACAACTCCGTGCAGTCCCACGGCCTTGCCTGGGCACCCGACAGCAGCAGGCTGTTCGTCCTCACCAGCGACGGCGCGAGCGGGAAGAACCTCGTTCTGCGGTCGATCGACGACGCCTCCAAGGCGGAGACCAGGCTGAGCGTCACCGCGCCCGCGAAAGCCCCGCTGGACCGGAAACTGACGCTGACCGGCACGTTCGGCTACGTCTCGCCCGACCTGCCCGGCTCCGTGCCGATCGAGGTGACGCGGACCGACGCCGCCTCGCCCAAGGGGAAGCCGCTCGGCACCCGCACGGTGTGGCTGTCGCGCGACCGCGTGTTCGGGATCGAGGACACCCCGGCAGTGGGCGGCAAGGTCACCTACACCCTCCGCTACCCCGGCGACGCCACCCACGCCCCCGTGACCGCCACCGCCACGGTCACCGTCCCGCGCAACAGGACGACACTGACCCTCACCGGGAACGCCAAGACCGTCGTATCGGGGAAGAACGCCACCTTGACCGCCAAGCTCGGCAGAACGTGGAAGGAGCAGGAGCGCAAGGTCTCGGTCTACGCGCAACCGGCGGGCGGCGCGAAGAAGTTGGTGCGGGCTGCCGTGGTGAACCGCGACGGCAAGCTCGTCATCACGTACAGAATCACCAAGAACACGACGTTCACCGCGGTGTTCAGCGGCGACGCACGCACCGAGCCCACGCAGGCCACGACCACGGTCAAGGCCGGCAGACGCTGAGCCGTCCGGCACGGGCTTCGGGGGAAGCCGCGGTGACCGCGGCTTCGAAGGGGAGAACCCGCCGGCCCGTCCGGTCGCGGATCTCCGTAAGCACCATGTCGGTTATCTGAAGAGGGGTCCCCGTCGGAGGGCTTGCGGTACGCGGTGACCGCGAGCGTCCGGTTCGCCTCCGGCCGGGCCGCTGCCCCCTTCGGATACCGGTGCACGTCGCTGACCCGGTAGAAGTCGGCCTCGGCCGGCCGGAAGCGGTACCTGTGACGGCCCTCAGGGTGCGAGCAGGTACGCGCTGGTGATCGTCTCGCGGACCGTGTTGCCGGCCTTGTCCTTCAGGTCGACCCGGAAGGAGGCGGCCTTGGCGGTGGCCGGATGCTTGACGGTCACCGAGCGGGAGCCCTTGGCGTCGGTGGCGACGGTGAGCGGCTTCCAGGTGCGCCCGGCGTCGAAGGAGACGGCCACCGTGAGGGCGGCGACCTGTCCGGCCCCGGCGGCCGGGCCGGCGAGTTGGAGCGGGACCGTGAGGGTGCCGCCCGCCGGAGCCGTGCCGCGCAGGCTGAGCTGCGGGGCGAGCCGCACCGTCGACAGCGGCAGCCGGACCGTACCGCCCGAGGCCGGCCGGGCCGAGGTGAACGTCCACACCCCCGTCACCTTGGTGCTGGTGGCGGTGTCCACGGCGGCGCGGCCCGCCTCGACGGTCAGCCGGTACGCGGCGGAGCCGCCCGGCACCTCGGTGCTCAGCCAGTCCGTCGCGGCCCCTTCGGCGAGGACCCGTCCGCCGGACTCCAGCCGGGCGAACCCCTGAGTGACGACCGGCGACCCGGCATGGCCGCCGCCGTCGACGAACAGCGCGACCCGCGCGCTGATCCGGTCACCGGTCCGCTCGGCGCCCTGCCCCTGCGGACCCTTCGCCGCGAGGTCGGGGCCGACGACACCGGTGTTGAACAGCAGCGTCTGACGGGAGCCCGGCCTGTACGCCACCGCGTCCTTCGTGTACAGCGTGCGCACCTCGCCCCGGCCGTCGACCTGCGCGGCCGTCCAGGACCAGCGCACCCCGTCCGTGTTGAGGTAGTGCGTGGTGGACAGGGGCAGTTTCCGCTCCGGCGGTTCGGCGATGCCGACGCTGTCGCCCTGCTCGTCCAGCGGCCTGATGTGGACCTGCCCCTTCGCGCCGGTGCCGGAGGCGCCGAAGCCGAGCTTCACCTCGGCGACCTCGGCCCGGGTGAGGGTGCGGTTCAGGCCGGTGAAGAAGCTGCCCTCGCGGTGGAACGCGAACCGGTAGTCGACGTTCGCCCCGGGCTTCTGCCACACGCCGTTGAACTGTGCCTTCATCGTGGGGGAGGCCGGGCCGAGCGCCAGGGTGCGGACCGGCGGCGCCCCGCCGGACGACCAGGAGTTGCCCGTGCCGATGCCCGGGTCGAAGTAGCCGACGACGGAGGTGACGGGCCGCGCGGCCGGATCCGGGGCCTTCACGGTGAACGGCTTCGCCTTGCGGGAGTCGAGGGTGACCGTGACGTTCTTGGTCACCGCCAGCACCGGCTGGACGAAGAAGCCCGGCTCGTTGTCCGCCGCGAAGACGATGCTGTCCAGCTGGTAGGTCCCCTTGCGCAGCCGCTGCACCACCGTGCCGCTCGACCGGTACGGCAGCTCCACGGACCCGCCGCCCGCGCCCCGGGAGGCGATCGTCGTCGTGTACGCGGCCGGCTTCGCCCCGTCGGCGTCGATGTGCCGCACCGTGACGTCGTAGGACTCCGCCTCGCGCTCGACCACGAGCCCTGTACGCACCTGCTGCCCGTCGCCCGACGCGAGGACGGTGCCGCCGAAGACGCCGTCCCGGGTGCCCTTGCCGGTGTCGACGACGACGGAGGTCTTCGCGGTGCCGCCGGCCGGGACGGTGAGCCGGGCGTCCTTCACGGTGAACATGCCGGCCGGGGCGGCCCCCGCGGTGCTCAGCCGGAGGGTGACCGGCCGGGTGCCGAGGTTGCGGTAGGTGAGGGCCTTGGAGAGCGGCTTGTCGTCGGCGTGCGGCCACGCCTGCGTGCCGAAACCGAGGGAGCCCGGCTCGGAGACGACCTGCGCGGTGGCCGCGCGCTCCAGATCCACCCGGCCCGCGCCCTGCTGATGGGCGTTCAACTGGGGATTCGGCTTCGCCGAGCCGGTAAGCAGCGCCTTCAGCCGGGCCCCGCTGAAGTCCGGATGCCGCTGGAGCACCAGCGCGGCGGCGCCCGCGACGTGCGGGGCGGCCATCGACGTCCCGCTGTGCACGGCGTAACCGTCGCCTGCGGGCGCGTCGCCCTGCGTGGTCTGAGCGGCGGTGATGTCGACGCCGGGGCCGGTGAGGTCGGGCTTGGGCGTGCCGTCGAGGTTCGGGCCACGGCTGGAGTCGTCGGCGATCCGGTCCTGCTTGTCCACGGACCCCACGGTGAGCGCGGCGGGGGCGCTGCCGGGTGTCGCGATCGTGCCGGGCCGGTCGCCGTCGTTGCCGGCGGCCACCACGAACAGGGCCTTGCCGGACAGCCGGGCGACGGCCGCCTCCAGCGGGTCGACACCGGGGGAGTCGAGGGAGCCCAGGCTCATGTTGACCACCCGCGCACCCTGGTCGACGGCCCACTGCATGCCGGCCACGATGCCCGAGGTGTCGCCGAAACCGTCGTCGGCCAGGACCTTGCCGTCCAGCAACCGCACGTCGGGCGCCACGCCCCGGTAGCGCCCGCCGGACCGCGCGCCGCTCCCGGCGAGGATGGACGCCACATGGGTGCCGTGCCCGTAGTGGTCCTTGGCGTCCGGGGCGCCGCTGAAGTTCTTCTGCGCGATCTCCACCCCCTTGAGGTCCGGGTGGGTCTCGTCCACGCCCGAGTCCAGGACCGCCACCGTGACGCCCTTGCCGGTGTAGCCGGACTTCCACATGGCCGGGGCACCGATCTGCGGGACGCTCTCGGCGAGGGAGGCCCGGACCCTGGCGTCCAGCCAGATGTGGGCGACGGGCCGCGCGGAGGCGGTCGCCGTACGGGTCGGGGTACGGCCGGTGACGGCCGCCCACAGGTCCCGGACCCCGGTCTTCGGCACCGCGAACGCCTCGCCGTCGACGGCGGGCAGCGCGCGCCGCTCCCGGACGGCGACCCCCGCGAACGGGTCGCGGGCGCGGGCCGCCGCCGGGGCGCCGCCCTTCCGGTAGCCGACGATCAGCGGCAGCGCGTCGCCGTAGCCGTCCGCCGTCAGGCGCGCGACGTCGAAGAGGCGCCGGTCGAGCACCCCGTCGGTGACCAGGCGCAGGGCGTCCTGCGGGATCACGTAGGTGTGGCCGCGCTCGCGCCGTACCGAGAAGCCGATCTTCTCGCGGCCTTCTCCGCGGACGAGCGAGGCGACCCGGCCGTCGTCGCCGACGGTCACGCGGTCCCCGGTGATCAGGGTGACGGCCGAGGCCGGGTCCGGCCCGTGGTGCGGGCCGGAGCCGGTGGCCGGCGCTGCTCCCGTGACCAGGACCCCGGCCACCACGGCGGCCAGTGCCGCCGTTCTCGCGCGTGCTGACGTTCCCACTCGCGTCCCCCCGCTCGTGTGTGCGTACCCCTGCGTTCTCCGCTATCACGCGCGTCACGCGCGTTCGGTTCTCGAACAGGGGGCGACGCGTGGCCGGACGGCAGCGGATACGCTCGGGGGACGTTTGTGACGCACGAGGTGAAGCGTGACCGGTCCGACCCCCATCGCCGGCAACCTGCCGGCCCCGCTGACCAGCTTCGTGGGCAGGCGGCGCGACGTGGCCGAGGTCCGCCGGCTGCTGCGCACCGTACGGCTGGTGACGCTGACCGGCCCGGGCGGAGTGGGCAAGACCCGGCTGGCGCTGCACGTGGCCGCCCTCTCCCGCACCGCCTCCCCGGACGGCGTCTGGCTGGTCGACCTGGCCCCGGTGCGCGACCCCTCGACGGTGGCCGCGACGGCCCTGGCGGCCTTCCGCCTCCCCGACCTCGGCACCCGGCCCGCCCTGGAGACCCTCACCCACCAGCTGGCCCGCCACCGTGCCCTCGTCGTGCTCGACAACTGCGAGCACCTCCCCGAGGGGAGCGCGGCCCTGGCCACGGCGCTGCTCGCGGCCTGCCCCGGACTCGGCCTCCTGGCCACCGGCCGCCGGGCCCTGGCCGTCCCCGGCGAACACGTCCACACCCTCGCGCCGCTGCCCGCCGACGGCGAGGCCGTCGAACTGCTCCAGGACCGGGCCGCCGCCGTCCGGCCCGGTTTCCGGGTCACCGACGCCAACCGGGCCCAGGCCGTCCGGCTGTGCACGGAGCTGGACGGGCTCCCACTGGCCATCGAACTGGCGGCGGCCCGGCTGCGCAGCCTCACTCTCGACGCGGCCGTGGAACGGCTGACGGACCGGTTCGCGCTGCTGACCGGCGGCTGCCGCACCGCGCCGCCGCGCCAGCACAGCCTGCGCGGCATGGTCGAGTGGGGCTACGAACTGTGCACCCCCGCCGAGCAGTTGCTGTGGAACCGGCTGGCCGTCTTCCGCGATGGCTTCGGCCCGGACGCCGCCGAGGACGTCTGCTCCGGCGACGGCATCGCCGCCGCCGAGGTGCCCGGCCTCCTCGCCCGGCTGGTCGCCCAGTCCGTCGTGGTCGCCCGCGACGGCCGCTACCACCTCCCGGAGATCCTGCGCGCGTACGCGTACGCCCGGCTCACCGAACCGGAGCTGCGGGACCTGTCGCGCCGGCACCGCGATTTCTTCCTCACCCTCGCCGAAGGTCTCGCGCTGCGCTGGTACGGCCCCGGCCAGCCGGAGGCCCTGGCCCGGCTGCGCGCCGAACACGCCAACCTGCGCACGGCCCTGGACCACCACGACGGCGACCCGCGGGCCGGACTCGCCCTGGCCGCCGCGCTCCGCTTCCACTGGAGCGCGGGCGGCCTGCTCGGCGAAGGACGCCGCCGCCTCGACCGGGCGCTCGACGCCGCACCCGAACCCACCCTGCCCCGCGCCCGTGCCCTGTCCGCCGCCGCCTACCTGGCCCTCCTCCAGGGCGACCACGAAGCCGCCCGGCACCGGCTGGCGGAGGCCGAGCGACTGGGCCACCTGCTGCGCAGCCCGTCCGTCCTGGCCTCCGCCCAGGGGCTGCGCGGCACCTCGGCGCTCCTGCTGGACCGGCCGGCACAGGCCCTCGCCCACTTCGAGGAGGCGCTCGCCACCCACCACGGGGCCGGCGAGAGCGCGCAGCCGCTGTTCTGGCTCTTCCAGCTGACCATCGCCCAGAGCCGCCTGTCCGACCCGCGCGCCCTCGACACCGGCAGACGCGCGGTGGCCCTCGCCGAGGCGCACGGCGAACGGCACTGCCGCTCCTACGCCCTGCTGGCGCTGGGCTACGAACTGCGGGCACGCGGCGACCACGAGCAGGCCCTGGCGCACATCCGGGCGGCCCTGGAGATCCTGCGCGACTTCGACGACTTCGTGGCGACCGCGCGAGCACTTGACCTGCTCGCCTGGATCGCCGCCGCCGAGCCGTCGGCCGGCGCCCACGAGCGCTCCGCGCTGCTGCTCGGCGCCGTGAGCGCGCTGGCCCGTGGCGTCAGTCTCCCCGTGGGCGCCGAGTTCGGCGCCCACCACGCGCGCTGCGCGGAAACGGTCGCCGCGGCGCTGGGCCCGGAGGCGTACGAGGCGGCCCTCGCGGAGGGCAGCCGGTACGACACCCCGGCCCAGGCCCTCGCCCTCGCCCTGCGGGAGGACGCCGCGCCGTCCCTGACCAGGCGTGAGCGGGAGGTCGCCGCGCTGGTCGCCCGGGGCCTGACCAACCGGCTGATCGCGGAGCGGCTCAGCCTCTCCCCGAGGACCGCCGACCGGCACGTCGAGAACATCCTGACCAAGCTGGGCCTGCGCCGCCGCTCCCAGATCGCCGTCTGGTGGGCGCGGCAGCCCACGGTGTGAACCCTCCCGCTCCTCGCGGAAAGCGGAAATGGGTAGAACCGCGCATGCCCGCGCCGGACCCCGCGACCATCATCGTGCTCTGCGCGAAGGGCCCGTCCCCGCGCCGACCGGGCCGGCCCGCCCGGCATCGGCTCGAACAGCTTCGGCTCCCAGGGCGGACCGTGGTGGCTCCGTGCCTCGTGCGGGCCCCGGCCGCTCGCTTCGAGAATGAGAGCAAGACGTGAGAATCAGAACGCAGACGGCGCGTGTGCGGAAGGCCGTCGCGGTGGCCGCCGTCGCCGCGGCGCTGTTCGCGGCGCCCGCGACCGCCGCCCACGCCGACGGGGGCGATCCGTCGCCGGCGCCGGCTTCCTCCGCGCCGTCGGCCGCCCCCTCCGACGCGCCCGCGGACCCCTCCGCGCAGCCTTCGGACGGCGCGAGCGACGCGCCCAAGGAATCCGTCCCCGAGTCCACGGACGCCTCCGCCCCGCCCGCGCCGGCCCCCGACGAGCAGCCCGCGCAGCAGCTCGACAAGATCGCGCAGGACCACGCGGCGCTGGGCGTCTTCGGTGACGCCTCCGCCCCGGTCCTGGTCCTGCCGGCCGGCACCTCCGCCGACGAGCAGGCCCAGGTCACCGCGCAGGTCCCGGCCGACGCGCACGCCACCGTCAAGACCAGCCAGTTCACCCAGTCCGCCCTGGACAGCCTCGGCAAGACGGTCACGGACCGCCAGTGGGCGCCCGACGCGGGCACCTACGCCGTCGCCACGGAGTACGACGCCCAGAACGACAAGCTCCAGGTCCGCAGCGACGCCCCCGACTCGGCCCTCCAGCAGCTCAGCGACGCCCACCCGGGCCAGCTGGAGACGTCCCAGTCCCGGATGGAGCCCCAGAACACCCGCTTCGCCGACTGGTCGCCCTTCTGGGGCGGGAACGCGCTGATCGGCGCGACCGGCGGAGGCCAGTGCACCGGTGGGTTCGCGGTCAAGGACTGGCCCGGCGGCGACAAGCTGGTGACCGCCGCGCACTGCTACGGCTGGTGGATCAACGTCTACAACCGCAACTACAGCGGGGGTGCCAATAGCAACAACTATGTGGGCAAGGTGTACAAGCGGAACACGGACGTCGACGCCGAGGAGCTCAGCGGCACCGACTACGCCCCGATCATCTACACCGGGGGCAGCCAGATCAGCGGCAGTCACATGAGGGTCTTCGGCAAGCAGCCGGTCTACTTCGGCCTTCAGGTGTGCGTGAGCGGCGCGGTCAGCTTCAACCACTGCGGCCACCCGATCTCCAACGGCCAGTTCAACATCTGCTGGTCGGGCACGGACGTCTGCATCAAGAACAACTCCGGGTTCCTCTTCGAGAAGGGCGGCACCAACTTCCCGAGGTACAACAACGGGCTGGAGACCAAGCCCGGAGACTCCGGAGCCCCCATCTACATCACCGACCCCAGCGGCACCGCGGCCTACATCGTGGGCGAGAACGCGGGCGCCATCTGGGACAACTGCTGCGGCCAGCGCACGATCCACATGGTCGGGGTGAAGCTGGACGACATCCTCCAGAAGTTCGGCTCCGACCTCATCACGACGCACTGAATCACGACGCACCGACAGTCCGCGCGGGCCACGGCCGTCGCCGTGTCCCGCAGGTGCCGGACACCCGTGGCCCGCGCGTGTCCGGCACCCTCCGGGGCCGCCGCCCCGCACGTCCCCACCCTTTCCCCAGGAGCCTCCCATGCCCCGTCGCACCCCGCCCGGCCCTCGGCTCGCCACCCGGCTGACCGGCTACGCCCCCCAGCTCGCACCGCTCGTCGCGATACCCGGCGTCATGGTCGTCCTCGCGCTCGCCGTGGGCGGCCCGCACCTGTCGGACAGCGCCTCCCAGCTCCTGTTCACCGGCGACTGGACCCAGCTGCGCACCTGGGCGGCGCTGCTGCTCAAGACCGGCCTCACCGCGCTGGCCTTCCTCCCGGCAGCGGTCGCCGGACTCGTCGCCCACAGCCTGGCCGGACGGCCCGCGGTGGTGCCGGCGGCCGTGGGCGGACTGGCCGCCGCCGGGGTCCAGGGCGGGGTCCTCTCGGGGCTCGCCGCCGGGGCGTGCGCCGGCTTCGTCACCCTCGCCCTCGGACGCGTCACGGTTCCTCCCCGGTGGCGCGGCGCCGCCTCGGCATGGCTGTTCCCCCTGGTGACAACCGTGCTCACCGCGTTCCTGGTCCTCGGGGTCGTCGGGGAACTGCTCGACTCCCTGGGCAGCTGGCTGCACGACCAGCTCGCCTTCCTCCAGTTCGAGAACACCGTCGCCACCGGCCTCGTCCTCGGCGCGATGGCCTGCGCCGACCTCGGCGGGGTGATCACCCGCACGGCCATCGCCTACGGCGCGGTGGAGCTGAGCGGCGGCGATCCGACGCGGTTCAGCACCTTCAACATGACGATCATGGCCGCCGTCATCGCGGCCGGCATGGTCCCGGCGCTCGCCCTGCCGCTGGCCACGCTGGTGCGGCGCGGCCTGTTCAGCGACGAGGAGCGCGGCTACGCCAAGGCGGGCTGGCTGCTCGGCGCGGCCTTCCTGCCCGAGGGCGCGGTGCCGTTCGCCCTCGCCGATCCGCTGCGGGTGATCCCGGCGTCCATGGCGGGCGGCGCGGTGACCGGCGCCCTCGTCATGATCCTCGGCCCGACCAGCAAGGCACCGTACGGCGGCGCCTTCGCCCTCGGCGACACCGGCAAGCCCCTCCTCTTCCTGCTCGCGGTCGCCGGCGGGGTCGTGATCACCGTCCTGCTGACCGTGGCCCTCAAGAGCCTGCGCCTGCCCGCGCCGGCCGCTGTCAGGGGGAAGGCCCTCGCGACCGGCGCCTGACCCTTTCCGGCGACGTGCGCCCCCGCCCGGCGGGGGCGCACGTCTTTCCCGGCGAGCCCGCGACGATCAGGGCGTGTAGGGCGTGTACGTGATCGAGGAGACCTTCAGGTACCTCGCGCCGTCCGACGTGGCCCAGGTCGACTCGTCGGGGTTGCCCGGCCAGTCGCCGCCCACCGCCGTGTTGACGATGAAGCGCATCCCCACGCCCTTGGGGGTGGTGTACCACTTGGTGCCGGTGGTGGTGCCGTCCACGGCGAAGTCGATGTGGTCGGGCCACCAGGTGAACGAGTACGTGTGGAACGCGTTGGTCCAGCCCGAGGAGTTCGTCTTCGAGAACTGGGTCTGGGCGTTGTTGACGTCGTGCGACGTCTGGTAGACGGTGCCCGGGTTCTGGCCGACGATCTCGGCGGCGTCGAACTCCGGCAGCCACGGGTTCAGGTAGGCCGCCCAGACCGCCGGCAGGAGGCCCCGGCCGCTCGGCATGTTCGCGGTGAAGCTGTAGGTGCCGTAGCCGTAGAGCGCCTTCGACTCCACCCGGCCCGAGTAGTACGTGCCGCCCGACCGGTAGGTCTTGATGACGAGGGTGTTGCCCTCGTACCAGACGCAGTCGGGGGTGTAGGTCTCCAGCTCGTTGTTGGCGGTCCACCGTGCGTTGACGGTGTTCCACGAGTTGACCGTCTGAGGGGATCCCCAGGACGCCGCTTCGGCGTGGGGCTGCCCCAGGAGAAGCAGGGAAAGCGTCGCCAGGGCGACGGCTATCAGGCGTCCCGGTCTGACAAGTACCGACGACATCACGGCTCCATTGCTCGGATGACATGGGGGGATGGGAGCGATTCCTCGCTCCTCGTCATGACCGGAATGTAGGACTCCGTTCAACCTTTGACAAGATCCCCGACACGGATCATGTCCTGGCTTTTGAAGTCGAAGCCGAGCCCGGGTCCGTCCGCCGCTCAGGAAGTACGACGTCGCACGGACGATCTGCGGCTGAGCCCGCCCGTCGCTCCCTCGGTGAACCGGCCAAGCGCCTCGGCGAGCGGGTCAAGGCCGTCCAGAAGGTCCTGGGTGAGCGTCAGGACAGCGTGATGGCCCGGAGCACCCTGCGGGAACTCGCGGTGGCGGCGCACACGGCCGGCGAGACCGGTTTCGTGCGGGGGCTGCTGTACGGACAGGAACAGACTGCCGCGAAGGCGTGCGAACGGGAGCTTCCGGCGGTGTGGCGGGACGCGTCGCGCGGCGGGCTCCGCAAGGCGCTCACCCACTGACCGGCCGGGCGGGGGCACGGCCGTCTCGGCCCGCGGCCCCGCCCGGACACGGGATCAGGACGGGTCGCCGTACTGGAGGCCGCGGCCGTTGGTGCCGACGTAGACCCGGCCGAAGGTGTCGGGGTCGCCGGTGATGACGCCCAGGGAGCCGATGGCGCCCCACTGGTGGGCGTCGTCGTTGACGCGGAGCCAGGTGGCGCCCTTGTCGGTGGAGCGGAACACCCCGGTGACGTCCTTCACGGTGCCGATCAGGTACAGGGCCTGGTACGAGGCGCCGGGCGCGGCCTTGCCGAAGCCGAGGGCGGAGGCGGCCCTCACCGTACCGAGGGCGGCGAAGGTACGGCCGCCGTCGGTGGAGTGCAGCAGCCCCCGGTCGTTGCCGGAGATCCACAGGTCCCCGGCGACACCGGGGACGGCGGCGAGCCGGCCGGAAGGCAGCCCCGTGGCGCGGGCGGTGAAGGTACGGCCGCCGTCGGTGCTGGCGTACAGCGTGCCGCCGGACAGGGAGTAGAACGTCCCGGCCGAGGCGCGGTCGGCGACGACCACGGCGTCTGTGCCCAGGCCGCCGACCCGCGTCCAGCTCGCCCCCAGGTCGGCCGAGCGGTACGGGGCCTGGCCGGCCTCGGTCCAGACGATGCTGGAGCCGTCCGCCGCGAGCGCGACATGGCCGTCCTGCGCACTGGCCACCGGCTCCGACCTGAAGCCGTTCCAGCTGGTGCCGCCGTCGGTGGAGTAGGCGCCGTCCTGCGCGCCGCCCCGGCCGACGCGGACCATCAGCGAGGGCTTCGACTGGGCGAAGTCGATGCCGGTGCTGTTGGTCATCATCGGGTTGCTCAGCCGCCCGGAGGGCACCTTGGTCAGGTCGTCGTGCCGGAAGCCGCCCTGGTCGCCCATCGAGGTGACGACGCTGGCGCCGCCGGGCGGGGCGATCACGTCGATCAGCGAGGTCTCCTCCAGCCCACGGGCCCCGCTGCTCCAGTGGCTGGTGCCGCCGCTGTCGGAGGCGCCCGCGTCCTTGCTGCGCAGGATGCCGTTGCCGGTGCCGTACAGCACGTGCCCGGAGTCGAACGGGTCGATGGCCAGGGCGGTCATCCAGTGCCCGGTGTGCGTGCCGACGTACGGAGCGGCGGCGGCGCTGCGCTTCGACCTGTCGGCCAGCGCCTTCCAGGTCGTGCCGCCGTCGGTGGTGCGGTAGATCTCGTCCTCGGGGTACCAGCGGTCGAGGGTGGTGACCATCACCGTGGAGGGCTTGCGCGGGTCGACGGCCAGACCGGAGAACCCGTAGGAACCCCGGGAGGGGGAGATGTCCTTCCACGTCCCGGCGGCCGGCGCGTACTTCCACACCGAGCCCCCCGTCACCCCGTTGGGCCCGAGGTTGTCGGTGTACGTCAGGTACAGCGAGCCGTCACCGGCGAGCACGCCGTGCTGCGGCAACTGGCCGGTGGGCTGCCCGGAGACGGCCTGCCAGGTGGCGCCGCCGTCGGTGGAGCGGTACAGGGAGGTGGACCGGTCGCCGACGCCGACGTAGACGGTCCTGCTGCCGGCCGGGCCGTACGTCACGAAGGCGATGCCCGCGCCGCTGCCCGCCCCGTTCCTGACGGGGAACGAGGAGACCTGACGCCAGGTCACGCCGTAGTCGGTGCTGCGCCACAGGCCGTTCTTGCGGGTGCCCAGCAGCAGGGTGCCGTTGTTCGCCGGGTCGACCACGAGCCGTTCGCCGGCGCCGCGGCCGTCCTCGTTGCCGCCCACCTTGAAGGGCAGGTCGGTGCGCTGGAAGGTGCGGCCCCGGTCGGTGGAGCGCAGGATCGCGCCGTTGCCCGCCCAGTCGTTGGTGTAGGTGCCCGTCGAGAGGTAGAGCCGCTTGGGGTCGACGGGGTCGGTGGCGATGGCGTCGATGCCGAGCAGGTTCCAGTCCTTCTCGCCGATCCAGTCGGTGAGCGGGATCCACTGCTCGGCGCCCGCGTCCCAGCGGTAGGCGCCGCCCATGTCGGTGCGCGCGTACAGCAGCCCCTTCTCGCGGGGGTTGAACACCAGCCCGGTGACGTAACCGCCGCCCACCACCTGGGCGTTCTTCCACACGTACGGTCCGGTCCCGGCCGCCTGGGCCCGGTCCGTGCGCACCAGCTTCCACTGCTGGTTGGCGGTGCCCCGGCTCGGGTACTGGATGACCGCCGCGCCGTCGGCCTTCGAGGCCCCGGTGACGTCCAGGACCTGGCCGTTCGCGCGGGAGACGAAGGTGACGGCGCCGGGACCGCCCACCTCCTTGATCTTCCACTCCTGGGCGGCGGAGGAACTGTCGGTCTGCTGCTCGGCCGCGCCGGAACGGTTCGCTATGCCGAGGACCTTGCCGCTGTTGCGGTTGACCAGCTCGTAGTAGCCCTTGCCCGTGGGCCGCAGCCGCCACTGCTGGTTCGCGGTGTTCTGGTCGGGCCACTGCTGGACGCGGGTGCCGTCGGCGGTGGAGAAGCCGTTGACGTCCAGCACCTTGCCGCTGCTCACGGAGGCCAGCCGGTAGTAGGCGTCGGTGTCGATCGTCGCGGCCTGCGAGTCCTCCTGCGTGAACAGCAGGTAGGGCACGACGGCGAGAGGCGTACCGAGCAGGACGGCGGTGGCGGTCCAGCGACGGCGGTGACGCCCGCGCCGCCCGCCGTTCGTGGGGTTGTTCATGGGGGAGGTGCTCTCCTTGCATACCGTGCGGCAGAGATCTCGGATCCGCCGGACGAGCCGGCGGATCCGCCTCCTTGTGGTCACAGCCCCCGCGAAGGGTTGCCATGATCCAGAAACTTTCTTTCAGCGATGTGCCGTGCCGTCAGCGCCGGGTCAGCAGCCCCGGACGGTAGGGCAACAAGCCGTAGTCGACGCCGTCCGAGCTGGGGCTGCGCCCCTGGTAGAGCAACTGGAGGTTGCAGGGGTCGACGGTCATGGTCTGGTCGGCGTTGGTGCGCAGCAGTTCGCCGTGGCTGATGTCGTTGGTCCAGCCGGCGCCGCTGTTGGCCTTGCCGGCGAAGGGGTTGTTCTCGGTCGCGGCCTGGGGTGTCCACGAGCCGTTCAGGCTGGTGGCCGTGAACGAGCGGAAGAAGCGCCGCTCACTGGCGCCCCGGGCCTCGACGATCATGAGGTAGCGGTTCTGGTCCTTCAGCTTGTAGACCTGCGGCGCCTCGAACAGGTTCTTCACCGTGTCGCTCATGACCGTCGTGTACGAGGAGCCGAAGTTGCCCGGGAAGTTCCCGATCGGCATGCTCGCCCGGTAGATCTTGCCGTTGTCACCGGCGAAGAACAGGTACATGTTCTGGCTGTCGCCGATGAGCGTCTGGTCGATGGGTCCTGTTCCGGAGCCGGAGATGCTTCCGGTGAACAGCGTCTGCTGAGCCGACCAGCCGTTCGGGTTGGTGGGGTTGGTCGACGTCCGGTAGGAGAAGGCGGTCCCGCCCCACTGGTAGGTCAGCACCCAGATGTTCTTCGGCGCGAAGTAGAAGAGCGAGGGTGCGACGGCCGCGTTCGTCATCGCGTTCTGGCCCGCCGAGGTCATCTCCGGCCAGTTGGTGAACAGGTTGAAGTTCATCGAACCCCAGCGTGTCCCCGTGTCGTGCGTCGTCGCGTAGACGAGCTGCTTGCCGTTGTAGGGGGCGACCGTGAAGTCCTTGAGGGAGACCCAGCCCGACTTGGGCTGGGCCAGCGCGCCCGTCGACGACCAGCTGTAGGACGACGGGAGGTCGCACGCTGCGGGGGCGGCGCTCGCCGCGGTATTGGCGCCGAGGGCGGCGGCCACGAGTACCAGCGGCGCGAGGGCCGCGGACAGGCGTTTCGGACGGATCGAGGACAGGGGTCGGAACCGCATCAGAGGGCCTCCTAGGCTGTGGGGGAGGTGACACCGGTGAACTGCGGAGCGGCCGTACCAGGGGCAGGACAGTTCGAAACATTCGAAGAGTTTCCCGAACCTTGACGCCACAAGGTAGGAACGCAGAACCCTTCGGTCAAGGTCTCGAACCGATCTGTCCATAAAACCTTGCGCGCGGCACGGGGAAACCCTGTGCGCTGCACTGTTCGGCGCGATCGAATGTTTCGAAGGAGAAACTGAAAGTTTCTTCGTCAGGAGTGTTGACGATTCGCCGTCAATCCTTCAATCATCCTTCTCGGAGCGGCCGACTCCAGTTCGAGATGCCGAACGGTCGGCCCTGAGTACCGAGCCGCACAGCAGATCCGCGCACCGAAACTCCAGCGCCACCCCGTTCCGGAGAGGTCCGCACCTGCGCGTCCTGACGCTTCGCACACCCCCCAGAGGTGTACGACGCCGGGCCCCTCCGTACCCCCAGACATCCCGTGATGTCCCCTGAGGAGGCACAGCCATGGGCTCGTACGCCCGACCTGAACCCACCGTCCGCCGGAGGGTCCGAGGCCCGCTGCCGGCGCTGCTCGTCGGCGCCCTCGGCGTGCTGCCCGCACTGACGGCGGCGCCGGCCGCGCACGCCGCCGAGAGCACGCTCGGCGCCGCGGCGAAGCAGAGCGGCCGTTACTTCGGCACCGCCATCGCCTCGGGCCGGCTGGGCGACTCGGCGTACACCTCGATCGCGAGCCGCGAGTTCAACATGGTGACGCCCGAGAACGAGATGAAGATCGACGCCACCGAGCCGCAGCGGGGCCAGTTCAACTTCAGCGCCGGCGACCGCGTCTACAACTGGGCGGTGCAGAACGGCAAACAGGTGCGCGGCCACACCCTGGCCTGGCACTCCCAGCAGCCCGGCTGGATGCAGAGCCTCAGCGGCGGCAGCCTGCGCCAGGCGATGATCGACCACATCAACGGCGTCATGGCCCACTACAAGGGCAAGATCGCCCAGTGGGACGTCGTCAACGAGGCGTACGCGGACGGCAATTCAGGAGGCCGGCGCGACTCCAACCTCCAGCGCACCGGCAACGACTGGATCGAGGTCGCCTTCCGCACCGCGCGCGCCGCCGACCCCGCCGCCAAGCTCTGCTACAACGACTACAACACCGACAACTGGACCTGGGCCAAGACCCAGGGCGTGTACAACATGGTCAAGGACTTCAAGCAGCGCGGCGTGCCGATCGACTGCGTCGGCTTCCAGTCCCACTTCAACAACGAGAGCGCCTACAACAGCAACTTCCGCACCACCCTGTCGAGCTTCGCCGCCCTCGGCGTCGACGTGGCCATCACCGAACTCGACATCCAGGGCGCCTCGGCCACGACCTACGCCAACGTGACCAACGACTGCCTGGCCGTCCCGCGCTGCCTCGGCATGACCGTCTGGGGCGTACGCGACAGCGACTCGTGGCGAGCGGAGCAGACCCCGCTGCTCTTCAACGGCAACGGCAGCAAGAAGCCCGCCTACACCTCCGTCCTCAACGCCCTCAACGGCGGTACGACCACACCCCCCACCGGGGGCGGGACCATCAAGGGGAACGGCTCGGGCCGCTGTCTGGACGTGCCCGGCTCCAGCACCACCGACGGCACCCAGCTCCAGCTCTGGGACTGCCACACCAACGCCAACCAGCAGTGGGCCGCCACCGCCGCCGGTGAGCTCACGGTGTACGGCAACAAGTGCCTGGACGCCGGGGGCACCGGCGTCGGCGCCAGGGTCCAGATCTACGGCTGCTGGGGCGCCGACAACCAGAAGTGGCGCCTCAACTCCGACGGCACCATCACCGGCGTCCAGTCCGGCCTCTGCCTCGACACCGCCGCGGGCGGCACCGCCAACGGCACCCTGATCCAGCTCAACTCCTGCGCCTCCAGCCAGCGCTGGACCAGGACCTGACGGGAGGGACGATCCGATGACGACGTCGACGTACGACACCCTTCCCGCACGGCGGCGCTGGTGGTCCCGGATCGCCGCCCTGGTGACGGCGACCCTCGCGGCCGGCCTGCTCACCACGGCGACGGCCCAGCCGCTGCCCGCCGGCCCCGACCTGGCGGGATGCGGCAGCGCACCGACGCTGACCAGCGGCACGTACACGATCCAGAGCGGCGGCAAGAACCGCAGCTTCATCCTGCGGGTCCCCGCCAACTACGACAACAACCACCGCTACCGGCTGATCTTCGCCTTCCACTGGCGCGGCGGCACCGCGAACGACGTCGCCTCGGGCGGTTCGAGCGGGAGCACCTGGGCCTACTACGGCCAGCAGCAACTGTCGAACAACTCCGCGATCCTCGTCGCCCCCCAGGGGCTCGGCAACGGCTGGGCCAACTCGAACGGTGAGGACAGCGTCTTCGTCGACGACATGATCCGGCGCATCGAGGGCGGCCTCTGCGTGAACACGGCCCAGCGGTTCGCCACCGGGTTCAGCTGGGGCGGCGGCATGAGCTACGCGCTCGCCTGCGGGCGGGCGAACGCCTTCCGGGCCGTCGCGGTCATCTCCGGCGCCGAGATCAGCGGGTGCGGCGGGGGCAGCCAGCCCGTCGCCTACTTCGGCCTGCACGGCGTCAGCGACTCCGTCCTGAACATCTCGCAAGGGCGCTCCCTGCGCGACCGGTTCGTCCGCAACAACGGCTGCGCCGCCCAGAACCCGCGCGAACCCGCGCCGGGCAGCCGTACCCACGTCACGACCACCTACTCCGGCTGCCGTGCCGGATACCCGGTCCAGTGGGCCGCGTTCGACGGCGGCCACGCACCCGCCCCCGTCGACGGCACCGGCGGCGACAACGGCGCCACCACCTGGAGCAAGGCGGAGATCTGGAGGTTCTTCGCACAGTTCTGACGGCGCGCCCTCGCGCGGAGTGGAGCCGGACCGTCCCGGCTCCACTCCGGTGCGCACAACATCCCCTGTCGATAAGGGACTTGGCTGATTCGAGCCGTCATTCGGTTGTGAACATGACAGCCTGATGATCCCTTCCCACAGGAGACCGAAGACACCCATGAACAGGACAGGGCAGTACGCCCGACACGCCCGCCTCGCCACCGCCGGCATCGCCGCCACGCTGCTGGCCGCCGGGCTCTCCCCGGCCGCCGACGCGGCCGAGCAAGAGACCTCCGTGCGCGACGTGATCGTCGACAAGGACGGCTCCCGGCACATCCGGTACGACCGCACCTACCGCGAACTCCCCGTCCTTGGCGGCGACTTCGTCGTCCACCTGGCCCCGGACGGCACCTACCGGGGCGCGGACCGGGCGACGCGGGCGGCGATCTCGCTGCCCGGCATCACTCCGGAGGTACCGGCCCCCGAGGCGGCCGGCCTCGCCGCCGACGCGCTGCGCGCGGCCCACCCCGGTGACACGCTGACGCAGGTCGAGGCCGAGCCCCACCTCGTCGTCGACGCCCTGCACGGTGCCCCGCGCCTGGCCTGGCGCACCGAGGCCGCCGCCCTGGACCCTCTCGGCAACCCGGTCGCCCGCACGGTGCTGACCGACGCCCGCACCGGCGCCCGGATCGACGCGTGGGACACCCTGGAGACGGTCACCGGGGACGGCCGGTCCCTGTACAGCGGCACGGTCACGCTGGAGACGACCCCCTCCGGGGCGGCGTACCAGCTCAAGGACCCCACGCGCGGCGACACCTACACCCGCGACGCGTCCGGCACGTCCCCGCTGACGGACGACGACAACCACTGGGGCACCGGCACCGCCGACGACCCCTCCACCGCCGCCGTCGACGCCCAGTACGGCAGCGCCACGACCTGGGACTACTTCAAGGACGTCCATGGCCGCAACGGCATCGCGGGCGACGGCAAGGGCTCCTACAACCGCGTCCACTACGGCAACAAGCTCGCCAACGCCTACTGGAGCGACGCCTGCTTCTGCATGACGTACGGCGACGGCGACGGCACCAACTTCGGTCCGATGACCGGACTGGACGTGGCAGCGCACGAAATGGCGCACGGCGTGACGTCGAGGACGGCCGGACTGGTCTACACGGGAGAGTCCGGCGGCCTCAACGAGGCGACCTCCGACATCCTGGGAACACTGGTCGAGTTCTACGCGGCGAACCCGCAGGACCCCGGCGACTACCTGATCGGCGAGAAGGTCGTCCGCCCCGGACTCAAGCGGGACGCCCTGCGCTACCTGGACCGCCCGAGCCGGGACGGCGGCTCCGCCGACTACTGGAGCGCCTCGCTCGCCCGGCTCAGCGTCCACTACTCCTCCGGCGTCGCCAACCACTTCGCCTACCTCCTCGCCGAGGGCAGCGGAGCGCGGACGGTCAACGGGGTCGGCTACGACTCCCCGACGTCCGACGGCTCCACGATCACCGGCATCGGCCGCGCCAAGCTCGGCGCGATCTGGTACCGCGCCCTGACCGTCTACATGACGTCCACGACGAACTACGCCGGAGCCAGGACGGCCACCCTGAACGCGGCCCGGGACCTCTACGGCGCGGGCGGCACGGAGTACGCCACGGTGGCGGCGGCCTGGAGCGCCGTCAACGTGAACTGAGCGCCGCCGCTCGCTACGGCTTGGGCAGCGCGCAGCCCGGGGCGTTCAGGTCCAGCTGGTTGCCGGCCGTGAAGCAGGCCGGGATCTGGTAGGTCTGCTGGCCGTAGTTGATCCCCTTGCGGACGGTGACGTCGCCGCCCGGGCCGACCTCGCAGGGGTTGTTCCGGGTGCAGGAGGCGCCGTTCTCGTTGCCGGTGTTGTGGACGGCGACGACCTCACCGGTGGCCCGGTCGAGCACCGGTGAGCCGGAGGTGCCGCTGACGGTCTGGCAGGCGGGGGTGTAGCGGACCGAGTCCTTCCAGGTCCACTTGTCCTCCTTGAGGCGGTGCGCGAACCCGTCGATCTCGCAGTCGAGGAGCTTCTTCCAGGCGCCGGACGCCACGGTGACGGCGGTGCCGGCGGCCGGGCGCGTGTCCCGGACGGTCAGCGGGGACACCCCGGACGCGCTCCTGATCGCCGCGTAGGTGCTGGTGAGCTGGTAGACCGCCACGTCCGTGTCGGTCATCGTCGCGTACGCGAGCTTCTCGGCCTTCAGCGTGGCGACCTGGGCGCCCGAGGCGTCGAGCAGGGTGAAGGTGCGGCTGTTCGGCCGGTCGGTGACGACCACCCCCGGGTCGAACAGGCTGCTGCAATGGCCGTTGGAGAGCACCAGTGCCGGGTCGGTGTCCAGGGAGGCCGGGAAGCGGACGAGCGAGCCGGAACAGTTGCTGAGCACGACGGTGCCGGCGAGGCCGGCGGCGGGTGCCGCGTGCGCGGGCGACGTGCCCGTACCGGCGGCGGCCAGGACGAGGATCGCGGCGACGAGAGGCTTTCTCACGGGTGGGGGTCCCCTTTGGGCGAGGCGGCCGGAAGCCTTCCCGCCGCCACATACTTTGTCATGCACATTGTTTGTGTGGGGCCGGTGGGGATCAAGGGGCTTCTTTCGGCCGTGAGGACGTCGGGGGTATCGGCGGTGACTCCCGCGCCGCGCTTCGGCGGCGGACCCCTACCGCTTGTCCTGGCCGGCCGCCCGGAGGTCCGGCTCGTGCTCGCGGATCGCCGCGGCTCGCCGGATGTGAGCCGCCGTGAGGGAGCCCGCCTTCTCCGCGTCCCCCTCGACGACGGCCCGGAGGATGAGGTCGTGGTCGTGGTGGAGGGCGGCGGAGTGTTCGGCGGTCCAGATCGTGGCCGCCGGGGTGAAGCGCACCCAGAGGGTCTCGATGTACTCGGCGACGAGCGGTGAGGACTGCCGGTAGAGGGTGAAGTGGAACTCCCGGTTGAGGACGGAGAGTTCCGCCGCCGTCGCCCGGCCGCCGCGCTGCGCCTCGGTGAGCCGGGCGTGCCGCTCCTTCAGCAGTTCCAGCCCGGCCGGTGTCATCCGCTCGACGGCCATCACGGCCGCGGCCTGTTCGGCCGCCGCGCGCAGGCGGTAGAGGTCGCGGGCCGCGTCGGGGGAGAGCTGGCGGACGGAGGCGCCCTTGTGCGGGGAGTAGATGATCACGCCGTCGGCCTCCAGCATGCGCAGCGCTTCGCGCACGGGGGTCGGGCTGACGCCGTACCGCTTGGCGAGCACGGTCTGCTTGATGAGTTCGCCCGGCTGGATCACGCCCTTCGCGACGTCGTCACGGATGCGGTCCGCGACGTAGGCGGTCCTGCTCACGGGCGGGGCGTACCCGCTGCCCTCCTGGCTCATCGGGCTCCTCGGGGTGGGGGCCGATCGCTGCCGGCGCTCCGGAGTGTGGAACTCAATAATGTACAGCGTGCAGAGGAGAGGTCGGCATTACGCATCCTCTAGACAACACTCTATAGACTATGTAATCTCCGTGACCGCGGGAGCGCGGAAGTGGCCCAGGTCACGCCACAGGCACCGGTCGCGCCCCCCTCTCTCAGCGTCGAGGGTTTTGGAAGTCTGGAGACTGGCATGGCCAAACAGGAACGGCTCACCCGGGACGTCGCGGAATGGGTCGCCGGACAGCGGCGCGCCACGCTGCCCGCGGAACTCGACCGGCACGTGCGGCGGATGATCCTCGATCACCTCGCCGGAGTCGTCGCCAGCTCGGTCGGTCCGGTCTCGGCCGCGGTCGCCGGGCACGCGGCGCGGATGTATCCCGGCGAGGCGGCCACGGCGATCGGCCACGGGCGGCTGTCCGCCCTGGGGGCCGCGCTGGTCAACGGCACCAACGGGCACGGCATCGAGGCCGACGAGGGGTACACGCCGGGCAGCATGCACCCCACCTCGGTGGTCCTGCCGGCCGTCTTCGCCGTGGCGCAGGAACGCGGCATCGGCGTGGAGCGCGTCATCGTCGCGGCGGCCGTGGGGATGGAGCTGGCCTGCCGGATCGCGGCGGCCGGGCACCCGGCGACCCGCCACAACCACTTCCACAACACCCCCCTCGCGGGCGTCCTCGGAGCCGCCGCAGCGGTGAGCGTCCTGCTGGAGCTGGACGCGCGGACCACCGCGAGCGCGCTCGGCGTCGCGGCCTCGCACGCCGGCGGCCTCTTCGAGTTCCTCAGCGGCTCCGCCGAGGTCAAGCGGCTCCACCCGGGCAAGGCCGCCCGGGACGGGATAGCCGCGGCCGACCTCGCGCGGGCCGGGCTCACCGGACCGGCCACCGCCCTGGAGGGCGAGGACGGCTACTTCGCCGCGTACGCCGGCACGGAGGGCCGCGACTGGCACGCCGGGACGGTCCGCGACGGGCTCGGCGAGCGGTGGGTGCTCCTCGGCACCTACGTCAAGCCCTACCCCTGCTGCCGCCACCTGCACGGCGCCATCGACGCGGTGCTCGCGCTCGGCAAGGCGCACACCATCGACCCGGAGCAGGTCGAGGAGATCCGCGTGGGCACGTTCCGGATCGCCACCGGCCATGCCGGGAAGGTCCTCGACACCGTGCTCCAGGCACAGCTCAGCCTCCCCTACACGGTGGCGACGGCGCTGGTGCGCGGAGCCGTCACGCTCACCGACTTCAGCGAGCGGGCACGGGCCGACGCCCGGGTACGGGCGCTGGCCGACAAGGTCGTCGTCGAACTCGACGAGGCCGCCGACGCCGCCTACCCGACCGCCGGCCGGCCCGCGGACGTGACGGTCGTACTGCGGGACGGGACACGGCTCAACCACCGGGTGCAGCACCCCTACGGCGAGCCCGCCAACCCGCTCTCGGACGCCGCGCTGGAGGACAAGGTCCGCGGTCTCGTCGTCCCCGTCATCGGCGCCGCACAGGCCGAGACGCTCATCGCCGCCGCCTGGGAGCTGCGGTCGCTGGACTTCCTCGACGCACTCGACCGGGCCGTCCGCCCCGTCCACCCCGTCCGTCCCGTCCGCGTCTGACCGGACCGACCGCAACGAAGGGAGGAGTACCGCCATGAAGGTTGACGTGCGCGGCCTCGAACTCGCCTACGGCGACTTCGTCGCCATCAGGAACCTCGATCTCACCATCGAGGACGGTGAGTCGGTGGTCCTGCTGGGGCAGTCCGGCTGCGGGAAGTCCAGCACCATGCGGTGCATCGCCGGCCTGGAGACGCCCACCCGAGGCGCGATCTCGATCGGCGACACCACCGTCTTCGACGCCGGACGCGGCACGGCGGTGCCCGCTTTCCGGCGGAACGTCGGCATGGTCTTCCAGTCCTACGCGGTGTGGCCGCACAAGACGGTGCTGGAGAACGTGGAGTTCCCGCTGCGGATGCAGGGCGTCGCCAGGGCCGACCGGCGGCGCAGGGCCCTGGAGGTGCTGGACACCGTCGGACTGGCCCACCTCGCCGGCCGGGGCGCGAGCCTGCTCAGCGGCGGTCAGATGCAGCGCGTCGCACTGGCCCGCTCCATGGCCATGTCGCCCAGCGTGCTGCTGCTGGACGAGCCCTTGTCGAACCTGGACGCGCGGCTGCGGGAGGACCTGCGCGTCGAACTCCGCCGCATCCAGGTCGAGCAGGGCCTGACCAGCATGTACGTGACGCACGACCAGCAGGAGGCGCTCGCCCTCGCCGACCGGATCGCCATCATGCAGGAAGGCCGCATCACCCAGCTGGGCACCCCGGAGGAGATCTACCGGCACCCCGCCAGCGCGTCCATCGCCGCCTTCCTCGGCGTGACGAACGTCTTCGAGGCCACCCGGGGCGCATCGGCGCGGCTCGCCGAACTCGTCGGACACGGCCTGTCGCTGCGCACCGCCACCGATGTGCCGGGCGGTCCGGCCAGCGTGTGCATCCGCCCCGAGGACGTCCGGGTCGACCTCGCCGGACCCGGCAGGCCGGCTCCGGCCGCCGCCACCGAGAACACCTTCGAGGGCACCGTCGACGTCGCCGTCTTCCAGGGGGCGTCCATCCGGTGCAAGGTCACCACCGACGCCGGGCTCGGTCTCGAAGCCGTCTGCGCGCCGCCGCCCACCGGCCGGCTCGACCACGGCGCCCGGGTGACCGTCCGGGTCGCCGCCGGGAACGTGCTGGTGCTGCCCGAGACCGTGCCCGGACCGGCGACGACGGCGGTGGCCGCATGAGCACGACGCTCACGAAACGGAACACGGCCACGGCCGAGCCGCCGCGCAGGACGCCGCGCCCCTTCCGCCGCGGGCCGAGGCGATGGGCCCGGCTGGCCGGGCTGCCGCTCCTGGCGGTCATCGGCTTCCTCGTCCTGGTCCCGGCCGGATTCATCGTGCTCGCCGCGTTCAGCGAGAAGGTTCCCCGGCCCGGCTCCATCGGCTTCGACCTCACCCTGGACAACTTCCGGGTCCTCACCGAGGCGGGTGTCCTCGCGGCGGCCGGCAACTCGCTGCTCATCGCCGTCTGCGCGACCGCCTCCGCCCTGCTGATCGGCGGCTTCCTGGCGTTCGTGACGGCCCGGACCGACATCCCGTGCAAACGCTTCGTCTTCCTCATCGGGCTCATGCCGATGTTCCTGCCGTCCTACGTAGGCGCCCTCGCCTGGGCGATCCTCGGCAGCCCCGGCGCCGGGCTGATCAACATCGGCTTCCGCGACCTCGGCACGACCGGGCCCGTCGACATCTACTCCGTGCCCGGTGTCGTCATGGTCATGGCCCTCTACTACGCCCCGTACGCGTTCCTGATGATGCACAGCGCCATGTCGATGATGAACCCCGACCTGGAGGACGCGGCCGGCATCCACGGCGGCTCGACCTGGCGGACCGTCCGCTCGGTCACCCTGCCGCTCGCCCTGCCCGCGATCCTCGGCTCCGGTCTGCTGATCTTCGTCCTGATCTTCGAGAACTTCGCGGTCTCCCAGGTCCTGGCCTCGCCGGGCGGCATCAACACCCTGCCCACGTTCGTCTACACCCTGATGAACGCCACGCCCTCGCGCGGCAACGAGGCCGCCGCCGTGGCCGTCGTGCTGGTCGCCGTCGTCGTGGCCGTCACCCTCGCGCAGCGCCGCGTCCTCGCCCGGCGGTCCTTCACGACCGTCTCGGGCAAGGGCGTCAGACCGCGGACCCTGCGGCTCGGCCGGCTGCGCACGCCCGCCCTGCTGGCGGCCCTGCTCTACTTCGTCCTGTCGATCGTCGCCCCGCTGCTCGGGCTCCTCCTCTCGGCCGTGCGCACCTCGCCGTACATGAGTTCCTTCGGCAGCCTCACCGAGCCGGGCGCGCTGAACATCACCTCGTTCGTCACGGCGGTCACCTCCGACGTCTTCGTCAAGACCGCCGGTAACAGCGTGCTCGTGTCGCTGCTCGCCGCCCTCGGCGGAACGGTCCTGGCCTTCCTCGCCGGCTACGTCGTGTACCGCACCGAGGCCGTCGCCCGCGGCGCCCTGGAGACCGTCTCCATGATCCCGCTCGCCATCCCCGCGGTCGTCCTCGGCATCGGCCTGCTGTGGACGTGGCTGGTCATGCCGGTGCCGGTGTACGGGACGCTGTGGGTGCTGATCGTCGGCTTCGTGGCCGTGCAGATGCCCCAGGGATTCCGCGGCATCGCCTCCGCCATCCAGGCCACCGACCGCGACCTGGAGGACAGCGCCGTCCTCCTCGGCGCCCGGCGCCTGCGGGCGATCTCCTTCGTCACGCTGCCGCTGCTGCGGGTCGCCGTCTCCTCGACGTTCCTGCTGCTGCTCATGCTCAGCATGCGCGAGCTGACCGTCCCGCTCTTCCTCTACACCACCGACACCGAGACCCTCTCCATCGCCATCTACGACCAGTTCGAGAACGGCGGAGCGCTGCGCGAGGCATCGGCCACCGCGCTCGTCTACTGCCTGATCATGTTCGTCCTCAGCTACCTGCCGCGCCGCCTCGGCGCCAAGAAGGGGACCCACGGTGCCTGAGCGCGCACACCACCTGGACAGACGCGGACTCCTCGCCGCCCTGGGGGCCGGCCTGCTCGCCACCGTCACCGGCTGCGGCGACATCGAGGACACCAAGGCCCGGACGGCCGCGGAACTGCTCGCGAGACCGGAGATCGACACCTCCGACGGGCTGCGCATCGGCGGGGAACCGATCGCCGACCGAGCCCTCTACGAGGCCGCGAGGAACGACACCGTCGTCCTCTACTCCGGCACCGGGCAGGAGGCGGAGGAACTCACCGTCGCCCGGTTCGAGACGGACACCGGCATCAAGGTCCGGCTCACCCGGCTCCCCACCAACAAGCTCGCCGAACGCGCGCTGTCCGAACAGGGGGCGGGCAGACTCAAGGCCGGCGTCATCCGGATCACCGACCCCCTCGTGGCCCGCGAGTTCGCCGAGGCAGGGGTGTACGTCCCGTACCGCACGCCCTTCCACGACCGGCTGCCGGACGGCACCGCGCTCACCAGCGACCGGTACTGGGCGAGCTACTACATCGTCAACGCGATGGGCTACAACTCCGCCGTCGTCACCGACGACCCGCCCACCGGCTGGCAGGACCTCACCGACCCCCGCTACAAGGGGAAGCTCGGCGTCGTCGCCGTCACGACCGGCGGCAGCGTCAAGGCCCTCGCCCGCTTCCAGATCGAGGAGTTCGGCGCCGGCTACCTGCGGGCCCAGGCGCGCAACCGGGCGCGCATCTTCGACTCCACCTCGACCGAGGTCGACGCCCTCGCCCGCGGCGAGATCTCGATCGCCTCCCTGAGCTTCAACAACGCCTTCGCCGCCCAGGCCGCCGGCGCCCCCATCAAGCTCGTCGTCCCCGAAGAAGGCGTCGCCGGCGCCCCCACCCCCCTCGGCCTCACCGAACAGGGGCTGAAGAGCCCCGCCGCGCGGGTCTTCGCGAACTGGTCGGTGTCGCGGGAGGGCCAGCGCTTCGCCGCCTCGCAGGGCTTCGTCGCCGCGCGCACCGACATCGGCCCGGCCAGGGCCGGCGAGTACCGGCTGCCCGCGGCCGACTCGCCCCGCGCGCATCTGCTCACCGAGGACCAGATGGAACGCCGCGGCAAAGCCGACGAACAGGTCTGGCGCAAGGCATTCGACTACCTCGGCTGACCGGCCCCGCCCCGCACCCCTCACCCCCGCAGCCGACCCAGGAGAACAGCACCCCCATGCCCGACACCACCGAACGCCAGGACCTCATCGCCTCGGTCCGTTCCTTCGCCTCCCGCCACCTCGCCGAAGGCGCCCTCGCCCGCGCCCACGACCCCGCCTACCCCTGGGACATCGCCCGCCTCCTCGCCGGCCGGGGACTGCTGGGCCTGACGGTCTCCGCCGAGGACGGCGGCCGGGGCGCCGGGCTCGGCGACGCCGTCGCCGTCATCCAGGAGATCGCCCGGCACTGCCCGAAGAGCGCGGACGTCCTCCAGGCCGGCAACTTCGGCGCCATCCGCACCTTCGCCGAGTTCGGCACCGAACCGCAGAAGAAGAAGTACCTCCCGGACCTGCTCGCCGGCCAGGCCCTGCTCTCCCTGGCCATGAGCGAACCCGAAGCCGGCTCGGCCGCCACCGAACTGACCACCACGGCCACCGAGGACGGCGACGACGTCGTCCTGAACGGCACCAAGATCTGGGGCACCCACAGCGTCGACGCCACCCTCTTCCTCGTCTACGTCCGCTTCGGCCCCGGCACCCGGGGCATCGGCTCCGTCCTCGTCGAGCGCGACACCCCCGGCCTCACCTTCGGTACCCCCTCGGCGTACATGAGCGGCGAGACCTGGGCGCAGCTGTACTTCGCGGACTGCCGGGTGCCCAGGGAGAACATCCTGCTGGGCCCCGGCGGCTTCAAGCAGCAGATGAGCGGCTTCAACGTCGAGCGGATCGGCAACGCCTCCCGCGCCCTCGCCCTGGGCCGCCTCGCCTTCGACATCGCCAGGGAACACCTCGGCAAGCGCACCCAGTTCGGCCGCACGCTCAGCGAGTTCCAGGGACTCCAGTGGAAGTTCGCCGAGGTGGCGGTGGCCCTGGACGCCGCCGACGCCCTCCTGGAGCGCGCCGTCCGTAACGCCGCCGCCGGGCTGCCGTCCGCCTACGAGACCTCCGTCGCCAAGTACGCCGCCAACGAGGCCGGCTTCCGCGCCGCGAACGAGGCCATGCAGGCCATGGGCGCCCTCGGCTACAGCACCGAGACGCTCGTCGAGTACTGCATGCGCCGCACCCGGGGCTGGATGATCGCCGGCGGTTCGACGGAGATGCTGAAGAACCGCATCGCCGAGGAGATCTTCGGCCGCCGGTTCAGCCAGCGCGCCGCGTGACGGAGGGGCACACCATGACAGAACAGCAGTGGGGCCCCGTCGCCTACGCCGTCGAGCAGGACGTGGCCGTCCTGGTCATCGACCACCCGCCGGTCAACGCGAGCACCGCCGCCCTGCGGGCCGGACTGCTCGCCGGCGTCGCGGCGGCGGCCCGCGACGAACGCGCGACGGCCGTCGTCCTCATCGGGGCGGGCCGGCACTTCGTCTCGGGCTCGGACCTGCGCGAGTTCGCGGCCGACACCCTGCCCGAACCGCGGCTCCCCGACGTCATCGCGGCGATCGAACGGTGCCCCAAGCCGGTCGTCGCGGCGCTGGCGGGCGCGACCCTGGGCGGCGGGTTCGAACTCGCGCTGGGCTGCGACGGCCGGATCGCGCGGGCCGGAGGGGTCGTCGGATTCCCGGAGGTGACCCTCGGGATGATCCCCGGCGCGGGCGGAACCCAGCGCACCCTGCGCCTGGTGCCCCCCTCCCGCGTCCTCGAACTGGCCACCTCCGGCGAGCGCCTGCCGGTGGAGCGGGCCAGGGACGAGGGCCTCGTCGACGAGGTGGTGCTCTCCTCGCTGCGCGCGGAGGCGATCCGCTTCGCCCGCGCCCTGGAGGGCAAACGGGTGCTGCGCGACCTTCCGGTCCGTACGGACGAGCCGGGCGCGCTGGAGGACAGCGCGCGCCGCGCCCTCGCCGCGAGGCGTGCCCGCCCCGCCGTCGTCGCGGCGGTGGGCGCGGTGCTCACGGGGACGGCCGTACCGCCTGACCTCGCCCTCGCCCACGAGCGGGCCGAGTTCCACCGGCTGCGCACCGGACACGAGGCGGCGGCGCTGCGGCACCTCTTCTTCGCCAGGACAGCGGTGCGTAAGGCCAACCGGGCCGGGGCGGACTGCGAGCTCACCCACGTCGGCGTGGTCGGCGCCGGAACCATGGGCGCCGGGATCGCCCGGGCGTGCGTCGAGGCCGGCCTCAAGGTCACCGTCGTGGACCAGGACCCCGAGGCGGCCCGCCGCGTGGTCGAGGCCCTCGGCGGCACCTACCTGCGCATGATCTCCGCCGGGCGGCTGGACGCGGGGGAGTCGGGCCGGCGCCTGGAACTGCTGTCGGCGGGGACGGACCTGGCCGGACTGAAGGACGTCGACCTCGCGATCGAGGCGGTCTTCGAGGACACCGCGGTCAAGGCGGGGGTGCTCAGGGAACTGGAGAGCGTGACGCAGCCGGGCACCACCCTGGCCACGAACACCTCCTACCTCGACGTCGACGAGCTGGCGAGGTCGCTGGACGACCCCTCCCGCCTGGTCGGCCTGCACTTCTTCAACCCGGCGCACCGGGCGGCGGTACTGGAGATCGTGCGCGGTGCCCGCACCTCGGGCGTGGCGATGGACGTGGCGTTCACGGCCGCCCACGTGATGCGCAAGCTGCCCGTCGTCGCCGGCGTGTGCGACGGGTTCATCGGCAACCGGGTCTACAGCGCCTACCGCAGGCAGTGCGAGCTGATGGTCGAGGAGGGCGCCACGCCCGAGACGGTCGACTCCGCGCTGGAGCGGTTCGGTTTCGCCATGGGGCCGTTCGCCGTCGCCGACATGTCGGGCCTGGACATCGCCTGGCGGGCGAGACAGCACCGCGCACCCGGCAGGGACCCGCGCGAGCGCTACCCCGACGTCGCGGACCGGCTGTGCGAGAGCGGGCGCCTGGGCCAGAAGACCGGCGGCGGCTGGTACCACTACGAGCCCGGCTCCCGCACCCCGGTCCCCGACGGCCGGGTGGCCCGGCTGATCGAGGAGTCCCGGCGGCGCAAGGGGATCACGCCCCGGGCCTTCACGGCGGACGAGATCGTGCGCCGGGCCCTGACGGCGATGGCGAACGAGAGCGCTCTCCTGCTGGAGGAGGGCATCGCCGACCGGGCGGGCGACATCGACCTGATGCTGACCCTGGCGTACGGCTTCCCCGCGCACGTGGGCGGAGTCACCTTCTGGGCGCGGGGCCAGGAACCGTCCGCCCTCGACGCCGAGCAGCGGCGTCTGGCCGAGGTGACCGGCCGGGGCTTCAGGAGCGGGCGGCTGGAACTGCTCACCGGGGAGTGAGGCGGCGGGTGCGCCCCTGCCGGCCGCGGATGTGAGACCAGTAGTAACCGATAGTCAATATTCTATAGAGCAGAGGAGTCGACCGGCATGGACAGCACACTGAGCCAGGCCCTGCTGCACCCCCGCAGCGTCGCCGTCGTAGGAGCGTCGGACAACCCGGCCAAGCCCACGGGACGCCCCCAGCGCTTCCTGGCCCAGGCCGGCTACGAGGGCCGCACCTACCTCGTCAACCCGCGCCGGGAGACCGTCCAGGGCGAGAAGGCATGGCCGAGCCTGACGGCACTGCCCGAGGCGCCCGACCACGTCTACATCATGACCGGCGCGGAAGCGGCCATCGACGCCGTACGGGAGTGCGCCCGCACCGGCGTGCGCGTGGCCACCATCCTCTCGGCCGGGTTCGCCGAGGACGGCGAGGCCGGGCGCGAGCGCGAGGACAGGCTGCGCGCGGCTGCCGCCGAGGGGCGGGTACGGCTCGTCGGGCCGAGCAGCCTGGGCGTCGTCAACCCGCGTGCGGGCGTGATGCTCACCGGCAACGCCGCCTTCGGCGAGCCCGACATCCCGCAGGGCGGCGTCTTCGTCGCCTCCCAGTCGGGCAGCGTCATCGGCTCCCTGGTCAGCCGGGCCCGCGGACGCGGCATCGGCTTCGCCGGCCTCGTCTCCACCGGCGGCGAGGCCGACCTCTCCCTGGGCGCCATCTGCCGGGCCGTCCTCGACGACCCGGGCGTCACCTCCTACGCCCTGTTCCTCGAATCCCTGCGGCACGCGGACGACCTCGCCGACTTCGCCGCCGCCGCGGGCCGCGCGGGCAAACCCGTCGCCGTCTACAAGCTCGGACGCTCGCAGGAGGCCGCCGCACTGACCGTCTCGCACACCGGCGCGCTCGCCGGAGAGGACAGCGAGTCCGAGGCGTTCTTCACCGCCTGCGGCTTCAGCCGCGTCACGAACTTCGAGTCCCTCCTCGAAGCCCCCGCCCTGCTGCGCCGCCTCCCCGCCCACGCCGGGCGCCGCGAAGCGCGCGTCGGAGTGATCACCACCACGGGCGGCGGCGGCGCGATCGTCGTCGACCAGCTCGCCCTGCGCGGCCTCACCGTCACCGCCCCCAGCGAGCGGCTCCGCGCCGCCATGGCGGCGGCCGGCGTACCGATCCCGCACAGCCTGATCGCCGACATCGGCCTCGAAGGAGCCCGCCACGACAGCGTCACCAGCGCGCTGCGCCTGATGCAGGACAGCGGCGAGTTCGACCTCGTCGTCTTCGTCATCGGCTCCTCCGCCCGGCTCAACCCCGAACTCGCCGTCCACGCCATCGCGGAACGCGGCGGCCACCGGGTCCCCGTGGCCGCGTTCGCGCTCCCGGAGGCCGCCCAGGCCGCGGAACTGCTGCACGCCGCGGGCGTCCCCGCCTTCCGCACCCCGGAATCCTGCGCCGACGTCGTCGCCGCCGCCCTCGCCCGGCGGCCCGCCACCATCGACGGCCGCCCGCACCTCCCCGCCGTCGCCCCGGGCGAGGCGGGCGTCCTGGACGAACTCGCCTCCACGGAACTGCTCGGCGGGCAGGGCGTCACCGCGGCGCCCGCCGTCGGCCTGGACCTCGCCGCCCTGCTGGACTCCAGCGGCCCGGTCGACCTGCCCTTCGACTACCCCGTCGTGGTGAAAGCCCTCTCCGCGCAGCTCCCGCACAAGAGCGACGCGGGCGGAGTCGTCCTGGACGTCCACGACGCCGACGGGGTCCGGGACGCCGCCCGCGCCATCGCCGCCTCCGTCGCCGCCCACGATCCCGGCATCGCCCTCGACCGGGTCCTCGTCCAGCAGATGGCCGGCACCGGGGTCGCCGAAGCCCTCGTCGGCTACCGGGTCAGCCAGGACGTCGGCCCCGTCGTCGTGCTCTCCACCGGCGGCGTGCTCGCCGAGCTCTTCGCCGACGCCTCCGTCCGCCTCGCACCCGTCACCCGGGAGACCGCCCTGGAGATGATCCGCGAGGTCAAGGGACTCGCCCCGCTCGGCGGCCACCGGGGTGCCCCGGCCGGCGACATCGACGCCCTCGCCGACACCGTCGTCGGCATCTCTCGGCTGGCCGTCGACCACCCCGACGTCCTGGAGGCCGAGGTCAACCCGGTCTCGGTCGGCCTCGAAGGCAAGGGCGTGACCGCGCTCGACGCCCTCGTCCGCCGGGCGCCGGTCCGGCTCTGAGGGGGGAGCGAGGATGGTACGGAGGAAGGTCGTCACCACGGGCGACGTACAGATCGAGACGCTCAGCCAGGGGGAGGGGCCGCCCGTCGTCATCCTCCCCTCCCTCGGCCGGGGCGCACACGACTACGACGAGGTCGCGGCCCTGCTGGCCGCCGGGGGCTTTCGCGTGCTGCGGCCCCAACCGCGCGGCATCGGCCTCAGCAGGGGACCGATGAGGGGCCTGGACCTGCACGACTTCGCCGCCGACGTCGCGGCCGTCCTCGACGCGGAACGCACCGGACCCGCCGTGGTCGTCGGCCACGCCTGGGGCAGCCAGCCCGCCCGGACCCTGGCGGCGGACCGCCCCGACCTGGTCAGTGGCCTCGTCATGGCCGCCGCCTCGGCCGGGAAACCGCCCCCCGGCTCGACGGAGCGGCCGTACCGCAGAATGCGCGAGGCCATCGACGGCGCCGGAGACCTCTCGCTGCCCGAGGAACAGCGGCTGCGCTACCTGGAGCAGGCGTTCTTCGCGCCCGGCAACGATCCACGGCCCTGGCTGACGGGCTGGTTCCCCGAGACGCACCACGCCCAGGGACACGCCCGCGACACCACCCCCGTCGACGACTACTTCGGCGCGGGCGGCACGGTCCCGCTGCTCGATCTCCAGGCGGAGCACGACACGGTCGTCGTCCCCGGCGTGTTCCGGCCGCTGCTGGGCGAGCGGGTCACCGTCCGCGTCGTCCGGGGCGCCGGACACGCCCTCGCCCCCGAACAGCCCGCCGCCCTGAGCGAGGCCGTCGCCACGTTCGCCCGCGCGGTCGGCGACCGGACCCCGACGAAGGAGCACTGACCACGTGACACGACTCGACCCTCCCCGCCTCACCGGCGACGACCACCGCGAGGCCGCCGGGAGAATCCGGGCACGGCGGGGCGGCGACCTCACCCCGCTCGACGAGACCCTGCTGCACAGCCCGCCCGTCGCCGACGGCTGGAACACCCTGCTCGGCGCGGTCCGCACCCGGACCCTCCTGGACCCGGCCGTCCGCGAACTCGCGATCCTGCGCGTCGCCGCCCTCAACGGGGCCGCCTACGAGTGGGACGCGCACGAACCGGTGGCGCTCAGCGCCGGACTGAGCAGGCGGCAGACCGACGCGCTGCGCGGGCCCGCCGAGGACGCGGCCCCGCCGCTCACCCCGGCCCAGCGCGCCGCCCTCGCCTACACCGACGCCATGACCCGCTCCGTCGACGTGCCGGACGAGGTCTTCGACGGCCTGCGCCCGCACTTCGACGACCGGCGGATCGTCGAACTCACCGCCGTGATCGGCACCTACAACCTGGTCTCCCGCTTCCTGGTCGCGCTGCGCGTCGGCCAGACCGCGATGGGCCCGGCCCCGGGCCCGTCCGACGAGAACGGAGCAGTGGCATGAGCGGACGGCTGGCCGGGAAGGCCGCGATCGTCACCGGTGCGGGCAGCGCCGGGCCGGGCTGGGGCAACGGCCGCGCGACAGCGGCCCTCCTCGCCCGGGAGGGCGCCGCCGTCCTGCTCGTCGACCGGGACGCCGCCCTGCTGGAACCGACCGCGACACTGATCGCGGAAGAAGGCGGAACCGCGGTCACCCACCTGTGCGACGTCACCGACTCCGACGCCGTGGCCGGCATGGTCCGAGCCGCCCTCGGCGCCTTCGGCCGGGTCGACATCCTCGTCAACAACGTCGGCGGCTCACGCCACGGCGGCCCCGTCGAACTGGACGAACAGACCTGGCGCCAGCAGCTCGACACCAACCTCGCCAGCGTCTACCTCGGCTGCAAGCACGTCATCCCGGTCATGCGGGAGCAGGGCGGCGGCGCCATCGTGAACATCGCCTCCACCTCCGGCCTGCGCTGGACCGGCTCCGCCCAGGCCGGGTACGCCGCCGCGAAGGCCGGCGTCATCCAGCTGTCCCGCGTGGTCGCCGTGCAGCACGCGCCCGACGGCATCCGTGTCAACACCGTCGTCCCCGGACAACTGCACACGCCGATGGTCGAGGCGCGGCTGGCCGCACAGCGCTCCGGCGGCGACATCGACACCCTCCTCGCCCAGCGTCAGGCCCGCATCCCCCTCGGCTTCATGGGCGACGGCCGCGACACCGCCCACGCCGTGCTCTTCCTCGCCTCACCGGAGGCGCGCTTCGTCACCGGAACCGAACTCGTCGTCGACGGCGGCATGACGGCCCGCTGCGACTGACCGCCGAGCGATCCACCGGGAGACCCCCATGCCCACCGCCGCCACCCCCTCGAACCCGGGCCCGCACCCGGCCCCGCACGCGCCGGCGCTGACGCTGCCCGACAACGCCTGCGACGCGCACTGCCACGTCTTCGGGCCCACCGGCCGCTACCCCTACGCCCCCGACCGGACCTTCACCCCACCCGAGGCCCCCCTCGCCGACCTGCGGAAACTGCACGCGCTCCTGGGCATCCGGCGTGCCGTGATCGTCCAGTCGGCCGCGCACGGCGCCGACCACGCGGCGCTGGTGGCGGCCCTGGCGGAAGGCGGGGGCCGCTACCGGGGCGTCGCGCTGATCCGCCCGGACACACCTCCCCGCGAGGTCGCCCGGCTGCACGAGGCCGGCGTACGCGGCGCACGCCTCCACTTCCTCCCGCACCTGGGGCCGCCCCCCACCGCCGAGACGATCGCGGCGGTCACCGGCCTCGTCCGCCCGTACGGCTGGCACCTCGCGCTGCACGTCACCGGCGACGTCCTCGCCGACCACGAGGACCTCATCCGCTCGCTCCCCCTGCCCCTGGTCATCGACCACATGGGACGGGCCGACCTGCGCCAGGGCCTCGGCTCGCCCGCCGTGACAGCCCTGCGCCGCCTCCTGGACACCGGCAGGACCTGGGTCAAACTCAGCGGCGCCGACCGCCTCGCCACCGCTCCGCCCGCCATGACCGACTCCGCCGCACTCGCCGCGCTCCTCACCCGCGCCGCCCCCGAACGCGTCGTCTGGGGCACCGACTACCCCCACCCCAACACCCACGGCTTCGTCCCCGACGACGGCGACCTCACCGACCTCCTCACCGACATCGCCCCCGACGAGGCGGCCCGCCACCGCCTGCTCGTCGACAACCCGACGGAGTGCTTCGACTTTCCCGGCTGAGGCGGGGGAGGCGGCTGACGCGGGGAAGCAGGGGAGGCGGGGAGGCGGCTGAGGCGGTGGAGGGCACCGCGCCGGCGTGGAGAGCTGTCCGCAAGGGCGATGCCCTCGCAGAGACCCGCCCCGTTCACCGGCCGGTTCCCGCACCCCGCCGCGCATTGATTTACCTGGTCAGAGAGGGGTGCCGATCAATTCGGCGCCGGTGACAGTGGTGATCGCCCGGCCCGTTCCACAAGAAGCGGACGGGTGAGCCCCCCGGCGGTGTCTCCCCCAGCGCCGCCGGGGGCTCCTCACACCACGCACACCTCTTCCCCAGGAGCTGTATTCATGGACCGCGCACAGAGCGCAACCAAGTCCCGCAAGCGTCTCGGCCGGGCCGCCGCCGCGATCGGCGCGCTCGCCTTCGGCGCCTCCCTGCTCGCCGCCCCGCAGGCCATGGCCGAGGACACGCCCAGCACCCGGCAGCTGCTGGACGCGTGCAGCTGGGCCGACCTCTGCGAGTTCCACCCGCAGAGCTACTGGACGTACGCGGGCCCCGCCCACCAGGTCGGCAGCACCGCCTTCAACTGCGGCAGCCAGACCAACCAGCACCGCATCGACTGGTCCGACACCACCGGCACCACCAACTCGGTCGGCGTCTCGGTCAGCGCCGGCGTGAAGTTCTTCGAGGTCTTCGAGTCCGAGATCTCCGCCAGCTACGGCCACACCTGGCAGGCGTCGCACACCGACAGCCAGGGCGAGACCGTCAACATCCCGCCGGGCCACAAGGGCTGGATCGAGCGCGGCACCCCCAAGCAGCAGGCCACCGGCTGGTACGAGATCCACTTCGGTACCCGCTACTACGGCCACTACATCTGGTACGTCCACGACTACCAGTCGTCCGGCTACTACGGCGGCGACGCCCGGCTGGGCTACGTCAACCAGAAGGAAACCTCGATGAGCTGGGCCGAGCACAACCAGCACTGCCGCTGACCCGGCCCCTGATCCGGTACGCGGCTCCGCGCGCGGTGGGAGGCGCGCGGAGCCGCGTGCCTCCCACCTCCCCGACCCCTCCGACCGAACAGAAGTGGCCCGACCGATGACCCGACACCCCCTGCGCACGGCCGCCCTCGCCCTCGGCTCGCTCCTGCTCCTCACCGGCTGCGGCGGCACGGCGACGGACGGCACGACGGCCTCGTCGGCCGACCAGCAGGGCCCCCTGGTGATCGGCAGCGACAACTCGACGGAGAGCCGGATCGTGGCCGCGCTCTACGAACAGCTCCTGACCGCCGCCGGGGAGCGGGTGACCACGGCACTCACCCCCTTCACCGGCCCCGCCGACAGCGCACGGGCCGTCGTGAAGGGCGAGATCGGGCTCACCCCCGCCTACGAGACCGCCCTGCTGCGGGCCATGCCCGGCGGCGGCACCCGCCCCGGCGACATGGCGTCGACGCTCAGCATGGCCCTGCCGCCCGGCATCGTCGCGCTGCGCCCGGCCCGCGCCGAGCGCGGCGTGGTCCTGGCCGTCACCAGGGCACTGGCCGGCCACCACACCCTGCGCGGCCTGCCCGACCTGCGCCGCGCGGGCACCCGCCTCACCCTGGGCGGCCCGGCGACCGGCGACCCGGACGCCCCCACGCCCGCCGCCCTGACGAAGGCGTACGGCGTCACCTTCACCGCGGCGCCGAAAGGCGGCACCCCCGACGTCCTGGTCCTGCGCGGCACGGACCCCGTGATCGCCCGCCGCGACCTGGTGGTGCTGGCCGACCCCGCAGCCGTCGTCCCGCCCGAGCACGTCGTCCCGCTCGCCGACGCCGCGGGCACGGACCGGACCGCCCGGGACACGCTCGCCCGGCTCGGCACCCGGCTGACCACCCCCGAACTGGCCGCGCTCACGGCCCGCGTCGAGGCGGGCCAGGCACCCGCCGAGGCGGCCGGGGCGTGGCTGCGGTCCCACGGGCTCACCAGCTGAGCCCCACCCCTTCGACACCAGCAGAAAGCGACCCCTCCATGCGTACCCTCCTCAACAAGGTCACCGTGCCGGCGCTCGCGCTGGGCGCCCTGTGCGTCGGCCTGGCCCTGCCCACCACCGCCAGCGCCGACCAGGTCGACAGCGTGCAGCTCCAGGTCTGCAACAACAACCCGCGCCCGATGCGGTTCTTCGTCGTCGGCTACAACCAGTTCCACGACTGGACCGGCTCCCGCTTCTGGGACGTCCCGGCGAACAACTGCACCACGGCCTGGGACTACTGGTGGCAGACGGACCGCTCGGTCGAGTTCCACTACGAGCGCTCCAACATCGGCTGGCACACGAAGTTCGTGTACGTCCCCCGCCAGTCCGACGGCGGCACCACGACGTACTCGATCAACTGACGGCCGGGGCGCTTTTACCGGCGGTTCGCCTCGACGTCATCCACCCGACATGTCCGCCCCGCACCGTCTGCGGGGAGGTCACACGCATCAGGGCCGCTACCCGGGCAAGAGCCTCTTTCCCGTACAGCTCTGACGTAGGCAGGACATGTGGCAGGCCGTCCCGAACTCCCCGTGGACCCCGAGGCCGGTCCCGTCCAGCGGCTCGCCCACGCACTGCGTGAACTGCGGCGAGCGGCGGGCGGACCGGCCTACCGGGCCATGGCGCAGCGGGCCGGCTTCGCCGCGACGACCCTCTCCCAGGCGGCCTCCGGCGAACGCCTCCCCTCCTGGCCGGTCGTCGAGGGCTACGCCCGCGCCTGCGGAGGCGACCCCGCACTCCTGGAACCCCTGTGGAAGACCGCGCGGGAACAGAGCCACGCCGCACGCGAACCCGACGGGGACGCGCCCGCCCCGTACCGGGGGCTGACCCGCTACGAGACCGACGACCGGCACCTCTTCTTCGGCCGGGAGCGGGCCACCGCCGAACTCAAACGGCTCGTGTGCGAACAGCGCCTCGCCGTCCTGTTCGGCGCCTCCGGCAGCGGCAAGTCCTCCCTGCTGCGCGCCGGCCTCATCCCCCACCTGCGCGACGAGGCAGCCACGCACGGCAGACCCGCCGTCCTGCGGGTCCTCACACCGGGACCCCGGCCGGCCACCACCTACGCCCACCTCCTCACCCCCGCCGACGGCGAACCGGACAGCTGGGTCGTCGTCGACCAGTTCGAGGAGGTCTTCACCCTCTGCCGGGACACCGCCGAACGCACCCGGTTCATCGACCTGCTGCTGACCGCCCGGGACCCGGACAGCCGGCTGCGCGTCCTGCTCGCCGTACGCGCCGACTTCTACGCCCGCTGCGGCGAACACCGGCGCCTGGCCGACGAGCTGCGCGGCGCCGGGCTGATGCTCGGGCCGCTGACCGCCGACGAACTGCGCGAGGTGATCGTCCGGCCCGCGCAGCAGGCCGGACTGCTCGTGGAACGCGAGCTCACCGCACGCCTCGTCGAGGAGGCCAGCGGCCGGCCCGAAGCGCTGCCCATGCTCTCCCACGCCCTCCTGGAGACCTGGCGGCGCTGCCGGGGCCGGGCCCTGACCCTCGCCGCCTACGAGGCGGCCGGCGGGGTGCACGGCGCCGTCGCCGCGACCGCCGAGAACCTGTACCGGCAGCTCACCCCGGCCCAGGCCCGCATCGCCCGGCACCTGCTGCTGCGCATGGTGGAGCCCGGCCTCGGCACCCCCGACACCCGCCGCCCGCTGCCCTGCGCCGAACTCGCCGAGCACACCAACCCGGACCTCCCGCTCGTCCTGGACCGGCTCACCGGCGCCCGCCTGCTCACCGCCGACCAGGACGGCGTCCAGCTCGCCCACGAGGCCCTCATCACCCGCTGGCCCCGCCTGTCCGGCTGGGTCGAGGAGGACCGCGAACGGCTGCGCCACCGCTCCCGGCTCGCCGAGGTCGCCCGCGCCTGGCACGACCACGGCCGCGACCCCGGCGCCCTCTACCGGGGCGCCGCCCTGGCCCGCGCCGAGGAACTCTTCCCCGACCACGACCTGCTGACCCGCACCGAACACGACTTCCTCACGGCGGCCCTCGACACCCGCGACGCCGAGCAGCGGGCCGCCACCCGCGCCACCCGCCGCCACCGCGGGCTCCTCACGGCCCTGTCCGCCGTCCTCGCCACCGCCCTCGCCGTCACGGCCGTCGCCTGGGCCCAGCACCGCTACGACGAGCGGCAGCGCACCGCCATCGCCGCCCGCCGCGTGGCCGACGTCGCCGACGCGCTGCGCACCACCGATCCGCGCACCGCGCTCCTGCTGGGCGTCGCCGCCTGGCGCGTCTCCCACCTGCCCGAGAGCCGCCGCGCCCTGCTCGGCTCGCTCACCCAGCCCGAGGACGACGCCTTCACCGACCCCACCCCCGGCACCATCCCCCACCGCTTCCTCCTCGACTCCGGCCGCACCCTGCTCAGCGTCGCCGACGGCCACTGGACCGCCTGGGACGTCGCCACCCACACCAGGAGACGCGACGGCGCGCTGCCCACCGGCGAGGCACGCGACGCCGGCAGCGACGGCCGCGTCATCGCCCTCTCCCGCCCCGAGGGCGTCCGGCTGTGGGACACCCGCACCAGCCGCTGGACAGGCGCCCCGAAACCCATGCCGAACTGGACGGACGTACGGCTCGGCCGCGCCGACGCGCTGGTCGGGGACACCGAGGACGGCAGAGTCCGGCTGCGCTCCGCCGCCGACGGACGCGTCCTGCTCCAGATCCCCTCACCCGGCCCCGCCGACCCGGTCCTCGGCGCCGACGACCGCATGGCAGCGGTCTGCCCGGCCCACGGCACCCCCCAGGTCTGGGACACCGCCACCCGCCGCAGACTCCCCGGCGCCTGGGAGCACACCGCCGGCCTGTGCGACCCCGCCCCCGAGGGCGACACGCCCATCACCCTGAGCCTGGACCACGGCCGCCTGCTCGCCCTGACCGCCACCGCCGTCCACGTCTGGGACATCCGCACCGGCCGCGCCCTCGCCACCGTGACCGACGACGGCGTCTCGTCCGCCTCCCTCAGCGCCGACGGCGCCTTCCTCGCCACCACCGACTCCGGCGAACTGCGCGTATGGCGGCTGTCCGACCCCGACGCCCCGGTGCTGCGGCACGGCCTCGACAACCAGCACCCCTACGACGGCCCCGCCTGGGACCCCGCCCGCCCCGCCCTGCGCTACCTGGAGGGCGGCACCGTCCACACCCTGGACGTCACGGCCGCCGCCACCCCCGCCTGGCGCGCCCACCCGCTCGACCAGGTCCTGCTGAGCCCCGACGGCACCACCGTCGCCACCGCCGAACACACCGGCGCCCACTACACCTTCCGCCTCGCCTCCACCCGGGGCGGCGCCGCCCGCACCCTCCCCGCCCCGCCGCTGCCGGCCTCCGCCGACCCCACCGCCACCGTCCCCCTGATGGCGTTCGACGCGCACGGCACGGCCTTCGGCTACGGGATCGCCGCACACGGCCTGGACACCACCGGCCAGCGCCTGACGGTCTGGGACACCCGGCAGGGCCGCGTCCGCCGCACGCTCGACCTCGCGCCCACCCCCGCCGAGCCCGTCGTCACCCTCGCCCTGGGCCCCGCAGGCCGCACCGTCCACGCCGTACGCATCGAGTCGTCCGGCGACCTCCAGGCCGAGACCTGGGACACGGCGACCGGCCGCCGCACCCGCGTCCTGCCCGGCCTCCCCGGCCCCGCCCTGGCCGTCAGCCCCGACGGCGGGCTCCTCGTCGGCGACAACCAGGTGACCGTCCTGCCGGCCGACCCCCCGACCGAACGCGACCTCGTCCTCGGCGAGGAGGTCACCGCCCTCGCCTTCGGCACCGACGGCACCCGGCTCGCCGCGGGCGCCGGCACCGGCCGCGTCGCCCTGTGGGACGGGCGGCTGTGGCAGCGCGCGGGCATCCTGCGCAACGCCTTCCCGCCCTCGCTCGACAGCACCCCGGAATCCGTCAGCGCGCTCGCCCTCAGCCCCGACGGCGACACCCTCGCCGTCGGCGGCAGCGCGGGCACCCTCCAACTGTGGGACACCCGCACCCAGCAGCCCCTGGGCGCCCCCCTCACCACCCCCGGCGAGGCGGTCCAGACCCTCTCCTTCAGCGGCGACGGCACCACCCTGTACGCGGGCAGCGCACACGTCCCCCTCCAGCGCTACACCGTCGACCCGCGAACGGCCGTCCGCACGGTCTGCGCACGAGCAGGCGGAGCGGACCTGACACCGGAGCGCTGGCACACGTACATCCCCGACGCCCCCTACCGCCGGCTGTGCGGCTGACGACGCGCAGAGGCGGGTGCCCGAGGTACCGGACACCCGCCCCCTGCCGTGCCGTGCGGCTTACGGCGTGACCTTCCCGACGATCAGGTCACCCGTGCCCACGGTCGTGCCACGGGTGTTCACCAGCCGTACCGTGCCGACGAGTTCACGGCCCCCGGCCGCCGCAGCCGCCACCGTGACGGTCGCCGGCACCTTCACCGAGCCGCCCGTGCCGAGCCGCACCGGCGTCGAGGAGTCGACGGCGACCTCGCCGAGCACGGGGGAGAAGAACACGTCGTGGTAGTCGTACGCGGTCGAGCCGGACGGGACGCGGAAGGCGTGGACCTCGACGGTGTACGTGCCGGCCGCCGGGTTCGCCAGGGAGACGGACTCGTCGGCGGTGGGGCCCCCGGACTGGCCGACGACCTTGCCCCGCGCGTCGAGGACCGTCAGGTCGAGGTCGGCCGCCGGGTCGGCGGCGCCCCCGATGGTGACGTCCAGCGACGTGGCGCCCTCGGGTACCTCGACCGTGCCGCGCTGGGTGGCGTCGTTCGCGACGACCGGCCGCGCGGTCCTCGACGAGCCGAGCGTGCCGCTCTCCAGGCGGCCGTCGACCGCCGCCATCCGGTTGGTCAGCGTCCAGGAGGTGCCGACTGGCTTACCGAGCGCGGCCTGCGGCACGGTCAGCGGCGAGGGGTCGAAGGAGGCGGCGAACGCGGACACGGTCAGCGTGTAGGGGTTGTCCAGTGCGGCCGACAGGCGCCCCGCGGCGACCGCGATCTCCCAGACACCGGGCATCGGATCGGTGAGGGCGGAGAAGTCCGGGTGCGCGGCGTCGCCCGCGACGGCCAGGCCGGACGGGTCGAAGGCCGTGAAGGACGTCTTGTTGCCCTCCTTCAGCCCGCTGAGCGCGATCTCCAGCGCCTTCGTGCCCGGCGCGACGGTCACGAAGTGCGAGACGAACGCGGTGCGCCGCACCGAGCCCGAGGCGGTGAAGACGTGGTGGAGCGGCGTGGAGACCACGACCGTGTTGAGGATCTGCTTGTCGACGCCCGGCGTGCGGGGGTTGTCGGCCACCAGGAGCACGCTCTTGATGCCCGCGCTCTTCGGCGCGGCCCGGAGCTTCACGGTGACCGGCTCGTCCAGCGGCAGGTCGACCCGTCGCGGTCCGGCGATCGAGAAGGTGCGGTCCTTGTTGTCGACCAGGCGCAGGACGTGGGGGAGCGAGCCGGACGGCCCGGACGTGCGGGTGATCGTCACGTCGTACGTCTTCCGCTGCCCGGCCCTCAGGCCGCCCTCACGGTCGTGGACGCCCCGGCCGAAGCCCGGCGTCTTCAGCTTCCCGGCGAGCACGGTGTCGACCGGGGCCTTCACCGTGTAGTCGTGGGCGGTGGCACCCGCCTCGATCGCCTTCCACGCGGCGGGCACGTCGACGAGGCCGGCCCCCTCCTCGTACGCCTGGGCTCCCGCGATGTGCCGGGTGGTCGAGGTCAGCGCCGTGCGCAGCTTCCCGGCCGTCATCGCGATGCCCTTCTCCTTCGCGGCGCTCAGCAGCAGCGCGCTCGCGCCCGCCGCCTGCGGGGACGACATCGAGGTGCCGTTGTACATCGCGTAGCCGGGCGGCAGCTTCCACCCCGACTCGGCGATGGACGAGCCGGGCATCCAGGCCGGGATCGTGCTGACCGCCGAGCCGGGAGCCACGAGGGCCGGCGAGAGGCCGCCGTCCTCGGCGGGGCCGCGCCCGGAGAAGGTGAACACCTGGGAGGGACGGGCCACGGCGGCGCCGTAGTTGGCGGCGTAGGTCGCGCGGGAGACGCTCGCGCCCACGGTGATGACCCCGTCGCCGGAGCCGAGGTCCCCGGTGGTGTTGGCGCCGGGGCCGGTGTTGGCGGAGGGGACGACGATCGGGATGTGGTACTGGGCGGCCAGGCGGTCGTACAGCGTGGAGAAGACGTCGTTGCCGTCGTTGAGCGCCGCCGCGCCGTTGACGGTCATCTCGACCATGTCGACGCCACGGTTGACGACGAGGTCGATCATGCCCTCGGTGATGGCCGTGTTGGTGCAGGAGGTCGCGAAGGCGCAGCCCCGCGACGAGACGATCTTCGCGCCGGGGGCGGCGCCGCTCATCCGGCCGCCGAACAGGCCGTTGCCGGCCATGACACCGGCCGTGTGGGTGCCGTGCGCGCCGGAGACGAGACCGATGCTGACGAAGTCGGACTTCTTGCCGACCCAGTCCCCGCCCATCGGGTCCATCGGCACGTCCTTGCGGATCTGCACGACGAACGGCTGGCGCTCGACGATCGGCGTGGCCGGGTCGTCGGTGCCGAAGTGGCCTATCTGGAAGCCGTCCTTGTACGGCTTCATCGGCGTGTCGTCGGTGAAGTCGCCGTTGCCGTCGACGTCGACGGTGACCGTCCCGGCGGCCGGGTCGTACAGGACCCCGAACACGTCGGTCGTGTCGCCGTCGCGGTTGACGTCGCCGTCGGAGTGGCCCGGCTGGTCCGTGACCTTGCCCTGCGCGGTGGCGGACTCGTGGAAGACGCCGATCCGGTAGGAGCCCGCCGGGGCCTTCCAGGTCTTCCCGCCGTAGTCGAACGTCGGCCCGGTGACCGGGGCGGTCATCGGCAGCCAGGTGCCGTCGCCGTCGATGACCGGGTCCGTGGCGGTCACCCAGTCGACGATCTTGCGCTCACCGGTCGTCGTCTTCTGGAGCGCGGGGGTGTCGAGGTCGACGCCCGTGTCGAGGAGGCCGATGGTCACGCCCCGGCCGTCCGCCTCCGGGTGCTGGTGCACGAAGTCGACGGCGCCCGTCTCGAAGACCGGGAGGTACGGGTTCTTCGCCGGAGTGTCCTTGCCCGGACCGGGATAAGCGGTCGCGGAGGCGCGGGAGGTGCCGTCGTGCTCGGTGGCCGGCGCCTCCGGGGAGATCGTGTCCCGGAGGTCGATGGCCTGGACGGAGGCGAGCTTCTCGGCGGCGGCGACGGCCGCCCGCGCCTCGCCGGTCGGGACGGTCGCGCGGACGTACCCGAGCCGGTCGTAGGTGCGGCCGACGGAACCGCCCTCGACCGCGTCCAGCTCCTTCGCGACCCGCTCGGTCTGTCCCGGAGCGGTGGCGATCATCAGGGTGACGTTCTTCGTACGGTGCGCCTCGGCCTGCGCGAGGAGGCGGGCGTCGTGCGAACCGAGCTTGTCGGGGGCGGACTTGGTGGTGGGGGCGGGTGCGGCGAAGGCCGTGGGCAGGGGGCCGGTCGCGGCGAAGGCGGTGACCAGGCTCGCGGCCACGGCGATACGGGCAGCGCGTTTCGCGCCCGTTATCGGGGCCGGGTGGGGGGTGGGCATGATCGGCAGTGTGGCACAACCGACCCATGGTTGTTGAGAGTTCACGTTCCTCTATCGGGAACCAGCCGTCCTCCAGGGAAACTTCGTGAAGAAGCGGTGAATCTCTCCAGACTTCAAGCTGCTCACTCTTCTCGCGGCAGCCGCGGGAGGAACAGGATCCAGATCGACAGAACGATCATCATGCGCACGCGCCTGACCACGCGTGCGCAGCGGGAAGGCATCGACTTGTCCCAGCATCCCCCCACCCGCCGTCGCCCCGGTGGCAGAACGGCTTCCCTGCTCGCCCCGGCGCTCGCCGGGACCCTGATCCTCATCTCCGGCCCCGCCGTCCAGGCCGCGCCGGCGGACGCCGCCCGGCCGGCGTATCCCGCCGGTACATACCTCGTCCAGCTCGCCGAGCGGCCCGTGGCCACGTACTCCAGGACCGCGCCCGCCCAGGGCGAGCGGCTGGACACGCGGTCGCGGGCGGCACGCGACTACCTCGGCCACCTGAACCGGGAACGCGACAAGGTGCTGGACGAGGTGCGAGGCGTCGAGCCGCTGTACACGTACCAGTACGTGCTGAACGGGTTCGCCGCCGAGCTGACGGCGCACCAGGCATCCGAACTGGCCCGCACACCCGGCGTGTTGTCGCTGACGCGCAACGAGATACGCAAGGCGGCCGACGGCGACACGGCGGCCACGGCCCGCTCCGCCTCCGGCACGCACTCCGCGACCACGACCACGGAGCGCGCCCGCACCCGCACCGCCACCCTCCCCGTCCCCGACACCGCGCGCTTCCTGGGCCTGAAGGACCCCGCCGGCCTGTACGCGAAGACCCCGGGCGGCCAGCGCAACGCGGGCGAGGGCGTGATCATCGGCGTCCTCGACTCCGGGATCGACACCGAGAACCCGTCGCTCCACGCCCTCTCCGAACCCCGCCCCGACGCCGCGATCATCGCCAAGAAGTGGAAGGGCGCCTGCGACCGGGGCGCCGACACCGAGCACCAGGTCACCTGCAACAACAAGGTGATCGGCGCCCGGTACTTCAAGGAGGGCGTCCCGAACCCGACGCCGGCCGACTGGGCGTCCCCGAGGGACTCCGACTCGCACGGCACGCACACCGCGACCACCGCCGCCGGCGACATGGACGTGCCCGCGCACGTGCCCGACACCGCCATCTCGGGCCGGATCTCCGGAATCGCCCCGGCCGCGCGGATCGCGGTGTACAAGGTCTGCTGGAGCATCGGCTGCACGACCGTCGACACCGTCGCGGCCTTCGACAAGGCCGTGTCCGACGGGGTGGACGTCATCAACTACTCCATCGGCAGCAACGCCCTGGCCGCCACCCCGGAGTACACGGCGATGTACAACGCCGCCAAGGCGGGCGTCTTCGTCGCCGCCTCCGCGTCCAACTCGGGGCCGGGCACCGTCCGCAACTTCGTCCCCTGGGTGACCACGGTGGCCGCGTCCACCCACGACACCGGCTACCGCACGACCGTCACCCTCGGCGACGGAAAGGCGTACGACGGGGTCGGCGTCAGCGACCGCGCCGTACCGTCCGCGCCGCTGGTCGACGCGGTGAAGGCCGCCAAGAGCGGCGCCGACGCCTCCCAGGCCGAGCTGTGCCAGCCGGGCACTCTCGACCCGGCCAAGGTCAAGGGCGCGATCGTGCTGTGCAGGCGCGGTCAGTCCGTCAACACGGACACCAGCGTCGAGGTCGAGTCGGCGGGCGGCGTCGGCATGGTCCTCTACAACGCGCAGGCGGTCCAGGACAGCCTGGCCTACACCTACCCCTTCCCGCGCGTGCACCTCGACAGCACCGCAGGAGCAGCGGTCAAGACCTACGCCGACGGCCCCGGTGCCACCGCCAGCCTCAGCGCGGCACGGGCCGTAGAGCAGCGCGCCCCGCAGATCACCGCGTTCTCGTCCGGCGGCCCCAACCCCGTCACCGGCGACCTGCTCAAGCCCGACCTCGCGGCCCCCGGCATGGACATCGTCGCCGGCACCGTCCCGGGCGGCGACGACGGACGCTTCAAGGGCGCACAGGGCCTGATGTCCGGCACCTCGATGTCCACCCCGCACGTCGCCGGCCTCGCCCTGCTGCTGCGCTCACGGCACCCCGACTGGTCCCCCATGGAGATCAGGTCGGCGCTGATGACCACGGCGACCACCACGGACAGCGCGGGCGAGCCGATCCGGCGCACCGGCGCCGACACCCCGGCCACGCCCCTCGACTACGGCGCCGGACAGGCCGTACCGAACCGCGCCGACGACCCGGGCCTGGTCTACGACTCCACCTCGGCCGACTGGACGGCGTACACCTGCGCCGTGACGGGCAGCCCGGTGCTCCCGGGCGACTCCTGCGCCACCGCGCGCAAGATCGACCCCAGCGACCTCAACTACCCGACGATCTCGGTCGGTTCCCTCGCCGGGAAGCAGACCGTCACCCGCACCGTCACCAACGTCGGCGCCGCGACCGGCGTCTACACCGCCGAGCTGCGCGCGCCGCACGGCTACCGGGCCGAGGTCTCGCCGAGGGAACTGGTCGTGAAGCCCGGCGCGTCGGCGACATACCGGGTCACCTTCACCCGCACCGACGCCGCCTACGGGGACTGGGCGTTCGGCTCGGTCACCTGGAGCGACCAGCACTACCACCGGGTCCGCAGCGCCGTCGCCCTGCGCGCCACACCGCTCGCGGCGGCGGACACCGCCACCGGCGAGGGCGCCACCGGCTCGGTCACCCTCACCCCGAAGCCCGGCTGGGACGGCACCCTCACCACCACGGTGAACGGCCTCTACGGGAGCACGGTCAAGACCGGCACGCTCACCGGCACCAACCCGGACTTCGCCCCCGGCCAGTCGCCGCTGCCGGCCGCCACCGTCAAGACCGAGGTCACCGTGCCCGAGGGCACCGAACTGGCCCGTGTCGCGATCCAGTCCGCCGACCACCTGGACGGCAGCGACCTGGACCTGTGGGTCCTCGACAAGAACGGGAACAACCTCGTCGACCTGGTCACCGGCAACGACGAACACGTCGACCTCACCGAACCGGGCACCTACGTGGTGTACCTCAACGAGTACGCCCTCCCGGCGGGCGCGACCGGCCAGCCGTACACCCTGCGCACCTGGCTGATCGGCAAGGACACCGAGCCCGACCACCTCGCCACGGCCGCTCCGGCCGAGCAGCGCGCGGCCCTGGGCACGCCCGCCGAGGTCGCCGTCTCCTGGCAGGACCTCCCGCCCGGCCGTACCTACCTCGGCCTGGTCGGCTACGGGAACGGCACCGCTCCCGTCGGCAGGACCCTGCTGACCGTCACCTCGTGAACGAGGTCCGGCCCCGCCGCACGGGCGGCGGGGCCGGACGCGGCGGGGGGCGTCAGCCGATCGTGGCCGGTGTGCTGAGGACCCGGTCGTGGCCGGCGCGGCGTACGGGGCCGGTGAGGTGGAGGGTTCCGGTGAGGCGGATGTCGGCGCTGGAGGCGCCGAGCATGACGGTGATCTCGCCGGGTTCCACGATGCGGTGCATGGTGGGGCCGGTGTAGGCGAGGCGGTCGGTGTGCAGCCGGAAGGTGACCCGGCGTTCCTGGCCGGGCGCGAGGCCGACGCGGGCGAAGCCGGTCAACTGGGTGACGGGCCGGGGGAGCTGGGCGACCGGGTCGGCGGTGTAGAGCTGGACCACCTCGGTCCCCGCGCGTTCGCCGGTGTTGCGGACGAGGCAGCTGATCTCGACCTCGCCGTCGGTCGGGATCTCGGCGGCGCCGAGGGTGAGATCCGTGTAGGCGAACTCCGTGTACGACAGCCCGTGCCCGAAGGGGTAGGAGGGTGTGGGGTCGAGGTTGCTGACGCCCCGGCTGTTGCCGCCGAGGGGCGCGTGCAGGTAGGTGCCGGGCTGGCCGCCCGCCGTACGCGGCACCTGGACGGGGAGCTTGCCCGACGGGGTGACGCGGCCGGAGAGGACGCCCGCGAGGGCGGGCCCGCCCTCCTCGCCGGGGAAGAACGCCTGCACGATCGCCGCCGCGCGGCCGGTGTACGCGCCGAGCGCGTAGGGCCGTCCGGAGACGACGAGGAGGACGACGGGCGTGCCGGTGGCCAGGAGCGCTTCGACGAGTTCGCCCTGGACGCCGGGGAGTGCGAGGTCCTCCACGTCGCAGCCCTCGCCGGACGTGCCCCGGCCGAAGAGCCCGGCGAGGTCGCCGACGACGGCGACGCAGACGTCCGCCCGCTCGGCCTGCTCGACGGCCGCCGCGATGCCGGAGCGGTCGGGGTCCTTGACCGGGCAGCCCTGTTCGTAGGCGATGCGGGTGGTGGGCAGTTCGCGGGCGAGGGCGTCCAGCAGGGTCGGCGTCTCGATGCCGTTGCCGTGGCCGGGGTGGTGGGGGAGGACGTGGTTGGGGAAGGAGTAGCAGCCGAAGAACGCGTTGGGGTCGTCGGCGCTCGGCCCGACCAGGGCGACGGACGCGGTGCCGGGGGCGAGGGGCAGCAGGCCCTCGTGGTTGTCGAGCAGGACGACGCTCCGCTCGGCGAGTTGCCGGGCGAGCGCGCGGTGCGCGGGCGGGTCGAGGTCGACCGGTTCACCGAGGCCGGTGTCCGGCGTGTACCCGGCGTCGAGGAGCCCGAGGTCGGCCTTCTGGCGCAGGACGCGTCGTACGGCGCGGTCGACGAGGTCCTCCGGGACGGCGCCGGAGCGGACGAGTTCGGCGAGGGGTTCGCCGTAGCACAGGGTGTCCGGGAGTTCGACGTCGATCCCGGCGGCCAGGGCGCGGGCGCCGGCCTCGCCGTCGGTGGCCGCGATGTGGTGCGTCGTGCGGAGGAACGCCACCGACCAGTAGTCGGAGACGACCGTTCCCTCGAACCCCCACTCCTCGCGCAGGAGCCCGGTCAGCAGCCCGGCGTCCGCGCCGGCGGGCATGCCGTCGACGTCGGCGTAGGAGTTCATCACCGAGCGGGCGCCGCCCTCGCGGATCGCGGTCTCGAACGGCGGCAGGATCACGTCGGCGAACTCGCGCGGGCCCATGGAGACGGGGGCGTGGTTGCGGGCGGCCTTGGACGCGGAGTACCCGGCGAAGTGCTTGAGGGTGGCGATGATCCCGGCGGACTCCAGGCCGCGGACGTAGGCGGTGCCGGTCGTCGCGACGAGGTACGGGTCCTCGCCGAGGGTCTCCTCCACGCGGCCCCAGCGGTAGTCGCGCACGACGTCCAGGACGGGGGAGAGGCCCTGGTGGACGCCGACGCTCCGCATGCTCGTGCCGATGGCGTGGGCCATGCGCTCGACGAGGGCGGGGTCGAAGGCGGCGGCCCAGGCGAGGGCGGCCGGGAAGACGGTGGCGTGGTAGGTGGTGAACCCGGTCAGGCACTCCTCGTGCGCGAGGGCGGGGATGCCGAGCCGGGTGCCCGTCATCAGCTCCCGCTGCGTGGCGGCGAGCCGGCGGGCGCCCTCGGCCGGTTCCACCGGCTTGGTGCCGAACGGGCGGGTGAGGTGGCCGAGGCCGTTCTTGCGGGCGTCGGAGAAGTCGGTGTGGCGGGCGAAGACGTCCTGCATCGGGGCGACATTGCCGCTGACGTGCTCGACGCCGGGCCAGGCACTGCCGAGCTGGGCGAGCTTCTCCTCCAGGGTCATCTCCGCGAGGAGGGCCTCGACCCTGTCGTCACGCGGGCAGGCCGGATCGGCCCAAGGAGTGGTCATGGTGCGTCCTTGAGGTGTGGCGGCGCGGGGCGCCGGCGAGTTCAGGAGCGGACGGGCGGCGGTGCCGTGGAGGCCCGCACGACGAGTTGGGTGGCCAGCTCCACGCGGTGGCTGTCGAGGGGTTCGCCGGCCGAGAGCCGCAGCAGGGCGCGCAGGGAGGCCCGCCCGATCTCGGCGAAGGGCTGGCGGACGGTGGTGAGGGGCGGCGCGGAGGTCGAGGCGGCGGCGGTGTCGTCGAAGCCGACGACGCTGACGTCCTGCGGCACGCGCAGGCCGTGGACGCGGGCGGCCTCGATGACGCCGAACGCTTCGAGGTCGTTGGCGGCGAAGACGGCCGTCGGCGGGTCGGCCAGGGCGAAGAGCTCCAGCGCCGCCTGGTGGGCGGGGGCGAAGCGGAAGTCGCCCTGCTTGATGAGGGCGGGGTCCGGGGTGAGGCCGGCGCCGGTGAGGGCGGCCTGGTAGCCGTGCAGGCGTGCGGTGTTGCACAGGGCGTCGTGCGTGCCCTCGATCATCGCGATGCGGCGGTGGCCGAGCCTCAGCAGGTGCTCGGTGGCGGCCATGCCGCCGCTGAAGTTGGTGGCGCCGATGCTCGGCACGCTGTCGTCGGGGACGTTCATCGGGTCGATCAGCACCAGCGGGATCTCCGCCTGCGTGAACTGGGCCCGCTGCCGCGCGGTCAGTTCGGACGTCACGAGGATGACGCCCTCCCGGCCCGCGTTGGTGATCCGCCGGGCCCACGCGGCGCCGAGCGGGTCGTCGGGGGCCGTACCGATCACGACCTCGACACCCGCCTGTGCCGCCGCCTCGGTGACCCCCTGGGTGATCACCAGGTTGTTGGGGTTGACCAGCCGGTCGAAGGTGAGGTCGACGATCCGGACGGGGGACTGCGCCCCGCCGGGCCCCCGGGCGACGTAGTCGTGCTCGACGAGGAGCCGCTCGACGCGCGCGCGGGTCTCCGGCGACACGTCGCTGCGGCCGTTGACCACCTTCGACACGGTGGCCACCGACACCCCGGCCGCTTCGGCGACGCCGGTCAGCGTGGTTCGGCTCCGCTCGACGGCTCTCTTCGCCATGCTGGTCCTTTCGAAGACTTACGGGGACGTTAGCGCAAGCTTTCGGTCAGGTCCAGGGATGGTCTCCGCATGAATATTTACGACGCCGACACCTTGACCCGACGAAAACACCCCCCCTAATTTATCGGCGATGCACCACAGGGGTTTCGAAAATTTTCGAGCCGGTCTCTCGCGGACGGCGCGGCACGCTCGGGCCCCTGGAGAGCCGAAGGAGCTCAACGATGACCGTCCGAACTCTCCGTACCACCCTGACCGTGACCACGGCGGCCCTGGCCCTGACCGTCTCCGCCTGCGGCAGCGGCGGCCGGACCGCAGACGGCGGCTCCGGCGGCGGAGCCCTCGTCTGGGCGCTGACCCAGGGCTCCGAGACGACCTTCCGGTCCTCCGCCACCGAGTGGAACAAGGCCCACCCGGACAGCGGGATCAGCTACCAGTTCTTCCAGAACGACCCCTACAAGCAGAAACTGCGTACGGCCGTCGGCGCCGGCAACGGCCCGGTCCTGTTCGAGAACTGGGGCGGCGGCGCCCTCAAGAACTACGTGGACGCGGGCAAGGTCGCCGACCTCACCCCCGACCTGGACCGGAACCCGGCGTGGAAGGAACGCCTCTTCCCCACCGTCCTGAAGTCCACCACCTTCGACGGCAAGACCTACGGCGTCCCCGCCAACGGCGTCCAGCCCGTCGTCCTCTACTACAACAAGCAGCTCTTCGCGAAGGCCGGCGTACAGCCCCCGAAGACCTGGGACGACCTGCTGACCGCCGTCGCGAAGCTCAAGGCCCGGGGCATCGCCCCCCTCGCCATGGGCGGCGCCTCCAAATGGCCCGACCTGATGTGGCTGGAGTACCTCGTCGACCGCGTCGGCGGCCCCGGGGCCTTCGCGGACATCGCCGCCGGCGAGAAAGGCGCCTGGTCCCAGCCGGCGGTCCTCAAGGCCGCGCAAATGATCAGAGAGCTGGTGGACGCGGGCGGCTTCGCCAAGGGCTTCACCTCCGTCACCGCCGACACCGGACAGGCCGAGGCCCAGCTCTACACCGGCAAGGCCGCGATGATCCTCCAGGGCAGCTGGGCCTTCGGCACCATGAACACCGGCTCACCGACGTTCGTCTCCGAGGGCCACCTCGGCTGGACGGCCTTCCCCGCCGTCACCGGCGGCAAGGGCGACGCCACGAACATCGTCGGCAACCCGGCCAACTTCTTCTCGGTGTCCGCGCAGGCCGACGCCAAGGAGAAGAAGACCGCCGTGGCGTACCTCAAGGACGGCGTCTACAACGACACCTACGTCGACAGCCTCCTCAAGAACGGCGACGTCCCGCCCGTCAAGGGCCTCGACGCCAAGCTCAGGACCGCCGACAACGCGGACTGGGTGACGTACGTCTACCACCTCACCCGCGACGCGAAGAACTTCCAGCTCTCCTGGGACCAGGCGCTGTCCCCGGAACTCGGCAACGAACTCCTCACCCGCCTCGACCAGCTCTTCCTGGGCCAGCTCGACCCGCGGAAGTTCTGCGCCGTCATGGACGAGGCGGCGGCGAAGTGAGCACCACGGCCACCCGGCGGGGCGGCGGCCCGCCGTTCGCGATGGCGCTGCCCGCCCTGCTCCTGTTCACGCTGTTCGCCCTCGCGCCGATGGCGATCGTCGTCTACCTCAGCTTCACCCGCTGGGACGGCCTCGGCACCCCCGCCTGGACCGGCCTCGACAACTGGCACACCGCCCTCACCAGCGACGTCACCCGCCACGCGCTGTGGCTCACCCTCAAGATGATGCTGATCAGCTGGGCCGTACAGACACCGATCAGCCTCCTGCTCGGAGTCTTCGTCGCCGGGAAGCAGCGCTACCGGGCCCTGCTCGCCGTCTTCTACTTCGTCCCGATGCTCATCTCCACGGCCGCCATCGCCGTCATCTTCAAGAACCTCCTCGACCCCAACTTCGGCCTCGGCGCCTCCCTCGGCCTGTCCCTGCTCGACCAGAACTGGCTGGGCGACCCCGACCTCGCCTTCTACGCCGTGGTGTTCGCCGTCAGCTGGCAGTTCGTGCCGTTCCACACGCTGCTCTACCAGGCCGGGACCCGCCAGATCCCCGCCTCGCTGTACGAGGCCGCCTCGATCGACGGCGCCGGGCGCGTTAAGCAGTTCTGGCACATCACCCTGCCCCAGCTGCGCTACACCGTCGTCACGTCCTCGACGCTCATGACCGTCGGCTCGCTCACCTACTTCGACCTCGTGTTCGTGCTCACCGGCGGCGGCCCCGGCTACGCGACCCGGCTCCTCCCGCTCGACATGTACATCACCGGCTTCCAGAGCAACGACATGGGCCTCGCCAGCGCCGTATCCGTGGTCCTCGTCGCGGCCGGCCTCCTTCTCTCCCTCGCTCTCGTCCGCTTCTCCGGCTTCAGCCGGATGCGCAGCCAGCAGGCAGGTGCGTGATGACCCTCCTCACCGACGCCCCGTCCCTCGCGAAGATCTCCGCCGGGCCGCCACCGGGCCGCTTCTCCCGGCTGCGCCGCACCAACCCGCTGGGCGCGCTGGGCGGCCTGCTCTGGCTGGTCGTCGTCCTCGTCCCCGTGTACTGGGTCGTCGTCACCAGCCTGCGCACCCGGGAAGGCTTCTTCGAGGCCAACCCCCTCGCCGTCCCGACGGACCCGACCCTGGACAACTACCGCCAGGTCCTCGACAACGGCTTCACCCACTACCTCCTCAACAGCGTCCTGGTCACGGCCGGCGCCACCGCGCTCACGCTGTCGGTGTCCTTCCTCGCCGCCTACGCCGTCGTGCGCGGCACCGGCCGCGCCCTGCGCTGGGCGTTCAGCGTCTTCCTGCTCGGCCTCGCGATCCCCCTCCAGGCGACGATCATCCCCGTGTACTACCTGATCGCCAAGGCGAACATGTACGACACCCTGCCCGCGGTCGCCCTCCCCTCGGCGGCCTTCGCGATCCCCCTCACGGTGGTCATCCTCGTCAACTTCCTGCGGGACATACCCGACGAGCTGTACGAGTCGATGCGCGCCGACGGCGCCGGGCACTGGCGCATGCTGTGGAGCCTCGCCCTGCCGCTGTCCCGCCCGGCCCTCATCACCGTCACCATCTACGACGCGCTCAACGTCTGGAACGGCTTCCTCTTCCCGCTGATCCTCACCCAGAGCCCCGACAAACGCGTCCTCCCGCTCTTCGTCTGGAGCTTCCAGGGCGAGTTCACGATCAACGTCCCGGCCGTCCTGGCCGCCGTGGTCCTCTCCACGCTGCCGATCCTCGCCCTGTACGTGGTGGGGCGCCGCCAGCTCATCGGGGGGATGACGGCGGGGTTCGGAAAGTAGAAGAGGAGTGCCCCCGGGGGCGGCTCACCGGTCCCTTCCGGTGGGCCGCCCCCCGTTCGCCACGGGGGGAGCCGAGGCGCGGCATGATGGGTACGTCCGGCTCGGTCCCCGTGCCCTGGAGGTTCGGTGCGTGCAGGTGTGGTGGTCGCCGCTCAGGCCGGTGTGGAGGAACTCGCCGTGCGGGCCGAGGAGTTGGGGCTGCGCAGTTTCTGGGTGAACGACACGCCGATGGTGCACGGGGACCCCTTCGTCGCCCTGGCGCTGTGCGCGAAGGCCACCCGGCGGATCCGGCTCGGTGTCGGCGTGACCTCGCCGGCCCTGCGGTCGGCGCCCGCCTCGGCCAGCGCCTTCGCCAGTCTCAACGCCCTCGCGCCGGGCCGGATCATCTGCGGGGTCGGTACGGGGAACACGGCCCGGCGGACGCTCGGGATGCCGCCCACGACGGCGGCCGTACTGGAGGACTTCACCGCCGCCCTACAGGAGCTGTGCGCCGGACGCCCGACCGCGTACCGCGAGGGCGACCGGGTCCGTGAGATCCGGTTCCTGCACGCCGGGCGGCAGGTGAACACCACCGAGCCGGTCGAGTTCGCCGTCGCCGCGCTGCACGGCCCGAAGGCCGCCGCCGTCGCCGGACGCCGTGGCGCGGGGCTCATCTCCTTCGGCCTGCTCGACCCCGCCGGCTGGCACGCCCTGCACGAGGCCCGCCGAGCGGCCCACCCCACGCCGGACACCCCCCACGCGTACGTCGTCACCGCCCTCCACCTGCTGACCGACGGCGAGGCCCCCGACAACGACGCCGCGCGGGACGCGACCGGGCACCTCGTCCTGTCGCTGCTGGACTTCGCCGCCGACACCCCGGCGGTGGCGGAGCAGCTCGGCCCCGAGGTGCGCGAGGCGGTACGGAAACTCCTGGTCCGGCGCGGCACCACGGCCACCGCGCCGGACCGGTACACCAAGCTGTACCCGGGCTACCTCGGCCGCATCGCCCCGCAGGACCGGGACCTGATCCTCCCGGAGCTGATGAACATGCTGGCCCTCGTCGGCACCCGCGACGACCTCCGTACCCGTATCACCGCGCTGGAACGGGCGGGCGTCACCGACCTCCTGGTCCAGCCGGTGATCGACCCGCCCGCCGAGATGGCCCGGCTCGCCGGACTCCTGGCCTGAGGACTACGACCAGGGCAGCACCAGCGCACCCCAGGCCACGAGGGGTCCGACGGCGACGATCGCCCCGGTGTAGCTGATGACCTGCCGGTAGAAGCGCCGGGGGTCCACGCCGCGCGCGTTGCTGAGGACGAGCGCCCCGTTGGTCGAGAAGGGAGACGTGTCGACGATCGTCGTGGAGACGGCGAGCGCGGCGATCAGACCGGCGGCGCTGAGGTGGCTGGAGAGCAGGAGCGGCACGGCGATGGGGATGATCGCGGTCAGGATCGCCGTGGAGGAGGCGAACGCGGAGGTGATGGCGACGGTGAAGCACAGCAGCAGCGCGACGAGGAGCGGAGCCCCCAGGTTCGCGGCGTGCTCGGAGATGTTGTCGATGACGCCGGCCTTCTCCAGCATCGCGATGTACGTCATCATGCCCGCGACCAGCAGCAGGGTGGACCAGCTGATGCCGTCCACGGCCTTCTCCTGCCGCTTCATGTCCACGAGGGCGAGCAGCGTGCCGGCGGCCAGCGCGAGGAAGCCGATCTCCAGGTGGAAGCCGAGCGCGCCGATGACGAGTCCGGCCAGCGAGGCGAGGGTGAGCCACTGCCGCCAGTCGGGTCTGGCGGATATGTCGAGGTCCTCGTCACCGGCGTGCTCCGCGTCCTCTTCGAGCAGCGGCGCCGGGCGCTTGGCGAGCAGCACATAGGTGAGGATCGCCAGCACCAGGTTGATGGCGAAGCTCGCGCCGAACAACGTCACGGCGGAGACGTGCAGTTCGGTCTTGTCGACGAGGCCGAGGACCAGCGCCCCGGAGACGGCCAGCGGGGAGAACGCGCCCGCGTGCCCGCCGCTGATCACCATCATCCCGACGACCAGCGGGTTGAGCCGGTAGCGGTGGGCGAAGTTCATGCCGATCGGCGCGAGGATCGCGACCGCGGCCGGCGTGAACGTGCCGAACGCCGTCAGCAGCGCGGCCACCAGGAACAGCACCCAGGGGATGAGCTGCACCTTGCCCCGCACCAGCCGTACGCCGGCCGCGACGAGCCAGTCGATGGTGCCGTTGCGGCGGGCGACGGAGAACAGATAGGTGACACCGACGATGGTGACGAAGAGCTTCGCCGGGAACCCGTCGAAGATCTCGTCCTCGGTGAGGCCGAGCGAGGCCGTCCCGATCGTGAAGGTGGCGACGAAGGCGAGGATGCCCAGGTTGATCGGCAGCACGGTGCCGACCACGAACATCACCAGCAGGGCTCCTACGGAGATCACTTCAGCAGACATCTTTGTCCTTGATGCGGTGGGGAACGGGACATGCGGGTGTCGCGGTACGGGCCGCTGGGGACCGGCCCGACCGAGGTGACGTTCGTCGTGGCTCAGGCAGCCCGGGAACTGCCGGCGTCCGGTACGTAGATGCGCGCGTCGGCGAGCAGTCGCGCCGCCCGCTGCACGGTGATCCGGCGCGGCACGCCGCCTTGTACGTCGGCGCAGCGCACCGCGACGACACCGGCGGGCGTGCCCAGGCGCAGCCACTCGGAGGTGGGCCCGCCGGTGACCTCAGAGACCACGGACCCGGCGAGCAGTCCGGCCGCCGCGACGGCGACGGCGGAGGTCAGCCCGATCGCGGGGTGCGGCGCGTTCATGCTGAGCATCCGCACCGACACGTCGTACTCCCCGGCACCGACCGCGTCACCGAGGGTCGTCGTGTACGGCACCGGCGGCCCGGCCAGCCCCACCTTGGGCACCGCGTCCCCGGGTTCCGCACCCGGCGCGAGCAGCCCCATCAGCGGCGCGGCGGCATGCCGGACGGCCCGCAGCCAGGGCACGTCCGCGCCCACCCGCTCCAGCGACTCGGCGCCGGTGCGCCCGGCCCGGACGGCGTCGACGAGGACGACCGGCGCCCCCGCCGTCACCATGCTCACGCGCACCTGCTCCTCGCCGACCGGTAGATCCTGGACGGCGTGCCCGGTGGGCAGCAGCGCGTCGGCCGGGTCGCGGAAGGTGAGGCCGACCGCGACCCCGCCGGCCCGGGTGCCGGGCACCGTCTGGCCGCCGAAGTGGTGCACGACGCCCCCGAGGGTGTCGACGAGCCCTTCGAGGACCGCGCCCGTGTTGGTGTTGCGCATCACCACGCGTGTCTGGTCGCCGGTGACCGGAACCAGTCCCTTGCTCACCGCGTACAGGGCGACGCCGGTGGCGCAGTTGCCGCAGTTGCTCGTCCACTCCACCGTGCCCGTCCCGATCCCGACCTGGGCGAACAGGTAGTCGACGTCGACGCCGGGCTCGGGCGAGGCGCCGACCACGGCGGCCTTCGAGGTGGTGGGGGTCGCCCCGCCCACCCCGTCCAGCTCGACGGGGTCGGTGGCGCCGTACGCGGAGACCAGCAGCCGTTCGAGGTCGGCGCGGTCGGCGGGGACGTCGACCTGGTTGAACAGCCAGCACTTGCTCGTGCCGCCACGCACCAGGGTCGCGGGAATGTGCACGTCGGAGACTCTTCCTGAAGCGGTGGAGGGAGGGAAGGGGGTCGCGGCTGCGGTTACGGCCGTGTTGCGTGCCGGTGAACCGCTCGGCGATTGCGGAGACCTTCGCAGAGGGACGACTTCGGAACAATCGCAGTTCGCTTCACCAGGGTTTAGCTCAGCTAAAGTCGTCCGCATGCTCAACGTGCGCCGCCTGCTGCTCCTTGCCGAGGCCGCCGAGCGCGGTTCGCTCACCGCCGCGGCGGAGGCCCTCGGCATGACGACCTCCGCCGCCTCCCAGCAGATGTCGCTGCTGGAGCAGGAGGCGGGCCAGCCCCTCGTCGAGCGGCTGCCGCGCGGGATCCGGCCCACCCCGGCGGGCGCCGCCCTCGCCGAGCGCGGCCGGGCCATCCGCCGCGAACTCCGCGCAGCCCAGGCCGACTTGGACTCCTTCACCGCCCTCGACCAGGGCACCCTGCGGCTCGGTTCGTTCCCCACGGCGAGCGCGTCCCTGCTGCCGCTGGCGCTCACCCGCTTCCGCCGCCGCCACGCCGGTATCCGTATCGAGGTGCGTGCCGGAGTCCTCGCGGAGCTGCGGGAGATGCTGCACACCGGCGAGGTCGAACAGGGGCTGCTGTGGGACTACGAGTGGAACCGCCTCGACGACCCGGCGCTCGCCCTCACCCACCTGCTGGACGACCCGACGGTGCTGGTCGTCCCCGCCGACTCACCCCTGCGCACCCACCCCTCCGTACGCCTCGCCGACCTCGCCGACCAGGAGTGGATCATCCGCGCCGACAACCACCCCGTCGCCGACGTCCTGCGCCGCAGCTGCCGCCGGGCGGGGTTCGAGCCGCGCATCGCCTACTCCTCGCACGACTACCAGGAGGCCCAGGCCATGGTCGCCGCCGGCCTCGGCATCGCGCTCGCCCCGCGCCTGGCCCTCACCAGCCGCCGCAGCGACGTACGCCTCCTGCCGCTCGCGGCCGACGCCCCGGCACCGACCCGCCGCATCCTCCTGGCCCGCGCCAGGGCCCGCCCGGCGACGCCGCCCGCCCAGGCGATGGCCCGGGTGCTGCGCGCGGTGGCGCAGCGGTTCACGGCGCCGGACCTCCACAGGGCCCAGCTGGGGGCGGTCCGCAGGGGTTGAGGTCCGGCCGCACGCCGGGCCACCCGGCGACAAGGGGCGGCGGCAAGGGCCGGTGGCGGGAACGCCCGGATCGCCGGGCGCGGTTACGGCTTCCCGGTGCGGCGTCCCCTCAGTAGACCGACACCCCGTACGCGTTCAGCGCCTCCTGGATCGGCTGGTAGTACGTCGTCCCTCCCGAGGCGCAGTTCCCCGAGCCGCCGGAGATGATCCCGAGGACCTTGTCGCCGGCGTAGAGCGGGCCGCCGCTGTCGCCGGGCTCGGCGCAGATGTTGGTCTGGATCAGGCCGGACACGACGTCGCCGCCGCCGTAGTTGACGGTCGCGTTCAGCCCGGTGACCCGGCCGCAGTGCACGCCGCTGACGGCTCCCCGGTGGCAGACGCTCTCGCCGACGTACGCGGTCGCGGCGCCGGTGATGTCGACGGCGCCGATGGTGCCGGGGTGGGGTACGGCCGTGTTCGTGTAGCGGACGATGCCGAAGTCGTCGACGGGGAACCGGGTGCTGACGGTGGCGCCGGCCACGGTGCTCCCGGCGGCGTCGGTGTACCAGGTGGACGTGCCCTCGGTGCAGTGGCCCGCGGTGACGAAGTAGTACGCCGACCCCGCCTGCACGTTGACGCCCACCGAGCAGCGCCAGGCGGCCGTGTAGATGCCGTCGCCGCCGGACAGGAGCGTCCGCAGCGGCCCGCCGAGCCGCTCGACGCTCGCGGAACGCCCGGTGGCCCGCTGGATCCTGGCCAGGTCCGGGGCGGTGACGGTGGAGTCGGCGAGGACCCGGAGCCGTCCGGTACGACGGTCGGCGACCCAGGCGGTACCGGCCACGTCGAGGGCCTCGACGGCGGAGGCGGCGCGGACCAGGGGTACGGCCGCGCCGGCGTCCGACACCCCGAGGCCGGTCACCGCGAACAGGCTCAGCACGGAGGCGAGCAACCACGTACGTCGGACGGCGAAGCGCTGTGCTCGGATCACGGGAGGCTCCCTGAGGACGTGCGTGCCGCGACGCCCTCAGTGTGCCGGGCCGGGGGCGGGGGCGGGTAGACGGGCTTCGGCCGAAGAGCACGACGGCGGACGGGGTACGGCGCCCCGGCGCCCCGGCGCGAACTCGCCTCGCCGCTGCCGGAGTTGCCCACGCGCCGGCAGGGGATTCCCGGCCGCCTGCCCCGCGCCCGTCAACAAGAGGTCTCCGCCCTCCAGCCCGTCAGGAGCCCCGCGCTTTCGCGTCCGAGCCCGCGAGGAGCCCCCGCGCCCGGCCCCGTCAGGACGTCCGCGCCCTCCGTACCCGCGTTCCCCCGTCCACCACCAGATCCGCCCCCGTGACCCACCCCGCCTCCTCCGACACCAGCCACATCACCGCCTTCGCGACGTCCTCGGGCTCCCCGAACCGGCCCAGCGGGAGCCCCTCCGCCGTCCCCTTCTCCCAGGCGAACCGTGCCATCTCGGTGCGGGTCAGGCCGGGGGAGACGGAGTTCACCCGTACCCCCGGCCCCAGTTCGCCCGCCAGTTGCTGGGTCAGCCGCAGGAGCGCCGCCTTGCTGACGCTGTACGTCCCGACGCCGGCCCCCACGTGGGTCGCGCCCTCCGTGCAGATGTTGACGACCGTGCCGCCGTGCTCGCGCATCCACCCCCGCCAGGCGCACTGCGTGAGCCGCAGGGGTGCCTCGACGTTGACGGCGAAGGCGCGGGCCCACTGCGCGGGATCGGCGTTCATGAGGGGGCCGAGGGGCTGGTTGGTGGCGGCGTTGTTGACCAGGACGTCGAGGCGGCCGTACTCGTGCAGGGCCAGGGAGACCAGCCGGGCGGGGAGACCGGGGTCGGCGAGGTCGCCGGGGAGGCCGACCGCGTCGAGGGAGCCGGCCGTACGGCGCACCTCGGCGGGGTCGCGGGCGGTGACACAGACCCGCGCGCCGGACGCGGCGAGCGCACGGGCGACGGCGAGTCCGATGCCTCGGGTGGCACCGGTGACTAGGGCCACTCGGCCGGGGGAGGAGGGCATCGCCGTACCGTCTCATGACGGACTGTCAGTTGACAGTGTCTGGCGGGGAGTTGGGTGGGACGCGGGAACATGCCGGAGCCGCGACACCGGCACCCGGTGATGCGGGACTGGGCGGCCCGCTAAGTCAACCGGCTCCCCCTGGAGGGAAGTTGCGTCCGGCGCCGGAACACGCCGGTGCCGCGCGACCGGCCGACAACGCGCGGCGGCACCTGCGGCGGCTTCGTACCCGCGTCAGCACCGCCTCCTCAATCCACCGCCCCCAACGGCGAGTTGCGCCCGGCGACGAGATGCAGCACCGTCCGCCAGTCCTCCAGCACCCCCGCGTCGAACCCGGCGGACCGCGCCTCCTCGGCGGCGTGCGAGAGGCGCGCGAGGTCGTCGTCCGTGTGGTGCCCGGTCCAGGGGTGGTGACGCAGGAGCGCGGCGACCCGCGGGCCGAGCAGGGGCCGTACGGCGTCGGCCGTGCGGGCGGCGCGGTGTGCGGGGTCGGTGGGGCACAGGAGTCGGCCGACCGGCTGGACGAGGCCCGTGAGCTGGAGCTCCTTGTCGGCGGGGCGGGTGCGGCGCAGCAGCGCGGCGGTCCGCAGGGCGTGGTCGTGGAGATCGACGCCGACGTCCCTGATGCGCGTACTCCCGGTCTCCCGCACCCCTTTGCAGGCGTACAGCAGATCCATCAGCTCCTCCACGCTGCGCAGCTCCATCCGTCGGTCCTCCCGCGAGACAGCCGGTGCGCGAGCCAGCACAGCATGGCGACCTTGCGCCCGAGCCAACGGCACCTGAACTGCGCGGCGAGACCTGCGGGGTACGCCGAACGGGTGAACTGCGAGGGGCCTCCCGGCGTCAACCGACAAGGGATGACATCGGAGTGACGTCCCATCGTTACGTCAAATTTTCAGCGCTATCGAGCGGACCCCCGCTCATTTGGTTACCCTAGGGCTCGGCGGACAGCAGTACCGGGATCCCACCCGAGCCCATCGTCCGCCGTGGGGCAGGCCGGTCCATCACGGCCCGCTCTCCCAGGAGTTGCCGGCGCCACCGCGTCCGAGCTGCATTCGAGCAAGGCCCGAGGGTGCGTCAGACGCCGGACCGTACAGTGGTCGGCACGCCCCGAGGGTGATCCGACACATAAGGAGTGCGCGGTGACACCGGAGAAGACGAACCTAGAGCAGCCCCCGAAGGAACGTACGGAGGGCTCGGGCCGCAGGCCCGGAGAACTCGGCAGCCTGGACGTGTGGGCGCACTCGGCCCCCATCCGTCTCGCGGGCTACGAGGACGACCTGGCCGAACCGCACATCCTCCCCAGCGTCGACTGACGCGACCACACATACGGCATGGGCGTGCCCCCCCTTCACGCCCATGCTCCCCCTGTAGTACGAGGGTCCCCTTCGCTGCTTGCCTAAAGCCTTTAGGTAAGTCCATAATCCCTTCAGGCGTGCTGCTTCCGGCATGCCGGGTCACAGAAGGGGTACGACGATGGCGCGCGTGGGACTCACCCCCGACCGGCTGATCCTCGCGGGCGCGGACCTCGCCGACGAGGCCGGCTTCGAGAACGTCACCCTCTCCGCGCTCGCCCGCCGCTTCGACGTACGGGTCGCGAGCCTGTACGCGCACGTCAAGAACTCCCAGGACCTGAAGACGGGCATCGCCCTGCTCGCCCTGGAGGAACTCGCCGACCGCGCCGCCGACGCCCTCGCGGGCCGCTCCGGCAAGGACGCGCTCGTCGCGTTCGCGAACGTGTACCGCGACTACGCCCGCGCCCACCCCGGCCGCTACACCGCCGCGCGCTTCCGCCTGGACCCCGAGACGGCCGCCGCGAGCGCCGGCGTACGGCACTCCCGGATGACCCGCGCGATCCTGCGCGGCTACGCCCTCACGGAACCCGACGAGACCCACGCCGTACGCCTCATCGGCAGCGTCATGCACGGGTACGTCAGCCTGGAGGAGGCCGGCGGATTCGCCCACAGCCGCCCCGACAGCCAGACGAGCTGGCTCCGCATCCTCGACGGCCTGGACGCACTGCTGCGCAACTGGCCGAGCAGCGAGGGCGGTTGAGCGGGTGAACGCACCAACACGACCGGCCGACCGGCGAAGTCGATCGGCTGTGCCGGTGCGGCTGGCCGTCCGGCCGTGGCGATCGGCTGCGCGGCTGTGCCGGTACGGCCGACCGACCGGCTGCGGCGACCGACCGCACAGCTGTGCCGACACGGCTGGCCGGCAGCGGCGACCGACCGTGCGGCTGTGCCGATACGGCCGACCGACCGGCAGCAGCGACCGACCGCGCCGCCCGGTCCACCCCAACTACCCCACCAGCGAAGAAGGTTGACCGTGCCGCAGTACGAAACCCCCGTCACCGCCGACCTGATACGCGGCGCCCTCGATCTGGAACCCACCCCGGGCGGCGGCCTGATCCCGCACCGTCTGCCGCCCCGGGCCCGCGCCCAGAACACCGACCCGCAGCTCGCGGCCGTCGAGGTCCAGCCCTCCGGCGTACGCGTCGTGTTCCGCACGAGCGCGACCGAGGTCGAACTGGAGGTCGTCCCCACGAACCGGGTGTACGCCGCCGCGCCGCCCCGCCCGCCCGCGCGCTACGACGTCGTCGTGGACGGCGAGTTGACGGCCCAGGCCACCGCGACCGGCGGCCACACGCTCACGGTCGACATGGTCACCGGCACCACGGAGTTCACCGAGGGCCCACCCGGAACCGTCCGCTTCACGGACCTCCCCGACCGCCCCAAGAACATCGAGATCTGGCTCCCGTACGCCCAGAAGACCGAACTCCGCACCCTGCGTACGAACGCGCCCGTCGAGCCCGCCGCCCCCTCCACCCGCAGACTCTGGCTCCACCACGGCAGCTCGATCAGCCACGGCACGGACGCGGCGAGCCCCACGGCGATCTGGCCCGCAGTGGCGGCCCGCCTCGGCGACATCGACCTCCTCAACCTCGGCTTCGGCGGCAGCGCGATGCTGGACCAGTTCACGGCCCGGGCGATCCGGGACACCCCCGCCGACCTCATCACCCTGAAGATCGGCATCAACATCGCGAACGCGGACGCGATGCGCATGCGAGCCTTCGGCCCAGCGGTCCACGGCTTCCTGGACACGATCAGAGACGGCCACCCCGACACGCCGCTCCTGGTCATCTCCCCGATCCACTGCCCCATCCACGAAACGACGCCGGGTCCGGGAGCCCTGGACACGAAGGCGTTCGCGGAGGGCAGGCTGAAGTTCCTGGCAACGGGAGACCCGGAGGAGGCGGCGAGGGGCCGCCTGACGCTGGTGACGATGCGGGAGGCACTGGAGCGGATCGTGGGCGAACGGGCGGAGGAGGACGACAAGTTGGCGTACTTGGACGGCAGGGAGCTGTACGGCCCGGACGACAAGGACCTTCCTCTGCCGGACGACCTGCACCCGGACACGGAGACGCACCAAAGGATGGGCGAGCGCTTCGCAGAACGAGTTCTAGAAAAGAAGGGCGACATTCTCGCCCTCTAGGGGCGCGGGGCTGTGTTTGATCTGCGGCTACCGCCGCGTGGGCGCGACCAGCCACAGCAAACCCGCACCCGCCACACCACAGCACCCCCCTATTCCATGGGCGCAGTCCGAGGCCACGGCCTCAGCTCCTCCAACTGCTCCGCCAGCCGCAACAGTTGCCCCTCACTCCCCGGCTTGCCGACCAGCTGAACCCCGGTCGGCACCCCGGAGGGATGCGTCCCCAGCGGCACAGCCATCGCAGGCCACCCCGTCAGATTCCAGGCCGGCGTGAACGGCGAGTAGCTGGAGTTGACGAGGAGATTCCGTACCCACCCCCGCTCGTGCCAGGCCACCGACTTGGGCGCGCGCCGAGCCAGCGCGGGAGTCACCAACACGTCGTACTCGGCGAAGAACGGCTCGAACCGCCCCCGCAACGCCTCCCGAGCCACCCCCTTACGAACGGACCCCAGAAACCGCCGCCCCACAGCCGCATGAACCCGGGTCCGCCGAACCAGCGACCGAGGATCGAGCGGCTGCGCATCGACAGCGGTCCCGGCGGTCCAGTAAGCCAAGGAGGTCGTAGCCAACGACACGGGATACGGCGGATCGGCACGCCGTACCCGGTGCCCGGCACCGCTCAGCACCCGAGCCGCCTCCCGCGCGGCGACAACGTACGGCTCACTGACCGGCGTACCGGCGACAGGACTCCGCACGGACACGGCAACCCGCAGAAACCCGGGAGACCCGGGCCGGGCGACCTCCTCATCGGCGAGGACGGACAGCACCAGCCGGGCATCGCCGACCGTCGTGGCAAGGGGCCCGTTCTCGGAGAGCCCGAACCAGTCACCGTCCCCGATACCCGCCGGAACGAGCCCGTGTCCGGGCTTGATGGTGACGAGCCCGCAGTTCGCGGCCGGAATCCGCAGAGACCCCATGCCGTCGTTGCCGAGGGCGATGGGCACCATCCCGGCGGCAACGGCGGCGGCGCTCCCCCCGGAGGACCCACCGGCGGTGCGGGAGAGATCCCAGGGGTTGCGGGAGATCCCGTGCACCCCCTCGGTCGTACCGAAGACACACAGCTCGGGCACGTTGGTGAGCCCCACCACGACGGCCCCGGCGGCCCGCAGCCGGGCGACGGTGACATGGTCCTCGGCGGACGGCGTATCGGGCGTGGCGGCAGACCCGACCCGCATCGACTCACCCCGCACGGCGAGGTTGTCCTTGACGGCCAACGGCACTCCGGCAAGCGGCAGTTCGGACAGGTCCCCGCGCGCCGCAAGCTCATGCGCCTCGGCGAGCGCGGCCTCCTTGCGGACGAGCCGGAACGCCCCCACCGCCCCGTCGAGCCGCTCGATCCGGGCGAGGTGCTCGGCGACGACCTCGCGCGGGGTGGCCCGCTTCTCACGGACGGCGGCGGCGATCTCTGCGGCGGTCCGGCCGACCCAACTGGTCACGGGCGCTCCTCGGGATGCGGGGTGTGGGAGAACTCTGCCTCCCGTGCTGCGTGCACGTCGAGATCTTCCCGGAACCGGCTCGGGACCGCCTCCGGAGCAGCTCACGTCCCATCCGATCAATCGGCCACCTCGTGCCCCATTGACAGCCAACTCCCGCGGCCCGACCATTCGATACATCCGATGACCTGGGGGCCTTGTATGCGGGCTTGTCGTCAGATCCTTGGTGCCGTGACCGCGGCCCTCCTCCTCTTCGCGGCGCCGCTCCCGGCGACGGCGTCGACCGCCGAACAGCCGCCGCTCACCGTGCCCGCGCTCACCGACTGGACGCCGGAGCCCGGGAGTTACACCTACACCGCCGCCACCCGCCTGATCGCCGGCACCCCGGCCGAACGCCGCGTCGCCACCGTCCTCGCCGACGACCTGCGCGACGCCGGACACGGCACCGTCCCGGTCGTCGACGGCACCGCGCACGCCGGGGACGTCGTCGTCGACGTCGACCCGGCCCGTACGGCCCTCGGCGCCGAGGGGTACGAGCTGCGCTCCGGCGAGACCCTCGCGGTGACCGGCGCCACCGAGACCGGCGCCTTCCACGGCACCCGCACGGTCCTCCAACTCCTCGCGCAGGGCGACCGGTTGCCCGGCGGCCGGACCGTCGACACGCCCCGCTACCCGGAGCGCGGGGTCGGCGTCTGCGCCTGCTACATCCACATCTCCCTGCCCTGGCTGGAGAACCTCGTCCGGGAGATGAGCTACCAGAAGCTCAACCAACTCCTCCTGGAAATCAAGGTGAAGAGCGACGCCCACCCCGAGGCCAACACCTGGGGCTACTACTCCAAGGACGAGATCCGGCGCCTGGTCGCCCTAGGCGAGCGCTACCACGTCGAGATCATCCCGGAGATCAACTCCCCGGGCCACATGGACCCTTGGATCGAGAACCGCCCCGACCTCCAGCTCACCGACTCCAGCGGCGTGAAGCAGCCCAGCCGCCTCGACGTCACCCAGCAGGCGGCGTTCACCTACTACACGAGCCTGATCGACGAGTACGCCGAGATCTTCCCCGCCCGCGCCTGGCACATGGGCGCCGACGAGTACATGCTCGGCTCCGACTTCGCCAGGTACCCGCAGATCCTGGCCTACGCCCGCCAGAAGTACGGCGCGAACGCCACGCCCCAGGACGCCTTCGTCGACTTCGTGAACCGCGTCCAGGCGTACGCCGCCACCAAGGGCAAGCGGCTCCGCATCTGGAACGACGGCCTCACCGGCGCGAACACGATCCCGGTCGCCCCCGGCACAACGGTCGAGCACTGGCTGAACGTCGCCGTGAAACCGAGCCGGCTCATCGCGCAGGGCTACCCGTTGCTGAACGCCGCCTACGCCCTCTACCTGATCCGGGGCGGCTTCCACTCCGACACCGCCGCTCTCTACGACCAGAGCTGGGACCCGCGCAGCTTCGAGGGCGAGAAGGTCGCGTCGAGCGACGGCATCGTCGGCGCGAAGATCAGCCTCTGGCCCGACAACGGACGCGGCGAGACGGAGAACGAGGTCGCCACCGGCCTCTGGCCCGCACTGCGCCACCTTGCGCAGGCCACGTGGGGCGACCCCCACCCCGACGCCACGTACGCCCAGTTCACCGCACGCGGCACGGCCGTTGGGCGTGCGCCCGGCCGGCGGGACCTCACACGCGTACCGGTCGCGAACGGCCGCTACACGCTGGGCGCGGGCGGACGCTCGTACGGGACGTACGACCTGGCACGCACCGCCGACGGATACGTCACCCTCCGCGCCTCGGACGGCTGCCTCGACATCCGGGGCGGCAGGCTCACCCTCAACACCCCGCTCCAGCCCGGAGTTGTCGCGAGCCGCGCGGCCTGCGATGCCACAAGTACCGTGCAGCGCTGGGAACTTCAGCCCGTCCCTGGCGGTTACCTGCTGGTCAACGCGATCACCCGGATGACGGTCAGCGCGACGTCCGACGGGCGCCTCGCGCAGTACCCGCCGGACCAACAGCCGCCCACCGTATGGCAGTTGAGCTGAGGAGAGCCGATGCCTGTCTCACGTCGCGTGTTCGTCGCGTCGGCCGTCGCGGTCGTGGCGGCGGGGGTGCCGTCGGGAGCGAACGCCGCGCCACCCCGCCTCGCCGACCTCTCCCGCATCCCCGTCCTGCCCACCGACACCGAGGCCGACCTCGTCCGCAAGGCGTCCCAACTCCGGCCCACCGCACGGCAGATCGCCTGGCAGAGCCTGGAGCGGACCGCGTTCCTGCACTTCGGGGTGAACACGTTCACCGGCCTGGAGTGGGGGACGGGGGACGAGGACCCGGAGGTCTTCCAGCCCACCCGCCTCGACACCGACCAGTGGGCCAGAGCGCTCAGGGACGGCGGCTTCAAGCTGGCCATCCTCACCGTCAAACACCACGACGGCTTCGTCCTCTACCCGTCCCGCTACACCAACCACTCGGTGGCATCCAGCAGTTGGCAGGGCGGCCGGGGCGACGTCCTGCGCTCCTTCGCCGACTCCATGCGCCGCTACGGCCTCAAGGTCGGCGTCTACCTCTCGCCCGCCGACGAGAACCAGTACCTCCACGGCGTCTACGCCAACGGCAGTGCCCGCACCGCGCGCACGATCCCGACCCTCACGGCCGGGGACGACCGCACCCCCGGCCGTTTCTGGACGCTCGCCGCCACCGACTACGGCGCCCACATGCTCAACACCCTGTACGAAGTGCTCACCGAGTACGGCCCCGTCGACGAGGTCTGGTTCGACGGCGCGCAGGGGCGCATCCCGCCCGACAAGGTCGAGAGCTACGACTGGGACAGCTGGTACACCCTGGTTCGCGACCTCGCCCCGGATGCGACGATCGCCGTCACCGGCCCCGACGTCCGCTGGGTCGGCAACGAGTCCGGGCTCGCCCGCGAGAACGAGTGGAACGTCGTCCCGGTCAAGGAGAACCAGTACGGCCGCACCGACTGGGCCCTCTCCTACGACACCGCCGACCAGGGCAGCCGGACCGCGCTGGTGCGGGCCCGCCCGAACACCGGCTTCCTCCAGTGGTGGCCCGCCGAGTGCGACGTGTCGATCCGGGACGGCTGGTTCTACCACGCGGACCAACAGCCCAAGTCCGTCGCCGACCTGACGGAGATCTGGTTCGGTTCGGTGGGCCGGGGAGCGGTCCTGCTCCTCAACGTCCCGCCGGACACGGAGGGGCTGCTCCACGCCTCCGACGTCACCCGGCTGCGCGAGTTCCGCGAGCGGATCGACCGTGAACTCCCGTACGACCTGGCCCTGGACGGCCGTACGACGTCCGCGCCGAACCAGGTCACCGTCTCACTCCCCGCCGACACCGACGTCGACCGGATCAGGCTCGCCGAGGACATCCGCGAGGGGCAGCAGGTCGAGGCGTTCGTCGTGGAGGCGCTGCGCGGGGGCGTGTGGACGCAGGTCGTGCGAGCGGGGACGATGGGGGCGAGCCGTGTCCTGCGGCTGTCCGCGCCGGTGCGGGCCTGGCAGTGGCGGGTCCGCGTGACGGGGGCGCGGGTCGCGTCGGTGCGGGTCGCGGAGTTCCGGTTGTACCGGTCGGCGGTCTGAGCTGGGGAGGTCCCATGGGTGAGGTGCGGGTGTCGGCGCGGGACTCCCTCGTACAGGTGCGGGCCGGTGACGACATCGTCGTGGAACTGCCCGAGAACCCGTCGACCGGCTACCTCTGGGAGATCACCGGCGTCGAGGGCCTTGAGGTGACCGGGGACGACCACACCCCGGCCCCGACCGGGCTGGTCGGGGCCGGGGGTACCCGCGTCCTGCGGCTGCGCGCCGAGAAGGCGGGGGAGGGGCGGCTGGAGCTGGTGTACCGGCGGTCGTGGGAGGCGGAGGGGGAGAACGCGGGGGAGTACGCGCTACGGGTCACCGTGGTCTGACGTACGGCCGGCTCTCCTCCTCTTCTCCTCTGCCGGGGGCCCGCTACCAGAGGTAGATCTCGTGCACCATCCCGTCCGACTCCTCGCGGAACGAGATCGCGTGGTTGGTCTGGCGGGCCTGGGACGCCAGGGTGGTCAGGGCCGTGAACGCCCAGTCCGTGGTGTTGAAGACCTTCTTCCAGCCACCGCCCTTGACGTGGAAGTAGGCGTTGCGGGTCTGGTTGATGGACCACAGGCCGTCGACGACGACGTTCTGCGTCCAGGTCCCGGTGACCGCGGTCGCGGCCTGCGCCGCCGTGAACGCCCGCAGGTCGCCGTGGAGTTCGGGCGTGACCGTGGGCCGTGCCTCACCGGCGGCGGTCTGCTCGAACCGCTGGATCATGGCGTCCCCGGCGGGCTTGCCGGACCCGGCGGACGCGCCGCCGGCCTGGCCGACGTCGACGCCGGGCGGGAGCAGGGCGGGCCGGCCGGCCTCGTCCTGGGCGGCCGAGGAGCGGACCTCCTGGGTCGCGGGCTGCTGCTTCGGCGCGGCCTGCGTGTCCTGTCGCTGCGGGCTCATCGTCGTCCCTCCGTTTCCTGTCGCGCCCGGCTCACCAGGCGTAGATCTGCTGGACGGTGCCGCTGTCCTCGTAGAGGCCGACCTTCGCGCCGTTCGCCTTGGACGCGGCGAGTTCCGCGAGCATCGCGGCGTCGGTGGCGCCCACCGCGCCGTTGAGGCTGAGCCAGCCGCGCAGTTCGCCGTACGCCCACACGTTCGCGTCGGCCTCGTTGCTCCACAGCGCGAGGATGCGCTGGTCGGGCAGCCAGTCGCGGATGACGGTGCCGAGGAAGCCGAGGGTGTGCCAGGACTCGATCGAGCACTCGCCGTACCCGATGCGGAAGAAGCCCTGCTCGCCCCAGCCGGGGCCCCAGCTGTTCTTGGCGATCCAGCACTGCTGGGCGTCGTCGTAGCCGACGAGAGTGACGCAGTGGCCGCCGGCCAGGGTGCCGGTCTTGTGGCGGTAGACGCCGCCCGCGTAGGAGAAGAAGTCCTGGTAGACGTAGAAGCAGGCGACCACCGAACCGTAGGTCGAGATCAGCTCCTTCATCGTCCCAGGGTTGTTCGCCTGCTGCCAGGAACGCGCCTTGACCAGCCGGTTCGGCCAGTCCGCGTTGAGCTTCGAGCAGTCCTGGTCGGCGGCCGTGTACGGGAAGTACGCGTCGATCGTGACGCCCGAGTCGCGCGCCTTGTCGGCGAGGGGCTCCGGCAGCCAGCCGGAGGCGCAGGTCGCGCCCGCCGCACGGCCGTAGCAGTAGTACGCCTGCGCCTCGGAGAGGTCGACGGCGAGGTTCGGTGTGCGGTTCGTGTACCGGGTGACGTGCTCCAGCGTCCCGACGGACCCGAAGGCCACACAGGAACCGCATCCGCCCTGGTCCTTCACCGGCGTCGTGTAGTTCGCGCCGCCGATGTTGCGCAGGTCGAAGGCGCTGGGCGCGCCGACCGAGTCGCCGGTCGCGGCGAGGGCGGCGGCGCGGTCGCTCCGCCGGGCGCTCTCGGCCTCGGCGACCTCGTGCTCCTCGACGGGAACACCGAGGCGGATCACGCGCTCTTCCTCGGTGAGGGAGGTCATGCTGGTGGCGGCCATGCGCCAGGGGTTGCCCGCCTCGTCGAGCACCGACCGGAGGTGGCCGAGGTCGAGCGGGTCGTTGACAGGCATGGTGGAGCCTCCTTGCTGCTGCGGAACGCGAACCGGGCAGCGCGAAGCGGCGTGTGGAGCCGCCTCGGTGACGGTTCGTCAGGATGTCGTGCCGGAAGGAGAGAGGCGGGCACGTGCGCCTCGACAGAGCTATGACTCGCGGTTCGATTCCGCGTCAGTGTCTGTGCGTTCTCGCGATGGCTTGCACAGCCGAACCCCCGAATGCGATGACAGCCCCTGAAGTCTGTACGGCGCCCTTCGGGTCGCCGTCGGCTGTCAAGACGCAGCTAAGCAGAGAACCGGGGGTGCGGGAATACGACGGAAGGCTGAGGCTGAAAAAGGGGGCACACCGGGACGGGCGTTACGGAACGCCCTCTCTCGTTCACGGCAACCGCTTTCGGAAACCGGCCTGCCAAATCCCCGTCCCCCGGGGCCGTTTCCTCAGGCCCCCAGCTGCGCCCGCAGCCACTCCTCCACCTCACCCACGTGCGCGGCGGCAGCCGCCCGCGCCGCCTCCGGGTCCCGCGCCCTCAACGCCCGGTGGATCGCGGCGTGTTCACGCCGGGTGCGGTCGAAGGCGCCCTCCTCCTCGTAGCCGCGCCAGACGCGGGCGCGGAACGTGCGCGAGGACAGGCCCTCCAGGATCGCGGCCATCGTCTCGTTCCCGGCGGCGACCGCGATCGTCCGGTGGAAGGCGAGGTCGTGCGCGAGGATCACCTCGGGGTCGTCGGTCGCGTTCATCGCCGCCAAGTGCTCCTCGACCTCGGCGAGTTGGGCGTCACTGATGCGCGCCGCCGCAAGGGCCGTCGCCGTCGACTCCAACACCCGCCGCACTTCGAGGAGTTCCACGAGACGCGCCCCCCGCGAGAGGTCCGCGACGACACCGAACGTCTCCAGCAGGTCCCCGGCGTCCAGCGCGGTGACGTAGATCCCGGACCCGTGCCGCGCCTCCAGCACCCCGAGGACGGTGAGCGCCCGGATCGCCTCCCGCATCGAGCTGCGGGACATCCCGAGCTGCGCGGCGAGGTCCCGCTCGGTCGGCAGCCGCTGACCCGGCTCCAGGAGCCCCTCCGCGATCATCGCCTTGATCCGCTCGATGGCGCGCTGCGTCACCGTGCCCTGCCGCGGGGCGGTCCCCGTGCTCTCGTCCACCGTCGTCCTCCTGAAGCCGTGCGGGGAGTCTAGCGACCGAAGTGGTCGGACCACTCTGTGAAAAAATCCTACTGAACCGCTTCAGGGGGTGTTCGAGAGGGAAATTGGTCTGATAAATATGCGGGGTCACTGCATCCGGCGCACCGCGCCCACCCCGCCCGAAAGGGGTCCCGTGAGCCCACGCATCACCGCCGTCGACACCCATGACATCCGCTTCCCCACCTCGCGGGAGCTGGACGGCTCCGACGCGATGAACCCGGACCCGGACTACTCAGCCGCGTACGTCGTCCTGCGCACGGACGCCGGGGACGGCCACGAGGGACACGGCTTCACGTTCACCATCGGCCGGGGCAACGAGGTCCAGGTCGCCGCGATCGACGCCCTGCGCGCGCACGTCGTCGGCCGGGACGTCGCCGAGGTCTGCGCGGACCCCGGAAGCGTCAGCCGCGCCCTGATCGGCGACAGCCAGCTCCGCTGGCTGGGACCGGAGAAGGGCGTGATGCACATGGCGATCGGCGCGGTCGTCAACGCCGTCTGGGACCTCGCCGCCAAACGCGCGGACAAGCCCCTGTGGCAGCTCCTCGCCGACGCCGACCCCGAGTGGCTCGTCGCCCAGATCGACTTCCGCTACCTCACCGACGCCCTCACCCCCGCCGAGGCCCTCGGCCTGCTGCGCCGGGGCAAGGAGGGCGCCGAGGAGCGCCGTACGCGGCTGCTGGAGCGCGGCTATCCCGCGTACACGACATCAGCAGGATGGCTCGGGTACGGCGACGAGAAGCTCGCGCGGCTCGCCGCCGAGGCCGTCGCGGACGGGTTCACGCAGATCAAGCTGAAGGTCGGCGCCGACCTCGACGACGACGTACGCCGCTGCCGGGTCGCCCGCGACGTGGTCGGCCCCGGCATCCGGATCGCCGTCGACGCCAACCAGCGCTGGGATGTCGAGGAGGCGATCCGCTGGACGAACGCGCTCGCCCCCTTCGACCCGTACTGGATCGAGGAGCCGACCAGCCCCGACGACATCCTCGGCCACGCGGCCGTACGGCGCGGCGTCGCGCCCGTGAAGGTCGCCACCGGCGAGCACGTCCAGAACCGGATCGTCTTCAAGCAGCTCCTCCAGGCCGGCTCCCTCGACGTCCTCCAGCTGGATGCGGCCCGCGTCGGCGGGGTCAACGAGAACCTCGCGATCCTGCTGCTCGCGGCCAAGTTCGGCGTCCCCGTCTGCCCGCACGCGGGCGGCGTCGGCCTGTGCGAACTCGTCCAGCACCTCTCGATGTTCGACTTCGTCGCGCTGTCGGGGACGACCGACGACCGGGTCATCGAGTATGTGGATCATTTGCATGCCCACTTCCTTGATCCGGTGGTCATCAGGGAAGGTCACTACATGGCACCGACCACGCCCGGCTTCTCCGCCGCCATGCGGCCGGAGTCGCTCGCGCGCTACCGGTTCCCGGACGGTGCCTTCTGGCTCGCGGACCTGAAGGAGAACGAGGCGGCATGAACGACTTCGAGGGGCTCACGGCGCTGGTCACGGGCGGCGCCTCCGGCATCGGCCGGGCCACCGCCGACCTGCTGGCGGAGCGCGGCGCACGCGTCGCCGTGCTCGACCTCGACCCGTCCGGCGTCGACAAACCCCTGCTCGGCCACCAGGCCGACGTCAGCGACGACGCCTCCGTACGCGCGGCGATAGAGGCCGCCGTCACCGACCTCGGCGGCCTCGACATCCTCGTCAACAACGCGGGCATCGGCGCCCAGGGCACCGTCGAGGACAACGACGACACCGAATGGCACCGCGTCTGGGACGTCAACGTCGTCGGCATGGTCCGCGTGACCCGCGCCGCCCTCCCGCACCTGCGCGCCTCCGCCCACGCGGCGATCGTCAACACCTGCTCGATCGCCGCGACCGCCGGACTGCCCCAACGGGCCCTGTACGGCGCCACGAAGGGCGCGGTGCTGTCGCTCACCCTCTCGATGGCCGCCGACCACCTCCGCGAGGGCATCCGCGTCAACTGCGTCAACCCCGGTACGGCGGACACCCCTTGGGTCGGCCGCCTCCTCGACGCCGCCGACGACCCGGCCGCCGAACGCGCCGCGCTGGAGGCCCGCCAGCCGTCCGGGCGTCTGGTCAGCGCGGCCGAAGTCGCCGCCGCCATCGCCTACTTGGCGAGCCCGCTCGCGGGCGCGACGACCGGCACGTCCCTCGCGGTGGACGGCGGGATGCAGGGGCTGCGGCTGCGGCCGGTGCGGCAGTGAGCCGTCTGGGCCGGACCGGCGTCGACGTCACCGCACTCGGCTTCGGCGCCGCCGGCATCGGCAACCTCTTCACACCGATCACCGACGACCAGGCCACCGAAGCGGTGACCGCCGCCTGGGACAAGGGAATCCGCTACTTCGACACGGCCCCCCACTACGGCCTCGGACTCTCGGAACGGCGCCTCGGCCTCGCCCTGCGCGACCGCCCGCGCGCCGAGTTCACGGTCTCGACGAAGGTCGGCCGCCTCCTGGAGCCCGCCGAGGAAACCGGCGACGACCTCGCCGACGGCTTCGCGGTCCCAGGCTCCCACCGCCGCGTCTGGGACTTCAGCGCCGACGGCGTACGCCGCTCCCTGGAGTCCAGCCTCGAACGCCTCGGCCTCGACCACGTGGACGTCGTCTACCTCCACGACCCCGACGACCACGCCGACCAGGCGTTCCACGAGGGGTACCCGGCGCTGGAGAAGCTCCGCTCCGAGGGGGTCGTGGGAGCGATCGGCGCCGGGATGAACCAGACGGCGATGCTCACGCGGTTCGTCCGGGAGACGGACGTCGACGTCGTCCTGTGCGCGGGGCGTTACACACTCCTCGACCGCAGCGCCCTCACCGACCTCCTGCCGGCCGCCGAGGAGCGGGGCGTGTCGGTGGTGATCGGCGGCGCCTTCAACTCCGGTCTGCTGGCGGACCCGAAGCCCGGCGCCACCTACAACTACACCGCCGCGCCCCAGGAGTTGCTGGACGAGGCGCTGCGCCTCAAGGCGGTCGCCGACCGGCACGGGATCACCCTGCGGGCCGCCGCGCTCGCGTTCTGCGCCGCGCATCCGGCTGTCGCGAGCGTGCTCGTCGGCGCGCGCTCGGCGGCCGAAGCCGTCGACGGGGCCGAGCAGTTCGCGGCCTCGGTGCCGGACGCCTTCTGGAAGGAGATCGGGCTGTGAGGATCGCCCTGCACACCACGGTCCGTGCCGACCGGGTCGCGGAGTACGAGGCCGCGCACCGGGAGGTTCCCGTCGAACTCACGGACGCCATCCGTGCCGCCGGGGCCGGCTCCTGGACGATCTGGCGCAGTGGCACCGACCTCTTCCACGTCCTGGAGTGCGAGGACTACGGGCGCCTGCTCGCCGAGCTGGAGAAGCTGCCGGTCAACGTGGCGTGGCAGGCGCGGATGGCGGAGCTGCTCGACGTCGTCCACGACTACTCGGACGAGGGGGCGGACGCGGGGCTGCCGGTCGTCTGGGAGCTGCCGTGAGCATCGGCCTGGAGGTGTCGTGACCGTCGATCTGGAGGCGCTGTGATCGTCGACGCCCACCACCACGTGTGGGACCTCTCGGTGCGTGACCAGGACTGGATCCCTGAACACAGCCCCCTGAGAAGGGACTTCACCCTCGCCGACCTCGCCCCCGAGGCGCGGGCGGCGGAGGTCGACCGGACGGTGCTCGTCCAGACGGTCACCGTCGCCGAGGAGACCCCCGAGTTCCTCGCCCTGGCCGACGCGCACGACCTCGTCGCGGGCGTCGTCGGCTGGACCGACCTCACCCACCCCGGCATCGCCGAGGAACTGGCGCGGCTGCGTGAACTGCCGGGCGGGGCCTACCTGAAGGGCATCCGGCACCAGGTCCAGGGCGAGTCCGACCCGGGGTGGCTCCAGCGTCCCGACGTCCGGCGCGGTCTGCGCGCGGTCGCCGAGGCCGGGCTCGTCTACGACCTGGTGGTTCTCCCGCACCAACTCCCCTCCTGCGTCAGGGCCGTCGGCGAGCACGAGGACCTGGTCTTCGTCCTCGACCACCTCGGCAAACCCGCCGTGGCCTCCGGCGTCCGGGGCACCTGGGAGTGCGACATCCGCGCCTTCGGCCACCACCCCAACACGGTCGGCAAGCTCTCCGGGCTGGTCACCGAGGCCGGCGCGGGATGGCAGGCCGCCGATCTGCGGCCGTACGTCGATATCGCGCTGGAGTCCTTCGGCGTCGACCGGTTGATGTTCGGGTCGGACTGGCCCGTGTGCACGGAGGTCGCGAGCTATGCGCAGGTCCTCGCGGTGGCCGAGGAGCTGACCGACCCCGGGGACCGGGACGCGATCTTCGAGGAGAACGCCTTCCGGGTCTACGGCCTCTGATCCAGGCGGGTCGGCGGGAGGAACTCGCGGACGTAGGTGCGGTGCCAGCAGGCCCGCGTCCGCCTCAACTCCCCCCAGTCCGTGTAGCGGTAGCGGAAGAGGCGGGCGCGGACATGGCGCGGCGGCCGGTCGAAGGGGGCCCGGCGCAAGAGCTTCAGTGTCGCCGGGTCGCCTTCCAGGAGGCGTTCGACCAGGGTCGTGAACCAGGTGCCCGCGTACGCCGGGGACAGGCCGACGAACCACAGCATCCAGTCCAGCCGCAGGTGGTAGGGGGCGAACTGGCGGGGCCAGCGGCCGGGTCGGCCCGGCTTGCCCTTGAACTCGTACTCCCGCCAGCCCTGTCGCTCGTGGGGGACCTCGTCGAGCGTGCCCTCGATCACCACCTCGTACCGGGTGCGGCTGACGCTGCCGAAGGCGCCGTAGGAGTTGACCAGGTGCAGGGGGTCGAAGGAGCGGTTCATGACCTGGCGGCGGGAGAGCATGTTGCGGACGGGGTGGCGGCTCAGGAACAGGAGCAGGGCGGCGACGGTCAGCACCAGGGCCTCGTACCAGAGGGGCGGATCATCGAACGTCCGGTGCTCCGAGGGGAGTTCGGTCACCGACAGGGCCAGGGTGATCGTCAGCCAGTTCAGCCAGGCGAAGTTGCCCGACAGGACCAGCCAGAGCTGCGTCAGGACCATCAGCGAGGCCGCCGCCGTCGCCACCGGCTGCGGCGTGAACAGGAGGAACGGGACGGCGAGTTGGGTGACATGATTCGCCGCCGCCTCCACGCGGTGGACCGGGCGCGGGAGGTGGTGGAAGAACCAGCTCAACGGGCCCGGCATCGGCTGGGTCTCGTGGTGGAAGTCCAGGCACGTCAGCTTCCGCCAGCACGCGTCGCCGCGCAGCTTGATCAGGCCCGCCCCGAACTCGACGCGCAGCAGCAGCCAGCGCAGCAGGAGCAGCACCGGCAGGGGCGGGGCGACGTCGTCGTTGCCGAGGAACACCGCGAGGAACCCGGTCTCCAGGAGCAGGGACTCCCAGCCAAAGCCGTACCAGGTCTGGCCGACGTTCACGATCGAGAGGTACAGGACCCAGGGGAGCAGCCACAGCAGCATCGCCGCCCACAGGGGGAGCAGCGCGTCCACGCCGGCCAGCAGGGCGGCCGACAGGGCGCAGCCCGTCCAGGCGCAGGCCCCGAAGTACCGGTCCGAGTAGTGGAGCTGGAAGAGGCTCGGGGCCGCGCGGAACGGGACGCGGGCGGTGAAGCGGGGGATGGGGAGCAGGCCGCGGGTCCCCAGCAGGGCGCGGAACTGGAGGGCGGCGGTGAGGAACGCGAACAGGTAGACGCCGGCGAGGGCACGCTGGAAGAGGAGACGGCTCAGCCAGGCGGCGTCCGAGGTGAACCAGTCCATGACCGTGACTCTCGGTGGTGGATGTATCCGCTTGTGCGACTCTGGTCGCTCTCCCAGTCGTGAAAGACCCTAAACCCTGTCACAGTGGGCGCATGCCGGACGACTGGCCCGCGCGCCCGGACCCGGTCCTGGCGCTCAACCGTATGGGCAGCTTCGAGTGGGACCTGGACTCCGGGCGGTTCCGCATGGACGCGCGGGCCCACGAGATCTTCGACCTGCGGCCCGACGAGTACGACGGAAACCCGGAGTCGCTGAGCGTGCGGGTGCCGAGGGCGGAGGGCGAGCGGCTGGACGCGCTGGTCGCACAGGCGATCAAGGACGGCAGCGAGAACTACGGCTGCTACTTCCGGCTCCAGCGCCGCGACGGCACCCTGTGCTGGACCCACACGCAGGGCCACATCAGCCGCGACGACACGGGCCGCCCCCGCCGCATCGTCGGCATCGTCCGCGACGCCGCCCAGGAGCTGGACGACCTCGCGCGCCGCTGGGAGGAGACCGCGCGCGACGACGCGCGCCGGGAGCAGACCAACGTCGTCCAGCTCACCACGGCCGCCCTCGCGCACGCGCGGACCGTGCAGGACGTCATCGACGTCCTCAAGGACACCCAGGGCCTCACCCACCTGGGCGCCACCAGCCTCGTCATGGGCCTCGTCGAGGCGGGCCGCATCCGGCTGGTCGCGGAGGGCCCCGAGGGCAGCTTCGTGCCCGGCACGCTCGTCACCCGCATCGACGAGCCGTACCCGATGAGCGAGGTCGTCCGCACCCTCACCCCGCGTTTCATCGAGTCGCCGCAGGAGTTCGCGACCGGCTACCCCGTCCTGTGGCCGCACCTGCGCGACCTGCGGATCACCTCCGCCGCCTACCTCCCGCTGATCGTCCAGGCCCGCCCGATCGGCGCGATGGGCCTGCTCTACAACGACCGGCACGGCTTCACCCCCGAGGAGCGCAACATCCTCGTCGCGCTCGGCTCCAGCATCGCGCAGAGCCTCCAGCGCGCCATGTTCTACGAGCAGGAGAAGGACATCGCGCAGAGCCTCCAGCAGGCCATGCTGCCGCGCACGATCCCCAGCGTCCCCGGCGCCGAGATCGCCGTCCGCTACCGCGCCGCGACCATCGGCGGCTCCCTCGGCCGCGACATCGGCGGCGACTGGTACGACCTGATCCCGCTGCCCGGAGGCAAGGTCGGCGCGGTCATCGGCGACGTCCAGGGCCACGACACGCACGCGGCGGCGGTGATGGGCCAGCTCCGCATCGTCCTCAAGGCGTACGCCTCCGAGGGCCACCCCCCGGCCACCGTCATGGCCCGCGCCTCGCTGTTCCTCCACGACCTCGACACCGACCGCTTCGCGACCTGCCTGTACGCCGAGACCGACCTCGTCACCGGCGTCGTCCAGGTCGTCCGCGCGGGCCACATCGACCCCCTGCTGCGCGCCGCCGACGGCACGTGCCGCCGCCTCACCGTCCCCGGCGGCCTGCCGCTCGGCCTCTCGGCGGAGTTCGGGGGCCTCGCGTACCCCGTCAGCACGCTGGAACTCGACCCCGGCGACCTGCTCCTCCTGTGCACGGACGGCCTCGTCGAACAGCCCGGCATCGACCTCGACGACGGCATGCGCATCCTGACGGCCCTGGTCGCCGACGGCCCCGACGACGTCCGCGCCCTCGCCGACCGCCTCATCGAGATCGCCGAGGACCGGGAAGGGGACGACGACGTCGCGCTGCTGCTCCTGCGCCGCCGCTGCCTCGACACGCCCCGCGCGGGAGGCCGCCTCCAGCAGCACGTCGCCCCCGGCGACCCCGACGCCCTCGTGCAGGCCCGCCACATGATCCGCGCCGCCGTCCGCGCCTGGGGCGCCCGCACCCGCGCCGACGACGTGGAACTCACGGCCGACGAACTGATCACCAACGCCCTGATGCACACGGAGGGCGCGGCCGTCGTCACCCTCCGGGTGGTGCCGGCCGACCCGTCGCGCCGGCTGCGGGTCGAGGTGGAGGACACGTCCAGCGCGCTCCCGCGCCGCCGGGAAGCGGGGGAGGCGGGCGTGACGGGGAGGGGCCTGCTGCTGGTCGACCTGCTCGCGGACGCGTGGGGGGTCGAGGCGCGGGGCGGCGGCAAGTGCGTGTGGTGCGAGTTCGCGCTCCCGGAGCCGGGGTGAGGAGACGCCACCCGTACGCCCTCGCCGTGCCGCCCCCACCCCCCGGTGGCACCCTGGACCCATGCCCGAGCTGCCCGAGGTCGAAGCCCTCAAGGACTTCCTCACCGAGCACCTGGCCGGTCACGAGATCGTCCGGGTGCTGCCGGTCGCGATCAGCGTGCTGAAGACGTACGACCCACCCCTGACCGACATCGAGGGCCGCGAGGTCGTCGCGGTGCGGCGGTACGGGAAGTTCCTGGACGTCGAGGCGGCGGGCGGCCCGCATCTCGTCACCCACCTCGCCCGCGCCGGCTGGCTGCACTGGAAGGACCGGCTCCCCGACGGCATGCCCCGCCCCGGAAAGGGCCCGCTCGCGCTCAGGGTCGCCCTGGAGACGGGCGCCGGGTTCGACCTCACCGAGGCCGGCACCCAGAAGAAACTCGCGGTGTACGTCGTACGCGACCCCCAGGACGTACCCGGCGTCGCACGCCTCGGCCCCGACCCGCTCGCGGACGACTTCGACGAGGCGCGTCTCGCGGCGCTGCTCGCGGGGGAGCGGCGGCAGCTCAAGGGCGCGTTGCGCGACCAGAGCCTCATCGCCGGCGTCGGCAACGCCTACAGCGACGAGATCCTGCACGTGGCCCGCATGTCCCCGTTCAAACGGGCGGCCTCGCTCACGCCGGAGGAGACGCGCGTGCTGTACGAGGCGCTGCGCACCACCCTGACCGACGCCGTGGAGCGCTCCCACGGCGTGGCCGCCGGGCGGCTCAAGGCGGAGAAGAAGAGTGGCCTGCGCGTGCACGGCCGGACCGGCGAGCCGTGCCCGGTGTGCGGGGACACGATCCGCGAGGTCTCCTTCAGCGACTCCTCGCTCCAGTACTGCCCGACCTGCCAGACGGGCGGCAAGCCCCTCGCGGACCGCAGGATGTCCCGGCTCCTCAAGTAGCCGCGGCTCACTTCCCGGCCGGAATCCGCAGCAGCGTCGTGTTGTCGTCGCTGCGCACGTCGTAGAACGCGACGTCCTGCGTGTGCATCGCCGTACCCCCGTGCATCGTGTTGGGCCGCGCGTCGTGATCGGGGACCATCCACCCCGTCGCCGTCTCCTCGCTGCCGTCCCGCCCGACGATGACGAGCCGGCAGTGGCGCGGCCCCGACCCGTCCTTCACCTGGAGCTCGATGTCCGCGCCCCACGTCTTGTCGGCGGCCGTCACCTGCGCCCATACCCCGGACTTCTGGTCGGTCGCGGCGATCCGCACCTCACTGCTCGCCACGGCCTCCTGACTGCCCCTGCCGCCGACCGCCATCATCAGCGCGGGCCCGGTCAGCGCGACGACGACGGACGCGGCCAGCCCGTACAGGAACCGGCGGCGCATCGCCCGGCGTCGGGCGACGACCTGGTCGAGGAGCTTGTCCAGGAGCCGGGGCCCGGGACCGGCGAAGGGGTGCACCGAGCGCGGGGTCGCGCGCCGGTACAGCATCAACTGCCGTGTCGCCGGGCCGAATTCCGTGACCTGAGCCGCGCACCGAGGACACTCCATGAGGTGGTCCTCGAAGCGGAAGGCTTCCGCTTCGTCCAGGACGCCGAGCGCGTACGCGCCGACGTCCACATGCTGTTCCAGGGACCTCATCGCCGAATCCTCGTGCCGTTGGGTGCGGTTGGGGTTACTCCTTGCTCCCACCGGTACGCACCCGGCTCCGGAATCACTCAAGCCGTGTACAGAATCGTGACCCAGATGTTCGGAGCCGTCGCGCGGGCGGATTGGTCGGATCGGAAAGTTTTTTCGCGAGGGCCCGGCCGTGGCTAGAACAGGTGGATCGCCAAGTGTCCCAGCGGCAGCCCGAGTTGCCACGCCGGGGTCCACACCTTGGGCCCCTCGTCCTCCCCGATCCCGGCCGTCGCACCGCCGCCCGGCACCGCGTTGAGGTCCGGCGCTAGGAGTTCCGTCTCCTCCAGCCACCGCCACGCGTCCTCGGCGAGCCGCAGGTCCGGCGAGTCCAGCCCCGACCGCTCGACGCGCGCGGCGAGCCCGGACATCCGCTCACCCACCCAGTCCTGCCACGGCTGGTCGTACGCGGTCAGTGAGAGCCACGTCTCCAACTGCGTCACGACCCGGATGCCGGGGAGTTCCCCGTCGGTGTCCGACAGGAAGATGGTGAGCGCCAGCGCGTCGCGCCCGGCGCGGAACTCGAACGACGTCGGCGGCATCAGATCGCCGGTGCGCAGCAGTTCGTCGGCGATGTACTCGGCGTACAACCAGGCCATGGGGACGGTCAGTTCACCGTCGTCGGACCCGTCCGTGCCGTGATGATCTCTGTCCAGCATCCCTCGCAGCCTTCCCTCCGGTGTGCCGTCGCCCGTCGCCGGGCCCCCAGTCCGGAACACGGATGGGAACAGCCGATTACTCAACCGGGGTCTCAGGCAAGGCGCTTTACGGAGGTTTGACTCTGCGGTCGGTTTCAGCGCAGGTCGGCCGCATAACCCGGAAGGACCCGGCGCAGGGCGCGCAGCGCGTAGAACGCGCGGGACTTCACCGTACCGGGCGGGATTCCGAGTATTCCGGCGGCCTCCGCCACACTCGCCCCCTGGAAGTACACCAGCACCAGGACTTCACGGTGTTCGGGAGTGAGAGTCTTCACAGCCTCGCGGACGTCCAGCGCCGCCGCCGCGCGCTCCGCGTGGTCCGCGCAGACGGGCGCGTGTTCGAGTATCGCGTCCCCGACCTCCGCCGGCCGCGCCTGCCGGGCCCGCCGCGCGTCGATCGCGAGCCGCCGCCCGACCGTCATCAGCCAGGGCCGCACCGAGTCGAAGTCGTCCGCGCGCAGCGCCTCGGGGTGCTGCCACGCCCGCACCAGCGTCTCCTGGACGAGGTCCTCCGCGCGCTGCCGGTCGCCGTCGCTCAGCCGCAGCAGCAGCGCGAAGAGGGGCCGCCCGTGTTCCCGCTGGAGCGCGGCGAGTTCATGCTCAGCGGTCGTCTTCGGCTGCGTGAGTGTGGCGGTCATGGCCGTTATGGCACACCGGCGTCGTCACTCAGCGACAGGGCGCGTACAAACATCTGCGACGGACGGTCGATCGCGTCGACGAACGGTTCGACGAACGGTCGGTGAACGGCGGTGCGGAGAGTTCCGGTTCGGAGGCGGGACACGGGTTCGAACCGGCTCCGCTACGCCGATCGCGCGCATCCTCCGGAGCGGCTCCACCGGGCGGGCCGGGGTGTGCGCTAGGAGTGTGGACGTGCGCCATAAGTACGACAATCGGATCGGAACGGAGTGGTTGCGGTGATGGTACGCAGACGACCGATGGCCCTCGCCGCGACGGTCCTCCTCGCGGTGGCCGCCTGCCAGGTCCAGGAGGCACGCGAGGAGAAACCGCCCACCCCCGGCAGACCCGCACCGACGGCCCCCACGGGCTTCACCCTCGTCGCCACCGGCGACGTCCTCCCCCACACCTCCATCATCGAACGCGCCCGCTTCGACGCCGGCGGCCGGGGCTACGACTTCCGCCCCATGCTCGACGGCGTCCGCCCCCTCGTCTCCCGCGCCGACCTCGCCCTGTGCCACATGGAGACCGTGTACGGCGCGAACGGCGACTACACCGGCTACCCCGCGTTCAAATCCCCGCCGGAGGTCGCCGAGGCCCTCGCGACGACCGGGTACGACGGCTGCTCCACCGCCTCCAACCACAGCCTCGACGACGGCTCGGCAGGCGTACGGCGCACGCTCGACGCCCTCGACGGCGCGGGCGTACGCCACGCGGGCACCGCCCGCACCCCGCAGGAGGCCACCACCCCGACCCTCCTGCGCGCCGGCCGCGCCACCGTCGCCCACCTCGCCTACACCTACGGCACCAACGGCTACCCCCTCCCGCCGGAGCAGCCCTGGGCCGTCAACGTCATCGACGAGGCGAAGATCCTCGCCGACGCCCGCGCCGCACGCCAGGCCGGCGCCGACGTCGTGGTCGTCTCCCTGCACTGGGGCACGGAGTGGCAGGACGCCCCCGACGAACAGCAGCTCACGCTGGCCCGCACCCTCACCGCGTCGGGCACCGCCGGCCGCCCCGACATCGACCTGATCCTCGGGACGCACGCCCACATCCCGCAGGCGTACGAGAAGGTCAACGGGACGTGGGTCGTCTACGGCATGGGCGACCAGATCGCCGGGGAGATGTTCAACCACCAGGGACAGCAGGACCCGCGCGGCAACCAGTCCACCATCGCCCGCTTCACCTTCACCCCGCCCCAGCGGCCCGGCACCCGGTGGAACGTCAGCAGGGCCGAGTTCGTCCCGCAGATGTTCGACATCGACGCGGGACGCGTCCTCGACCTGAACCAGGCCCTCGCACAGGGAGCCGACGTACGCGGTGTCCGCGACCGCGTCCGCGACGTCGTCCTCAGCCGGGGCGCGGCGAAGGACGGGCTGGTCATGGCGGACTGACCCGCCTCACGAACGGCTACGGCACGACCGTCACCGGCCATCGCCCCGCCTTCACCAGCCGCACCGCCACCGACCCCACGATCCGGTGCCCCGCCTGCTCCGACGCGCCGACGACCACCGCGTCCGCCTTCAGGTCGTCGGCGGCGGTGACGAGCCCGGTGTAGGGGTCCCCGCGGAACGTGTGGAACTCCCAGCGGACGTCGAATATCCCCTTGAGCCGTTCGGTCTCGCTGCGGATCTGCGCGACGAGATCCTCGGCGATCTGATCCGTGGTCTCCGCGACCGGCACCCCCATCGCGGCCCCCGCCGCCATCACCGGCTGGATGTACACGATCGCCAGCAGCGCCCGCTGCCGCCGCGCGAGCCCCCCGGCGTACGCGGCGGCCCGCATGGACGAGTCGGAGCCGTCCACCCCGACCACGATGACCTTGGGACCGTCGGTCCCCCGCTCGAACCCCTGCGAGGGCTTGTGCCCATGCTGTTCCGTCACGCGCCGAGGCTATCGGAATCCCCGCTTCCCCCTTCTCGACGGGCGCCGCGCCCGCCTCCTTCCTACAGTCGAAGCCATGAGCGCAGCCGGAACCGCGACCACCGCCGCCGAGCGGCCGGACAAGCAGCCGGAGAAACCGGAGAGAGGAGCCGGGCGTCCCCGCTTCCTCAGCCGGGTCCCCGAGGCGTTCGGCGGGTTCTTCGGGGCCATCGGGATGCTGTGTGTCGTCCTCGCCTTCGTGCCGCCGCTGCGCCGCCTGCTGCGCCCGGCCGTCGACTTCCTCGACCTGCTGATCATCCCGGTCAGCGCGAACCTCGCCTACGCCGTCTTCCTGTTCCTGCTGGCCGGGGCGACGGCCGCGCGCAAGAAGGTCGCCTGGTGGCTGGTCGTCGTCTACCTCGGGCTGCTGGTCCTCGGGGACAGCCTGGGCGTCGTGTTCGGCGACTACACCGAGTCGCTGCCCTCGCTGGTCATCTGCGGGATCGCCCTCGTCGTCCTGCTCTTCGCCCGCCGCGAGTTCTACGCCGACTCCCGGCACGGCGCCGTCCGCAGGGCCGTCCTCGTCCTGCTGGTCGGACTCGGGCTCGCGATCCTCGCGGGCTGGGGGCTCGTCGAGCTGTTCCCCGGCTCGCTCCCGCGCGGCGAGCGGTTCGTGTGGGCCGCCGACCGGGTCCTCGGCGGCCTGGTCTCCGCCCGCAGCTTCGACGGACGGCCGCCGCGCGTCCTGTTCTTCCTCCTCGGCCTCTTCGGCGCCCTCGCGCTCCTGAACGCCGCCGCCACCCTCTTCCGCAGCCAGCGCATGGAAGCCGCCCTGCACGGCGACGAGGAGGCCCGCATCCGCGCCCTCCTCAAGCGGTACGGCGCCCACGACTCCCTCGGCTACTTCGCCACCCGCCGCGACAAGGCCGTCGTCTTCTCGCCCAGCGGCAAGGCGGCCGTCACGTACCGCGTCGAGGCCGCCGTCTGCCTCGCCAGCGGCGACCCCGTCGGCGACCGCGAGGCATGGCCGCACGCCATCGCCGCCTGGCAGGACACCGCCCGCCGCCACGGCTGGACCCCCGCCGTCATGGGCGCCTCCGAGGACGGCGCCAAAGCCTTCGCCCGCGCCGGCCTCAGCGCACTCCAGCTCGGCGACGAGGCGATCCTCGACATCCCCTCCTTCGACCTCGGCGGACGCGACATGCGCGTCACCCGCCAAGCCGTCAACCGCGTCCGCCGCACCGGCGCGACCTGCCGGGTACGCCGCCACTCCGCCCTCACCCCCGAGGAGATGGAGGAGGTCGTCGACCGCGCCGACGCCTGGCGCGACACCGAGACCGAACGCGGCTTCTCCATGGCCCTCGACCGCCTCGGCGACCCCGCCGACGGCGACTGCCTCCTCGTCGAGACCGTCGCCGACGACGGCCGCCTCCTCGCGCTGCTCTCCTTCGTCCCCTGGGGCCCCGACGGCATCTCCCTCGACCTCATGCGCCGCGACCGCACCGCCCCCAACGGCGTCATGGAGTTCATGGTCGCCGAAGTCTGCGCCGCCGCACCCAAGCTGGGCATCCGCCGCATCTCCCTCAACTTCGCCGTCTTCCGCTCGGTCTTCGAGGAAGGCGCCCGCATCGGCGCCGGACCGGTCCTGCGGCTGTGGCGCCGGCTGCTCCTGTTCTTCTCCAAGTGGTGGCAGCTGGAGGCCCTCTACCGCTCCAACGCCAAGTACCGGCCCCTGTGGTACCCCCGGTTCCTCTGCTACGGCGACACCGGCGCCCTCGCCCGCGTCGGCCTCGCCTCCGGGATCGCCGAGGGCTTCGTCGTCGTACCGTCCCTGCGCCGCCACCGCCTCAAGCACGCGGTACGCCCCGCCTCCTCCACCGGCGACCTGCCGCCCCTGGAAGAGCTGACGGAACCCGCCGAAGCACGCGCCCAAGGCCCCTCCGACCAGGTCCGCGTCCGCCAGGAACGGCTCCAGCGGCTGTACGACGACGGCACGGACCCCTACCCGGTGGGTGTCCCCGCGCCCACCCACGCCCTCGCGGACGTCCGTGACGGGGACGAGGTCACCGTCGCCGGGCGTGTCCTGCGCGTCCGCGACTTCGGCGGGATCGTCTTCGTCACCCTGCGGGACTGGTCCGGCGACCACCAGCTGGCCCTGACCGACGCGGGACGTTTCCGCGCCGACGTCGACCTCGGCGACCTCGTGAGCTGCACGGGCTCCGCCGGGCGCAGCGACAAGGGCGAGCCGACCGTCTTCGTCCACGACTGGCAGCTCACCGGCAAGTGCCTGCGCCCCCTCCCCGACAAGCGGCGCGGCCTCACCGACCCCGAGGCCAAGGTCCGGCTCCGCGCCCTCGACCTCGTCACCAGCCCCGCCGCCCGCGACACGATCCGCGCGCGTGCCGCCGTCGTCCAGGCGCTGCGGGGCGGGCTCCTCGAACGGGGGTACCTCGAAGTCGAGACGCCCATGCTCCAGCAGATCCATGGCGGCGCGAACGCCCGTCCGTTCACGACACACATCAACGCGTACGACCTCGACCTGTATCTCCGGATCGCCCCCGAGCTGTATCTCAAACGGCTCTGCGTGGGCGGTCTGGAGAAGGTGTTCGAGATGGGGCGGACCTTCCGCAATGAAGGCGTATCGCCGAAACACAATCCCGAGTTCACGATGCTGGAGGCGTATCAGGCATACGCCGACTACGACGTCATGCTCGACCTGACCCGCGAGCTGATCCAGGGCGCTGCCCGAGCCGCGTTCGGTACTCCCGTCGTCCGTAAAGGGGACGAGGAGTTCGACATTTCCGGGGAGTGGCCCGTCAAGACCGTGTACGGGGCCATTTCCGAGGCGCTCGGAGAAGAGGTCGGGGCGGATACGGAGCTGTCCGTGCTGAGGCGGCTGTGCGATCGGGCCGGGGTGCCGTACGGGGACGGGGACGGGCGTGGGGACGTCGTGCTGGAGATGTACGAGCGGCTCGTCGAGGAGCGGACGCTGCTGCCGACGTTCTACAAGGACTTCCCCACGGACGTCTCCCCGCTGACCCGGCAGCACCGTGCCGATCCCCGGCTCGCCGAGCGCTGGGACCTCGTCGCGTTCGGGACGGAACTGGGCACGGCGTATTCCGAATTGACGGACCCGGTGGAACAGCGGAGACGGCTGACGGAACAGTCCTTGAAAGCGGCCGGGGGTGATCCTGAGGCGATGGAACTGGACGAGGAGTTCCTGGAGGCACTGGCTTATGCGATGCCCCCCACCGGGGGATTGGGAATCGGGGTGGACCGGCTGGTCATGTTCGTCACCGGTCTGACGATTCGGGAGACTCTGCCGTTTCCGTTGGTCCGCAGAAGATGACATCGGCTGGCTGAGTGGAAAAGCGGCTCCATACCGGTGTCGCGGGGGTGGGCTTGTTGTCGTGCGGGTGACTTATGAGCCATGAAGAAAGATCAGGTGTTCACACGACGTCGGATGGTGTGGGGTGCGGGCGTCGCCGCTCTCGGAGGTGCCGGAGCCGTAACCCTGGGGCTGAGCGGGGGAGAGGAGCCGGCCCCCGTTCCCGCCGCCGGGCCTCCCGCCCGGCGCGTTCCCCTCAAGCCGTCCGCCTACCGCCTTCAGCCCAGCACCGGGTTCGGGCCGCCCGCCTCGGGCGCGCATCTCTCCGTGCGGCGCAAGCCCATCCTCGAAGTCTCCGGGCGCGGGAACACCATGGTGCTCACCTTCGACGACGGGCCCGATCCCCGGTACACGCCCGCCATCCTCGACACCCTCGGCGAGTACGGCGTGCACGCGATGTTCTTCGTGTGCGGGGAAATGGCCGTCGACAACCAGGAGTTGCTGGCGCGGATGGCCGACGAGGGGCATGTCGTCGGGAACCACACCTGGTCGCATCCGCTGCTGACGAAGCTCAGGAGGAGCCGGATCCGGTCCGAGATGGAGCGGACGTCCGAGGTGATCGAGGACGCGTACGGGGAGAAGCCGCGCTGGTTCCGGGCACCGTACGGGGCATGGAACCGGGCCGCGTTCCAGATCGGCGCCGAGCTGGGGATGGAGCCCCTCGCGTGGACCGTGGACACGCTGGACTGGACGACACCGGGGACGGGGACCATCGTCAGCCGGGTCGCGGGGGGCGCGGCGCCGGGCGTGGTGGTGCTGTCGCACGACGCCGGGGGTGACCGGACGCAGAGTGTGCGGGCCCTCAGGCGGTACCTGCCCCGCCTGCTGGACTCCGGCTACCACCTCACCGTCCCCCGCAGGCGCCCCGCCTGAGGAAACGGGCGCCCGCCCGGCCGGGGCCGCTCAGCGGACCTCGGTCAGGCGGGCGAAGACGACGACGTTCCCGGCGTAGCCGTGGGCCTTGGAGAAGCCGCCGCCGCAGGTGATGACCCGGAGTTCGGGGGCGCCCTTGGACGCGTACACCCGGTCGCCGGGGAAGTTCTTCTTCTCGAAGACCTCGATGCCGTAGATCTCGAACACCGCGGTCCTGCCGTCCTTGCGGGACACCTCGACCTTGTTGCCCTTCTTGAGGGCGCCGAGCCCGTAGAAGACGGCGGGACCGAGCTTGTTGTCGACGTGGCCGACGACGACGGCCGTGCCCTTCTCGCCGGGCGAGACCCCGCCGGTGAACCACCCCGCGAGGTTCGGGTCCTCCGGGGGCGGCGCGTCGACCCACCCCGCCGCGTCGAGGCCGACCGGCATCACCGGCGCGCTGACCCGGATCGCCGGGATGCCGACCCGCTCCGGCACCGAGTACGCGAGCGGACCCGGCGTCTTGTCGAAGACGCTCCCGGTCAGCCCGCCCGTGCGGCCGTCCGCGGCGGCAGCGGCGGCCGGCTGCGGCGGACCGGCGTCGAACTCGCCCGAACCGTTGCGGATGAGCGCGAGGCCGGTCAGCAGGACCAGCGCTATCACGCCCCACGGCGCGCGCTTCTTCGGCCGCTCCGCTTCCTCGGCTTCCTCGGCCTCGGACAGCTCGTAACCCGACATTCGCCAGCCCCTTCCGACACAGCCGTCGCCGCGTCCCTTAGCGCCTGCCGGAAACGCTAGGACGGTCCCCGCCGACCGGCGACAAGAGCGCGGCGAACGGGTGGCCGCCGGACGGGCAGTGCGCCATCCGAGTCGACGGCCGCAGGAAATTTCTGACGGTCCGTGACCTGCGGCTATGGGCGATTGTGCGGAGGCCGGACGGCGTGTCGGCTCACCAGGACGGACCATTCCCGAAATGCGGGCGCCCGCACGGCATCTGAGGGTCGGTCCGGGAGGCGTTCTCTCGCCGACAGACCGGGGACGTGCCCCGGGGCGCCTTCCGCGGAGGAACCATGCGTACCACTCGTGCCCTGGCGGCTTCGGCCGCCGCGTGCGCCGTCCTGGGCCTCGCCGCCCCGACGGCATCGGCCTGGACCGACCCCACGTCGGTCGTCTCGGCGCCCAGCGTGATCGCCCGCGGGGGGCAGCTCGTGCTCACCGTCAACGGCGGCGGGAACAACGCCTGCACCACGCCGGGCAGCACCGTCAGCTCCAGCGCCTTCCCCACCACCACCCTGACGTCGATGGGCGGCAACACGGCCGGCGCCACCGTCCGCGTCAACTCCTTCGCCAGCGCGGGGGCGTACACCGTCACGACCACCTGCGAGGGCCGCACCCGCACCTTCCCCGGCGTCTTCACCGTCCTCGGCGGGGTCCGGGGCGGGCTCGGGGGCAGCTCCACCACCGGGGCCACGCCGACCGACATGGCGATCGGCGGCGGGCTCGTCGCGGCGGCGGTCGTCGGCGGCGGGGTGTTCTGGATGCGGCGGCGCGCGGAGCGCCGTATCTGAAGCCCCCTTCGGAGAAACGCTTTCGGCCCGGCCCTCGCAGGAGGGACCGGGCCGAAAGCGTGGCGCCTGGAGAGTCCTCAGCCGCCGTCCTCGCCCGTGCGGCGGCGGGAGAAGTGGTACGCCGCGCCGACCGACCCGACGATGAGCAGGGTGCCGAGCCCCAGCTCCTTCAGGTCGAAGCCGCCGACCGTGCCGCCCTCACCGGCGTGCACACCCCGGTTCGGGGGGTACGGGTACGGCACCGGCGTGGGCGTCCGGCCGCCCGCGATCGTGAGCTGGGCGGTGCCGCTGTCGCCGCCGTTGCAGGTGAACGTCACCCGGTAGGCGGCGCCGGGACGGGCGTCCCAGTCGACGGTCGCCGTGGACTGCGAGCGGTCCGGTGGGATGCGGACGGTGTCGAAGACGCCGGACGACACGATCACCGTCCCGCCGCAGTTGCCGTTGCCCCGGTCCACCGAGAGCGTGACCTGGCCGCCCGCCGCGATCGTCGACGGCATCACGCCGAAGCCGAACGCGTTGTTGTCACCCGCCGCCGCCGCCGCTGTCGGTGCGGTGAAGGCCAGGGCACCCGCGCCCAGCAGTGCGGCCGAGGCGACGCGTATCGCGCGCATGGTCAATCCTCCGGTCCCCGAGGAGCAGCTCGCGGACCTGTTCCGCTCGCGCCTGAAATGCACCTCGATGACCGAAACGCTAGGAACAGGTGTGCGTACGCGCGATCGGTGTCGTGCGAATGGGGCATCCGTGTGGGCCGGTCAGGGGACCCCGGCGGCGTGTCGGGTGAGACATCGTCAGCCCCTCGCGTCCGGGAAGAAGTGCAGGAAGGGTTCTGCCGACGCCGTGATGCCCCGGCTGTAGGGCGCGTCGAAGTCCCAGATCAGGAACAGCAGGAAGGCGATCAGCGCGGAGAACAGGCCCGCCAGGACCAGCTCCCTCGGGGTGCGGCGGATCTGGAGCGCGAAGACCATGCCGATCGTGACGACCCCGCCGCCCAGCAGGCCGCCCCACACCACGCCCGGCATCGTCGGGTCGATCGAGTCGGCGCGGGCCGTGCGCGACTGGTCGGCCGCCGCGATCTGGTCCAGCAGCGGCTGGTACTGCTGCGCCTGGAAGTCCGTCGTCGGCTGGTAGTCCGTCACGTCCGCGCGCAGCTTGCCGAGGAGTTCGTCGCCCTTGCCGCCGATCTCGCCGTCGTCCTTCATCGTCTTCCACTCGACGTCGACGATGTGTTTGACGTACGCGTTCACGTCCGCGCGGATCTTGTCCCGGACGTCCGGCGGATACACGCGGACCCGCTCCGAGATCTCGTGCAGCGCCTGCGCCTCCGACTGGACGTGGTCCTGGGCGGCGCTCCTCGCCTCCCACACGCCCGCGATGGCCAGGCCCAGCACGATGGCGTACACCACGCCGATCCACATCGTCATGTACTCGATGACGTCCGGCGTCTCCGAGGGGTCCTCGTCCTCCGGGGCGGTGCGCTGGCGCAGGAGCGCGACGACGATGACCACCGCGACGGCGGCGAGCATCGAGAGGGTGAGAACAAGCCATTCGGGCAAGGGTGCCTCCTTGGTGGCGGGCAGGTGGGGCGGGCGGGGTGATGCGCGCGGCGTGAAACGACCGTCAGCGCGGGCGCAGCGCGGCGACGGCGATCACCGCGGGGGCCGTGATCAGGAGGACGTACGTGACCGGGGACGTGGTGCCGTGGGCGGGGCGCTTGCGGGTCGTCGCCTGGCGGTACGCCGGGTACGTCACGGGGGCCGCGCTGGCCGTGGGGCCGGGGGCGGGCGTCGGGGTCGGGGACGGGGACGGGGTGGGCGTCGGCGTCGGCGTGGGGGGTGGCGGTGGTGCGGGCCTCGGGATCGGGGCTGCCCGGGGTGGGGCGGGCCGGGGCGCGGGGGCCGGTTTCGGCGGTGGCTCGGGGGAAGGTTTCGGCGTCGGCTTCGGCGTGGGTCTGGGCGTGGGCGTCGGCTCGGGGGTCGGCGTCGGTTTCGGGGTGGGTGTGGGGGTCGGCGTCGGAGTGGGGGTGGGCGTCGGGGTCGGCGTCGGCTCCGGGCAGGGCGGCGGAGGCGGGGGCTTCGGACGGCAGGGCGGCGGTGTGGGCCAGCCGGGCCACGGCGAGTGCCCCGCCACGGCCACGACCTCCAGGCCGCCCGGCCCCACGGACGCGTACGCGCAGGCGTCGGCGGACGCGACCCCGGCCGGCGCGCCCACCAGAATCCACGCAGCGGTCATCACGCCCAACACCCGTACGGTGAGGGCGGTTCGGGTCGGTTCGGGTCCATGCACGACGCAGATCATCAGCCCTCGCGCCCCGGCGTACGCCCCTGATCGGCACAGATTGCCCCGAACGGGCGAACTTGGTACCCGAAGGGTTTAACGCGAGGTCGACCGGATGTCTGGACGTACGTACACAGATCCGTAGAACTGGCCGCCGCCCCCAACCGCCCTTCCCGCCACCCCAAACACAGCCGGCCAAAAGATTTTTTGGACGGCGTTGAACACAACGACCGCCCCCATGCGTAACCAATCCCGAGCGGCGGCGCAGCAGGGCGCTGCAACACGCTTGTGAAGATCGGGGAGTTGACAATGAACACCTCCTGGCGGAGCGCCTCTCTCGTGGCGAGCGCTGTGGCCGTGCTGGCGCTGACGACGGCGTGCGGTCAGGAAAGCGGTGGCTCGACGGGCAGCCAGAACGTGGGCGCCACGGCGCCGGCGGGCACCGGTGGCCTCGGAAGCGTCGGCAGCGGCGGCTACGGCGGTGTCGGCACCGGAGTGGGCGCGGGCGCCAGCCCCAGCTCGGGCACCGGTGGCTCGGACACCGGCACGCAGACGAACGGCGCCGGTCAGCTGGAGGTCGCCACCAACGCCGACCTCGGCAAGATCGTCACCGACAGCACCGGCCGTACCCTCTACCGCTTCGACTCGGACACCGCCGAGCCCCCGAAGTCGAACTGCAACGACGCCTGTGCGACGGCGTGGCCCCCGGTCGCCCCGGACGACGTCTCGGCCGGCGACGGCATCGACAAGTCGCTGCTCGGTGAGGTCACCCGCGCGGACGGCAAGAAGCAGCTCACGATCGACGGCTGGCCGGCGTACTACTACCAGAAGGACGCCAACCCGGGCGACACCAAGGGCCAGAACGTCGGCAACAAGTGGTTCGCGCTGGCGCCCGACGGCAAGAAGGCCAAGGCGGGCGGCGGCGGTGGCGGCGGTACCGCCCAGGTCTCCGACGAGGCGGGCCTGTCGACCCGCAACGACCCGAACCTCGGCGAGATCGTCGTCGACAAGAACGGCATGACGGTCTACCGCTTCCTCAAGGACAAGGCGTGGCCCAAGCCCGTCTCGAACTGCAAGGGCGCGTGCCTGGAGAAGTGGCCGGTCGTCGCGCCGGTCGACTTCGAGGACACGAAGAACATCCCCGAGAAGGGGTACATGAAGTTCACGCGCCCCGACAACAACGAGGAGCAGCAGACCCTCAACTGCTCGCCCATCTACACCTTCATCAACGACAAGAAGCCCGGTGACATCAACGGCCAGGGCGTCGGCGGCACCTGGTTCGCGGTGCGCCCCGACGGCAAGCTGGTCGGCGCTCCCAACCAGTAGCCGAGCCGTCCCCGGTCCGCCCCCTCCACGCCGTACGGAGGGGGCGGGCCTGTTGCTGTTTCACGCACCCGGCAGGCGCTCCGGGAGTCGACAGAACCTACCGGAAACCCACACGTCCTGACCGGGAACGGACGGTCAATTTCCGTTTCCGCTCGTTCTTTTGGCGGACGATCAGTAGCCTCAGCTCGAACACCGGAACACCGGAAGCCTTGGAGTACTGATGCAGCGTCCCGCCTGGGCCCCGAGGAGCATCGACATCTCGATGCCCAGCGTGGCGCGCATCAACGACTACTTCCTGGGCGGTTCGCACAACTTCGAGGCGGACCGGGAGGCGGCCCGCAGGGCGATGGAGTTCGTGCCGGGACTGCCGAAGATCATGCAGGCCACACGGGCGTTCATGCGCCGCGCGGTGCACCACGCGGCGGCCGAGGGGATCACCCAGTTCCTCGACATCGGCTCGGGCCTGCCGACCTCCGGCAACGTCCACGACGTGGCCCGCAGAGCGGTTCCCGAGGCCCGTGTCGTGCACGTCGACCACGACGCCGTGGCCGTCGAGCACACCCGGACCGCGCTCGCGCGCGACCCCCGCGCCGACGCCGTCGCCGCCGATCTCCGCGACCCGGACACCATCCTGAGCAGCCCTCAGGTACGGCAGCTGCTGGACCTCGGGCGGCCGGTGGCCGTCCTGCTGATTGCGATACTGCACTTCGTGGACGACGAGGACGACCCGTACGGGGCGGTGGCCCGGCTGCGCGACGCGCTCGCGCCCGGCAGCCTGCTCGTCCTCACCCATGCCTCGTTCGAGGGAATCCCGCTCCCGCCGGAACGGGCCGGGGGTGCGGTCGACGTGTACAAGGACATCCGCAACCCGCTGATCATGCGCTCACAAAGCGAGATCGCGCGGTTCTTCGAGGGGTACGACATGGTGGAACCTGGACTGGTGCCGATGCCGCTGTGGCGGCCGGAGACGGCCCCGGAGGACGAGGATCCCTATGCGTTCTGCGGTTTCGCCGGCGTGGGGACCACGGCGTGACGGCCGTGCAGGACGGACCGGAGGACCGACTGCGCCGGTTCGCGACGATCTGGAGCAGAGCCGTCTACCCGGCCACCTCCACCCCCCTCGCCCGCACCGAGTTCGAGGAACTCCTCCTCCCGCTCGCGCGACGCCTGCGTACGGCGCTCCTCGCCCGCTCCTTCGACGCCGCCGAACCCAAGGCGGTCGGCGCGGCCCTGGTCGCCGCGCACTGCACCGACCCCGAGGCGCTCGCGCAGGCCCTGGAGTGCGTGGACGCCTACCTGGTGCTCTACTGCGGCGACGACTCGCCCCCGGAGAAGCTCCGCAACCGCTCCTCCCGCCTCCAGCACGCCATCGCCGCCGGGTACGCGCACGCCCTGCGCGAGCGCACCCTCGCCGAGCAGGAGGCCATCGCCCAGGCCGCGCTCCAGGCCCAGGGCGTCGTCGCGCAGGCCCTGCACGCGAGCGAGGCCCGCTTCCGGGCGGTCTTCGAGGGCGCCGCGATAGGCATCTGGATCGCCGACCTCGACGGCCACGTCCTGGAGGTCAACGACGCCCTCACCCGCATGTTCGGCGGCTCCGAACAGGCCGTACGCAGCCGTAACGTCAAGGAGTGGACGCACGCCGAGGACGCGCCCCAGGTGTGGAAGCTGCACGAGGAGCTGGTGCGCGGCGACCGGGAGCACTACCACACCGAGAAGGCGTTCTACCGGCCCGACGGAACGGTCCTGTGGACCAACCTGACCGTCTCCCTGCTGCGCGACGCCGACGGCGCGCCCCGCTACCAGCTCGCCCTGATGGAGGACACCACCGAGCGCCGCCTGCTCAACCTGCGGCTGCGCTACGAGGCCACCCACGACGCGCTCACCGGGCTGCCCAACCGGACGCTGTTCTTCGAGCGGCTGGAGAAGATCGTCGCCGCCGGGGACGGGCGCCGCTACGGGCTGTGCTACCTCGACCTCGACGGCTTCAAGACCATCAACGACAGCCTCGGACACGCCGCCGGCGACCGGCTCCTCGTCGAGATCGCCGACCGCCTCCAGTCCTGCGCGACCGCGCCCGGCGAGATGGTCGCGCGGCTCGGCGGCGACGAGTTCGTGGCGCTCACCACCGGGCCCGACGCGCCCCACGAGGTCGACGAACTCGCCTCCCGCATCATGAACGCGCTCGTCGCACCCGTCCGCATCGACGGGCGTGAACTCACCGTGCGCGGCTCCATCGGCATCGTCGAGGGGCAGGCGGGGGAGCGCAGCGCCGCCGAAGTGCTGCGCAGCGCCGACATCACGATGTACCGGGCCAAGTCGGCGGGCGGCAACCGCTTCGAACTCGCCGACGCCGAGGCCGACGCCCGCGCCATCACCCGGCACAGCCTCACGACCGCGCTCCCCGCCGCCCTGGAGCGCGACGAGTTCTTCATGGAGTACCAGCCGATCGTCCGCCTGGAGGACGGCAGCGTACGCGGCGCCGAGGCCCTCGTCCGCTGGCACCACCCCCAGCACGGCGTCCTGGGCCCCGACCGCTTCATCCCCCTCGCCGAACACACCGGCCTCATCGTCCCGTTGGGCCGCTGGGTCCTCGAACAGTCGGTACGCCAGGTACGGGCCTGGCGGGACCGCTGCTCCGAGACCTGGTCCCTCCGCATCAACGTCAACCTCTCCCCGGTCCAGCTCAGCCACCCGGGCCTGGTCCAGGACACGGTGGACATCCTGGAACGCGAGGGCGTCGGCCCCGAGGCCCTCTGCCTGGAGGTGACGGAGTCGGCGCTGATCGGCGCGGACGACGACCTGTTGAAGCCGTTGCGTCAACTGGCGGAAATGGGCGTGGACATCGCCCTGGACGACTTCGGCACGGGCTACTCCAACCTCGCCAACCTCCGCCGCCTCCCGGTCAACGTCCTCAAACTGGACCGCTCGTTCACGCAGGGGATGCAGCAGTTCCCGGCGGACCCGGTCGACTTGAAGCTCGTCGAGGGCATCGTCACGATGGCCCACAGCCTGGACCTCGCGGTGACGGTCGAAGGCGTGGAGACGGGCGCCCAGGCGGAACAACTCCGCCTCCTGGGCTGCGACACGGCCCAGGGCTGGTACTACGCGAGGCCGGGGCCGCCGGAGAGGCTCAACGACCTGGTGCTGGCGGACGCGACGAGGTGAGCCTCAGCCGATAGGGGTGGTCGTACGGGATTCCTGTGCGGCCACCGACGCCGCGACCTCCTCCGCCACCCGCACCAGCGCCGCCACCGCCGTGGACCGGGACCGCTGGGGCCAGGCCACCGCCAGTGCCGACGGCGGTGCGTCGGTGACCGGGCGGTACACCACCCCGGGACGGGGATAGCGGGTCGCCACCGACGCCGGGAACAGGGTGAACAGGTCGCCGAGGGCGATCAGGGCGAGGAGCTGGGCCAGGTCGCGGCCGGGGGCCCGGACCCGGTCCAGGAAGCGGTTCAGGTCGCCGGCGTTCAGGTTCAGGTCCGCGAGAGTCAGGTGGTCGTGTGCCGCCAGGGGGTGGGTCGCGGCGAGTGCGGCCACGCGGGGCTCCCTGAGGAGGGTCTCCGTGTCCAGGCCCGTGGGGTCGTACGGTTCGTGGATCAGGGCCACGTCCGCCTCGCCCCGGCGCAGGAGGCGGGGCTGTTCGTGCCAGGCACAGAGGCGGACCGTGACCGGGAGGGCCGCCGGAGCGGTGGCGTACCTGGTCAGGAGGGGTTCCAGGAGGCCCGCGTCGCCGTCCGCCTTGACCGCGAGGACCAGGTTCGGGGCCAGGTCGCCGGCGCGGCGGGTGCGCTGTATCGCCGCTTCGAGCGCGTCCAGGGTGAAGCGGGCCTCGGGCAGGAGGACCGTGCCCGCCGGGGTGAGGGTGACGTGGTGGGTGGTGCGTTCGAAGAGGGGGACGCCCACGTCGCGTTCCAGTTTCGCGATGGCCCGGGACAACGGGGGTGCGGAGATGCCCAGCCGGGCTGCGGCGCGGGTGAAGTTGAGTTCCTCGGCTACGGCGACGAAGTAGCGCAGGGCACGGGAATCCATGCGGCCCCCCTCGTGGTGTTGCTCCGAGGGTAACAACCCTGTCCTGAGCGGAACTTCAGTTGCCGGGGCGGCCGGGAGAGGCTCGGGGCGTCCCAGCAGAGACCTTCCCCGGGAGCCTTCCATGATCGTCCTCACCACCCCGACCGGCCAGATCGGCCACCTCCTGCTCGCCGCCCTGGTGGAAGCCGGCGCCGACCTCCGCGTCATCGCCCGCGACCCCGACCGCCTCCCCCCGGCCGTCCGTGGCGCCGTGGACGTCGTCCCCGGCTCGCACGCCGACCCGGACGTCCTCGACAAGGCGTTCACGGGAGCCGACCAGGTGTTCTGGCTGGTCCCCCCGACCCCGTCCGCCGACACGTACCGCGCGCACTTCGCCGCCTTCACCACCCCCCTGACCTCGGCGCTCACCGCCCACCGCGTACGCCGGGCCGTCACCGTCTCCACCCTGGGCCGGGGCATCGCCCGCGACGCCGGTCTCATCTCCGCCACCCTCGACCTGGACGACGCGATCCGCGCGACCGGCGTGGCGCACCGCGCCGTATGCCCCCCGTTCCTGATGGAGAACCTCCTGCGTCAGGCGGACGCGATCCGTGACACCGGCGTCCTGCGGCTGGCCCTGGAGAGGGACCGGGTCCTGCGGACCTGCGCGGTGGCCGACGTCGCCGCGACGTCCGCACGCCTCCTGCTCGACGAGGCGTGGTCGGGACAGGAGGACGTCCCGGTCGTGGGCCCCGACGCCCTGACCCCGGACGAGATGGCGGCCGTCCTGGGGGAGGTGCTCGGCCGTGAAGTCACCTTCGACCAGACGACGTCGGCCCAGCAGTCCGAGGCCATGCGTCGAGGCGGCGTACCCGAGGGCTGGATCCAGGGCATGACGGAAATGACCCGGGCCCAGAACGAACAGGGTTTCTACGGCAGTTCCGCGCCGAGCACCCCGGCGACCGCCCCCACCAGCCTCCGCGAGTGGTCCGGGGCTCACCTCTCCAGCAGCATCCGCTGAAGCTCCCGCGCGGCCCTCGGCGGAGCCACGTCACTCCGATGGGCGAGCGCGATCGTCCGATGCAACCCCGGCCGGGCCAGCGGCGTCACCCGCAGCCCGTGCCCGGACCGCGCGGCGACCATGCGCGGTACGACGGCGACGCCGAGCCCGGCCCGCACGAATCCGAGGACCGCGTCCATCTCCCCGCCCTCGACGGCGAACCCCGGCTCGAACCCGGCGGACCGGCACGCGGCGACGGTGAGTTCCCGCAGGTCGTACCCGTGCCGGAACATCACGAGCCGCTCCCCGGCGAGGTCGGCGACCCGGACGGTGCGCCGCCCGCCGCCGGGGCGGGGCGCGTCGAGGGACGACACGACGACGAGGTCCTCCCGCAGCAGCTCGACGGTTGTGAGCGCGGGAGCCGGCGCGGGAAGGGGCAGGACGACCAGCGCGAGGTCCAGCGCACCCCGGGCGAGTTCGCGGATGAGATCGTGCGAACCACCCTCCTCGATGAGCAGCTGCACGCCGGGATACCGGTCGTGGAACGCCCGCAGCACGTCGGGCAGCAACCCCGTGCACAGGCTCGGCGTCGCCCCCAGCCGTACCCGCCCGCCCCTCAACTGGACCAGCTCCCGCACCTCGTACCGCGCGGTCTCCGCGTCCGCGAGGATGCGGCGGGCCAGCGGGAGGAGCGCCTCACCGGCGTCCGTGAGCGTGATGTTCCCCCGGGCCCGCAGGAAGAGATCCGCCCCCAGCTCCCGCTCCAGTGCCTTGATCTGTTGCGACAGCGAAGGCTGTGCGACGTGCACGACCTCGGCGGCCCGGGTGAAGTGGCGGGTCTCCGCGACGGCGACGAAGTACTGAAGCTGCTGGAACTGCATGGTCACATCATAGGCTCCGGCTATCGAATCAAGCCGGACCATGTCTTGGACCGATGGGCCGGAACGCGTCTAGCGTTTCGAGCCATGGCTCTGGCAACGCGGACGGACCGACGGCCGTCGATGGCGCGCACCGTGTGGGACTCCTCCGTCGGCAAGAAGACCGTGATGGCCGTCAGCGGCCTGATCATGCTCGGCTACCTCGTCGTCCACATGCTCGGCAACCTGAAGATCTTCTTCGGCGCGGGCGAGTTCAACCACTACGCCCACTGGCTGCGCACGATCGGCGAGCCGTTCATGCACTACGAGTGGACGCTCTGGGTGGTCCGCGTGGTGCTGGTGATCGCCGTGGTCGCCCACGGGGTCTCCGCGTACCAGCTCAGCCGCCGCGACCTCAAGGCACGGCCCAGCAAGTACGTGCACGTCAAACGGCGTGCCGGCTACGCGACGCGCACCATGCGCTGGGGCGGGATCATCCTCGCCCTGTTCATCGTCTGGCACATCCTCGACCTGACGACCGGCACCGTCCACAGCGGCGGCTTCCAGGAGGGCAGGCCGTACCAGAACGTCGTGGACACCTTCTCCACCTGGTACGGCAACGTCATCTACATCACGGCGATGCTCGCCCTCGGCCTGCACGTGAGGCACGGGTTCTGGGCCGCCGCGCAGACCCTCGGCGCCGGGAGCCGGACCCGCGACCGGGCCCTCAAGACCACGGCAAACGTTCTCGCGCTGCTGCTCACGGCCGGTTTCATCGCCGTACCCGTGGGCGTCATGACCGGAGTGGTGAGCTGACATGACCTCTTACGCCGAGTACGCGACCGGTGCGCCGGTCGCCGACACCAAGGCCCCTTCGGGTTCGATCGCCGAGCGCTGGGACACCCGCCGCTTCGAGGCGAAGCTCGTCAACCCGGCCAACCGGCGCAGACACACGGTGATCGTCGTCGGCACCGGACTCGCCGGGGGCGCGGCGGGGGCGACGCTCGCCGAACAGGGCTACCACGTCGTCCAGTTCTGCTACCAGGACTCCCCGCGCCGCGCCCACTCCATCGCCGCGCAGGGCGGCATCAACGCCGCGAAGAACTACCGGGGCGACGGCGACTCGATCCACCGGCTGTTCTACGACACCGTCAAGGGCGGCGACTTCAGGGCGCGCGAGTCCAACGTCCATCGCCTGGCGCAGATCTCGGTGGAGATCATCGACCAGTGCGTGGCGCAGGGCGTGCCGTTCGCGCGGGAGTACGGCGGGTTCCTCGACACGCGGTCCTTCGGCGGCGTCCAGGTCTCCCGCACCTTCTACGCGCGCGGGCAGACGGGCCAGCAACTGCTGCTCGGCGCCTACCAGGCGCTGTCGCGGCAGATCGCCGCCGGGAACGTCGAGATGCACCCGCGCACCGAGATGCTCGACCTGATCGTCGTCGACGGGAAGGCGCGGGGGATCGTCGCGCGGGACCTGATCACCGGGCGCGTCGAGACGTACTTCGCGGACGCCGTCGTCCTCGCCAGCGGCGGTTACGGCAACGTCTTCTACCTGTCGACGAACGCGATGAACTCCAACGCGACCGCCGTGTGGCGGGCGCACCGGCGTGGCGCGTACTTCGCGAACCCCTGCTTCACGCAGATCCACCCCACGTGCATCCCGCGCACCGGCGAGCACCAGTCGAAACTGACGCTGATGAGCGAGTCGCTGCGCAACGACGGGCGGATCTGGGTGCCGAAGGCGAAGGGGGACACGCGGCCCGCGCACCGGATTCCCGAGGACGAGCGGGACTACTACCTGGAGCGGATCTACCCCTCCTTCGGCAACCTCGTCCCGCGCGACATCGCCTCCCGCGCCGCGAAGAACGTGTGCGACGAGGGGCGGGGCGTCGGGCCCGGCGGGCAAGGTGTCTACCTCGACTTCGCGGACGCCGTGAAACGCATGGGGCGGGGGGCGGTCGAGGCCAAGTACGGGAACCTCTTCGACATGTACCAGCGGATCACCGACGAGGATCCGTACGAGGTGCCGATGCGGATCTACCCGGCCGTGCACTACACGATGGGCGGGCTGTGGGTCGACTACGACCTCCAGACCACCGTCCCCGGGCTGTTCGCGATCGGCGAGGCCAACTTCTCCGACCACGGCGCGAACCGGCTCGGCGCGTCCGCGCTGATGCAGGGGCTCGCGGACGGGTACTTCGTGCTGCCGGCCACCATCAACGACTACCTCGCGCGCAACCCGCGCCAGAGCGAGGTGACGGCTGAACACCCCGTCGTCCAGGAGGTGTTGGCGGAGACCGAGGACCGGCTGAACCTGCTGCTGTCGGTCGACGGGGACCGGACCCCCGACTCCTTCCACCGTGAACTCGGGGAACTGATGTGGGAGTTCTGCGGGATGGCGCGTACGGACGCCGGGTTGCGCAAGGCGTTGGAGCGTATCCCGCAGATCCGCGAGGAGTTCTGGCGCCGCATCAAGGTCCCCGGCACCGGCGAGGAGTTCAACCAGTCGCTGGAGAAGGCGAACCGGATCGTCGACTACCTCGAACTCGCCGAGCTGATGTGCCTCGACGCGCTGCACCGCGCCGAGTCCTGCGGCGGGCACTTCCGCGAGGAGTCCCAGACGCCGGACGGCGAAGCCGCCCGCCACGACGAGGAGTTCGCCTACGCGGCGGCCTGGGAGTTCACCGGCACCGGCGAGGCGCCCACGCTCCACAAGGAAGACCTCGTCTTCGAGTACGTCCACCCCACCCAGCGGAGCTACGCATGAGGCTCACCCTGCGCGTCTGGCGCCAGCGCGACACCGAGGCCGACGGGGCCATGTCGACGTACGAGGTCGACGGGATCTCGCCCGACATGTCGTTCCTGGAGATGCTCGACACGCTCAACGAGGAGCTGATCCTGAAGGGGGAGGAGCCGGTCGCCTTCGACCACGACTGCCGTGAAGGCATCTGCGGGGCCTGCTCGCTGGTCATCAACGGCGACGCGCACGGGCCGGAACGCACCACGACCTGCCAGCTCCACATGCGGTCCTTCTCCGACGGCGACACGATCGACGTGGAGCCGTGGCGGGCGTCCGCGTTCCCGGTGATCAAAGACCTGGTCGTCGACCGGTCCGCCTTCGACCGGATCATCCAGGCGGGCGGTTACATCTCCGCCCCCACGGGCGCGGCTCCCGAGGCCCACGCGACACCGGTCCCGAAGCCCGACGCCGACTTCGCCTTCGAGCACGCGGAGTGCATCGGCTGCGGGGCCTGTGTCGCCGCGTGTCCCAACGGGGCGGCGATGCTGTTCACGTCGGCCAAGGTCAACCACTTGAACGTCCTGCCACAGGGGGCGCCGGAGCGCGAGACCCGGGTCCTGGACATGGTCGCGCAGATGGACGAGGAGGGCTTCGGCGGCTGCACGCTGACGGGCGAGTGCGCGACGGCCTGCCCGAAGGGCATCCCCCTGGTCTCCATCACCAGCATGAACAAGGAGTGGCTCCGGGCCACTCGCAAGGCGGGCAAGCGGTAACCCGCCCAGAGACGTTCGCCGACAAGGTGCGGACGGGCGGGGCCGGAGTGGTGCTCATTCCGGTCCCGCCAAGGCGATAACCGGCCGATACCCTTCAAGGTCGCCTCCCGTCCACCACCCCGCCCCCCGAACCGGACCCCCCGGACACCCGCCCCGAGCCGTTCAGCCTCTCCACATCAAAGCTCTCGGAACTGGTCACGTACACGCCAACCGGTGTCGGAAGAACAGGGACGACGGCACCGCTCGCCGTCGTTCGCCTGTTACTCGGGAGAGAGTCATGACCGGCGTTTCCACGCTCGACCGTCCCCAGCAGAACGTGGCGCCGATGCGCTACACCGTGAGCCTGGCACGTAGTGAAGAGGACGTACGGGCCGCGCAGCGGCTGCGGTACGAGGTGTTCGCGGGGGAGCTGGGAGCCCTGCTCGGCGGCCCGCGACCGGGCCTCGACGTCGACTCCTTCGACGCCTACTGCGACCACCTGCTCGTGCGCGACACGGAGACCGGCCAGGTCGTCGGAACGTACCGGCTGCTGCCCCCGGAGCGCGCCGCCGTCGCCGGACGCCTGTACTCCGAGGGCGAGTTCGACCTCACGCCCCTCGACGCGATCCGCCCGAACCTCGTCGAGGTCGGCCGCTCCTGCGTGCACCCCGAACACCGCGACGGCGCCGTCATCTCGCTGATCTGGGCCGGCATCGCCCGCTACATGGTCGACCGGGGCCACGAGTGGCTGGCCGGCTGCTGCTCGATACCCCTCGCCGACGGCGGGAAGCTCGCCGCCGCGACCTGGGACCGCGTCCAGGGGAAGAACCTCGCGCCGCAGGAGTTCCGGGTACGCCCGCTGCTGCCGTGGGTGCCGAAGGAGCCCGCCCCGGCGGAGCGCACCGAACTGCCCGCCCTGCTGCGCGGCTACCTGCGGCTGGGCGCCTGGGTGTGCGGGGAGCCCGCGCACGACCCGGACTTCGGGGTCGCCGACCTGTACGTGCTGCTGTCGATGCGCAAGGTCAACGCCCGCTACCTGCGCCACTTCCTCTCCCTCGCCCCGGCCTGATGAGCGTCTGGCTGCCGACCGCGCCCTGCACCCCCAGGGCGTGCATCGAGCCGGGTCGCTGCGCGCGCGTACGGGGCGCGCCGAGGCTGCTGGCCGTGGTGGCGCTGATCCTCGCCGGGGTCGCGGGCTCCTTCGTCGTCCGGTGGCTGCCGGACGCGCTGGTGCGGGGCTGGGCGCGGAGCGTCGTACGCGCCTGCGGCGTACGGGTGCGGATCACCGGGGCCGCACCGCCGGACGGCGGGCTGCTGGTCGTCGCGAACCACATCTCGTGGCTGGACGTGCCGCTGCTCGCGGCCGTGCGGCCCGCGAGGATGCTGGCCAAGCGGGAGATCCGGCAGTGGCCGCTCGCGGGCCCGGTCGTCGCGCGCGCCGCGCTGTTCATCGACCGGGACCGGCTGCGGGCCCTGCCGGGCACGGTCGAGACGATCGCCGGCGCACTGCGCGGGGGCCGGGCGGTCGCCGTGTTCCCCGAGGGCTCCACCTGGTGCGGACGCGAGCACGGCCGGTTCCGGCGCGCCGTGTTCCAGGCCGCGCTGGACGCCGGGACGCCCGTGCAGCCGGTGCGCATCCGGTACCGGACCGCCGACGGCCGGGAGAGCACCGCGCCCGCCTTCATCGGCGACGACTCCCTCCTCGCGTCCGTGTGGCGGGTCGTCACCGCGCGGCGGCTCGTCGCCGAGGTCGAGGTGCTCCCGGTCGTCGACCCCGCGAAATATCCCGACCGCAGGTCTCTCGCCCGCGCCGCCGAAGTGGGATCATGAGCGGGTGGATACGGTCCTGGTCACGGGCGGCAGCGGATTCGTCGCGGCCCATCTGGTACGGGAGTTGCTGGAGCGGGGCTACCGGGTGCACGCCACGGTCCGCAGCCTCACGGCCACCGCGAAGGTCGCCCCGCTCACGGCACTCGGCGAGCGACACCCCGGCGCGCTACGGCTGTTCGAGGCCGACCTGATGGAGGACGGCTCCTTCGACGAGGCGGCGCGGGGCTGCTCCGTCGTCTTCCACGTCGCCTCGCCCTTCCTGATGCCGGAGAAGATCAAGGACGGCCGGCGGGACGTCGTCGACCCCGCGCTCACCGGAACACGCAATGTCCTGGGGGCGGTCGAGCGCACGGAGAGCGTCCGCAGGCTCGTCCTCACGTCCACCGTCGGCGCGATCTTCGGCGACTACTCCGACGTACTCACCGACATGGGCGGCGAGTTGACCGAGAAGTACGTCAACTCCAGCAGCACCGTGGCCAACAACCCGTACCACTACGCCAAGACCGTCGCGGAACAGGCCGCTTGGGACGCGCACGGCGCTCAGGACCGGTGGTCCATGGTCGCCGTCAACCCCGGTCTGATCCTCGGGCCCTCCCTCACCCCGGCCTCCGACTCCGGCAGCCTCTTCCTGCTCGACGAGCTGTTCAAGGGCTACTTCTGGTACGGCGCACCGGACTTCAGCTTCACCACGGTCGACGTCCGTGACGTCGCCCTCGCGCACATCGCCGCCGCCGAGAACCCCGACGCGCACGGGCGGTACATCCTCGCCGAGAGGGAGGTGACGTCGTTCCACCAGATGGCGACGGCGATCCGACGGCACCACAAGAGCCGGCGGCTGCCCCGAACCGCCTTGCCGCACTGGCCCGTTCGCATCCTCGGGCCCGCGTTCGGGCTCACGCAGGACTACATCCGGGGGCACCTCGGCATCCGGTTCACCGTCGACAACCGGCGCAGCACCGAGGAGTTGGGGATCAGGTACCGGCCGGTCGAGGAGACGCTGGTCGACCACTACCGGTCGTGGATGACGTCCGCCAGCCGACGGTAGGAGTCGAGCAGGGCCGCACGGTCGTACGTACTCGTCGTCACCAGCACCTCCTGCGCCCCCGTTTCCTTGACCAGCCGCTCCAGGCCCTCGGCGACCTGCTCCTCGGTGCCGGCGAGGTGGCCGGTCAGGGCGTCGGCGTAGAAACCCCGCTGCTTGGCGGTCATCTCGCGGCGCTCGGCGTCCTCGGCGGGCGGCAGGGGCGGGAAGGCGCCGTGCGTGCGGGAATACGCCGACGACCATGCCTCCGGGACCAGGATGCGGTGAGCGTCCTCGGGGGTGGCGGCGACGGCGACCGTGCCCGAGACGACGACGTACGGCTCGGCCGCCCAGGGGGAGGGGCGGAACGCCGCGCGGTAGCGGTCGATGCCGGACAGCATCCTGTCGCGGTTGCGCAGGTCGCCGATGACCATCGGGAGGCCGAGGCGCGCGGCGATGTCGGCGCCCTCGCCCATGGCCAGCACGAACGGCGGCACGGTCAGGCCCTCCGACGGGCGGGCGCGGACGCCGGTCGGGGAGGTGCCCGCGAACCAGCCGAGCAGCTCCTCGATCTGCGCGGCGAAGTCCTCGGCGGCGTCCTTGTCGTGCCCCAGCGCCTTGCGGACACCGTCCGTGAAGCCCACCGAGCGGCCGAGGCCCATGTCGACGCGGCCCGGGTACAGCGACTCCAGCACCCCGAACTGCTCGGCGACGACCAGCGGGCGATGGTTCGGCAGCATCACGCCGCCCGTGCCGACCCGGATCGTGCTCGTCGCCCCGGCGACGGCCGCCGCGAGCACGGTCGGCGCGGAACCGGCTACGCCGGGTACGCCGTGGTGCTCCGACACCCAGAAACGGTGGTAGCCCAGCGCCTCGGCGTCCCGCGCGAGGGCGACCGTGTCCCGCAGCGCCTCGGCGGGGGAGTGGCCCTCGCGGGTGCGGGAGCGGTCGAGGACGGAGAAACGCGTTGCCGCGAGCAGTGAGGTCACACAGGGTTCAACGCTGTACGGCGCGGGAGATTCCTGGCGGCGCGACCGACTGGCGTACGACCAGCTGCGTGCCGAGCACGACATGGTCGTCCCGCCCCCGCTCCTGCGCCGGGCGCAACGCCAACCGCACCGCCGTACGCCCGAGTTCCTCGTACGGCACCCGTACGGTCGTCAGCCCCGGCGTGAGGTCGGCGGCGAACGGGACGTCGTCGAAACCGATCACCGAGACGTCCCCCGGGATCTTCAGCCCCGCCTCCTTCAGGGCGGCCAGCGCGCCGACGGCGACCATGTCCGTGCCCGCGAAGACGGCCGTGAAGCGCACGCCCGCGCGCAGCGCGTCCCGGGTGCGGAGGTAGCCGGAGGAGCGGGTGAAGGGGCCCGGTACGTCGAGGCCGGCGTCCGGCGCGACACCGTGCCCGCGCAACGCCTCCTCGAAACCCGCCCGGCGCTGCTCGGCCGTACTGAAACGGTGCTCCCCGCCGAGGAACAGGATGCGGCGGTGCCCGGCGATCAGCAGGTGCGAGGCGGCCTGGAAGGCGCCCGCGCGGTTGTCGTACTCGACGACCGACGCCGGGATACCGGCCGCCAGCGGGGGACGGCCGACCAGCACGAGCCGCGAACCGGCCGCGTCCAGCGCCCGCGCGTACCCGGCCGTACGGCGCCGGTACGCCTCGTCCAGGAACGCGCCGCCGACCAGCAGGACCGCCGCCGCGTGCTGCTGGCGGGCGAGCTGGACCAGCGCGTCCTCGCGGGCCGGGTCGTCGCGCGTCGCGCACACCAGGCTGAGCCGGCCCCGGTCGGCGGCCTCCTGCTCGACCCCGGCGGCGACATGCGCCAGCGACGGGCCGGTGATGTCCTTCACGACCAGCGCGATCGGGCCCGCGACCTGGCCGGACAGGGCCCTGGCGTGCACGTTCACGACGTAGTGCAGCGCCTCGACGGCGTCCAGCACGCGTCTGCGGGTGTCCGCCGACACCGGGTAGTCGCCCGCGAGGGTCCGGGAGACGGTGGCCACCGATACGCCCGCGCGCGCGGCGACGTCCCTGATCGTGCTGGGCCGTTGCTTTTCCCTGGTCACGGGGGCTGACGTTACTAGACGTCCGCGCCGGGTCACCCGGGGAGCGGGCGGTCGTCGACGACGTGCTTCATGACGAGCGTCGAGTTGAGCCGCTGGACGCCCGGCAGGGTCGCGAGGCGCTCGTCGTAGAGGCGCTGGTAGGCGGCCAGGTCGGCGGTGACCACGCGCAGCAGGTAGTCGGGGTCGCCGAAGAGGCGCTGCGCCTGGACGACCTGCGGGACGGCGGCGAGGGCCGACTCGAACGCGGCGACCGTGTCCCGGTCCTCCATCCGCATCGTGACGAAGATCAGCGTCTCGAAGGAGAGGCCGACCGCCGACGGCTCCACGACCGCGCGGTAGCCCCGGATCGCTCCCGAACGCTCCAGGTCGCGCAGCCGGCGGTGACAGGGCGAGACGCTGAGCCGCACGCGCGCGGCGAGTTCGGTGATCGTCAGACGGCCGTCGAGCTGAAGCTCGGTAAGAATCTTCCGGTCTATGGCATCCACGGGGAGATTCTTCCCCGGATCGGCCGTGAGCGCGGGAAAGACGGGAACATGTTCGGGCTGTTCGTCCCTAATCTTCCCCGCATGGACATATCGACGGTCGCCGCCTTCCTCGCGGTCGACCTGCTGCTCGTGCTCACGCCGGGCGCGGACTGGGCGTACGCCATCTCCGCCGGGCTGCGCGAACGCGCGCTGGTGCCCGCCGTCGCCGGGCTGGTCACGGGGTACGTCGGCTACACGGTGCTCGCGGTCGCCGGGCTCGTCGTGGTCGTCGCGAGTTCGACGGCCCTGCTGACCGCGCTGACCGTCGCCGGGGCCGGCTACCTGATGTGGCTCGGGTGGGGCGTGCTGTCCCGGCCCGCCGTCGTGGGCGCCTCGGAGGCGGTGGCCGGCTCGCCCGGCCGGATCCTGCTGAAGGGGGCCGGGATCAGCGGGCTCAACCCCAAGGCGCTGCTGCTGTACTTCTCGCTGTTCCCGCAGTTCATCGACGCGGGGTCCGGGTGGCCGGTCGCCGCGCAGACCGGGCTGCTCGGGGTGCTGCACACGACGGCGTGCGCGGTCGTCTACCTCGCGGTGGGGCTGTCCGCCGGGGCCGTGCTGCGGACACGGCCCGGGGCGGCCCGCGTGGTCACGCGGATCTCGGGGGTGCTGATGGTGGTGATCGGCGGGGTGCTGCTGGTGGAGCAGATCTAGCGCCTGACGCGGTACTAGGCCGCGTGCTCGTGCTCGCAGGCGTCGTCGATGCCGTGGGTCGCCCACAGGGGGAACGGGTCGGAGCCGGCCGTCTCGCCCGGCGCCAGGAGGCAGGCGGACAGGGCCCGCCGGAGTTCCTCGGCCTTCAACCCGGTGCCGATGAACACCAGTTCCTGCGCGTACGGTGCCTCCTCGTCGCGGGCCGCCGAAGGCTCGAAGCGGGCGACCGTGCCCGCCTGTGACCACAGGCCGGTGACATGGGGGCGGGTCGAGAGGGTGAAGAAGCCTTTCGAGCGCAGGATCTTGCCGTAACTTCCGCTGTCCAGGCCCTCCGTGACGAACGTCCACAACCTGCCGGGGTGGAACGGGAGTCCGGAGCGGAACACGGTCGACGAGATGCCGTACTCCTCCGTCTCCGGGACGTGGTCGCCGTTCAACTCCTTCACCCAGCCCGGTGCTTGCTGGGCCCGCTCCAGGTCGAAGCGGTTCGTGTCCAGGACCTCGCGGAGCGGGACGCGGCTCTGGGTCGCCGTGACGATCCTCGCCGTCGGGTTGAGGCGGGTCAGCGTCGCGTGGAGGTGGTCGGCGGTGGGGGTGTCGACCAGGTCCAGCTTGTTGAGGACGATGACGTCCGCGAACTCGACCTGGTCGATCAGGAGGTCGCTCACCGTGCGCTCGTCGTCCTCGAAGGGGGCCAGGCCGCGCTCGGCGAGTTCGTCCCCGGTGTCCAGCTCCGTGAGGAAGTTCGCCGCGTCGACGACGGTGACCATCGTGTCGAGGCGGGCCACGTCGCCCAGGGTGGCGCCGTCGTCCCGCGCGAACGCGAACGTCGCGGCGACAGGAAGCGGTTCCGAAATTCCACTTGACTCGATCAGAAGGTGATCGAAACGGCCCTCCCGCGCGAGGCGGTCCACTTCTTCCAGCAGGTCGTCCCTGAGCGTGCAGCAGATGCAGCCGTTCGTCATCTCGACGAGGCGTTCCTCGGTCCGCGAGAGCGCCGCCTCGCCGCCCCTCACCAGGGCCGCGTCGATGTTCACCTCGCTCATGTCGTTCACGATCACCGCGACTTTGAGGCCCTCGCGGTTGTTCAGGACATGGTTGAGGAGCGTCGTCTTGCCCGCGCCGAGGAATCCGGAGAGGACGGTCACCGGGAGGCGGTCGTGCTGTGTCACGGTCGGCCTTCGGGGTGGAGGAGGCCGCGTTCGTACGCCTTGACCAGGTTCTGGGGGACGAGGTGCTGGACGCCGTCGATGGTCACGGGGACCAGGGCGGGGACGGTCGCTTTCCACTGGGCTCGGCGGTGGCGGGTGTTGCTGCGGGACATCTTGCGTTTGGGGACGGCCATGGGGGCTCCTCGGGGTGGGTGCGCGGGGTCGGGCTCGGGGGATCGGGCTCGTGGGGTCGGGCTCCGTGTCGAGGAGGTTAGCTGAAAATGGTTCCCATTAACAATTGGGGTCGAGGGGCGGCGTCGAGGGGCGTTGTCAGTGGTGCCGCCTACTGTTGATTCCGTGACCGACAGCCGACCCCTCGCCGTCTTCGACCTCGACAACACCCTTGCCGATACGGCCCACCGCCAGCGGTTCCTCCAGGGCGCCCGCCGAGACTGGGCCGGGTTCTTCGCCGCCGCCCCCGAGGACCCGCCGATCGCCGAAGGCATCGCGCTCGCCGTGTCCAGCGCCGAGGAGTGCGAGGTCGTCTACCTCACCGGACGCCCCGAGCGCTGCCGGCGGGACACGCTCGCGTGGCTGGCACGCCACGGGCTGCCCGAGGGCCGCGTCTTCATGCGCCGCAACGACGACCGCCGCCCGGCGCGGCAGACCAAGCTGGAACTCCTGCGGAAGTTCGCGCGGGGCAGAGAGGTCCGGGTCCTGGTGGACGACGACGAACTCGTGTGCGCGGACGCGGAGAAGGCCGGGTTCAGGGTGGTGGTGGCGAGATGGACGACACCGTCGGAGGCGCTGCGGGAGGCACAGGAGGGGGAGGGGCGGACGTGACCGGGGCGAGCTGAGAGGTGCGCGCGGGGCGGGTCCGGGAGTGCCGGGGCGAGGCGCGGCGGACGTCACCGCGATCCGGTCGTGGCAGCGCGCCTGCCCACCGCAAGACGGGACGGCGAGGGACTCGTGCTCGCCGCGATGACCTTGAGGGCAGCGCGAACTGACCCTCGTCCTGCCCTTTTCCCCCTTTCCGTGCGCCGACTCCTTGGCCAGGATGGCGAGGCAAGAACTCTCGGCCGAACGGATTCCTCATGCGGCGTACCACCGAGTCCCGACGCAGCAGCGGTGCGGCTCGTGAACAGGTCGAGTCGTGCAGCTCGGTTCGTGTTTCTCCGGTGGGATCGCCGGGTGTTCTGCAAGGGGTGATCGGGAACGCCGCCGTGTCCCGCATGGTCGCCCGCGAGCGCGCCGTAGAGGGGCCCGACGCCGTACGGGAGGCCGCACGGACCGCCTCGCGGGGTGGACGGCCGTTGCCGAGCGGGATGCGGGCGTCGATGGAGAGCGCGTTCGGCACGAGTCTCGGCCATGTCCGGGTCTCCGTGAACGAGCAGGCCGCCGCGAGCATCGACGCCAAGGCGTACACCGTCGGCAACAACATCGTCGTCCAGAACGCGAGCGTCCTGCGGGACACGGAGACGATGGCCCACGAGATCCACCACACGACGCAGCGCGGCGCACCGGGCGGGCTCAGCGATCCGGACGGGACGTGGGAGCGGGAGGCGTCGGAGGTCGGGGCGCGGGTGGCCCGGGGGCAGGAGGTGCAGCGGTGTGAGGGCGATGGGGAGGAACACGGGGAAGCGGTTCAGCGGCGGGTCGGGTTCGAGTTCGAGTCGCAGTGGCGGATGCGGGACCACAACGACCTGACGCAGGAGGACCATCAGGCTCATCAGGACGAGGTTTCCGAGCGGGAAGCCATGTGCGGCGCGCAGCTCCTGCTGACGATGTCCGACCGGCGACAGACCGGCGCCCTGCTGGACACGTCCGAACAGAGCAGCTCCAGCGAGCAGTTGAGGACCGCGTGGCTCACCCCCCTCGCGGGCGACCCGCTGGGATTCCGCCCCACGGCGGCGGGCCGGGCGCGGCTCGACAAGGCGCGGCAGGACCACCCCGACGTGTACGGCGCGCAGCTGAACGCCGTCGAACTGTCGCTGCTCCAGCGCAACTGGATCCGCGAGACCCCGATCCCGGGCCGCGAGGTCCCCAAGATGGGTTCCGTCGGCACGGGTACGGGGTACGCGCTCACCTCGGACGTCAGCCCCACCGGCGGCTCGGCGCTGGAGTGGGTGACCGAACCGCTCAGCACGAAGGACGAACTCCTGCGGGTCATGGGTGAGATCACCGCCGTCTCCCAGGCCCTGGACGCTCGTCAGGACCAGCCGTCCTTCGCGCTGGACCAGGTCAACCTCGGCGGCTTCACGGCCACCCCCGGCATCGTCGTGTTCCCGCTGGGCGGCGCCCTCGTCTACGCCCCGCAGATGACCGGCGGCTTCAAGCTGGACGAGCTGCCGAGGCTGGTGGAGTACCTCCAAGTCCCGGACAAACGGCCCACGTTCACGCGGCCCGGCGCCCACGAGCAGCGCAAGGAGGCCAAGCAGGACCTGCACCAGAGCAGTATCCGTACGGCCGACGGCATCCGCCAGGCGGCCGAGGCCCAGGCGAAGGCGCTCCCCGCGACGGTCACCGGCGGCGAGTCCACGGACGGCCTCGTCGGCCTGGTCGTGCTGATCGGCAGCTACCTGGCGTACGGCGCGGAACTGGGCGAGAAGGCGAACTCGAAGTCCATCGCGGGCGGCATGATGTCCCGGACGTCCTTCGCCCACAACTTCACGCTGCTGCCCCTGTCGATGCGCGTCCACTACCGCACGAACCCGGCGGAGTTCGCCGCGTTCGTCCTCACGGCGGCCGGTCTCGACCCGTCCGACGAGCAGGCGACGGTCTACTCCCGGCCCGTGGAGCACGGCGAGGCCGGGCAGCGCGAGGAGCGGCAGATCCCGCTCACCCGCCACCAGTGGCTGAAGGGCATGCCGGCCGGCAAGGACCTGCTGCGCAACTACCGGCACCTGAACCAGGTGGAGCGCGCCGACGTCAACGAGCAGGACTGGAAGCACATCCACGGCTCGCTCGGCGCGCTGGGCACGGTCGACGACCAGGTGGGCAGGCCGGGGAAGCAGGAGGTCGCGCTGGTCGCGGAGCTGCGGCGGATGAAGGACGGGCTCGGTACGGCGGACCTGCTGCCGCTCGCCGTCGCCGCGTTCGACCTGGTCCAGCGGCTCAACGAGGGGCGGTCGCTGGAGTACAGGAAGAGGTGACGGCCCCCGGCAGGGTTCAGCTCTCCTCGTCCAGCCTGAACCCCACCTTCAGCCCCACCTGCCAGTGCGCGACCTCCCCGTTCTCGATCTGCCCCCTGACCTGCGTCACCTCGAACCAGTCGAGGTTGCGCAGCGTCCGGGACGCGCGGGCGACGCCGTTGCGGACGGCCTGGTCCACGCTCTCGGGGGAAGTGCCGACGATCTCGGTGACCCGGTATGTGTGGTTCGACATACGTCCACCGTGCCTCACGCCAGGGGATGGCGCGAGGCGTGGGCGGTCAGCGGGCGGTGGACAGGGACAGCGCGAAGCGGCCCGCCGCGTCGGTCCACCAGTGGGTGAGGTCCAGACCGGCTGCGGCCAGCTCCGTCCTGATCCCCTCCGCCCGGAACTTCGCGGAGACCTCCGTACGCAGCTCCTCGCCCGCCGCGAAGTCCACGGCCAGGTCGAGCGCGGGCACCTTGACCGTCTGCGCGGCCCTGGACCGCAGCCGCATCTCGATCCACTCGTGGTCCGCGTCCCACAGAGCGACGTGGTCGAAGGCGTCCGGGTGGAAGTCGGCGCCGAGTTCGCGGTCGACGACGCTGAGGACGTTCTTGTTGAACGCGGCGGTCACCCCGGCGGAGTCGTCGTACGCCCGGACCAGCGTCGCCTCGTCCTTGACCAGGTCCGTCCCCAGGAGAAACGTGTCGCCGGGGGAGAGGAGCGTACGGATGGCGGCGAGGAACGCGGTGCGTTCGGCGGGTACGAGGTTGCCGATCGTGCCGCCGAGGAAGGCGAGCAGCCTCGGGCCCGGGGTCTCGGGGAGACGCAGGCCGTTCGTGAAGTCCGCGATCAGGGCGTGGATGGTCAGGCCGGGATGCTCCACGAGGAGCGCCTCCCCGGCCTGGGTGAGGGCGCTCTCGCTCACGTCCACGGGGACGTACGTGTCCAGGTCCCGTAGTTCCGCGAGGAGATGACGCGTCTTGTCGGAGGAGCCCGAGCCCAGCTCCACCAGCGTACGGGCGTTGGAGGCCCCGGCGATCTCGGGGGCGCGGGTCAGGAGGATCTCGCGTTCGGCGCGGGTCGGGTAGTACTCGGGCAACTCGGTGATCCGGTCGAAGAGTTCGCTGCCGCGCGCGTCGTAGAACCACTTCGGCGGGAGCCACTTGGGGTTCGCGGTGAGCCCGCGCAGGACGTCGGCGCGCAGGGCCGCGTCGGTGGCGCCCTCGGGCAGGGTGCGGGTGAGACGGAACGGGCTCACGGACGGGGCTCCTTCGGTGCGTCGAGATCCTTGAGCGGGGTCAGCAGGACCTCCGTGCGGGTAGCGGTGAGGAGAGTGGCGTCGGGAACCTCCCGCCAGGCGGAGTCGCCGTCGTACGGCTCGGAGGCGACGACCACGCCGCGCCCGGGGTCGAGGAGGTACCAGAGACTGTCGCCCCAGGCGGTCGCGGCGATCGAAGTACCGTCCGTGGCAAGGAGATTGAGCCGGGAGCCGGCGGCGGCTTCGGCGACCTCGACGACGGTGCGGGCCAGCGCGTCACCGAGCGGGCCTGCGGCGATGGTGTCGTCCAACGGCCCTGCGGGCACGGCGCCGGGAGGTGTGGCGCTCGGTGGGCCTGCCGCGCGCGTACCGGCCGGTGCCTTGCCCGGCGTGCTCACGCCTGCTGAGCCGCCCGCCGCATCCGGCGAATCAGCCCTTTCCCCTAGCCCCGCGCCCGATGCCCTTGCGAGCCGCGCCAGCACCAGTGCCCACACGAACGCCGAGTCCGTGCGCGCCTCCAGTGACAGCAGGTCCGCCGCCGGGAGCGTTCCGGTCAGGGGTGTCATCGAGTTCGGCCAGCCCTTCACCGCCCCGTTGTGGCTGAACAGCCACCTGCCCGAGGCGAACGGGGCCGCCGCCGCTTCTCCGTCCGCGCCCGGGAGGGTCGCGTCGCGTACGGCGGCCAGGAGGGCGTGGGTGCGGACCACTCGGGCCAGGTCGGTGAACGTGAGGTCGGCCCAGATCGGGCCCGTGCGGCGGTAGCGGGCCGGGGCGGGGTCGTCGGGCGCGTACCAACCCACCCCGAAACCATCGGCGTTGACCGTCCCCGAGCGCTGGTGCAGCGGCTCCCAGGACTGGCGTACCAGGCTGTGCGCGGGGTCGGACAGGAGCCGTCCCAGCGGCAACGGGTCGCCCACGTAGGCGAGGTGACGGCACATCAGACGTCCTCCGAGCGGGCCGTACGGAACCCGGAGAAGATCTGGCGGCGGATGGGATAGTCCCAGTTGCGGAACGTGCCCCGGCAGGCGACCTCGTCCACGGCGAACGAACCGCCGCGCAGGATTTTGTGCTCGGGCCCGTAGAACACCTCGGAGTACTCCTTGTACGGGAACGCCCGGAACCCCGGATAGGGCAGGAAGTCGCTCGCCGTCCACTCCCACACGTCGCCGATCAACTGCCGTACACCGTGCGGGGATTCACCGGCCGGGTAGCTCCCGGCGGGAGCCGGACGCAGGTGGCGCTGGCCGAGGTTGGCGTGCTCGGGCGAGGGCGTCGCGTCGCCCCACGGGTAGCGGCGGGACGTGCCCGTCGCCGGGTCGTGGCGGGCGGCCTTCTCCCACTCCGCCTCCGTCGGCAGCCGGCGTCCGGCCCAGCGGGCGTACGCGTCGGCCTCGTACCAGCAGACGTGCACGACGGGCTCGTCCGGAGGGACCGCCTCCGTGACCCCGAACCGGCGGCGCAGCCACTGGCCGCCGTCGCTGTGCCAGAACTGGGGTGCGCGGATGGCGTGTCGGCGGATGTGCGCCCAGCCGGCCGGGTGCCACCAGCGGGGCTCGTCGTAGCCGCCGTCCTCGATGAAGCGCAGATACGCGCCGTTCGTGACCGGCGTCGTGTCGAGGTGGAAGGCGGCCACCTCACGGCGGTGCGCGGGGCGTTCGTTGTCCAGCGCCCACGGCTCGGAGTCCGTGCCCATCGTGAACTCCCCGCCGGGGACGAGGACTTCGGCCGGTCCGGTGAACGGGCCCACCGGGCCGGGGTCCGGGGCGGTGAGGACCTGCGGGCCCTTGCGGAGCTGATGGGTGATCAGCATCGTCTCGTCGTGCTGCTGTTCGTGCTGCGCGATCATCCCGAAGGCGAACCCGGCCTCGGTGAGCCGGGTGCCGTGGAAGTCGGCCTTCTCCAGCAGGTCCAGGACTCTGCCCCGGACCTCGGCCGCGTACGCGCGCGCCTCGGCGGGCGGCAGCAGCGGCAGCGTCGGGCGCTCCGAGCGGGGGTGTTCGAACGCGTCGTAGAGACTGTCGATCTCCGGCCGCATCGGGTCGCCGCCGCCGACCGCGCGCAGGAGCCACAGCTCCTCCTGGTTGCCGATGTGCGCGAGGTCCCACACGAGCGGCGACATCAGGGGGGAGTGCTGGGCGGTGAGGTCGGGGTCCTCGACGCAGGAGGTGAGGAGGTCGGTACGGGCGCGGGCCGTGGTCAGGGTGTCCAGCGCCCGCTGCCGTATGGACTCGGGGTCGGTGGTCATCAGTGGATCTCCTCGCCGTACAGGCTGTCGAGCAGGTCGTCCGCCGGACAGCGGCCCGGGACGACGTAACGGTCGTGGTACTCGGTCACCGCGTCGGTCACCGCCGGGGACGCGCCCAGGCGGGGCAGGGCCTCCAGGGCCGCCGCGAAGCACGCCCGCGCGATCTCGTGCAGCTCCGGATCGCCGAGGCCCTCGCGGGCCGCCGTGATCCACAGCGGGTTGTGCGGGGCCGGTAGCGACCGCGTGCGTTCCACCAGCGGTTTCACCGCGCGGTAGGCGCGCTCGGTGGCCTCCGGGTCGTCGAACAGGGCCGTCGTCACCGCCAGCGGGACGATCCAGCCGTCCTCGCCGGGCTGCGCGTCGATCATCCGCAGCTCCAGGTGACCGCGCGGACGCACCGGCGGGAACAGGGTCGAGATGTGGTAGTCGAGGTCCGCGCGGGTCGGGGTGCCGGTGCGGATCCACTCCCGGAAGGTGAGGTCCTCCGGCACGTCCCACGGCCCGCTGTCGCGCCGTACGCACATCACCGGCGCGTCCAGGACCAGCCGCGACCACGCGTCGCGCGGGGCGTGCGCGAGGTCGGGGCCGCCCGCGCGGCCCGTGCCGATCTCCAGCCACAGCAGTTGCCGCGTCGAGCGCCAGCCGGTGGGTTCCGCGCCGAGCAGCGGGGAGTTCGCGAACGCCGCGACCAGGACGGCGCCCAGGTGGTGCGCCAGCCACCAGCGCCGGCCGAGCCCCAGCGGCCCCGGCTCCTCGAACCCGGCGTCCAGGCACACCTGCACCGACGCCGAGGTGCACATCATCGCCCTGCCCGCCGGGCCGGTCCGGTCGAGGTACGCCTCCATCGCGTCGTACCTGGGCTCGCGCAGGTAGCGGCGGGGGCCGTGCCAGGGGTCGGTGCCGATGCCGGCGAGCGCCAGGCCCAGCGGGGCCAGCGTGGCGCGTACGGCGGTGAGGTCCGCCGAGACCGTGTTCACGCACTCCGTCAGGGAGGCGGCCGGGCGGGAGCTGAGCTCCAGCTGTCCGCCGGGTTCCACGGTGAGCGCGGAGTCCAGCGGGATGTTCCTGAGGGCCTCGTAGGCCGTTTCCAGTCGGGTACGGGTCACCGGGCGGCGGGGTTCGGTCAGCTCGTGGACGAGCCACTCGACCTCCACGCCGACCGTCCGGGGCGGGCCGGTCTTGAAGCAGATGCCCCTGACCAGGGCTTCCACCTCGGCCTCCGTCACGGCTGTACGGACGTCCGTACAGTCGCCGCCGTCACTCACAGAATCGGACATTCGGGATCCTCCTGGGGTTCCACCATGCCATCGGTCCGGCCCGGACGGGTGTCCGGCCGGGATCACTCGTCCCACCCAAAACCCTCGGCGCGGATCCCACAAGGGGGCGAAACGGGGTGTAACGGCGTTCGTCGCGGGGTTCCTCCGCACGTCACGCTGCCGTCGTACCGGCGTCCCCCGGGCGTATCCGGGGCGGGAAATTCCGTTGCGGGGTCCGTCCCGGGTCGCGGACGATGGCTGCATGAGCACGACAGGGGAGGGCGTCGCGTTCATGGCGTTCACGGGGGTGACGCCATGAGCGCGCGGCTCAGGGGGATCGCCAAGGAGACGGTCCAGATCGTCTCGGCGGGGGGCTACCGGGGGGTGTCCTTCGGCGCGGCCGTCGAAGCGGCGCGCGCGGGTACGCGGATGCTGGGGCCGAAGGCCGTTCCCTGTACGCCGGTCCCCGTGACCGGCACCGTCATCGAGGTCACCGGCGAGAGCAGCCTCGAAGCGGCCCGCCGCCTCGCGGACCAGCCTGTCGCCGTCCTCAATTTCGCCTCCGCGCGGAATCCCGGCGGGGGTTTCCTGAACGGGGCCCAGGCTCAGGAAGAGGCTTTGTGCCGGGCTTCCGCGCTGTACGCGTGCCTGCTGGAAGCGCCCGATTTCTACGCCTATCACCGGGCCCATCGAGATCCCTTATACACCGACCGGATCATTCACTCTCCGGCTGTCCCCGTTTTCCGGGACGACCGGGGGCGCCTCCTGGACGACCCTTATCACGCCGGTTTCCTGACCGCCGCCGCGCCCAACGCCGGGGTGATCCGGCGGACCTTGCCGGAGCGCGTCGACGAGGTGCCGGGCGCTCTGGCGGTGCGTGCCGAGCGGGTGTTGGAGACCGCCGTCGCGTCCGGGTACCGGCGCGTGGTGCTCGGTGCCTGGGGGTGCGGGGTGTTCCAGAACGATCCGGTCCAGGTGGCCGGGGTGTTTCGGGAACTGCTGGACGGCAGGTTTACCGGGGTGTTCGAGAAGGTGGTTTTCGGGGTGCTGGACCGGACGCCGGGTGCTGTGGTCCGGGGGGCTTTCTCCGAGGCGTTCGCATAATCGCGTAAGGGCCGCTTTCACGGCCCTTACTCATGGTCTACGTCCAGCCGTACCGCTCGTGCAGCCGCTGCCGTACGAGATTGAAGCGGCCCCGGTCCAGCGCGCACGCCTCGCGGCGCATGCCGTCCTCGTGCAGGCGCAGCACCCTGTCCACGTCCACCCACGAGTCGCGGCCCGACTTGTCCCACGGGCCGTTGCCGATGGGGACCCATTCGCGGTCGGCGTCGTGGCGTTTGCTGGAGAGCTGGACCGCGAGGAGGGTGCCCCGGGGTTCGCGGGCCACGACCAGGACGGGGCGGTCCTTGCCCCGGCCGTCGTTCTCCTCGAAGGGGACCCAGGTCCAGACGATCTCGCCGGGATCGGGATCGCCGTCGTGCTCGGGCGCGTACTCGGTGCGGACACGGCCGACCTCACGGGGGTCGGCCTCGGTGGTCGCGGTGGCGCCGAAGCGGCCCGGGACGTCGTCATCGGTGAACGTACTCACGACATGCACCCTAAAGGTCCGTCGCGGGCCGGATGGTGGCGGCGGCGAGGAGGAAGAGGGCGAGGTACAGCGGGACACTCCGGTCGCCGAGGCGCAAGTGGGCGGCGGACGCGGCCAGTTGGAGGGCGGTGAAGCCGATCGCCGCGCACAGGGCCAGCCATGGGGCGCGGGGCGGCGAGGATCCAGTACGCGATGGTCACGGCCGCCATTCCCTGCGGGCCGCCGGGGCTGTGCACCGGGAGTGAGGCGAGCCCTGTGGGGGGCTCGCCTCATCCTCGTACCGCTCCTACTCCTTGTCGACCGCGACCTTCTGAGCCGCGGGAGACACCACCGGCGGCACGGCCGTAGCGACCGCCGTCTGCTGCGCGCCCCCGCTTCCGTTCGCCCCCGCCGCCTGCCCGTCAGGGCTCATCGACGCCAGCAACTGGCGTGCCAGGCCAAGACCCGTCCCGCCCATGGTCAGCGCCTTCGCGAACAACTCGCCCATCCCCTCGGCCCCGTTGAGCAACACCATGTTGTCGACGTTGCCGAACGCGGACGCCCCCGCCTGGACGATCTCCGGCCACTTCTCGGCGAGTTGCTGCGCGACGACGGCTTCCTGGTTCTCGGCGAGGGCGGCGGCCCGCGCCTTGATCGCCTCGGCCTCGGCGAGCCCCTTCGCCCGGGTCGACTCGGCGGCGGCGAGCCCCTTGGCCTGAGCGGCGGCGGCCTCGGCCTCACCGGTCGCCCGGGTCGCCGCGGCCGACGCCGTACCCCGCGTCTTCGTCGCCTCGGCCTCCGCGCCGGCCGCCTGCTTGACCCTGGACGCCTCGGCCGCGGCGGCGAGTTCGGTCTCCTTCGCCTTGGCCTGCGCCGCCGAGATCCGCGCGTCGCGCTCGGCCTCCGCGAGCGTGCGCTTCTCGTACGCCTGCGCGTCGGCGGGCTTGCGGACGTCCGCCTGGAGCTGCTGCTCACGCCGGTGCGCTTCGAGTTCGGCGACCCGGGTCTCCTGCACGACGACCTCCTGCCGCGCCCCCGCCTCGGCAAGCGGCCCCGCCTGCCGGGCCTTCGCCGCCGCGTGGTCGCGCTCGGCCTGGTAACCGGCCTGGAGGATCTCGCTGTCGCGCGTCGCCTCCGACATACGCGCCGCCGCCTGCTGCTCCGCCTCGGTGGCGAGCCGGTTGGCCTCGGCCTGCGCGATGCGCGCGTCCCGCTGGACGGCCGCCGCGTGCGGCATCGCCAGGTTCTGGATGTACCCGGTCGGGTCCTCGATCTCGTGGATCTGCAACGAGTCGACGATCAGCCCCAGCTTCTCCATCTCGGTCCCGCACGCCGCCCGGGTCTGCCCGGTCAGCTTCTCCCGGTCGCGGATCATGTCCTCGACCGTCAACCCGCCCACGATGGACCGCAGATGACCGGCGAACACGTTGTGCACGCGCTCCGACATCAGCCGCTGCTGGTCCAGGAACCGGCGGGCCGCGTTGGCGATCGACACGAAGTCGTCACCCACCTTGAAGATGACGACTCCCCGCACCTTCAGCGGAATCCCCTGGTGCGTGACGCAATCCACCTGCAACTCGGTCTCGTTGAGGTCGAGCGACAGCTTGCGCACCGCCTGCACGCCCGGCATCACCAGCGTGCCGCGCCCCGTGACGATCCGGAACCCCATCCCCGCTTCGAGACCCTCGGTCCGATGGTTCGAACCCGAGATGACCAGCGCCTCGTTGGGCTCCGCCACCCGCCACATCATCTTGAACAAACCGATCACGGCGAGCACGGCGACAACCGCCACACCCGCAACGACGCCGATGACCATCGGCATACGCCCCCTTGTGATGGTGCCCTTTCGGCACCGAACGAAAGGGAGTGTGCGCTCGTGCGCGCCCCAGGAGAAGAGACCGCCCGATCTTTGTCACAACCTTGACGCATACGGCTCTCACCTGGGACTTCGCGCGCTCAACTGTCGTACGCGGCCGTCACGTACACGGTCCTCGGCGGCAGGTGCTCCACCACCATCACCACCGTCCCCGTCGCGAACCGCTCCCCGTTGTTCGCCGGATACGCGAGGAAGTGCTCCGCCCCGCCCCGCACCCGGACGATGACCTCCCCGACGAGCCCGGGCCCGACCGCCCCCGTGACCCGCCCCATGAGCCCGACCATCGACACGTCGTTCATCTTCACAGGTTAGGCCAGTGCCCAACCCATTGACGTGTCTCATTCACGCCCCTACCTTCTGATCGACTTCCCGAACCTCGTTCGGCTGGTCGAACCCCCAGAGTGTCAGGGAGAGCCGCCATGACCACACAGCACCGTCCCCCCACGCCGTCCCGCCGCAGCCTGCTGCGCGCGCTCGCGATCGTTCCTGCCGCCGCCCTCGTCCTCGGCGAGGCCCCCGGACTGCTGGGGAGCGCGCTGGCCGCCGCGCCCGCCAGTGGTGCCGCGACCCGGTACACCATCGTCCCGTTCCTCAACAGCGACGACGGGACGGTGAACGTCTACACGTCCGACGACGGCACCGATTTCCGGCTCGCGAAGTCCTCCGCGTACACGCCGCCGAGCAACCGCATCCGGGACGCGAGTGTCCTCAAGCACACGGACGGCAACTACTACCTGACGTACACCACGCACACCTGGCAGGACGTCAGCACCACGATCGGGTTCGCGCGCAGCTCCGACCGGGTCAACTGGACGTTCCTGTACGACTACACGGTGCCGATCGCGAACCTGTCGAGGGCCTGGGCGCCGGAGTGGTTCGTCGACAGCGACGGCAGCGTCAACGTCATCGTCTCCTGCTCGCTCACCAGCGACGAGTGGATCTTCACGCCGTACCGCCTCAGGGCCACGAACTCGGCGCTGACCGCGTGGAGTTCACCGGTCGCCCTGTCCGGCATCGGCGCCAACCACATCGACACGTACATCGTGCGGACCGGCTCGACCTATCACGCGTTCACGAAGAACGAGACGACCAAGTACATCGAGTACGCCACCGCGTCCTCCCTCAACGGCCCCTACACGATCTCGAAGACCGGCGACTGGGCCGGCTGGGGCAGCTACCGCGAGGGCCCCTCGGTGATCCAGCTCGACAACGGCGCCTGGCGGATCTACTTCGACGGCTACGGCGACGGAAAGTACTACTACAGCGACAGCTACGACACCTTCGCGACCTGGTCCGCGCCGAAGGCCCTGCCCGGGATCTCCGGTACGGCACGCCACTTCACGGTCATCAAGGAGACCGTCTCCGGCGGCCCGGCGATCACGAGGAACGCGACGCGGTCCTTCCAGTCCGTCAACTACCCGACCCGGTACTGGGAGCAGCAGTCCGCCCTGCTCAACCTCCCGGTGATCACCGGCTCCAGCGCCGCCGCCGACAAACAGGCCGCGACCTTCACGGTCGTCGCCGGGCTCGCCGACTCCAACGGCTACTCGTTCCGCGACGCGTCCGGCAAGTACCTGCGGCACTGGGACTTCCGGGGCCGGTTCGACGCGAACGACGGGACGTCGACGTTCGCCCGCGACGCGACGTTCGTCGCCCGCACCGGCACCACCTCAAGCGCCGTCCGCTTCGAGTCGTACAACTACCCCGGCTCCTACCTGCGCCACTGGGACTACCAACTCCGCGTGGACCCGGCGGACGGCACGGACGTCTTCCGCCAGGACAGCTCGTTCGTCCCGGTGACGGCCTGGGCCTGAGCCGCGCGTCCCCTGACCCGGGAGTTCCCGGCCCGCAGCGCAACAGATGTGCGGCGGGCCGGGTGGGATCGGCCGGTGTCAGCCCTTGACGGGACCGCCGTCGATGGCGACGCGCCGGCCGTAGCGGGCGTAGGGGTAGTAGTCGTACGTCGCGTGGTGCTGGACGCACCGGTTGTCCCAGAAGACGAGCGTGCCCGGGGTCCAGCGGACGCGGCAGTGCAGAACCGGCCTGCGGGCGATCATGTCGAAGAGCATGTCGAGCAGGGCGCGGCTCTCGTCGGCGGAGAGCTGCGGGATGCGGCTGGTGTACGCCTTGTTGACGTACAGCAGCGGTCGGTCGGTCTCGGGGTGCCGGGCGACGAGCGGGTGTTCGCTCCTGGGGACGACGTAGTCGGCGGGCAGCGGGTATCCGGCCAGGGCCTGTGCGCCGTCGTGGATCGCGGTGAGCGGGTCGAGCAGGGCGCGCAGGGCCGGTGAGAGCATGCCGTAGGCGAGGTGCATGTTGGCGAACAGGGTGTCGCCGCCGCAGCCCGGCTCGGGGATCTCGGTGATGTGGAGCATCGAGCCCAGGGAGGGTTCGGCGTCGGCGGTGCCGTCCGCGTGCCAGCCGTTGCCCGCCACGTTCGCGGCGGCCGACGTCGTGCGGATCTCCAGGATGTGGGGGTCGCCCTCGGGCGGCGGCGGGTTGACGGGGCGCAGTTCGCCGAACGCGGCGGCGAAGCGCATGTGCTGCTCGTCGGTGATCGTCTGGTCGCGGAAGACGAGGACGTGGTGGTCGAGGAAGGCGGTCCGGATCTCCTCCAGCTGCTGCTCCGGTATCTCCCGCGACAGGTCGACGCCGGAGACCTCCGCGCCCAGCACGGGGGTGATTCGTTCGACGGTGAGTGTGCGGTAGGGGTGCACGGGACGTGTGGTCACCGCTTCCAGCGCTTCGCGCTCGTACGGTTCCATGTCAGCCTCCAGAAGGGGATGGGGTGCTACAGGTTCGCCCTGATGGCCTCGGCCACCGTGTTCACGTGGGGTGCCGCGACGACGCCGTAGTGATCCGTGGGCAGGCGGCCGAGGACGGCGGACGGGGGCAGGCAGCCGCTCCACTGCCGGTCCGGCTCCTGCGGGGCGGCGGGGACGGGCATGCCCGGCGTGGGGTGTTCCGCCAGCCACAGATGGGTGGGGACGGCGACCAGGGGCCGTACGCGGTGTTCCCCGAGACTGCGCAGGTTCGCGCGGCAGCAGCGGGCCAGCCGCTCGGCGTACACCTGTGCGGGCCCGGTCGGTGACGAGGAGGAGGCGCCGAGTTCGGCGGCGAACACCTTCTCCAGGTGCGCCTCGTCGTAGGCGGCGACCAGCTCCCCCGCCCGGGGCGGCGGCGGGTCCAGCAGGTGCAGCGTCGCCGGCGGCCGGCCGGCCGACTCGGCGAGGCCCGCCATCTCCATCGCCACCCGGGCGCCGTAGGACCAGCCGGCCAGGTGGAGCCGGTGGTCCGGGCCGCCGAAGCGCTCCCGCAGCGACGCGTCGTAATGCCGGGCCCGTTCGGTCAGCGACCAGGCGGGCGCCCCGCTGTCGCGCAGAGCCGGGTCCGCGATGAGGCACACCGTCGGCGCGGGGCCGAGCGCCGCCACCAGGGGGCGGTATGCCTGGATGTCCCCGCCCACGGGGTGCACCAGGCACAGGACGGCGGGGCCGGTGCCCTCCTGCCAGACGTCGAGGACGACGGGGGAGGCCGCCTCGGTGGCGGGCTCGGCGCAGGTGAGGGCCGCTTCGAGGTGTTTGAGGACCTCGGTGAGGCTGACGCGGTGGCTCAGGGAGGCGAGGTCGATCTCGACCCCGTGGTCGTCCTCGATCTGCGCGAGGAGGCTGATCAGGGTCAGTGAGTCGGCGCCCAGGTCGTAGAGGGAGCTTTCGGGGTCCAGTTCGGCCACGCCGAGCAGTTCCCGGGTCACCCGGGCCAGCGCGTCCGCCCGCTCCTCGGCGCCGCCGGCGGCCAAGGTGTCCCGCGCCGGCGCGGGAACCTCGGACCGGTCCGGGCTGCCGTCGGGGCCGTAGAAGACCCGGGAGGCGTCGATGCCGGTGGTGGACACGAGGAGGTGGGGCAGTCGCAGGGCCAGCGCCCGCGCGAAGACCGCCTTGCCCTCCTCGACGCTCATGCCGACCGCGAGGTGGGCCTGATGGCGGCGGTCGCCGCCCAGGGCCCGGGTCGCCATGCCGGTCTCGCTCCAGACGTCCCAGCCGACGCCGATCCGGACGGTCGTCTCCGTCTCGTCGGCCCGGTGGTGGGCGAAGCCGTCCAGGAGGCTCGCGCCGGCCGCGTAGTCGCTCTGGCCGACACCGCCGAGCAGGGCGGACATCGAGGAGCAGTAGACCGCGATCTCCGGGCGGAAGGCCCCGATCAGGTGCTCGACGACGAGTGCGCCCCGCTCGCGGGCCGCCGAGGCGTCGCGCGCGGCGGCGGCGTCACGCCGGACGAGCAGCCCGCCGTGTGCGAGGCCGGCCGCGTGGACGATGCCGTCCAGCCGTGCCGTGTGGGCGCCGACGGCCGCCGCGACCTCGTGCACGGGCATGGTCGCGAGATCCGCCGGGACGAGGCCGACGCGGTGGGCCCAGCCGCTCAGCTCCCCGGGCAGCCGCGGGTTCCTCGACAGCAGCAGGACCCGGCCGCCGGTGTGTTCGAGCAGCCAGGCGGCGACCGCGCGGCCGATGCCGCCCGTGCCGCCGAGCACCAGATGGACGGTGTCTTCTCCGGCCGGTAGGAGGGGGGACCGTGTGTCCTCCGGCGCCGGTACGGGTGTGGTGCCCGGCCGCCACCAGTAGCCCTGCCGCAGCGCGAGCTGGCGCGGCGGGGGAGGCCCGCCGTCGTACGTCGCGGCGACGACCGGGGCCACCTGCCCGGCCCAGCGGGTGAGGTCGCCGTCGGGGAGGTCGAGCCAGTGGCCGTGCAGGGCGGACTCCTGCGGGGCGACCTCGACCGGCCCGGCGAGGAGTGCCAGTTCGGGCCGTTCCGCCGCTCCGGTCACGGGCTGGGCGCCGTAGGAGAGCCACCACACGCGGGGGGAGCCGGCCCGCCCGGTCAGCGCCTGGGCCAGGGCCGCCGTGCTGTCCAGGCAGGCGTGACGGGCGTGGGCCAGGGTGTCGGGGCCGACCGGCCCGGTCACGCCGAGGGGCAGGGCGTGCACCCACTCCGTGTCCCCGAGGGCCTCTTCGGGCAGTGCGTCGAGGAGCCGGCGAAGGGACGCCGGGTCGGTGGGGTCCACGTCGTAGGCGTCCGGGCCCCTGCGGGCGAACACGGCGGCCGGGTGCACCCGTATCACCCGTGGCGCGACCGCCTCGAAGGGCGCGAACGCTGCCTGCGGGGTGTTCTCGGGGGCCACGACGACCACGGCGGACGCGCGGCCGGCCTGCCCTGCGGGGTCCGCGACGGCGGCGCGGCGCAGGCGGACCCAGTGCGGCTGGTGCAGCCAGTGCTCCGGCGGCAGCCGCCGGGGGGTGGCCGGTTCTTGGGGCCGCCGCTCGAAGTCGTACTCCGCGAGGGAGAAGGACGGGGGCGGGAAGTCCCAGGGCGCCGGGGCGACGCCCGCCGCCCACGCGACGGGGTGTCCGGCGGTCCACTCCTCGGCGAGTTCGCGGGCCGTGCGGCCGGCGGCGCGGACCACGGCGGCGTCCGGGTCGGCGACACCGGGCGGAACCTCTCCCGCTGCCACCGCGCGCAGCACGCGCACGGCCTCGGCGGCGTCCGCCACCGGGGCCGCGACCCGCAGGCGGCGGGCGGGACGCCCGGCCTGGAGATGACGCAGCACCGACGCGTGGCGCTCCGGGTACCGCCCGAGGTAGTCGGCGATCCGGGCGGCGTCGGCGGCGAGGGCGTCCGCACTGGACGCCGACAGGACCAGGCACCCGGGCACCTCGGGGGCCGTCCCCGGCGCGGGCGCGGTGTCCTGCTCCACGATGACGTGGGCGTTGGTGCCGCCGATCCCGAAGCTGCTGACCGCGGCCACCCGTGCGCGTCCCCGGGGCCAGGGCGTGGCTTTCGCCGGGACGTGGAAGGGCGTGGGGTCGGGGCCGATCTCGGGGTTGAAGGCACGGAAGTTGAGGCTGGGCGGGATCGTCCCGTGGCGCACGGCGAGGACCGCGCGCACGAGGCCGACCACGCCGGCGGCGGCGCCCAGGTGGCCGAGCTGGCTCTTGACGGAGCTGAGGGCGCAGCGGCCCGACTCGCTCACGTCGAACGCCTGCCGCAGCGCCGCCACCTCGATGGGGTCGCCCAGCCGGGTGCCCGTGCCGTGGGCCTCCACGTAGCCGAGGTCGGCGCCGGTGCGTCCGGCGCGGGACAGGGCGCTGCGGATCACCTCCCGCTGTCCGGCCAGGGACGGCGCGGTGTAACTCATCTTCGCCGCGCCGTCGTTGTTGATCGCGGAGCCCGTGACGAGCGCGTGGACGGTGTCGCCGTCGCGCCGGGCCCGCCGCAGCGTCTTGAGGACGACGACACCGACGCCGCTCGCGCCCACCGTGCCGGTGGCGTCGTCGCTGAAGGGCCGGCAGTCGCCGTCGGCGGAGAAGATGTGCTGCGGCCGGTAGCGGTAGCCGCCGGTCAGCGTGGGGTCGACGAGGACGCCCGCCGCGAGCATCACGTCGGCCTCGCCCTGCCGGAGCAGCCCGGCGGCGAGGTGCACGGCGACCAGGGAGCTGGAGCAGGCCGTCTGGGCGCTGAGGACGGGACCGGTCAGACCGAGGTGGTAGGCCGCCTTGGTGGCCAGGAAGTCCTTCTCGTGGTGCAGGGCGAGCTGGAAGCCGTCCGGCAGCCGGGCGGGATCGGCCTCGCGCAGCAGGGACTGGAAGTAGGTGTTCTCCCCCGCGCCGGCCACCAGGCCCACCCGGGTGGCCGTGGTGTCCGCGACGCCGGCGTGCGCCAGGGCCTGCACGGCGGCCATCAGCAGGTGGCGCTGCTGGGGGTCCATCAGACGCGCCTCTTGGGGGCTGATGCCGAAGTGGCCCGGGTCGAAGTCGAGCATGCCGTCGAGGGTGCTGTGGACGCCGACGACTCCCTCCGGCGCGTCGACGCGTCGGATTCCGGTGCCGCCGGAGACGACCAGCTCCCAGAAGGCGGCCAGGTCAGGGGCGCCGGGCAGCCGTACCGCCATGCCGACGACCGCGATCGGCTCGCCGGGGTCGGGCCTGTCGTCGTCGTGTGCGGCGGGCGGGGTTGAAGGCTGCGTGCCGGTGAGGTGGCGGGCCAGGGAGCGGACGGTGACGTGCTCGAACAGGTCCGCGACGCTGAAACGCAGCCCGAGTGCCGTGGTGCAGCGCAGGTGGAAGCGCATCAGGGCGAGGCTGGAGGCACCCGCCTCGAAGAAGGTCTGGTCCGGTGCGATCGCCGAACCGGTGACCTCCTCGAAGGCGGCGCTGAGGCGTTCCTCCTCGGCCGTCAGGCCTGGGCGGCCGATCGCCGAACGGCGTATCTCCTCCCCGGGTGCCCGCATGACCGCCTGCCGGTCCAGCTTGCCGCTGGGGGTACGGGGGAGCCTCTCCAGCTTGCGGAAGCGGTCCACCCGTACGTAGGAGGGCAGCAGGGCGGACAGGTGCGCGTTCAGGTCGTCGGTGGATGGTGCCTCGCCACGGATCTCCAGGCCCGCCGTCAGCCGGTCGCCGTCGGCGGTGACGGCCGCGTTGACCACCGCCGGATGGCGCAGCAACGCAGCCTCGACGGAACCGAGTTCGAGGCGGTGCCCGCTCAGTTTGATCTGCTGGTCGTCGCGGCCCGCGTAGTGCAGCAGGCCCGCACGGTCGAAGAACGCCCGGTCACCGCTGCGGTAGAACAGCCCGGCGCCGGGGAGTTCGACGAACCGGGAGCCGGTCTGCGCGGGGTCACCGAGGTAGCAGCGGGTGGTCATGGTCCCGCCGATCAGCAGCTCGCCGGTGCACCCGGCCGGCACCGGGTCGCCCTGGGCATCCACCACCCGTAGATCGGCGCCGGCCACCGGGCGTCCGATGGCGGGCCGCTCGGGCCACAGCCCGGGATCACCCTCCAGGCACAGGGCGCTGACCACATGGGTCTCGGTCGGCCCGTAATGGTTGAACAGCCGCGCCCCGGGCAACCCGGCGAACCAGCGACGGATGCTGTCGGTGCACACCAACTGCTCGCCCGCGGTGACCACTTCACGCAGCCGGGAGGGGTACCTGTTCAGCCGGACCGCGTACTCGGCGAGCAGGTTCAGGGCCACGTAGGGCATGAAGATCCGCTCGGCGCCCGCAGCCTCCAGCCGGTCCAGGAGAGCGGGAGCGTCCTGACGCCACTCGGGACGCACGAGCTGGAGGCTGCCCCCGGTGCACAGGGTTCCGAAGATCTCCTGGAAGGAGACGTCGAACGCCAGCTTCGAGAACTGCTGGGTCGCGGCCGGGGCGGTCAGACCACCGGGACCGGACTGCCACCTGATCAGGTCGCACAGGGTCCGGTCGTTGATCTGCACGCCCTTGGGGACACCGGTGGAGCCCGAGGTGAACAGTGTGTAGAGGGGGCGGGCGCCCGCGTGCGCCGGAGTGCCGGCCGGGCGCGGGTCGGCCGGGCGCACGTCGACGAGGTGGCGCACCACACCGTCCGGGAGCAGCGCCCCCAGCGCCGGAGAACTCTCCCGCGTGGTCAGGACGCACAGCGGGTCGGTCTGTTCCAGGACCCGGCGCAGCACGGCGGCCGGGTAGGAGGGGTCGAGGGGGACGGCGGTGACGTTCAGCCGTGCCAGCGCCAGCAGCGCCACCACGTGGTCGACCGAGGGGTCCAGATACAGGGCCGCCCGGCAGGGGGTGTCGTCGGCCGGGATCGGGTAGCGGTCGGCCAGTTCGGCGGCGAGGGCTGCGGCACGGGCGTCGAGGGCCGCGTAGCTCAGGGCGGCGCCGTCGGCCGTGACGACGGCGGGGGCGTCAGGGGTGCGGGCGACCTGCCGGGCGAAGCCCTCGGCGACCGTGGTGAAGCCGGGCTGCGGGGCGGGGCCGCGCCCGTGCTCCGGAAGGGACTGCCGGTAGGGCGCGACGAGCTCACGCGCGGTGCGGCTGCCACCGGCCGCGAGCGCGTCCACGCCCCGCCGCAGCAGCTCCGCCATCGCTTCGACGTCCTCACCGCTGAACCGGTCCTCGGCGTACTCCCACAGCACGTCCAGGCCGTCCGCGTGCTCGACCACGGAGACCGTCATCGGGCACTTGGCCTCCGTCGCCGCCCACCACAGCGGGCGTGCGGCGCAGCCGGGCAGCCGCAGCGCCCCGAAGTCGGTGTTCTCCAGGACGAACAGGAAGTCGAACGGCGTGCCGTCACCGACGGCCTCCCAGCCGGTCAGGACGTCCGTGAGCGCCACGTCCTGGCACCCCAGCACCCGCCCTGTGGCGGCGCTGGTGCGGGCGAGGTGCGAGCGCAGATCCTCACCGGGCGCCACGGTCAGCGGCAGCAGCACGGTGTTCGCCATCATGCCGACGCTGTTCTCGAACTCGCTCACCGCACGGCCCGCGACCGGGGCGGCGACACGCGGGCGGACCAGGCCGGTCACGCCGTACAGGCACCAGGAGAACACGCCCAGCAGGAGCTGGAACCGGGTCAGCCCGAACTCGGCGCACAACCGGTCCACTCGGTCACGCCGAGCGGCGTCGAGCGACGTGTGCAGCAGCCGCGCCCAAGGTGCCGCATCCGTGTCCCGGGCGGGCAGCGGCTCCTGAGGCTCCGTCAGAACCCGGTAGAACGAGAGGAGTTCAGAGCGCTGTGCCTGATAGGCCGCGCTCGCGAACCGGTCGCTCTGCCAGACGGCGAAGTCCAGCGGGGTCGGAGCGGGCGCCTCCTGGAGGCCGCTCCCGGCGTAGGCGGCCGACAGGTCGCGCAGCAGGACGCTCAACGACCAGCCGTCCACGGCGATGTGATGCAGGTGCAGCAGGAGCGTGCCGCCGCCCGCACGCGGCAGCCAGCAGGCCCGGAGCATGCGGGGGACGGCGAGGTCGAAGGGCTCTGCGAAGAAGGCGTCGGCGAAGGCATGCGCCTTCTTCTCGTCCCAGCCCCGCCGGGGGCCCGGATCGTGCCACGGGTCGTACGGCTCGCCGACGCTCTGCTCCAGGCCGCCCGGACCGAGGCCGAAACCCGTCCGCAGCGCCTCGTGGCGTGTCACCAGGGCGCGCAGGGCCCGCCGCAGGGCAGCGGTGTCGACGAGTCCGTCCACCCGGAAGACCTGGCCCACGGAGTAGGCCCGCGAGCCCGGGGCGCTGCGCTGGACCAGCCACAGCCGCTGCTGCTCACTGGTGGCGGGTGCCGTGCGGGCACCGGAGACGACGGGGGGCGGCACGGCGCCGTCCGCGCCGGGACGGTCCGTGGCGAGGGCACGGGCGACGGCGGCCAGATCGCCGTGCAGGACGGCCGCCTGGGTCAGCTCGCGGCCCCAGCGCTGTCGCGCGGCGAAGCAGAACCGGAGCGCCTTCAGAGAGTCGCCGCCGCTGGCGATCCAGCGGTCGGCGGGCCCGAGACCGGTGGTGCCGAGGATCTCCTCGGCCAGGGCGACGACCTGGCGCTCGGTCTCCGTCGTGGCCGGTGCGCCCGTGTCGGGGGCGGCGGGCCGCCAGGGCTGGCCGGCCTGTGCCAGCAGGGCGGCCTCGTCGACCTTGCCGTTGGCGTTCAGCGGCAGCCCGGCCACGCGATGGATGCGGTGAGGGCGCATGTAGGCGGGCAGACGGGCCGTCAGGTGACGGTCGAACTCCTCGTAGGACACGTCCTGTTGGAGGACGACGAACGCCAGCAGTTCGTTGGGCCCCTCCTCGCCCGCACGGCGCGCGCACACGTGGGCCCGCTCGACCGCCGGATGTGTGAGGACCCGCAGCTCCACCTCGCCGGGCTCGATCCTGAAGCCACGGACCTTGACCTGGCGGTCGATGCGTCCGGCGTACTCCACCAGGCCCTCGCGGCCGGCCCGCGCGAGGTCACCGGTGCGGTAGTACCGCTCCGCGCCGCCGTCGAGCCACGGCAGCCGCACGAAACGCCGCTCGGTCTCCTCGGGAAGGTTGCGGTACCCGACGGCCAACCCGGCGCCGCTCAACAGGAGTTCGCCGACCTCGCCGGGCCCGGCGACCCGCTCCTCGCCTGGCACGACCACGACCGCACCGGTCTGCGGCAAGGGGCGGCCGATCGGCACCACGTCCCCGTCGAAGTCCCGGGGGATCGGATGGCACAGGGCGAACGTGGTCGACTCCGTCGGCCCGTACCCGTTGAACAGCCGGGCCCCGCTGCCGGCGTTGTTCCGGTACCAGCGCCGGATCACCTGCGGGTTGAGCTGCTCACCGCCCACCAGCACCTGGCCGGCCTCGGCGAAGCAGTCCGGCACCGCCGTGACCATCGCGTTGAACAGCGACGCGGTCATGAAGAAGGTGTGCACGCGGCCCCGCCGCAGAGCCTCGGCCAGCCGCTCCGGGGTCTGCACGTCGGCGTCGCTCAGGACCACGCAGCAGCCGCCGGTCAGCAGGGGCACCCAGACGTCGAAACTCAGCGCGTCGAACGCCGGGTTGGCCAGGCAGCCGTAGCGCTGGCCGGGGTCGACGCGGATGTAGCCGGGTTGTGCGAGGCGCCGGATGCCCGCGTCGCGGACCTCGACTCCCTTGGGCCGGCCCGTCGTCCCGGAGGTGTAGAAGAGGAAGGACACCTCGCCGGGCGCGGCCGGGGTCTGCACGGCGGCAGCCGTGTCCGGAAGGCCGGGCAGCAGGGCGTGCACCGCGAACGTCCGCACGCCGCGCGGGAGTTCGGCGGCGCTCTCGGCCGTCTCGTGCGTTTCGTGCACCAGGGCGACGGCGGCGGAGTCCCGGAGGATGAAGTCCCGGCGTTCGGCGGGGCTCTGGGTGTCGAGGGGCACGACCCGCGCCCCGAGCCGCAGGATGCCCAGCATCACGCAGACCAGCCGCCACGACCTCGGCAGTGCCACCGCCACGGCCTGTCCCGCACCGACGCCCCGGCGCTCCAGCTCCTGGGCGACGAGGGCGGCTGCCGTGTTCAACGTGCCGTAGTCGAGGATGACTTCGCCGTCGACGACCGCCTCGGCGTGCGGGGTGCGCAGGGCTCGGCGGTGAATCTCACGGGCCGTGCCGGGCTCCTCGGCGACGTCGGCGGGGGATGTCTCGACGCGCGGTTTCATCGTGCCTCCGACGTGCCTGAAGGTGCGGTGGTCAGCCGGTGCAGTTCGGCGGTGAGGACGGCGGCGACGCGGGGCAGTCCGGCGCTCTCCAGCATGTCCCAGTGGCCGCAGGCGACCGGCTCGACCGCGAACTCACCGAGCGCCCGCTGCCGCCAGAACGCGCGCAGGCGGGCGGCGGCGTCCTCGGCGTCCGCGTCCTCCACGGCCGTCGCCTGCATCAGGACGACACGGGCGGGCGACGCGGGGACGGCGTAGTCGAGGGCCGTCTCGCGGTGGTGGTTGTAGACGTTCAGGTACCGGGCCACCTGGTCGTCGTCGATGCCCGGGTACATGCCGTTGAAGCGCACCAGCTTGTCCCGGAACTCCGCCATGCCGACCGGCGCGAGCGCGGCGCGCTGACCGTCGTCCTCGGGGGCGCCGTGGGTGTCGAGGAGGACCACGCTCACCTTCCCGTGGCCGGCCGCCGCCAGCCGGCGCCCCATCTCGTGGGCGACGAGACCGCCGTAGGAGAGCCCGCACAGCACCAGTGCCTCGTCGGCGCGGGGGCCGACGAGCCGCAGGTACTCCTCGGCCATCGCCCCGACACCGGGCAGGGTGGACTCGCCGGGGTTGATGCCGGGCGCCTGGAGTCCCACCACGCCGATGTCGTCGGCCAGTTCGGCGGACAGCGGCAGGTAGCAGAAGGCGGTGCCGCCGGCGGGATGCACGCAGACCACGCGCCGCCGGCCGCCGCCCGCGCGGAACTCGACCAGGCTGCTGGGCCGCGCTGCCCCGCCGTGGCCGCGCACCCGCTCGGCGAGCGCTTCGATCGTGGGGTGCAGCAGGACGTCCCGGACCGGCAGGGCGGCGCCGAGTTCCCGCTCGACGGCGGAGGCCATCTTGATCGCCGATATGGAAGTGCCGCCCAGCTCGAAGAAGTTGTCGCCGATGCCGATGTCCGGGTGCAGCAGCACCGCGCGCCAGATCCCGTACAGCGCCATCTCCACGTGGTCGCGGGGCGCCGCCGCGTTGACCCGCCCCGCGAGGGCCGTGGCCGTGGCGCGCAGCACCTCGGTCCGGTCGACCTTGCCGCTCCGATTCAGCGGCAGTCGCGGGAACTCGACGACCACGGCGGGGATCATGTAGTCCGGCAGACGGTCCGCCAGGGCCGCGCGCCACTCGTACGGCATCCGCGTGGCCTCGGTGCCGCACCCCACGCCGGCGACCAGGCGGGGGCCGCCCGGCGCGTCGCGGTCGGCCAGGACGACGGCTTCCCGCACTCCGGGCAGCGCCAGCAGCGCCGCCTCGACCTCGCCGGGTTCGATCCGGAAGCCACGCAGCTTGAGCTGGTCGTCGCGGCGGCCGGCGTACTCGGCGTTGCCGTCCGGCAGCCAGCGCGCCAGGTCGCCGGTGCGGTAGAGGCGTTCACCGGGGACGAACGGGTCGGGCACGAAGAGCTCGTCGGTGAGGTCGGGGCGGTTCAGGTAGCCGCGGGCCAGACTCGCCCCGCCGAGGTAGACCTCGCCGGGGACTCCGACGGGTACCGGGCGCATCCGGTCGTCGAGCAGGTAGAGGCGGGTGCCGCGCAGCGGCCGTCCGATGGGGCAGGGCCGCTCGAAGGGCTGCGGGTCGGTGTAGGCGGTGGAGTAGAGCGTGGCCTCGGTCGGGCCGTAGCCGAAGCAGACGCGCAGGCCGGGCAGCAGCTCACGCATCCGGTACAGGGTGCTTTCGGGCAGGGACTCCACTCCGGTGAGGAGCTGGCGCAGGCTCGATCCGGCCAGCCGCGCGGCCGGGTCCTCGCCGATCCACAGGACGTAGGACGGGGGCAGGAACGCCTGGGTGACCTTGCGTTCGCGCATCCAGTCCAGCAACTCCCGGGGGTCGCCGCGCAGTTCGTCGGGGACCAGGTGGAGCACGGCGCCGGTGGTGAGCGGGACGAGGAGTTCGTGCACCGACGCGTCGAAGCCGATGCTCGACCAGGCCGAGGACGCCTCGCCGGGGGCGTCCCCCATGAGGTCGCGCCAGTGGTCGAGGAGGTTGACGACGCTGCCGTGCGTCACCGCCACCCCCTTGGGGCGGCCGGTGGAGCCTGAGGTGTAGATGACGTAGGCGAGCCGGGCCGGGTCCGCGTCGAGGACCGGCGCCTCGTCGCGCGTCCCTTCCGCCTCTACCGCCGCCAGGGATTCCCACCCTTGCCGCTGGTCGGTCAGGACGAGGACGGGTGCGGCGTCGTCCACCATGGCGGCGAGCCGGTCCGGGGGCTGGGCGGGGTCGAGGGGCAGGTAGGCGGCCCCGGACTTGAGGATCCCGAGCACGCCGACGACGAGGTCGGCCGTGCGTCCGGTGTGCAGGCCCACGACACGGTCGGGGCCGGCGCCCCGGGCGATCAGCGCGTGGGCGAGGCGGTTCGCCCGGCGCTCCAGCGCCGCGTAGTCCAGTTCCGTGCCGCCGGCCACCACCGCGCACTGCCCCGGCCGTTCGCTGACCTGTGCGGCGAACCGCTCCAGCACGCCCGCCGGCGCCGGTCCGGTCACGGCGGGCCCGGTGCTGAAGGCGGCGAGGAGTGCCCGCTGTTCGTCCTCGTCGAGCAGGGTCAGGTCGGCGATCTCGGCGCCGGGCCGTTCGGTCATCAGCCGCAGCACGCGCAGGAACTGGCGCAGGTACCGTTCGACGGTCGTCCGGTCGTAGAGCGCCACGGCGTAGTCGATCTCACCGGTGAGCTGCCGGCCCTCGTCGGCCAGGGCCAGGACCAGGTCGAACTTCGCGGGTACGTGGGCGGCGTCCGCTCGGGGCTCGACCGTCAGCCCCGGCAGTTCGAGTTCCCGCCGCATGGAGGGGACCCAGGCGACCATGGTCTGGAACAGGACGGTGCAGGCGGGGCTCCGCGGCGGGTTGACCAGTTCGACGACTCGCTCGAAGGGGAGGTCGACGTGGCTCAGGGCGTCGCGGATCCGCTGGTTCACCTGTTTCAGGGCGTCGGTGACGCTGGGGGAGCCGGAGAGGTCCGTGCGCAGGGCGACGGTGTTGACGAAGAAGCCGATCAGACCCTCGACGTCCCCGCGTCGGCGGTTCGCGGTGGGGACTCCGACAACGATGTCGTCCTGCCCGGAGAGGAGGGACAGCAGCACGGACCAGCCGGTGAGGACGGTCGCGTACAGGGAGACATCGTTGTCCGCGGCCAGCGCGCGCAGGGCCCGCGTCAGGTCCTCGTCGACGGTCACGGGCAACCGGTCGCCGCGGAAGTCCTGTTCGGGCGGGCGGGGCCGGTCGGTGGGCAGGGGGAGCGCGGCCGGGGCACCGGCCAGTGCGGTGGTCCAGTAGTCGGCGTGCGAGCGGGGCTCGTCTCCCGCCATCCACTCCCGCTGCCAGCGCGTGTAGTCGCTGTACTGCCAGGTCAGTTCGGGCAGCGAGACCTTCTGCCCCCGCTGGAGCGCGGAGTACACCAGGCCCAGTTCCCTCAGCAGCAGGGAGCGGGACCAGCCGTCGAAGACGAGGTGATGTGCCGTCAGGACCAGGACGTGATGGTCCGGCCGGAGCGCTGTCAGGCAGCCGCGCGCCATGGGCTCCTCGCCGAGGCGGAACGGGGTGCCCTCCACCTCTGCCCGGAGGCGCGCGAGCCGTTCGGCCTGGTCCGGCGCTCCCGTCAGATCCTCGAAGGTCACCGGGAATCCCGTCTCCGGCGGATCGACGACCTGGAGAGCCGACCCCTCGGTGGGGACCAGTCGGGTGCGCAGGGCCTCGTGCCGGGCCGCGATCAGGTGCAGCGCCTCGACGAGCAGGTCCCGCTCCAGCGGTCCCCGGATGTCGAAGGGCATCGGCTCGTTGTAGGCGGCGCCGGCGTCTCCGTCCATGCGTGCCATGACCCACAGGCGCTCCTGCGCAAGTGACAAGGGCGCGAATTCTGTCTCTTCGCCGGGAGAACGGCCGGCTGCGATTCGGGAAAAGGACACGGATTACCCTTCACAGGAAGAAGACGCGACGGAAAGCAGTTCCCGAAATGTGCACGAAGTGTGTGCGGAGTGGAGATCGTGGAGGGCTTGTTTTTGTTCGGTCGCCCTGCGGGTTATTTGCGCTGATGCTAAATGCGCTCCGATTGGGCGGTCAACTGTTACCGGCACCACATTCAGATGAATGGGCTCCGTTCAGTACAGCCCGTCCAGCAGCCGGCGCGCGGCCACCTCCGCTCCGTCGGTGCGGAGCCGGCCCGCCAGGGACTTCGCGCGCGCCCGGGTCTTTGGCGACAGGGCGGTCTTGAGCGCGAGGCTCAGGGATTCGGCGGTCGTGGTCCGGGCGTCGAGGGCCGCGCCGAGCTCCAGCGCCGCCACCTGGCCCGCCCAGTACGGGTTGTCCGACAGCTGGAGAGGTATGACGACCTGCGGCACGCCCGCCCGGGCCGCTGTCAGGGTCGTCCCCGCGCCACCGTGGTGGATCACGGCGGCCACCCTGCGGAACAGGTTCTGGTGGTTGGCCTCACCGACGGCGAAGCAGTCGTCCCCGTCGTCGAGGAGATCGAGGTCCGCCCAGCCACGGGACACGAGCACCCGGTGCCCCTGCGCGCGGATCGCCTCGACGGCCGAGCCGCCGATGCCCTCGGCCGGGGACATGCTGCCGAAGCCCATGTAGACCGGCGGGTCGCCCGCGTCCAGGAACCTCTCCAGGTCCGCCGGGAGGGGGCGGTCGTCCGGCAGGGTCCACGCGCCTGTCTGTACGACGTCGAGACCGGGGGTCTCCCGCCACGGCCCGAGGACCGGGTCCGCCGCCAGCCATGGACGGGCGGTGATGATGTGGTCGCGCACGTTGTCCACCGCCGGCAGGCCGAGCGCCGCCCGGTGCCTGGCCAGCGCCTCGCCGAACTGCGCGTCGACGTTGCGGGCGTCGGACCCCCACAGGGCCGCGTTGCCCGCGGCCTCGGGCTTCGGCCAGCCCGGCCGGGGCGGGGGCGCGTGGTGCGGCGACGGCAGGTGGACCGCCGCGTAGCTCACGTAGATGTAGGGGATGCCCAGGGACTCGGCCACAGACCGTGCGGCGACCTGTCCCAGGCCTGCCGCCAGGATCACGTCGCTGCCGTCGAACGCGGCGGGGAAGGCGGCGAACTGCGTCTCGACCAGTTCGTCGCGGTAGCGGGCCAGGTCCGCCGCCGAGGGCAGTGTCTTCCCGCGCATCAGCTCCTTGACCGGCGGTCCGACCGGCGCCGACCGCACCCCGATGCCCGCGAGCCGCACCGCGAACTCCTCGTCCGGCGGGGCGCACATCCGCACCTCCGCGCCGAGCGCCCGCAGCCGCACCGCGAGTGCCACCAGCGGCTCGACGTCGCCACGTGTCCCGTAGGTGGACAACAGCACGCGCATTCAGCATCCTCTTTCGTCGCGTTTCCCATGTCGGCCGGGTCGCCGCCGCCATGTGACAGCTGACTTATCCCTTCGGAATTCACGGGAAACGGCCTTCCTGGTAAGAATGGCGCATGAGAAAGGAGCGGGAGGTTCGGTGCCGGGCGGAACGGGGCAGTCTGCGCTCGGCGAGGTGTGCAATTCCCCTCCTCCACACAACCGGAGCGCTACGCGATGCAGAGTTCGTTCACACCCGTACCTGATGTGTCCGTCATCCTGCCCTGCGCGGGAAACGGAAGCCGTTTCGGAGCGCCCTATCCGAAGGAGCTGCACTGTCTGGCTCCCGGAGTCACGGTGCTGGACCGCAGCCTGGAAGCCGTGGTCGAACTCGCCAAGAGCGGCCTCACCGTGCGCCTGGTCGTCGTGTTCGGGCCGCACAAGCTGGGCACCGTGAGTCACTTGGCCCGCTATGCCGACATCTTCCAGCTGGTCTTCGTCTACCAGGCGGACTCGTTCGGACCCGGTCTCGACGGAGCGATCCGGGCCGCCCTGCCGATGACACGGGGACCGGTGGCCCTCGTCCTGCCCGACATCGTTGTCACGGGGGCGGACACCCCGGGCAAGCTCCTCGACGCCTTCCGGCGGGTGGAGGTGGCGGGCTGGAGCGTGGTCGCAGCCGAGGAGCGGGACCACGAGACGCTGCGGCAGATGGGCGCGCTGGCCGTGGCCGAGGTGGGAGGCGTCCTGACCGTGAGGTCGGCCACCGACAAGCCGGTGGACCCCACGGGCTTCAACGCGTTCTGGGGCATGGTGGCCGTCACCGAGAGCGAGGCGCACAGACTCCCCGACGTCGTGCGCCTGGGGGCGGCCAACCCGCTGGCCGGCGCGGTCGCCCTCATGGTGGAGGGGATCGTCAACTACAACACTCCCGCGGGCTGACCTCATGCCGTCCGGCCGGCTCCGGACAGCCGTGCGGCATGAGACACGGCAACGGCAACGGCCCGGCCCAGCGGCTGCTCCCCCGCACGGAGAAGCCCGGGCGTCCGCTCCCCTGAGGAAGTGGACGCCCGGGCGTCGTCATGTCACCGTGCGGCGGTCAGGCCCGGGTCTCCGGGTCCAGGGCCGGTGGCCTGGTGCAGTCGATGACCCGGTCCAGCCAGGCCGGGCCCTTGAGGTAGATGTTGCTGATCCACGCCTTGTAGTCGGGCAGGTAGGACCAGACGTCGTTGGTGACGCCTTCGGCGGTGACCGACTGGGCGTGCTTCTGGCAGCCGATCCTGACCTGGGTGGGGCCGCTGAAGGTGTTCTTCACGTCCGAGGTGGTGTTGGGGTGGGAGTGGGTGTTCACCCCGGTGCCCCACGTGCTGAACATGCCGTCGGCGCCCGCGCTGGTGCCCCCGCCCGAACCGGTGTCGGGGTCCAGGGCCGGCGGCCTGGTGCAGTCCATCACGCCGTCCAGCCAGGCCGGGCCCTTGAGGTAGATGTTGCTGATCCAGGCGCCGTAGTCGGGCAGGTAGGACCACGCGTCGTTGGTGACGCCTTCGGCGGTGACCGACTGGGCGTGCTTCTGGCAGCCGATCTTCACCTGGGTGGGGCCGCTGAAGGTGTTCTTCACGTCCGAGGCCGTGTCGGGGTGCGCGTGGGTGTTCACGTCGGTGCCCCAGGTGCTGTTGGAGCCCGGCGAAGTACCGCCGCCGCAGTCCGGCACGCCGTCCAGCCAGGCCGCGCCCTTGACGAAGATGTTGCTCACCCAGCCGCCCACGTCGGGCAGGTGCGACCAGGCGTCGTTGGTGACGCCCTCCGCCGTCACCGACTCCGCGTGCTTCTGGCAGTCGATGTGGATCGCGGTGGGCGCGGAGAAGGTGGTGACGACGGTGCCGGAACGCGACGGCGTGGAGCGGATGTTGACGCTGGTGCCCCAGGTGGAGTGCTCCCCGGAGCCGGTGGAGCCGCCGCAGTCCGGCACCCCGTCCAGCCAGTAGCCGCCCTTGACGTAGATGTTGCTGAGCCAGCCTCCCAGGTCGGGCAGGTGCGACCACACGTCGTTGGTGATGCCCTCGGCGGTGACCGACTCGGCGTGCTTCTGGCAGTCGATGTTCACGGCCGTCGGCCCGGGGAAGGTGGTGACCACCGAGGCCGAACGGGCCGCGGCGGAGCGTACGTTGATCCCGGTGCCCCACGTCATGTGGTTGCCCGAGCCCATGCCGCCCATGAACCGCAGCCCGCCCGCGTAGTCGGTCATGTCATGGCTGTTGAGGTCCGAGACCATCACATGGGTGTCGGACTCGCGCGCCTCGACGATCTTCCCCGCGCCCAGGTAGATGGCCACGTGGTGCACCGACCGCTTGCCGAAGAACACCAGGTCACCGGGGCTGAGCGCCGAGGTGTCGGTGCCCAGCCGCTGCCCGGGCAGGCTGAAGATGCCGGCGGCCGTGGTGTTGCCCATGACGTCGTACCCGGTCGCCTGCGACCAGGCCCACCGCACCAGCCCGGAGCAGTCGAAGCCCTTGCGGTACGGGTCGTTCTTGCTGCGTACGGGGTCCGACTGGTCGACGAAGCCGTACGAGGCACCGGGCGAGCCGCCGTGGCCGCCGCCCCAGCTGTACCAGGTGCCCGCCGCGACCTGCGAACAGGCGGCGTCGATCGCCCGGTTCGCGGCCGGCGAGACCGCCGTGCCGTGCGCCGCGCACCCCCAGGTGTTCTGCCCGTCCGGCGCGCCGTACTGCCACGGCCAGTAGATGTGCCCCATCTCGCAGGGGATGTAGGCGTTCCGCGACAGGTCGACGGGGTAGCGGCACTGCGTGTCGAGGTGGTCGAGGAAGCCGTCGGGGTAGGCCCACTGGTGCCATTCGCCGTGGGTGATCCCGTACGACAGGTTCTTGGCGTACTGGTCCCAGATGATGTCGCCGACGGGGGAGGTGTAGGTGAGCCACTCGCTCAGGCTCCACGGCCCGTCGGCCCGGACGTGCAGCAGGAGTGCGCTGTCCGTGCGCTCGATCGAGAACACGATGGTGCGGCCCGCGCCCTCGGAGTGGCCCGGGAGCGACACCAGCCGGAACCCCGTGGTGTACACGTCGGTTGCCTGGACCGGGTTCGAGGTGCCGAGGTACGAGAGGTTGCACTTGGCGCCGGGCTTGAGCGGACCCGTGCAGTCGGTGTCGAAGGCGAAGTACTGGGCGAACCGCCACTCGGCCATCGCGGCGACCTGCCAGGCCGCGGGTTCGGCGGAGCCCTTGTCGACGGAGGCCAGGGTGTACGTCAGCTCGTGCGCGTCGTCCGCGCGGGCGGCGGTGGTGCCGGTGAACAGCAGGGTGCCGATCGTCAGGACGAGACCGGCGGCGACGGCCAGGGCGCGCTGCCACATAGAGTGCGGGCGTCCCGGCGCCCGTGCGACCTGTCGGGTCATCTTCACTTCCTTGGTCAAGAGGATGCACGCGTCCGGTGGCTGAAAGCCGACCCCCGGTCGGCCGGAAACGTGCGCACGGGATCATAACGTTGTCAGCCCACGGTCAAAGTGGACCGTGGGCGAACTTTCCCGGCGGATCCCCCCCGGTCCACCCGGTGCTCGCGCTAGTTGACCCGGTGCTCCCGCCCCTCCCAGTACGGCGCCCGCAGCCGGAACTTCTGGATCTTGCCCGTCGCCGTGCGCGGGATCGACGCGCGGAACTCGACGCTCGTCGGCGCCTTGAACCCCGCGAGGTGTTCCTTGCAGTACGCGATGAGCTCCGCCCCGCTCACCTCGGCGCCCTCCGCGAGGACCACCAGGGCCTTGACGGTCTCGCCCCACTTCGAGTCGTCCGGCACACCGATGACGGCGACCTCGGCGACCGCCGGGTGACCGAAGAGGGTGTCCTCGACCTCGATCGACGAGACGTTCTCGCCGCCGGTGATGATGACGTCCTTCTTGCGGTCGGAGATCGTCAGATGGCCGTCGGCCGGGTCGAGGGAGCCGCCGTCACCGGTGTGGAACCAGCCGCCGGCGAGCGCGTCGGCCGTCTCCTCGGGCTTCTCCCAGTAGCCGTCCAGCACGACGTTGGAACGGGCCAGCACCTCGCCCGCGCCGGAGACCCGGAGCCTGACACCGAGGGCGGGGACCCCGGCGCGCGAGAGCTTGCGGGCCCGTTCGCGTGCGGGCAGGGCCGTGTCCTCGGGGCGGGTGCGGTTGAACGTCAGCAGGGGCGAGGTCTCGGTCAGGCCGTAGATCTGCGTGAACTCCCAGCCCAGCTCCTCCTCCACCCGCTGGATCAGCCGGCTCGGCGGCGGCGCGCCCGCGCACACGAGCCGTACGCGGTCCCGGCCCGGGATCTCGCCCTCCCAGCCCGCCGCCGCGTTCAGCACGGCGCCCCACACCGCCGGCGCCCCGCACATCAGCGTCACGCCGTGCTCGTCCACGCGGCGCAGGATCTCCGCCCCGTCGACCTTGCGCAGCACGACCTGTTTCGCGCCGAGTCCGGCCATCACGAACGGCATCCCCCAGCCGTTGCAGTGGAACATCGGCAGGGTGTGCAGGTAGACGTCCCGTTCCCAGGCGCGCGTGTGCAGGCCGAACGTCAGGCCGTTGACCCAGATGTTGCGGTGCGTGAGCTGAACTCCCTTGGGGCGCGCGGTCGTTCCCGACGTGTAGTTGATCGTCGCGGTGGCGTCCTCGTCCGGCTCGGCCCACGGCCGCGGCTCCACCCCGAACCGCATCAGCGCCGTGTCCGTCTCCTCGCCGAGGACGAAGCGGTGCGGTACGGGGATGCCGGCGACGGCGTCCGCCAGCTCGGCGTCGAACAGCAGCACCGAGGCGCCGCTCTGCTCGACGACGTACGCGATCTCCTCGTGTTTCAGGCGGAAGTTGACGGGTACGCAGATCCGTCCGCTCATCGGCACGGCGAACAGCAGCTCCAGCAGCCGCGCGGAGTTGTGGCTCACCACCGCCACCCGCTCGCCCTCCCCCACGCCGAGCCGGTCGAACCCCGCCTGCCACGCGCGCACGCGCTCCGCGAGGCCGCCGTACGTGCTCTGGGCGACCGGCGCCGCCGGCTGGTCCGGCTCGTCGATCACCCCCGGACTCGCCGCGAAGCCCTGCTCCGCGCGGTCCAGGAAGTCCGCGATCGTCATCGGAACGCGCATCGCTGGTCCTCACTCCCCATCGGTGGCCGATGTCCATAACGCTCCCCGCTCGGGGCGGGGCCGACGCTTGTCCTGCGCAGGCTCAACAGGGGAGGGGGTGCGGAGGTGACGCGGGGGGAGGCGGACGGGTGGCCGCGACGGGGTGGACCGGGGCCGGATCCGGAGGGTTTTTGCCCAGGTGACTCGTGCCTTGTGGCCCCGGAGACGACCATGGTTACATGGGAATCATGCTGTCCACAGACCGGTTACTGGCGTTCTCGGCCATGTCCTTCCTGTTGATCGTGATACCCGGGCCGAGTGTGCTGTTCGTGGTCGGGCGGGCGCTGGCGCAAGGGCGCCGGGCCGCGCTGACCACGGTCGCGGGTAATACGATCGGCGCCTATCTGCTCGTCATCGCCGTCGCGCTCGGGGTCGGCTCCCTGGTCGAGCGCTCGGTTCTCGTCTTCACCACGCTGAAGCTCCTCGGGGCGGGGTACCTCGTGTACCTCGGCGTCAAGGCGTTCCGCCAGCGGGGCGCGCTACACGACTCCTTCACGGGCGACGGGCCCGTCTACGGCGGTATGCGGACGCTGTGGGAGGGATTCGCGGTCGGGGTGGCCAACCCCAAGACGATCGTGTTCTTCGCCGCCGTCCTGCCGCAGTTCGTCGACCGGGACCAGGGGCACGTGGCCCTCCAGATGCTGCTGCTCGGTCTCGTCTTCAACATCATCGCCGTGGCGTCCGACTCCGTGTGGGGCCTTGCCGCCGCCACCGCGCGACAGTGGTTCGCCCGCTCGCCGAAACGACTCTCCCTCGTCGGAGGACTCGGCGGCCTCTCCATGATCGCCCTCGGCGTCACCGTCGCCGCGACGGGCCGGAGCGACTAGCTCGCCGGTTCCCTGTTGTTCCCGCTCGCACGCCACCCCGTGTGGCGTGCCGGAGCGGGTTTTCGTGTGTCCGTACAGAGTTTCCTTTCCGGACCCTTTGCTTCCTCACAGGCTGCCCTCGTGACGCTCCTGTTCGGTGTGCCGAATAAGCGGGAACGATCGATCCGGCCAGCAAGATTATTTCCGGTGCCGCAGCCGCGACCTCAGAGACTATTGGTCGCTCCCTTGACAGGAGCAAATCGGTGCGGGACCGTGACGGAGGATCAAGTCGGGGCCTGCGGCAATCAGAATGCGGCAACAGTGGCGAGACGGTCCCGGCTGGACGCGTAGAGCCGACTTGAGGGTGACGGGGAATGTCATTAGAGAACCGTTCTGCCTACTCGCTCAATGAAATACAAAGCCCGTCGGGGACTCCCCGAATACGTACGAGAGTGAGTGTTCCGCTCGAAGTCGCCGGCGGAGAGTGCGCGGCGACCGAAGTCATCACCTTCGAGGGCCTCGACGACGGCCGCGAACACCTCGTCGTGGTGTTCGGCGACGCCCTGGAGCAGCCCGTTCCGATCGTCCGGCTGCACTCCGAGTGTCTGACCGGCGATGTGCTCGGATCGACCCGCTGCGACTGCGGCCCGCAGCTGCGGGAGGCGATGACGCTGATGCACAGACGCGGCGGCATCCTGCTCTACCTCCGCCAGGAGGGCCGCGATATCGGGCTCTACAACAAGCTCGACGCCTATGCGCTACAGGACACCGGAATGGACACGTTCGAAGCCAACCGGGCGCTGAATTTCCTGGACGACCAGCGGACCTATACCTCCGCGGCGCAGATGCTGGTGGCCCTGGGCCTCAAAGAGGTGGAGATCCTCTCGAACAATCCGGAAAAGATCCGTCAGCTGCGCGAGAACGGTGTTCTGGTCCAAGGTCAGCGACTCACGGGTGTCCATGTCACCGATTCGAATCGCGAGTACCTGAAAGCGAAAGTCGTACACGCCGGCCATTCCATCGACATCGACTGACGAGGAGTCTGGATCGTGATCGAGCACAGGAGTCCGATCAGCGGAATCGCCGCCTACGCGGACAAGTACATCGCCAGCGCCGGCTACGACAACCAGGTCATCCTCTGGGACCAGAGCACGGAACGCCCGGTGAACCGCGTCCTGCACGACCACCTCGCGAACCAGTGCGCCTTCAGCCCCGACGGAACCCTGCTGGTGACGTCGTCCAGCGACTACACCGCCCGCCTGTGGTCCGTCCCCGAGCTGCGCCTGCTCGCGGTCCTGAACGACCAGGCCGACGACGTCGAGATGTCGGCGTTCCACCCGTCCCGGGAACTGATCGCCACCGCCTCCCGCGACCACCGCCTGCGCGTCTACGACTTCGGCGGGAACCTCGTCCACTCCTGCGCCGGCCACACCGCCGACGTCATCTCCGTCGACTGGTCGGCGGACGGGTCGGAGCTGGTCACCTCCAGCGACGACGGCACCGTGAAGCGCTGGTCCTCCGCCACCGGGGAGCTGCTGGAGGACATCGACCTCGGCGGCGTCGAGACCGACACGATCGTCATCGACCGCGACGGCACCATCTACGCGGGTAACGACGAGGGCCAGATCGTCGTCATCCGCGGCGAGCGGCGCTCGACGGTCCAGGGCCACGACGCCGGGATCAAGCGCCTCGTCCTCGGCGCGGACCGCGACCTGCTGGTGAGCCTCAGCTACGACCGCAGACTGCTGCTGTGGCAGACCTCCGGCGGCGAGCTGCGCCAGATCGGCGAGTCCGGCATCCCCGACGACGTCTGGCCCCGGTCCTGCGCCTTCGCGGCCGGCACCACCCTGGTCTTCGGCACCTTCGGCGCCTCCTACCGCTCCTTCGACTACGCCACCGGCGCGTGGAGCACCGGCGAGGTCGCCCCCACCCCGGGCGTCAACGCGGTCGTCGCCCACGCGGGCAGCGTCTACACCGTCGGCGACGCCGGCATCGTCGTGCGCGACGGCGTCGAACAGGCCCGCATGGGCAGCCTCTGCAACTTCCTGACCCCGGTGAGCCGGGAGCTGACGGTGACGGGCGGCCAGCTCGGCAAGGTGATGGACGCCGCCACCGGCCGGGTCCTGCGCCAGCACCGCTCGCCCCTCAACTGCGGGGCCCGCTTCGAGGTGGACGGCGTCGCCCATGTGCTGATCGGCGCGTACACGGGAGAGGGCCTGGTGTTCCGGCTCGACCCCGACGGCGAACCGCGCCACGTGACCGACGTCGCGCTGCACGAGAACGCCGTCAAGGGCGTCGCCGCCTCGGGCGACCTGCTCTTCTCCGTGTGCGCCGACACCGGCGTGGCCTGGCACGACGCCCGGACGCTGAAGCTCGTGCACCGCATCGAGAGCGCGCACGACCGGATCGCCAACGGCTGCGTGGGCCTCAGCGAGGGACACTTCGCCAGCGTCGGACGCGACCTCAAACTGCGGCTGTGGGCGCCGGACTTCAGCTCCGAGGTGGTGCCCACGGCGCACCCCAACTCCATCAAGTGCATCGCCGCCGACCCCACCGGACGGCTGATCGCGACGGGCTCGTACCACGGCCACGTCCTGGTCTACGACCGGGAACGCAAGGCGTGGGTCGTCGAGGACAGGCCGACGACGTCCGGGATCTCCTCGCTCGCCTACGACGAGGACCGCGGGGTGTTCCTGGCCGGCTCCTACGACAGCGCGGTCTACGAGATACCGGGGGAGTCCGCGTGACCGCTCGGCCCGGGAAGCCCTTGCCGACCGTGAAGGACCCCAACCGGCTCGACGACCGGGGAGCGATGGGACTGCCCGGATCGCTCGTGGAGCGGCTCCCGCACGACGTGTTCGCGGGCCACCCGGACCTGTTCGGGATGAAGCCCCGCGACCTCGCCGGCATCTGCTCCGACGAGCACCAGAAGTTCGCCCGCCGGTACGCCGCGGGGTCGCTGCTGGCGCTGACCGGCGACCCCCGGATCCGGCCCGGCGACCCGGAGACCGTCCCCGTCCCGGCGGCGCGGTGCGCGATCGGCATCCCGCCCGAACGCGTCGGCGAGGTGGTGCGCCAGTGGGCCGACGTCGGCGTCCTGGACTCCTGGATCCGCAAGGAGGCCCCCCGCCACCACGTCGACATCGCGGCGTTCCGGATCATGCGGTACCCGGTCACGAACCTGGAGTACCGGCTGTTCCTCGACGACACCGGCCTCGACGCCCTGCCCACCTCCTGGGAACTCGGCAGCTACCCCGTCCACCGCGCGAACCACCCGGTCTGGACGGTGCGCCCGGAACACGCCGACGCCTACGCGGCCTGGCTCGCCGACCGCACCGGCCGCGCGTTCCGGCTGCCGACCGAGGCCGAGTGGGAGTACGCGGCCGGCGGGGGCGACCCCGAGCGGGAGTTCCCCTGGGGGCCCGACTTCCGCACCGACCACGCCAACACCGTCGAGGAAGGACCGCTGACCACCACCCCGGTCGGCATCTACCCGGCGGGCCGCAGCGTGTTCGGCGCCGACGACATGGCCGGGAACGTGGAGGAGTTCGTCGCGGACGACTACGCGGCCTACCCGGGCGGCGACGAGGTCGCCGACGACCTCACGGCCGGTGGTAGTTACCGGGTCGCGCGGGGCGGCAGCTTCACCCGCTTCGGCGACCTGGCCCGCTGCGCGCGGCGCCACGGCTGGTTCGACCGCAGGATCTACGCGATCGGGTTCCGGCTGGCCGAGGAGATCACCGAGGGCGACGAGGTGACGCCGTGACGCTCGCGAGCGGCCACACCATGGCCGTCAACCTGGACGTGATCGGCGACCGGCAGGCCATGCGGCTGCCTCCGCAGTTCACGGGACGCTGCGACCCCGACCTCCTCGGCGAGCACGCGGCCCGGCTGCTGGGGGAGTACCCGGGCGCCCTCGCCCGGATCGCGGAGGACCCCGCGGCGCCCTTCGAGCGCCGGTACATGGCGGCCACCCTCTGCGGCCTCGTCGGTGACCCCCGGGTACGGCCCGACGACCCGGCCATGGCGGACATCCCGGCCGCCCGGGTACGCGTCGGCCTCGACGAGGCGCGTATCCCCGGGATCCTCGAACGCTGGCCGGACGCCGGGCTCAAGGAGGCGTACCTCCGCAAGGAGTGCCCGGCCCACGACGTGGAGACCGCCGCGTTCCGCATCATGCGCTACCCGGTCACCAACCTGGAGTACCGGCGCTTCCTGGAGGACACGGGAGCCCGCTGGCTGCCCACCTCCTGGCAGTTCGGCTGCTACCCCGACCAGCTCGGCAACCACCCCGTGTGGACGGTCCCGGCGCAGGCCGCCGACGCCTACGCGGAGTGGCTCGCCGACCGCACCGGCCGCGCGTTCCGGCTGCCGACCGAGGCCGAGTGGGAGTACGCGGCGACCGGCGGCGACAGCCGCGAGTACCCCTGGGGCGACACCTTCGACGAGCACGCCGCGAACACCTCCGAGGCGGGCCCCCTGGCCACCACCCCGGTCGGCGTCTACCCGGCGGGTGCCTCCCCCTTCGGCGTCCTCGACCTGGCCGGGAACGTGGAGGAGTACACGGCGGACGACTACGGCCCCTACCCGGGCGGTGAGCTGATCGCCGACGACCTCGTCCCCTACCCGGGCGGCATGCGGTCCGGCGACGCGAGGCTGCGCTCCCTCAGCACGTACCGGATCGTCCGGGGCGGCAGCTTCACCCGGGGCGGCGACCTGGCGCGCTCCCGGCGCCGGCACGGCCTGTACGACCGGTCCCACTACGCCGTCGGTTTCCGGCTCGCGGAATCTCCCCGGGGCGGATGAATGCACACCACGCCCCGGGTCGCGGTCATCTACTACAGCGGGAACGGCACCGTCCACGCACTCGCGCGGGCGGCAGCCGCAGGAGCGGAGGCGGACGGCGCACACGTACGCCTGCTCCGTGTGGAAGGGGAAGGGGAACACGGCGGGGGACCGGTGGCCGGTCACGAGGACCTGCGCTGGGCGGACGGCGTCGTGCTCGCCACCCCGACCTACTTCGGGAACATCGCCTCCCCGCTCAAGCGGTTCATCGAGTCGGCCTCGGGGCTGTGGAGCGAAGGCGTGCTCGCCGACCTGGTGGTCACCGGGCTCACCAGCTCCAACAGCCCGCACGGCGGACGCGAGACGACCCTGCTCGCCCTCTACCAGAGCATGTACCACTGGGGCGCGCTGATCCTGCCGGCCGGCACCACGGAAGCGGCGTTCACGGCGGCGGGCGGCAATCCCTACGGCGTCGCCGCCCCCGCCGACCCGGACGGCCTGGTCGGCGCCGCGCACCAGCGGGCGGCACGGACCCTCGGGGTCCGGCTCAGCCGCGCGTCCGCCCGCATGGCGCACCCCGAAAGCGCGCGCGAGACCGGGTGCGGCCGGGTCGCGGTCATCTGCGACCCGGCCGAACCCGGCACCCGCGCACTGGCGTCCGCGCTCGCGACGGGCGCCGGGAAGGCGGGCGCCGAGGTACGGCTGCTCGACGTCGGTGACGCCGCGCCGGCCGACGTGGAGTGGGCGGACGCGGTCGCCCTCGGCGCCCCCGCGTTCCTCGGCGGCGTCTCCCCGCCCCTCCTGCGGTTCCTCGCCGACTGCGAGCCCCTGCGCGCCTCGGGGCGGCTCGACGGCAAAGCGGCGACCGGGTTCGTCACGGCCCCGCATCCGCACAGCGGCAGCGAATCCGCGCTGCTCGCCCTCTACAACGCCATGCACCACTGGGGAGCGGTCATCGTGCCTCCCGGCTACACGGACCCGTCGATCACCATCGCGGGCGGAAACCCGTACGGGATCTCCCACACGACCGCCCACGGCCCCCTGCCGGGCCCCGAGACCGTGGCAGCGGCGACCTTCCAGGGCGGCCGGCTGGCCCGCATCACCACACGGCTGCGCGACCCCGTGGACCAGCGCGAACCCGTACGGCCACGGGCCGTCCGCTGACACCCCCAGGCCCGTCCGGTACCCCGCTCGCGGGAGAGGAACAGTGATGACATCTGCGACGCCACACGAGCCCGGCACCACCACGATCCGCCACCTCGGCCGGCTCCTGCGCGAGCAGGACGAACGCCGCCCCGAGGCCCCGGCGATACTCTCCCCCGGCCTGCCCGCCCTGACCTACCGCGCGCTGCGCCGGCAGGCCGACCGCACGGCGCGGGCCCTGTCCGAGGCGGGTGTCGCCCGCACCGACCGCGTCGCGATCGCGCTGCCGGGCGGCCCCGCCACGGCGAGCGCCCTCGTCGCCGTGGCCTGCGCGGCCACCGCCGCCCCCCTCGACCCCGGGGGCCGGGCCCGGGAGTTCGACGCCCTGTTCACCGACATGAACGTGACGGCGGTCCTCGTCCAGCGCGGCACCGACACCCACGCGGCGGCCGTCGCGCGGGCCCAGGGCCGCCTCGTCATCGAGCTGGTGCCGGTGCCCGGGGGAGCCGCCGGCGAGTTCGACCTCGTCCCCGACACCGCCTCCCGCGCGGCGGCCGGGGACACGGGCGGCGATCCCGCCGACACCGCGTTCCTCATGCACACCTCCGGCACGACCGGCCGCCCCAAACTCGTCCCGCAGAGCCACGACCTGGTCTGCGCCTCGGCCCGCAACATCGCGGCCAGCCTCGGCCTCGGCGAACGCGACCGGTGCCTCAACGTCCTGCCGCTCTTCCACGGGCACGGACTCATGAGCCCCCTGCTCGCCACCCTGTGGGCCGGCGCGAGCGTCGTCGCCCCGCCCGCCTTCGACGCCGGCGCCTTCCCGGGCTGGCTCAGGACCTACGAACCGACCTGGTACACGGCCGTACCGGCCATCCACCAGGCCGTCGCGGGCGTCCTCACCGGCGAACCCACCACCCTGCGCTTCGTGCGTTCGGCGTCCGCCCCGCTCCCGCAACGCCTGCGGGAGTCGCTGGAGGAGGCCACCGGAGCCGTGGTCATCGACTCCTACGGCATGACGGAAGCCTGCTCGATCATCACCAGCAACCCGCTGCCGCCCCGCGAACGCAGGCCCGGCTCCGTCGGCGTCTCCATCGGCAACGAACTCGCCGTACGGGGAGAGGACGGCAAGTTCCTCGCCCCCGGCGAGGAGGGCGAGATCGTGCTGCGCGGCGAGACCGTCATCAGCCGCTACGACGACAACCCCGACGCCGACGCGAAGGCATTCACCGACGGCTGGTTCGGGACCGGCGACAGCGGCTACCTGGACGAGGACGGCTACCTGTTCCTCACCGGCCGGCTCAAGGAGATCATCAACCGGGGCGGCACCAAGGTCTCGCCGGTCGAGGTCGACGAGGTCCTCCTCGCCCACCCCGGCATCGCGGAGGCCGCCGCCTTCCCCCTCCCGCACGCCACCCTCGGCGAGGAGGTCGCGGCGGCGATCGTCCTCACGCCCGGAGCGGACCCCACCGACGAGGCCCTGCACGACTTCCTCGCCGCCCGCCTCGCGGAGCCGAAGATCCCCCGGCGGCTCTTCCGCGTCACGGAGATCCCCCGCACCTCGACCGGCAAGATCCAGCGCTCCGGACTGGCCGCCCGCCTCGACCGGCCGGGCACGGCACGCCGGGCCGCGCCCGGCACCGCCCTGGAGAGCGCCGTCGCCGGCATCTGGGGCGAACTGCTGGGGCTCGAACAGGTCGGCACCCGCGACCACTTCTTCGACCTGGGCGGCAACTCCCTGCTCATCCGGCAGGTACAGGTCCGCATCCGGGAGACCACCGGCCGGGACGTACCCGTCGTGGAGCTGTTCGCCCACCCCACCGTCGAAGCGCTCGCCGCCCACCTCGCCACCGCCGACGCGGCGGACGAGCCGGACGACGGCCAAGGGCGGGCGGAAGGAAACCGACGGCTGGCGCAGCAGCGCGGCCGGCGCCGACAGCAGACGGAAGACGAGATATGACAACGGGCCTGGAGATCGCCGTCGTCGGGATGGCCTGCCGCTATCCCGGAGCCGCGAACCCACGGGAGTTCTGGACGAACCTGCGCGACGGCGTCGACTGCGTCACCCGCTTCGACGAGGCCGAACTCCTCGCGGCGGGCGTCCCCCGACACCTGCTGGCCGACCCCGACTACGTACGGGCGAGAGGGGTCGTCGAGGGCCACGACCTCTTCGACGCGGAGTTCTTCACCATCCCGCCGCGCGAGGCCGAGCTGATGGACCCGCAGCACCGGCTCTTCCTCGAATGCGCCTGGGAGGCCCTGGAGGACAGCGGATACGCGGGCACCCGCCGCCCCGCCGCCACCGGCGTCTACGCGGGCGCCTACGAGAACACCTACCGCCGCCACGTCCTCGCCGACCCCCAGGCGGCCGAATCCGCCGGCTGGCTGCTGACCCACCTCAGCGGCGAGCGCGACTACCTGGCCACCCGGACCGCCTACAAGCTGGACCTGCGCGGCCCCGCGCTGACCGTCCAGACCGCCTGCTCGACCTCCCTGGTCGCCGTCCATCTCGCCGGACAGGCGCTGCTGAGCGGGGACTGCGACCTCGCGCTGGCCGGCGGCAGCACGGTCCGGGCCCGGCAGACCGAGGGCTACCTGTTCGAACCGGAGGGCATCCTCTCGCCCGACGGCCACACCCGCGCCTTCGACGCGGACGCCCGGGGCACCGTCTCCTCCAGCGGCGTCGGGGTCGTCGTCCTGAAGCGCCTCGACGACGCGCTGCGCGACCGGGACACCGTGTACGCCGTCATCAGGGGCACCGCCGTCAACAACGACGGGGCCGCCAAGGTCGGGTTCAGCGCCCCCAGCGTCACCGGACAGGCCCGCGCGATCCGCGCGGCCCACCTGATGGCCGAGGTCGACCCCGCCACGATCGGCTATGTCGAGGCCCACGGGAGCGGCACCTCGCTGGGCGACCCGATCGAGATCGAGGGGCTCACCCGGGCATTCCGTGCCGCCCAGGGTTCGCGTCCCGTCGGCTCCGTCAAGACGAACATCGGGCACACCCACGCCGCCTCCGGTGTCGCCGGTCTCATCAAGACGGCCCTGGCCCTGCGCCACCGGCAGATCCCGCCGAGCCTCGACTACCGGCAGCCCAACCCGGACATCGACTTCGCCCGCTCCCCCTTCCACGTCGTCACCGAACTCACCGAGTGGAAGACGGACGGCGCCCCCCGGCTCGCCGGGGTCAGCTCCTTCGGCACCGGCGGCACCAACGCCCACGCCGTACTGGAGGAGGCCCCCGCCCGCCCCGAGGCGCCCTCCCGCCGGCCCTGGCGGCTGCTGCCGCTGTCGGCCCACACGGAGTCCGCCCTGGAGACGGCCACGGACCGCCTCGCCGCACACCTGCGCGACGCCGACGGCCGCCCGCTGGCCGACGTCGCGTACACCCTCCAGGTCGGGCGGGCGCGCTTCGCCCACCGCCAGGTGCTGGTGTGCGCAGACGCGAACGACACCGACGACGCCGCCGAGGCCCTGGAGAGCCGGGCACCGCGCCGGCTCCTGCGGCGGACCGTCCGTCAGACCGGCGAGCGCCCCGTCGCGTTCATGTTCTCCGGCCTCGGCGACCAGTACCCGGGCATGGGGCGGGAGCTCTACGCGTCGGAGCCGGTCTTCCGCGCCGAGGTCGACCGGTGCGCGGAACTGCTGCGCCCGCACCTCGGCATCGACCTGCGCACCCTGCTCTACCCCGACCCCGCGCCCGGAGCCGCCCCGGCCACCGGCGGCATCGACCTGCGCGCCATGCTCGGCCGGGGCGCGGCCCCCGCCGCCGAACTCGACCGCACCCTGTACGCGCAGCCCGCCACCTTCATGGTGGAGTGGGCGCTGGCCCGGCTGTGGACGGACTGGGGCATCCGCCCGCAGGCCATGCTCGGCTACAGCATCGGCGAGTACGTGGCGGCCTGCGTCGCCGGGGTCCTGAGCCTGGAGGACGCCTGCCTCCTGGTCGCCGCCCGCGCGCGCCTGATCGAGGAGATGCCGGGCGGCGCGATGCTCGCCGTCGCCCTGCCCGAGCACGAGGCGGCCCCGCTAGACGACCGGCTCTCCGTCGCCGCCGTCAACGGCCCCGCGCTGACCGTGCTCGCCGGAGCCGTGGACGCGGTCGCCGAGCTGGAGGACCGCCTCACCCGCGACGGCGTCGCCGTCCGCCGCCTCCAGACCACGCACGCCTTCCACTCGCACCTGATGGAACCGGGCCGGGCCCCGCTCGCGGAACTGACCCGCACCGTGACCCTGAACCCGCCCACGATCCCCTACCTGTCCAACGTCACCGGCACCTGGATCACCGACGACCAGGCCACCGACCCCGCGTACTGGGCGCGCCACATGTGCGAGACCGTCCGTTTCGCGGGCGCCGTCGAGGAGCTGTGGCGCACCCCCGGCCGCGTCCTCCTGGAGGTGGGCCCCGGACAGGCGTACAGCAGCCTCGCGCTGCAAATGCTGCCCGAGGGCGCCGGGGGTACGGACGGCGACCGGATGTCCCTGTCCTCGCTGCCCGCCGCCCACGACAGCACGCCCGCCGCCCGGTTCCTGCTCACCTCGCTGGGCCGCCTCTGGCTGGCCGGCGTGGAGCCCGACTGGGACCGCGTCCACGCGGGCGAGACACCGGGGCGCGTCCCCCTGCCCACGTACCCCTTCGAACGCCGCCGGTACTGGATCGACGACGCCACCACCCCGCGACCGCCCCGGGCCGAGGTCCCGTCGATGGCCAGGCGGGAGGACCTGGCGACCTGGTTCTCCGTCCCCTCCTGGGCCTCCACCGCACCCCTCGACCCGGTGCGGGACGAGGAACTGGCGGCCGACCCCCAGCGCTGGCTGCTGTTCCTCGACGACCACGGCACCGGACAGCGGATCGCCGACCGGCTGGTGCGGGCCGGGCACGACGTCACCACGGTGGTCCGGGGCGAACGCTTCCAGCGGCTCGCCGAAGGGCGTTTCGCCCTGGCGCCCGGCCGCCGGGAGGACTACGACGCGCTGCTGGGCGCGCTCGCCGCCCCGCCCCGGACGGTCGTCCACCTGTGGACCGTGACCGGCGAGGACCCGGCGACGTTCGACGAACTCCAGCAGCGCGGTTTCGACAGCCTGCTGTTCCTCGTCCAGGCCCGGGGCGCCCGGGGCGACGACGCCCCCCTGCACCTGGCCGTCGTCTCGGACGGCCTGCGCCAGGTCACCGACGGCGAGGTGGTCGCCCCCGCCAAGGCGACGGTCACCGGACCCGTCACCGTGGCGCCGCAGGAACACCCCGGCCTCACCGCGCAGAGCATCGACATCGCGCGCACCGCCCCGGACACGGACCGCCTCCTCACCGAACTCGTACGGCGGCCCGAGGACCCCGTCGTCGCCCACCGGGGCCGGGGCCGCTGGACACCGCGCTGGGAACCCGTACGGCTGGAGCGGCCCGAGCGGCCCCCCGCCCGGATCCGGGAGCGCGGCGTCTACCTGATCACCGGCGGGCTCGGCGGCATCGGCCTGACCCTGGCCGAACACCTCGCGCGCACCGCACGGGCCCGCCTGGTCCTGGTCGGGCGCTCGCCCCTGCCCGCGCGGGAGCAGTGGGCGGACCTGCGAGCCGGGAACGACGAGACCGCCGCGCGGATACGCAAGGTCATGGCCCTGGAGGAGCTGGGCGCCGAGGTGCTGGTCCTGGCGGCGGAGGTCACCGACGAGGAGCGGATGCGGGCCGCCGTCGCCTCGGCCACCGCCCGGTTCGGCCCCCTGCACGGCGTGATCCACGCCGCCGGGGTCCCCGGCGGCGGCGTGATGCAGCTCAAGACCCCGGACGCGGTCGCCGCCGTCCTGGCACCGAAGGTGCGCGGAGCCCTCGTCCTGGACACGGTCCTGGGCGACACGCCGCTCGACTTCCTGCTGCTGTGCTCCTCCACCATCGCCTTCAGCGGGGGCCTCGGCCAGGTCGACTACTGCGCCGCGAACGCCTACCTCGACGCCTACGCTCAGCACCGGTCCGCCGCGGGCGGCCCGTACACCGTGTCGGTGAACTGGGACGCCTGGCAGGAGGTCGGCATGGCGGCGAGGGTCGTCGGCCGGACACCGGGCCCGCGCGCCCTCGGCAACCCCCTGCTCCACACCTGCCTCGTGGACACCCCGGCCCTCGCCGTCTACGCGGCGCGGTTCAGCACGCCCCGGGACTGGCTCGTGGACGAGCACCGCATGCTCGGCATCTCCGTCGTCCCCGGCACCGCGTACCTGGAGATGGTGCGGGCGGCAGCCGCCGACCGGGGCCTTGGCGGCGCGATCCGGTTCGAGGACGTCCTGTTCCTGGCGCCGGTCGTGCTGGGCGAGGACCAGGAGCGCGAAGTCCGCGTGGTCCTGGAGAAGGCGGCGGACGGCTACCGGTTCTCGGTCGTCAGCGCGGACGGCGAGCGCTGGAGCGAGCACGTGACCGGCCGCGTCCTGGCCCTGCCGGACCCGGACACCCCTTCACCCCATGTGGTCTCCGAGCTGGTGGAGCGGTATGGCCTGCGGGACGCGGGAGAGGTGAGTCACGACGGGCCGATGACCTTCGGGCCGCGCTCGCAGTGCGTGGAGGCCGTCTGGACGGGTGAGGGCGTGGCCCTGGCCCGGCTGTCGGTCCCGGCGCGCTACGGCGAGGAGGTGGCCGCGCTCGGCCTGCACCCCTTCCTCCTGGACATCGCCACCGGATTCGCCAGCCTCTACCTCGAACGCGACTACCTCATGCCGCTGCGCTACCGGGCCATCGACGTCCTCGGCCCGCTCCCCGCGCGCATCCACAGCCTCCTCACCTACCGGGGCGAGCCCGGGCGCACCTCGCGGGAGACCCTCTCCTTCGACGTGACCCTGTTCGACGAGGACGGCCATGTCCTGCTGCGGGCCGAGGAGTTCGTCATGAAGACGGCCCGCGCCCTCGACACGAAACTGCCGGCCCTGCGCGACGGCCGCTCCGACGAGGTCGGCGCCTACACCTACCCGGAGCTCCGCGGGGACGACGAGAACGCCTTCCTCGCCCACCTGGAGACCGGCATCCTGCCGGCCGAGGGCGCCCTGGCCTTCGAACGCCTGCTGGCCCGGGAGCTGTCGCCCCAGGTGGCCGTCGCGACCAAGGACCTCGCGGCGATCGTCGAGAACGTCGGCGCCCTCGGCACCGGCCCCGAGGAGCCGGACGAGGCGCGTACCCCCGTCCCGGCCCACCCCAGGCCCGCGCTCGCCACGGCGTACGTCGCCCCGCGCGACGCGCTGGAACAGGCGCTCGCCGAGCTGTGGCAGGACCAGATCGGCGTCGCCGAGGTCGGCGTCCACGACAACTTCTACGAACTCGGGGGCCATTCACTGCTCGGCATCAAACTCCTGGCCCGCCTGCGGGACACCCTGCACGTCCAGGTCGCCCTGCAGTCCCTCTTCGACAACCTCACCGTCGCCGAACTCGCCGCGGTCGTCGCGGCGCAGCTTCCGGACGGGCCAACTCAGCAGCGGGACCAACAGAACGGGAGGCAGGCGTGAGCCGGGTCGGTGTGGTGGGCGCGGGTGTCATGGGCGGCGGGGTGGCCCAGAACCTGGCGACCGCCGGGCACGAAGTGGTTCTGATCGACGTCAGCAAGGAGGTACTGGACCGGGCGGCCGAGCGGATACGCGACGACCTGCGCTTCAGCCGGCTGCTCGGCACGGCGGCCGGGACGGTCGTGGACGCCGCCCGCGCCCAGGAGGCGATCACCTTCACCACCGACTACGGGGCCCTCGGCGACGCCGACTTCGTGGTCGAGAACGTCACCGAGCGCTGGGACGTCAAGGCGCGGGTGTATCCGGTGCTCGACGAGGTGTGCCCGGATCGCGCGGTGTTCGCGGCCAACACCTCCGCCATCCCCATCACCAGGATCGCCTCGCTGACCGGGCGCCCCACGAACGTCCTGGGCATCCACTTCATGAACCCGGTGCCCCGCAAGCCCGTCGTCGAGCTGATCCCCGGCCACCACACCTCGAAGGAGTCGGTCGGCACGGCCCAGGCACTCCTGGCGAGCATGGGCAAGACGGGGATCGTGGTGAACGACTCACCGGGCTTCGTGTCGAACCGGGTCCTGATGCTCACCATCAACGAGGCCGCGTTCCTCGTGCACGAGAACGTGGCCACGCCCGAGGACGTCGACAAGGTCTTCACGTCCTGCTTCGGCCACCCCATGGGCCCGCTGGCGACGGCGGACCTGATCGGGCTCGACACGATCCTCTACAGCATCGAAGTACTCCACGAGAGCTTCGGCGACAGCAAGTACCGACCGTGCCCCCTGCTCAAGAAGATGGTCGACGCCGGTCTCCACGGCCGTAAGACCGGGCAGGGGTTCTTCTCCTACGCCTTGGAGGTCTGACATGACGGCAGCGGTGGGACCGGAGATAGCGAAGTTCCTGGCCGGCAGTTTCCCGAACCTGGAGATCGGCGACGACGAGGACCTCTTCGAAGGAGGCATCGCGAACTCGCTGTTCACCATCCAGCTCATCATGTTCGTCGAGAAGCGCTTCGGGGTGCAGATCCCCAACGAGGACCTCGAACTGGACAACTTCCGGACCGTCACGGCCATGACGAAGCTGGTCGAGCGGCTGACACAGGCGCGGTCGGATGTCTGACCGCCCCCACGGCAGGGAGGAGTTCCGGGCCGCCGTCGACGCCGAGATAGCGCCCCGCGCGGCCCGGTTCGACCGTGACCAGGCCATCCCCCAGGATGTCCTGGCCCGCATGGGCGAGCTGGGCTGGTGGGGGGCGGTCCTGCCGGCCGAGGTGGGCGGCTCGGGCCTGGACATGGTGACCCTGGGGGAACTGCACGAGGAGGTCGGCCGGGGCTGCTCCTCGGTCCGCAGCCTGCTCACCGTCCACTCGATGGTCGCGCACGCGGTCTCCCGCTGGGGCAGCGAGGAGCAGCGGACCCGCTGGCTGCCCCGGCTGGCGCGCGGCGAGACCATCGGCGCCTTCTGCCTGACCGAACGGGAGGCGGGCAGCGACGTCGCCAGCATCGCGGCCACCGCTGTCCGCCAGGACGACGGCGGCTTCGTCCTCGACGGCGCCAAACGCTGGACGACCGGCGGCCAGATCGCGCACCTCCTGCTGGTGTTCGCCCGCACCGGACGCGGCATCTCGGCGTTCCTCGTCGAACGCGACACCCCGGGCGTCGAGGTCCGGCCCGTCCACGACATGCTCGGCACCCGGGGCAGCATGCTGGCCGAGATCGACTTCCGGGACTGCCGGCTCGGCCCCGGCGCCCTCCTCGGCCCCGACGGCTTCGCGCTCGCCACCGTCGTCACCGGCGTCCTCGACATCGGCCGCTACAGCGTCGCCTGCGGCTGCGTCGGCATCCTCCAGGCGTGCCTGGAGGCCGGGGCGCGGTTCACCGCCGAGCGGGGCGGACGCGCGCAGCCGCTCAGCGAGCACCAGCTGATCCGGCAGATGCTGACGCAGATGGTCACCGACGTCAGCGCGGCCCGGCTGCTGTGCCGGCAGGCCGGGGAGCTGAAGGACCGGCAGGACCCGCAGACCATCATGGCCACCTGGATCGCCAAGTACTTCGCCTCGACCGCCGCCGCCCGCGCCGCGAGTGACGCCGTGCAGATCCACGGGGCCGTCGGCTGCTCCCCGGACCATCCCGTGCAGCGGTACTACCGCGACGCCAAGGTCATGGAGATCATCGAGGGCAGCACCCAGATCCAGCAGATCAAGATCGCTGAGGAGGCGTACAGGTGGACAGCCAGGTAAGCGCGCCGGCGGTCCCCGGAGGACGGCGCGAGACCCCCAGGGACAAGCCGCGCCGGGGCCGGATCAAGTGCGTGGTGTGGGACTTGGACGAGACGCTCTGGGACGGCGTCCTCCTGGAGGACGGCGAGGTCGCCCTGCGGCCGGCGGTCGTGGAGCTGATCGAGGAACTCGACGCGCGCGGCATCCTCCAGTCGGTGGCGAGCAAGAACGACCACGACGCGGCGCTGGAGCGGCTGGCGGCCTTCGGGCTCGCCGACTACTTCCTCCACCCCCGCATCGGCTGGGGGCCCAAGTCCGACTCCGTGGCCGGCATCGCCGCGGCCCTCAACATCGGCGTCGACTCCCTCGCGTTCGTCGACGACCAGGAGTTCGAACTGGAGGAGGTCGCCTTCCGGCACCCGCAGGTGCTGTGCGTCGCGGCGGCCGAGATAGGGCGGGCCGTCTTCGGCTGGGAGGAGTTCCGGCCCCGGTTCATCACCGACGAGTCCCGCAACCGCCGCTCGATGTACCGCAGCGCCATCGAACGGGACCAGGCGGAGGAGGAGGCGAAGACCACCGGGGAGGACTTCCTCGCCACCCTCGGCATGGTCTTCACCATCAGCGACGCCGCCGAGGAGGACCTGCGGCGGGCCGAGGAACTGACCGTACGCACCAACCAGTTGAACTCCACCGGCCAGACCTATTCCTACGACGAACTCAAGGAGCTGTGCGCGTCCCCCGACCACCGCCTCCTCGTCGCCGACCTGGAGGACCGCTTCGGGCTGTACGGGAAGATCGGCCTCGCCCTGGTCGAGACCCGCGGACCGGTCTGGAAGCTGAAACTGCTGCTGATGTCCTGCCGGGTGATGTCGCGCGGGGTCGGCGCGGTCCTGCTCAACCACGTCATGACCCTCGCCCGCGACAACGGCGCGACGCTCCAGGCGGAGTTCGTCGAGACCGGACGCAACCGCATGATGTTCGTGACCTACCGCTTCGCGGGCTTCCAGGAGGTCGGGAAGAACGGGGACGCGACCCTGCTGGAAGCGGACCTGACACGGGTCCAGCCGGCCCCCGACTACCTGGTTGTCACCCCACCGGGGACCTGACGCCCGGCCGTTTCGCCAACGCCCCATCCCCTGCTTCAACCCACGGGAAGAACGGATCGAGAACCAGATGGCAACCTTCGTCCTGGTCCACGGCGCCTGGAGCGGTGCCCACGACTTCCGCAAGGTCCGCGGTCCGCTGCGCGCCGCGGGCCACGAGGTCTTCACCCCGAGCCTGACCGGCGTCGGTGAGCGGGTGCACCTCGCGAGTCCCCAGGTCGGCCTGACCACGCACATCGCCGACGTGGTCAACTGCGTCCGCTACGAGGACCTCGCCGAGATCGTCCTCCTCGGCTTCTCCTACGGCGGCTGCGTCATCACCGGCGCGCTCGAATACATCGCGGACCGCGTACGCCACCTCGTCTACCTCGACGCCTTCGTGCCCGACGACGGCGAGGCCGCCGGCCTGCCCGGCGGGGCGAGCGCCCCGCGCGTCACGGACCTCGGCGACTCCTGGCAACTCCCCGCCCCCATCCGGGAGTTCGACGACCCCGAGACCGGCGCCTGGATCACCGCCCGGCGCACCCCGCAGCCCATCGGCACGTTCACCGAACCCGTACGGCTGACGCGCCCGCTGGAGGACCACCCCTTCACCCGGACCTTCATCAAGGCCACCGGGGACCCCCGCCCCGAGCCCCCCGGCCCGTTCTGGACCGCCGCCGACCGGGTCTCGAAGTCCCCGGCCTGGCGCTACCGGGAGATCGCCACCAACCACATGATCCCCAGCAACAGGCCCGAGGAGCTGGCGGAACTGCTGCTCGAACTCGTCTGAGACCGGCTGAGGAGACGAAGATGACCACCAAGCCGTGGGTATGTGAGACGTGCGGGAACCACGCCTACACCGAGGGGGCCACGCCTCCCGACGCGTGCGTGATCTGCGAGGACGACCGCCAGTGGGTCCCCGCCGGCGGCCAGCGCTGGACCACCCTCGACGCGATGGCGGCCGGCGGCTACCACTCCGTGGTGCGCGAGGTGGAGCCCGGCCTCTTAGGGGTCGGCGCCGAGCCGATGATCGGCATCGGCCAGCGCGGGCTGGTCCTGCGCACCAGCGAGGGCAACGTCATGTGGGACCCCTCGCCGTACCTCGACGAGGCCGCCGTCGACGCCGTCCGGCAGGCCGGCGGCCTCAGCGTCGTCACCGCGAGCCACCCGCACTTCTACGGCGCGATCGTCGAGTGGGCCCGGATCTTCGGCGCGCGCATCCTGCTGCCCGAGGTGGACCTCCACTGGCTCGCCCGCCCCGCCTCGGCCGAACCCCTCGTCCACACCTGGGCGGACGAGGTCCCGCTGGCCGACGGCGTGACCCTGGTCCAGTGCGGCGGCCACTTCCCCGGCAGCGCCGTCCTGCACTGGGCCCAGGGCGCCGACGGCCTCGGGGTGCTGCTGACCGGGGACACCATCAACATCTCCCCCGGCGAGGACCGGGTGGCGTTCCTCTACAGCGCCCCCAACCGCCTCCCGCTGCCCGAACGCGGCGTGCACGGCGTCGTCGAGGCCGTGCAGCCGTATTCCTTCGACCGCATGTACGCCCACTGGTGGGCCCCGGCGATCCGCCGGGACGCCCAGCGGGTCCTGAAGGAATCGACCGACCACTACCTCAAGTTCGTCCGGGGCGACGCGCCGGCATGGCTCACCGGGGGCCACACCCACTGACACCGGCGCGGCCATGTCCTCAGGGGCGTGGCCGCGCCGCGTCGTGGGCCAGGGAGCCGAGCCGCTCCACCGCCTCCGTCAGCACACCGGTCCTCTTGCAGAAGGCGAACCGGACCAGGCCCCGGGCCTGCGCCCCCGGGTTTCGGTAGAACACCTGGTTGGGGATGGCCGCCACCCCGCACAGCCTGGGCAGCGCCCGGCAGAACTCCAGGCCGTCCTCGTCGCTGAGCCCGCTGATGCTCGTGGTGATGAAGTACGTGCCGTCCGGCGGGTGGACCGTGAACCCGGCGGACCGCAGGCCGCCTGCCAGCAGGTCGCGCTTGGCCCGCAGTTCCCGGCGCAGGCCCTCGAAGTAGTCGTCGGGGAGCCGGAGCGCCTCGGCGATCGCGTACTGGAACGGCCCGCTGGACACGTACGTGAGGTACTGCTTCGCGGTGAGGACCGCCGAGACCAGGGCGGCGGGTCCGCTGACCCAGCCGACCTTCCAGCCGGTGAAGGAGAAGGTCTTGCCGCCCGAGCTGATCGTGAGGGTGCGCTCCCGCATGCCCGGGAACGTGGACACCGGGATGTGCTCGACGTCGTACACGAGGTGTTCGTACACCTCGTCGGAGATCACCAGCAGGTCCCGTTCCACCGCGAGTCCGGCGATGGAGGCCAGCTCCTCGCGGGTGAGGACCGTTCCGGTCGGGTTGTGGGGGGAGTTGAGCAGCAGGATGCGGGTGCGCGGGGTGACGGCGGCCCGCAGCGCGTCCAGGTCGGGGCGGAAGGACGGCGGGCGCAGGGGGACCGGGACGTGGGTGCCGCCCGCCATCGCGATGCACGCCGCGTAGGTGTCGTAGGTGGGCTCGAAGGTGATCACCTCGTCGCCGGGTTCGAGCAGGGAGAGCAGGGACGCGGCGATCGCCTCCGTCGCGCCGGCGGTGACGAGCACCTCGGAGCCGGGGTCCAGGGTGATGCCGTGGAACCGCTTCTGGTGGTGGGCGACGGCCTCGCGCAGCTCGGGGACGCCCCGGGTCGGCGGGTACTGGTTCCCGTGGCCGGCGAGGACGGCGTCGGCGGCGGCGCGGGCGATCCCGGCGGGGCCGTCGGTGTCGGGGAACCCCTGGCCCAGGTTGATCGAACCGGTCTCGGCGGCGAGTGCGGACATCTCGGCGAAGATCGACGTACCGGCCTGTGCCAAGCGGCTGTTCACATGGGAGATCGGCATGAACACATCGTGCCCTTCTGCGGGGTGGTCGGGGGAGGGGCGGGAGACGTTCACCGGCGGTACATCACGTACAGCCTGCCGTGGTGGAAGGCCGCGCCGCCGGCGTCCAGGGCGGGGAAGCCGCCGTCGTGGGCGGGCGCGGCGGGCTCGTCCCAGCCGCCGCCGTCGGCGCGGGCACCGAGGCGCAACCGGCCGTCGGTGTCGCGGGCCAGGAGGTGCGGGCCGAGGCCGGGGTGGTCGACGAGGGTCGGGCTGCGCTCGGTCAGCAGGTCGTGCGCGGGGGTGTGGGTCCGCCAGCCGGCCGGGTCCGACGGGGAGTCGCTGTAGCGGACGTGGACCTTGTCGTCGAGGCCGCGGTGGGCGATCCACAGGGCGTCGCCCGTGGAGACGAGCGCGGGGGCGCTGTCGCTCGCGGAATCGGTGAAGCAGTGGGTGGAGTCGCTCCCGAGGTCCGTGTCGAGCCGGTCGAGGCGCATCCGCCTGTCGTGGTCGCGGCGGGCGACCCAGAGGTGTCCGCCGTGCGAGGCGACGTCGGGCGACACGGGGCTGTCCCAGCCCTCCATCCGCGCTTCCCGGGTCCACGCGGAGCCGTCGAAGCGGTTCCACAGGACCTGGCCGTCCGGCGTGGTGTGGAAGGAGTACAGCCGGTCCTCGTGCACGGTGAGCGCCGCGCGCTGACGGCTCCCCGAGCCGCCGATCGGCGCGGGGGCGCTCCAGGTGCCGTCGCGCAGCCTGCTCCACATCAGCCGTTGATCGCCGGGGCGGGCGAAGACGACGTGGAGGTCGCCCCGGTAGGAGACCAGGGACGGCGCGGTGACGCTCCGCAGGGCCAGGGGGACGGGCGCGCTCCAGGGGGACGGCCGCCCGGTCCGGTAGGTGGCGTACTCCAGGGCGCCGGCGGGGAAGGGGGGCCGCTCCCCGCCGTACCTGAGCCGTGGCGCGGTGCCGTCGCTCTCGCGGTTCAGTTCCAGGGCGCGCCGGTGGAAGAGGACGGCGGTGTCGGCGCGGCCCAGGACGAAGCGCAGGGGGATCTCCGGGGGGCCGTCCAGGTGTGTCCTGAGGGAGACGGACAGTTTCAGGACCTCCCAGGCGATGCCGACGAAGATCTGTCCGGGGGGTCCGGTGTCCAGGTCGGCGACCGCTGTGTCACAGGCGCGGGTGAGGTCGTCCAGCGCGCGGGCGAGGTCCGTTCCGGTGTGGGTCCCGAACGAGACGCGGTCGGTGACGGGGCCGTCGAAGAGCACCCTGGACGAGGGGGCGGGGCCGTGATCGAGGTGCCACGTCGCCCGGAACGGCGCCGCTTCCGCCTCGCCGCCGGCTCTGTCGCCGTGGGAGACACCGGCGAAGCCGACGACGCCGAAGCCCGCCTCCCGTACCCCGGCGGCGAACTCCGCCGACCACAGCGGCGCGCCCTCCGCCAGCGCCTCGGTGCTGAGGAACGACACGTTCGGGCGGGCGAGCGCCTCCTCGGACAGCTCCCGTGCGCAGGCGCGCAGGTCCGCGAGGGCGTATCCGGACGACACCGGACGGTCCGCGACGGTCTCGCGGTGGGCCCGCCCCCAGTCGCGTATCTCCTCCTCCGACAGGACGGTCCGCAGGACGTCCAGCAGCAGGCGCTCCAGATCGGTCGGCACCTGCCCGGCCCGTAACCGGTCGGCGCCGTGCAGCGCCGCCCCGATCAGCACGTTGTTCGACATGCCGCTCCCTTCGGTCTCGGTAGCTCTCCCCACCAAGACCGAAGAACAAGACCCGCCTCCTCCAGCTCCGTCACGTCCACGCCGACATTCGCATGAGCGAACATATTCGATCGACCCTGATGTGACTTCCAGGCTGCTTACCCGGGGTGTGGTCCGGCATGGCAATTGCTGAATTTTGCAATTGGTTAGATGCTGCACTCGATGCCATTGGGCCGCGCAATCGGTAACATTTCGGGCTTATCGCCCTCTTGCGTATACGACCTGGACGTCGGAAGGGGGTCCAGCGAACGCCGAAGTGGCCCATGGGCGGCACTTCCCCGTACTCCGGCGAAAATTTTCTCGGTCGCTTCAGTGAATGAAGTGACGATCGCGTGCGTACTCCTGGGCGTGTGACATCCCGACGAGGCAGGAGGCAGGGTGCGGGTTTCTCGCAACGCGATGGGGACGCTGTTCGTGGGCGGTGCGCTGAGCGTGACGCTCGCCGCTCTCGTCTACCCGTCGTTACTGGGGGTCAGAACGGTCTCGGCGGCGGCGTCCAGGGTCATCGCCGACACCCAGTGGGGTCCCCTGACCGAGGGCGACCGGGACTTCGTGGTCAAGGTGCGGGCGGCCGGCCTGTGGGAGCACCCGGTCGGACGGATGGGCGTGGAGAAGGGCACCGACAGACGGGTCGTCACCGCCGGGCGGACCCTGGTCGACGGCCACGCCGCCCTCGACACCACCGTCCGCAAGATCGCCCCGCTGCTGGACATCACGCTGCCGAACCTGGCGAGCCCCCAACAGACCGGCTTCGTCAGCCAGTTGACCACGGACAGCAAGGGCGAGCAGTTCGACCGGGACTTCGCGAACATCCTGCGCCGGACGGACGGCTCGTTCTTCACCACGGTCGCCCAGATCCGCTCCACCACGAAGAACACGCTGGTGCGCGCGCTCGCCGAGCAGGCCGACCACATCTTCATGAACCACATCGCGGCCCTCGAACAGACCGGCCTCGTCGACATCGACCAGGTCCTCGCCCAGCAGACCACCGCGCCCGACCTGCCCGACTCCGACCTGACCCCGCCCCCCGGCGTCGCCGGCCAGCAGCTGTCCGTCCTCACCCCGCCCCCGGACCCGACCAGCAGCCCGGTCGACATCGACCGGATCGCGGGCAGTGAGGACGGGGTGACGTCGGCGCCGGCCAACGGGAAGAAGTGACGGCGAGGGGGATGACGTACACCCTTCGGGTACGGCGTACACCCCTCGGGTACGACCAGGGGTGTACGTCCCGCCCGCGTACACCCGGCGATGCACACGCCGGACCCGACTCCGACCTGACGACCCGCCCCCGCCTCCCTGAGTAGCCTGACCCTGTGTCCGGCATCGTTCCCGTACGGCAGATCCAGCGGTTCCTCACCAGGAGACCGCACCCCCTGGTCCTCCTCGACATCGCGCTGGCCGCCCTGCTGTGCGTCGGCCTGCTGTGGGCGGACGCCCGCAGCGGCGTCCACAGCGTCGCCGACATCGAGCACGTGCTGCGGACCGTCGGCATCGTCGTCGCCGCGCTCGCCGTCGCCGCCCGCAGGCGCTGGCCCCGGGCGTCGTTCGCCGCGGCGTCGCTGTGCGCCTTCGTGGTCGCCGCGCTCAGCGGCGCGCCGCAGGTCTCGGTCTGCGTCGCCCTCACCGCGTACACCTCGGCGGTGACGGCGGAGTACGCGTTCTGGTGGGTCCGTCCCGGGGTCTCCGGCCTGCTGATGGCCGTCGGCGTCGCCATCGGGCAGATCGCCTCGGGCTGGCTGGCCATCCTCGCCGCGAACGTCGCGATCATCTGCGTCGGCTGGTTCGCGGGCCTCGCCACCCGGGAGCACCGCAACAGGCTGATCGCCACGGCCGAGCAGGAGGCCGAACGCGAACGCCGGCACGCCGCCCTCATCCGGCAGGCCGCCATCGACGAACGCCTCGTCATCGCCCGTGAACTGCACGACATCGTCGCGCACTCGATGAGCCTCATCGCGCTGCGCGCCGGTGTCGCGCGCGTGGTCATGGACAGCGATCCGGCCCAGGTGGCGGAGACCCTCGGCATCGTCGAGACCACCACCCGCCAGGCCCTGCACGAGATGCGGCTGCTCGTCGAGGTGCTGCGCCACGAGCACGCCGCCGACCCCGCGCTCACCCCCACCCCGGGGCTGGCCGACACGGCCGCGCTGGCCCACCAGATAAGGAGTGCCGGCGTCGACGTGCGCCTCGACGTCGGCGGTACGGCCCGCCCGCTGCCCGCCGCCGTGGACCTGTCGGCGTACCGCATCGCCCAGGAGGCCCTCACCAACGTCGTCCGCCACGCCGGGCCGACCCGGGCGACCCTGCGGATCGAGTACCGCCCCGAGGACGTGGTCATCGAGGTCACCGACAGCGGGCCCGTCGAGCCGCAGCGCCGCAAGGACCCCGTCCCGCACTCCTCCTCGGCCGGGCACGGGCTGATCGGCATGCGCGAGCGGGCGGCCCTGTTCGACGGCTATCTGCGCGCGGGCCCGCACGGCAGCGGTTTCCGGGTCCAGGCACTGCTGCGCACCGGAGAATCCGGTTCTTCCTGACCGGTGCCGTGGCACAAGCCCGTGACCTGCGCCGACAATACCGAAGATCAGCTTTAGTCTGGACCGGTCAAGATTTGTTTGAGGTTCACTCAAGCCCGCCGTTGAAGTATGGCCATCAGAAAAGGCGGTGGCTGGCGGACTCCAAAGGAGTGCTTGTGGACCGGGCCGTGGTAATCACCGGTATCGATGTGATTGCGCCAGGAGGGCTGGGAAGGAAAGAGTTCTGGAATCTCCTCACCGCGGGTCGCACGGCGACCAGAGGAATAACCTTCTTCGATCCCGGCCCTTTCCGATCGAGAGTGGCCGGAGAATGTGATTTCAATCCGGCGGCGATGGGCCTGCTGCCGCGCGAGATCCGCCGTATGGACCGCGCGACCCAGCTCGCCGTGACCTGTGCCCGGGAGGCCCTCGTCGACAGCGGTCTCGACGTCGAGACCCTCGACCCGGCCCGGGTCGGAGTGAGCCTGGGCAGCGCGGTCGGCGCGACGACGAGCATCGAGCGCGAGTACCTCGTGCTGTCGGACAGCGGCCGTGAGTGGCTCATGGACGAGGGGCACCTCTCCCCCCACATGTACGACTACATGGTGCCGAGCGCCGCCGCCGCCGAGGTGGCCTGGCGCACCGGCGCCGAAGGGCCGGTCGCGATGGTCGCGACGGGCTGCACAGCGGGTCTGGACGCGGTGGGGCGGGCCCACGAGGCGATCATGGACGGCACCGCCGACGTGATGTTCGCCGGTGCCACCGACGCGCCGGTCTCCCCGATCGTGGTCGCCTGCTTCGACGCGATCAAGGCGACCACCCCGCGCAACGACGACCCGTCGCACGCCTCGCGCCCCTTCGACGCGACACGCAACGGGTTCGTCCTGGCGGAGGGCGCCGCGGTCATGGTGCTGGAGGAGCGGGAGCACGCCCGGGCGCGCGGCGCGCACATCTACGCCGAGGTCGCGAGCCACGCCACCCGCTGCAACGCGTACCACATGACGGGCCTCAGGCCGGACGGCCGCGAGATGGCGGAGGCGATCCGCCACGCCCTGGCGGACGCCCGGTGCGCGCCCGAGTCCGTCGACTACGTCAACGCGCACGGTTCGGGCACCCGGCAGAACGACCGCCACGAGACCGCGGCCTTCAAGGACGCGCTCGGCTCGCACGCCTACGGGGTGCCGGTCAGCTCGATCAAGTCCATGATCGGCCACTCGCTCGGCGCCATCGGCTCGATCGAACTGGCCGCGTGCGCCCTGGCCATCGAGAACAACGTGGTTCCGCCGACGGCCAACCTGCACGAGAGGGACCCCGAGTGCGACCTGGACTACGTGCCGAACGAGGCGCGCGAGGTCCGGGTGGACACCGTCCTGTCGGTCGGCAGCGGTTTCGGGGGCTTCCAGAGCGCCGTGGTGCTGCGCGCCCCGGAGCGTGCGGAATGAGGATGCCCCCGGTCGTGACCGGGATCGGCACCATGGTGGGCGACGGGGCGGGCGTCGAGGGGCACTGGAGGTCCGTGCTCGAAGGACGCTCCTGGATCCAGCCGATCCAGCGGTACGACGCCTCCCGCTACAGCGCCCGGCTGGCCGGGCAGATCACCGGCTTCGACGTCACGCGGCACCTGCCCAGCCGGCTCATCCCGCAGACGGACCGGGTCACGCAACTGGCACTGGTCGCCGGTGACGAGGCCCTCGCCGACGCCGGGGTCACGGACCGCGACTACGGCCCGTTCGACATGGGCGTCGTCACCTCCAACGCGTCCGCGGGCTGGGAGTTCACGCACCGCGAGTTCCAGAAACTGTGGACGCAGGGACCGCGCAAGGTGAGCGTGTACGAGTCGTTCGCCTGGTTCTACGCCGCCAACACCGGCCAGATATCCATCCGCAACGGCATGCGCGCCGCCGGCGGGGTGCTGGTGGCCGACCAGGCGGGCGGTCTCGACGCGATCGGGCAGGCCCGGCGCAACCTGCGCCGGGGAGCCAAACTCATGGTCGCGGGCGGCCTCGACTCCGCCTTCGACCCGTGGGGCTGGCTCTCGCACCTCGCGAGCGGCGAGGTCAGCACCGCCGAGGACGCCTCCCGCGCCTACCTCCCCTTCGACGCCGCCGCCGGCGGCTACGTGCCCGGCGAGGGCGGCGCCATGCTGGTGCTGGAACACGCCGACGCAGAGCGCCCGCCCCCGCGCCGCTACGGCGTGGTCGCCGGATACGCCGCGACGTTCGACCCGCCGCCGGGCAGCGGGCGCCCCTCCAACCTGGCCCGCGCCGTACGGCTCGCGCTCGACGACGCCGGTGTCAGGCCCGACCAGGTGGACGTGGTCTTCGCCGACGGCGCCGGGGTCCCCGAGCGGGACCGGAGCGAGGCGGCGAGCATCGCGGAGGTCTTCGGGCCGCGGAAGGTCCCGGTCACGGTGCCCAAGGCCGGCGTCGGCCGGCTGCTCGCGGGCGCCGGGCCGCTGGACGTGGTCACCGCACTGCTGAGCCTTCGGGACGGCGTCATTCCGCCGACGCCGCATTCCCGCGCCATTCCCGACGAGTACGCCATCGACATGGTGACACAACCGCGTGAGGCGAAAGTCGAGGTCGCTCTGGTGACGGCTCGTGGACGGGGCGGATTCAATTCGGCCGTCGTCATCGGCCGGTAACCGCTGCGAAACGTACCGAGAAATTGGCACGACTGCCCGGAAAGGGGCCGGCATGAGCCAGGGAACAGACGTCAGCTACATGAAGGAACTGCACAGCGATTCACCGTTGAGCACCATGATCGAGCTGCACAGCGGCGTACGGATCACCTACATGCTGCAAGCGGTCGCCGAACTCGGAATTGCCGACCAGCTCGCCGAAGGCCCTTTGGGGGTGGACGTACTCGCGGAAAGGACGGACAGCGACGCGGACGCCCTGTACCGGGTGCTGCGGGCGCTGGCGGGCAAGGGCGTCTTCACCGAGGTGTCCCGCCGTACCTTCGGCCTCACCACGCTGGCGGAGGTGCTGCGCTCCGACCACCCGAACTCCTTGCGCGACGCCTTCCAGATGCACGGCCAGACCTTCATGCACGACGCCTACGTCGGGATCGGGCACACGATCCGCACCGGTGAACCCGCCTTCGAGCACGTGAACGGCATGCCGCTGTTCCAGTACGTGGCGCAACGGCCCGAGCTCCAGCAGCTGTTCGGCAGGTCCATGGGGAAGGCCAACCGGCAGATCCAGCTGGCCGCCGTGGAGACGTACGACCTGACCGGGGTGAAGACGCTCGTCGCCGTCGGCGGGGCCCAGGGGCACGTCCTCGCGGAGATCCTCACCCGCTACCCCGGAATGCGCGGCGTGTACGTCGACAGCCCCCGCATGGCACCGGCCGCGGAAGCCGTGCTGCGCCAGGCCGGGGTCCTCGACTCCGTGGAGTTCGCCGGCGGGGACTACCTGGAGTCGGTGCCCGCGGGCGGCGACGTCTACCTCGTCTCCCACCTGTTCCAGCAGCTCCGCGACGACGACACGGTCAAGGTGCTGAAGAACATCCGCCAGGTGATGGCGGACGACAGCCGGGTCCTGATCGTCAACGCGGTCATCCCCGAGGGCGACGTACCGCACCCGACGAAGATCCTGGACAGCACCATGCTCGTCCTGGGCCGCAACCGGGACCGCACCGAGGCGGAGTTCGACGACGTCCTGCGGCAGGCGGGGCTGCGGCTGGTCGACACGATCGGGCGGGCGCTCCCGTCGAGCGTGGTCATCGCGGAACCGGCCTGATCGCGTTTCCTGCACGCGTCCGAGAACCGAGCACCGAGAAGCAACGACGACATCCAGCGGGAGTGGAGGGATCGACCATGACCGATCAGACAGCGGGTGCCCCGGCCGACAGCGGTCGCGATGAAGCCGTGCTGAGCAAGATGTGGGACTTCCACAGCGGTCTGCGCATGGGATTCATGCTCTCCGCGATCGCGGAGATCGGCATCGCCGACCAGCTCGTGGACGGCCCGCTCTCCGTGGACGAACTGGCGAAACGCACCGGCAGCGACCCGGACGGCCTCTACCGCGTCCTGCGGGCCATGGCGAGCAAGGGAGTCTTCACCGAGACCTCCCGCCGCGTCTTCGGCCTCACCCCGCTCGCGGAGATCCTGCGCTCCGACACCGCGCACTCCCTGCGCGACGTGTTCCGCCTCCAGGGCAAGCACTTCATGCGCAACGCCTACGCGGAGATCGGCTACTCCATCCGCACCGGCCGCCCCGCCTTCGACCACGTCAACGGCGAGGGACTCTTCAGCTACCTCTCCCGGCACCCGGAGATGAACGAACTGTTCAGCGGCGCCATGGGAAACGCGGCCGGACAGACCCAGCGGTCCGCCGTCCAGACGTACGACCTCACCGGCGTGCGCAGGCTCGTCGACGTCGGCGGCGCCCACGGCCACCTGCTCGCGTCGATCCTCAGCCGGTACCCCGCCATGCGGGGCGTGGTCTTCGACCAGCCGCACGTGGTGCCCGGCGCGGAACGCGTGCTGGACGAGGCCGGGGTCCTCGACCGCGCCGAGCTCGTCGGCGGCAGCTACCTCGAAGCGGTGCCCGCGGACGGCGACACCTACGTCATCTCCCACGTGCTGCACCAGCTGTCCGACGCCGAGGCGATCACCGTCCTGACGAACATCCGCCGCGTCATGGACCCGGCCGGCCAGGTCCTGATCATCGACCCCGTCATCCCCGAGGGCGACGTACCGCACCCCGGAAAGTTCATGGACATCACCATGATGGCGCTCAGCGAGGGCCGGGACCGCACGGAGGCCGAGTTCGCCGAGGTCTTCGAGAAGGCCGACCTGCGGCTGACCGGCACGGTCGGCCTGAACGCGCCGTCGAGCGTGGTCATCGCCGCCCCGGCCCAGTGACGAAACGACCGGAGGAGACCATGAGTACCCCGAGTACCCCCATGAGCTACGACGATCTGCGGTCGATCCTCGTCGAGGCCGCCGGCTCGGCCGAGGGGGTGGACCTGATGAGCCAGGACATCATCGACAGCGACCTCTACGACGTCGGCTACGACTCGCTCGCGCTGATCGAGGTGGGCGCGCGCATCCAGCAGCGGTACGGGGTCGACATCCCCGACGAGGAAGTCACCGAGCTGCGCACCTTCCGCACCATCCTGGACCGGGTGAACTCCTCGATCTCCGCAACGACCTGAGCACAAGGGCGAACCGGACTGGAGGCACGGATGAACACGCCCGAGATTCACGCGCGCCACGAGACCGAGATCGACTCCCCGCCGTCGACCGTGTACGACCTGATCACGGACGTCTCGCTGTGGCCGGTGATCTTCCGCCCCACCGTCCACACCGAGGTCCTGGAGCGCACGGCACAGGGCGACCGGTTCCAGATCTGGGCGACGGTGGCCGGCGGCGAGGTGAGCACGTGGCGCTCGCGCCGCACCTTCGACGCCGCCGGCCGCCGGGTCACCTTCCGGCAGGACCACGACAACCCGCTGTTCGGGCTCATGGGGGGCGGCTGGAGCTGCCTCCCGCTGGACGGCGGCCGGACCGGGGTGGTCCTCGAACACCGCTTCGTACCACCCCCGGACCAGGCCGGCGCCCGCGAGCGGATCGCCCGGACACTCGACGCCAACGGCGCCGCCGAACTGGAGGCGCTGCGCACCGCGTCGACCCTCCCCGGTGGCCTCGGCGCATGGCTGGTGACGTTCACCGAGACCATCGCCCTGACCGGTACGGCGGACGCCGCCCGCGCCTTCGTCTGGGACGCCGACCGGTGGCCCGAGCGCCTGCCCCACGTCGCCGGCCTCGACCTCCTGGAACAGCCGGGCGGCGCCCAGGACATGACGATGCGCACCCGCGCACCCGACGGCACGGTCCACACCACCCGCTCGCTGCGCCTGCTGCTGCCCGACGGATCGATCGTCTACAAGCAGACCCGGCCACCGCGCGCCCTCCTCGGGCACAGCGGACGCTGGGCCTTCGACACCGGCCCCTCGGGCAGCACGATCACCTCCACCCACACCTTCCTGCTCGACCCGGCCGGGGTGGCGGACGTGTACGGCCCCGACGTCCCGGCCCCGGAGGCGGCGCGGCGCGTACGCGCCGCACTGGCGGCCAACAGCCGGATCACGATGCAGCACGCGGACCGGTACTCCGCGTCGGTCGGTGCCCCGTGAGCACCGAGGTACGCGCACCGCTCGGCCGCCTGCGCGAACTGGCGGACGGCGTCCACGCGTTCCTCCAGCCCCCCGGCGGCTGGTGCCTCAGCAACGCCGGCGTGATCGCCGGACCCGACGGCCTCGTCCTGATCGACACGGCCGCCACCAGGACGCGCGCCGAGGCGCTGCGGGCGGCGGCCGAGGGGCTCGGCCACGGGCCCGTACGGACCGTGGTCAACACCCACAGCCACGGCGACCACGTCTTCGGGAACTGCGTCTTCGCGCCGCCCGCCGAGGTCGTCGCCCACGAACTGACCGGGCCGGAGATCCGGGCCACCGGAATGGCGCTGCAAGGGCTGTGGCCGGACGTCGACTGGGGCGAGCTGACCCTCACGGAGCCCACCATCACCTTCGCGCGGAGCCTGACCCTGCTGGTCGGTGACCGGCCGGTCGAACTGCACCACGTCGGCCCCGCGCACAGCATCAACGACGTCGTCGTCTGGATACCGGACGCGCGCGTCCTCTTCGCCGGCGACGTGGCGCTCCCCGGCTGCACCCCGTTCTGCCTGATGGGCTCCGTACGCGGCTCCCTCGCGGCGCTCGGCCGGCTGCGTGCCTTCGGGGCGCGGACCGTGGTCGGCGGGCACGGCGAGGTCGGCGGGCCCGAGGTCTTCGACCACATGGAGGGCTACCTGCGCAGAATGCTCGACCTCGCCGCCGAGGGGCTCGCCGCGGGGCTCACGCCCCTGGAGACCGCCCGCCTGCACGGCCCCGGCGACTTCGGCGGGCTGGTCGACCCCGAGCGGCTGGTCGGCAACCTGCACCGGGCCTTCCTGGAGACCCGGCGGCCCGACCTGGCGCTCGGGACACGGATGGACGTTCCACCGGTGTTCGACGAGATGGTCCAGTTCAACGACGGCCACCTGCCGACGTGCCTGGCCTAGGGCGTGTTGCGGAAGTCCCGCCTGCCGCCCGACGCCTGGCACGCACTCTCGCCGCACCGGGCGAAACCCCACGTACAAACCAGTACGAGGGCTCCCGCCCGGCACCCCGAGAGCACGCACCAGACGCCGCTCGGCCCGCCCTCCGGGCGGACGACGGGACTTCCGCAACACGCCCTAGCCAGGGCGACACCCGAGGAGGACGGATGACGATGCCGACCGAGGGGACAACGGTGTCCCCCGAGACCTTCTACGAGCTGCGCAGGTTCTACCTGGATCAGCTCGACGCCCGTGACCGGGGCCTGACCGAGGAATGGCTCGCGGTCTTCGACGACGACGCGACGATCACGACGAAAGTGCTCGGCGACGGCTCGACGGTACCCAAGTCGCAGTTCGAGCCCGAGGTCTGGAAGCTCGACGCCTCCTTCCACGAGAAGGGCATCCAGCGCCGCCACTGCGTCCAGGGATTCACCTTCACCCACCGCGACGGCCTGATCGTCTCCAGGTTCTACGGCCTCTTCCTGGTCGTCGACGCCGAGCGGGGTGCCTGCCTCCAGTCGGCCGCCATGATCTCCGACGTCCTGCGCCGCCACGGCGACACCTGGCGCGTCATCTCCCGCGAGATCGAGCGCGACGACCTCGGCCGCCTGGACACCGGAAAACAGAGCGTTCCCCTAGGTTGAGAGAAGGACTCGTGGACAACGCGAACAACGCGAACAACGCGAACAACATCGACAACACGGTCACCACCGGCAAAGGAACCGCTCCGGCCGAAGTGTGCTCCCGCATCGACCAGTTCTACGCGGTCCAGATGCAGGCGCTGGACGACGGCGACATCGCCGCGTGGGTGGACACCTTCACCGCGGACGGCGTCTTCGTCTCCAACGGACTGCCGGACCCGGTCGAGGGCCGGGACGGCCTCACGGCGCTGGGCAACGACGCCGTGGCCCGCCTCGACAAGAGGGGCGCCATCCGACGGCACTTCGTGTTCAACGTCATCGTCGAACCGCTCCCGGCGGGGGTCCTGCGCACGACGTGCTACGTACCGGTCTTCGACACCGTCGACGGCGTCACCACCCTCACCACGAGCACCGTCATGCGCGACGAACTGGTCAGCTCCGACGACGGCCTGTTCGTCCGGCACCGCACCGTCACCCGCGACGACCTCCTCGCGGTGGCGCAGCGGGGGAGCGGCACATGACGTCCCTGCGAGGCAGCCTGGGCAAGGCGGTGCTGGCCCCCGGGGACCCGGGCTACGACGAGGCCCGCAGCGGCGTCCAGCGCACCTACCTGCACCGGCCGTCGGTGATCGTGCGGGCAGGCCGCCCCGCCGACGTACAGCTCGCGGTCCGGCGCGCCGCCCGGCACGGACTCCCGGTCGCCGTCCAGGCCACCGGCCACGGCCTCAACGTCCCCACCGAGGGCGGCGTCCTGATCGACACGACGCCGATGGCCGAGGTCCGCGTCGACCCGGCCTCGCGCACCGCCTGGGCGGCGGCCGGCACCCGCTGGGAGCAGGTCATCGCCGCCGCCGCCGAGCACGGCCTCGCGCCGCTCAGCGGCTCCTCGCCCGACGTCGGCGTCGTCGGCTACACGCTCAGCGGCGGCCTCGGCCTGCTGGGCCGCAGCTTCGGCTACGCCGCCGACCACGTACGCCGGGTGGACCTGGTCACCGCCGACGGCGACCTGCGGACCGTGACCCCCGGCGAGGACCTGTTCTGGGCGGTGCGGGGCGGCGGCGGGAACTTCGGCGTCGTGACCGGGCTGGAGTTCGCGCTGTTCCCGGTCGACCGGTTTTTCGGCGGCGGCCTGTACTTCGACGCACCGCACATACCGGCCGTCCTCAAGACCTACCGGGAGTGGACCGAAACGGTGCCGGAGGCGATGTCCTCCAGCATCGGGCTCATCCCGATGCCGGACGTGCCCGGCGTGCCCGCGCCGCTGCGCGGCAGGCACCTCGCCCACGTCCGCATCGCCCACCTCGGCACCGTCGAGAGCGGAGAACGGCTGGTCGCACCCCTGCGGGCGCTGGGACCGCGGCTCGTGGACACCCTCGGCGAGATGCCCTTCACCGCCTCCGGGACCATCCACAACGAACCGAAGCAGCCACGGAACTTCTACTGCGCCAACGCGATGCTGAGCGAGTTCGCGCCGTCGGTCCCGGACGCCGTCCTCGACCTGGTCGGCCCCGGCTCCGGCAGCTTCGCGGTGGTGCAGTTCAACCACCTGGGCGCGGCGCTGGCCCGGCCGCCCGAGGTGGACAACGCGGTGGGCCACCGCGGCGCCTCCCACGTGCTGCGCGTGGTGACCCTCCCGCAGGGCCCCGGCCACGACCCGGCCCACGACGTGGCCCACGCCGTGACCCGGACCACGGCGCCCTGGACGCTCGGCCGCTCACCCAACTTCGTCCAGGGCGACGAGCGGGCCCCCGAGCAGACCCGGGAATGCTACGGAGCGGTCGCTTTTCACCGGCTGTCCGAGCTCAAGGCGGTGCACGACCCGGGGAATATGTTTCGATGCAACGTCAATGTCACGCCCGCCGTCCGGAACGGGGATACGTTGGCATCAGGTCGTCGGCCGCACGGCAAAGACGATCAGGGGAATGAGATCGTCACGCACCGCTGACCGAAAACAGGGGGTTGCCAAGACCCGCGTCGGGGGTTCAGTGTTTGCGGTCATCGTCGTACCGCCCTCCTGTCTGAATGGTTCAAATTCCGAACACGATCGGGAGAACACGGGTGGACATTCGCATACTCGGGTCGTTGTCGTTATCGGAGCACGGCCGCGACGCGACACCATCGGCGCGCAAACCGAAACAGCTCATCGCGCTCCTGCTGCTGAACGAGGACCGGGTCGTGTCGACGGAATCGCTCATCAGCGAGATCTGGGACACACGACCGCCGAGGAGTGTACAGACCACGCTCCAGACCTATGTGGTGCAGGTGCGCAAACTCCTTTCGGAGGCCCTCCAGATTCCCGTCGGAAAGGTCGCCAGAAATGTGCTCCTCACCCGGAACGGCGGCTACACGCTGATATTGCGCGACGCTGATTTCGACCTGTACCGCTTCAGGTCGCTGGAACAGGCCGGAATGGCCGCCTTCGAGGAAGGGGACGACGAGAGCGCGGTCCGTATCTTCGACCAGGCCCTGGCCCTGTGGCGGGGCAACGCGCTCGCCGACGTCGAGGCCGGGCGGATGCTGGAGCCCGAGGTCGCCCGCCTCGAACAGTCCCGCCTGACGGTCATGGAGTGCCGGCTGGAGATCGAGCTGCGGCGCGGGCGCCATCGCCAGTCCCTCGGCGAACTGGCCTCCCTGACCGCGCGCTACGACGACAACGAGAACCTCCACGCCCTGTACATGCTGGCCCTGTACCGGTCCGGCTACCGGGGCAAGGCCCTGGAGAAGTACCGGAGCTTCCACAAGTGGATGCGGGACGAACTGGGCCTCGACCCCTCCCCCCGCCTCCAGCGGCTCCACCACGCCGTCCTGGACGGGGACCCCGCCCTCGACGGAGCCCCCGCCCGCGAGGGCCTGAGCGCCGTCCTGCCCTCCGGCCGCAGCGGATGACGTGCCGCGCCGCCCTGGTCCGGGCCCGCCGGGCCAGGGCGGTCGGCGGCTAGTAGTTGCCCAGCCCCCCGCACACGTTCATCGCCTGGGCCGTCACCACGGCAGCCTCGTCGCTCACCAGGTAGCCGACCATCGCGGCGACCTCCTCCGGGTCGACGTAACGCCCCATGGGGATCTTCGTGTTGAACTTCTCGAGCACCTCGTCCTGCGAGATGTCCCAGATACCCGCGTAGATCTCGCGCACCCGCTGCGCCATGGGGGTCTCCACATAGCCGGGGCAGACCGCGTTGACGGTGATCCCCGTCTTCGCGAGCTCCAGGCCGAGCGCCTTGGTGAAGCCGACGACACCGTGCTTCGACGCCGTGTAGGGGGCGCCCAGGACGACGCCCTGCTTGCCTCCGGTCGAGGCGATGTTGACGATGCGCCCGCGCGCCAGACCGAGCATTCCACCGGTCGTCAGGACGCGCTTCGTCATCAGGAAGACGCTGTTCAGGTTGGTGTTGACCACATCGAGCCACAGCTCGTCCGGAATACCCGCGGTCTCGCCGCCGCCACTGCGGCCGGCGTTGTTGACCAGAACGGAGATCGGCCCGAAACATTTCGCCGCCGCCGCCACCAACTGCTCGATCTGCGCGACGTCCGTCACGTCGCACGCCGCACCGTCGGCCTCGTGGCCGTCTTTCCGCAGCCTTTCCACCGTGTCCTTGACCGCGGCGCCGTCACGGCTACAGATGAACACTTTGTGGCCGGTACGGGCCAGACGGTTCGCCGTGGCCAGTCCGATACCGCTCGTGGCACCCGTGACAAGAGCTGCCCGGGCGTTTTCCTGTGCCATCTCTACCTCCAGGGACGAGGGCACCATCGTCCGCCGTGCCCCTTGAATCGATGTCGAGGTCTCCTTGAGCTTTCGGGGAAGGTTTCGGGGGAGCTTTCGGGGCGGGCGCCCGCCATTCGTTCAAAGATTTCTCAACCGATTCTTGAGACCCCGATCCCTATCTTTGATTTCGCGCAGGCCGGAAAAACAAAGGTTGCGAACGGAGCAGGCGATGACGATCCAGGAAAAGGACATCACCGATCACGGTGCGATCATCGGAGTGCGGGAACTCGCGCTCAATGCCGCGGGAGCGGCAGCGTTGCGCGCCGCCGTACGCGTCGGAGTCGCCGAGGAACTCGGCGACTCGCCCCGGACACCGGGGGAGCTGGCCGCCGTGCTCGGCGTCGACACCGAGATGCTCGGCAGGCTGCTGCGGGCGCTCGCCCAGCACGGCGTCTTCACCGAGACCGAGAACGGGTACGCGCACACCGCGACGTCCCGGCTGCTCAGGGAGAACGACCCCAACAGCCTCAAGTACTACGTCCTGTGGGTCACCGAGCCCTGGACCTGGGAACTCTGGCCCCACCTCGAAGACGCCGTGCGCAACGGGCGCGGTGGGTTCGAGGAGCGGTACGGCACCGACTTCTTCTCCTACCTGCACAGCACCTGGCCACAGTCCGCCGAGATCTTCAACAAGGCGCAGACCGAACTGAGCCGGCTCGCCACCCACGCGGTGGCCGCCGCGCTCGACCTGCGCGGAGTCGGCACGCTCGTCGACGTCGCCGGCGGCCACGGATACACCCTGGCCACCCTGCTGGAGAAGAACACCGGGCTCAACGGGGTGCTGTTCGACCTGCCGCCCGTCGTCGCCGAGGCCGACAGCAGGCTGCGCCCCGGCGGGGCACTGGCCTCCCGGGCCCGGATCGTCGGCGGGAGCTGCCTGGAGGGGATACCGGTGGAATCCGACGCCTACCTCTTCAAGAACATCCTCGAATGGGCCGACGAGAAATCGGTGACCGCCCTGCGGAACGCCGCTCGCGCGGGCCGGCCCGACAGCAGGTTCTTCATCATCACCAACATGATCGACGGCAGTCCCGAGATCAAGTTCACGACAGGAACGGACCTTCTCTTCCTGCTGAACTCCGACGGCAGGAAGCACACGACCGACACCATCACCGCGGTCGTCCGCAAGGCGGACCTGCGCGTGGTGGACATGCGGCCCGTGAACTCGTACCTGCATCTCCTGGAGGCGGCACCCTCGACATGAGCGGCATCCTCGGAACGAGCCCGGCCGTGGCCCACCCCGCCACCCCGCCGGAGGAAACGGCCCCGGACTGGGTGAGGTGCGACGGCTGCGGGACCCTGGTCTACGGCAATCGCTGGCGCCGAAGCCTCCACTGCTGCCCCGAATGCGGCCACCACGGCGCGCTCACCGCATGGGAACGCCTACGTCTCCTGCTGGACCCGGGCTCCCTCGAACTCCTGCCCTTCACCGTGACACCGGCCGATCCGCTCGGCTTCACCGACAGCTTGCCCTACCCCCGCCGCCTCGCCGAGGCCAGAGCCAGGACCGGTCTGGACGAGGCCGTGGTGGGCGCCGCCGGTGAGATCGACGGCGCCCCGGTGGTCGTCGCCTGCATGGACTTCCGGTTCCTCGGCGGCAGCCTCGGCTCGGTCGTCGGCGAGATCATCACCAGGATCGGCGACACCGCCCTCGCCCGCCGCACGCCGCTGCTGCTGGTCACCGCCTCCGGGGGCGCCCGTATGCAGGAGGGCGCGCTGTCGCTGATGCAGATGGCCAAGACCAGCGCGATGCTCGCCCGCCTCGACGAGGCCGGAATCCTGACGGTCTCGCTGGTCACCGACCCGACGTTCGGCGGGGTGGCCGCCTCGTTCGCCACCCTGTGCGACGTCACGATCGCCGAACCCCGCGCCCGCCTCGGATTCGCCGGCCGCCGCGTCGTCGAACAGACCATCGGGGAAACCCTCCCGCCGAACTTCCAGACGGCGGAGTTCCTGTACGAGCGCGGCTTCATCGACGTCATCTCCCCGCGCGACCGACACCGTACGGAACTGGGGAAACTGCTGCGTACGGCCCTCCCCGGGCACCGCACCCCCACGGGCGACCGCGACACGGCGGACGAGATCCTCGTACGGGACCCGGCGCGGCTCGGCCACGACGACCCGCACGGCGTGGTCCGGCGGGCGCGGCGCATCAGCCGGCCCACCACCCTCGACTACGCCGCCCTGCTGCTGGACGACTTCCGCGAACTGGCGGGCGACCGGCTGTCCGGGGAGTGCCCCGCCGTCGTCGGCGGCCTGGGACGCCTCGACGGACGCCCCGTCGTGCTGATCGGCCACCAGAAAGGACACGACCCGGCCGAGCTGGCCCGCCGCAACTTCGGCATGCCGAGCCCCGCCGGGTACCGCAAGGCGGCCCGCCTCATGCGGCTGGCCGCCAAGCTGGGCCTCCCGGTGATCACCCTCATCGACACGCCCGGCGCGTTCCCCGGCCGGCAGGCCGAGGAGCAGGGGCAGGCCATCGCGATCGCCGAGAACCTCAAGCTCATGGCCGAACTGCCGGTCCCGGTGGTCGCCGTGGTCACCGGGGAGGGCGGCAGCGGCGGCGCCCTCGCCCTGGCCGTCGCCAACCGGGTCCTGATGTGGCAGGACGCGATCTACTCGGTCATCAGCCCCGAGGGCTGCTCGGCGATCCTCTGGCAGGACCCGGCCCAGGCGGGCCGCGCCGCCGCCGCGCTCCGGCTGCGCTCCCGGGACCTGCTGGAACTCGGCGTGGTCGACGGGGTGCTGCTGGAACCGGCCGGGGGCGTCGACGCCGACCCCGCGGCAGCCGCGTACCGGCTCGGGCTCGCGATCCGCTCCAGCCTCGACGACCTCGAAGGGCTCCAGGGCGACAAGCTGCGCACCGACCGCCACGCCCGGTTCGCCCGGTACGGCGCCGAGTACGTCACCTCGCCGCCGGCCACGGACCTCGAACCGGAAGGGACGACGCCGTGACCGCCCTGCGAACCGCCGTCGAGGGTCTGAGCGTCGAGGGCGCGGACGCGGCCGGGGGAGGTGCTGCCGCTGCCGAGCGCCGGGCCCTCGCCGGAGCCGAGGGTGTCGCCGGTGACCAGGGCGCCGACCTGCTGGAGCGGGTCCGGGACGCTGTCGCCGTCCTGCTCGCCGGACTGCCCGGCACCCCGGCACGGCTGCGGGTCCGGGCCGGGGGCGTAGAGCTGGAGCTGGACTGGCCGGCCGCGTCCCCGGCGCCCGCACCCCCGCCGGGCGGCCCGGCACCGGCACCGGCGTCGGCTCCCGTACCCGTACCCGTCCTGAACCCGGCCGGCGGCATGAGCGTCACCGCGTCCACCGTCGGCACCTTCTACCGCAGCCCCGAACCCGGCACGGACCCCTTCGTGCGGGTCGGGGACCAGGTGAAGGGCGGTCAGCAGGTGGCGATCATCGAGGTGATGAAGCTGATGATCCCGGTCGAGGCCGACCGCGACGCGGTGATCACCGAGGTGCTCGCCGACGACGGGCAGTCCGTCGAGTACGGCCAGCCCCTGTTCGCGCTCGGTCCGGTGAGCTGAGCATGTTCGACACGATCCTCATCGCCAACCGGGGCGAGATCGCGCTGCGGGAGATCCGGGCCTGCAAGGAGCTCGGCATCCGCAGCGTGCTCGCGCACTCCACCCGCGACACGGACAGCCTGCCCGCGCGGCTCGCCGACGAGACGGTCTGCATCGGGCCGCCCCCGGCCAGACAGAGCTACCTCAACGCCGCCGTGATCCTCCAGGCCGCCCTCAACACCGGCGCGCAGGCCGTCCACCCCGGCTACGGATTCCTCTCCGAGGACGCCGACTTCGCCGAGGCATGCCGGTCGGCCGGGATCGTCCTGATCGGCCCGCCGCCGGAGGTGATGGCCGAGCTGGGCAGCAAGGTGAGCGCCCGCAGGCTCATGTCCCGCAGCGGGCTCCCGCTGCTGCCGGGCGCCACCGAACCGCTCGACCTCGCCGCCGCCCGCGACCTCGCCGCGCGCATCGGGTACCCGCTGCTGATCAAGGCGGCGGCGGGGGGCGGCGGACGCGGCATGGGCGTGGCCCGGGACGCCGGCGAACTGGCGGAGGTCTTCCGTACGACGCAGGCCACCGCCGCCACCCTGTTCGGCGACGCCCGGGTCTACGCGGAGCGGTACCTGCGCCGCGCCCGGCACGTCGAGGTGCAGATCCTCGCCGACCGGCACGGGAACGTCGTCCACCTCGGGGAACGGGACTGCTCCATGCAGCGCCGCCACCAGAAGCTCGTCGAGGAGTCGCCGGCCCCGGCGCTGCCGGCGGACCTCGTCGCCCGGATCCGCGCGGCGGCGGTCACCGGCGCGCGGGCCGCCGGGTACCAGGGGGCGGGGACCTTCGAGTTCCTCGTCGAGTGCGGCGACGGTCCGGCCGACTTCTACTTCATGGAGGTCAACTGCCGTATCCAGGTGGAGCATCCGGTGACGGAGATGGTCACCGGCATCGACCTGGTCGCCGAGCAGATCCGGGTCGCGGCGGGCGAACCCCTGCGCCTGCGCCAGCGGGACGTCGTCCTGAACGGCGCCGCGATCGAGTGCCGCATCAACGCCGAGGACCCGCGCCGCGGCTTCGCCCCCGCGCCCGGCACCATCACCGAACTGAGCCTGCCCGCAGGCCCGTTCGTGCGCGTCGACACCCACGTCCACCCCGGCTGCCTCATCGCGCCCGAGTACGACTCGATGATCGCGAAGATCATCGCCTGGGCCCCCGACCGGGACACCGCGATCGCCCGGATGCGACGGGCGCTCGGCGAGACGGTCGTACGCGGCGCCGGTATGCACACGACCGTCGCCTTCCTCGACGAGCTGATCGACTCGCCCGCGTTCCGTACGGCGGCGCACACCACGAGCCACATCGACACGCTCACCCGGTAGCCTTCCCGCCGCGACGGGACAGGGCGACGTGGACCGCGGCGAGCCCGGCGCACAGGAACGCGCTGATAGCCATGACCGTGACGAGGCCGTCCGCGAGCGGCTGCGTGAGCCCGCGTACGGCCGCGTCCGCGACGGCCGGGCGCGGTGGCCCGGCCGACCGGGCCACCGAGATGACCAGCCGGACCGCGCCGGTGGCGAAGGCGACGGCCGCGAGGGCGACGACCAGGGCCCGGACACGGCGGCGGGCGAGGAGCAGGCCCGCGATCCCCAGCCCGGCGGCGGCGGGGACCAGCACGCCGGACAGCGCGTCGGTCACCTCCACGGCCTGGGCGGCGCGGTGCAGGGCGGGCTTGCGGATCAGCGTGAACGACAGGTCCAGGTCGGGGGGCAGGAGCGCCGCCAGCGGGCCGGGCACCCCTGCCTCCTTGACGGCGACGTGGACGGTGATGTCCAGCCCGTCGCGCGACAGGCCGATCAGGGAGTCGTCGCGCAGGATGTCGACGAGCTGCGCGTGGCCGGTCCGCAGTGCCGCCTTCCAGGACCACTGGAAGGCGGCACTGTCCACGAAGGCGGGGGCGGCGTCGGCCACCATGCGCCGGACCCGTGCCTCACCGAAGGGCAGGGACGGGAGCCCGGTCCGTTCGGCCGCGTCGAACAACTGGCGCTGCACCTGGTCCCCGATCTGCCGCCCGACCGCCGGGTCGTCGGGCACCGGCGCCAGCGCCGCCACGAAACCCGAGGTGGACAGGAGGGTGCCCTCCGCCCACCTCGTCGTCTGGCCGACCACGACCAGACCCGCCGCGCCCGCGATGCACAGACCTGCGGCGCAGGCCCGCAACCGCAGACGCAGCGGGGTGGAGGGCATCGGGGTCAGGAACCGTGCTTCTTGTCGGTGAGGACCGTCAGGACCGGGCCCTGGTCGTCGGCCGGCGCGCGGCCCTGGTCACCGCTGACCGGACCGCCGGGCGGTCCCTCGACGGAGACGTGGGGCAGGATCCGGTCGAGCCACCGGGGCAGGTACCAGTTCCACTTCCCGAACAGTTGCATGGCCGCCGGCACCAGGATCGTCCGCACCACCAGGGCGTCCAGCAGGATGGCCGCGGCCACCCCGAGTCCGAACTCGGCGATGATGCGCATCCCGGCGAACACGAAGGCCGTGAACACACAGATCATGATGATCGCGACGGCCGTGATGATCTGCCCGGTGGCGGCCTGCCCGCGCCGCACCGCGAGGTTGTTGTCGCCGGTGTGGAGCCACTCCTCGTGGATGCGGCTCACCAGGAACACCTCGTAGTCCATCGACAGACCGAACAGGACGGCCAGCATCATCGGTGGCAGGAACGACTCCACCGGCCCGGCCGGACCCGCGCCGATGGCGGACGAACCCCAGCCCCACTGGAAGACGGCGACGGCGATGCCGAACCCGGCACCCGCCGAGAGCAGGTTCATGATCGCCGCCGTGAGCGGGATGACCACACTGCGGAACGCCAGCATCAGCAGCAGACAGCCCAGGACGACGACGATGGTCACGAAGAGCGGCATCTTGCCGCTGAGCGCCGCCGCGAAGTCCTTGTGCACGGCGGTCAGCCCGCCGACGTACACGCCCAGCCCGTTCTTCTCGTACGCGGGGATCACGTGGTCCCGCAGCGTGTCGATGAGTTTCGAGGTCTGTTCGGACTGCGGCGAGTCCGTGGGGATGACCTGCATGACCCGTACCGTCGCGCCGGGCTCGGCCGGCGGGATCCGGACGGACACGACGCCCTCGACGGTCTCGATCTTCTGGCCCAGCTGGGTGAAGTCGTCGCTCGCCTGCGCGGACGGGACCTTCGCGACGAGTTGCAGCGGGCCGTTGTGGCCGGGGCCGAAGCCGTCGGCGAGCAGGTCGTACGCCTGGCGTGTGGTGGTGCTGGTCGGGTTGTTGCCCGCGTCGGAGGAACCGAGCCGCATCGAGAAGAACGGGATCACCAGCACCAGCATCGCCACGGTCGCGGCGATCGTCAGCGGCACCGGCCGCTTCTGCACGAACCCGGCCCAGCGCTCCCACCGGTTGGAGACCTGTACCTGGGCCGGCCCCTCGCGCTTGAGCTGCTCGCGCTGACGGCGGCTGAGCACCCGCATCCCGAACAGCCCGAACAGCGCCGGGAGCAGTGTCACCGCGATCGCGACCGCGAACACCACCATGATCGCCGCCGACAGCCCGATCCCGGACAGGATGCTGAAGCCCAGCATGAGCAGGCCGAGCATCGCGACCGCGACCGTGCCGCCCGCGAAGATGACCGCCCGGCCCGAGGTGTTCAGGGACGTCGCCGTCGCGTCCTCGGGACTGAGCCCCGCCCGGATGCCGGTGCGGTAGCGGGCGACGATGAACAGCGCGTAGTCGATGCCGACACCGAGGCCGATGAACGCGGCGATGATCGGGGCGGTGCTGGGGACGCTCATCACCCGGGTGAGCAGGTCGATCGAGAAGATCGCGCTGCCCAGCGCGAGGACCGCCGCGAGCAGCGGGATCGCCATCGCCACGAACGACCCGAACGCGAACAGCATGACGATCGCCGCCGCCAGCAGGCCGATCAGCTCACTGGCCGACGTCGACGGCTTGTCCAGCTGCCCGACCGCCGCCCCGCCGAACTCCACCCGCAGCGTGTCGCTGCGCAGCTTCGAGCCCAGGTCCACGACCTTCTGGATGTTGTCGGTGTCCAGGCTCTGGCTCTGCTTCGTGAAGGTGACCGTCGCGTAGGCGGTCCGGCCGTCGCCGCTGATCTGCGCCGCGCCCTGCGGGCCGAACGGGCTCGTCACCGCGCCCACCTCGGGCACCTCGGCGACCTGGGCCAGCATCCGGTCCACCTCGGCCTCGACGGCCGGATCGGTGACCTTGCCGCTCTTCGTGTGCAGCACGATGGTGCTCGTGTCGCCCGAGGTGCGCTGGAACTGGCTCTCCATCAGCTCGATGGCCTTGGTCGATTCGGTGCCGGGCAGGGTGTACTCCTCCGAGAAGGAGGACCCGCCCGCGGCGCTCACGCCGCCCACCAGGATCGCGAGGAGCAGCAGCCACCCGCCGATGACGATGAAACGGTGCCGGAAGCACCAGCGCGCGATGCCGCTCATCGATGTCCGCCCGGGAGCTCGATCCGATGGTTGTCGAAAGGGAGCACAACTCTGCTTTCGTGACGTAGGTCGGGCTCGGCGCTCCGCGCCGCACGGTCCGCCTGTCTCTGTCCGGCAGACCTTCCCGCAGCTCACAGCCTGCCTCCGGGCAGACCCCGGTGTCGTCGGGTCCCGGGCCGATCCCCGTGTCCCGCCAGGGGGGTACGGGCCGTCCGCGTACAGCGCTGGATGTACACGCGGGTACGACCCTGAGCCGACGGGCCCCTCGGCCGGGTGGCAGTCGTCCGGTTCGGCGGGCAGCGCGCGTACGGCCTTGTACGGTGGGTTCCCGTGATGCCTTTCCCGACGTCCGTATCCGGAGGCCGGCCATGACGATCCGGGTGGTCGTGGCCGACGACCACACCCTCGTACGCGCCGGTTTCAGCGTGCTCGTGAACGCCTCGGCGGACATGGAGGTCGTCGCCGAGACCAGCACCGGCCGCGACACCGTGGCCGCCGGCCGTGCGCACCTTCCCGACATCGTCCTGATGGACGTACGGATGCCCGACATGGACGGCATCGAGGCGACCCGGCAGTTGCTGGACGACCCGGCCACCGAGTCCATCCGGGTCGTCATCCTCACGACCTTCGACCTCGACGAGTACGTGTTCGCCGCGCTCAAGGCCGGTGCCAGTGGCTTCCTCCTCAAGGACACGCCGCCGGAGAAGCTGCTCGCGGGAATCCGTACGGTCGCCGCCGGCGAGGCCCTCCTCGCGCCGAGCGTGACCCGGCGCCTCATCCGCGACTTCGTCAACCGGCCCGCCCTCGACGCCGGTATCTCACCGGCCCTGCTCGAACCGCTCACCGAACGCGAGCTGGAGGTCCTCGTCCATGTGGCGGCCGGACACTCCAACGCGGACATCAGCGGCCGGCTCCACATCAGCGTCGCCACCGTCAAGACCCACGTCAGCCGCCTCTTCAGCAAGCTCGACGCCCACGACCGCGCCCAACTGGTCGTGATCGCCTACGAGACGGGCCTGGTCGAACAGGTCCGCCGCCAGCAGGCGGGCGGGGGTCACCGGCCGTAGCGGCTCTTCAGGTGGTGCCAGAAGTCGCGGAGCATCCACGTGTCGAACTCGGTGATCCGCGCGGCCGAACCGGCCTTCATGAGGAAGCAGCACCGGCCGGTCGGGGTCCAGTCGTAGAAGTCGTCCAGGCCGAAGGTGTGGCCGACCTCGTGCAGGTAGATGTGGATGTTCTCCTGGTCGAGGGCGCTGACGAAGTACTCCTGGCCGACCCGCTGGCCCGACCGGGAAGCGGGCCGCGCACCGCACGCACTCCAGACGGGACAGGGTCACGACGGCCTCCGCAGCGTCAGGACACGGGCCGTACGGTCCGGTGGCCCCTCCAGCGGCACCGGGTACAGCCGCCCCGCCGCGTGCAGCGGCGTCTGGTCCTCGTAATGGGGTGAGCGGGGATGTCCCGAACTGCCGTGCCGCAGCACGTCCCACAGCCGGGGCCCGTCCGGCCGCAGCTCGGCGACGAACCGCCAGGGCGCCCCCTCCACCACCGTCCCCTGCCGGTCGGGCGTCATCAGCCCCACCGAGTGCCCGCTCCCCCCGACCGGCGTGGTGACCCCGCCGAACAGCGCCGGCACCGCCGTGGCCAGCGCGTGCCGGTCCCTGATGCGGTGGATCCGGTCGTGGCGCCAGCGCGCGGGATCGGCGCCCTGCTCCTCGGCGATCCACGCGGCGGCCTCGGCCAGCGCGCGGCCCACGCTCACCGGGAGCGGCGTGTCGTCACCCAGGCGGACCCGGGCCTCGGGGGAGGTGAGGAGGTGGTCGACCTGGAGGGTGACGTCGGGCATCGCGGCGGCCAGGTCCGCGCCGAGCCGGTCGTACACCCAGTGGTCGGTGAGCTTCTGGAGGAGGCGGAAGAAGACCAGGGGCGCGGCCTCGCCGGGGCGGGCGTGGCCGTCCCAGTCCGCGAGGAGGCGGTGGCAGGCCGCCGGGAGCGGCTCGGCGGGGGGCGCCTCGGCGAGGGCCGCGAGCAGGACGGGCAGGACACGGCGGGCCCGGCCGTCGGCGGTGTCGTTCTGCCAGGCGGCGCAGGTCTCCGGGGTGATCCGGGGCGCCGTGGTGATCAGCTCCTCGATGCGCTCGGCCCGGTAGGGGGCGACCCAGTCGGCGCCGACGTCGCGGGGGTCGTCGTCGGGGAGCATCTTGTGGTTGGCGGAGACGACGTGGCCCCGCTCGGGGTCGGTGTCCTCGGGGAGGTCGTCGAAGTCCAGGAAGCCCTTCCAGGACGCGGCCACCCGGTCGTGCCCGTCGGGGGTACGCCCGCTGCCGGGGAGGCGGGCGGGGACGCGGCCCGCCGTCCGCACGGAGACCGTGCCGTCCTGGCAGGCCCAGACGACGTTGAGGACGGGGACGCCGAAGGCCCTCAGGGCGTCGCGGAACGCGCCGGGGGCCGTCGCGCGCCACATCGACTGGCAGGCGGCGATCTCCACGGAGGGTTCGAAGCCGCTCCAGTACAGGCCGCAGCGGGCGTCGGTGCCGGGCGGGTCCAGTTCGACGTACCCGTCCCCGCCCGCGGCCCTGACGGTGACCGGGGCGTCGCCCCGGACCGTGACCGTGCCGTCCTCCTGCCAGCGGGGCGGCTCGGGGGGCAGGGTGCACAGGTCCTGGGTGTCGACGGTGGCGTTGGTGATGCCCCAGGCGAGCCGGCGGTTGGCACCGGCGATGAGGCCGGGGACGCCGGGGACGGTGACGCCGTAGCCGTACGCGTCGTTCCCGTCCCCGCCGCTGAGCGCCAGGCCCGTCTGGTACCACATGCTCGGCTGGGTGAAGGGGATGTGCGGGTCGTTCGCGAGGATCGGATGGCCCGAGGCGGTGAGGGCGCCGGAGACGGCCCAGGCGTTCGAGCCGATGGGGTGCTCGCCGTCGAGGAGGCCGTCGAGCCAGCGGCGGGAGGCGGCCGGGAGGGCGGCGGTGGCCGGGGGAGGGACGTAGGCGCGGGCTGTCGCGCTCGTGTCACCCCCGTCGCCCACGCCGCTGCGCACGGTCACCGCCCCGTCCACCGGATACCGGGGTTCCCCGAACGCGCCCACGTACTCGGGGTGTTCGGCGGCCAGCCGGGCCCGGAACGTCTCGTTCTTGATGTTGACCGCGAGGTCGAAGCCCAGATGTTTGACGATGAGGACGGAGTCCAGCGGCGTCCACGGCTCGGGCCGGTAGCGCAGGAGCGTGAACTCGACGGGGAGGCCGCCGCGCCGCCGCATGCGGTGGACGGCCGCGTTCACCCCGGCGCTGAAGGCGTCGAGGGCGGCCCGGTGGCGGGGCTCCAGGAGCCGTTCGGAGCGCCGGGCGACCCGGGTCAGCGCGAGCTTGCGGGCCCGGACGTCCTCCTGGAGCGTCACCGCGCCGAACAGCTCGGACAGCCGCCCCCGCGCCCGGCGGCGCAGCACGTCCATCTGCCAGAGCCGGTCCTGGGCCTGCGCGAACCCGGCGGCGAAGTACAGGTCCCCCTCGTCACGGGCCCGCACCCACGGCACCCCGCGCGGGTCGCGCCGGATCTCCGCGCCCCGCGTCAGCCCGCGCAGGCTCAGCGTCCCCTCGTCGAGGTGGGCCCAGCGGCTGGGCAGCGCCGCCGCCGACAGCGCGCGGCCGATCAGGCGTTCACGCCGGTTCACGCGTCTCCTCCTGGTGTGCGGGTGCCGCGATGCCGGGGATGCGGCGGCCGACGAGTACGTAGATGGCGACGCTGACCAGCGCCAGGGACCCCACCCCGAGGAACATCGCCGTCCCGCCGAAGCCGGTCAGCAGCAGACCGCCCGCCGACGGGCCGACGAACCCGCCGAACTGGGCGAAGGTCTGGGCGCCGAAGTAGCTGCCCCGGTTGGTGCCGGGCGCGATCCGGTCGATGATCGCGAACTCGGCGGGCACGATGAACGTCTCGCCGACCGAGAAGACCACCATCGCCACCACGAACTGCCAGGTCTCCCGCGAGGCGGCGAACCCGACCATCCCCGCGAACAGCAGCAGCCCCCCGAGGATGATCGACGTCACCGGGTCCCGCTTGCCCGAGAAGCGCGAGGCGATCATCTGGAAGCCGACGACGGTCACGGCGTTGGTCGTCAGCAGGTAGCCGAGGATCGTCGTCCCGTCGTGGAAGCCGATCGCGAGGTGCTGGGCGAGCAGCGCCGAGATCTTCCCGTGCACGGACTCCAGGAGCAGCCCGGCGACGATGAACCACAGCAGCCGCCGGTCGGTCGCCACGACCCGCGCGCTGTCGCGCAGCCCGCGCAGGACGGAGCCGAGCCGCTCACCTCCGGCGGCCTTCGCCGTCCGCGCACCCGGGTTGAACAGCAGCGTCAGCCCGAGCAGCGCGAGATAGCCGGTGTACACGGCCGCCGAGATCAGGAACGCGGTCCGCCCGCCCGACAGGCCCGCGAACCCGCCGACCAGCGGCCCCACGGCGAAGCCGACGTTCAGCGCGAGGTACTGGTACGAGAACCACTTGACCCGCTTCTCGTCCGGCAGCACGTCGCTGAGCATCGCCTTGCCGACCGGCCCGAACGACGCCGCGCTGATCGACAGCGCCGCGTTGCACGCGAACACCGCCAGGATGTGGTGGCTGACGTAGAAGCCGAGGAACGACGCGACGACGCCGAGCAGGGAGAGCAGCAGCAGCCGGGGCCGGCCCAGGATGTCCGAGAGCGAGCCGCCGACGAACCCCGCGAGCACCGAGAAGAACACCGACGAACCGACGATCAGACCGACCGTCGAGGGGTCCAGGCCCAGCTCCCGGCGCAGGAACACCGCGAGGAACGGGACCGTGAAGGAGTTCGCCAGGCTCATGATCCCCGAACCGACGATCAGCAGCCTCGCGATGAACGGGGGCGAGGCGGTGGTGCGCGTCATCGTGGACGGTGTCCCTTCACGGCGTCGTGGGGGGTGTGGAACCGGTGCATCAGCTCGGACAGCGTCTCGGTGGCCGGCTTGCGCAACAACCCCTCGTGATCAGTTGCGATGCTCTCGCACCTGATACCTGTGTTCAAAACGGCTGCCCAGTCGGTCGTCAAGTCGCCCCGCCCGGTGTTCCGCGCCGCCTCCACCAGCAGGACGGGTACGCCGCTGAGGTCGCCGGACGCCGGCCAGTCCAGGGCGGCCAGCCGTACGTAGTCCGCGAACGCCTCCCGCAGGGGGCCGCCGAGCAGTTCGGCCGCCTCGCCCATCCGCCGCTCGACCCGGTCCAGGACCTCGGCCTCCGGGAGGGTGGCCAGCTCCTCCCGTACGGCCGCCGCGTGTTCCCGGCCGACGGCGGGGAACGCCGCCGAGAGGCTGCCGAGGAAGTACGCGAGCAGTTTCTCGCGGGGCTCGGACAGCTCGGTACGCAGGGCCTTCGGGGCGAGGGCGTCCAGCAGGACGAGGGACAGGACCTGGCCGCCGTCCAGCCGCCGGGCGACCTCATAGGCGAGGGCGCCGCCGAAGGAGTGGCCCACGAGGTGGACCGGACGGCCCGCCGCCTCGGCCGCGACGACCTGGGCGCAGGCTTCCGCCAGCACGGGGACGGTCAGGCTGTCGCCGTGCGCGCGGACCAGCTCCCTGGTGGACAGGGCGTGGAAGGAGCGCTCCGGGAAGTGGGCGGAGAGCTGCGCGTACGAGGGGGCCAGGCCCAGGATGCCGGGGAAGGCGAAGACCGGGGGCGGGCCGTCGGGGCGGGTGCGGAGGGGGAGGAGGGCATGCGGTGCCTCCCGTGCCGGGGGCGTGAGCAGTTCGCCGAGCGGCGTGCGCGGATCGCCCGTGATCCGGTCCAGCAGCTCGGTGAACTCCGCCGCCATCCCCTCGACCGTCCCCCGGTCGAACAGATCCGTGTTGTAACGCCAGGTGAGCCGGAAGCCGTCCTGGTCCTCGGTGACGTCCAGCACCAGGTCCGTCTTCGCCTCCTGCCCCGGCAGCCGTACCGCCGTCACCGTCAGGCCGTCCAGGCTCAGCGGCACGGTCTCGTTGTTCTGGACCACCAGCATCAGCTGGAACAGGGGGGAGTGGCGCGCGGTGCGCTCCGGGTTGAGCCGCCGGACCAGCTCCTCGAAGGGGACGTGCTGACGCTCCAGGTCGCGGAGCGTCTGGTCGCGGACCTGGGCCAGCAGATCGCCGACGCTCCCGGTCCCGGGGACCCGCGTACGCAACACCACCGTGTTGACGAACATCCCGATGACGTCGTCGAAGTCGGTGGACGGCCGGTTGGCGACCGGCGTACCGACCACGACGTCCGCGTCCTTGCCCCGGCGGGCGACGAACAGCGCGAAGGCCGCCTGGAGCAGCATGAACACGGTCACGTCGGCCGACCGTGCCGCCTGCTTGAGGGCACCGCCCGCCCGGCGGGTCACGGTGTCCCCGTGGTACGTCATCCGCTCCGGCCGGACCCGGTCCAGCGGCAGCGAGTGCTCGGCGGGCAGATCCGCGAGCCGCCCCTCCCAGTAGTCGACGTCGCCTCGCGCGGCGGGCGTACCGAGCCACTCCCGCATGCTGTGGGCGTAGTCGGCGTACGTCGCGGCGAGCGGAGGCAGCGGGTCGCCCGCGGCCTGCTGGGCGAAGTGGGCGTACAGCACGCCGAGTTCACGCCCGAGGACGGCGTTGGACCACCCGTCCCCGGCCACGTGGTGCAGCGTGACCAGCAGCCCGTGCACCCCCTCCCCGAACGCCACCACCCGTACCCGCAGCGGCAGGTCCCGCTCCAGGTCGAACGGCCGGGCCACTTCCGCCTCCGCCAGCTCCTCGATCGCCCGGCGGACATCGCCTCCGGGCGCCTCCTCCGCCGACACCAGCACCCGCAGCCGCTCGGCGGGCAGTGCGACGGTGACGACCTCGCCGTCCTCCAGCCGCAGCAGACTGCGCAGCGGGACATGCCGGTCGGCGAGCGCGACGAAGGCCCGCTCCAGCGCGGCCACGTCCAGCCCGCCCTCCAGGAGCAGGGACATGTGCAGGTTGTACGCGGAGCTGTCCGGCTCCATCCGCGACAGGAAGTACAGCCGCTGCTGAGCCGAGGTCGCCGGCCGCCGCTCCTGGTCGGGTGCCCGCAGGAGCGGTACCGCCGGCCCGCCGTCCGGCTCCCGCTCGCGTACGGCGGCGGCCAGCGCCCGCGCGGTGGGCTCGCGCAGGAAGTCGCGCAGGGCGACGCTCACCCCGAAGTCGGTGCGGACGCGGGCCAGCAGGCGGGTCGCCAGCAGGGAGTGGCCGCCGAGGTCGAAGAAGCCGTCGGCGGGGGCGATCCGGCCGCCGGGCAGCAGGTCGGACATGGCGGCGACGATCCGCGCCACCACCGGGTCGCGGTCCGTGCCGTCGGCCGGGGGCGTGGGCGTGTGGTCCTCCGGCGCCGGGTCGGGCAGGGCGCGGCGGTCCAGCTTGCCGTTGTGGGTGAGGGGGAGCGCGTCGAGGGGGACGAACACGCTGGGCAGCATGTACTCGGGGAGCACCTCGGCAAGGCGCCCCCGCAGGCCGGCGGGCGTGCTGCCGGGCCCGTCGGGGACGACGTACGCCACGAGCGCCCGGCCCAGCCTGGGCAGCTCGCGGGCGACGACCGCCGCCTCGGCCACCCCCTCCAGCGCGCGCAACGCGCCCTCCACCTCGCCGAGTTCGATGCGGAAGCCCCGGATCTTGACCTGGTCGTCCTTGCGGCCGTGGTAGGCGAACTCCCCGTCCGGCAGGAGCCGGGCCAGGTCCCCCGACCGGTAGCCGCGCCCCCGACCGCCGGGCAGCTCCACGAACCGCTCCCGGGTCAGGTCGGGCCGCCCGAGGTAGCCCAGGGCCACGCCGGGGCCGGTCACCACGATCTCGCCGGTCTCCCCGGCCGGCACCGGCGCCAGGTTCTCGTCCAGGAGCAGGAACTCCAGGTCCGGCAGCGGGCGCCCGATCAGCGACAGCCCCCGGTCCAGGTCGGCGCGCCGCACCCGCCGGAAGGAGGCGTGGACGGTCGTCTCGGTGATGCCGTACATGTTCACCAGGGCCGGGGCGTCGTCGCCGTACTTGTCCGCCCAGCGTCTCAGGTCCGAGAAGTGCAGGGCCTCGCCGCCGAACACCACCCAGCGCAGCGGGAGCCGCTCGGGGTGGCGGACGTCCTCGGCGGCGAGCTGGTTGAAGGCGGTGGGCGTCTGGCTGAGCACCGTCACCCGCTCCTCGCGCAGCAGCGCGCGGAACGCCACCGGGTCCTGCGCGGTCGCCTTGGGGACGACGACCAGCGTGCCGCCGTACAGCAGGGCGCCCCACATCTCCCACACCGACACGTCGAACGCGAAGGAGTGGAACAGCGACCAGACGTCCTCGGGCCCGAACCCGTAGTGCTCCTCGCTGCTGCTGAACAGCCGCAGCACGTTCCCGTGGGTGACCTGCACACCCTTGGGGCGGCCGGTGGTGCCCGAGGTGAAGATGACGTATGCCCGGCTGTCCCGGCCGGCGGGCGCGGTGTCCGGGACCCCGGCCGGCAGCGGCGCGTCCACCCGCAGAACGGCCCGCTCGCCCGGCAGGGCGGTCAGTTCCCCGGACGTGATCACCACGGCGGGGTCCGCGTCCTGGAGGATCACGTCGAGCCGGGCGCGCGGCGTCGCCGGGTCCAGCGGGACGTAGCAGCAGCCCACGCGCAGCACGGCGAGGGCGGCGGCCACCATGTCCGCCGACCGCTCCAGCAGGATGCCCACCGGGCGCGCCGGATCGACGCCCGACGCCGCGAGCGCGCCCGCGAGTTCGGCCGCCCGCTCGTCCAGCTGCCGGTACGTCAGCGACTGGCCCCCGCAGCGGACGGCCACCCGGTCGCCGTACGCCTGCACGGCGGCGGCGAACGCCTCGGTCAGCGACCCGGCGCGCGCCACACCGGACGGCTCCCGTACGGGAGCCCCGCGCAGGGCGACCCGGCGGCGCAGTTGTTCCACACGGTCCTTGTTCATCGGGGTCTCCGGGTCCGTCAGAAGGCGAGCAGCAGGGCCGGGAGCAGGCCGGCGTCGTCCAGCCGGCCGAGGAACTCCTCCCAGTGCGGGGAACCGGCCACTTGCGCGGCCTCGTCCGGGTCGGCGAAGTCGAGGCGCTCACCGCTGACTCGGTGCCAGATCCCGGCGAGCTCCTCCCGGTCGGCGGCGTCGGTCAGCGGGACGCGGTGCGGGTCGCCGTCCGGGCCCGCCAGCAGGCCCGCCAGCATCGACTCCACGGCCCGCAGCAGCCGGGCCGCCGTGGCGCCGGTGAACAGGGAGGCGTCGTACTGGAGCGTCAGGCCGCCGTCCTCGGTGAACCGGAACGACAGGTCGAACTGGGCGGTCGCTGGCGGCACCTGGGCCAGCGAGCCGACCAGGCCGGGGACCCGGTCCAGGTCGAGGGGGAAGTTGTCCACGGTCACCAGGACCTGCACCAGCGGCGAGGTGCCGGGCCGCCGCTCGGTGCCGGAGACCCGGACGATCTCCTGGAACGGCAGGTGCTGGTGCTCCAGCGCCTCCAGCGCGCTCGCGGTCACCTCCCGCAGCAACTCGCCCGTCGTCAGGCCCTGTTCGACGCGGTAGCGGAACGGCAGGGTGTTGGCGAAGAACCCGATCAGGTGCTCCGTACGTGGCAGGTCGCGCCCGGCTACCGCCGCGCCCAGCACCAGATCCGGCTGCTGCGTGAACCGTGCCATGACGGCCGCGACCGCCGTGTGGAACACCATGAACGGCGTACTGCCGTGCGCGGCGGCGAACTCCCGTACCCGCGCCGCCGTTTCCGCGCCCCAGGACGCCGTCAGGTGCCCGGCCTCCCGCGAGCGGCCCTCGGTGCGCTCCACGTCGGTCGTCAGCGCCAGTTCACCCGCGCAGCCGGCCAGGTAGGCCCGCCAGAACGCCACTTCACCGGCCGCGCGCGTCGCCAGGAAGTCCCGCTGCCACAGCGCGAAGTCGCCGTACTGCACCGGCAGTTCGGGCAGCTCCGGGGTGCGGCCCTCGGTCGTGGCGAGGTACGCCTCGGTGATCTCCCGGACCGCGACGTCCGTGGACCAGCCGTCGGAGACGGTGTGGTGGCTGCTCCAGCGCAGGATGTGCTCGGTGGGGGAGAAGCGGTACAGGCGGGCCACGACCAGGGGGCCGCGCGTCAGGTCGAAGCGCTGGGCCAGGGCCTCGCGCTTGACGTGCTCCTCGCGGGCCTGCGGGTCGTCGAGCCCGTCGACCTCCTCGACCTCCAGCCGGACGCGCGCCGACGGGTCCGGCATCTGGTGGGGGACGCCGTCGCGGGAGCCGAAGCGGACGGAGAGGATCTCGTGCCGCTCGGCCAGCACGTCCACGGCCGCCCGCAGCGCGTCCACGTAGAGGGGGCCCGACAGGCGCAGCAGGGAGGTGTTGTCGTAGGCCCGGTCGTCGGGGTCGACCTGGTGCAGGAACCAGAGGCTGGCCTGACCGGCGGTGAGGGGGAAGGTGAGCGTGCCTGCCGGGCGGGGCGGGATGCTCAGGGTCTCCTCGGGGGCGGACGGGTGGTGCGCGGCCAGTCCGTCGAGGTGGGCGGCGAGCGCGCGCGGGGTCGGGTTCTCGAACAGCAGGCGCAGCGGCAGGTCCTGGCCGAGGCGGTCCCGGAGCCGGGCCATGACCTGGGTCGCGTGCAGGGAGTGGCCGCCCGCCTCGAAGAAGTGGGTGGTGGGGGAGGGCGTGCGGCTCAGTACGCTCTCCCAGACCTCGACGACCGTCCGCTCGGTGGGCGTCGCGGGTTCGCCGGAGTCCTCGCCGCTCTCGGACACGGCCGTCAGGTCCCACGCGGCCAGCGCCTTCGTGTCGACCTTGCCGTGCGGGGTGCGCGGCAGGCCGTCGAGCCGGACGAGGTGGTCGGGGACGGCGTAGCGGGGGAGCACCTCGGCGAGGCGGTCGCGCAGGGCCGACAGGCTGACGTCGATGCGGCGGACCTGCGCGGCGCTCGCGGCGGCCTCCGTCCCTTCGCCGCCCGCGTTCTCGGCCCCACCGGTCTCCGCCCCCTCCCCGCCCGCGTTCTCCGCCGCCCGGGGCACGAAGAAGCCGACGAGCTGCTTGCCGTCGCTCTCCGACTCCCGGACGATCACCGCGCTCTCCTGCAACTCCCCGAGACCCGCGAACGCGCGCCGCACCTCGCCGAGTTCGATGCGGTGGCCCCGGATCTTCAGCTGGCTGTCGATCCGGCCGATGAACTCGAAGGTCCCGTCGGCGAGTTGACGGCCCCAGTCGCCGGTGCGGTAGGCGAGGACCCCGGCGTCGTCCGCGAAGGGGTCGGGGACGAACGCCGCCGCCGTACGCTCGGGGTCGTTCACGTAACCGCCGCCCACGCACAGCCCGCCGACGTACAGCTCGCCCGGCGTGCCGACCGGCACCGGCTCGCGGTCCGCGTCCAGGACGTACACCTTCGCGCCCCGGATCGGCCGCCCCACCGGCACCGACGCCGTCCGCTCGTCGGCCTCGCCGACCAGCTCGAAGTGGGTGCAGTCGTCGGAGACCTCGGTCGCGCCCCACATGTTCAGCAGGCGTACGGCGGGCAGTTCGCGGCGGAAGGCGTTCGCGCAGCGCGGGGTCAGGGTCTCGCCGCTGGAGACGACCCAGCGCAGCGCGAACGGGGGGAACGACTCCGTGCCGTGGTAGGCGAGTTCGGAGCTGAAGACGCTCAGCACGGACGGCGACACCTCCAGGACGGTGATGCCGTCCTCGGCGACCGCGCGCAGGAGGCGGGGCGGGTCCTGGCTGACGGAGTCCGGGTAGATGACGGTCGTCGCGCCGGCCAGGAGGGGCGCCAGGAGCTGCCACACCGAGATGTCGAAGGTGGCCGCCGCGTCCTGGGACACCCGGTCGCCGGGGCCGATCCCCAGGTCGCCGAGTTTCGCCTCGATGTGGTTCAGCATGCCGTCGTGGCGCAGGAGGGCCCCCTTGGGCTCCCCGGTCGACCCCGACGTGAAGATCACGTACGCCGCGTCCCGGCCGCCGGGCACGGGACCGTCGTACGGCGCCGCGCCCTCCGCGTCGGTGAGGACTTGTGCGAGGTCCAGCACGCGCACGTCCTCCGTGATCACGGGCCGGTAAGCGGCGTCGCACAGCACGGTCTTGGCGCCGCTGGTGCGCAGCACGGACGCCACCCGGCGTACGGGACCCTCCGGCAGCGGCAGGTACACGGCGCCCACGCGCAGCACCGCGAGGACGGCCGTCAGATGGCCGATGCCGCGTACGGCACCCAGCGCCACCACCTCGCCCGGCCGCACTCCCAGCCCGTGCAGATGCCCGGCGAGCGAGCCCGCCCGCGCCGCCAACTCCCGGTAGGTCAGGGCCTCTTGCCCGTACCGCACGGCGACGTCACCGGCGTACCGCTGCGCCGCCTCCGCGAACCGGGTCAGCACGCCCGGCGCCGACAGCGCCGCCGGCCGCCCGGCCCCCGCCACGAGCCGCGTCCACTGCTCCTCGCCCAGCAGCTCCCGCCGCGTGGGGACCGCGTGCGGGTGCGCGGCGACATGGGCCAGCGCGTTGCGGTACAGGACGCCGATCGCGCGCAACTGGTCCTCGGTGACCCGCTGGACGTTCGCCTCCAGGTCCAGCGAGAGGAGCTTCGTGAACGGGTCCTTGTTGAACTCGGTGCGCAGCGTGAAGTGGGTCTGGATGTACGCCTTGGCGTCCAGCACCTCGAAGCGGGTCGCCTCGGCGAGCTTCTCGTAGCTGTGGAAGTGCGTGTAGTTGAAGCTGATGTCCGTCAACTCGCGCGCTCCGGCGAGCCGTTGGAGTTCCGCGTACGGGTAGCGGCGCACCGGCAGGAGTTCGCTCTCCTTGTCGAAGGCCGCCCGGATCAGGTCCCGCCAGGCGAGGCCGCGGCCCGTCAGCAGGTAGGGCACCACGTTGAGGTGGACGCCCAGCACGTCGGCGCCGCCCTCGCCCTCGAAGCGGCCGTTGGACTCGACACCGAGGAGCACCCGGTCGCGCGCGGTCAGGACGGACAGGACGCGCGCGTGCACGGCCAGCAGGACGTGCTTGAGGGAGACGCTGTGGTCGCGGGCCAGGTCGTCCAGCGCGTCCGACAGATCCGGGTCGACCGGGACGGCGAGGAAACCCATCGTCCCCTCGTGCGTGTCCGAGGGGCCGTCCGCCAGGCGCGGCAGGAGCGTCGGCTCGGGGTCGGCCAGCTCCTTCGCCCAGAAGTCGACCACCGCGTCGTCGTCGAGCGCCTGCCGCTCCAGCGCGATGTAGTCGGCGTACCGGCGCGCGGTGCGCGGGGCGGGCGGCAGGGCCGGGTTCTCGCGCAGCGCCCAGTAGTCGGAGAGCACCTCCGTGATCAGCGACGACTCGCTCCAGCCGTCGAGCAGCGCGTCGTGGAAGCTCATCGCGAACAGGAACTCGCCCTCGTCCAGCAGATGCGCGGCGAACCGGATCAGCGGCGGCTGCGACCAGTCGTACGGGACGAGCCGCTCGCCCCGCTGCCAGGCGTCCAGCCGCGCCTCCTGCTCCCGCGCCGGCAGATCGCGCAGGTCGGTCACGGTGAGGGGTGCGGCGGCCGTGCGGTGCACGAGCTGGAGGGGCTGCGTGTAGCCGGAGAAGTGGAACGAGGTCCGCAGGATGTCGTGGCGCTCCACGACCCGCGCCACGGCACGCCGCATCGCCTCGCCGTCGTAGGGGACGCCGCGCAGCCGGAACATGAAGATGTCGCAGTACATGTTCACGTCGGTCTCGTACGCGCTGTGGAACAGCAACCCCGCCTGGAGCGTGCCCACCGGGTACGCGTCCTCGACGTCCAGCGCCCGTACGGCCTCGCGGTCGGCCGGGTCGAGCAGACTGAACGGCACGGTCGGCGGCTGCTGTTCGCTCTCCGTGGCCCGCTCGGCGACGGCCGCGAGGGCGCGGGGCGTCTGGAGGGCGTAGATGTCGCCGAGTTCCAGGGAGATCCCGCGCTTGAGCGCTTCCGCGCGCAGCTTCAGGGCGAGGATCGAGTCGCCGCCGACGCTGAAGAAGGAGTCGTCGGGGCCGACGCCGTGCACGCCGAGTACGTCGCCGTAGACGGCGGCGATGGCCTCCGCACCGGGCTCGGCGGCGGTCCGTGGTGTGTCCGGCGCCGACTCGCGCAGCCGGTTGCCCGCTCCCGGCGCGGGCAGCCGGGCCCGGTCCACCTTGCCGTTGTGGTTGAGGGGGATCGCGTCGACCGGCACCACGAACGCCGGGATCATGTACGCGGGCAGGCGCCGCCTCAGCCGCGCGAAGAGGTCGTCGGCGTCGAGTTCCTCGCCGGGCACGACGTACGCCACGATGCGCGCCACGTCGTCCCGGCTCACCCGCTCGCGGGGGCCGCCGCGCACGAGGTCCCGGACGTCGGTGATCCGCAGCGACAGGTCCTCCGTCTTGACCACGGGACCGGCGTTCGCCTTCGGCGCGGTCACCAGCACCGTCGCCTGGCGCACCCCCGGCACGTCGTTCAACACCGCCTGGATCTCGCCCAGTTCGATGCGGAAGCCCCGGATCTTGACCTGGTCGTCCTTGCGGCCCTCGTAGGCGTACTCCCCGTCCTCGGTGAGCCGGGCCAGGTCGCCGGAGCGGTAGGCGCGGCCGACGCCGGGCAGCTCCACGAACCGCTCCCGGGTCAGGTCGGGGCGGCCGAGGTAGCCGAGCGCCACGCCGGGGCCGGTCACCAGGATCTCGCCGGTCTCCGTCGCCGCGACGGGTTCGAGACCGTCGTCCACCAGCGTGAAGTCCAGGTCCGGCAGCGGACGGCCGATCAGCGAGCGGCCGTCCTTGAGGTCGGTGGCGCGGACCCGGCGGTGGGAGGCGTGCACGGTCGTCTCGGTGATGCCGTACATGTTGACCAGGGCCGGGCTCTCGTCGCCGTACTTGTCCGTCCAGCGGGTGAGGTCCGAGAAGTGCAGGGCCTCGCCGCCGAACACGACGTGCCGCAGCGGGAGCCGGTCCTCGTGCCGGGCGTCCTCGGCGATGAGCTGGCGGAAGGCCGTCGGGGTCTGGTTGAGGACGGTGACCCGTTCACCGGCGAGCAACCGCCGTAGCGCGCGCGGGTCCTGGGCGGCCTCGCGGGGGACGACGACCAGGGTGCCGCCGTACAGGAGCGGGCCCCACATCTCCCAGACGGAGAAGTCGAAGGCGAACGAGTGGAACAGGGTCCACACGTCGTCGGGGCCGAAGCCGTAGAGGGGTTCGGTGGTGGTGAACAGGCGCAGGACGTTGCCGTGCGAGACCTCCACGCCCTTGGGGCGGCCGGTGGTGCCGGACGTGAAGATGACGTACGCGCGGGTCTCGCGGTGCGCCGGCGCCGGGTCGCCGGTCAGGGGCTGCGGCAGCGGGCCGTCCACGGGTACGGCGGTCACTCCGCCGGGCAGACGGGCGGCCGGCTCCCGGGTGGTGACGACGACCGACGGGGCCGCGTCTTCGAGGATCAGCTCCAGGCGGGCCGCCGGGGTCGCGGGGTCCAGCGGGACGTACGACGCGCCCGTCCACAGGGCGGCGAGGGCCGCTGCCACCATGTCGGCGGAGCGCTCCAGCAGGATGCCGACCGGGCGCTCCGGGTCGGCGTCACGGGCGGTGATCGCGGCGGCCAGCGTACGGACCCGCGCGTCGAGTTCGCGGTACGTGAGCGTCTCGGCGCCGCAGCGTACGGCGGTGCGGTCGCCGTGCGCGCGGACGGTGGCGGCGAAGCCCTCGACGAGGCTGTCCACTCCGGCCAGAGGCGAGGTCGGCACAGTCTTCTCCTTCATGTCAGCCTCCGGTGGTTCCGGTACGGGCCAGGGGTGCGGTCAGCTCGGCCAGGGCCTCCCGGAACGCGTCGCGCAGGCGGGCGGCGGTCGCGGCCGGGACGAGGTGTTCCTGGTGTTCGAGGCGGAACACGAGACGGTCGCCGTCCCTCGCGCCGTACAGGCTCACCGCGAACGCCGTGTCGCGCGGCGGGACGTCCACGGCACGCACCTCGACGCCGTCCAGGGTCTGGTGGGCTTGGGACCAAGGGATCGCGAAACCGTCGCCGAGCAGGCCGTCGGCGGACTGCTGGAACGTCAACGTCGCCTGGAACAAGGGGTTCTGGCCGTGCCTCGGGGGTTCCAGCTCGCGGACCAGCCGGGCGAACGGCACGGCCGCGCTCCGCTGGGCCGCGCGGACCTCCCGCGCCGTGCGGGCCCGCAGGTCCTGCGGGTCCGCGCCGAAGTCGCCGAGCAGCGGGACCATGTCGACCAGACAGCCGACGGTTCCCGCGAAACGCCAGTCGTCCCGGTGGTGGTACGGGGTGCCGACGACGATGCGCTCCTCGCCGGTCACTTCGTGGAGAGCGCGGAGCCAGGCGGTGGCCAGGAGAACGAAGGGGGTGTGGCCGTGGGCCCTGGCGTCCTCGTAGACCCCGGCCGCGTCCACCGCGAAGTCGAGGAGGGCGGCGGGGGTGCGGCGGCGGGGGGTGGCGGAGGCCGCCGGGAAGAGGAGGTGGCCGCGCAAGGGGCGCCACTTCTCGGCGACTTCGGCGAGCTGGGCCTCGGTGGCGGGGGTGCGGTGGCGGAGCCACTCGGCGGCGGTGGGGGGTTCGGCGGGGGTGGGCAGGTCGATGCCCAGCAGGTCGGCGAGGAGGTCGGCGAGGACGATGCGCAGGGACCAGTAGTCGACGACTGTGTGGTGGGCGGTGAGCAGGAGGGTGGTGGCGTCGGGGGAGGTGATCGCGGCTGCGCGGACCAGGGGGCCTCGGGTGAGGTCGAAGCGGCGGTGGGCGATGTCTTCGAGGCGGGCTTGGTCGGGGAGGGTGGCGCTGGGGACGGGGCTTTCGTGGGGGGTGTTGCCGGGGCGGGGGCTGTTGGGTGGGGTGCCGTCGTGGGGCGTGCCGTCGGGGCGGAGGCCGCTGGAGGGGGTGCCGTCGTGGGAAGCGCCGTCGGCCTCCCAGTGCGTGAAGTCCAGCGGCAGGGCGCCCGGTTCGTGCACGATCTGGGTTGCGCTGCCCGGCTCGCCCAGCGTCGTACGCAGCGCCGCGTGCCGCGCGATCACGGCCGTGAGCGCGGCGCGGATGCGGGCCGGGTCCAGGCGGCGGCCTATGCGCAGGGCGACGGGGAGGTTGTGCGCGGTGTCCTCGGGGAGCAGCTCGTGGCGGAACTGGAACTGGACCTGTCCCTCGGTCGCGGGGTGGACACCGAGGCCGGCTGCGGCGGCGGGGCCGGAGAGGCCGGCGGGATCGGTGCCGTCGGCTCCGCCGGAGGAGTCGGCGGGGTTGGTGCGATCGGCTCCGGCGGCACGGCCGGTGAGGTCGGCGCCCGGCTCCCCGGCGGCCGGTTCCGGCGTACGGCCGAGTGCCTCGGCGATGTCGTCGAGCGAGCGGTCGCCGTAGAACAGCCCCGTGTCCAGGCGCCGCCCGGACTGCCGCTCGATGCCGCCGCGCAGGGCGACCAGCTTCAGCGAGTCCAGCCCCAGGGCCGCCAGCGGCAGCGCGAAGTCCTCGGCGCCGGGTTCGGCACCCGCGTGGGCCGCGACGAGGCGGGCGAGCATGGCGCGGAGAGCCTCGGGGTTGACGCCCGGGGCGGAGGCGGCGGGGGAGCCGGCTGGGCTCGGTGCCAGGAGAGCGGGCGACTCGGTCTGGCCCCGTGTCGGGAGGGCGGAGGGCTCGGTCCCGCCTTGTGCCGGGAGGGCGGAGGGCTCGGTCCCGCCTTGTGCCGGGAGGGCGGAGGGCTCGGTCCCGCCCCGCGCCGTGGGGTTCCCGGTGCTCGATGTGCCGAGCAGCCTCAACCCGCCCTCCAGGAACCGCTTCCGCGTCTCGGCCCGCCGTATCTTCCCGCTGGACGTCTTGGGAATCGACCCGGGGTAGACGAGCACCACGTCGGCCAGGTCGAGCCCGCACTCGGCCCCCACCCGGCGCCGTACCGCCGCACCCAGCTCCGCCACCGCCCCCGCGTCCGACCGCAGCCGCGCCACCGCGCCCCGCGCGGCCTCCGCGACGAGTACCACGCGCGGCTCCGCCGGCTCCGGCTGGAACGCCGCCGCGCAGCCCCGCCGCAGGTCGTCGGAGGCGGCGGACGCGAGGTTCTCGACGTCGTACGGGTAGAAGTTGCGCCCGGCGACGATGATCAGGTCCTTGCTGCGGCCGACCGGATAGAGCCGGCCGTCGCGCAGCGCGCCCAGGTCACCGGTGCGCAGGAAGGTCCCGTCCCGGCCCTCGACGCGTGCGCGGAAGGTCTCCTCGGACGCCTCGGGGCGCTCCCAGTAGCCGCCCGCGACGCCGGGCCCGCGTACGCAGATCTCGCCGATCTCCCCGTCTGACAGGGCCCGCCCGTCCGCCGAGCGGATGACGATCTCCGTGTCGACGGCGGCCCGCCCGCAGGAGACGACGTCCAGACGGTCGGCGTCGTCCGGGGGCGCTTCCGCCAGCCGGCCGCTCTCCACCGCGCGCCGGCTCAGCGACAGCGCCTCGTACCCGGCCATGGGCTCCGCACCGGACACGAACAGCGTGGCCTCGGCGAGCCCGTAGCACGGGTACAGGGCACCCCGGTCGAAGCCGTGCCGGCCGTACAGGTCCGCGAAACGCTCCAGCGTCGCCGGGATGACCGGCTCGGCCCCGTTGAAGGCGATGCGCCAGGAGGAGAGGTCGAGGCCCGCGAGCCGCTCGGGATCGTGGCGGTCGGCGAGGAGCTGGTACGCGAAGTTGGGGCCGCCGGAGCAGGTCGCCCCGTACCGCGAGACAGCCTCCGGCCAGCTCAGCGGGTCGTGGATGAACGCGAACGTGTCGAGCAGCACCGCCCGTACGCCCAGGTACAGCGGCAGCAGCGCCGTACCGATGAGCCCCATGTCGTGGTAGAGCGGCAGCCAGCTGAGGATGACGTCGTCCGCGCGGACCCCGAACCCGGCCGCGATGGCCCGGTCGTTCTCGGCGAGGTTGCCGTGCCCGACCATGACGCCCTTGGGGGTGCCGGTCGAGCCGGAGGTGTACTGGAGGAACGCCAGGTCGCGGGCGCGCGGCAGAGGGAGCGACGCGGAGTGCCCGGCGGCCCTGATCTCCTCGACGCTGTGCAGGCGCAGCCCGTCGGCGGCGGACCGCAGGTGGTCGAGCAGCAGATCGACGGTGAGCGCGTGGGTGGGGCGGCAGTCCCGGACGACCGCCTCGATCCGGTCCAGTTTCGCCCCGGGGCGCGGCGGGTACAGCGGCACGGCCACCGTCCCGGCGTACAGGCAGCCCAGGAACGCGGTCAGGTAGTCGAGGCCGGGCGGCAGCAGGAGCAGGACGCGGTCACCGGGGCGCGCGGTCGTGCGCAGGAACGCGGCGACGCGGAGCGCGGACCGCTCCAACTCCCGGTAGCTGACGGTGCGGTCGGCGTCGCCCTGCGGGGAGGCGAAGACGTACGCGGTGTCGTCGGGTCGGACGGCGGCCCAGTGGGAGAGGGCGGCGGGGAGGGTGGGGAACTCAGGCACGGTGAGCGGCACCCGCTTCCACCGGGACGCCCGCCAGGACGCGCGCGACGACCTCGATCGCCTCGTCGATGTCCTTCTCGCTCACCCCGCGATGCGTGACCGCCCGCAGCCGCCCGTGCCCCAGCTCCGCGACGGCCAGCCCGTGCCGGGCGGCGGCCTCGGCGAACGTCTGCCAGGTGAACCGGGGATCGGTGACCCGGAACATGACGATGTTCGTGCGGTGCTCGGCGGGCGGTACAACGACGGTGATGCCCTCGATCCCCGTGAGCCCGGCGGCGAGCCGCTCCGCGTTGCGGTGGTCCTCGGCCAGCCGCCCGGCGTTCTCGATGGCCAGGATGCCCGCCGCCGCGATCACCCCGGTCTGCCGCATCCCGCCGCCGAGCAGCTTCCTGATCCGGCGTACCCGCCCGACGAAGTCCGCCGTCCCGACGGCCATCGAACCGATGGGCGCGGACAGCCCCTTGGAGAGGCAGAACTGGACGGAGTCGGCGTACCGGGCGATGTCCGCGACGGGGACGCCCGCGCCGACGGCCGCGTTGAAGAGCCGGGCGCCGTCGAGGTGGACCGGCACGCCGCGCTCGTCGGCGAACCGGCGTACGTCGGCGAGGTAGCCGAGGGGCAGGACGCTGCCGCCGGAGCGGTTGTGGGTGTTCTCCAGGCAGATCAGCGCGGGCAGCGCGAACTGCGGGTCGTCGGGGTCGTCGGGGAACCCCTTCGCGAGGTCGGTGAGCAGCAGCCGGCCGTCCGGCTGGGTGGGGACCGGCTCGTAGACGATGCCACCGGCGACGGAGGCGCCGCCGGCCTCGTAGATGTAGATGTCGCTCTCGTCGCCGACCAGCACCTTCGTGCCGCGCGGGGCGTGCGCCATGATCGAGGCGAGGTTGGCCATGGTGCCGCTCGGCAGGAAGCAGGCGGCCTCCTTGCCGAGGGTGGCGGCGGCGAGTTCCTCCAGGCGGTTGGTGGTGGGGTCCTCGCCGTAGACGTCGTCCCCGAGGGGTGCCTCGCCCATCGCCCGGAGCATCTCCGGGGTCGGCAGGGTGAATGTGTCGCTGCGCAGCTCGATCACTGTGCGTGCCCCTCTGTCGCTTCGTCGCCCTCCAGGACGACGGCCGTGCGGCCGACTGCCTCGGCCAGGATCTTGGTGACCTGCTCATGGGTGTCGCCGTGGGCGATGACGTGGCCCAGGCGGTCGTAGGCGTTGCGGGGCGGGCGGACCTCGGCGCCCGGCCGGGCGGTGACGGTCACCCGGTCGACGCCGTCGGTGGCGCGCGCCTGGTCCGTGCCGGACAGTTCGGCGAGCTTCCCGGTCCGGTCGGCCAGCAGGAAGTGGATGCCCGCGTGCCGGACCGGCTCGCGCGGCGGCTCGGGCGGCAGGCCCGCCGCGACCCGTACCTGCTGGTCGAGGAGCTGTACGCCGGTGGCGAGCTGGATCAGCTCGGGGATCATCCCGCCCGCGAGCCGGGGGTTGATCTCGATGACCACCGGCCCGTCCTCGGCGAGCCGCACCTCGGTGTGGGTGGCGCCCAGCGTGATCCCGGCCGCCGTCACGGCCCGGTGTACGGCGCCCTCGACGGCGGCGGCGCGGGCGGGGGAGAGCGGGGCGGGGAACACGTGCCGGTACTCCACGAAGTGCGGCAGCCCGGTGACGCTCTTCTCGGTGATCCCGACGCAGCGGGTCTCCCCGTCCCAGGTGAACATCTCGACGCTGAACTCGGGCGCGTCGACGTACTCCTCGATCAGCACGGTCCCGGCCGTCGGCAGGTCGCGCATGTTGAAGCGGATGCCGAGGATCGTGCGGGCCTGCGCGAGGGCCTCCTCCTCGCTGTGGCACAGCAGCACGTTGTTGGACCCGGAGTCGTCGGCGGGTTTGACGACGCACGGCAGCCCCACCGACGCCAGCGCGGCGGGCACCTCGGCGACACTGGTGACGGCGACGAACCCCGGCTGCGGTACGCCGTGTTCGCGCAGCCGCTCCCGCAGCAGCGCCTTGTTCCGGCACACGGCGACCGCGTCGGCCCGGTTCCCGGGCATCCCCAGCCAGGTCGTCAGCTCGGCGACGGCGGGGACGTAGAAGTCGCTGGTGGTCGTCACCCCGGCCAGCTCGTCGCGCCGGAACGCGTCCTGGACCGTCCGGCGCAGCTCCGCCTGCGAGTTGGTGTCGCAGACGATCACCCGGCACCCGGCCTCGTCGAGCCCCGCGTACCGGGCCGGGGAACTGGTCAGCAGCACCGGTTCGAAGCCCAGCCGCCGGGCCACGGACAGCGCCAGCATGCCGGTGCCGGTGGTGTTGGACTCCACGAACAGCAGGTGCCCGCCCGGCGGTTCGGGGTGCTCACGCAGCGCCGCCACCGACCAGCCGCGTACGACACGGCCGAGCGGTACGGCGTCCGGGGCCTCGCGCGCCTCCAGCGAGGCCAGCTCCTTGCGGGCCCAGAACGCGTCGTCGTAGACGGTGTCCACGTACCGGTCGCCCCGGTCGGGCAGGATGCCGACGATCCGGGTGCCCGGCGCGGCCCGCGACGCCACGTGCAGGAGGACCCGGTACACCGAGCCGGAGGTGTTGCCGGCGAAGACCTGCTGCTCGCGGGCGAGGGCGCGCGTCGACTCGAACGCCTCGCGGTCGTTGAGCCAGTGCACCTCGTCGACGACCCTGCGGTCCAGGTTCTTCGGCAGGAGGCTGTTGCCGAGCCCGCTCTGGAGGCGCCCCGGCACGTCCGGCTGCCCGAACAGCACGCTGCCGACCGAGTCGACGCCCACCACCCGCAGCTCCGGACACGCGCGCCGCAGCGCACGGGCCGTCCCGCACAGGGAACCGCCGCTGCCGACCGAGCCGACCAGCACGTCCACCCCGCCGAGGTCCTCCTCGATCTCCTCGGCCAGCAGCCGGTAGGCGCCCGGGTTGTCGGGGTTGCTGTACTGCTGGGGCCAGAACGCGCCGGGCAGACCGGCCATCAGCCGCTCCAGCTCCTCCAGCCGGGCGCTCTGCCAGCCGTGGCTCGTCATGGCCGCCACGACGTGCACCTCACAGCCCAGCGCCCGCAGCTTCGCCAGGGTGATGGCGTCGATCCGGGGATCGGTGACGATGTGCACCGGGTGCCCCAGAGCCGTCCCCACCAGCGCCACACCGAGCGCCATCGTGCCGGAGGAGCTCTCCACGATCGGCGCGCCCTCGCGCAGCACCCCGGTGCGCCGGGCCTCCAGGAGCATGCTCCGGGCGACCCGGTCCTTCATCGCGAACAGGTTCTGGAGCTCCAGCTTCGCGTAGACCTCGACTCCGGGCGCGGCGCTGCGCAGGCGCACCAGAGGGGTACGGCCGACGGCGTCGACCATGCTGTCGAACTTCACAGGAAAATCCCCCGAGCAATATCGCGTTCGGTATGTTGGGCCGGTTTGTTCAGCCGGTTTGGTCGGCCGGTTTGGTCGGCCGGTTTGGTCGGCCGGTTTATTCGCCGCCGGTGCGGTAACTGTCCGGTCCCATCGACCGGTAGAGCGAGACGGAGCCGGGAAGCGCCTCGCAGGACTTCTGGGCGTGAGCCAGTCGGTCCGTGTGATCGGGGACGTCGTCGCGCAGCAGAATGCCGAGATTCGTCCCGCTGTGCGCCAGCACGAGACCGAGCCCTTCGACCTCGTGGCAAATGCGCAGGAGGTCGTCGAAACAGTCCCGGGCGACGAGCTTCGTGTTCTTCCGGGCGCTGCGGGTGGAAACCCGGCCGACCGTCTCCAGGTCGCCGTGGCGCAGGGCCTCGCGCAATTCGTCGAGGAGCGCGCCGTATTCCCTGCGGTCGGCCGCGTCGAAAGGCTTGGGGGAGCGGTTGAAGAGGACCGTGTCGACCGTTCCGCCGATGTCGTGCGCGACGATCGTCAGCGGCGGCAGGAAGCCCAGCCGCTCCTTCAGGCGGACCTGGCGGTGGTAGAAGGCCACGACGCCCTGGTACATGACGCCGTCCGAGGGTTCGACGTCCCGCAGGAGCGTCTCGATCTCGCTCTCCGTGAACCGGACGCCGAGCGCGTCCCCGAGGGCGTGCGCGGTGGCCACCAGGTCGGCGGACGAGCTGGCCAGGCCCTTTCCCTCGGGGATCGAGCTGATCAGCGTCAGCAGTCCGCCGCCGTCGATGCCGTGGTCGCGCAGGATGCGCTGGGCGAGCCGGCGGGCCTTGTGCTTGTGCGCGGGCCGGACCGTGATCTCCCGGGCGCCGCCGACCAGCTGGAAGTCGGCGCGGGAGGTGAGGGAGACGGGGAAGGTGACGAGGAAGTCGAGGCCGTTCTCGTCGAGGACCCCTTGGAGCAGCTCGCCGAACGTGCCGTGGGCGTGGCCGGTGCCGGTGGCGGTCGCGTACTCCAGGGTCGTCTCGTCGGCGGTCACCGGGTGGCGTCCTTCGCGGCGTCCGTGGTCTTCGGGGCGCCCGTGTCGTTCGCGGCGTCCCCGGTCTCCACGGCGTCCTCGCTCTTCGCTGAGTCCTCGCTCTTCGCGGCGCCGATGCCCAGCAGGCCGTCGGTGCGGGCGAGGGCGGCGTCCACCGTCCCGGCGCACGCGGCCCACTCCTTGTCCAGCTCGTCGAGCCGGGCGGCCTGCTCGGCCAGCAGCGCGCGCACGGCGTCGGGGTGCGCGGACCCCGGCGAGCTCTTGCGCAGCAGCCCCCGCCGGACGTCGAAGGACTCGGCGACCAGGTGCTCGGGCCGGCTCAGCTCGAAGCCGTTCTGCACGGCGACGGCCCGCAGCAGCTCGGGGTCGGCCTGCGCGGGAGGCAGGCCCTTGTCCACGCAGGCCGTGATGAACTGGCCCGCGACGACCTGCGCCCGGCGCCACGGCACGCCCTCTTCGAGGGTGAGCAGGTTGGCCAGCGAGAAGCCGCCCAGGTACTCCCGCTCGCACAGGGCCAGCGCCCGCTCCTCCCGGAACCGCAGGTGCTCCAGGACCGTGGTGAACAGGTCCAGCGTGGAGCACAGGGTGTCGAACGAGCCCAGGACGTGCGCCCCGGCCTCCTTCGACACCTCGACGCTGTTCGAGTACGAGGTGTTGCGCTGCCCCAGCACGGCGTCCAGGTGCAGCGAGACCAGGTGGGCCGTCCTGCCCCGGATGCGTTCGAGCACCGGGTAGTTCTTCTTCTGCGGCATCGCCGAGGAGATCCCGGACAGCTCGTCGGGCAGCTCGATCAGGCCGTACTCGGAGCTGCCCCAGGCCATCAGGTCGGTGCAGAACCGGCCCAGCCAGGTGGCGAGCAGCGACAGTTCGGCGGTGACCTCGACGACCCAGTCCCGCGACGCGACCGACGTCAGGGCGTGCGGGTTCGCCGCGCGGAAGCCGAGCAGCCGCGCCATCTCCGCGCGGTCCCAGGGGATCTCCTGGCCCGCCATCGCCCCGGCGCCCAGCGGACACAGGTCGATGCCCCGGTACGTCGTGAGGAATCGTTCCAGCGCGTGGATCACCCGGTCCGTCAGGGCCGCCAGATAGAACCCCGGCGTGATGATCTGGGCGGACTGGAGGTGCGTGTACCCGGGCATCGGGGTGTCGGTGTGCGCCGCCGCGAGCCGGTGCGCCGCCCGGCCGAACGCGGTGAGCGCCCCGGCGGCCCGCAGCACCTGGCCGCGGCCGAACAGGAGCTGGGCGCACGCCTGGAGGTCGTTGCGGCTGCGGTCCACGTGCCAGCGGGGTACGGCCGGGTCGAGGCGCTGCTCGACGTGGCGTTCCACGGCGAAGGCGATGTCCGAGTAATTCGCCTCGGGGTCCGCCTGGAGTCCTTCCGCGGTGATTCCGTCCAGGAGGGAACCGATACGCCGGGCGTCGTCCTTCTCGATCAGATTCATCCGGCTGTATTCGAGGGCCAGGACTTTCTCGATGGCCACGTACCAGGGCAGAAGATGCTCTGCCTCGTACCGGAACTGAGGTTCCAGGATTTCCCGGTGGAGCAAATCGCTGGGTGCTGCTGATATCCGGCCGCTGAGACGGTTGTCGGGCATGCGGCGGTCGTACATGGAACCCCCGTAAACGCATATCGGTACGACGTGCGACACCGAGGCTGATCGCCGAGCGACCGTGGGTCAAGTGTGACGGAGTTCACCCGGCGCGGGGGATTGGTTAGCGGAATCCAGCATTCCCGCAGTTCGGGGCTGGTCCCGAAGACGGGTACGGCCCCGAAGCGCGGTCGTTCTTGACGCGAACTTTTCGCAACAACCTGACGGACTCGACAGCGAGTTATGCGCAGGAGGTCATCGGGCGCTCAGCATGGCTCACGATTTCGTTCACGTGATCTTCATCGCGGCTTCCCATTCCGCGTCCGGTATCCGCGACCGCAGGTACCCGAACGACTCCGCCGCCAGCCGCCGCGCCCGCTTCAGGTCGACGCCGACCAGCTCGCCCCGGTGCTTGAGAACCCGGCCGTCCACCAGGACCGTGTCCACGTCGCCCCGGCCCGCCTGGAACACCAGGTGCCCCGCCGGGTTGTGCACCGGCGTCATCGCGACCGTGTCGGTGCGCAGGAGCACCAGGTCGGCGCGCTTGCCCACGGTGACCGAGCCGATCAGGGAGCCGAGGCCGAGCGCCTTCGCGCCGCCCAGCGTCGCGTACTCCAGCACGTCGGAGGCGCGCAGCGCGTTGTCCGCGACGGTCTCACCCGCCTCGTGCGCCCGCAGGTGCGCCAGCGCCCGGTCCGCGCTGAGCGTCGAGCGCATCGCCGAGAACATGTCGCCGCTCCACCACACGACCGTGTCCATCGACAGCGACACCGGGATGCCGAACTCCCTCGCCTTCCCGGTGGGCGGATACCCCTGCCCGGCGCTCGACTCGCTCTCCGACGCGATGGACAGGTACGCGCCGCTCGCGGCGATCCTCCGGTACGCGTCGTCGCTCAGCGAACCCGCGTGGACCAAGGTGGACGACGGTGACAGCGCGCCGAACTCGTCCAGGAACCGGACCTGTTCGTCGCCGGAGTGGCCCCACACGCCCGCGTGCGTGGTCACCGGGAGACTCCGGTCCCGCGCGAAGCGCAGCGCCCGCCTGGCCTCCTCGGTGTCGGACACGTCCAACGCGAGCTGGAGGGTGACCAGTTGGTCCGGCCGTCCGGTGAAGCGGTCACGGATCAGCCGGTCCACCCGGCCGTCCGTCACCCAGCCCAGGTCGGGCGCGAAGGAGTTGCCGTACGCGTACCTGGCCCGGCCCGGGACCGAGAACAGCGCGTCCACGGCCGCCTCCGCGTGCTCCGGGGTGCGGGAGTTGTGCGACCAGTCGGTGACCGTGGTGACGCCGTCGTTCACGGCCTCGACCATGCCGAGGTGGTTGGCCGCGTAGATGTCCTCCGGGCGGAAGAGGGTGCCCCACTTCGTGATCATCCACTCGAAGTAGTTGCCCAGCGTCCAGTCCGCGCCTACGCCCCGCAGCGTGGTCTGCCACATGTGGCGGTGCGTGTCGACGAAACCGGGGATCAGGAGGCCGCCGTTCGCCTCGATCACCGTGGCGGGGGCGGGGAGGTGCTTGCCGATCGCGGCGATGCGGTTGCCCTCGACGAGGACGTCCGTGTCGTAGAGGGTGCCCCGGTCCATCGTGACGACGGTGGCGCGGCGGATGAGGAGGGGGCGGCCGGGGCGTAAGTCGGGGGTGGCGGCCTGGGCTTGAGGCGCGGCGGCGAGGGTCGTCACGCCGAGGGCGGCGGCTCCTGTCAGGGCCTGGCGGCGGGTGGTCCCTGTCCAACGGGGCATGGGTGACTCCTGGTTGTCGGCTCGGGGCGATTCAATGCGTGCGGCTCTGGGCCGGGTCCGTCACGCGGTGCCTCGTACGCGCAGCGGCAGTGATTCCGGGCCGCGCATCAGCAGGCTCTGGCGGTACGTCAACTCGCCCGGTGCCACGGCCGGTTCGATCACGGCGTAGCGGTTCAGCAGGTCGCGGAAGGCCACCCGGGCCTCCTGGCGGGCCAGCGGTGCGCCGAGGCAGTAGTGGATGCCGACGCCGAAGGAGACGTGCCGGTTGGGGGTGCGGGTGACGTCCAGGCGGTCGGGGTCGGTGAAGTGCGCGGCGTCGCGGTTGGCGGAGGTGACGGCCGCGAGGACCAGTTCACCGGCGGGGATCTCGACGGTCCCGACGGTGACCGGTTCCTTCGTGTACCGGTACGTCGAGAGGTTCACCGGGCCGTCGTACCTGAGGAACTCCTCCACGGCCGTCGGGATCAGCTCGGGGTCCTCGCGCAGGCGCTTCAGCTCGGCCGGGTGCGTGAGCAGGGCGCGCATACCGTTCGCCACGAGGTTGACCGTCGTCTCGTGGCCCGCGCTGAGCAGGAGGAACACCATCGCGACGAGTTCCTCGCCGGAGAGGCGGTCGTCGTCGATCAGCGCGGAGAGGAGGTCGTCGCCGAGTGTCCGCCGCTTCGCGGCGATCAGGTCGGTGAGGTACGCCGTGATGTGTCCGGCCGCCGCGCTCACCGTCTCCGGCGCGCCGGTCGCGTTGTAGTCCTGGGTCCAGCCGCCGAACGCGTCCCGCTCGCCCTCCGGGAGGCCCAGGAGTTCGCACATCACCGTGATGGAGAGGGGGAACGCGTAGTCGCCGATCAGGTCGATCTCGGGGCGGTCCGCGAGTCCGTCCAGGAGGGACGCGGAGAGGGCCTCGGTGCGGGGGAGGAGGGCGGTGACGCGGCCGGGGGTGAACGCCTTCGACACGAGGCTCCGCAGCCGGGTGTGGGCGGGCGGATCGCTGTTCAGCATGTGCCCGGCGGTCTTCCGCGCCACGGCCCGGGGCGCCCGCCCCGGCACGGTGTTCCGCCGGAACAGTTCCCCGACGGCCTCCGCGTCCTTGCCGAACCGGGAGTTCGCCAGAACCTCCCGGACATCGCCGTACCGACTGACCACCCACACCCGCAGCCCGTCCGGGGTGACGACGGTCCGCACGGGCTCGTCCCGCCGCAGCACCGCGTACGTACCGTGCGGATCGGCCCAGAACCCCGCCCCGAAACTCTCACCTAATGTGACCATGCGGTCACATTACTTACTCTTTACCTCGTGAGAAAGACCGACCGGAACCGGCCGCTCCGTCACGGCGGCGACACGGAGAACGGGGACGACTCCCTCGGTCGTGAGGTCGTCATCCCCGTTCTCGTGGGGTGAAGGGGGGTTACACCGTCGCCGGGAGGACGTGGTCGCCCACCGTGTCCGTGCTCAGGCACAGGGAGCACACCGTCGCGTCGTGGGTCGCGCAGGCCGTGAGGTCGGGGCGTTCGTACGGCTGGTGGCAGACGTGGCAGTCGTACGTCGTGGCGCTGGGGTTGCCCTCCGGGTCCAGGAGGGGTTCCGCTATGCCGTCGTCCGTGCGGCGGAGGTAGTACTTGCCCTTGGTGGCGACCGCCATCACGGGGGTCAGGACGAAGGCCAGGACCGCCGCCGCCACCGGGGAGTACGGCTGGAGCGTGTCGCCCAGGGCGTGGAAGTACATGGCGATCGAGAGGCCCGAGGCCGCCACGAAGGAGACCACGCCCACCGGGTTCACCGCGTACAGCATGCCCCGGCGGAACTCCGGCTGGAGCGGGGAGATCTTCAGCAGGTACTTGTTGACGCCGATGTCCGTCGCGACCGTCACGACCCACGCGATCGCGCAGTTGGAGTAGAAGCCGAGGATGCTGTTGAGGAAGCTGAACATGTCGGCCTCCATCAGGATCAGTGCGAAGGAGAGGTTCACCAGCACGAACACCATGCGGCCCGGGTAGCGCTTCGTCACCCGCGTGAACGAGTTCGTCCAGGCCAGCGAACCGGAGTACGCGTTCGTCACGTTGATCTTGATCTGGCTGATCACGACGAGGACGACGGCGAGCGGAACGACCAGCCAGGACGGCATCATCGCGTCGAACGCGCCCCGGAACTGCTGGATCGGCTCGGGAGCCGCGTCCGCCCCGACCTTCGCGATGATGTACACCGCGAGGAACACGCCGATCGCCTGCTTCAGCGCACCGAGGACCACCCACCCGGGACCGGCCATGATCACGGCCGTCCACCAGCTCCGCTTGTTCTCCTCGGTCTTGGGCGGCATGAACCGCAGGTAGTCGATCTGCTCACCGATCTGCGCGATGAGGGAGAGACACACGCCGGCACCCAGCAGCACGGACGCCGTGTTGATGCCGCCCTCGCCGTCCGTACCCGCGTAGTTCAGGAACTTGTCGACCGTGCCGGGGTCGGTCGCGACCAGGTACACCAGCGGTCCCACCATCAGCAGCAGCCAGACCGGCGTCGTCCACACCTGGAGCTTGCTCAGCGCCTTCATGCCGTAGATCACGAGCGGGATGACCATCAGCGTGGAGACCAGGTAGCCGAGCCACAGGGGGAGTCCGAGGCCCAGCTTGAGCCCCTGGGCCATGATCGACCCTTCGAGCGCGAAGAAGATGAACGTGAAGCTCGCGAAGATGACGCTGGTCAGCACCGAGCCGTAGTACCCGAACCCCGAGCCCCGTGTGATCAGGTCCAGGTCGATGTTGTACCGCGCGCCGTAGTACGCCAGCGGGAACCCCGTCACGAAGATGACCACGGCGGCCACGGCGATCGCCACGAGCGCGTTGCCGGTGCCGTGCGCGAGGCCGATGCCGGCGCCGATCGAGAAGTCCGCCATGTAGGCGATGCCGCCCAGCGCGGTCGTCGCCACGACCATCGGGGTCCAGCGGCGGTAACTGCGGGGCGCGAAGCGGAGGGTGTAGTCCTCCAGGGTCTCCTTCGTGGCCTGGTCGGTGGTCGGGGACGGGCCGGTGCGTACGTCTGTCTGCGGCTCGACGCTCACTACGTCTCCTTGCGGCGGGGGCGGGGACGGGATGCCCCGCGGCACGGCTTGCGGGAGCACGGAGACGGTAGGCAGGGGGTGTTACCCCTAAATACTTCCCGTATGAAGGAGATGTTTCGCTGCACGGGTGAAGTCCCCGGGCATCCCCGGGGACTTCACCTCCTGGCTCAGTGCAGTTCGGCCCGTACCCTCCGCGCCGCCGTCACCAGGTTCTCCAGCGACTGCCTCGTCTCCGGCCAGCCCCTCGTCTTCAGGCCGCAGTCCGGGTTCACCCACAGGCGGTCCGCCGGGATCGCCTCAAGGCCCGCCCGCAGCAACGCCGATGCCTCCTCCGCGCTCGGTACGCGCGGCGAGTGGATGTCGTACACCCCCGGGCCCGCCTCCCTCGGGTATCTGTGCGCCGCCAGTTCGCGGGCCACCTGCATGTGGGAGCGGGCCGCTTCGAGGCTGATCACGTCCGCGTCCAGGTCGTCGATCGCCTGCACGACGTCCCCGAACTCGGCGTAGCACATGTGCGTATGGATCTGGGTGCGCGCGCGTACGCCGGACGTCGCCAGGCGGAACGCCTCCGTCGCCCATTCCAGGTACGCCGCGTGGTCCGCGCGCCGTAGCGGCAGGGTCTCCCGCAGCGCGGGTTCGTCCACCTGGATCACCGAACTCCCCGCCGCCTCAAGGTCGCCGACCTCGTCCCGCAGGGCAAGAGCGACTTGGCGGGCCGTCTCGGCGAGCGGCTGGTCGTCCCGTACGAACGACCACGCCAGCATCGTCACCGGCCCCGTCAGCATCCCCTTGACCGGGCGGGACGTGAGGGACTGGGCGTACGACGTCCAGCGGACCGTCATCGGGTCGGGGCGGGAGATGTCCCCGGCGAGGATCGGGGGACGGACGTACCGGGTGCCGTACGACTGGACCCAGCCGTGCTGCGTGGCGAGGTAGCCCGTGAGCTGTTCGGCGAAGTACTGGACCATGTCGTTGCGTTCGGGTTCGCCATGGACCAGCACGTCGATCCCGGCCTTCTCCTGGAAGGCGATCACCTCCTGGATCTCGGCGCGGATGCGGTCCTCGTAGCCGTCGAGGCCGATTCGCCCGGCCCGCAGGTCCGCGCGGGCGGCGCGCAGTTCGCCGGTCTGCGGGAACGAACCGATCGTGGTCGTCGGCAGCGTGGGCAGCCCGAGATGCGCGCGCTGCGCCAAGGCCCGTTCGGCGTACGGCTGTTCGCGGCGCGTGTCGGCCGGGGTGACCGCGGCGGCGCGGGCCCGCACCGCGGGGTCATGGGTGATCGGCGATCCCGCGCGGGACGCCAGGTCCGCGTGGTTCGCCGCGAGTTCGGCGGCGATCGCGCCGGTGCCGCTGGTCAGACCGTGGGCCAGGGTGACGACCTCGGCGGTCTTCTGCCGGGCGAAGGCGAGCCAGCGCAGGATCTGCGGGTCGGTGTCGCGTTCGAGGCCGGTGTCGAGGGGGACGTGCAGGAGGGAGCAGGAGGCGGCGACGTCGACGCGGTCGGCGAGTCCGAGGAGGGTGCCGAGGACGGTGAGGGACCCGGCGAGGTCGTTCACCCAGACGTTGCGGCCGTCCACCACCCCCGCGACCAGCCGCTTGCCGGGCAGCCCGCCGACGGACGCGAGGTCCGCCAGCGTGCCGGGCCGCGTGAAGTCGAGGGCGAGCCCCTCGACGGGCGCCTTCGCCAGCACCGGCAGGGCCTCGCCGGGCCGGTCGAAGTAGGTCGCGACCAGCAGCTTGGGCCGGTCGCCGAGTGCGCCGAGGTCCCGGTACGCGCGGGCGGCGGCGTTCAGCTCGGCCGGGGTGCGGTCCTGGACGAGGGCGGGCTCGTCGAGCTGCACCCACCCGGCGCGGGCCGCGCGCAGCCCGGCGAGGATCTCGGCGTACACCGGGAGGAGCCGGTCGAGGAGGGTGAGCGGGTCGAAACCGGCGTCGACACCGGGGGCGGGCTTGGCCAGCAGCAGGTAGGTGACCGGGCCGACCAGGACCGGGCGTGCGGTGAGGCCGAGGGCGAGGGCCTCCGTCAACTGGGCGATCTGCTGGGAGGGTTCGGCGCGGAAGACCGTGTCCGGGCCCAACTCGGGTACCAGGTAGTGGTAGTTCGTGTCGAACCACTTGGTCATCTCCAGCGGCGGCGCGTCCTGCGTGCCGCGCGCCATGGCGAAGTAGCGGTCCAGGGGGTCCTCGATTCCCGCGTGGCGTACGGGAACCGCCCCGACCATCACGCTGGTGTCGAGGACATGGTCGTACAGCGAGAAGTCACCGGTCGGCACCTCGTCGATCCCGGCGTCGGCGAGCCGCCGCCAGGTCGAGGCGCGCAGGTCGGCGGCGGTCGAGCGGAGTTCGCCCGCGGTGACGCGACCCTTCCAGTAGCCCTCGACGGCCTTCTTCAGTTCCCGGTTCTCACCCTGCCGGGGGTAGCCGTACAGGGTTGCCGCGGCTGCGGACTTCGTGGTCACGGAGATCTCCTTCACGAGACGATTCCCTGAGGTCCCGGCGACGGGACGGGGGCGTGAAGGACCCACCGGCCGGACGGCAGCGCCGTACGGCCTTCTGTGCGCCGACCCACCCGCGAGGTCACCGGAACTCCGCGCGCGAACAGCTCGCGCACGGGCAGTCGGCAGGTCTTCGGACTCACGGGCACGCCTCGTCCAGGACGAGGCACCTACTGGCCGTCGCTTCCCAGGTCCGTGCGGACCCAGTGCGTATGACGGCGGTCGTTCCCGCTCACCGCTGCGGGGCAGTCCCGGATTCCCACCGGGTTCCCTCTTGCGACGCGGCCCGTCTGGCTGACGGGGCGAACCGGCTGCGTCGATCAGCTTACGGGGCGAAGTCGCCGTACGGGCAAGCGTTTCGGGACACGGAAGCCGTGGATCGGCCTGTGACGCCGGTCTCACTATCGAAACGGTTGAGTTTCGCTAGTGAGGTGTGTAGCGTCACTGGAGTACGAAACCGTTTCGTTCGCGAGACGCCCGATCATCTCATCGGAGCAGGCCCCTTATGTCACAGACCACCGAGACGCCGGACACGACGTCACTCACCAAGACAGCCGAGGAACCCGCGTCCCGTCACCGCTGGTGGGTTCTCGCGATGATCGGCATAGCCCAGCTGATGGTCACGCTGGACGCGACGATCGTGAACATCGCGATGCCGTCCGCCCAGGCCGACCTCGGGTTCTCCGACGGTGACCGGACCTGGATCGTCACCGCCTACTCCCTCGCCTTCGGCAGCCTCCTGCTCCTCGGCGGCCGGATCGCGGACCTCTTCGGCCGCAAGGTCGCCTTCCTGGTCGGCGTCGGCGGCTTCGCGGCGGCCTCCGCGCTGGCCGGCGCCGCCACGAACTTCGAGGTCCTCGTCGTCGGCCGCACCCTCCAGGGCCTGTTCGGCGCGCTCCTCGCACCCGCCGCGCTCTCGCTGCTGACCACGACGTTCACCGACGCCAAGGAGCGCGCCCGCGCCTTCGGCATCTACGGCGCCATCGCCGGCTCCGGCGCGGCCGTCGGCCTGCTGCTCGGCGGTGTCCTCACCGAGTACCTCGACTGGCGCTGGACCCTCTACGTCAACCTCGCCCTCGCCGTGATCCCCCTGGTCGGCGGCTGGATCCTGCTCAAGCGCACGGCCCGCGAACCCGGCGCGAAGCTCGACATCCCCGGCACCCTCCTCGTCACCACCGGCCTTTTCGCCGTCGTCTACGGCTTCTCGATGGCCGAGTCCCACGACTGGTCCTCCCCGCGCTCCTGGGGCTTCCTGACCGCCGGCGGCATCCTGCTCGCCGCGTTCACCTGGTGGCAGACCAAGGCGTCCCACCCGCTGCTCCCGCTGCGCGTCCTGCTCGACCGCGACCGCGGCGCCTCCTTCGCCGTGATGCTGATCTCCAGCGCCGGGATGTTCGGTGTCTTCCTCTTCCTGACCTACTACCTCCAGCTCAGCCTCGGCTTCTCCGCCGTGAAGACCGGGCTCGCGTTCCTGCCGATGGTCGGCGCGCTGATGGTCGCGGCCACCCTGGCGACCAGCTTCCTCGTCCCCCGGATCGGCCCGAAGACCATCGTCCCGCTCGGCATGGGCCTCGGCGCGCTCGGCCTGGTCTGGATGACGGACCTCGGCCTGGACAGCACGTACGTCACCCACGTCATGCCGCCGCTGATCCTCACCGGCCTCGGCATCGGCCTGGTCATGGCGCCCGCGATGTCCCTGGCCACCAGCGGGGTCGCCGCGCACGACGCCGGGGTCGCCTCGGCCGCCGTCAACACGATGCAGCAGATCGGCGGCTCCATCGGCACGGCCCTGCTGAACACCCTCGCGGCGAGCGCCGCGACCAACTACCTGGACGGCAGGAACGCGGGCGACAAGCTCGTCCAGGCGCACGCCGCGCTGGAGTCGTACTCCACCGCGTACTGGTGGTCGGCCGGGTTCTTCGCGGTCGGCGCCGTCATCACCCTGCTGCTCTACCGCAGCGGCGTTCCGAAGGCCGACGAGAACGCGGCTCCCACGGTCCACATGTGAGCGGCATGTGGTGACCGCACTCTGAGCGGAGGGTGCGGGCGAACGGGCCCGGTGTCTGGGGAGACGCCGGGCCCGTTCGCGTGTCCGCGCGGGCTCGTTCGTCTGCGCAGGTGAGAGGCGGGCAAGAGCCTCCGCCTTTATTTGCGTCTGGACGCAAGAAGGTGCAGACTCACCCTGTCGGACCCGCCATGGGTGCAGTCACATCGCGGAACGGAGGCGGCCATGGGCGCAGAACCTCCCAGTCCGAGCCGCCCCCAGGGCGCTCGCTGAAACCCCCTTCTCTTCTTCACTCCCCACGCTCCCCCGGGTGACCCCGCCCCGCTGTCGGCGCGCCGCCGCCGGCCGGGGCGCCTCGCCGTGCGCAGAGTGTGGGCGGAGGCTCCGTGATGCTGATCCGTGCTGTCAAACGACCCCTGCTCTCCCGCTTCTCCTGGGTGGACGCGGCCGTCGCCGCCGCCGTCCTCGTGCTGCTCTACACCGTCCTGCGCGTCGGCCAGGGCACCACCGTCGCCTTCAACACCCACACCACCCTCCACGTCGACACCGACCCCGCGCGCCTCCCGTACGACGCCGCGCGCTCCCTGCTGCGGATGTTCGCGGCGCTCGCCGCGTCGGTCGTGTTCACCTTCGTCTACGCCTACGCGGCGGCCAAGAGCCGCAGGCTGGAACGCGTCCTGATCCCCGCGCTCGACATCCTCCAGTCGGTCCCCGTGCTCGGGTTCCTGACCGTCGCCGTGACCGGGTTCATCGCACTGTTCCCCGGCTCGCTGCTCGGCCTGGAGTTCGCGTCGATCTTCGCGATCTTCACCTCGCAGGCGTGGAACATGACCTTCGGCTTCTACTCCTCCCTGACCTCCCTCCCGCGTGAACTCGACGAGCTGTCACGGTCGTTCGGCTTCACCCGCTGGATGCGGTTCTGGAAGGTCGAACTCCCCTCCGGGATGATCGGCCTCGTCTGGAACGGCATGATGAGCTTCGGCGGCGGCTGGTTCTTCCTCGTCGCGTCCGAGGCGATCAGCGTCGACAACAAGCAGTACGCGCTGCCCGGCATCGGCTCCTACGCGGGCGCCGCCATTGCCGCCGGCGACCTCGGCAAGGTCGGCTGGGCGATCCTCGCCATGGCCGTCATGGTCATCGGCGTCAACTTCCTCTTCTGGCGCCCCCTCACGGCCTGGGCCGAACGCTTCAAGAACGAGCAGTCCGAGGCGGGCGAGGTGCAGAAGTCCGTCGTCCTCGACCTGCTGCGCCGCTCCCACTGGCCCCGGCTCCTCGGCAGGGCGCTGCGCCCCGTCGGGCACGCGCTCAGCAGGGCGGGGCGGGTGTTCGGCCGCGACGACCAGCGGCTGACCGTCGACCGGGCCAAGCAGCGCACCGGCGACGTCGTCTTCACCGTCGTCGCGGGCGGGCTGATCCTCTGGGGGCTCGCCGACCTCGGCCGCTACCTGTACGACCACACCGGGCTCGGCGTCTTCGGCGAACCGCTCCTCCTCGGGCTCGCGACGTTCGTCCGCGTGATAGTGCTGGTCGCGCTCGCCACCGTCGTCTGGGTGCCGATCGGCGTGAAGATCGGGTTCTCGCCCCGGCTGACGCGGATCGCCCAGCCCATAGTGCAGGTGCTGGCCTCCTTCCCGGCCAACTTCCTCTTCCCGCTCGCCGTCTGGTTCTTCCTCAAGACCGGGCTGTCCATCGACATCGGCGGCACGCTGCTCATGGCGCTCGGCGCGCAGTGGTACATCCTCTTCAACACCATCGCCGGGGCGATGGCCATCCCGACGGACCTCCGCGAGGCCATGGACGACCTGGGCGTCGTCGGCCGGCAGCGCTGGAAGCGGCTGATCCTGCCGGGGATCTTCCCCTCGTACGTCACCGGCGGCATCACCGCCTCCGGGGGTGCCTGGAACGCGTCCATCGTCTCCGAGGTCGTGACCTTCGGCGGTACGACACTGACGGCGACCGGGCTCGGCGCGTACATCGCGCAGGCCACGGCGAAGGGCGACAACCCGCATCTGCTGGCCGGGGTCGCGGTGATGAGCCTGTACGTCGTGCTGCTGAACCGGGTGCTGTGGCGGCGGCTGTACCGGCTGGCGGAGACGCGCTACTCGCTGTGACGCGGGGCGCCTGAAACGGCGTTCCCCGTGACGCGGGGTGCCTGAACCGGCGCTCCCGCTGAACTTGCTTGAATCTCACGTGCTTTGGAGTACGACCATGACGACCCTCACCAACGACCTCCTCCTCGAAACCGTCGGTCTCACCAAGTCCTACGCCGGTGCCGACGGCGAACTCCCCGTCCTGTCCGGCATCGACCTCCAGGTCCGCGCCGGTGAAGTCGTCGCGCTGCTCGGCAAGTCGGGGTCCGGCAAGTCGACGCTGCTGCGCTGCCTCGCCGGGCTCGTCCCGGCCTCCTCCGGCACCGTCACGTACAAGGGGACGCCGCTGACCGGGGCCAACCCCGGTACGGCCATGGTGTTCCAGACGTTCGCGCTGCTGCCGTGGCTCACGGTCCAGCAGAACGTCGAACTCGGCCTGGAGGCCAAGGGAGTCGGCCCGGTCGAGCGTGCCGAGGCCGCGAGGCAGGCCATCGAGCTGATCGGCCTCGACGGCTTCGAGTCCGCGTACCCCAAGGAGCTGTCCGGCGGGATGCGCCAACGCGTGGGATTCGCACGGGCGTTGGTCGTCGAGCCCGACGTACTGATGATGGACGAGCCGTTCTCCGCGCTGGACGTCCTCACCGCCGAGAACCTGCGCGGCGAGCTGATGGAGCTGTGGGAGTCGGGACGCTTCCCGACCCGGGCGATCGTCCTCGTCACCCACAACATCGAGGAGGCCGTGCTGATGGCGGACCGGATCGTCGTCCTCGGCGCACGGCCGTACGGCACGATCCGCGAGGTCTTCGAGGTCGGCATGGACCGGCCCCGCGACCGGGACTCGGCCGCGTTCGAGGACCTCATCGACCGGGTGTACCGCACGATGACCGGCCGCCAGAAGGAGGGCCGCGTCCCCGGCCGCCACGAGACCCCCGAACTCGACAAGCGCACCCCCGCGAACACGCCCCTGCCCCCGGCCAGCGTCGACGGCCTCTCCGGCCTCGCGGAACTCGTCCTCAGCCGGGGCGGCGCCTGCGACCTCGCGGACCTCGCGGACGACCTCGGCCTGGAGATCGACGACCTGCTGCCCCAGGTCGACGCCCTCGACCTGCTCGGCTTCGGCACGGTCACCGGCGACGACCTGCTCCTCACGGAGACGGGCACGGCCTTCGCGGACGCGGACGTCCAGGACTCGAAGCGGATCTTCGCGGAGGCGGCCGTCCAGGCACCGCTGGTCCACCTGATCACCACCAGCCTCAACCAGAACCCCAGAGGCACGCTGCGCGCGGGCTTCTTCCGGGACCTGCTGGCCCACCACTTCACGAGCGAGCAGGTGACCCGGCAACTGGAGACGGCGACGGACTGGGGGAGGTACGCGGAGCTGTACGCGTACGACGCGGAGCCGCAGGAGTACCGGGCGGAGGAGGCCGGGGCGCGGTAGGTACGGTGCGGAAATGACGAGAAGCGAGCGGCTCGCGGAGCAGGCGGACTGGTACTGGCGGACGAACCTGCGGCCACGGCTGGACGGGCTCACCGACGACGAGTACTTCTGGGAGCCGGTGGGGGACTGCTGGAGTGTCCGGCCGGGCCCGGGGAAGTGGACGCCGGACTTCGCGTCCCCCGCCCCGGAGCCGGCGCCGGTGACCACGATCGCCTGGCGGCTGGCGCACATCGTCGTCTCGTGCCTGGGGTACCGGGTCGGGTGGTACTTCGGCGGGCCGCAGGTCGACTCCGAGACGTTCGCGTACGCGGGGACCGCCGACGAGGCGCTGAAGCAGCTCGACGAGATGTACGGGCGGTGGAACGCGGGGGTTCGCGGGCTCTCGGACGCCGATCTGGACAGTCCGCCGCCGGTGGGGCCCGAGCGGTATCCCCTGGAGAACAGGGTCCTGCACGTCAACCGGGAGCTGATCCATCACGGCGCCGAGATCGCCCTGCTGCGCGACCTCTACCTCCGGCGGGGCTGAGCCGTCAGTGCGCGGTGGCCGGGCGTGCGGCGCGGGCCTTCTCTCCGGCCCGCGCCGTCTCCGGCGCCGTACGCGTGACCTCCCCGGCAGCCTCCTGCTGCGTGCCCGCCTCGTCGGCCGCCAGGACCGCGCCCTCCAGCAGCGCCCGGACCCGGGGGCCGACGGCGCGGTAGAAGATGCGGGTTCCCTCGCGGCGCGAGTCGACCAGGCCGGCGCTGCGCAGGCGGGCCAGGTGCTGGGACGTCGCCGCGACGTGGGCGCCGATGATCTCCGCGAGCTTGCTGACCGGGAGTTCGCGGTCCGTGAGCGCCCACAGCAGGCGGTAGCGGGACGGGTCGGCGACCGCCTTGAGGACGGCGACCGCCTGGTCGGCCTGGTGCTCGTCCCAGGACCCTACTTGCGCTTCCATGCAAGTAGGGTACCCGGGCGGGGAGTCAGACGGCCGTGCCGGTCTCCTCGCGGACCTGCGGCGGACCGTCGGGCGTCGGGGCCGGTGGGCCGAACAGCACGGCCTTGGCGACGGCGGGCGCGAACAGGGCCGTGACCGGCGCGGACAGGGTCAGTACGGAGCGGAAGGCGCTCCCGACGACGGGGTCACCGGGGGACCGCTCGATGACCCGGCGCAGATACCACCCCGCGACCCGGTCGGCGGGCTTGGAGGCGACGGCCGTCCCGGTCGCCCCCGGCATCTGCCGGTCCGCCCCGGCGGAGATGTCCCACGCCTGCCGCGACGCGGCGAGCAGCGCTTCCTGCACGCGCCGGGTCGTCGGCGTACGGCGCCGACCGGCGAGCGCGTCACGCAGCGCGACCGCGCTCATCGCGGCGATGGCCATGCCCTGGCCGTAGATCGGGTTGAACGTGCACAGCGCGTCCCCGGTCGCGAGGAACCCGGCGGGGGTCCCCGGCAGGTCGTACCGGCGCCGGACGTTCGACGTCCGCCGGAACCCGAACGGCGCGGTCAGCGGCTCGGCCTCCGCCATCCACCGGTCGAGCAGCGGGTGCGCCAGCCGCTTGGTGTACGTCTCGAACGCCGCCTCGTCCGTGGGCGGTTCGTCCCCGCGCAGCCCCGACACGATCACCAGATGCGTGCCGTCCTCCAACGGCAACGCGCCCCCGGCGTGGACCTGTTCGGGGTTGGGGTACACGTAGTACCCGAGGGTCCCCCCGTCGTCGAGGACGGCACCCCCCTTGCCCCGGTAGACGCGGGACGCGTACGCGAGCCCGGTGTCGATGGTCTCCTCCGGTACGGCGCCGGCGCCGATCCGCGCGAGCCACTGCCCCGCCCTGGTCCCGCCGCCGGACGCGTCGACGACCAAGTCGGCCTCGATGTCCCGGAGTTCGGCCCCGGCGCCCTGGGAACGGTCCCGCACCTGAACACCCCGCACCCGCGCGGCGTCCCCGAGCAGCCCGACGACGTCGGTCCCCTCCAGCACCTTGATCAGCGGATCGGCGAGCACCCGCCGCCGTACGATCTCCTCCAACTGCCCCCGGGAACCCGTGTAGATGTGCGTCGTCGCGGGGAACCGGCGGAACCAGCGCCCGTGCTGCCACAACGCCATGTCCGACGGCATGCCCACCCAGGGCGCCCCCGCCGCCCTCAACTCCTCCAGGAATCCCGGCAACAGCGACTCCAGCGCCGTCTGCCCGCCCCGCAACAGCACGTGCGGATGCCGCCCCTGCGGCACACCCGGCCGCGCCCCGCCCCCCTCCGGGAACCGGTCCCGCTCGACGACGGTCACCCGCTCGGCATGCCCGGCGAGCACCCGCGCGGCCAGCAGCCCCGCAAGACTCCCGCCCACGACCACCGCGTGCCGCCGCCCCGTCCCTGCCGCAGAGTTCACTGATCAGCTCCCTGGTTGTCACGTCGCGCGAAGAGGCAAGTATCCCGCTTTGCGTCGGGGGGCGTGCCGAAGTCCGGGATGCCGAACAGCATGCCTTTCCAGGGGTGTTGAACGCGCGTGCGGCCGTCCCGGCAGCCGCCACCTCCCCGGCACCGGCCGTCGAACTCCTCGCCAAGACGCCCCATGTCAAGTCGATACGCCGAGAATCACCCCACCGGGCGAACTCTCCGTACAGAGAATCGTTTTGTCGCGCAAGAGGCGGCAATGGGCCATACGCTGGCCGCTTGTTGCCGCCCCAGCCCCTGGTGGCGAAAGCATCCCTGCTCCCGAGCTCTCGGGCAGCCGGGCTCACCGGGGAGAGACGCCGTGCAACAGGGCAACAGGACATCGCCGCATGGGCACATCGACAGCCACCAGGTCAGCGGATTCACCGTCATCGAGTTCCACGGCGAGATCGACATGGCCACCGCCCAGCAGATCCTGCCGGACCTGGACGCCGCGACAGCCGCTCATGGGCGGACCGTGGTGATCGATCTGACTCCGGTCGAGTTCTTCGACTGCTACGGGCTGCGCCTGCTGTGCCACGCGGAACGGCGGGTCAGGGAGCGGCACGGAGGGCTGTTGCTCGTCTGCCCGCACCCGATGATCCTGAGGATCCTGCACGCGGCAGAACTCATCGGCCGGTTCCCCCCGTTCGCCGTACGGAAAGAAGCCCTGGAGATCGCCGCCGAGGAGGCCACGGGCTGACCCGTGGAGCGGACGGGACCCGGTCGGTCCGGGAGCGGGATCGTCGTATGCGGCGTCACCGGCCGTCTCCGTCGTTGTGGTGGCCGCCGTCGTCCAGTACGGGCGCCGTGGTGAAGGCGGCGGCTGGGACCGTGGCGGCGGTCTGGGGCCCGGGGAGCACCGGGACCACCAAAAGTGCCGGCACCGCCCTCGGTGTCGGGCGCGCTGGAGGCACGCGGCCCGTCGGGACGGCGAGCCGCGCGGGTGACCGACACCGTGCCCCGCGAGGAGCGGCCGGCGTCTGCGGCTCGGGTTGCGGCACTGTCTGCCGAGCTCGACGAACTGGGCGCCTGCGAGGAGCAGTTGGAGCGGGAGCCGACAGACCGCGGCGATCCGCCGCGCCTCCCGCTCCCGGGACAGCTCCCCGTGGCCGCCGTTCGCTCAAGGCGACCGGCCCTCGACCCGGGACGAGCGCCCCTTCGTCAGGCCCTGTTCCGCCGCTCCTGAATCTGTTCTAGGCTGCGCGCAGGGAAGACCGGACCGTGACCGTGTCAGGCACCAGCCGCTCTCCCCGTTCAGGCTCCCAGCCCCCGAGTCGGAAAACAGGCCCGGCCGGAGCCGCATCGCCGGACAGCGCGGCTCCAGCCCAAGTCCTCCCGGCAGTTTCCAGACGGGGTGTTCCCAACAGCCCCGCCGCCGCGGAGGACAACGCGCGAGGACACGGCAGGGGGGCTCTCGTTCCTCGCGCTCCGGACGGCCGCCGCCGTCGTGCGGCGGCTGTCCGGCCCACGGTCACCGGCGCGGGAGCGGTGTGCCGATGCGCGTCGGCCGGGGCGGGGCGTGGGTCAGGACCCCAGCCCCGTAAGGGGTTCGGAGCCGTCGATGAAGGCCCGGGCCACGTCGGCCAGGCGGCGGTTGTGCGCGCGGGCGTAGCCGCGCAGCGCACTGAACGCCTGCTCCATGTCGACGCCCTGGCGTTCGGCGAACTTCCCCTTGGCCTGTTCGATCAGTACCCGGCTGTTCAGCGCCGCCTGCAACTGTTCGTTCAGCACGGTGCCGCGCTGCGCGGTGCGTTGCTGCAACAGGCTGATGGTGGCGACGTCGGCCAGCGCCTGGGCCACGAGGGTGGCGGTCGGGTCGAAGGGGCCGGGCGCGGCCCGGAACAGGTTCAGGGCACCCACGCTCTCCTCCCGCAGGCGCATGGGCAGGGCCTGGACGGCCCCGAATCCGCTGCGGTGGGCCGCCGTGACGAAGCGTGGCCAGCGGTCGACCTCCCGGGTCAGGTCGGGGACGATCACCGGTGCGCGGGTGTGGAAACACGCGAGGCAGGGGCCCTCGTCGTTCTGGAGCTGGAAGAGCTCCAGCAGGCGAACCTGTTCGTCGGAGGCCGCCATGACGCGGAGTTTGCCGTCCCGGTCCGCGAGCAGCACCCCGACGGCGCTCGCGTCGAGCAGGCCGACGCAGCGGTCGGTCAGCAGCCGCAGGAAGTCCATGAGGTCGAAGTCGGCGACCAGGTTGTCGGCCAGCTCGACGAAGGTCTTGGCCAGGAGTTGTTGATCCATCATGGACACCCTCAATGAAGACTGGTCCCGGCCCGAACGGGCGGGAAGGACAGTACGTTTCTCGGCCGGCACCGGTACATCAGGTGTCCTGCCCGGTCTGATCCGGCTCCGCGTCCGGTGGGAAACGAAGCCGACGGGCCACCACGTCCGCGGCCACGTCGGCGAGCCGGCGCCCCTGCGCATAGGCGTACGCGCGGAGCCGGACGAAGGCTTCCTCGATGCCGACGCCGAGCTGGACCGTGAGCATCCCGGTGGCCTGGTCGATCTCCGCCCGGTACGCGCCCAGGTCCTCGACGGAGCCGCGCGGCCTGCCGGTCTCCTCGATGCGCGCGTCGAGGAGCACCAGCGTCGCGAGATCGGCGAACGCCAGCGCGTCCGCCAGTTCCTCCGCGTCCAACCGGACCGGTGCGTGGGCGTACAGGTCCAGCACTCCCGGGCTGATCGCGCCCACCTGTAGAGGGAACGCGAAGACCGCGCGGGCCCCGGCCTCCAGGGCCGCCTCGGCGAACACCATCCAGCTGTCCTGGAGGTCGCGGGCCAGCAGATCAGGTGTCAGAACGGCCGAACCGCGCCGGAAGGCGTCCACGCAGGGCCCCTCGCCCAAGGTGAGCTGGAGCTCCTCCAACTGCTCACTGATGCCGTCGGTGCTGCACAGCGGGTGGCTCGGCGTGGCCCTGGACATCGCCGACAGCCCGGCCCCGCCGACCGGCAGCGCGGCCACGGCCGCGGCGCACACGTCCACCAGAGCGACCCGGGCACCGCGTCGGGCCGTCTGCTCGGCCACCAGCCGCTGGATGCGTGCCGACCTGCTCTCAGGACCCACGCGGGCCACCGTCGCCCGACCTCGTGACGAGGCCGCCGTCCCCCGGCTTCTGTGACCGTCCCGGTCCGGGTCCGGCCGTCATCGCATATCGTCCGAGAGGAGGCGTGCGAGGGGCGCGGACCGGCGGGTCGTGGCTTGAGTGGGTATGCCCGCGGTGTTGCCGGGGGGAGGTGGCGGGGGGCCGGGCGGAAGGCCGAGGAACAGGAACCCGCAGCCGGCGATATCGGCGACAAGGGCGAACATCGGTGGCGGGTGGTGCAGTCGCAGCGTGCCGCCCGCCGCGGTGATCCGCTCCGCGGCGCGCAGGAAGACGTTGAGGCCGCTGCAGTCACAGAATTCGACCGGAGTGAGGTCGACGTCGATGGCACGGATGCCGTCCCGCAGGCACAGCTCCAGGGCCGCACGCACCAACGGCGCGGATTCCAGATCGATCTCACCCGCCAGGGTGATCAGTGCCCGTTTCCTTCGGTCATGGCGATACACGGCGAGCTGCGGAAGGGACATGACGCCTCGGTTCGCAAGAGCATCCGGGAGTACGTTCGGCGGAGTCGGGACGAGGGCGGGGCCGACCATCCGCGCGACAGCACGGAAACCCACCCGGTTCTCTCCTGGGATGCGCCGGGCGACGGACCACGAATCCGCTTCCCGCGTCATCTGTATCGAGGAACGACAAGCCGCCGGGGTCTGGGACGTCTGTACAGCAGCATAGTCTCCGGCGCGGTCCGGTGGGGTCGGCCGGCCCGCCCGGTCCCGGCGCCTGGACCGTGGCCGCGATGTGACGCCGTGCGCGGGCATGTCCTTCGCGTAGCGCGGTACTGGGCAAGTGGCGCGAAACGCGGTGGCCGACGGCCGCCGGGCACGTCAGTCCGTGCACCACCCGAGGAGGTGGCTTCGCATGACGGAGCCGAACGGTTCGACCCTGCCCCAGCCCGACCCGGGAGAGCCTCGCGCCGACCTGGACACGACACGGCGATCCGCACGCCCCCGGCTCCAGGAACCGCCGGAGGCCCGCGGCCGGACGACCATCGCCGACGGGGTGGTGGAGAAGATCGCCGGCATCGCCGCACGGGAGGTCCCGGGGATCCACGCGCTGGGTGGCGGCTTCGCCCGCACCGTGGGCGCGATGCGCGACCGGGTCCCGGGCGGACATCCGAGCGCGGGGCGCGGCGTGAAGGCCGAGGTGGGTGAGAAGCAGACCGCCGTCGATCTCCAGGTCGTCATCGCCTACGGGGTGAGCATCACGGACCTCGCCGTCGAGGTCCGTGAGAACGTGATCGCCGCGGTGGAACAGATGACGGGTCTGGAGGTCGTCGAGGTGAACATCGCGGTCGACGACGTGCACCTGCCGGACGATGACACGCAGGAGCCCCGCGAGGACCGGGTGCGTTAGGGGCTTGCCCGGGCGGTCTCCGGGCTCTGCCGGACGAGTCGGTTCCCGGCGACGCGAGCCGCCGGGGCCGGCGAACACCGCGGTCCTTCCGTCCGAGGGCGGTCAGCGGCGTGCCAGTCGCCGTTCGCCGGCCGCACCGGGCCGGTAGGGCAGCCCGTAGTGTTTGAAGATCGCTTCCTCGTCCTCGGCGGGCAGGACGTCGTCGGTGCCGATCGAAGGGGCCTGCTTCACCAGCGTCCTGACATAGCCGACCTTGAGATAGCCGGGCCCGGCGATCGCGTCCTCAAGGGGGACGAAGACCAGGCGGTGCCGGGTGGGCAGGCCCGTCCGTACCGTGGCCATGGCCGGCTCGTCGGTGGTGGTGTCCACATAGACGGCCTCCAGGACACCGATCTTGTGCGCCTCGGCGTCGACGACAGCGAGGTTGCGCCATTCCCGGACGTCGGCTGCGTGGATCATGACCTCTCCCTACCCGGCCGGTTCATCGGCCGATGACGATGCGCGCTCTCGGTCTTCCGCGTGAAGCCGCCGCAGCGCACGCAGCGGCTCGCCCTCCCAGCCGGGGACCAGAGCCGCGGCCACCCGAGGGAGTCCGGTACGGCACTGCCGCGAGACGCCGGCCAGCAGGTACCTGGCGGTCCCGTGGCTGCCCGCCCACGGCACGGGTCACCCGTCGCGTTCATGGTCCCGACGGTCCTCGCGCCGCAGGCGTGCCCGGTTCTGGCGGAAGTAGCGGCGGTCCCAGCGGTTCTGACGATCCCTGCGCTGCCGGTACTCCTGGTAGTCCCGGGGCCCCCGGAAGTCCCCAGGACCAGAACCGCCGCCGCGGTTCATGCCTCCGCCGTGATCGCGGCCCTGGCGGATCGCGCCGTAGACCAGCACAGCCGCCGCCACCCACCAGATGGGGTGAAGGAAGCCGAAGCCGAACAGAACGACGATGAGGACGAGGAACAGGACGAACACGGCGGGCCTCCCCGGGAGCGGGACACTGCGTCGATACCGGGGACCGGGGCCTCACACCACAGCGTAGTCCTGCCCGAGAGGTCCGGATACCGTGCGATGTCAGCGCGTTCCGCCCGGCAGGGATGGCCACTTGGCACCTGTCGGGGGACTGCCGCGTGGGCTAGCGTGCGCCATGCCGCCCCGGCCCCCGGCAGCGTCGCACCGCCAACGCGTCCCAGCGGACGCACCCCGCGCATCGGTGCCGGAACGTGCCGCGTCACGAGCCCGGCCGTTCCCGTACACACCCGTCGCCATGAGATCTCGGCGAAGCCCCGATGAGCCCCCGGGCGGGCAACGATCTACCGTCCGCCGCGTCGCACGCATCCCTTACCAGGCGGTACACATGTATGCGCTGATCGTTCCCGCTTCGACGCCCTTCGTCCTGCTGGCGACCGTGATGGCCCTTTCGTGGTGGGAGGACCGCATCCTGCCCGCACCGCGGATCGAGCCGGCCGAATCTCCCGCCGAGGCTCCGCTCGCCCCGGCGGTCCCGGCGCGGCTCCCGCAACTCACCGGTGTCGACGCCGCGTTGACAGGGGAGGTCGACGGGCGTTGACTGGCGGCACGGCGTAGGGCCATGCCACCCCGGGACATCGGGACGCGGCATTCCACCTCCCCGCTTCGCCCGGACCCCGCGGAACCAAGGAAATCCCCGCGATACGGAGGCCCGGCGATGATCTGGATTCTTCTCCTTCTGCTGATCCTGGTGGTTTTCGGGTTCGGCTTCACGATGCAACTCCTGTGGTGGGTCGCCGCCGTCCTGCTGGTCGTCTGGATCGTCGGCTTCGCGATGCGCGGGCGAGGAGGTGCCCGCCGCCGGTAGTCAGTTCCGAAGCGGTGAGGGTCCGTAACGAGCCGCGTGTAGTTGTCCACGCCAAGTCCTAAGGGAGTGTTAGGACTTCGCGCACGATCTTGTCCACCCCTCCTCGTCCCTCGGATTCTGGCTGCTCCAGGTCGCTGACGAGGGAGTTTCGATGGCCACGCAGGACACCGCCGTCCAGGAGAGGGGCGCCCGGCACGACGAGCGCAGGGTCGCGAAGAACATCGTGCGCGGGTCGGTCGGGAATCTGATCGAGTGGTACGACTGGTACGCGTACACCGCGTTCAGTGTGTACTTCGCCGCCGCGTTCTTTCCTTCCGGGGATCAGACCGCCCAACTCCTCAACACCGCCGCCGTGTTCGCGGTCGGGTTCCTGATGCGGCCCATCGGGGGGTGGGTGCTGGGGAGGTACGCGGACCGGCGGGGGCGGCGGTCGGCGCTCAGTCTGTCCGTGACGCTGATGGCGGCCGGCTCGCTGATCGTGGCGTTGACGCCGTCGTACGACACGATCGGCGTCGTCGCGCCGGTGCTGCTCGTCACCGCCCGGCTGCTGCAAGGGATTTCGGTCGGCGGGGAGTACTCGACCTCGGCGACGTACATGTCCGAGGTGGCGACGCCCGGCAAGCGCGGGTACTACTCCAGTTTTCAGTACGTGACGCTGATCGCCGGGCAGTTGACGGCGCTGGGACTCCAGATCATCCTCCAGTCGGTGCTGAGCGACGGGCAGATGGAGTCGTGGGGGTGGCGGATCGCGTTCGTCGTGGGGGCCGCCGGCGCGGTCGTCGTGCTGTGGCTGCGGCGCGGGATGGACGAGTCGGAGAGCTTCGAGCAGGGGCAGGCGGACGGGGACCGGGGGAGTCTCAGGATGCTGCTGTCGTACCCGCGTCAGTGCCTGGTCGTCGTCGGGCTGACCATGGGCGGCACGCTCTTCTTCTACACGTACACGACCTACCTCCAGAAGTTCATGGTCAACACCAGCGGCATCGCCAAACCGACCGCCGCGTGGATCAACTTCTGCGCCCTGCTGGTGTTCGTGGTGCTGCAACCGGTGATGGGCCGCCTCTCCGACAGGGTCGGACGGCGTCCGCTGCTGATCGGGTTCGGGGTGCTCGGCGCGCTCGTCGTCGTCCCCTCGCTGACCCTGCTGTCGCACACCGACAACCCGTACTACGCCTTCGTGCTGATGGTCGTCCCGCTCGCGATCAGCTCGCTCTACACGTCGATCAGCGCGGTCGTGAAGGCGGAACTCTTCCCAACGGCCATCCGCGCGCTGGGAGTTGGCCTGCCGTACGCGCTGACCGTCGCGGTCTTCGGCGGTACCGCCGAGTACATCGCCCTGTGGTTCAAGGACATCGGCCACGAGACCTGGTACTTCTACTACGTCACCGCCTGCGTCCTGGTCTCGCTGCTCGTCTACATTCGGATGCGCGAGACGTCCGAGGGCTCGCCGCTGGACGAACGGAAGGGATAGGCGCGTGCGGGTGCTGCTGGCCGAGGACGACGACGGGGTCGCGGGCGCCCTCACCGAGGCCCTGTACGACGCCGGGCACGAACCCGCCCGCGCCCGCCGGGGCGAGGAGGTCCTCACCCGGCACCGGCAGGCCGACCTGCTCCTCCTCGACCTCGGCCTGCCCGACCTCGACGGACTGGACGTCCTGCGCAAACTCCGCGCGGTCAGCGCCCTCCCCGTGCTGATCCTCACCGCGCGCGGCGACGAACGCTCCGTCGTCCGGGGCCTCAGGCTCGGCGCCGACGACTACCTCGTCAAACCGGTCCGCCTCGCCGAACTCCTCGCCCGCATCGAGGCGGTGGCCCGCCGCGCCGCCGCCCTCGCCGCCCCGGCACAGCGCACGGTCCGCGCCGGGGACGTCGAAGTCGACCTGGACGCCCGGCGCGTACAGGTCGGCGACGCCGAAGTCCGGCTCACCACCAAGGAGTTCGCGATCCTCGCCGCGCTCGCCTCCCGCGCGGGGGCCGCCGTGAGCCGCCAGCAGCTCCTCGACGAGGTGTGGGGCGACGCCTACCTCGCCGTGTCCCGCTCCCTCGACGTCCACATCACCCAGCTCCGCGCGAAACTCGGCCGCCCCGAACTCCTCACCACCATCCGGGGGTTCGGATACCGCTTCGGCGGGTGAGGGGATGCGCGCACGAGTCCTCACGGTCGTCCTGGCCTTCGCCCTGCTCGCCGTCGCCGGGTTCGCCGGCCCCCTCCTCACGCTGACGGCCGTCCAGCGCACCCAACAGCTCGTCGCCGCCCGCGCCGCCGACCTCGACCGGTTCGCCACCCTCGCCGAACAGGCCGCCGAGAGCGGCGACGTGAACACCCTGACCGCCGAGGTCGACCGCTACACCGAGCTGTACGGCGAGGCCGTCGTGGTCGTCGACGCCCGCCGCGCACCCGTCGTCCAGACCGGCGGCCTGCACGCCGCCGACCCTGCCGTGGCCCGTCTCGTGGACGCCGCCCTGCGCAGCCAACTCCGCTACCCCGAGGGGACGTTGCGCCCCTGGTCCCGCGCAGACGTCCTGCTGGCCCGCCCCGTCGGCACCGGCACCCGTGTCTCCGGCGCGGTCGTCCTGCGCGCGTCCGTCCGGGCCGCCGCCGACGACGTCGCCCTGCGCTGGGCCCTGGTCCTCGCCGGGGCCGGGGTGTTCGCGGCGGCCTGCGTACTGCTCGCGCGCAGGGCGACCCAGTGGGTCGTACGGCCGCTGCACCGACTAGACCGCGCGGTGGGGGAGCTGGCGGCGGGGCTGCCGCCCGAGCGGGTCGTCCGCGCCGGGGGACCGCCCGAACTCCGGCAGGTCGTCGAGGGGTTCAACCGCATGGCCGACACCGTCACCACCGCCCTCGAACAGCAACGGCGCCTCGTCGCCGACACCTCGCACCAACTCCGCAATCCGCTCGCCGCGTTGAGACTGCGCATCGACTCGCTCCAGCCCCGGCTGCCGGAGTCGGCGACGCGTACGTACACCGGGGTGACCGCCGAACTGGAGCGCATGGAAAGGCTGTTGGACGACCTCATGACCCTCGCCGACGCCGAACACCGGGCCGGGGAGATGGCGGTGACGGACCGTCAGGGGGCGGGCTGCGAGGTGCGGCCGGTGATCGAGGCACAGGTGGAAGTGTGGCGGCCGGTCGCGGACGGGGCGCTGGTGCTGAGCCGGGTGGGGGAGGGCGTAGTGGCGTGTACCGCCGACGAGTTGGCCCAGGTGATGGACATCCTCGTCGACAACGCGATCAAGTACGGGGGCGGTCGCGTCGAGGTGTCCGCCAGGGCGACCGGCACCGAGGTGGTGATCGAGGTGCGGGACGACGGGCCCGGACTGTCCGCCGGTGAACTCGCCTGCGCGGGAACGCGGTTCTGGCGTGCCGAGCGGCATCGGGACGTACGGGGCAGCGGGCTGGGACTGGCCATCGCGGAACGCCTCGTCGCCGGACACGGCGGACGCATCGAGTTCGAGGCGGGGGTGCCCAGGGGGCTGGCGGTCCGCGCGGTGCTCCCGCAACAAGAAAGCCGCACACCGCAACCCCGCACACCCCAACCCCGCACACCGCAACCCCGCACACCCCAACCCCGCACACCGCAACCCCGCACACCCCAACCCCGTACACCGCGAAGCCGCACGCCAGGAAGCCGTACGCCGTGAACAGCCGCCGTACCGTCCTGCGCGCCGCCCTCGGGGTCACCGGGGTCGCGGCGCTCGGCGGTGACGCCCGGCTCGCCGACCGGGGCCCCACCGGCACGCTGCGCATCGCCACCGGCGAGAGCGACGGCTTCTACGCCGCGTTCGGACAGCTCCTCGCCCAGCAGGTGACCGCCGTGTACCCCCGCCTGACCTGCGAAGTCGTCGGCAGCGAGGGCAGTGTGGCCAACGTACGGCTGCTGCACGCGCGCCGCGCCGACGTGGCGCTCGCCCTCGCCGACATCGCGTGGTCCGCGTACGCCGGGAGCGGCCCCTTCGCCGCGCCGGTGCCGTTGCGGGCGGTGGGCCGGGTGTACGAGAACTACGCGCAGCTCGCCGTACGGGCGGGGTCGCGGGCCCGGAGCGTGGCCGACCTCGCGGGCCGGACCGTGTCGGTGGGTGCTCCGGCGTCCGGCGGCGCGGTGCTGGGGGACCGGCTGCTGCGGGCGGCGGGCCTCACGCCGGGTGCGGACGTCCGGGTCCGCCATCTGCTGATGTCCCAGGTCACGGCGGCGATGCGGGCGGGTGCGGTCGACGCGGTCCTCCTCGCCGGCGGCGTACCCATGCCCGTCCTCGCCGGTCTCGCGCACGCTCCCGGCATCCGCCTCCTGCCGCTCGCCGGGCTGCTGCCCCGGGTGCGGGAGAGCGGCGGCGCGGGAGTGGAGGCGGTCACGGTCCCGGCCGGTGCGTACGAAGGCACGGCCGAGGTCGCCACGATCGGCGTCGCCAACCTGCTCCTGTGCCGCCCCGACCTGCCCCCGCCGCTCGCCGCCGCCCTCACCCACGTACTCGTCGGACGCGCGGCCCGGCTGGTCCCGGCGTCGGCGCTCGGGACGCAGTTCCTGGACGTGCGGAGCCTGATCTCCACCGGGGAGGTGCCGTTGCACGCCGGGGCGGTCGCGGCGTACCGGGAACTGCACGGGTGACGCCGGTCGTATGCATCTGTCATCCGCTGATCTCGTCCCAGTGGACGAGCCGCTCGCACCACCGCCGCAGCAGCACCCGGTCGTGACCGACCGCCAGGAGACCGGCCCCTGATGACGCCCGGTACTCCTCGACCGCCCGTACCAGCGCGGCCGTTGTCGACGCGTCCAGCATCGCCGTCATCTCGTCGCAGATCAGCCAGCGGGGCCGCAGGGACAACGCGCGGGCCAGGCAGGCGCGTTGGAGCTGGCCGTCGCTGACCTCGTGGGGGCGCCGGGTGAGCAGGTCGGGGGTGAGGCCGACGGACGCGGCGAGGGCGTCGACGTGGGGTGCGCGGCCGTTCGCGCGGAGGGGCTCGGCGATGAGGTCCGCGAGGGACAGGTGGGGGTCCGCCGAGAGCCGGGGCTGCTGGAACACGACGCCCACGGAGGTGCGTTGGGCCCTGGGGGCGCGGTGGCGCCAGCGGTGGACGTGCGTGCCGTCGAGCGTGAGCGTGCCCGCGTCGGGGCGGTGCAGCAGGGCCGCCACCTTCGCCAGCGTCGACTTCCCGCAGCCGCTCGGGCCGAGGAGGCCGACGGACTCGCCGGGCGCGATCGTCAGCGACACACCGCGCACCGCCGGGGACTTCCTGTCGTACCCGGCTGTGATGGCGCGCAGTTCAAGCACGGAGGTCCTCCATGAGGTGCGGGTGGTGGCAGGCGGTTCCGCCGGTCGTCGGGGGGAGGGCCGCGCAGGCCGGGGTGGCGCGCGGGCAGCGGGGCGCGAACGCGCAGCCCTCCGGGAGCGCGCCGAGTTCCGGGGGCATACCGGGGATGGGGAGGAACGCGCGGTCGGGGAGGGCGTCCAGGAGGCCCCGGCTGTACGGGTGGCGGGGGCCGGGGTGCCCGAAGAAGCTTTTGGCGTCGGCGAGTTCGACGATCCGGCCCGCGTACATCACGGCCACCCGGTCCGCGATGCGCTCCGCCGCCGCGAGATCGTGCGTGATCATCAGCAGCGCCCTGTCCTCCCCGGCGTCCACGTGCCGGCGCAGCTCGTCGACGGTGTGGTCCACCAGGTCCCGGTCCAGGCCGGTCGTCGGCTCGTCGGCCAGCAGCAACGGCGCCTCGCCGACCAACGCGAGGGCGGTGGCGGCGCGTTGGGCGAGTCCGCCGGACAGTTCGTGCGGGTGGCGGTCGAGGTGGTCGAGCGGGAACGCGGCCCGCCGGGCGGCCTTCTCGACGGCGCCGGGGTCCTTGGAGGACGTCAACGCCCGTATCGTCTCCGCGAGTTGGGACCGCACCGTCCGTACGGGCGTGAGATGCGCCGCCGGACTCTGCGGCACCAGCCCCACGAGCCGCCCCCGCACCCGCCGCACCAGCGTCCCCTCGTCGGCCCCGACCAGCTCGATCCCCCGCACCCAAGCCTTCCCGCACGCCTGCGCGTTGGCGGGCAGCAGCCCCAACAACGCCGACGCCAGCACCGACTTGCCGCACCCGCTCTCCCCGATCAGCGCGAGACACTCCCCGGCCGCCACCTCGAACCCGGCATCGGTGACGGCGGGCACCTGACGCCCACCGGGCAGCAGGAAACGCACGGAGAGCCCGCGCACGGAGAGGACGGGCTCCTTTCTGTCGGCTTCTTCTCTGTCGGCCGTGGTCACAGCATCAGCTCCGATCTCCTGCGCGGATTGATCCGCTCCCGCAGGGCCCCCGCCGCCCCGGCGATCGCCAGTGTCGGCACGATGATGAACAGGCCGGGGAACAGCGTCGGCCACCACTGCCCGGCCGGCAGTGAGCCGCGGGCCGACTGGACGAGGCCGCCCAGGCTGGCCATGTGCGAGGGGAGGCCGAGGCCGAGGAACGAGAGGGCGGACTCGTGCCACATGGCGTGCGGCACCATCAGGACGGCGGCGAGGCCGGCTTGGGGGAGGACGCCGGGGAGCAGGTGGCGTACGGTGACACGTTTGCGTGACGCCCCGCCGGAGATCGCCGCGTCGACGAACGCCCGGGACCGCAGCGACAGCACCTCCGCGCGGACGATGCGGGCCGTGGACAGCCAGTGCGTGACCCCGACGGAGACGATCACCGGCCACACGCCGGGCCGGAACATCGCGACGACGAAGATGCCGAGCAGCAGGTGCGGTACGGACGACACGGTGTCCACCGCCCGCATCACGACCCGGTCCACCCACCCGCCGAACGTCCCGGCGAGCGCCCCGACCGCCGTGCCGAGCACGGTCGCGGTGAGCGCGGCGGCGAGGCCGACGAGGAGCGAGACGCGCAGCCCGTACACGCAGCGCAGCAGGAGGTCGCGGCCGAGGTCGTCGGTGCCGAAGGGGTGGGACCAGCTCGGCGGGAGCAGCTTGGACGCCAGGTCGACGGACTGCTGGTCGAGTTGGACGAGCGGCGGGACGAGCAGGACGGCAAGTGCGGTCACCGCGAGGACCGTTGCCGAGACCCTGACCCGAACCGTCCGTGTGGAGCGGCGACTTGGTCCGTACGCCCGCCAGCCGGGTGCCTCACATGTCACTGAATCCCACCCTCGGGTCGAAGAGGCCGTACAGCAGGTCGGCCAGGAGGTTCCCGGCGAGGACGGCGGCCGTGGCGAGCGTGGCCAGCGCCGCGAGGAGCGGGAAGTCGACGGAGGTCGCCGCCTCGACGGTGGCCGCCGCGATGCCGGGCCAGCTGAACACGGTCTCCACCAGCAGGGCACCGGTGATGAGTTCGGGCACCCGTGACCCGACGAGCGTCAGCACCGGCAGCAGCCCCGAGCGCAGGGCGTGCCCGAGCAGGACGGTCCGCTCGCTCAACCCCCGCGCGCGGGCGCCCCGTACGGGGTCCTCGACGAGCGCGTCCCCGACGCCCTGGCGAACATACAAGGTGAACCAGGGGAGTTGGGACACGGCGAGCACCCCGGCGGGCAGCGCGAGATGCCGGACGACCTGGTCCGCCGTCACCACCTCGCTGGCGGTGTCCGTGAGCCCCCCGGCGGGCAGCACGCCCCACCGGAGCGCGAACACCCAGACGGCGAGCAGCGCGAGCCAGAAGACGGGCGCCGCCTCCAGCGCGTACGCCAGCGAGGTGACCGTACGGTCGAGCGGCGAACCCGGGCGCCGGGCGGCCAGAACTCCCAGCACGGTTCCGGTGGTCACCGCGATGACGAACGCCGCCGCGCACAACAGGCTGGACCACAGCAGGCGTTCACCGATCACCTCGGCGACCGGTTGCCGCAGCACGCTCGACTGGCCGAGGTCCCCGCCGAGCGCGGACGTCAGCCACTCCCACCAGCGCACCGCGAACGGCCGGTCCACGCCGAGGTTTTCGCGCAGCCGGGCGAGCGTCTCGGCGTCGGCGCCGAACGCGGCCGTACCGGCGTACGCCTTCACGGGGTCGAAGGGGGAGGCGGCGGCGATCGCGAAGACGCCGAAGGTGACGACGAGGAGGACGGGGGCGGCGAGGAGGAGACGGCGGGCGGTGAGGCGGGCCATGGCGGCCCAGGGGAGGCGGGCCAGCGGCGGCCGTTTCGGCGAAGTCCCTTGCGCGGGCGGCCGGTTCACCGCGCCGTCCGCTTCGGCTTCCAGGTCTCCAGGTTCCACCACGGCCCGCTCGCGAACCCGTGCTCGTGCGGCTCGACCTGGGTCGTGAGGCCGTCCCAGCGGTCGGCGAGGACGTACACGTGGTCGATGTGCGTGAGGAACGTGTACCCGGGATCGGCGACGAGGGCGCGCTGAAGTGTGTCGTACGCCGCCTTGCGGGCCGCCGGTTCGCTGGTGCGCCGGCCCGCGTCGAGGGCCTTGTCGACCACCGGGTTCGTGTAGTGGCCCATGTTGTTGAAGCCGTCGCCGGCGAGGGTGGAGTACAGCATCGTGTAGAGGCCGAAGTCGGGGTCGCCGGTGGAGCCGAAGCCCGCGAGGACGGCGTCCCGGGCCATGCGCGGCTCGATCACCTCCCACGTCGCGCTCTGCGCCGCGACCTCGATGCCGGCCTTCTTCGCGTCGGAGGCGTACGCGAGGGCGTGGTCCTGGCGGACCTTGTCGCCGGCCGGGTAGTACAGGGTGAACGAGGCGCGGCGGCCGTCCTTGGCACGGACCCCGCCGTCACCGGCCTTCCAGCCGGCCCGGTCGAGGACGCGCCTCGCCTCGGCGAGGTCCTGCCTGCGCTCGATGCCCTTCGTGAACCAGGGCGAGCCCACCGGCAGCGGTCCGTACGCCGGGCTCCCCGCGCCGTCCAGGATCTTCGCGACCATCGCGTCCCGGTCCACGGCCAGGTCGAGGGCCCGCCGGATCGCGGTGTCCCCGGCGACCGGGTTCCCCGAGGGCAGGGACACGAGCCGGACGTCGTACGTCGTCGCGTCGTACCGCTTGCGGCTGCCGTCCCTCGCGAACGCCGCCGCGAGGTTCGGCGGGAGGATCGCGCCGTCGAGGTCGCCGGCGCGCAGGCGGGTGGCGCGGACGTCGTCGTCGGGGACGATCGCCATCGTCACCTTCCCGACCTGCGGGGCGCCGCCCCAGTAGTCGGGGTTCGCCTTGAACGTGAGCTTCTCGCCCTTGCGCCAGTCCGCGAGGACGTACGGGCCCGTACCGACCGGATTCGTGTTGAACGAACCGGTGTTGGGGTCCTGGCCGCCCGCGAGGTGCTCGGGGACGATCGGCAGGGTGGTGCGCGCGGCGAAGGGCGCGTAGGGATATTTGAGGGTGAAGACGACCTTGTCACCGTCCGCCTTCACCCCTTTCACCGCGTCGAGTTCGACCCGCGAGGTGTTGTTGGTCCTCGGGTCCAGGACCGTGGTGTACGTGAACACCACGTCGGCGGCGGTGAGTTGCTTCCCGTCGCTGAACTTCACGCCCTCGCGCAGCGTGTACGTGTAGGTGAGGCCGTCGGCGCTGACCTCGGGGAGGGACTTCGCGAGGGCGGGCTTCAGCGTGAGGTCGGCGTCGTGGGCGAGGAGGCCGTCGAAGATCTTCGAGTTGCCGTCCTTGCCGTAGCCCAGCAGGGGGCTCAGGGTGGCCGGTTCGGAGGGGACCCCGATGACGACCGAGTCGGCCTCCCGTGCCCCGCTCTCGCTGGGTGCCGAGCAGGCGGCCGTGGCGGTGAGCAGCGCCGCCGTCAGGGCGGTGGCTCGTATGCGGGGGGTCATCGGGCTCCCTCTGTTGCTGGTGGGTCGTTGTTGCATATGAGTTGCAGATGAGGGGTACCCGAGTCAAGGGCAGGTCAAGCGTGCGAGGGGGCGGGGCTTGAGACGTGCTGGCCGCCGTTGCGGAAAACGATCTCCCGGCGTTACGTTCGGCCCATGGCGGACGATGAACCCACCCGCGCCGCACGGCTGTTGAGCGCGCAGGCCAAGGCGGAGCAACTCTTCGCGGAGATCTCCCGGCGCGGGCTGATCGCGCCGGGCGAGGGCGAACGCGCGGTCAGTGACCGCATCCGCGACCTCGCGAACGAACTCTTCGGCACCACGCGGCACTGGCACAAGCGGATCGTCCGCTCCGGCCCCAACACCCTCAAGCCGTACCGCGAGAACCCGCCGGACCGGCTGATCGCCGCCGACGACATCGTGTTCGCCGACTTCGGGCCCGTCTTCGAGGAGTACGAGGCGGACTTCGGCCGCACGTTCGTCCTCGGCGACGACCCCGTGAAACACCGCCTGCGCGACGACCTCCCCGAGATCTTCCGGGCGGGCCGGCGCTTCTTCGAGGACGCCCCCGGCATTACCGGCGGACAACTCCACGCGGAGATCAACCGCCTGGCGGAGAAGGCGGGTTGGGAACTGGGCGGCTGGCACGCGGGCCACCTGGTCGGCGAGTTCCCGCACGAACGGATCGACGGCGCGGACGTCGAGTCGTACATCACCCCCGCGAACACGACGCCGCTACGCCGCACGGACCGCGCGGGGCGCCGCTGCCACTGGATCCTGGAGATCCATCTCGTGGACCAGGAACGGGAGTTCGGCGGCTTCTACGAGGAACTCCTCACGCTCTGACGTACGCTCGGAGCATGGCCGCCGTCCTGCCGCTGCTCTGCATCGCCGCCGCCCTGGGCCTGTTCGCACTCCTCGCCCGCCGCATCCGCCGCAGGGGCCTCGCGGGCGGAGCGCTCAGCGCGGCACTGGCCTCGTACGAGGAGGCGTTCCGGGCGACGTCGTACGCATCCCATGTGGAGATCCGGACCCAGACCGACCGCAAGGAACCGATCCCCACGCCGGACCGGTGGAGGACGCGGTGGCAGCGGCGGTGAAGGCCGCCGGGTCGTCCTGAAGCCTGGCCGCCGACCTGCCCGGTTTGCCGACGCGGTGCCCTTTGCGACCATGGACGCGGGAAGATCGTTCACGACGCGTACGGCGGATGCGGGAAGGAAGCACCAGTTCATGTGCACCAACGTGACCCGAGGCCCGGTCGGGGGGACCCGATGAGTGACGTCCAGTGCTGGGAGGACGGGCGGGCCGGGCGGGTCGTCCTCGACCGGCCCAGGGCGCTCAACGCCCTCGACCACGCCATGGTTCTGCGGATCGACGCGGCCCTCGACGAGTGGGAGCGCGACCCCTCCGTCACGGCCGTCGTCGTCACCGGCGCGGGGGAGCGCGGGCTGTGTGCCGGTGGGGACATCCGCGCCGTGCACGACGACGCGCGGGACGGCGACGGGCGCGCCTCGGCCGCCTTCTGGCGGGACGAGTACCGGCTGAACGCGCGGATCGCCCGGTACCCGAAGCCGTACGTCGCCGTCATGGACGGCATCGTGATGGGCGGGGGCGTCGGGATCTCGGCCCACGGGGACGTGCGGATCGTCACCGAGCGCTCCCGCGTCGCCATGCCCGAGACCGGGATCGGCTTCGTGCCGGACGTCGGAGGGACGTATCTGCTTTCCCACGCGCCCGGCGAACTCGGCACCCACCTCGGCCTGACGGGTACTCAGATCGGCGCCGCCGACGCCCTGTTGTGCGGCCTCGCCGACCACTACGTCCCCTCCTGCGAACTCCCCGCCCTCCTCGCCGACCTGGCCGCCCTCCCGGTGGCCGAAGCCCTCGCCCGCCACGAACAGCGGCCTCCCCTCGCGGAGTTGCCGGGCGACCGGCACTGGATCGACGCCTGCTACGCCGCCGACACCGTCGAGGAGATCGTCGACAGGCTCTCCGCGTACGACGATCCCCGCGCCAAGGGCGCCGCCGAAACCCTCCTCACCCGCTCCCCGACGACCCTCAAGGTCACCCTCCGCGCCCTGCGCGCCGCACGCCGGCTCACCCTGGAACAGGCCCTCGACCAGGAGTACCGCATCTCCTGCCACGCCCTCACGACCCACGACCTGGTGGAGGGCGTCCGCGCGCAGATCATCGACAAGGACCGCACCCCCCGCTGGTCCCCGGCGACTCTGCCGGACGTCTCCGAGGCGGACGTGGCCGGGTACTTCACGCCCCTGGGGGAGGAGGAGCTGGGCCTCGGCGCATGACGGAGCGCCTCAGGAGGAACCGGCCGGGCGGACGGGGCGCTGCGAGGTGAAGGCGTCGTCCGAGGTTCCGGCCCGGTCCCCCCACCCCCGTCCCGATTGTCGTCCGAACTATTGACGCCACCCTTCTGACTGCGTAGACATGACAGCGCAGACATGACTACGCAGTCATGCGGGTCGGCGTCTGGAATCATGGACACGTCGTAACTGTCGACCGGGAGGTGCCGTGACACGAGGAGCCGGGCGGAACGCCGGAACGGCGGCGCCGCGCAGCGTGGACGTCGCACGCCTCGCCGGGGTGTCGCAGAAAACGGTTTCCCGCGTTTTCAACGACGAGCCGTACGTCTCGGCGGACGTGCGGCGCCGGGTCCTCGACGCCGCCGAGCAGCTCGGGTACCGGCGCAACAACGCCGCCCGCGCGCTCGCCTCGGGCCGCACCAGGTCGATCGGCGTCGTCACCCTGGGCACCGCGCTGTACGGGCCGGCCTCGCTGCTGATGGGCGTCGAGAAGGTCGTCCGGGACACGGGGTACGCGCTGCGGGTCGTCAACACCGTCGAAGGCGACCCGGCGGGCATCGCCGGAGCCGTCGACTCGCTGCTCGACCAGGGCGTGGACGGCATCGTCGTGTCGGAGCCGATCGACGAACCCGGTGGGGTGCCGCTGCGGGTGGACGTACCGGTGCTGGTGATCGGCGCGCCCTCGCCGGTGACCTCGCCGACGGTGCTGTCCGCAGGCGACGGCGCCGACCTCATGGCGCGCACGGCGACCGAACACCTTCTGGAACTGGGCCATGTGACGGTCCATCACCTCGCGGGCCCCCAGCGCTGGTTCGCCGCCCGGGACCGACTCGTGGGCTGGCGGGCCGCGTTGACCGAGCACGGCAGGCGGGTGCCGCCCGTCGTCGAGGGCGACTGGTCGGCGGCCTCGGGGTACCGGGCGGGCCGGGAGCTGGCCCGACGGGGCGACGTCACCGCCGTGTTCGCCGCGAACGACGACATGGCGATCGGGCTGATCCGGGCGCTGGCGGACGCCGGACGCCGGGTGCCCGAGGACGTCAGCGTCGTCGGGTTCGACGACATCCCGGTCGCCGCGTACGTGACACCTCCACTGACCACGGTGCGCCAACCCTTCGACATCGTGGCCCAGGAGGGGCTCAAGAGGCTCATGCACGTGATCGAGAACCCCGGCGCGGACCCGCTGCCGTCGAGTCAGCCGCCGGTGGACCTGGTCGTACGGGACTCGACGGGACCGGCGCCGAGCGGCAGGAAACCGGACGGAGGTGGGCCCGCCCGCGACTGACCGGACCACCGCGCCCGCGCGCCTCCCCACCGCGCCGCGCCCCCTTCACCGAGCCGCGTACCCCCCTCATGCCGCCTCGCTCCGAGGCGTGCCCCGGGTCCCCGACCCCCTTGTCTCCGGCGGACGTTCACCCCCTCGGCGTCCCCGCACCCCTCTTCGCTTCCGGCGGGAGTCCACCATGCCCGAAAACATCATCACGTCCGCGTCCATGAGCCGCCGCCTCTTCCTCACGACGACCGGAGCCCTCTCCCTGGGCGCCGCCCTCACCGCCTGCGGCGGCGGTGACTCGGGGGAGTCCCGGTCCGCGACCCAGCCGGTCGGCCAGGCCGACATCGACAAGGCGATGAAGACGCCGACCGAACTCACCTTCTGGACCTGGGTCCCGAACATCGCCAAGGAGGTCGCCCTCTTCGAGAAGAAGTACCCGGCGGTCAAGGTGAAGATCGTCAACGCCGGCCAGGGCACCCCCCAGTACACCAAGCTGCGCACGGCGTTGAAGGCCGGCAGCGGCGCCCCCGACCTGGTGCAGATGGAGTACCAGGCGATCCCCACCTTCACCATCACCAACAACCTGCTGGACCTGCGGCCGTACGGCGCCGACGCCCTCAAGTCGACGTTCGTGGAGTGGACGTGGGGCCAGGTCACCGGCACCGGCGGCGAGGTCTGGGCGATCCCGCAGGACACCGGCCCGATGGGCATGCTGTACCGCAAGGACATCTTCGACAAGCACGGCATCCAGGTACCCACCACCTGGGACGAGTTCGCGGCAGCCGCTCGCAAGCTCCACCAGGCCGACCCGGACGTCTACCTCACCAACCTCGCCGCGAACCAACCCGCCGCCTGGCACGGCCTGTTGTGGCAGGCGGGCAGCAAACCGTACGTCAGCCGGAGCAAGGGCGAGATCGCGATCAGTGTCGACGACGCCGTGTCGAAGAAGCTCGGCGAGTACTGGGGCGGCCTCGCGAAGGAAGGCGTCATCGGCGTCGAACCCGACTTCACCGACGGCTGGTACGCGGCCCTCAACAAGGGCAAGTACGCGACCTGGCTGACCGCAGCCTGGGCCCCCGCCTTCCTCTCCGGCTCCGCGAAGGACACCGCCGGGAACTGGCGCGCGGCCCCGCTCCCGCAGTGGGACGCCGCGAAGCCGTCCTCCGGGAACTGGGGCGGCTCCACCACCGCCGTCATCCGGGGCACCAAGAACGCAGTCCAGGCCGCCGTGTTCGCGCAGTTCCTCAACAGCGACCCCGCCAGCGCGAAGATGTTCGCCACCGAGCAGTTCTTCTTCCCGGCGACCAAGGCCCTCCTCGCCGACCCGTCGTTCACCGGCGACGCGCCCGCCTTCTACGGCGGCCAGAAGGTCAACGAGGTGTTCGCGGGCGTCAGTTCGACCGTCGACGCCGACTTCCAGTGGCCGCCGTTCCTCGACCAGGCCGCCACCGACTGGACCGAGACCGTCGGCAAGTCCCTCGCCGACCACGCCGACACCGTGTCCGCGCTGGGGAGTTGGCAGTCACGACTCACGTCGTACGCCAAGGGTCAGGGCTTCACGGTCGAGGGGAGCTGAGATGGCCGCACCGCGCCGGAGGTCGGCGGGACCCCTCTTCGTCGCCCCCTTCATGATCCTGTTCCTCCTCCTCTTCCTCACCCCCCTCGGCTACGCCGCCTACCTCAGCCTCTTCCAGGAACGCCTCATCGGCGGCACCGCCTTCGTCGGCCTCGACAACTACGTCCAGGCCCTCAAGGACTCCCAACTCCTGCACGGCGTAGGGAGGGTGGCCCTCTTCTTCGTCATCCAGGTGCCGATCATGCTGGCCCTGGCCCTCCTCTTCGCCCTCGCCCTGGACAGCGGCCTCCTGCGGCTCGCCCGGATCATCCGGCTCGGCGTCTTCGTGCCGTACGCCGTGCCCAGCGTCGTCGCCGCGCTCATGTGGGGCTACCTGTACGGCCCGGACTTCGGCCCGTTCGCCCAGTTCGCGCGTGAACTCAGCCTGCCCGTACCGGACTTCCTCAGCGGAACCTGGATGCTCGGCAGCCTCGCCAACATCGTCACGTGGGAGTTCACCGGCTACAACATGATCATCCTGTACGCGGCGCTGCGCACCATCCCGACGGAGCTGTACGAGGCCGCCGCGGTGGACGGCGCGGGCGCCTGGCGGATCGCCTGGTCGGTCAAACTCCCCGCGCTGCGGCCCGCGTTGCTGCTCTGCCTGCTCTTCTCGGTGATCGGCAGCTTCCAGCTCTTCAACGAACCCAACCTGCTGATGAAGATCGCCCCCGACGTCATCACCAGCGACTACACCGCCAACCTCTACGCCTACTCCCTCGCGTTCACCGGCCAGCAGGTCAACTACGCGGCGACGGTGTCCTTCCTCCTCGGCCTCGTGATCGTCATCGCCTCCTACGCCGTCCTGCTGACCGCGAACCGCAGGAGGACCCCGTGACGACCCTTCTCGACAGGCCGACGGCCGCACAGCACACCGGAGTTCGCAAGGCGAAGCGCCCCCGCCGCAGCACGCCCCTCACCATCGCCATGCTCGCGGCCCTCGCCTACTTCCTGCTCCCGCTGCTCTGGCTCCTCATCGCCTCCACCAAGTCCGCGCACGACCTGATCGACAGCTTCGGCCTCTGGTTCTCCGACGCGCCCCAACTCCTCACCAACATCAAGGACACGTTCACGCAGGACGACGGCGTCTTCGTCACCTGGCTCCTCAACACCGTGCTGTACGCGGGCGTCAGCGCCATCGGCGCCGCCGTCCTGGCCGCCGCCGGAGGCTACGGCTTCGCGAAGTTCCGCTTCCGGGGCGACCGCGCCGCCTTCAACCTGGTGCTCGGCGCGGTGATGGTCCCGACGACGGCGCTGGCGATCCCGACGTACCTGCTGTTCGCCGAGGCGGGCCTGGTGAACACGCCGTGGGCGATCATCCTGCCCTCGCTGGTCAACCCGTTCGGCCTGTACCTGATGCGGATCTACGCCGCCGACGCGATCCCGGACAGCCTACTGGAGGCCGCCCGCATCGACGGCGCCGGCGAGGTGCGGATCTTCTTCCGTATCGCGCTCAGACTGCTCGGCCCCGGCCTCGTCACCGTCCTGCTGTTCACGCTCGTCGCGACCTGGAACAACTACTTCCTGCCGCTGATCATGCTGAACGACCCCGATCTCTACCCGGTCACCGTCGGCCTCTCGTCCTGGGCCGCGCAGGCGCAGAACGGCGGCGCGGGCGCGAGCAGCGACATGCTCGCGCTGGTCGTGACCGGCTCCCTGCTCTCCATCCTGCCCCTCGTCGTGGCCTTCCTCCTGCTCCAGCGGTACTGGCAGAGCGGGCTGGCCACCGGCGGCGTCAAGCAGTGACCGATCCGACCCCTGTCAAGCAACCCCCTTTCTCTGGAGGCCAGTTCATGGCGGAACTCCCCGCCCGCGTCCTGTTCGGCGCCGCCTACTACCACGAGTACCAGCCCTACCCCCGCTCCGAGAACCGCCTCAAGACCGACCTCGACCTCATGTCCGAGGCGCACTTCACCGTCATCCGCGTCGGCGAGTCCGTCTGGTCCACCTGGGAGCCGGAGAACGACGTCTTCGACCTCGACTGGCTCCAGCCGGTCCTGGACGGCGCCCATGAACGCGGCATCTCCGTCGTCCTCGGCACCCCCACCTACGCCGTCCCCCCGTGGCTCGCCCGCCAGTACCCCGAGATCACCGGCGAGCGGAGGACCGGCGAGCGCATCGGCTGGGGCGCCCGCCAGGAAGTCGACTTCACCCACCCGGCGTTCCGCTTCCACGCCGAGCGCGTGATCCGCCGGATCACCGCCCGCTACGCGAGCCACCCGGCCGTCATCGGCTTCCAGGTCGACAACGAACCCGGCAACGAACTCCTGCACAACCGGGGCGTGTTCGAGCGCTTCACCGACCATCTCCGGCACAAGTACGGCGACGTCGAGACCCTCAACCGCGAGTGGGGCCTGGTCTACTGGTCGCACCGCCTCTCGACGTGGGCCGACCTGTGGACCCCCGACGGCAACGTCCAGCCCCAGTACGACGTCGCCTGGCGGGAGTTCCAGGCCCGCCAGGTCACCGAGTTCATCGACTGGCAGGCCGACATCGTCCGCGAGTACGCGCGCGACGACCAGTTCGTCACCACCTGCATCTCCTACACCCGCCCGGCGGTCGAGGACGACGAACTGACCGACCGCCTCGACATCGCCTCCGGCAACCCGTACTACGCGATGCAGGACGGCCTGGCCCTCCCGGACCCCGTCGACCGCCCCCAGAAGTGGCAGACCACCGGCGTCTGGTCCCTCTACCAGACCGCCGACTGGATGTTCTCCTCCCGCCAGTCCCCGTTCCTCGTCACCGAGACCAACGCCTCCTCGATCGGCTTCCCCTGGGACAACCGTCCCGCGTACGACGGCCAATGGCGCCAGGCAGCCTGGGCGTTGGTGTCCCGGGGCGCCCGCATGATCGAGTACTGGCACTGGCACACCCTGCACTTCGGCGCCGAGACCTACTGGGGCGGCGTCCTCCCGCACACCGGCAGGCCCGGCCGCACCTACGCCGAACTCGCCCGCCTCGGCGCCGAGTTCGACACGGCCGGGGAACTCGTCGCCGGACTCGAACCCGACGCCGACATCACGATCGTCTACTCGACGCCCAGCAAGTGGCTCATGCAGAAGTACCCGCCCCTCGCGACCCCGGACGGCGAACCCGACCCGGCCGCCTACCACGGCATCCTCGACCCCTTCTACCGGGGCGCGTTCGAGGCCCGCCGCCAGGTACGCATCGTCCACGCCCGCCAGTTGCACGACCCGACCGGCGAACGCGAGGGCCTGGAGCCGGAGGCGGCGGCCCGGACCCACCCGGTCCTGGTCGTCCCCGCGCTCTACCTCGCCGCCGACTCCACCCTGGAGTGGCTCGCCGCCTACGCCCACGCGGGCGGCCACCTCGTCCTCGGCCCCCGCACCGGGTACGCCGACCAGGAGGCCCGCGCCCGCACCGACCGCGCGCCCGCCCGGCTGGCAAAGGCGGCGGGCGTGTCGTACGACGAGTTCAGCAACCTCGTCGCCGAGGTGCCGGTCACGGCCGGAGGGCCGCTCGGTGTCCCGGAGGGGGCGACCGCGACGCGGTGGGCGGACGGGCTGACCGTGGACGCCGGCGCGGCAGCAGGCGACACATCAACAGGCCGTTTCTCAAAGGGCGTTGAACAGGACAGCGGTGCGGCGGCAGACGCCGTGGAGATCCTCGCCCGCTACGACCACCCCCACTTCGGCCGCTGGCCCGCCATCACCACCCGGCGTCACGGCGAAGGCCGCGTCACCTGCGTCGGCACCGTCCCCGGCCGGGCGCTGGCCCGCGCCCTCGCCGAGTGGCTCGCCCCCGAACCCCGGCACGGCTGGGGCGAGTTGCCCGAGTCGGTGACGGTGGCGAGCGGCACCTCGGCGGACGGCCGACGCGTGTACGTCGTCCACAACTGGTCCTGGGAGCAGGTGAGTCTGCGGGCACCCGCCGGTCTGACGGACGTCCTCAGCGGCGAACCCCTAGGCCGGGAAGCCCGCTTGAACTCCTGGGACGTCCGTGTGTTCGCAGGGGAGAAGCCATGCTGAAGAGACTCGGCGTCCTGGGAGCGGCGACGGCCCTCCTCGCCATCCCGACCGCCACCGCGCACGCCTACAACCCGACCGGCGGCATCCTCTACCAACTCGGCTCGGAACCCTGTCTCAAGGGCCGGGGCAACTGCGCCATCTACCCCAAGTCGGCCCAACTCCCCAGCGGCAGACTGGTCGCCGCCTTCGAGAAGTCCACCGTCGTCGCGAAGTCCGGCAGCGCGGACGGCCAGACCATCCCGGTCTACAAGAGCGACGACCACGGCACGACCTGGCAGCCCCTGTCCGAGGTGAAGGCCCCGGCGTACCTCGGAAACTACCCGAAGTACACCAGCAATTGGACCAACCCCTACCTCTACGTCCTCCCGCGGAACGTCGGTTCTCTGAAGCGCGGCACCCTCCTCATGGCGACCGTCGTCTCCGGCGACGACGCGTACTACAAGGAGCACAAGGCCGCCGACCCCGACTGGACGCCCTCCAACGACGGCGACCGCAGTGACATGGCGATCGCCCTGTACGCCAGCAACGACGACGGCGTGACCTGGCGGGTCGTCAACATCATCGCCACCGGCGGATGGCAGGGCGGCAGCGCGGGCGCCGTCGGCCAGAACATCGCCGCCGCGAACACGCACCGCCAGGTGGACCCGCTCTGGGAGCCGTACCTGATGGTGTATCAGGGCAAGCTGGTGTGCTTCTACTCCGACGAGAACGACTACACCGGCTTCGACCCGGCGACCGGCGTACCGGCCCTCGACCCCGCCAACGACACGGCGACGGACGCGCACGGCCAGATCCTCGCCCACCGTACGTGGGACGGCCGTTCGGCGGCGTGGCAGCGGCCGGTCGTCGACATCGCCGGGCTCACCTCGGCGCGGGGCATCGGCGGCGGACGCCCCGGCATGACGAACGTCGCCCCCACGACCGACGGCAAGTGGCTGCTGACGTACGAGTACTGGGGCGGCGGCGCCGACACGCGCTACCGCGTCGCGAACAGCCCGCTGGAGTTCTTCAAGGGCTCGCCGGTCGGCGAGGGCGTCGACTCCCTTCCCGTGGACGCCGGTTCGCATCCGCTCGCGATGGGCGGGAGCCCCGTACTGATCCGCCTGCCCGACGGGCGGCTCGTCTACAACGCGGCCGGGAGCGGGGACGTGTGGGTCAACGAGAGCGGGCGCAGCGACGGGGTGTGGAAGGAGTACCGGACGACACTGGGCGCCGGGTACAGCCGTAACCTCCAGTACGACGCGGACACCGGGCGGGTCGTGATCCTGCGCAACCAGGGCACGTCGACGCTCGCGTACGCGGAGGTCGACCTGGGACGTTCGGCAGGCGCTTACCACCGTTTGCAGAACCGCGCGACGGGCCAGGTCATCGGCACGGGCGGCAGGACCAACGACGCGAACCTCGGCAACGGCGACGTCCCGGACGTACGCCTCGAAGCGGTGGGCTCCGCGAGCAACCCCGACACCCAGTACTGGCACGTCGTGACCGGGCCACAGGGCGGGACGACCCTCCTGAACCGGTCCGGCGGGCGGGCCGCCGCCGTCTGGACCGGCAACGCGACCGAGGGGCAGCGGATCGGGCAGTGGGTCGACGACAGCCCGAAGGGGAGCTGGAACCTGGTCGCCACCACAAACGGTTACTACCGCTTGCAGTCGGTGAAGAACCCGGAGCTGTATCTGACGGGCGCGAGCGCGGGTGCACCGCTGACGTTGCAGAAAACGGTTGCTGACGGTTCTCAGGAGTGGAGGCTCACAGGTCGGAGAAGTTGAGCGGGATCACCGCCGGTGTGTCGCTGGTGGTGAGTCCGTCGCCGAGTGGGCGCCGGGAGGCGAAGTCGTCCGGCGTCCACCACAGGCGCTCGTCGCCGCCCGCGCCGCGCCAGGCGGCCCGGATGCCGTTCCCGCCGGGGACGACGACCGCCGCGAGGCCCCGGCTGCTCGCGAACCAGCTCATCCTGCGGACGTCGTGGAACTCGGTCCCCTGATCGCAGCGCGCGGAGTGGATCCCCTGGTCGGCCCCGTGACCTTTCCAGATGACGAAGGGGCGGTCGGGCACGGGAGCCTCCCGGAGCGATCGGCGGTCACGGTGTACGGGACCGGCTCGCGTCCATGGTCCGCCCGGCGTCCGGACCGCGCCCGTAAAAGCCGATATCTCACTCCTCTTCCAGCAGTAGCCGCACAAAGTCCCGCACGGGCCGGGTGATGTCGAGGCTCGGGTCCAGCAACCACTGCAACTGCAATCCGTGCAGCACCGCGTTGAGGAGCATCGAGGCGCTCTCGGGGCTGACGCCGGGGCGCAGGGAGACGCCGGTGCGGCCCTCGTGGATGCCCTCGGTGAAGGTGGCCCGCGAGCGTTCGTAGCGTTCGACGAAGTACGCGTGCGCGGGGTGGTCGGCGCGGGACGCGGCTGCCGCCAACTCGATCCACAGGCGTATGAGTTCGGGCGCCTGCTGGTGGTGGCGGAGCAGCTGCTCGAAGTACGGCCCGAGTTGGTCGGCGCTCTCGATGAGGTCCGCGCCGTGGCGCCACTCTTCGGCGTCGCGCTCCGCGAGGACGGCCGCGAGGATCTCGTCCTTGTTGCGGAAGTGGTGGAGCAGCCCGGTGTGGGTGATCCCGGCCCGCTCGGCGATATCGCGCAACGACGCCTTCGCGAAGCCGTGTTCGACGAAGCTCTCGCGCGCGGCCTGCACGATCTCCGCCCTGCGGGCCAGCGATTTCGCGTAACTGCCCCGCGCCTTCGACTGCTCCACGTGCCGCTCACTCTCCTCGACGGGGTCGGTGGGAGCTCGAAATTATGCCGCCCGGTCGGGAATCGTCCAGCGCTGGGCACAGGATTGAATAACAAATTCATAACGAGATGTGATCGCCGTCTTCACGAGCTTGCCACAGCCCCATAGCGTCCCACCGAAAACAGACCACGTGGTAAGTGGTGGCGTGATCGCTCCCCCGGAGAGCCGACCAGGGGGACGGTTCCCGGACGAAGGAATCCAGCCATGCGCATACGACACCCCCATCCGCGCACCCGCAGACAAGCCCTCACCGCCCTGGGCGTCGGCGCGGTGCTGTTCACCTCGGCGGCCTGCGACAGCCGGCCGGCGAGCACCTCCACCGCCTCCTCGACCCTCGCCCTCTCGATCTTCGGGACGCCCAACTCCTTCGACCCGACCCAGCTGTTGGAGGGCCAGCAGATGTACGTCTGGGACTCCGTCTACGACACCCTCCTCCTCCAGGACAACCAGGGCCGCCTCCAGCCCGGCGCCGCGCGGAGCTGGCAGTACTCGACCGACGCCCGCACCCTCACCCTCAAGCTGCGCACCGGCATGAAGTTCAGCGACGGTTCACCCGTCGACTCCGCCGCCGTCCGCGCCACCCTCGACCGCATCCGCACCGCCCCGGGCCCCTCCCAAGGCATGCTCGCCTCCCTCGCCGCCGTCGAGGCCCCCGACGCGACCACCGTCGTCGTCCGCCTCAAGCGCCCGGACGGCTCCCTGCTCACCGCGCTCTCGCAGGCCGCCGGAGTGATCGGCGACCCGAAGACCATGACCACCAGGAGTGCCGCCCTCGAACCGGTCGGCTCCGGCCCCTACACCCTCGACAAGGGCCAGACCGTCAACGGCTCGGTGTACGTCCTCAAGCGCCGCGCCGACTACTGGAACAAGGCCGCCCACCCCTTCGCCACCGTCAAGGTCCGCGTCATCTCCGACCCCACGGCCGCCGCCAACGCCCTCAAGGCCGGCCAGACCAACGCCGGAACCGTGGACATCTCCCAGCTCTCCGGCTTCCCCGCCCCCGCCTTCGAGCACAAGCACGTCGACGCCACCGCCGGAGCCACCCTCGTCCTCGCCGACCGCGAGGGCCAAGTCCTCAAGCCCCTGGGCGACCTGCGGGTCCGCAAGGCGATCAACATGGCTTTCGACCGCGCCAAGATGGTCAAACAGCTCCTGCGCGGCTCCGGCCGCCCCACCACCCAGATCTACAACCCCAAGGGCACGGCGTACGACGACTCCCTGAACCAGACCTACGGTTACGACCCCCAGGGCGCCAAACGCCTGCTCGCGGAAGCCGGTTACCCGGACGGGTTCTCCGTCACGATGCCGAGCCTCGTCTTCACCAAGACCTTCGAACCCACCTTCACCCAGGCCCTCGGCGACATCGGCGTCAAGGTCACCTGGCAGCCCGTACCGCCCCAACAGGCCGTCTCCGCGCTCGCGTCCAAGAAGTACCCCCTGTTCCTCGTCGTGGACGGCCTCACCGCCACCCCCACCGAGACCCGCAACTTCTACAGCCCCACCGGCTACCGCAACGTCTTCAACTCCACCGACCCCCGTCTGGCGGCCCTTCTCGAACAGGCCGACCGCGAACTCGACCCCGGCAAGGCCGCCGGAATCTACCGGCAGATCAACAAGTTCGGCGTCGACAACGCCTGGTACAGCCCCGTCTTCCAGATCGGCAGCGACTGGGTCACCAAGAAGGGCATCACCTACCTCGGTGACGGATCGTCAACTCTCGCCACCGTCCGCCAGTTCGGCACCACCGCCTAGGAACACCCCATGATCCTCCACGTGGTGCGCCGCCTCGGCACCGGCCTGGTCCTCGCCGTCCTCGTCACCCTCCTCACCTTCCTCCTCCTCAGTACCTCCTTCGACGACGTCGCCGGCAGCATCGTCGGCACCGGAGCCACCCCGAGCCAGATCCACCAGCAGAAAGCCCAACTCGGCCTCGACCGCCCCCTGTTCGTCCAGTACGGCGACTGGCTCGGCCACGCCGTACGCGGCGACCTCGGCCTGTCCTGGTTCACCAGCGAACCCGTCCGCGCCGCCGTCACCGCCCGCCTCGGCGTCACCCTCTCCCTCGTCGTCACCGCCCTCCTGCTCACCACCCTGATCAGCGTCACCCTCGGCGTCCTCGCCGCAGCGCGCGGCGGCGCCGTCGACCGCATCGCCCAAGGCGTCTCCATGGTCGGCCACCTCGTGCCCAACCTGCTGATCGCGATCGCCCTCACCTACGTACTCGCCGTGAAACTCGGCTGGTTCCCCGCCACCGGCTACACGCCCCTCGCCGAGGACCCGGCGGGCTGGGCCTCCACCATCGCCATCCCCGTCGCCGCGCTCATGATGGGCGGCGTCGCCAACCTCACCGCCCAGATCAGGGGCGCGATGATCGGCGAACTCCGCAAGGACTACGTCCGTACGCTGCGCACCCGAGGCGTCCCGACCCGCTCCGTCGTCCTGCGGCACGCCCTGCGCGGCGCCGCCGGGCCCGCGCTCACCGTGCTCTCCCTGGAGTTCGTCCAGATGCTCGGCGGCGCGCTCGTCATCGAGCAGGTCTTCGCGCTCCCCGGCTACGGACAGTACGCCTTCAACGCGTCCCTCCAGGGAGACGTCCCGATCATCATGGGCATCAGCCTCTTCGGCGTACTCCTCGTGATCGGCGTCAACCTCGCCGTCGACCTGGCGGGCGGCTGGCTCAACCCGAAGGCGAGAGTGCTGAGTTGACCACACCCGCTGTGCGCAGACTGCTGCGCGACCCGCAGGCCGTCATCAGCGCGGGGCTCCTGCTGGCCATCGTCCTGCTCGGCCTGGTCTCCCCGATCGTCCGCGAACACGGCCCGAACCACGCCTCGTTGGACGCCGTCAACGCCGCGCCCGGCACCGACGGCTACCTCCTCGGCGGCGACAAGAGCGGACGCGACACCCTCGCCCGGCTCCTCGCGTCCATCAACACCAGCATGGTCTCCGCCCTCATCGGCACCAGCATCGCCCTCGCCGTCGGCGTCACCTTCGGGCTGATCGGCGGGTACTTCGGGCGACGCGTACGGGGCGTCACCGAGTGGGTGTTCAGCCTCGTCATGACGTTCCCCGGACTCCTGCTCCTCATCGTCCTGCTGCCCGTCACCGGCGGCGACTACCGGGCGACCATGCTCATCTTCGGCTTCCTCCTCTCGCCGGGCATCTACCGGCTCGTCCGCAACCTCGTCCTCGGGGTCAAGAACGAGCTGTACGTCGACGCCGCGCGCGTCTCCGGGCTGCCCGACCGGCGGATCCTGCGCCGCCACGTCCTCACCGTCGTCCGGGGGCCGGTGATCATCGCCACCGCCTTCCTCGCCGGGTCCTCCATCTCCGTACAGTCCGGGCTGGCGTTCCTCGGACTCGGGTCCAGCACGGTGCCGAGCTTCGGGGCGATGATCTCCGAGGGGTTCACGAACCTCTACGAGGAACCTCTCCAATTCGTGTGGCCCAGCCTGACGCTGGGGCTCATCACCGCGTGTCTGGTGCTGCTCGGCAACTCGCTGCGGGACGCGCTGGAAGGGGGGCGGCCCAAGCCCGCCCGCATCGCCTCGACACCCCGACTCCGCGTGCCCTCTCCCGCCGGCACTTCTTCGGGACTGCTCGTCGTCGACGATCTCGCCCTCGCCTACCCCACCCCTGACGGGGAGTTGAGGGAGGTCGTCTCCGGGGTGAGCCTCACGCTGGAGGCCGGGGAGACCCTCGGGCTCGTGGGGGAGTCGGGGTCCGGCAAGACACAGACCGCGTTCGCGGTGCTGGGGGTGCTGCCCGCGGAGGCCGTGGTCACCCGGGGGTCGGTGCGGCTCGACGGGCGTGAGCTGCTCGGGCTGGGCGAAGGGGAGTTGAGGAAGGTACGGGGGCGGGCGATCGCGTACGTCCCCCAGGAGCCGATGTCCAACCTGGACCCCAACTGGACCATCGGCGCACAGCTCGTCGAGGCGATCCGCGCGGCAACTCCCCTGCCCCGCAAGGAAGCGCGAGCCCGAGCGCTGGCCCTGCTGACTCGCGTCGGCATCCCCGACCCTGCCCGTACCTACGCCTCCTACCCCCACCAGATCTCCGGGGGCATGGCCCAACGCGTCCTCATCGCGGGCGCGGTCGCCACTCGCCCCGCGCTGCTCGTCGCCGACGAGCCGACCACCGCGCTCGATGTGACGGTCCAGGCGGAGATCCTCGATCTGCTGCGGGATCTCCAGGCGGAGTTGGACATGGCGGTGCTGCTGGTGACGCACAACTTCGGTGTGGTCGCCGACATCTGCGACCGGGTGGCGGTCATGCGGGAGGGGCGGATCGTCGAGACGGGGGAGGCGGAGGGGCTGTTCGCGACGCCTCAACACCCGTACACGCGCATGCTGCTGGACTCGATCCTCGACGAGGACACGGTCCGCGCGCAGGACAACCAGGCTGTCGATTCCCGGGAGACCCGATGACGACCCCTCTTCTCGACGTCTCCGGCCTCCGGGTCACCTACCCCGGCCGCGGCTTCCGGGCCCGCCCCGAGGAAGTCCTCCACGGTGTCTCCCTGACCGTCGGCAAGGGCGAGACCCTCGGTGTCGTCGGCGAGTCCGGGTCCGGCAAGACCACCATCGGCCGTGCCGTCCTCGGCCTCGTCAAAGCGGCCGGCGGCGGCATCCGTTTCCTCGGCCAGGACATCACCCACGCAACTCCCAAGGAACGCCGGGGACTTGCCCGTGACCTCCAGGTCGTCTTCCAGGACCCCTACACCTCCCTCAACCCCGCCCTGACCGTCGGCGACATCCTCGGTGAACCCCTCGTCGTCCAGGGCGCGACCCCGAAGGGCGCCCGCACCCGGGTGCTGGACCTTCTCGACCAGGTCGGCCTCCCGGCGGACGCGTACGACCGGCTGCCCCGCGAGTTCAGCGGCGGCCAGCGTCAACGCGTCGCCATCGCACGGGCGTTGGCACCCGGCCCCAAGCTGATCGTCTGCGACGAACCGGTCTCCGCGCTGGACCTCTCCACGCAGGCCCGCGTCCTCGACCTGTTCGTCGATATCCAGCGCCGTACCGGTGTCGCCTACCTCTTCGTCTCGCACGACCTCGCGGTCATCCGGCACGTCAGTCACCGGGTGGCGGTCGTCCACCACGGCGACATCGTCGAGACGGGCCCCGCAGGACATGTCACCTCCACCCCCGAACACCCCTACACCCGCCGCCTGTTGCTGGCAGCGCCGGTCGCCGACCCGGTGAAGCAGCGAGCCCGGCGCGAGGCACGGCGCCGGGACAAGGCCGCCGGAAGTGCCTGAGCCGACCGGGAACCGGCTGACCTGACCCGACCCGAAGCGCCCTCGTGCGAGCCGCTCCCCGACCCGAGAGGACCCCCATGCTGAAACCCCGTCCGTCCGCCACCCGAGAGCTGGTGAACCTCGACGGCGTCTGGAAGTTCGCCCTGGACGCCGAGGCGGGCCCCACCCCCTGGTCGGCCCCCCTCGACACCGGCCTCGAAGCGGCCGTCCCCGCCAGCTACAACGACCTCTTCACCGACCCCGCGATCCGCGACCACGTCGGCTGGGTCTGGTACCAGCGCACGGTCCGCGTCCCGCGAGGCTGGTCCGGCGAGCGGGTGTTCGTCCGTGTCGACGCGGCCACGCACGAGGGCCGCGTGTACGTCGACGACGTCCTCGTGGCCGAACACGTCGGCGGCTACACCCCGTTCGAAGCCGACATCACCCGACACACCACCCCCGGCGCCGAGTTCCGCCTCACGATCGGCGTCAACAACGAACTCACCAACACCACCGTCCCGCCCGGCCGCATCACCGTCGACCACGACGGCACCCGCAGACAGACGTACCTGCACGACTTCTACAACTACGCCGGCCTGGCCCGCTCGGTGTGGCTGCACAGCGTCCCCGCCACCCACATCACGGACGTCACCGTCGTCACCGGCCTCGACGGCACGGTCGCCTACGAAGTGAGCACCAGCGAATCCGCCCGGGTCAGGGTCCGTGTCCTGGACGCGGACGGCACAGAGGTCGCCGCCGCCGACGGCGCGACCGGCACGCTGCGCATCCCGGACGTGACTCCCTGGAGACCCGGCGCCGCGTACCTGTACGACCTCGTCGCCGAGATCCCCGGCACGGACGTCTACCAACAGCCCTTCGGCGTCCGCACGGTCGAGGTCAGCGGAGGCCAGTTCCTCATCAACGGCGAGGAGTTCTACTTCACCGGCTTCGGCAAGCACGAGGACACCCCCGTACGCGGCAAGGGCCACGACAACGCCTACCTCGTCCACGACTTCCAGCTCATCGAGTGGGTCGGCGCCAACTCCTTCCGCACGTCCCACTACCCGTACGCCGAAGAGGTGCTGGACTTCGCCGACCGGCACGGCATCGTCGTCATCGACGAGACAGCCGCCGTCGGCCTCAACCTCGCTGTCGAAGCGGGCCTGTTGGGCACCCCGCCCCGCCCGACCTTCTCCCCGGACACCGTCAACGACACCACCCGCGCCGCCCACGCCCAGGCGATCCGCGAGCTGATCGCCCGCGACAAGAACCACCCCAGCGTCGTCATGTGGTCCGTCGCCAACGAACCCGCCTCCAACGAGGAGGGCGCCCGCGAATACTTCGAGCCCCTGGTCGAGCTGACCCGCAAACTCGACCCCACCCGCCCGGTCACCTACTCGGTCGTGATGTTCGCGACCTCCGAGAACGACCGGATCGCCGACCTCTTCGACGTGATCTGCGTGAACCGCTACTACGGCTGGTACGTCGCGACCGGCGATCTCCCCACCGCCGCACGCTACTTGGAAGGCGACCTGCGCGCCTGGGCGGCGAAGTTCGGCAAGCCGCTCCTCATGAGCGAGTACGGCGCGGACACCCTCCCCGGCCTGCACTCGGTGTGGGACCAGCCGTGGACCGAGGAGTACCAGGCCGACCTCCTCGCCCTGCACCACCGCACCTTCGACCGCATCCCGGAGGTCATCGGCGAACACATCTGGAACTTCGCCGACTTCCAGACCTCCCACGGCATCCACCGCGTCGACGGCAACCGCAAGGGCGTCTTCACACGCGACCGCCGGCCCAAGGCGGCCGTGTACGAACTCCGCTCCCGATGGCTGGAGCTGGGACACAAGAAGCCGTCCACGGAGGAAGGAACGACGTCGCGATGACTGTGGAAACGCAGGGTGCCGTAGCCGTCGTCACCGGCGCGGGCAGCGGCATCGGCCGGGCCGCCGCCCACTCCCTCGCCCGCCGGGGCGCCCTCGTCGTCGTCACCGACCGCGACGCCGCCCGCGCCGACACGGTCGCCGGTGAACTCGGCGGCCAGGCGGTCGCCGCCCGCTGCGACGTCACCAGCCTCGACGACCTGGAAGCGGTACGGGACCTCGCGCTCACCACGTACGGCCGGGTCGACATCGTCATGAACAACGCCGGTGTCCTCGCCGTCGGCCCCGTCGAGGCGATCCCCCTCGACGCCTGGCGGAAGGTCATCGACGTCAACCTCCTCGGCGTCGTCCGCAGCAACCTCGTCTTCCTCCCGCACCTGCTGGAACGCGGCAGCGGACACATCGTCAACACGGCCTCCAACGCGGGCCTGATGCCCCACGGGTACGAGCAACTCCCGTACACGGCAAGCAAACACGCGGTCGTCGGGCTCTCCGAGTCCCTCGCCCTCTACCTGCGACCGCGCGGGATCGGCGTCTCCTGCCTGTGCCCCGGGATGGTCGTCACCAACATCGCCGAACAAGTCGCCTTCTACGGCGAGGTGTCCGCGCCGCGCGGCCCCAACACCCCCGTCCTGGAAGCGGACCAGGTCGGCGAACTCGTCGCCGACGGTATCGCCGAGGACCGCTTCCTCATCCTGACCGTCCCCGCCGTGGCGGACGAACTGCGCGAGAAGGGCGCGGACATCGAGGCATACCTCGCCCGGCTGACCAGCGAGATCGAAGGAACCTGAGCACATGAGCACGTTGAGCCGCCGACACCTGCTCGGCATCATGACGGCGACGGCCGCCGGAACGGCCCTCTCGGCCCCCGACGCCGCCGCCTCGGCAGTCATCCCCTCCGTCGCGCACAAGACGGGCCGGCCGTACGCCCTCCAGATCAACTCCCGCACCGCCCCCCTCGGCACCCAGACCACCCCCTCCTTCAGCTGGATCCCCCCGGTCGACCGCCAGTCCGCGTACGAGATCCGCGTAGGCACCCGCCCCGGCGCCGCCGACCTCTGGACCAGCGGACGCGTCAAGAGCACCGCCACCGTCGAAGTCCCCTACCGGGGGCGCGCGTTGAAGGCCGACCGCGCCTATCATTGGCAGGTCCGCTCCTGGGACGAGCGGGGCCGCCCCGGCGCCTGGAGCAAGCCCGCGACCTGGGAGACCGGCCCCTTCGACGGCGACTGGTCCGGCGCCCGCTGGATCGGCGGACGTACCGAACAGGACCACGACTGGCGGGACCTGGCCGCGACCGTCGTCTTCCGGGGCGGTGCCGACCCGGACAGCGGACTCTCCCTGCTCCTGCGCGCCGAGCCCATCGGCAAGACCTGGGGCGAGGCCCTGGACTGGACGCTCAAGCGCACCGGCGCCGCGATGCAACTCGTGATGGCGACGAGCCACTACGCGGGCAACACCTGGATGGACGACGGCACTTCGGAGCCGGACTGGGGAGTCGACCACTACGACCCGCAGAGCGAGACCAACCCCACGGCCTCCGGCACCCGCCGCGTCCCCGTCGGCACGGTCACCCTGCCGGTGTCCACCGGCCTCACGCCGGGCACCTGGGCGAGCCGCGACCACACGGTGACCGTCGAGGTGCGTGGCCTCACCGTCAGGGCCACCGTGAACGGCGTCCACGTCGACACCCGCACCCTCACCGGCGACCAGATCCGCCGCCACGGCAGCTTCGGCTTCGGCGGCGTCACCTCGGCGACCATCCGCAGCGTCACCGTAAAAGGCACCGGCGCCCGCGACTTCGCCGCCGACCTCACCACCGGCGCGAACCCCTTCGAGGCCGGCATCGGCACCCTCGACGGCCTCACCTTCCCGCCGAAGAACCCGTACATCCCGGGCCGCAACAGCGTCCTCCCGATCGCCGCCCCGGCCCCCCTCCTGCGCCGCGCCTTCAAGCTGAACGGCAACCGCCGTATCGCCAAGGCCCGCCTCCACCTCAGCGCGGCGGGCAACGTCACCTTCACCGTCAACGGCGACCCCCTCACCGTCGACGGCACCCGGACGCCCCGCCTCCTCACCGACCACAGCACCTACGACCGTACGGTCCTCTACGACACCTTCGACGTCACCGCCCTCCTGCGCCCCGGCCGCGAGAACGTCCTCGCCGCCGAACTGGGCCGGGGTTTCTACGGGTTGACGACCCCGCAGGAGTGGTACTGGCAGCTCGCCCCCTACTCCGGCCAGCCCCGCCTCCTCGCGAAACTCGCCGTCACCTACACCGACGGCACCTCAACCACCCTGGTCACCGACGGCAGTTGGCTCACCGCCGACGGCCCGACCGCCTTCGACTCCGTCTACTCCGGCGAGAAGTACGACGCCCGGCGTGCGGAGAGGCTGGGGGAGTGGCGGACGAGCGGCTACCGCGTCACCAACGACTGGCGTCCCGCAACTCACCTGATCCCGCCGGGCAGTTGCTCCAGCCCGAACCCCAAGTCCCATGGCAGACTCCCCGCGACGAAGACCCCGCCCGGCTTCAAGCCCGCCGTCCTGCGCGCCCACGAGTCCGAACCCGTCCTGGTCAGCGAGGTGTTGAAGCCCGTCGCCCTCACGCGGGGCGCCCCGGGAACCTGGATCGTCGACTACGGGCAGATCCTCACCGGCTTCGTCCGGGTCCACCTCACCGGCGTCACCCCCGGCAAGGCGGGCCTCGCCCTGCGCATCCGGGGCGGCAACCGCGTCACCGACGGCACGGTCGAGGAGGAGAACTTCCAGCACGACGCCAACCTCCAGACCCACTACTACACGGTCGGCGCCCGCCCCGAGCAGACGTGGGAGCAGCAGTTCAGCCACTTCGGCTTCCGCTACCTGGAGGTGCGGGGCCTCGAAGCGGTCCTCGGGCGCACCCCCCGACTCCCCGGCGACGCCGACCTGTTCACCGTATCCGTCGCCCGCACCGGCTTCGCCCGCACCGGCACCTTCACCACCGGCAACGCCCTCCTCAACCGCCTCCAGCGCAACCTGGAGTGGGCCGAGCAGAACAATCTCGTGCAGAAGCCCACCGACACCCCCTCCCGCGAGAAGAACGGCTGGACCGGCGACGCCATGGCCAGCTCCGAGTCCCAGTCCCTGACGTGGGACGTCAACGGCGTCTTCACCACCTTCCTGCGCCACTTCCCCGACAACCAGATCTCCACCGGGCAGCTCCCGATGATCGTCCCCGTCGCCAAGGGCGGCTACGGCTACGACCGCACACCCGGCTGGAACGCCGCCTGGAAGGCCGTACCCGCCTGGGACTCCGCGTACTTCGTGATGCCGTGGGAGCTGTACACCTACTACGGCAACAGCAGCCTCTTCGCGGAGCTGTTCGACCACCAGGACCGGCTTCTCGCCTACTACGAGACCCTGTTCACCCCGGCGAACGACTACGTCTTCGAGGCGTCCCTCGGCGCCTACTCCGGCGCTGAGGCCCCTGGCTCCAACGCCGTCATCAGCCTCGCCTTCTACATCCACTTCTGTGACTACATGGCCCAGGTCGGCGACCTCCTCGGCCGCCGCCAACGGGCCGCGTACTACCGCGAGTCGGCCCGCACCCTGCGCAAGGCGTTCATCGCCAACTACTGGGACGGGGCCCAGTTCACCAAGGGCAGCATCTCCAGCGAGAACACGATGGCCGTCGCCTTCGACCTCGTCCCCGGCTCCGACCTGCCGCCGAGCGACCCCCGTTACCTGAAGAACACGAAACCCCAGGCGGAGAACAAGAAAGCCCTCGTCGAACTCCTCGCCGACCGCATCACCGCATCCGGCGGCCACCTCCAGAACGACATGTACGGCTCACGCTACGAGTTCAACATCCTCAGCGAGTACGGCTACACGGACACCGCCCTCAAGGCCGTCACCCAGACCGGCACACCCGGCTACGTCCACCAGATCGCCAAGGGCGCCACCTCCCTCTGGGAGCAGTGGACGGACCGCCTCTCGGTCAACCACCACTACCGCTCCAACGTGGCGACCTGGTTCTACCAGAGCCTCGCCGGCATCCGCCCGACGTCAACCGCGTACGAAACCCTCCGTATCCGCCCCTACATCCCCTCAACTCCGGTCAACAGCCGCGTCCCTGCGAACGTCGACGACGTCGATCTGTCCCCCGCTCCCCTCGACCACGTCAGCGCGACCATCAACACGGTCCGGGGCAAGGTCACTTCGGAATGGCACCGGCTCCCCGACGGCCGCATCGCCCTCACGGCCACCGTCCCGTTCAACACGGACGCGGAGATCTGGGTACCGGCACAAGGCAAGCCGGTCACCGCCCCGAAGGGCCTGAAGCCGGCCCGCAGGGACCGTTCCGGAGGCGCCGAGTACCAGGTCTTCCGGGTGCGGGCGGGGGAGTACCGCTTCAACGGCTGACCCCTAACTCGCCCCGGCCTGTGCCTCCTTGGCGGACGCCTCCAGCTTGTTCCGGTACTCCTCGTACCAGGACTCGTCGCCGCCGTCCATGTTGCCGTTGGTCTCCCGCATGCCGACCTTGCCGTCGATCAGTTCGCGGACGATGTCGGCGTGGCCGGCGTGACGGTGCGTCTCGGCCGTCACGTGCAGCATGATCAGCTGGAGCGTCACGTCGCCGTCGTCGCCCCACCACTCGACGTGGCCCTCCGCGTCGAGCGGCAGCGCCCCGATGGTCGCGTCCGTGTGCGCCCACGCGCGGTGATAGAGCCCGAGCACCTCCTCACGCGACTCGTCGGCCCGCGCCCACATGTCCGCGTTGGCCTCGGCGCCCTCCTCCTCCCAGGGGAGGGCCTCACCGTGCGGTCGGCCGAACGTCGGCCCGAAGTACCCGAGTTCGACACTGGCGAGATGCTTCACGAGCCCGAGAAGGTTGGTGCCGGTCGGCGTCAGGGGCCGCCGGACGTCGTACTCGGACAGGCCGTCGAGCTTCCAGACGACTGCTTCGCGGGCCGCCTTGAGGTACCGGTGCAGATCGTCTTTGGGGTCGTTACGCGTCATGCCGCAGAGTCTCGCACCGCCCCCGGCCGACGGTCGCGCGGGTTTCGGCGCGCTCGCCGCTACGACAGGTCGCCGCCGGGCCCTGGTGCAAGGCGGCGGCGCCACGGACCGACGGCTCCCTCCCGGCCACCGAAGAGACTGCGCCGCCGCGAGGCGGACGCCGTTCAGCGAGGTCGACGGTGCCCTTACCGCCGTACGAATTCAGGAACCGAGTGGGGGCTGCGGGGTGAAGCGTTTGTGGCCCTTGCGGTCGTAGTACCTCGTCATCGCGAAGCCGAAGAGGAGCGAGACCACGAAGCCGACCGCGATCATCAGCCAGGCGCGGGTGAGGCCCGCGTCGCCGCGCGCGTCGAAGTAGAGGATCGCGCGGACGCCGTCGCCGAGTTGGCGCATCGGCTCGAAGTGGGAGAGGAAGCGGTAGAAACCGGGGACGGCCTGCAACGGGACCGTCGTGCCGGACGACGGGAGGCCCAGCACGATGAACACGAACATCGCGACGAGCTGGCCGATGCCGCCGAACGCGGCGTTGATCGCCTGCACACCGAGGCCGACGGCGAGCGTCGCGCAGTACGAGAACACCCACAGCAGGGGGAGGTGGGTGGCGTCGATGCCGAGGATCGTGACGCAGGCCAGCATCACGAGAGAGGAGCTGATGAGGGTGATGCCCGCCGTCATCAGCATCTTGAGCAGCAGGGTCTGGGTGCGGTTGACGTCGATCGTGGGGCGGCGGGTGTGGAGGGGGCCCATCTCGACGTCCGCGTAGCCGAGCGCGCCGTCGACGCCGGAGTGGATGACGTTGCCGCCCATGAAACCGGCCAGGACCAGGAGGAGGGCGTAGTAGAACGCGGTCAGGCCGATGCCGCTGTTGTTCCCGATCGGGTGGCCTACGGCGGTCGCGATCTGTACGGGGTCGGCGAGCAGGAGTTTCGTCGTCGCCGGCGCCGCCGGGTCGGCCTTCGTGAGCTGCTCGCCGATGGTCTTCGACGCCTGTTGCGCCGCCGTCGTCGAGATCCTGCTCGCGAGGCTGGATCCTAGGCTGCCCTTGCCGGGGTTCGTCAGGACCGTCAGCGTCGGGCGGGTGGTCGCGCCCTGGGTGGTGAGGGCGAGGGTGCGGTCCGTGAAGTCGGCGGGGATCACCAGCGCGCCGTACACCTTGCCGCTGTCCAGCTCGTCCTGCGCCTGCGCGCGGGTGCGCAGCCGCCATTCGGCCTGGTCGCCGGGGGCCTTCTCGATGGCTTCGGCCACCTGCGTGCCCAGGTTGGCGCGCTGCCCGGCCGGGGGTTTGCCCTGGTCCGTGTTGACCAGGGCGATCGGCAGGTCGTGCAGGTGCTTGTTCGGGCTGACGATGCCGCCCATGTACAGCAGGGAGAGCAGGAACGCGAGGACCGTGCTCAGCAGCGTCGGCAGGATCCACAGCTTCGGGTGCCGGATCAGCGAGAACGCACGGACCGGGCGGGCCGGGGGTGGGGGTTCGGGCGTCATGGTTACCAGGTCAGCACGGGTACGGGCGCGCCGCACATCGAACCCCCACCGGGCGCTCAGCCCTGCTTGCCGCTCTGGCTCACCGGGTGCAGGCCCAGTACGCCCTGCGGGTCCGACGGGTTCACGCCCTGGACGTCACCGACGTACAGGTTGATGCGGGACTTGTAGCGGTCCAGGGCTGTGCGGTCGCTCATGAACTCGCCGAGGCCGAGGGGGTTCATGTTCTTGTAGTCGAAGATGCCCTTGCGGCCGGCCGGGGCGGGGACGTCCGTACGGGCGCTCCAGGTGCCGATGTCGTTCGTCTGGGTGTTCTTCGACAGGATCCAGCTCAGGTACAGCTTGGCCGCCGCCTTGTGCGGGGCGTTCTTCAGGATCGCGCCGGTCTGCGGCCACGCCACCCACGGCGACCGCTCCGGAAGCGTCACCTGGGAGACGCCGTTCGCGCTGCCGCCGCTGCCGAAGTTGGCGACGTAGTCGCCGGTGCCGACGAGGTCGGAGGAGTCCTGGGTGCCGCGCACGAACTTCGGGTTCTGCGCCATCAGCTTCTTCAGGTAGTCGAAGCCGTACGCGTCCGTGAGCTGCTTGAAGTAGTAGAGGACCGCGTCGTCGTCGTTCGGGTACGTGAAGACGAGCTTGTTCTTGAACTCCGGCTTCAGGAAGTCCTTCGCCTCGACCGGAGCCTTCGAACCGAGCTTCGTCGCGGTCACGTTGGCGAAGGCGAAGTAGAACAGGCCCGTGTAGTAGCCGTCCTTGTCCTTGATCCGCTGGTCGACGGCGTTCCAGCCGACCGGCCTGTACTTCTCCAGTACGCCTTCCTTCTTCCAGCGCGGGAAGTCGTCGACGGTCTGGAGGTGGACGACGTCGGCGACGACGTGCCGCTCGTCGATCTGGTTGTCGACGCGGGCGTCGTGGTTCTTGCTGAAGTCGACGACGATGTCGACCTTCATCCTGGGGAACTTCTTGACGAACGCGTCCTTCAGGTAGTCGGCCTGGCCGGGCTTGTCGCCGCCGGCGTAGACGACCAGCCGGCCGCCCTCGGCGACGGCCTGTGCGTACAGCTTCTGCAACTGCGCGTCCTCGCTCGTCGGCGTCGGCTTCGTACCGGCGCTCGCGACCGCCGCGCCGCTCGTGGCGAGGACACCCAGGGCGACGGCACCGGCCCAGGCCGTACGGGAGATCCGCATGACAGCTCCTTGACTGAGGTTTCAACGTTCTTCGACCATAGCCTCATGTATTGCAAAACTGCAAGATATGGCTGTGGCTGAGCTCGACGGTGATCGAAGTTGAGTGAATCGCGCCTGGTCAGGGCCTGTTTGTCGGTGCCTGTGGCCGGCGCTTGACGGTCAGCGCCGCCACGGCAGGTCCACCGGGAGCGCCGGACGCTCCGGGCCCGTCATCCCCGCGAGGATGATCGCGCACGCCTCCCCGAACGCCCGCGCCTGCTCCGGCGTCAGCCGGTCGAAGACCGTGGCCCGTACGAGGGCGACATGGCCCGGCGCCGCCTCCGCCAGCGCGGCCACCCCCGCCTCGGTCAGCACCGCGAGCTGCGCCCGCTTGTCGCCGGGGGAGTCCTCGCGCCGTACCCAGCCCTCCTCCTCCATCCGGGCGATGGTGTACGACAGCCGGGTCCTCGCGATCCGCAGCTTCTCCGCGAGGTCCGTCATCCGCAGCCGTTGTTCGGGCTGCTCGGAGAGGATCACCAGCACCGAGTAGTTGAGGTGGCTCATCCCCGAGTCGTGCCGCAGCTGTTGGTCGAGGGCGTCCTCCATGACGAGACTCAGGTCGGAGAACGAGCGCCAGATGCGCAGCTCCTGCGCGGAAAGCCAGCGGGGTTGCATGCGGTGCACCCTAGCAGCGCGAGATGACCGGCCATCGGGCGGTCCGCACCTCGCTGACCAGGTAATTCACCGCATCGGCTCGTAGTTCAGCTGCTTCACCTGGCGCAGCGTCAGCGCCGTCTCCACCGCGTGTACGCCCTCCAGCGCGCCGATCCTGTCGGAGAGGTACGTGTACAGGTCGGCGCTGCTGCGGTGCAGGGTCGCGGCGACGATGTTCGCGGGGCCGGTGATCGCCGCCGCGAACGCCACCTCCGGGTGTGTGGCGAGGGCGCTGCCGATCGACGCCAGCGCGGACGGCGCGACGGTGAGCCACAGCATCGCGTCGACCGTGCCGCCCAGCGCCTCGGGGTCGTACTGCACGTCGTAGTAGAGGACGCCGGACGCGCGCAGCCGCTCCAGGCGGCGCCGGACCACCGACTCCGACTGGCCTGTGGCGGACTGGAGCTCACCGAGCGAGGCGCGGCCGTCCCGGCGCAGGACCGCGAGGAGGCTCTCGTCGGTGTCGTCGATGTGTACGACGCCGGGTTCCGGGGTGACCGGCGGTGGGCGCAGGGCCTCTTCCTCCGCCGGGGTGAGCGCCTGGAGCTTGCTGAGCCAGCCGGCGGCGCCGCCGTAGAAGTGGTTCAGGACACAGTGCGCGCTCACCGACAGCAGGCGCGGGGTGCGCTGCAACTGGTTGAGCAGCAGTTCGTTGCGGTCCTCGCGGCTGCGCGGGCGCATCGAGGCGACCACCTCGGTGCCGCCGGACTCCAGCGCCACGTACGCCGTGTCCGGCCGCCTCGCCAGCGCCTCCGCGAGGCGCTCCGCCGCGTCCGGGGTGCAGCGCATCCGCACGATCCAGCCGCTGCGGCCCAGGCGGTTCTCGTCCACGATCCCCAGGACCCGCATCCGGGTGGACCCGTGCAGCCTGCGCAGCCGCCGGGCGACGGTCTGGTCCGAGACGCCGAGGACTTCCGCGATACGGGTGTACGGGGCGCGGCCGTCCAGTTGGAGGGCCTGGAGGAGCTTGAGATCGAGGGGGTCGAACACGGGCGGGGCCTGGGGGTCTCTTCGGGAGGATGGGTGGGGCCTCATGCGGGGAGCGTACGGGGGGTGGCAGGGGGGCGCGTTGTTGTGGGCGGGTGAGGGAGGGCGGCGGCCGGTCGGCGGGCTCCTGTGCCGGGGCGGGGCCGGTCGGGCGGTGGTCAGCCGGGCCCGACCGGCCTGCCGGTGGCCGGTCGGTCAGGTGGTCGGTCCGTCAGGTGGTCGCGGAGGTCTGTACGGGGGTCTGCGCCGGGACGCCCGCCTTGGCCCCTGCCTCGGGGCCCGCTTCGGCCCCCGTTGCCGGGCCCGCTTCGAATCGCACCTCGGACCCCGTCTCCGAGTCAACTTCGGACCCCGTCCCCGAACCCGCGATCCTCGTCGACCCCGGCACCCCCTGCGGCCTGCGCAGCAGTGCCGCCGCCACCAGTGCAGCGACCGCCGTCAACCCCGCCGCGATCACCAGGCACAGGTGCAGCCCGTCCAGGAACGCCTCCGACATCGCGCCCAGCGCCCGGCCCTGTTCCGCGCCCAGGTCGAGGCGGGCCACCGCGCCGAGGCCGCCCTCGTTCACCGCCGCGCCGATCCGCCGCGTGGCCGCCGCCGAGACGCTCGCGTCCGCGAGGTGGCCCGGCAGGGCGTTCGCCGCCTTCGTGCTCAGGACCGCGCCCAGCACAGCGGGGCCCAGCGCGCCGCCGACCTGCCGGAACGCGTTGTTTCCGGCCGCCGCCATCCCGGCGAGCTGATGCGGGACCGACGCGACCGCCGTGGCCGTCATCGGCGTGATGACGAAGCCGAGGCCGACGCCCAGCAGGACCAGCCGCCAGGACAGCGAGCCGTACGACGTGTCCACGCCGACCGACGTGAGGGACAGCAGCGCACCCGACGTCACCAGCAGGCCGCCCGTGATCAGGACGCGCGGCGACCAGCGGTGCATCAGCCGTGACGCGGGCTGCGAGACGACGATCGCCGCGAGCGTCACCAGGATCATCCGGCCCGCCGACTCCAGCGTCGTCAGCTGTTGGACCATCCCGAAGTACAGGCTCAGCGCGAAGAAGAAGCCGATCAGGCCGAGGAAGCTGATCATCGCGACCAGCGTCGTCGCCGTGAACGCGGGGGAGCGGAACAGCTTCAGGTCCAGCATCGGGCTCTCGCTGCGGCGCTCGGCGACCACGAAGACGACGGCACCGACGGCCGCCAGCACCAGGGCGACGACGACTCTCGCCTCCGTGAACGAGCCCGCGCCGCCCTCGATGACGCCGTACACCAGCGCCGTGATCGTCACCGCCGCGCTGATCTGCCCCGGCCAGTCGAGGCGGCGGGTGCCGGGCGCGCGGGAGTCGGGGACCAGGCGGGCCACCAGCACCAGGGCGAGCAGCGACGCCGGGATCGGCAGCAGGTAGATCCAGCGCCACGCGAAGTGCTCCAGGATCAGCCCCGCGATCACCGGGCCCAGCGCGAGCGCGCCCATCAGGGACGTCGCCCACAGCCCGACGAACTTGCCGCGCTCCCGGGGGTCGGGAACCGCGTGGCTGATCAGCGCGAGTGTCGTCGGCAGCAGCGCCGCCGCGCCGAGGCCGGACACCGCCTGCCCCGCCCACAGCACCCCTATCGACCCCGCCGACAGGGCTGTCGCCGCGCCGACCGCGCTGAACAGGAGCCCGGTGAGGAACACCTTCTTACGGCCGTGTACGTCGCCGAACACCCCCGCCGTCAGGATCAGCGCGGCCATCGGCAGCACGAACGCGTCGCTCACCCACGACAGTTCAGCCGTCGACGCGTGCAGCGCCCGCTGGATCGCCGGGAGGCTCACCGACACGGTGGTCACCGGCAGATAGGCGACGAACACCCCCACACAAGCCATCACGAGCGTCGCCGCCCGCCGCTCGCGCGGGGTGTCCGTCGTGGTCGAGACGTTCACGGGTTCTCCCTTTCCCTGGTGTGGCTGGGGGCAACTTTCCGCCCCGAGGGCGGGAGAGACCGAGCCACAACAGGGTCGGCGCCGGAAATCCGACATCCGAGGGGGGTTCCGCGAGGATCTACGACACGAACCGGCGTTCCGGTCGACGTGCTCTCAGTACCCGACCCGGAACGTCGCGTCCTGCCGCTCCGTCGCCGTCGAGACCGGGTCGATCCGCAGCGCGTAGTCGTAGTGCCGGATGTACCGCGTCGGGTTGTTGTACGACCGGAACGACGCCCAGCCCGCGTCCGCGAGGCCCGCCGTACGGTAGAACGTCGCGTCCCCGGCGAACGCCGACGTCCCGTCGTTCACGTCCAGTCGCAGGACGTAGTCCGAGTGGCGCAGGTACCGGTCCGGGTAGTTCACCGAGCGGAACGAGACGCCCGAGCTGTCCGCGAGGCCCGGGACCAGGGTCCACAGCGAGTCCTTGTACGGCTCGATCGGGTACTCGTCGATCCGGCCCGCGTAATCGGAATGGCGGACGTAACGCGCCGGGAAGTTGTACGACTTGAGCCGGTTCCAGGCCGGCGCGCCCCACTTGGCGAGGAGGTTGTCGTACTCCGCCGTCGTGATCGGGACGATGCCGCAGTGCTTGGAGTTGACCGGCTGCGTGTACGTCTTCTGGTCGAGGGCGGTCCACGTGCCGGTCGCGGGGCTGGTCGACTGCCAGGCGTAGAACACGCCGTTGGGGGTGTACGTGTCTCCCCACAGCCACCAAAGGCCGCTGTTCGTCAGGGACTTGACGATCGTCGGGGCCTCCGTGCCGCCGTGTGCCACGCCCGCGCTGTACTCCGTGAAGCTGCCCGGGTCCAGGGTCGTCGAGCGGGCGCTCACCAGGGTCTGGTTCTTCTTGAAGTACAGGTAGTTGTAGCCGTTCACCCCTACGGCCATGTCGCCGTCGATCACGTCGTAGCCGGGGTCGAAGAACACCTGCGGCGCCGACGCCGTCACGAAGTCCGTCGTGTAGTTGACCATGATGACGTTGTGGCCGCTGGAGTTGACGGCCGAGTAGATCACGGCGTACTGCTGCCGCCCCGCGTCCCAGAACGCCTCCGGGGCCCAGCTGTGCGTGGTCATGTCGTGCAGCTTGAGCCGCCGGTACCCGGTGAAGCTCCGCAGATCCGCCGAGTCCCACACGTGGATGTACTGGCTGTTGTAACCCCAGTCCGTCCCCTTGAGATCCGTCGCCAGCACGACGAACGCCCCGCTCTGCTTCCGCATGACGAACGGGTCCCGCAGCCCGAGCGCGCCCGCCGTCGGCGTGACGAGGGGGTTGTTCTGGTTGAGCGGCGTCCAGTTCAACCCGTCCGGACTGACGGCCAGATGCAACCCGTAATCCGTACCGTCCCCGAGATTGGTCGACTCGGTGAAGTAACACATCGCGTACGCCGAGTCCGCCGCGTACGCGGTACCACCTCCCAGCATCAACGCGGCAGGCACAGCGGCACCCATGGCAAGAAGCCCACGGCGCGAAAGGTGGGGCAGTTCGCTCATCGTCTGATCTCCGGTGCGGGGGAATCGGCCGTCCGAAATCCCGGACAAGGTTCGGGAAATCGATCAGAAGGTAGGGGGTGGGAGAACGGAGGTCAATGCTTCTGACACGAACGGGGTGACCTGTGGGGGAGTTGTGAGCCGGGGGAGGTACCCGGACCTCCGTGGGATCCGGGTACCTCAGGCGTGGTCAGGCCGCCAGTTCCTTCCTTATGCGGTCCAGCATGAACGCCGACGACTCGTGCGCCCGTTCCTCCCACGCGAACACGCACGCTGTTGCCACGCCGTCGAAGTCCAGGTCGCGGAGGGTGGTGAAGAAGGTGGGCCAGTCGACCTCGCCCTGGTCGATGTCCAGGTGTTGGTGGATGCGGGCCGGGGTGCCGGGTGGGTTCATGATGTAGCGGAGGCCCGAGGAGCCTTTGTGGTTGAACGAGTCGGCTATGTGGACGTGTTGGAGTTTGTCGCCGGCGTAGCGGAGCATCTGGGCGATGTCGGCGCCTGCCTCCGCGGCGCCGGACAGGTGGAACGTGTGCGGCGCGCAGTACAGGTAGTTCACCCACGGTTCGTTGATCGCGCGGACCAGGTCGACCGCAGGCGTGTTCTCCTCGCAGAAGTCGTCCGGATGCGCCTCCAGGTTCAGAGCGATGCCTTCGCGCTCGAACAGGGGGAGCAGCTCCTCCAGCGAGCGCCAGAACGCGGCCTCACTCTCGGCGGCCCGCTCGGGACGCCCGTTGAACTCGCTGTTCATCAACGGGCATTCGAGCTCGGCCGTGATCTCGATCATCCGCTTCCAGTACCGCACGGCGGCCTGCCGCTCGGACTCGTCCGGCGACGACCACTTGTAGAGCGGCAGCACCGAGGACGGCTGAACCCCGTGCGTACGAAGGGAGTTCTTCAGCTCCGCGATCCGCTCGTCATCCGCACGCGGGTGCGCGAAGAACGGCATGAAGTCGTCCCGAGGCGACAACTCGATGTACTCGTAACCGAGTTCGGCCACCGTCCGGACCATCGCGTCGACCGGCAGCGCACGGAACATATAAGGGTCGAGGGCGATCTTCACGCGGCACCTCCGTAAAGGGCGGGACGAGGCTTCAGGTCGGTCGGGACGACGAGGCCGGACTCCAGGGCCTGGACGGTCGCCGAGGTGATGACGGTCGCGGCGTACCCGTCCCACGCGGAGGGCCCCGCGGGGGCGGCACCGGCGCCGACCCCCGCGACCCACTCCCGGAACTCCGTGTCGAACGCGCTCCGGAACCGCTCGACCCAGTCCGTGAGGACGGCGGACGTCCGCTGCCCGGCACCACGCAGCGCCACGACCGCCGGATCCGGCAGCCGCACGACCCCCTCCTCACCGACCGCCTCGCACTGGATGTCGTACCCGTACCGGCAGTTGACGAAGACCTCCAGATCGATCCGCACCCCCTTCGCCGTCTCGAACAGCATGATCTGCGGGTCCTTGAGATGCGCGGCCCGATGCCGCGTGGCACGCGGCGTGACGACCTGCGCGGAGACGATCTCGTCGTCCAGCAGCCAGCGCAGGACGTCGACTTCGTGGACGGCCGTGTCGAGCGCGGCCATGTCGGAGGTGTACGAGTCCGGTACGCCGGGATTGCGGTGCGCGCAGTGCACGATGAGCGGCGTACCGATCCGCCCGGCGTCGATGACCTCCTTCAGCTGCCGGTACCCGGCGTCGTAGCGCCGCATGAACCCGACCTGCACGAGCCGCCGCCCGTAAGCCTGTTCGGCCTCGACGACGCGCAGACAGTCCTCGGCGGTGGTGGCGAGAGGCTTCTCGCAGAAGACGGGTTTCCCGGCGGCGACAGCGTTCAGGACGTGCTCGGCGTGGGTGGGTCCCCAGGACGTGACGAGGACGGCGTCGACGTCGTCGGCGGCGATGACGGAGAAACCGTCCGGCAGGACCCGCGCTCCCACCGGCGCGGCGGCCTCGGCGGCACGCGCCGGATCGATGTCGGTGACAGCGGTGACCCGCGCCCCCGTCACCGTGTGCGTGAGCCGCCGTATGTGCTCCTTGCCGATCCACCCGGCGCCGATCACACCGATGCGTACAGTCATTCCAACAGCTCCGATCAGGGCCGGGAGTAGCGGGCGCGAAGCTCCGCCTCCAGGGTTTCGAGCGTGCGCCCCTTGGTCTCGGGGACGTACCGCTTCACGAACGCGAGCGAGAAGAAGCCCGCGACGACGAACAGGAAGAAGGTGGCCGAGACGCCGATCCCGTCGACGAGGGACGGGAAGACCAGCCCGATCACGAAGTTGGTCAGCCACAGCACGACGGCCGCGACGCCCATCCCGAACCCGCGCATCCGCATCGGGAAGATCTCGGACAGCATCAGCCAGGTCACCGGCGAGATCGCGCCCTGCTGGAAGGCGAGGAAGGTGACGGTCATCGCGAGGACGGCGTACGCGCGCCCGTCCCCGGCGGGCAGCGTCAGCGAGAACACCCCGATGAGGAACAGCGCGACGATCGTGCCGGCCTGCCCGGTCATCAGCATCGGACGCCGGGGCACTCGCCCCAGCAGCCAGATCCCGACGAACGTCGCCAGCACGGAGATCACCCCGTTGGCGATGTTCGCGGTGAGCGCGCTGTCCGAGGTGAACCCGGCGTCGGTGAGGATCTGCGTCCCGTAGTACATGATCGTGTTGACCCCGGTGATCTGCTGCACGATCGCGATCCCGAACCCGACGACCATCAACTTCCGCAGCCACGGCGTGGACTTGACGTCCCGCCACCCCCCGAGCCGCTGCTCGGCGTCCCGCGCGGCGAGCGCCGACACCTCGGCGAGTTCGCTCTCGGCCCGTTCCCGGGACCGGACTTGACGCAGCACGTCGAGCGCCTCGGCGTACCGGGTCCGCGAGGCGAGCCACCGAGGGCTCTCCGGCATGACGAGCATCCCGAACCACAGCACGACCGCCGGCAGCGTCGCGACGACCAGCATCCACCGCCACACGCCGCCCGACTCGTCCCCGACGTCCGCGATCACCGCGTTGGACGTGAACGCCAGCAACTGCCCGCTGACGATCATCAGTTCGTTACGGGTGACCAGCGCCCCGCGCCGCTCGGCGGGCGAGATCTCCGCGAGGTACACCGGCACGGTCACCGACGCCCCGCCGACCGCGAGCCCCAGCACGAACCGGGCCACGACCATCGACGCCGTGTCCGGCGCGAGCGTCGCCCCGAGCGCGCCGACGAAGAACAGCACCGCGAGCGCCAGGATCGTCCGGCGCCTGCCGCGCGCGTCGGACAGCCGCCCGCCCACGACCGCGCCCAGCGCCGCGCCGAGCAGCAGCGAGCTGGTGACCATGCCCTCGGTGAACGGCGTCAGCCCGAGGTCGTCCTTCATGTACGGCAGGGCGCCGTTGATCACGCCCGTGTCGTAGCCGAAGAGCAGCCCGCCGAACGTGGCGACGAGGGTGACGACCCGCAGCCGCCGCGCGACCCCGGGGGAAGCCTCGGCCGCCTCTGTCTCAACGGCCATCGGCCGGCCTCCGTGTCCCCGTGAGCCCGCAGCCGGCGAGGTGCTCGCGCGTCCCGACCGCGATCGGCAACGGCACCTCCGGCGCGCAGGGGTACAGATCCTGCTCGACGATCACGAACAACTCGGCGTCCAGCTCGGCCAGTTCGGCCACGACGTCGGCAGGGCCCGGCACCCCGGCGGGCGGTGACACGCACACGCCCCGCTTCACGGCCTCCCCGAACGACAGCCCCTCGGCGGCGACTTGGGCCAGCACCTCGGGGTCCATCTGCTTGATGTGGACGTACCCGACGCGCTCCCCGAACCGCCGGATCAGGTCGACGCTGTCGCCACCGCCGTACGCGACGTGCCCGGTGTCCAGGCAGAGGTTCGTGTACCGGGAGTCGGACTCGTTCAGGAGCCGCTCGATCTCCGGCTGGGTCTGGAGGTGGCTGTCGGCGTGCGGGTGGACGACGAGGTGGACGTCGTACTCGTCGAGGAGGAGTTTCCCGAGGCGGTCGGCGGTCTTGCCGAAGCCCGCCCACTGCTCGGCGGTCAGCTCGGGGGACTCCGTGAACGCGCCGGTCTTCTCGTCCCGGTACATCGGCGGGATGAGGACGAGGTGGTGCGCGCCCGCCGCCTGGGTCAGCGCCGCGACCTGGCGGACGTGCGCGAGGGTCTCGTCCCAGGCTTCCGGGCGGTGCAGCGCGCCGAACGCCGTACCGCCGGAGACCTGGAGGCCGCGCGCGTCCAGCTCCGCCTTCAGCTTCTGCGGATCGGTGGGGAGATAGCCGTACGGACCGAGTTCGAGCCAGCGGTAGCCCGCCTCGGCCAGCTCGTCGAGGAAACGGGGGTAGGGGACCTGGTGCTCGTCCTCGGGGAACCAGATGCCCCACGAGTCGGGGGCCGAGCCCAGGCAGAGATTGCCCGCGGTAGCGCGGAGGGAGGCCGGCGCCTTTGCCATGACGTGTCCTTCCGGATGGCCTGGAGCGCTCTACTGGAGCGCTCTATGTGAGTACGATCGGGCCTGTGCAAATGTCATGTCAATAGGTCGTTACGAGGAGATGTCCGGGGGTTCCCGGCCCCACGTACAGTGGGCCGCGAAGGGTGGTGGACGTGACGGTGGGAAAGCGGCCGACGATGGAGGACGTCGCCGAGCGCGCGGGTGTCTCCCGGGCGCTCGTGTCGATCGTCTTCCGCAACCAGCCCGGCGCGAGCCAGGAGACCCGGGAACGGGTCCTGCGCGTCGCCGGGGAGATCGGGTACCGCCTCGACAACGCCGCGCGGCTGCTCGCGCGCGGGCGCAGCCGCACGATCGGCGTCCTCATCGCCGCGCACCAGCCCTTCCACGCCGACCTCATCGAGGGCATCTACCCCGAGGCCGAGCGGCTCGGGTACGACGTCCTGCTCTCCGCGACCGCGCGGGGACGCGGCGAGGACAAGGCCGTCGAGGCGCTCCTCGCGCACCGCTGCGAGGCCGTCATCCTCTTCGGCTCCGACGCCGAGCCCGCCGACCTCGACGCCCTCGGCCGCCGCACCGTCGCCGTCTCCGTCGGGCGGCGTGTCCCGCACGCCCGCGTCGACAGCGTCCACACCGCCGAGGGCAAGGGGGTCCGGCTCGCCATGGACCACCTCGTCGAGCTGGGGCACCGCGACATCGTCCACATCGACGGGGGGAAGGGACCCGGCTCCGCGGAACGCCGGCGCGCCTACCGGGCCGCGATGCGCCGGCACTCCCTCCAGCCCGAGGCGCGGATCATCGCCGGTGACCACACGGAGCAGTCCGGCATCGAGGCGGGGCGGCTGCTCCTCGCCGAACGCGGCGAGGGGCGTCCGCTTCCCACGGCCGTCCTCGCGGGCAACGACCGGTGCGCGATGGGGCTGATGATGTCCCTCGCACGGGGCGGGCTGGACATTCCGCGCGACGTCTCGATCGTCGGGTACGACGACAGCCACCTCTCCCACCTGATGCCGCTCGGGCTGACGACGGTCCGTCAGGACGCGCTGCTGCTCGCGGAGTACGCGGTGCGGTTCGCGGTGGAGCGGCTGGAGGACGAGCGACTGGAGCCCAGGGAGGCTGTGGTGGACCCCAAGCTGGTGGTACGGGGGACGACGGGGAAGCCGCGCGGGTGAGGGCGGGGGAGGGCGGTGTACGTCAACTCCCCACTCACCGCGTCCCCTTCTCCGGGGCGACAGATCCGACAGAGGGTCCGGCCGCGTGCCGCGTGAGCGCCCCGCACCCCCTTGCGCAACGCACCCGCACACCCGTTCCCCGGGGTGACGCGCCCCCAAGACCCCCGCGCGACCCCCACCGCCAGGGCGATCCTGACAGAGCCCGGCACACAACACCCGCACGGACAAGGGGACTTCAGTGGCCGACGACCTCCTCACCCGCAAGATCGCCCGCGGCTTCGACCAGCTCGACGCCGACGGCGACGGCCGCCTCACCGAACACGACCACGTCCTCATGGGCCGGCGTTCCGCCCGAGCCCTCGGGCGCGAGGAGGGTTCCGCCGCCGAGGACTCGGTCGTCGACGCGTACGTCGGGATCTGGCGCGACCTGCACCAGCCGTTCGCGGGCGGCGCCGACGCCATCGACCGGGACGACTTCATCGCCTCGACCCGCAGCCTCGCCGACGACCCCGAAGCCGCGTCCGCCACCCTCGGCCGCCTCGCCGAGGCCTTCCTCGCCATCGCCGACACCGACGGCAACGGCGTGGTCGACCCGGACGAGTTCTACGCCTTCCAGATCGGCCACTTCCCCACCCTCGACCGCGCCACGGCCGACAGCGCCTTCGCCCGCCTGGACCGGGACTCCAACGGCACCCTGTCCCGCGAGGAGTTCACCACGGCGATCCTGGAGTACTGGACGAGCCGTGACCCCGAGGCCCCGGGCAACTGGTGGACGGGAGTGCACCCGCTGGACGCGCGGTAGGGACGGCAGTGATGTGGATCACCGGCCTGCCCGCCGCCCCGGGGGAATGCGTGCGCGGTCATGCTGTTGAACCTGCATGCGACGTCATGCCACCACCGCCCACCGCAGGAACACCCCATGAACACGCGCCCCCCGACCCCGTCGACGGCCCCCTTCGGCGGCACCCGCCGCGCGAGCGTCGTCGTCATCGGCGGCGGACAGTCCGGCCTCTCCGCCGGGTACCACCTCAAGCGACGCGGCTTCACCAGCGCCCTCACCGACCCCGACGGCGAACGCACCTTCGTGGTCCTGGACGCCGAACCCGCCCCCGGCGGAGCGTGGCGGCACCGCTGGGAGTCCCTGCGGATGAACACCGTCAACGGCATCTTCGACCTCCCCGACTTCCCGCAACCGCCGGTCGACCCCGAGGAGCCGAGCCGTACGGCGATCCCCCGCTACTTCGCCGGGTTCGAGGCGGCGACGGCGCTGCCGATCCTGCGGCCGGTGACCGTCACCGCCGTACATCCCCTGGACACCCGGCCCGACGGTGAGCTGGCCGTCGAGTCCAGCGCCGGGACCTGGACCACCCGCGCCGTCATCAACGCCACCGGCACCTGGACCAACCCCGTCCTCCCGCACTACCCCGGTCAGGAGACGTTCACCGGCGTCCAGCTCCACACCCGTGACTACGTATCCGCCGAGCGGTTCGCCGGGCAGCGCGTCGCCGTCGTCGGCGGCGGCATCTCCGCGCTCCAGCAGCTGGAGGAGATCTCCCGGGTCGCCACCACGCTCTGGTACACCCGCCGCGAACCCGTCTTCCGGGACGGCGGGTTCGACCCGGAGGTCGAGGGCCGCGAGATCATCTCCAAGGTCGCCGCCGACGTCGAGGCGGGGCGGCCGACCGGGAGCGTCGTCTCGTACACCGGCCTCGCCTGGACCCCGTACGCCCTGGCGGCCAAGGCGCGCGGGGCGCTGGAGCGCCGGCCCATGTTCACCGCCGTCGAACCGCACGGCGTCCGCGAGGCCGACGGCTCCTTCACGACCGTCGACGCGATCCTGTGGGCCACCGGCTTCAAGGCCGCGCTGGCGCACCTGGACCCCATGCACCTGCGCAACGAGTCCGGCGGCATCACCCTGCTCGGCACCCAGCCGTCCGGCGAACCCCGCGTGCATCTGGTCGGGTTCGGGCCGTCGCAGTCCACGGTCGGGTCCAACCGCGCGGGCCGCCAGGCGGTGAACAGCCTGCTGCGGCAGTGGAGGACCACCTCCCGGGAAGCGGGGGTCCCCTCCTGAACACGCCACCCACCCCCTACGACCGCAGCAGATAGTGCAGCGTCAGCCTCCGCGCCTGCTCGGCGTCCACCCCCAGCGCCACCCCGATCACCTCCCACTCCGGCTCCTCGTCCTTCACCGAGTACGCCGCGTCGCGGGCGACCCCCCGGGTCATCCGCTCCAGCGCCCCCACCGCACGCAGCGCCGCGACCGGCGCCTGGTCGGCGAGGTGGGCGAGGCGCAGATGGAGGTGGTCGATGGCGTCGGCGAGGTCCTCCGGCACGGGTATCGCACGGCGCTCGACGGCGTCGATGTGCTCGCCCCAGTCCTCGTACGCGCAGAGGATGTCGACGTCGGCGAGGTCGTCGTAGGACATCGACGCACGGTCGACGGGGTACGTGGTACCCCGCCACCCGCACCTGCACGCGGCCCGGAACCCGGCGGTCAGCGGCCGGTTCAGACGCCCGTCGTAGGCCCACCACTCCTGCGTCCGGACGATGCTCGCGGCGCTGGACCCGAAGTCGAGGCAGACGGGCTTGGGTTCACTCCCGTCCGCGAGCACGGCCCCCGCGTACCCTCCGTGAGCCTCCCCGAACTCCTCCTGCGTCCACAGGTCCATCTCCGTTCCCCCTTCGCTGCCGGCGGCCGGGTGCGCGTTGCCACGAGCATGCCCCGACGGCCCTTACGGCGAACGGCGGTTGGCGCTACTGCCGGGGCGCCGGGTCCGCCTCCCGCTCCTGCGCGCCGAGCAGCGCGGCGAGGAGACCGGGGAACCGCCCGTCGGCGTCGTCGGCGCGCAGGGAGTTGAGCTTGGTCGTCCCCACGTAGTACTGCCGGATGACCCCGGCCTCGCGCAGCACGTTGAAGTGATGGGTACGCGTGGACAGCGACACCGGCGTGACGAACGTCCCGCAGCTCAGGTCCTCGGCGGCGCGGGCGAGTTGGGCGACGATGTCACGCCGTACCGGATCGGCGAGGGCCTCCAGGAACCGCTGGAGCGGGACGTCGGCCAGGTCGGGATGGTCGATGGTGCGGGCCAACGGGGACTCCATCGGGGCGAGAGACGAGGCGAGAGGCGGGGCGGGAGGTGAGGTGGGGAGCGGGGTGGGGGCGGTGCGGCCAGATCATCGTACGGAGGATTCGCTCGCCGCGTTGTACCGCACCAGATACCCGGCGAACCGCTCCAGATCCTCCACGGCCCACCCGTCGAGCCGCTCCCGGAACGCCTCGCGCCGGCTCTCGGTGACCTGCGCGAGGATCTGCCGTCCGGCGTCGGTGAGATACAGCCCCTGCACCCGCAGATCCGCGGGGTCGGGCCGCCGCTCGATCAGCCCGGCCCGCTCCAGCGCCGTCACCTGCCGGCTGATCGTCGACTTGTCGAGCCCGTGGTGCGCGGCGAGATCGGTCGCCCGCACACCCTCGGCCTCCTCCAGGTACCCCAGCAGCGTGTACGACACGAGCGTCAGCTCGGGATGCAGCCGCCCGGCGCTCGCCCTGGCCCGCCGGGCGAACGCGGTCATCTCCCGCTGGATGGTCTCCACGGCCTCGGAATCCACGCCGGACCTCCCTCCGCGCCTCTGGTTGCAGAGTACAACCGGATACGGGGGGCGGTCTCGCCGGACCCGTGGGGTAGGGTGACGCCCGGTCGCGACAGCCGCGATGATCTGGAGACGAGGAGGTGGGACCCATCACCGCTGTGTCAGCACGGGTGCTCCCCCTCCGTATCGGCGCGGACCGCCGGCCGTAGGCGACCGTACGAGCGCCCTTCGTCATCCCGAAAGTGCTCGAAATCTCCATGAATCCCCTGCTTTCCGCCCGTCCCGCCGTCATCATCGCCCTGCGCACAGCGGGCTGCGTCTTCGCCGAGGACGAGGCGGACCTGATCCTCTCCGCGGCCCGCACCGAAGCCGAACTCGCCGCCCTGGTGGCCCGCCGGGCGGCCGGTGAACCCCTCGAAGTGGTCGTCGGCTGGGCCGGGTTCGCCGGTCTGCGGATAGCCGTGGCGCCCGGCGTCTTCGTCCCCCGCCGTCGCACCGAGTACCTGGTCGACCGCGCCCTCGCCACCGCCCCGCACGCGAAGGTGATCGTCGACCTGTGCTGCGGCTCCGGCGCGGTCGGCGCGGCCCTCGCCGCGTCCCTGACCCCGCCGGAACTGCACGCCGCCGATGTCGCCCCCGCCGCCGTGGCCTGCGCCCGCGCCAACCTCACCCCGTACGGCGGCCAGGTCCACGAGGGCGACCTGTACGCCGCCCTGCCCGACACCCTGCGCGGACGCGTCGACATCCTCGCCGCGAACGTCCCCTACGTCCCCACCGGCGAGGTCGCCCTCCTCCCCACCGAGGCCCGCGACCACGAACCCCTCGTCGCCCTCGACGGCGGCACCGACGGCCTGGACGTCCTGCGCAGGGTCGCCGCCGAGGCCGCCCACTGGCTCGCCCCGGGCGGCTGCCTCCTCGTGGAGACGAGCGAACACCAGGCCCGGCGGGCCCTGGACGCCTTCGCGGCGGGCGGCCTGACCCCGCGCCTGGAGTACGACGACGACCTGTACGCGCACGTCGTCCTCGGCATACGGGGGTCGGGCCGGGAAGGCTGACGAGCCCCCACGCGTCGACCGCTGTTCCCCAACTCGCCGCCGTACATGGGCTGTACACGCCCCGCACCACCCGACAGACTGTTCCGCCGATCCCCTCCCTACCGAGGAGTAGGCCCTCATGCCTCTGCGCCCCACCCGTCGGCTCCGTGCTGCCCTGGTGACCCTCGCCACCGCCGCGGCCGTCGCGTTCTCGGCCGCGCCGCCCGCGTCGGCCGCCGACACCTGGACCGAGGTCGGCTCCGACCGCGCGAATCCGCTGACCGAGAGCCAAGGGCTCACGTCCGTGGAGGTGCCGGCGAACAGCCCCAACCGGTACACCGGGATCGGGACGATCCCGGTCGGTGTCAGCATCCGGGGCTGGAACCACGTCGGGGACCCGGACGCCGCGTACGACGGGACGTACATCGAGCCCTACCAGCAGGACGCGGGCAGCTCGAAGATGTTCCGCGTCCAGTCCCCGAACGGCACCTGGTCCGAGTACGTGCACGCGCTCGGCTCCGGCGAGGCACTCAACAACTCGTGGGTGGCGATCTCGCCGGACGGCCAGTGGATGCTCGCGGGGGAGTGGGGCACGATGACCCGCTTCCTCGTCTTCCCGACCCCCGGCGTCAACCCGGCCACCTCCCCGGGCACCGACCTCCCCTGGGTCACGACGATCACCCTCGACCACCCCGTCCGGGACGTCCAGGGCTGCGACTTCTCCGGCCCCACGACCCTCCTGTGCTCCTCGGACGACCCGGCCGGCACGCTCTTCGGCATCACGAAGCCCCTCCTCCAGGTCGACCTCGCCGCGAAGCCGAACGGCACGTCGAACGTCTCGGGACACGTCACCGCCCTGCGCCAGCTCCCCCTGCGCAGCGGCTGCACCGGCAGCTTCGAGACGGAGGGCATCGACTACGACCGCCGCAGCGGCGTCCTGCGGGTGATCGTGATCTCACCGGGCTTCTGCGTGCTCACGGACAGCAAGACGTACCGCTTCACCCGTAGCTAGCGACCTCCGGCGACCAGGAACGAGAACCGCACGTCCTGCTCGGCAACAAGCTCGGCAACAAGTGACCTAACCTGCCGGAGTGACCACCGAGTTGACCCTCCTGCCCCGCGTCGCCTGCCGGGGCCGGGAGATCACCGCGCCCCGGCTGCGCGGTCTCCTCGCCCTGCTCGCCGAGGAGCTGGCCACCGGCTGCGGGACGGCCCGGATCGTCGAGGGGCTGTGGCCGCAGGAGCTGCCGGAGCACCCCGCGAAGGCCGTGCAGATCCTCGTCTCCCGGCTGCGGGCGCAGCTCGGCGCCGAGGTGGTCGTCAGTACGCCGACGGGCTACCGGCTCGCCTTCGAGCCCGCCCAGGTCGACAGCTCCGCGCTGCTCCTGCACGAGGCGGCGAGCGTACGGTGCGCGCGGGCCGGGGACCACGCGGGCGCGCTCGCGCGGGCCGAGGCCGGGCTCGCACTGTGGGAGGGCGGCGGCGACCAGACGCCGTACGACCCGCTGGGCGCCCTGCGCGCCGACCGCGCGCACACCCGGCGTGCGCTGGCCCGGGTCCGCGCACTCTCCCTGGCCAGGCTCGGACGGAGGCAGGAGGCACTCGCACCGCTCAGGGACGTGATGAGCGAGGCCCCCAGGGACGAGGAGGCGCTCGCGGAACTCCTGCGCTGCGAGGGCGGCGCCGCCGCGCTGACCCGGTACGACGCCTACCGGCGCGACCTGCGCGACGCCCTCGGCATCGACCCGGGACCCGAACTCCGCGACGTGCACGAGGAGTTGCTGAGCGCCGACATGCCCCGCGTCCGCCACGGCGTGCCGTACGAACCCAACCCCCTGCTCGGCCGGGACGCCGACGTCGCCGCGGTCGCCGGGCTGCTGCGCACCGCGCGGGTCGTCACCGTCGCAGGCCCCGGCGGGCTCGGCAAGACGCGCCTCTCGCACGCCGTGAGCCACGCCGCCGAGCAGCCGGTCGTGCACTTCGTGCCGCTCGCCGGGGTCGCCACGGACGACGAGGTCGCGGCCGAGGTCGCCGCAGCCGTCGGCACGGGCATGCCGGACGCCCTTCTCGTGGCGCTCGGCACCCGGCCCACACTGCTGGTGCTGGACAACTGCGAGCACGTCGTCACCGGCGTCGCCGACCTCGTACAGACCCTCGTCGCCCGCTTCAAGGAGCTGCGGATCCTCGCCACCAGCCGCGCCCCGCTCGGCCTGACCTCGGAGTCCGTGTACGCGCTGCCCGAACTCGGCGAACAGGCCGCCGCCGAACTCTTCGTCCAGCGCGCCCGCGCCGCCCGACCGGGGGTGGACCTGCCCGCCGACACCGTCGCCGAGATCTGCGCCCACCTCGACGGCCTCCCCCTCGCCGTCGAACTCGCCGCCGCCCGCGTCCGCGTGCTGTCGGTGGCCGACGTCTCCCGCCGCCTGCGCGACCGCTTCGCCCTGCTCTCCGGCGGCGCCCGCGACACCCCCGAACGCCACCGCACCCTGCGGGCCGTCGTCGACTGGAGCTGGAACCTCCTCGGCCCGGACGGCCGCGCCGCCCTGCGCGCCCTGTCGGTGTTCCCCGGCGGCTTCGACGCCGAGGCCGCCGCGTACGTCCTCGGCTCCCCCGCCGACCCGCTCGACCTGCTGGAACAGCTCACCGGACAGTCCCTCCTCAAGGTCGCCGACACCCCGCACGGCACCCGCTTCCGGATGCTGGAGACCCTCCGCGAGTTCGGCGCCGCCCGCCGCGCCGAGGCGGCCGAGGACGAGGCCGTCACCGGCCGGCTCCTCACCTGGGCCCGCGACTTCGGCCGCACCCACCACGACGTCCTGTTCGGTACGGCCCCCGTCCCCGCCTGGGACCTCGTCCGCGCCGAACAGGACAACCTCGTCCTCGCCCTGCGCCACGCCCTGGCCCGCGACGACGGCGCCACCACCGCCGCCGTCACCGCCGTCCTCGGCTCCCTGTGGGCCACCGAGTCCCACTACGCCCGCCTCGCCGCGCTCATCGAGGAGACCGGCGGCCCCCTCTCCCACCACCGACCCGACGACCCCCGCGACATCGAGACCCTCCGCAGCGCCTCCGTCGTCGCCACCGGCACCCTCTTCATGGCCCACGGCCCCCACGCCGTACGCCAGTTGGCGACCCTGCGCCGGCTGCCGCCCGCCCCGCCGGACACCGTGCCGCGCGCCCTCGCCGTCGTCCTGGCCGCCCTGCCGGACATCCACCCGCCCGGGTACGAACGGCTGACGGAACTCTGCGCGGCGGACGAGCCGATGCTCGCCGGGACCGCGTCGACCGTCGCGAGCTACGTGTGGGACGCCGCCCAGGACACCGAGCGCGCCCTCGACCACGCCCGCCGGATGCTCGCCTCGCTCGCCCCCTCCGGCAACCCCGCCCTGCGGATGCTCGCGCACGGCCGCATCAGCGAACTGTGCCTGCGCACCCAGCGGAGCCAGGAGGCGTACGACCATCTGCGTGCCGCCCACGACACGCTCGGCGCGTACGGCAACTCCCACAACGACTGGTCCGACCCCGTCGGCGTGCGCTGGGCGCTGACCCTCGCCTGCCTCCAACTGGGCCGCGTCGACGAGGCCGAGTACTGGTACGGACTCGCCAGCCTCGACCAACGCCCGGAGAACGCCGTGGCGTTCAGCTCCGACCTCGGCGCCCGCGCGGAGATCACGCTGGCGCGCGGGCGAGTCGAGGCGGGGCTGCGGCTGTGGCGGCGGACGGCCGAGGAGGTGCGGACGGCCGACGCCGACGATCCGTTCATGCTGAAGTGGTCGCTTGAGGTGCGCGCGGGGGCGGTGGCGGCGCACGCCCTGCACGGGCGGGTGGACCAAGTTGCCGGTCTGGTAAGGGAGTTGCGGGGTCTGCTGCCCGGCCTTGCGCCGGGTTCCTCGTACGGGGCGGTGCTGCTCGCCGTCGCGCTCGCGGGGCTCGCCGAGGGGGACGCCGGGGCTGTGCGGCTCGTCGCGTTGAGCGAACTCGTGCCGGTGGCGCGGGACTTCCCCGTACTGTCGGCGGCGCGTGCCCGCGAGGCCGCCGAGCGGGCCGACGCGGCGGGGTACGCGCGAGCGCGGGCCGAGTACGGGGAGCTGGGGCGTGACGCCGCGTTTCAGTGCCTGGGTTCCCTCACGAACAGCGCCTTCGACCAGACGTAGCCCAGCACCGACAGGCCCACGGCCCAGCCGAGCGTCAGCAGCGCGTTCGCCGTACCGATCGCCGTGCCCAGCAGCAGGCCGCGCAGGGTCTCGATCGCCGGGGAGAACGGCTGGTACTCCGCGAACCAGCGGAACCAGCCCGGCATGTCGTCCACCGGGACGAACGCGCTCGACACCATCGGCAGCATCATCAGCGGCAGACCGAGGTTGCTCGCGCCCTCCGGGTTCGGGGAGGCGAGGCCGATGCCGACCGCGAACCAGATCAGGGCGAGGCTGAACAGGGCCAGGAGACCGGCCGCCGCGAGCCATTCCAGGGGGGTCGCGTTCGGGCGGAAGCCGATGGCTACGCCGATCAGGAGCAGGGCGGCCAGCGCGAGGAGGGTTTGCAGGACGCTGCCGAGGACGTGGCCGGTCAGGACCGACGCCCGGGAGATCGCCAGCGTGCGGAATCTCGCCATGATCCCTTCCGTCATGTCCATCGACACCGCGACCGCCGTGCCGAGCGCTGTGCCGCCGATCGTCATCAGGAGGATGCCGGGGACGATGTACGCGACGTACGCGGAGCGGTCGGCGGGGCCGCCGGTGATGCCCGCGCTCATGACGCCGCCGAAGAGGTAGACGAACAGGAGCAGGAGGATGACGGGGGTGAGGAGGACGTTGAGGGTGAGGGAGGGGTAGCGGCGGGCGTGGAGGAGGTTGCGGCGGAGCATGGTGAGGTTGTCGCGGAGGGCGTGGGCGGGGGCGAGCGTGGGGGTGGGGGCTGAGGTGGGGGCCGGGGTGGTCATCGGGCGTGCTCCTCGGTGGCGGCGGGGGTTGTGAGAGCTGTGCTCTTGGCGGCGGTGCCGGGCGGGGTGGGGGTGGCGGCCGTCGGCTGTGCCGTCAGCGCGAAGAACACGTCGTCCAGGTCCGGTGTGTGCACGGAGAGTTCGTCCGCCGCGATGCCGGCCGAGTCCAGCCGGTCCAGGACCGCGCGGAGTTCGCGCTGACTGCCGGTGCTCGGGATCTGGAGGGTGAGGGTCTCGTCGTTGCGGGTCGTCTCGCGCAGGGTCGTCGCGGCGTGTTCGTACGCCGTCGGGTCCGTGAAGCGCAGGCGTACGTGGCCGCCCGGGACCAGGCGTTTCAGCTCCGCCGGGGTGCCCTCGGCGACGATCCGGCCGCCGTCCAGGACCGCGATGCGGTCGGCGAGTTCGTCGGCCTCGTCCAGGTACTGGGTGGTGAGGAAGACGGTCGTCCCGGCGGCGACCAGTTCACGGACGATGCCCCACATCGTGTGCCGGGAACGGGGGTCGAGGCCGGTCGTGGGCTCGTCGAGGAAGATGATGCGCGGGCCGCCGACCAGCGTCATCGCGAGGTCGAGACGCCGCTTCATGCCGCCGGAGTACGTGGACGCGGGCTTCTTCGCGGCGTCCGTCAGCTCGAACCGCTCCAGCAGCTCGGCGGCGACCCTGCGGCCCTCGTTCCTGGCCAGGTGGTGCAGGTCGGCCATCAGGAGCATGTTCTCCTCGCCGGTGATCAGCCCGTCCACCGCCGAGAACTGCCCGGTGACCCCGATCGCGGTCCGTACGGCGTGCGCCTGCGCACGGAGTCCGTACCCGCCGACCTTCCCGTCCCCGGCGTCCGCCGTCAGCAGGGTGGAGAGGATGCCGACGGCCGTGGTCTTGCCCGCGCCGTTGGGTCCCAGCAGGGAGAACACCGTGCCCGTCGGCACCTCGAAGTCGATGCCGTCCAGCACGGTCTTGTCGCCGTACGCCTTGCGCAGCCCGTACGCCGCGATGGCGAGCCGTTGTTCTGCCGTCATGTGTTCTGTCGTCATGCGGCAGAGGATGCGGCGGGGCGGGTTCAGCGGGGTTTCACGGCGGTTTCAGGGCGCGGGGGTGCAGGGCGACCGCGTCGGCTGTGGTCAGGGGGGGTGCCCGGTGCCGGGCCGAGCAGTCGGTGAAGTGTCAACCACGTCTACACTTCCCCCATGGAACAAGAGGTGCGGTGGCTGACGGCGGAAGAGCAGCAGGCGTGGCGCGGCTTCGTACGCCTTCAGGACCGGCTCCGGGGGCACCTGACGCGCCAGCTCCAGACGGAGGCGAACGTCTCGGCCGCCGACTTCTCGGTCCTCGTCGAACTGACCGACCTCCCCGACGGGCGCCGGCGCATCCTGGACCTCGCCCGCGCGCTGGAGTGGGAGAAGAGCCGCATGTCCCACCACGTCGCGCGCATGGTCAAACGCGGGCTCGTGCTGCGCGACGAGTGCCTCGAAGACGGGCGCGGCGCGTTCGTCGTGATCACGGACGAGGGGCGCCGGATGATCGAGGCCGCCGCTCCCCGGCACGTGGAGGCGGTGCGGGGGCTGTTCCTCGACCATGTGACACCGGCCGAGCTGCGGGTGATCGCCGAGGTGTCGGAACGGGTCGTGAGGAAGATCGACGAGGCGCCGGAGCACCCCACCGCCGAGGCGGACTGAGGCTCGGGTGTGCCGGGGCGACGGGCGCTGTCCCGCGTGGCAGGCCCATGGCATGATAGTTGACATGCCAACTAGAGCCTGTGGGAGGTGGCCCCGGTGAGCGACGTCGAAACCGACCCCGAGGCGCTGAAGTGCGGCGGCGACTCCCCACCGGACGCCGTCGACGTCCTGACACCCCGCGAGGTCCCCCTCGGCGGCCCCCGCTCCCTCTCGGTACGGCGCACGCTCCCGCAGCGCGCCCGCACCCTGATCGGCGCCTGGTGCTTCGTCGACCACTACGGCCCGACCGAGGTCGCCGGGCGCGGCGGCATGGACGTCGCCCCGCACCCCCACACCGGCCTCCAGACCGTGAGCCGGCTCTTCGCCGGCGAGATCGAGCACCGCGACAGCCTCGGCACCCACGCCCTGATCCGCCCCGGCGAGCTGAACCTCATGACCGGCGGCCACGGCATCTGCCACTCGGAGGTCACCACCCCGGCGACCACCCTCGTGCACGGCGTCCAGCTCTGGCTCGCGCTGCCCGGTGAACACCGCTCGGCCGCCCGGGACTTCCAGCACCACGCCCCCGACCCGGTCCACCTCGACGGCGCCGAACTCCGCGTCTTCCTCGGCACCCTCGCCGGCAGCGCCTCCCCGGTGCGCACCTTCACCCCGCTCCTCGGCGCCGAACTCGTCCTCGCCCCGCACGCCGAGGTCACCCTCGCCGTCGATCCGTCCTTCGAGCACGGCGTCCTGATCGACACCGGGACCGTCCGCCTCGCCGCGACCACCCTGCGGCACGCGGAACTCGGGTACGTCCCCTGCGGCGCCGGAACCCTGACGCTGGCCAACGAGTCCGGCGAACCGGCACGCACGGTCCTCCTCGGCGGCACTCCCTTCGAGGAGGAGATCGTCATGTGGTGGAACTTCGTCGGCCGCACCCACGAGGACATCGTCCGCGCCCGCGAGGAGTGGGAGGCCGAGGGCGACCGCTTCGGTGCCGTGACCGGCTACCCCGGCGCCCGCCTCCCCGCCCCCGCCCTGCCGGGCGCGGTCATCCGTCCGCGCGGCAACCCCGTGAAAGGTCCCCGAGATGAGTGAGTCCCCGCTGGTCAGGCGCGTCGACGCCGAGGAGCTGTACGAGATCGTGGTGGACGGCCGGCGCGCCGGTCTCACCGCCTACCGCGACCGGGGCGAGCAGCGCGTCTTCTTCCACACCGAGGTGGGTGAGGAGTACGGCGGGCAGGGGCTGGCGGCGCGGCTCGTGCTGGGCGCCCTCGGCGACGTGCGCGCCTCGGGGAAGCGGATCGTGCCGATCTGCCCCTATGTCGCGCGGTACCTGGAGCGGCACGACGGGTTCGGCGACCTCGTCGATCCGGTGACGCCCGAGGTGCGGGGGTGGCTGAAGGAGCGGCTCGGGGGCGGGGCGGAGTAGGGCCGCGAGGGCCCGGGCGGGGTGCGCGGCCGGGGCGCCGGAACAGGACGCGGCCGAGGTGCCGGAAAGGAACGCTGCCGGGGTGCCGGAATAGGGAGCGACCGGAGCGCGTTCTTCCCGTCGGAGTTGATACATCAACCAGATGGGAGGCCGAGGGCGATGCAGTTCGGCATCTTCACCGTCGGCGACGTGAGCACCGACCCGGCCACGGGACGCACCCCGACCGAGCACGAGCGGATCAAGGCGATGACCGCCCTGGCGCTCAAGGCCGAGGAGGTCGGACTCGACGTCTTCGCGACCGGCGAGCACCACAACCGGCCCTTCGTCCCGTCCTCGCCGACCACCCTGCTCGGCTACATCGCCGCGCGCACCGAGCGGCTGATCCTCTCCACCTCCACCACGCTGATCACCACCAACGACCCGGTGAAGATCGCCGAGGACTACGCGATGCTCCAGCACCTCGCGGACGGCCGCGTCGACCTCATGACGGGCCGCGGCAACACCGGACCCGTCTACCCCTGGTTCGGCAAGGACATCCGCGACGGCATCGACCTCGCGATCGAGAACTACGCCCTGCTGCGCCGCCTGTGGCGCGAGGACACCGTCGACTGGGAGGGCAGGTTCCGTACGCCGCTCCAGGGCTTCACCTCCACCCCGCGCCCGCTGGAAGGCGTACCCCCGTTCGTCTGGCACGGCTCCATCCGGTCGCCTGAGATCGCCGAGCAGGCCGCCTACTACGGGGACGGGTTCTTCCACAACAACATCTTCTGGCCTGCCGACCACACCAAGCGGATGGTCGACCTGTACCGGCGGCGGTACGCCCACTACGGGCACGGCACGCCGGAACAGGCGATCGTCGGACTCGGCGGGCAGGTCTACATGCGGGCCAACTCCCAGGACGCGATCCGGGAGTTCCGGCCCGTGTTCGACCACTCGCCGGTCATGGGCGGCGGGCTCCCGCTGGAGGACTACATGGCGCAGACACCGCTGACCGTCGGTACGCCGGACCAGGTGATCGAGAAGACGCTCACCTTCCGGGAGTACGCCGGGGACTACCAGCGCCAGTTGTTCAACGTGGACGGCGGCGGCATTCCGCTGGAGACCGCGCTGGAGCAGGTCGAGATGCTCGGGGAACTCGTCGTACCCGTACTCCGCGAAGAGTTCGCCGCGCGGCGCCCGGCTGGGGTGCCGGACGCGCCGCCGACCCACGGTTCGCCGCTCGCGACCCGCTGAACGCAGATCTGAGAAGGAGCCACCATGACCGCCGAGTTCAACGCCGGCGTCGCCCCCGACCGCTGGGCCAGTGCCCTGCACCTCTTCGACGACGGCCCCGGCGCCGTCCGTGAGGAGACCCCCGGCGAGCTGTGGGAGCGGGCCGGGCTGCTCTTCGAGGCGAAGGACTACACCGGCGCCGCGAAGCTCCTGGCCCGCGTGGCCGAGGAGTTCCCGGAGCAGACCGCGCCCCGCCTGCTGCTGGCGCGCGCCTACTACCACTCCGCGCAACTCGGCCGCGCCGAGGAGCAGTTGCGGATCATCGTGGAGCGCGACCCGGTCGAGCACTACGCCCACCTGATGCTGGGCCGCACGCTGGAGCGGCAGGGCCGGGAGGCCGAGGCGGCGCCGTGGCTGCGGATGGCCGGGGCGTTCTCGGGGGAGTTCCCGCAGGACGCGTGAGCGGGTGAGGGGACGTGGGGGCGGGGGTGTCCGCGGCGGTGCTGCGGACGCCCCCGCGTTCTGTGTTGTCCGGCGGGGAATGTTCCGCGCCGGGACTTGTTGACATCTCAAGGGGGCGAGATGGAGGGCGGTTGATGTGTCAACAGCTCCGGACGGCCGGACACAGCAGTGCGGCCGGTGGAAACAGGAGGCTGCCGTGAAGGACGACTGTCCCGGCACCATGGCCGAGGGAACGGTCCGGTGAGCACACCGGCCATACGCGGCCACCACCTCGACTGGCGGCTCGTCGCCGGCGGCATGGCCCTCGCCACCGCCGCCACGTACGCCGCCCTCGCGCTCCACGACGACGCGGTACGCCTCGCCTCCGACGCCGACGGTTTCGTCCGCTGGCCCGCGACCGCGCTGACCCTCCTGTGGCTGGCCCGCCACGACCAGAACCGCTACGCACGCGGCGCCGTCGCCCTCCTGCTGACCGGCGCCGGCGGCCTCGCCGTCCTCGTCGCCCGGCACGGCATACCCGCCCACGAGACCTCCCTCGTCCAGGACTACCTGGACCTCCCCGGCACCGCCGCGAGCTGGTACGTCCTCATGGCGCTGGCCCTGGCGGGCGGGGCGAAACACTCCCTGACGCGCGCCGGCGCGCTGCTCGGCGCGGCGGTCGTCGGCGCCGGAGCTGTCCTCGCGGCCGACGACCACCTCCTCGTCGCCCTCCTCGCCGTGGCGCTGCCCGGTGCGGCCTGGGCACTGACCGGGAGCGCGCCACTGCGCCGGTCCGGCTGAGCGGGCTGCTGCGCGGGCCGATCGGGAGGGCCGGCTGCACAGGCTGCTGCGCGTGTTGCTGCGCGGGCGGTCACCCGGCTCGGCGCGCAGGCCGATGTTCGTACATCCGCATTCGCTCATCCGCATCCGCATTCGCATTCGCTGGAGGGGACACCCATGGGTTTCGAAGGCACGGAACTGGCTGTCGTACCGCTCGACTCCGAGCAGGCGCGGCACGCGGCCGTCACGGGCGTGAAGGCCGCCGACCTGGCACGGGCCGCCGCCGCGGGCCTCCCCACGCTGCCGGGGTTCGTCCTCGTACCGGTCGACCGCGCGCCCGACGCACCGGCCGGCGAGTACTCCGTACGAGCCCTCTGGCACGAACTCCGCGGTGACCGGATCCCCCTGGTCGTCCGGTCCTCCTCCGCGCACGAGGACACCGAGGACTCCTCCCCGGCCGGCCGCGTCGAGTCCGTGCCCGACGTCCGAGGCTGGGAGCAGTTCAAGGCCGCCGTCGGCGCCGTCCTCGACTCCGCGCGCGGAGCACGGCGCCTGCGGCCACCGGAGGGCGGACCCGAGGACGACGGGACGGCCGTCCTCGTGCAGCCCATGCTGACCTCGTCCGTCGGCGGAGTGATGTCCGGCGCGGACCCCGTCGAGGGACGTACCGACCACATCCTCGTCAGCGCCGTACGCGGCGGACCCGACCAACTCGTCGACGGCAGCGCAGAGGGCGTGCGCTACCGGCTGACCCGCAGGGCCCGCCTCGTCCGTACCGAACCACCCGGCGAGCGGATCCTCTCCCATCGGCAGCGGGCCCGGCTCGTGCGGCTCGCGAAGAAGGCCGAGCGGGTCTTCGGCGGGCCGCAGGACATGGAGTTCGGGTTCGACGGCGACGGGAAGCTGTGGCTGTTCCAGACACGGCCGATCACCGCGACGGCCGCCCGGCCCGCCCCCGGCGCGCGGCTCCTGGGCCCCGGACCGGTCGCCGAGCCGCTGCCCGGCGTCCTCCAGCCGCTGGAGTAGGACCTCTGGGCCGAACCCATGTCCCACGGGCTTGACCCTCGCGCTCGACATCGCGGGCGCCGCGCCCCGGCGGCTGCCCGCCGTCACGACCCCACGGGGGCGGGCCGCCGCCGATCCGCGGCTGCTCGGCGCCGTGCCGTCCGCGCATCCCGTGCTCGACTTCGTCGACCAGGCGCCGGGTGTCCGGCGGACGGGGGCCGCGTGGCGGGTGGGGCGGCTGCGGTCCGCGCTGCCGCTGCTCGCCGTGGACCTGACGGCCGACGCCGACCGGCAGCTCGTCACGTGACCGTCGAGGAGCAACCGGCGCCGCTGGCAACGGAATTGGAGAAGCTCTCCGGCCGAGGGATGGCATAGTGATCTCCCGGTGTCGATGTCCCGGCGCGCGAGCGGAGAGTCACGGATGCCGATCGGACTGGTCGCGCTGGCCCTCGGCGGATTCGGCATCGGGCTCACCGAGTTCCTCATCGCGGGACTGCTGCCACAGGTCGCGGCCGACTTCGCGGTGTCCGAAGCCGCGGCCGGCCGGCTGATCTCCGGGTACGCGCTGAGCGTCGCGGTCGGTGCGATCGCGTTGACCGCGGCGACGGCCCGGCTCCCCCGCAAACAGGTCCTCGTCGGCCTGGTGGCCCTGTTCGTCATCGGCAATCTCCTCTCCGCTGTCGCTTCCGACTACTGGGTGATGATGCTGGGCCGCATCGTCGCGGCCCTGTGCCACGGCTCCTTCTTCGGCATCGGTTCGCTCGTCGCCACCGCCCTCGTCGTACCGGAGAAGAAGTCCCAGGCCGTCGCGGTGATGTTCGCCGGTCTCACCGTCGCCAACGTGCTCGGCGTGCCGTTCGGGGCGCTCGTCGGTGAACGGTGGGGCTGGCGGGCCGCGTTCTGGGCGGTCACCGTGATCGGCGTCCTCGCGCTGGCCGGCATCGCCGCCCTGGTCCCGGCCACGGCGTCGCCGCCCGCTTCACAGGGTCTGCGTGAACAGTTCCTCGCGTTCCGCTCCTCTCAGGTCTGGCTCACTCTGGCCGCCACCGCGCTGAGCTACGGCGGCATGTTCGGCGCGTTCAGCTATATCGCGTACACCTTCACCGAGGTCGGCGGCTTCTCCTCGGCGGACGTCGCCTGGCTGCTCATGGTGTACGGGGTCGGTCTGGTCGTCGGGAATCTGGTGGGCGGTCGCGCGGCCGACCGGGATCGGGACCGGGCGTTGGTGTGGGCGCTGGCGGGACTCGCGGTGACGTTGGCGGTGTTCGGGCTGTTGGCGGGGAGTCAGAGGGCCTCGGTGGTGCTGGTGTTCCTGATGGGGGTGACCGGGTTCGCGAGCGTGCCGGGGATGATCACCCGGGTCACGGATCAGGCGGGCGGGGCGGCGCTGGCCGCGAGTGCGAATGTGTCGGCCTCCAATGTGGGGAACGCGTTGGGGGCTTGGCTGGGGGGTGTGGCGATCTCGGTCGGGTTGGGCTATCGGTCACCTCTCTTTGTGGGGGCGGGGATTGTGGTGGTGGGGCTCGGGGTGATGGTGGTCGCGGCTCGTACGGAGAAGGTGGTCGCGGTGCGGGATTGAGGTGGGTGAGGTTGAGGGGGTGAGTGGTGGGTGAGGCCGAGGGGGGAGGGGTTGAGGGGCTGGGTGGTGGGTGAGTTGGGGGGTGAGGGGCGAGTGATGGGGCGGGGTGGTTCTGCGGTTGTTGGGCCTCGGCCTCGGCGGCGGCTTTCCCCCATTCTGGCCCGGCTCCCCGCTCCGCCGCCTCGGCCGAACGGCCGACCCCGTTCGGGTGACGGGGCGGTTTCTGCGGCGGGAGTACTGGCCGAACGGCCGAGGCGGCGGCGGACCGGTTTCCGCGAAGATTGATCCACGACGGCAGGGCCGGCAGAGGCCACGCTGGAACCAGTGGACGGCCTGGACGACGTGGCCTCTTCCACCTCACGAAGCCGGTCAGGGCGTCGCACATCAAGCCGGCGAAGACGGACCCGCTCAAGGGAGGTGCAAGGCGGAGGGTCAGCTCAAGGGATTGCCGTCCCGCACGAACACCCCCGCCCGTGCGGCCGTCGCCGCCGCTTCCGCCGCGTGGTCCGCGTCGGATTCCGTGAGGGGCGAGGGGGTGGTGAGGAGACGGTAGTAGAGGGGGGCGGAGACGGCGCGGATCACCTCGTGAGGGTCGGTGCCGGCCGGGAGTTCGCCTCGGGTGACGGCCTGGCGGACGCAGGGGGCCCACTCCTCGACGCGGACGGCGTAGAAGCGGTGGAGGGCCTCGGCGGTTCGGGGGTCGCAGGTGGCCGCGGCGATGACGGCCTTGAAGAGGGCGCCCTGGCGAGGATCGGTGAGGGTGCGTTGGACGAGCCGGGCGTTGGCCCTGAGGTCGCCGAGGAGGGAGCCGGTGTCGGTGCGGGGGAGGGACTGGTCGGCCATGTCGGTGAGGAGGTCGGCCACCAGGCCGGTGACCGTGCCCCAGCGCCGGTAGACGGTGGTCTTGCCGACCTCGGCGCGGCGGGCGACGTCGGCGAGGTCGAGGTGGGTGAAGCCCTCCTCGGCGAGGACGTCTCCGGCGGCTCGCAGGACGGCGGCTCGGACCCGGGCCGTACGTCCACCGGGCCGGAGGGTTCCGGGATCGGCGCCCTCGGTCTCCATAACGGGACTCCCGTTCCGTTAGTCGGTCAATGCTTGTTAGGGTGGGGACATCTTAAGGGAACGCAGGACCCGTTAAGGGAGAGTGGTCATGGAGTACAGGCAACTGGGCGCGTCCGGCCTCAAGGTTCCCGCGCTGAGCTTCGGCGCCGGAACCTTCGGCGGGCGGGGACCGCTGTTCGGCGAGTGGGGCAGCACGGACGTGCGGGAGGCGCGGCGGCTGGTCGACATCTGCCTCGACGCGGGGATCACGATGTTCGACACGGCGGACGTCTACTCGGACGGAGCCTCCGAGGAAACGCTCGGCGAGGCGATCAAGGGCCGCAGGGACCGGGTGCTCGTCTCCACCAAGGCGGGCCTGCCGACCGGCGAGGGGCCCGCCGACGCCGGCACCTCCCGCGCCCGCCTCATCGCCGCCTGCGAGAGTGCGCTGCGCAGACTCGGCACCGACCACATCGACCTGTTCCAGCTGCACGCGTTCGACGCGGCGACGCCGGTGGAGGAGGTCGTGGCGGCGCTCGACGACCTCGTGCGGGCGGGGAAGATCCGCTACCTCGGCGTCTCCAACTTCTCCGGCTGGCAGACGATGAAGTCGCTGGGGGCGGCGGACCGGCACGGGCGGACCCGGTATGTGGCCCAGCAGGTGTACTACTCGCTGATCGGCCGCGACTACGAGTGGGACCTGATGCCGCTGGGCCTGGATCAGGGGCTGGGCGCGGTGGTCTGGAGCCCGCTGGGCTGGGGCCGCCTCACGGGAAAGGTTCGCCGGGACCGCCCCCTGCCGCAGCGGAGCCGCTTGCACCGGACGGCCGACTACGGTCCCCCGGTGGAGGACGAGCACCTCTACCGGGTGGTGGACGCGCTCGACGAAACGGCCCAGGAGACCGGCCGGACGATTCCCCAGGTGGCCATCAACTGGCTGCTCCGGCGCCCCACGGTGTCCTCGGTCATCATCGGCGCCAGGGACGAACGTCAACTCCGGGAGAACCTGGGGGCGGTGGGCTGGGAACTGACGCCCGAGCAGATGGCGCGCCTGGACCGGGCGAGCGCCCGGACCGCCCCGTACCCGCACTTCCCGTACCAGCGCCAGGAGGGGTTCGCCCGCCTGAACCCGCCGATGGTGTGAGGATGAGGGGCCGCCTTCCGGGGGCGCGGCGAGCCGTGCGACCGACCGCGCCGGACGGTCGCGGGAGTCGTCGACGAGGGTCCGCGCGCCGACCCACCGCTCCCGTCCGGCGGTGTACGCCCCGCGAGCAGCGCCCCGGGTGCCCGGGGAACGATGTGCGCACGGAGGGAACGGTGTACGCACCGCGGGGTATGCTGGCCAGGACCCACGCACCGGCGAGGAACAGGAGCGTCATGACGGCCAAGCGGAACCCGATCCCCTCGGTATGGGCCCGCCCCCGGCGCGAACCGGATCAGCCCGCGCTCAGCCGGGCCGCGATCGTGCGCGAGGCGGTCGCGATGCTGGACGCGGAGGGCGTCGAGGCGCTCAGCATGCGGAAGCTGGGGGCGCGGCTGAACGCGGGGGCGACCTCGTTGTACCGGCACGTCGCCACCAAGGACGAGCTGATGGAGCTGGCCGCCGACGAGGTCTTCGGTGAGATCGCCGTACCCCCGGCGGACGGCGACGACTGGCGGGGCGCGGTGGCGGACGCGGCGTTCTCGTTCCGGGCGACGATCCTGCGCCACCCGTGGCTGGCCTCCGTCCTCGGCCAGGCGGGCCTCGCCTACCTGGGCCCCAACCTCATGTCCCGCACCGAGAGCCTGGCCGCGCTCTTCGTCCGGGCCGGCTTCCCCGACCCCGGCAACGCGATCTCCGCGCTCCTGTCGTACGTCACCGGCATGAGCGCGACGGAGGCCGCGTGGCTCGGGACGGTCGCGCGGTCCGGGGACACGGAGGCCGGGTTCGTGGCCCGCCTGATGCCGGCGGCGGAAGAGGCGGCGGCCGGGTACACGCACCTCGCGGACGGGCACCCGGCGCCGGAGGGGCAGGGGCCGGAGGAGGCGCGGGAGGCGAAGTTCCGGTACGGGTTGGACGTGGTGCTGGACGGGCTGGCGATGAGGCTGCCGGGCAGGGGGTGACATCGCCGCCTCCCCCGCGCGCAGAACCCTCCCTGAAGGAGACCGCGTGTCTCAGAGGTCCAGCACATCCCGCGTCCGCACCACCGCCCCCGTCTCGAACGACCGGTTGGCCGCCAACCCCGTCACCAGCGACCGCGCCCCGTCCACCGCGTCCGCCGCCCGCCCCAGCGGATCAGGTGCCCGCGTCCCGAACAGATCCTCCAGCATCCGCACGTCCCCACCCCCGTGCCCGCCCTCCCCGCTCGCCACCTCGATCTCCCGGGGCCGCTCCCAGGACCGGCGCAGCAGCAGTTCCGTACGGCCGGCGTTCGCCTCGACGCCGTGGGTCGAAGCGGCGCTCACCCGGGGCGGGGTCCAGGTCGTCTCCTCGACGAGCAGCTCCAGCCGCCCCTCGCTGCCGTTGAAGGCGATCCGGTACCCCTCCCAGGGGGCGTACGCGGTGAGGTGGTACGTCAGGGAGGCGCCCGAGGCGTACCGGACGAGGACCGCCATGTCGTCCTCGATGGTCACGCCGGGCGCGAAGACGTTCTGGTCGCGGTGGTAGCCGTCCTCCGACTCGGCGTCCAGGTAGAGGGACGTGAGGTCGGGGTCGTCGGCGAGGTGCAGGGCGAAGGGGTCGTCCGAGGCGGCAGGTCGGCCGTGCGCACGGTCGTACTCCCGCGCCAGCCCCCGGCGTTGGCCCGCCTCGGAGCCGTAGAAGAACAACGTGCCCTGTGCGTAGACGAGTTCGGGTGAGCTGTCCAGCCACCAGTTCACCAGGTCGAAGTGGTGCGTGGCCTTGTGGACCATCAGTCCACCCGAGTCGGCCTTCTCGCGGTGCCAGCGGCGGAAGTAGTCCGCGCCGTGCCGCAGGTCGAGCAGCCACTCGAAGTGCACGGACCCGACCTCGCCGATCGCGCCGTCCGCGAGCAGCTCCCGTACGGCCGAATGGGCCGGGTTGTAACGGTAGTTGAAGGCGACGCGGACGTCCCGCCCGGTGCGTTCGCGGGCCGCGAGGATGCGGCGGGCCTTGTCCGCGTCGGTCGTCATCGGCTTCTCGGTGACGACGTCGCACCCGGCGTCCAGCGCCCGCACGATGTACTCGTCGTGGGTCCGGTCGACACTGCACACCACGACGAGGTCGACGCGCTCGCGGCGCAGCATCTCGCCGAACTCCCCGGCGGGGTAGGCCGGTACGGGTGTCCCGCCGCCGAGCCACTCGTTGTGGACGGCCATCCGGCGGGAGTTGGTGTCGCAGAACCCGGCGAGTTCGTACCGGTCCGCGTAGGGCCCGGCGAGCGCGTTCACGAACAGCCGGGCGCGGGAGCCGAGTCCGACGACGGCGACGCGGCGGCGGGGAACACTGGACATGCGGGGTCTCCGTTCCGACGTACGAAAAACACCGCGTCGGAGCGTACCCACCCCGACGCCGAGCCGAAAGATCACCCGGCGCCGGCGGCCCCCCTCGGAAAGTCGACTCCCTCAGAAGGTCGACTCCCTTACGCCCAGCATCCGTTGACAGTCGCCGCCAGCCCGTCCATCGCGTCCTTGATGGCCCCCGGCGCGGCGGTCGAGTTGTTCTCGACGAACGAGAACACCTTCCACCGCCCGTCCTGCGCCTGCGTGAACCCGCTCAGCGCGATGGCCCCGGTCAGCGTCCCCGTCTTGGCCATCACCTTGCCCACGGCACACGACGAGTCGGGCGTGTCGAAGCGCCCCCACTCGGGACCGAGCGTGGCACCGGCCTCACCGGCGACCGGCAGCCCGTCCTTGATGTACTTCAGCGTGTGGCTGTAACGCGGGTTCGTCGTGAGGTCGAGGATGTCCGCGAGGGTCTGCGCCGGGATCCTGTCGGCGCGGGAGAGCCCGCTGCCGTCGTGGATCTCGAAGTTCTCCAGCGAGACGCCGTACCGGTAGCCGAGGACGTCGCGGACGACGGCCGTACCGTCCTCGAAGGTGGCGGGGCGCCCGGCGCCGAGCGCGGTCATGCGCAGCAGCGTCTCGGCGATGTTGTTGTCGCTGGTCTTCAGCATCTTCTTGACGATCTCCGACAGCTTGCCGGAGGTGTGGCGGGCGACGGGTACGTCCGTGCGGGCGGCGGTGGCGTGCGCGACGTCGCCGTCGACGGTGACGCCCTGCTCGGTGAGGAGCTTCGCGAAGACCTGCCCGGCGTCGAGCGAGGTGTCCATGACGCCGTGGCCGTCGACGACCAGCGCGCGGACGGGCGCGATGTTGTCCGGGTAGTAGCCGTCGTTCCAGCCGGTCGCGAGGGACGGCTCGGGGAAGAGGCTGTCGTCGACGTGGACCTTGACGGAGGCCAGGCCCGCCGCCTTGACGCCGGCCGCCGCGGTCTTCGCCAGCTCCTGGAGGTCGGCCGAGGTCAGCGTGCGGTCGCCGCCGCCGACGAGGGTGAGCGCGCCGTCGCCGTACACGACCTTCGTGGTGAAGCGGTGGCTGGGGCCGAGGACGGTGAGGGCGGCCGTGGAGGTCGCGAGCTTCGCGTTGGACGCGGGCATGAGGGCGGTCTCCGCGTCGTGGCCCCAGACCTGTTTGTCCGACTTGGCGTCGATGACGACGCCGCTGAACGTCGTGCCGAGGCGGGCGTCCTGGACGCGGGTGTTCAGGTTGTCCGCGATCTTCTGCTCGGCGGGGTCGAGCTCCGTCGCGCCGGCCTTCGTCGCGGTGGCCTTCTCGGCGGCGAACGCGGAGGGGCCGGCCAGGATCGTGCCGGCGACCGGGGCCACCGCCGCGACCAGGAGTGCGCGGCGGACCGCCGGGTTCATCTCGCGGGGCTTGCGGTGACGCCCACGCGCGCCGGAGAGGGGGGTGCTCGACATGGGGGGTCCTAGCGGGGGAGTGGATGGATCTCGGCGAAAAGTAGCAGCCGAAGTAGCTTGTACCTTCAAGTAGGGGTGAAGGGGATGTGAAAAGGGCAGGAAAGGGCCTCGCTTCTCAACAGAAGCGAGGCCCTTGTTCGTTGTCAGGCGTGGCAGGTCACGTCCCCGGCCGGAAGCCGTCCGCTCGCCAGATACGCGCGCACCCCGTCGTCCGCGCAGGCGTTCCCGTACACCCCGAACACCGCGTGCTGCGCCGGGCCGGCCAGCGTGATCAGCCGCGACGACGGCCAGTTGCGGCGCTGGGCCACCGCGCCCGCGTACGTGGTGCGCGGATCGCCGGTCGCGTTCACCAGGAGCGCCGGGAAGTCGTCCCGGACCGCCGTCGGGGTCTCGCGCGGGGCGGGCCAGAAGGCGCAGGGGCCGATGTTGCGGGTCATGGGGGCGAAGAGGGGGTCCGTCAGCCGGCCGCGCTCGATGTCGCGCCGGTACGCCTCGGGGTCGCGTTCCGTGGGGACGTCGCCGCAGAGGATCGCCGACTGGACGCTTCCGTACGACGACTCGTCGCCGGTCAGGATGAACTTCAGTGTCTCCAGCAGTGCGGGGGACGGGTCGGCCGGGCCGCCCTGCGTGGCCAAGTCCCTTACGGATCGCGCGAGTTCGCCGTACGCCTGGTCGTTGTCCTGGGAGAGGCCGGTGAGCAGGAGCATCGGGACGACGCGTTCGTCGACTTCGTACGGGCCCACGGTCAGCGGCTCGCGGGTCGCCGCTGCCTGGATGCGGTCGACTGTCCTGAGTACGGCGTCGGTTGTGGCGCCCAGTCCGTACGTCGCGTGCCTGGTCGCCGTCCACCGCGCCCAGTCCCTCAGCGCGGCCCGGTTCTCCGGCTCGGCCACGCGCAGGAGGCGGGGGGAGTAGCGGGCCGGGTCGATGACGCCGTCCAGGACCATGCGGTCGACGCGGGCCGGGAACATCGTCGCGTACACCTCGCCCAGGTAACTGCCGTACGAGTAGCCCAGGTACGAGACCTTGCGCTCGCCCAGCGCCGCGCGGATCACGTCCATGTCGCGGGCGGTGTTGCGGGTCGTCGCGTACGGGAGGACGTCCCCGGCGTTCTTGTGGCACAGGGCGGCGAGGTCGCGCGCGAAGCCGGCGTCGAACTTCGCCGGGGCGCTCCAAAGGGACGTGCCTGTGGGCCACTCGCAGTCCAGCGGCGTGCTGCGGCCGACGAAACGGGGGTCGACGCCGACGACGTCGTACCGGCCCGCGATCCCCTTCAACTCCCCGTGGATCCACGGCGCGTCACCGATCGTGGAGCCGCCCGGGCCGCCGCCGTTCAGCAGTAACGGGCCGATGCGGTGGGCGGTGTCGGTGCCCCGGATACGGGATATCGCTACGGTGACGGTCCGGCCGCCGGGGTCCGCGTAGTCCAACGGCACAGTGACATCTGCGCACTTGGCCCCGGCCTGCGCCAACTCCTTCCCGGTGGTGTCGTCCGGGCCCGTCACACAGCTCTTCCAGTCGAGCCGCTGCTCGTGGAAGCGGGCCAAGGGGTCGGTGGCGGCCGACGCGGTGAGGGGGAGCGCGGCGAGGGCTAGTGCGGAACAGAGGGCAACTCGGGTTCGTACGGCGAAAGTTGTCACGCGACCCCACGCTAGAGACCGCGAGCGGCCCGGACACTCCGGCGGTCCCGCCGACCCACCCGGGTGCCAACCCCCTTGTGTACGGCCCCCGTTGCCGGTAACACCACATGCCGGAGACGGCCGAGTCAGCGCGCCCCTCACCCTTGAGCCGGAGGCGCCCGAAAAGCGCCCCCGGTCCCTGGATTCACTCGCCCTTCGGGCCCGCCTGCTGGACCACCTCGAAAGACCACAGCGTCGACGCCGACGACGCCGGCTTCGGGCGTTCGCCGCCCGCCCCGCCCTGGTGGGCCTGCTTCATCGGGCCCTCCATCCATGCCTGGAAGGACTCCTCGTCCCGCCAGCGGGTGTAGACGAGGTACTCCTCCGTACCCTCCAGCGGGCGGAGGAGCTCGAACCACTCGAAGCCGTCGGAGTTCTCCACCGCGTGCGCGCGGCCCGCGAAGCGCTTCTCCAGGGTCTCGCGCTGTTCCGCCGGGACCGTCAGTACGTTGATCTTGACTACGCTCATGCGCTCATCCTGCCTGCCACGTGCGGCGCACCGGCACACCGGCCCCCGGATCACGACATGCGGGGCACGGGGGGCTGCCCGACACTGTGAGCCCGGGGGCCGCACGTGAGGAGCGTTCCGCATGGCCTCGTTGCTCTACCGCCTGGGCAGACTGGCATTCCGGCGGCGCTGGTACGTGGCGCTGCTGTGGATCCTGGTGCTGGTGGGCCTCGGCGCGGCGTCCGCGCAGGCACCCGAGGCCCCGAACACCGCCTTCTCCGCCCCCGGCATCGAGGCGCAGCGTGCCTTCGACCTGATGGACAAGAGGTTCCCCGGCGCCCAGGCGAACGGTGCGACCGCACGCGTCGTCTTCGTGGCGCCCAAGGGCGAGAAGGTCACGTCGGAAGAGAACAGGGCGGCGATCGACAAGGCCGTCACCCAGGCGGCGGCCGGACAGCAGGTCGCCTCGGCGGTGGGCCCCTTCCAGGTGGGAGCCGTCAGCAAGGACGGCTCGACGGCGTACGCGACGGTCACCTACACGGTCGCCCCCGACGACCTCACGGACACCGCGAAGAACACCCTCAGGAACGCCGCGAAGGGCGCGCGGGACGCGGGCCTGACCGTCGAGACCGGCGGCACGGCGCTCGCGGACTCCCCGAGCCCGGGCGGCGTCGGCGAGGTCATCGGCATCGTCGTAGCAGCCGTCGTTCTCCTGGTCACCTTCGGCTCGCTGGCCGCCGCCGGTCTCCCGCTGCTCACGGCGGTGCTCGGCGTCGGGATCAGCATGACCGCGATCACCCTCCTGGCCGGCACGTTCGGCCTCACCTCGACGAGCAGCACCCTCGCCACGATGCTGGGCCTGGCCTGCGGCATCGACTACGCCCTGTTCGTCCTGTCCCGCTACCGGGAGGAACGCGCCAACGGCCACACCGAACAGGACGCGGCAGGACTCGCCGTCGGCACCGCCGGTTCCGCCGTCGTCTTCGCGGGCCTCACCGTCGTCATCGCCCTGGCCGGCCTGTCCGTCGTCGGCATCCCGATGCTCACCAAGATGGGCCTGTGCGCGGCGGGCGCGGTCGTCCTCGCCGTCCTCGTCTGCCTGACGATGACCCCGGCGCTGATCGGGTTCTGGCCGCGTGCCGTGCTCTCGCGGCGCTACCGGCTCACCGGGCGGCGCGTGCAGGGCGTGTTCGGCAACCGGGGCAGCCGGTGGGCGGAGTTCGTGCAGCGCCATCCCTTCCCGGTCCGGTTCACCGCGATGGCCGGCCTGATCGTGCTGGCGATCCCCGTGCTGAGCCTCCAGCTCGGGATGCCCGGCGACGAGGTCAAGTCGACCGCGACCAGCGAACGCCGCGCCTACGACGACCTCGCCAGGGGCTTCGGCCCCGGCTTCAACGGCCCGCTGACGATCGTCGTCGACGCGGAGAAGGCGGGCGACGCGAAGACCGCCGTCACCACGATCGAGAACCGGGTCAAGGCGACGAAGGGCGTCGTCTCGGTCACCGCGCCCCGCTTCAACAAGGCCGGTGACACCGCCGTCTTCTCCGCCGTCTCCGCCTGGTCGCCGACCGACAAGAAGACCGAGGACCTCGTCCACACCATCCGCGACCACCGCTCGCGGGCGGTCGCCGGGACCGGCGCGACCTTCGAGGTCACCGGCTCGACCGCGCTCAACATCGACGTCGCCCAGAAGGTCCAGCGCGCCCTGATCCCGTACCTGGTCGTCGTGGTCGGGCTCGCGGTCCTCCTGCTGCTGATGGTCTTCCGGTCGATCTTCATCCCGCTGAAGGCGGCGCTGGGCTTCCTGCTCTCGGTGCTCGCCGCGCTCGGCTGCGTCGTCGCCGTCTTCCAGTGGGGCTGGGGCGCCTCGCTCCTCGGCGTCGAGTCGACCGGCCCGATCATGAGCATGATGCCGATCTTCCTCGTCGGCATCGTCTTCGGCCTCGCGATGGACTACGAGGTGTTCCTCGTCTCCCGCATCCGGGAGGCGTACGTCCACGGCCAGGGCGCCGGCGAGTCCATCACCACCGGGTTCCGCTACAGCGCCCGGGTCGTGGCCGCCGCCGCGCTCATCATGATCTCGGTCTTCGCCGGGTTCGTCACCGCCGACGAGTCCATGATCAAGATGATCGGCTTCGGGCTCGCCGTCGCCGTCCTCTTCGACGCGTTCGTGGTCCGCATGGCCTTCGTCCCCGGCGTCCTCGCCCTCCTCGGCGACAGGGTCGCCTGGCTCCCGAAGTGGCTCGACCGCCTCCTCCCGCACCTCGACGTGGAGGGCGAGGCCCTCAGCCGCGCCCACCCCGCGCCGACCCCGCAGGCGGGGACCGGACAACCCGACTGACGGTCGGCGCGACCCGTACGGCCGAGGCTCCCGTCCAGCGCAGCAGCGTCGTCCCCCACGTCACCCCGCCGCCGAACGCGATGATGACGACCAGGTCGCCCGCGTGCAGCCGCCCTTCGGACGCCGCCTTCGCCAGCGCGTAAGGGATGTTCGCGGCGCCGATGTTGCCCACCTCGTGCCCCACGACGACGAGTTGACGATCCGTCACCCCCATGTCGCGGGCCGCCTGTTGGAGCAGGACCGGGTTCGGCTGGTGGGTGACGACGAGGGCGACGTCGTCCAGGGTGACCCGGCCCTGGCCCAGCGCGTGGGCGAGCATGCGGGGGAACACGTCGAGGATGAAGTCACGAACTCCCTTGCCGTTCATGGTGATGTGCTGGGCTCCGAGGGGCGCGGGGAGCCGGCTGCCGCCTGCCGCGATCATCGCGTGGTCCGCGTACCGGCCGTCCGAGCCGAGCGTGAACGCGCCGAAACCCTGGCCCTCGGCGACCGGACCGAGGAGCGTCGCCGCCGCGCCGTCCCCGAACAGGGAGGCGGTGGCGCGGTCGGTGGGGTCGACGAACTTGGAGTACGCCTCCACGCCGACGACCGCCGCGTACCTGGCCGAGCTGTCGCCGGTGAGCCAGTCGCGGGCCACCCGGGCTCCGAACAGCCAGCCCGAACAGGCCGCCGTGACGTCCAGCGCGACCGCGTGCCGGGCGCCGGTGAGGGCCTGTACCCGGCAGGCCGTCGCGGGGCCCAGCTCGTCCGGCGTGGAGGTCGCGACGACGATCACATCGAGCTGCCCGGCCTCCAGGTCGGCCGCCGCGAGGGCCGACTTGAGGGCCGCCGCGCCCAGGTCCGACGCGGCCTCGTCCGGGGCGGCGGCGTGCCGGGCGAGCACGCCCGTTCTGCCGGCGATCCACTCCGCCGAGACTCCGGCCAGCTCGGCGACCTCGGCGTTCGTACGGCGCCGGGCGGGGAGGTAGGAGCCGGTGCCGATGATGCCTATGGAGGCGTTCATCATTCAGCCTTCCGAAGAGGGAGCTTTCCGAACGGGAGTTCTCGAACAGGGGCCTTGCGAACACAGGGGCCTTGCGAACGGTGCCGGGGAGCCGGTGGGGCGACCCGTCCGGCGCCGCCCCCTCGTTCTCGCACAGCACCCCGACGGCGTGCGAGGCACACGCGAAGCAGTACGGCTCACTTCACCCGGCCCGCGAGCCGGGGGCGCACCCACCGGGGCGCCCCCGGCGGGCCGGGGTCGCAGGGGCGTCCGCGCGCGCCGCAATGCCGACCACGCGTCCTTTACATGCGGCGAGCAGGTGGTTTGACTTGGGGACGATCTCTCCTTCCCCCACCTCTCTCCTGCCCGTCGGGCGGTCCCAGGCGTTCCCGGCGGACGCGTCACCCGCGTACGACTGCTGCGTCTCACCATGCCGACCACGAAAGGCAGTTGACGTTGAGCACCCTCATGCTCGTCCCGCCCGAGGACCAGGTGGCCGACTATCTCAGCGACCGGGTCGACACCGACGCCGGGCAGCCGGTGCGCCGGCGGCGGCTCACGGACGTGCGGGAGGCGTTCGTGGCCGCCGCGCTCCCGCCCGGCAGCCCGGTCCTCATCGCCGTCCCCGACCCGCACACCCAGCTCACCGCGTTCCTCGCCGCCCACTACGCGGGCCTCGTGCCCGTCCTGCTGCCCCGCGCCTGCCCCGAGCACCGGCGCCGCATCATCGCCGACGCGCTCGGCGCCGCCGCGCTCGCGACGACCACCCCCGACCTCGTCGTACGCCGCATAGCCACCGCCCACCCGCACGCCTACGAACCCGGCCAGGCGATCGTCATGACCTCCGCGACCTCCGGGACGGCCGGCGGCTGTCTGCACCGGGTCGCCGCACTGTTCGACAACGCGCGCCGGCACGCGGACGCGATCGGGCTGCGCGGCACCGACACCGTCTGGCTCAACCTGCCGCTGCACTACTCCTTCGCGCTGGTCGCGCAGGCCCTCGCCGGGATCGCGACCGGCGCGCGGCTCGTGCTCAGCGGCCCCCCGTTCGCGCCCGGCGCCTACCGCGAGGGCCTGCGCCGGCACGGCGTGACCGTGTCCTCGCTGTCCCCGTCCCTGGTCCGCTCGTTCCTCGACGACACCTACGAACTCCCCTCCCCCTTACGGGTGCTGACCGTCGGCGGCGACTCCCTGGAGGCCACCCACGTCAAGGAACTCCTGGCCCGGCACCGGGGCGGCGAGCTGTACCTCACGTACGGCCTCACCGAGGCGGGCCCGCGCGTCTCCACCCTCGCCGCGCACCGCGCACCCCCCGAGCGCTACACCTCCGTCGGCCTCCCCCTGCCCGGCGTCGAGGTCGCCGTGCGCGGCGAGGGCGTCAGAGGCGAACTCCTGGTCACGACGCCGAGCGCGATGGTCCGGCGCGTGGGCCACGGGACCGCCGGACGGCGGGGGCTGGTCGCGGCCGACACGGTCGCCACGGGGGACGTCTTCCGCGTCGACGAGAGCGGACACCTGTTCTTCTGCGGACGCATCGCCGACTTCGTCGTCATCAACGGGGACCGCGTATCCCTGCGCTGGGTACGGGAGTTGGTGGGCGCGCTGCCGGGGGTGCTGCATGTGCGGACCGAGATCGTGCAGACCGACACCGGCCGTGGCGGGATCGGCCGGCAGCGGTACCGGCTGCACGTCACCGCGCGGGAGGCCAGCCAGACGATCCGCGATCAGGTGACGCGGCGGCTGAAGGAGGTGCTGCTCAGGGTGGAGTTCCCGTGCGACGTGGTGGTACGGGAGCCTCGGGCCAACGAGTTCGCGAAGTGATCCCAGAGGGCGCTGGCGTAGTCGGGGGCGCCGAGCGGGGGAGCGGCATCCTGGCTGTCGAACTCGTCGATCAGGGCGGGTAGTTGCGGCATCAGCTCCTCGCACAGCCGGTCGATCGCCTGCGGGAGCGCGCGTACGTCGTCCGGGCCGAGAACGCCGGTCGCGACGAGGCGGCCCGCCGCGCGGTCGGCCTGGAGGAGGCCGTACAGGACGGCGAGGGGGTGACCGGTGAGCGCACGCGCCAGCAGCGAAGCCGCCGCCGCCTCGCCGAGGTCCCTGAGGCGCGGGAGGTCGCCGGGTACGGCGTCCGCCGCGAGCCGCAGTTCCTGCGCGCGGGCCACGCCCGGCCACCAGCCCGGGTCGGTCAACCCGCCCGGGATCACCGGCTCTTCGCCGCTCACGCCGAGCCCCGCCCGCCCCGTGTCCACGAAGATCAGCGCGTTGTCCCCGCCCGCCACGGTGAACGCCTGCGCGGCCCCGAGATACCCCTCCAACAGGTTGACGTCGAGAAACCCGGCGAGTCCGCAGTGCCGCCGGCACACCTCGACGACCCGTACGGCCTCCTCCGTCGCCCCGGCCTTCAGCAGCGCGAGCGACGCGTCCACGGCGACCCACGGCGAGAGCGCGGCCTTGGGCGCGGCGGAGCCCGACGCCTTCCGCCGCCACGCCTTCAGCGCCGCGTCCGCCGCGCACGACAGCGCGTACGCCCCCGACAACGCCCCCAACAGGGCCCGCTGATGCGTGAGATGGTCCAGCAGCGCCGCCCCCGACGGCGTCGTACGGCGCTCCGCGAACCGGAGCGCGGTGACCGCCGCCCGCCGGGACATCGCGGCCATCGCGGAGGGAACCGTCGCCCACAGCGCCTGCCCCACGGACAGGGTCCGCCGCAGCCGCGCGCCGGGTGAGCCCACGGGATCGGTGAACCGTCCGTCCGGGTCGATCCACGCCCCGTCCGACAGCCAACGCCCGTACGGCACCCGGCAGTTCCGGAACCGGATCAGCCCGTACGCCAGCGGCAGCGCGCTCGCCGTCAGCGGCCCCGAGATCTCCACGCCCGGCGCCGCCCGCTCGCCGTCGGTGAGGTCGACGAGGAACGCGAACGTCCCCCGGTCCACCCCCTCGACGACAGCCCGCGCGATGACCGCGCCGTACGTCGGCGGCCCGTCGGGCGTCACGCTGGAGAACTTGAGGGCGTCCGCGTCCGGGGTGTCGAGCACGAACTCCCGTGTCATGACGTCGAATTCGGCGGTCGTCCGCGCCCCGAGGTGACTGCCCGCGCGCCCCACCTCCGTCACCAGGAACACGCCCTTGGCCACGCCCCCCTCCAGCGCCGCCCGGTACGGCTTGAGACAGGCGTCGTCCATGCCGAAGCTGACGACCGCGTTGAGGCACAGGACGTAGTGGTTGACCAACGCCATGTACAGCGCGGGCTGCCGGACCGCCGCCTCGGCCTGGACCTCGGCCAACCGGTCGATGTCGCCCAGGAGTCGCCCGGCGTCGCCCAGAACCGCCGCGCGCCGCAACAGGGCTGACGCCACGTCATGTTCACCGGCCATGCGGCACCCCCGTGACCCACGCGAACCCGTCCACCGTCGCCACGTCCTCCTGCGCGAACAACTCCCGCGCGCTGCGGGTGAGCGCGCTCCCCGTACCGGCCTCCAGCAGCATCGCCGGACCGCCGTCCACCGACTGCCGCAGCACCCCCGGCAGCCGGGCGGGCCGCGTCAGGCCGTACGACAGGACCTCGCGCACGTCGTCGTCCGGGCGGTACGCCCTGCCCAACAGGGACGAGTAGACGGGAAGTTGAGCCACCTCGACCCGGACGTCCCGGATGGCGTCGACGAACTGCCGGGCGTCGTCCTCCAGTTCGGGGTGGTGGCACAGGAACGGCAGCCGGAGCCGGACGGCCGGCAGGGCGAGGCCGAGGAGGAGCTGCTCGGCGAGGCCGACCGCGTCCGAGGAGCCGGTGAGGATGACGCGGCGGTCGTCGTTGACGCAGGCCAGCGTCAGGCCGGGGAGGTCCAGGGCGGCCAGGAGCCGGTGCGCCTCGGCCTCCAGGTCGCCGTCCGTCACCGGGGGTTCGACCAGGAGCATGCCGCCGGGGTGGCCGGTCAGCGCGCGGGCCACCAGGCAGGCGACGCGCGTGCCGTCCGCGACGTCCAGGATGCCCGCCGCGACGCAGGCCGCGATGTCGCCGAAGCTCATCCCGACCACCCGGTCCGGGGCGAGACCCGAACGGCACAGCGCCCTGTGCACGGCGACCGAGCACGCGAACAGCGCGTACTGCGGCGTCCCCACCGGGCCGTCCGCCAGCTCCCGCGAACTCCTCAACTCCCCGCTCAGCAGCCGGGAGACGACCGGCGCCACCCCGAACTCCCCGGCCACCGGGTCGCCTTCGGCGGCGACCTCCTCCAGCGCCTCCTCCACGACGTCCTGCGCGTCCAGCGCTCTGAGCAGCGGCGCCAGTGTGAAATCCCCCTGCCCGGCGAAGGCGTGGACCACCATCCGATCGCTCACCACGGCGACTCCCAACTCGGCCGACTGTGTCTCTGAGACCTCAGCACAGCGCCGACCGGCGGTGGCAGAGCGCGCGGCGGCACAGGGGAGCGACGAGGGCGCGCACGCCGGACTTCACGAAGGTCGCGGCACGTGCGCCCCGCTCACACGGCCCCGTTCACGCAGCCCCGCTCACACAGCCCCGTTCACACCGGCCCGAGGAACCGGATGTGCGGCCGTCCGTCCGGCGCCTCGTCGGTGACCGCCGCGCGCACCCCGTACACGTCCGCCACGAGCGACTCCGTCAGGACCTCGCGGGGAGTGCCGGTCGCGACGACGTGGCCCTGTTTGAGGACGGCGAGGCGGTCGCAGTACATCGCCGCGAGGTTGAGGTCGTGCAGGGCGACGATCGTGGTGACCTTCAGCTCCGTGATCAGGGCCATCAGGGCCAACTGGTGCTGGATGTCCAGGTGGTTGGTGGGTTCGTCGAGAAGGAGTTCGCGGGGGTCCTGCGCGAGCGCGCGGGCGATGTGCACCCGCTGGCGCTCGCCTCCCGACAGGGAGTGCCACGGGCGGTCCGCCTTGTCGGTGAGGCCGGTGCGCTCCAGCGCCGTACGGACCGCGTCCTCGTCGCCCGGCGCGGCCGGGGTCCACGCGCGGCGGTGCGGGATCCGGCCGAGACGTACGACGTCCACGACCGTCAACGCGACCTGGGTGTCCGCCTGTTGCTCGACGATGGCGACCCGGCGGGCGAGCTGCCGGCGGCCCACCTCGGCGAGGGCGCGGCCGTCCAGGGTGACCGCGCCGGTGTCGGGGGTGAGGACGCCCGCGAGGATGCGCAGGAGCGTGGACTTGCCGGAGCCGTTCGGGCCGAGGAGGCCGGTGACCCGGCCGGGGCGGGGGGTGAGGGTGACGCCGTCGAGGATGAGGGTGCCGCCCGCCCTGCGGGAGACACGGTCCGCGTGCAGGCCGGTCATCGCGCGCCCTTCGTCCGGTACAGCACCGCCACGAACGCCGGGACCCCGATCAGGGACGTCACGACCCCCACCGGGACCTCCTGCGGGGCCAGCACCGTGCGGGCCAGCGTGTCCACCCAGACCAGGAACACCGCGCCCGCCAGCGCCGTCGCCGGGAGGAGGCGGGTGTGGCCGGGGCCGGTGAGCGCGCGGGTCGCGTGCGGGAGGACCAGGCCGACGAAGCCGATCGCACCCGCCGAGCTGACCAGGGCCGCCGTCAGCAGGGCCGTCGTACAGAGCAGGATCAGGCGGGTACGGGCCACCGAGACGCCCAGCGACATCGCCGCGTCCTGGCCGAACGCGAACGCGTCCAGCGTGCGGGCCCGGCCGACGCAGACCAGCAGCGCCGCCGCGAGGATCGCCGTACCGACGGCGACGTCCGTCCAGTCCGCGCCGCTCAGCGAGCCCAGCAGCCAGAACAGGATGCCCCTCGTGGTCTCCGCGTCCGCCGCCGTCATCACGATGAACGACGTCAGCGCCGAGAAGAGCTGCATCGCCGCGACCCCCGCGAGGACCACCCGGTCCGTCGTACCGCCCAGCGTGTGGCTCAGCAGCAGGACCAGGCCGAACGACAGCACCGCGCCGATGAACGCGCCGCCCGACACCGAGATCAGGCCGCCGCCCGCGCCGAGGACGACGATGACGACCGCGCCCGTCGACGCGCCCGAGGAGACGCCGAGGACGAAGGGGTCCGCGAGCGGATTGCGCAGCAGCGACTGCATCACCGCGCCGCACACCGCGAGCCCGGCGCCGCACACCGCCGCCAGGAGCGTGCGCGGGAGGCGCAGGTTCCACACGATGCCGTCCCGCAGGGGGCTCAACTCCGTGTGGCCCCAGCCCAGATGGGACGCGACCGACGCCCACACGTCCGCGACCGCGATGTCCGCCGGGCCGATCGTGATCGCCAGCGCGACCGACGCGGCCAGCAGCGCGAGGCCGCCCGCACCCAGCAGGAGACCCCGGGTCACTTGCCGAGGCCGTACGTCCGCAGCGCCGCCGCGACCTTCTCGATGCCCTCGACCGTACGGATCGTGGGGTTCATGGCCTGGCCCGACAGCAGGACGTAGCGCTTCTCCTTCACCGCCGTCATGTTCTTCGTCGCCGGGTTCGACTCCAGGAACTCGATCTTCTTCGCGGCCGTCTCCGCCGTCTGCTGCTTGCGGGTGAGGTCGCCGATCACCAGGACCGCCGGGTCGCGGTCCGCCACCGTCTCCCAACTCACCTGCGGCCATTCGTCCTTGGTGTCGTCGAAGACGTTCTTCGCGCCCAGCGCGCGGGTGATGACGCCGGGGGCTCCGCAACAGCCCGCGAGGTAGGGGGACTGGGAGTTCGCGAACCAGTAGAGCAGGGTGACGTCTTGGGCCTTCAGCCCCGAAGTCGCCTTCTGTACGCGTGCCTTGAGGTCCGCGACCAGCTTCTCGCCGCGCTCCTCGACGCCGAAGATCCTTGCCAGGTCCAGGACTTCGCCGTAGATCGTGTCGATCGACAGCGGCTGCGTGCGGGCACCGTCGCCGTCCCCGTCGTTGTCCTTGCCGACACAGTCCGAGGGGGACAGGTACGTCGGCACGCCCAGCTTCTCGAACTGGTCCCTCGGGGCCACGCCACCCTTGCCGAGCGTCGACGCGAACGAGGCCGCCACGAAGTCCGGTTCCGCGTCCAGGACCGTCTCCAGCGAAGGGGCGTTGTCCGCGAGGCGCTCGACCTTCGCGTTCTCCTTCTCCAGGCCCTTGGACACCGGGTCCGTCCAGGTCGCCGTGCCGGCCATGCGGTCCGCGAGGCCCAGGGAGAGCATGATCTCCGTGGTGCCCTGGTTGAGGGAGACCGCGCGCTTGGGCGGGCTGTCGACGGTGACCTTCCGGCCGCAGTTGGTGAGGGTGACGGCGTCGGTCGCGGACGCCTTCTCGTCGGAGGAGGACGTTCCGCACCCCGCGACGAGGACAGCGGATGCAAGGGCCAGTACGGCAGGACGTGCGAGTCGCACAGAGCTTCCTTCGGCGTCGAGGGCTCGTACGCGAAGCCCGGTCGTACGGTCGCACCCCCGACCGCGTCTCCGGCCGGAGGCCGCCAGCAGGTCTTCGGACTCGGGATCGTCCAGCCGGGACGCCTTCCCGGACGAACCGTCCAGTGGCCTTGCTGTCCCGCCCGTCACCCTCACCGCTGCGCGTCAGCTCCGGAGTTCCACCGGATTCCCTGACCTCGTGCGTTCACGTGGACGCACGTGGGTTCGACTGGCCCTGGGAAGTTATCACGCGGGGGAGGGGGCGCGGGTTCTCACCCCTGCTCGCTCTCCCACTCCCGCGCCAGCATCGCGTACACGTACTCGCTGCCCCAGCTCTCCCCGTTGAGGTCGTTCTCGATCAAGTGGGCCTCGCGGCGCATGCCGAGACGCTCGGCGATGCGTACGGAACCGGTGTTCAGGGTGTCGATGCGGGCGTAGAGGCGGTGGGTGCGCAGCTCGCCGAAGGCCAGGACGGTTCCCGCGCGGGCCGCCTCCGTGGCGTAACCCCGGCCGCTGTGCGCGGGGTTGAAGACCCAGCCGATCTCGGTCTGCCGGGCGTTCGCGCTCGCCAGCTTGAGAACGATCTCCCCCACGACCCCGGGTTCGCCTCGCCGGCACACCGCCAGGACCAGACTGTCGCCGTCCTCGCTCCAGGACGACCCCTTGGCGCGGCGGGCCAGACTCTCGGCGCACTGCTCCCGGCCGAGCGGCGGCCGGTACAGATAACGCGCGACCTCGGGCAGCCCTTGGTACGCGTACAGGTCGTCGAGATCGTCCGGGGTGAAGAGGCGGAGGTGGAGGCGGTCGGTGGTGAGGGAGGTCATCGGAGCAACGTAACTCCCGGGGAACGACCGGCGCTTCGGGTTTTCCCCAGGCGCCGGGTGAGCGCCTCCCGGAACGTCGGGCCGGTCGTCCCCGCCCTCGGCGAACCGATAGACCGACGGACTCCAGCTCACGCATCCCCCTCGGCCGTCATCCTCCTCCGCCACCGCATCTCGCCCTCGTGCCACTCCCCGGTGGCCACGAGCCCCGCCCCCGCCGCCACGGCAGCGGACGCGGCGTGCTCGGGGTGGACATGCGCGACGACCGTACGCACCGACATCCCGCCGAGCCACCCCACCAGCCCCCGAGCCGCCTCACCCGCGATCCCCCGTCCCTGCCACGGCGTCCCCACGACCCACGCGACCTCGGCGAGGAGTCCTTCGGCGGAGTTCGTGACCGTTGCCTGAACCGTGCCGACCAGACACCCCTTCTCCCGGAGCCGGACCACCCAGTTCAGCCAGGAGACGTCCGGCTCGGGAGACCCTGTGACCAAGCGTCCGTACCGCGCCCGCAGTTCGTCCACCGTCTGCGGCGCCCCGCCGATGAACGCGTGCAACGCCGGGTCGGCCAGCACCTCCGCCATCTCCTCGGCGTACTCGACCCGCAGCGGCAGCAGCTCCAGCCGCGCGGTACGGACCGGCTCCGCCGACATCCCGTTCACCCCTCACGTCTCCTGTCCTGTCGTCGGACCCCGATCGTAGGGGGAACACACACCATGGACCTGTGTACGGCGATCCCCGCATCCCCGAAGCGATCGAACGCGTCGGACCGCTCGGTGAGGATCTCGCCGTCGATCACCGGCGGAGCCCCCTGTGGGAGTGGGAGCGCCGCTGGGCTAACCGGCGTCCTCGTACGACGCGTCCACCGCTCGTTCCCCGCCCAGCCATGTCGTCAACGCCCACCACCAGTGCAGCGTTTCCGTGTGGCCGCCCGGTCCGCTGCCCAGGGAGCTTCCCGTGATCTGCTGGAGGCGGGCCAGGCGGTAGCGGATGGTGTTGGGATGGGTGAAGAGTGCGGCGGCGGTCTGGTCGAGGCGGCGGCCCAGGTCCAGGAACGTCAGCGCGGTCAGCGCGAGTTGGCGGTGGAAGTCGTCGGTGGGGTCGAGGGCGGCCAGGAGACGGGCCGTCACATAGGCGCCCAGCAGGGGCTGTTCGGAGAGGGCCAACTCCGCCGCCAGGTCGGTGAGTTCGTGGAGGCCGGGGCGGCTCTGGTGACGGAGCAGGTCAACCGCCCTGACGCACAGGCGGTACAGCTCGGGGAGGTCTGCCAGCGGAGCGGCCGGGGATACGACGACCAAGGCGCCGGGTTCGAGCTGGTCCGGGGTCGGGGGGAGGGGAGAGAGGGCGGCAAGCCGGCCGTCCAGGAAGGCCGTTGCCGCGGGGACAGCGGGGAGGGTGGTGTGGTCCGCGGCCAGGCAGTGGTAGAGGCCGTCGGCGCCGGGTCGGATACCGGCACGGGTCAGTTCGGAGAGCGGGGGGAGCGCGCCGCCCAGCAGCACCTGGCGCAGGAGGCGGTTCCGGGCGGCGCCGGTTCCGCGCGGGGTCTCGCGTTCGGCCGCGCGGTAGCCGTTGATGACCTGGCGTTCCACCGCGTCGCCGTACTCCTTCAGGCGCAGGACGACGTGGAGTTGGGCCCGGTCCGGGACACCGGCCGAGCGGCAGCGGTCGACGGTGATCTCGGCCGCACGGGTGAGGGCCGCCTGGACGCCGCGCAGGACGACGGTCATCGGGACACCCTGGGCGGCACGGTCGGCGCCGAGCAACAGGGCGGCGGTGAAGTCCTGTTCATCGAGGGAGTCGGGGAAGTCGAAAGAGCCGAGGGGGCCGGGTGGGCTGAAGGGATCGGAGGAGCCGAAAGAGTCGGGTGAGCCGGGGGAGTTGGGGGCGCCGGATGCCGTGAGCGGGTCCGGGTGTTCCAGCGCCGCGAACCACGCCCCCGCCGCCCGCAGCATCGCCGTCGCGTGCGAGCGGGTCTCCTCCTCGGTGAGGCGCGCCAGTTCGGGGGAGCGCCTGCGGGCCGCCGTGACGAGTTCACGGCACACGTCCGTGTCGTCGGCCATGCCGCGCAGGATCCCGGCGACCGGTTCGGGTCCGTGGCGGACGCTCATGGGCCCCCTTCGCTCGTCCGGACGCTGTGTCCGGGCCACAACAAAGGGGAGTTCCTGTTGCCGCCCGGCCACTACCGGATCAGGGTGACGACTTGATTTCCTGTGGGCTACTGAAGGTAACAGGGGTGGGTCGGGCCGCGACACCCTCACTGCGGCACCCCAGCCGCACCTGCCGTACCCCGCAGCACCCCTCCCCGTCCCCGCGCGTCTCGCTTCGCCGCGAGCCGTACCCGGAAGGAAGCACATGGAGCCTGTGGAGCACCCCTCCCGCCGTCGCGTGATGACCGTGGCCGGCGGTGTCGTCGCCGGTGCCGCCCTCGCGCAGTCCCTCGCCGCGCCGTCGTTCGCCGCCGAGGCGCAGGACGCGGACGCGATCGTCGTCGGGCACGGTCTCGCCGGTCTCGTCGCCACGTCCGAACTCGTCGCCGCCGGGCGGAAGGTGCTGCTGCTCGACCAGGAGCCCGAGGCGAGCCTCGGCGGGCAGGCGTTCTGGTCGTTCGGCGGGCTGTTCCTCGTCGACTCCGCCGAGCAGCGGCTGATGGGCATCAAGGACAGCCGCGACCTCGCGTGGCAGGACTGGCTCGGTACGGCCGGTTTCGACCGGGGGATCACCGACCCCGCCGGGCAGGACCACTGGGCGTACAAGTGGGCCGAGGCGTACGTGGACTTCGCGTCCGGCGAGAAGCGGTCCTGGCTCGCCGGGCTCGGCGTCCAGTGGTTCCCGATCGTCGGGTGGGCCGAGCGCGGGGGCGGTCTCGCGACCGGGCACGGGAACTCCGTACCGCGCTTCCACGTCACGTGGGGTACCGGGCCCGCCGTCGTCGAACCCTTCGAGAAGAAGGTCCGCGCGGGGGTCTCCGCCGGGAAGGTCACGTTCAGGTTCCGGCACCGGGTCGATGAACTCGTCGTCACGAACGGTACGGTCACCGGTGTGCGGGGTGCTCTCCTGGAGCCCTCCAACGCGGCCCGGGGGACGGCCAGTTCGCGTACCGTCGTCGGGGACTTCGAGCTGCGTGCGCCCGTTGTCGTCGTCACGTCCGGTGGGATCGGCGCGAACCATGACCTCGTACGGGCCAACTGGCCCGCGCGGATGGGGAATCCACCGAAGTCGATGATCACGGGGGTGCCCGCGCACGTCGACGGCCGCATGCTCGGGATCACCCAGAAGGCCGGGGGCCGCATCGTCAATCCCGACCGCATGTGGCACTACACGGAGGGGCTCCGCAACTACGCGCCCATCTGGCCCGGCCACGGTATCCGTATCCTTCCCGGGCCGTCCTCGATGTGGTTCGACGCGAAGGGGCGGCGTTTCGACACGCCCGACCTTCCCGGGTACGACACCCTCCACACCCTCAAGTCCATCACCGACTCCGGGTACGACTACTCCTGGTTCGTGACGACGCAGAAGATCCTGGCGAAGGAGTTCGCGCTCTCGGGTTCGGAGCAGAATCCCGACCTCACGAACAAGGACGTCTGGAAACTCCTCTCCCGTATCTGGCAGTCCCCCGAGCCGATCGAGAGGTTCAAGGAGAAGGGCGCGGACTTCGTGGTCGCGTCGACGCTGCCCGAACTGGTCGCGGGGATGAACAAGTTGACCGGCGAGAACCTGATCGACCTGCCGGACCTGAAACGCCAGATCGAGGCGCGCGACCGGGAGATCGACAACCCGTACACGAAGGACGTCCAGGTGATGGGCATCCGCAACGCGCTCACCTACCCGGGGGACAGCCTGAGTCGTACGGCGTCGGCGCACAAGATCCTGGACCCGTCGGCGGGTCCGTTGATCGCGGTCCACTTGAACATCCTGACGCGCAAGACGCTGGGCGGCCTCCAGACGGATCTCTCGGGCCGGGTGCTGAACGCGGCCGGGTCCCCGATTCCCGGCCTGTACGCGGCGGGTGAGGTGGCGGGCTTCGGCGGAGGCGGTGTCCACGGCTACCGCTCGCTGGAGGGGACGTTCCTGGGAGGCTGCCTGTTCTCGGGCCGCCAGGCGGGGAAGGCGGCAGCGGCGGCGATCTAGGAGGCCGACCGCGGGAGCGTCGTGGCTGGTCGCGCAGTTCCCCGCGCCCCTGAAAAGACGGCGCGAGCGCCGGTCTTTTCCCGAGGGCCGGGCTGTAACTATTGCGAGCCCACGCACGTCGCCCCTGAAGGCGGCGGCTTTGCCGCCGATCCTTCAGGGGCGCGGGGAACTGCGCGACCAGCCACAGCGCACCCGCAGCCGAACTACTGCCCCTCCCTCGGCCACGGTCGTCCCCCGATCGCCTCGATCCCGTTGTTGAACCGCCTCAAATACCCCGCGAACGCGGCAATGTCCTCATCCGGCCAATCCCCCATCACCCGGTCCAACACCTCGACGATCCCCGTGCGTTCCTGATCCAGCAGCCGCTCACCCTCCTCCGTGAGCCGGAACTTCCGGGCCATCCCCCCGGCCGGGTCGGGGATCCGCTCCAACAGCCCCGCACGGGACGCCGCAGCGGTCTGCCGGTTCAACGTCGACGCGTCCAAGGCGAACGCCTCACTCAACTCCCCGATCGACATGGGCCCCTGCATCCGGATCCGGCTCAGCATGATGTACGCGCTGCGTTCCATCACCCCGTCGGTCCGCCGACCACCCCGCTTGCTCATGAACGAGTGGCGGCTGAGCAGCATCTGCTCGTACTCGACCTGATGAGTGGGCGTCTCCATGGATCAATCCTGGCACACGGCGAACGACAGATCACATGCTTGATACATATGGCATGTACGATGCACATCCTTCACCCTCTGGCACCCTTCACCCCCTGAGAGAAAGCGGAGTCCTGAATGGACGCCCCCCAGCCCACGGCCCAGCCCACGGCCCGCTCGGGCGCCGTGATCGCCACGCTGGCCTTCGCCGGCACGACCGCGGCGATCATGCAGACGCTGGTCACCCCGCTGATCGCGGAGCTGCCGAAGATCCTGGACACGACGTCGTCGAACGCGGCGTGGGTGATCACGGTCACCCTGCTGGTCTCGGCGGTGTGCGTCCCGGTGGTCGGCCGCCTGGGCGACCTCGTCGGCAAACGCCCGATGCTGCTGGCCTGCTCGATCCCGCTGGTCGTCGGCTCGGTCGTGTGCGCGCTGGCCTCCGACGTGGTCACGATGATCGTCGGCCGGGGCCTCCAGGGCATGGGCATGGGCGTGGTCCCCCTCGGCATCGCCCTGCTGCGGGACGTCGTCCCGACGGAGAAGCTGAGCGGCTCGATAGCCCTGGTCAGCGCGTCGATGGGGATCGGCGGCGCGATCGGTCTGCCGATCGCCGCGGCGGTCGCGGAGTACGCGAGCTGGCGCGTCCTGTTCTGGGGCTCGGCGACGCTGGCGGCGGCCGTGGCCGTACTGATCTGGTTCCTGATCCCGGACGTCCCGGCGGGCGCGAAGGGCCAGCGCTTCGACGCGCCCGGCGCGATCGGTCTCGGCGTCGGCCTCGTCGCGCTGCTGCTCGCGGTCTCGAAGGGCGGCGACTGGGGCTGGGGCTCCGGCTCGGTACTCGGCCTGTTCGCCGCGGCGGTCGTCGCGCTGGGCGCGTGGGGCTGGTGGGAGATCCGTACGAAGGACCCGCTGGTCGACCTCCGGACGACGGCCCGCCCCCGCGTCCTGCTCACCAACGCCGCGTCCGTCTTCATCGGCTTCGGCATGTACGCGTCGATGCTGGTCCTGCCGCAGCTCCTCCAGTTCCCGAAGGAGACCGGGTACGGCCTCGGCCAGTCGATGCTGGCGGCCGGTCTGTGGATGGCGCCCGGCGGCGTCATGATGATGCTGGTCTCGCCGCTCGGCGGAAAGCTCACGAACGCGCGCGGCCCCAAGTTCACGCTGGTCTGCGGCGCGCTCGTCCTCGCGGCCGGGTACGGCGCCTCGCTCGCGCTGATGGGCTCGGCGGCGGGCCTGATGGTCGTCACGATCATCACCAGCAGCGGCGTCGGCCTCGCCTACGGCGCGATGCCCGCGCTCATCATGAGCAGCGTCCCGGCGTCGGAGACGGCCGCCGCGAACGGCTTCAACACCCTGATGCGCGCCCTCGGCACCTCGATCGGCTCGGCCGTCATCGGCGTGATCCTCTCCCAGATGACGACGACGCTGGGCGGCTTCACCTTCGCCTCCGAGACCGGCTTCCGTACGGCCCTGCTGGTCGGCGGCGCCCTCGCCCTCGTCTCGGCCGGCATCGCGGCGGCCATCCCGGCGCCGAAGCCTGTCGCGGACGGCACGGAGAAGACGGACCCGGCTCAGGAACCGGAAGAGGCCCGCGTCTGATCCACGGACGGGGTGTGCCGGCCTTCACGACAGGTCCAGCACACCCCGCCGTACCGCCTCCGACACCGCCGACGCCCGGTTGTCGACCCCCAGCTTCCGGTAGATCCGCACCAGATGCGTCTTCACCGTCGCCTCGCTCAGGAACAGCGCCTCCGCGATCCCCCGGTTCCCGCGCCCCTCCGCCAGCAGCCGTACGACGCCGATCTCACGCGCCGTCAACTCCCGCTCCCTGTCCGGCTCTTCCCCGACGAGCGCCCCCACCAGCTCCGGCGCGAGCCCCAGCGCCCCGGCGGCAGCGCCGCGCACCGCCCGGAACAGCTCCTGCGGCGGCCCGGCCTTGAGGACGTACCCCCGGGCCCCCGCCTCCAACGCCCGTACGACGTCGGCGCGTCCGGAGTAGCTCGTCAGCATCACCACGGCCACCCCGGGAGCCGCCGCCCGCAACCGGCGTACGGCCTCCACCCCGTCGATCCCGGCGGCCCCCGCGAACCGCAGGTCCATCAGCGCCACGTCCGGCGCCAACTCGGCCGCCAGCCGCACCGCTTCCTCGCCGCTCTCCGCCTCCCCGGCGACGACGAGATCGGCCTCCCCCTCCAGCAGGGCACGCAGACCCGCCCGGACGACGGTGTGGTCGTCGGCGAGCAGCAGACGCAGCACGGTCACCCGGACACCTCGTCGAGAACCTTCCCGGCCGGAACGGGGATCGACGCGCACACCCGCGTCCCGTGCCCCGGCGCGCTGTGCACGTCCAGGGAACCCCCGCACTCCCGCAGCCGCGCACGGGCGGCCGGCAGACCGAAACCCCGGGACGGGCCGGGGCGGTCGGGGAGCTGCGCGAACCCCCGCCCGTCGTCGTGGATCTCCAACTCCGCGCCGTCCGGCCGCTGGTGGAGCGTGACGTGGACGTTCACCGCGCGGGCGTGCTCACGGATGTTCGCCAGCGTGCCCTGCGCGACCCGGAACAGCGTCGCCGCGCCCTGCTGGTCAAGTGCCGGGCACGCGGCGCCCGTTGTCCGGAACCGGACCCGCGCCGCCGCGCCCTCCGTCTCCGCGCGCTCGCACAACAGCCGCAGCGCGCCCGCGAGTCCGGCCTCCGCGACCGCCGACGGCGTGAGGTCGCTGATGATGCGGCGGGTCTCCGCGAGGTTGGCGTGCAGGCCGTCCGCCGCCGCCCGGACACGTGTCAGCGCGACGTCCGGACGCTCCTCCCAGTCCCGCTCGGCCGCCTGCAACAGCATGACGCCGCCCGCGAGTTCCTGCGCCAGCGTGTCGTGCAGGTCCCGCGCGATGCGCTCCCGCTCGGTCAACACCCCGGCCCGGCGCTGCTGCCCGGCCAGCTCCTCGCGCGTGGCACGCAACTCCTCGACCAGCAGCCGCCGTCGGTCCGCCTCCCGCTGCAACGTGCCGTACAGCGCGACCGTCCCCCACACCGCCGCCACCGGCACCAGCATCTCCGGCGTGAAATCACCGCTGTCGCGCACCAGTTGGCCGACGAGCGAGACAGTGATCACGCCCACGGCTAGGCTCGCCGCCCGCCGGTCCAGCGCCCGCAGCGCCGCGCAGGCCAGTGGGATCGCCGCCCACACGTACGCGTCGGTCAGCGTCACCGGGGCGCGCAGCACGAGCGCCGTCCACAGGGCGACCAGCGCGGCCACCCAGGTGTGCCGCGCCGCCGTGCCCCATCGGCCGCCGGCCGCCAGTCCACCCCCGTACACCAGCGCCAGCAGCGTGCTGAGCACCACGATGTCGCGGCACAGCGGGCCCCCGTACGCGGCGGCCCGGACCAGCCCCGCGACGACGACGAGCGCGAGCGCGCCGTGCGCGAGGTGGTCCAGGGACCGGCGGGGGGCGGGGGGACGGCGGTCGGACACGGAGACCCCTTGATCCGGTGGAGGAGGGGCGCCGAGTCTAGCGGGCGGCTGTAGGGGCCCTGTGAGTTCTGCCTGTCGGCCAGGAACCGGCGTTCAGCCGATCGGTCCGACGGGGCGGACGGGTACGGGTCACGGCCTCGCCAGTCTCCGCATCGTCAGCGCCAGTTGGAGTCTGAAGCGGCCCTGCGGGGTGCGGACCGGCCAGCCCAGGGACTGTTCCGCGTGCGCCAGTCTGTCCTGCAACGTCGAGTGGTGGACGGTCAGTCCGGTCGCCGCGGCCCGCAGGCTCTGCGTGAACGCGACCGCGTGCAACGTCGCCAGCATCCACGGCGCCTCGACCGCCGCACGCTCCAACGCCCTGACGTCCGGCGGCGGTTCACCACCCGGCACGACCGTCTCCGCGAGCAGCGCGACGCCGCCGAGGTCGTCGGCGTACACGACCCGCGGGCCAGGGTCCGCGGCGGTGTCCTCGGCGGTGAACCGCAGGGCGGTACGGGCGGCGGCCCAGGAATCGGGGAGGGAGAGAAGGGGGAGGGCGGGTCCGACCCCGGCGCGGATGCCTGCGGCGCTCTCAGCGGCTCGGACCGGCGCGGCACCTTCACCACCCCGGGAGGTGAGCGCGGGGCGGCTCTCCTGGCCCACCGGCACCCGGACCACGTACGGCGCGCCGTCCAGCGGGGCGACCACACGGGCCCGTACGCCCGGGGCCAGCCCCAGCCCGCGGCCCGCGTGCAGGCGGGCCTGCTCGGGAGCGTCGGCGTCGAGGAGGGTCTCCACGAGAGCGGGATCGTCGGAGGGGGCGCGACCACGGGTACGGTCCAGAACCCGACTCACGGCACCTGCCGCGCGCTCCAGAATGACGGCGTCGACGACGCTGGGCGGAGCGGCGACGGGGTTACCGAGCGAGCCGTTCGCGCCGACGCGGGGCGAACTGGCCGTGTCAGCACGGGGCGAGCCGTCCGCGCCGGCGCCGGGCAGGCTGCTTGTGCCAGCGCCGGGCGGGGCGTTGCCGACGCCGGGCGAGCCGTTTACGCCGACGTCCGGCAGGCTGCTTGTGCCGACGTCGGAGAGGCTGTTCGTGCCAGCGTCGGGTGGGGCGTTGTCGGCGCCGGGCGAGCCGTTCGCGCCGACGTCGCGCAGGCTGCTTGCGCCGGCGCCGGGCAAGCCGCTCGTGCTGACGCCTGGCAGGCCGTTCGTACCATCGCCAGGCGCGGCATTGCCGGCGTCAGGCTGACCGCCCCCGCGCTCCAGCCACAGTGCCGGACGGCCGCCCGGTGTGAGCGGGGTGCTGGGCCAAGCCGGGTCGGGTGGTGTGTCGGCGTCCTGGCGGACTCCGTTCGCTTCCACCCGTACCCGGACCCGCCGCTCCTCGTCCACCAACCGCACCGGCACGCCCGCCAGCACAGCGGCCCCCCGCACCAACGCCTCCACCCCCGCCCGAGCCTCCGTCAACCGGTCGAAGTACGCGATCACCCCCACAGCGGCCCCCGCCACCGGATCCACCGCACTCAACCGCCCGGCCAGCTCTTTCATACGCCCATGATGCGCCACCCCTCCGGCGACCGGCAGAGCCCGTACGTCCCGGTGACGCCGCCCCTATTCCGCCAGCAGCCTCCGCAACCACCCCACCTGCGCCCCCTTCGCCGCCTGCGACAGCGCGGCCTGTGGCGCCATCCCGTCGAAACCGTGGAAACCCCCCGGCCAGACATGGAGTTCCGCCGCACCCCCCGCCTGCCAGATACGCGTCGCGTACGTGACGTCCTCGTCGCGGAAGGTCTCGGCGGAACCGACGTCGATGAAGGCCGGGGGCAGCCCGGAGAGGTCGGTGGCGCGGGCCGGGGCGGCGTACGGGGAGACGTCCGCAGTGCCTCGGTCGGGGCCCAGCAACGCCGTCCAGCCGGTGTCGTTCGACGTGCGGTCCCAGACTCCCCGGCCCTCCATCTGGTACGCCGACGGCGTGTCGTTGCGGTCGTCCAGCATCGGGCACAGCAGGAGCTGGCCGAGAGGGCGCGGCCCCTCGCGGTCGCGCAGGAGGAGGGCCAGCGCCGCCGTGAGCCCGCCGCCCGCGCTCGCGCCCGCGATCACCACGCGTTCGGGGTCCACGTACAGGTCCTCCGCGTGGGACACCGTCCACAGCAGCCCGGCGTAGACGTCCTCGATCGGCGCCGGGTGGGGATGCTCGGGGGCCAGGCGGTACTCCACCGAGACCACGACGAGGTCCAGCTCGCGCGCCCACTCCAGGACCCCGTCCACCCCCGTGCGGTTGTCGCCGAGGACCATGCCGCCGCCGTGGGTGTGGTAGATCACCGCGCGGGGCCGGGCCGGCGGGGGAGTCGTCGGCGTACAGATCAGGAGGGAGATCGACGGGGCGCCCTCGGGCCCGGGCACCACCCGGTCCTCGACGGTGAACGCGCCGCCTAGGGTGAGGTCGGCCGGGACCAGGACCGTGGGCAGTTCCCCCCGCCGCAGCGCCCGGACGTCCTCGATGGTGATGCTGGGCCCGATGACGTCCTTGATCACCTCCAGCGCGGCGGACAGCTCGGGGTCGAAGGGCGGCGGTGACATCGTCGTCATGGCTACTCCTGAAGTGGGTGGGCTGAGGCCATGTTCCGGCCACCGAGGGCCTGTCGACTCACCGCCGTCCGGCGGATCCTGCCCGCCGACCGGCGGGTGGAGCCCGTATGAGCTGGCCCTATCGCTTCCCGTGACCCCTTGTTCACCAAACAGGAGTGGAAAGAATCCGGCCGTTGAAGGATCATGGCGAATCCCCACAAGCCCCACAGCCCCCCACAGGCAAACAGGAGTACCGAACCCGTGAACGTCACCCTGACCGTCTGGCTGGTGACCGTGGCCGCCCTGTGCGTCCTGGTCGCCGTCGACTTCTTCATCGGCAGAAAGCCGCACGAGGTCTCCCTCAAGGAGGCCGGGACCTGGACGGTCGTCTGGGTGGTGCTCGCGATCCTGTTCGGCGTCGGCGTCTGGATCTACGGCGGCGGCCAGTCGGCGGGCGAGTTCTTCGCCGGGTACATCACCGAGAAGTCCCTCAGCGTCGACAACCTCTTCGTCTTCGTCCTGATCATGTCCAAGTTCGCGGTGCCGCCGCAGTACCAGCAGCGCGTCCTGATGGTCGGCGTCCTGGTCGCGCTGGTCCTGCGCGCCGGCTTCATCGCGGCCGGCGCGGCGATCATCTCCGCGTTCTCGTGGGTCTTCTACATCTTCGGCGCCTTCCTGATCTGGACCGCGTGGAAACTCGTGCAGGACGCCCGCAAGGGCGGGCACGGGGAGGAGGAGTACGAGGAGAGCAAGATGCTCAGGATGGTCGAGGAGCGCTTCGGCGTCGCCGACCGCTACCACGGCACCAAGCTGTGGATCGAGCAGAACGGCAAGAAGGTCATGACCCCGATGCTGGTCGTGATGCTCGCCATCGGCTCGACGGACATCCTGTTCGCCCTCGACTCCATCCCCGCGATCTACGGCCTGACCGACGACCCGTACATCGTGTTCACCGCCAACGCGTTCGCGCTGATGGGCCTGCGCCAGCTGTACTTCCTGATCGGCGGCCTGCTGAAGAAGCTGGTGCACCTCAGCTACGGCCTGTCGATCATCCTCGGCTTCATCGGCGTGAAGCTGTTCCTGCACGCGCTGCACGAGTCCGGCGTCCACGTCCCCGAGATCAGCATCCCGTTCTCCCTCGGGTTCATCGTGCTGGTCCTCGCGGTGACGACGTTCACGAGCCTGCGAGCGACGAGGAACCAGTGAGGACGACGAGCTGCCGGGTCGCCCGCGTCATCGCGACGTAGTGATCCACAGCCCCGAACCGCTCCGGATCCACCAGCACGACCAGGTCGAACTCCAGCCCCTTCACCAGTTCCGGCGACAGCGACCGCACCCGCCCGCCGTCCCCGGCGTACGAGGGCGCCCCGATGACGCAGGCCGTCCCCTCGTCGTACGCGGCGAGCCACCCGCCGACCACCGACTCCAGCTCGGACACCGGGCCGTACGCGACCGGCACCCCCGAACTCCGTACGGACGTCGGCACGTTCGCGTCCGGCAGCACCGCGCGGATCACGGGCTCGGCCTCCGCCATGATCTCCTCCGGCGTCCGGTAGTTGACGCTGAGGGAGGCCAGCGCGATCCGGTCGAACCCGACCCGCTCAAGACGCTCCTGCCACGACTCGGTGAACCCGCGCCGCGTCTGCGCCCGGTCCCCGACGATGGTGAAGCTCCGGGACGGGCACCGCAGGAGCAGCATCTGCCACTCGGCGTCGGTGAGTTCCTGCGCCTCGTCGACGACGATGTGCGCGAAGGGACCTGCGAGCAGGTCGGGTTCGACGACCGGCGCCTGCGGGGTGGCCAGGGAGTTCTGGAGGTCCTGGCCGGTGAGCATGGACATCAGCATCCCCTCCCAGTCGTCGTCGCCGCGCTGGAGGTTCTCGGTGACCTGCGCCCGGTACTCCCGCTCGGCGGCGGCCTCGGCCTCCTGACGCCGCCTGCGCCGGGAGGCTCCCGGGTCGCCGAGCCGCTGCCGGGCGGCGTCGAGGTACGGCAGGTCGGACACGGTCCACGCGTGCGCGTCCGCGCGCTGGAGGCGCCGTACGTCGTCGGGGGTGAGCCAGGGCGCGGCCAGCCGCAGGTACGCCGGGACCGTCCACAGGTCGCCGACCAGGTCGGCCGCCTCGATCAGCGGCCACGCCCGGGACAGCTCCGAGGTCAGCGGCTCGATCTGGCGCAGCAGCCGCTGGAACAGCTGGGGTGTGAGGTCGCCCTCGTACTTGTCCCAGAGGATCTCGACGAGCTTCGCCCAGACCTCCTCGCGGCCCTCGTTGTGCGGGGTGCCGGGCTCGGGCGCGTCGAACGCCTCCGCCCAGTCGGCGGCGGTCAGCGGCAGCAGGACGCGGTCGAGGGCGAGGGTCATGCCCTCGGCGGGCGGTTCCTCGTAGAACCGCACCGCCCGCTCGACGGCCTTCACCAGCCGCGCCGACTCCTTGAGACGGGCCACCTCCGGGTCGCCCTCGGGCTTCGCGGCGGCGCCCTCGGCGACCAGGTCGCGCACGATGCAGGTCTGCACGCCCTCCTCGCCGAGGCTCGGCAGCACGTCGGAGACGTAGTCCAGGTACGGCCGGTGCGGGCCGACGAACAGGACGCCGCCGCGCCGGTGCCCGAGCCGCGGGTCGGCGTACAGCAGGTGCGCCGTGCGGTGCAGGGCGACGACGGTCTTGCCGGTGCCGGGGCCGCCGTCCACGACGAGCGCGCCGCGCGAACCGGCGCGGATGATCGCGTCCTGGTCGGCCTGGATCGTCGCGAGGACGTCCCGCATCCGCTCGGAGCGGTTGGTGCCGAGGCTCGCGACGAACGCGGACTGGTCGTCGAGCGCGACGCCCTGTTCGAGGCCGTCGCTGGTGAACACCTCGTCCCAGTAGTCGCCGACCCGCCCGCCGTGCCAGCGGTAGCGGCGCCGCGAGACCAGGCCCATCGGGTTCGCGTGGGTCGCCGCGAAGAACGGCTCGGCGGCGGGGGAGCGCCAGTCGATCAGCAGCCGCCGCCCGTCCCCGCCGGTCAGCCCGAGCCGCCCGACGTACACGATCCCCTCGTCGGTGACCATCCGCCCGAGGCACAGGTCGAGCCCGAACCGGCGCAGCGTGCGCAGCCGCCCGCCGAGCCGGTGCACCTCGATGTCCCGGTCCATGGCGGCCTGCCCGCTCCCGCCGGGCGCCTTCAGCTCGGCGTCGAGCAGCCGCGAGGTCTCCGCGATCGACGCCTTCAGGCTCTCGGCGACGGCCGCGAAATGCCGCTCGTCCTCGGCGATCAGCGCCGGGTCGGCCTTCGCGGCCAACCGCTCCGGCAGGGCGAAGGCGCTGCTGGTGAGGGGGTTCATCAAAAGCTCCGTACGTTCCGTGGCTCAGCCCGCCACATCGATCAGCAGTTTCGCAGCCACGTCCGCCCCGTCCGCCCGCACCGTCGGGGCGACGGCCTTCGCCCGTACGGCCGTCTTTGGCGCGAGCGCCGTCGCGAGCGCCGCGGACAGCGACGCGTACGTCGGTACGGGACCGTCGTGCGCGGCCCCGATCCCCAGCGCCGCGACCCGGGACCCCCAGTAGGGCTGGTCCACGATCTGCGGGACGACGACCTGCGGCACCCCGGCGAGCGTGGCCGTCGTGGTCGTACCGGCGCCCCCGTGGTGGACGACGGCGGCGACCCGGCGGAACAGGGCCTGGTGGTTGATCTCGCCGACGACGTGGCAGTCCGGCTGGTCGTCGACCGGCGCCAGCTCGGCCCAGCCGCGCGCGAGCAGCACCCGGCGGCCCTGGGAACGTACCGCGTCGACGGCCGCGCGGGCGACCTCGGCGGACGCGTCCCGCAGGGCCATGCTGCCGAAACCGACGTACACGGGCGGCTCCCCGGCCTCCAGGAACGCCGTCACGTCCGCCGGCAGCGGGCGGCTGTCGGGCAGGATCCACGCGCCGGTGTGGACGACGTCGCGGTCCGTCGGGGCGAGCGTCTCGTCGGCGGCGAGCCAGGGGCGGTCGGTGAAGACGTGGTCGCGGACGTTCGTCAGGGGCGGCAGGCCGCGCTTGGCGCGGTGGGTGTTCAGGGCCTCGCCGTACAGGGCGTCGACCTTCTCGCCGTCCAGGCCCCACAGGACCATGTTGTCCTTCTCGTCCGGCGGGAACGGCTTGCCCGGACGCGGCAGCGGCGGGTAGTCCGGGGACGGGATCGAGGTCGGCTGGAACAGCGCGAACACGTACGGGATCCCGAGCAGGCCGGCCACCGACCGCGCCCCGGCGGGCAGCAGCCCCGTCGCGAGCAGCACGTCACAGCCCTCGGCCGCCGCGCCGACCGTCTCGAAGTGCTCGGCGACCAGCGCCTTCGCCGTCGCGAAGGGGTCCGGCCGCCCCGGGCCCGACACCAGGGCCCGCACCGACATCCCGAACGGCACGACCTCCGCGCCGACGGTTTCGAGCAGCCGCGCGAACTCCTCGTCCGGCGGTACGCACACCCGGACCCCGGCGCCCCGCGCGCGCAGCCGCGCGGCGAGAGCGGCGAGCGGCTCGACGTCTCCGCGCGATCCGTACGACATCAACAGCACACGCATTCCCACAGCCCCCATTTACGCAGGTGGAACAGGTCAGGTCGGTGATTGTGCGGGACGGAGGGGGCCTTGCCGCAAGGCCCCCCATGCGTTATAACTTGAGCATGGCAAGGAAAGCCGTTCGGCTCCTTGCCTTTTTGCTGCCCTCACTTCTCTCTTGACTTCGAGAGCGCTCGAAGTCATAGCGTCGGACGTGTCAGTGATCGTCCGGTGAGCGGAGACGGGCCATGCACGTCGGTGTGCACATCAATCGTTTCGACCATCCCGAGGGCGGGGGCGCGCTCGGCGCCGAACTCGCCGCGGCCGGGGCCGCGGCGGAAGCGGCCGGAGTCAGCCGTCTGTCGGTGATGGACCACTACTTCCAGATGGAGTTCAACGGCGGCGCCGAGGACCCGATGCTGGAGGCGTACATGACGCTCGGCTTCCTCGCGGCGAACACCTCCACGGTCAAGCTCGGGGCGCTCGTCACCGGCGTCACCTACCGCCACCCCGGCCTGCTCGCGAAGATCGTCACCACCCTCGACGTCCTCTCCGGCGGCCGGGCCTGGCTCGGGATCGGCGCGGCCTGGTACGACCGCGAGCACGCGGGCCTCGGCGTGCCGTACCCGGCGGTCGCCGAGCGCTTCGAGCGGCTGGAGGAGACGCTGCGGATCACCCTCCAGATGTGGGACCCGGAGAACAACGGCCCCTTCGAGGGACGGCACTACCGGCTCGCCGAGACCCTGTGCGTTCCGGCGCCGGTGAGCGCCCCGCACCCCGAGATCCTCATCGGCGGCGAGGGCGAGAAGAAGACGCTGCGGCTGGTGGCCCGGTACGGCGACGCCTGCAACCTCTTCGCCTCGTCCCCGGAGTCTGTGCGCCACAAGCTGGAGGTGCTGCGCGGGCACTGCGAGACGGAGGGCCGGGACTACGACGCGATCACCAAGACGATCACGTACATGGGCGGCGCGGCGGGCGAGGGCGACGTCGAGGCGTTCCTCGCGGACATCGCCGGGTACGGCAAGCTCGGCATCGAGACGGTGATCCTCGGACCGACGGTCGGGAACCCGGCTGGGTGGATCGAGGGGTTCGTGGGGCAGGTCGCGCCGAGGCTGGCGGAGCTGGACTGAACGCGGGCACGCGAGAGGGGCCGGAGCTTCTTCCGGAAAGCTCCGGCCCCACTTACGGGCCGGGGGTCCTGAAAGGCTCCGGCCCTGGTACGGCTGCTGCGTGCCTCAGGCGGCGGCGGGCTCCGTCGCGCCGTGCAGGGTGCTGATGACCTCGGCCAGCTGTGCCGCGACCTCGGCGTCGTCCGACGGGTGGGTCTCGGCGAAGCGGGTCAGCGAGCCGGGGATGGAGAGCTTGGCGTCCTCCAGGACCTTGCCACCGGCGATGCCGACGGCCTTGCGGGCCTCGTCCTGTGCCCAGACGCCGCCGAACTGGCCGAAGGCGGTGCCGACCACGGCGGCGGGCTTGCCGGTGAAGGCGCCGGCGCCGTACGGGCGGGACAGCCAGTCGATGGCGTTCTTCAGGACGGCCGGGATCGTGCCGTTGTACTCGGGCGAGAAGAACAGGAAGGCGTCGGCGGAGCCGGCGGCCTCGCGCAGCTTCACGGCGGCGGCCGGGACGCTGCCCTCGACGTCGATGTCCTCGTTGTAGAACGGCACGTCGCCGAGGCCCTCGAACAGCACGACCTCGGCGCCCTCGGGAGCGACCTTGACAGCGGCCTCGGCGAGCTGACGGTTGGTCGAGCCGGCGCGGAGGCTGCCTACGAGCGCCAGGATACGGACAGACATGGGTACTCCCAGGAGTGCGGAACAATGCTGTATGGAGATCCGGACCGAGGTCCGTTTAAGGTTCTACCACCATAACCGGACCGCGGTCCAGTTTCCTTCCCGGTGCTTTACGCTGAGTTCATGTCCGCCCTTCTGCCCCCCTTCGTGAACCCTTCGGACGACTCCTCCACCGGCCCCGAACTCCTCCAGCTCGAACAGCCGGACGACGAGCCGTGCCTGCGGGCGGACGCCGCGCGCAACCGCGCCCGCCTGCTCGACGCCGCGGCCAGACTCGTCGCCGAACACGGCGCAGCCGGTGTCACGATGGAGGCCGTCGCCGTCGAGGCGAACGTCGGCAAGGGCACCGTCTTCCGCCGCTTCGGCGACCGCACCGGCCTTCTCACCGCACTCCTCGACCACTCCGCGCGCAAGCTCCAGACCGCGTTCATGTCAGGTCCCCCGCCACTGGGACCCGGTGCCCCGCCGATCGAGCGGCTGCACGCCTTCGGGCACGCCCTGCTGCGCACCACCGTCGACCACATGGACCTCCAGCTCGCCGCCGAACCCGCGGCCGACCGCCGCTTCGCCGTCGGCGCGGGCCGCTTCCTGCACAGCCACGTCGTGATGCTGCTGCGCCAGTGCGCCCCCGGCGCCGATCACGTCCTGCTGGCCCACGCCCTCATGGGCTATCTGAGCCCGCCGTTCGTCAACCACATGGTCCGCCAGTGCGGCGAGCCCATGGAGCGCCTCGAAGCGGGGTGGAGCGACCTCGTGGACCGGGTGACGCGCACCCCCTGTGACCCCTGAGGCGGGTGTCGTCCGAGGCCGGGAGCACGCTGTGTGACGAAGGTCTCGTCGTACTCCCGCGACCCTGGTCACAAGGGGTCTGGACCAGTCGGAAAGACGTCGTCCTGAATTCCCCTTGCCCCCCTCCGTCCGCCGCGCCCGCCACGTCTGCCAAGATGCCGTACGTCATGGTGCAGATACCCAGAACGCCCGTGCCGCCCGCGCCGCGGCCCGTGCCCACCAGCGCCGATGTCGCCCGCCTCGCCGGAGTCTCCCGGGCGACCGTCTCCTACGTCCTGAACAACACCAGTGCCGTGCGGATCAGCGAACCCACCCGCCACCGCGTCCACGAGGCCGCCCGCGAACTGGGGTACGTCCCGCACGCCGCCGCCCGCAGCCTGCGCGCCGGACACAGCCGCATGGTGCTGATGCCCTCCCCGACCGTCGCCGCGGGCCCCCTCTACAGCCAGTTCGTGCACGACCTCCAGCAGTCGCTCAGCCACCTCGGCTACACCGTCGTCCAGTACGGCGCCAGTGGCCTGAGCGGACAGGAGGCCGTGCGCGCCTGGGCCGAACTGCGGCCGGTCGCCGTCCTGGTGCCGGGCAACGGCATCAGCGCGGAGGGCGTCGCCGTCCTGAAACGCGCCGGGGCCAAGGCCGTCGTCGCCCTCGCCGCCGAACACGTCCCGGGCGCCCACACGTTGATCCTCGACCACTCCGACGTCGGCCGCCTCGCCGCCCGGCACCTGTACGAACGCGGCCGGCGCCGGATCGGTGTCGTCGTCCCCGTCGAACGCGGGATGGACATGTTCTCCACGCCCCGACTGGCCGGCGTACGCGCCGAGTTGGCCGGGACCGGCGCCGAGGTCACCGAGTTGCGGATGGCCCACACCGAGGAGTCCGCCGTCGAACTCGCCGCCCGCTGGCCGGACTTCGGGCTCGACGGGGTGTTCGCCTACAACGACGAGTACGCCCTTCCGCTGCTGCGCGCCCTCCAGGACGCGGGAGTCCGCGTCCCCGAGGACGTCTCGCTGGTCGGCGCCGACGACCTCCTGATCGCGCGGCTGTCCCGGCCCCGCCTCACCTCCGTCGCGATCCGGCTGCCCGACGGGCCCGCCCTCGCCGACCTCGTCGATCGCGCGGTGCACGCGCCCGGGACCGAGACCGAGTGCGCGGACGCCATCCAAGTCGCTCTGGTGACGCGGGAGTCCAGCTGAATCCGGTGCGGTGAATTCGGCGCTGCGAATGTGCGCCGAGGGTCGTCGCAATTCTGTTCGACGTGACTAAGCTGTTGCGCGCTCAACCAGTTGGGGCCCGCGCTCTCCACGGCCGCGGGCCGCCGTGCAGAGCCGCCGAACGGAGAGCCGACATGCCGCTGCTCGATCCCTCGACCTGGCTGACCCACCCGGGCGGCGGACACCCCGTCGTCGAGGCCGCCACCGGCGAACGGCTCGCCGGTGTCACCCTCGCCGCACCCGAGGACGTCGCCGCCGCCACCGAGGCCGCCCACGCCGCCCAGCGCGACTGGGCCGCCGCACCCCACTTCGCCCGCGCCGCCGTCCTGCGCAAGGCCGGGGACCTGTTCACCGCGCACGCCCCCGAACTGCGCGACTGGCTCGTCCGCGAGGCCGGGTCGATCCCCGGCAAGGCCGACTTCGAACTCCACGTCGCCGCCCAGGAGTGCTACGAGGCCGCCGCCCTCGCCTCCCGGCCCACCGGACAGCTCCTGCCCAGCGAACAGCCCCGGCTCTCCTACACCCGCCGGGTGCCCGTCGGCGTCGTCGGCGTCATCGCGCCCTTCAACGCGCCGCTGATCCTCTCCATCCGGTCCGTCGCCCCCGCGCTCGCGCTCGGGAACGCCGTCGTGCTGAAGCCCGATCCGCGCACCGCCGTCTGCGGGGGGCACGCGCTCGCGGCGGTGTTCGCCGAGGCGGGGCTCCCGGACGGGCTGCTGCACGTGCTGCCGGGCGGCGCCGAAACAGGGGCCGCGCTCGTCGCCGACCCCCGGGTGCCCGTCCTGTCGTTCACCGGGTCCACCGGCGCCGGACGCGCCGTCGGGGAACTCGCCGGGCGCCACCTCAAGCGGGTCCACCTCGAACTCGGCGGGAACTCCGCGCTGATCGTCCTCGACGACGCCGACCTCGACACCGTCATCTCCACCGCCGCCTGGGGCTCCTTCTTCCACCAGGGCCAGATCTGCATGACCACCGGCCGCCACCTCGTCCACCGCTCGCTCTACGAGGAGTACGTCGCGCGGCTCGCCGCCAAGGCCGACTCCCTCGCCGTCGGCGACCCCCACCGGGAACAGGTCCACCTCGGGCCGCTCATCGACGACGGACAGCTCGCCAAGGTCCACGGGCTCGTCACCGCCAGCGTCTCCGCCGGGGCCAAGGTCGCCGCCGGCGGCACCCACGAAGGGCGCTTCTACCGGCCCACCGTCCTCGCCGACGTCACCGACGACACCCCCGCGTACGCCGAGGAGGTCTTCGGGCCCGTCGCCCCCGTACGCCCCTTCGACACCGCCGAAGAGGCCGTCGCCCTCGCCTGCGCGAGCACGTACGGCCTCTCCCTCGGCATCGTCACCCCCGACGTCGGCCGGGGCCTCGACCTCGCCTCCCGCATCCCCACCGGCATCGTCCACATCAACGACCAGACCGTGAACGACGAGGCCGTCGCGCCCTTCGGCGGGCTCGCCGCGTCCGGGAACGGGGCGCGGTTCGGGGGCGAGGCGAACCTCGACGCGTTCACCGACCTGCGGTGGACGACCGTACGGGGGGACACGGCGCAGTACCCGTTCTAGCTCTCGGCGGGCTTGTCCTGCTCCTGCTCCTGCTGCTCCGCGATCGACTTGCGGACCTCGTCCATGTCCAGCTTGCGCGCCTGTCCGATGACGTCCGCCAAGGCCGCCTCGGGCAGCGCGCCCGGCTGCGCGAACACCGCGACCTGGTCACGGACGATCATCAGCGTCGGGATCGACTGGATCCCGAACGCCGCCGCCAGCTCCGGCTGGGCCTCCGTGTCGATCTTCCCGAACACCAGGTCCGGGTTCGCCTCCGCCGCCTTCTCGTAGACCGGCGCGAACGAACGGCACGGGCCGCACCACGCCGCCCAGAAGTCGATCAGCACGAACTCGTTCTCGGTGACCGTCGTGTCGAAGTTCTCCTTGGTGAGTTCGACCGTGCTGCTCATGGTGTCCAACCTCTTCTGTGGGGATCTCGTGGGCATCCGTCCCGGCAAACACGGCTCGGGACGCCGGTATTCCGAGCCTCTACCCCTGTGGCCCCCGCGTACGCCACCCACCAGACTGGGCCCATGAGTGAAACGGATTCCCTTGTCTACGACGTGATCGTCATCGGTGCGGGGCCTGTTGGCGAGAACGTCGCCGACCGTACGCGGGCGGCGGGGCTCACCACCGCGATCGTCGAGAGCGAACTCGTCGGCGGCGAGTGCTCCTACTGGGCGTGTATGCCGAGCAAGGCGTTGCTGCGGCCGGTGATCGCCCGTGCGGACGCGCGCCGGGTGCCGGGGCTGCGGGACGCTGTCGCCGGGCCCCTCGATGTTCCCGCCGTCCTCGCCAGCCGTGACTCCTTCACCTCCCACTGGAAGGACGACGGGCAGGTCGGGTGGGTCGAGGGGATCGGGGCGGACCTGTACCGGGGGCACGGGCGCATAGCCGGTGAGCGGACGGTGACGGTCGGCGGGCAGGTGCTGACGGCTCGCCACGCGGTGGTTGTGGCGACGGGGTCGCGGGCCGCGCTGCCTCCGCTGCCGGGTCTGGCCGAGGTCCGGCCGTGGACCAGCCGCGAGGCGACCAGCTCGCGGAGTGTGCCGGGGCGGCTGGTCGTCGTCGGCGGGGGAGTGGTCGCGGTCGAGATGGCCACGGCGTATCAGGCGCTGGGGTCCCGGGTGACGGTGCTGGTGCGGGGGAGCGGGGGGCTGCTGCCGAGGATGGAGCCGTTCGCCGGGGAGCTGGTCGCCGAGGCGTTGACGGAGGCGGGGGCGGAGATCCGTACGGGGGTGAACGTCGCGTCGGTGAGCCGGGAGGACGGTGTCGTACGGGTCGCCCTCGACACCGAGGACGTGATCGAGGCGGACGAGATCCTCTTCGCGACGGGGCGGGCGCCGCGCACGGACGACCTGGGCCTGGAGACGGTCGGCCTGACGCCGGGTACGTGGCTCGAAGTGGACGACACGCTCCAAGTGACCGGCACGGACTGGCTCTACGCCGTCGGCGACGCCAACCACCGCGCCCTCCTCACCCACCAGGGCAAGTACCAGGCCCGTATCGCGGGCGCCGCGATCGCGGCGCGGGCGTCGGGCGATCCGCTGGGCGCCGGGCACAAGGCGAGCGCCGATCACTACGCCGTCCCGCAGGTCGTGTTCACGGATCCCGAGGCGGCGTCGGCTGGGCTGACCCTGGCGGAAGCGGAGTCCGCCGGGCACCGGGTCCGCGCGGTGGACGTGGAGTTCTCGTCCGTCGCGGGGGCCGGGCTGTACGCCGAGGGCTACCGGGGCCGGGCGCGGATGGTGGTGGACCTGGAGGAGGGGATCGTCAGGGGGGTGACCTTCGTGGGCCCCGGAGTGGGGGAGCTGATCCACTCGGCGACGATCGCTGTCGCCGGGCGGGTACCGGTGGACCGGCTGTGGCATGCGGTGCCGGCCTATCCGACGGTCAGCGAGGTGTGGCTGCGGCTGCTGGAGGCTTACCGGGATCAGTAGGCCGTGCCCTACGGCAACGCGAACCCCAGCCCCTCCGCCGCCTCCCTCGGCGCCCCCTGCCCCCACCTCTCCGCCAGGACCTCGTTCGCCGCCAGCGACCTCAGCTCCGCCCGGTCCAGGTACAGCCCTCCGTCCAGGTGGTCCGTCTCGTGCTGGACGATCCGTGCGGCCCAGCCCGAGAACACCTCGTCGAGGACGCGACCCGTCTCGTCCTCGCCCTTGAGGCGGACCTCGGCGTGGCGGGCGACGACCGCCTGGTAGCCGGGGACGCTCAGGCAGCCCTCGTAGAACGCGGCCCGTTCGGGGCCCACTCCTTCGTACGAGGGGTTGACCAGGACCCGGAACGGCTGCGGGGCACGGCTCCGCGCCGCCTTGATCTCCTCCGGGACCGTCGCCGGGTCCTCGATCACCGCGATGCGCAGGGGGACGCCGACCTGGGGGGCGGCGAGGCCCACGCCGGGGGCGGCGTGCATCGTGACGCGGAGGGCCTCGACGAAGCGGGCCAGCAGGGAGGGGGTGAGCTGGCCCTCGTACCGGGGAGTGCTCGCGCGAAGGACCGGGTCGCCCGCCGGGACGATCGGCAACGGGCCCTCCGTGGAGAGGAGTTGTTCGATCCGGTCCGTGAGGTGGGTGTTCGGGGGTGTCATCGGGTCAGGATGCCATGTGGCGACAAGGCGTGACGTAGGTCACTGAAATCGGCGGGAACTTCTGGGCCCTTCCCCCCGACTACTGAACCGCAACAGCTGACCGTCCCCGTCCCCAGCCCCCGGAGAGCCCCGCCGATGTCCACCGCTCCCCCGATCACCACGGACGACGCCCCGAAGGCGGATCCGGCGCCGAAGAAGCGGGGCCCGTGGGCGCCGCTGCGTCCGCTCGTCCTGCGGCTGCACTTCTACGCCGGAATCCTGGTCGCCCCGTTCCTGCTGGTCTCCGCGCTCACCGGCCTGCTCTACGCCGCCTCGTTCCAGGTGGAGAAGATCGTGTACGCCGATGAACTCACCGTCCCGGTGGGCGAGTCGAAGCTCCCGATATCGGAGCAGGTCGCGGCGGCGAGGAAGGCGCACCCGGAGGGCACGGTCGCGGCGATCAGGCCCTCGCCGAAGGACGACGCGACGACCCGCGTACTGCTGTCCGGGGTGAAGGGGGTCGAGGCCACCCACACGCTCGCCGTCTTCGTGGACCCGTACACGGCGAAGGTGAAAGGCGACCTGGAGCAGTACGGCTCGACCGGCGCCCTCCCGGTCCGCACCTGGATCGACGAGTTCCACCGGGACCTGAGGCTGGGCGAGAACGGCCGCCTGTACAGCGAGTTCGCGGCGAGCTGGCTGTGGGTGATCGCGCTGGGCGGCATCGCGCTGTGGTTCTCGCGGCGCAGGGCCCTGCGGAAGGTGCGCGGCACGAGTGGCCGCCGCCGCACCCTGGGCCTGCACGGCGCGCTGGGCGTCTGGGTGGCGCTGGGCTTCGTGTTCCTGTCGGCGACGGGCCTCACCTGGTCCAAGTACGCGGGCGAGAGCGTCACGCAACTGCGCACCTCCCTCGGCCAGACGACCCCGTCGGTGTCGTCGTCGGCGTCGGGCGGCGAGCACGCCGGACACGGCTCCGCCTCGGCGGCGGGCGGCACGGGCGAGCACGGCGTGGGCCTGGACAAGGTCCTCGCGGCGGCGCGGGCGAAGGGCCTCGGCGACCCGGTCGAGATCGTGCCCCCGGCCGACGCGGAGTCGGCGTACGTGGTCCGGCAGATCCAGCGCAGCTGGCCGGAGAAGCAGGACGCGGTGGCCGTGGACCCGGGGAGCGGCGAGGTCACGGACACGGTGAGGTTCGCGGACTACCCGGTGCTGGCGAAGCTGACCCGCTGGGGCATCGACCTGCACACCGGCATCCTCTTCGGCCTGGCCAACCAGATCGTGCTGGCGCTGCTGGCGCTCGCGCTGGTCACGATGATCCTGCTGGGCTACCGGATGTGGTGGCAGCGGGGGCGGGGCCGGGCGTTCGGGCGGCCGGTCCCGAGGGGCGCGTGGGCGGAGGTCCCGCCGTACCTCCTCGTACCCGGGATGGCGCTGGTCGCGGCGCTGGGCTACTTCGTCCCGCTGCTGGGGATTCCGCTCGCCGGGTTCATCGTGGTGGACGTGGTGCTGGGGGAGATCGCGCACCGCAGGAAGAAGGCGGCCGTCTGACGGCACGTATCGGGGCCCGGTTCCGCGTAAGGAACCGGGCCCCGCGTCGGTCGACTACGCGTCCAGCTCCACGAGTTCGGCGTTGGCGCGCTCGGCCACCAGCTCCAGCACCCGCCCCGCGACCGTCAGCTCCTCCTCCGTGAGCCCGGCGTAGATCCGCGCCGACACCTCCGCGATCTCCGCGCTCACCGCCGCGAAGAGCGCGCGCCCGGCGTCGGTGGGCCGCAGGAGGTGCGGCCCGTCGAAGAACTCCAGGTACCCCCGCGCGGCGAGATGGGTCACCGCCTCCTTCGACACGGCGAAGTCGTTCTTGAGGTCCATGGTGAGCCGGTCCGCGACGTCGTCCGGCCGGAAGGGACCGCCGACGGCGAGCGAGGCGCGCAGCGCGAGGTGGTCGAGGAAGCGGAGCCGGTGCCGGTCGAGGACCCGCTCGACGACCGCGCGTCCGGCGTAGTGGGCGAGGCCGATGATGCGGCCGTCGACAGTGGTCATGACGTCTCCCGAGTGATGTCGTCGGGCCGGGTTGAGCCCCCGGCCTCGGTGGAACCGGCGTCGCCGGACGGCGTGAGCGGTGTCTCCAGCAGCAACCGCAGCTCGTCCGCGAAAATCACCGCCCGCGCGCTGTCCTGCCCTCCGAGCGGTGCCAGCATCTGATCCAGCAGCCCCTGTACGACCCCGATCGCCCGTCGCGTCACCGCACTCCCCTCCTCCGTGAGGGTGAGCCGCATGGCCCGCGGATCCCGGGGGTCCTTCTCCCGTACGAGGAACCCCGCGGACTCCAGCGCCCGCGCCAGCTTGGAGACGTACAGCGCTTCGAGCCCCGTCTGATCGGCGAGCCGGCGCTGACTGGGCGGCCGTACCCCCGCCCGCCGCATCCCGTGCAGCGAGGCGAGGACGACGTACTGCGCGTGCGTGAGACCCAGCGGGGCCAGCGCCCGGTCCACCGCGACCCGCCACTTGCCCGCGAGGCGCCAGACCAGCGAGCCGTGCGTCGCCTTCTCGTTCCCGGTGCTCATGGATCGATACTGTACATGGCTACTATGTCCATGGCTACTGTCCCGGTGAGGTCGCCGGACAAGACCCGCCGCACGGGGCTAGGTTGACCCCATGAGCAACCTAGATCGGGCCCCGGCCCCCGCCGCCTGCGGCGGCCTGGGATTCGTCGTAGCGGAACCGGTACGCGAACTCCTCACCCCCCGCCGGGTCCAGCTCGGAGGGTCCACCGAGGTACGCCGCCTGCTGCCGAACCTGGGCCGCAGGATGGTCGGCGCCTGGTGCTTCGTCGACCATTACGGCCCCGACGACATCGCCGACGAACCCGGCATGCAGGTCCCCCCGCACCCCCACATGGGTCTCCAGACGGTCAGTTGGCTGCACGAGGGCGAGGTCCTGCACCGCGACTCCATCGGCAGCCTCCAGACGATCCGCCCGCGTGAACTGGGCCTGATGACCTCGGGCCGGGCGATCAGCCACTCCGAGGAGAGCCCCCGCGACCACGCCCGCCTCCTGCACGGCGCCCAGCTCTGGGTCGCCCTCCCGGACGCGCACCGCCACACGGAACCGGGGTTCGAGCACCACGCGGCGCTCCCCGAGGTGACGGCCCCCGGCCTCACCGCGACCCTGATCCTCGGCACCCTCGACGGCGCCACCTCCCCGGGCACCGTCTACACCCCGATCACCGGCGCGGACCTCACCCTGGCCGAGGGCACGGACGTACGCCTCCCCCTGGACCCCGACTTCGAGTACGCGGTCCTCGCGATGTCCGGCGAGACCCACGTCGACGGCGTCCCCGTCCTCCCCGGCTCGATGCTCTACCTCGGCTGCGGACGCACCGAACTCCCGCTGCGGGCGGGCTCGGACGCGAGCGTGATGCTCCTGGGCGGCGAGCCGTTCGAGGAGGAGCTGGTCATGTTCTGGAACTGGATCGGGCGGTCCCAGGAGGAGATCGCGCAGGCGCGCCGGGACTGGACGGAAGGGACGAGGTTCGGGGAGGTGAAGGGGTACGACGGTCCTCCTCTGCCCGCTCCGGAGCTGCCGGCGGTGCCCTTGAGATCGCGGGGCAGGGTGCGCTGACCTGAGGATCGTCCGTCACCTGGCCCCTTCGCCGGGGGCGACGGAAGGACGCGTTCCGAGTGGCCTCCGAGCCGGTTCTGAGGGGCCCTGCCACATGATCGACGTGTCGGTTCGAGGGCCTGTCTCCGTAGTGGTCGGGGCGGTCGTGGCGTGGCATCAGGGAGGAGCGGCATGTCGATCACGAAGGACTGCGTCGTGGAGTCCGGGACGGAAGAGGCGGCGTGGGACGTCTCGTCGTTCTGGGAGCGGTACGTGCCGGGGGAGGTGGTGTTCCGGCCCGAGGCGGGGGTGTACGTGGTGTCGGCCGAGGGCGTTTCGGTGACCGTGCCGCTGGACACCGGGGTGCTGGCCGTGCCGGTCGGGGACGTGGGCCGGGTCCTGGCGGACGCGGAGGCGGCGGGGGTGCCGGTGACGGCGAGGGACGGTGAGGGGGCGTGGGCTGTCGGGCCGTACGGCGTGGCCGTCGAGTTCCGGGAGGTGACGGCCGAGGCTCTCGTGTCCCGGCTGCTGGCCAAGACCGACACCGTCACCCCGTGGGCGATCCGCGCCGCGGTGACCTTGCGGCTGCCCGACCTGCTGGCGGGCGCGCCGCTGTCCGCGGCGCAGGCGGCGAAGCGGCTGCGGGCCGACGCGGACGCGCTGCACCGGCTGCTGAGGCTGCTGGCCCGGCACGGCGTTCTCGCGGAGACCGCCGACGGCGGGTTCTGCGGCACCGAGCTCTCCGAGGCGCTCCGGGAGGGGCACGCGTCGGGGCTGGTCTCGTCCCTGGACCTGGGCAGCGCGCAGGCGCGGATCGACGAGGTGTCCCGGGGGATCCTGCACTCGGTGCGTACCGGGGAGCCGGTGTACGAGCGCCTCTTCGGGCTGCCGATGTGGGAGGACTTCGCCGCCGACCCGGCGTTCTCGGCGTCCTTCCAGGAGTGGATGAGCCGCAAGACGACGCTGCTGGTCCCCTCGATCGCCGAGGGCTACGACTGGAGCGGCGTACGGCACGTGCTGGACGTCGGCGGCGGCTGGGGCACCCTGCTGGCCACGCTCCTGGAGCGGCTGCCCGCCCTGCGCGGGACCCTGCTGGAACTGCCCGGCACGGCCGAGGAAGCGGTGCGTGAACTCGCGGACAGCGGTGCCCTGGACCGGATCTCGGTGGTGGGCGGCAGTTTCTTCGACGCGCTCCCTACGGGCGCCGACACGGTCGTCCTGCACAACGTCCTCGTCAACTGGGACGACGAGGCGGCGGCCCGCATCCTGCGGCGGTGCGCGGAGGCGGTCGGACCGCAGGGACGGGTGCTCGTCCTCGAAGGGCTGCCCTCGGAGGAGACCGGCGAGGCCGGTGGCCGCGGCGGTGGCGTCCTCGACGACCAGCGGCTCCTCGCCCAGATCGACGTCCTCATGCTGATGCTCTTCGGCGGCAAGGAGCGTTCCCTGTCCGAGTACGGGCGGCTGGCGGAGGCGGCGGGGCTCGCCGTCACCTCCGTCTCTCCCACCGCGTCCGGCGTCTTCGTCGTCGAGTGCCGCCCCGCGCAGGGCGCAGGTTCCGTCGGCTGACCGGCCACCGTACGCACGCCCCCACGCCGACCGCCCTGGACCAGCGGCCGGCGCGGGGGCGTTCGTGCGGTGGGTCCGCCGCGTGCGAACAGGTGGAGAAACAGGGGTGACCTCTGCCCGACACCCGAGAACCTTAGAGTTTCAAGTACTCGGAGTCCTGGGGAGGAACGATTCTGTGATCGTCGTAGGGAGCGCGTGAGATGTCGCTGGCCAGCCGGGAAGCGGCGATCTCCGCCCTGTGGGAGGTCATGCGGACACCGGTCGAGGAGGGCGGCAGGATCGTCGCCGTCCAAGGGCCGCCGGGAGTGGGGAAGACGCACCTCGTCGAGCGGTTCACGCGGGAGGCGCGCGCCGCGGGAGCCGTCGTCCGCCAGGCCACCGGGACGCGGACCGGCCAGGACGTGCCGCTGGGGCTGGTCGACCAGCTCTTCGGTGACGACGTGCCGGTGGGTGACGTGCCGGTGGGCGACACCGGCCGCGCACCGGTGCACTCCTGTGCCTCCTCGGTGGCCCGCCTGTGCACGCCCTGCCAGTCCCTGGCGTCCCGGGTGCGGCCGATGGCTGAACGGTTCCTGCGCTCCGCCGCAGGCGAAGGCCGGGTCGTCCTCGTCGTGGACGACCCGCACCTCGCCGACTCCGTCTCGCTGTGGGTGCTGCGCTCCCTGCTGGAGCGTCTCCGCAACCTGCCCGTCCTCCTGGTCGTGTCCTGCGGGTACCTGTCCCCGACCCGGCAGTCCCGGGACTTCCAGTCCGCCGTCGGCAAGCACACCTCGCTGCTGGTGATCAGCCTGTCGCCCCTCGGGTTCCCCGAAAGCGCCCAGTTCTTCAGGGAGCTGACGGGGATACGGCCCGGCGTGGCTTTCCTGAAGAAGGCCATGGAACTCACCGGGGGCAACGTCCGGCTGCTGGCGGTCATCGGCGGGGAGAGCAAGTCGCTTCCGCACCTCACGGACCCGCTGACGCGCGGGCAGGTGTCCTTCCGGATCTCCCTCTCCGTACGGCTGCTGCTGGCAGGCGGGCACCTGGACGGACTCGAACGGGTCGCCCGCGCCCTCGCCGTCGTGGACACCTGCGGATCGCAGGCCCTGATCAGCGCCGTGAGCGGGGTGGGGACCGTCGAGACGGGGAGTGCCCTGGAGCTGATGGACGCCATGGGGCTGACGGCCGGGGGCGTCTTCCGGCACCCGGCGGTCCGCGCGGCGGTCCTGGAGGACCCCGACTTCACGGACCGCGTGGAGTTCCACCGCTCGGCGGCGCGCCTGCTGCACCGGCAGGGTGCCCCGGTCCGCGCCGTGGCCCGCTGCCTGGAGACGGCCGGCGTCGCGGCGCACCCCTGGGAGCGCGCGGTGCTGCGGGAAGCCGCCCGGCACGCCCAGGCCGAGGGGAAGTGGGCCGCGGCGGTGCGCTGCCTGGAACTCGCGTACGACTCCGCCTCCGGCACAGGCGAACAGGCTCAGGTCCTCCTGGAACTGGTCTGCGCGAAATGGCGGGTGGACGTCTCCGCGGCCCTGAGCCACCTGCCGGACCTGGTCGACCACACCCGGCAGGGGCGGCTGCCGTGCCAGGGCGTCGCCGTGGCCTCCGAGATGCTCGCCTGGAGCGGTCAGCGCGCCGTCGCCCACGAGATCCTGGACCTCCTGAGCGACCGGGACCGTGCGGAGTACGACCGGGCCTGCGACCTGCTGGAGTTCCCCGTCCCCGACCGGCGGTCAGGGACACCGCACACCGCCGGGTCCGGCGTGAGCCGGGAGATGATCCGCTCCTACTTCCTGGACGCCGACCAGGCGGCCTGGATCATGGACGTCGGCCGCTTCACGAGCCGGCTCCTGCACCACGTCTGCCTCTTCCTGCCGACCACAGCCTGCGACGGCCTAGCCGAGGAGGGCCGCGACACCATGAGCCCCTTCCGGCGCCTGATCCTGCACTGCCTCCAGTCGGTCAACGAGCTGAACGCCGGACGTCCCGCCGAGGCCGAGGAGGAGGCGCGCCGCGCGCTCGCCGACCCCGCCGACTGGGGCATCTACGCCGGCCTCCCGCTCAGCGTCCTGATCATGGCCCAGATCCACCAGGGCAGGTTCGAGGAAGCCAAGGCGACCCTGCGCATCCCCGTACCCGACAGCCTCTTCACATCGGAGTTCGGCCGCCTGTACCTGTACGCGCGCGGCCTGTACCGGCTGGCGACCGACATGCCCTCCTCGGCGCTGGGCGACTTCCTCGCGTGCGGCGAGATCGAGCGCCGCCTCGGTGTCCCCGCCTCGCCGGTCTGCCCCTGGCAGGCGCGGGTCGCGATGGTCCACCTCCGGCTGGGCCGCAAGGACGAGGCGGTACGGACCGCCGAGGCCGTGATCGCCGAGGCCGGTTCCCCCTGGGGGAGAGCGACCGCGCTGCGGGTCCTCGCGCTGGCCCGGCCGATCGACCGCAGGGCCGACCTCCTGCGGGACATGGTCGGACTCCTGGAGGACTTCCCGTACCGCGTCGACCTCGCGCTGGGCCTGTACGAGCTCGGCCGCACCCAGCACGCCCTCGGCAGCACGAAGGTGGGGCGGGTGCTCGTGCGCCGGGCCTGGAACATGGCCAGGTACCGCGGGTTCGAACCCCTCATGCTGGCCCTCAGCGCCCAGGTTCAGGACGATCCGGGAGCGCCGGTCTTCGGCGGTCCCGACCTCGCCGACGACTTCTGGGAGGAGCACGAGGGGGCCCTCGGGCTCGACGGCCTCAGCGCCGCCGAGCGGCGGGTGGCGTGGCTCGCCGGCATCGGCCACAGCAACCGGGAGATGGCCGACCGCCTGTGCGTCACGGTGAGCACGGTCGAGCAGCACCTCACGAAGATCTACCGGAAGCTGGGTCTGAAGCAACGCGCCGATCTGCTGCTGGCGTTCCCGATCCCGCCGGACGGGATGATCCCCTGACGCCCCTGGTCCGGGCACGCTCCAGGAGAGCCGCCGCCACCGCCGCGAGCAGCGCCACCGCGCCCCCGAGCCACAGACTCACCCGCACCCCGTGCCCCGAGATCACCCACCCCGTCAGCAGCGCCCCCACCGGCGTGGACCCCTGCATGATCAGCGTGTACACGGCCAGCACCCGCCCCCGGTAGCCGGGCTCCGCGCCCAGCTGGACCCGGTGGTTGGCGGCCTGCCCGAAGTAGACCGACGCGCACCCGGTCGCCGCCAGCAGCAGCATCCCGGCCAGGAAGCCGGGGGAGAAGCCCGCGACCGCCTCCAGCACCCCGAGGACCGCCGCCGCCACGACGACCGTACGGCCCGACGGGCGCCCCGTCCGCGTCGCGGTGGCCAGCGCCGCGCACAGGGAGCCGAACGAGAACGCCGCCGTGAGCAGCCCGAACGAGCGGGCGTCCGTCTCGAAGACGTCCTTCGCCAGCAGCGGCAGCGTCAGCTGGAAGTTCAGCGCGAACACGCTCACCACGAGCACCAGCAGCAGCGGCGCCGCCAGATCCGGCCGCTCCCGCACATGCCGCAGCCCGTCCCGGATCCCCCCGCGCCGCCGCGCCACGGGGGCCCGCATCTCCGCCGTACGCATCAGCCGCAGGCACAGCAGTACGGCGGTGTAGCTCGCCGCGTTGAACGCCATCACCGGCCCGACCCCGAACGCGGAGATCACCAGCCCCGCCAGCGCGGGACCCGCGACGCGGGCGAGGTTGAAGTAGGCGGCGCTGAGCGCGGACGCGTTCGGCAGCAGGTCACCGCCGACCAGCTCCCCGACGAACGACATCCGCGTCGGCACCTCCAGCGAGTTGACGACGCCGAGGAAGAACGCGAACGCGAACACGTGCCACAGCCGCACCGCGCCGAGGGACACCAGCAGCGTCAGACCGAGCGCCCCGGCGGCCGAGGCGGTGTTGCACACGGTGAGCAGCAGGCGCTTGTCGTGCCGGTCGGCGAGCGTCCCGCCGTACAGCGTGAACAGCAGCATCGGGCCGAACTGGGCGGCGGTGACCAGGCCGAGGGCGAGACCCGAGTCGTCGGTCAGGCCCAGCACCAGCCAGTCCTGCGCGGTGACCATCATCCAGGTGCCGGTCACCGACAGGATCTGGCCGGTCGCGAAGAGCCGGAAGTTCCTGACCTTCAGAGAGCGGAACACGCCCCGGCCCGGGCTCACGGCCGCACCGGGACGGCCGTGGTGACGAGGCAGTTCTCCAGGAAGGCCAGGGCCCGCAGGTGGTACGCGCGGGCCGAGCGGCCCAGGCCGATGTTGTGACCGGCCTGCGCCTGCCGGTCGACGGCGACCCGCGCGTCGGCGCCGAACAGGGCCGTCAGGTCGGCCAGCGCCGCCGGGTCGTGCAGCCACAGCGCCTCGTGCTCGGCGAACGTGAACCGCACCGGCGCCCGCACCCCGGGCGCCGTCGCCCGCAGCAGCTCCGGCCAGCGCGCCAGCCCCTCCCGCTCCGCGTGGGGCATGGGCTCGACCACGTCCCGCATCGCGGTGAACGTGCCCGGCGGGTAGAACCGCAGCGGACCCCAGCTCTTCGAGGACTTGCCGCGCTCCATCGCCCGCGCCACCTCGGCGGGGTCCAGCGCGTACGCGTACCCGCAGCCCGAGACGTCCACGCCGAGCAGGTCGGGCGGCGGCTGCTCGGCGGCGGTGACCAGCGCGACCTTGCCGCCGTAGGAGTGCCCCAGCAGGAGGAAGCCGGCGCCCGTCGGGTGGCGGGCGGCGAAGTCGGCCAGGGCCGCCGTTATCAGCGGCGCCTGGTCCCGGGGGCCCAGACCGTCCGGCAGCCGGGCGGCGGAGGCCCGGTAGCCGGGGCGGTCCAGGGCGAGGACCGTGAACCCCAGGGCGGAGCCGTAGGACAGCAGGGACAGCGAGGGGTCGGCCGGGGCGGCGAAATAGGCGGCGTTCATTCCGCCGCCGTGCAGCGCCACGACGACAGCGCGCGGCGGCGGACCGGCGGGCTCGCTCAGCAGCGCGGACAGCGCGACACCCGAGGCGTCGAGCGTGATCCGGCGTGCGCCTGCGGCCGGCTGCGGTAAGGGCATGGGGTTCTCCTCGTACGTCACACCGTCATGGGCTGTGCCGGATCAGCTCGGAGACCACTTTCCGGGTCTCTTCCGAAGGGGACGGTTCGGACAGGGCCGGCAGGGACAGGAGGATCGCCTCCTGGAGTTCCCGCAGCTGCGGCGAGGGCTCGATACCTACCTGGTCCATCAGCGCGGAGTAGAAACCCCGGTAGCTCTGGAGCGAGTCGGCGACCTGGCCCGACCGGTACAGCGCCAGCATCCGCTGGTACTGGAGCTTCTCGTTGAGCGGGTGCAGCGCGGCCAGCGAGTTCAGGTCGGGCAGGAGCTGATGGTCGCAGCCCTGGCCCAGACACGCGTCCACCCGCAGGACCTGCGCGGCCAGCCGCGCCTCCTCCAGCTTCACCGCGTAGCTGTCCAGCAGGGAACCGCGGTGGACGTCGACCAGGGCGGAACCGCGCCACAGGCTCAGTGCCTCGGTGAGTAAGGCGACGGCCTCGCTGTAGTGGCCGGCCTGCATCTTCCGGTGGCCGTTGTCGACGGCCGCGTTGAAGTCCTCGAAGTCCTTGGTCGTCGTCTCCGGGGTCTGGAGCACATAGCCCCCCGGGTGGGTGACGATCGAACTGACCGGCTGATTGCGCTCGACGGCCTCCTGCTCCGCTTTCTTCAGGATCTTCCGGAGCTGGAGGATGTAGGTCTGTAGCGTCGTGGAAAGACTGCGTGGCGGTGTGCTGCCCCACATCTCGTCGGCGAAGTCGGAGACGGTCACCACGGTGTTGGAGCGGATGGCCAGCAGGGCGATGATCTGCCGGAGTTTCGGTGCGGAGGGAACCACTGAATTCCCTCCCACGGCGAATTCGAGCGACCCCAGTATCTTCACTTCCACCATGGTTCACGTCCTTTTCGGGCGGCATTTCGCAATGCCGCCCTTTCTGTCGAACTACGGAAAGGATGTGACGAAGATCTTAAGTGGGGCCCGGTGCGCTACCAACCCCTATGGTGGTCACGGTGAACGAATCGCCGGACGCTGCGTCATCGCGCACCCGGGGCTGGATAGGGGGTGGGTAGGGGGTGCCTGATTCCCGGGCGCCCCGCGACGAGCACGTCGTCGCGGGGCAATCCCGGTCAGGCTTTGCGTTCGGCATATTCCTTGGCGTATCCGAGGGTGGCGAGACTGTTCGCGCTCAGGGCGCCGCGTACGAACTCCCGCGCGTCCCCGATCCCGGCGCTCTCGCCCAGTACCTGACGGACGGTCCCCGGATTCAGCACCACGGTGTGCCGCGAGGTCACCGCCACCCCGCCGGACTCCTCGGCCAGGCTCCACCGGCCGGTGTGCACGGTCATCAGCGCGGGCACCCTGGTCTGCTTGTAGACGATCCGGGAGGCCGGGAAGCACACCCGCACCGATTCCGTCGTGTGCCGGGAGCCGTCCTTCGTCAGCGTGTCCATGGTCAGCAGCTGAAGGCCGGGCTCACTCTCGCGCAGCTCCACCCGGTCGACGTGCGGCAGGCGCTCGTGCCAGCGGTCGGCCGCGTTCAGGAAGTCGTACACGTCCTCGGCCGAGCCGTCGACGCGCACGGTGTCGTCGAAGGTCAGCAGCAACTCGCCCGCGCCGCTCGCCCGTTCGGCGCCGTCTCGCAGGGCCGCGAGCTCCGAGCGGCTGTTGCGGTCGACCGCCTCGTCGATCCAGGCCAGCCCCTGCGGGGAGTCGTCGAGCGCGCGGTAGTCGTGCAGCAGACGGACCCGGCAGGCGTCGTCCGCCAGTGGCTCGATCACCCAGGCACCTCCCATCGACGCGACCGGAGGCGCGGACACCTCCTGGCGGAAACCGATCCGCAGGCCCTGCGGATCCAGCTCCCTGCGCGAGGTCCAGCTCTTCACCTCGCCGCGGGCCGTCGCCCAGATCCGTATCCGCTCGCTGCTCTGCGTGTGCTCCAGCCGTTCCACATGGATTGTGGGCGGGAAGACTTGAGGCCAGCTCGTGACGGACTCGACCAGCCCGTACACCGTGGCCGCCGGAGCCTTCACCGTGATCTCGTGCTCGACCTCACGCGGTGCCGACGCGCTCATCCGGTCCCTCTCCCTTCCTGTGCGGGATTTCCGTACGGCATTTCTGCACGGCCTTTCCGTTCGGTATTTCCGTTCGGTATTTCTGTGTGGCGCGGGCGTCTCAGAAATTGCCCAGGCCGCCGCAGACGTTGATGGCCTGGGCGGTGATCGAGGCGGCCGTGTCCGAGGTCAGGTAGGTGACCAGGCCCGCCACCTCCTCGGGGGTCGAGTAGCGGCCCAGCGGGATCTTCGCCTGGAACTTCTCCAGGACCGTGCCCTCCGAGGTGTCCCACGCCTGCGCGTACCCCTGGCGCACCCGCTCCGCCATCGGCGTCTCCACGTACCCCGGGCACACCGCGTTGACGGTGATCCCGGTCGGCGCCAGCTCGTTGCCGAGCGCCTTCGTGAAGCCCACGACGCCGTGCTTGGAGGCGGAGTAGGGGGCGCCCAGGACGACGCCCTGCTTGCCTGCCGTGGACGCGATGTTGACCACCCGGCCCCGGGCCCGTTCCCGCATCCCGCCGGTGGTCAGCACCTCGCGGGTCATCCGGAACACGCTGGTCAGGTTGGTGTCCAGGACATCCGCCCACAGCTCGTCGGAGATCCCCGCGGTCACCCCGCCGCCGCTGCGCCCGGCGTTGTTCACGAGCGTGTCGACCGTGCCGTACCGCTCGACCGCGGCGGTCACGAGGGCGCGTACGTCGTCGCCGGACCGTACGTCGCACGCCCTCCCGTCGACGTCGAGGCCCTCGTCGCGCAGGGTCTTGACCGTCGCGGCCACCGAGTCCTCGGTGCGGGCGCAGAAGTAGACGCGGTAGCCCTCGCGGGCCAGGCTCCGGGTCACCGCGAGGCCGATGCCGCTGGTCGCGCCGGTGACGAGGGCGGTGCGTGCGTCCCTGTCGGACATGGTGTGCTCCCCTTCCGTTCAGGCCAGATGGGCGACGGACAGATGGTTGTTGACGATGTCGACGAGAGCGCGCGGGGTGCCGGCCTCGCCGAGGACCTCCTCGTCGAGGGAGACGCCGAACTCGCGCTCGATGCGGGTGCAGGTCTCCAGGACCGCCAGCGAGTCGTAGCCCAGCTCCTGGAAGCCGAGGTCGACGGTCGCCGCCGCCACGCCGGGGCCCTCCGGCTCACCGGCTCCGTCGAGGAGGATGCGCTTGAGGTCGTCGATGCTGAACACCTTCTTGGTCATACCGCTGTCTCCTTGTGTGTCTTCCGGAAAGTCGGATGTGCGTCAGATGCGCCCCGAGGTCATGCCGCCGTCCACCACGAACTCCGCGCCGGTCACGTTGGGCACCAGGTCCGAGGCGAGCAGCAGCGCGAGCGCGGCGACCTCCCCCTGTTCCGTGACCCGCCCGGTGGGGATTCCGGCCAGCTTCGGGACTTCCTCGATGACCTCGGCCAGCGGAATGCCCAGGTCCTTCGCGAGCCGCTCACCCGCGCCGCCCGGCGACGTCCACAGGCTGGTGTTCACGACACCGGGAGCGATCGTGTTGACCCGCAGACCGTGGCCGGCGAACTGCCGCGCGACCGCGGCCGTGAAGTTGAGCGCGGCGCTCTTGGCGGCGCTGTACGGCATGTGCGCGGGGTCGGGCGTGCGCGCGGCGACGGAGCTGATGTGGATGACGCTGCCCCGGCGCTCCAGCAAGCTGGGCAGCGCCGCCCGCGTCATCCGCATCGTGCTCAGGAAACTCACCTTGAGCGCGTCGTACCAGAACTTGTCGTCCATCTCCGGGAAGGGCCGGTCCGGGGTGGTGCCGTCGCCGCCGAGGTTGTTGACCAGCACGTCGATGCCACCGAGTTGCTCCAGGGCGTGGTCGGCCAGGAGCTGAGGCCCTTCGGGGGTCGACAGGTCCACCTCCAGGGCCAGCAGCCCGGGGTGGGCCGGCCCCGGCAGGGGAGTGCGGGCTCCGCACACCACCCGAGCCCCCTCGTCGGCCAGCGCTCGCGCGATGGCGAGGCCGATACCCCGGCTGCCACCGGTGACGACGGCCGTCTTTCCGGTCAGGTTCAGATCCATACGGCGATGACTCCTCGGACAGTGGTCGGCTCCCCCGTCGTCCGGCGGGGCAGGTTTCACGGGATGAGCAGGACGCGCCCGAGGTGCCCGCGCTCCTCGATCAGCTGGTGCGCCTTCGCCGCCTCGGTGAGCGGCAGCGTGGTGCCGAGCGACACCCGCAGCTCACCGGCGGTGAGCAGCCCGGCCAGCCGGCCGAGTCCGGCGCGCACCTCGTCGGGCCGGTGCCGCCACCACGCCCACAGGCTCGACCCGGTCACGTACTGGAGGCCGATCAGCTCCATCGGGGAGATCGACGGCACCTCGCCGCTGGCCGCGCCGTAGAACACGAGGCGGCCGAAGGGGGCGAGCAGGCCGATGCCCTGGCGCAGGACGTCGCCGCCGACGCTGTCGACGATCGCGTCGACCCCGCGCCCGCCCGTCGCCTCGCGGACCTGGTCGGCCCAGTCGGGCGCCGAGTAGTCGACGGCGATGTCGGCGCCGTACGCGCGGGCGAAGTCGAGCTTGTGGGCCGAGCCCGCCGTACCGATGACCGTGCCCGCGCCGAGGAGCCTGGCGATCTGGAGGGCCAGGTGTCCGATGGAGCCGGACGCGGCGTGCACGAGGACCGTGTCGCCGGGTTCGACGCGCGCGGTCTTGAGGGTGCACAGCGCGGTCTGCGCGGGGGAGGCCAGCACGCTCGCCTCGGCGAGGCCGAGGTCCGCCGGGATCGGGGTGAGGAACGTGGCGTCGTGCACGGCGTAGTCGGCGTACGCCTCGCCCGCGACCGGGGCGGCCACCCGGTCGCCGACCTTGACGCTGGTCACCTCGGCCCCGGCGGCGACGACCGTGCCGACGACGTCGCCGTGCGGGGCGTTGGGCAGCGGGGTGGGGAAGGGCGCGGTGCCCTGCCGGCGCTGGGTCTCGACGAAGTTGACGCCGATCGCCTCGGCCTCGATGAGCACCTCGGCCGGACCCGGCTTCGGGATCTCGGCCTCCTCGACGGACAGGACCTCGGGGCCGCCGTAGGAGTGGTAGCGGATGACACGCACGGGGTTTGCCTCTCTGTCAGTGCCGGGGGTCAGTGCCGGGGGGTCAGCTCGAAGGCTTCGGCGAGCAGCCGGTACGAGCGCAGCCGGTCGTGCTGGTCGTGGATCATCGACACGACGCCCAGCTCCTCGGCGCCGGTGGCGTCGGCCATCTTGGTGAGCTGGTCACGGACCCGGTCGGGGGAGCCGACCACGTAGCGCGGCCACTCGAAGGACTCCTCGGCCAGCGGGTCGGGCCCCGGCCGGTTCATCTCCGCGACGGAGAGGTCCGCCGGCGGCAGCAGCCGTACGTCGCCCTGCGACATCCGGCGGTGGAACAGCCGGTGGGTCGCGTACACCCGCTCCGCCTCGGCGTCGGTCTCCGCGCAGCACACCACCACCGACAGGATCGGCGCGGGCGCGGCGGCGTCGGAGCCCGGCACGAAGGCGGTCCGGTAGGCGTCCAGCGCCTCCCGGGTGACCGCCGGTGCGATGAAGTGCGCGTACGCGTACGGCAGTCCGAGCCGGGCCGCCGCCTCGGCGCTGGACACGCTCGCCCCCAGCAGCCACAGGTCCGGGCCGCCCGGCAGCGCGGGGGAGACCGGGAACGGGCGCTCGCCGGCCGGGTCCAGGTAGCCGCGCAGCTCCGCGAGGCGCCGCCACAGGTCGTCCGGGGACGGCTCCTGGGAGGCGCCGTCGTCGCGCAGCGCCGCGAACACCGGCGGCCTGACCCGGTTGGCGCGGCCGATGCCCAGGTCGATCCGGCCGGGGTACAGGGCGTGCAGGGTGCGGAACACCTCGGCGACCTTCAGCGGGCTGTACAGGGACAGCAGCACCCCGCCGGAGCCGACCCGGATGCCGGAGGTCTCCGCCGCGATCCGGGCGACGAGGATCTCCGGGGCGGGGACCGCGTTGAAGATCTCGGCGTGGTGCTCGGCGACCCAGAAGCGTTCGTAGCCCAGGCGGTCCGCGAGGCGGGCCAGTTCGATGCTGTGCCGCAGCGAGTCGGCCGGGGTGAGTCCTTCCACCACGGGGGCCTGCTCGACCACCGACAGTTTCACGGTGTGCTCCTTTCACCATGTTCACGATGTTCATCGTGTGTGTTTTTCGGGGGTGTCGTCTCAGGCCAGGCAGCGCAGGGGACGGCCGCCGTTGTAGACGGTCATCTCGCGGAACACCGGCCCGGAGGGGAGGTACTCGCCCGGCCGCGCGCCGCGCTCCTCCGCGTACGCCCGGTGCAGGTTGGCGACCAGCCGCTCCGGGTCGACGAGGCCGGCGTACTCGCCGAGCGCGGTCTCGCGGGCCGTGGTCAGCGGGTCGAGACCGGCCGCGATGCCCTCCTTCGCCAGCCGGCGCACCCACAGCAGGTAGCGCTCGGTGGTGTCGAAGACCTCGGGACCGCACACCGGCCCGTGTCCGCAGACGACGGTCTCGGCGCCGAGGGCGCGCAGCCGGGCCACCGCCCGCAGGCTGCCCTCCAGCGACCCCATCAGGCAGAACGGGGTGCAGCCGGACATCAGGACGTCCCCGGCGAACAGGCACCCGCGCTCCGGCAGCCAGACGGCGACGTCGTTGGTCGAGTGCGCGGGACCGACGTACAGCAGCTCGGCCCGCTCGTCGCCCAGGTGCAGGGTGAGCCGGTCGGAGAACGTAAGGTCGGGCAGGCGCAGGGCGAGGCGGCCCCAGTCGACGTCCGGCCACACCTGGCACAGGGAGAGCGCCTTGTCGGCCATCTCGGTGCGCGCGAGGTCGTGGGAGACGACCGTCGTGCCGGGCGGGAACAGGGAGTTGCCGAAGGTGTGGTCGCCGTGGTGATGGGTGTTCACCAGGAACCCCGGCGGCCGGCCGGCGACCCGCTCGACGGCGGCGTACAGCGCGCGGGCCCTGCGCTCGGTGGCGGCGGTGTCGACGACGCAGACCCGCTCGGCGCCCACGACGATCCCCGCGTTGTTCAGGCACCAGCCGCCATCGGGCTGCACGAACGCGAAGACGCGGTCGGCGACCTCCGTCACCCGCCCTGTCACGTGGTCAGGTCCGCCGCGGAGACGACCTCGTAGATCTTCGGCGCGCCCTGCGTCAGGGTACGGACGTGGGCCGCCCGGGTCCGCACGTCCGGCTGGGCGATCGCGGTCTCCAGCACCTCGACGTCGTCCCACTCGGCGTAGATCAGATAGCTCTCCGGGTTCTTCACGGAGCGGACCAGGCGGAAGCAGCGGAAGCCCGGCTGGCGGCGCATGAAGGCGCCGGCCTCGGTGATGGTCTCCTCCAGGTCCTTGGCGGCCCCGGCGTCCTGCGGGTCCTTGAGCGTGAGCGTGTTCGCGAAGATGGCGGTCATGTCGTCCGTCCTCAAGTAGCGGTCTGCGTGTGGAGCGATGCGCTGGGAAAAGAATGGAATCCCGCCCCTCGGTGCACGGTCGGTGCACGGTCGGCGCGCACTCGGAAGCCGCTCGGAGAATTTCTCTCCATTCGCTCCGGGAGATCTCCGAGCGGCTTCCGAGTCATCACCGAGACCGCTGACCATAAGGTTCGAGGCATTCGATTCGATTCCCTTTCACCGGGAGGCCCGAAAATGGTCGTACTGCTCAGCGAGTTCCGGACGGAATCGGAATCCGGTGGATTCCGGGACGTCTTCGCGGAGACCGCGGAATTCTTCCGCGCCCAGCCCGGATATCTGCGGCACCAGCTGGTGACCGCCCTCGACGACCCGCTGACCCAGCTCTCCGTCAGCTACTGGGAGAACGACGAGGCGGTCCGGCGGATGGCCGCCAGGACCGAGTTCCAGGACGTGATCGGCAAGCTCGGCGGGGCGGCCCGGCACATCGGCGACACCAGCACCACCGTCCTGTCGGTCAAGCACTCCACGCGGACGGCGCACCGTGCCGGCTGACACCCAGGCGCCCCCGGTCCACCGCGCCGAGCACGACGTCACCGTCCGGGCACCCGCCGACACCGTCTTCGGCATCCTCGGCGACTTCGCCCAGTGGCCCCGCTTCTTCCCCGGCACCGTCCACATCGAGCCGCTCGGCACCGACGGCGACGACCTGCGCATCCAGGTCTGGCGCGCCCCCGAGGGGCCCGCCGGCGGGACCAGGACCTGGGTGTCACGGGTCGGCCTGGACGCCGGACGCCGCACGATGACGTTCCGCCAGGAGAAGTCCCCGGCGCCGCTCGCCGCGATGAGCGGCACCTGGCGCGTCGAACCCCTCGGTACGGACCGCACCCGGATCGTCCTCACCCACGCCTACCAGCTCCTCGACGAGTCCGACCGGTTCGCGGTGGACGCGCTGATCGACCGCAACAGCGACCTCGAACTCGGCCACCTGCGCGACGCCGCCGAGCACGACCACGACGCCGGACCCCTCACGGTCACGGCCGAGAGCGTCACCGAACTCCCCCTGAGCGCCGAGGAGTTGTACGAGCGCCTGGACGCAGCCCCGCCGGCCGCGACGACCGTCCGGGTCGGCGTCCCCGGCCGCCGCGTCGCCGAACGGCACTTCACCGCCGACCCCGCGCTGACCCTCGACGCCTCGGTCCTCGACCTCACCCCCACCGCGGCCGGCGTCCGGCTCACCGTCCGCCGCCGCGCGGTCCTCGCCCCCGGCGACAGCGCCACGGTCACCGGCCTGAGGGCCACCACCCGTACCCGGCTCCAGAAGGAGGCCACCATGACCGTCCAGCAGCTCACCGACCAGGCCGGCGGTGTCACCGACCTGCTCCTGTACAGCGAGGTCGTACGGTTCTACGCCCGCCAGGCCCACCTCCTCGACTCGGGCCAGGCCGAACGCTGGGCCGACACCTTCACCGAGGACGGCGAGTTCGTGCAGAACGCCCGCCCCGAGCCCTGGACCGGCCGCGACCAGATCCGCGACCGGATGCGCACCGGCCTCGACCGCATCGCCGGCGAGGGCCTCCAGCGCCGGCACTGGCTCGGCATGGTCGACCTCGTGTCGTACGACGAGGAGACCGTCACCACCCACTACTACGCGGCCATCTACTCCACCGTCGAGAACGGCTCGCCCCAGGTCTACCTGAGCACCGCCGTCGACGACGTCCTCGTGCGCACCCCCGAGGGCCTCAAGGTCCGCCACCGCCTGGTCTCCCACGACAACGTCCGCTGACCCCACCCCATCCCACCCGGAGCCCTCCATGATCGTCATGATCAACCGGTTCACCCTGCGCCCCGGCACCACCGCCGAGCGGTTCGAGGCCCTCTTCGACAAGGTGTCCGACCTCGCGCTCGACCACCCCGGCTACCTCGACCACACCTTCGTCCGCGACCAGGACGACCCCACCCGCTACCTCAACGTGGCCCGCTGGGAGAGCGTCGAGCACTACCGGGAGTTCATGAAGATGGACGCCCACACCGCCTTCTACCCCGAGATCCTCGCCCTCACCGAGGTCAGCCCCGCCCTGTACGAGCTCCAGCTGGAATTCGACGCGTCGGCGGCCTGAACCGCCGGGAAGGCAGCACCCCATGGAATTCGGCATCGTGTTCTTCCCGACCGTCGGCGGATCGGGCGGCGAACCCACCCCCACCCAGTACTACGACGACGGCCTCCACCTCGCGCAGCTCGCCGAGCAACTCGGCTACCACCAGGTCAAGCTGGTCGAGCACTACTTCTTCGACTACGGCGGCTACAGCCCCGACCCGATCACGTTCCTCGCGGCGGTCGCCGCCCGCACCAGCCGGCTGCGGGTCGCCACCGGCGCCGTCATCCCCGCCTTCACCCACCCCGTCAAGCTGGCCGGGCAGCTCGCCATGCTCGACAACATCTCCGGCGGACGGCTCGACGTCGGCTTCGGACGGGCCTTCCTGCCCGACGAGTTCGCCGCGTTCGGCATCCCCCTCGACGAGAGCCGCGCCCGCTTCGAGGAGGGCGTCGAAGCCTGCGTCCGGCTGTGGACCGAGGACGACCTGAGGTGGGAGGGCTCCTTCCACAGGTTCGGGCCCCTCACCATGCTCCCCAAGCCCGCCCAGCAGCCCCACCCGCCGGTCTTCGTCGCCAGCACCGGCAGCCTCGACTCCTGCCGCACCGCCGGTGAACAGGGCCATCACCTCCAGCTCATCGCCTCGGTCGCCACCCGCGAGAAGGTCCAGGAGGCCCTGGCCGTCTACCGGGGCGCCCGCGCCGCCGCCGGGTACGCCCCCGGCACCGAGCGCATCGACCTCAGCTTCCCCTGTTTCATCGACGAGGACCGCGAGGCCGCGTACCGCCTCGGCGAACACGTGGAACGGAAGATGAGCGAGAAGATGGGCGCCGCCGTCAGCGCCTGGGCCACCGTCAAGAGCGACCAGTACCCCGGCTACGACAAGATGGCCGCCGCCGCGGTCGGGGGCGGCGCCGCCTTCGACGAGCGCGTCAAACAGAACAAGATCCTCGCCGGCACCCCCGACGACGTCCGCGCCCAGCTCACCGAGATCGCCGACTGGTACGGCGACGGCATCTCCGTCGGCCTGTCCGTCCACTCCGGGCACGTCCCCCGCGCCACCGTCGAGCACGGCCTCAGGCTCTTCGCCGAGCACGTCGCGCCCGCCTTCACGGACGGCCGGTGAGCGCCGTGCGCGTCCTGGTCACCGGCGCCGGCGGCACCCTCGCCCGGCACGTCGCCCACGCCCTGACGGCACGCGGTGTCCAGGTGCGGGCGGGCAGCCGCACCCCGGCCGCCGTCAAGGGCCTGCCGGACGGCACCGAGGTGCTGCCCCTCGACCTCACCGACCCGGACACCTTCGCGCCCGCGCTGGACGGCGTCGACGGCGTCTTCCTGTACTGCGAACCCCGGGGGATCGAGGCGTTCACCCGGGCGGCCGTCGCCGCCGGGGCCGGCCGGCTCACCGTGCTGTCCTCGGCGTCCGTCGTCGCCGGGGACCCGCCCGGGGGACCCATCGCCGCGCACCACGCCCGCGTCGAGGAGACGGTCGCCGCCTGCGGACTGCCGTGGACCTTCGTCCGGGCGGGCACGCTGGCCACCGGCACCCTGGCCTGGGCCCCGCACCTGCGCACCGGCGTGGTCCGCGCCCCCTACGGCGACTCCGCGTCGGCGCCCGTGCACGAGGCCGACGTCGCGGCGGTCGCGGCCCTGGCCCTCACCGACCCCGGGCACGCGGGGCGGGCGTACGTCGTCACCGGGCCCGAGTCCCTGACCCGGCGCCGGCAGGCCGAGATCCTCGGGGCGGCCGTGGGGCGGGAGGTGCGGTACGAGGACGTACCCGCCGAGGCCGCGCGTGAGGAGCTGCGGGCCGCCATGCCGGCGGACTTCGCGGACACCGTGCTCGCCTACCTCGCCGCCGGGGTGGGGAAGCCCGCGCCGGTCGAGGACACGGTCGCCCGTGTCACCGGCAGGCCCGCGCGGACCTTCGCGGAGTGGGCCGCCGACCACGCGGCCGACTTCCGCTGACCTCTCTTCGACACCGTACGAAGGATACGACATGTACGTGACACAACTCAGGAGCGCCGGATGAGCCGCCGCGTGGTGATCACCGGCATCGGGGTGGTGGCCCCGCAGGGCATCGGCACCAAGTCCTTCTGGCAGCTGATCTCCGAAGGGCGCACCGCCACCCGCACCATCTCGCTGTTCGACGCCTCGGCGTTCCGCTCCCGGATCGCCGCCGAGTGCGACTTCGACGCCGCCGCCCACGGACTCACCCCCCAGGAGACCCGGCGCATGGACCGCGCCGCCCAGTTCGCGCTGGTCGCCGCCCGCGAGGCGGTCGCCGGGAGCGGCCTGGAGAGCGACCGGCTCGACCCGCACCGCACCGGCGTGACCGTCGGCACCGCCGTCGGCTGCACCATGAGCCTCGACACCGAGTACCGGGTCGTCAGCGACGGCGGCGAGCGGTGGGCCGTCGACCACACCTACGCCGTCCCCCACCTCTACGACTACATGGTCCCCAGCTCCATCTCCGCCGAGGTCGCCTGGGACGTCGGCGCGCAGGGCCCGGTGACCGTCGTCTCCACCGGCTGCACCTCCGGCCTGGACTCCGTCGGGCACGCCGTCTCCCTGATCCGCGAGGGCGCCGCCGACGTGATGATCGCGGGCTCCACCGAGGCGCCGATCTCCCCCATCACCGTGGCCTGCTTCGACGCGATCAGGGCGACCTCGCCCCGCAACGACGACCCCGAGCACGCCTCCCGCCCCTTCGACCGCAGCCGCAACGGCTTCGTCCTCGGCGAGGGCTGCGCCTTCTTCGTCATCGAGTCCCTGGACCACGCCCTGGCGCGCGGCGCGCACATCCACGCCGAGATCACCGGCTTCGCCTCCCGCTGCAACGCGTACCACATGACCGGGCTGCGCCCCGACGGCAAGGAGATGGCCGAGGCGATCCGGCTCGCCCTCGACGAGGCGCGCACCGACCCGACCGCCGTCGACTACGTCAACGCGCACGGCTCCGGCACCAAGCAGAACGACCGCCACGAGACCGCCGCGTTCAAACGGGCCCTCGGCGCGCACGCCCACGCGACCCCGGTCAGCTCCATCAAGTCGATGATCGGCCACTCGCTGGGCGCCATCGGCTCCCTGGAGATCGCCGCCTCCGTCCTCGCCATCGAGAACGGCCTGGTCCCGCCGACGGCCAACCTCCACGAACCCGACCCCGAGTGCGACCTCGACTACACCCCGCTCACCGCCCGCGAACGCCGTATCGACACCGTCCTCACGGTCGGCAGCGGCTTCGGGGGGTTCCAGAGCGCGATGGTCCTGGCCCGCCCGAAGGAGGCCGCATGAGCACGACAACCCTCGCCGCCGGAGCGGTCGGGACCGCCGGAGCCGCCGGGGCCGCCCCGGGCGCGCGCCGGGCCACCGCCGTCGTCACCGGCCTCGGTGTCGCCGCCCCCAACGGCCTCGGCCGGGAGAGCTGGTGGCGGGCCAGCCTGGACGGCACCGCCGGGATCGCCCCCGTCCAGCGGTTCGACCCGGCCGCCTACCCCGCCCACCTCGCCGGGGAGGTACCGGACTTCGACGCCGCCGAGCGCATCCCGAGCCGCCTCCTGCCGCAGACCGACCACATGACCCGGCTCGCCCTGGTCGCCGCCGAGGAGGCCCTCGCCGACAGCGGCGTCGACCCGGCCACGCTGCCCGAGTACGCGGCCGGCGTGATCACCGCCAGCTCCGCCGGGGGCTACGAGTTCGGCCAGCGTGAACTCGCCGCCCTGTGGCGCGACGGCGGCTCGCACGTCAGCGCGTACCAGTCGTTCGCCTGGTTCTACGCCGTCAACACCGGCCAGATCTCCATCCGGCACGGCCTGCGCGGACCCAGCGGCGTCGTCGTCTCCGAACAGGCGGGCGGCATCGACGCCGTCGCCCAGGCCCGCCGCCAACTGCGCTCCGGCGTCACCCTCCTGGTCTCCGGCGGCGTCGACGGCTCCCTGTGCCCCTGGGGCTGGACGGGCCAGCTCGCCACCGGCCGGATCAGCGCACGCAGCGACCCCCGCCGCGCCTACCTCCCCTTCGACCGGGACGCCTGCGGCTACGTCCCCGGCGAGGGCGGCGCCCTGCTGATCCTGGAGGACGCCGACGCCGCCCGCGCCCGGGGCGCCCGGCCCTACGGCACCGTCGCCGGATACGCGGCCACCTTCGACCCCCGGCCCGGCACCGGCGGCGAACCGGGCCTGCGCCGCGCCGCCGAACACGCCCTCGCCGACGCGGGCCTGAGCGCCGGTGACGTCGACGTCGTCTTCGCCGACGCGGCCGGCGTCCCCGACCTCGACCGCGCCGAGGCCGAGGCCCTGCGCGCGCTGTTCGGGCCGTACGGCGTCCCGGTCACCGCCCCGAAGACCATGACGGGACGCCTGTACGCGGGCGGCGGCGCCCTCGACCTCGCCTGGGCGTTCATGGCCCTGCGCGAGGGCGTGATCCCCCCGACCGTGCACACCGCCGACGTCCCCGCCCACTACCAGCTCGACCTGGTCGTCGGCGGACCGCGCCGGACCCGGCTGCGGACCGCGCTCGTCCTGGCCCGCGGCTACGGCGGGTTCAACGCGGCGATGGTGCTGCGCGCGGCGGAGGCGTGACGCGATGCCCGAGCCGGTCACCCTGCACCGCGACACCCCGGACACCGTACGGCGGCTGACGGCCTGGTTCGCCGCCCGCCTGCCCGGCGCCACCGGCCTCACCGTGTCCGGCCTGGACACCCCGGCCGGCGCCGGCTTCACCAACGAGACCCTGACGCTCGACCTGACCTGGCGGGACCCGCCGGGCACCCGCGCGGTCGTCCTGCGGATCGCGCCCACCCGCCACCAGGTGCACCCCGACAGCCGGTTCGCCGCCCAGGTCCGCCTCCAGCGCGTCCTCGCCGACGCCACCGACCTGCCCGTACCGCCCGTCCTGTGGCACGAGGAGGACCCCTCGGTCCTCGGCGCCCCGTTCATGATCATGGAACGGGCGTACGGCGAGGTCCCCGCCGACGTCCCCTCCTACCACCGCTCCGGCTGGGTCGCCGACCTCGCCCCGGCCGGGCGCGCCGCCCTCTGGGACGCCGGGCTCGGCATCCTGGCCCGGCTGCACGCCCTCGACCCCGGCCGGCTCGGCCTCGGCTTCCTCACGGACGGCGACCCGCGCCCGTACCTCCAACGCCAACTCGACCACTACGAACGCCACTTCACCTTCTACGCCCCGCACGAACCGCCCGCCGCGCGCCGCGCCCTGGCCTGGCTGCGCGCCAACCTGCCGCCCGAGCGGGGGCCCGTACGGCCGCTGTGGGGGGACGCCCGGCTCGGCAACCTCCTCTTCCAGGGGCTCACCCCCTGCGCCGTACTCGACTGGGACCTGGCCGACGTCGGCCCGCCCGAGAGCGACGTCGCCTGGTTCCTCCACCTCGACCGGCACCTCAGCGAGGGCATCGGCGTACCCCGGCTGGCCGGGCTGCCGGACCGGGAGGCGACTGTACGCCGCTACGAGCGGCTCACCGGCACCCGGCTGCGGCACCTGGAGTACCACGAGGTGTTCGCGGCGCTGCGCCTCTGCCTCATCACCGCCCGGGTGACCGGACTGCTCGGCGGCGGCATCCCGCTGCACCGCAACGCGACCCGGCTGCTGGAGCGCGTGCTCGCGTCCTGACCCGAACCGCACCGAAGGAGGGCACCATGCCCACCCGCACCACGGACCCGATCGACGCCACCGTCTTCCGGGACGCCTTCGCCGCCCTGCCCGCAGCGGTCGCCGTGATCACCACCACCGACGACCGGGGCACCCCCAAGGGGCTCACCAGCACCGCCGTGAGCGCCGTGTCGATGGACCCGCCGCTGCTGCTGGTCTGCGTCGACAAGTCCTCCCGCACCCTGCCCGCGCTCCTCGGCTCGGCCGGCTTCGTCGTCAACTTCCTCGCCGAGGAGGCCGAACACGTCTCCCGGCAGTTCGCCTCGAAGACCGGCGACAAGTTCGCGGGAGTCACCCACCGCCCCTCGGCACGGGCCGGGCACGCGCCCGTCCTGCACGCCGACTCCGTCGCCCACCTGGAGTGCGCCACCGAGTCCCGGATCGAGGCCGGGGACCACTGGATCCTCCTCGGCCGGGTCCTGGGCGGCGAGGCCCACGACCGGGGCGCCCTGCTCTACCACCGCCGCTCCTACCTGAAGCTTCTTCCCGAGAGGACCGCGTCGTGAAATTCGGCATCAATCTCTTCCCCACCGTCGGCCCCGACGACAAGAGCGCGGTCCGCTTCTTCGAGGAGGCCCTCGCCCTCGCCGAGCGCGCCGAACACCTCGGCTACCACCACGTGAAGACCGTCGAGCACTACTTCTCCGCGTACGGCGGCTACAGCCCCGACCCGGTCACCTTCCTCGCCGCGGCAGCCGCCCGCACCGAACGCGTCCGGCTCATCACCGGCGCCGTCCTGCCCGCGTTCAGCCACCCCGTCAAGCTGGCCGGCAAGCTCGCCATGCTGGACCACCTCTCCCACGGCCGCCTCGACGTCGGCTTCGGCCGGGGCTTCCTGCCGGAGGAGTTCTGGGCGTACGAGATCCCGATGGACGAGAGCAAGGCACGCTTCGCGGAAGGCGTACGGGCGTGTCAGCAGCTGTGGACCGAGGAGGAGACCACCTTCGAGGGCCGCTTCCACTCCTTCGGCCCGGTGACCCTGCTGCCGCGCCCCTTCCAGTCCCCGCACCCCCGGGTCCTGGTCGCCACCGCCATCACCCCCGAGTCCGGCGAGGCCGCCGGCCGGGACGGGTACGGCGTGATGATGGTCCCGTCCATCAACAAGCAGGAGAAGCTCCAGGAGATGCTCGCCCGCTACCGCGACACCCGCACCGAGGCCGGTCTCGCCACGGCCGACGAGGACGTCCACTTCAGCTACAACTGCTACCTCGCCGAGGACCGCGACAAGGCGCACCGCCTCGGCCAGCTCTACTCCGAGCGCAACCACCAGGTGATGGCCGCCGCCGTCGCCTCCTGGTCGCACACCCGCAGCGCCGACTACGCCGGGTACGAACGGATCGTGGCCCGGGTCAACAGCAGCGACTTCGGCAAGCAGCTGCGGGACAACAAGGTCCTCGTGGGCGACCCGCAGGAGGTCGCCGACCGCGTGGACCTCATCCGCGAGCTGTACGGGGAGGCCACCATCAGCCTCCAGATCGTCTCCGGGAACATGCCGTTCGAGGAGTCCGTCCGCACCCTCGAACTCTTCGCCGAACACGTCCTGCCCCGCTTCTCATGAGGGCCCTCGGCATGGGCGACCTCGTCCAGTGGGGACTCGTCCAGGGCCTCGTCCAGCGCGGGCTGATGTATGAGCCCGTGCCGCAGTACGGACACGGACACGGGTTCGGATTCGGATTCGGATACGACGAAAAGGAGGGCGACGTGCCCACCACGAGGCTGGCCGGCCGCAGGGCCGTGGTCACCGGCGGTACCAAAGGGCTCGGCAGGGCCATCACCCAGGCGTTCCTGCGCGAGGGCTGCGACGTCGTCGCGGCGGCCCGGAGCGCCGACCACGCGGAGTGGGAGCTGGCCTTCGGGCCCGGCAAGTACCACTTCCACCCCGTCGACGTCCAGGACCGGGCCTCCGTCGACACGCTCATGGCGTACGCCGACACCCAGCTCGGCGGCATCGACATCGTCGTCGCCAACGCCGGTGTCAGCCGGCCCGGCCTCGCCGCGACCCTTCCGCAGGACGACTGGGACGAGGTCATCGGCACGAACCTGACGGGCGTCTTCCGCTGCGTCCAGGCCGCCGTCCCCTACCTGGAACACAGCGACCACGCCCGCGTCATCACCATGTCCTCGGCCCTCGCCGGCCAGGTCACCCCCGGCGCGTCGGTCTACAGCTCCTCCAAAGCCGCCGTCGAGGCGTTCACCCGCGTCTGCGCCGCCGAACTCGCTCCCCGCGGCATCACCGTCAACTGCCTCTCCCCGGGGCTCATCGACGCCGGCATGGGCAGCCTCCTGCCGCGCAACGAGCGGATCTGGCCGCACTACGAGGCCAAGCTCGCGATGGGGCGGATGGGCAGGCCGGAGGAGGTGGCGGACGCGGCGGTCTTTCTGGCCGGGGCGGAGAGCCGGTACGTGAACGGGCATGTGCTGGAGGTGAGCGGGGGGTTGCGGTGGTGAGGGAGGCTCTTCGCCCGCCGGGCCCCGGGACGCACATCCCTTTGCCAACGCCCCTGTGCGGAGCCGTAGTTCTACGTCCCGCAGCGCACCCGCCGCCTGGCACGACCGAACGCCGCCTGCGCCGGGTGCGGGTGCGCCGTGACGAGGCGAGCGTGTTCGTCAAGAAGCTGCGCCGGCACGACTTCCACAACAGCGTCGAGCGCAGGACGGGCACCGACTCCCGCCTCACCGCGCCGGGTTGGCTGCGGGTCGCGTTCGCGCCGGAGTACGCCGCTCTCCTCACCGGGGAGCGGGCACGGCTGAACGTCTCCGAGGCCGCCGGGGAACCCTCGTTCCGCGACGTCCACGAGCAGATCGAGTACGCCCACGGCCTGCTCACCGCGCCCCGCACCCCCGGGGTCGAGGGGCCGCCGGCCGCCGCCGACACCGTCGTACGCGAGACGGCGGCCGAGGACGCCAAGGACCAGGAGGGGCGCAACACCGCGCCGAGACGCCGCACGCGCTCGGCGTCCTGCCTCAGGAGCTGGTCTCCAGCCCCCGGCGGGCCGAGCTGAAGCGGGAGGTCCTGACGGCGCCGGCGGACGGGAGTTGGACGGCGGAGGGGTGAACTTCGATGGTCAACTTGCGGTGTTTTGTCCGGAATATAGGCTTTGGGATGTCACCCCTTCTCACAGGAGTTGATTTCCATGGGCATGGAACGCACGTTGCCGACCGAACTCACCGTCCAGGTGGACCACCTGATCGACGCACCCGAACAGGACGGCGTCTATCAGGACAGCGCCGAATGCGCGGCCCTCCTGCTCGTCGGCGCCGCGCTGCTGCTCTCGCCGCCGACCCCGCGTCCGACGAAGCCGGCGAAGAGCTAGAGGAGAGCCGCGTTGGCTGAGCTGCACACCGCTGTGGCCGACGCGGCGACCGGGGTCATCCTCGCCTTGCGCGAGGGTGACCCTTACGCCGTGTCCCGCGTCCTGCGCCCCGAAGACCCCCTCACCCCGGCCGCCGTCCGGGTCCTCGGCGCGGACGTCCTCGTGCCGTACGCCTTGAGCGGCCACGCCGCCGACGGAGACGTACCCCTCGTACGGCAGGCCCTCGCCGCCTACCCGCCGACGGCGGGCTCCGCCGTGTCCGCGTGGAGCCACCACGGGCTGGCCGAGTCGGCGCGCACCCTGCTGCCCGGGGCCTGGCCCGCCGCCGGGGACCCCGACACCGGCTGGACCGAACACGAACCCTGGCCCCGCCTCTCCCACCAGGTCTCCCAGCTCGCCGCCCTCGCCGTGCCCGGACTCGCGCCCGGCCTGGAGGAGCGGCTCGCCGGACGGGCCGTCGACCTGTCGCGCGGGTTCGTGCGCGCCGTACGGCGGCGCGACTGGCTCCAGGCCGCGGGCGTCGGACGCTGGCTGGCCCGGCTGCCCGGCGTCCCCGACTCGCTGGGGCTCGCGGCGGGCCTCGTCTTCGTGGGCCGGTGGGGCGCGGCCGACCCCCGGGTCGTCCTCCAGGTGGAGGCGGCGCGCCGGCTCTTCGGGACCGGCCGGTGACGGGCCTCGCCCTCGACCGGGTAGCCGCCCGCGCGCTCGGCTGGCTGACCGCGCACCGCGACGCCTTCCGGCTGCCCGCCGACGCGACGACCGACGCCGACCGCGACCTCACCTGGAAGCCGCTCGGCGAACTCGCCCAGCTCACCAGCCGGATCGCCACCCTGCACCCCGGCGCGGAAGCGCGCGCCGAGGCCGGGGACCTCTTCGCGTTCGCCTGGGCCGAGACCCGCGAGGGCGCGCTCTTCGCCGACCTCGTCCACCGAGAACCCCACGCCACCTACCCGGTCGAGATCTACGCCGTCTTCGCACAGGCCGGTCTTCGCCACCCCGCCGCCGACGAACTCACCGCCGTCAGCGGGCGGTTGAGGTCCCGTGGCGTCGCCCTCGACACCCCGACCCGGACCCTCGGCGTCCTGATGGCCGAACGCCGCATCGGCCTCGCCCCGCACACCGACCCGGCCGCCGAACTCGCCCGCACCTGGCTCGGCGTACGCCCCGAACCCTGGGCGCTGGACCTGCGGACCGCCTACGGCCTCACCCACGACGTCTTCCACGTCACCGACTGGGGCGCCGACCGCGCCGCGCTCGACCCCGAGGCCGCCGACTACCTGCGGCTGTGGCTGCCCGCCTGGCTCGACGACCGGCTCGCGCAGGGGGAGTGGGACCTCGTCGCCGAACTGCTCGCGGTGGGCGCGTGTCTGCCGGACGCCGACACGTACGACGACGCCTGGGCGCGGCTGGCGCGGGCGCAGTCGGCCGACGGGGCGGTCCCGGAACAGGAGGCGTTCCCCCGGGACTCGTTCCGGGCCTGCTACCACTCGACGCTGGCCACGGCCTTCGCGGCGACGCTGGCGCTCTTCGGAAGGGACTCCGCGTCATGACCGTGACGGCAGCCTCACCGGCCCTGCTGCACCGGGTGGGGGAGCGGGCGCTCGACTGGCTCGACACCCACCGGGACCGCTTCCGGCTCACCCCCGAGGACCACGCCTCCGGACTCGCCCTCGGCGAACGCCTCAAGCCCGTCGGCGAACTCGGCGTCAACATGCGGGTGTTGTTCCGCGAGGGCGTCGTCGGCTCCCGGCAGCGGGAGCGGTGCGGCGCGCTCCTCGACTTCGCCTGGCGTGAACTCCTCGACGGCGGCCAGGTGTTGGCGGCGCTCCAGCGGCAAGAGCCGCACTCGCCGGTGCCGTTGGAGGTCTACGTACCGTTCCACGAGAGCGGCTACCGGCACCCGGGCCTGGAGGAGATGCTCGCCGTGTCCCGGCTCACCCGGAGCTGGGCTGCCGTCGAACGGCCCCCCAACCGGCAGCTCGCCCTGCTCAGCGCCGAACGCCGGACCGGCCTCACGCCCAGCGCCGACTTCGACGAGACCCTGCGCCGGACCTGGCTCGGGCAGCTCCCCGAACCGTGGACCGTCCAACTGCACATCGCCTACGACATCACCCACACCGTCTTCCACGTCACCAACTGGGGCGAGAAGCCGCACGCGCTGCCGCCCGACATCGCCGACTACCTCGACCGCTACCTCCCCGCCTGGCTGGAGACCTGGGCCGACCTCGAACACTGGGACCTCCTCGGCGAACTCCTCGTCGTGGACGCCTGCCTGCCCCGGCCGACGCTGGACGCCGAACTGTGGGAGCGGTACGCGGCGGCCCAGGACGACTCCGGCGCGTTCCCCGTCCACGGGGAGATGCCCGACGGTGACGCCTTCGACCTCGTCCACCACCCCACGCTCGTCGCCGCGTTCGCCTCCGCGATGGCCGTCTCCCGGGCGCTCGGCTGATGCCCGACACCCGCCTCACCGAGGCGCTCCACCACATCGACGCGCCCGACGCCGTCGTGGGCGTCTCCCGCCACGGCCGCCGGACCGTCGTCGGCGCGGTACGCCCGCTGCGGTACGAACTCGGCTCCCTCACCAAGACGTTCACCGTGCTCCTCGCCGCGCGGCTCGCCGACGAGGGGGTGATCGGCCTCGACGACCCGCTCGCCGCGCACCTGCCCGTACGACCGACGCCGATCACCCTGCGCCACCTCGCCACGCACACCTCGGGGCTGCCCCGCCTCCCGTACGACCTCCTCCCGGGCGCGCTGCTGCGCCCCCACCGCAACCCCTACACGGCGTACGACACGGACCGACTGCTCGCGGCGTTCGCCCGAACCCGCCCTCGGCACGCGCCCGGTGAGCACTGGGGGTACTCCAACTTCGGCGTCGCGCTCCTCGGGCAGGCGCTGAGCCGGACGACCGGGACGCCGTATCCCCGGCTCCTCGCCGAGCGGGTCCTCACGCCGCTGGGCATGGAACGGACCAGCGCGACACCCGCCGCCACCGACATCACCGGGTACCGCAAGGACGGGACGACCCGGGTGCCGCCCACCCCGATGGGGGCGTTCGCACCGGCCGCGTCGGTACGGGCGACGCCGGAGGACCTGCTCACGTACGCCGAGGCACACCTCGACCCCCGGGGCGTGCTGGGCGACGCCCTGCGCCAGGTGGCCGTACCCCAACTGCGGCGCGGACGGCACCGGGAGACCCACACCCTGACCTGGTTCCAGCACGACACGGACCACGGCCCGCTCCTCTTCCACAGCGGCGCGACCTTCGGCCAACAGGCGTACGCCGGCTTCCACCCGTCCTCCGGCACAGCCGTCGTCGCCCTGGCCAACCGCCACCACCGAGGCTGCCGCCTCACCCCGGTCGCCCACGAACTCCTGCACGCCCTCGCGGCCACCACCGAGGCACCGGGGTGAGCGCTGCGGCGCCGGGGTCCTCCGCCTCACCGGACTACGGGCGGGCCCGGCGGCATCCCACCGAGGTCGCCGTGGGTGAGAGCGTCTGTCTGGAGGGGCTGTGCTGGACGGGGTGGGGGACCTCGCGGCCGGCGGCCACCGGGGTCGCGCAGGAACCGGGTGCCTGGCCGGGTGCACCGGCGGGAAGCTCGCGGAGTACCGCGTCAAGGTCGTCCTCAGTGGGCCGACCCGGCGCGGGGACGTCGCCTACTAGGGGCATGCCGCCATCACCCCGCTGAAACCGCCCGCCCCGTTCGGCAACGAGGACACGATCCTGGAAGTGCCGGACGAGTGAGAGGTACCCCCTTGCCCGAGGTGCTGCTGGTCGAGGACGACGACCTGATCCGGGAGGCGACGCAGCTGACGCTGGAGGCACGCGGCTACCGGGTGCGGGCCGCCGCCGACGGGGTGAGCGGACTCGCGCTGTTCCGGGAGCGGCGGCCCGACGTCGCCGTACTGGACATCATGCTGCCGGGCCTCAACGGCGTGAGCCTGGCCGGGCGGATCCGGGAGGAGTCGCGGGTGCCGGTGCTGCTGATCTCGGCCGAGGGCGACCTCGACGCGCGGGCCCATCCACGCGGCCACGACGAGATCGCCCGCCTCGCCGCCGTCAACACCATGGCCGCCGCGCTCGGCGCCCGCCTCGAAGCGGAACGCCGGGTTTCCGGCGGACCTGCCGGCGATCCTGCACGCTTCCGGGCCGCAGCGGTTCCGGACCGGGGCGCGGACGGGGGGTACGGGGCTGGGGCTGACCATCGCCACGGGCAGGCGCGGTTGCCGGGGGGCGCAGCTGACGTTCCGCAATCGCCCGGAGGGTGGGGCGGAGGCGGAGTTGAGGTTGCCGGTGGGGGAGTGAGGTGGGTGTGCGTCGAGGGGTCAGCCCTCGTGGTGCCGGGGTGCGCCCTCGTGCAGCGCCTCGCTCGTCCTCCCGTGCCGTTCCGCCTCGTCCTGGACCAGGATCGTCAGCAGCGAGGCGACCGTCAGGCCCGCCTCGGCGGGGTGGCGGAGGATCTTCGTGGGGTCGATCTCGTAGTCGTTGCCCCGGCCCACGCGCGTACGCGAGAGGTAACCGTCCTGTTCGAGGTCGGCGATGATCTTCTGGACCGCGCGCTCGGTGAGCCGGCAGCGGGCGGCGATGTCCCGGATCCGGACGTTGTGGTTGTCGGCGATGGTGGCGAGGACACGCGCGTGGTTGGTGAGAAACGTCCACCCGGCATGCGACTCGGGCACTCCATCCACTCCGGCCATGAGGAGATCCTACGACCGGTCGTTCACGTGTCCAAAAGCGCGAACTCGAATTCCGGTATCCCTTGACGGGTGCCGGATGACGGGGCGACTCTGGGGCAGAGGTGTAGTAGGCGAGTACCCACAGAGAGGCAGCCATGCCCCAACCTCCCGGAGAAGCGCGATCGCACCCCGTCGCGCCGTCGGTGCGCACGTGCCGTGACGGTGACCGGGTCGTCGTCACGGTGGGCGGCGAACTGTGCCTGGACGACAGCGCGCTGCTGGAACGCACCCTGCGCGCGGCCCTGCGCGAACCCGCCCGGCGCGTCGAACTCGACCTGGGCGCACTGGAGTTCTGGGACTGCTCGGCGCTGAACGTCCTGCTGGAGATCCGGCGGTACGCGGTGGCCGCGGGAAAGTCGCTCGCCGTCACCGCCGCGAGCCCCGTCGCGGAGCGCCTGCTGGCGCTCACGGGCACCTGCCCCCTGCTCGTCGAGGGGCACGTCACCGAGGAGGAGGCCCTGCGCGGCGAGGTCGTCCAGCTGCGCCGCGCCATGCGGACCCGGCCGGAGATCGACCTGGCCCGGGGCATCCTGATGGCGTCCTTCGGACTGAGTCCCGACGAAGCGTGGGACGTCCTGGTGAAGGCGTCCCAGAACAGCAACACGAAGCTGCATCTCCTCGCGGCGACGGTGGTGACCACGGTCCGGGGCGAACCCCTCCCGGACCCCGTCCGCCAGCACCTCACCGAGGCCGTCGCGAGCGTGAGCGGGGCCGAGGAGACACCGCAGCCCTGACGGATCCGATCCGGGCGCTCCGGGAATCGGCGGCCGGTGAATGAAAAGTACGGTGAATGAAACGTGGAGTCCGGGAAACCCGGAGCACAGGAGGTTCACACCATGGTTCCGATTATTCTCGTACTGCTTCTGGCACTGCTGCTTTTCGGCGTCGGATTCGCCGTGAAGATTCTCTGGTGGATAGGGCTCGTCGTCCTCGTCGTCTGGCTGCTGGGATTCCTGGTGCGCGGGACGTCGGCGACCGGCGGCAGGGGGCGCTGGTACCGCTGGTGAGGCAGTAGTCGGCTTCGCGTTCGCGGGAGCAGCGGTCCGAGCGGCCCGAGGTCCGGATTCGGGTCCTCGGGCCGCAGCCCGTACCGCTCACGGGGACGGCACCTGCGCCGTCACCGAGCTGATCAGGGCGTTCAGGTCGATCCGGACGAGGTCCACGAGCCGTCCGCGATTTCCATGAAACTCGCGGAGAATTCCCGGCGTACGAGAAAAGCCGCGTTGAAGACGTTCTGTTCTGTGGGCGAGGCCGGGGAATTCCGCGGCGGGCGCAGGCATGCCGCGTCGGCGGGTGAACACAACACGCTGCGGAGCCTTGCGGAGAACAGTTCCGCGCGGTGCCAGGACTCCTCGCCCGAGAGGGCCGCGCGGCGCCGCTGCCGCAGATGGTCCCGGCCCGCGATCCGCTCCAGGACGTGCCGGAAGCGGGTCTCGCCCTCCTCCAGCATCGTCCGTACGCCGCTGTCGTCGCGGAAGACGGTCGCGAGCCGCAGCGGGGTCGCGTCGACGACCCGCTCGTGGGCGTGGGCCGTCCCGGTCAGCCGGTCCAGGTCCTCCGGACGCCGCCGCAAGGGCTTCTCGGCGAAGTCGTCCTCGGGGACGCGGCTGACGACCGCGACGAGGTGGCCGTGGGCGAGCCGGGCGGGTGACTCGCCCACGACGCCGGTGAGATCCGCCGGGAGCGGCGTCTCGAACGGGGGGGGCAGACGGCGTAGACGTAGCGCAGGGCGGTCACCGGGGCTGCTCCAGCGCTTCCAGGGCTTCGAGGCGGGCTGTCGTCCGCGCGGTCGGCGCTCTTGACGCCCTTCGTGAAGGAGCCGGAGTCCTGGAAGCGGGTCCACTGGTCGTAGGCGGTGCGCGGCGGGACGTCGACGTCGACGTGCTCCATGACGACCGTCGGCTTCTTGCCGGCGGTGCCCTTGCTCTTCTTGCCGAGACCCTTGAGTGCCTCCTTGTCCTTCGCGCGGCCCGCGCCGACTTCGAGGGCTGTGCGCAACGGCCCCTTGGTCTGTGCCGGGACGGCGGTCATGTCGGCCATGCCTCCTCGCATGGTGGGGGCACGTTCGGTTTCGGTGCGGGCCGGCCGCTCAGTGCGGGTCGGCACGCCCGCGCTCGTAGCGGCGGACGCGTCGGTAGGCCGTGACCCGGCCCTGCGGGTCGAGGTCGACCCGGTATTCCGCCCGGTTCAGCACTTCCATGGGCTCGGGTGAGCCGCCGTCCGTCATGATCGCCGCCCGTGGTCCGGTGTCGAGTCGCGAAGGGCTTGTGCCCGTCGAGTGGCCCGAACTCCCGTTGTCAAACCTTCAGTTGGCGCGGGCTCGTGGAGGGTTCAGTCCTTGGTGTGCTGCGGGGGCGACGCGTTCTCCGGCTCGCCGCCCGGCGTGCGCGGCAGCTCAGGCGAGGCCGTTTCCAGCGGCACCGACCCGGCGCGCACGAGGCCCAACTGGACGCTCTGGCGCGGGAGTACGGCGTCCAGGAGCCAGTCCGCCGCGACCCGGACGCGGTTGCCGGGGAGCGCGGCGAGGTGGTAGCCGCGGGTGACGATGCCGGCGAGCAGGCCGGAGAGGGGCAGGCCCAGCGGGTCGGCCGCCGCCTCGCCGCCGCCGAGGTCGACCGCGAAACCCAAGTCCTTGTGGTGGTAAGGGCGTTGCGCGCGGCCGGTGAGCGAGGCGGCCACGTTCTCCGCCGCCAGCTTGCCCTGCCGCCAGGAGTGCTGCGCCGTCATCGCGGTGAACTCGCCCGGCCTGTCGGTGTCCGGGACCGCGGCGACGTCACCGCACGCGAACACCTCGGGCCTGCCCGGCACTTGGAGGGTCGGCTCCACCAGGATCCGGCCCCGCTCCAGGGGGAGGCCCAGCGACTCGGCGAGCGGGTCGGGGCGTACGCCCACGCACCACACGAGCGTCCGGGTGGGGACCGACTCGCCGTCCGTCAGCAGGACGCCGTCCTTCCTCGCCTCCTTCACGGACGTTCCCGTCCGCACTTCCACGCCCCGCTCGCCCAGTACGCGCGTCGCCGTGCGCGCGAGGCGTTCGTCCAGCTCAGGGAGGATGCGCGGGGCCGTGTCCAGGAGGAGCCAGCGGGTCGTGAGCGCCTCGTGGCGCGGCCGGGCCCGCTGCAACGCGTCCGTGAACAGGCGGCCCTGGGCGGCGATTTCGGTGCCGGTGTAGCCAGCGCCGACGACCACGAACGTACAGCGCGCCGCCGGGTCGTCCTCCGTCGCGGCGAGTTCCATCTGCCGGGTGATGTGATCCCTGAGGTACAGCGCCTCGGGGAGGCCCCGGAAGCCGTGCGCGTACTCGGTGACGCCGGGGACGGGCAGCAGCTTGTTCACGCTGCCGACGGCGAGCACGAGACGGTCGTACGGCAGCGAGCCGGTCCCGCCCTCCGGTCCCCGGTAGTGCACGGCCCTGTGATCGAGGTCCACCCGGTCGGCTTCCCCGAGCACGATCCGTACGTCCCGCAGGGTGCCGGGCAGCGAGACGGCGACCCTGCGCGGCTCCAGCACGCCGGTCGCGACCTGCGGCAGCAGGGGGAGGTACAGGAAGTGGTCGGTCGGGTTCAGCACGGTGATCTCGGCCCGCCCCCGCGCCGCCCGCGCGAGCTGCCGAGCGGCACGGTATCCGGCGAAACCGGCTCCGACGATGACGATGCGGGGGCGGCTCATGAGGGCTCCTGGGGTGGGGGAGGGGTGCGGACGGTGGGGCTCGGATGTGATGCCGGTCGGGTGATCGGACCGGGTGCTCGGGTGTGCGTGTGGGTGCTGGCCGGTGCTCAGGGTGGCTCGGTGCTGCCCCGGTGCTGCGGGGGCGTGTGGGTCGGGCCCGGGCTGCTCGGATGGGCCGCGTGGGCTGGGTCTGTGCTGTTCAGATGAGCCGCATGGGTCGGGGCCTGGGCTGTTCAGGTGGGCCGCGTGGGTCGGGCCTGGGCTGTTCAGACGGGCTGCGTGGGTCGGGCCCGGGCTGTTCGGATGGGCCGTGCGGGCTGGTCCCGCGCTGCTCGGATGGGCTGCGTGGGTCGGGCCCGGGTTGTCCAGACGGGCCGAGTGAGCTGGGCCCGCGCTGCTCAGATGGGGCGTTGGCGGGGCTCCGGCTGCGGTGGTGCCGTCGGTGGGTACGGGACTCCCGGGCCGCCTGTCGGCATCGGGCCCCGGAGCGCGTCCTCGCGGCGCTGGGCGCGGAGTGGGGCCTCCGGGTCCGACGGGGGTTCGTGGGGCGAGGTGTGCGGGCGGGCCGCTCCCCGCAGGGCGTACGCCGCCACTCCCAGGATCGCCGCCATGATCAGCGCCGCCGCCCAGGCCGGGAGGGCTGTGCCCAGGACCAGGCCCACCGTGAGGGCCAGCGCCGCGCCCGCGTACAGGGCGACCGCGCCCGACGCGGCGTACAGGGTGGCCCGGCGCCGCTGCCTGCGCGTCTGCTCGCGCAGCTCCTCGCGGATCGTCTCCCGGGCGACCTCCGTCAACTCCTCGACCAGATGTTTGTCGAGATGGTCCATGCGTTTCATGGCGGCCGGGTACCCCTCGGCGGCGGCGCGTAACGCGACGGTTCGCACCGGGGCGGCGGGGTACCCGGCGGGCGTCCGAGGCCCTGCCGTTACCCCCCCCGAGGGAGGGTCGGGCGGTGTGGGAGCACCTCATCGCGGCACATCCCTGTCCCCGCTCGCACGGAGCCGGGAATCCGGGGGAGCGCGACGGCAGGGCCTGTACACCCCCGTACGCAAGGAGAACCGGCCATGGGCCACGGCGGAGACGTCATCGTCGAACTCACCACCGATCACCGGGAAGTGGAGGAACTGTTCGCGCGTATCGAGGCGCTCCCGCCGGGGGACGCGCGGCGCCGCGACCTCGCCGACAAGGCCGTGATCGAACTGGTCCGGCACTCGGTGGCCGAGGAGATGCACCTCTACCCGGCCGTCCGCACCGCCCTCCCCGACGGCGACCGGGTCGCCGACAAGGAGATCGCCGACCACTCCGAGGCCGAGCGCACGATGAAGACCCTGGAGGGCCTCGGCGCCGACAAGCCGGAGTTCGACCGCCTGATCCGCGAGCTGATCGCGTCGGTCCGCTCGCACATCCGCGACGAGGAGGAGACCCTCTTCCCGCGCCTGCGCGAGGTCACCACCCCCGACGACCTGGCCAAACTCGGCGACCAGGTCCGCCACGCGAAGTCCACGGCCCCGACCCGCCCCCACCCCTCGGCCCCGAACACCCCGCCGGCCAACAAGCTCCTGGCCGCCGGCACGGGGATGGTGGACCGCATCAGGGACGCACTGACGGGCCGCGGCAAGGACTGAGCACTACCCACCGAGTACTACCCGGGGACTACCTGAGGACTACGACCGGAGGACAGAGAGCCCGGGGTGGTGAGGTCTGGCCACCCCGGGCTCTCTGCCCTCTACCTCTCTCAGGCTTTCCGGCCTGCGGCTCGGGACCAGCGGGTTCGGCCCCTGGCCGCAGACCTGCACGGGTACGTCGACCCAGGTCGCGCCCGAGTTGCACAGGCTGGGCCAGGATCTGCCACGGCGCGGTCGGCTAGATCTGCTCGGTGCCCTCGGGGGCCGTCAGGAAGGCGATGTCCACGGGGAGCCACTCCTCGGTGTCGGTGGCCGCACGGCGGGTACCCGGCCCGGATCCGGTGACGCGTACCGGAGGGAAGGAGCAGGACTCATGGGACTGGGAGGGTGCCTCGGCCTGATCGCCGTGGGAGCGATCCTCACGTTCGCGACGGACTGGGATGTGGAAGGAGTCAACCTCGACCTGATCGGCGTGATCCTCATGGCGGTCGGCGTGATCGGCACGTTCACGTTCGCGAGCATCGCGCGCCGCAGGCGGGTGATCGTCCCGCCGACGCCCCCGGTCATGGACGACCGCGGCCCGCACACGTACGAGTGAGGACTTCACATGCGGTACGACGAACTGGCCGAACTGGGACAGCAGTTGAGGGTGGACGCGGTACGCGCCGCGCAGGCGGCGGGCTCGGGACACCCGACCTCGTCGATGTCGGCGGCGGATCTCGGCGCGGTCCTGCTCGCCCATCACCTGCGCTACGACTTCGCGCACCCCGCGCACCCCGGCAACGACCGGCTGATCCTCTCCAAGGGCCACGCCTCACCCCTGCTGTACGCGCTGTACCGGGCGGCCGGGGTGGTGGACGAGGCCGAACTCCTCACGTTCCGCCGCGAGGGCAGCCGACTTGAGGGCCATCCCACCCCGCGCCTGCCGTGGGTCGACGTCGCGACCGGCTCCCTCGGCCAGGGCCTGCCGGTCGGCGTCGGGATGGCCCTCGCCGGTCAGCGCCTCGACCAACTCCCGTACCGGGTCTGGGTGGTGTGCGGGGACAGTGAGCTGGCGGAGGGCTCGGTGTGGGAGGCCGTCGAGCACGCAGGGCACGAGCGCCTCGACAACCTCACCCTGATCGTCGACGTCAACCGCCTCGGCCAGCGCGGCCCGACCCGCCTCGGCTGGGACCTCGACGCGTACGCCGCGCGGCTGGCCGCGTTCGGCTGGCACACGGTCGCCGTGGACGGGCACGACGTGGCCGCCGTGGACGCCGCGTACCGCGAGGCGGCTTCGACCGAAGGGCGGCCCACGGCGGTTCTGGCCCGCACCCTCAAGGGCAAGGGCGTCGCCGGGGTCGAGGACAAGGAGGGACACCACGGGAAGCCGCTGCCCGACGCCGAGCGGGCCATCGAGGAACTCGGCGGGGTGCGGTCCGCGCGGATCGGTGTCACCCTGCCCGTCGGGAGCCGGCGCCCCGAGCGGCCCAAGGCTCAGCATGTCCCCTGGCCCCGGTACGAGTTGGGCGAGCAGGTCGCCACGCGCGCCGCGTTCGGGGACGCCCTCGCCGCGCTCGGCTCGGAACGGGACGACGTCGTCGTGCTCGACGGCGAGGTCGGGGACTCCACCAAGGCGGGGGTGTTCGGGGAGGCCCACCCCGAGCGGTACTTCGAGTGCTACATCGCCGAGCAGCAACTCGTCGCCGGGGCCGTGGGGTTGAGGGCACGCGGCTATGTGCCGTACGCGGTGACGTTCGCCGCGTTCCTCACGCGGGCCCACGACTTCGTCCGCATGGCCGCCGTCAGCGGGCTCGCGGTCCAGCTCTGCGGCTCGCACGCGGGCGTCTCCATCGGCGAGGACGGGCCCTCCCAGATGGGGCTCGAAGACCTGGCGATGATGCGGGCCGTGCACGGCTCGACCGTCCTGCACCCCTGCGACGCCCACCAAACCGCTCACCTGGTACGGGAGATGGCCGACCTGACCGGCATCGGCTACCTGCGGACCTGCCGCTCCCCGATGCCGGTGATCTACGGCCCCGACGAGGAGTTCCCCGTCGGCGGGTCCAAGGTGCTGCGGTCCGGGCCCGACGACCGGGTGACGGTCGTCGGCGCGGGGGCGACCGTCCACGAGGCCCTGCGCGCCGGGGAGTTGCTGGAGTCCGTCGGGATTCCGGTGCGGGTGATCGACCTGTACTCCGTGAAGCCCGTCGACGAGGTCGCGCTCAGGGCGGCGGCCGAGGCGACCGGGTGCCTGCTGACCGTCGAGGACCACCGCCCCGAGGGCGGCCTCGGGGACGCCGTCGCCGCCGCCTTCGCCGACGGACGCCCCCGGCCGAGGCTGGTCCGGCTCGCGGTGCGGGACATGCCGGGGTCGGCGACACTCGAAGAACAGGTGCGGGCGGCCGGGATCGACGCGGAGGCCATCGCGGCGACGGTGATGCTGCTGACGGGGCGGGCCGTTGTCTCCTGAGGGGAGCGGCGCGAGCGAAGGGCTTGCGATGAGCGAGGGCCGCCGGGAGACCCCCGCCGAGCGGGCCGACCGGCGGTGGAACGACCTGCTCCAGGAGGTGCGGGTCGCCCTCACCGGCGTACAGGTCCTCTTCGCGTTCCTGCTCGCCGTCGTCTTCCAGCCGGGGTTCGCGGACGTCTCCGGCACCGACCGCGCGCTGTACGTCGTGACGGTCGTCCTCGCGGCGGCCACCACCGGCGCGCTCATCGGGCCCGTCGCCCTGCACCGCATCCTCACCGGCCGGCAGGCCAAGCCGCGGACCGTGGACTGGGCCGCGCGCCTCACCGTCCTCGGCCTCGGCCTGCTGCTCGGCACGATGACGTCCGCCCTCCTGCTCGTCCTGCGCGCGGTCGTCGACGACACCCTCGCCGCGTGGCTGACCGTCCCGGTGGCCGGGTGGCTCGCGCTCTGCTGGCTCCTGCTGCCGCTGTGGGCGCGGGGGAGAGCCGGCGCGCCGCATGGTGGCGGAGGGGTGGGGCAGGCGGAGAAGCAGTGACTATTCGTAACGATCTGTGAGGAGGATGGACCTCATGAGGGCCAAGCCCGGAGCACGGTATGTCGAGACCGGCGGGCACAACCGGATGGACTGGCAGCGCGACGCGGCCTGCGCCGACGCCGCCGACCCGGACTTGTTCTTCCCCATCAGCCTCAACGGCCCCGGCGCCGACCAGGTGGAGGAGGCCCGCCGGGTGTGCCGCCGCTGCCCGGTGGCGGCACGGTGCGCGGAGTGGGCGCGGGAGACGCATCAGAGGGCGGGGGTCTGGGGCGGGGTGCCGGTGGAGGCGGCCGGGGGTGAGCGGCTGGGGTGAGCCGGGCGCCGGTGAAACAGGCGGGTGCCGGTGAAATAGGTCAGGATCTGGCCTAGACCGATGCCAGAGTGGTCGTCGAGCCGATCAGCCGCACCGAACGGAGTACGCCGTTGAGTCTCGACGTCCAGGTCACCTTCGACGCGCACGACCCCCGCGCCCTCGCCGAGTTCTGGCGGGAGGTCCTCGGGTACGTGTATCCCGCTCCGCCTGGTGTCCAACTCGCCGACGGGGACGATGCGCTGGCCGCGTGGGACGAGTTCCTCGCGAAGGTCGGAGTGCCCGAGGCGGAGTGGAACGACAAGTCGGCCCTCGTGGACCCGGAGGGACGCGGGCCCCGGCTGTTCTTCCAGCGCGTGCCCGAGGGCAAGACCGCCAAGAACCGCGTCCACCTCGACGTCCGCGCGGCCCCTGGCCTTGAGGGCGACGCCCGGACGGCCGCGCTGGAGGCCAAGCGCGCGAGCCTCGTCGCCCTCGGCGCGACCCTGCTGCGCCGGCACGAGCCCGAGCCTCCGCTCAGCGGCGGGTTCCTGGTCATGGCCGACCCCGAGGGCAACGAGTTCTGCCTCGACTAGCTCGGCGGTGCGGTGATGTTGACCATCCACGGGACGCCGAAGCGGTCCGTGCACATGCCGAACACGTCACCCCACATCTGCTTGTCCAGCGGCACCGACACCGAGCCGCCGGCGGAGAGCTTCTCCCACCAGCCGCGCAGCTCGGTGTCGTCGTCACCGCTGAGGCTGATCGAGTACCGGTGCTCGGCGGGCGGTGCCATGCCGGGCGGGTTGTCGGCGCACATCAGGGTGAAGCCGGCCGGGGTCTCCAGCATGCCGTGCATGATCTTGTCGGCGAGGTCGGGACCGGCGTCCTGGCCGAAGGAGCCGTACGTGTTCAGCGACAGCGTGCCGCCGAAGACCTGCTCGTAGAACTCCAGCGCCTGCCGGGCCTCGCCGGTGAACGTGAGGTAGGGGTTGAGCCGAGAAGCCATGCGAGCCTCCAAAGTGCGGTTGCTTCGCACCGTAACGCGGCCCACTGACAACGGCGCGGCGGTGTCACACCAGCTTCCGCAGGATCCGCTCCTTGACCTGCGTGAACGGCGGATACGCCACCCGCAGCGGGTCCAGCAGGAGCGGCTTGTCCAGTACCGCCTTGTGGTGGCTGAACGTGTCGATGGAGTGGGACCCGTGGTAGCGGCCGACCCCGCTCTCCCCGACCCCGCCGAACGGCAGCCCGGGGACGGTGAGGTGCGCGTTGGGCACCCCGAACGCGAGCGCCCCGGACGACGTCTCCGCCTCCAGCCGCTTCTTGGAGCGGCCCGACCCGACGAACGCGTACAGCGCGAGCGGCTTGTCCCGCGCGGTGATGAAGGAGATCGCCGCGTCCAGGTCGGACACGCGCACGATCGGCAGGACCGGACCGAAGATCTCCTCCCGCATGACCGCCGACTCGGGGGACACGTCCGCGAGGACGGTCGGCGCGATGAACCGCGTCTCCTTGTCGTGCTCGCCGCCCACGACCGTACGGCCGTCGCCGAGCAGGCCGGTGAGCCGCTCGAAGTGATGCTCGTTGACGATCCGCCCGTAGTCCGCGCTCTCGGCGGGCCGCTCCCCGTACATCTCCCGTACGGCCGCCGCGAGATGCTCCTCGATCTCGGTCGCCGCGTCCCCGACCGCGAGGACGTAGTCCGGGGCGACACAGGTCTGACCGGCGTTCATGAACTTGCCCCACGCGATCCGGTGCGCGGCGGCCCTGAGGTCCGTGCCGGGCTCGACGACTGCGGGCGACTTGCCGCCCAACTCCAGGGTGACCGGCGTGAGATGGCGGGCGGCGGCGGTCATCACGATCCGGCCCACCGCGCCGTTGCCGGTGTAGAAGATGTGGTCGAACCGCTGCTCCAGAAGCTCCGTCGTCTCCGGCACGCCACCCTCCACGACGGCCACCGCGTCCGGGTCGAGCACCTTCGGCAGCCAGTGCGCGAGCGCCGCCGACGTCGCCGGGGCGAGTTCGCTCGGCTTCACGACCGCGCAGTTGCCTGCGGCGAGCGCGCCGACGAGGGGGGCCAGCGCCAGCTGGAGGGGGTAGTTCCAGGGGCTGACGATCAGGACCGTGCCCAGCGGTTCGCGTACCGTCCGCGCGCGGGCCGGGGCCAGCGAGATCGGTACGCCGACGCGGCGCGGGCGCATCCAGCGGTTCAGGTGGCGCAGGGTGTGGTCGATCTCGTTGACCACGAAGCCGAGTTCCGTGAGGTACGACTCCAGGGGGCTCTTGCCGAGGTCGGTGTGGAGCGCGTCCGACAGTTCGGTCTGGCGGTCGATCAACAGGGCGCGCAGGGCGCGGAGTTGCTCCTTGCGCCAGCTCGCGGGGCGGGTGCGGCCGGTCGCGAAGGTGGCGTTCAGGCGGGAGACGGTCACCGCGGCGTCGGGTGTGGTGCGGGTGTCGAGGGGCATGAGGCCCAGGGTATACGAAACGAAAATGTTTCGTTTCGTATACGTGTATTCTCGTACGCATGACCCCCGCTCTGCCCGACCTCACCGACCGCGTCCTGGAACAGCTCCACCGCCCCGAGGGCGACCTCCTGGAGACGGACGCGGCCTGGAACCTCTCCCAGACGCTCCAGCACTGCGCCCAGACCGTCCGCTACTCGGTCACGGGCTACCCGCGCCTGAAATCACCGGTGTTCCGCGCGACGGCGGGCGCCCTCGCCAAGAGGGTCTTCCTGAGCCGGGGCGCGATGAAGCACTCCCTGACGGCCGAGATCGACGGCGCCCCGCCCCTGAACCCGGACCTCCCCCTCGCGGAGGCCGCCGCGGACCTCGCGGAGGCGGTGGCCCGCTTCACGACCCACACGGGCCCGCACGCCCCGCACCCGGCGTACGGCCCGTGCACGCACGACGAGTACGCCCGCCTGCACGCGTACCACCTCGCGGAGCATCTGCCGGGGCTGACCGGTGTCCGACGCTGAGCCCGGCGGGAGCGCGGCGGGGGCGTCCGGCGGCGAGGTGGCGGAGGTGTTCCGTGGGGGCGCGGTGAGGGCGTCCGGCACGGGTTCGGTGGAGGCGTCCGGCGCTGCCCCCGCTCCCGCCCGCCGGGGGCGGCCCCGCGATGCCGCTCGCGACCGCGCCCTCCTCGCCGCCACCCTCGCCGTTCTCGCCGAGAGCGGGTACGGCGGGCTGACCACCGCCGCCGTCGCGGCCCGTGCCGGTGTCTCCACCGCGACGCTCTACCGGCGCTGGTCCTCCAAGGAGGAGCTGGTCCTCGCCGCGGCTGCCGCCTTCACCGCGGATCTGGAGCAGCGGCCCGACACCGGCAGCCTGGAGGGCGACCTCCGGCTCCTCCTGCGCGACAAGGCCACCGGCCTGACCGGCGAGAACGGCCGCCTCATGCGCGCCCTGATCGGCGAGGCCGCCCACAACGTCACCCTCGCCGAGGCCCTCACCGCCGCGTTCATGACGCCGGTACGCGACCGCGTCGAGGAGGCCGTCCGCCGGGCCGTCGACCGAGGCGAGATCGCCCCCGTCGAGGACGCCGACCTGGTCGCGGACTTCGTCATCGGCCCGATGGTCAGCCGCCTACTGCTCACGGCACGGCCCACGGAGGCAGCCGACGCGGAGGGGGCGGCGGACCGGTTGCTGCCGTTTCTGCTGAGGGCGGTCGGGGGGAAGGGGTGAGGGCGGCGGGGCGTGATGGCGACCGGGGCGGCGGGTACGGGCTGCCGCGCCGTGTAATGGTTGGCGACTTGGGGAACGGCGGGTTGTGCTGTGTGCCGGTGCGCCCGGGCGCGGGCCGGGTGTGATGGACGGCGGCTGGTGACTGGGGGCGCGGGTCGGCCGCGATGTGTGACGGTGACCGGCGATGGGGACGCGAACCGGCCGTGACGTGTGACGCCCGGTGGTTCAGGAACCGGCTATCCGCGCCCGCGCCCCGTACCAGCCGCCCGCTCAACCCGCCAGCGGCGACGCCGGTTTCGGGTACCCCGCCAGCCCTCCGTCCGGCACCGACACCCCGCCGTCCACCACCAGCGCGTGCCCCGTCACGTACGACGACGCCGGTGACGCGAGGAACAGTACCGACCCGGTGATCTCCTCGACCGTCGCCCAGCGGCCCATGGGCACGTGGCCCATCAGCCACTCCGACAGCGCGTCCGTCCCGCTCGCGAACGTCGTCATGTCGGTGAGGGTCCACCCCGGGCACACCGCGTTCACGCGGATGCCCTGCCGCGCCCACCCCACCGCCAGGCTCTTCGCCAGCGACACCTGCGCGGCCTTCGTCGCCGCGTACGAGTCGAGGAGCGGGGCGCCGAGGAGGGCCGCCGTCGAGGACATCAGGACCAGGCTCGCCCGCGCGGACTCGGCGAGGTACGGGTACGCGGTCCGGCACAGCGCGGCGGTCGCGTCGAGGTTGACCGAGACGACCCGGTCCCAGGCGGCCTCGGGCAGGTCCTGGAGCTGGGCGAGCAGCATCCCGCCGTCCGCGTCCGCGGCCGTCACCCCCGCGTTGTGGACGACGACGTCGAGCCCCCCGAGCCTCTCGGCGGCCCGCTCCACGAGCCCCGCCGCGACCCCCGCCCGACCGAGGTCCCCGGCGAGGGCCGTCACCTTCCGCCCCCGCTCCTCCACCTCCCGCACGGTCTCCTCCAGCGCGGCGGCCGTCCGCGCGGTCACCACCAGATCGCACCCCGCGTCCGCGAGCGCCTCGGCGACCGCCTTGCCTATGCCGCGCGAGGCGCCGGTGACGAGGGCGCGGGCACCTTCGAGTCGGAAGAGATCAAGGGACGAGGTCATGGGGGAGTCCTCTCGGAGCAGGGAAGCGGAAGGGAACGGCGTCCCACGAGCCGCTCGCACCCCGGCGGACGGCGTGCGCGGCAGCCGCACGCGCCGCCGATGCGCACTGCGCGCGACCGCCCGTACGGACGCACCCTGAGCCTGTACGACACCGGCCGCACCCGGCGCCCGTACCGCTGACCGGTGTGTTGAACACGAGCGGACGTTGAACGTCCGTCGGGGGTGACCGTGCGACGACTGAGACCACCGAACCGAGCCCTGCGCGCACTCCTCACCGAGTCCGGCTGGTCGGGCGCCCGCCTGGCCCTGGAGGTCAACTCGCTGGGAACGGCACAGGGGTTCACGCTGACCTACGACCGTACGGCGGTGTCGCACTGGCTGTCGGGAACCCAACCCCGCCCGCCCGCACCTCAGTTGGTGGCACAGGCGCTGTCGACGAGACTCGGCAGACGGTTACGCGCCACCGACACCGGACTCGCGGAGGCCGCAGACCCTGAGGCGGGGGAGGGCGGAGTGGCCCTGCTGGACGGGGCGTTGGGGCTGGTCGGACGGAGAGAGGCGTACCTCCCGGGAGGAACACTCCTGCCCGGCACCTCCCACCCCGCCCCGCCGGACGGCACCCGCATCGGCACCCCCCACGTCGAATCCGCCCGCCACCTCCTCATCGTCCTCTCCCGCAGCGACGACGTCTTCGGCTCCGGCGCGGTCCGCGAACCCCTGCGCAGGTTCCTCGGCACGACCCTGCTCCCCTGGCTGCGCGGCTCCGCCCCACCCGGCGTCCGGCGTGAACTCTTCGAGGTCGCCGCCCAGTTGGCGTACCTGTGCGGCTTCGTCGCGTACGACGGCGGCCGGCACGCACCGGCGCAGCGCATGTACTGGGCCGCCGCGAGGCTCGCGGACGAGGTCGGGGACCGGGTCGGACACGCGGTCGCGCTGCGCGGACTCAGCGTTCAGGCCCACCAGTTGGGCCACACCGCAGAGGCACGGGCGCTCGCGTGGGACGCCGCCCGGATCGGCGTCCGGCATGCCCCGCCCCGGCAACACGCCTTCTTCCTCGGCCAGTTGGCGGTCGCGGAGGCCGCCGCCGGTGACGCGGCCTGCCTCGCGAGGCTGGCCCAGGCCGAACGCTGCCTCGAACGCGCGGGCGGCGCGGGGGAGTTGCCGACCGGCGCGTTCCACCCCGGCGCGCTCGCCCTGCAACAGGCGTACGTGCACCGGGCGCGAGGCGACCACCGGTCGGCCGTACGGGCGTTGGAGACCTCGCTGCGCCACCGGCCGCCGGACGAACGGCGGTCCACGGCCATCACGCTCGCCGACCTGGCCCTGACGCACCTGGACATCGGCCACCTCGACCGGGCCTGCGCGGTGGCGCACACCTTCCTCGACACGTACCCGGTGATCGCCAGCGACCGGGCGGACACCCGGCTGCGCACCCTGCTGGCCCGGCTGCGCCCGCACGCCCGCAACCGGGCGGCGGCGGGGGTGCTGGAACGGGCGCGGGGGGCGCGGCGCACTCCGTCGTGAGCGGGCAAAACCGTCACCTCGGCAGTGAGGGGGCGGAACCGTCCGGCGACGCGGGCCCGGACCGGCCCACCTCGCCGCTCAGGCCCCGTGGCTCAGCCCCGGACAGGCACAGCACGCGGCGGACCAGGTCCGCCCACGCCGCGTACAGGCGGGCCGTCGGGATCGCGCGCCGGTCGAGGTAGTCGATCGTCTCCCAGCTCAGGAAGGACATCAGCGCGCGGGCGAGCAGCTCGTGGTCGCCCTCGACGCCCGCCTCGCACAGGAGCCCCGTGACATGGGTCTGGAAGGCGCGGCCCGGGACGGAGGCGTCGCGGTGCTGCGGCTGAAGGACACGGGCGAGGGCGGGGCCGAGGTCGCCCTCGACGGTCGTCCGGTCCAGGAGGGCGTGGCCGAACGCGGTGAGCCGGTCGACGGGCGGCGCACCCGGTCCCAGCGGCGGAGGGCCGGACGTGCACGCCTCCAGGAAGTCCGCGTCGGCCTCGTCGAGGAGCGCGGCGAGCAGGCCGTCCCGGTCGCCGAACCGCCGGAACAGCGTGCCCTTGCCGACGCCGGCCTCGGCCGCGACCTCCTGCATCGTGACGTGCCCGGGACCGTGCTCGACGACCAGGCGGCGCGCGGCGTCCAGGATGCGCTCCCGGTTGCGGGTGGCGTCCGAGCGCGCGGCGTCGGAGGCGCCGTCCATCAGCCCTCGTCCGGCAGGCACACGTACACGTGCCCGTCCGTGACCCGCACCGGGACGGCGAGAGGCACCCCCGCGACCTCGAACCGCCGGGGGACGTCCCTCTCCAGCACGTCCAGCGCGCACAGATGGGCGAAGCCGCTCTCGGGCACCGTTCTCCTCGGGGGGAAGGCGGGATGGGCCGCTCAGGCTAACGACGTGGGCCCGCACCGGTAAGGGCCTGGGGACCGAGGAGGGGTAGGCGGATGGGACTAGGCCCCCGGCGCTTTCGACAGTGCCTCCGTCAGCAGTTCCGCGCACCTGGTCGCCGCCCACGGCAGTCTCCGTGCCGCCGCCGTCTGCACCTGTGCCTCCCGCTGGCGGAACACCGGGTGGTCCACGCGGACGTGCGCGAGGCCCGTGTCGTCGAGGTCGCCCAGGTCACCGACCAGGGCGATGCCGCCGCCCGCGCGGACGAACGCGTACTGCGGGGCGAGCGCGTCGCACACCAGCGCCGGGCGCACGCTCAGCCCTTCGAGGCGTACGCCGATGTCGAACAGCTCGCGCTGGCTGGTCCCCGGGTTGGCCAATGCCAGGGGATACCCGCAGAGTTCGGCGAGCCCCACCCGGTCGCGCCCGGCGAGCGGATGGCCGTACGGGACGAGCGCGGTCACCGGCACCACCACCGAGCACTCGACGCGTACGTCGGCCTGCGGCCCCATCGCATAGGTCACCGCGACGTCCGCGAGCCCCTCCACCACCCGGCGCGTCGCCTCCTGGCGCTGCACGACGTCGATGCGGAACGACACGTCGGGATGGTCGCGGCGCAGCCCGGCGATCGCGAGCGGGACGAGGCGCCGAGCGAACCCCTCCGAGCAGGCGACGGCGACACTGCGCGCCGCAGCACCCCCGCCGCTCCTCAACTCCTCGACCAGCGCGGCCGATTCGGCCTCAGTGCGGCGCGCGTGGGCCAGCAGTCGAAGGCCCGCCTCGGTCGGTGTCATGCCACGCGGATGCCGGACGAACAGCGGCACCCCGAGGCTCGACTCCAGCTTGGCGATCTGCCGGCTGACCGCCGACGGCGCGACGTTCAGACCCTGCGCGGCCTCCGTCACCGAACCCGCGCGGGCCACTTCGAGGAAATACGCCAGGTTCACCGGCAGCATCTGCACCAAAACCTCCTGAGGGTTGCCGAAAAGAGAACGTGGGACGTCACAAACGGCAATGGTCGCAGACCGCGAACCGCCCTACTCTGCTGATGCCACACCTCCCCGGAACCTTGGAGAGAGCACCCGTGACCCCCGAGAAACTCGCCCGCGCGGCCGAGGAGTTCGTCGACTCCGGTGCCTTCTTCGCCGAACTCGCGACGATGGTCGCGTACCCCACGGAGAGTGCGCTCCCCGAGGGCCGCCTTGCCCTGGAGGCATACCTCGGCGAGATCCTGACCCCCGCGCTGACGGACCTCGGCTGCACCGTCACCCGGCACGAGAACCCCTCACCGGCGGCCGGTCCCTTCCTGGTCGGACGGCGCGTCGAGGACCCCGCGCTGCCGACCGTCCTGTGCTACGGCCACGCCGACGTCGTCGAGGGCATGGCCGGACGGTGGAGCGAGGACCGCGACCCGTGGACCCTCACGGCCGACGGCGACCGCTGGTACGGGCGCGGCGCCGCCGACAACAAGGGTCAACACCTCGTCAACCTCGCCGCGCTTCGGCTGCTTCTCGCCGAACAGGGCCGCCTCGGCTTCAACGTGACGTTCCTCTTCGACCCCGGCGAGGAGATCGGCTCCCCCGGGCTCACCGAATTCGCCGCCGCCAACCGTGAGTTGCTCGCGGCGGACGTCCTGCTCGCCTCCGACGGGCCCCGCCTCGACGAGACGACGCCGACGCTGTTCCTCGGCGCCCGGGGCGCCGTACAGCTCCTCCTCGACGTCGATCTGCGGCCCGGCTCCCACCACTCCGGCAACCGGGGCGGCGTCCTGCGCAACCCGGCGACCACCCTCGCCGGGGCCATCGCGACGCTCGTCGACGGACACGGCCGCATCCTCGTCCCCGAGCTGCTGCCGCCGCCGGTGAGCCCCGAGGTGCGGGAGGCGCTCGCCGGGGTCGAGGTCGACGCCGACCCGCACTGGGGGGAGCCCGGACTCACCCCCGCCGAACGGCTCTACGCCTGGAACACCCTCGAAGTCATCGCCTTCTCCTCCGGCGACGCCGGGCGCCCCGTCAACGCGATCCCCGGGCGGGCCCGCGCGGTGCTGCAACTCCGGCACGTCGTCGGTACGGAGACCGAGGGGGCCGCCGCTGCCGTCGCCGCGCACCTCGCCTCCCACGGTTACCCGATGATCGACGTCAGCACCCTCGGCACGTACCCCGCGAGTCGTACGCCGCTCGACGATCCGTGGGTGCGGTGGGCGCGGCCCGTCCTCGACCGCGCCGCCGGGCGGCCCGTCGCCGTCCTCCCCAACATCGGCGGCGGTCTGCCGAACGCGGTCTTCACGGACGTACTCGGCCTGTCCACGCTCTGGCTCCCGCACTCCTACCCCGGCTGCCGGCAGCACGCCACCGACGAACACCTTCCCGCGCCGATCGCACGGGAGGGGCTGGCGCTGACCGCGGGGCTGCTGCACGCGCTGGGGAATCCGACGGCGGACCATCCGCTGCCGAGCCGCGCGCAGTCCCGCCGCGCGTAGTCCTCAGGTAGTCCCCGCGCAGTACCCGGTGGGGCCATGGCACTCCCACCGGGCGGACCCGTCATGCCCGTAGTACCCCCTACCCGTAGTACCTCCGGCCCCGCACGCCTCCCCGTCCCCCTCCCCGCCTCGGCCCGCCGGAAGGACCCCTCCCCGTGACCGCTCCCTCCCCGCAGTCCACCCACACCGCCGCCCCCGTCCGCCGGAGCGCCACCAGGGCCATCGCGGCGGCGACCATCGGCAACGCCCTCGAATGGTTCGACCTCGCGGTGTACGCGCTGATGGCCGCGCACATCGGCCGCACGTTCTTCCCCGGCGGCGACCCCGGCGTCCAACTCGTCCAGGCGTACGCCGTGTTCGGGGTCACCTACCTGATCCGGCCCCTCGGCGGGCTCCTGCTCGGCGCGTACGCCGACCGGCACGGCCGCAAGAAGGCCCTGATGCTGTCGATCCGGCTCATGGTCCTCGGCACGCTGATGCTCGCGGTCATGCCCGGCTACGACACGCTCGGCATCACCGCGACCGTCGGCGTCGTCGTCGCCCGGCTCTGCCAAGGGTTCGCGGCGGGCGGCGAGTTCGGGGCGGCGACCTCGTTCCTCGTCGAGCAGGACGAGCGCCGCAAGAGCTTTCTCGGCAGCTTCCAGTTCGCGAGCCAGGGGCTGTCGACGCTGATGGCGGCCGGGTTCGCGGCGGGGCTCACCGCCGTACTGAGCACCGGGCAGATGGACGCGTGGGGGTGGCGGGTCCCCTTCGTCTTCGGCCTGTTGATCGGTCCCGTCGGGTATTTCGTGCGGCGGTACGTCGAGGACTCCCCGGCGGCCCCGCGCGAGCCGCAGGCCAAGTCGCCGATCCTGACGGTGTTCCGCGACCACTGGCGGGGACTGCTGATCGCCGGGGGCCTCCTGGTCGTGTCGACGGCCGTGAACTTCATGCTCCAGTACCTCCCGACGTACGGGATCGACGAACTCGGCCTCGACGACTCGCTCTCCTTCACCGCGCTCCTCATCGCCGGGGCCGTCCTCACGTTCGTCACGCCCGTCGTCGGCCTGCTCGGCGACCGGTACGGCCGGCTGCGCCTCATGGTCCCGGCCGCGCTGCTCCTCGGCGTCTCGGCGGTCCCCCTGTTCCTGTGGCTCACGGCGTCCCCGACGTTCCTGACGCTCGCCCTGTGCACGACGATCCTCGGCCTGCTGAAGTCCGTCTACTTCGGCACGCTCCCCTCGGTGATGGCCGACGCGTTCCCCGCCCATGCCCGCGCCACCGGCCTCTCCTTCAGCTACAACACGACCGTCGCGGTCTTCGGCGGCTTCACCCCGACGATCGCGGCGGCCCTGACCCAGGCGACGGGGTCGGGAGTAGCTCCCGGGTACTACCTCCTGAGTACGGCCCTGCTGAGCGTGGCGGCGCTGGGGGCGGCGGTACGGGTGGGAGGCATCCGCTGAGGGGACCGGCGAGGCCCCGGTGGCCGCCGGGCGGAATGAGCGCGCAGACGCGTCGACGGCTGCCGGCCGACCTGCGCTCGATCGCGGCTGCTGCCGAGCGATGCGTGTCGGCTCGCTGGTGGCCGCCCGGGCGGGATGCGCTTGCCGGTGGCCGTCGGCCGAGCAGCGCCCGTCGGCCGCCTCGTCCGGGCGCCGGCCTGCCGCTGTCCTCAGGCGGACCGGTCTCGGGCGGCTCGCCGGTCGTCCCTCCCCGCGAAGCGGTACCTTCCGGCGTGCGGCCGAGCAGCGTCAGCCGGTCGCCCCGTCCGTGCCGGCCTGCCGCTGTCTCCACGCCCCCCACCCCGACCGACCCGCCGGTAGCCGCCCCCCCCACCCGGTATCCTCCGGCGCCATGACCACCCCCCTCCCCAGGCTCACCGACGCCCACCGCCGTGCCCTCCTCGTCACCCGGCACCGGCTCGCCCCCTCCCTGCGTGCGGCCACCCCGGAGGAGGTCGTCGAGTCGGTGCTGTGCCTGCACGCGACGGACCCGGCGAGCGTCTACCTCTCGGTGGCCGCACGTCAGGAGAACCCGTCCGTCGGCGAGTTGGAGCGGGCCCAGTACGAAGACGGCACCCTGGTGCGGATGCTGTGCATGAGGCGCACGGTGTTCGTGGTGCCCCGCGACCTCGCCCCGGTCGTCGACGCCGCAGCCGCCCGCCCGGTCGCCGCCCGCCTGCGCCGGGACCTCCTCAAGGTGCTGGCCGAGCAACTCGGCTACGACGAGGACAGGTTCACGGCCGTCGAACGCGAGGTCGTGGCCGCGCTCACCGGCCTCGGCGAGGCGACGGCGAGTCAGCTCTCCGACGCCGTACCGGAGTTGAGCGAGCGGATCGTGCAGTCGCCCGGCAAGAAATACGAGGCGCGGCCGAAGATCGCGAACCGGTTCCTCGGCGTGATGGCGGCGGAGAACCGGATCAGGCGCGGGCGCCCGCTGGGGAGTTGGGCGTCGTCGCAGTTCCGCTGGCGGCTCGTCGAACCGCACCCGGAGCTGTCGGCGCCCGAGGCGAGGGCGGCGCTGGTCACCCGCTACCTGGAGGTGTTCGGCCCGGCCACCACCGAGGACGTCAAATGGTGGACGGGCTGGAACCTCACCGACACCCGCAAGGCCCTCGCGGAGACCGGCGCGATCCCGGTCGCCCTGGACCACGGCGAGGGCCACGCCCTCCCCGCCGACCTGGAGACCCCCGAGCCCGTGGACCCCGGCATCGCCCTCCTGCCCGCCCTCGACCCCACCCCCATGGGCTGGCGGCACCGCGACTGGTACCTCCAACCCGCCCTGACCGCAGACCTGTTCGACACCAACGGCAACATCGGCCCGACGGTCTGGTGGGACGGCGAGGTCGTCGGCGTCTGGTCCCAGCGCGCGGACGGCGAGATCGCGACCCACCTGTTCGACCAGGGGATCAGCGCGGCGGCGGTCACGGCGGAGGCCGAGCGCCTCAAGGCATGGTTCGGCGACACCCGCGTCCGCGCCAGCTTCCGTACACCGGTCGAACGGCGCCTGTACGAAGGCACCCTCTGAAAGGCACCGTCGAAAGACACCGCCCGAAGTGCCGGGGAACGAAACGGGGTTGCCCTCCGTATAGCGCCAACCCCCCGTGACCGGTGAGAATTCTGCGAAGCACGCTTCCGTCCGAGACGTGAACGATAAGGTTCCCAGCATGAACGCGCGGTTGGCTTTGCTCGGCACGGTAGGTCCCGGCATCCCGGAGAGCGAAGTCTTCCGACTGGCCCTCCAGCACGCCGTGGCCGAGCTGGGCGCCCTCGGTGGCACGATCCACCTGCGCGGCCTCAAGTCCCCGCTGCGCCTGGTCTCCTCGACCGGCCTGCCGTCCGCCCTCACCCGGACCTGGGAGATCGTCGACCACAACGGCCCGCTGGCCCCCGCCCGCGCCCTGCACCGGGGCAGCGGCGTCTGGGACCCGCTCCCCGGCGACGCCACCGACCCCGCCTGGCCCGGCACCGGCCTCGCCGCCCTCCCGCTGTACCGGGGCGAGCACAGCATCGGCGCCCTCACCCTCCTCACCGGAGACTCCGGCCAGCCCACGGCCGCGCAGTGGTCGTACCTGCGCTCCCTCGTCTCCTGGGCCGAGGAACGCATGGGCCAGGCCCCGCCGCTCACCCACCGGCCGCGCGGCGAACAGCACACCCGGCTGCGCCAGGCCCTCAAGGAGGCCCGGGTCGGCGCCTGGGACTGGGACCTCACCAGCGGCGCGCTGAGCTGGGACGAGGCGGCGATGGAGCTGTACGGCACGCGCCCCGCCGACTTCACCGGCCACATCGACAGCTGGATCCGCGTCGTCCACCCGGACGACCTCGCCCCCACCCTCACCCTCGCCGAACGCGCGGTCCGCGACCACGCCGTGTTCGAGGCCGAGTACCGGGTGCGCGCCCTGGACGGCGGCTGGAGCTGGACCCGCACGCGCGGCAAGGCGACGTACCACGCGGACGGCGAGCCGCACCGGCTCATCGGCATGGCCTGGGACAGCGACGACTCCCGGCCCGGCCGCGACGCCCTCGGCCGCGCCCTGCGGCACATGAGCGACGGCTTCCTCGCCGTCGACGACGACTGGCGGATCACCTTCGCCAACCTGGAGGCCGAGCGCACCTTCGGCCTCACCGAGGAGGAACTCTTCGGCCGCACCCTGTGGGACGTCCCCGCCGTCCGGTACGTCCCCGGCCTCGAACAGCGCTGCCGCAAGGCCGCCGCCGAGGAGAGACCCACCGAGTTCGACATCCATCCCAGCGACACGTGTCGCCGCTACCACCTGCGCCTCGTCCCCGGCCCCGACGGACGCACGCTGTACTTCACCGACGTCACGGAGAAGCGCCGCCTCGCCGACGAACGCCGCGCGGGGGAGCGTGCCGCCTCCCAACGCGCCGCGCGCATCGCCGAGTTGACGGCCGCCCTCGCCAAGGCGACCACCTCCGCCGACGTCGTCGAGGCGGTCGCGCGCCGGGTGCTGCCGCCGTTCGCCGCCTCCGGGCTCCTCGTTCAGGTCATCGAGGACGACCGGCTGCACAACGTCGGCGCCGTCGGCTACCCCGACGCGTTCCTCGCCGAGGTCGAAGGCCGCCGCCGCGCCCCGCGCGACCCCTCCTGGGACGCCGTCACCCACGGCACCCCCCTGTTCCTGTCCACCGCCCGCGAACTCGTCGAGCGCTCACCCCAGTTGGCGGGCATGCCCGAGCGCGCCGGGAAAGAAGCGTGGGCGTTCCTGCCGCTCACCGCCTCCGGCAAGACCTTCGGGATCTGCGTCGTCGCCTTCGACCGGCCGCGCCGCCTCACCGACGAGGAACGCACCCTGCTGGCCACCATCAGCGCGCTCGTCGCCCAGGCCCTGGAGCGCGCCCGCCTCTACGACGCCGAGCACACCCGGTCCCGCGAACTCCAGCGCAGCCTCCTGCCGGACGCCCTGCCCGACCTGCCCGCCTGCACCGCCGCCGCCCGCTACCTCCCCGCGGGCCAGGGCATGGACGTCGGCGGCGACTGGTACGACATCATCCCGCTCTCCGGCGGCCAGGTCGCCCTCGTCGTCGGCGATGTCATGGGCCACGGCCTGTCCGAGGCGGTCACCATGGGACGGCTCCGGACGGCCGTCCACACCCTCGCCGACCTGGAACTCCCGCCCGACGAGATCATGGGCCACCTCAACGACATCGTCGGCGCGATGGGCGAACGGTCGTACGTCACCTGCCTGTACGCCCTGTACGACTCCACCACCCAGACCTGTTCCATCGTCCGCGCCGGGCACCCGCCGCCCGCGCTGGTCCACCCCGACGGCACCGTCCACTTCCCGGACGACGTCGTCGACCCGCCGCTCGGCGCCGCGAGGCCGCCCTTCGAGACCGTCGAACTCGCCGTCCCCGAAGGCAGCCTGCTCGTCCTGTACACCGACGGCCTCGTCGAGTCCGCGACCCGCGAGGTCGACCAGGGCATGGCCGACCTCGGACAGCTCCTGCGCACCGCGCACCGCGACGGGACCGCCGCCGACCTCGAAGCGCTCTGCGACCGCCTCACCGCCGAACTCCTCCCCGCCGACCAGCAGGCCGCCGACGACGCCGCGTTCCTCGTCGCCCGGCTGCACGGGCTGCCCGCCGGGAAGATCGCGTCCTGGTCGCTGCCGGACGACCCCCGCGCCGCCGGACAGGCCCGCGGCCACGTCCGCGACCAGCTCACCGCCTGGCACCTCGACGACCTCATCCCGACCACCGAACTCCTCGTCAGCGAACTCGTCGGCAACGTCGTACGGCACGCGCGCGGCCCCGCCCGCCTGCGGCTCCTGCACGGCACCGACCTCGTCTGCGAGGTCTTCGACGGGAGCCTCACCATGCCGCGCATCCGGCGGGCCACCGACACCGACGAGGGGGGCCGGGGGCTCCAGCTCGTCTCGGCGCTCGCGCACCGGTGGGGGACGCGGTACACGGCGACCGGCAAGTGCATCTGGACGGAACAGCCCGTCGACGGCTCGGGGGTCCTCCCCGGGTTCGCCGACGCCGAGATACTCCCCGAGTTCGCGGACTTCGACGGCGACTTGGACAAGCTGCCGTTCGGCGACGACTGGTAGGCACCCTGGCAGGCACCCTCCGTCCGCTCAGTACGCTGGCCCCATGCGCATCTCCGTCTCCTCCGACATGGACGAACCCGTCGCCCGCGCCCTCGTCGCCGAACTGCGGGGACGCGGCCACGACGTGACCCTGTACGGCGCGCTGCGGGAAGGCGCCGACCCCCAGTGGGCGGTCTGCTCCGAGGCCGCCGCGCGGGACGTCGCCGAGGGACGCGCCGACCAGGCCGTCGTCTGCTGCTGGACCGGCACCGGCGCCTCCATCGCCGCGAACAAGGTCCCCGGCGTGCGCGCCGCCCTGTGCACCGACGCCTACACCGCCGACGGCGCCCGCCGCTGGAACGACGCCAACGCCCTCGCGCTGGGACTGCGCCTCACCTCAGAGCCGCTCCTCAAGGAGATCCTGGACGCCTGGTTCACGGCCGAGGCCAGCGAGGACGCCGAGGACCGGGGGAACGTCGAACACGTGGCGCGGCTCGACGGACGCTGACCTCAGCGACGTATTCGCACGACCGCCCGGCCCCCGTCCAGATCGACCGTCGTACGGTGCGGCGGCGCGCCGTCCCCCTCGTCGTCCCGCAGGACCAGCGACGACTGGCGTTCCTTCAGCTCGCTCTGCTTGCCCGGCGACAGCGCCGCGTGGAGCTGCTCGAAGCCGGTCGCCGAGATCTGGCCCTGGCGCGCGGAGTTGCGCCAGGGGAGGAATCCGGCGCGGCCCGCGCGCAGCAGGAGCTGATCGGTGAAGGCGATCGCGGTCAGGATGACGACCAGCCCCGGCAGAGTCATGAAGACGACGAATTCCATGCCGCCCAGTATGGGTCAGCCCACGGACAACGACCCCACCGCGCGGTCGAAGTAGCGGCGCTCCGCGGGTTCTTCGGGGCGGAAGCCCTGCTTCGCGAGCGGTGCGAAGAGCCGCCCGTGGTGTTCGAGGAGGTCCCGCGAGGGCCGGTCCGCGTCGACCGCGTCCTCGACGGTCACCAGCGGCAGCGACCGTCCGCCCGCGAGGACCGACACGGCCCACCGCTCGGTGTCGTCCTCGGCGAGCGGCAGCCGCCGAAACCCCACCCCGGTCACCTCGTCCCACCCGGCACGCCGCCGCGACCAGGGCCGCAGCACGGTCACCCCGGTCTCGTCGAACCGCACCGCGAACCGCCCGCGCAGCGCGAAGTGCAGCAGGAACGGCAGCCCCAGACTTCCCGCGATCGCCGGTCCCGCCGGAGCCGCCCCGAACAGGCCGCTCACCCCGGCGACGGTCATGGCGACCCAGCTGAACATCGTCACGCCGATGAACCACTCCGTGCGCAGCGGGCCTTCGAGCACCCGCACCCTGACATCCGTCACACGATCACCGTAACCGGACGACATGAACACGGGCATGAGTGTTCCTGCTCAGAGCGGGCAGACGGATTCCAGGAGACCCGCCGGTGCGTCGACGCACCCGAAGAGCCGTACGCCAAGGGGCGGTTGGGGCCGGACGGGGCTCAGGGGTCACCGCACGTCATCCGGAGTCGTAGCGGGGCGCACGGCCGGGGCGTCCGGCGCAAGGGCAGGGTCAGGGCGCCGGGGCGCGTGCGCCCTGGCCCGGTCCGGCACCGGGCGCCTACTGTGGCGCCACAGCCCTGCGGCGCGGGACCGGCGGGGCACCCCGCACGAGCCCCGGAGCCCCGGCAAGCCGCCCCGACCGGCCGGGCCCGACACCGGGTCCGCGCCCCCACGGCCGCCGGCCTACGGGACACGGGCACCCCGCGCGACAGGCACCACCCGTGACACCGCACGCGAGGCGGCGCAGGCCGTCCCACGCCGCGAGCGCGCGTCGAGAGCATCTGGAGGCCGCTGTGTCCCGACCCCGCATCGCCCTGATCGCCGACCCCACGTCGCCCGAAGGCTGCCGGGAGTACCTCGCCGAGGCCGTCGAACTGCTCACCGGAACCCCGCCCGTCCGCGTCGACTCACGGCACTTCGCGACCGGCGGCGCGGGCCGCGCCGTCCGCGACGGCGGCCGGTTACGGCTGCGGGTTCCCGAGGAGGGCCTCGACCTCGTCCCCGACGTCGTCGTCCTCTACGAGATCCCGCCGCACCGACGCGCCGAGCTGGCCGGCTTCCAGCGGCTGCTGGAGGAGTGCGACGTCGTCACCCTCGGCACCGGCCCGGACGCCTGGCGCACCGCCACCGAGAAGAACCTGACCGTCGAGCGCTTCCGGCGCGACGGCGTCGCCCAGATGGACACGGTCGTCCTGTCCCGGCCCACCCGGGACGAAGTCCGAGGCGCCTTCGAGGAGTTGGGCGGCGACACCTGGGCCCGCCCGGTCGTGGGGACCGGCGGCAACGACACCTTCCACGTCAACAGCCTCGACCGGCTCGCCGAGGCCGCCGCCTACTACGCCGGGCAGGACACCGACTGGCTGCTGTCGCGCGACGCGGGCAACGTCACCGCCGACGGTCTGCGCCACCAGTTCCGCGTCTTCGTCCTCGGCTCGCGGATCGTGCACGCCCGCGAGCACCTCCAGCCCGAGGACGACACGCCGTGCAACACCTGCCGGGGCGCGACCCCGGTGCACCTGGGGGCGCACGGACTGCCGCCCCGCCTCGCCGAGCTGGCGATCGCGGCGACCGCGTCGGTGGGGCTGCCGTTCGCCGGGGTCGACCTCGCGGTGGAGAACGGCGGCGTCGTCTTCGAGGTCAACGTGCAGCCCGCTTTCGTGGACGGCGAACTCCCGCTCGTCGCCGTCCCGTACATCGAGGCCCACCTCGAAGCCCACGCCCTGGCCACCGGCGCGCACCACAGCGCGACGCGGGTGCCGCTGGGGCGCGGCGACAGGCTCCCGTCCCGGTGACGTGACATGACGGCCGGAGCACCCGACCGACGTGCTCCGCCCTGACCGTCACCGGGACGGGGTCCAACCACCCCGACCTGCGGGGGAGTCGGACCGTACGGACACGACAAAGCGGCGCGGCCGGGAAGTCGACCCGGTCGCGCCGCCGCGTACGGAGAGCGCGCTGTGCAGAAAGGCCGTCAGTAGGGAAGCGGCCGGCCCGACGGCGTCCGCAGGTCCTGCGGCTCCGGTCGGCGGGGTCCACGGGGATGCCTGTTCAACTGGATCCTCTTCACGTCCGCCTCCTCGTCCCCCGCAGCACGGTCCGGTTCGCGTCCCGTGCGCTCGGGCGTGTTGACCTTCTTGGGGCCGGTCATCCCCATCTGGCGGCCGGAATATGCCGACCGGCCGGAACGAATGTGTGCAGGTAGGGGGGCACGCACCGATGAGCATGCGCCGTCTCTCTTGACGTGTACTTGGCCAAGTGGGTTTATGGGAGCGCTCCCATCTTCTGTCCCTAGCCTGAACCTCTTGGCGCTCACTTACTGGAGCCGCAGTGAGAACACCCAGAGCCCTCTTCCGGAAAGTGCTGGCCGCTCTCCTCGGAGCCCTCCTGCTCGGCGCGCTGGCACCGGCCGCCGTCCAGGCCGCGACGGCACCGCGCATCAAGGCGACCGGCCTGCACATCAGCAACGGCCGCCTGCTGGAGTCCAACGGGAACGACTTCGTGATGCGCGGCGTCAACCACGCGCACACCTGGTACCCGACCCGCCTGAACCAGTCCCTCGCCGACATCAAGGCGTTCGGCGCCAACACCGTCCGCGTCGTCCTCGCCGACGGCCACCGCTGGACCGCCAACACCGCCTCCGACGTCGCGAACGTGATCACCCAGTGCAAGGCCAACCGCGTCATCTGCGTCCTCGAAGTCCACGACACCACCGGCTACGGCGAGGAGTCCGCCGCCGGAACCCTCGACCAGGCCGCCGACTACTGGATCAGTCTCAAGAGCGTCCTCGCCGGACAAGAGGACTACATCGCCATCAACATCGGCAACGAGCCCTGGGGCAACACGAACCCCGACGGCTGGACCGCGCCCACCATCGCCGCGGTCAAGAAACTCCGCGCCGCCGGACTCCAGCACCTCCTCATGGTCGACGCCCCCAACTGGGGCCAGGACTGGCAGGGCGTCATGCGCGCCAACGCCCAGTCCGTGTACGCCGCCGACACCACCGGCAACCTCATCTTCTCCATCCACATGTACAGCGTGTTCGACACCGCCGCCGAGATCACCGACTACCTGGGCGCTTTCGTCACTGCGAAACTCCCCCTCCTCATCGGTGAGTTCGGCGGCCCCGCCGACCAGTACGGCGACCCCGACGAGGACACGATGATGGCGAGCGCGCAACAGCTCAAGCTGGGCTACCTGGCGTGGAGCTGGAGCGGCAACACCGACCCGGTCCTCGACCTCGCCCTCAACTTCGACGCGAAGAACCTGAGTTCGTGGGGCCAGCGGATCTTCAACGGCGCCAACGGCATCGTCAGCACCTCCAAGGAAGCGACGATCTTCGGCGGTGGCGGCCCCGGCGGCGACACCCAGGCGCCGACCGCACCCGGCACCCCGACCGCCTCGGCGGTGACCGGGAGTTCGGCGACCCTGACCTGGGCCGCGTCCTCCGACAACGTTGGCGTGAGCGCGTACGACGTCGTCCGGGTGAGCGGCACGACGGAGACGGCCGCCGCCGCGTCCACCACCAACTCGGCGACCGTGACCGGGCTTTCGGCCTCGACTGCGTACACGTTCGCGGTGTACGCCCGTGACGCGGCCGGGAACCGCTCCACCCGCTCCGGTACCGTGAACGTGACCACGGGCCCGCCCGCCCCCGGCCAGTCCTGCTCCGTCGGCTACCGGGCGGTGGGGGAGTGGTCCGGCGGATTCCAGGGCGAGATCGTCATCAAGAACACCTCCACGACCGCCGTCAACGGCTGGACCCTCGGGTTCTCCTTCGCCGACGGGCAGACCGTCAGCAACATGTGGGGCGGCACGGCCACCCAGTCCGGGGGCGCCGTGACCGTGAAACCGGCCAGCTACACGGCCGTCATCCCGGCGGCGGGCTCGGTGACCGTCGGATTCATCGCCAACAAGGGGGCCACGAACAGCGCACCGGCCGCCTTCACCCTCAACGGCACGACCTGCGCCAAGAGTTGACGAACCATCAGAAAGGGCCGGGGCGAGCGCGGAACGCCCCGGCCCGCCCGGGTCAGTCCTTCGCGGACGCCTTCTTCTTCGCGGCGTCCTTCTGTGCCGGGGTCTTCTTACGGCCCCAGCGCGGCCTGAGCAGGGAGCGTTCCACCTTCTCCGAGGCGTCGTCGGAGGGCGTGTGGTCGCTCCACGACTCGTACCCCGCGAACGGGTCCTCGGCGGGCCGCCCCGCCGGGACCGCGCGGCGCAGGGTCAGCGTGTCGGAGTCGGGGAGCGCCTGGTCGGTGACCACCGCGGGGAGCATGACGAGGGACGTCGTGCCCGACCGGGCGGCGGACGGCCGGAGCTGGACGCGGATGCCGTGGCGGTGGGCGAGCCGGCTCACCACGAAGAGGCCCATGTGCTGGGAGGCGGTCTCGTCGGGGGCCGGCGGATCGGCGAGCTTGCGGTTGATCGTCGCGAAGTCCTCGGGGCGCAGCCCGATGCCCTGGTCGTGGATCTCGACCATGACCCCGCCGTCCGGCAGCCGCGTCGCGAGGACCCGCACCGGTGCCTTCGGGGACGAGAACGACGTGGCGTTCTCCAGGAGTTCGGCCAGCAGGTGCACCAGGTCGGTGACGGCCGGGCCGCCGATCCCGACGTCCGGGACGCCCGCCAGCTCGATGCGCTCGTAGCTCTCCACCTCGGAGGAGGCCGCCCGCACCACGTCCACCAGCGGCAGCGGCCGGTCCCACAGCTGGCCGGGCCGCTCCCCGGCGAGGACCAGGAGGTTCTCCCCGTTGCGCCGTACCCGGGTGGCGAGATGGTCGAGGCGGAAGAGGTTCTCCAGCTGCTGCGGTTCGGTCTCGTGGTCCTCCAGCTCGCCGATCAGCGCGAGCTGACGCTCGATCAGGGACTGGTTGCGGCGCGAGAGGTTGGTGAAGATGGCGTTCACCTGCCCCCGCAACCTGGCCTGGACGGCGGCGAGTCGGGCCGCCTCGCGGTGGACGTGGTCGAAGGCGCGGGCGACCTCCCCGATCTCGTCCGTGGAGGTGATCGGGATCGGCCGCACCCGGGGGTCGACGGTGTGCGGGTCGTTCTGCGACAACCTGCCGATCAGCTCCGGGAGCTGGCGTTCGGCGATGTCGATCGCGGAGGCGCTCAGGCTGCGCATGCCCTGGCTGGTGAGGCGGGCCATCCAGGCCGCGAACAGGAACGCCAGCAGGATCGCCGCCAGCACCACCGCGCCGGTCACGATCGCGTCGTCGCGCGAATCGTCCGCGATGGCACGGGCGTTGGTGAGCGCGCTGTCCACCAGCTGCACCTGGACGCTGCGGTAGGCGTCGAAACCGAGCGTGGACGACGCGAAGAACGACTCGGCGGTGATGCCCTCCCCGGCGAGTTCCCCGATCGACGCCCCCGAGGAGATCCGCTCGACCATCGTCGCGATCGTCGGCGGCGGCACGTACGTCCGCCCGGCGGCCCGCGCCTCGGCGGCGGCCTGCGCGTTGCGCTCCTGCCCGCGCGCCTGCGCCGCCGCGAGGGCCTGCTGGAGGCGGGTCGTGTCGTCGGGGGTGCCCGCCGCCGCGTACTCGCGCAGGGCGACCTGTTCGAGGTAGGCGTACGACCTGAACGCGGTGAGCTGGACGGTGAGTTCGCCGCGCGCGAGCTTGTCGCGGTCGCCGACGAGGAGGTGGGTGCCGATGGACCGGATCAGCGACTCGGCGGCCTGCGTGAGGGAGATCGCGTACAGGGAACGGCCGAAACTCGACTGGTTGGAGCGGCCGTACCCCAGCTCGTTGGAGATCTCCATCAAGGGGTGCTGGACGGCGTAGTAACTCTCCTCGGTCTGCACGCCCGTCGTCCGCGCGGTGAACGCGGCGGTCCGCACCCGCGGCAACTGCCGCTCCCCGGCCCGCACCAGAGCGACCCGGCGGATCAACCGGGTTTCCTGCGGCATCCGTTCGACCGCCTCGGTGAACGCCTTCGCGTCCGCGTCGGTCACCCTGCGAGCTTCGGCGACGACCGCCGCGTCCCGCTGACCGCTCAGCAACGGGACGACGGAGACGTCCCGTTCGTTGATCGCGTCGCTCGCGTACCGGCTGGCCGCGCCCACGAGTTCGGCGACCCGGACCGCGTCGTCGGCGGCCCGCCAGGTGTCCAGCGAGTCCCGTACCCGGATCCCGCCGAGGACCAGGGTCACCAGCACCGGCAGCAGCAGCACGGCCCGCAGGCGCCTGGCCACCGGCCAGTTGCGGGTGAGTGACGTCCGCGCGGGCTTTTCCGCGGGCCCTCTCCGGGGCTCGGCCGCCGGGGCGTCGGCTGAGGTGTTCGGCAAGTGCGTCCCATTCGGTTCCGAGCCGTCACGCGTCCGGGCAGGGTGGGGCGGGGCTCGATCTGATCTGGCCAATTCTTAGCATCGAGCGATCGTCGATGTTCATCGTTCGGCCCAAGCCGTCCAAGTTTCACACAACCCGGTCGATCTTCACGACCCGTGTGTCACGTCGCCGGTCGTCAACCGGAACGCAGCGCTCCCCATGTCGAACGGTCCACGGAGCCCGTCGCGTTCAGCCCCGCCGAGCCCTGGAAACTCCGTACCGCCGCCTCCGTGCCCGCCCCGTAACTGCCGCTCTCGCCGCCGATGTCGTATCCGCGCGCGACCAGCAGGCACTGCGCCTGCTGCACCTTCTTGCCGCTGTCGCCGGGCCCGACGGGGCCGTTGCCCGCGTAGTAGGAGCAGCTCGCCGGCGGGGGCTCGGGGTCGGAGGACGGGGACTCGGCGCCCGGGGTGGTGCCGGGGTCGCTCGCCCCGCCGCTCGGGCCCGCCGAGGGGGTGGGGTCCGCCGATGCGGTGTCCTCGTCGGCCGAGCCGTCGGGCGTGGGCGCGCTGGGGCTGCCGCCCGGGGCGTCGGCGGGGTCCGAGGCCGAGCGGTCGCCGGAGATGGTCTTCGTGCCGTTCGGCTCGCGCGAGCCCGATGCGCCGGGGCTCGGGGCGGCGCCGCCAGTGGTCACGACGCTGTTCCTCGGCGGGGCGGCGGAGGCGGGGGTGCCGGGGCGGGTCAGGACGAACGTACCGGCCGCGACCGCGCACAGGGAGACGCCGGTGGTGGCGATGATGAGCCGCTTGCGCCGACGGCGGCCGGGACCGGCGAGGAGGGGTTTGGAGCCGCTTGAACTCCCGGCGGCGTCCGGCGAGTTGGCGTCACCTGGAGAGCCGGCGCCTCCTGCGGGTCCGGCGGTCTCCGAAGAGCCGGGGCCGTCTGGAGGTCCGGCGTGTTCCCGGGAGTTGGGGTCGCGCCCCGGCTGCGGGCCGTTCGCCGCCGAGCCCGGCCCCCGCGACCCCGCCAACTCCCCCGGCTCCGCCGCCCCGTACGCCAGTGACCCCGGCGTCTGCGCCACCCCGCTGTCCGCGACCGGCGGGATCACGACGGCGTCGGGTGCCGGGCGGCTCAGCGGGCCCGGCGGGGGTGTCGAGCCGAGGGGCGGGCGGTGGCCGCGCGGGCGCAGGTGCGGGACCAGCGCCACCGGCATGTCGTGCAACACGTCGTACGCCCGGCGCAGTTCACGCACCCGGGAGCCCAGCGGCTCGGGCCAGCCGGGCGAGGTGAGATGCGCTGTGGCCGACTCCGTGAGCGCCGCCGGGGTGGGGCGCTCGGCGGGGTCCTTGGCGAGGCAGGACGCCAGCAGCGCGCCGAGGCCGGGGTCGGCGGCCGTCACCTTCGCGAGGACCTCCGCGTCGGGCTCCTCGAACGCCACGCGGTGCATGACGTCCACGCCCGTGCCGTCCCCGAACGGCGCCCGGCCCACGGCCGCGTAGATCAGCGTCCCGGCGAGCGAGAACACGTCGGACGCGGTGTCGCAGTGGCCGGTGCGCAGATACTCCGGGGACATGTACGCGGGCGTGCCGACCCGGTTGCCCGTACCGGTGATCGCGCTGACGTCGACCGCCTTGGCGATGCCGAAGTCGATGACGTGCGTACCCCGGTCGGAGAGCAGCACGTTGGACGGCTTCAGGTCGCGGTGCACGACGTGCGCCTCGGCCAACACGCCGAGCGCCTCGCCGAGTTCGGCAACGAGCCGCCACACGGCGGGAGTCGAGAGCGCGCCGTCCTCCCGGACCGCGTCGGCGAGGTCCAGCGACGGGATGTACTCCGTCGCCATCCACAGCAGTTCGGCCTCGAAGCCGGTGCCCCGTAAGCGCGGCGCGCGGGCGGTGCGGATCCGGTCGTGGACCAGGGCCTCGCGCTCGAACCGGCGGCGGAAACGGGGGTCTTCGGCGTACTCGGGCCTGATCACCTTCACCGCGAACAGCCCGGGCCCGTCGTCCGCCGAGCGCCCCAGGTACACCCGGCCCATGCCGCCGCTGCCGAGCAGCGCGAGGGTCGCGTACGGACCGACGCGGTCCGGGTCGCCGAGCCGCAGCGGCTGCGCGCCGGTCAGCCGGAGGGCACCGGCCTCGTTCGTCACCGGGCCAGGTGGGACCGGTCGCTGGTCTGACACAGATCAACCCCGAAGTGATGTTCGCCGTACGTCAGTTCGTCTCGGACGGGAAGTACGAGGCTAGCCCAGTACCGGCAGGTGACGCCGGTGATTGCGGCGATCGGATCAGGCCGGGGAGCGGGTCGGGAGCATGGCCCAGACGGTCTTGCCCACAGGCGTGCGTTTCGTCCACCCCCAGTGCTGCGACAGCGCCTCGACGATCCTGAGCCCCCGGCCGTGTTCGAGCAACGGATCGACGACCGGCGGGTACACGGGCACGTCGTCGCTGCGGTCGGTGACGGCGCACATCAGGTGCGTACGGCGCAGGGTGAGCCTGACCCGTACGTCACAGGTATCCGCGTGCGGGAGGGCGTGCAGCACGGCGTTGGCGGCGAGTTCGGTGACGACCGCGACCGCGTCGGCGACGTCGAGGCGGTGCTCCAACTCCCAGTCGTCCAGCGTGCGGTGGGTGAAGTCGCGGGCCTCGGCGAAACCCTCCCGGCTGCCCGTGAGATCCAGGATCGCGGACTTCGCGGCGGGGAACGGGGCACGTGGCGGCACGGCTTCTCCCTGGTACGACGTCAGAACAGGGCTCTGGCACACCGGTTGTCGGCCTGTCTATTATCCACGGTGTCGATGGCCCCGTGCAATTTCACGGGAAATTGCCCTCACCGCCTAGGAGGCAGCCGTGCCGGTGGAGAACGGAGTACGGGCGAGCTCGCTGGACGCCCGCTGGACCAAGAGCCGCCACAGCAACGCGACCGGCAACTGTGTGGAGGCCGCCGCCCTGCCCGGCGGCTTTGTCGCCCTGCGCAATTCCCGCGACCCCGACGGTCCCGCGCTGGTGTACACGCCGGACGAGATCGCGGCGTTCCTCGCGGGCGTGAAGGACGGGGAGTTTGACCATCTCCTGTGACGCGTTCCGTCATGTTCCGGGGGCATGTGCCACGCGCCCCGGAGATGGGATAATCCGGTCGGGAAAGTACAGTCTCGTCATGTGCCCGGCCCTGAGGAGTTCAGGATGCCCGCGGAGTCACCTCGCGTCTCCCGCCTCGAACCGTATCTGAACCGGCAAGACCCCGCGCCGACCCTGCTGAAGACGCTGGTCGGCCTGCAACTCGCCGGTATCCGCGAGGACTTGGGCCTCGCCCAGGAGGAGGCCGCCCGCGCCGCCGGGTTCAGCCCCGCGAAGCTCTCCCGCATCGAGTCCGGCAAGGGCCGCAGACCGCCCGCCGAGACCGACGTACTGCTCCTGCTGCGGCTCTACGGCACCGACGGGTACGAGGCGTCCGTCCTGCTCCAACTCCTGCGCAGAGCGGGCGAACCCGGCTGGTGGCAGCGGTACGACAAGCGGCTCGTGCCCGAGTGGTTCGACCGGCTCGTCGGCCTCCAGGAGGGCGCGACCGCGATCCGCACCTTCGAGATCCAGTACGTGCCGGGCCTGTTGCAGACCCCCGCGTACGCCCGTGCCGTCGTCGAACGCGGACTGCCCCGCGCCCCCTCGCGCGAGGTCGAGCGGCGCGTCGACCTGCGCATGCGGCGCGCCCGGCTCCTGCACCGCGCCGACGCGCCCGCGCTGTGGGCGATCGTCGACGAGTCCGTGCTGCTGCGCGTGCTCGGCGGGCGGGACGTGATGCGGGAGGAGCTGGCCCACCTCGTCGAGATGGCCGGGCGGCCCCATGTCACCCTCCAGATCGTCCCTTTGGACGGCGCGGTCGCCTCCGCGCCGCCCCTGCCGGTGACCTACCTGCGCTTCGGCGGCGTCGACCTGCCCGACGTCGTCTACCTGGAACACCTCGCCGGAGCGGTGTTCGTCGAGGCGCAGGAGGAGACCGAGGAGTACCGGGTGTCGCTCGACCGGTTGGCCGACCAGGCGCTCAACCCCCGTGACTCGCTGGCCCTGTTGAAGCAGGTGATGGAGGAGCGGTACCCGCGGTAGCCGGCCGGGCTCAGCCGGGGACGCGCCCCAGGCCGCCGAACTCGATCCACTCCAGGCTCTGTTGACGCGGCGCGACCTCCGTGTCCGGGCGCCAGGTGGAGACCTCCACCAGACCCGGCTCCAGGATCTCCAGCCCCGCGAACCAGGCGGCGACGTCCCGCTCCTGCCGCACCCGGCCCCAATGCCCCTGCGTCGCCTGGTCCATGAAGTCCGTGACGAACTTCCGTACCTCCGGGTCCTCGCTGACGAGCTGGCACATCACCAGGAAGCTGCCGGGCGCGAGCCGCTCGACGACCCTGCGTACGACCGCCTCGGGGCCGTCCGCCTCGTCGTCCGGGACGCAGTGGAACACCGAGTTGAACAGCACGGCCACCGGCCGCGAGAAGTCGATCAGGCGCTCGGTGTCGGGGTGCGCGAAGATCTCCTCCGTGCGCCGCATGTCCGCGTGGATCACGGCCGTGCGCTCGTCCTCCTCCAGCAGCGCGCGGCCGTGCACGAGGACCATCGGGTCGTTGTCGACGTACACGACGTGCGCCGCCGGGTCGACGCGCTGGGCGACCTGGTGGACGTTGTCCTGCGTCGGCAGGCCCGAGCCGTGGTCCAGGAACTGGCGGACGCCGTACTCCCGCGCGAGCGTGCGGACCACCCGCTGGAGGAAGCGGCGGTTGTTCAGCGCGAGCACGCGCGTGCTCGGGACGACCTTGTCGAGCTGCTCGCAGGCCGCCCGGTCCGCCGCGTAGTTGTCCTTGCCGCCCAGGTAGTGGTCGTACATCCGGGCCGCGGTGGGTACCGCCGCGTCGATGTCCATGGAGAGCCGTTCACCGGGCCGCATACGTGTCCCCCCAGTCCTGCTCCGCCGGGGCGCGGAGGCGAACTCATCGTAGGGAAGCGGGAATCGAGGGCGCCAGAGGTCCGGGCGGGGTTCCCCCGGAGGAGGTGCGGGGTGGTGTGCGGGGTGGGGTGTCACTCGAAAGTGGACTGTTCGTCCAGGCGATGGATGTGTAGTCTGAAGGCAGAGGTGAGGGAGGCGGACGATGGGAAGCGGGAGCAGGGATGCCGAGCGGGACGCGATTCTCGCGGCGCTGAGGCCGGTCGTGGACGGGCTCGTGGCGACGTTCGGGCCGGTGTGCGAAGTGGTGCTGCACGACTACCGGCGGCCCGAGCACTCGGCCGTGGCCGTCGCCGGTGAGGTGACCGGGCGCGTGGTGGGGGCCGCGATGAGCGAGATCGGACTGCGGGTGCTCGCCGGGGGCGACGAGGCGTCGGACGACCTGAACTACGTGACGCGCACGGTCGGGGGGAAACTGGTGAAGTCGTCCACGATGGTGCTGCGGGACTCGGGGGGCACCGTCTTCGGCGCGCTGTGTGTCAACGTGGACATCACCGAGGTCGCCAAGGTGCAGAACCTGCTCGGCGCGCTCGCCGGACCGGCCGTGTCGGTGCCCGAGACGCCCGTGACGACGTTCGAGCACGACATCGACTCCGTGGTCGACGTCCTGGTCGACACTCACCTTCCCGCCCGCGAGGGCACCTGGTCCGACCTCGACCGCCCGCGCCGACTGGAACTGTTCCGGAGCCTCGACGCGCGGGGAGTGTTCGCCGTCCGGCACTCCGTGGAACAGGTCGCGACCCGGCTCGGGATCTCCAGGGCCTCGGCGTACAGCTATCTGTCCCAGGCGAGAGCGGAAGCGCCTCACTGAATGCGTGTGAACGACTTGAGAGGTGGACCATCCATGACGACCACAGACCTGCCGATCAGCTTCGACGACGTCCGTGAGGCGGCCGTCCGCCTCAAAGGGGTCGCGCACCGGACCCCCGTCCTGCGTTCGCGGACGCTGGACGAGAGGGTCGGTGCCGAGGTGTACCTGAAGTGCGAGAACTTCCAGCGGATCGGCGCGTTCAAGTTCCGGGGCGCCTACAACGCGGCGTCCCGGCTGACGCCGGAGCAGCTGGAGCGGGGGCTCGCCGCGTACTCCTCCGGCAACCACGCCCAGGCGGTCGCCCTCGCCGCGCGTGAACTCGGTACGACGGCCGTGATCCTCATGCCGGAGGACGCGCCGCGCTCCAAGGCCGAGGCGACGGCCGGGTACGGCGCCGAGATCGTCACGTACGACCGGTACACCGGTGACCGCGAGGCCATCAGCGAGGCCCTCGCCGCGGAGCGTGGCCTGGCCCTGATCCCGCCCTACAACCATCCCCACGTGATGGCTGGGCAGGGCACGGCCGCGCTCGAACTCCTCGAAGAGGTCGGTGAGCTGGACGCCCTCCTCGTGCCGGTCGGCGGTGGTGGACTGATCGCCGGGTCCGCCACCGCGGTGAAGGGGCTCGCCCCGGACACCCGGGTGATCGGCGTGGAACCCGAGGCCGGGGACGACACGAAGCGGTCCCTTGAGGCCGGCCACCGCGTCAGCGTCCCGATCCCGCGCACGATCGCCGACGGACAGGCACTGGACACGCCGGGGGAGCTGACGTTCGCGGTGATCCAGCGTCTGGTGGACGCCGTGGAACTGGTCTCCGACGACGAGATCAGGGCGGCGATGCGGTTCGCGTTCGAACGCCTGAAGATCGTGGTGGAGCCGAGCGGGGCGACTCCGCTGGCGGCGCTGCTCGCGGGGCGGGTGGAAGGGGTGTCCGGGAGGGTCGGGGTGATCGTGTCGGGCGGGAACGTGGATGCGGAGAGGTTCGCGGGGCTGTGCGGGGGCGGGGAGTGAGAGGGCGTCCGCGTCGGTGACGCCGGGTTCACCCTCATCGGCGGCGCACCCATCCCCGTTCCCCCGAATGGCGGCCCCCGCTGGACAGGCGGACCATGAAGACGTAAGGCCGGAAGGGAGGAGCGTCATGCTGGAGATGAAGACGCTCGACAAGCCCGACGAACGGCGCGATTTCCCGCGCGGTCACCTCGAAGCCGTCCACCTCACGGGGCTCGACTTCGCCGTGGCGACGTTCGAGCCGGGCTGGCGCTGGTCCGAGTCGGTGGCCCCCCTCGCGGGCACGGACAGCTGCGAGATCCACCACAACGGTTACGTCGTCCAGGGACGCATGCACATCCGGATGGACGACGGCGGCGAGGGCGAGGTCGGCCCCGGTGACGTGTTCGTCTGCCCGCCCGGGCACGACGCGTGGGTGGTGGGCGACGAACAGGTCATCGTGTACGACTTCGCGGGCTCGATGGCGAAGGAGTACGCGAAGGCGGACTGACCGGGAGAGGGAGGTCAGACCGGGAGCAACCGGCTCACCAGGTCGCCGAGTTGGCGGGCGGTGCGGCACTCGTGCATCGCGACCAGCTCGGCGTACTCGGGGGCGGCCGAGTCCCCCGTACCCCACAGCGAACGGGGCTCGGGGTTCAGCCAGTGCACGCGCCGCGCGCGTCCGGCGATCTCGCGGACGGCCGCGAGGTTCGGGTCGCTCATGTTGGTGCGGGCGTCGCCGAGGACGAAGACGGTGGTGCGCGGGGTCAGCGTGAGACCGTACCGCTCGGCGAACTCGCCCAGCGCGGCGCCGTAGTCGCTGCTGCCGTGCCACCGCGTGAGGTCGGCCTCGGCCCGGATGACCGCACCGAGCCCAGCCGGGTCGGCGGCGCCGTGCCGCAGGAGGCCGGTCACCTCGTCGATCCGGTTGACGAACGCGAAGACGCGGACCTTCGAGAACTGGTCGTGGAGGGCCTGCACGAGCAGCATCGTGAAGTCGGAGAACCCGGACACGGACCCGGACACGTCGCAGAGCAGGACCAGTTCGGGCCGGACGGGCCGCCGCCGGCGCAGCACCGGACGTACGGGAACCCCGCCCGTGGACAGGGAGGCCCGCAGGGTACGCCGCAGATCGATCGTCCCCCGCGAGGCACGCCGCCGCCGCGCCGCCAGCCGCGTCGCGAGCTTGCGCGCCAACGGCCGCACCGTACGCCGCAGTTCGGCCAGCCGATCGCGCCCGGCGTACAGGAAGTCCACCCGGTCCGCGCTGGGCGCCACCGCGCGCCGCGCGATCGTCTCCCGCCCCCGCCGCTCGGCCACCCGGCGCCGCGCCTCGGCGGCCACCAGCGCGCGGAACTCCTCGATGCGCCGCCGGAGTTCGTCTTCGAGGAGCCGGTCGGTGAACCCCGTACCGGCACCCCGCGAGCGCACGTCGTCGCGGACCCGCGCCAACAGGGTCTGGGGACGCAGCCGTTCGAGGGTCTGGTGCGCCGACCACCCGTCCGACCCCGGCGAACTCCCGTACCCGCCAAGGCCGTCGACCGCCTCGACGGCCAACTGCCCCAGCATCGCGGCGTCGTCGTCCGCGAGGGCGGAGGCGAGCCGGTCCCGCAGCGACTCCCGGTCGCCCGGCGCCCGCCCCGGCGCCCCGACGGAGCGCGGGAAGTACAGGTCGAAGACGGCGTCGAACACCGCGCGCTGCCCCGCCGTGTGCAGCAGGGTCGCCGCGAGCCCCTCCCGCAGCACCTCGCGGTCGTCGAAGCCGAGCACGGCGAGCGCCTCGGCCGCGTCGACGGTCTCGCCGGTCCCGACGGACACCCCGTGCTCGCGCAGCACGCCGACGAACCCGGCGAGCCGCGCCGCGACGTCGTTCACACCGCGTCCAGGTCGAGCTTGGCGGCGGCCTTCAGGATGTCGTCCTGGTGCTTGAGGACGACCCCGAGGGTCTCGCGCACGACGGTCTCGTCCAGCGTGTCCGCGCCGAGCGCGAGCAGGGTGCGCGCCCAGTCGACGGTCTCCGCGACCGAGGGCGCCTTGCGCAGGTCCATCGCCCGCAGCGCCCCCACGACCCGGACGACCGACGCGGCGAGCGCCTCCTCGACGCCGGGCACCTTCAGCCGGACGATCCGCCGCTCCAGTTCCTCCTCCGGGAACCCGATGTGCAGGAACAGGCAGCGCCGCCGCAGCGCCTCGGACAGTTCACGGCTGGCGTTGGAGGTGAGGACGACGAACGGCCGGTGCGTCGCGGTGACGGTCCCCAGCTCCGGGACGGTGACCTGGAAGTCGCTGAGCACCTCCAGGAGCAGCCCCTCCACCTCGACGTCCGCCTTGTCGGTCTCGTCGATCAGCAGCACCTTGCGCGCGTCCCCGCGGATCGCCGCCAGCAGGGGCCGGGGGAGGAGGAACTCCTCGCCGAAGATGTCGGTGCGCGCCTCGTCCCACGTCTCGCCCTGCCCGGCGCTGATCCGCAGCAACTGCTTCGCGTGGTTCCACTCGTACAGCGCGCGGGACTCGTCGATCCCCTCGTAGCACTGGAGCCGGACCAGTTCGGCGCCGCCCACCGCCGCGACCGCCTTCGCCAGCTCCGTCTTCCCGACCCCGGCCGGACCCTCGACGAGCAGCGGCTTGCCGAGGCGGTCGGCGAGGAAGACGGTCGTGGCGATCGCCGGGGAGGCGAGGTACCCGGCCTCGGCGAGGCGGGCGGAGACGTCGTCGACGGACGTGAACAAGGGGGCCTCCGGCAGGAGGGGCGGCACGGGCGCTCCTATCTAAGCGCTTGTTCACCTCCGTTGTCACGGCCCACCAGGATCACTTCCAGCGTCCGGGGCCCGTGCACGCCCTCGACCCGGTCCAGCTCGATGTCACTCGTCGCCGACGGACCCGAGATCCACGTCAACGGCCGCAAGGGGTCCAGCCGTTCGAGCGCCTGCGGTACGGACGACACGACCTGATCCGGCACGCGGACGACGCAGATGTGGTGGTCGGGGACGAGCGTGATCCGGCGCCGCCCCTGGTCAGGGCTGCCGTCCAGGACGATCGTGCCGGTCTCGGCGATGGCGAGCGCGCACGCCGTGACGACACTGGCGACGCGGTCCAGCTCGTACGGGGTGCCCTCCGCGACGTCCTCGACCCGCTCCACGTCGGTCGCCGACAGCCACCCGGCGTCCAGCCCGGGCGGCACCACGACCTGCCGGGAACCCCGATCGGCCAACAAGCGCATGATCAGACCGGGAAGCTCGCCCGCATCCGTCCGGTGCACGATCGCCCGATAATCCGCCAGGTTCTCCGCCAGCAGCTCGACACACTCCGCCGGACTCAGCCCCCCGTGCTCCCGCAGATACCCCCGCTCCACCGGCGAGTCATCACGCGGCACATCCGCCAGTGCGCGCCGCACCCGCCCCAACACCCGTTCCCTGCTGCTCACTTCGCGCCGCCCCTTCCGTTTTGGGTCCGCTGCCACCAGTCACGGAACGGCTCGACGGGAACCGTCGGCAGATCCCGCGTCCCGCTCCACGCCTTGCCGGGCCCGGGCAGCGTCCGGGGATGGAACCGTCGGCTCCGCGAAGCGACCCGCTGCCCCGCCCGCAGCGCACCGGCCCGCCCGAAGGCCCACCCCGCCGCCCGCATCGCGGCCCGCTCGGCGGCATGCCCCTTCGCGGGCTTGAGCACGACCCGGTTCCCCTCCCGCACGACCGGCCCGCCCTGCACGACCCGCTCCCGCAGATGCACCAGCACCTCGGGGATGTCGATGGCGACCGGGCACACCTCGTAACAGGCCCCGCACAACGACGACGCGTACGGCAGCGAGGCGTCGATCTCGCTTGCCGTGCCCCGGAGTTGAGGACTGAGGATCGCGCCGATCGGCCCCGGATAGACCGAGCCGTAGGCGTGCCCCCCGGCCCGCTCGTACACCGGGCACACGTTCAGGCACGCCGAGCAGCGGATGCACCGCAGCGCCTGCCGCCCGACCTCGTCGGCGAGGGTGTCGCTGCGCCCGTTGTCCAGCAGGACGAGATGGAAGACGCGCGGCCCGTCGCCGTCCGTCGTACCCGTCCAGGTACTCGTGTACGGGTTCATGCGCTCGGCCGTCGAGGAGCGCGGCAGGGTCTGGAGGAAGACCTCCAGGTCCTGCCAGGTCGGGACGATCTTCTCGATGCCGACGACCGAGATCAGCGTCTCGGGGAGGGTCAGGCACATCCGGCCGTTGCCCTCGGACTCGACGACGACGAGGGTGCCGGTGTCGGCGACCATGAAGTTCGCGCCGGAGACGCCGACCTTGGCCCGCAGGAACTTCTCCCGCAGGTGCAGCCGGGCCGCCTCGGCGAGTTCGGCGGGCGTGTCGGTGAGGCCCTCGGGCGCCGGGCGGCCCCACTCGCTCATCTCGGCGCGGAAGATGTCCCGGATCTCACCCCGGTTGCGGTGGATCGCCGGGACAAGGATGTGCGAGGGCCGGTCCTTGCCCAACTGGACGATCAGCTCGGCGAGATCGGTCTCGTACGCGTGGATGCCCTCCGCTTCGAGCGCCTCGTTGAGGCCGATCTCCTGCGTGGCCATCGACTTGACCTTGACGACCTCCGACTCGCCGGTCTCCTTGACGAGTCGGGTCACGATCCGGTTCGCCTCGTCGGCGTCGGCCGCCCAGTGCACGGTGCCGCCCGCAGCCTGGACCGACTCCTCCAACTGGACGAGATACCGGTCGAGATGGCGCAGCGTGTGGTCCTTGATCTGCTTGCCCGCCTCGCGCAGCTCGGCCCAGTCCGACACCTCGGCGACGGCCTTGGCGCGCTTGGCGCGGATCGTGTGCGTGGCGTGGCGCAGGTTCCCGCGCAGGGTCGCGTTGCCGACGGCCTCCTTCGCGGCCACCGGGAACGCCGGCATGCCCAGATACGTTCCACTCATACGGCGGGTTCCTCCTCCGTGCTCGCCAGGATCTCCGCGATGTGCACCGGCCGCATGCCGGTCTTCAGCCGGGTCATCGTCCCCCCGATGTGCATGAGACACGAGTTGTCGGCGGCGCACAGCACCTCCGCGCCGGTCGACGCGGCGTTGCGGACCTTGTCCGCGCCCATCGCCGCCGAGACATCGGAGTTCTTCATCGCGAAGGTCCCCCCGAACCCGCAGCACTCCTCCGCCCCCGGCAGCTCCACCAGCTCAAGTCCCTTGACGGCCTTGAGGAGTTGGTACGGCCGCCCGCCGAGCCCGAGACTGCGCAGCCCGTGACAGGTCGGGTGGTAGGTCACCGTGTGCGGGTAGTACGCCCCCACGTCGGTCACCCCCAGCACGTCCACCAGGAACTCCGTCAGCTCGTACGTCTTCGGCACGACCGGCGCGAGCACGGCGGCCAGCGAGTCGCCCCGGCCCTCCGCCCGCGCCCGCTCGCCCATCCGGGGATACAGCTCCCGCACCATCGCCCCGCACGACCCGGACGGGGTGACGATCGCGTCGTACCCCCCGAAGACATCGGAGAACTTCCGGGCCAGCGGTTCCGCCTGATGCCGGTACCCGGTGTTGTAGTGGGCCTGCCCGCAGCACGTCTGCGCCATCGGGAAGTCCACGTCGACGCCCAGCCTGGTCAGGAGCTTCACCACGGCCCGGCCGGTGTCCGGATACAGCGTGTCGTTGACACAGGTCAGGAACAGAGCGACACGCATCGCGGCTCCTCGGGGTCAGTCATCGGATGAGTGCAGGGTAGTCGGAGACGGGGCGGGAGGGGAGAAGGGGTGGGGTGCGGTCCCGGGGATGCGCACCCCACCCGGTCTGCGGGACGGCGCACGCCACCCGGTCTGCGGGGCGGCGCGCACCACAAGGTTTGCGGGATCGCGCACCCCGCCCGGCCCCCGGAATCGCGCACGCCACCCCGGCACCCTCACCGCCCCCCGAGCCGCTCCCGCGCCTCGCGCCACCGGTCCGTGCCCCCCTGGGGCTCGTACCGGGTGAGCGGCAGGCTCTGGACCAGCAGGCGCCGCATGTCGGCCCGGTCGCCGACCAGACCGTGCGCCCGCGCCTGCACCAGCACGTTCCCGAGCGCGGCGGCCTCGGTCGGCCCCGCCACGACCGGCAACCCGCAGGCGTCGGCGGTCAGTTGGCACAGCAGCGCGTTACGCGTCCCGCCCCCCACGATGTGGACGACGTCGACGGGGTGATCGGCGAGCCGCTGGGCGTCCTCGATCGCCCGGCGATGGGCGAGGGCGAGGGAGTCGAGGATGCACCGGGTGATCTCGCCCCGCGCCTGGGGAACCGGCTGCCCCGACGCCCGGCACGCCTCGGCGATCCGCTCCGGCATCCGGCCCGGCGCGAGGAACGCCGCGTCCCCCGCGTCGACCACCGACCGCAGCGCCGGCGCGGCGGCGGCCTCCCGCAGCAGGAGCCCCAGGTCCGGCTCGCCCCAGGCCCGTACGCACTCCTGGAGCAGCCACAGCCCCATGATGTTGCGCAGGTAGCGGACGGTGCCGTCGATCCCCAGCTCGTTGGTGAAGTTCGCGGCCCGGCTCTCCTGCGTGAGGACCGGCGCGTCCAGCTCCAGACCGGCCAGCGACCAGGTCCCCGTGCTGATGTACGCGAACCGCTCGCTCCCGGCGGGTACGGCGGCCACGGCGGAGGCGGTGTCGTGCGAGGCGACGGCCGTCACCGGGACGGGGCCGGTGAGCCCCGTCTCCTCCAGCACGGCGGGCAGCAACTCCCCGGCGTGGTCACCGGGTTGCCGCAGCGGCGCGAACAACTCCAGGTCGATGCCGACGCGTTCGGCGACCTCGCGCGACCAGTCCCGCGTCCGGGGATCGATCAGCTGGGTCGTCGACGCGTTGGTCAGCTCGGTGCCCTGCTCGCCGGTCAGCCAGTACGTCAGCAGGTCCGGGATGAGCAACAGCCGTTCAGCGCCCCGGAGTCGCTCGGCGGCGAGCTGGTACAGCGTGTTGAACGGCGCGTACTGCAACCCGGTCGCCGCATACAGCTCCGCCGCCGGAACCGACGCCCACACCTTCTCCGCGACCCCCTCCGTGCGGGAGTCCCGGTAGTGCACGGGGTTGCCGAGCAGCACCCCGTCGCCGTCCAGCAGCCCGTAGTCCACGGCCCAGCTGTCGATGCCGACGGAGTCGACCTGGCCGACCGCGCGCAGCCCGTCCAACACCCCGGCGTACAGGGCGAGTACGTCCCACCGCAGCCCCTCCGGAAGACGCACCGGCCGGTTGGCGAACCGGTGCACCTCCGTCAGCTCCAGCGAGTCGGGGCTCACGCGGCCGGCCATCACACGTCCACTGGACGCGCCCAAGTCGACGGCCGCGTAAGCCTTCTGACGCCCGCTCACCGCAGGAACGCGGCGGCCACACCCGCGTCGACCGGCACATGCAGCCCCGTGGTGTGCGTCAACTCCCCGCCCGTCAGCGCGAACACGGCGTTCGCGACATGCTCGGGCAGCACCTCGCGCTTGAGGATGGTCCGCTGCGCGTAGAACTCGCCCAGCTTCTCCTCCTCGATCCCGTAGGTCGCCGCCCGCTGGGCACCCCAGCCCCCGGCGAAGATCCCGGACCCGCGCACGACCCCGTCGGGGTTGACCCCGTTGACCCGGATCCCGTGCTCGCCCAACTCGGCGGCCAGCAGCCGGACCTGGTGCGCCTGGTCGGCCTTGGTCGCGGAGTACGCGATGTTGTTCGGACCGGCGAAGACGGAGTTCTTGGAGGCGATGTAGACGATGTCCCCGCCGATCCCCTGCGCGGTCATCACCCGCGCGGCCTCCCGCGACACCAGGAACGACCCGCGCGCCATGATGTCGTGCTGGAGGTCCCAGTCCTTGGCCGAAGTCTCGAGGAGCGGCTTGGAGATGGAGATCCCGGCGTTGTTCACGACCAGGTCGACACCACCGAAGGCGAGCACGGCCGCCTTGAAGGCGGAAACGATCTGCTCCTCGGACGTCACGTCGACCGTGACGGCGACCGCCTTGTCCGAGCCGCCCAACTCATCGGCCACAGCAGCCGCGTTGTCGGCGTTGAGGTCCGCGACGACGACACACGCCCCCTCGGCCACCAGCCGCTGTGCGATGGCCTTCCCGATCCCGCTCCCGGCACCGGTCACCAACGCCACCCGCGTCGCCAGCGCCTTGGGCTTCGGCATCCGCTGGAGCTTGGCCTCCTCCAGCGCCCAGTACTCGATCCGGAACTTCTCCGACTCCTCGATCGGCGCGTACGACGAGACCGCCTCGGCCCCGCGCATCACGTTGATCGCGTTGACGTAGAACTCCCCGGCGACCCGCGCGGTCTGCTTGTCCTTGCCGAAGGAGAACATCCCGACACCGGGAACGAGCACGATCGCCGGGTCGGCGCCGCGCAGCGCGGGCGAGTCCGCGTCGGCGTGCCGCGCGTAGTAGGCGGCGTACTCCTCGCGGTACTCGGCGTGCAGCTCCTTCAGCCGCGCCACCGCGTCCTCCAGCGCAGCGGCCGGCGGCAGGTCGAGGACGAGCGGCCGGACCTTGGTCCGCAGGAAGTGGTCGGGGCAGGACGTCCCCAGCGCGGCCAGCCGGGGGTGCTCGGCGCGGGACAGGAACTCCAGTACCGGCGCCGAGTCGTTGAAGTGCCCGACCTGAGCCTTGTCCTGCGACGCGAGCGCACGCACGTACGGCGCGAGTGCGGCGGCCCGCTCCCGCCGCTCGGCGTCCGGCAGAGCCTCGTACCCCTCGATCACCGCGCCGAACGGCTCGGCCTTCCCCCGCGCGGCCAGGAACTCCTCGGCGGTCCGGATGATGTGCAGCGAGTTCCGCTCGCACTCCTCGGCGGTGTCCCCCCAGGCGGTGATCCCATGACCGCCCAGAACCACGCCGATGGCCCGCGGGTTGGCCTCCTTGATGGCGGCGATGTCCAGCCCGAGCTGGAAACCGGGCCGCCGCCAGGGCACCCACGCGACCGTGTCCCCGAAACACTCGGCGGTCAGCTTCTCCCCGTCGGCCGCGCAGGCGAGCGCGATCCCGGAGTCGGGGTGCAGATGATCGACGTGCGCGGCGTCGACGAGCCCGTGCATGGCGGTGTCGATGGAGGGAGCGGCGCCACCCTTCCCGTGCAGGCAGTAATCAAACGCGGCGACCATCTCGTCCTCGCGCTCGACACCGGGATACACGCCGACGAGCGACCGCAGCCGATCCAGCCGCAACACGGCGAGCCCGGCTTCGGTGAGGGTGCCGAGGTCACCACCGGACCCCTTGACCCACATCAGCGGCACATCGCTCCCGGTCACAGGATCAACGGCATCGCCCTTGGCAGACGCATTCCCACCGGCGTAGTTGGTGTTACGAGGATCGGCACCGAGCCGACGCGACCGAGCGATGAGGGCAGCGGCCTCGGGATGAACGCTCACGGATCTTTCCTTAGCTTTCTGGGGAGGGGACTGTTTCTTGTTTCAGGTGTCTGAGGCTCAGGCACCCCACCCCGCCTGCTGCCCCCCCACACGCTCCGCCACGATCTTCTCGGCCCACCCGGACCGCGCATACGCGGCAACGGGATCCCCGTCCAACCCCATCTCCTCCCGGACCTCCCGCAGCAACGGCCGCACGTCCGTATTGAACGCGTCCATCATCACCGCGTTGGCCGCCAGCACATCCCCCGCCACCTGAGCGGCGGACAACGCCTCCCGATCCACCAGCAGCGCCTTCGCGGTCGCCTCCTGAACGTTCATCACCGACCGGATGATCGCCGGAATCTTCGCCTCAAGGTTGTGGCACTGGTCCAGCATGAACGCCACCTCGGACGAGAACCCCCCACCCCGCGAGACCTCGTACATGATCCGGAACAACTGGAACGGGTCAGCGGCCCCCACCATGAGGTCGTCGTCCGCGTAGAACCGGGAGTTGAAGTCGAACCCCCCGAGCTTCCCCTCCCGCAGCAGCAACGCGACGATGAACTCGATGTTGGTACCGGGAGCGTGATGCCCGGTGTCGACGACGACCTGAGCCTTGGGCCCGAGCTTGAGGCAGTGCGCGTAGGCGGTCCCCCAGTCCGGCACATCGGTCGCGTAGAACGCGGGCTCGAAGAACTTGTACTCCAGCAGCATCCGCTGACCGTCACCGAGCCGCGCGTACACCTCGGCGAGCGCTTCACCCAACCGCTCCTGCCGGGCAACGATGTCGTCCTGCCCCGGATAGTTCGTCCCGTCGGCGAACCAGAGCTTCAGATCCCGGGACCCGGTGGCGTCCATGATGTCGACGCACTCCAGCAGGTGGCCGACGGCCTTGCGCCGCACAGCGGCATCCGCGTGGCAGACACTCCCGAGCTTGAAGTCGTCGTCCTGAAACGTGTTGGAGTTGATGGCGCCCAGCTTCAGCCCCCGCTCCTCGGCATGTTTCGCAAGTGCCGAGTAGTCCTCGACCTTGTCCCACGGAATGTGGAGGGCGACGGTGGGGGCCACGCCGGTGAACGCGTGGACCTGGGCGGCGTCGTCCAGCTTCTCCCACGGCGTACGCGGAACCCCCTGCTGGGCGAACACCTTGAAGCGGGTGCCCGAGTTCCCGTACGCCCACGACGGCGTCTCGACGGCCTGGTTCTTCAGTGCGGTCTTCACCGCGGCGAGATCGGTCACTTCGGGCTCCAGAGGCAGGCGTCGGATGAAACGATTCAGAAAGGGAAGCTATGAGCGGGCCGAAGGAGTGTCAACCCCTCCGACCGGGCGGGTTCTCCGTGACCGTCGTGTGACCTTCGGCTATCGAAATTTTTTCGAGACGGACCCATTGACGTGACATGCCCGTGGTGCCTACGGTCCCGGCAATCCAGTTGAAACCTTTCACGACGTCGTGGGGCTCACCGCCGGCGTCGTCGTCGAGGAGTCCCCATGACCCACCCGTCCGATCCGGGACCCGCCCCGGTGCTGGCGCTCACGGACGTCGCCAAGTCCTTCGGCGCCGTCCGCGCCCTGCGCGGCGTCTCCCTGGAGCTGTACCCCGGCGAGGTGCACGCGCTCGCCGGGGAGAACGGCGCGGGCAAGTCGACGCTGATCAAGACGCTCGCCGGGGTGCACAGGCCGGACGCCGGCCAGGTGCTGCTGGACGGCGCACCGGTCGTCTTCCACGGCCCCGGCGACGCCCGCGACGCCGGTATCGCCGTGATCTACCAGGAGCCCACGCTCTTCCCCGACCTGTCGATCGCCGAGAACATCTTCATGGGCCGCCAGCCGCGCCGCGCCCTCGGCCGCATCGACCACAAGGCCACCCACGAGGCGACGGCGGCCCTGATGACCCGCCTGGGCGTCGCCCTGGACCCCGACCGCCCGGCGCGCGGCCTGTCCATCGCCGACCAGCAGATCGTCGAGATCGCGAAGGCGCTCTCCTTCGACGCCCGGGTCCTGATCATGGACGAGCCGACCGCCGCCCTCACCGGCAGCGAGGTCGCCCGCCTCTTCGGCGTCGTGCGCACCCTGCGCGAGCAGGGCGCGGCGGTGCTGTTCATCTCGCACCGGCTGGAGGAGATCTTCGAGATCTGCCAGCGGGTGACGACGCTGCGCGACGGCGCCTGGATCGCCAGCGAGCCGATCGACGGCATGACCGAGGACGACCTGGTGCGCCGCATGGTCGGCCGCGACCTGGACGAGCTGTACCCGAAGCAGGACGTCACCCCCGGCGCCGTCGCCCTGAGCGTGCGCCGCCTGACCCGCGAAGGCGTCTTCACCGACGTCTCCTTCGACGTACGGCGCGGCGAGATCGTCGGCCTCGCCGGGCTCGTCGGCGCCGGCCGTACCGAGGTCGCGCGGGCCGTGTTCGGCATCGACCGCTGGGACGGCGGCGAGGTCGTCGTGGACGGCAGGCACCTCACCAACGGCGCCCCGTCCGTCGCGATGGCCGCGGGGCTCGCCCTGGTCCCCGAGGACCGGCGCGCCCAGGGCCTCGTGATGGACATGTCCATCGAGCGCAACATCGGCCTCACGGGCCTTCGTACGACCGTGAAGGCCGGCCTCATGGACCGGGGCGCCGAGCGCAGCCGCTCCCTCGACTGGGCCGTCAAGCTCCAGGTGAAGTACGCCCGGCTGGCCGACACCGTCAACACTCTTTCGGGTGGAAACCAGCAGAAGGTCGTCCTCGCGAAATGGCTGGCCACCGGCCCCCAGGTGCTGATCGTCGACGAGCCCACCCGGGGGATCGACGTCGGTACGAAGGCCGAGGTGCACCGCCTGCTGAGTGAACTCGCCGCCGACGGGGTCGCCGTCCTGATGATCTCCTCCGACCTGCCCGAGATCCTCGGCATGGCCGACCGCGTCCTCGTCATGCACGAGGGCCGGATCGCCGCCGAGATCTCCCGTTCCGACGCCACCGAGGAAACCGTGATGGCCGCAGCCACCGGGAGGGCCGCATGAGCGCCCTGCCCGTCGAGGTGCCGAAGTCCTCCGGGACCCGGCTCGTCGACCGTGTCGTCAAGATGCGCGAACTCGCCATCCTGGCCGTCTTCCTGGTGATGATCGCCGTCACCCAGGCCGGCAACAGCGAGTTCCTCTCCGAGCAGGGCATCAAGGACCTGCTGCTCAACGCGACGATCCTGGTCCTGGTCGCCACCGGCCAGTCGCTGGTCGTCATCACGAGGAACGTCGACCTGTCCGTCGGCTCCACCCTCGGCATCAGCGCCTTCGCCGCCGGTACGTACCTGCACGGCGGCGGCAACCCGGTGATCGCGATCGTCCTCGCGGTGCTCCTGGGCATCGGCTTCGGGCTCCTGAACGGGCTGCTCGTCAGCCTCGGCCAGGTCCCCGCGCTCGTCGTCACCCTCGGCACGCTCTACATCATCCGGGGCATCGACTCCATCTGGGTCGGCTCCCGCCAGATCACCGCCGCCGACCTGCCCGGCTCCTTCGTCGACTTCGGCTCCGGCGGCATCTCGGCGGTCCCCTACCTCGCGCTCATCGCGCTGGCCGTGCTCGTCGCGACCGCCTACTACCTCAAGCACTTCGGCAGCGGACGCGAGCTGTACGCGCTCGGCTCCAACCCCGAGGCCGCCCGGCTCGCCGGCATCCCCGTCCGCAAGCGGATCCTCGCCGCGTACACGTTCTGCGGAGCCCTCGCCGGGCTCGCGGGCGCGCTGTACCTGGCGCGGTTCGGGAACGTCGACTCCGGGACCGGCAACGGCTACGAACTCACCGTCGTCAGCGCCGTCGTGGTCGGCGGGGTCGTCTTCACCGGCGGCTCCGGGAGCGTGTACGGCGCCGCGCTCGGCGCGCTGCTGCTGACATCCGTCAACAGCGTGCTGCCCGCGCTCGGGGTCAGCTCCGTGTGGGTGCTCGCCATCAACGGGGTCCTGCTGCTGCTCGCCATCGCCGTGGACCGGGTCGTCGCGGTGCGGGTCGCGGCCTCGCTGAAGAAGAAGGCGGGGGCCGCGCGGATCGCCGGCAACGGCGTACAGAAGACCGCTGTAGAGAAGAAGGGTGATCCCCGTGCCTGAGTCCCTGACCAGGGCCGTCCGTTGGGACACCGTCGTCGGTGGCCTGCTGGTCGTCCTGCTGCTGCTCTCCTTCACCACCGTGGACGGGTTCGGCAACGCGCTCAACCTGTCGTTCCTGCTGGGGAACACGCTGCCGATCGCGCTCATCGCGCTGCCGATGACGATGCTCGTCGTGTCCGGCGAGATCGACCTGTCCGTCGCGTCGACGGCCGGGCTGTCCGGGGCCGTCATGGGGCGGCTGTGGAACGAGGGGATGACGATCGAGACGATCATCCCGATCTGCCTCGCGCTCGGCGTGGTCTGCGGGCTGATCAACGGGCTGCTCGTCACTCGCCTGGGCCTGCCGTCCCTTGCCGTCACCATCGGGACGCTCGCCGCCTACCGGGGGATCGCCCAGATCGTCCTCGGCTCCGACGCGGTCACCGACTTCCCGTCCCAGTACCTCGACTTCGCGGCCGGGCGGGTCGGGAACAGCTTCCTGCCGCAGGCGTTCCTGCCGTTCGTCGTGCTGCTGGCCATCGCGGTCGTCGTCCTGCACGCCACCCCCTTCGGGCGGTCCGTGTTCGCGATCGGCGCCAGCGAGGAGGCCGCGCGGTTCGCCGGCATCCGGGTCAAGCGGGGCAAGCTGATCCTGTTCGTCGCCACCGGTCTGATGGCCTCGCTGACCGGCATCTTCTGGGCGCTGCACTACTCCAGCGCCCGCTACGACAACGCCACCGGCCTCGAACTCTCCGTCATCGCCGCCGTGTTGCTCGGCGGCATCGACTTCGACGGGGGCAAGGGGACCCTGGGAGGCGCCATCGCCGGGGTGTTCCTGCTCGGCACCGCGCAGAACGTCATGAGCCTCCAGGACGTCTCCGCACAGTCGCAGATCGTCGTCACCGGCGTCCTGCTGGTCATCTCGGTGCTCGGCCCCCGGGTCGCCCGCCAGATCTCCGTCGCGAGAGCGGGCAGACGAGCCGCCTCGACACCGACGTCGTAACTCCCGCTCTCGTAAAGGAATCCCGCCATGCGCAAGACCACCCTCCGCCGCGCCTGCATCGCCCTCGCCGCCGTCTCCTCCCTCGCCCTCACCGCCACCGCGTGCGGCGGTACCACGAAGGAGGACGTCAAGACCGAGAACAGCGGCGCCGCCAGCACCGGCGGCAAGGCCGACCCGAACGCCGCGACCAAGAAGGGGCTGACCGTCGGCTTCCTGCCGAAGCAGGTCAACAACCCCTACTTCACCTCCGCCGACAAGGGGGGCGAGACCGCGCTGAAGGAACTCGGCTCCAGCTACAAGGAAGTCGGCCCGTCCAGCGCCACCGACACCTCCGGCCAGGTCAGTTACGTCAACACGCTCACCCAGCAGCAGGTCGACGCGATCGCCGTCTCCGCGCAGGACCCGGGCGCGCTGTGCCCGGCGCTGAAGACCGCCATGGGCAACGGCATCAAGGTCGTCACCTACGACTCGGACACCAACCCCGAGTGCCGCAACGCGTTCATCTCGCAGGCCAGCGGCGAGGACCTCGGCCGCACCGAGGTGCAGCTCCTCGCCGAACAGATCGGCTACAAGGGCGAGATCGCGATCCTGTCGGCCGCGCAGACCGCGACCAACCAGAACGCGTGGATCGAGTTCATGAAGGAAGAACTCAAGGACCCGAAGTACAAGGACATCAAGCTCGTCAAGATCGCCTACGGCAACGACGACGCGCAGCAGTCCTTCCAGCAGACCCAGGGCCTCCTCCAGGAGTACCCGAACCTGAAGGGGATCATCTCCCCGACCACCGTCGGCATCAAGGCCGCCGCCCAGTACCTCTCCGGCTCCAAGTACAAGGGCAAGGTCAAGCTCACCGGCCTCGGTACGCCGAACGACATGCGCAACTACGTCAAGAACGGCACCGTCGAGGCGTTCGAACTGTGGGACCCGGCGAAGCTCGGTGACCTCGCGGCGCGGACGGCCGTCGCGCTGTCCTCGGGACAGATCACCGGCAAGGAGGGCGAGACCTTCAAGGCGGGGGCGACGACGTACACGATCGGCGCGAACGGCGTGATCACGCTGGGCAAGCCGACCGTGTTCGACGCGAAGAACATCGACCAGTTCAACTTCTGATGCTGCGTCAGTTCTCAGCGTCAATTCTCAGAAAAACAGGGGGCGTTGATGCAGCGAGTCTGTTTTCTCCTCAAGGTCCGTGCCGACCGGCTGGACGAGTACCGCGAGCGCCACGCGCAGGTGTGGCCGGAGATGCTGGAGGCGCTCAGCGCCACCGGCTGGCGCAACTACTCGCTGTTCCTGCGTGAAGACGGGCTCCTGGTGGGCTACCTGGAGACCGACGACTTCGCCGCCGCGCAGGCCGGCATGGAGGCCACCGACGTCAACGCCCGCTGGCAGGCCGAGATGGCGCCGTTCTTCGAGTCGCTGGACGGCGCCCGGCCGGACGAGGCCATGAAACCGCTCACCGAAGTCTTCCACCTCGCGTGACCCTGTAGGAGCCGCATGAAAAGACGTACCGTCCTCACGACAGCGATACTTGCCGCCGTGAGCACGCCAGGCATAGCGGGCACAGCGCGAGCGGCCGACCCCGGTCCCTCCGTCGCCCTGAGCCAGAAAACCCAACTCGACGCCCAGGCCGTCTTCTTCGTCTCCTACGACGGCCTGGTCAACAACAACTCGTTCCAGAAGAACGGCCTGTTGACCTACAAGGGCTACCAGTACGCCGTCTGGTACACGGCGACCCGCAACGCGGTCGTCGCCCGCCGCGCCCTGAACGCCTCGGCCTGGTCCACGGTCACCCTCTCCCACCAGCTCAAGGCGAGCGACTCCCACAACGTCATCTCCATGGGCGTCTCCAAGGCCGACGGCCGCCTCCACCTCAACATGGACTCCCACAGCGACGGCTTCTTCTACGTCAAGTCGGTCGCCGGGCTGATGGACAACCCCGGTACCACGGCGTGGAGTTCGGCCGTGTTCGGTGCCGTACAGACCACGCTGGACGGGCTGGCGCTGACGACCCAGTTCACCTACCCGCAGTTCATCGCCACGCCCGAGGGCAGGTTGCAGCTCAGCTACCGGGTCGCGATCTCCGGCAACGGCCGCAACGCCCTTGCGGAGTACGACGGTTCGACCTGGACGGCGCTCGGGGAGTGGTCCAGTTCGACCGGGACGTACACGAGCGAGCACGGCTCCTCGACGGCCCGCAACATGTACCTCCACGGCATCGACTACGACCGCAACGGCCGCCTGCACTCCCTCTTCACCTGGCGGGAGCAGAACGGCGCGGTCATGTGCTCGTCGGGCGGCATCACCAACCACGACACCGGCTACGTCTACTCCGACGACCGGGGCCGCACCTGGCGCAACGACGCGGGCACCGTCGTCGGCACCACCGGCGGCTCCGACAAGGTCGCCGTCACCGACAGCGGGCTCGTGGTCGACGCGCTGGGCCCCGACCACTCCCTGATGAACCAGGAGAGCCAGACCACCGACGCGTCCGGCCTGCCGCACGCGATCATCTCCTACGTGCCCGGCCGCTTCGGCCAGTGCACGACGAACTACGTCACCGACCGCACCGCCAACGGACGCGCCTTCCACCTGCGCAAGAACGCCTCCGGCACCTGGCAGAAGACCGAGATCCCGGTCCCCCTGGGCTCCAGCCAGCGCACCAAGCTGCTCCTGGACAAGTACGGCAACGCCTACGCGATCTTCCCCTTCGGCCGGATCGCCGCCGCCTCCAAGTCCTCCGGCTACACCGACTGGACGGTCCTCTACGACGGCTCCGGACTGGGCGCCTTCGGCGAGGTCGTCATCGACGAGTCGAGGGTCGCCGCCGACAACGTCCTGTCCTTCATGTACCAGGAGAAGTCCAGCGGTACGACGCCGTCGGCGCTGCACGTCGTCGACTTCGCGCTGCCCGCCTGATCCGCCAGGGGTACGGCCGGGACGGTACTGTGAAGTCCCGCCCGCCGTACCCCGCTCACCTGGAGGTATCCGTCCGATGGCTCAGTCGGTGGGGATCAAGGACGTGGCCCGCGCCGCCGGAGTCTCCGTCGGCACGGTCTCCAACGTCATCAACCGCCCGGACACGGTCGCGACCGAGACCCGGGCCCGGGTGCTGTCCGCGATCGACCGGCTCGGGTACGTCCGCAGCGAGTCGGCGCGCCAGCTGCGCGCCGGGCACAGCCGGATCATGGGGCTGCTCGTCCTCGACATGGGCAACCCCTTCTTCGTCGACGTCGCCCGGGGAGCCGAGCGCGCCGCGCGCAACGCCGGGCTCGGCGTGATGGTCTGCAACAGCGCCGAGAGCGTCTCCGAAGAGGCCGACTACCTCTCGCTCTTCGCCGAACAGCGGGTGCGGGGCGTCCTGTTCACCCCCGCCGACGCGACGGGACGGAACATAGAGTCGTTCCGCCGCCACGGCATCCCCTTCGTCCTCGTCGACCGCGTCTCGGACGGTACGACCGAGTGCTCGGTCTCCGTCGACGACGTCGCCGGCGGCGCGCTCGCCGTACGCCACCTCATCGACGCGGGCCACCGCTCCATCGCGTACGTCAGCGGCCCGCCCGGCTTCAACCAGGTCCGCGACCGCCGTACGGGCGCGCTCCAGGCGCTGGCCGAGGCGGGGCTCGGCCCCGAACGGCTCCGTGAGCTGCCGACCGAGCGTCTCGACGTCGCCGCCGGGCGCGACGCGGGGGCGCGGTTGCTGGGCCTCGCGGACCGGCCGACGGCGGTGTTCTGCGCGAACGACCTGCTGGCGCTGGGTGTCCTCCAGGCCATGTACGCGGCCGGCGTCAACGTCCCCGACGACCTCGCGATCGTCGGCTACGACGACATCGAGTTCGCGGCGGCTGCGGCGGTACCGCTGACGTCCGTCCGCCAACCGGCGGTGACGATGGGGGCGTTGGCGGCGGAACTGCTGCTGGAGGAGACGGACGAGGAGACACCGAAGCGGGCGCACGAGCACCGCAGGGTGGTGCTCCAGCCGGAGCTGGTGGTGCGGAGGTCGAGTCTGTCGGCGCGGTGAGTGATCATGGGGGCTGTCCGCCTTCACCCCGGGAGCAACCGTGACCGACCCGCACTACCGCCAGCCCGGCGTCGTCCTCACCGACCACCGCTTCACCGTGCCGCTGGACCACGCCGACCCCTCCGGGGAGACCATCTCCCTGTACGCCCGTGAGATCGTCGCCAGTGAGAAGGCCGGCCAGGAGCTGCCGTGGCTGCTGTACCTCCAGGGCGGACCGGGGTTCGGGGCGGACCGCAGCGTCGGACGGCCCGGGTGGCTGGCGAGGGCGTTGCGGGAGTACCGGGTGCTGATGCTGGACCAGCGGGGGACCGGGCACTCGACCCCGGCGACCCGGCAGACACTCCCGCTGCGCGGCGGACCCGGCGAACAGGCCGCGTACCTCACCCACTTCCGCGCCGACTCCATCGTCCGGGACTGCGAACTGATCCGCCGCGAGCTGACCGGCGACGCTCCCTGGACCGTCCTCGGCCAGAGCTACGGCGGCTTCTGCGCGGTCACGTACCTGTCGTTCGCCCCCGAGGGCCTCGCCGCCGCCGTCATCACCGGCGGCCTCCCCTCCCTGGACGCCCACGCGGACGACGTGTACCGCGCGGCGTACCCCCGTATGGAACGCAAGGTCGCCGCGCACTACGCCCGCTACCCGCAGGACGCGGAGCGAGCCCGCCGTATCGCTGAACACCTGGCGGACCATCCGCTGACCCTGCCGAACGGCGGCCTCCTCACGGTCGACGGCTTCCGCACGCTGGGCATCCTCCTGGGCGGCAGCGAAGGCAGCCACCGCCTCCACCACCTCCTGGAACACGCGTTCGTCCCGACGCCCGCGGGACGGACCCTCTCCGACGAGTTCCAGGAGAACCTCCAGGACCACCTGTCGTACGCGAAGAACCCGCTCTACGCGCTGGTCCACGAGTCGATCTACGGCCAGGACGACCGGCCGACGGCATGGTCGGCGGACCGGGTCCGGGACGAATTCCCGCAGTTCACCGGGGTGGACCCGGTCCTGTTCACGGGCGAGACGATCCACCCGTGGATGTTCGACACGGACCCGTCCCTGCGCCCTCTGAAGGAAACGGCGCACCTCTTGGCGGCCCGCACGGACTGGACCCCGCTGTACGACAAGGAGCGCCTGGCGCGGAACGAGGTCCCGGTGGCGGCGGCGATCTACCACGACGACCTGTACGTCCACACCGAGCACTCCCTGGAGACGGCAAGGTCGATCAAGGGTCTGCGGACATGGGTGACGGACGAGTTCGAGCACGACGGAATCAGAGCGGGAGGCCCGAGGGTCCTGGACCGACTGCTCGCACTCACGAGGGACGAGGCGTGATGACCACCCCATTGCAACCCATGCCCGACAACTGGCAGAAGGCGCTGGCCGTCGTGGCTCACCCCGACGACCTCGAATACGGCTGCTCAGCCGCCGTCGCCGCCTGGACGGACGCCGGCAAAGAAGTCACCTACCTCCTCGCCACCCGAGGCGAAGCCGGCATCGACACCCTCTCCCCGGCCGAGTGCGGCCCCCTCCGGGAACGGGAACAACGGGCGAGCGCGGCAGAAGTCGGCGTCACCTCCGTGGAGTTCCTGAACCACGAGGACGGCGTGATCGAGTACGGCCCACCCCTCAGGCGAGACATCGCGGCGGCCATCAGAACCCACCGCCCCGACCTGGTGATCACCCTCAACTACCGTGACACGTGGGGGGACATCGCCTGGAACACCCCCGACCACGTGGCCGTGGGCAGAGCGACCCTCGACGCGGCGGCGGACGCGGGCAACCGCTGGATCTTCCCGGACCTGGATCTGGAACCCTGGAACGGCGTCCGCTGGGTCGCGGTGGCGGGCTCGGCGACGCCGACGCACGCGATGGACGCGACGACGGGCCTGGACCGGGCGGTCGCGTCGCTGGTGGCACACCGTACGTACATAGAGGCACTGACGGACGAGGACCCGCAGATGTACGCGCGGACGTTCCTGACGGACGTGGCCCGGTCGGTCGGGGAACGCTTCGGCGGTCGCCCGGCGGTGGCGTTCGAACTCTTCGCACGATGACGGAAGGCACGACGGAAGGCACGACGGAAGGTACGGGGGAAGACATGCCCGACACGCTCGCGAACCGCTTCGAGGAGCAGCGTTCCCACCTCAGGTCGGTCGCCTACCGGATGCTCGGCTCGCTGAGCGAGGCGGAGGACGCGGTCCAGGAGACCTGGCTGAGACTGTCCCGCCAGGACCCGGCGGAGATCCGCAGCCTGCCGGCCTGGCTGACCACGGTGACGGGCCGCATCTGCCTGGACCTGCTGAACGCGCGGACGTCCCGCAAGGAACAGCCGATCGACGAGACGTTCGTCCCCGACCCGGTGATCACGCCCCTGACCAGGGAGGACCCCGAGGCGGAAGCCGTGCACGCGGACTCGGTCGGCCTGGCGATGCTGATCGTCCTGGACACCCTGGACCCGGCGGAGCGCCTCGCGTTCGTGCTGCACGACATGTTCGCGGTCCCCTTCGACGACATCGCGGAGATCGTGGAACGCCCCCCGGCGACGACCCGCCAGCTCGCGAGCCGGGCACGCCGCAAGGTGCGGGGCGCCACCCCGTCCGCACCGCCGGACCAGGCGCGCCAACACCGGGTCGTGGAGGCGTTCTTGACGGCTGCTCGGATCGGTGACTTCGACGCCCTGCTCGCCGTCCTGGACCCGGACGTCGTCCTGCGCGCCGACTCCGGCGCCCTGGTGGCCGGCCGGGCCGCGTCGAAGCTGGTCCGGGGCGCCGCGCGGGTCGCCGAACAGGCGCTGCTGTTCCGCGAGTTCGCCCCGTTCGGGCGGTTCGCCCTGGTCGGCGGAGAGGTCGGGATCGTCAACGTGGTGGAGGGGACGGTCCGTTCGGTCATGGGCGTCACGGTCGTGGACGACCGGATCGTGGCCCTGCACATCCTGGCCGACCCGGAGCGCGTCGCGCGGCTCGACCTGCCGGAGGGGATCGCCGGGTAACCGGTTCGCGGGAAAAGTGCGCAGGTCAGTAGGGTGGCGGGATGGAAGAGACGAAGCCCGAGCCCACTGACCTGCGCGGCGACTGCGGTAGCTGTTTCGGGCTGTGCTGTGTGGCGCTGCCCTTCACGCGCTCGGCGGACTTCGCCTTCGACAAGCCGGCCGGCACCCCCTGCCGCAACCTCCTCGCGGACCACACCTGCGGCATCCACGACCAGCTGAGGCAGCGGGGCTTCAACGGCTGCACGGTGTACGACTGCCTCGGCGCCGGCCAGAAGGTCTCCCAGGTCGTCTTCGAGGGCCGCGACGCCGGCCGCCGTATGCACGAAGTCTTCCCGGTCGTACGGCAGTTGCACGAACTCCTGGTGTACCTCACCGAAGCCCTCGCGCTGCCCGCCGCGCGTCCCGTGCACGCCGGCCTGCGCGAGGCGCTGTCCCGTACGGACGCGCTGACCCGGGGGACGCCGGACGAGCTGCTCGCGCTGGACGTCGCCGCGCATCGGCAGTCTGTGGCTCAACTGCTCTCCGAGGCCAGTGAGTTGGCGCGGGCCGGGGTGTCGGGGAAGAAGAAGCGGCGGCGGGGTGCGGATCTGATGGGGGCCCGGTTGAGGGGCGCCGATCTACGGGGGGCCGACCTCAGGGGGGCCTATCTGATCGCCGCCGACCTGACGGGCGCGGATCTGCGGGGTGCGGACCTGATCGGGGCGGATCTGCGGGATGCCGACCTCAGTGACGCGGACCTGAGCGGCGCGCTCTTCCTCCTCCAGCCGCAGATCGACGCGGCGCGGGGGAGTGCGGGGACGCGGCTGCCGGGGTCAGTCGGCAGGCCGGTGCACTGGACAGCCGGGGGCTGAGGCGGGGTCGGTGTCTGCGGCGTCGGTGTCTGCGGGGTCGGTGGTTGCGGGGCCGGCGTCTACGTGGGCCGGGGTCGCGGGGTCGGCGTCTTCGTGGGCCGGGGTTGCGGGGGTCGTCACGGTCTTGTCAACTGCCTTGTGCGGTACGCCTGTTCTGCGTTCGAGGCCCAGGCGCAGGCCCTCCGGCATCAGCGTCAGGCGTTCCGTCACCTGGAGGCGGTACGCGGGGTCGGCCCTCAACTCGTAGCGGCGCAGCAGGAGTCCGAGGACCAGCGTCGCCTCGTGCAGCGCGAACTGCCGTCCGATGCAGGCGCGTGCGCCCGTACCCCACGGCTTGAAGGTGTGCGCGGGCCTCGCGCGGACCGCCGCCGCGTCGAAGCGGTCCGGGTCGAACCGCTCGGCGTCCGGGCCCCATGCCTCGGGGTCGCGGTGCAGCACCGAGATCAGGACGAGCGCCCAGGCGCCGCGCCGCATCGGGTGCTCCCCGGCGAGCACGGTGTCCTCCAGCGCCTCCCGCGAGAACGCGGGCGCCGTCGGCCACAGCCGCAGCGTCTCGTCCAACACCCGCCGTACGTAACGGAGTTTGGCGACCTGCTCGTATCCCGGCGCCTCGCTGTCGCCCCACACCCGGTCCACCTCCGCGCGGGCGCGGGCGGCGATCTCGGGGTGCAGGGAGAGGTAGTGCAGGGCGAAGGAGAGTGCCCCGGACGTCGTCTCGTGCCCGGCGACCAGGAAGGTGATCACCTGCCGGCGCACGTTCTCGGCGGACAGCCGCTCGCCCGTCTCCGGGTGGGCCGTCTCCAGCATCCGGTCGAGCAGGTCGCCGTCCCCGCCGCCGCTCGCCCTCCGGGCGCGTACGAGGTCGTCGACGGTGTCGTTGAGGAACGCGATGTCGGCCTCGTTGCGTTTGGCCGCGCGCCTCAACAGGGCGGGAACCGGAAGGCCGTTGAGGCGTTGGGCGTAGCTGAGCGTGCCGACCATCGCGGTGACGAAGGGGTGCGGGCGGGTCCGCTCGAAGGAGCCGAAGTCGTGGCCGAAGCCGGTGCGGGAGATCGTCTCCAGGGTCAGCTTCGTCATGTCCCCGGGGACGTCCACGGTGGCCCCCTTCGCCGCCGCCCGGTCCCAGCCGGCGGTGAGGCGGGCCGCCACCTCCAGCATCATCGGGTGGTACGCGGCCATTGCCTCCCGGCTGAACCCCGGCGCCAGCACGTCATGCGCGAGCTGCCAGTTGGGCTCGTGGTTGTGCGCCGTGAACAGGCCGTCCCCGGCGATCGGGCGGAGGTTCGCGATGCCGAGTCCCACGTGCTTGGCGAACCGCGACTCGTCCGCGAGGTCGGCGGCCAGCCGTGCGCCGCCGACGAACACGAACTCCTTGCCGAACGCCTTGCGGCGGAAGATCGGGCCGAGTTCGGCGCCGAAGCGCATCGTGTCCTGGAGCGGGGTCCTGCGGTTCACGCCGCGTACGTCGCCGAGCAGCGGCAACCGGCCCTTCGGGTGCGGTATCCGGTGCAGTTCGGGCCAGCCCCGCGCGGCGTCGTGGAAGCCCTTGGGCAGGCCGGTGCCGGTGCCTGGCGTCGTCTCCGTCATGACGCGATCTCCCTTGATCCTGCGGCACATCGAGCGTGTTGTACGTGGGTTCAATAGCGGGTTCCAGTCTGATCCGCCTGTTGAACTCGCGTCAAGTAAGGTTCCGGCATGGCAGCGGAGCAGGGGGAGCGGGTGCGGCGCCGGCTCAGTACGCAGGAGCGGCGCGAACAACTGCTGTCGGTCGGCGCCCGGTTGTTCTCCGAGAGTCCGTACGACGAGGTGTGGATCGAGCAGGTCGCCGAGATCGCCGGGGTCTCGCGCGGGCTGCTGTACCACTACTTCCCGACGAAGCGGGACTTCTTCGCGGCGGTCGTCGAGCGCGAGAGTGCGCGGATGCTGCGGCTGACGGCGGCGGTTCCCGGCGTACCGGTCCGTGAGCAACTCTCCGCCGGGCTCGATGTGTTCCTCGGGTACGTCGAGGAGCATGCCCACGGCTTCCGTGCCTTCCACCGCGCCGACTCCGCCGGTGACCAGGCCGTACGGCGCGTCTATCAGCGGGCGCTCGCCGCGCAGGAGGGGCAGATCCTCGCCGCGCTCGCCGCCGACCCGGAGTTCGGGCCGCTCTTCGGGGAGCGTGCCGAGGTGCGGCTCGCGGTGCGGGGGTGGCTCGCGTTCATGACGTCCGTGTCCCTGGAGTGGCTGCGTGGGGGTGAGTTGTCGCGGGAGCAGGTGCGGGAGTTGTGTGCGCGGGCGTTGCTCGGTGTTCTGGTGTGAGGTGTGGGGCCGGGTGGGCTGTGCTTTTCGGTGAACCGGTGTGAGCCGTGCCTCGCTGGGGGCGGGTGGTTGGCGTGCGCCTCGATCTTCGGTAGGTTAGGTGAGCCTTACCTAAGGAGGTCTTCGGATGGATGACAACCCGAGCTGGACTGCCGCGCCTTCCGCGGCGCAACGCGCCCGGTCGATCCTCGCGACCGCCTGGTCCTGCGGGGTCACCGCGGACGGCGGACGTGAGGAGTTCGTCGGCGCCCACACCGTCACCGACGACGGCCGCGTCCTGCTGTGCGTGCCCGACGACAGCGCCCTCGTCACCGCCGCGATCTGCGCGCCGCGCGGCGAGCCCTCCGCGGTCCTGGAGTTCGCCGACGTCGCCCCCGTCCCCGTCCGAGGCCGCATCCGCTCCCGCCTCTGGCTCGCCGGCTGGTTCGTCCCCGAGGACGGGGTCCTCGGCTTCCACGCCACGCGCATCGTGCTGAAACAGCCCACGGGCGCGGTCGTGGTGGACCGCGACGAGTTCGCCACGGCCGCACCGGACCCCCTCGCCGGGGCCGAGGCCCAACTCCTCACCCACCTCGCGGACGCACACCCCGACGCGGTCGAACGCCTCACCCGCCTGGTCGGCCGCGACAGCCTCCACGGCGCCGTCCGCGTCCAGCCCCTCGCCGTGGACCGCCACGGGCTGACGCTCCGCGTCGAGCGGGCCCGTACGCACGGGGATGTGCGGCTGGCATTCCACGCACCGGCCGACGATGTGTCCCAACTGACGGAACGCATGCACGCGTTGCTGACCCAGGCGAGCGCGGCATCGTGCACCCGGACGTTGCAGAGGCAGCGGGAGGAGGGGTGAGGGCGCCTCGCGGCGGGCGGGGCCGTGTCAGAGAGGCAGTGCGCAGACCGGTATCGGTGAGGCGTACGGCGCGCCGGTCGGGGTGAGGGCGCCGGTCGTCGGGTTCACGTGGAAGACGGTGATGGTGCCGGAGCGCTGGTTCGAGGCGAACAGCAAGGCGCCGTCGGGGGAGAGGGAGACGTGGCGGGGGAAGTCGCCGCCCACCTCCACCGTGTCCAGCAGCCGCAGCCTCGCGCCGTCCGCCTCCACGCCGTACCTCGCCAACGTGTTGTCACCCCGGTTCGCGAGATACACGTACGACCCGTCCGGCGTCACCACCGGCTGGGACGGGTAGGTGGGGCGCGTCTTCGAGCCCGTCGACTGCGGCTCCCCGATCGTCAGGCGACCCGACTCCGCGTCGTACGCGCACACCGCGATGGTGTCGTCCAACTCGTTCGCCAGATACGCGTACCGGCCCCCGGGGTGGAACACGAGATGCCGGGGTCCTGCCCCTGAACGGGTCTGCGCGCGGGAGACCTCGGTGAGCGTCCCCGCGGTGGCGTCGAGCCGGTACGTGTAGACCGTGTCGGTGCCCAGATCCACCGCCAGCACATGCCGCCCGTCCGGCGTCGTCACGATCTGATGCGCGTGCGGCCCCTCCTGACCGGGCCCCGGCGCGGGCGAGTCGTGCGTCACGGACTGGGTACGTTCCCCCAGCTCGCCACCGTCCCCGATCGGGTGCACGGCCACACTCCCCGACCCGTAATCCGCGCTGAGCAGCCACTTCCCACTCGGATGCACCGACAGATGACAGGGATGCCGGCCCCCTGTCCCGCGGCTCCCCAACACCTGCCCGTCCGTGATCCGCACAGCGGTCACCGCGCCTCGCTCCTGCTCGTTCACCGCGTACAGGGTCCGCCCGTCCGGATGCACGGCCAGGAACGAGGGGTCCGGAACTCCGGTCACCGTCCTGCCGGACGTGATCTCCCCGGTCACCGGGTGATACGACGCGAACCCGATGCCTTCCCCGCCACCGTCCTGGGAGGTATAGGTGCCGACGTAAAGAGGCCGGGGTCCCTCAGCCGCAGGACTCGGGGAACCACTCGGCGTGCCGGCCGCGCTGGGCCCACCCGAGCCGGAACCCCCCACCGAGCCGGATTTCCCCACGACTCCCTCGGCCACAGCCTCCTGCCCCTCACCGGCACACCCCACGACCCCACCTCCGACCACAGCCCCCAACACCCCGGCGAACCGCCGCCTGCTCCACCCGCCACCCATCCCGCACCTCACATCCTCGCCACCACTGCCGTCAGCCACCATGACCCGCCGAGGCCCGAGGACGCAAAACGGGAGCGCCGAGGGGAACGTTTCCTGCCGCCTGCCGCCTGCCGCCTGCCGCCTGCCGCCTGCCGCCTGCCGCCTGCCGCCTGCCGCCTGCCGCCCGCCGTCATGCTCGGCGGGTCCTGTTCGGCATCGAGGGGGAGAGCCTCCATGTCGTGGCCTGCCGCCCGCTACCTGCCGCCCGCCTCTCAGCTCCGGAACTCCGCACTCCGCCACCAGTGCCACCCTCCCCTCAGCCGCTCCTCGTCCCGGTGATGCCCCGCCTCACCACTCCCCGTCCTCCACCCCCTTCCCCCGCGCATCCTTCAACGGCGTCACCTGCCCCGCCCCCGGCTCCTGCCACGCCTCCAGGTCGTCCCCGATCCAGTCGCCCACCGGCTTCACCCCGTCCAGCGTCCCGCTCGGTGGCAGGTCCGCCGCCTCCTCGTCGTAGTAGTCGAACCACGGCAACCCGGCCTGCGTGTACGCCGCGCGGTCCACCGGGGACGGCGGGGGAGCCTCGCCGGTGATGCGGTGCCATTCCGGGGGTGTGACGAGGTGGACGAAGAGGCGGGCCGCCGGGGTGGGGGACCAGTCCGTGAGCGGACGGTCGTCGCGGTAGACCTCCTGCCGCATGGAACCGCCGACACCGAGCCCCATCGCCGCACCCGCACGAGGCGCGGCGGCCATCGCGCGCATCGGACTCGCGGTGGTGTTCTCCGCGAGGAAACCGGTCGGTCCGAGCCGCTTCGAGTGCCGGCGCTGGGCCTCGCGCCAGACCTGGAGTCGCTCCTCCGTCAGCGTGAACGACTGGAGCTGGACCCCGCCCCAGGTCTCCTCGCCGGTGACCTGTCCCTCGACCGTCGCCCCGAGCCCCAGTGGCACGGCGACGAACTGGCGGACGGTCCCCTTCCCGGAGTTGATGCCGTCGAGCCAGGGCTGACGGGGGAGGACGACGTAGTTCTGGGGGTCCCGGGAGAGGTGGTCGCTCCACGGCTTCCCCGAGACCGCGCACACCTTCCCCACTCCGACCTGGAGCGCGCCCGGTTTCTGTGTCTCCGTGAAGTTCAGCCACATCGCCTCGCGCAAGTACATCGGCAGCATCACCCCGCCCCGGGCGAGCCAGTGCGCGGGCGCCGTGTCGGGATAGTCGGCGATCCGCCGCACCGGAAACTCCCCGAGCCCCGGAGGCAACGGGTGTGTCCCCGTCTCGGGCAGCCGCAGCGTACGCATGAACCGGACGGCCACCCCGCCGGGCATCCGCACCACGTCCCCGTCGATCCGAACCCTAGCCTTCACCATGACCCCGCTCCTTCCGCCGCCGTCCCGGCCCCGAGCCATCCCCAGTTGCCCAGTGAACGCCCGGCCCTCCCCACCCAGTTCCCCACCCTCACTCGATCACCCGTTCGGGTCAACCCCACTCCCCACCCCTGGCCTCGACCCTCACCCCTGGCCCTCGGCCCCCGGCTTGGTCCCCGGCCCCGGCCCCGGCCCCGGCCCCGGCCTTGGCCCCGACCCCGGTTCTGGCCTCTGGCCCCGGCCCTGGCTATGGCCTCTGGCCCCAACCCTCGGCCTCCGGCCTCCGGCCCTGGCCTCTGGCCCTCGGCCCCAGCCCTAGCCTCTGGCCCCACCCCCCGGCCTCCGGTCCTGGCCTCTGGCCCCGGGCCCCGGGCCCCGGTCTTGGCCTCCGGCCTCGGCACCGGCCCTGGCCTTCAGCCCCGGCCCTCGGCCCCGCCCCCATCTTCCAGCTACCCCCACCCCAAAACGGTGGTCAGCCGGATATCCCCCCACCCCCTTCCCAAGCCACCCTCCAACCATGAACCACCCCCGCTTAGCAGCCGCCGCAATCGCAGCCACCACCGCCACCCTCCTCACCCTCACCGCAACCCCCGCCACCGCAACCCCCACCCCCGACCCGGTCATCTCCACCCTCAACCACTCCGCCCACCCCCTCCGCACCCCGGAACCAGGCGGCAACACCCAAGACCTCCACGCCCTGGACCAAGCGATCGGCGACGCGCAAGTCGTCGGCCTGGGCGAAGCCACCCACGGCTCGCACGACTTCTTCGCCCTCAAGGCCCGAGTCTTCCGCCACCTCGTCGAGAAACAGGGCTTCCGCACCTTCGCCCTGGAAACCCCCTGGAGCACCGGCCGCCGCCTGGACGCGTACGTGGTCCACGGCAAGGGCGACCCGGAGCGGATCTTCAGGGAGGAGTTCCAGCGGGACTACCGCTGGTGGAACAACACCGACTACCTGGCCCTGGTCAAGTGGATGCGGACGTACAACATCCACCACCCCGACGACCCCGTACGCTTCCTCGGCGACGACATCGCCTGGACGGGACCCGAGGTGTACGACGAGGTCGAGCGGTACGTCGCCGAACACCACCCGGAGCTGAGCACGAGGCTCGCCGAGCTGTACGCGGGGCTGCGCCCGACCCGGCAGACGGGCGCGTACATCGAGGAGTACCTCGCCACCCCGTACGGGATCCGCAAGGAGCGCGCGGAACGGACCGCCCAGGCGCTGAAGCTGATCAAGGAGAAACCGTCCGGCACCGGATACGACATGGCCGTCCAGAACGCCACGGCCATCGACCGCACGGCGGGCCAGTACGCGTTCGAGTTCGAGCGCGGCCAGCCGGAGATCTCGGCAGGGATGGGCTACCGCGACGAGGCGATGGCGGCGAACGTCGCCTGGTGGGCCGCGCACACCGGCACCAAGGTCCTCCTGTCGGCGCACGACGCGCACATCGGGTACGTACCGGTGGACCCGGTCAACTACCCGAAGATGCAGGGCGCGTTCCTGAGGGACCGCCTCGGGGACGGGTACGTCAGCGTCGGGGTGACGTTCGGACGCGGCTCGTTCATGGCCACCGGCGCCGACGGGACGGCCGTCAGGCGGTGGACGGTCGGCCCGCCGGAGCCCGGCAGCAACGAGGCGGCCCTCGACCGCGTCCGGTACCGCAACTACGTCCTGGACCTGCGCACCGTACGCGCGCCCGCGCGGGAGTGGCTCCGTACGGCACGCCCCACGCGCAGCATCGGCACGGCCTACCCGGACGAGGGCCCCTCGGACGTCGCCCTCGCCCGCGCGCACGACGTGCTGATCCACCTCCACCGGGTGACGGCGGCCCGCCTGCGCGCGGAGTGAGTCAGACGGCGAGCTTGTCCAGGAACCCTGCCAGCAGCCCCGTCGTACGGGCGATCTGCTCCTCCACGGTCAGGCTCTCCTCGAACCGGCTGCCCGAGTCGGGGACCTTGCGGCCCCGGACGTACAGCGAACAGGCGAGGTCCGTGCACATGTAGACGCCGACGGAGTTGCCCTCGCGGCCCGCCGCGCCGGCCTTGCGCGCGGTCATCAGGGAGACGCCGCCGCCCCGGTGGGTCGTGAGGCACAGGGAGCACATGCTGCGGTGCAGGAAGCCCCGCTGGGACGACGGGAAGCGCAGAGTCACGCCGACGAGGCGGCCCGCGTGTTCGGTGACCAGGTAGCTGCGGTCGGGCGCGCCGGGGTCGCGCCAGCCGAGGAAGTCGAGGTCGTCCCAGGGGCGTTCGTCCAGGTCACGCGGGATCGCGAGCCGCTTGGCCTCACCTTTTGAACAGTTCACGAAGGAGTTGCGGATCTCGTGCTCGGTGAGCGCGCGCACGGTTAGCCTCCAGGGAGTTCGAATCCTGAACCTAGTGATCCTAGGTTCAGGGCTAGAGTAAGCAGCCGTCGTCAGGAGGTTCCAGTGGATTTCGCGTCCCCGCGCGCGCGTGCCGCCATCGCCCATGTCACCGCCCGCGCGTACGGGCCCGCCGTCCCGGTAAACCTGCGGATCACCCTGAATTTCCATCCCGACCGCACGACACGCGGAGAACCGATTCTGCGGGCTCTCTCCAGGGACGGCGCCTACCACTCCCAGTTCGTCACCGGCTCCAGCAACGGCGGCCTCACCGCGCACCCCGGGGGCGACCGCTGGCGCTGGGAGAGCCGGATCTTCGGCGGCGCGTACGACGACGCCGCCCCGCACGAACGGCCCGTCTACGGCGCGCTCGACTTCCGCCGCCAGGTCGTCGGCGCCGCCCCGCGCTTCGGCTCCTCCCACTTCCGCCTCACGGCCGACGCGCTCGCCCGCGCGACGTTCTGCTATCCCGACAGCGCCGCTGAACCAACCCGTTTCGGTGTCGCCGCGTCTTCCTCATTGATCGCCCTCGCGGAATCCGACGAACAGGACGCCCTCAACGACTACATCGAGACCCAGGTGCACGGCGGAGTCGACCTCGCGCGGGACGTCGAGGCGGTCGTCCTGGACGCCTGCTACCGGGGTACGCAGGTGGAGGCCGACGCCCGCCTCCTCCCGTGCCTCGTCGAATGGCACCCCGGCTACCGCCTCACCGTCGCGGAACTCCACGCCCACGCGGACTACCGGGGCGCCGAGTACGCCGCCCTGGCCGAGCAGATCGCGTCCGGCGGCCACATCGACCCCCGAGTGATCGGCGACGCGGCGCGCACGGGCCGGTACGAACTCCAGGACCTCAAGATGATCTGGCACACACTGGCCCGCTTCGGAGCCCCGGAGGGGGCGGGGACGGCGCGAACGGGAGCGGCGACGGCGCGTACGGGGGCAGGGACGGAGACGGTGCGGACAGGAGCGGGAACGGAGACGGACGACGCGGAACCGGCGGGCGCGGCGACTCCCGGGGCCTGAGACGGCGCATCTCTCACCAGATTCCGCACGCACCGAGCCCTGCGCTCGCCATCAGTCGAGCCTGCCAAGGCTCGTGCCCGTCAAGGCCCGCGCCCGTCAAGGCTCGTGCCCGTCAAGGCCCGCGCCCGTCAAGGCTCGTGCCCGTCAAGGCCCCGGCCCAGCCCCCTCCCCGCCTCTCCTCCCGTCACCACCCCGGCCCCCTATACCCCCTCCCCGCCGGCGGCCACGCCCCCGCCGTCAGTACCCCCTCCGCATAAGCCCGAGCCACCAGCTCCGTACGGTTCGCCGCCCCCCACCGCGCCGACAGCCGCCGCAGGTGATAGCTCACCCGGTCCGGTGTCAGCCCCGTCTCCCGCGCCGTGCGTGCCGTGGTCGCGCCTCCGGCGAGCAGCGCGAGGATGCGGGCCTCGACGGGGGTCACGGCCTCGGAGGGGCCCGTGCGGGCGGGCGTCTCCTCGCCGAGGACCCGCAGTATGACCAGCAGCGCCGGGGTCATGCCGACGCTGTCGCTGACGGGGTCGGCGGTGAGTTCGCCGTGCCGGACCCGGCCGCCGGGCGCGTCCCACCGTACGGAGACCTGGTAGCGGGACCGGTGCCGCAGGCGCAGCGCCTGGGCGATGCGTTCGACCTGTACCGCCTCGACGGGCCGGAACGGGTCGAGTACGTCCAGCCCCTTCAGCCGCCCCGGCGTGGACCCGCACTCGGCGGCCATCACCGGATTCGCGAGCAGCACGGCGCCGTACACGTCGCAACTCCTCACCCACTACGCCGAGTTGCAGAACCGCCCGACCGCCGCCCAGCGCGCCGCGCTCGCCGCCGCCAACCCCTGCCCGCCCGAACGAGCCGCCCTCGTCGCCCTCACCGACGACGACCCGCGCACCCTGACCGAGCTGATCGAAGCGAACCCGGCGCTGCGCGGAGTCCTCGACTGGCCGGGGCTCCTCGATCCGCTCACGCCGTTGCGCCCCCGCCACTACTCCATCTCCTCCTCGCCCGCCACCGACCCCGGCCACGTCGACCTGATGGTCTCCCTCCTCGACGCCCCCGCCCGCCCTCTGCTACTTCGGCTGCGACGCCCCCGGCCCGACTACCTGCACGCCGAGGAACTGCGCGCCGCCGACACCGTCGGAGCCGTCTCGATCCGGCCCGCCTTCAGCGCCGGACCCGACGGCCGGTTCGTCCAGCACCGGATCGCCGCCGAAGGCGAGGAGGTCTGGAAGCCGCTGGCCGAAGGCGCCCGCGTCCACGTCTGCGGCGACGGGTCACGCATGGCTCCCGGAGTGCGGGACGCGTTCCGTACGCTGTACCGGGATCACACGCCGGACGCCGACGAGGCGGCGGCCGAGACCTGGCTCAACGAGCTGATGACGAACGGGCGTTACGTCGAGGACGTGTACGCCGCGAGCTGACCGGAAGGGCGCGGGGGATGGACTCCTGGGAACGAGCACGGCACGTCCTCGAAGAGGCTGCTCTTGAGCCCGAACGCCTCACCCGCGTCATCCCCTTGAGCGGCGGCACCTACAACGCCGTAGAGGAACTCCGCCTCGACGACGGCACCCGGTACGTCCTCAAGGTCGCCCCACTGGACGAGGGCCTCCGCCACGAGAAGCGACTCCTCGTGGCGGAGGCCCAGTTCTACGAGGGCGCGGCGCTGGCCGACGTACCCGCCCCGAAGGTCGTGGCCCAGGATGACGGCCACCTCCTGATGACCGCCGTGCCCGGCGAACAGTGGTCCGAGCTGCCCGCGCCCCAACACGCCACCCTGCGCGCCGAGTTGGCCGAGCAGGTCGCCCGCCTCCACCGGATCACCGGACCGGGCTACGGCTATCCCTCCGGCGCCCTCGGCCCGCTCGCCCCGGACTGGCGTACCGCGTTCACCGGCATGCTCGGCGCGGTCCTCGCCGACGCCGACCGCTACGCGGCTGAACTCCCGCTCAGGACGAGCGAGATCAGGGCGACCACAGGCAAGGCGTACGACGCGCTGGACGAGGTCACGACCCCGTGCCTCGTCCACTTCGACCTGTGGCCCGGCAACATCCTCATCGACCCCGCCGTACCCCGTATCACCGGACTCATCGACGGTGAACGCATGTTCTGGGGCGACCCGTTGGCGGAGTTCGTCTCCCTCGCGCTGCTCACGGACATCCGGGAGGACGAGACCTTCCTGACGGCCTACCAAAAGGCGGGCGGGGAGGCGGAGTTCGATGATTCCGCCCGGCAGCGGTACGCCCTCTACCGCACCTACCTCTACCTGATCATGCTGACGGAACAGGTCCCGAGGAAGGCCGACGAGGGGCACCGGCAGTGGGCGCGGGAGGCCGTGGTGCCCCAACTGCTGGGCGCACTGGGGGAGATCGAGGCGCTGGCCCCATAAGATCGAGGCACTGGCCCCATGGAGAGGCCAGTGCCTCACGCGAGGCGGTCAGCCCGCGAACGCGTTCACACCCGTCCGCTCCGCCGACAGCGCCCACAGCCGCTCCGCCTGCTCGGCGTCCCTGGCCCACGGCGCGACACCGGCGGACACCGCCCCGGACGCGATGTCCTCGCCGGACACCGCCTCGGACACCTCGCAGTCCTCCAGGTACACCCCGCCGAGGCCGTCGAGCTGCGTCGACGTCGCCGCCCACACCTGCGTCGCCGCACCCTGCTCGGGCGTCTTGAACAGCTCCGGCATCGCCAGCTCGCCGTTCTCGTCGATCCAGCCGCGCTCGACCATCTCCTCCTTGGCCAGGTGACGCTGGAGGGGCGTGAGGATGCCGCCCGGGTGCAGGGAGAACGCCCGCACGCCCGACGCGCGGCCCAGCTTGTCGAGGTGGAGGGCGAACAGGGCGTTCGAGGTCTTCGCCTGGCCGTACGCCTGCCACTTGTCGTAGCCCTGACGCCAGTCGACGTCGTCCCAGCGGACGCCGGAGAAGTGGTGGCCGCGCGACGAGACGGACACGACGCGCGCGCCGCCAGGCTCGATCGCCGGCCACAGCCGGTTGACCAGCGCGAAGTGACCGAGGTGGTTGGTGGCGAACTGGGTCTCCCAGCCGGGACCCACGCGGGTCTCGGGGCAGGCCATGATCCCCGCGTTGTTGAGCACGTGGTCGAGGGTGCGGCCGGAGGCGAGGAACCGGTCCGCGAACGCCCGGACGCTCTCCAGATCGCCCAGGTCCAGCTCGTCGACCTCGACCCCGTCGATCCCCGCGAGCGCCTCGCGCGCCGCGTCCACCCGCCGCGCCGGTACGACCACCCGCGCGCCGGCCTTGGCCAGCGCCCGCGTCGTCTCCAGCCCGAGGCCCGAGTAGCCCCCGGTCACCAGGGCCAGCGTGCCCGTGAGGTCGCGTCCCGCGAGGACGTCGTCGGCGGTGCTCCGGGCGCCGAAGCCCGAACCGATCTTGACTTGAGGAGTGTCGCTGTTGCTCATGACCATGACCGTACGAATTGAAGTGCTCTCGAAGTCAAACGCGGGCGCCCGCCCAGTCCATCAGTTGGTCGTACGACCATGTCGTCACCACCCGTTCCGCAGGAACCCCGCACTCCTCCGCCCGCGCGCACCCCAGCACCTGCCAGTCCAGCTGCCCCGGCGCGTGCGCGTCCGTGTCGACCGAGAACAGCACCCCCGCGTCCACGGCCTGCCGCAGCAGCCGCCGGGGAGGGTCCAGCCGTTCGGGGCGGCTGTTGATCTCCACCGCCGTCCCCGATTCCGCGCACGCCGCGAACACCGCCGCCGCGTCGAACTCCGACTCCGGCCGCCGCTTCCCCGCGATCAGCCGACCCGTGCAGTGGCCCAGGACGTCCGCGTGCGGGTTGCGGACGGCGGCCACCATCCGGCGGGTCATCGAGCGCGCGTCCATCCGCAGCTTGGAGTGCACCGAGACGACGACCACGTCCAGGCGGGCCAGCAGCTCCGGGTCCTGGTCGAGGGAGCCGTCGTCCAGGATGTCGCACTCGATGCCGGTGAGCAGGCGGAACGGGGCCCACGTCGCGTTCAGCTCCGCGACCAGGTCGAGCTGGGCGCGCAGGCGGTCCGCCGTGAGGCCCCGGGCCACCGTCAGGCGCGGCGAGTGGTCCGTCAGCACCGCCCACTCGTGGCCCAGCGCCGCCGCCGTCCGGGCCATCTCCTCGATCGGGCTGCCGCCGTCCGACCAGTCGGAGTGCAGGTGGCAGTCCCCCTTCAGCAGGGCACGCAGGCGCGCGCCGCCCTCCGGGGGCGGGGGCTGCTCGGCCGCCACGCGCTCCAGGTACGCCGGGGTACGGCCGGCCAGGGCCTCCCGCACCACCTGCGCCGTCTTCGGGCCGACCCCCTTGAGCGACTCCAGCGTCCCCGCCGCCGCCCGGTCCGCGACCTCCGCCTCCGGCAGCGCCGACAGCACGCGGGCCGCCGTACGGAATGCCTTCACGCGGTACGGCGGGGCGAGGGAACGCTCCAGCAGGAACGCGATCCGCTCCAGGGCCTCGACGGGGAGCATGTCACCAGGGTTGCGCAGGGGCGGGCGGTTCGCGCGGCGGGCGCGGGGTGCCGGGGGCGGTCTTCTGCGTCAGGTAGCGGTCGGGCGGAGTCGTTCTACCCTCGATTACATGACCGAGATAGCGAGCCCCTACATCTCCCACCCGCGGGTCATGGTGCTCGGGGTCCAGCCGGGCACACCCCCGTTCCGCATCATGGAGATCGACGGCCGGGTCGTCGGCTCCGCCCACGCCGTCACCGAGGTCCTCGACACCGCGGCCCTCTACGGCATCACCATCCACGACCTCGACGACCCCGACGCGATCCGCTGGGTCGGCGGCGACCGGTACACGTGGAGACCGCGCTAGCTACGCCTGGCGTGCACGCCGCGGCCCAGTCGCCGGCCCAGGAGCAGATAGCCGATCAGGGCGCCCGTCGTGTTGAGGATGACGTCGTCGATGTCGAAGGCGCGGCCGGTGACCAGCGCGCCCTGGGCGAACTCGACCGCGAGCATCACCAGGGCCGTCAGGAGCAGCACCTTGACGATGCCGCGCGCCTTCGGGGCGACCACCGGGACGAGGATGCCGAACGGGACCCCCAGCAGGATGTTCCCGCCGATCTGCCGCACCGCGTCCCGCAGCGCGGGCTGGTCCAGGTACGCCTCGATGGAGTGGCCGGGGCGGAGGTTCGTGTGGATCAGGGGGACCGAGGCGGGGGACGGTTCGAGGGTGAGCCGGGCGAGGACCGCGCCGAATCCGACGAGCACGGCGAAGCCGACGGCCATCGCGGGGATGCGGAGGTAGAGGGGGAGGGGACGGGGGCCGGCGGGGGAGTCCTTGGCGTCGGGTTTCTTGTTCTTGGCGGCGGGGGCCGCTGGTTTCGCCGGTTTCTTCGGGGGCCGTGTCCGTACGGCCGTCAGCCGCTTCGTGAACGCCTTCACCCCTCTTGGGGCGGGCTCCGGTTTCGCGGGGGTGGGCACGGCCTTGGCCTTCGCGGTACGCGGACGTGAGGCTGCACGGGCCATCTGTGGTCCTCCAGGCTTCAACTTCCCAGCGTCCTAAGGCTGTTACCCAGGAAACGCCCGGGGATGCCGATCCGCTCACCCCCGGACGCCACCCGGTCAGGCGGTGTACGAGACGGTGACCTCCTCGAAGCCGAGGGACCGCAGCAGGCCCTTGAGCATGCCGGTCGTGTTGGTCTCCGCGCGCGCCGTCAGCTCGCTCTGCCGCGCGGCCTCGCCGATGTGCTTCACGGCGAGCTTCTGCACCGCCTGCTCGCTGTTCGGGTTGCCGGAGAACAGGTCGCCGAGCCGGTCCAGCAGGCCGCGCTGCTTGGACACGGCGTACGAACGGTCGGGGTCGAGCGCCGGTGTCGCGAGCTGCGCGTGCGGCAGGCGCAGGGTCGCCGTCGTACGGTTCTTGTCGACCGTGACGTCCTTGTCGGCCACCTTCCCGAGGTCCACGTACGCGTCCACCGTGCCCGCCCCCACGTACAGGGTCCGGGTCCCGCGGATCGCGTCCGGCAGGAACTTCGCGTCCTTCTCCAGGTCGACGACGACCTGGAAGTTGCCCGAAGCGCCCTCGTAGCGGCTCATGTCCTGGATCGACTGGAGGAGCGCCGGACCCGTACGGTCCTGCGTCTCCGTTCCGAAGAAGTCGCGCAGACCCGGCAGGAGGCTCAGCCGGATACCCGCGAACATGACGGCCAGCACCACTACGACCGAGGTGAGCACCTTCGCCCACACCGGCATGCGCTGGGGCAGCCGCTTCTGGGGGGTCGTGACGGTGTCGGGGGGAGTCGTCGTCATGGCGGTCCTTCCTGCGGTTCCCGCTGACGCGGGGTACCCGTACTGGTGTTCCCGCCATACGGATTCCCTTCGAACGGCACTTCGCACCGCCTTGTAGGCAAGCTGTGACAGGAGAGGTGCCTACCTGGGAGGTAATCGCGGAGAGGGCTGCGGGGCGGCAACAATCCGTCGGACAGGGCGAGTTCACGCGTCTCGTGTGCCCGTGTCCCGCGTTCGCGCAGAGAGGTCCCGTCATGATCCCCGACACCCGTACCTCGGTTCTCCGGCTCCTCCAGCTCATCGGCGAAGGCGATCCCGACCGCATCGCCTCCCTCTACGCCGAGTACGTCGACTGGAAGCTCGACTGGCCGACCGGGGAGCACGGGCGTACGGCCACGCCCTGGATACGGCATCGCTCCACCCGCGCCGAAGTCGCCGCGCACTTCAGGGAGTTGGCCGCACACCATGCCGTCGAGGAGGCCGACACCCGCGTCGAGCACGTCCTCGTCGACGGTGCCGACGCGGTCGTCCTCGGGGAGATCCGGCAGACCGCGCGGGCGACCGGGCGGGCGTACCGGGCACGGTTCGCTCTCCATCTGACCCTGGAGGAGGGGCTGGTGACCCGGCATCACGTGTACGAGGACAGTCTCGCCGTGGCCCAGGCGTTCGCGTAGGCGGGGGCGATACGGGGGGTCCGCTGAGGGCGTGTGCGTCCTGGCCGCCTGGTCTCACCAAGCCGTGACCGAACGCGAACACCACCGCGGGCACCCGGTCCCTCCACCGCCCGTCGCCGACACCAGCCCCCGCCCCAACTCACCCGACCCGCCCACAAGTTCCGCCCACTCCAACTCCCCCTCCGCCCCCCTACCATGAGAGCTCCCGACATGATCATCAGAGCCCCCTAGGAGCCGATCGTGCGAGACATAGCCGTCTTCTCCGGCAGCGCCCACCCCGAACTCGCCGCAGAAGTCTGTGCCCACCTCGGAATCCCCCTGCGCCCCACCCAGGTGAGCCGGTTCGCGAACGACTGTCTGGAGGTGCAGCTCCAGGCCAACTGCCGGGAGCGGGACGTGTTTCTGGTGCAGCCGCTCGTGAAACCGGTCCAGGAGCACCTCGTGGAGCTGCTGCTGATGTGCGACGCGGCGAGGGGCGCGTCGGCGCGGCGGATCACCGTCGTGCTGCCGCACTACTCGTACGCCCGCTCGGACAAGAAGGACGCGCCCCGTATCTCGATGGGCGGACGGCTGGTCGCGGACCTGATGGTGTCGGCCGGAGCGAGCAGGGTCCTGGCGATGACGCTGCACTCCCCGCAGGTGCACGGCTTCTTCTCGGTCCCGGTCGACCACCTGCACGCGCTGCGCGAACTGGCCGCGCACTTCCGCCGGTACGACCTGGCACGGACGACGGTGGTCTCCCCGGACCTCGGGAACGCGAAGGAGGCCGCGGCGTTCGCGAGGCTGATCGGCGCGCAGGTCGCGGCGGGCGCGAAGCAGCGGTTCGCGGACGACCGGGTCAGCATCAGCGCGGTGATCGGCGAGGTGACGGGACGGGACGTCATCGTGCTGGACGACGAGATCGCGAAGGGCAGCACGGTCCTCGAACTCCTGGAGAGGCTCCGGGAGTTGCAGCCGAGGTCGATCAGGGTCGCCTGTACGCACGGCCTGTTCGCGTCCGGCGCGCTGAAGCGGCTGAGCGAGCAGCCGGACGTGCTGGAGATCGTGTGCACGAACACCGTGCCGGTCCCGGAGGAGGAGCACACGGACAAGCTGCGCGTCCTGTCGATCGCTCCCGCGCTCGCGGAGGCCGTGCGCCGTATTCACAACGGCGAGTCCGTCAGCGCCCTGTTCGACGCGCCCGGGAGCGAATAGACAGGAGACAGGCGCCTGTTGAGGCCCGGCGCCCCTCAGGTACAGGAGGCCCGCAGTGGCGAAGGCACGGTTCGAACGGACCAAACCGCACGTCAACATCGGCACCATCGGCCACATCGACCACGGCAAGACCACGCTGACCGCGGCGATCACGAAGGTGCTGCACGACCGGTTTCCCGACCTGAACCCGTTCACGCCGTTCGACCAGATCGACAAGGCACCGGAGGAGCGCCGGCGCGGGATCACGATCTCGATCGCGCACGTGGAGTATCAGACGGAGGCCCGGCACTACGCGCACGTGGACTGTCCGGGCCACGCCGACTACATCAAGAACATGATCACGGGCGCGGCCCAGATGGACGGCGCGATCCTGGTCGTCGCGGCGACCGACGGGCCGATGCCGCAGACCAAGGAACACGTGCTGCTGGCGCGGCAGGTGGGGGTGCCGTACATCGTCGTCGCGCTGAACAAGACGGACATGGTGGACGACGAGGAGATCCTGGAACTGGTCGAGCTGGAGGTCCGCGAACTGCTCACGGAGTACGAGTTCCCGGGGGACGACGTCCCGGTGGTCCGGGTGTCGGCGCTGCGGGCGCTGGAGGGCGACCCGGGGTGGTCGCGGTCGGTGCTCGAACTGCTGGACGCGGTCGACACGGCCGTACCGCAGCCCGAACGGGACGTGGACCGGCCGTTCTTGATGCCGATCGAGGACGTGTTCACGATCACCGGGCGCGGGACGGTCGTGACCGGGCGGATCGAGCGCGGGACGCTCAGGGTGAACAGCGAGGTCGAGATCATCGGCATCCACGAGCAGAAGACGCGGACGACGGTGACGGGCATCGAGATGTTCCGCAAGCTCCTCGACGAGGGCTGGGCGGGGGAGAACGTCGGGCTGCTGCTGCGCGGCGTCAAGCGGGAGGACGTCGAGCGCGGGCAGGTCGTCATCAGGCCGGGCTCGGTGCTGCCGCACACGCGGTTCGAGGCACAGGTGTACATCCTGTCGAAGGACGAGGGCGGGCGGCACACGCCGTTCTTCGACAACTACCGGCCGCAGTTCTACTTCCGGACGACGGACGTCACGGGGGTCGTGACGCTGCCCGACGGGACCGAGATGGTCATGCCGGGGGACAACACCGGCATACTCGTGCAGCTCATCCAGCCCATCGCGATGGAGGAAGGGCTGAAGTTCGCCATCCGTGAGGGCGGCCGGACGGTGGGCGCGGGTCAGGTGACGAAGATCCTCAAGTAGCCAGGGCCGCACACGAGTTCATAAGGTCTCCCCGGGCTTGCCGAGGGCGGCCTCCACGCTCGGCGCGGGCGGCAGGAGCTTCGAGAGACCCGTCGCCCGCAGCACCCGCAGGGTCAGCGGGTGGACGCAGACCAGGCGCAGCTCCCCGTCGCGCTCCAGGACCCGGGCGCGGGCACGGTAGAGCAGGCGCAGCCCCGAGCAGTCGAAGAACTCGACCGGGGTGAGGTCGATGAGCACGCGCGGCGCCTGTCCCGCCACGCGGTCGTCGATGTGCGGCAGGATCTCCATCGCCGCGACGATGTCGATCTCGCCGTGGAACTCCAGCACGACGTACCCCTGTTCCTCACGTATGCGCAGGTGAGGGGTGTCGACCAGGGGTTCCTGCGGCACCATGGCATTGCCTCCAGCACGGGCCGGCGGATGGGACGAAGCGGACGCTGGGCAGCGCTCGGCGGAGCCCGCCTCAGCAAGTTACCCCCGATGGAGTGAATTTCAGCATGTTCGATTGACATATGTCTTCGAAAAAGGACCGCTCATAGTCGGCCAGTTCGCGACGGCGTACGAAACTCCGGCCCGGGGCCCTACGACAGTGACTGCCACGCCCGTGTGAGCGACTGCCGGAACTGATCCGTCTGACGCTCCGTCAAGGCGTTGACCATGCGGTCCTCCAGCTCCCGCACCTGCTCCGCGTGCGTCGCGAGCAACTCCCGCCCCGCGTCCGTCAGCAGGATCCTCAGCTCCCGTCTGCTGGCCGGATTCGGCTCGCGGCGCAGCAGCCCCCGGCTCTCCAGGGACCGCACCAGATCGGCGGTCGACTGCGCGGTGACGAACGAGTCCCGGGCCAGCTGGGCGGCGGACAGGCCGTCGTGGCGCTCCAGGACCGTCAGCGCCGTGTACTGGAGGGCGGTGATGCCCGACGGTCTGACCAGCTCGTCCAGCCGGGAGCGGACGGCGAGTTCGAGCTGCTTGACCATGTAGAGGAGGGAGGGGGGTGCGCTTCCGGCCATGGGTCGAGCGTAGACCATTGACAGGAAACCTGTCTGTAAAGAGACTGCGAACCACCAGGAAACCTGTCGGTTGACGACGCGGCGACGGAGCCGCAGACCCGAGGAGTGGCGATGACCGCCTTCCAGATCGATCCCGGGCAGCTCTTCATCGGGGGCCAGTGGCGGGAAGCCGCCGACGGAGCGCGCACCGAGGTGATCGACCCCTCCCGGGGCCGCACGGTCACCACGGTCGCCGAGGCCGGACCCGCCGACGTCGACGCCGCCGTACGCGCCGCCCGCGAGGCGTACGAGACCGGCCCCTGGTCGCGCTCCACCGGCCGTGAACGGGGCCGCGTCCTGCTGCGCGTCGCCGAGTTGATACGCCAGGAGGCCGACACCATCGCCGAGTTGGAGAGCCTCGACGTCGGCAAGCCGATCACGCTGGCCCGCGCCGTCGACGCCACCAACGCCGCCAACGACTACGAGTACTACGCCGCCCTCGCCTTCCACCTCGACGGCGCCACCCGCGAGACCCAGCACAACGCCCACGCCTACACGAGACGCGGCCCGCTCGGCGTCGTCGCCGCGATCACGCCGTTCAACTTCCCGCTGATCCTGGCCGGTTCGAAACTCGCGCCCGCACTCGCCGCCGGGAACACGGTCGTTCACAAACCGGCCGACGAAACCCCGCTCAGCGCCCTGTACATGGCGGACCTCCTCCAGCGCGCGGGCGTCCCCGACGGCGTCGTCAACGTCGTCACCGGAACCGGTCCCGTCGCCGGGGAAGCCCTCCTGCGCCACCCCGGCATCGACAAGGTCGCCTTCACCGGCTCCACCCACATCGGACGGCACGCCGCCGCGATCGCCGGACAGGCGCTGAAACCGGTCACCGTCGAACTGGGCGGAAACGCGCCCCACCTGGTCTTCGAGGACGCCGACCTGGAGAAGGCCGTCGGCGCGATCATCAAGGGATTCGTCTTCAACACCGGCCAGTTCTGCATGGGCGGCCCCCGCCTCCTGGTCGCCCGCTCGGTCTGCGCGACGCTGCTCAACATCCTCGCCGAGGCGGTCCCCGGCATCCCGGTCGGCGACCCGCGCGACCCGGCGACCGTCGTCGGCCCGCTGACGGGGGAGCGGCATCTGCGCAAGGTCGAGGAGTACGTCGACCTCGCCCGCAAGGACGGCGGCCGGATCGTCTGCGGCGGTGAACGCCTCGACCTGGACGGCGGCTACTACTACAAGCCGACCGTCATCGCCGACCTCCCGAACGACTCGCGTGTCGTCCAGGAGGAGATCTTCGGCCCCGTCCTCACGGTCCAGCCCTTCGACGACGAGGACGAGGCGGTCGCCCTCGCCAACTCCACGCCGTACGGCCTGGCTTCGGGCATCCAGACCGGCAGCCTCGCCCGCGCCCACCGCGTCGCCGACCGCCTCCAGGCGGGCATCGTGTGGATCAACGACTGGGCGATGCTGGACCCCGCGGTGCCGTTCGGGGGAGTGAAGGACTCAGGGTTCGGGCGGGAGTACGGGCCGGAGGCGCTGGCGTCGTACCTGAGGACGAAGTCGGTGGTCGTGTCGCTGGACTGAGGCGGACCGCCCTTCCCGCCCCGTGAGTCAACCCTGCCCCAACCCTCCCTCGAAGCCCAGGAGTTCACCCCCATGCCCTTCACCACCAGAGCCGCCGTCGTCGAGACGGGCGGCGCCCCCTTCACCTTCACGGACGTCACCCTCGACGACCCCGGCCCGTACGAGGCCGTCGTCCGCATGGTCGCCGCCGGCCTCTGCCACACCGACCTCGGCGTCGCGTCCGGCGGCCTCCCGTTCCCCCTCCCCGGAGTCCTCGGCCACGAAGGCGCCGGGATCGTCGAAACCGTCGGCGCATCCGTCACCTCCGTCGCACCCGGCGACCACGTCGTCCTCTCCTTCACCTCCTGCGGCGCGTGCCGCAACTGCAACGGCGGTCACCCCGCCTACTGCGCGGACTGGCTGCCCCTGAACCTCATCGGGGGCCGCCGGGCCGACGGCACCGCCACCATCACCCGCGACGGCGAGGACCTCGGCGGCCACTTCTTCGGCCAGTCCTCCTTCGCCGAGCGGGCGTTGGTGGACGAGCGCAGTCTCGTCAAGGTCGACCCGGAGGTGCCGCTCGCCTCGATCGCCCCGCTGGGCTGCGGAGTTCAGACCGGCGTCGGCGCCGTCTGGAACGTCCTCAAGCCGGAGCCGGGCAGCACGGTCGTCGTCCTCGGCGCCGGTGCCGTCGGGCTCTCGGCGGTGATGGCCGCCGCGCTCTCCCCGGCCACCGAGGTCGTCGCCGTCGACCGGGTGCCCGAACGGCTCGACCTGGCACGGGAGTTGGGAGCGACCCGCACCCTCACCGACGTACGCGAAGTGACCGGCGCCGACGGTGTCGTGGAGACGACCGGCAGTACGGCCGTCCTGCGCGCCGGTGTGGACGCGCTCGCCGCGCGCGGCACCCTCGTCGTCGTGGGGGCCCCGCCCTTCGGGACCGAAGTCGCCCTGGACGTCAACGGGTTGCTCACCGGCAAGCGGGTCGTGGGCCTCACGCTCGGCGACAGCGAGACCCAGAGCCTCGTCCCGACGCTGGTCGGCCTGGTCAAGTCGGGGCGGCTGCCGCTGGAGAAGCTGATCGGGACGTACGGCTTCGAGGACATCGGGCAGGCGGTGAAGGACATGACCGAGGGCCGGACGGTCAAACCCGTCCTGCTCTTCTGACGCGACCCCGCGGACAGTTCACCGGCTGGCGTGCAGCGCCACCAGCAACTGCCATATCTGATCGGCGATCTGACGGGGCGTCCCCTCCAGCAGCCCGTGCAGCCAGTCCCCCAGCACCCCCGCGAACGTCGCCGCCACCGCCGACGCCACCAGCGCGGCGTCGGCGGCCCCCGCCCGCTCCCGCTCCCGCAGGCTGTACGCGCGCAGATCCCGGTGCAGCACCAGCCCCAGCGGCCCGCCCCCGCCCGGCGTCAACAGCCGCCGGTACAGGGCGAGATGAGGAGTGAGGGAGGCGAAGAACTCCGGCAGCGCGGCCGGCGCGCGGACCGGATCCGGCCGCCCCTGCCAGGCGTGCAGCGCCTCCACCGCCTCCCGTACGACGTCCGCGCACGCGTCGACCGCGAGGTCTTCGAGGTCGGTGTAGTGGACGTAGAACGTGGCCCGCCCGGTACCGGCCCGCCGGACCAGCGCGGCCACGCTCACCTCCTCCAGCGGACGCTCCGCGCACTCCGCGAGCAGCGCGGACCGCAGCCTCGCCCGGGTGCGGGCGGCCCGCGGGTCCTCGGGCGCGGCGCGGGTCACTGCGCGATCAGGACGGCGGCCAGAGCGATCGCGCCGGGCACGGCCTGCGCGAACAGGATGCGCCGGTTCGCGGTCGCCGCGCCGTACACCCCCGCGACGATCACGCACGACAGGAAGAAGACCTGCGCGCGGAAGCCGGTCGGGTCGTCGGCGACCAGGCCCCAGACCAGGCCCGCCGCGAGGAAGCCGTTGTAGAGGCCCTGGTTGGCCGCGAGCTTCGCGGTGGCCGCCGCGAACTGAGGGTCGAAGCCGTGGAAGCGGCGGCCCGGCGGCTTCTGCCACAGGAACATCTCCAGCACCAGGATGTACGCGTGCAGCAGGGCGATCAGCGCCACCAGTACGTTCGCGACCGTTTCCATGACCTTTTCGACTCCCTCGGCTCAGAACTTCTTGGACACCTGTCCACTATAGCTGGACAGATGTCCATGAAGTCGAATCGAGGCATGAAGAGGCCCCGCCGCGACGGGGGAGCGCGGCGGGGCCCGTACATCCGCGTTCCCAGCGGGCGGGGTTTCACACCTGCCGGGAACACCGGTTTCTACGCCTGCGGCTCCAGCACGAAGACGGGGATCTGCCGGTCCGTCTTGAGCTGGTACTCCGCGTACGCCGGGTAGGCGGCGACGGCGCGCTCCCACCACGCGGCCTTCTCCTCGCCGGTGACCTCGCGGGCCGTCATGTCCTGCTTGACCGGCCCGTCCTGAAGCTCGACATGCGGATCGGCCGTGACGTTGTGGTACCAGACCGGGTGCGTCGGGGCGCCGCCCTGCGAGGCGACCAGCGCGTACCGGCCCTCGTGCTCGACCCGCATCAGCGGCGTCTTGCGGAGCTTGCCGCTCTTCGCGCCCCGGGTCGTCAGCAGGATCACCGGCAGCCCGGTGTCCATCAGCGTCGTCCCCTCGGTCCCGCCGGACTTCTCGTACAACTCCACCTGATCCCGCACCCACTGCGCCGGGCTGGGCTCGTACTCGCCTTCGAGCGGCATGGCAACCATCCTCTTCTCAAGTCGTACGACGTGCTCACGTGTTCCGGAGAACACGCGTGTCCCCCGGAATCATCCTCACAGGTCACCCCGGTCGCCGCAGCGTCTGGAGCGCAGAGTTCCGGCCAGATCGCCGGCCGCGCCCATCTGGCCGAAGTCGACGTCGTAAATGTAGATGCTTGAGGCATCTAATGGGGACAGGTACGTCGCAATCCACTCTCTGCGAGGTCTCCATGACGCGACCGGCTCCCCTCGCCTTCCCTCAGGACCGCACCTGCCCCTACCAGCCCCCCACGGGCTACGACACACTCCGCACCGACCGCCCCCTCACCCGCGCCACCCTCTACGACGGCACCACCACCTGGCTCGTCACCGGCCACACCCTCGCCCGCGCCCTCCTCGCCGACCCCCGCCTCTCCTCCGACCGCACCCGGCCCGGTTTCCCCGGTGTCACCCCCCGCGTCAAGGCGCTGAGCGACCGCCGGATCCCGATCCTCGGCGTCGACGACCCCGAGCACCGCACCCAGCGCCGCATGCTCCTCGCCGACTTCACCCTCCGCCGCGCCGAGGCGCTGCGCCCCGCCATCCAGCGGATCGTGGACGACCGCATCGACGCCCTCCTCGCCCAGGGACCGCCCGCCGACCTCGTCTCCCTGTTCGCGCTGCCCGTCCCCTCGATGGTGATCTGCGCCCTGCTCGGCGTCCCCTACACCGACCACGAGTTCTTCGAGGAACAGTCCGGACGTCTGCTGCGCAGCCGCAAGGAGGGCGAGGCGCGCGAGGCCCGCGATCGCATGCGGAAGTACCTGGGCGACCTCGTCGACCGCAAACAGTCCGGGCGCCCCGGCGACGGCGTCCTCGACATGCTCGTCCACCACCGCCTCCAAGGCGGCGAACTCACCCGCGAGGACGTCGTCGACATGGCGTTCATCCTCCTCGTCGCCGGCCACGAGACCACCGCCAACATGATCTCGCTGGGCACCTACACCCTCCTCGGCAACCCCGACCGCCTCGCCGAACTCCGCGCCGATCCCGGCCTGTTACCGGATGCCGTCGAGGAGCTGATGCGGATGCTGTCCATCGTCGACGGACTGCTGCGCATCGCCCTGGAGGACATCGACGTCGACGGTACGACGATCAAGGCGGGCGAGGGCATCGTCTTCGCCACCTCCGTCGTCAACCGCGACACCACCACCTACGACGACCCCGACGCCCTCGACTTCCACCGGCCCACCCGCCACCACGTCTCCTTCGGCTTCGGCATCCACCAGTGCCTCGGCCAGAACCTCGCCCGCGCCGAACTGGAGATCGCCCTGCGCACCCTCTTCACCCGGCTGCCCGGCCTACGCCTCGCGGCCCCCGCCGACACGATCCCCTTCAAACCCGGCGACACGATCCAGGGGATGCTGGAACTCCCCGTGACCTGGTAGAGGCTCCGGACATGCACATCGACATCGACACGGACGTCTGCATCGGCGCCGGACAGTGCGCCCTCACCGCGCCCAAGGTCTTCACCCAGGACGACGACGGCTTCTCGACCCTGACCGACGACCACGCAGACCACCTCGGCGACCCCCTGATCCGCGAGGCGGCCCGCTCGTGCCCGGTCTCCGCGATCACCGTCGGCTAGCGGCACATCCGACGGCCGGGCCCTCCAGCATGCCTCCCGTGTAGAGGGCCTGGCCGCGCGGCATCCAGTACCCCAGCTTCGAGACGACGCTCGAACAGCGCTCCCCGACGGTGGCCTCGACGACGACCGTCGACGGGTTGCCGGGCTGGAGGTCGGTCAGGGCGCAGTCCAGGGCGTACGCGGTCCGCGCCTGCTCCGGGTACCGGCCGACCAGGGGGTTCACGCAGCGGGGGTCGTCCGTGGCGAGCGTCGTGCCCGCCACGCCGATCACCCCGAACCGCCCGCTGCCGTCGCCGAGTTCGCTGTCCCGGGAGACCGTGTACGTCAGGGTCGTCACCGAGTTCGGGGCGAGCGTGCGCCGGTCCACCTCGATACGGTGCGTCGGCTTCGGGGCGGGCGCGGTGAAGGTGAGCCGTGCGCGGACGGTGCCCGCGAGATCGACACCGGCGGGCGTGGAACGGACCTTGACCGTCGCCGTCACCTCGTAGGCGCCGGGTCCGGGGTACGGGGTCGAGCCGGGCAGCGTTCCCGAGGCGACCCGCACGCCGTCGCGGGTCGCGGTCCAGGTGCCGGAGGTGAGACACCCGGGGCGGGTGCCGGGGCGGCGGCAGGTGGCGGGGGCGGAGACCGCCGTGATCGGGGTGCCGGTACCCGCGCAGAGACCGACCCGGGCGAACTGCCCGCCGGGCCCGCGGAGGGTACCGGCGGGGGAGCAGAGGGTGGCGGGGGGTTCGGGGGCCCGGGAGGCTTCGTCCGGTGCCGGAGACGCGGGCGCCGTCCGGGCTCCGTACGCCGCTGAGGCCGCGGGCGCCGTCCGGGCTTCGTACGCCGCCGGGGCCGTACGCGCCCCCGGGCCCGGCCCCCACACCGCCGCGCCCCACATCCCCGGTACCAGCAACGCCCCCGCCGCCAGCGCCCCGAACCCGATCCGACGTACCCGCACCGCAGCCTCCCGTACCTCGCGGACCAGCCCATGCCGGTCACCCGGACCGAGGATGCGCACGGCGTTCCGGGCCCGTGCCGCTCCCACGCCGGGCCGTCACCTGAAATGCCTTGCGGAGCGGCGGCGACCGGGACGTACGCTCCCCTCTGTCACCCACTCCGACGGCAGGAGCAGCAACGATGCAGTACGTGAAGCTCGGTTCGACCGGCCTGGACGTCTCCCGGATCTGTCTCGGCTGCATGACGTACGGCCTCCCGGACCGCGGCACGCACGAGTGGACCCTCGACGAGGAGGCGTCCCGCCCGCTGATCCGGCAGGCCCTGGACGCCGGGATCACCTTCTTCGACACCGCGAACGTCTACTCCGACGGCACCAGCGAGGAGATCGTCGGCAAGGCGCTGGCCGACTTCGCGGTCCGCGACGAGATCGTCCTCGCCACGAAGGTGCACGGCCGGATGCGCCCCGGACCCAACGGCGGCGGCCTCTCCCGCAAGGCGATCCTCACCGAGATCGACCACAGCCTGTCCCGCCTCGGCACCGACTACGTCGACCTGTACCAGATCCACCGCTTCGACCCGCACACCCCGGTCGAGGAGACCATGGAGGCGCTGCACGACGTGGTGAAGGCGGGCAAGGCCCGCTACATCGGGGCGAGTTCGATGTACGCGTGGCAGTTCGCGAAGATGCAGCACGCGGCGGAGCGAGGCGGCTGGACGCGGTTCGTGTCGATGCAGAACCACTACAACCTGATCTACCGCGAGGAGGAGCGCGAGATGCTCCCCCTCTGCGCCGACCAGGGCGTGGGCGTCATCCCGTGGAGCCCGCTCGCCCGGGGCCGCCTCACCCGCGACTGGGACGCGGCCACCGACCGCAGCGCCACCGACGGCTTCGGCGCCACCCTCTACCAGGAAGGCGACCGCGCGATCGTCGAGGCCGTGACCCGCATCGCCGAGGCCAGGAGCGTGCCGAGGGCCCAGGTCGCCCTCGCCTGGCTCCTCCACCAGGACACGGTCACGGCCCCGATCGTCGGCGCGTCCAGGCCGAAGCACCTCGAAGACGCGGTCGCGGCGGTCGAGCTGGAGCTGACCGACAAGGAGATCGAGGAGCTGGAGACCCCGTACACCCCGCACCCCATCGCCGGTCACTGAGTCAGTGGGGCCCCTGCGCCGCGAACTCCGTGCCGCAGGGGCCCGCCCCCTCGCTCTCCGCCAGTACCACCCGCTCCCCGTCCATCTCGATCGTCCGGTAGTACGCCCCGATCCGCTCGGTCGACCGCCCCACGTAATGCCCGATGAACGACCGCCGGAAGCGTGACGCCGTCCGGTTCGGCTGGGAGCCGTGCACGAGGCTGCCGTTGAAGAACAGGACGTCACCGGGGGCCATGTCGACGGGTACGGCGGACAGGCCGGGCGGCGGCGCGACGTACTCGCGGGCGAACGACACGGACTCGTCGGCCACTTCGGGGCAGAACAGGTCCAACAGGTGGGTGCCCGGGACGACTTCGAGCCCGCCGTTCTCCCGGTCGATGTCGTCGCAGGCCACCCACGCGGCGACGCACGTCCCCGGCTCGACCCGCAGATAGAAGTTGTCCTGGTGCAGCGCCTGCCCCCGCGCGCCCGGCGGCTTGAAGTAGAACATGCTCTGCGCCGCGAGCACCTCCTCGCCGAGCAACTCCTCCAGCACGCCCCGCAGTCGGGCGTCCAGCAGCATCTTCCGGGCGACCTCGTTGATCTCGTGCGGCTGCATCACCCGCGGATACGCGTCCAGCGGATCGTCCCCCGCGCGCGGCCGGAAGTGCCCCGGCACCTCCTGCCCTGCCGCCTGCAACGCCGCGAACTCACCACGGACGCGCTCGACCTCGTCGTACGAGAAGAGACCCCGCACGACCGCGTAGCCGTCCTGCCGGAACCGGTCCAGAATGCCTGTGACTGTCATGGCACAGGAAACTAGGCCGGAAAACACCGGAGGAGGATGCCCGTGCGTGCTGAGGAGTTGACCGGGACTGCTGCGGACCCGTCGCCGCCGCCGGGGCTCGTGGTGGTCGGGCGGTTCGACCAGACTGCCGGGTACGCCGTCAACCGGCCGTCCGGGTCCGACAGTTGGCTGATCCTGTGGACCACGGGCGGCGCGGGCCTGGTCGGGCAGGGGCGTACCGAACTCCCCGTGGCCGCCGGTGACTTCGTCCTGCTCGCCCCGGGCGTCCCGCAGCGGTACGCCGTCCGGCCCGGCGCGTCCTCGTGGCAATTCTGGTGGGCCCACTGCCCGTTGAGACCGTCCTGGCTGCCCTGGATCCGGCCGTACGACGCCGGCGACGGCGTCCATACGACGGGACCCGTGCCCGAAGTGCTGCGCGGGCGCGTCGAGTCGGCGTTCCGACGGATGCTGGACGACGCCCGCTGGACCGGCGGGGAACCGGTCAGGGCGGCCGAGGAGGTGGCCGTCGCGCACAGCGCTCTCGCGCGTGAACTCGCCCTGTGCGCACTGGAGGAGGCGGTTCTGCTGGCCGCCGCCTCGCCGAGTCCCGTACCGCCGGGGGCCGATGAGCGGATCCGGCGGGCACAGACGCTGATCGCCGCCGACCCCGGCGCTCCTCACACGGTCGCCTCGCTCGCCGAGGCCGTCGCCTTGTCACCGTCCCGGTTCGCGCACCTGTTCACCGAACAGCTCGGGGTGTCGCCCATGCGGGCCCTGCGGGAGGCCCGGCTGCGGCATGCGGCGCGGTTGCTGGAGAGCACGGCGCTGACGGCCGAACGGGTGGCGGCGGCTTCGGGGTTCGCGAGCGCGTTCCATTTCAGCCGGGCGTTCAGGGGGCGGTACGGGGTGCCGCCGGGGGAGTATCGGGCGGGGCGGGGGTGAGGGCGGAGGTTTTCGGCGGCGCGGGGATGCCGGCGAAGCGCGGGGGCCCGGGTTCGGCGAAGCGCAGGGCCTGAGGGGCGGGGGTCCGGCGAGGCCCGGGGCTTCGCCGGTGCGGGCCTCTACGGTGCCGGTTCCTCAGGGGCGTACCCCGCTGCTGAAGCCCGTCCAGCGCAGGTCCGCCGGGAGGTGGCCCATGTCGTTGAAGAGCACGACCGCCGGGGGCAGGCCATCCCGGTACTGGATCGTCGTCAGCGAGGTGTTTCCGCAGTTCAGGCCGATCCAGCGGGCGGGCGGCGCGTCCAGGGCGTGCCGCAGGAGCCAGGCGACCTGGAAGGCGTGGGTGACGAGCACCTCGTGCGTCTCCCGCTCGGCGGGGCGCGCGAACCTCGCGATCAGCGCGTCCGCCAGCCGCCGCCCCTCGGCCGCCTCCTCACCGCCGAACCCGTCGAAGAAACCGGCGTACGCGGGCGGCATGTCGTCCGGGACGTACGGCACGTGGTCGGTCAGCTCGGGTGCCTCCTTCACGGGGGCGTCCGGGAGGTGGACGCCGAGGAGCCGCGCGGAGCGCTCCGCGCGGGGGAGGGGCGAGTGCCAGACCGCGTCGACCGGCAGCGCGGACAGCCGCCGGCCGAGCAACTCGACCTGGCGGTCGCCGGTTTCGGTGAGGCGCCCGAAGGCATCGGCCTCGCCGTGGCGGACGACGTGGAGGTGGCGGGTGGGCATGTCAGAGGACTCCTAGCGTTCGGTGGGCGTCTTCGAGGCGCTGGACGTCGTCGCGGGGGGTGTGGTTCCCGGAGAGGTCGTCGGCCCAGGCGAGCAGGCGGTGTACGTGGTGGTCGGGGGCGCCGGTGAGGATGCGGGGGGTGCCGAGGGCCACCTCGCCGGTGGTGCCGTCGATGGTGACGAGGGTGCCTTCGGGGAGGACGGAGCCCTGTGCTCCGACCACCGCCGGTTTGCTCAACGCCCGTGCCACCACCGCCGCATGGCTCGCCGGGCCGCCCCGCTCCGTGACGATTCCGGCCGCCGCCGCGATGCCCCGCAGGTCGTTCGGGGAGGTCTCGGGGCGGAACAGGACGACGGGGGAGTCCCGGGCCATGCGGACCGCCGCCTCCGTCGTCGTCGCGACCCGGCCCACCGCCACGCCGGGACACGCGCCGACTCCCCGGGCCACGACGTCCTTCGGCTCGGCGATGCGGGGCGTACGGACGTGGGCGAGGCCGCGGACCCGGCGCAGCGCCTCGTGCCGGTCGATGGCACCCGCCTCGGCCAGCTCCACGGCCGTACGGACCGCCGCCGCGTTCGTGAACCGGCCCGGCCTGACCTGGAGCAGCCACAACTCCCCGGACTGGAAAGTGAATTCGGTGTAGCAGGCGTCCCGGTAGTGGCCCTCGACGCGGCGCAGGGCGTCGAGCAGCTCCGCCCACAACGCCGGTTCCCGGTCGGCGAGTTCACACAGGGGGCGGGTCGGGTGCGCGCCGGACACGACGTCCTCGCCCTGCGCACGGAACAGGACGTCGCCGTACGGGGTGTTCTCGCCGGTGTTGGGGTCACGGCTGAAGGCGACGCCGGTGCCGCTGCGGGGGTCGCGGTTGCCGAAGACCATGGCCTGGACGATCACCGCCGTGCCGAGGTCGTGGGGGATGCTGTGGAGGGTGCGGTAGGTGTGGGCGCGGGGGGAGCGCCAGGAGGTGAGGACGGCTTCCACGGCCAGGGCGAGCTGAGTCGGGGCGTCGTCCGGTACGGGGACCGGCGTCGCCGCCGCGAAGCTCGCGAGGAAGCGCGCCCGGGAGTCCCGCGCGAACCCCTCGTCGCCGGTCTCGGCGGCAAGACCCGCCGTCGCCGCGGCCGTCAACCCCAGGCCGAGCACCGTGTTCATCATCCCCGGCATCGACACCCCCGCCCCGGACCGGACGGACACCGCGAGCGGCCTGCCGGGACCGCCGAAGACGCGGCCGGTGGCGCGTTCGAGCCCGGCGATCCCCTCGGCCAGCTCCTCGCGGAGCCCCTCGGGGAGCCGCTGCTCGCGCAGAAAGGCCCGGCACGCCTGCGCCGACACGACGAACGCGGGCGGCACCCGCGACCCGAGCCGGTGCAGCAGCGCGAGCCCGAGCGCCTTGCCGCCCAACTCCTCCCTGTCCCCGGCGAGTTCGGCCGAGACCGGGTGGACCCACCTCATCGCGGCAGCCCCAGCGTGACGAGCAGATCCTCGTGCAGCTCCGCCCAGATCGTGTGGTACGACGCCGTACTGTCCGTCACCAACTCCCGCTCACCGCCCACCGCACGCTCCAGCGCCCCGGTCAGCCGGACCCGGTAGCGGCCCAACCGGGGGAGCGCGGCGGCGAGTTCGTCACCGACGGGGGCGAACCGCCGGTCCAGGTCGGCGAATCGGTCCAGGACGCGTGCGTCGTACGCCGGGTCGGTGTGGTCGTTGACGCTGAACGTGCCGTGTTCCGGCCGCAGTTGCCACGCCGTGCACAGGTCCAGCAACTCGGGGTTGAGCACCAGGAACCGCTGGAACGCCGCCCGCAACGAGTCCCGGGCACCGGCCGCGTCGAGTTCGGCGGTGACACGCCGGACGTTCTCCGCGCGCCCCGCGTCCGTGAGGCTCCAGGCGTCGTACGAGCGCGTCACGAACCCCTCGACACCGAGGTCGATGAGCGCGGACTCGACGTCCGGTTCGGTGAGACCGGTGACGGCGCCGATACGGGTGGGGCTCGCGGCACCGGCACAGCGGATGGCGTGCAGGACGGGAAGGGGCATGGAGGCCTCTCGAATGTTCGATGTTTTCAGATGACGTCAACATCTGGATGGTCCCGGTATCATGGCACAGCCCGAACCGAAGGGGACGCCATGGCGAGACTCACCCGCGCCGAACAGCAGCACCGCACCCGCGCCGCCGTACTCACCGCCGCCCGCACCGAGTTCACCGAGCACGGCTACACCGACGCCAAGATCGACCGCATCGCGGAACGCGCGGACCTCACGCGGGGCGCGGTGTACTCCAACTTCGCGGGGAAACGGGCGCTGTACCTGGCGGTGCTGGCGGCCGACGCGCAGACCGTGCGGTCGGCTGCCCGACCGCCCCTGAAATCCCCGGAGTCGACGGGCGAGGCGCTGGGCGCGTTCGCCCGCGTCTGGCTGGAACGCCTCCCCCTGGCCGGAGACACCCCGGCGAGCGGCCACCTCCAGCTCCGCTCACTGTCGGGCGTGGCCGACACGGCCCCGATGCGAGCGGCACTGGCGGAACTCCTGCGCCTGGAGGCACTGTTGCTGGCCCTGTCCTTGAACGCGGAGAGCCCACCGGTACGGGTGGCGGACCTCGCGTTGACGCTGCTGCACGGGGCGACGGGGCTGGCGGAGAACGCGCCGGGTACGGGGGACCCGTTCGACGTGGCACGGGCGGCGGAACACATGGCGGACCTGCCGCTCACCATCGACGAACCAGCACCGCACCTGGCGTTCACAGCCCCGGCGCGAGAGACACGGGAGGTCTGGACGCCGCCCACCGGCCTGCGAGACGAGATCACCGGCGAACCGGTCGATCTGCGGGACGACGGAGTGGTGGTCGTACTGGGCGCTGCGCGGCTGGGGGCGGCGAGGGAAGCGGCGGGGGAGGGGACGACGTTCGTGGTGGTGACCGCAGACCCCGCGGAGACCGGCCGCTTGGTCCACCTACGGATCACGGACCTCGTGGCGTGCCTGCGTAGGGTTTTCGCGCTCGAAGACTTGCCGCGGATCAGGATCGTCCTGGACGAAGAGGGCGCGGTCACGAAGGCACTGAACGGCGTAGAAACTGACGACAAGGCCGAGACCGCAGTACGCATCCACGACGGCCGGATCACCCACCGGGCGGAGGGCCACGGTGCGGGCCACGCCGTGACCAAGGCGGATACGGTTCGGTAGCTCTTTCAGGGCACTATCCAGGCACCCGCAAATTCACCTCGAACCCACCCTCCTCCGTAGGCCCCGCAGCAAACGCCCCACCCAGCAACTCCGCCCGCTCCCCCAACCCGATCAACCCCTGATGCGCCCCCGGCAACGGCAAAGCCCCCCGAGTCGCAGGAGTGTTCCGCACCGTCACCCCGAACCCCGACGCGTCATGCCACAACCGAACCGTCGCCCGAGCCCCCGGCGCATGCTTGCGCACATTGGTCAGAGCCTCCTGAACGGTGCGGTACACGGCCCGCTGAGCGGTCGTACTCACCTGCGCCGGCAACTCCCCGGCCAACTCCGTCTCGATCCCGCTCCCGGACACCAACCGCTGAAGATCCGTCAGCGTCGGCTGAGGAGTCAGCTCCGTGGCCCGCCCCCCGGACGCCCGCAACAGAGTGACCATGTGCCGGAGTTCATCGAGCGTGCCGACACTGAGCAACCGAATGGCCCGCACCCCTTCCCGGAACTCGGGATCTTTCGCGGCGACTTGCAGGGCCCCGGCCTGAACGGCGATCAGACTCACCTGATGCGAGACGACGTCGTGCATCTCACGGGCCAACTGGGCCCGCTCCCGCGCGAGTACGGCCTGGGAGTGCAGCAACCGCTCGTGCTCCCGGGCCTCCTCGATCTCCACGAGCCGCCGGGCGAGATCACGCCGGGCCTGGAGGAGCTGCCCGAGGAGGACGGGCGCGGCGGCGGTGGCGAGTGTGTAGAAGAAGTAGACGACGGTCCACGTACGCTCGTGCTGGGACAGCCCGTCGAACGGCCACGGCAAGGCGGACACGACGGCGAACAGCACCGCGCACAGCCCGAGCAGCCGCCGGTCCCGGGACCGCTCGGAGAGGGTGAACAGCGCGGCGAACGGCGCGAACACGATGTCCTGCATGGCGGTCGCGGGGATCGTCAGCAGGAACACGGCGAGCGGAAACCGCCGCCGCAGCACCAGCGCCGCACAGGCGACCGAGGCGGTCACCAGGACGAACGCGTTGTCGTCCGCCAGGTTGATCCACACGTCCGCGACGGCGATGACGACGACCAGCGCGTCGAGAACACGCTCGGACGGCCGCCACCTCATCGCCCCGGACCGCCGTCACGCGAGTCCAGCAGCCCCGCCCGCTGGGCGAGCAGCGCGGCCTGCACGCGGCTGCCGACGCGCAGCTTCGTGAGGATCGCGCTGACGTGGTCCTTGACGGTCCCGGCGCTGAGATGGATCCGCGCCCCGACCTCCGCGTTGGACAGCCCCTCCGCGACCAGCACGAGCACCTCGCGCTCCCGCTCGCTGAGCCGCCCGACGCGCCCCGCCTCCTCGTCGTCGGCGCCGGACACGGGCCGCCCCCGCCACACCGCGTACGAGGCTTTCGGCGACATCACGACGCCGCCCGCCGCGAGCGTCCGCACGAGCTGCGCGAGCTGGTCCGGCTCGGTGTCCTTCAGCAGGAACCCGGCCGCGCCGGACTTGAGGGCGGTCACGACGTATTCGTCCGCGTCGAACGTCGTCAGCATCGCCACGACCGGCGGCTCGGGCAGCGCCCGTACCTGGCCGAGGACGGTCAGCCCGTCGACGTCCGGCATCCGGATGTCCAGCAGCACCACGTCCGGCCGCTCGCGCCGTACCGTGGCCACGGCCTCCGCGCCGGTCGCCGTCGCGACGACCTCGATGTCCTCGGCCGCGTTGAGGATGAGCCGGAAACCGGACCGCACCAGGGCCTCGTCGTCCACCACCATGACACGGATCACGTGCGTCCCGCCTCGTCGTTCTGGGTTGTGATCGGCACCGGTCGTCCGCGCCGCCACATCCGACCGTAGAGGGCGAAACCCCTCGTGGCAGAGGGTACGGGGCGCAGTCCCGCCGGTCGGGGGGAGCGGACCAGCCGCCCGGGGGGTGCGGCGGGGCGCCCCCGGTCGGCGGGGACGGACCCGCCGACCGGCGGGGGGTGTCCGGACGACTGCCGGATACCGCGGCGGCGGCCCGCGCGACAGCGTGGATCCATGACGCGGAACGCAGACCGGACGACACTCACGGACCGGGCCGCCGACCCGGCTCCGGGGCGGGCCGAGCGGCCCGCACGGCTGTCCACCGGCCGCCTGACCGGCGTGGACCTCGCGCGCGGCCTCGCCGTCTTCGGCATGTACGCCGCCCACGTCGGCCCCGACCCCGCGCAGGGCGGTTTCACCGGCCACGTGATGGAGCTGGCGCACGGCCGGGCCTCCGCGCTCTTCGCCTTCCTCGCCGGGTTCTCGGTCATGCTGATCACCGGCCGCCGCACCCCGAAGACCGGCCGGGCCGGGCGTCAGGCGGTCGCGAAGGTCGTCATCGCCGTCGGCTCGATGTCCCTGACCGCGTACGTCTTCCACATCGCCGGCATCCACGTCCTCGGCATCGAGGAACTTCCCGGCTCGCCGCTGCACGTCCTGCTCGGGTTCGCCGTCGCCGTCACCGTGTTCGCCGCCGTGTGGGCCCGGTACTTCCGGCGCGGGCCCCTGGAGTGGCTGCTCGGCAAGGCCGCCAAGCCCGCCGAACTCGTCCGCTGACCGCCTGCCCGGAGGCCGCTCATGCTCTTCAACCCCCTGGCCAAGCCCCAGGAACCGACCCCCCTGCGCGGCACCCTGGTCGCCGCGACCCTCGCGACGACCGTCGCCGCCGTCGGCCTCGCCTTCGGCGCCGTCACCCGCTCCGACGCCGGGTCCTCCGCCGAGGAGACGAAGACCCTCGACCAGCTGTACGCCGCCGCCAAGGCCGAGGGCGGCAAGCTCGTCGTCCACGCGGGCGGCGACCGGAAGAACCAGCGGGACGACACGGAGAAGGCGTTCGAGCAGCGCTTCCCCGGTGTCACCGTCGACATGGTCGTCGTGTACGGCGCGTTCAAGGACCCCGACGGTGCCTGGATCGCCACCGACGTGTTCGCCTTCGGCGCCGCCTGCAACCGGTAGGCCGTCGGCCCCGACGCATCCCGCAGATTCACCACCGCCCCGGCCCGCCCCCGCGCCCGCCCCGGCGTCGCGAAAGGCTGCCGGAAGGTACCCGGCCAGGACCGCCGGCACGAGCGCGGCCACCCCGCCCGCCTTGCCCCACGTACGCGCCATCACCCTCCGCCTCCCTGACCACGACCCGCCGAGATGAACCCGCCTCCACTGTCCCGCCCGGCCCCACCCGCCACATCGGCCGATCGGCCATCCCTGATCACCCCGAGTAGCGAATCCCGCGACCGAAGTTGACGCCGCCTCAACCTTTCGGACGATACACACACCCCTGAATCCGGCATCCCGGACGGAAAGCAACAGCGAAGTCCCTTCACAATCATCTTGAAAATAAAAGCAGTTCGGGGGCCATGGCCACAGAACACTCACCGTTCGGCAAGATCCCTTGTTCCGCCTCCACGGCCTGTGCAAAGGTGTGCCTGCCAACGCGCCCAGACGCGTTCTCCACTTCCGCGCGAAGGCCCCCCGGCCATTTCCGTGCATCTCCCCCGGGAGGAATCCAACTGTGACAGAAGCGGGTCAGCCGAATTCCCCGACTTCGGCCCGGCGTTCGAACGCGACGGACGAAATGCTGAGCGCGGAACTGAAAAGCTGGGAAGGAGCGGGGCCCGCACTGCACCCCGTGGGCGAACTCCTCGACCGGCACTGGGAAGCGGCCTTCACCTACGCGCGCCTGTGCGCCGACGGCGACCGCGCCGCCGGAATGCTCACCACCGCGGCATTCACCCGCCTCTTCGGCGAGTCCCTGCGCCACGACGGCCCCACCGCCGCCTGGCGCCCCCACCTCCTGGTCACCGTCCGCCGAATAGCCTCCGAGTGGTACACCGACGGCCGCCGCGACCTCCTCCACCCCGCCCTGCGCGTCGAGGACGCCGACGTCCTCGCGGCCCGCCTCCTGCCGCCGTTGAACAGACGGCTGCTGTCGAGATCGTTCCAGCGCCTCTCCCCGACCTCCCGCTGCCTCCTGTGGCACATCGAGGTCGAGTCCGAACCCTTCGAGGCCCCCGCCTCCCTGCTGGGCCTCGACACCGAGGCCGCCCGCGTCGAACTGCGCCGCTCCCGCGACCGCCTGCGCGAGGAACTCCTCCAGTCGCACCGCGAACTCGCCGTCGAGGAGGAGTGCCACCGCTACGACCGCCTCCTGGACGTCACCAGCCGCCGAGGCGACGGCATGGACGCCGACCTGCGCGGCCACCTCGACCGCTGCCGCCACTGCGCCTACACCGCCGACCAGCTCGCCTGCTTCACCGAAGGCCCCGCCCTCGGTACCGCCCTCGCCGAAGGCACCCTCGGCTGGGCCGCACACACCTACCAGGACACCCGCGCGGGCACGCCAGAGGAACCACAGCAAGAAGAGACACAGCAAGAAGAGACACAGCGGCAGCCCCTCCCAGGCGAGGACTTCCACGCCCCGAGCACCGACCTCGTCGTCGCCCCCGGCGGCGGCTCCGTGCGCGCGATACGCAAGGCCCGCCGCCGCGCCCGCCGCCGCAACCTCGCCGCGGCCGTCCTCACCGTCAGCGGCCTCGTCGTCCTCCCGCTCGCCGTGTGGTCCGCGACGGGCTCAAGCGACAGCGGCAACCAGGCCGGAGAGAGCGTCGAGTCACCGAGCCCCGGCAAGGACACGCCGGGCAACGGCCCCTCATGGGTCGACGCGGGCGGCTCCGCCCAGGGCACCCTGCGCGGGCGCCTGCACAACGTGTTCTCCGGACAGTGCATCGGCATCGAGGGCGGCAAGGCCGTCGAGGGCGCCGAAGCCGTCCTCGCGACCTGCTCCTCGGTCGCCTCGCAGCAGTGGTCGTACGAGACGAGCGGCCTCCTGCGCAACGGCCTCGCGCCGAACCTGTGCCTCGACTCGCACCTCGGCTACGCGGTCCGCCTGACCCCCTGCACGGACGCCGCGACGCGGGAGACCAGCGTCCGCTACGACTTCACCCTCCAGGGCACCCTCGTCCCCCGCTGGAGCCAGGACCTCGCGCTCGCCCCCGCCGCGACCGACGGCTCCGGCGCGCTCGTCGCGAAGACCCGCGCGGACAGCGCCGCCCAGCGCTGGGTCATCGACACGTCCAAGCCCGACCTCCAGATGCAGATCGTCAACTGGGACACCGCCCAGACCCCCAGCAAGACCCCGGCCACCCCCAAGAAGGCCGCACCGGAGCCGACCCCCACCCCGACGCCGTCCAAGAAGCCCACCCCGAAGCCCGCACCCACCCCCACCCCGCCCGCGTCGAACCCGCCGCCGCAGTCCCCGTGCTCGTACGACAACCCGTACGCCTGCGACTGGTACGGCAACGGAAACGGCTACGGCGGACGACCCGGCTACGGCGGTTACCCCTACGGCTGGGGAGGCTACGGGTACGGAGGCTACGGCCGCTGACCCCCAGGCCGCGCCCCTGTCACCGCCGACGCTCCCGAGCCCGGCGGTGACACGGTTACACGACCTGAAGCGCCCCCCACAGCGCCACCACCGACCCCACCAGCGCCACCGGCACCGTCAGCAGCCCCAGCCGCGTGAACTCACTCACGTCCACCCGCTCCTCGTGCCCGTGCACCACCCGCCGCCACAGCAACGTCGCGAGGGACCCGGCGTACGTCAGGTTCGGCCCGATGTTCACCCCGAGCAGCACCGCGAGCACCGCCCCGGGCCCCATCGGGGCGGCCAGCGGCGCCAGTGCCAGGACGGCCGGCAGGTTGTTGATCAGGTTCGCGAGCAGCGCGGCCACCGCCGCGAACCCCAGCAGCGCGAGCAGCCCCGACCCGCCCGGCAGCACATGCCCGAGCACGTCCCCGAGCCCGTTGTCGACGACACCGCGTACGACGATCCCCAGGGCCAGCACGAACGCCAGGAACCCGGGAGCCGCCGCCCGCACCACCTCGACCGGCCCGGCCTGCCGCCGCACCAGCGCCCGCACCGCCAGCACGAGCGCCCCCGCGAACGCCACCCACGCGGGCTCGACCCCCACCGCCGACGCGACCACGAACCCGGCGAGCGTCGCCGCGACCGTCACCAGCGCGAACATCGGCACATCCGGCGCGGGCCCGTCGTCCTCGACGGCATCGAGCTCCGGCAGATCGGCGGCGAAGAACCGCCGCATGACCAGATACTCCGCCCCGATCGCCACCAACCACGGCACCACCATCAGCGCCGCGAACCGCGTGAAGCTCAGCCCGCTCGCCGTGAACGCCAGCAGGTTGGTCAGGTTCGAGACGGGCAGCAGCAGGGACGCCGTATTGGACAGATGCGCGCAGGCATAGACATGCGGCCTCGCCCGCACCTTCAGCCGGGTCGCCGTCGCGAACACGACGGGCGTCAGCAGCACGACCGTGGCGTCCAGGCTCAGGACGGCCGTGATGATCGACGCCAGCACGAACACCGAGGTCAGCAGCCGCCGGGGCCGCCCCGCGGCACGCCGCGCCAGCCACGCCCCGCACGCCGTGAACAGGCCCTCCACCGCGCAGAAGTGCGCCAGCACGAGTACGGCCGCGAGGAACCCGACGACCGGCCCGAGCCGCTCCGCCTCCTCCCACGCGTCCCCGGCGGAGATCGCCCCCAGCGCCACCACCAGCACGGCGGCGGGCACCGCCACCAGCGCCTCCGACCTGCCGGAGGGCCGCAGCACGGCCCATCCGAGCGAGACGGCGAGCAGCACGGACGACAGGGAGACGGCGAGCGCGGTGTTCAGGGCGGATCCTCACGAGACGTACGACGACGAGCAGCCCCCCATGAAAACAGGAGCCGGTAAGAGAGCCGCCCCCAGCCCCCTCACTCCGTCCCCAGCCCCCTCACTCCTCCCCGAGCAGCCCCAGCTCCGCCCAGATCGTCTTCCCCTCCGACGTGTGCCGCGTCCCCCACCGGTCCGTCAACTGCGCCACCAGCAGCAGCCCCCGCCCGCCCTCGTCCCACGTCTTCGCCCGCCGCAGATGAGGCGCGGTGTGGCTGGTGTCGGACACCTCGCAGATCAGCGTCGCCGCGTCATGGATCAGCCGCAGCCGGATCGGGTGCGAGCCGTACCGGATCGCGTTGGTGACCAGCTCGCTGACCACGAGTTCCGCCGTGAAGGACACCGTGTCGATCCCCCAGGCGACGAGCCGCTCGGAGACCTGCTTGCGGACGCTCGCGACGAGGGAGGGGTCGGGCGGGACGTCCCAGGTGGCGATGTGGTCGGCGGGCAGCGCGCGTGTACGCGCGAGGAGGAGCGCCACGTCGTCGGCGGAGCCGCCCGGCGGGAGCAGCGCGTGCAGGACGCGGTCGCAGGTCTCGTCGAGGGAGTCGGCGTACCCGTCGAGCGCCGCGCACAGCGCGCGGAACCCGGAATCGACGTCCCGCGCGCGGGACTCGATCAGCCCGTCCGTGTACAGCGCGAGGACGCTGCCCTCGGCGAGCTGGATCTCGGCCGACTCGAACGGCAGCCCGCCGAGCCCGAGCGGCGGCCCCGCCGGCAGGTCCACCCGGCGCGGACGACCGCCCGGTGGCACCACGACCGGCGGCGGATGCCCGGCGCGCGCCATCGTGCACCGCCGCGTCACCGGGTCGTACACCGCGTACAGACACGTCGCCCCCACCTCCCCGGGACTCCCCTCGCTGCCGGCCTCCTCGGAGAGCCGTACGACGAGGTCGTCCAGGTGGGTGAGCAGCTCGTCCGGGGTGAGGTCGATGTCGGCGAGGGTGCGGACGGCGGTACGCAGCCGTCCCATCGTCGCGGACGCCTGGATGCCGTGTCCGACGACGTCCCCGACGACCATCGCGACCCGCGTCCCCGACAGGGGGATCACGTCGAACCAGTCGCCGCCCACGCCCGCGCGCGCGGCGGGCAGGTAGCGGGAGGCGGCGTCGACGGCGGCCGTACGCGGCAGGGAGCGCGGCAGGAGGCTGCGCTGGAGGGCGATCGCGGTGTCGCGCTCGCGCGAGTAGCGGCGCGCGTTGTCGACGCAGACGGCGGCCCGCGCGGTGACCTCCTCCGCGAGCAGCACGTCGTCCGGGGTGAACGGGTCGGGGCGGCGGAACCGGGTCAGCACCGCCACCCCGAGGGTCGCCCCCCGCGCGCGCAGGGGCACCGACATGATCGAGTGGATGCCGACCTCCCGTACGCGCGCCCCGCGCGCCGCGTCCCAGGTCAGCCACTGGTCCAGCTCCCCGCCGGGCACGGTCGCGACGATCGTGCGCCCCGCCTCCAGCGAGTCCGCCTGCGGGGAGCCCGCCGGGTACGTCTGGACCTCGCCCGGCTTGGCCACGGCTTCCGGGCTGCCCGGGTTCACGGACTGGTGCGCGGCCCGCCGCAGCGGCGTCGGTGACACGAACCGCGCCGGGAGCTCTGTGCCGTCCGGCGGGTCCAGCAGGTCGACGCTCACGAAATCGGCGAGCGCGGGCACACAGACATCCGCCAGCTCCTGCGCCGTACGAGTGACGTCGAGGGTGGAACCGATCCGGACGCTCGCTTCGTTGACCAGTTGCAGCCGTTCCCGGGCGAGGTAGTTCTCGGTGAAGTCGTGGGCCGACAGGGCGACGCCGAGGATCCGCCCCTCCTCGCCGGTGACCGGCGCGAGCCTGGCCAGCCAGGCGTGCGCGTGCTCCTCGCCGCCGGTGCGTGTGTAGGTCTGTACGTCCTTGGCGAGGCCGGTGGCGAGCACGTCGGCCATGTGCTCCTCCAGCTCCTCGCTCTGGGGCCGCCCGCCGATCTCGGCCAGTCTCAGGCCCCGGATGCGCTCCTCCGGGAGCCCGATCGACGCCGCCATGGCGTCGTTGACCAGCCGCAGCCTCAGCCGGTCGTCGTACACGGCCAGGGCACACGGCGACTGGGCCAGCGCGGGCAGCGCGAGCGGGTCGTCGGGGGCGCGCGGGCCGCTGCCGGTCAGCGGCGTCACGACCAGCCAGGACCCCGGCCCGCCGTCCCGGGGGCGCCGGTGGTGGGCGAGCAGCCAGACCCGTACGACGTACCCGTCGCGGTGACGCAGCGCGACCGTGCCGTCCCAGCGGGCCGCCGACGGGACCGGCAGCGCGCCGTCCGCCAGGAGGGCCGCCGCCGGGCCGCCCACGACCTCGCCGGACTCCCAGCCGAGCAGCGCGTGAGCACCGCCGTTCCACTCGACGAGGGCACCGTCGTCCGCGACGACCACCCGTGCCGTCTCGGCATCGTCGAACGGATAGACCGGGCTCATCCTCGTCACTCCATCGCGGACACTCACAGTGAACAGACCCGTCACTTCCGCCCCAGCCTAGACCGTCCGGCCGCAGAGCGAACGGGGAGTGCGGACGGGGGAATGGCGAGCACCCGACCCGCGCCCTTGACGGGTGTGCGCGGACCGGCGTCACATTCTGTTGTTTGACGATCAGTTGTGAGTAGTTCTGGTTCCCGACGCCTGTTTGGAAGAGCCGCCATGACGTTCAGCCGCAGATCGGTCCTCCTCGCCTCCGCCGCCGCCCCCGCAGCCGGCGCCCTCCTGTCCGTCTCCGACTCCGCCTCCACCACCGCCCACGCCGCCGCCCCGGCCCGCCACACCCTCCCCCTGCGCGACGGCTGGCGCTTCGCGCTGGTCAACCCGGGCGGGATCACCGACCCGACCGGTGCCTACGACCACGCCGCCGACCCCGCGTACGACGACGCGGCCTGGCGCGAGGTCGCCGTCCCCCACGACTGGTCCATCGAACTGGCCCCCACCACCGAGAACGGCACCACCAGCGGCACCGGCTTCTTCCCCGGCGGCCTCGGCTGGTACCGCCTCTCCTTCACCGTGCCGCGGACCTACGCCGGGAAACGCGTCTGCGTCGAGTTCGACGGCGTCTACATGGACTCCACGGTCTTCGTGAACGGCACCGAACTCGGCACCCACCCCTACGGCTACACCGGCTTCGCCTACGACCTCACCGACCACCTCCACACCGACGGCGCCACCGAGAACGTCCTCGCCGTCCGGGTCCGCAACCGTCTCCCCAGCAGCCGCTGGTACTCCGGCAGCGGCATCTACCGCGAGGCCCGCCTGATCGTCACCGACCCGGTCCACGTCCCCCGCTGGGGCACCCACGTCACCACCCCGGAGATCACCGCCGACCGCGCGAGGGTCGACATCCGCACGACGGTCGCCAACACCTCCGGCACCCCTCAGGACGTCGAGATCACCTCCCGGATCGTCGCCCCGAACGGCCGCACGGTCGCCCGTACGACGTCCACGGTGACCGTCGCCGATACCGCGACCGAGGCCCACACCGCCGTCGTCCCCGACCCGGAGCGCTGGGACTTCACGGACCCGCACCGCTACCGCCTGGAGACCGAACTCCGTGTCCAGGGCAAGGTGGTCGACACCTACGGCACGGTCTTCGGCATCCGCACCTTCCGCCTGGACCCCGACGACGGCTTCGAACTCAACGGCAAGCACGCCAAGTTGAAGGGCGTCGACCTCCACCACGACCTCGGCGCGCTCGGCGCGGCCGTCAGCGCCGACGCGATCCGGCGGCAGATGACCATCATGAAGTCGATGGGCGTGAACGCCTTCCGCACCTCCCACAACCCGCCCTCCACGGAGATGATCCGCGTCTGCGAGGAGCTCGGGATCGTGATGCTGGTGGAGGCGTTCGACTGCTGGAAGACCCCCAAGACCCGTTACGACTACGGCCGTTTCTTCGACGAGTGGTCGGACCGCGACATCGCCGAGATGGTCCTCGCCGCCCGCAACTCCCCGGCCGTCGTGATGTGGTCGATCGGCAACGAGATCACCGAGTTCACCTCCACGGCGGGCCTGACGATCGCCGACCGCCTCATCGCCGGCATCAAGGCGTACGACACGACGCGCCCGGTCGTCATCGGCTCCCACCGCCACCGCAGCGTCCCCGCCCCCGGCACCCCGGCCGACCTGATCCTCGCCAAGCTCGACGGCCTCGGCCTCAACTACAACACCGCGAAGTCGGTCGACGCCCTCCACGCCCGCTACCCGCACCTGTTCCTCTTCGAGTCGGAATCCTCCTCGGAAACGTCGACTCGCGGCGCCTATCAGGAGCCTGAGCACCTCAACACCGGCGAGAACTACACCCCCGGCAAACGCGCGACCTCCTCCTACGACAACAACCTCGCGTCCTGGACGATGAGCGGCGAGTACGGCCACAAGAAGGACCGCGACCGGAAGTGGTTCGCCGGACAGTTCCTGTGGTCCGGCATCGACTACATCGGTGAACCCACCCCGTACGACGTGTTCCCGGTGAAGGCGTCGTTCTTCGGCGCGGTCGACACCGCAGGGTTCCCCAAGGACATGTACCACCTCTTCCGCAGCCAGTGGGTGAGCGAGCCCATGGTCCACTTGCTGCCGATGAGCTGGAACCACGCGGCGGGGGAGACCGTCGAGGTGTGGGCCTACGCGAACGTCCCCGAGGTCGAACTCTTCCTGAACGGCGCTTCGTTGGGGGTGCGGTCGTTCGACGTGAAGAAGACCGTGGACGGCCGCGAGTACCTGGAGACGACCGAGGCGACCGGCGACGACAAGACGTTCACCGACGGCCCGTACCCAGGGAGTTACACAAGTCCGGGCGGCAGTGCGGGCAAACTGCACCTCACCTGGAAAGTCCCCTTCCAGGAGGGCGAGTTGAAGGCGGTGGCCCGGCGGGGCGGCAAGGTCGTCGCGACCGACGTCCTGCGCACGGCCGGCGCCCCGTACGCCGTACGTCTCACCGCCGACCGCAAGTCCCTTGCCGCCGACGGCCGTTCACACGTCTTCGTCACCGCCGAGGTCGTCGACGCGCGCGGGACAGTCGTCCCCGACGCCGAGCACCTCCTGACGTTCGCCGTCGACGGCGGCTCCCTCGCCGGGCTCGACAACGGGCGTCAGGAGAGCGCCGAGAAGTACCAGGCCGGCACCCGAACCGCCTTCCACGGCAAGGCACTTGCCATCGTGCGCTCGGGCGGCGAACCCGGGACGCTGAAGGTGACGGCGACGGGGGAGGGGCTGAAGAAGGGCACGGTCTCCGTACGGACGACCTGGGCGCGCTCGGTGTCCGCGACTCCGGCGCCCGCGTTCGCGCCGGAACACCCCGAGGCGCCCGACTACCCGTACGCCGACGCCAGTTACTCCGGTCGGCCCGACACCCTCCCGGCCGCCATGCTCGACGGGAACCCCGCGACCGGCTGGTCCAACGGGTTCCTCAAGGCGGCCACCGCGCTGCTGCCCGCGCACGCCGGGGCGCGGACGCGGGACTGGGTCGCGGTGGACTACGGCAGGGTGCGGGACTTCGACCGGGTGGAGGTGTCGTTCACCGTCGACGCCGGGCACAGCCTCCCGAAGAGCGTCGGGGTCGAGGTGTGGGACGGGCGAACGTACGTACCCGCCACGGGAGTTGCCGTCGAGTGGGCCACCGCCTCCGATGCGCCGTCCGTGATCAGCTTCGGGGCGTTGCGGGGGTCTCGCGTGAAGCTCACGTTCGCGAGCGCGCGGCCCGGTGAGGCCCAAGGGGCGGTCAGAGTCAGCAAGTTGGAGGCATAACCAGCCAACGCCGTAACGAGCCGACGGCGTAACCGGCCAACGGCGGTCCGGACAGAAAGCTGTTCTGTCCGGACCGTTGACGGAGTGTCGTGAGGGCAACAAACATGGGCGGCCCGTCCGCTATATGGGAGCGCTCCCATCCGTGGGGGGTGTCTCTCCGAGGAGCCATGACGTGAAACGACGACGCAGAACGAGCCTGCTGACTCTGGCCGCGCTGCTCGGCGGCGCCCTGATCGCGCTGCCCGCCGCACCCGCCGGAGCCGACGAGGTCGAGCAGGTCAAGAACGGCGGCTTCGACACCGGGACCGCCCCCTGGTGGACCAGCAACGTCACCACCGTCCCCGCCGACGGACGCCTGTGCGCCGACGTCCCCGGCGGCACCGCCAACCGCTGGGACTCCGGGATCGGCCAGAACGACCTCACCCTCGTCAAGGGCGAGTCGTACCGCTTCTCCTTCAAGGCGTCCGGCGTCCCCGAGGGGCACGTGGTCCGCGCGATCGTCGGCCTCGCCGTCTCCCCGTACGACACCTGGCAGGAGGCGAGCCCGGTCCTGACCGAGGCCGACGGCTCGTACTCCTACACCTTCACCTCACCCGTCGACACCACGCAGGCGCAGGTCGCCTTCCAGGTCGGCGGGAGCGCGGACCCCTGGCGGTTCTGCGTGGACGACGTCTCGCTGCTCGGCGGGGTGCCACCGGAGGTGTACGAGCCGGACACCGGGCCGCGCGTGCGCGTCAACCAGGTCGCCTACCTGCCCGCCGGGCCGAAGAACGCGACCCTCGTGACCGCCGCGACGACCCGGCTGCCGTGGCAGCTGAAGAACGCGGCCGGGACGACGGTCGCGCACGGCTGGACCGTACCGCGCGGCACGGACGTGTCCTCCGCGCAGAACGTCCACACCGTCGACTTCGGCGCCTACCGGGGGCCCGGCACCGGCTACATGCTCACCGCCGACGGCGAGACCAGCCGCCCGTTCGACATCGGCAAGGCCGCCTACGAGAAGCTCAGCCGCGACGCCGTGAAGTACTACTACACGCAGCGCAGCGGCACAGCGATCCGCGACGACCTGCGGCCCGGCTACGGCAGGGCGGCGGGCCACGCCGGCACCGCGCCCAACCAGGGCGACACCTCCGTACCCTGCCAACCCGGCGTCTGCGACTACGCGTTGGACGTCAGCGGCGGCTGGTACGACGCCGGGGACCACGGCAAGTACGTGGTGAACGGCGGCATCGCGACCTGGGAGGTGCTCAGCACCTACGAGCGTTCCCTGCACGCCCGCACCGGCACCCCGGCCCGCCTCGGCGACGGGCAGCTCGCGCTCCCCGAGAGCGGCAACAAGGTCCCCGACGTCCTCGACGAGGCGCGCTGGGAGCTGGAGTTCCTGCTGAGGATGCAGGTCCCGGACGGGCAGCCGCTCGCGGGGATGGCCCACCACAAGATCCACGACCAGAACTGGACCGGCCTGCCCCTGCTGCCGAGCGACGACCCGCAGAAGCGCGAACTGCATCCGCCGTCCACCGCCGCGACCCTCAACCTCGCGGCGACAGCCGCCCAGGCGGCCCGTCTCTACAAGCCGTACGACAAGGCGTTCGCCGCGAAGGCGCTGACCGCGGCCCGCAAGGCGTGGACGGCCGCGCAGGCCCACCCGGCGGTCTACGCCGACCCCAACGACGGTACCGGCGGCGGGGCTTACAGCGACAACAACGTCACCGACGAGTTCTACTGGGCCGCCGCCGAGCTGTATCTCACCACCGGCGAGAAGCAGTTCGCGGACTTCGTCCTCAACTCCCCGCTCCACACGGCGAATGTCTTCGGCCCCGTCAGCTTCGACTGGGGCGGCACGGCGGCGGCCGGACGCCTCGACCTCGCCCTCGTCCCCAGCAGGCTCCCCGGCCGTGACAAGGTCCGCGCGTCCGTCGTGAAGGGCGCGGACGGCTACCTCACCACGCTCGCGGGCCAGTCGTACGGCATGCCGTACGCACCCAACAACAACCTGTACGACTGGGGTTCCGCGCACCAGGTGCTCAACAACGCGGTCGTCGTCGCGAGCGCGTACGACATCACCGGCGCCTCCAAGTACCGTGACGGGGCCGTGCAGAGCATGGACTACGTGCTCGGCCGCAACGCGCTGAACATGTCGTACGTCACCGGCTACGGCGAGGCCAACGCGCACCGGCAGCACAGCCGTTGGTACGCGAACCAGCTCGACCCGAAGCTGCCGTCGCCGCCCGCCGGGACACTGGCCGGCGGTCCCAACTCGTCGATCCAGGACCCGTACGCGCAGAGCAAACTCCAGGGCTGCGTCGGCCAGTTCTGCTACATCGACGACATCCAGTCCTGGTCGACGAACGAGACGGCCGTGAACTGGAACGCGGCGCTGACCCGGCTCGCGTCCTTCGTCGCCGACCAGGGGTAGCAGGGGAACGTCTGTACGCCTCCGGTACCGCTCGGTCACCTCCGTGACCTGGGGATATTTACGGGTAAGTACCCGAGCGGTACCGTGAGGGGTATGCCAGCCCTCAATGTGGAGTTCAGCGAACGCGAGCTGGAGGACCTGCGGCAGATCGCCAAGGAGCGCGGGACGTCGATGAAGGCGCTCGTCAGGGAGGCAGCCGCCGCCGACATCGCCCGGCACCGGGCACTCCAGGAAGGCGCGGCGGCGTTCCGGACGTTCTTCGCCGCCCACGCCGACGAATTCGCGGCGGCCTTCCCCGACGACGAGAGCCCCGCCCGGGCGAGGGGCAGGTCGGTCCGCCGGTGACGACCGTCATCCATATCGACGTACCGTGGCTGCTCCAGCGCCACGAGGAGGTCCTCCCGGACCAGCCGACCGTCGACGACTTCTCCGCGCTCGTCGCGGCCGTCGCCCGGCACCGCGTCGACCCGCCGCGCCTCGGCGTCGACTCGGACCCGGCGTGGCGGGCGGCGGCCCTCCTGCACACGCTCGCGGTCCTCAAGCCGCTGCCGTCGGCCAACGCGCGGTTCGCCTGCGCGACGGCCGTGTCGTACATGTACGTCAGCGGCGCCGGGATCGATCCGCCGTACGGGGCGTTAGTGGATCTCGCCCGGGACCTGATGTCCGGGAAGGCGGATGTGTACGGGGCCGCGGACCGGCTGAGGTCGTGGCAGATATGAGTTCCGGGCCGCCGGCCGGTGCGGGAAGAGCCGGACCGGCGGCCGTGCTCGCGCGGGAGAGCAGTCATCCGACGCGAGGACCCCGAGGAGGGCCGCTTCCCAGTTGAGCGCGTGTCCCGGGGCGGCGGGAGTGTGTGGGGGAGGTGGGGTGCGGGCGCTTGATTCACACGGGGTGTGGCCGCAAGTGGGCGCGTCGGCCCACTTCGACGGTGTGTTGAAATCCCGCTTCACGAGCCGGAGTTGAGGATGTTTCACCTTTCGTCGAAAAGTGATGGACGCCGTTCCTCTTGCCTTGTTGTGCGCGACTAAGTTGTGCAATGGTGAACTATCCGTGCGCCGAGGTTCGGCCGGTCGCACAGTTCCGCACCGAAGGATCCGCACAGTGCCCTCCGCCTACCCTCCGCGTCCTCCGTACCCGCCGCCCGGCGGGGATCCCGGGGAGTCCGACGACGCGCTCGCGGCAGGGGTGCGCGGCGGGACGGACGGCGAGGTCGCCGAGGCCACCGCGCTGCTGATCGCGCGGCACTGGAGACCCGCCCACGACTACGCGGTGATCTGCCTCGCCGGGGCCGGGCCGGTCGCGGCGATGGCCACCGGGACCGCCTTCCACCAGGTCTTCGACCGGCTCAAGCTCGGCGAGTCCGGGACCGATCTGCGGCCCCGGCTGCTGCTCGCCGTCCGCGAGACCGTCCGGCTGTGGGCCTCCGCCGAGCGCGTCTCCGCCGTCCTGCCCGAGCTGCGCAAGCCCGCCGGGGCGCGCGGGATGCGGGCGGCGAAGGGGATGACGCCGGACAACCGCATCCTCTCGGAGTACGCCTATCACGCGCTTCCGGCGACCGAACGGTGCCTCCTGTGGCACGTCGAGGTCGAGGGCGAGCCGGTCAGCGTGCCCGCCGCGCTGCTCGGCGTCGACACGTCCATGGCTGCCGCCGCGCTGGAGGGTGCCCGCGACAAGCTCCGCGAGGGGATCGTCCGCGCGCACCGGGAGCTGGCGCCGAGCAAGGAGTGCCGCTTCTACAACCGGCTCCTGGAGGTGCCGCTGCGGCGCGGGGGCGACCTCCTTCCCGACGTCCGCCGGCACCTCGACGCGTGCCGCTACTGCCGCGCCGCCGCCGAGCAACTCGCCCAGGGCGTCGGGTGGGTGGGGCTCATGCTCGCGGAGGCCGTGCTGGGGTGGGGGGCCCGGCGGTACCACGACTCCCGGCCGGACCGGGGGCGCGAGGAGCCGGTTCGGGTGCGGGGGGCGGTCAAACGGGGCGCGGGGCGCAAGCTGCTCGACCGGATACCGTCGCCCTCGCGGCGGGACGGGGCCGGCGGGGGACGGGCGTTCGGCGCGCGGGGGAGTGACACGCAGGGAGCCGCCGAGGCGCTTCCCGGGGACATTCCGCCGGGCGGCGCGCAGGGCGTGGGGGTGTTCGGTGGCGGAGCACGGCGCGCCGGGCGTCCGGGACGGCGCGGGCGGGGCGACGTCGGGGCCGGGCCGGAGGCGGTGCCGGGTGGGGGCGAAGGGGCGTTTCCCGATCCCGATGGTGTGGCGTCGGGCGGGGGTGGCCAGGCGTTGGGTGGTCCCGGTGGTGTGGTGCTGGGCGAGGGCGGCCAGGCGTTCGCCGGTTCTGACGGTGCGGTGTCGGCCGGGGGCGGCCAGGCGTTGGGTGGTCCCGGCGGGGTGATGCCGGGCGAGGGCGGGCGGGTGTTTTCCGAGTTCGGTGGGGGGATGCCGAGCGGTGCGGCCGGACTGGGCTCGCGGCGGAGTTCCGAGGCGGGGTTCCCTGGCGCCGACGGCGAGTTCGACGGGGTCGGGGTCCACGCGTCCAGCGCCGGGACCGGTCGTCCGGGAGCCGCCTTCGCGTACGGGGGTGAGGCGCCGTCCTTCGCTGACCCCGACGGTGAGACCGACGGGCGGCCCCGGTCCCGGCGGGCCGCCGGGCGGGCTCGGGTGCGCGGGGTTCGGGGGGCGCAGGGGACCCGGCGTGCCGTGCGGCGGGTCGGGAAGCGGTCGCCCCGGGCGCTCATCGCCGGGGTCGGGATCGCTTCCGCCGGGGTGCTGACGACGTTCCTCGCCGCCGGGATGTGGTCCGACGAGGGGTCCGACCCGGCCTCGTCCACCAGCGTCAGCGGTGGGGGCACCCTGCCCGGCGGCGACTCCCTGTCGCCCACGCCCACGCAGGGCACGCAGGGCAGCGTCGGCATGTCCGGCGGGCCCCAGCAGACGCGGCTGCGCAACGCCGACGCCGATCTGTGCCTGGAGGTCCCGGTCGGCGCCCGTGCCGGTATCGCCCTCGTGCTGGAGGTGTGCTCCTCCAACTGGGCCCAGCAGTGGTCGTACGAGGACGACGGCCTCCTGCGCAGCGTCGCCGAGCCCGCCCTGTGCGTGGACTCGCACGCGGACGCCGGGGTCGTCATCGCCAACACCTGCGCGGACGCGGACAGCCCCCGCGCCGACGACGTCCGCTACGACCTCACCGTCCAGGGCGAGTTGCTGCCCCGCTGGGACGAACGCCTCCCGCTGGCGGCCGTGGGCGACGACCCCGGCGCGAACGTAGCCGTCAAGGTCCGCGACGGCTCACCGTCCCAGCGCTGGCTGACGGACGCCCCCCGCCCGACACCGAGCTCGTTCTCGGTGAACGGCTCGACCGGCCCGTCACCACAGCAGGCCTGAGGCCGAACACCGGCTGCCGGGCGGCTCGGACAGCCCTCCACACCGAGGCATCCACCCGAGCCGCCCACACCACCGCACGGCGCGGAGCCCCGTCACACCGGCGCCTCCGCCAGAGCGTCCGCCCCGACCGTCGCCACCCCCGCGTGCCCCGACAGCGCCAACGTGAGGTCGAACTCCGCCAGCAGGCACCGGATCACGTGCTCGACCCCGGGCTGTCCGTCGAGCCCCAGACCGTACGCGTACGGCCGCCCCAGCAGCACCGCCCGCGCCCCGAGGGCGAGCGCCTTGAACACGTCCGCCCCTGTCCGCACCCCGCTGTCGAACAGCACCGTCAGCCGGTCCCCGACCGCCTCGGCGACCCGGGGCAGCGCGTCCGCAGCCGCGATGGAACCGGCGACCTGTCGTCCGCCGTGGTTGGAGACCACCACCCCGTCCATCCCGGCGTCGGCGGCGAGGCGGGCGTCGTCGGGGTGGAGGATGCCCTTGAGGACGATCGGGCCGGGCCAGTTCTCGCGGAGGAACGCGAGGTCGGGCCAGGTCTTGCCGGGGTCGGAGAAGAGGCTCACGAAGCGGAGGACCGCCGAGTTCAGGTCCTCCCGCGGCGACTTCGCGAGGCCCGCCAGGAACGCCGGGTCGGTGAAGTAGTTGGCCGTGCCCACCCCGTGCAGGAACGGCAGATACGCCTGGTCCAGATCGCGCGGGCGCCACGCGAGCAGCGGCGTGTCCAGCGTGACGACGAGGACGGAGAACCCGGCGGCCCGCGCCCGCCCGAGGAAACTCCGGGTCACCTCGCGGTCCTTGGACCAGTACAGCTGGAACCACCGCTCGGCGTCCCCCATCGCCGAGGCGACATCCTCCAGGGGCGTGCTGGACGCCGACGACAGCACGTACGGCACGCCCTGCGCGGCAGCGGCCCGCGCCGCCGCCGGTTCCGCGCCGGGGTGCAGGATCGACAGCACCCCGATCGGAGCCAGCGCCAGCGGCGCGCGCAGCGTACGCCCCAGCACCTCGACGGACAGGTCCCGCTCGGCGACGTCCCGCAGCATGCGCGGCACGATCCGGCGCCGCTCCAGGGCCGCCCGGTTCGCCCGCGCGGTACTGCCGTCCCCGGCGCTCCCCGCGACGTACCCGACGGGCCCGGGGCCGAGGCGCCGCCCGGCCATCTCCTCCAGCGCCGTGAGATCCGTGGGCAGCCGGGGCACCGCGCCCGTCAGGCCGTCGAGGTAGATCTCGTACTGGAAGTCCGCCGCGTGCTGTCCCATGTCGCTCCATTTGCCGGTCGGTCTTACTCCGCGATCTCCCGCAGGACGCGGGCGAGTTCACGAGGCTGAGAGAACATCGGCCAGTGCCCGCTGTCCATACGGACCAGGTCCCAGGACGGATTCTTGAGCAACTCCGTGACCGCCGGGAGCGGTTCCTCGCCGTCGAGCAGGCACTTGATGTACGTCGCCGGGAGGTCGGGCAGCGCGCCGGTGAGGGCGGCCGGCTCGGTGAGGGTCGCGCCCGGGTGCGGGGTCGCGCCCGCGACGATCCGGGCCGCCTGCCCGGGCGTCAGGCCCAGTTCCACGAACTGCTCGACGGGCGGCGGCGGCCAGACCCCGCCGTGCGCCGCGAGCGCCTCCCGCACCCAGTCGCTGTCCCAGCCGTCCAGGTCCCCCTTCCCGTCCACCGGCACGTTCGCGTCGACGAACACCACCCGCCGCAGCCGCTCCCCGATCCGCTCGGCGGCCTGCCCCACCGGGACGCCCGAGTAGCTGTGCCCCACCAGCACCACGTCCCGCAGGTCGAGCCGCTCGACCTCCTCGACGATGTCCCGCACATGCGTCTGCTGCCCCGCCGGCAGATCCCGCTTCTCCGCGAGCCCCGACAGCGTGAGCGGATGGGCCGACGGCAGCTCCGCCGCCACCTCGTCCCACGCCCACGCCCCGAGCCAAGCTCCTGCCACCAACACGAATCCGGTCATGTCCGCAAGGTAGCCGACGGCTCTGACAATCCGTCCTGACCAGGCAGAACACCGCTCCCGGTGATCGCCGGCACGGGTACGTCCACGGTCTTCGCGAACCGCGCGCCCGCAGGCCCGTACGCCGCCCGGGGCTCGGGGAAGATCCGCAGCAGCGACAGGAACAGCACCGCCGCGACGACCAGCGACAGCGGCAGGCTGATGTCGACGCCGTTCGCCAGACCACCGAGCGGGCCGACGAACTGGCCGGGGATGTTCGTGAACAGCACACCGACCAGCGCCGCCACCCACCACGCGGTCATCCCGCGCCAGTTCCAGCCGTGCGCGAACCAGTAACGCCCGCCGCGCTGACGCCGGTTGAAGACCTGGAGGGCGTCCGCGTCGTACCAGCCGCGCCGCGTCCAGAAGCCCAGCATCAGCACGACCATCCACGGCGTCGTGCACGTCACGATCATCGTCGCGAACGTCGAGATCGACTGCACGACGTCCAGCGCGAACCGGCCCACGAAGATGAACGCGACCGCCAACCCGCCGACCAGCAACGTGGCTTGCACCCGGCTCAGGCGCGGGAACACCGACGAGAAGTCCAGGCCGGTGCCGTACAGGGCCGTCGTACCCGTCGCCATGCCGCCGATCAGCGCGAGCAGGCACACCGGCAGGAAGAACCAGCCCGGCGAGATCGCCAGCAGGCCGCCGACGAAGTCCGGGGCCGCCGGGTCGACGTACGCGGGCGCCTGCGCGGCGATGATGCTCGCCGTCCCGAGGCCGAACACGAACGGCAGGAGCGTCGCGAGCTGCGACAGGAACGCCGCTCCCACCACCCGGCCGCGGGGGGTGTCCGCCGGGATGTACCGCGACCAGTCCCCGAGGAACGCCCCGAACGACACCGGGTTCGACAGCACGATCAGCGCCGCGCCGATGAACGCGGGCCAGAACGCCGCGTCCGACGTCGACGAGAACGCGCCCGCGTACGAGGGGTCGAAGTCACCGGCGAACGCGAACACGCCGACCAGGAACAGGACCGTCGCGGTCGGCACGGCGACCTTGTTGACGAACAGCATGAACCGGAAGCCGTACACGCACACGGTGAGCACCAGACCGGCGAACAGCGCGTACGCGACGGCGTACGACGCGTCCCCGCGCGGGAGGTCCAGCAGGCGGTGCGCGCCGCCCACGAGCGCGTCGCCGCTGCTCCACACGGAGATCGAGAAGAACGCGACGGCCGTCAGCAGCGAGAGGAACGAGCCGACGATCCTGCCGTGCACGCCCAGGTGCGCGGAGGAGGAGACCGCGTTGTTCGTGCCGTTGACCGGGCCGAACACGGCCATCGGGCACAGGATCAGGGCGCCGACGACGACCCCCAGGAGCGTCGCCGCGAGGCCCTGCCAGAAGGAGAGGCCGAACAGGATCGGGAACGCGCCCAGCACGCATGTGGAGAACGTGTTGGCACCGCCGAACGCCAGCCGGAACAGGTCCAGCGGGCGCGCGGTGCGGTCGGCGTCGGGGATGCGCTCCACGCCGTACGGCTCTACCTCGGTCAGGGACGGGGGGTGCTGGGACGTCATGAGGACTCCAACGAGGCGGCGACGGAGGCTTGTTCTGGGGGGTGCGCTGACCGTACGGCTCGCGCGCGGGCGCCTGCCAGAGGTTGATTCGTCCATAATTCACCGGCGAAGTAGATGGTTCGACCATTGCTCGGGCCGGAGAGTGTCAGGGGAATGTTTCAGGTCGATTGCCGACCGTACGAAAACCGGCCATCCGGGCCGGGAAGCGGATCATGAAGCGCTTGCCTGCGGCGTTCTCGCGTTCGAATCCTGTCGCTTCACGCCACTGATTGAATACGCAAGGTTACTGAAACCTGTGGTGTCGATGTGAAGTCCGGCGCCGGACCCGGCAGAGTGGCGTCCGCCGCACGGCACCCACCCGGTGACCGGCGGCACAGACTCCAACCGAGCGGAAGGAAGCACACAATGCAGAACACCGCGCGCTGGGCAGTGATCGGCGGCCTCGCGGCCGTCGCCGTGTGCGGGCCCCTCACCGGGTCCGCATCCGCAGCCCCGTCCGCAGGCCCGGCATCCCTGTACGCGCCGTCGGCCCTCGTGCTGACCGTCGGGCACGGCGAACGGGCGGCCGGTACGACGCCGGCCCGCGCCGTCACCCTGAACTGCGCGCCCACCGCCTCCGGGACCCACCCGGCCGCCGCCCTCGCCTGCGCCGAACTCCGCGCCGTCGGCGGCGACTTCGAGGCGCTCGCGATGCGGGCGAGCGGGCCCTGCACCAAGCAGTACGACCCGGTCGTCGTGACCGTCGACGGCGTCTGGCAGGGCAAACGCGTCGCCTATGAGCGGACGTTCGCCAATGAGTGCGTCAAGAACGCGGGCGCCGGCAGCGTGTTCGCTTTCTGACCGCTGCCGTACAGACCGGAGTCGCGGGGTCCCTGTGGACGCCACGAGAGGCTCGTTACTGGGGAGTGCGAGTCCTGGACACGGGAGAGCCTGTGACTCCTAGGACCCCGGGGACCGGAAAGGCGGGGTGGGGCCGCCGCCGGTTCCCGGGGTTCACCCTTGCGGGTCAACTCCCCGGTCCCTTCCGCCTGACGCACCGCGTGCCGCAGAGCCCGGCGGGCCGTACCGGCGCCCCGGCGCTCAGGCGTACGCCCGACAGCGGCGCCTCGTAGACGACGAACGGGTTCACGAGAACCGTCCCCGCGACCATCACGACGGACGTGATGAACAGGGGACGGTTCCGGTAGCGCGTCACCGCGTCGCTCATCGCCTGCGGTTGTCCCTGATCTCCTTCACCGAACCGATCACGATGGCGATACCGAGGGCGACCTCGGCGACGCCCCACAGCACGGACCAGCCCGGCTCCTGAAGGTTCTTCACCCCGCTGACCAGCATGAAGGGGACGAAGAAGAGGAGGAACGTCAACTTGTAGTCGCTCATGGCGCTTTCTTCTTGTCGATCACCGGCAACTGTTCTTCCCGGTGTACTTCCTACAGACCGATCTACGGCCCGCGTTGGTCAGGGCGTCGTTCCAGTCATTACGGAAACGACGGTTCCTGTTCCAGTTCCTGTAGTCGTTCAGCGCGGTCTGAGCACCCCAGCCCGCGCCCGCGCAGTGGACGAACTTGCTCGCCGAACCACCGCACCGCCGGACCGTCTTCCACGGCGAGCGCACCGCCCGCCACACGTTCCGCACGGTCTTGGCCCGGCCGAACGGCGCGACCATCGCGGCCGTACCGATCGCGAACTTCCCCGACCAGTAGACCGACCGCCAGTTGGGGTTGCGGCCGATACGGGTCGCCTTGTTGGTGAAACGCCGCCACTGCTTCTTGGCCCAGCTCCAACGGCCGTCGAGGTCGAAGCGGTTCAGGGGGTCGGCGTGGGCGTATTCGTAGGCGTTGAGGTTGCCGCCGTGGACGGGGTCGGTGGAGAGGAAGCGGCCGGTGGTGGGGTTGTAGAGGCGGACGCCCATGAGGGTGAGGCCGGTGAGGGTTTCGGCGGAGCGCTGTCTGGCGCCGAGCCAGCCGTAGCGGGTGGGGGTCTGGCCCGCGCGCGGATTCCCGTACTCGTCGGCGTCCAGAGCGACAGGGGCCCTGCTGGTATCCAGCGGGAGCTGAAGAGCGACGTCGCCGTGGATGGTCGTGAGGTGAAGGACCGTGTCGCCGGTTTTCGTGGTGGTGGCGGCGAGGTCTCCGGAGGCGGAGTCGACGTTGCGGGTCAGGGTTCCGGTGGCCGTGTTCTCGACGGTCCAGCGGGGGTTGTCGCCGTCGCTGTCGTAGTGGTTGAGCTTGGACTCGGTCTGGGGCCAGGTGGTGCCGCTGCCGGTCTCGACGGTCCAGGAGCGGTAGCGGTGTCCGGCGTCGAGCTGCCAGGTCTGGCGTTTGCCGTTCGCGGTCTGCTGGTACGCGAGATCGTTGGCGTAGTAGCCGATGGTGCTGCCCGGGAGGGTGGTGGTGCGGCCGAACGTGTCGTACACGTAGCCGGTGTCGACGAGTCGGTCGTAGCTGTCGTAGGTGTGGCTGGTGGTGGTTCCTCCGCTGGTCGGGCAGTCGCTGCCCGCTGTACCGGTCGCGGTGGTGAGGGATGTGCGGTTGGTGCGGTTGTCGAAGGTGTAGGTGCGGCGGGTGCAGATGGTTTCGGTGGTGTCTTCGACAGTGGTGAGGCGGCCTACGGTGTCGTAGCGGTGGGTCTGGTCGGACCAGCCGGTGTGGCCGGTGACCTGGCCGTGGACGGACTGGGTGACGGTGTCGGAGTAGACGATGGCGGCGTCGCTGTCGCGGGTGTAGGTGCGGTCGAGGGTGGTGCCGGTGGTGTCCTCGGTGGTGGTGAGGGTGTAGCCGCCGGGGAGTTTCTCCGTCGCTACGGAGCCGTCCGCGTCGTAGGTGGCGCGGAAGGTGCCCGCGATCGAGTCCGTCGTGCTGGTGGCCAGGCCACGAGGCTCGACTGCCGTGTCGTAGGTGTACGTCACGGTCGAGGGGGCGTTGTCGGTGACCTTGACGGGGCGGTTGAGGAGGTCGTACTCGGTGGTGGTCGTGCCGCCGTCGGCGTCCGTGTAGCCGGTCTGGCGGCCCAGCCTGTCGTACGTCTTGGTGATCGTGCCGCCGGTCGGGGAGACCGTCCTGACGGCGCGGCCGGTCGCCGGGTCGTACTCGGTCGTGGTCTCCGGGACCGGCTGGCCCACACCACCCGTGACCGTGGTCCTGGCGGGGCGGCCCGCGTTGTCGTGGGTCGTGGTGGTGGTGCGGGTGACGCCGTTCGCGGTCTCGGTGACCTTGGCCGCGTTGCCCCACCAGTCGTACTCGGTGGTGGTCGTGGGTACCCCGGTGGGGGCGGTGCCGCCGCCGGTGATCGCGCCGCCCGCCGAGGTCTGGCAGAGGAGGTCGGCCCACTCGGGACGGCCGGCACACGTGCCCGTGCCGGTGGCGGACCAGTACGTGGTGATGCGGGTGCCCGCGTCCGTGCCCGACGCGCCGGGCAGGAGCTGCTTGACCGTGCGGCCCTGGGCGTCGTACTCCGTGGTGTCGGTGATCGCCAGGCCCGACGGGTCCTTGACGGTCTTGGTGGGCAGGCCCTTCACCCAGTCGTAGACGGTCTGGGTGGCGCGCGGTTCGCCCTGGACGGTGGGGTGTTCACGGACCTGGGCCCCGGTGGTGACCCTGGTGACCTGGTCCTTGACCTTGGCGGTGCCGTCGGTCGGGCGGCCCGCGTCGTACTCGTTCACCGTCCAGGAGCGGGCCGTCACCGAGGTGCCGGACGGGACCAGGGTGGTCGTGCCCGACTTGAGGTCGGCGGTGAGGTCGATGCGGCGCAGGGGGCCGAACTCCTCCAGCTCCCTGATGCCGGTGTCGTTGTAGAGCGACTTCGTGGCCAGCAGGTCGGCGCGTTCAGGGCTGGTGAGCTGGGCGATACCCAAGTCCGCCTGCGCCGTCCTGTCGGCGGTGGTGGTGCCGAGGGCCACCGCGCGGTTGGCCGCCGAGAGTTCGCGGACCGTGTTGCCGAACCGGTCGTACTCGGTGGTCGTGATGTGGCCGCCGGGGGTGGCGGTGTTGACCTCGCGGCCGGAGACGCCCAGGTAGTGGACCTCCGCGCGGGCGTAGGCGGTTGCGGTGAGGGTGCTGCCGGAGTTCGACGACGGGACGCTGTCCGCCGGGAACACGGCCGTGGCGTCGGTGGGGGCATCCAGCTGACCCCAGGTCCTCACGTCGGTCGCGGTCATCCTGTGCGGGCCGTTGAGGGGGACGTCGTAGACGAGCGTGGTCGCCGCCGTGCCCTCCTCCGTCGCCGCCGTGCCCTGCTTCAGGCCCGGGCGGGACGCCTTCAGGAGCATGCCGTCGCCTGCGGTGGCGGAGTTCCCGGCCTTGCCGTAGGCGAGGGTCCAGGGGAGTTCACCGGGCGGGGTGTAGCGGGTGACGCGGCCCGCGCTGTCGTAGGTGTACTCGGTCATCAGGGACGGGGTGATCTGGGGGTGCCATGCCTGGCGCAGGCGGGCGTCGCCGTCGTAGAGGTACATCTGGACGGACTTGGAAGTGGCCGCCGACGCGCCGGGCTCGGTGGACCAGAGGCGGATCTCCTTCACCTGGTTCGCGATGTCGCCGTAGGCCGTGGAGGTGGCGGTGGTGGTCGTCGCGTAGACGAACTCCAGGGCGCGGCAGCCCTTCGTGGACGGGGTCGCCGTGCACGCCGCTGTGGTTGCCGCCGAGGTGGGGGCGATCACGCGCTTGGGGCGGGCGAGCTTCTTGTCGCCGACCGTGATCGTCTCGGAGACGACCGTGGTGGTCGAGTTGGCCAGGCCGTCCAGGAGGGTGGACGACACCTGCCAGGTCGTGGCCGCGCTGTCGGGCTTCGTGAACTGCGTGACCGTGCCCTCGGTGTCGGTGAGGGTGAAGCTCGACGTCACGGTGCCGGTGAGGGTGAGGTCTTCCGAGCCGGGTTCCGGGAGCCAGCCGGTCTTCGCGGCGTTGGCGGTGAAGTGGGTCTCCTCGCCGTCCGCGTCCACGACGGCTACGGCGGTGTCGGAGATGCGGCGGACGTGGCTGAAGTCGGAGTCGGTCAGGTCGGCCGCCGTGCCCGCCACCCACTCCTTGCCGAAGATCGGGGCCTGGCCCTCCTGCGTGGCGGCCTTCTCCGGGACCCGGGAGGACGCCGTGCGCGAGACCGTCAGGTCGAACGCGGAGACGTCGGAGGCGTTGAGGGTGAAGTCGCCGGTCAGGAGGTTGACGGTGCCGGGGCCGATCTCGCTGGTGGCGGCGCCGTCCGCGTTGCGGTCGACGACGATGCCGAGAGGTTCGGTGCTGCCGGTCGCGGTGCCGGTGAAGTCGGCCTTGAGCTGGATCGTGCCGTCGGGGTCGACGGTGTCGGTGGTGTTCCAGACGAGGGGGGCGTTCTTGCCGTTCGTCAGGGGAACGGGCCAGGCGGTGAGGGGGGTGCCGGCGGAGGTGACGTGGGCCGGGGAGATCCGGGTCCAGCTGTCGGCCTCGGAGCGGCGCCAGGAGAAGGAGACGCTCGTGTACTTCGAGGCGTCGGCCTCGGCCACCAACGGGAGCCTGCGCGCGGTGCGTTCACCCTCGGACGGCTGGACGAAGCCGCCCGGCCCGGCGTGGAAGGTGTACTCGATCGCGTCGGACTTGTTGTCGGCCTTGTCGACCGCGCGGACCTGGAGGGTGTGGGTGCCGTTCTTCGGCGGGGCGATCGGGATGGCCTTCGCCGCACTGGCCCCGCTGGTGGCGACCTTCGTCCAGGTCACGCCGTCCAGCGTCCATTCGAGCCAGTTGTGGTCGGTGCCGGAGGGCGGGGTGACCGTGAAGGTGCCGGCCTGGCCGGAGCCCTTGACCCACTGCCCGGTCGGATAATCCGTCGAGGTGATCTTCGTCGGTGCGGTGGGGGGTGTGGTGTCGACGGTGAACGTCTTCCACGCCGACCAGCCGGTGTTGTAGTGCGTTCCGTCGTAGGGGCTGGTGCGGAACTTGTACGTCTTGCCGTTCGTCAGCACACCAGAGGGAACGGTCACCGAGGCCACCTGGCCCGAGGGAACGTACTTTGACACGAGAACAGTGCCGACCTGGGCGTCGGTGGTGCTGTCGAAGATCTGGAAGGTGCCGTTGACCTTGTCGCCGTCGGCGTCCACGAACGTGTCCCGCAGGGTGGGGGTCGTGGTGTTGACGACGTACGCGCCGGAGTACGAGAAGTAGGGAGGGCCGGCTTCCTGCTTCGTGCCGGTGCGGGGGCGGTAGTTGTAGGTGACCGTGAGCTTCGGCGGGTTCGAGGCGGCGTTCGCGGAGTTGACGCGCTTCCAGCCGCCGACCGTCGACTCGTTCGCCGCCTGGATGCCGAGGTGGCCACGGGTCGCGCTCGCCGACGCCCACTCCTGGGCCAGGGTGGTGACGTCGGCGTTGATCCAGCCGTCCGGCTGGGCGGTGCAGGCGGAGTTGCCCCGGGTCTCGGTGGAGGACGCCTTCTTCGCCGTCATCGTCGGGCGGTTGGTCCAGCGGCTCGACGTCGAGGCGGCGGGGGAGGACCAGACGTCCCACTGGTGCAGGCCGCAGCCGCTCGTGTTGCCGGAGTGGAAGTTCCACAGCGACAGTTTCGCGTCCAGGACCAGGGCGTTCTGGATCGGCGCCGTGTTCCACGTCATGTAGGTGCGGGCCAGGCGGGGAGTGCCGTCCGCGTTCGTGGTGCCCGGGTTGCCCCAGTCCAGTTCCGTGTCCGCCGACCAGTCGACGGTCTCGCCCTGCTGGACGTACGTGTCGAAGACGTTGGAGAGGGAGGAGGTGGAGGGGTCGATCGTGACGGGGTACGTCGTGGCCGGGTTCGTGAGGAACTCCGGGTCCGGGGTGACGATCAGGTCGATCGACGAGCCCTTCTGGACGACCTTCAGGCCGACCGGTGATCTGTTGGTGTGCTCGCCGGAGACCTTGTCCGTCGACGCGTCCCACATCACCGGGGCCGGCATCACCGCGCGCTTGCTGTTCTTGGTGTCGGTGAACTCCACGCTGCCGTCCGCGAGTTGCTTCGCGGTGAGGCCCTTGGCCTTGAGGGGGAGGGTGTACGAGAAGTCGCCGGATTCGGGGCGGCGCTTGAGCTCCACGAACTGTTCGAAACCGGTACGGGTCGCCTCGACGACCACATCCGCGCCGGGGACCGCGTTCGCGTACTCCGCGCGCGTGCCGTCCAGGTGGGGTTCCGGCAGGCCGCCCTTCCACTGGAGGGTGAGCTGTTCGTCGCCCTCGCCGAGGGTGACGAGGTCGGTCGCCGGGGAATCCTGGGCCTCCTCCAGCGACTTCGCCGGAACGCCGCTCTCCCCGGCGAGCTTCAGCCCCTCCGGATGGGCGATCGGCTCCACGCCGGTGCCGGACTCGCGCAGGGTGACGTCCACGTCCGTCCACTGGCCGTCGCGCTCGAACCGCACGGGGCCCGCGGCGAGTTCTGTGGTGAGGCTGCCGTCCTCGTTCGCCCAGGTGGTCGAGGTCTCGGTGCGCTCGCTCAGCGCTTCGACGCGGTGGCCCGCGAGGCGGGCGGTGACCCTGGCCGACGGGATGTCGGCGGCCGTCGTGGTCCCCTTCGCGGCCTCCTCCGTGGCGTCGGTGCTGTCGATCCTCCGCTCCGACAGCACCGACGCCACGGCGGTTCCCGAGTCTCCGGCGATCAGCGCGGCATCCATCGCCAGCAGCATCGCCGCCGCGAGGGCGACCGAGGACAGGCTCCGTCTGTGCCGGTGCAGGGCCAGGGTCGCGCCCTCGTGCGAGGGCGGTTCGTGTCTCATCTCCATGTGGTCCTCTTGGAGTTGGGGAAATGGGCGCCTCATTCGAACAGTCGGAGGGTGGCCGAAAAAGTGAGATCTTCACCGGTTCTCTGTGCGGGATGTCTCAGTCGGGGGAGCGGGGGGCCGGGCAGGGTCACTCCAGGGACGAGGGGAGGAGGCGGGCCCGGGCGAAGCGGTGCATCAGGTCCTGCTGCGCTTCCTCCCCGGCCTTTCGCAGCGCGACGACGGCCCGGGTGGGAGCCGCGAACTCCAGCAGGGCCGCGTTGGTGTCGGACTCGATGAGGAGGAGGCATTTCACGGTGCCCTGTTTCGTCGTCCGGAGTACCAGCAGGTACCGGACGTGCGGGGCGGCGGCTCGGAGTTGGGCGGAGTCGCACCATTCCGCGAGGCTCTCCGCGTCGAACTCGTAGAACGTGCCGGAAGGTGCCGGGCGGTCCGGCTTCGGCGCGCTCGCGTTGCTCAGGGCCGCGCCTGCCGCGACTGCCAGGGGGACGATTCCCACGCGTACCCAGGGGTTGGGGACGAGGACGTAGAGCGCGGCCAGTGGTGCTCCCACCAGCAGGAAGTCTGTGAGGAGCGGTCTGCCGCGAGGCGCGGGCCCGGTCTTGGGCATCGTCTTCCCTGGGGTCGTGGTGGGAGTGGGGGTGCGTGTGCGGGGGTGGTCAGGGCATGGCGTCTCCTGGCGGGTGAGGGGGCGATGGCGACGGTGGGCGTGAGCGCGGGGTCGGCCGATGTGCTTCGCCGGTCTGAACCCCCAGCCGGCCAACGCCCTTCACCGTCCCGCCGGATCCCGCCCGCGTGGTGCCTGACGCGGCACGCCCTAGATCCATCCCTGCCGCTCCGCGATGCGGATCGCGTCCACCAACCCCCGTGCGTTCAGCTTGCCGACCGTCGCCGAGAGGCGGTTGCGGATCGTGCCTACGCCCAAGCAGAGGTTCCCGGCGATCTCCTGCGCCGTCGCTCCGCCCGCCGCCAGGCGTAGCGCCTCCGCCTCCCGGAGCGTCAGCGGCGTGCACTCCCACGGCGTGTTCGCCAGCCGGCGTGGTTCGATCGCGCGGACTCCCGTCGCCACCTTGCGGACGGCGCGGGCCAGTTGACGCCCGGAGACGCTTTTCAGGACGTAGCCGGAGGCCCCCGCTTCGAGGGCCTGGCGGAGGCGTCCGGGGCGGTCCAACGACGTCAGCGCGATCGTCCGGCAGGCCGGTGCCCGCGACGCGAACTCCTTGGCCAGCGCGAGCCCGTCCATGCCGGGGCCGTCGATGTCGAGCAGCGCGACGTCCGGTACGGCGGACTCGATGACGCCGAGCGCCTGCGCCTCGTCGCCCGCCTGGGCCAGCACCTCGATGCCGAGTTCCCCGTCGAGCAGCGCGACCAGGCCGGCGCGTACGACCTCCATGTCCTCGACCACCAGGACACCGATCACGAACCCGGTCCCCCCACCGTTCCCACCTCTCCGGGAAACGCCCTGAACGGGGGCAACGCGCAATGGCGGGGCCCCCGTTGCCCTACCGGGCCATCGTGCCCGGGGCATGGCGCGATCGACCATGGGGGCCAACACCCATTCAGGCCGTGGGGGGTTTCACGCAGGTGGGGGTGGACAGGCGGAGGGGTTCGGGACGGCGCGGGGTGCGGGAACGGTGAGGGTCGCTCAGATCAGGGGGCTCGCGGCGCCGAGGAACTCACGCACGACCGAGGCCACGGCGAGCGCTCAGTACCGCCTCTCGACACGCCCCCTCGACACACCGCCCTCTACGCCCCGCCAACTGTCCCCGCCCGTAAGCCATACCGGCCACCAGCACAGCCAACGCCCCCAACCCCTCAACTCCCCCTACGCCAACTGCCTCCGCACCAGCTCATGCAACCGCCCCCCGACATCCGCCAACAACTCCCCCGGCGCCCCCTGCTGAGCGATCTTCCCGTTCTCCATCACCACCACCCGATCCGCGTCCATCACGGTCGACAGCCGATGCGCGATCACCACCCGCGTAGCGTTCAGCTTCCGCGTCGACTCGATGACCACCCGCTGCGTCTCGTTGTCCAGCGCACTGGTCGCCTCGTCGAAGAAGAGGATGCGGGGCCGGCGGATCAGGGCCTGGGCGATCATCAGGCGTTGCCGCTGTCCCCCGGAGATGGCCCCGGCGCCGGAGACGATCGTGTGCAGCCCCATCGGCATCCGCTTGATGTCGTCCGCGAGCCCGGCGAGTTCGGCGGCGGCCATCGCCTCCTCCGGCGTGTACGACTCGGTCCCGCAGATGACGTCGAGGAGGGACCCGCTGAACGGCTGGGCGTGCTGGAGGACCACCCCGCACTGCCGCCGGACGGCGGACTGGTCCAGCGCGGAGAGGTCCTGTCCGTCGTACAGGACACTCCCGGACACCGGACGGTCGAAGCCGATCAGCAGCCGCAGCAGCGTCGACTTGCCGCACCCGCTGGGCCCCACGACCGCGACGAACTCACCGGGCCGCACCTCGAAGGACACGTCGTCGAGGACGAGCGGCCCGTCGTCGGAGTACCGGAAGGACAGCCGGCGAGCCTCGATCGCCCCGGTCAGCGGCCCCGGCCGGATCGCGGCGCCCCGTACCTCAGGCGTCGCCTCCAGCACGGGCCGGATCTCCTCGAACAACGGCAGCGCGGCCACGGCGGAGACGAACGCCCCGGTCAGCGAGGTCACCGAGGTCAGCAGCATCGTCACCGACGTGTTGAAGGTGAGGAAGGCGGACGCGGACATGCTCCCGCGCGCGGGCCCCGCGAGCAGCATGAACATCACCAGCGTGCACACCGGCAGATACACCGCGCCGAGCACGGCGTTGAGGTTCTTGATCCGCCCGAGCCGGTGCTGGAGCTCACGGCTGCGGGCGAACTCGGACGCCCAGGCGGCGTACGCGTAGTTCTCGGCGGCGGCGACGCGCAGCTTCGGCAGCCCCCGCAGCGTCTGGAACGCCTGGTTGTTCAGCTTGTTGGACAGGACGACGAGCCGCCGCTGCCACCGCACCTGCCACAGCCCGAGCCCGAGGAAGACGGCGCCGATGACGACGAGCATCCCGATCGCGGCCATCGCCATCGGCACGCTGTACCAGAGCAGCAGCCCGAGGTTCATCGCACCGACGGTCAACGACTGCGCGACGGACGGCCCGAGCCCCGCCATGAGCCGCCGGATCGCACTGATCCCCATGGCGGCGCTGGCGAGTTCCCCGGTGGAGCGGGCCGAGAAGAACTTCGTCGGCAGCCTGAGCAGCCGGTCCCACACGGCGGGTTGGAGCGTCGACTCGATCCGTCCTTCGAGCCGCAGGATCGTCAGGTTCTGCAACAGGATGAACGCGGCGGCGACGACACTGCTGAGCATCACCGCCAGACACACCTGGACGATCAGCCCCTCCTGCGCGCGCGGCACGAACTCCCCGAGCACCTTGCCGGTCGCGATCGGCACCAGCGCCCCGATCGCGACGGTCACCAGCCCGCTCAGCAGGAGCAGCGAGAGGTCGCCCCGGGTCCCGCGCATGCTGAACCGCAGCAGACCCAGCGGACCCATCGGCCGGTCGGGCAGCGGCCGGTAGAACATCACCGCGCGCGGCTCGAACTCGCTCGCGTTCGCCTTCTCGACGGGCGTCTCCCGCCCGGTCCCGGGATGCACGGCGACGTACCCGCCACGCCGCCACAGCAGCGCGACCGGCGAGCCGGACAGCGCCCGGTGCCCGACGAGAGGGCCCACGTCGTCCCGCCACCAGCGCCCGTCGAGCCGGATGGCGCGCACGCGCACACGGGAGGCGAGGGCGACCTGTTCCACGGGGTCGAGCCGGTCGTTGACGGCCCCCATCCGCGCCGGCTCGGTCAGCGCGATCCCGGCGGCCTGGGCGGCCAGCTTGCACGCGGCGAACGTGGCATCCGCGTCGGCGGACGTCGTACGGCGGGACGCCGAGGGCTTCCCGATGGACGCCAGCAGCGTCCGGTCGGCCTGGACGCGGACCGCCTCACCGGCCTTGATCCCGGCGGCGGCACGTGTCTCGTGGGTGCGTTCGAGCTGCTCGATCCAGCGGTCGAGGGTGGTGAGGAGCCGGTACTGCTGGTCGACCATGCTCTGCCAGACGGCCGGGTCCATCAGCAGGTCGGCGGCGGCCTCCTGGCCGTACAGGGTGCCGTACTGGACGCTGCCGGGCGGCACCCGCATCCAGAAGACGTCCTCGTCGGTGACCTCCGCCGCGCCCATGGGGGCCTGGAAGAGGATGGAGAGGCTGCGGCCGACGCCCAGGGAGAGGGCGTACTCCAGCGGACTGGTCGTCAGCGGTGCGTACTGCGGATTGCCGTACTCGTCATATGACCACACCTCCTGTGAAACCGGCTGATACAGCTCCCGCAGGTTGATCCGGTGGACGACACAGTCCCGCACCGGCCGCGCCACCAGCGTGTGCTGCGCCCCCGCCACCGGACCCAGCAGCAGCGAACCCGTCTCCAGGCGGCCGAGATGGTGCCAGTGCCCCTCCTGCCCCGCGTCCACCGCGAACAGGTCGAGCGCCCCCGACGCGACGAGCCACAGCACCTGCGGCCCCTCCAGGTCGAGCCGCGCGGAGCCCGCGCAGTCGAACCGCGTGCCCGACTGCCCGAGCGCTCCCAGGACCAGGTCGCCTTCCCGCACCGTCACCGCTCCCTCACCAGCGCCGCGTACGCGCCGCCGCGCGCCACCAGCTCCTCGTGCCGTCCGCGCTCCACGATCGTGCCGTGCTGGAGGACGACGATCTCGTCGCTGTCGCGGACCGTGCTGAGCCGGTGCGCGATCACCACGCAGGCGCAGCCGCGCCGCCGCAGGTTGTCCATGACGACCAGCTCGGTCTCCGCGTCGAGCGCGCTGGTCACCTCGTCGAGGATCAGCACGCTCGGCTTGCGCACCAACGCCCGCGCGATCTCCAGGCGTTGACGCTGGCCGCCGGAGAAGTTCCGGCCGTCCTGCTCGACCTTGCTCTGGATGCCGCCCGGCCTGCGCGTCACCACGTCGTACAGCGCCGCGTCCCGCAGTGCCTCGGTCACCGCCTCGTCCGTGATCGACGGGTCCCACAGCGCCACGTTGTCGCGGACCGACCCCTCGAAGAGGAACACCTCCTGGTCGACGAAGGACACCGACGCGGCGAGCGCGCCGCGCGGGATGTCGTCCAGGCGCTGTCCGTCGATGCGGATCACGCCCTCCCAGGGGGTGTAGAGGCCGGAGATCAGGCGGGACACCGTCGACTTGCCGCTCCCCGAGCCGCCGACCAGCGCGACCTGCTGACCCGGGCCCACGGTGAGGTCGAAACCGGACAGCAGCGGCTTGTCGAGAGGGCTGTACCCGAAGGTGATGTTCTGGAGTTCGACGTGCCCGCGCAGCCGCCGCGTCGAGTCGGCGCCACCGGGACGGTCGTACAGCGGGTCGGCGCGGAAGTTCTCCACGTCCTTCAGGCGGGCCACGTCCGCCGCGAAGTCCTGGATACGGCCCGCGACGCCGTTCAGGCGGGTCAGCGGGGCCGTGAAACGGGCCACCAGCGCCTGGAAGGCGACCAGCAGACCCACCGAGATGTGCCCCTCGATCGCGCGCATCCCGCCGATCCACAGGATGAGCGCGCTGTTGAGGGTCGCGAGCGTCGGCGCGACCACACCGAGCCAGGCACTCGGGACGCCGAGCCGCTGCTGCTCCTCCAGGGTCGTCGCGTGCTGCCCGGCCCACTTGCGGAAGTAGCCGTCCTCGCCGCCGGTCGCCTTCATCGTCTCGATCAACTGGAGCCCGGTGTAGGCCGTGTTGGTCAACCGGGCGTTGTCCGCGCGGAGTTTGGCGGTACGCGTCGCGCGCAGCCGGATCACGACCCGCATCGCGACGATGTTCAGCAGCGCCACCCCCACGCCCACGAAGGTGAGTTGGGGGTCGTACGTGTAGAGCAGCACGGCGTACAGGACGACGACCACCGCGTCCACGCCCGCCGAGGCGAGGTCGCGGGCCAGGGTCTCGGCGACCGCGTCGTTCGACTGGAGGCGCTGCACCAGGTCGGCCGGGCTGCGCTGGGAGAAGAACGTCACCGGCAGCCGCAGCAGGTGGCGCAGGAAGCGGGCGCTGGAGAGGGTCGAGGAGATGATGCGGCCGTGGTGGAGGTTGGCCTGCTGGAGCCAGGTCAGCGCGACGGTCAGCAGGACGCAGGCCGCCATGGACGTGAACAGGACGTCCAGCAGCGAGGTCTGGCCGCCGATGAGGAACATGTCGATGTACTGGCGGCTCAGCGCCGGGACCGCCGCGCCGACCAGGACGAGGAGGAGGCTCGCGAGGACGGCCGCCGGGAGCGTACCCGCCGTGCCGCGCAGGCGTGCGGGCATCGCGCCGAGGACACCCGCCTTGCGCCCGCCCCGCTCGAACTCCTCGCCGGGCTCCAGGACCAGGACGACACCGGTGAAGCTGCCGTCGAAGTCTTCCATCGGGACGAACCGCCGCCCCTTGGCAGGGTCGTTGATGAAGACGCCGCGGCGGCCGAAGCGGCGGCCGATGCCGTCGTAGACGACGTAGTGGTTGAACTCCCAGAACAGGATCGCCGGGGTCTGCACACCCTCCAGGGCCGCCAGGTCCATCTGCATGCCCTTGGCGGTGAAGCCGTAACTCCGGGCCGCCTTCAGCAGGTTGCTCGCGCGCGAGCCGTCCCGCGAGACGCCGCACGCGATGCGCAGCTCCTCCAGCGGGACGTGCCGGCCGTGGTGCGCGAGGACCATCGACAAGGAGGCGGCCCCGCACTCGACGGCCTCCATCTGGAGCACGGTCGGCGTACGGACCGTCTTCACGGCGCTCACGGCAACAGCCAGTCGACGGGCCGCTGTTCGGCCAGCTTGATCGAACCGCTGGCCAGCGTCATGGAGTCGAGCCCGTACGGCGGCCCCTCGGCCGACGACCAGCGGTAACCGCTCTTCGTCCGCGCGGACCTGTCGAGCTGCACGAGCACCGCCACCGGCCGCCCCTTGCTCGTGAACTGCTCGCCGAGCTGCTGGTCACCGAGGAACGCGGCGATCTGCTGCGCCGACTGGGCCGCGCGGTCCACCGACTTCACGTGGCCGCGCAGTACGCCGTACCGCTGTGTCGGGACCGTCTGGACGGTGAGGTCGACGGCGGCGTTCTCGGGGATCGTGGCCGCGTTCTGCGCGGGGACGTAGACGGTCGCGTACAGCGGGTCGCCGGCCTTCGCGACCTTCTCGATCGCGGCGACGTTCGCGCCGGTCGAGATGATCTGGCCGATCGTCGCGGCGAGCGCGGTGACGCGTCCGGCGGCGACCGTACGGACGACCGCGTCGCCCTGCGCCGTCCGCACCTGGAGCAACGGAGCGTTCGCGCCGAGCCGTTGGCCCTCCCGCGCCAGGACGGCGGTGACCTGCCCCGCCGCCGGGCTCTGGAGGATGTAGCTGCCCTCGCCGTGGGTGAGGACGGCGGGCGCGCTCACCGTGGAGGCGACCGAGCCGGTGACCGCCCACACGGACCCGGCGGCCAGCGCGACGACCGTCACCGCCAGCACCAGCCAGCCCTGCGGACGCGCGAAACGCACCGGCAGGTCGAGATCCTCCGGCGACTGGAGCTTGGTCAGGGCCTGTTGGCGGAACTGCATACGACCTTCACTGGACGGGCGGCGAACAGCGGGCGGAAAGCAGCGAAGAGCCCCGGAGCCGGGTCACGGCTCCGGAGCTCAGCGACTGTGAGGCGTCGATCAGAGACCGGCGACCAGGTTCGTGACCGGGGCCACGCTCAGGCCGGTGACACCCTCGACCGTGCTGACGGCGGTGTTGAGAACACCGGAGACCGGCACGATGCCGTCGACCAGGTTGGTGACGGTGCCCAGCGCGTTGAGGGTCAGGCCGCCGGAGACGTTGTCGAGCTCGGCGTCGGAGATCTCAACGGTCTGGATGGAGTCCATGATGGAACTTCCCTTCCTGATGGTGTTCTTGAGGGGGTGACCTCCGTAGGCCGGAGGAGCGGGCCCCCTCGGGGGGACGACTGGATCAAAGCAGTCCCGCACCCGGGCTTCCAATCAACCGACGGTCACCCGAGGGCAGTTGAGGCCCGATGAGTGCGGAAGCGTGCAGGCCCGTCCACAGCGCGCCGCCGGGTTCTTCACAGGAAGGCACTTGATCGCTCGGATGAGCGTGGTGCGCTGTCGCGGCGAATCCGGCACTCCTCCGTCAAACGTTGCGACGCCCTTGCCGAGTTGTGCAGGAAGCGCGCCCGAGGTGACTCCGGTGAGCAATCGATGTGCAGATTCCTCGCACCGGGGATTCACCCGCGAATTGTCGGCGGAAAGCTACCGACCGGTCACTCTGGGGTTGCGTGCCGGGGGTTCCCGCCAGGACCGGCGGTATTGAGACAACCGGCGTGACCGGCGCGGACGTACGGGAGGGCGTCCTTCCTCTTCTGGTGGGCGAGTTGCCCGGACCGGTTCTGTCGGGTTCGGTGCCGGTCAGCGGCATATGGGGGGTTGGCCGATTACCCGTCGCCGCCCGGCCGTTCGCAAAGAAACGGGAAACCGGTTTGAACGCCCTCCGGAAGGCCCGCGTACTCATGGCCAACCAAGGCGCCGCTGTACGGAGCTGCCGACGAGGCAGCACAGACCCCGTCCCCTCAGGAGGTCGAAGAAGTTGAGTCACAAGCGAATCCCGAAGCGCAAGGCAGCGATAGCCGTGGGCGGTGTGGCCGCGCTCGGCGCGGCGGCACTCCTGCTGCCCAACGCGAACGCTTCGCAGGACGGTGACACGAACGCCTCCTCCGTTGCGCCGAAGACGCTGAAGTCCTCCGGTGACGTCTCCGGCCTCGCCTCCCAGCTCTCGAAGATGCTCGGCGACGCGTTCGCCGGCTCGTACTACGACTCCGACGCCAGCCAGCTGGTCGTCAACGTCGTGAACGTCTCCGGCGACCAGAACAACGCCGTCGAGCAGGCGCAGAAGGCCGGCGCGAAGGTCCGCGAGGTCGCCAACAGCTCGGCGAAGCTGGAGTCGGCCGCGCAGACGCTGAAGGCGCGGGCGACCATCCCCGGCACGTCGTGGGCCGTCGACCCCAGAACGAACAAGGTTCTCGTCACCGCCGACTCCACGGTCACCGGCTCCCGGTGGAACCAGCTCGAATCGACCGTGAACGCGCTCGGCTCGAACGTCGCCACCGTCAAGAAGTCCGCCGGGACCTTCAAGACGTTCCTCTCGGGCGGTGACGCCATCTTCGGTGGCGACGCCCGCTGTTCGGCCGGCTTCAACGTCACGGCCGGCGACGGCTCGCCCGCCTTCCTCACCGCCGGGCACTGCGGTGTCGCCGAGGAGAAGTGGGCCGACGCGGCCAACGGCCAGCCGATCGCCACCGTCGACCAGGCGACCTTCCCCGGCGACGGCGACTTCGCGCTCGTGAAGTACGACGACGCCACCACGCAGGCGCCGAGCGACGTCAACATCGGCGGCGGGCAGAACGTCCAGATCCTCCAGGCCGCCGACGCGACCGTGGGTACGCAGGTCTTCCGGATGGGCTCGACCACCGGCCTCAACGACGGCCAGGTCGTCGGCCTCGACGCGACCGTCAACTACCCCGAGGGCACCGTCACCGGCCTCATCCAGACCAACGTCTGCGCCGAGCCCGGCGACAGCGGCGGCTCCCTCTTCACGCAGGACGGCAGCGCGATCGGCCTGACCTCCGGCGGCAGCGGTGACTGCACGGTCGGCGGCGAGACGTTCTTCCAGCCGGTGACGACGGCCCTCCAGGCGACGGGCGCGACGCTGAACGGCGCGGGCGCGGGTACCGGCGACCAGGCGGGCGGCGGTGCCGGTGACCAGGCCGGGAACGGCGCGGGCGACGAGGCCGGGAACGGCGCGGGCCAGGAGGCCGGCAACGGCCAGGACGCGGGCAACGGCCAGGACGCGGGCAATGGCGCAGGCGACAACGGCGCGGGCCAGGAGGCCGGTAACGGCGCCGGTCAGGAAGCCGGCAACGGCGCCGACAACAGTGGCCTCGAAGGCGGCGACGGCCTGAACAACAACCAGAACAACAACCAGGGCGTCGACAACAACCAGAACCAGAACAACAACCAGAAGCAGAACCAGCACAGCGGCCAGAGCAACTGACCCACAGCTGACCCGGAGTCCGGCCCTCCCCCCCCTGGAGGGCCGGACTCGTCACATCTCCTCCGCGCGCAACAACAGCAACGCCACGTCGTCCAACCGGTCCTCCGCCGCCGCGTACCTCCCCACCAGCGCGTCCGCCACCTCCTCCAGCGACCTCCCCCCGTGCTCGCCCAGCCGCCGCGCCAGCGCCGCCACCCCCTCCTCGATGTCCACCCCCGGAATCTCCACCAGCCCGTCGGTGTACAGCGCCAGCACCGCCCCCGGCTCCAACGCCACCTCGGTCGTCGGATACGAGGCCCCCGCGTCGATCCCGAGCAGCGGCCCCCCGGCGAGATCCAGCACCCGCACCCGCCCGTCCGCCCTGCGCAGCAACGGCGGCGGATGCCCGGCCCGCGCCATCACCACCCGCCCCCGCGCCGGATCGAGCCGCAGATACAGGCAGCTCGCGAACAGCTCCACCCCGAGGTCCAGCAGCAGCCGGTTGGTCCCCCGCATCACCTCCCCGGGCTCCTGCCCGACGGTCGTGTACGCCCGTATCGCCGTCCTGAGCTGCCCCATCAGCCCCGCCGCCGTCACGTTGTGCCCCTGCACGTCCCCGATGACGGCCGCCGCGTACGGCTTGGAGGGCACCAGGTCGTAGAAGTCGCCGCCGATCTCCATGCCCCGGGTGGCCGGCAGATAGCGGGCGGTCGCGCACAGCCCCGGCAGCTCCGGCAGCGAGTGGGGGAGCAGCGCGGCCTGGAGCCCGTGCGCGAGCCGGTTCTTCGCGTCGTACAGCAGCGCCCGGTCCAGGGCCTGCGCGATCAGCCCCGCGAGGCTCGTGAGGACGGCCCGCTCGTGGGTGGGGAAGTCGTGCGGCTCGGCGTACGCGAGGACGCACGCGCCGACCGGGCGGCCGGAGGCGATCAGCGGCAGGTAGGCCCAGGCCGCGAAGCCGTCCGGGGTCGTGTGCCGGTCCGGGTAGAGGTGTTCGAGCTGCCGCCGGGAGGCGAAGAACGCGGGCAGGCCGGTCGTCAGCGCGTGCGTGCCGGGTGTGCGGTCGGTGAGCGGCAGGCCGTCCCAGCGGTCCACGGTCGCCGGGTCCGGATACCCGTGCTGCCCCAGCACGTGCAGCCGACCCGCCTGCGCCCCCAGCAGCGCGAGCGCCTGGCACCCCACGGCCGGCGCGATCTCCCGCGCGACGAGGCGTACGACGTCGGCGACGCTCACCGTCTCCGTCAGCGCGCCCGACAGGCTCAGCGCCTGCGAGAGCGTGACCAGCGGAGGGGACTCCGCGCGCGGCGCCCCGGCCTCGGCGCGGGCCCGCCCGATCCGTACGCTCAGCCCGTCCGTCCCCGGGTACAGCCGGAACGACAGCCACTCCGCCGGCGGCTTCAGCGCCACGAACGACGTCGGGATCTGGCCGATCAGCGCGGCCCGGTACCGCTCCTCGTACCCCGGGTCGTCCAGCCACGGCACCGACGCCCACAGCCGGGTCCCCGTCAGCCGGGCGACCGGCACGCCGAGCAGCCGCGCGGCGGCGGCGTTCGCGAAGTCGACGCGTCCGTGCAGGTCCAGCGAGCACAGGCCGTACGGCAGCCGCGCCACCAGCCGCGCGGCCTCCGGCGCCGTACCCGTCCCCACCTCGACGACGTCCCGCTCCACGCCGACCGCGTCCGCCCGCTCCAGCCGCAGCGCGAGCCGCCGGCAGCCGCCGGTGAGCTGCCGCCGCTCCTCCTCGGACAGCTCCGCGGAGCGCCCGCCCGGCCAGGTCACGAAGACGGCGCCGTACACCGTCGAAGGCGTCGCGACCGGCAGGGCCGCGAGGGCGAAGGGGTACGGCAGGACGACCGCGATCCGCGGGAAGCGGCGGGCCATCTCCTCCTCGCCGGCGACCCACACGAGCCGCCGGTCGCGCACTGCCTCGGCGACCGGCAGGGGCGCGCTCAGCCCGACCCGCTCCCAGGGCGCGGCGAAGGCGCGGGGCAGCCCCGCCATCACCGCCATCTCCAGGACGGGCTCCTCCTCCGACAGCAGGTACACCGCTCCCGAGAGGGCGCCCACGGCGTCCATCATCGAGGTCAGCCCCTGCGACAGCGGCGGCCCCGCGGCCGGCGGCACCTCCACCACGACCACCTCCTCGCCCGGCGGTGCGGTCGGGAACAAATCTCTCCCGATACGGCGCGGAGCGCACGGCGAGGGGAGGTGGGAGCGGCGTCCGAAACGGGTTTCCGTACCCGCTCGAACCGTTCATAGGCACCCGAATCGAAGCGCGGGACGGCGTCCGGGCGCCTCAAGTGCGCCCCCGCGCATCGCCCTGGCCGGTTCTTCGCGCTCCGAAACGGAGGCGGGCGCCAAGAATGGGGCACGCATCAAACTACGAGCCGGTGGGCGGGCGAGCAGAAGGGACGTAAGTGATCCGGGTACTTCTGGTGCACGACGAGGGACTGGTGCGGACGGTGCTGGCGAGATGGCTGGCCCGGGAGGGCGACCTGCGGGTGCACGACACGCCGTGGCGCGGCGCGTCCGCACGAATACGCGGCGTAGGGCCCCTCGTGTGCGTGGCCGACCTCGACTGCGCGGACAGCTACGGCATCCCCCCGCTGGGCGAACTCTGCGACCCCGGCGGCGACCGCATCGCCCCCCGCCTGCTGGTCCTCGCCAGCGCGAACCGCCCGGGCCTGCTGAAACGTGCCCTCGAAGCGGGGGCGCTCGGCTACGTCGACAAGGCGGGGCCGCCCGAGCAGTTACTCGACGGGATCCGGACCGTCGCTCAGGGGGAACGTTTCATCAACGACTCCCTCGGGTTCGGATTCCTCAAGGCGGCCGAGATGCCGCTGACCCGGCGGGAGCTGAGCGTGCTGACGCTCGCCGCGGAGGGGGTGTCCATGGCGGAGATCGCGGGGCGGCTGCATCTGTCGCACGGGACCGTGCGGAACTACATGGCGGCGATCACCCGCAAGACGGGGGCGCGCAACCGGATCGACGCGATCCGGATCTCGCAGGGGCAGGGGTGGTTATGAGGAGGGTGCTGCTGCCCAGCGGCCCACGAGGTCGCGGTACAGGGGTGAGCTCTCCAGGAGTTCCCCGTGCGTGCCGTACGCGGTGTTCGCGCCGTCCATGACCAGGACGCGGTCCGCCCGGCGGGCCGAGGCGATGCGGTGCGCGACGACGATCAGCGTGCCGGGGCGCGCGGCGAACGCGCGCTCGGCTCTCTCCTCGGCCGCCGGGTCCAGGTGCGAGGTCGCCTCGTCCAGGAGGGCGAGGGGGGCGGGGGAGAGGTAGGCGCGGGTCAGGGCGATGAGCTGGCGCTCGCCGGTGGAGAGCGCGGCGGGGTCCACGGGCGCGTGCGGGCCACCCAGGGTACGCATCAGGCCGGCCATCCCCACGGCCTCGGCGCCGGCCCACAGCTCGTCCTCCGGTACGGGGTCCGGGCACAGGTGCGTGAGGTTCTCGGCGAGGGTGCCGGTGAACACGTACGCCTCCTGGGGGATGAGGACGCGGTGCGCTGTCGCGTCGGGGGCCGCTCTGCCGCCGATCTCTATGCCGCCCCCGGTCGGGGTGAGGGTCGCCGCGATCAGGGCGGTGAGGGTGGATTTGCCGATGCCGCTGGGGCCTACGACGGTGAGGTGGGCGCCGGGGGGGAGGGTGAGGGAGAGGCGGTCGAGGACGGGGGTGGAGGCGGGGCCGTAGGCGAAGGTGAGGTTGGTGAGGGTCAGGGTGGGGGCGGGCGTTGGGCGGGGTGAGGCTTGGCGTTGGGTGGGGCCGGGCGTTGCGTGGGGCAGGTCTTTGCGGGTGGCGGGGCCGGGCGGTCGGGGTGGGGTTCGGTGAGGGGTGTCGATGGGGGTCGGGGCGGGAGAGGGGAGTGGCAGGGCGGGGCTCGGCGGAGGCGGCGTGTTCGCCGTGAGGCGGCGCAGGACGACCGTCAGGCGTGAGCCGCTCGTGCCGAGGCCGTGGACCAGGGCGTTCAGGGCGGGGAGCAGGGACTGGGTGACGTACGCGAACGCGCCGAGCAGGGCGCCGGGGGTGACGTCGCGGGCCAGCAGCCAAGGGGTGGTCAACAGGAGCAGGACGACGGGGAGTTCACCCCCGACCGCCAACGCGATGACCCGCGTGACGCTCCAGCGGGCCAGCGCGCGGGACGCCCGGAACTCCGCGTCGATGAGACGCGCGGTGCTCTCCTCGACGTCCCGCTCCGCACCCGCCGCGGTGATGTCCCTCAGCCCTGGACAGACCGTGCCGAGATGCGCGGCCAGGGCCTCGTCCGCACGGAGGTACGCCTCCTGGCGCCGGGCCAGGGGGCGGAGGGTGAGGGCGAAGAGGGCGACACCCGCGGCGAGGGGCGGCAGGACGACGACCAGCAGAACCGGGGCGAGGGAGAACAGGCCGACGAGGGCGCCGACGGACGTGAACACGAAGGAGCGGGAGACCATGACGAGCCCGGCGAAGGTGTCCCGCGCGATCTCGACCTGCTGGGTCAGCCCGGACAGGGCACCCCGATCGGCGTCCCGCACGCCTCGCCGGACCACCCCCGTGACCAGCCGGTCCCGCAGAGGCTCCACGAGATCCGCGACGCACCCGTACACCCGGCCGGTCCCCACGGCGCCCACGGCCACCCCGGCCCCGGCGACCCCGAGCCACCCCATCCCCACCCCGACCCGCCCGGCGAGAAACCCCTCGTCCAGGGCCTTGGCCAACGCGTACCCGAGCAGGAAGGTCTGCCCGGCTTCGAGGAGGGACCAGAGGGTGAGACGGAGGAGGACGGTTCGGTGGGAGAGGAGGTAGCGGAGGGCGCGGGGGAGGAGGGGGGCGGGGCCGGAGGGAGGTGCGGGTGGTGGTGTGGGAGCGGCGTGTTCGGTGTCTGTACCGGCGCCGGTCCGAGGCAGGGAGCGCGCTGCACGACTCACCGCGACCCCTTCCCGTCCCCAGCCTCCGCGACGCCCCCCACCCTCACGCCTCCACGCTCACCGACCACCCCCGCACACCCCGCCTCCCCGAACAGCCCCCGGTACTCCGCCACCCCCCACAGCTCCCCATGCCCTCCCACCGCCCGAACCCGCCCCTCCTCCACCCAGGCAACCGCGTCCGCCCGAGCGGCCGTCGCAGCCCGATGCGCCACCACGACCCGAGTCGTCGAGTCGGCCGAGGAGAACAAGGACTCCGTGATCCGGTGTTCCGTGATCGTGTCGAGGCTGGACAGCGCGTCGTCGAGGACCAGGAGACGGGCGGGACGAGCGAACGCCCGCGCCAGGCCGAGGCGTTGGGACTCGCCGCCGGAGCGGGGCGCGTCGACGCAGGGCGTGGCGTAGCCCTGGGGCAGGCGCGTGATGAAGTCGTGGGCCTGGGCCTTGCGGGCCGCCCGCTCGACGTCGGTGGACCCCCGCAGGCCCAGGGCGATCGTGTCCGCGATGGTCGTACCCAGCAGCACAGGGCGTTCGAAGGCGCAGGCCACAGCCGCGCGCAACTCGTCGTGGGTGAGGGCGTGGAGGGGAACCCCGTCGAGGAGCACCTCCCCCTCGGCGGGGTCCGTCAGGCGCGCCGCGACGGCCGCCAGCAGCGACTTCCCCGAACCGCTGCGCCCCACGACCGCGAGGGTCGTCCCCCCGGGCACGGTCAGATCGACCCCGTCGAGGACGACCCGGTCACCCCGCACGGCACGCACCCCCCGCAGCTCCAACCGCCCGGGCCCGTCGGGCAACCGGCGTTCCCCGAAGGCGGGCGCCTCCCGCACCTGCACCTCCGCGAGCCGCCGAGCCCCGGCCCGCGCGCGGACGAGCCCCGCCAACTGCCCCGTGAGCACGCCCACTCCGGTCGCGAGGACGGCGTACCGGGACGCGGCGAGGACATCCCCGGCCGACAGCCGGTGCCGGGCGAGCAGGAACCCGGCGACAGCGACCACGCCGAGTTGCAGCAACGGCGCGACGGCGACGGCCTGCGCGGCGGCACGCCCCTGCACGTGCCACATCCGCCGCCCGGCGTCGGAGAGCTCGGGCAGGGGCCGCAGGACGCGCGCGGCGTCACGCTCGGCGGAGCCGGCCGCCTGGATCGTACGGGCCCCCTCGACCGCCTCGGAGAGCGCGGCGGCGATCCGCCCCTGAACGTTCTGGTACCGCACCACGCACTCGGACGTGTCGCGGGCGAGCACCCGCAGCAGCAGGGCCAGCACCGGTGCTCCGGCGAGAAAGACGACGGCGAGCCAGGGATCGAGCACCCCCAGCGCCACCACACCCCCCACCGGCCCGGCCACGGACGCGGCCAGCGCGGCCCGGGCAGCGGGCGACGCCCCCGCCTGAGCCCCGCTCCCCACGACCCGGGCCACCAGATCCCCCGCCTCGAACCGCCCCCGGGGCCCCAGCGCGAGCACCTGCCGCACGACCCCCCGCCGCAGGAAGGCGGCCGTACGGGCGTCGACGGTCCCCGCCAGCACACTCACGAACCCGTCCAGCACCACCCCCACCACCACGAGCACCGCACACCACCCCACCCAGACCCCGGCCCCCTCCCCCCGCAGCAGCAGATCGAGCGCCCGCCCCAGCACGGCGGGCAGCACCAGCCCGGCCCCCGTGGCCCCCACACTCGCCAGAGCCAGCCCGGCACACCGGACCCCGCTGTGCCGCACGGCGTCCCTGAGCAGCCCCCGTGTCCGGACCCCCACAGGGTCGTCACTCACCGGCTCCCCCTTCCCGAGCTTCCCGAGCTTTCCCGAGCGCACGACCCTGGGGGCCGACCCCATCAGGGACCGGCCCCCAGAGCTGCGTGCTAGCGACGACAGAGCGGCGTCGTCTCCCTGATCAGAGACAGAGCAGGACGCTCGCGGCGCTGATGCAGGACAGGAGGCTGAGGGTGCTCTGGCCCCCGGTGTACTCCTCGGACTCCAGCGTCTGAAGGTCGAGCAGTGCCATGGTGTGCTCCTTTTCGGGTTGTCCCGTCAATTCCCGTGGGGACGGGGGTGGTTCACGACTCCGTCGGAGCCGTGCTCTGGGGCCGCCGGGTCGGCGGCGGGAGGAACGGCAGGTGCGCGGCGCCGCGTTCCTCGGCGAGTGCCGAGGCGAGCGCCAGCAGACAGCCGGCCGTTCCGGTGGCGAGGTCCATGGACAGGCGCATCATCTGGTGGCCGGGGAAGGCGAGTCGGCCCCGATACGGCATCGCCAGCCAGTCCAGCGCGTCGATCTGCGCGGTGAGCCGGGACCCCGCGGCGCCCGGCATCGTCGTACGCGCCAGGTGCAGGATCATCCCGGCGCGCCCCTGAAGAAGTCCGGGCTGGGCGTAGAAGCGGCAGGTGGCGGCCGTGAGGATGCCGGTGCGGGCCTGCTCGAAGCCGTCGTCGGGGGCGTGGGCGAGGTAGTCGTCCAGGACCAGCCCGATCCCCGCGCTGCCGTCCCCGAGGTACGGCATCGTCCGCCACCCCTCGTCGACTTCGAGCGACCCGCCCTGCTGGACGACGCACCCTTCGAGGTCCCGCCGCAACGCGGTCCCGGCGGCCTCCAGCAGCCCCTTGTCGCCGGTGCGTTCGTACTGCCGCAGCAGCAGGAGCGCGGGCCCGGTCGCGCCGCGCATCAACCCCGCACGGGGCCGGGGCTTGGCGGGACGCGGCTCCGCGAGGCGCTCCACGAGGATGCCGGCGGCGTCAGCGGCGTACGCGTCCAGCGACGACTCGCCCGTGAGGTCCGCGAGCCCGCCCAGCACGAGGCCAAGGCCCGCGAGGCCCCCTTGCAGGTCGGACGACAGCTTCTGCCAGCGCTCGCGCAGGATGCCGGAGACGAGGTCGAGGGCGCGCTCGCGGTGTCCGAGGAGCGCGAGGACGTACGCGACGCCCGCGAGCCCGTCGTACAGACCCAGCGGCGTGCCCGGGGGCGGCGGGGCCGTGTGGTCGAGGAGCCAGCGCTCGCCCTCCTCGTAGCGGTCGGCGCCGGCGGCGCGCAGCGCGTACAGGACCCCCGCCGCGCCGTGCGCGACCCCGAGGCCGCCGCCGTCCGAGAACTGGGCGACGTCGCCGGGGAAGAGCCGGTCGTCGCGGTCCGGTGTCGCCGACGCGAGGACCGCCTCGACCATGGAGTCCCGGCTGTGCGGCCAGTCGGCGGGAGCCGGCCAGGTTGCGCGCGCGCCGACCCCGTCCCCTGCCGGGGCCGGCGCGCCGTACGAGGGCTCGCGGACGATCTCCGCGACCGCCTCGTCCAGGAACTCGCGCGGCACGTCGGGGAACTGCTCCCCGATCACCTCGGCGAGGTGTGCCGCCTTGCCCCGGTCGACCACGAACAGCGTCGTCACCGGCAGGAACAGGGCGAGCCGCAGACAGGCGAGGGCGTACAGGTCGACGTCGACGCCTCTGCGCTCCGGCGGCGCGAAGAACCCGGGGTGTGCGACGACCTGCCGGCCGTTCTCGCTCAGCGGCGCCGCCGCCTCGAAGTCGAGCAGGCTCACCGACTCGTCGGGCGCGACCATGATGTTGAAGACGTGCAGGTCGTTGAAGGCGATCCCGCGCGCGTGCACGGCGGCCACCGCCCGCTCCACCTTGCCGTGGACGCGTACGGCCCACTCGGTGTACGCGGCGACGGCCGCCGGGTCCGGGTCGGGCACCAGCAGCGGATGCCGCTCGGCGAAGAACGAGTTGAGGGGCTTGCCCTCCAGGAAGTCCATGACGAGGAACCGGTGCCCGCCCAGCTCGAACCAGTCCCGCACCTCGGGCACGACCCCCGTACCGGCGACGGCCTTCAGCGCCTCCATCTCCCGCTCCAGCCGGGTGATCGCGTCGGCCCCGTCGGACGCGAGCCCCGCGTGCGGACGCCCCTCCTTGAGGACGACCTTCTCCCCGGTCCGTGTGTCGACGCCCTGGTAGACGCCGCCGCCGTTGGAGAAGTGCAGCGCCTTCTCGATCGTGTACGGCAGCTCGCCGACCGTCGTCGCGCCTCGCGCCGCGAGATGCGGGGCGAGGAACGCCGGCAGCGTCACCCACTCCGGCACCTGGAACGAGGGCTGGCGGCGGTCCGGGACCAGCGTCCCCGCACCGTCCCGCACCGCCGGCACCAGCGAGCCCCGCTCGTCGACCACGAACCGCCGCGCGAACGCGCCGTAGCGGACGTACAGCGGGCCGTCGTACCAGCGCAGGTCGGTCAGGATGTACGGTCCCTCGAAGCCCTCCAGGAGCGCTCCCAGCTCGCGCAGCACCTCGTGGAGCTGGTCCTCGTCCGCCGGGTAGACGGTGACGAACTTGCCGCTGCCGTCGCGGCCCGCGTACTTGGTGTTGCGCAGGTGCAGCAGGTGCGGGCCCGGCACGAACTTGAACGGGATGCGGCGCGGCACGCAGTAGTCCCACACGATCGCCGCGATCCGGTCGGCGTTCTCGCGGGTGGCCGAGGCGTGGATCTTCCAGCCCTGCTCGGGGCCCTCGGCGTGCGACGGGGTCAGGGTCAGCCAGTCCCCGGCGCGCGCCGGCTCCCAGCCGTCCGGCACCGGCCTGCGCGCCGTCGCGAACCACCCCGCGGACTCGTCCCGGCCGGCGCCCAGCCGGTCCGGCGTCTCGTAGAAGTGCGCGTCCGCCAGCGCGTAGACCTCGTACCGCTTGTCCATGCGTCCCCCTCCGTGGGCCGGCACTGAGATTTCCAGGGCGCGGGGGCCGCCGACAGTCACGGCTGTCATGAGATGGACATGCGGAACGCACGGGTAAAGACATGTTCGGGATGTTTCGATCCCCGTCGTCCGCCGGAGTGCGCCCTTCCGCCCCTCCGGGCACCCCGGACCGCTCCCAGGGGCTGCGGGAACGCGGCGCAAGCGCTGTAATACGGACGTGGTGACTGAGGGTGGTGCGCGGCAGGGAGGGCGGGCGCCGCGTGCCGAAGTGGCCCTCAAGACCGTCGGAGCGGATCAGCACTCGCCCGAACGGGTGAGGCGGACGCTGGAGCAGGCGCTCGTCTTCGCGGGCGCCTCCTGCGCCGCCGGGTACGCGCCCGGCGCCGACGGCCTGCTGTGCCTCGTCGACTCCGCGGGCGTCCCGCGCACCCTCTTCGGCCTGCGCGAGACCTACCCGCCCGACGGGAACTCCCCGGTCGCTCTCGCCGTCCGCACCGGACGCCCCGTACGGCTCGGCCCCGCCGATCTCGCCGACTGCGCGGAATCCCGCCGGATGGCCGCCGGAGAGGTCCACCTGACCGCCCTGCCGGCGAGCGGCGGCTGCCTGGTCGCGGTCGGGGAGCGGGCCTTCGACGCCGACGACCGCGAGTGCCTGGACCTCGTCGCCGACGCCCTCGTCTGGCCCGAGTCCCGTACCGGCCCGCCCGACGAGGTCGGCGGCGACGGCTTCGCGCTCGCCATGGACACCGGACGCGTCGAGGTCGGTGACCGCCTCCTGGAGCTGTTCGGCCTCGCCCGCGAGCGGTTCGACGGCCGCGTGGAGACCCTCCTCGGCCTCGCCGTCCCCGAGGACCTCCCGGCCCTGATGTCGGTCGTCGAGGCCGACCACATGTCCCTCGGGGACCGTGAGCTGGAGTTCCGGGTCATCGGCCCCAGCGGCACGCCCCGCTGGCTGCGGCTGAGCGGACGGCTCGCCCAGGCCGAGGCGGGCCGCCCGGTACGGCTCGTCGGCACGGTCGCCGACGCCGCCGCCGTCCGCCCCGAGGTCACCGACGTCGCCCGCGTCCAGCGGCTCGCCGCCGCCCTCTCCACCGCCGGGACCGTCCGCGACGTCAGCCACGCCGTCGTCTCCGCCCTGCGCGGCCCCCTGCGCGCCGACCGCATCGCCCTCGCCGAGCTGGAGGGCGAGCGGCTCGTCGTCACCGTCCTCGACCCGCCCTACCCCGAGTCCTGGCCCGAGCTGTGGCGCCTGGAGTGGCGCGGCGAGTGGCCCGACGCGCCGATGCGGTCCCTGCCGACGCTGGCCGCCGTGCTGCGCGAGGGACGGGTACGGATCTGGAGCGCCGGCACAGCCCTCGAACCGGCGCTCGGGGAACTCGGGCCCGGCGGCCTCGCCGTGCTGCCGCTGGCCGCCGGGGGCCGTACGGTCGGCGCCTGCCTCGTCGGCTGGAACGCCCCGCACGACTTCGGCCCCGACGAGCGCGCCCTCCTCACCGCCTCCGCCGGGCTCGCCGGACAGGCACTCACCCGCGCCCACGCCTTCGACGCCGAGCACGAACTCGTCGGCATGCTGCAACGCCAGCTCCTGCCCCGCAGCCTGCCCCGCCTCCCCGGCGGCGTCGCCGTCGCCCGCTACCTGCCCGCGACGGCCGGCCTGGAGGTCGGCGGCGACTGGTACGACGTGATCCCGCTCCCCGACAACCACGTGGCCCTCGTCATCGGCGACGTCCAGGGCCACAGCACCGCCGCCGCGACCCTCATGGGCCAGATGCGCACGGCCCTGCGGGCCTACTCCACCGAGGGCCACCCGCCGGACGTCGTCGTCGCCCACTCCAACCGCCTCCTCCTCGAACTGGAGACGGACCTCTTCGTCACCTGCGTGTACGTCGACGTCGACATGGAGTCCGGCACGGCCTGGTGCGTCCGCGCCGGCCACCCCCCGCCGGTCCTGCGTCACCCGGACGGCTCCACGGAGGTCGCCGACGAGGACGGGGGGCCGCCGCTCGGGGTCGTCGCCCAGGCGGAGTTCCCGCTGGTGCCGCTGCGGCTGCGGGCCGGGACGGTGGTGGCGCTCACCACGGACGGCCTGGTCGAGTCCGCCAGCTCCTCCATGGACGACGGCTTCGAACGGCTCTGTACGGGGCTCAGCGCCGCCGACCCCGCCCACCTGGACCTCGTCGCCGACGGGCTCCTCGCGCAGGCGCACCGGGGGGACGACATCGCGCTGCTGCTCCTGCGCTACGACGGCATGGAGACGCGGCCCCTGCGCGAGGGGTGGACGGTCTGGCGGGTCCCCGAGGCGTCCCGGCACGCCCGCCGCTTCACCCGGCGCACGCTGAAGGCATGGGGCATCGAGGAGGAGGCGATGGACGGGGCGCTGCTGGCCGTGTCCGAGCTGGTCACGAACGCGCTGGTCCACACGGAGGGGCAGGTGCGGCTGGACCTGACCCTGCTGGGCCGCCGGCTGCGCCTCGCGGTCACCGACACCTCGCCCCGGACGCCGGTGAAGCCGACGGGGCTGGGGTGGGAGGCGACCGGGGGGCGCGGGATCCTGCTGGTGGAGGCGGTGTCGGAGGCTTGGGGGACGGTGCCGGTCAGCGGGGGGAAGCAGGTGTGGTGCGAGCTGCGGCTGGACGTCTAGTCACGCCGGCCGCAGCTCTCGCTGTCAGCGTGGCGCCCGCAGCCACTGGCTCAGCAGGGTGAACGCCTCCGGGTACTCCGCCTTCCAGGTGTTGTAGTTGTGCCCGCCGCTGCTCAGCAGCTGCGTACGGATCTCCACCGGCGTCCCCGCCGCAGCCGCCACGAACTGCTCGATCGAGGACGCCGGGCTCAGCCGGTCCTGGCGGGACGTCGCGAGGAAGAGGCTCACCCGTGCCGTGGTCCCCTTGACCATGTGGGTGGGGGCGTTGCGGCGGCGTACGGCGGGGTCGGTCAGCACCGACGTGTCGCCGGTCAGCGGATCGGGGTCGAGGGCCGCGCCCGCGCCGAACACCTTGGGGAACTGGAGGGGCAGCTTCACCGCGCAGAACCCGCCCGTGGAGTACCCGGCGACCCCCCATCCGCTGGGCCCGCCGATCGTCCGGAACTTCGTCCGGATCAGGTCGGGCACATCGGCGGAGAGCCAGGTCGCGACCTTGTGGCCCGGCAGGTCACTACAGTCCGTGTCGACGCTGCCGGGGTTCACGACCGGCATCACCAGGATGAAGGGGTGTACGGCGCGCTGCGCCAGCAGGTCCGCGAAGTCGCCCGGCATCCCGCCGTGCTCCAGCCAGGACTGCGGCGACCCCGGCACCCCGTGCAGCAGCATCAGCACGGGGAAGTGCTTCGTGCGGTACGCGGCCTCGTCGTACTGCGGCGGCGTCCACACCAGCACCTGCCCGGAGAGCAGCGACTTCTTCCCCCGGAAGTAGGTGTCGAGGACCCCGCCCTGCGTGCCCCTGCTGAACTTGGCCCGGTCGACCGGCGGCCCCGGCATGGTCATGGCGGTCGTGTTGTCGGTGCCCATCAGGTCGTCCCACGAGGCGTACAAGCCGTAACTGTTGTTGATCCACACGGCCACCACGGAGATCGCGGTCAGCTGGCACACGCCGATCAGCACCGCCTGTACCGCCCACCGCACCACACGCGGTCCCCGAACCCTCGCCCACAAAGCGATGGTCGCCACCACCGCCAGCGCGGTCACCGCCACGAGAACGACGAAGAACGCCGTACCTGTCAGCGACATGACCACCTCCTGATCCTTACCGGACAACTTTTGCTACTTCTGTACCGAACAGACGAGACATGGGCCGTTCCTGTTGGCCATGGAACAGTCAAGGATCTTCCGGACCGGAACGCCAACCGCTGGTGGGATACAAGAGCAGAAACTTACTCATGAGTCAGAAGTATTGACGCTGTCCGGAAATCAACCGACTGTAATGGACATGCCGAATATCCGGGTGCGTCTGCTCGCTGTTCTGGTTGTCCTCTGCGGATTCCTGGCGACGCTGGTCCCACAGGCCGGTGCCGCCGCCTCTGTCCCCGACTCCCTGTCGTTCGACGGCACCGCCCTCACCGTCGCGAACGGCCGCTTCGTCGACGCCGCCGGCCGCGAGGTCGTGCTGCGCGGCTACAACGTCTCCGGCGAGACCAAGCTCGACGAGAACAAGGGCCTGCCCTTCGCCTCGGTCGCCGACGCCAAGAAGTCCGCCGCCGCGCTGCGCGCCCTCGGCGGCGGAAACTCCGTCCGCTTCCTCCTCTCCTGGGCCTACGCCGAACCCGTACGAGGCGGGCTCGACGCCGCGTACATCTCGGCGGCGACCGCCCAGATCGGCGCCTTCCTGGACGCCGGGATCCGGGTCTACCCCGACTTCCACCAGGACCTGTACTCCCGGTACCTCTTCAACTCCGGCAGCTGGTACAGCGGCGACGGCGCCCCCAAGTGGGCCGTGGACCTGGGGGGTTACCCGCAGGAGTCGTGCGGCATCTGCATCATGTGGGGCCAGAACATCACCCAGAACAACGCGGTGAAGGCGGGCCAGTACGACTTCTGGCACAACAACCACGGCATCCAGGACAGCTTCCTGACGACGGCTCAGAACGTCATGGCCCACCTCAAGCAGAACCTGACGTCGGACCAGTTCGCCGGGATCATCGGCTTCGACCCCTACAACGAGCCCTACGCGGGCACCTACGACTCCGGCCAGAAGAGCCGGAGCTGGGAGCAGAACCTGCTCTGGCCGTTCTACGTGAAGTTCCGCGCCCGCATGGACGCGGCGGGCTGGCAGGACAAGCCCGCGATGATCGAACCCAACCTCTTCTGGAACGGCAACGTCAGCAAGGAGGAGGGCGGCCTCCTCGACGCCGGCACCCTCGGCTCCCGCTACGTCTTCAACACCCACTTCTACGACCAGAAGGCCATCTCCGGCATCCTCATGTGGGGCAACGCCTCCGACGGCCAGTACGTCACCGACTTCGGCACCGTCCGCGACCGCGCCACGGCGACGGGCACGACGGCCATCGTCAGCGAGTTCGGCCACCCCCTGAACGGCGCCACCGCCGGCAAGGCCCCGACCGTCCTCAAGGCCATGTACCAGGCCCTCGACTCCCGCGTGAAGGGCGCCAACTGGTGGTCCACGCCCGCGAGTTCGGGACCCGTCCTGTCCGGCTCGCAGTGGCAGTGGGACATCTACAACGGACGCCACCACGAGTACATGAACGGCAACCCCGACAAGCTCCTCACCACCGGCGACGCCTGGAACGACGAGGACCTCTCCGCCGTACGCCTCGACGACTCCGGAACACCGGTGCTGCGCCAGGACGGACGGCTCCTCGACCGGGTCTACCCGAGCGCCACGGCCGGTACGACACTGGCGTTCACCTACGAGGACCGCTCACGTGACGGCTCGACCGTCCTGACCTGGAACCCGGTGCCGAGTTCGCTGCCGAACGTGTCCTCGCTCGTCGGTTCCGGGCAGTACAGCGTGCTCGTGTGGCGCTCCAACGGGGGCTCCGCGCCTACCGAGTTGCACCTTCCGGCGACGTTCCCGACGGCCACGACCACCGTCGTCTCCGACCTCGGGACGGTGTACGGTCCTGGCGCCTACTCGGCGTCCACGAAGATCGGCGCCGCTGCCGAGCCGGGTGGCACCGGGAGCCGGCGACTGCTGCTGAGCACCTCCGACTCGGGGACCCTGCACTACGCGCTGGTCACCAACGGGGCTTCCGCGCCGTCGAGTTCGGCGCTGGCGGCGGCTCGTACGGAACTGGCGGGCTGGGTCGCGCAGAAGTTCAGCTGATCGCGGGGAAAACGGGCGCTGCCCCTCGGGAACTCACCCGAGGGGCAGCGTTGTTGAGCGGCTGTTCTCCGAAGCGACCGGTCAGGACGGGCTCGTCCACGTGGCCGCGACATGCCCCAGCCGTACGCGCTGCGGGTGGTCGCCCACCGGCACCGACGTCACCTTCTGGCCGGTCGCGAAGTCGATCGCGGTGACCTGGTCCGCGCCGCTCTCCGAGATGACGCACGCCTTGCCGTCGCCGCTGACCGTCGCCCAGTAGGGCTTGGAGGCGGTGACCAGCGGGCCTTCCTGGAGCGTCGTGCGGTTCACGACGGTCGCGTAGTCGTCCATCGTCCCCGCGACGCACAGCTTGCTGCCGTCCGGGCTCATCGAAATCCCGTGATGGCGCGAGTCGTTGACGAACGTCGTGCGGTCGTCGCTGGTCGCCGGGTTCTTCGGGAGGGTCTTCGTGCGGGTGATGCGGTCGGTGGCGACGTCGTACTCGAAGAAGCCGTTGAAGAACGACACCTGGAAGTACAGCTTCGACTCGTCCGGCGAGAACACCGCCGGGCGGACCGCGTCCGAGTAGTCGGTCAGGCCTATCGCGTCCAGCTTCTGGCGCATGTCGATGACCTTGACCTGCTGGTACGTGGTCGCGTCGACGACCGTGATGCGCCGGTCGCCCTTCGTCCAGTCCAGCCAGGGCGCGTCGAGGTTCGTGTTCACGTCCCCGATCGCCATGTTGTAGATGTACTTGCCGTCCTTGGTGAAAATGTTCTCGTGGGGTTTGTCGCCGGTGGCGAACTTGCCCAGTTCACGGCCCGTGTTGATGTCCAGCACGTGCACGGTGTTCGAGATCGAGGCGGAGACCGCGACGCGGGTGCCGTCGGGGGAGACCGCCATGTGGTCGGAGCGGTAACCCGACACCGGGAAGCGCCAGTTGATGGCCCCGGTGGCCAGGTCAATGGACACGACGTCGGCGAAGCTCGGGCGGGAGACGACCACCGACGAACCGTCCGGCGTGGTGTACATGTCGTCCACGAACTGGTCGTGTCCCTCGCCGACGCCGTTGCGGATCGCCGTGAAGTAGATCCACTTGATCGGGTTGGCCTGGATCTCCGCCATCCGCTGGTCCTTGTCCGGGATGACGTTGATACGGCCGATCTTCGCGTAGTCGCCGGTCGACTTGATGACGTCGGCGGTGCCGTCCCAGTTGTTCCCGACGAACATCACCTCCCGCAGCGCCGCCGCGTCCGGGGCGGCGTGCGCGGAGGCGGCGGGTACGGCGAGAGTCAGGGTGAGAGCGGCGGCGAGCGTGTACAGGTGCCTGGATCTGACAGCAGGCATGGGGGGTGTTGCCTCCATCCGAGGGCGGTGACATGAGGTGACGCGGCTCGCCAGATCTGAAGACGTGCGGTTCCAGATCTGACTTACTGGAAAGTAAGGAGGGGGTGGCCTTCGCCACAAGACTCCGGACACGACAAAATTGGCCGCGGGAACGAACGAGGAGGGTCATTGACGGGCAGGCTCAAAGGGCCGACCGGTCGGTACGGTGGCAGAAGCGCGGAAGAACGGCAGGCGGAGCGGCGTCGGCGGTTCCTCGCGGCTGCGCTGGAGCTGTTCGGGGGGTCGCCCGGGTACCGGAGCACGACGGTCGCCGCGCTCAGTGAGGCTGCGGGCTTGTCCACTCGCCAGTTCTACGAGGAGTTCCGGGCGCTGGAGGATGTGCTGGCGGCGCTGCATCTTCAGGTGAACGACTGGGCCGAGGAGGCGGTGCTCGATACGTTCGCGGCGGTGGACGATCTGCCGCTGGTGGAGCGCGTGACCGAGATCTTCCGGGCGTACGCCCGCAACGTCACGACCGATCCCCGTCGGATTCGCATCACGTTCGTGGAGATCGTGGGGGTCAGTCCTCGGCTGGAGTCCCAGCGCTTGGCTCGGCGGGCGCGGTGGATCGACCTGATCGTGGCGGAGGCGTCTTCTGCGGCGCTTCGTGGGGAGGCGGTCGAGCGGGACTACCGGCTGGCGGCTACGGCGTTCATCGGGAGCGTGAACGGGTTGCTGCATGACTGGAGTGCGGGGTGGGTGGAGGCGGGGCTCGATGAGGTGGTGGATGAGCTGGTGAGGCAGTTGCTGGGGATCTTGCGGCCGGTGGGGGAGTGGCCGGTTCGGGGGTGGGAGGGAGGGGGGTAAAGGGGGGTGGTCGAGTGCGGGTCTCGTCGTGGCTGATCGCGCAGTTCCCCGCGCCCCTAAAAACGTCGATTTCGTCCGTTTTGACACTTCACCTGAATGCCCCCACCGCATCCACCACCCTCGCCACCCCGTCCTCCCCTCGCACCCGTTCCCCCAACTCCCTTGCTCGCTCCCCGAATTCCGGCTCACCCGTCACCCGCCGCAGCGCCTCCGCCAGCCGTTCCGTTGTCAGCCTGCGCAGCGGTACCGCCTCCGGCGCCACCCCCAGCGCGACCAACCGTCTCGCCCAGAACCCCTCGTCGAACTGGATGGGGACCGGCACCGACGGCACCCCCGCGCGGATACCGGCCGCCGTCGTTCCCGCTCCGCAGTGGTGGACCACCGCCGCCATCCGGGGAAACAGCAGCGCGTGCGGTACGTCCTCGATCGTCAGGATGTCGTCCGCCTCCGCCGCCAGGTCCGCCCAGCCGCGTTGGATCACGCCTCGGAGTCCGGCCATGCGGAGCGCGTGGACGATCCGCGTGCTCAGTGCCGCCGGGTCGGGGACCGTCGCGCTGCCCAGGCCGACGAAGACCGGTGGTGGACCGGCGTCCAGGAAGTCCCTCAGGCGGGCCGGGAGTCGGGTTGTCGTGTCGTACGGCCACCAGTAGCCCGTGACCTCCAGGCCGGGGCGCCAGTCCGTGGGGCGGGGGACGACCGAGGGGCTGAAGCCGTGCAGCATCGGGCGGTGGGGCCGGCGCAGGCGGCGCGGGGGGCGTCGTACGCCCAACTCCGCGCGGACGGAAGGGAGCGCCGGGGCGAAGACGTGGTCGACGGAGCGGTCGACGACGTGGCCCGCGAGGAGGTTGAGCAGCGAGCCGTAGGAGCCCGCGCCGAGCATCGGCGGCGCGAACTCCCGTGTCGCGGTGATGGGTTGGAGCGGGAGATCCAGCGCGGGGAGGTCCAGCGCCTCGGCGACGACATGGCCCAGCGGGGACAGCGACGCCGACAGCAGCAGCGCGTCGCTCTTGCGGGCCGCCGCGACGACGTCGTACGCCATCTCGCCGACCAGTGACCGGGCCAGCCCCACCACGCGGGCCAGCTTCCCGAGGCCGCTGCCGCTGCGGTGCAGGCCACGGCCGCGCGCGGACTCCAGCTCGGCGCGGGGGTCGACCGGCAGCGCGTGGAAGGCGACGCCGGACCCGGCGACGAGGGGTTCGAAGCGGGCGTGGGTGACCAGGGTGACCTCGTGTCCGGCGCCCGCCAGGGCATGACCGACCCCGGTGAAGGGGGCCACGTCACCCCGGGAACCCGCCGTCATGATCGCGACTCGCACGAGCGACAGTATGGCGGCGCGAACCCCGGTACGGGGTGAACGACCCTGGGAAAAGAGCCAGTTCACTCCTGTCCCAGCCGTTGACTTCGCTACTCGCCGGTTCTATTTTCGGCGCGCGGCACGTTCGGTTCGTCGATCTCCGTTCGAGATCCCGGACGGGCTGCCGCTTCCCCCCGACCTTTACGGAGCCGCATGTACCCCCCTCTCCTGCGCCGGTGCAGATCCGTCGCCGCCCTCGCCCTGTCCGCGGTGGCGGCTCTCCTGTTCGTCCAGCCGGTCCCCGCCCAGGCCGCGACCTCGCGCCAGGTCGCCGTACCGAGCGCGCCGATGGGCTGGGCCTCCTGGAACAGCTTCGCCGCGAAGATCGACTCCGGCGTCATCAAGCAGCAGACCGACGCGTTCGTGGCGGCCGGGCTGCCGGAGGCCGGGTACACGCACGTCAACATCGACGAGGGCTGGTGGCAGGGCACCCGGGACGCCGCCGGGAACATCACCGTCGACCAGTCCGAGTGGCCCGGCGGCATGGCCGCGATCGCCGACTACATCCACAGCAAGGGTCTCAAGGCCGGGATCTACACCGACGCCGGGAAGGACGGCTGCGGGTACTACTACCCGACCGGCCGCCCCGCCGCGCCCGGCTCCGGCAGCGAGGGCCACTACGACCAGGACATGCTCCAGTTCTCCAAGTGGGGCTTCGACTTCGTGAAGGTCGACTGGTGCGGCGGCGACGCGGAGGGCCTCGACCCGGCGACGACGTATCAGTCGATCAGCGACGCGATCACCCGCGCGACCGCGACGACCGGCCGCCCGATGACGCTGTCGCTGTGCAACTGGGGCCGCCAGAACCCCTGGAACTGGGCGCCCGGGCAGGGCGCGATGTGGCGCACCAACGACGACATCATCCTCTACGGCAACAAGCCGTCCATGACGAACCTGCTCACCAACTTCGACCGGAACCTGCACCCCACCGCGCAGCACACCGGCTACTACAACGACCCCGACATGCTGATGACCGGCATGGACGGCTTCACCGCGGCCCAGAACCGCACGCACATGAACCTCTGGGCGATCTCCGGCGCGCCCCTCCTCGCGGGCAACAACCTCGCGACGATGACGTCCGAGACGGCCGCGATCCTGAAGAACCCCGAGGTCATCGCCGTCGACCAGGACCCGCGCGGCCTCCAGGGCGTCAAGGTCTCCGAGGACACGACCGGCCTCCAGGCGTACGGCAAGGTCCTCGCCGGCACCGGCAACCGCGCCACCGTCCTCCTCAACCGCACGTCCGCCGCCGCGAACATCACCGTCCGCTGGTCCGACCTGGGCCTCACGGACGCGTCGGCGACGGTGCGTGATCTGTGGACGCGCTCCGACATCGGGAGTCACAGCGGCAGTTACACCGCGAACGTCCCGGCGGGCGGCTCCGTCATGCTCACCGTCACCGGCGGCACCGAGGCCGCGTCCAGCGTCTACACCGGTACGTCGTCCTTCTCCGGCGTCGCCGCCGGGTCCGGGGGCGTGAAGGTCGTCGACGTCGCGTACGTCAACAACACGTCGTCCGCCCGCACGGCGACGCTCAGCGTCAACGGCCAGCACACGACGGCGGTTTCCTTCCCGCCGACGGGAGCGTCCCAGGGCACGATCAGCCTCCAGGTGTCCCTGGCGAAGGGCTCCACCAACACCCTGACCTTCACCGGCGCACCGACACTGGCCGACATCACGGTCCGCCCCCTGCCGGGAACGAACGGCACGGAGATCATCGGCACCCAGTCCGCCCGCTGCCTCGACATCAACGACAACACGATCACCAACGGCACCCAAGCCCAACTCTGGGACTGCAACGCCGGCCAGAACCAGACCTGGACGTACACCTCCCGCAAGGAACTCGTCCTGTACGGCACCAAGTGCCTGGACGCATACAACCTCGGCACCACCAACGGCACGAAGACCGTCATCTGGGACTGCAACGGCCAGAACAACCAGAAATGGAACATGAACGCGGACGGCACGATCACGAACGTCAACGCGGGCCTGTGCCTCGACGCGAACGCAGCGGGCACGGCCAACGGCACACAGCTGGTCCTGTGGACCTGCAACGGGCAGTCGAACCAGAAGTGGACGCGTAACTAGGTGAGTCGGGGGACGCCTCTGCCGCTGAACAGAAGGCGCCCCCACTCCACCGGGGACGGGAGTGATCAACGAGGCATGATCCAGGGCGGATGCGACGGGCGCGGGGCATGCCTTCGACCTGAGGGAACCCGGCACTGGGCACGCCGGTTCGGCAACGTACCTGAAGGGGCGCGGGCCTGTATCGACGTGCGGCTCCGCCGCGTGGGCGCGATCAGCCACAACGCAGCCGCACTCGCGCCGCACCCGCCGTCCGGCAACCGGAGTGTCGAGGCTCAGCCGGTGGGTTCCTCGTCCCATGCCTGGATCATCGTCTGGCGGACGATCTTGCCGTCCCGGAGGGACACCGCCGACTCCGCGAGGACGCGGGTGCCGTCGGCGTAGCGGCAGGATTCCGTGTAGGCGAGTTCGTCGCCCTGGACGACGCAGTGTTCGAGTTTGTGGGTCATGTCGCGGCTGTAGACGTCGTTGAGCATCGCGGCGATCTCGGTGCGGCCGTGCAGGACGAGGGGGTGGCTGGGTTGCGTGTTGTGGTCGATCACGTGGATCTCCGCGTCGTCCGCGTACAGCGACAGCAGCGTCTCGGAGCCGGTCGACTCCTCGATGCCCCGGCGCAGGGTGTCGGTGTCGAAGGTGGTGCCCATGGTGCTGACCTCCTGGGAGGGCCACGGGCCGAGACGGGGACGGGCCGTAGGGCCCCCACTCTTACGAGCGTCCTCCGGACCGCGGCTCCCGGCAACCGCTCAGCCTGTCGGGTGAGCGCCGGTCACCACCCGTTACCGGCCGGGTGCCCGGCGCGTTGGGAAGGGCATGATCTCGACTCGACGCATGCTTGCCGCCGCCGCTCTCGCCGCCGGTGTCGCCGGCTTCGCCGCCCCGATGGCGAACGCCGCGGACGTTGTTCCGGACGACGGCAAGCTCAACCCGATCGCCACGCTCGACGACCTCGCCATGAGTGACATCCCCGCCGAACACCGGGACGAGATGCCGCGCGTGTCCAGCCAGGTCAGCGAGGTGAAGAAGCTGGGCGGCATCCCGAACGAGCTGGGCCAGCTGCACCAGCTCACCGACCTCGCCGCCCCGGTGACGGGTCTGCTCCCGGCCATCGAGGGCTGAGCGGCCACAGGACGAGGGCCGCCCGGAGGTCTCTCCGGGCGGCCCTCGCGCCATGCCCGACGCGGAAGGCCCGGCGCAGAGAGTTCAGCGCAGGGAGTTCAGCGCAGAGAGTCCAGCGCAGAGAGTTTCAGCGCAGGAAGTGGAACCCCGGCCGCGGATGCATCAGGAACTCGTGGTGGGAGATGTTCCACGCGTACGCCCCGGCCATCGAGAACGCCACCCGATCCCCGGCCCGCACCCCACCCGCCGGAACACCCCGCGCCAGCAGATCCTTCGGCGTACACAACTGCCCGGCCAGCGTGACCAGTTCACCGGAAGCAGCAGCACGAGGCCACGGATGCGCCCACTCCTCCACCGGCAACACCACGCACGGCTGATCATGCCCCTTCGTCGCAGGCGTCCGCAGATGATGGGTCCCCCCACGCACGACCGCGAACTCCTCCCCGTGGCTGCGCTTCACGTCCAGCACCTCGGTGACGTACCACCCGCAGTACGCGGTGAGCGCCCGCCCCGGCTCGATCCGCAACGTCAACTCCGGGTGAGCGTCGGCGATTTCGCCCAGCCCCTTCCCGTACGCCACCCAGTCGAACCGACTCCCGGGATCCCCGTAGTCGACGGCCATCCCCCCACCCACGTTGACCTCGGCCAGCGGAACCCCGATCCCGGTGGCCCACTCCACGACGGCCCCGGCGACGGCGACCTGAGCCTCGGCGTCGAGCCCACTGGCCAAGTGCGCGTGCACGCCGACGAGTTCGAGATTCCCGTACGCCCCTGAGGCGAGCCCCCGCGCGACACCCGATGCCTGCGAGGGGTCCATGCCGAACGGCGTGGGCCGCCCGCCCATCGCGAGCTGACTCCCCGCCAACGCCCCGTCCGGCACAGCCAGGTTGACCCGAGGCAGCACCGAAACCCGCCGCCCGCCCGCCAACGCGGCCAGCATCGCCAGCTCGTACTCACTCTCGACATGGAACCGCTCGACCCCGGCGTCCAACGCGGCCCGCACCTCGTCCGGCGTCTTCCCGGGCCCGCCGAACGCCAACGGCCGACCGGGCACCGCCCGCGCCACATGGGCGAGTTCACCCCCGGACGACACCTCGTACCCGTCGACGTACGCCCCCAGCGCGGCCAGGATCTCCGCCTCGGGATTGGCCTTGGCGGCGTAGTACACCTCGACCCGAGAGGGCAACGCATCCCGGACGGCGGCGGCATGCTCGCGCAACGCGGCCAAGTCGTACACGTACGAAGGGAGTTCACCGGCAGAAAGGCCCAGCGCGTACTCATGCACCCGGTTCACCGGCCCACACTCCCCGCGAGGATCGACTCCGCCAGGGGCGAGGCCAACCGCACGTACCCCGCCTCCCGGTCGGCCTTCCGCTCCCACCGCGTGAGGAGATTCGCCTTCGCGGGCAACGGCACCCCGGCAAGGAGCGCGGCGAGCCCCGGCGGACAGCCGTGCCGCGCGGCGTACCCCTCGATCGCGCCCCGCACCCGCGCCCACAACTCGCCCTCCAGGGACGGATGGAGATCGGCGAGGGCGGCGAGCAGCTCGGCGACGTGGTTGACGAACAGGCAGTACACGACCCGGTCCCAGCCGCGCAGCGCGTCGTACGTCATGGGCTCCGCGACGTCCGACGGGAGCGCGGCGAGGGTGTCGGAGTGGTGCTCGGGGAGCAGCTTCGTGCCCTCCAGATCGCGGAAGAGGACCTGCGCGGGCATCCCGGTCGCGTCGACGCAGACGAGGACGTTCTGGAGGTGGGGCTCCAGGACGAGCCCGTGGTCGAAGTACGCGGCGAGGACGGGCGGGAGCAGCAGCTCCAGGTACGCCGACCACCAGGCGAGGGCCGTGGCGGGCGCCCCGTCGGGCAGGAGCCGCGAGATCTGCGCGCCGCTCGTGGGGAACTCGTCGGCGACGGCCGCCGCGAGGAGCGCGGTGGTCCCGGGAGCCAGCCGCCGGGGCAGCCCCTCGCGGACGATCACCCCGAAGCCCTCAAGGAGATCGCGGTCGGGCGTCCCGTCGGGACCGGGCAACGCGAGGGAACGGTAGGCGGGTTCACGCAGCACGGCGGCCCCCGGGAACCGCTCCGAGAGGTCGGCGAGCGCGGGCGCGAGCATCCGGGTCAGCTCGACGGCCCCGGTCAGCTCGTAACTGCTGTTCTTGCGCAGGCAGTTGGTGATCCGCACGTTCAGGCTGAACTTGAGGAACGTCTCCCCGTCGTACAGGGTCCGCACGGACGCCGTCGCCGCGAACTCCCGGCCCCCGGTACCGAGGTCGACCACGTCACCGCGCTCCGACGCGGCCAGCAGCAGGGGGTGTTCCCGCAGATACTCGTACTGCCAAGGGTGCACCGGCAGCAGCCGGTACCCCTCGGGCACCTCCCGCAGCCCGTCCAACGCCTCGTCGGCCCACGCCTGCGCGCTGTCCCCGGCGATCGACTCCGGCCGCACGGCGAGGTAGCGGAGCGGGAACACGGCACCGGCCTCCGGCGCGAACGCGGCCCAGTCACGAGCGTCCCCGGTCCGCGCCTTGGGAGTGGGATGGAACCGGTGCCCGAAGAACAGCGACTGCTCGGAGGCGAGGTAGGGATCGTCGATCCCCTTGCCGCGTACGCCTGTCAGTGCCGACTCGATCGCGTCGTGACTGGACACGACCTGCGCGAGAAACTCCTCGTTCCGCACGCCGGTCCTGAGCGACAGCTCGTCGTGGGCGAGTCGAGCGAGCCGCCGCCAGCCGATCTCCGCCCAGCCGTCGCCCCGCTGCTCGGTGACGGGCCCGGCGAACCGGTGGGCGCCGAGAAGGGAGGTCCGGCGCAGGGCGACGCGCAGGAGAACGCCCCGGCGAGGCAGGCGCAGCAGCAGGTGACCGTCGTCGACGACGCTCTGGTGCTCGGGTCCGGACACCTCGCGCAGCAGGCAGTTGAGGAGGGTGTGGGCCACGGCCCGGTCGGCTGTGGGGAGTTCGACGGGGGTGGAGGCTGTGAGGGAGTGCATCAACGGCTCCAGCGAGTACGTGGTGCGAGGAAGAGGACCGCGAGCGCGGCGGTGGCCGCGGCGGCCCCACCGGTGAGGACGGGGGCCGCCGGACCGTACCGGGCACTGCCCACGGCGGCGGCGACACCGGCGGCGACCGCGCCGGCCTTGGAGAAGAACTCCAGCGACCCGAACATTCCGCCGGGCGCCCGGCCGTGGGCGCAGTCGGCGGCGAGGACGGAGAGACAGACGAGTCCGAGGGTGAGTCCCGCGCCGAGCACGAGCCGCACCAGGACCAACGTGGTCAGCGACCCCGCCACCCCGTGCCCGGCCAGCCCCAGCGCGATCAGCACGAACCCCAGCGCGAGCCCGCCGAGCGGCCGGTCCCGGAACGCCGAGTGCACCGGCAACGCCGCGACCAGATAACAGAGATGGGGCAGCGCGAACAGCACACCGGACAGCGCCGACGACGTCCCCGGCACCCGCTCGTCGACCAGGGAGATCAGATAGGGGAAGGAGATGACGGTGGAGAACACGAACGCGCACTCCAGCGTGTACAGCACCCGCAGGGACACGACCGGCGTGTGCTCGACCGCCGACTCGGCCCGGCGCACGGCCTGCCGACCCGGCTCGGGCTCCGGCAGCAGCGCAAGGAGCACGGCGGCCGTCAGCGGCAGCACGGCCAGCAGCGCGTACTGCCGGTGCGGCGACAGCCACCCCGACAGCGAACCGACCACGATCGGCGCCACGACCAGCGCCGCCCGCGCACTGCCCTGCATCAGCGTGAGCGCCCGCGACAGCGCGGGCCCCTCAAGCGCCGCGCCCAGATAGCCGTTGGACGCGGCGAACGTCCCGCCCAGGATGCCCTGGAGGACGAGCGCCAGCGTGAACGTGAGCAGCGAGTCCGCCCACCCCGCGAGCAGGAACGACAGCGTGAGCCCCAACTGGGCGCGCAGCAACAGCCGTTTACGCCCGAACCGGTCGGCGAGCCGCCCCCACAAGGGCGCCCCCAGCGCACCGAACACCGTCGGCACGACATACAGCACCCCGGCCCAGCGGGCCTTCTCGTCCCCCAACTCCGGGAGGATCTCGGTGAGATACGGCGGCAGCCCCAGCGCGGCGAACGACGCGACGAAGTAGCACCCCGCCACCGCGTACACCTGCGCCCGCCCGAACCCGGCGCTCATGAGCCGTTCCCCAAGAGGTAGTTGGGCCCGTCGGTGTAGTGCTTGTTCACGTCGGCCGCCCCGGACCGCTCCTTGGTGAGCAGCGTCCCGGCGGACACCATCGCCTTCACCGGCAGCCGGGGAGCCTCCAGGACCCGCTTGCGCAGCACGGCCCCCGCGTCCCCGCCCAGCCGCTCGACGGCCTCGGTGAGCCGCTCGCGGACCAGGTCGAGCAGATCGGGGTCGTCGAGCCCGAACGCGTAGGCACCCGCGCAGAGATGGAGGGTGATGGTCGTGAAGACGTCGGCGATCGGTCCGTCGTCCGTGGTGAAGGTACGAGGGTCGTCGAAGGCCGGAACCTCGAAGAACCGCCCGGTGTTGATGCGCGGCCCGTCGTTGTCCTTGAACAGCAGCTTCATCCGCCCCGGTTCGAGCACCACCGACACGTTCTGCTGGTGCGACTCCAGGGCGACGCCGTACCCGAAGAGGGTGGTGTGCCAGTCGAACAGCAAGGCCGACAGCGCGTCGAAGAAGGCGAGCCGGTCACCCCCGAAGTACCGCTCCGCGAGATGGTCGACCACCAGCCGCCCGCCCGGCGCCTCCGCCAGCAGCGCGGCGAGCGGTACGGCCGTCTCGCTCGGCTGCCGACGGCACAGCACCGCCAGCAACTCGTGCCCGGCGTGCGCGTACGTCGTCTCGTCGGCGTGCAACACGCTGTCCCGGAACCGGGGTTCACGCTCCAGTACCGACTCCACGAGCCGCTGCCCCGCGGCGCCGTCCACCAGCGTGCCCGGCTTGATCGAGCGCTTGTTGCGCAGGCCCAACGTCGAGGTGGCCAGCGGGAGTTTGAGGTGGAGGGAGGGATCGTCGAGAACGGCGACGGTACGCATGGAGAGGGTGGGGACGACGTCCAGGTACGGGATGTCGGAGAGGACCGCGCCGGTTTCCGGCGGGATGGCGTCCACGGTCAACGGGTGGACCGGAAACGCGATATGAGTGTCCGTCAATTCCGGTAGCCCCAGTGCGGCGAGCGTCGGCCAGACCCCGGGGAGCGTGCCGCTGAGGGTGACCGTCCCGCGAGGGACCGCGACCCACCTCAGGGTGAAGCGGGGGTGGAACTCGGGGGCGTACAGCCGGAGTTGCTCGGGGGAGAGGCCCGCGCGTCCCCGCGCCGTCGGGTACACCGGGTGGTCGAGGCGGGCGGCGAGCGTGTCGAGGGCGAGCGTGGGCCAGTCGGCGGGATCGGCGCCGTACCGCTCGGCGAGCGAGGCCAGCACCGGGGCCCGTGTCTCCTCGTGCAGCCGGACCGTCTCCGCCGTCTGCCGGTACTCCTCCGCGAACGCGTCGAACCCGGCCCGGTCCTCGGGTTCGGCGAGGTCGCGCAGGGCGGCGAGGACGGTGTCGTAGGAGGTCAGGTGGGCGCCGTCCCGCACGAGCAGGGGGAGCCGGGCGGCGTGGTCGCTCTGGAAGCCGTCGGTCTCGACAGGCAGGAGGAGACCGGCGCGGCGGATCCAGAGACCGTCGGGGTGCTCCTCCGGGGTGCCGAGGGTACGCAGCCCCACGACGTCCTCACGGAGCAGCGCGGACAGGACCCGCAGCATCAACTCCGGGCTCGCGGTCGCTTCTTGTGCCGAGGCGGCACTCGCGGTGGGTTTCCGTGCCGACCGCGCGCCCGCAGCCGGTTTCCGTGTCGGTCCCGCGCTCGCGGCGGGCTTCCGCGTCAGCCCCGTTCCCGCCGCAGGCCCTCGCTCCAACTCCGCGCTCACGCCTCGATCTCCCAGCGCCGTGCGGCCAGGAACTCCGCCGAGACACGGTCCAGAGTCGCCTGGTCGGTGCCGGTGGCCCGCAGAACTCCCAGGTAGTCACGGTTGGTTCGATAGAGGGGGTGCGTCGTACCCACCGGCCGCAGCGGGCGGTACGTCAAGTGCACGCCGTCCACGTCGAGTTCGGCGGCCCCGGGAGCCGAGACGAGCGTTCCTTCCCGATCGGCGCAGGGGTAGTCGAGCCGTGCGGCACCGTCACGCCGGACGCCGAGGTCATCGGGCAGACGAGCCCCCAAGTGCACCTGGAGGACGTGCTCGAAGAGAGGCACGCCCAACAACCGGGCCAGCAACAGATCACACTGATCGCCGATGGCCCGGTAATTGACCTCGATGATCCGGGCACGCCCCTCCTGCACGACGAACTCGGTGTGACAGATCCCGAACCCGACGCCCAGGGCGTCCAGTTGAGCAAGCACCTGCTCCACGACCGGCTCGGGATGGGCCGGAACGAACGTCATCCGCTCCTCGATGAAGAAGGGCGGCGGCGACACCTCCGTGTGGAACCCGCCCAGCACATGCAGGACGTGCCCGTCCCCGAGCGTCTCCAGCGTGTACAGCGCGCCGGGAAGGTACTCCTCGACGACGAGCGCACTCCCGGGCCGCCGGGCGAAGATCTCCTCGGACCGAGCCACCAGCTCTTCCGGCCCACCGACCAGAACGACATCTTCACTGGCGACCCCTTCACGCGGCTTGACCACACAGGGATAAGGGGCGTCCAGAGCGACAGGCGAGGAGATCTCGGCGGACCAGACGACATCAAGCCCGCTGCCCGCCAACTGCCGCCGCATCTCGGCTTTGTCCTTGCACCGCAGCGCGGCCCGCCAGTCCTTCCCCGGAAGCCCGAAATAGGAGGCGGCGAGGGCGGCTTGGGTCTGGAGGTGATCGCTGTTGGTGAAGATCCCGTCGGGCCGGTGATGCCGGGAGATCCGGGAGACGACGTCCCGGAAGTCCCGGACATCACAGGCCAGCACATCCAGCCCGGCGTAAGAGTCGGGTCGGTCGGTCAGAACGGTCACCTCGATCCCGAGCCGGGCGGCGGCGGGAAGGAATCCGTCAGTGACGGAATCGGTGGGGTTGAGAGCGAGGAGATACAGGCGCATGGCTGGGGGGCTTCCGCTGGAAGTGGGGGTGCGGTGGGGTGGTTACTGCGCGGCGGGCAGGGTGACCCCCGTGGCCTTCGCCACGTCCTTCAGCATCTGCTCAGCGGCCTGTACGCCGATCCCGGACATCCACGTCTCGTCCGGGACGTTGAACACCTTGCCTGCCTTGACGGCCGGCAGAACCTTCCACACGGGGTTGGAAGTGACCTGCTTCTCCTGGGTCTTGTCCGGAGTGTCGGCGGTGGTCACAAAAATCAGATCCGCGTCGGCCTGGTCGATCTGCTCGGGGCTGACGTCCTTCATCGTCACCGTGGGGTCGGTGGACGTCTGGGAAGCGGGCCGCCTGAAACCGATGTCGTTGAGCACGATCCCGCTGTAGGAGTTGGACTGGTAGAGCCGAGTAGGCCCGGCGATGAACCGCACGACAGAAGCAACGGGCATCTTCCCCCCGTCCTTCTTCTTGATCTCGGCACCCAGCGCAGCGGCTTGCGTCTCGTACTTCTTCAGCGCGGCGGCGGCCTCGGACTCCAGCCCCAACGCCTGCGCGTGAACGGAGAGATTCTGCTTCCACACCCCACCGGTCGTCTCCGTGAAGACGGTCGGCGCGATGGCGCTCAACTTGTCGTAGATCTTCTCGTGCCGAACCTTGGACGACAGGATGAGGTCGGGCTTCAGCGAGGCGATCTTCTCCAGGTTGGGCTCAAGCAGCGGCCCGACATCCTGGGTCCCGCCCAACTCGCCCTTGAGGTACGTCGGGAACCCGCCCTCGGTCTTGAAGTGGGGAGGCACGGCCCCGACGGGATCGATGCCGAGGAGGGTCACGTCGTCCAGCTCACCCGTGTCGAGCACGACGACTCTCTTGGGCTTGGACGGGATCTTGACGTCACCCATGGCGGTCTTGACCGTCCGGGGGAACCCGGCGGAGTCGCCGGCGGCCGAGGCGTCGGCCTTGGGGGAATCGTTTCCGCTGTCACTGCTGCCGCAGCCGGTCAGCACGACCGCACCGAGGGCGACAGCGACCGGAACGGCCTTGAGACGGCCGATTCCGCGCAGGGAGGAACGCATGGTGAACATGGGGGGTGAACTTTCTTGTGGATGAGATGGGTTCAGTCGCGCGAAGCGGCCGTATGCCGCGCCGCGCTGCTTTTCGGGATGACCAGCGGCGTGCCGGTCTCCGGATCGGGAACGATCCGACAGTCGACGTCGAACACGGACTTCACGAGTTCCGCGTCGAGCACCTCGGACGGCGCCCCGGCGGCGGCGAGTCGGCCGTCCTTGAGGACGACCATGTGGTCGGCGTACCGCGCGGCCTGCCCGAGGTCGTGGAGGACCATGACGACGGTCCGCCCGGCGTCCGCGTGCAGGGTGGCGACGAGGTCGAGGACGTCGAGTTGATGACGCAGGTCGAGGAAGGTCGTCGGCTCGTCCAGCAGAAGCAGCTCCGTGTCCTGGGCCAACGCGAGCGCGATCCAGGCGCGTTGACGCTGCCCGCCGGAGAGCTGGTCGACGGGCTGGTCACGCAGCGGCGTCGTGCCGGTCCGCTCCAGAGCCTCGTCCACGGCCTTCTGGTCGGCGGCCGACCAGGGGCTCAGCAGCCGCTGATGGGGGTAGCGGCCGAGCCGTACGAGCGCCTCGACGGTGATCGCCTCGGGGGTCACCGGCTGCTGCGGCAGCAGCCCCATCCGGCGGGCCAGGGCCCGCGCGTCCATGCGGTGGATGTCGGAGCCGTCGAGCGTGACGGTCCCGGCGGCCGGTGCGAGGAGGCGGCTCAGACCCCTCAACAGGGTTGATTTTCCGCACGCGTTGGGCCCGACGATCGCCGTGACCGCCCCGCCGGGGATCGTGAGGTCGAGGCCGTCGACGATCGTCCGGTCGCCGTAGCGCAGTGCGAGGCCCTCGGTGGTGAGCTGGTTGGTCATCAGGAGTTCCTCTTCACGTTCACGGGCGAGGACTGGCGGAGCATCAGCACCAGCAGCCAGGGCGCCCCGAGGGTCGCGGTGACCGCGCCGACGGGCAGCCCCTCGACCGGCAGGAGATGCTGGACGACGAGGTCGGAGCCGAGCAGCAGGACGGCGCCGGTGAGCGCGGCCAGCGCGAGCGTCACGGCCGTAGGCGGTCCCGTCAGGAACCGCACGATGTGCGGCACGGCGAGCGCGACGAACGTCACGGGTCCGGCGAGCGCGGCGGCCAGCGACGCCAACACGACGGCCAGGACGAGGAGTTGGAGGCGCGTGCGGGACGTGTTGAGGCCGAGCGCGCCCGCCGAGTCGTCCCCGAGGTCGAGCACCGCGAGCCGCCGGTTCATCACCAGCGCCACGGCGAGCGCGAGCACCATCGCCGTCGTACCGCCCCACACCTCGGTCCACGTCCGCCCGTACACCGAACCCGTCGTCCACTGGAGCGCCGAGCCGGCCAGTTCCGCCGGGAAGCGGACGATCATCAGGTTGACGGCCGCCGCGAGCGCCGCCTGGACGGCGAGGCCGGTGAGGACCAGGCGGGTGACCGAGAGCCCGGAACCCCAGCTGAAGACGCCCAGCAGCAGCGCGGCGAGGAGGCCGCCGCCGAGCGCGCCGAGCGGGATCAGGGTCTGGGTGGCACCGGCCGCGAGCAGCGACACCGCGCCGAGGGACGCGCCGCCGCTGATGCCCATGACGTCCGGCGAGGCGAGCGGGTTGCGGAAGAGGCGTTGCAGCACGCACCCGGCCGCGCCGAGCCCGGCACCCGCGACGATCGCCGCGAACGCCCGGGGCGCGCGGAACTCCTGGACGACCAGGACGTCACCGGAGTCCCCGAGCCCGACCAGCGCGCGCAGCGCCGTACCGGCGGGGATGGACATCGTGCCGGTCGCCAGCGAGACGGCCAGCAGGACGAGGAGGGTGACGAGGCCGGTCCCCGCGAAGAGCAGGACGCGTCGGCGGTAGGCGTTCACCGGGTCACCTTCCGCGCGAGGAGAGCCAGCAGCGGGGCGCCCAGGAAGGCGGTGACGATGCCGACTTCGAGCTCCGAGGGGCGGATCACCAGACGGCCCAGGACGTCGGCGGACAGCAGCAGGACCGGGCCCGCGAGGAGGCAGCCGGGTACGAGGAGACGGTGGTCGCTGCCGAGGAAGGGGCGTACGAGGTGCGGCGCGGCCAGTCCGATGAACGCGACCGGGCCCGCGACGGCGACCGAGGACCCCGCGAGCAGGACGACCGCGATGCCGCCCGCGAGCCGTACCTTGCCGACCGGGACGCCGAGCGCCGCCGCCGAATCGTCGCCCAGCGCGAGGGTGTTGAGCGCGGGGGAGACGGCGAGGGCGACGACCAGGCCGAGGACGAGCGTCGGCAGCACCTGCCACAGCGCGGACAGCGGGCGCTCCGCGAGCGAGCCGGCCAGCCAGAAGCGGGCCTCGTCCAGCGTGCGCTGGTTGAGGAGCATGACCGCCGACGTCCAGGAGATCAGCACCAGTTGGAGGACCGTGCCGCCGAGCGCCAGGCGTACGGGGTCGATGTCGCCCGAGCGGCGGGCCAGGGCCTGCGCGAAGAGGGCGGCTGCCGCCGCGCCGGCGAACGCGAACCAGACGTACTCCACCGGGTTGTCGAGCCCGAGCGCGTAGATCGCGACCACGACCGCGAACCCCGCGCCCGCGTTGATGCCGAGGGTCGTCGGCGAGGCGAGCGGGTTGCGGGTGACGCCCTGCGCGACCGCACCGGCGACGCCGAGCGCGGCGCCGACGAAGAGGCCGATCACCGTGCGCGGCAGGCGCAGGCCCGTCACGACCAGCGCGTCACGGCCGTGCGCATCACCGAACAGCGCGTCCGTCACCGTCGACAGGGGGACGGAGCGGGCGCCGAGCGCGAGGCTCAGCGCGGTGCACAGCACCAACGCGGCGGTTCCCAGCAGGAACAGGGACATGTGCCGAAAGGCACGGGAGGACACACCCGGAGGGGGCGCGTCCCGATGAGTCGCAGTCACGAGCGGTGAGCTTAGGTTAGGCTTCCTTTAGTTTTCAACCGCCTGTGGAATCACTGTGATCTTTCTTGCGATCTTCACACCCTACGTCACGGTTGGGAACACCCCCGAGCTGGAAACCTTGTCCCGTGTGGAGCACCCCATGCCCGTCACCGACGTCCTGCACCGCGTCACCGCCCTGTGCGACGTCCTCGACGTCCGGGTGACGGCCGAGGAACCCCTCGGCACCGACCTCCTCACCGACACCGCCGCGTTCGTCGACGCCGAGGCGGACCGCATCCGCGCACGCTACGACGTCACCGTCCCCCGCCACGTCGCCGCCTCCCGCGCCCTCCACGACTACGCCTGGTCAGCCGCGCTGCTGATGAGCGGACCGTGGTTCCTGGAACGCCGGGTGCCGCTGATCCGGCCCCAGGACATCCGCGCCGACCTCGCCACGGCGTCCTACCGGGTACGGCCGACCGGCGCCCTCGCCGACGACCTCCTCGACGCCCTCGCCGCCCACATGGAACCCGTACTGGACGCGTTCGCCCCCCTGACCCGGCGCGGATCACGAGCACTGTGGGGCATGGTCGGCGACGACCTCGTCTCCGGACTCTGGTACCTGGGACGGGTGCTGGACCGCGAGGACGACGGCATCCGCGCCGCGAGCGAGATCCTCCCCGGCCCTGTCGGCCGCTTCCCGGCAGGCGCCGCATTCCGCAACCTGACGGCCCCCGACGGCAGTTGCCACCCGACCCGCACCCGCGCCGGCTGCTGCATGTTCTACGCGGTACGACCGACCGAGGCGTGCGGCACCTGCCCGCGCACCTCCGACGCCGAACGCCTGCGCAGGCTCGGCTAGTTCACCGGTTGCGGGGGTGAATCCCCCGCCGCCAGGAACTGCGTCGCCGCCAACTCCGCGTACAGCGGGTCCCCGCCCACGAGTTCACGGTGCGTACCCACCGCGCGCACCTTCCCCGCGTCCATCACGACGATCCGGTCCGCCGTCGTCACCGTCGACAGCCGGTGCGCCACGACCAGAACCGTCGTCGACCGCGCCACGTCCGCGACCGTGTCCCGCAGCGCCGCCTCGTTCACCGCGTCCAGCTGGGACGTCGCCTCGTCCAGCATCAGCAGCCGAGGGCGGCGCAGCAACGCCCGCGCGATCGCCACGCGTTGACGCTCGCCGCCCGACAGCTTCGTACCCCGGTGCCCCACCAACGTCTCCAGACCCTGGGGGAGTCGCTCGACCAGGCCGTCCAACCTCGTCGTCTTCAGGACGCGTTGGACGGCGGCCTCGTCCGCGTCCGGGTTGCCGAGCAGGAGGTTGTCCAGCAGCGAGCCCGACAGGACCGGCGCGTCCTGCTCCACGTACCCGATGGCCGACCGGAGTTCGGACAGGTCCCAGTCGTCGAGCGGGCGGCCGTCGAGCGCGACGACGCCTTCCTCGGGGTCGTAGAACCGCTCGATCAGCGAGAACACCGTCGTCTTGCCCGCACCCGACGGGCCCACGAACGCCGTCATGCCGCGCGGTGGCACGGAGAACGTCACCCCGTGGTGGACGAACGGCAGGTCGTCGGCGTACCGGAAGCGGACGTCCGTGAAAGTGACCGAGGCCGGTTCGGCGTCCGACGCGGGGAGCGGGGCCGGGTGGGTCGACGGCTCGGCGGGGAGGGCCAGCGCCTCCTGGATCCGGGTCAGCGCCGCCGCGCCCGTCTGGTACTGGGCGATCGCGCCCACCAACTGCTGGATCGGCGACATCAGATAGAAGACGTACAGCAGGAACGCCACCAGCGTGCCGATCCCGATCGCCCCCGTCGCCACCCGCGCCCCGCCCACCGCGAGGACCGTGATGAACGCCACCTGGATCGCGAGCCCCGCCGTGTTCCCGGCCGCCGCCGACCACATCGCCGCGCGCACGCTCTGCCGCCACGACTCCTCGGCCGCCGCGTGCAGCGCCTTCTCCTCACGGTGCTCGGCGCCCGACGCCTTCACCGTCCGCAGCGCGCCCAGCACCCGCTCCAGCGAGGCACCCATCACCCCGACCGCGTCCTGCGCCCTGCGGCTCGCGCGGTTGATGCGCGGCACGATCAGGCCGATCACCAGCGCCGTGCACGCCACCACGCCCAGCGTCACCGCCAGCAGCACCACGTCGACGAACCCCATCGCCACGACGGTCGCCACCAGCGTCAGCCCGCCCGTCCCGAGCCCGACCAGCGAGTCCGTCGTCACCTCCCGCAGCAATGTCGTGTCGGACGTGATCCGGGCCATCAGGTCACCCGGCTCGGTGCGGTCGACCGCCGTGATGCGCAGGCGCAGGAGGTACGACGAGAGCGCCTTGCGCGCGCCGAGTACGACCGACTCGGCGGTGCGGCGCAGGACGAACGAACCCAGGCCGCCCAGTACGGCGTTGAGGAGCACCAGGCCCGTCATCAGAGCCAACGCCCCGCTGATCGCACGGTCGTTGGACAGGTCGGCTATCAACTCCCGTGCCACCAAGGGGAGGAGCAGTCCCGCGGCGCCGGTCAGCAGCGAGAGAATCGCTCCGCCGAGCATGGCCAGGCGGTGCGGCCGGACGTACCCGAGGAGCAGGCGCCAGGGGGGAGTGGTCTGCTGCACGTCTCTCCTCGGTTCGTCGGAAACATCACCAGCCTACGGTCGGCCGGATGTGATGCCGGGCGTGATCACTTCCGCGTAGGGTCGGAGGCGGGACGTAAAGAAAGGGTCAGCACATGGCGCAGGAAGTACGCGGAGTCATCGCACCGGGGAAGGACGAACCGGTACGGGTCGAGACGATCGTCGTCCCGGACCCCGGTCCCGGTGAGGCCGTCGTCCAGATCCAGGCGTGCGGGGTGTGTCACACCGACCTGCACTACAAGCAGGGCGGCATCAACGACGAGTTCCCCTTCCTCCTCGGGCACGAGGCGGCCGGTGTCGTCGAGTCCGTCGGCGAGGGGGTGACCGACGTCGCCCCCGGTGACTTCGTGATCCTCAACTGGCGTGCCGTGTGCGGGAACTGCCGGGCCTGTCTGCGTGGGCGCCCGCAGTACTGCTTCAACACCCACAACGCCGGGCAGAAGATGACCCTCGCCTCGACGGGGCAGGAGCTGTCGCCGGCGCTCGGGATCGGCGCGTTCGCGGAGAAGACCCTCGTCGCCGCCGGGCAGTGCACGAAGGTCGACCCGTCGGTGTCCCCGGCCGTCGCCGGGCTCCTCGGGTGCGGCGTGATGGCCGGGATCGGTGCCGCCATCAACACCGGGGGCGTCGGACGCGGTGACAGCGTCGCCGTCATCGGGTGCGGCGGCGTCGGGGACGCGGCCATCGCCGGGGCCCGCCTCGCCGGTGCCGGGCGGATCATCGCCGTCGACATCGACGAGCGCAAGCTCGCCAAGGCGCGGGAGCTGGGGGCGACGCACACCGTCAACTCCCGTGAGACCGACGCCGTCACGGCGATCCAGGAGCTGACCGGCGGGTTCGGGGCGGACGTCGTGATCGACGCGGTCGGCAGGCCGGAGACGTACAAGCAGGCTTTCTACGGACGGGACTTGGCCGGGACCGTCGTCCTCGTCGGCGTCCCCACGCCCGAGATGAAGCTCGAACTCCCCTTGCTGGACGTGTTCGGGCGCGGTGGCTCGCTCAAGTCGTCCTGGTACGGGGACTGCCTGCCCTCGCGGGACTTCCCGATGCTGATCGACCTGCACCTCCAGGGGCGGCTGCCGCTCGACGCGTTCGTCACCGAGACGATTCAGCTCGACGAGGTGGAGAAGGCGTTCGACCGGATGCACCAGGGCGACGTGCTGCGTTCGGTGGTGGTCCTCTGATGGCCGCGCGCATCGAACGGCTCGTCACGTCCGGCCAGTTCACCCTCGACGGGGGCACCTGGGACGTCGACAACAACGTCTGGATCGTCGGCGACGACCACGAGGTGATCGTCATCGACGCCGCGCACGACGCGCAGGCCATCGCCGACGCGGTCGGGGACCGGCGGCTGACCGCGATCATCTGCACCCACGCCCACAACGACCACGTCAACGCGGCTCCCGCGCTCGCGGAGTTGACCGGCGCGCGGATCTGGCTGCACCCCGAGGACCTTCCGCTGTGGAAGCTCGCGCATCCCGACCGGGACCCCGACGAGCACCTCGCCGACGGGCAGGTCATCGAGGCGGCCGGCGCGGATCTGCGGGTCATCCACACGCCGGGGCACGCGCCGGGCGCGGTGTGCCTGTACGACCCGGCGCTGGGTGCCGTCTTCACGGGGGACACGCTGTTCGCGGGCGGGCCCGGGGCGACGGGGCGCTCGTACAGCCACTTCCCGACGATCATCGACTCGATCCGGGACCGGTTGCTGGAACTCCCCGTGGAGACGCGGGTGTTGACCGGGCACGGGGACGAGACGACGATCGGGGCGGAGGCGCCGCACCTGGAGGAGTGGATCGCGCGGGGTCACTGAAAAGCGCGAGATCGCTTGAATAGGCGACACAAGGTGTCCGGATTCTCGGGAACCCTCGTCCACATGAGTCAGAACGAGAACCCGGACACCCCTCAGCACGGCAACTCCCCGCACGACAAGCCCCTCCACGGCAAGATCGCCCTCGTCGCCGGTGCCACGCGCGGCGCCGGGCGAGGGATCGCCGTAGAACTCGGCGCCGCCGGAGCCACCGTGTACGTCACCGGCCGCAGCACCCGCGCCCAGCGCTCCGAGTACGACCGCCCCGAGACCATTGAGGACACCGCCGACCTCGTCACCGAAGCGGGCGGCCAGGGCATCGCCGTACCCACCGACCACCTGGACCCCGCCCAGGTCAAGGCCCTCGTCGAGCGCATCGACGCCGAACAGGGCCGCCTCGACGTCCTCGTCAACGACATCTGGGGCGCCGAGAACCTCGTCGAGTGGGACGCCCCGGTCTGGGAGCACGACCTGGAGAAGGGGCTGCGGACGCTGAGGCTGGCGATCGACACGCACGCCATCACCTCCCACCACGCCCTCCCGCTCCTGCTGCGCCGGCCCGGTGGCCTGGTCGTCGAGATGACCGACGGCACCGCGGAGTACAACCGCGACAACTACCGCCTCAACTACTTCTACGACCTCGCCAAGTCGGCCGTCCTGCGCATGGGTTTCGCGCTCGGCCACGAACTCGCCCCACGCGGCGCGACCGCCCTCGTCCTCACCCCCGGCTGGATGCGCTCCGAGATCATGCTGGAGCACTACGGCGTCCGCGAGGACAACTGGCGCGACGCCCTGGAGAAGGTCCCGCACTTCGCGATCTCCGAGACCCCCCGCTACGTCGGCCGCGCGGTCGCCGCCCTCGCGGCCGACCCCGACGTCTCCCGCTTCAACGGCCAGTCCCTCTCCGGCGGCGCCCTCGCCCAGCAGTACGACTTCACCGACCTCGACGGAACCCGCCCCGACGCATGGCGCTACCTGGTGGAAGTCCAGGACGCGGGGAAACCGGCGGATGTGTCCGGCTATCGGTGATCCGGTGACTGACTGAGGGGAAATTCACCGGGTTTCTCCGGCATCTCCTGGATTGCCAGCCAGTGCGGTCTCCAGGAGATGCACGATCTCCCCGTTGACTGACCTGCGATCCCGCTTCGCCCATGCGACGAGACGCTCGTGAAGCTCCAAGGGGAGCCGGACAGTGATGCGCTTCTCTTCGTCCATGCCGTCACTGTAGTTGCCTCATCGTGCATACCTGACATATTTTTGACGTCATGGCGACGGTAAGGAGGCGGACGGAAAGTGTCACGTGTGTTCGGTACACCTATCGGCTCCGTGTGTCGTCGACCGCTAGCACGGCACTGCTCGCCGAGTGGGGCCGTTGCCGATGGGTGTGGAACGAGTGCGTGGCGAAGTCCCGCGCCGTACACGCCCATAACCGGACGCACCCCGAGAACAAGCAGACCTGCGGCCCGGCCCAGCTCGACAAGATGCTGACCGAAGCCCGTGCTCACACACTATGGCTCCGTGAGGGCGCCTCGGTACCGCAGCAGCAGATCATCCGTGACTTCGCCAAATCCCGCTCGAAGGCGCTGAAGGACATCGAGAAGCGTCCACCTCTGCGGCAGCGCGCGGGTATGCCCCGGCACAAGAAGAAGCGTGAGGCTGAACCGAACCTGAACTTCACCACCCGAGGCTTCCGCCTGAAGGGAAGCCGTCTGTATCTGGCGGGTGGCATCGTCCTGACGGTGGTGTGGTCCCGCGAACTCCCGTCGGCGCCCACGAGTGTGCGCGTGTACCGTGACGCGGCGGGGCATTGGTACGCCTCTTTCGTCGTCGCCGTCGAGACCCGGCCGCTCCCCATGACGGGCCGTTCTCTCGGCATCGACTGGGGAGTGAAGGAGACTGCCACGACCACATCCGACGCCTACGACCTCCCTCATCCACAGCACGGGCGGAAGGCTCAGGAGAAGTCGACCCGGTACGACCGGATGATGGCCCGTCGGAAGCCGAAGAAGGGCCAGGCAGCTTCGAAGGGCTAACGCGAGGCGAAGAAATGGAGAGCGAAGACCTACGCGAAGATCGCCCGTCGGCGTCAGGACACGGCTCTCAAGCGGGCCAAGCGGGTTGTGCGCGATCATGACGCTGTCGCGGTGGAGGACTTCCGGCCGAAGTTCCTGGCGAAATCCACCATGGCCCGCAAAGCGGCGGACGCCGCGATCGGTGCCACGAAGAAGGCCCTGGTCGCGATGGGCCGCAAGCATGGGCGGGACATCCGCCTCGTCGACCCCGCGCACACCACCATGGACTGCGCGTCGTGCGGAGCGAGAACCAAGCACGCACTTCCGCTGTCGGAACGTACCTGTACCTGTACCTGCACCGCTTGCGGAGCCGTGTCCCCCAGGGACAAGAACTCCGCCCGCGTGATGCTCGTCCGGGCTGGTCTCACCCCGGCTGGTGCTGAGGGCGTAGGACCTCCGGGAGCGCCGCTCCCGGAGGCGGCCTGAGCCGGGAATCCCCTCCTCTTGCGGGAAGGGAGGATGTCAATGTTCTGTCACAGGGTCGTACGGGGTACAACCGACGTGTCCGCGCACGGGTCTAGACAGGCGAGGAACATCTTGAGGGAGGCAGGGCATGGGGGACATACGTAGACGAGCGGCGATCGTGGCCGGGGTGACGGGGCTGGTGGCGCCGCTCACGATCGCGCTCGGGGCCGGGACGGCTCAGGCGGCGAGTTGTACGACGTCGGCGGGGCCGTACCAGAAGCAGGTCGAGAAGTTCCTGGGGCGGCCGGTCGACGGGAAGCAGTCCAGCGCCGACTGCAAGGCGATCCGGGCGTTCCAGAACAAGCACGGGATCAGCCCGAACATCGGGTACGCGGGGTCCGTCACGTGGGGCGTGATGGATCTCATGAACAAGCAGAAGGCCGTGGGGAGCAATCCCAACAAGGACGGCAAGTGCCCGACGAACAAGGGCCGGATCGCCTGCGTGAACCTGACGCTCCAGCTCAGCTGGATCCAGGACGGCAAGAAGCTGGTGTACGGGCCGGTGCCGGTGCGCAGCGGGCGGGACGGGTTCGAGACGCGTACGGGGCTGAAGAAGATCTACTGGCGGCACATCGACCACGTGTCGACGATCTACAACGTGCCCATGCCGTACAGCCAGTTCTTCGACGGCGGCCAGGCGTTCCACTCCGTGGGGATCAGCGTGTGGAACCCGCCGGGGTCGCACGGGTGCGTCAACATGACGACCACGGCGGCGAAGAAGTACTGGTCGCTGCTGCGGAACGGGGACGACGTCTTCGTCTACGGCCGTAAGCCGGGCACCTGACAGGGGTTCCCTTTGAGGCCGGATCGCCTTTTTGTTCCGGGCAGTTGACGTGATCAGTAACACGGTCGGATATGCCCGGAATGAAACCTATTAACTCACGCGGTCTTCACCCTCGGCGCCGTAAGATTCACACCATGTCCATCACTGTTGAACCCCTTACCGAGCGATCGGCCGCGGAGGTCAACGAGGAGATCAGGGCCCTGTGGCTCCGGTCGGGCGGGATTCTGCGCGGGGACCAGCGCGAGGAGTATCAGCGGCTGGTGACGGAGTGGGCCGCGGTCTCGCACCGGACGGACCGCGTGGCCTGAACTCCCCGGCCTCCCTTACCTCTTGGGCACCTACCGACGCGGTGGGTGCCCTTTTGCGTGCCCCGGCGCGTCTCAGCTCCAGTTCGCCGCGTAGTACCGCTGGTACTCCTTGCGGTCCCGCTCCTCGCGCAGATAGCGGGTGAAGAACAGCGCCCCCATGCTCGCCGCGATGATCAGCAGCCCCGGGCCGATCGCCAGCGGGTTCGTCAGCTTCGAGGCCAGCGACGTCCCGACGCCGTTCACCGGAGTCGTCGAGCCCGGCGCCGCCGCACCCGGCGCGATCGCCGCCTGTGTGGGGGAGGGGCTCGGCGCCGCGCCGCCCTGCTGGGCGCCGTCCGCCCGCGCGGCCACGATCAGCTTCAGCTTCGTCGACGCGAGCGCCGTCGTCACCGGCTGGAAGAACGTCGTACCCCCCGCCGTGCAGTCCCCGCTGCCGCCCGAGGTGACGCCGAGCGCGACGCCCTCCGAGAACATCGGGCCGCCGCTGTCGCCGGGCTCCGCGCAGACGTTCGTCTCGATCAGGCCGGTGACCGTGCCCTCCGGGTAGTTGACGGTCGAGTTCAGCGCGGTGACCTGGCCGTCGCGCAGCCCCGTCGTGCTCCCGCTGCGGAACACGCGCTGGCCCACGACCGGGTCGCCGAAGCCGGTGATCTTCACGCCGTTCCCGTTGCCGATCGCGACGATGTCCGCGCCCTCGCCCGCCTTGCCGTTCGCGTACTGGATCACCGAGTAGTCGCCGCCCGGGAACGAGGAGTCGACCGTCTGCCCGATCTCCTGCGACGCCTGGTCGTTGCCGAACCAGATCGAACCGTTCGGCCCGCAGTGCCCGGCGGTCAGGATGAAGTCCTGCTGCCCGTTGGTGACGTTGAACCCGGCCGAACACCGGCCGCCCGTCGAGAGGATGGGCAGCGCGCCGTTGATCCGGGTGGTGAACCTGCCCTTCGTACGCTCCATCTGTACGAAGCTGCCGATGCCGGACGCGACCTTCGTCATCCGCGACCAGTCGTCCGCCGACACCGTGCTGTCCGCCTGGACGACCACCTTGTTCGTGCGGTAGTCCACCGACCACGCCGTGCCCGCGACCCTCGGTGCGGCCTTCAACGTCGTGGTGGCCGCCTTGAGTTCGTTCATGCTGTGGCCGACCATCTTCGGCTGGGCACCGGCCTTGCGGACCTCGTCCGCCGCGGTGTCGTCGGTGACCGCGACGACCGGTTCGCCGTCCGCGCCGATCCAGCTGCCCGCCGTCCGCGCGGTGCCGAGCCTCTTCGTCAGCTCGGTCCCGGTCTGGCCCGCCGTATCGGCTGAACTCCTCACCAGCGCCGACGAGTTCGGCGTCTCACCCGCCATCGCCGCCTGCGCGACCATGACGCCTCCCAGGAGGACCCCGCCGACGGCCGCCAGCCGTGTCACTCGCCGGACGGTGCGTCGTCGTACGTGCCTCATACCTGGCTCCCGAACCCGAACACGCGACGCGGGGCGCCGCGGGGCGCCGTGGTCGTGGAGCGCCCACTGTTCATACGAACGCGGCCGTACGGGTGTTCACCTCAAGTGACCGGGTTCTTCAGCGGGTTGCCTCTGAGACGGCGGGTCGCTTCTGAGGTACGGCAGGCCGTCGCTCCCGAGGTACGGCCGCAGCAGCTCACCGAGCACCGGGTCCCCGACCCCGCTCGCCTCGTCCCCGGCGATCTTCCGGGCGATACCGGCGAGGAAGTCCGCGAGCTGGACGCGGGGGTCCGAACGGGCCTGTACGAGGCGCATGCCGGCCAGCGTGACACCGCGCTCCTCGGCCCGCTGCCGGATCCACTCGACGCGGGCCGGGGTGAGGAGGGTCTGGCGGTCGTGGACGAGGTGGACGGGCGTGCCGGGGGAGGACCAGTGGGCGGCGGTGCCGACGACGGTGGGGAAGAGGGGGTCGAGGACGGGGATCAGGGCGGGTATCGAGGCGCGATAGGCGAAGGCCCTGTCCCGCTGCCCGGCGAGCGTGCCGAGAATTTCCCTCGCCGCAGCCCCCACGACGACACTCCGCAGCGCACGGAGGCTGCCGAGGAATTCCCGGACGAGTACCTCACCGTCGACCTCGGCCCGCATCCGGAGCAACCGATTCCCGCTCACCAGGAAATCCCCCCAGGCTTCCCCCGGAAACCCCTCCCGCAACAACACCCCGGCCTCACCGGCCTCCCCGCCCAGCACCTCCACCACCCGCCCCACCAGGAACGATTCCTTCCTGACCAACTCGACATGGGCGCTTCCGCGCAATGTCCGAAGAAACCATTCCAATACGGCCCGATGCTTCTCCCGCAGCAGATGATTCGCCTTGTACTCCTCGGCGGGAGACCGAATCTGCTCCCGGATCTCGGATATCACAGCCCCGGCAATCGCAACGGAAACCCCCACGCTGCCGTGAGCGAAAAACAAGGTGTTCCCCCCGACGAGATTCTCCCCATCGGCCCCGGACTCGTCGCACCCGATCTCGATCACGCCCCCATCTTGCTCCCCGGGGCCCACCCGGACCAGAAGTTTTCCCACGGCGAGCGCGAGACCCGCACCCGGTACCGGACCCGCCCCGCCCGCCGGCCGCCCGGTCCACCCGGTGCAACGTTCCCGCAATGTCTTGACATGCGGTCGAAACCATTCGTAGCTTGAGCCCCTAATTTAGATTCGTGAAGCAAGTTCACGGATATGAACGGAGAGTGTCCATGGTGGATCGCCGACGAAGTCGTCGCCTGGCCGCCAGTCTCGGTGCCGCGGCGCTGATGTTCGGGGTCGCCGCGTGCGGCGGCGGATCCAGCGGAGCGAACAGTGGCGACCCGAACACCCTGGAGGTCTGGACCCGCAGCAACCCGGACCCCGCGGAGACGTACAAACGCGTGTTCGCCGCGTTCACGAAGAAGACCGGCATCAAGGTCGACTACCAGCCGGTCGTCAACTTCGACCAGCAGCTCCAGGCGCGCGCGTCCACCAAGGACCTCCCGGACGTGATGATCAACGACACGGCGCTGATGGGCAGTTACCAGAGCCAGGGCCTCCTGAAGCGGATCGACCCGGCGACGATCGCGGGCGGCGGCCAGATCGACGCCAAGACCTGGGCCACGACGGTCGGCCTGGACGGCGGGCACTACGGCGTCCCGTACTCCCGCCAGGCGTTCACCCTGTTCATCAGGAAGGACTGGCGCGAGAAACTCGGCCTGCCCGTCCCGAGGACGTGGGCCGAGATGCTGACCCTGGCGAAGGCGTTCGCGGACAAGGACCCGGACGGCGACGGCAAGAAGGACACGTACGGGATGGTCGTCCCGGGCAGCGCCCAGAACGGCTACGTCGCCTGGTGGGGCGCGAGCTACCTGTGGCAGTCGGGCGCGCGGATCATCGAACCCACGAAGGCCGGCGGCTACCGGCCGGTCATGGACTCGGACGCGGCGGTGAACGCGGTCACCTGGCTGAAGAAGAACCTGTTCTGCACCGAGGACAACGCTGTCATCCAGCCCGGCGCGATCACCGCGATGACGAGCAACGCCACCAACTTCCAGGACGGCAACGCCGGGATGTACCTCACCGGCCCGTACAACATCGCCACGTTCGACACGGTGCTCGGCAAGGACAAGTTCGAGGTCGTCCAGGCCCCAGCCGGGCCCGCCGGCAACAACGACGTCCTGGCGGACGGCGAGAACGTCTACTTCGGCGCCAGGACCGGCAAGGACCAGCAGGAACAGGCCCTCGCCGCGTTCCTGGTCTCACCGGAAGGACAGCATCTCGCGATGACCGGCGACCACCAGCCCGTCGTCCGCATCCCCGTGAACTCCACGCTCAACGCGGCGACCGTGCACGACGACCCGCGCTGGGGCGTCGTACAGAAGGCGTACGAGGACGCCTCCGTGCAGTTCCCGAACGCCCTCGACTGGGCCCCCTTCCGCCAGGACACCGCCGACGCGCTGAACTCGATCTTCACCTACTGCGGAGGCGACGTCCGCTCCAGTCTCAAGGAGCTGAACGAGACCCTCGCCGGTGACCTCAAGGACCAGGACCTGCTGAAATGACCGCGACCACCCCGACCCCGGTGCGCCGCGCCCGGGGGATCGGCAAGAGAAGCGTCCTGCCGTGGGTGTTCCTCGCCCCCGGCCTGCTCCTCGCCCTCGTCTTCAAGTTCTGGCCGATGGCCAAGGGCATCTGGCTCAGCTTCTTCAAGGTGCGCCCGTTCCTGGGCGACCAGTGGGTGGGCCTGGACAACTACACCCGCGTCCTGAGCGACCACCGCTTCCAGGACGCCGTGGGCCACACCCTGACCCTCGGCCTCGGCCAGTCCATCGGCGGCATCCTCGTCGGCTTCGCGCTCGCCCTGCTCCTGGAGGGCCAGAGCCGCTCGCTGAAGATCGTCCGTACGGCCGTCTTCCTGCCGGTCGTCACCGCGACCGCGGTCGTCGGCGAGCTGTGGCGGCTGATGTACTACCCGACCTCGGACGGCCTCATCAACCACGGCCTCGGCTTCCTCGGCCTCGGCCCGACCCAGTTCCTCGACAACCCCGGCACCGCGCTGTGGTCGACGATGGCCATGGGCATCTGGATGGCCGCCCCCTACAACATGGTGATCATCCTGGCCGGCCTCGCGGGCGTCGACCGCTCGCAGTACGAGGCCGCCGCGATGGACGGCGTCTCCCTGTGGCAGCGCCTGCGCCACATCACGCTCCCCGCGATCCGCCCGGCGATCGGCATCGTCCTCACCCTCGCCGCCATCCGCGGCCTGCGCGTCTTCACCGAGGTGTACGTCCTCACCGGCGGCGGCCCGGCCGGCTCCACCGAGGTCTGGATGACCCGCGCCTACACGCTCGGCTTCACCCGCAACGACATCGGCGGCGCCTCGGCGGCCTCCGTGGTCCTCCTGTGCGTGACGCTCCTGCTGACCGTCACGGTCAACTACTTCCGCAAGAGGGGAGACGCCCGATGAGCGCACCCGTCATCGACCCGGTCAGCGCGCCGCAGGCCCCCGCGCGCGGCCGTACCGCCAAGGCCGCCCGCACCACCCCGGCCCGCTTCGACACGGCCCTCGGCTGGAGCGACCGCCCCGGCGTCGCCTGGGCGCTGCGGATCCTGCTCTGCCTGATCGCGCTCGGCGTCTTCGCCGCGCCCTTCCTGACCATCTTCGCGGGAGCGTTCTCGAAGAACCCCAGCGGCTCCGACCTGTCGTTCCTCCCGCACCACCCCACGCTGCTCAACTTCAAGGTCGCGAACGAACGCAGCATCTGGGACTACTTCACGAACTCCCTGGTCATCGCGGGCGGCTCGCTCCTGCTCCAGCTCGCCGTCTCGGTGCTGGCCGCCTACGCGCTCGCCCGGCACAGGTTCCGGGGCCAGGCCCTCGTCCTCACGCTGTTCATGCTGACGATGATGCTGCCCGAGGAGGTCATCGCGATCCCCCTCTCCCTGGTCCTCGGCCACGTACCCGTCCTCGGCCTCGACCTGAAGGGCACCGCGTTCGGCGTCATCCTGCCGCTCGGCACCTGGGGCTTCTCGATCATGCTGCTGACGGAGTTCATGAAGGACATCCCCATCGAGATCGAGGAAGCGGCCCGCCTGGACGGCGTCGGCGAGTTCCGCATGCTGTGGCAGGTCGTCCTCCCGCTGTGCAAGCCGGCCCTCGGCGTCGCGGGTGTCCTCGGCTTCGTGATGATCTGGGACCAGTACCTGCTGCCCCTCATCGCCTCCAAGGACCCCAGCGACTACACGGTCACCGTCGCCCTGTCGGTCCTGCGTACGGACCCCGAGGTCGGCTCCGGAGTGCTGTTGGCCGGCGCGGTCATCGCCCTGGTGCCCAGCCTGATCGTCTACCTGCTCCTCCAGCGCTCGCTGGTCACCGGCATCGCGGCCGGTGCCACCAAGGGCTGAGACACCCCCCGTTGAGAGAAGACATGAAGTTCCACGGAGTGCTGTTCTTCCCGGTCACCCCCTTCGACAAGGACGGCGGCCTCGCCGAGGACCGCCTCGCCCAGCACATCGAGGGCGGTGTCGCGGCGGGCGCGGGCGGCGTCTTCGTCGCCTGCGGGACCGGCGAGTTCCACGCCCTTACCCCGGACGAGGTCGAGCGCGCCACCCGGGTCGCCGTCGAGGCCACCGCCGGACGCGTCCCGGTCCTCGCGGCGGCCGGCGGGCCCACCCCGGTCGCCCGTGACCACGCCGTACGCGCCGCCCGCGCCGGAGCCGACGGCATCCTGCTGCTCCCGCCGTACCTGGTCACCGCGCCCCAGCAGGGCCTGGTCCGGTACGCCGCCGAGGTCACCGCCGCCACCGGGCTCCCGGCGATCTTCTACCAGCGTGGGACGGCCCGCCTCAGCGAGGACACGGCCGCCGAGATCGCCGCCCTGCCGAACGTCGTCGGCCTCAAGGACGGCCTCGGTGACCTGGAGCGCCTGCACCGCATCGTGCGCCGGGTGCGCGCGCAGCAGCCGGAGTTCCAGTTCTTCAACGGCCTGCCCACCGCCGAGATGACCGCCCCCGCCTACCAGGGCATCGGCGTCGACCTCTACTCCTCGGCCGTCTTCGCCTTCGCTCCCGAGATCGCCCTCGCCTTCCACCAGGCCCTCGCCGAGGGGGACACGGCCCTCGTCGCCACCCTCCTCGACGAGTTCTACGCCCCCCTCGTCGCCCTGCGCGACGAGGTCCCCGGATACGCTGTCGCCCTGGTCAAGGCCGGGGTCACGCTGCGCGGCCTGGACGTCGGCGGCGTCCGCGCCCCCCTCGTCGACCCGACCCCGGACCACCTCGACAGGCTCGCGAAACTCCTCGACCATGGACTGGAGACCGTCGCCGCATGAGCGCCACCCGCATCCGCGAACTGATCGTCACCCCGATCGCGTTCTCCGACCCGCCGCTCCTCAACTCCAACGGCTGCCACGAGCCCCTCGCCCTGCGGATCATCCTCCAACTCGTCCTGGAGGACGGCACGGTGGGCCTCGGCGAGTCCCCCGGCGGCACCGCGCGCCTGGAGCGACTCGAGATCGCCGCGAAGACGGTCGTCGGCATGGACGTCTTCGACGCGACCGCGATCGGCGCCGCCATCGACAAGGCGCTCCAGCCGACCGTACCGAGTTCCCACGAGCGCGGCTGGACCCACTCCGCCGTGGAGGTCGCCTGCCTCGACGCGCAGGGCAAGCTCCTCGGCCGCCCGGTCAGCGACCTCCTCGGCGGCAAGGTCCGCGACTCCGTGCCGTTCGCGGCGTACCTCTTCTACAAGTGGGCCGAACACCCCGGGCTGGACGGCCGTCCCGCGATCACCGACGACTGGGGCGCCGCCCTCGACCCCGCCGGGATCGTCGAGCAGGCCCGGCTCATGCAAGAGCGGTACGGGTTCACGTCGTTCAAGCTGAAGGGCGGCGTCTTCCCGCCCGACGAGGAGATCGCCGCGATCCGCGCCCTGGCCGAGGCGTTCCCCGGTCAGCCCCTGCGCCTGGACCCCAACATCGCCTGGACCGTGGAGACTTCGCGGTACGTCGCCGAGCAGCTCGACGGCGTCCTGGAGTACCTGGAGGACCCGACCCGGGGGATCGAGGGCATGGCCGAGGTCGCGAGGACCGCGCCGATGCCGCTCGCCACCAACATGTGCGTCATCGCCTGGGAACACCTCAGGCCGGCGATCGAACAGAACGCGATCCAGGTCCTGCTGACGGACCATCACTACTGGGGCGGCCTGCGCCGCACCCGTGAACTCGCCGCCGTCTGCGAGGCGTTCGGGATCAAGCTGTCCATGCACTCCAACTCGCACCTCGGCATCAGCCTCGCCGCGATGACCCACGTCGCCGCCGCGATCCCCAACCTCGACCACTCCTGCGACACGCACTACCCGTGGAACAGCGGCGACGAGGTCATCGTGGGCGGCCCGTTGCGGATCGAGGGCGGCGAGGTGAAGGTCCCGACCGGACCCGGCCTCGGCGTCGACCTCGACCACGACGTCCTGGAGCGGCTGCACCGCCGCTATCTCGACTCCGGGATGCGCGGTCGTGACGACACCGGCTACATCCGGAACTTCCAGCCCGAGTACGAGCTGAAGCTGCCGCGCTGGTAGGTCCCTAGACTGCGGGGCATGACACAGGATCTGGCCGCGGGAAAGTATCTGCTCATCACCAGCTACCGCAAGAACGGGACCGGTGTCCCGACGCCGGTGTGGGTGGTGCCCGACGGTGCCGCGCTGGGCGCGTGGTCGGCGGCTGACTCGTGGAAGGTCAAGCGGATCAGGGCGCGCGGGGAGGTGCTGGTCGGTCCCTGCGACGCCCGGGGGAAGCCGACGGGGGAGCAGGTTCCGGGGACGGCGGAGATCTGCGACGCCGAGACGACGGCCCGGTACCGGACGCTGATCGCCCGGAAGTACGGCATTCTCGGCCGGCTCACGCTGTTCGGGAGCAAGGTGCGGCGCGGGCTGGACGGGACGGTCGGCATCCGCGTCACGCTGACATGAAACGAGGGGTACGAGCCGCACGGCTCGTACCCCTCACTTCACTTCACGGGTGGCGTCAGGACGCGTCCGTCACCGTCCCCGTGACGCCCGTCCCCGGGATCTCCTTGCCGTCCTGGTCGGTCAGCACGGCCCGTACCGACTCCACCGGCTCGGTCACCGAGTCCTTGACGGTCGGCACCTCGATGTCCGCCGTGGTCTTCCCGGCCTCCACGGACACCCACACCCAGACGTCCGCCTGGGACAGCGGGCGCTCCGGGTCCGGCTTCTGGCCCGAGTTGTCCTCCAGCCACTGCGGGTCGACGTCCTTCGTGGACAGCTCGGCCCCCTCGGTCACCGGGAGGAGCCGGACCGCGTGCCAGATGTCGACGTCCGCGGTCTCCGACAGCGTGACCCGCCACCGCAGCGTCCCGCCCTCGGTCACCTTGTCGGCCACCGGTACGAGCGTCGCCTTGGGCTCCGGGTCGTCGTTCTTCGCGGTGACCCCGCCCCGGTACTTTCCGACGACCGCGCCGCGCACCGCCTTCACGGCGATGTCCTGCCGGAGGTCGTACCCGAACCGGGTGTCGCCCTTGACCGTCACCGGTACGTCGATGGCGTTCGCGCCCGGCCGGACGGTCACCACCTTGTCCGTGGCCTTCCCGGACGTGGGGTCGAGGACGTAGTAGCGGACCTGCCCGCTGCCCTTCCCGGACACCTTCACCGGCACCCGGTAGGTACGCGTCCCGGAGTCGCCCTCCAGGACCGTGAGCCGGCCGACGTCGACACGCGGCAGCGCGGCGGCCTGAGCGGCGGGGGTACCGGCACGCCAGCCCCACGCGTCGATCAGCCACGCCTTGCCCGACTTCGAACGCGGCGTGATCTCAAGGGACTTGATGCGCTTGAGGTCGAACGTCCGCGCCGTCTTCAGCGGGACCCGGACCTCGCGCGCCCAGTAGGAGGCGGTCTGCGCGGAGCCGGGCAGCCCGTCCACGGTGACCTGGCCGAGCTTGGCGCGCCGGTTCGCGGAGTCGAGGAGGGTGACGTCGAACCGCGTGCCCCTGGTGTTCGGCGGGACGAAGAGGCGCAGGGCGACGGAGGAGGAACCGGCCAGCGAGAGCGGCTTCGCGGGGGTGATCCGCGCGGCCGTACCCGGCTTGGTCCAGGAGACGGCGACCGCGCGACGGCCGCTCTCCCGCTCGGTGTCCCACTGCGCGAAGTGCGGCGAGGAGCCCTTGGACCGGTCGAGTCCGCAGCTCTTCTTCTCGTCGGCGTTGATCTCGTCGCACAGCCGGGCGCCGGACACGCTCACCGCGCCGTCCGGCAGGAACCCGGCACCCCGGTTCGCGCCGACGGCGTGCGTGAGGACCTGTGCCTTCCCGGCGGAGGCGGCGCGCACGGACGTGCCGTCGAGGAGCGGGCGGACCCGGTCGTCGCCGGCGACGAACAGGCGCGCGGCGGCGGCGATGTAGACAGAGCCTGCCTGGTGCTGCTGGTCGGCGGTCAGGCGGGTCGCCTTGCCGGGGGTGCAGACCGGGTCGGGGTGGTCGGGGTCGCTGCCGAAGTCGTCCCAGGCGGGGGCCTGCGCCTTGCCCGGCGTCCACTCCGTGTTGAAGAAGTTGTGGTTGGCGCCGACCACGTACACCGCGCTGTGCAGTGCCTTGCCGTTGCTGACGCCGCGCGTGCCGTCGACGTACACCTCGCCCTGGAGGTCGGAGACGTCGCCGTCGCAGCCCGGGAGGATCGTCGCGGACGGGACGTCGGCCACCGGATTCTGGCCGAAGATCGTCGGCCCGATCAGCACGGTGCCGCTGACGTGCCAGCGCGCCTTGCCGGGCGCGCCGTCCTCGGCGGCCGGCGGCGGGTAGAGGCTGTCCATCGCCGCGCGGTTGACACCCTCACCGCCGCGCGAGTGCCCGACGAGCAGCACCTTCGACAGGTCCGTCTTCGGCGCGCCGCGGACGACCGCGGGTGCGGACGACGGCTTCGCGGCCCAGCCGGCCCAGTCGGCCAGGTGGCGGCGGACCAGCGAGGAGCGGGCCTGGGCGCCCGCGTCCTCGGCCTCCCAGTCCTGGCCGTTGATGCCGTTCGCGGAGATGGAGACCGTCACATAGCCCTGGGACGCGAGGAGTTGCTGGTCCTTCACGTACCCCTGGTAGCTGGGGATCTCCTTGAAGCCCTTGGCGCACGGCCAGTCGCCCGTGACGGCGTCCTCGCCGCCGCCCGGCTTGAAGCACGTCGAGTGGCGGCCGTGCAGGAACAGCGCCACGGGACGCTTCCCGGCGGCACCCTTCGGCGCGATCACCAGACCCCGCATCTCCACGGGCACCTTGAAGCCGGGGAGTTTCACGGCGGGCAGGGAGTACTCGCCGCGCGTCGTGCGGTACGGGCCCGGCTTGCCGGGGTCGACCGGGTTGGCGGGCAGCGCGGGAGCGGCCTGCGGAGTGGCGAGGGAGGACCGGGCCCCGGACTCCTCGGCGTCCAGCCGGCGCCCGCTCGACTGCACCTGGAGCCGCGTGAGCTGCTCGGCCTGCGCGGCGTCGTCGAGGGGAAGGGTGAACGTACGGCCGTCGGCGGCCTGTTCGGGGAGGCCCAGGAGGCGGCCGTTCGCGTGGAACTCCACACGCGCGTCGCCCATGGGCACGGGCTGCGGCGCGCGCCACAGCAGATCATGGCCGGATATTCGCCAGCCGGGCGGAAGCATGTTCGCTGCCGACGGCGCTTCCTGCGCCGTGGCCAACCCCGGTGAACCCGCCAGGACCGCGAGCGCGGCCACAGCGGTGACACCTATTCGCCGGGAACGGGACAAGGGAGTTCCCTCCTCGCACATGGAGTGCGGGCGTCCCGTCGGAACCGGGTGCCTCGCACGTCACTGAGGATGCGAAGCATGTCCTATGGGTTGGCTGTGGGATCTCTGTTCGGATCAACGGCCAACGGTTTCCAGCCAGTTCTGAAACTTTCAAGAAAATATCCGGTCGGCCACCCGGCCGACTACCAGGACCGGTACGGCTCTTCGAGCAGCTGGAACACCGGCTCGCCCCGCACCGGGTCCTGAGCGGTCGTCAGCCGCACCCGGTCCCCGCTGTGGATCCCGATCGCCGGTCCGATGACCCGGCCGCGTACGACGAACCCCTCGGCCATCTCGACCATCGACACGTTCCGCGCGGCCGGGGTGTTGCGGTGCACGACCGTCGTGTGCCGGACGGTGCCGGTGCCCTCGGCGCGCTCCGTACGCAGCTCGCTGCCCCGGCACACCGGGCACAGCAGCCGGTGGTACATCGCCGTACCGCAGTAGTCGCAGCGCTGGAAGAGGATCGCCTCGTGATCGGCGGTGCGCCGGTCGAGTACGGCGGCCCCGCCGGCCGCCCGCTGCGTGGCGTTCGTGTGGTGGTACACGCTGATCGACTCCCTGCGCTCGCCCGGACGGAACGGCACGGGGCGCTCGTGTGTGCCACCGTGCACACGAGCAGCGTATGGCACTCAGTGCCAAGCGTAAAGGCACTGCGTACCCCGGAAATCAGGTCGGTGTCCGCTTCAGTCGCGGCCGAGTGTCGTCTCGATCTCCTGGACCACACGCCACAGCGGCGCCCCCCGCCGGGAGACGACCACGACGACGTCCTCGGGGTCCTCGGGGTGCTCGGCCACCGGCGCGGGAGAGGCGGAGGGGGAGCTGTAGGTCGACTGGACGTACTCCAGCGCGTGGTCCACCATCGCGCTCGCGTCCCCCGCGCCGTCCGACCGCAGCCACGACCGCAGCGCGTTGTTGTGCGCCGCGACCACGGCGGCGGCGATGACGTCCGCGCGCAGGATCCCGTCCGGGAGCCCGGCGAACCGCTGGCGCAGATACTCGGCAAGCGCCCGCTCGTACCGCCACACGACCGACAACTCGTAGGCCCGCAGCCCCGGTACGCGTTTGGTGAGCCGGTAGCGCTGGACGGAGAAGGAGGGGTTCTCGGCGTACATCCGCAGGACGAGGCGGGCCGCGTCGCAGACCCGCCGCACCGGCTCGAACCCCGTGTCGTCCTCGGCGAGGAACGCGGTCATGTCGGCGAGGCACCGCTCGTGGTCGGGGAAGACCACGTCCTCCTTGGACGGGAAGTACCGGAAGAACGACCGCCGTCCGACCCCGGCGAGCGCCACGATGTCGTCCACCGTGGTCTGCTCGTACCCGCGCTCCAGAAACAGCCGGAAGGCCGCCGCGACCAGCGCGTCCCGCATGGAGGGCTTGCTCATGGCAGGGAACGTAGCACGCGATGGCACTCAGTTCCCTGCCATGGAGGTACTCAGTGCTGCTGCCGCTCGGCCGCTTCCACCACGTTCGTCAGCAGCATCGCCCGCGTCATCGGGCCCACCCCGCCGACCGGCGGCGAGTACGAGCCCGCGACGTCGCTCACGTCCGGGTGGACGTCGCCGAGGATGCCCTCGACCGTGCGGGTCAGGCCGACGGACAGGACGGTCGCGCCGGGCTTGATCCAGTCCGGGGTGACGAGGTGGGCGACACCGGCGGCGGCCACCACCACGTCGGCGACCCGGGCGTGCGCGGCGACGTCCTGCGTGGCCTCGTGGCACAGCGTCACCGTGGCGTGCTCGGTGGAGCGCGTCAGCATCAGGCCCAGCGGACGGCCGACGGTGATGCCGCAGCCGATGACGCAGAACTGCTGGCCGGTGATGGCCACGTTGTTGCGGCGCAGCAGGTCGATGATGCCGCGCGGGGTGCAGGGCAGCGGGCCCGGGATGCCTAGGACCAGGCGGCCGAGGTTGGTGGGGTGCAGGCCGTCCGCGTCCTTGCGGGGGTCGATCAGTTCGAGGACCGCGTGCGTGTCGATGTGCGCGGGCAGCGGGAGCTGGACGATGAAGCCGGTGCAGGCCGGGTCCTCGTTGAGGCGCAGGACCGCCGCCTCCACGTCCGCCTGCGAGGCGTCGGCGGGGAGTTCGACGCGGATGGAGGCGATGCCGACCTGCGCGCAGTCGCGGTGCTTGCCGCCGACGTAGGAGCGGCTGCCCGGGTCCTCGCCGACCAGGATGGTGCCGAGGCCGGGGGTGATCCCGCGCTCCTTGAGCGCACTCACCCGCTGGGCCAGCTCGGTCTTGATGTCGGCCGCAGCGGCCTTGCCGTCGAGAAGTGTCGCGGTGGTCACGGGAGGAGAAAACCCTTCGGGACGAAGACGCCGGTCGGGAGCCGGTGACGTCCTCGGCCCCCGTCACTCCATCGTACGTCGCCCGAGTGGGGTACCCCGCGCCGGACGGATTGTGCGGTCGTACGAAAATCACCCGCCGCCCACGTCACTGAACCACTCCCGCCACCCACCCGTATCTCTCCGGAGGGATCACAGGAGAGGGGAGACCGGCGTGCCGACACCGGAGACCAGCGGCGAACCGTTCGAGCGTGAGGTCCTGGAACCCATCGTGGTGCTCAGACCACGCCGCACCGACGCGCTGGCGGACCTGTTCCGCGAACTGACCGAGCTGAGCGTCGACGACCCGCCGGACCAGGAGGAGACCCGCACCTACGAGGCGGTGAACGTCTCCAAGGAGCCGGAGACCCGGCGCATCCCACCGCTCCCGCCCCTGCCCCCGCGCCGCCGCACGGCCCCGCCCCCGCCGCCGCCCGCCACCGGCAAGGGCGTGCGCAGAGCGGCCGGGGTCATCGCGATCTCCGCCGCCGCCCTGGTCGGCTTCGCCGCCGCGATCCTCCTGCTGCCCGGCCGCCAGAACGACGCGGCGGCGGCCCAGCCCCCGGTCAGCAGCGCCCCCGCCCAGCAGAACCCGGCACCGACCCCCACCCCCGCCCCGAGCGCCCCCGCCGAGGACCCCGACGGCGCCGGCGTCCTGCGCGAGGGCGCCACCGGCCCCGAGGTCGTCACCCTCCAGGAGCGCCTGCGCCGCATCCCGAACGTGTACGACCACGGCGCCACGAACGGCGAGTACGACGCGACGCTCACCGAGGCCGTGGCCCGCTTCCAGGTCTGGTACGGCATCCGGGGCGACGAGTCCGGGGTGTACGGCGACAACACGCGCCACGACCTGGAGTCGCGCACCTCCTGACACGCGGGGCTCGGTGACTGTGTCCCATGTCACTATGCACAGTGGGCCGGCGGGCGTCCGGCACCCCGGCCCACCGAGCCGAAAGCCGTGCCATGTCCGTCTCGCGCGTCCCGGGCCTCGTCCTGCCCGTGCTCTTCCTGGTGGCTCTGCTGGCGGGGCTGGTCTGGTACTGGCGTCAGCGCCGCAAGGGGGACGACTGAGCCGCCAGCGCCTCCGCGACCGCCCGCACACCGCGCGCCAGGTGCTGGAGCTGCGTCAGCTCGGCGGCGTACATCTTGATCGTGTGCTCGATCGCCGCCTCGTGCAGGCCGAGGGCCGGCAGGTCGGCGCGGGCCGTCTGGAGCGCCGTGCGGGCCACCCGGACCTCCTGCTGGACCTGGAGGTGCGCGTGCCGGGCGAGCAGGACGGGGTGGCGCAGCAGCGCCGGATAGCCCGCGTAGCGCGCGGGCACCAGGTCGCGCAGCCATTTGACGGCCGAACGCTCCCAGTCGTAACTGCCGGGCGTCTTGACGTGGCGGGGCCAGTCCGGGCTGAGGCGCGTCGTCGTGAGACTCATGAGCATGGCTTCCGATGTGCGGCGGTGCGACCGGAGCAGTATTTATATATGCCGTCGCCTTTGCAAGACGTATGGAAACATTCACGGTCTCGCCGGAGGAACTCCACGCTCCGGTTGCCGGTGCGTAAGCGGGATCAGTCAGGCAGGAAGAACTGGTGGCGGTCGGCCACCTGCTCGTACTCCTCCAGCCGCGCCTGCGTCCGCTCCGGGCCCGCGTCCGCCATGGCCTGGAGCAGCGCCGCCGCCATCACGCCCGGCGCCGCGTACGAGTCGAACACCAGCCGCGCCCCGGTCCCCGTCGCGAACACCGCGTCCGCCTCGTCGGCCAGCGGGCCCAGCGCCAGGTCCGTGATCAGCGCCACCTTCAGGCCCGCCCCGCGCGCCACCCGCACCGCCGTCAGCGTCTCGTGCGCGTGCCGGGGCATCGAGAACGCCAGCACCCACGTCCCGCCCGCCGACCGGGCCTGGAGCAGCGTGTCGTAGGCGACGCTCCCGCCGCGCGTCACCGGCCGCACGTCCGGGTGGACCCGGCGCGCCGCGTACGTGAAGTACTCCGCGAGCGACGCCGAGATCCTGAAGCCCAGCACGGTCAGCGGCGTCGACTCCGACAGGCCCCGGCCCACCTCGATGACCTGGTCCGGGTCGGCGAAGTCGCGGCGCAGGTTCTCCAGGTTGCGGATCTCGGCGTCCACCGCCGCCTGGAGTTCGTTGCCCCGGTTCACCTCGGCCGTGCCGTGCGCCCCGAGCGCCAGCGCCTGGAGCCGCTCCCTGAGCGCCGGGTAGCCGCTGAAGCCGACGGCCGCCGCGAACCGGGTCACCGAGGGCTGGCTCACCCCGACGCGCTCGGCGAGGTCGGTGATCGACAGGAGGGACGCCTCGGTGAGGTGCTCGATCAGGTACTGCGCGATGCGCCGCTGGCCGGGGGAGAGGTGCGGACCGTCGAACAGGGCCCGCAGCTGCGAGGCCGGGGACAGCTCCGTCTCCGGTACGGCCTTCCCCGAGGTGATCGCCGACGCCTGCGCCCGTGCCTGCTGCTCCGAGGGCCCGGAGCCTCCTCCTGTGTCTCCCACGCGCCTCAACATAACCCAGGATCACCGCCGGTAGACGGTGATCGAGTACCCCACCTCGTCCACCGCCCGGCTGGTCCGCAGCAGCTCGGCGAGCCGCCCCTCGGCCTTCGCCGCCGCCGAGTCCGACACGACCAGCAGCCCCCGGACCCGCTCGATGGGCACGGTCAGCGGATCGCTCGCCTCGACGCCGTAGTACGACGGCTCCCCGGCCCCCTTGTACACGAGCCACATCGGCTCACCCCGGTACTTCTCCGCGAGCCGCCCGAGGTCCTGCCCCCAGTCCACGTTGGAGTCGTGCAGCCGCAGATGTGTACGGGACGGACCCCCGAACGCCTCGTTGGAGTACGGCAGATAGTAGGGAAACGTCCGCAGCGAACTCACCGCGACGAACGCCACCAGCGCCCACACCACCCACACCCGCCGCAGCGTCAGCGCACAACCCGCCGCCACCGCGAGGAACATGGGCACGAACACCGCGTACCGCGTCCCCAGATCCCGCGTCCCCGTCATCGCCGACGCCAGCAACACCCCCGTCGGCACCAGCACATACACAGCGGCGCGCCGCAGCCTCGGCACCGACAGCATCGCCACCACCCCCGCCACCCACAGCGCGATCATCCCCAGCGGCGTCTTCACCAGCAGCGCGGCCGGCAGGTAGTACCACCGCGCTCCGCTGTAGACCTGCCCGAACAGGAACCCGTGCCACTGCTGGTTCTCGAACCTGAACTGCACCCGCATCCCGTCCCGGTACGACTCCGGCACCGGCAGCAGATCCACAACCAGCCCCCGCAGACCGCGAACTGACGGAATGTCACCCGGCGCCGGACTCCACCGCAGCCGGGGATCGACGACGAGATACGACACCCACACGACGGCGAACGCCGTCACCACGACCCCGCACGCACCCAGCAGCGCCTTGCGCCGACCGGCCCGCCGGAGCGACACCACCGCCAGCCCCGCGAACACCGGTACGGCCGGCAGTGTGCTCATCTTCGTCGCCAGCGCCGCCCCCAACGCCGCCCCGGCCAGGGCGAGATACAGCGGGGGATTTCGGTCCGCCCGCCACAGCAGCCACGCCGACGTCAGCAGGAACCCCGCCGCCGGGACGTCCAGCGTGGCCAGTGAACCGTGCGCGATGACGTCCGGCGAGAACGCGTACAGCGCGAGCGCGACGAAGGCCGCCGCGCGCCCGGCGACGTCCCGCGCGAAGAAGAAGACGACCAGGCCGAACAGCAGCGTCAAGGCGATGACGGGTAACCGGGCCCAGAACATCACGTCCCAGGGGTCGTTGCCGGACTCGTACAACAGGTGACGGCCCAACGCGCCCTGGTCGCCGGTGAATCGGGGATCGACGTGCGGATCGGCGACGGCCACGCCGAGGGCCACGACCAGCTTCCCCAGCGGCGGGTGCTCGGGGTTGTAGCGGACCTCGTGCGCGTGCAGGTAGTCGGCGGCCGTCCCGACGTACACCGGCTCGTCGATCGTCGGCGTCTGCTGAACGGCCGTCGTCACCATGGCCGCCGCCATCTGGGCCAGCAGCAGGAACACCAACAGGGGGACCAGCCAAGGGCGTCGACGGGCCCGGACGAGTGCCGGGGGGTCTCGCAGGAGTGCTGTGCTCGCCATCGTCCGCCCTGGGTGACCGTACGGGGCGGGAGCGCCCGCTCTGTCCAGATCAGGCCGCTCCCGCCCCTCGGTTACGTCACCGCTTCACGAGTCGTACCGACAGACCGTCCGCCGTGTAGTGGGGTACGGCGCGCAGGTGGGCCGAGTTCAGCTTCACCTTGTCGAACTGGCCGCGCAGCTGGGTGGCGTGCAGGACGTGGACGACCGTCCCGGCGGCCGGCGGGTGCTTGGCGTCGAGGTGCAGCACCAGCGTGGCGCCCTTCTCCAGACGGGCCCGGCCGGAGACGGTGAGCGCGGTGCCGTGGCCCTTGCCGACCGTCAGGTCGAGCGTCGCGGCGCCCTGCGTCCAGGTGCCGCGCACCCGCACCGGCAGCGCGGCGCTCAGGGTGCCGCCCGTGAGGGTGACACCGCCCTCGCCGAGCGCGTTGGCGTGACCGGCGACGAGCGTGCCCTCCTTGACGACCGTGCCGCCGTGGTAGCGGTTGTGGCCGGTGAGGGTGAGCGTGCCGGAGCCCTTCTTGACCAGGCCGCCGGCGCCGTCGATGTCGTTGCGCCAGGCGTCGGCCGCGTGGAAGCCGTGCTTGGCCGCGTCCATGGTGACCGTGACGTGCGACTCGAAGGAGCCGTAGCCGTCCGCCGCCGTGAACAGGTCGAGGCGGCCCCACTGCTCGAAGCCGTCCAGCAGGACGTACCCGGACTCCAGCGCGGTCGTCCGCAGCACCGCGCGGCGCTGCGCCGCCGTCAGGTACGGCTGGCGGGTCTCCAGGAGGACTTCGGCGCCCTTGGGGACGGTCAGCGGGGTCCTGCGGCCCTTGCGGGGCAGGACGTACGTCAGCTTCGGCCTGACCAGGCGGGCGTTGGCCTCGCGGTGGGCGTACTTGTCGGAGGCGTCCGAGTGGGCGTACGCGTACAGGGTGTTCGCGTTCGTGCCGGTCTTCGCCGTGAAGTACGCGAGCGCCTGGGCGCGCGCGGCGGCCTTCAGCTCGGCGTTCGCCGGGTCGGCGAGGGTCGCGGCGGCCAGCGCGGTGGCCATGATCCGGCCGCCGATCACGTCGACCGTGGAGTGCATGCCGGACATGATCCGGGTGTGGCTCAGCTCGATGCCCCGGGTCACCATCTCCTGGAACCGCTCCGGGACGGCGTACGCGTAGGCGAGCGAGGCCAGGTGGAAGGCGTTGGTGTGGCCGCTCGGGTAGCCGCCGTCGTCCTTGGGCGACATGTTGCGCTGGCGCAGCAGCTGCGGGACGACGATGACCTTCGAGTCGTAGACCGGGAAGCCGAGGTCGTCGGTCTTGCCGGTGTCGACGACCTGGCTGTCCTCGTTCATGCGCCACGGGCGCGGGTACTGGTAGGCGTACTTGCCCTGGTTGCCGGACGCGTAGTTGCCGCGCAGGGTGTCGACGAGCGTGGCGACCAGACCGAGGTCCGAGTCGTGCGAGCCGGCGCCGAGCGTGGAACCGGCGGGCGCGTCGGCCGGGACGGCGTCGTCGATCTTCGTCGCCGGGACGCCGTCGGGCGCGGCGGTGATCGAGGTGACCGCCTTGGCGCCGGAGCGGTACAGCGGGGCCAGCGGGCCGAGGCCGCCGATCGCCGCGTAGCTCTGGTGCTGGCGGTCGTAGACGAACGCCTCCTTGCCCTGGGCCTCGGTGCGCGCGTGCGTGAGCTGGATGCTGTAGCGCACGTTGGCGCGCAGCACCTCGCGGTCCAAGGCGGTGCCGGTGTTCCAGGCGTCGCCCGTCTTCCAGACCTTCGTCATCCCGCCGAGGACGCGCACCACGGCGTTCGTCTCGGGCGTCAGGTTCGCGGGGACGTTCGTCTTGTAGGAGTCGACGAACGCCGCCGGAGCCGGGGTCGCGGCCTTGGCGTCGGCGGCGCCGAGCCACGACACGAGTGTCGGCGCGGCCACCAGCGCGGCCGAACCGCCCACGGAGGTCTTGAGGAAGCGCCTTCTGTTCACTGCGACGGGGGACGACATGCGTGTGCCTCTCTGGAAGTGACGGAGATCGTGCGATCGGTGCGGCTCGGAGGCAACTGCCGTCGACTGAGCCGGGTGATGCGTACCAGCGAAGATCTACGGCGGAGTCGTGACCGTTCCGGGTGGGAACGGTAACCGGATCATGTCCCGTGGGTGAACGGGCAGTTCGGCCGACGCCGTGCACATATATAAGGAGAGAGAGTTCTACAGGAGCGCGCGGGCCAGCGCCACCGCCCCCACGACCGGCGCCACCGTCAACGGTCGCGCCTTCGCGCCGGGTACGGCCTCGGCGAGGCCCGCCGTGAACGCGTCGTACAGCACCGGCTGGCCGAGGACGGTCCCGCCCGCCACCACCACGTCGTCCACCGGCACCCCGCGCGCGGCGAGCCGGGCGACGAGCGCCGCGAGGGCCTGGCCGGCCTCGGCGATGACGGCGTGGGCGAGGGGGGAGCCGGAGGCGGCGGCGGAGAAGACGACCGGCGCGTGCCGCCCCCAGTCGGAGGAGGCGTTGGCCGCGCTCTCCAACGCCGCGCCCAGCGCCGGGACTTCGGGGACGCCGAGCGCCTCGACGAGCCCTTGGGCCAGGGAGTCGGGGGCCTCCCCCCGGTCGTGCGCGGCCCAGGAGGCGCGCGCCGCCTCGCGGACCAGACCGGCGGCGCCGCCCTCGTCGCCGAGGACCGCGCCCCAGCCGCCGACCTGGACCGCCGAGCCGTCCGCGAGCCGGCCCACCGCGACCGAACCGGTACCGGCGACGAGCCCGACCCCCTGGTCCAGCCCGGCGGCGGGCACGAGGAGTTCGGCGTCACCGACGATCGACGCGGGGACACCGAGAAGTTCTTGCAGGGCGGTACGGATGTCCGCGCACTGGCGCGGCGTCTCGCAGGCGTGCGCGCCCACCGCGACGGCGGACGGACGCGCGCCCGGCGGCAGCGCCTCGCTCACGAGGCCGGCGAGCCAGCGGGCGGCGGCGTCGGTGTCGTGCGGGCGCCAGCCGCTGCTGGCACGGACGTGGTCGGCGACCGTCTCGTCCCCCGCGAGCGCGCGGAGGTGCGTCTTGGTGCCGCCCACGTCGATGCCGACCAGAAGCGGGCATGAGGGGGGTGCGTCCTGCACGGGTTCTTCCTTCGTCGAGACGTAAACGCCTTCAGCGCCGGGCGTGTGCGCTGAGCTGCGACGGCGGGCGAACCGTGCGGAGGGTGAACGGATCTTGAACTTTCTCGGGAAGCCCCGGGACGGGCTTCAGTCGGGTACGGCAGGCGAGTACCGTAGGGATTTCGTTAGGAAGCTAACTAACGAAGTAGGGTGCGTCAAGAGGTTGTTGTACACCCTGTGAGAGCCGCGTTCCGCAGGTGACGGGTGGGGTGACCCGTTCTGCCTGCGTGTGGGAGGCGACACCGTTGTCATACGGCGGATGTCGGTCGCTGGCTGTCCAGACATTCAATCATTCGTAACTCCGGCGACACAATGCGCCGGGGTGCTCGCCGACCTTTTCTGTTGGGGGAGCTGTGCAGCACCTGAGTGAGAGCGCGGGCGCGGTCTTCACCGTCCTCGCGGAGGCGGGCGACGTCACCCGGCCCCGTCTGGCCCAGCTCGCGGGCCTGTCCAAGCCGACGGTGTCGAGCGCGGTGGCCGAGCTGGAGTCGGCGGGCCTGGCCGCGCGCACGGGCACGACGAGCGGTACGACCGGCCGCTCGGCCGCCGTCTACCGCATCGGCCCCGCCGCCGGAACGGTCCTCGCGGTGGACCTCGGCTCCACCCATACGGCGGTCCGCGCGTGCACGCTGGACGGCACGGTCGTCGCGTCCCACACGGCCCGCGACCAGGAGCTTCCGGCGGAGGCTGTGCGGGGGGTGCTGTGGGGGCTGGCGCGGGAGGAGCTGGGGCCGGTGCGGGGGGTGGTGGTGGCGGTACCGGATGTGGTGCGGCTTGGAGGTGGCGTACCGGGGGTGAGCGGGCCGGGTGCGGGTGGGTTTGGTGCGAGCGGGCCTGGTGCGGGCGGACGAGGTGCGAGCGGGACTGGTGCGGGCTGGACGGCTGCGGGAGGGCGAGGTGCAGGCATACAAAACGATGAGCGGACCACCGCTGACCCCAACCTCGCCGCTGACCCCCGCCTCGCCTCCGGCGCCCGCGACCCCCGCCCAGCCCCCGGCGCCGACCCGGCCTCCGACCCCCGCCCCCCTTCCGGCCCTCACCCCGCCACCCCTTCCGTCGCCGCCGCCATCGACGCCCTCGCCCTCCCCTCCCACCTCCCCGTCCACATCGAGAACAACGTGAACTGCGCCGCCCTCGCCGAACTCCACGAGGGCGCGGCCAAGGGGCGGCACACCTTCGGGTACCTCCAGGTCGGCTACGGCATCGGCCTCGGGATCGTCGTCGGCGGACAGGTGCTGCGGGGTGCCGGCGGCGCCGCCGGGGAGATCGCGCGGCTGCCGTACCCGTGGCTGCCGGACCGGGAGTCCGTGCTGGAGGGCATGGAGGCGTACGTCGGCGCGGGCGCGCTGATGCGCAGAGTGCGCGAGGGGTGGACGGAGGGTTGCGTACCGGAGGGCGCCGCCGAACTCTTCGCGCTGGCCGGAAACGGGCACGAGGCGGCGGCACGGTTCGTCGCCGGACACGCCCGGGAGGTGGGCAGGCTGGCGGCTGCCGCCGTCGCCGTACTGGACCCGGGCCTGATCGTGCTGGGCGGCGGGATCGGCGCGAACCCGCAGCTCCTGCCCGGTGTGCGGGCCGAGCTGGCGCGGCTGAGCTGGCCCACGGAGGTGGTCGGCAGCGAGGTCGGCGAGGACGCCACGGTGGCCGGCGCGGCGCGCCTCGCGGTGGCCCGGGGAATCCAAACCGTGACCGAGGGGTCGGACAAGAGGCATTGACGGACTCCGTCCGCTTCTGCCAATGTCCGGACAAGCGCTTTCTAGCCGGGCGGGACCCCGGCGCAGAGCGGCGAATCCGGCCGTACGGACCGTACGGACCGTACGGACCCACGAGGGCGTGTTCGTGGGCGGATCCCGCTCGTCGAGGTGGCGCGACCGGGCGAGGTCGCGGACCATGAGCGCACTCCAGTCACAGGACCCCGAGCCGCCTCACCGGCCGGAAGATTCCGTCACGCACATCCAGGGAGGGACCCGGTGGGTCACGAGATCTCGCGCAGAACCATCTTCCGCGCCGCGAGCGGCATCACGGTCGCGACGGCGCTCGGCACCACGCTGAGCGCCTGCGGCGGCGGCACGGGAGCCGGCAGCAGCAACAGCAAGCTGACGATGACCTGGTGGGGCAGCGACCAGCGCCACGCGGCGTACAAGAAAGCGCTTGCTACCTTCCAGCAGGACAACTCGAAGATCAAGATCCAGGAGACCTACCAGGGGTACGACGGATACTTCGACAAGTTCAACACCAACGTCGCGGGCGGCTCGGCCCCCGACCTGATGCAGATGGACACCGGGCTCGTCGCCCAGTACGCCCGCAAGGGCGTCCTCGCGCCGATCGACGAGTACGTCGGCAAGTCCCTCGACCTCACCGGCTTCTCCAAGACGCTGCTGGCCAGCGGCACCGTCGACGGCAAGCTCTACGGCGTCCCCTCCGGCATCGGCGTCAACCAGCTCACCGTCAACCGCAGCGCCCTCGAAGCCCTCGGCCTGAAGCTCCCGGACCGCGAGTGGACCTGGAACGACCTCAAGGCGATCGGCCAGGAGGTCTACAAGAAGAGCGGCGGCAAGACGTACGGCGTCGACGACGGCGGCGGCTCCACCCTCCAGGCGTTCGAGATCTTCGCCCGCGAGAAGGGCCAGCAGTTCTTCTCCGACGACGGCAAGAAGATCGGCTTCACCCCGGACACCCTCCAGGAGTGGTGGGAGTTCTGGGCGGAGATGCGCAAGACCAACGCCTCCCCGCCGGCCGCGATCACCTCGGCCGCGCACAACGACCTCACCAAGAACGCGGTCGTCATCGGCAAGGCGCTGTTCACCTTCGACTCCGGCGTCTACGGCGCGGGCGGCTCGATCACCGACGCGCAACTCGACTTCCTGCCCACCCCGCAGGGCTTCTGGTCCGGCGCGCGGGAAGGCAACTACGTCAACGGCGGCGTCCTGCTGAGCGCCACCAAGACCAGCAAGCGGATCGCCGACTCCGTCAAGATCATCTCCTTCTTCGCGCAGAACGACACCGCGATCAAGGACATGCAGCTGCTGCGCGGCATCCCGCCGACCGAGAAGGCCCGCAACCTGATCGCCTCCGGCCTCACCGCGACCGACAAACTGAACATGGCGAACGCCGACTACATCTCCCAGCGCGTCGGCAAGGCCACCAACGTGCTGCCCAACCCGGTGCCGCCGCCGCAGGGCGCCGACCAGATCTGGGACCTGCTCTTCCAGTCGAACCTCGCCGTGGCCTTCGGCAAGGCCACCATCAAGTCGCAGTCGGGCAAGTTCTTCGACCAGGCGGCAGGCATTCTGTCCGCCTGAGCGGGCTGACGTACGAAAAAGAGGGCCAGGGAGATGAGTATGACCACCGCGAAGACCGACGAGGTCGTGAAGGAGTCGCCCGCGGCGACCCCCTCCGACCAGCGGGAGCGCGACCGGCAGCGGCGCCGCCTCGCGAGGAAGCGAGGCGGCGGCTGGTGGCCGTACCTCTTCCTGGCCCCGTGGTTCGTGGGCCTGTTCGGACTGACGATCTATCCGATGCTCGACTCGCTGTACCTGTCGTTCACCGACTTCGACCTGCTCACCCCGGAGAAGTGGGTCGGCACCGCCAACTACGAGCGGATGTTCACCGACGACCCGGTCTTCTGGGACTCGGTCCACGCGACGCTGCTGTACGTCGTCGTCTCCGTCCCCCTCAAGCTCGGCCTCGCGCTCGGCGTGGCCATGCTCCTCAACCGGGACATCAAGGGCATCGGCTTCTACCGGGCCGCGTTCTACCTGCCCTCGCTGCTCGGCGGTGCGGTCGCCGTCGCCATCGTGTGGCGGCAGGTGTTCGGCGGGGACGGCCTGTTCAACGACTTCCTCGGCTGGTTCGGCATCAAGGGCCAGGACTGGATCTCCAGCCCCGACACCGCGCTCTACACGCTGATCCTGCTCGCCGTCTGGCAGTTCGGCACCCCGATGGTCATCTTCCTGGCCGGCCTCAAGCAGCTCCCCAAGGACGTCTACGAGGCCGCCGAGATCGACGGCGCCGGCCCGGTGACCCGGTTCTTCAAGATCACCCTGCCGCTGCTCACCCCGATCGTCTTCTTCAACGTCGTCCTCCAGATCATCGACGCGTTCAAGACCTTCACCCCGGCGTTCGTCATCAGCAACGGCTCGGGCGGGCCGCTCAACTCGACGATGCTCTACTCCCTGTACCTCTACAAGAAGGGCTTCACCGACCTTCAGATGGGGTACGCCTCGGCGCTGGCCTGGGTGCTCTTCCTGGTCATCGCGGGCTTCACGGCGGTCAACTTCATCGCCAGCCGCTACTGGGTCCACTACGACGACTGATCGAGGAAGTTGAACATGTCCGCCATCGCCCCGAACTCGTCGCCGTTGCAGAGGCTCCGCTCCGCCACCGGCGCCCGCCGTATCTTCATCCACACCGTCCTCATCGGTGTCGCGATCGTCATGCTCTACCCGCTGATGTGGATGCTCAGCAGCTCCCTGAAGCCCGACACGGAGATCTTCACCCACCCCGGGCTGATCCCCGACAAGCTCAACCCCGAGAACTACAGCAAGGGCTGGAGCGGCTCCGGCAACTCCTTCTCGCTGTACATCACGAACTCGCTGATCGTCACGATCGGCGCGGTCATCGGCAACATCATCTCCTGCTCGCTGGCCGCCTACGCCTTCGCGCGCTTCGAGTTCCGCTGGAAGAAGCTCTGGTTCGGCCTGATGCTCGGCACGCTGATGCTGCCGACGCAGGCGGTGCTGATCCCGCAGTACACGATCTTCTACAACCTGACCTGGATCAACACCTACCTGCCGCTGATCGTGCCCAAGTTCCTCGCGGTGGACGCCTTCTTCATCTTCCTGATGGTCCAGTTCATCCGCTCCATCCCGCGCGAGCTGGACCAGGCGGCCATGATGGACGGCGCCAACCCCTGGCAGATCTACTGGAAGATCATCCTGCCGCTGATGAAGCCGGCGCTGGTCACCACCACGATCTTCACGTTCATCTGGACCTACGACGACTTCCTGCACCAGCTCGTCTACCTCCAGCAGAACGACAAGTTCACCGTCCCCCTCGGGCTCACCCTCTTCATGGACCAGACCAGCGGCTCCTCGTACGGCGCCATGTTCGCGATGTCGACGATCGCCCTCGCGCCCACCCTGATCTGCTTCCTCATCTTCCAGAAGAGGCTGGTCGAAGGCATGGCCACCTCCGGCATGAAGGGCTGACCCGCGTGCACCTCCTCCACCAACGCGGCCCCCTGCACGACCTTCCCGACACCCCCGAGGCGTACGACGCCGTCCTCGCCGACGTCGTCGAGCAGGCCCTCGCCCGTCTGACCCCCGAGGGCAACCTCGAACACCCCGACTGTGACGACGACATCGGCGACACGTCCCTCGGCATGACCTCGCTGCTGGCGCTCGCCTGGCAGCGGTCCGGCGACGAGCGGCTCCCCGAGGCCGTCCGCCGCAGCCTCGCCTTCCACCTCGACCAGCGCGTCTACACCGAGGACAACCCCGGCTACCCGAACCTCCGGATCAGCAACTCCGGTTTCCCGTACGCCCGTTACGTCCTCGCCTCCGGCGCGCACCCCATCGGGGACTGGCCCAGCACGGTGTGGGCGCTGCTCCAGGCGCTCAACGTCCTTGAGCTGTCGGACGGGCTGGTCCCCGAGGATCAGCGCGCGCGGCTCCTCGACGTGGCCCAGGGCTACTGGCGCTGGCTCACCGAGGCGACGTTCTTCAACCCGCAGGAAGCCGGCAACCAGGCCATCGGCTGCGTCGTCGGCGGCCTGACGCTCGCGAAGCAACTCCCCTCCGCACAAGGGGAGTCGGTCCGCGCAACCGCCCTGGAGCTGTACCGGACGAAGATCCGCGCACACCGCGTGTACGACCGGGGCGCGCTGCTGCCTCCCGAGCACGGCGGCGCCTACGACAACAACTACGGCCCGATCTCCCTCTCGTTCCTCGCCCAGGCCCACCGGGTCTCCGGCGAGGAGATGTTCGCCGAGGACGGTGCGGCGCTGGCCCGCTACATCGACGCCCGCCTCACCGGCGGCGGCTTCGACAACGGCGGTCCGCGCTACAGCGAGCAGCACTCCGGGTTCGAATCCGTGCTGGGGCTGCGGTACTTCGGCGCGCGCATCGGCGCCGACATCGGGCGCTACCGGGGGGACACCCGGTGGGGACGCCACGCGGTCAAGGCGGACGGCGGGGTCGACGGGCACTTCGCGTGGATGCTGGTCTGGCAGATCCAGGACGACAGTGTCTGGCACCGGTCGGCGTCCCTCGCGCCCGCGAGGCACCAACTCCGCGCGGGTACGGTGTCGGTGGCGTTCGACTCCCAGATGACGCCCGCGCTGGTCGAGGCGGGCGGCACGTACTACCTGCCGGCCGCGACGAACCGCCAGCACGGCTTCGGGCCCGTCCTGGACGGGTTCCTGTTCACGCGGCCGATGGGCGAGGTGCGGGTCCGTGACCTCCAGGTCGACGGGCTCACCGCGAAGTTGGTGACCAAGCCGGTCGTCGGGCGCGACCACGTCCTGCGCAGTGTCCGGTCCCTGTACGTCACCGACGGCACGTCCCTGTGGACGACCGTCGCGGTCGAACGCTTCGACGGGGAGCCGTACTTGCTGGCCGGGCTGCCGTACGCCGCTGACGACGAGGGACGCGTGCTGCGTACGTCGTCGGTGTCCGCGGTCGCCTCGGCGGGGGAGCTGCGCCTCACCCACCCGGCGGCCGAGGGCCCCGACCACTTCGACGCGCGGTCCGAACTCACGCAGGAACAGGCGGCGTTCGTCCTCGCCGCCGACCCTCGCGGCTACGGCAACCCCGACGAGGGCTGGCGCCACCTGGTCAGCTCGACGGCGCTGGAGGCGGGACCCGTCCCGGACGCGCCCGACGACCTGCACGTGTTCGCCGTCCGCTACGGGGACCCGGCACCGCTGAAGCTGAGCGCCGAGTGGACCTCGGACGGGCTCGCGATCCGCACGGACGCGTTCACGGCGGTCCTCGGGGGCCTGGACGCGGCGGCCGAACCCGAGCTGCGGCTCAGCCGCTGAAGTCGGTTGTGAACCCCGGCCGTTGAGGACGGCCGGGGTTCACGCACGTCCGGCGCGCGCCAGCACCGTCGCCGGTACCGCCGCGAGCAGGAACAGCACCCCCGTCATCCCGGCGTACAGCTGCACCCCCGTCGTCGTGCTCACCGGGGCGCCGTCCGCGGAGAGCCCCGCGATCTCCGTGGCCTTGAGGATCTCGCCGCCGGCGAAGGTGAAGACGACCGAGCCGAGGGCGAGGACGACCGACACCAACCCGGCGACCGTGCCCTGGTGTTCGGGGGTTTCGAGGCTGGTGGCGAGGTTGTAGCCGGAGGCGCCGATCGCGCCGGCGGCGATACCGGCGAGGGTGCCGCAGGCGATGGCCAGGGGGAGGACGGCGACGCCGGCCAGCATGGCGAAGGTCGCCGCCGCGCCGAGGGCGATGCCGCCGAGCAGGGGGAGGGCCGGGCCGTACCGGCCCGCCAGCCAACCGGCGAGCGTGCCGCCGATCACGATGCCGAGGTTGGGCGCGGAGAGCAGGACCGCCACCGCCTCTCCCTCGCCGAGGCCGTAGCCGAGTCCCAGGCCGGCGGGGACCTGGGCGACGATGCTCGTCAGTTGCAGCATGCTCCGGAAGGAGCCCGCCGCGAGGACCAGCGCGAGCAGCGTCAGCAGGACCGGACGGCTCAACCCCCGCAGATCGACGACGGGTTCCTCGGTCCGCAGCGCGAGCAGCACCCAGCAGGTCAGCGCGGCGCCGCCGCCCGCGAGGAGCGCGAGCATGACCCCGGACAGCCAGCCCTGGTCGCTCCCGAGACTGACGTACGCCAGCACCGAGCCGATCCCGCCGCCCAGCAGGAGCGCCCCCTTCAGATCGACCCTGCCGGTACCCCGGACCGGCGACTCCGGGACGAGGGTCCGTACGCACAGGGCGGCGACCGCCGCGAGCACCGCCGCCACGAAGAACACGCTGCGGTAGCCGAACACGTCGATCACCGGCCGCATCACGTACGGCTCGACGATCCCGACGACCGACGACCCGGACGTGACGAGCCCGATCAGGGCCATCGCCACCCCGGGCGTACAGATCTGCCGCGCGAGGGCCACGGTGAGGAACACGGCGGCGAACGCGGCCCCTTGCAGGAAACGCCCCGCCAGGAAGACCCAGACGTTCGGCGCGACGAGACAGACCAGCGCGCCCCCGCACGCGAGGAGTAGCGTCCCGACGAGCACCTTGCGCTTGCCCAGGACGTCCGACGCCTTCGCGAGCAGCGGCGACCACAGCGCCCCGGCGAGCAGCGCGCTCACGTTCAGCCACGCGGCCTGGTCGGTGTCGAAGTGGTCGAGGAGCTGCGGCAGCACCATCATGGGCGAGCCGACGGCCATGTCCGCGAGGACGTTGGCGAGGGTGAGGACCAGGGCCCAGAGGACGAGCCGCTTGCTCCAGCGGTGCTCGCGCAGGACGGGGACGGGCTTCTCCAGGGTGTCGGTCACCGGACGTTCCCTTCAGCGGCCCGCAGCGCCTCGTTCCGCGCCGCGATGGCCTCCCACGTCTCCGGCAGCATCCGCTCCCGGCCCCCGTGGACCCGCTCCTGCGCGGCGACGACGTACGGCCGCTGCCGCGCCTCGTACCGTGCGAACCCGGCGTCGAGGTCCCCGGCCTGGAGTTCCTCGGCGAGGAACCGCGCACCGGTCAGCGCGAGCGACGTACCCCGACCGGACAGGAACGCCGGGCTGTACCCCGCGTCCCCGACCAGCACGACCCGCCCCCGGTGCCAGGACGGCATCCGGATCTGGCTCGCGGAGGTGAAGTAGAACCCGGGGTCCGCGAGCGCCGCGTCGAGCAACTCCGGTATCCGCCACGACCGTTGACCCGCGAAGGCATCGACGAGCAGTTTCTTCTGCGCGTCCGGATCACGGTGGTCGTGGTCGAGCGGCGCCGACCGGAACTGGAACACGGCGACGGCCCCACCCCCGTACCGGAAGACCCCCGCCATCCGCCCCGGCACGTTGTAGATCGAGTTGGACCCCTCCACCGAAGCCTCCCCCGGCAGCGCGGCGAGCGCGAAGTACACGCCCAGATGCCGGAGATGCTCCTCCTCGGGCCCGAACACCAGCTCCCGTACGCCGGAGTGCTGGCCGTCGGCGCCGACCACCAGGTCGTAGCGCCCGGTACGGCCCGAGGCGAACCGTACGTCGCCGCCGGCCGTCAGCGTCTCGACCGAGTCGCCGAAGCGGACGGTCGCCGTGTCGGGCAGGGCGTCGGCGAGGACGCGGACGAGGTCGCCGCGCGGGAGTTCGATGTCGTGGGCGGAGTCGTTGATCTCCGCGAGGGGGAGCGAGGCGATCAACTGGCCCTCGCTGTCGACGAACCGGGTGCGCTCGGACATGTCGATCCGGCGGCGCAGGACCGCCGGGAGCAGGCCCGTCCGGTCCACGGCGTCGATCGCGTCGCCGCGGATGTCGATGGGGGTGCCGGTGAGGCGGAGGCGGTCGGCGTACTCGACGACGGAGACGTCATGACCGCGCCTGCCTAACTCAAGTGCGCAGGCCAGACCGGCGATTCCGGCTCCGGAGACGAGGATCTTCACGTAGGTGCTCCAGGTGGCTCGAACTTAAAGCGACAAGCTGTCGCTTTAATCGAGCGTACGTGCCGCCCGCTTGCACCGCAACGGCGTGCCTGGCGAGAATCGCCGTCCGAGGAGAGAACGTGAGGTGAGCGCGGTGACGGCCGACGGGACCACTGACCGGCCGGCCGCGCGGCGCCCCGGGGGCCGTACCGCGCGGGTGCGGGAGCGGATCCTCGCGGCGACCGTCGAACTCGTGGCCCGCGACGGCATCGCCGGGTTCCGGTACGAGGAGGTCGCCGAGACCGCCGGCGTGCACAAGGCGAGCGTCTACCGGAACTGGCCCGACCGTGAGGAACTGGTCGCCGAGGCGCTTTTGCGGTACGCCGAGGAACTGGCCTCGGTCGCCGACACCGGCGACATCCACCGGGACCTGGTGGATTTCGTGGTCGCGCTCGCCGGTGTCCTGGAGACACCGTTCGGACAGTCCCTAGAAAAGGCCATCTCGCCGGCCCGGCGGAGCGGCACCGTCGAGGCGCTGGCCAAGGTCCTCGACCAGCGCGTGGCCGCGATGCGGCGCCGGGTCGACACCGCCGTGGAACGGGGTGAACTCCCTCCGGTCGACAGCGGGTTCCTCGGCGAGATGATCTCCGGCCCGGTGCACCTGATCGTCAACCGCGGGATGCGCCCGTTCACCCGCACGGACGCGGAACGCGTCGTCGGCGTGGTCCTCGCGGGCATCCGGGCCACGGCGCCGGACGCCTGAGCGAATCCACGCAATCGGCAGGGAACGGATGTACAGGAGTGAATCGTTGGAAGGGGTGCACCTAGACAAGGTTCAACCTCCTCACAGGGAGACGGATCACTCTCGTATCCGTGAGAGAGGGGGAGAGGAAAGGAGCGTCCGCCGTGTGTCCGACCCAGGTCTCCACCGCCGTCGACGACGAGGCGCGCATCCGTGTGCTGATCATCCGCTGGGCACAGTCCGTGCACCGGGGTGACATCGACGGGGTGCTCGCGCGGCACGCCGAGGCACTGTCGATGTTCAACGTCGCCCCGCCGTACGAGGGGATCTGCTCCCGCGCCGCGTACCGCGTCATCTGGCCGCCCCTGTTCGCCTGGCAGGCGCTCGGCGCCCGCTTCGACATCGAGACGCTGGAGGTGACGGCCGGCACGGACGTCGCGTACGCGCACGCGCTGGTGCGCTGCGGGACGGAGCGGGAGCTGGCCGAGCGGCCCAAGCTGCGGCTGCGGCTGACGTTCGGGCTGGTCAAGGAACAGGGGGAGTGGGTGATCGCCCACGAACACCATTCGTTCCCGCACGACTGAGGGCAGGGGTGAGCGTACGGCCGGGGTCCGCCGCCTGGGGGAACCGGAGACGCCGGATCGCGTCGCGGAGGGTTACGTTGGCGAGGCCCCCAGTGACAGTCGTCGACCGTGGAGAGAGGCAGCGCGCATGACTTCCGAGCCGTGTGCCGCGGTCGCCGCTCCCGTACGGCGCCGGGTCCCCTGGCCCCTGCTGGGCTCGTTCGCCGTCCTGCTGGGCGTGGTCTGGCTGGCCCGCCGGCACTGGTCGGTGGTCTCCGACGGGGCCGGCCGCCTCGCCGTCGCGGACCAGGGCTGGCTGCTGTGCGGCGCGTTCGCGACCGTGGGTACGTGGGGGTGCGCGGCGCTCGCCCAGCAGGGCGCCGTACCGCCGAGCCTGCCGCGCGGGAAGCTGGTCGCCGCGCAGTTCGCCGCGTCCGCCGCCAACCACCTCCTGCCCGCCGGGCTCGGCGCGAGCGCGGTCAACCTGCGGTTCCTGATGCGCTGCGGCCTGTCCGCGACGCGCTCCGCGACGGCCCTCGGGGTGAAGGCGACCGCGTCCTGCGTCGCCCGCGTCACGCTGATCGCGATGCTCGCGCCGCTGGCGCCCGGTGTCCTTCAGGTCCCCGAGGCGCCGGCGGGGGTCGTCGTGGCCGTCGTCGGCGTGGTGGTGCTGCTTCCGGGGCTGCTGCTGTGGGCGCGGTGCCGGCGGGCGCTGTCGGCGGTCGTGGCCGATATCCGGGCCGTCCATGCGCGGCCGTGCCGGGCGGCGGCTCTGTGGGGCGGGTCCTTCGCGTTCGCCGTGCTGCACGCGTGCGTGCTGATCGCGGTTACTCGTGCGATCGGGCTCGCGCTCTCGCCGGTCCATGTCGCGCTGCTGTATCTCGCCGCGAGCAGTGCCGCCGCGCTGTTGCCGACGCCGGGTGGGATCGGGTCGCTGGACGCGGTGCTGGCGTTGTCGCTGGCCGCGACGGGGGCGCCGGCTGTGGCGGCTGCGTCCGCTGTGCTGGGGTACCGGTTGCTGACGGTGTGGCTGCCGCTGGTGCCGGGGCTGGTGGTGCTGGTGGCGCTGATCAGACGCCGGGCGCTGTAGAGCGGCGGGCGTTGTAGGGCGCTGGGCGCTGTAGGGCTGCGGGCTCGGTAAAACCCTTGGTCAAGCCATGGTGAAGATCTGTCACGGGCTTTACTGCACATGATGTGCAACTAGGAGAGCATGGCGGGTGCTCGACCTCCGCGACGAAAGGCACCACCCCCATGACGATGACCCGGCAGGAATGGACCCGCCTCGCCGGAATGGCCGCGTTCATCCTCGCCCTGCACGTCGTGGGCTGGTTCACGCTCGTCGCGATCGTCGCCCCGCACCACTACAGCATCGGCGAGAAGACCTTCGGCATCGGCATCGGCGTCACCGCCTACACGCTCGGCATGCGCCACGCCTTCGACGCCGACCACATCGCCGCGATCGACAACACGACCCGCAAACTGATGGGCGAGGGCCAGCGCCCGCTCTCCGTCGGCTTCTGGTTCTCCCTCGGCCACTCCAGCGTCGTCTTCGCCCTCGCGCTCCTGCTCTCCTTCGGCGTCAAGACCCTCGCGGGCCCCCTGCGCGACGACAACTCCGGCCTCCACGACGTCACCAGCCTGATCGGTACGGCCGTCTCGGGCACGTTCCTCTACGTCATCGCCATCCTCAACCTCGTCATCCTCGCCGGGATCTGGAAGGTGTTCCGGCGGATGCGCACGGGGGAGTTCGACGAGGCGGAGCTGGAGGAGCACCTCAACAACCGGGGCTTCATGAACCGCCTCCTGGGCCGGGTCATGAACTCCATCACCAAGCCCTGGCAGATGTACCCGCTGGGCCTCCTCTTCGGCCTCGGCTTCGACACGGCCACGGAGGTGGCCCTCCTGGTCCTCGCCGGCTCCGGCGCGGCCTCGGGCCTGCCCTGGTACGCGATCCTCTGCCTCCCCGTCCTCTTCGCCGCCGGCATGTCCCTCCTCGACACCATCGACGGCTCGTTCATGAACTTCGCGTACGGCTGGGCGTTCTCGCAGCCGGTCCGCAAGGTCTACTACAACCTGACGGTGACCGGCCTCTCGGTAGCCGTGGCCCTCCTCATCGGCACGGCCGAACTCCTGGGCCTGGCCGCCGAGAAGCTGAACCTGCACGGCGCGTTCTGGGACTGGGTGTCGGGCCTCGACCTCAACACCCTCGGATTCGTGGTGACGGGCATGTTCGTCGCGGCGTGGGGACTCGCACTGATCGTGTGGAAGGTGGGACGGATCGAGGAGAAGTGGGGGGTGCGGCCTCGGCAGGAACTCGCGGAGGCGGAGCCTCGGCCGGGAGCCGCCGGGGCGAAGCTCTAGCCGCGCACGCGGCCGACACCCCTCGGCGCGACGCGGACGCGGGTGCCGTCAGCCTTTCGCCAGGTCCTTGCGGTAGCGGGTGATCTGTCGGGACGGATCTCCCGTACAGGTCCAGGGAGCCGGTGTGGCGCGGCGGCCCATGAGGTCGAGGAGGATGCCGGCGATCTCCGCCTCGCCGGCCCGGCAGGCCGCGTGGGCCAGGTGGTTGAGATCGCGGAGTTCGGCGGGGGAGACGGGGAGGTGGCCGGGGCGGGGGGACAGCCAGCGGTCCCAGGTACGGCGTACGTCGCTGATCGCGCCGTCGTTCGTCCAGTGCTGGGCGATGCCGACGGCGGTCGGGCGGTCGCGGGTGAGGTCCAGGGTGTGCCGGTACTCCTCGACCCGCGCGTACTGCACCAGCACCGGCAGCGGACACCCCGGTGGGGAGACCCCGGCGGCGTCGCGGGCGAAGTCGTACATCAGGCCGTGCGTGCCGTGCCAGCGGGCCGAGTAGTAGTGCAGCACCTGGAGGTGGCCCTCCATGCTGTACGGGTCCCGGTGGTGCAACTCGTCCCACCAGCGGGCGAGTTCCTGCCGCCGTACGCCCGCCGGGTACAGTCGCGCGACCGAGATCAGCGACACCCACGGCGTCGGGTCCACCGGGTACGCCTCGGTCGCCGCCAGGCACGCCGACACCGCCGCGTCCATCCGCCGGGGGTCGATCGGCGTACCCCGGCCCGCCTCGATCGCCAGGTTGAACGCCCGCGTCGTCTCCGTCGCCGCGCGCAGCACCAGCGCGTCCGGGTCACGCGGCTCGGCCGCCAGCCACGACTCCACGGTGGACCCGCCCGCACACACCTCCGCCAGCCGCCGCACCCGATGCCCCCGCGCCGCCCAGTCCGGCCCCGTCGCCCGCAGCAACTCCCGCAGCCCGTGCCATCTCCCGATCACCAGATCCGGCCGCGTCACGGTCAGCGCCTCGTCCCCGCAGTCGGGATCGAAGTCGAGCGAGAAACGATCACGCACCATGGGACCTGCCTCGGGTCGTGGCTCGGGGAGTGTCAGGGGATGGGGGCGGAGGGGCTGAAGGGGGGCGGGACGGAGGTTCGGCGGGCGGTGTTTGGCTGAGGGCGATGGTCCGGGCGGTTGGAGGGGTGGGGGCGGCGATCCGGTGGGTGGGCCTGGGGGCGTGGCGAGGGCCGGGGGAACGGGCGTGTGGCCCGGGAGGATGGTCGGGGCGTGCGGAGAGGGGCGGGGTGGGCCGAGAGGCTGGAGGGGACGGGGGTGATGGTCAGGGCGGCTTACGGGGCGAGGCAGCGGTCCCGGCGGGTGGAGCCGGAGCCGGGGGAGGAGCCGAGGGCGGGGTCTGGGGTGGGCGGTAGGGAAGCCGGCGTGTGGCCGGGGCCGGGCGGTTGTGGTGCGGGGCATCGGGTGCTGGGGCGGGGAAGCCGGCGTATGGCCGGGACCGTGGGCTCGGGGACTGGGTCGACCGGGACCGCCGGGGCGCGTGACCGCCCCGCGCGTCTCCAGGGATCGGCGCGACAGCCTCGTACCCGTCGTAGTCCCCGCCCCGCGTCTCAGAAGTCCGTCGGTACGCCCTCGTACGCGCCTCTTCCCGCCGGTACCGCGTGGGACGTGATCGTGTGGGAGGCGTCCAGGCGGGTGGGGCGGTAGTAGTCGCTGCCCTTGGCGCAGTACCAGAGCAGGGGGATCAGGCCGAGGGCCAGGCCGCCGAGGCCGATCGTGATCGCGGGGGTGCTCAGTGAGCCGAGGGCTTCGGCGAGGATCCAGAACATGAAGAGGGCGCCGCACAGGGGCCAGACCCCGCCGAGGAGGAACATCGCCGGGGAGCGCAGCAGGAGCCTGCGGTAGGCGACGACCGCGGCGAGCCCGGTGAGGCCGTAGTACAGGGCGATCTGGATGCCTATCGCGGAGATCGCGTCCGAGAGGATCTCACCGACGGACCCGAGCGCGTTGGACGCGACGAGCAGCGTGAGCGCGACCGCGCCGACGACGGCGACCGCCACCCACGGAGTGTTCCAGCGCCGGTGCACGCGCCCGAACGCGGCCGGCATCGTACGGTCGCGCCCCATCGCGAACAGCGACCGCGTGACCTGGATGAGCGTGGTCTCCAGCGTCGCGATCGTGGACAGCATCACCGCCACGACCAGCAGCTTCCCGCCCCACCCGGGCCACACGGCCTCCCCGAGCGCGCCCAGCACGTTCGCCGCGTCCCGGTCGATCTCGTCCCGCGTCAGCACCACGTTGACGGCGACCGTGTAGATCTCGAACAGCAGGAACACGACCCCGAGCCCGATCAGCCCGGCGAGCCCGGTGGTCCGGCGGCTGTCGCGCGTCTCCTCGCTGAGGTTGCTCGTGACGTCCCAGCCCCAGTAGTAGAACGCGGCGACCAGCGCCCCCGCCGCGAACCCGCCGACCCCGTCGAACTGCCCGAACCCGAACCAGGCCCAGTCGAAGGCCCGCGCGTTGTCCGCGTGCAGGAACGCCAGCACGACGAAGACCGCGAGGATCGCCAACTCGACCCCGGACATGACGAGTTGGGCCCGCACGGTGAGCCGCGCCCCGCCGAGCACGACCCCCAGCATCAGGAGGAACCAGCCCGCGCCGACGACCGTCGACCAGCCCGTGGAGCCCGCGAGCCCCTCGTCGAACAGGGAGAGCGTCAGCGACCCGGCGGGCAGCGACCCGGCGACCATGAAGAGGGTCGTCGACACCACCAGCGCCCACCCGCTGAGGAACCCGAGGAACGGATGGAGCGTGCGCCCCACCCACGAGTACGCCGCTCCCGCGTTCGCGTCGATGCGGCCCAGGTGCCGGTAGGCGAGCGCGATGCCCGCCATCGGCAGCGCGCAGTACAGCAGGGCCGCCGGACTGGCCAGCCCAACTGCCCCTACCAGTACGGCGGTTGTCGCCGCGATCGAGTACGCGGGAGCGCTGCCCGCGATCGCCATCACCGCCGTGTCGAACGTGCCGAGGACGTTCGCCTGAAGCCCTCGACCACTGCTGTTGCTCATGGTGCGCTGCTTTCCGTCGTGCACACCGCGCGGCGTCGACTGCCCGGCGGCGCGTGGGGGGTGGGGGTGGGGGGTTGAGGGGCGCACCACCGCTCCGTCGGCGGCCGGTCACACCGAGTATGCGAGTGATGATAGTCCCAACGGTTTAGCTTTCAAGATTGACCGTCGGGTAACCTCTACGACCGGTTTTCTCGAACTCCCTTGCGGCGTACGAGGGTTCAGTCGCCGATCCGGTCCAGCTGACGCAGCCGGTTCGTCGCGTCCAGCGCCGCGACCTTGTAGGACTCGGCCAGCGTCGGGTAGTTGAAGACCGCGTCCACCAGGTAGTCGACGGTGCCCCCGCATCCCATCACCGACTGGCCGATGTGGATGAGTTCCGTCGCCCCGCTCCCGAAGCAGTGCACCCCGAGGAGCTTGCGGTCCACCGGCGACACCAGCAGCTTCAGCATCCCGTGCGCGTCCCCGATGATCTGACCCCGCGCCAGCTCCCGGTACCGGGCCACCCCGACCTCGAACGGCACGCACTCCTCGGTGAGTTGATCCTCCGTACGGCCGACGAAGCTGATCTCCGGGATCGTGTAGATGCCGATCGGCTGGAGCGCGTCCATCCGGCCCACCGGCTCCCCGAACGCGTGGTACGCCGCCGCCCGGCCCTGCTCCATCGCCGTCGCCGCGAGCGCCGGGTAGCCGATCACGTCGCCCACCGCGTAGATGTGCGGGACCTGCGTACGGTAGTGCTCGTCCACCGCGATCCGGCCCCGCGAGTCCGCCGTCAACCCCGCGTTCTCCAGGGCGAGTTCGTCCGTCAGGCCCTGCCTGCCCGCCGAGTACATCACCGCGTCCGCCGGGATCTTCTTGCCGCTCTCCAGCACCGTCAGCGCACTGTGCTGGTGCCGCTCCACCGCCGCGACCGTCTCCCCGAACCGGAACGTCACGGCCAGGTCCCGCAGGTGGTACTTGAGCGCCTCGACGATCTCCACGTCGCACATGTCCAGCATCGCCGGGCGGCGTTCGACGACGGTCACCTTGCTGCCGAGCGCCGCGAACATGCTCGCGTACTCCATGCCGATCACGCCCGCGCCGACGATCACCATCGACCTCGGTACGCGTTCGATCGTCAGCACGTTGTCCGAGTCGAGGATCGTCCGGCCGTCGAACTCCACGGTCGCCGGGCGCGCGGGGCGGGTGCCGGTCGCGATGACGACGTGCTCCGCCGTCAACACCCGCTCGTGGCCGGTGACTTCGGTCAGGGCGACGGTGTGCGGGTCCAGGAAGCGGCCGGTTCCCGCGAACAACGGGACCTGGTTGCGGGACAGTTGGCTGCGGATGACCTCCATCTCGCGGTTCACGACATGCTGCGTGCGGGCGGTGAGGTCGGCGACGGTGATGTTCTCCTTCAGGCGGTAGCTCTGGCCGTACAGGTCCCGTTGGGTGAGACCGGTCAGGTACAGCACCGCCTCGCGCAGGGTCTTCGACGGGATGGTGCCGGTGTGCAGCGAGACACCGCCGACCATGTCGCCTCGGTCGACGACGGCGACTTCGCGGCCGAGTTTGGCCGCGGCGATGGCGGCTTTCTGGCCGCCGGGACCGGATCCGAGCACGAGCATGTCGAAATCGGGCACGGTCGGAGTGTGGCAGGGGGTGAGGGTTTCCGGAAGGGTGCGTCGGTGCCGGGCGTCTAGGGGAGCAGCTTCTCGATCGCCGCGTCTCCCTCCGCCGCCAGTTTGCGTTCGGCCCAGGCGAGGTTCTCGGGGGTGAGGTCGCGGCCGGCGGCGAGGACGATGTCCTCGGCGGTCACCTCGGTCCCCGTACGGGTGTGGAGCAGGGCGTCGGGGGTGACACGGTCCTCGGAGGGGCTCGTCATGGGAGGGACTCCTCTGGTGCGGTGGGGGTTGAGGGCCGGGGTCGGTCGGTGCGGTGGATCGGTGCGGTCGGTGGCGTTCGGCGTTGGTCGGCATTGGGCGGCGTTGGTCGGCTTCGATCGGTGTCGACAAATCCACTATCGCCACGCATCGCGCGGCTCGCATGTGCGCGTGCCCGCGGAGATCGCCGGGAAACTCCCTGGACGCCCCCGAGACGGCTGTCATATCGTCCGACCGCACGCCCGAGACGAACGGAAGGAGGCGAGTGCCATGCAGTCCACCACGACCCCGCGCTCCCTCTCCGCCGCCGTCGCGTGCCACGTCTGACCTGCCCGGGAGCGCACCGTATCGCCGCTACCCGGAGGAATCCGTGACCGACCTGGTCATCCGCGCGCTCGACGAGAGCGACGTCCACCTGTTCGACACCCTGCCCGACCCGCTGCGCGCCGCCGAGGCCCTGGGTCATGTCACCCACCGCCCCGACTGGAAGCGCGTCGCCCTGCGCGACGGCCGCGTCGTGGCCCGCGCCGCCTGGTGGGGCGGCCCCGACGACGCCGAACCCATCACCTCGGAGTGGCTCGACTTCGCCGACGGCGAGGAAGAGGCCGGCGTGGAGCTGCTGCGTACGGCCCCCTGGCAGGTCGGCCTGGAGCTGAACCTCCCCGGCGGCTGGCGCGCCGACCCCGCTACGAAGGCCGCCGCCGAGGCCCGTATCGACGTGGCCCGGCGCGCCGGACAGCGCCTCCTCGCCGAGCGCTACATCTACCGCTGGACCCCCGAACGCGGCCTCCCCGACCGCCCCGCCCGACTCACCTTCGGCCCCGAACCCGACGACGCCGTCTTCTTCGACGCGCTGCGCCGTATCCACTCGGTCACCCTCGACGCGCACGCGCGCAAGGCCATCGAGGAGGGCGGCCTCGACCGGGCCGCGCAGGAGGAGATCGACTTCTTCCGCTGGTGCCCGTCGCCGCGCGAGTGGTGGCAGGTCGCGCGTACGCCCGAGGGGGAGCCGGCCGGCATCCACATCCCGGCCCACAACCCGGGCGGGCCCTGCATCGGGTTCATCGGCGTCGTCCCGGAGCAGCGCGGGCACGGGTACGCGTACGACCTGCTCGCCGAGTGCACGCACTACCTCGCCGAACGGGGTGCGCGGTTCATCGCCGCGGCGACCGACCGGGGGAACTTTCCGATGGCCGCGCACTTCACGAAGGCCGGGTATCCCGTGGTGCGGGAGCGGGTGAACTTCGTCTACGGGGGTGTTGTCAGTGGGGGGTGACAAGCTGGGGTAAGACGGACTGAGAGGCGGGAGAGGGCATGGGGTTCGACGGCGAGATCTGGCGGGTGCGGTGCGGGGGCGAGGAGGTCGGTACGGTCACGATCGACGACGCCGACTTCCCGTGGCTCTCGGGCCGCTTCACGCCCGGCCCGGCGTACGCGGCCGTCGAACCCCTGTTCACCCGCGAGCTGGCGCTGCTGAACGAGGGGTGGACCGAGGAGTGGGAGTCCGCGTACGACGCGATCACGAGCCGCGTCTCGCTGTCCTCTCCGGACGGGCCCGTACCGGAGTTCCTGCTGCATATCGAGGGGGAGCGGGCGTGGTTCCGGTGGAGCGACGAACCGTTCGAGAAGGAGTGACGGGCGTCACATCCGGGGCTGTCACACTCGCGCTCTCCCCGCTGTCTAAGTGGTGTACCCAGCGGAACGGAACAGGGAGAACACGATGGAAGCCCGCCTCAACCTCTTCGGCAGCCAGCTCTTCGGCAAGGTCCTCCGGCACGTCAACTCGGCCGGCAAGGCCGTCTCGGACTCCACCCTCCCGGCGGCCACCCAGGAACTGGTGAAGATCCGAGCCAGCCAGATCAACGGCTGCGGCTTCTGCACGGACATGCACACGAAAGACGCCACCGCCGCCGGCGAGGAGGCGACCCGCCTCAACCTGATCGCCGCCTGGCGCGAGGCCACGGTCTTCACCGACGCGGAACGCGCGGCGCTGGCCCTGACCGAGGAGGGCACCCGCATCGCCGACGCGGCCGGCGGCGTCTCGGACGAGACGTGGCAGAACGCGGCGAAGCACTACGACGAGGAGCAGTTGGCGGCACTGGTGTCCTTGATCGCGATCATCAACGCGTACAACAGGGCCAACGTGATCATCCGCCAGCCGGCGGGCGACTACCAGCCGGGAATGTTCGGCTGACGGAAGACTGCGTCTGGAAGTCGGGCCGCCCCCTTCACCCGGGGCGCCCGAAGCCGGACGGGCCCCGAACCGGAACTCCGACGGCCGGGACGGGGCGCGGGCCGGTATCTGACGTACGGCTATCGCCGCACGGACGCGCTCAGCCCCCGCGCCGCAGCCGCCTCCCGGCTTGCTGCGGCCCTCTGATGGGCGAGCCTTGGCGGGCGGACCGAAATCCTCACGCGCGGGGCGCGGCTCGACAAGAAGCGCAGCGCCCTTCTAGGGGCGCGTGGTCTGTATCTGATGTGCGGCTGCCGCCGCGCGGGCGCGACCAGCCACAACGAAGCCGCACCCGCCACACAACCCCAAGCGGCATGCAGCAGCCGCGTTTACTCCCCCGCCCCCAAAACCCCCTCCGCCGCCTCCAGAATCTCCGTCACCCGCAGAGCGAACCCCGCATCACAAGGGTGCGGCCGGCCAGAGGCAACCGCCTCCAGCAACGCGTCGGCCGCCCCACTCAGCGCACTCACCGCATCACTCACCCCGTCCGGCAGAACAACCACCCCCGCCTCACCGCGAAGCTCCACCGCGTTCCCCGCAGCCGCGGCCGGAGCCGTAAGGCTCAACGTCACCGTGCTGGACGCCCCACCCGCATGGTCGAAGACGAGATGCACCGTGTCCCCAGGACCGTGCACAGCCGCCCCCACCTTCGTCACATCCCCCAACACCGGCAGCAGCACGGACAGGGCATGCGGCCCCACATCCCACAACGCCCCCTTCTCCCGCCGCCAGGGCGACTCCGCGAAGGGACTGCCGGGCGACGCGAACACGGACCCCAACCACTCGGCCCGCCCGGTGAACCACCCATCAGCGGCGCCCTGTTCACGGATCCAGGAGGAGATCACGGGATCGAACCGAGCCGTGAAGAACACGACGGACGAGACCCCGTTCTCCCGAGCGGCCTCGACCAGCCGACGCCCGTCGAGCGAGGACAGGGCGAGCGGCTTGTCCAGCAGCAGATGCCGCCCGGCGAGAGCCGCCCGCGTGGCCAACGCGACCTGGACATCCGGCGGCAGAGCAACGGCGACGGCGTCCACATCGGAGATGAGCGCGTCGACCTCGTCGTACGCCCGCACCCCGTACTCCCCGGCGATCTCCTTCGCGGCCTCCCCCCGCCGCCCCCACACCCCGACGAATTCGAGGGAGGGATGCCCCGAGAGGGCGGGAGCGTAGGCGATCCGGGCCCACGGCCCCGTACCGAGCAGTCCGATGCGCATGACGCCACTTTCCCCACGCCCGGGGCGTACACGCAAGCCTTCCCGGAGCCGATCTCACCGGCCGGACACCGCCCACGGACCCTCCGATCCCTGATGTACTTCTGCCGACCGGCAGAAAGCGCTTGCTGCCGGTCGACAGTCGAAGGCATCCACAAGGGATCCGGAGGACAACCGCCCATGGCGTCGTCGTACGAGCGACCGCTCGACCACCGCTACCGGGACGAGCACCCCGTCCGCACACTCGCCTACCTCTTGCGCGCCGACCGCCGCGAACTCCTCGTGGCCGTCGCCGTGTTCACCGTGAAGCACAGCCCCGTCTGGCTGCTTCCGCTGATCACCGCGTCGATCATCGACACCGTCGTCCAGCACAGCGGGATCGGCCGCCTGTGGACGAGCACCGGCGTGATCATGTTCATCCTGCTGGTCAACTACCCCCTGCACCTGCTGTACGTCAGGCTCCTGTACGGCAGCGTGCGCCGCATGGGTACGACCCTGCGCTCGGCGCTGTGCACCCGCATGCAGCAACTCTCCATCGGCTACCACTCCCGTGTCAGCGCGGGCGTGCTCCAGGCGAAGGTCGTCCGGGACGTCGAGTCGGTCGAGCAGATGGTGCAGCAGACCGCCGACCAGGGCCTCGGCGCGGTCACCGTCCTGGCCGGCGGCCTGATCATCATCGCCGTCCGCACGCCGGAGTTCCTGCCGGTGTTCCTCGTCGTCGTCCCGGCCGCCGCGTTCGTCGTCGCCCGCCTCAGGGAGCGGCTGCGCAGCCACAACGAGGACTTCCGGCACGAGGTGGAGGCCCTGTCGTCCCGCGTCACCGAGATGACCCGCCTCATCCCGGTGACCCGCGCGCACGGCCTGGAGCGCAAGGCGCTGCGCCGCATGGACGGCACGCTGAGCCGCCTCCTCGACTCGGGCCTCAGGCTCGACCTCGTCAACGGCCGCTTCGGCTCGCTGGCCTGGGTCGTCCTCAACGTCGTCGGCGTGCTGGTCCTGGCGGGCGCCGCGCTCGTCTCGTACTACGGCACCTGGGGCGTGACCGCCGGTGACGTCGTCATGCTCAGCGCCTTCCTGACCACGCTCACGGGCTGCGTCACCACCCTCACGGGCCTCGCGCCGCTCGTCACGAAGGGCCTGGAGTCGGTCCGCTCGATCGGCGAGGTCCTCCAGGCGCCGGAGACGGAGGACAACGACGGCAAGACCGAAATCACGTCCGTCCGGGGCTCGGTGACGTTCCGTCAGGTCGACCACGCGTACGACACCGGCCGGGCCGCCGTCCGAGACTTCACCCTCGACGTCGCGCCCGGCGAGACGGTCGCCCTCGTCGGCGCGTCCGGCGCGGGCAAGTCCACCGTCCTCAACCTGGTCATCGGCTTCATCCGGCCGACCTCGGGCCAACTCCTCCTGGACGGCGCCGACATGAGCACCCTGGACCTGCGCACGTACCGGCGCTTCGTCTCCGTCGTCCCCCAGGAGTCCATCCTCTTCGACGGCACGATCCGCGAGAACGTCGCGTACGGCATGGAGGACGAGGCCGACGAGGCGTCGGTCCGGGCGGCACTCCGCGACGCCAACGCCCTTGAATTCGTGGACATGTTGCCCCAGGGCCTGGACACCCTGGTGGGCGAACGAGGCGCCCGCCTCTCCGGCGGCCAACGCCAACGCCTCGCGATAGCGCGGGCGTTGATCCGCGACCCGAAGGTCCTGGTCCTCGACGAAGCGACCTCGGCCCTGGACACCCGCTCCGAGGCCCTGGTCCAACAGGCCCTGGCCCGCCTCCTCCAGGGCCGCACCACCTTCGTCGTCGCCCACCGCCTCTCCACGGTCCGCGGTGCCGACAGAATCGTGGTCATGGACGACGGCCGCATCCGGGAAGTGGGCACCCATGACGAACTCCTGCGCAGGGGCGGGGCGTACACGGCGCTGCACGCCGGACAGGTGGCGTGAGATGGGTGTGTTCGTCAGCGTCCGGGGCTGGCTGGAGTGCGACGACCGGCAGCTCGCGGCCGTCCACGCCATCGTCCGCGCCGCCGACGAGGGCTTCTACAGCGGCGGCTGGAGCTTCCCGGCCCCCGTCAACTGGACCCGCTACGCCTTCTTCGGCGCCGACCTGCGCGCCGGCGAAACACCGTGGCTGCTCGACCAGTTGAGACAGATCGCCGCGCTCCCCGCCTCCGACGCGGACGGCGACCTGGTCACCGGCTTCTTCCTCGCGACCCACGAGGTGGAGGGCGCGAGCCAGTGGCAGATCCGGGACGGGGACCTGCACAGTACGCCGGCGCCCGAGACCTTGCGCTACCTCGACGTCTAGACCGACCGGCCCCGCGACGCCGCCCTCCATGTGCCGGTCGGTCTAAGGTCGATGGCAGACGCAACAGTGTCCTGAAGAGGGGGGATGCGCATGGCCGTCGACGTGTGGCACGAGTACGTCGCACGTGAACTGGGGCCCGTGCTCGCGGTGTTGGTCGCGCGGGCCGGGAAGCCGGGGCAGGAGCCCGTGCCGGGGGCGTTGGAGTGGACCCTGCCGTGGGGGATGGACGACGGGAACGGGCTCGTTCGGGTCACCGTGTTCACCGAGATCGTGCCGGAGAGCTTTGAGCGGCGGGTCCGGGTCGTCGTGGCCGCCGCCGCGAAGGAGTTCCTGGAGGACGGAGGGAAGCTGGCGCTGCCCCGGTACGCCGACTGGGGTGCCGAGTACACGCGTTCGCGCAGCGAGACCGACGCGGACAGCGTGCGTCAAGTCCCGCCGCCGGACGGCCCGTTGACCCGGGGCATGGCCGAGCACCTGTGCCGCGCGCTCGGCGGACTCCCGGACACGCTCAGTGAGGAACCCGGCGGAGAGACGGGCTTCTCGGTGGCACCGGCCGAGCACGCCTGACGGCACCTGGTCCGGCCCGGAGATCTACCGGGCCGGACTCGGCCGGGACGAGGGCATTACAGGACGCGGCACAGAGCCGAACCGTTCCCTCCGCATCACGCACGGCACCGCCCTGAACCGCCCCCTCCACTTGCTGAATCGTTTCCTCTTCAACGGCCGCCCGGGGAAACCCCTAAGGAACCACCGAATCGCTCCCGTCGCACGACTCCCGTTCCCCCGCCCCCGGCGCCGCCAGCCACTCCGCGATCGTGCGGGCGATCGGCTGCCCCGTCTCCACCTCGACGAACCCGAACTGCCCCGACTGGTTGCACTCCAGGAACCACCAGGTCCCGTCCGAGTCCTCGGCGAAGTCGAAGGCGCCGTAAGCGAGTTCGGCCGCCCGGAGATACGCGAGCACCCCTTCGGCGACCCGGGGCGGCACCTCGGCCGGCACCCAGGGCATCGCCGGGGACGCGAACCGGACGTCGATCTCGTCGGGATCGGCGTCGACGGCGACCTCTTTGCGCGCGGCCAGCATCCGCTCACCGACGACGGTGAGCCGGACGTCAGCCCGCTTGGGAACCCGGCGTTGCAGCAGCGTCGGCCCGAACGCCACCGCCGAGAAGTCCGCGTCCGGCGCGACCCTGCTCGTCGGCACCGCGCGCGGCGGCTCCTGCGGATGCGCCCCGGACACCGGTTTGACCACGAGATCCGGGAACCGCTCCGCGAACTCCCGCGCGGCCTGCGGGAACGTCGTGATCAGCGTGGCCGGCACCGCCAGCCCGCTCTGCTGCGCGACCCGCAGCTGCCACGGCTTGTGCCGGGCCCGGCGGGCGGCGTCCGGATGGTTCATCCAGCGCGCGCCCGTCGAGCGCAGCATCCCGTACAGCGCCTGCGAGGACTCCTCCGTCAGCCACGTGGACGGCTCCGCGCCCCGCGACGCGGGCACGCCGGGCCGCCGTACCCACACCGACCGCAGCCCGTCCATGCTCAACAGGCGTCCGGCGGACCAGAGATGGCCGCGGAAGCCGCCGCGCACGTACTCGCCGGAGAGCGCGACCCCGCCCGTCAGGTCGGCGGGGTCGAGCCGGACCACCGGCACCCCGGTCGCGTTGAGGTGCACGACGACCATGTCCGCCGTCACGTCCTCCTCGCAGGTGAGGATGAGAACGGTCATCTCAGTCGTCGAAGTGCGTCTTGGAACCCGCCGTCGATGTCGTCGTACCGAGTTCCCTGAGCAGAGTGAGGTCCGCCGCGGCGATCCTCCCGTCCGAGGTGACGTTCAACTGCATTCCTGGGTCGTAGGCGTACGGAGTCGTGGTCTCCGGCTCCGCCGCAGGGCGTGCGTAGTTGAGCGCGAACGGTTGCATCGTCTCTCCTCTTCCGTGCTGCGCCGACCGAGCCGTCGTCTGCCGCGTCGTCGCGTCGCCCGGTGATTCCCTTGGGCTTCCATTGACTTATACGAATCGAACGGGTGATTGGTTTCCTTACGCTGCGTGATCGCGGCGCGCTCGGCGCCCAGCTCTGGAGACCATGCGGGGGGACGAAAAGGTTGATCCGGTTCAGACGAGGTCTTTGGACGAGGTGCGGAGGGAACGGAGCGCGAGGAGCAGCACCCCGATGTCGTCCAGGTACACCGGGTCGGGCAACAGGTCGGTCGGCAGCACGAAGTAGAGGACCGCGCCCCAGAAGATCCAGCGGGGCCCGGTCGGCAGCCCGGCCCGCCGCAGCTCCCGCCGCGTCCGCACGAGCCGTACGGCCACGGCGACGGCGGCGGCGAGCACGAGGGCCGCGAGGAGAGCGGCGACGACGATCACCGTCGTGGTCGTGTCCACGTGTCCCCTCCCGGGGGTCCGAGGGTGCCGCACGGCGCGGCTCCTACTTTTCGGAGTACCCGCACAAGACGTTCGTATCGCCTCGCAGGTTCCCGGACGGACGGGTTTGGAGAGGCTTGGCTCACTCCACCGGCTCACCCGAGTGGCGCGAAGCCGTACGGGTGTCCCTAATGAGCAGGGTAGCCGCGTGCCGCACTTGGGGGCGCAGAAGTGGCCGCACCCATTTCATGGAGACAGCATGACCACCCGTTCTCCGTCCATCCGTCCGAACCCGACCGCCATACCCGGGGGAGAAGCGCACCCCGCCGCCTCCGTACCCCCCGACACCCCTCCGCCCGGCACCGCCGTGGACGGCCTGGTCCGCGCGGCAGTCGCCGACCGGCCGCTGGAGGAACTGGCCGAACTCATCACCCTCCTGGAGCAGTCGCCCGCCTCGGCCCGGGCCGCCTCCGACGCACTGCGCGCCGCCGGGGTGGACCGCTCCGTCGAGGACGTCACCCGCCTCGTCACCCTCCTCACCCGCCCGCCCCGCTCCGCCGAGGGCGCCGACGAGATCATCCGCGCGGCGGCCGAACGCCGGCCCGTCGAGGACGTCACCCACCTGATGGCGCTCCTGCACCGCACCCCCCTCGAACCCCACTGCGAGGAGGAGGCCCTGCGCACCGCCGCGATCCGCCGCCCCGTGGAGGAACTCGCCGAGCTGATCGACAGCTTGAGCGAGGCGGAGCGGGCGGCGCGCACAGCCCCGGACCGCACGGTCGTCGGCACGGCACCCCCACCGGACCACGCCCCCACGACCGACTCCGGCGTCCGCCCGGGCTCCGACTCCGGCACCGGCTCCGGGTCCGGCTCTCGCTTCCGCCCCGGTTCCCGCCCGGGCTCCGGCGACGGCTCCGGCGGACGGTGGTCCTCGCCGGCCGGGGAAACCGGCCCCGCACACCGGGCGCACCGGCCTGAGGCCCCCGCCCCCGAGGAGGCCGCACCCCGCCGCCCCCGCCGCTGGAAGCGCGGAAGCACGGACCCGGCGCCCGAAGGGGGCGCGCACGCCGGTGCACGTGCCAAACCGGCGCGCGGGATGGCCGTACACGGCGAGCTGCCGCGCGCGGTGCCCGTGGGCAGTTCCCGTACGGGGACGGCGTACGACGACGAGGAGACCGCACGCCTCACCACGGCCGCGCGCCGACGGGCCCCCGACCGTGCCACCCGCAGGGCGGGCCGCCTCACGGCGCTCCTGCTCCTCGGAACGGGCGCGGCGACCCTCCCCCTCCACCGCGACGGCGAGTCCCCCCAGATCTACGGCCTGGTCCTGGGCGCGGCCCTGGCCTGCACGATCCTGGGAGTACTCCTGACGATCCGCCCGGCGGTCCCGGTCCTGGCCCTGACCCTCCTGGTCCCCGCAGCCCTGGCAGCCGGCCAGTTGCTGCACGGACGGATGGGCCCGGCCTCCCTCACCAGAGCGATGGACCTGACGGCGGCCCCGGGCTGGCTGGCGGGAGGCTTGGCAGCGTGCGCGGCACTGGCGTCACTGACGACGCTACTGCTGGCGGCGCAGCCGACGCAGGGAAGGTGACGGATAGTTGATGGAATGTGGCTCGCACTGAAAAACCGGTGCGAGCCACGTTCTTTAGGGGCGCGGGGCTGTGTCGATTTGCGGCTACCGCCGCGTGGGCGCGACAAGCCACAACGAAGCCGCACCCGCCGAACAGCCTCAATCACCCGGTTTCTTAGGCAGCTTGAACCGCTCGAACGTCCGCGTGATCTGCTGAAACGGCGACCCCGCGGGACGCGCCGGCGTCGGCGTGGGCTCCGACACGCTGTCCACCACCCCCGCCGACTCCCGGAACACCTCCAACGCCTCGTGCGCCCGCTCGGCCGCCTCCCGGTACAGATCACGGGACTTGGTCATCGCGTCCAGCGCGTCCGCGTACATCGCGACAAGCTGCCGCTCCCGGTCCAACTCCTCCCGCAGCGTGAGGAGATGCCAGTCCTCCCGCAGGGCCGTGAGCAACGCGTCCGCCTCGTCGGGAAGTCGCTGGGGAACGGTCGTGAACCGGGTGATGGCCTCGACGAGTTCGGAGGGCTCGGACCCGTCGAGGAAGACCGTACGGACGGCGAAGTCCGAGGGGTCGACGTCACCGTGGGGAAGGATCACCGCGCCGCCACGGGGAAGTTCGGCCCGCGACTCCTTCAACGCCCAGTTGACCGCACGGAGTTGCTGAGGCGAGGCACGGTGCTCGACGACCCGGTCGCGCAGCCCCTCCGTGAGGAACCGGCTCAGCGGCAGCCGCCCCCGCGCGTCCGGCGTCATGGCCTCGTGGACGACGACGTGGATGGACCAGTCGTCGCGCATCGCGCTCCTCAGGACGCGCCGCAGACCCTTGTCGTCGGAGGGCAGCGCGTTGGCCTCCCGGAACCGCAGCCCGGCGACCTGGGAGTGGTCCCACTGCCCGTCGATCTCCCAGGGCTCCTCGGACCAGAACCGGGTCGCGGGGGAGGGCCAGCGCCGGTTCCAGGGCTCCTCGGCCTCGGCGACGAGCGCCCACGGACGGGCCGCGCCCCGCTCGGCCTCCTCGGCGATCTCCAGCCGGGCCCGGACGGTCACCTCCTCGGCCACCGTCCACCGGGCCTCGAAGACGAGCCGCCCCGGGGGCCGCGCATCCTCGCCCAGCTCCAGGAAGCCGACGATCTCCTCGGTCTCCTTGAGCCGCTGAAGATACCCGCGCACCACCTCCCCCGGCGCGGAACCGGTGTGCAGCCCCCGGGTCAGCCACACGGTGGACGGGGTGGACGGATGGGCGGCGCTGGAGCTCGACATGGGTCCATCTGATAAGCGGAGAACGGGCACGGACGTCCCAGTATCGTCGCTCACCCCCACATCTGATCAAGAGGGGGCCACACACCCCGTACGGGCGACACACCCGGGGCACACACTCCGCACCCCACACGACCCCCGCACACCCGTACCCCCACCCCCTTCGCCCCGACGACAATCATCAGGGCGGACAGGGCCGGCCCGTCATCCGCGTCGGGGCGGGCCCTGTCCGCACGGGAACCCGCGCACGCCCCCTCAGCCCCTCCTCCCCTCACCCCCCGTCCGTCCCCGCCGCCGGCGAGGCACGGCCTCCGCCAGCTCCCCGCCCTCGCGCGCGGGCGCGCTGAACCCGCCCGGCACGGCACGGGAGGACTGGGCCGGGGGAGCCTCCGCCGGAGCGGCCGAAGTGACCGGTGCGGGAGCCGGGGGCGCATCGCCCCCCTGCCGGGCGCGCGGAGCGGCCCGCGCGACGACCCGTGTGTGGGACATCAGCGGCGCGCAGGCGGAGCAGACCTCCATGAGGGTCCAGACCTGCCCGACGGCGGGGTCGTGGCGCAGGACCAGGACGACGGCCCCCGCGCAGGAGGCGCGCGTGCCTTCGTGGGCCGCGCACTTCAGCTGGCGGCAGCCGCACGCGGCATCGGGCCGGACGGTCGCCGCGCGCGCGTGTGCGGCGGCGTGCGCTTCCGCGAAGCGGCGCAGGGCCGCGACATCGCGGGAACGTGCCAGCATCGGGCAGTTGGAGGAGCAGGTGACGGAGGCGGTCCGGTCGCGGCGCCCCGTCACGCGGATCGTCCACGACCGTCCCGGGCGACGAGTTGATGGTGCGTCAGGGTACGCGAGTGCCAAGGCCATGTGTCCTTTTGTTGTCGAGAGTGCTGCGCGAAGGTGCGCACAGGGAGAACTACCCGGGTCGAGGGCGGTTCACAGCATGCCGAAGCCTTCTCCTTGCGACGGGGACGCGCGGCCCGGCGGCGCGCCCGTGTCCGCGCGATCGGTGTTCCGACGTGCGAAATATATCGGCAGCCGATATATTCGGTTCCATGGGAACGAAGTCCATGACGCAGGCCGCCTTCTTCGTGCTGACGGCCCTCGCCGACCAGCCCCGGCACGGGTACGGCATCCTGCGCGAGGTCGAGGACCTCTCCGGCGGCGAGGTCCAGCTCAGGGTCGGCACGCTCTACGGCGTCCTCGACAGACTCACCGCCGACGCGCTGATCGTCCTGGACCGCGAGGAGGTCCAGCAGGGCAGGCTGCGCCGGTACTACCGCCTCACCGACGAGGGCGTCGCCGCGCTGGACGCCGAGGCGGAGCGCATGGCGGCGGGCGCGAGCGCGGCCAAGCGCCGTATGGCCGAAGGCGGACGCACCCCGGCCGCACCCGTCGTACCGCCCGTGACGGGCCCCGGACTCGCCGGAGGACTGGCATGACCACGCTGCTGGAATCCCGCTACCGGACCGTCCTGCGCCTGCTGCCCGCCTACTACCGGCGCGAGCGCGAGGAGGAGATGGTCGAGACGTACCTGTGGGACGTCGACCAGGAGACCCAGGACCAGACCCGCCCCACGTTCGGCGAGGTCGCGAGCATCGCCGCGCTCGCCGTCCGCACCCGCCTCGGCACGGCCGCCGCGCCGCGCCGGTACGCCCTGTTCGGCGCGTCCGTACGGCGGTTCGCCCTGTTCGCGCTCCTCCTCCAGGCCGCCTCGGCGCTCGTGGACCGGGTGCTCGAACTGACCTGGGGGAGTACGCACGGACCGGCGCAGTGGGACCTGTTCCTGACCCGTTTCAACGGCCGGGGTCCGGGGAACAGCGTGCCGGTCGCCGCCCTGGAGTGGGCGCTCCCGCTGCTGTGGACGGTCGCCTACTTCGCGCTCCTGCGCGACCGCAGGCGCCTCGCCGGGATCACCGCGGCCGTGGCGGCGCTGCCCGAACTCTGGGTGTTCGTCGCCCCGTTCGTCACCGACGCCTACCCGCCGGACCTGCCCTACGCCACCGCGGGCGGCCTGCTCGCCTGGCTCACCGTCCTCGCGGTGTACGCGGCCTACCACCACGACGCCCCGCCCGCCGCCCTCCCCGCCGGCACCCCCGGCCTCGCCTACCTCGCCGCCTGCGTGACCATGGGCGCCTCCCGGACCGTCCTCCCCCTGGCCACCGACTCCGTCTGGGCCCCCTCCACGGCCGTCCTCCTCGCGGGCCTCGCCTGGCTGGCCTGGCGCCCCCGCACCCCGGACACCGCCTTCGCGCTCGCGGCCCTCGGCGCCCTCCTGCTCGCCCTGCGCGTGACGACCCTCTACCACTGGTACGACGTCCTCCCGGCCGTCGCCCGCTTCGGCTCGGTCGGCCAGGCGGCGGGCCTGTTCCTGCTGACCGCCGCCCTCACCGTCGCAGCGGCCCGCTCAGTGCGGGAACGCGCGGGGTGCCCGTAGCCGGGGCAGCCCCTCCCTGAACTCCTCGATCCGTGAGCTGATCTGCCGCATCAGCACCGTCTCCGTCAGCCGGTCCAGGTAGAGATGGCGCCGGGCGAGCGCGACGGCGTCCACGCAGAAATACATCGCCATCAGCGGATTCACGAACAGCTCACCCCCCTTGGTCCGCTCCGTGAACCGCACGTCCCCGAACTCCCCGCGTACGGCGGCGGCGACCGACCCCTGCACGATGCTCGGGTGGCTCGCCGTCGCCTCCTGCGCGTGCGCGACGGCGTCCAGGTACGCGGCCCCCTCCTGGCTCTCCCGGGGGATCGAGAAGGCGCCCAGATAACCGCCCTCCCGGTCCAGCGCGGCCAGATTCTCCAGCACCAGCGCGTGACTGACGCCGTGATAGGCGTCCACCCCGAACCCGAGGCACACCACCAGCCGCTCCGCGACGTCCAGCCGGGCCACCGCCGCGAGGCTCGCCATGTCCTCCTCCGGCGTCCCCAGACCGTGTTCGTCCCCGCGCATCAGGATGTCGGTCCCGCCGTCGACCAGGACGATCGCGTCGACACCGCCGAGATGGCCGAGGAGTGCCCGGTAGGCGTCCAGCAGCGGCGCGACGCCGGTGCGCGCGAAGGCGTACACCGTGGACGGCAGCCCCCGCCCGTCGAGCCACCGCGCGAGGGCGCGCTCCGGGAAGTAGTCGCCGCGTACGGGGGTGTCGGGCCGTACGGCGGCGACGTCCGGCTCGATCCACACCTCGGACGGCAGCCCGTACAGGTCCGCGAACGACAGGTTGGCGAGATGGACCTCCTTGCCGGCCGCCCGCAGCGCGAACGCCAGCGGCAGCCCGGCGTACACGTCGAATCCGCCGCCCGCACCGGCGATCAGGACACGGCGCGCGTCGCGCAGGCGGGTGAAGAGGGGAGGTTCGGGGAGGGAGAACATCGGGGGACCATAACAACGGCGCGGGGTGGACCGTACGGGAATTCCGTACGGTCCACCCCGCGCCGGATCGGTCGGGGTCAGGCGCCGCTCTCGCGGAGCATGTCCTCGCGCTCGACGATCTTGACGCGCTCGCGGCCCTGGGGCTCGCCGAGGGCCTTCTCGGCGGCGTCGAGCCGGTGCCAGCCCTCCCAGGTGGTGAAGCGGACCTCGCGCTCGGTCAGGAAGGCGTCGACGGACTCGGGCTGCGGGGACGCCGGCTCCTGGAGGCGGCCGTTCGCGTGGTCGGCCAGGAGGTTGGAGACCGTCTCGTTGGCGTCGCCCTTGGTGTGGCCGATGAGGCCGACCGGGCCGCGCCGGATCCAGCCGGTGACGTACACCGACGTCAGGTGGCTGCCGCTCTCCTCGATGACCCGGCCGCCCTCGTCCGGGACGGTGCCCGAGTCGAGGTCCCAGGGGAGCTTCGGGAGCTTCTCGGAGAGGTAGCCGACCGCGCGGTAGACGGCGCCCAGGTCCCAGTCCGTGAACTTGCCGGTGCCCTTGACGTTGCCCGTGCCGTCCAGCTCCGTGCGCTCGGTGCGCAGGCCGGTGACCCGGCCGTCCTCGCCGAGGATCTCGGTGGGGGACTCGAAGAAGTGCAGGAACAGCTTGTGCGGGCGGTCCCCGACGTCGCGGATCGCCCAGTTCTCCAAGGTCTTGGCGACCATGTCGGCCTGCTTGTTGCCGCGCCGGGTCGCGATCGAGCCGTCGTCGTAGTCGATGTCCTCGGGGTCGACGATGACCTCGATGTTCGGGGAGTGGTCCAGCTCCCGCAGCTCCATCGGGGAGAACTTGGCCTGCGCGGGGCCACGGCGCCCGAAGACGTGGACCTCCAGCGCCTTGTTGGCCTTCAGGCCGTCGTACACGTTGGCCGGGATCTCCGTCGGCAGCAGCTCGTCCGCCGTCTTCGCGAGGATGCGGGCCACGTCGAGGGCGACGTTGCCGACGCCGAGGACGGCGACCTTCTCGGCCTCCAGGGGCCAGGTGCGCGGGACGTCCGGGTGGCCGTCGTACCAGGAGACGAAGTCGGCCGCGCCGTAGGAGCCGTCCAGCTCGATGCCCGGGACCGTGAGTTCGCGGTCGGCCATCGCGCCGGTCGAGAAGATCACGGCGTCGTAGAAGGCGCGCAGGTCGTCGAGGCTGATGTCGGTGGGGTAGTCGACGTTGCCGAAGAGGCGGATCTGCGGCTTGTCCAGCACCTGGTGCAGGGCGGTGATGATGCCCTTGATGCGGGGGTGGTCCGGGGCCACGCCGTACCGGATCAGTCCGAACGGGGCCGGCATCCGCTCGAAGAGGTCGATGGAGACACCGGGGTCGGCGGCCACATCGGACTTGAGCAGCGCGTCGGCGGCGTAGATCCCGGCGGGGCCGGCTCCGACGATGGCTACCCGCAGGGGGCGGGGCATGATCAGGTTCCCTTCGAGCGGCAGTTGATCGACTCGACGGGAAGCCTAAACTAAGGCAAGCCTAACCCGGTACGCGGGTCCGGTCTATGAGCTCATAAACCGGTCTTATGAGTTCTCCCGACGTCGGGTGCTACCAGCAGTTTATCGGTTTGCCGGTAGTGGCTGCTCCGCCCAGATGACCTTCCCCACGGACGAGTACCGCGTCCCCCACCGCTCCGCGAGCTGCGCCACCAGGAACAGGCCCCGCCCGCCCTCGTCCGTCATCGCCGCGTACCGCAGGTGCGGTGACGTACTGCTCGCGTCGGAGACCTCGCAGATCAGCGACCGGTCGCGCAGCAGCCGGACCCGCACCGGGGCGCCGCCGTAGCGGATCGCGTTGGTGACCAGCTCGCTCAGGATCAGCTCGGTCGTGAACGACAGGTCCTCCAGGTCCCACTCCACCAGGCGCCGGGCGACCGCCGCACGCACGCGCGCGACCTCCGCCGGGTCCACCGGCACCTCCCACTCCGCGACCCGGTCCGGGCCCAGCGCGCGCGTACGGGCGACGATCAGCGCGATGTCGTCGTTCTGGCGGGCCGGCAGCAGCGCGTCCAGAACCGCCACACAGGTCGGCTCCGGCGCGCCCGGCGCGCCCGCGAGAGCCTCGCTGAGCAGGTCGAGGCCGCTGTCGATGTCCCGGTCCCGGGACTCCACCAGACCGTCCGTGTACAGCACGAGACGGCTGCCCTCGGGCAGTTCCAGCTCCACCGTCTCGAACGACGGCAGCCCGCCCAGGCCCAGCGGCAGCCCCGGCGGCACGTCCGCGAACTCCACCCGCCCGTCCGGGTGCACGATCGCCGGCGGCGGATGCCCGGCCCGCGCCATCGTGCAGCGCCGCGACACCGGGTCGTAGATGGCGTACAGGCAGGTCGCGCCGGTCACCGGGGCCGCCGACTCGTCCTCCTGGTCGATCCGGTTCACCAACTCGTCCAGCAGGCCGAGGAGTTCCTCCGGCGCCAGGTCCAGCGCCGAGAAGTTGTGCACGGCCGTCCGCAGCCGGCCCATCGTCGCCGCCGCGAGCAGCCCGTGCCCGACGACGTCCCCGACCACCAGCGCGACCCGCGCACCCGACAGGGGCAGGACGTCGAACCAGTCGCCGCCCACCCCGGCCTGCGCGGGCAGGTAGCGGTACGCGATGTCCAGGGCGCTCTGCGCGGGCAGCGTGCGCGGCAGCAGGCTGCGCTGAAGCGTTTCCGCCATCTTGTGCTCGCGGGTGTAGCGGCGCGCGTTGTCGATGGTGACCGCCGCCCGCGCCACCAGCTCCTCCGCCAGCGCCACCTCGTCCGTGTCGAACGGCTCGGGCCGCTCCGAACGCCAGAAACTCACCACGCCCAGCATCAGCGTCCCCGCGCGCACGGGGACCGTGATCAGCGAGTGGATGCCGAACTCGACGACCTGCTCGGTGCGTTCGAGATCCTGCGCCCGCCACTCCGGCGACGTGTCCAGTCGCGCTTCGAGGACCGCCCGGCCCTCCGTGAGACTGCGGCCCTGCGGCGTCGAGTCCACGAACTTCAGCGGCTCGCCCACCGCGTACAGCGGAGCGCCCTTGCGGACCCCCGTCGACGCCGTGCGCCGCAGCGCCGAACCCGGCTCCGGCTCCTCGCCCTTGATCACCGAGTCGAACAGGTCGACGGTCACGAAGTCCGCGAACCGGGGCATCGCCAGCTCGGCCAGCTCCTCCGCCGTGCGCGTCACGTCCAGGTCCGTGCCGATGCCGACACCGGCCGCGTACAGGATGTCCAGGCGCTCGCGGGCCTCGTCCGCGCGGCCGGAGAGGGCGCGCAGCTCCGTGGAGTCGCGCAGGGTCGCGACGCTGCCCGAAGGGCCGCCGGCGAGCTGGGTGGGGCGCTGGCTGATCGCCAGCAGCTTGTCGCCGACCAGGCGCACCTCGTCCGTCACGACCGTGCCGGACGCCAGCAGCTCGGCCGTCGCCGTGTCCAGGCCCAGGCCCATGACGTACCGGCCCTCCGCGTTCTGCGGGAGGTCCAGGAGGCGGTGCGCCTCGTCGTTCGCGAGCATCAGGCGGCCGTCGCCGTCCACGATCAGGACGCCCTCGCGCACGGCGTGCAGCACCGCGTCGTGGTGCTCGTACATGCGGGTCATCTCGCGCGGGCCCAGACCGTGCGTCTGCCGCAGCAGACGGCGGCTCACCAGCGCCGTACCGCCCGTCGCGAGCAGCAGCGCGGCGCCCGCGGTGACCAGGACGAGGGGGAGCTGGCGGTCGACGGTCCCGCCGACGGACTCCGTCGTGATCCCGGCCGACACCAGGCCGACGACGTGGCCGTCCGGCGCCTTCACGGGGACGACGGCCTGCACCAGGCGGCCGATCGTGCCGTCGATGTCCTCGACGACCGTGCCGCCCTCCTGCGCGGGCGCGATCGTCCCGACGAACTTCTTGCCTATGCGGTCCGGCTTCGGGTGCGTGTAGCGGATGCCGTCCGGGTTCATGACGACGAGGAAGTCCATGTCGGCGGCCTTGCGGGCGGCCTCCGCGCGGGGCTGGAGCACCGCCGTCGGGTCCGGGGACGCCAGCGCCTCCACCATCCCCGGGGAGTTCGCGAACGACTCCGCGACCGCCAGCGAGCGGTTGCGGGCCTCCTCCGTGCCGTCGTGCCGGACCTGGAGCACCAGCGCGACCACCGCCGCGACGACCAGCAGCAGGACGACCGCCACCTGGAGCACGAACACCTGGGTGGCCAGACTCCGCCGGCCCAGCGCCCGGCGGGGCGCGACGGGGATCCGCCGCTCCCGTGCGCGGCGGGCTGAGACGGACGGACGCGGTGCGTGTGGTCCACGGGGACGACGGGCCATGGGCCCATGTCTACACTGCCGGGCCCCGGGAGGCGAGAGGCGTAACGGAGGGTGATGCGGCGCACGCGGGAGCGGGGGTGGAGGCGGGGGCCTGAAAGGGGGGCGCGTTGGGGTGGGCGGGTTTGAGCGCGGTTCAGGGAACCGGCGGATTCCGTGCGGAAGTTCACGGGCCGGCGGCGGCCGGGTGAGGGGGAGGCGACGTACGTCATGGCTTGGCCAACTCCTCCCGACACGTTGGAGTGGATTTCACCCGGTGTCCCTGACGCCCCCCGATGCTCGCGGAGAAGAGTGGGCGGCGATCCGTCCGTCACTCATCAAGGGGCTTTCATGGCCGAGTTGACCCGACGCAGACTCCTGGGATCCGCCGCCGGCACGCTGGGCGGCGCGGCGGCCCTCTCCCTCCTCCCGCCGAGCGTGCAGAAGGCCGTCGCCGCCGGAGCGCCGCGCCGCGGCTCCCTGCGCGACATCGAGCACGTCGTCATGCTGATGCAGGAGAACCGGTCCTTCGACCACTACTTCGGCACCCTCAAGGGCGTACGCGGCTTCGCCGACCCCGAGGCGCAGATCCTCGACACCGGGCGCTCGGTCTTCTACCAGCCGGACGCCGAGAACCCGAAGGGGTACCTGCTGCCCTTCCACCTCGACACGCACTCCTCCAGCGCCCAGGCCATCCCGTCCACCAGCCACGCCTGGTCGGTGCAGCACGAGGCGTGGAACAACGGCAGGATGGACCGCTGGCTGCCGGCCCACCGCAAGGCCGACGGCGTCAACGGGCCGTACGTCATGGGCTACTACACCCGTCGCGACATCCCCTTCCAGTTCGCGCTGGCGGAGACGTTCACCGTCTGCGACAACTACTTCTCCTCGGTCTTCGGCCCCACCTGGCCCAACCGGCTGATGTGGATGACCGGTTCGATCGACCCCGAGGGCACCCACGGCGGGCCCGTCACCAGCAACGCCGCGCCCAGGCCCTACCGCTGGACGACGTACGCGGAGCGCCTCCAGGCGGCCGGGGTGAGCTGGAAGGTGTACCAGGAGGACGACAACTACGGCTGCAACATGCTGGAGCGGTTCGCGGCGTTCAAGAACGCGAAGCCCGGCTCCGAGCTGTACGAGCGCGGGGTGCGGCGGCAGCCCGAGGGGACGTTCGAGGACGACGCCCGCAGCGACCGGCTCCCGGCTGTGTCCTGGATCATGCCGACGAGCTACCAGTCGGAGCACCCCGACTACCTGCCCGCCGCCGGCGCCGACTTCGTCGCCTCCAAGATCGAGGCCATCGCCGCCAACCCCAAGGTGTGGCGCAAGACGGCCTTCATCCTCAACTACGACGAGAACGACGGCCTGTTCGACCACGTGAGCCCGCCGACGCCTCCCGCGGGCACGCCGGGCGAGTTCATCAAGGGCCTCCCGATCGGGGGTGGCTTCCGGGTCCCGGCGATCATCATCTCGCCCTGGACGGTGGGCGGTTGGGTGGCGACGGAAGCCTTCGACCACACCTCGGCGCTGCGGTTCCTGGAGCGGTTCACGGGTGTCGAGGAACCGAACGTGACCGCCTGGCGCCGCGAGACCTTCGGCGACTTCACGTCCGCGTTCCGCTTCTCCCACGCCGGCCCTCGCCCCCCTCGCCTCCCCGACGACACTGCCGAGCAGCTGGAGAAGGCGAAGGAGGAGGTGGCGACGTTGCCGAAGCCGACGCTGCCGGGGGCGGACCAGACGTTTCCGCGGCAGGAGCGGGGGCGTCGGCCGCAGGTGTAGGGGGAGCTGTTTCGCTGTACGTCGCCGCCCGGGGTTCTCCGAGGGGCCTCAGGCGGTGACGCGCAGTGTGCGCTTGGCGAGGTCGAGGGCCGGGAGCATCTCCTTGTGCTCCTCGTCGTCGATGCCGCCCAGGTGGATCACCACGGGGCCCTGGGGGGTGGTGACGGCGAGGGCGTGTTCCGTCTTGGTCTCGTCCAGGAGCTCGACGTGGACGCGGTACGAGACCTCCACGCCGGACGCGCTGCCCGCCGTGAACGTCCCGTACTTCTCCTCGCTCACGCCCTTCTCGGCGGCCAGGAAGCCCTTGAGGACCGTGCGCGCGTCCGCGTTGCCCGGCTCGCCCCGGTAGACGCGGATGAAGCCGATGTGGCCCGCGGGCTTCGCGTCGATCTCGCAGACGCTCGTGACGGGGCCCTGGCGCAGGAGGACGTCGAGGACGTCGTCGGAGGCGCCCTCGGGGGCCGTTACGGACTCGGCCTTCCACTTCGCGGCGGTCTCGAAGGTCACCGGCAGCTCGCAGGCGGACCCCTTCGCGCCCAGCGTCCCGCCGGAGGCGGCCGAAGGGGCCGACACCGAGGGCGTCGGTGACCCCTTTTGGGTGTCGCCCGCAGTGTCACTCGTCGTGCCGCTCCCCGTGCCGCCCCCGGACGTCCCGCACCCGGCCAGCACCCCCGCCATCAGCACCGCCGACAGCCCCCGCTGTATGTTCCCCACCCTGCGTTCCCCTCTCGTGCGTATCTGACAACGGACTGTAACCGAGGCCACTGACAACGCCCCCGGCAGGGTGTGGCGATGGTCACTTCGTTGCCGTGCCGACTAAACCAAGGGCCGCGAACAGCCGTCGTTGTGAGTGCGTGGGTCGTGGTGTCGGTTGCGTGCGCCTCGCGCATCCGGTACCGAAATCAACCTGAATGTCGATTCCGGGCGTCTCAGGAGTTAGATTCGATCTTCCGAATGTGTGTGCGGGTGACCAGTGGGGACGACGGTGGGGCGAGAAGTGGACGAGAAGGCGGGGATCCGGCGGAGATCGCCGCTCTACAGGGGCGTCGCGTTCCTGGGGCGCACCCTGTGGGGCGAACTCCAGGGCATCGTCGTCGACCCCGTGCGCGAACTGTGGCGCAGGGGCCCCTCCGCCCTCTCCCTCGCCATCGTCGCCTGTGCGGGCGTGATCTTCTTCCATGCGATCGCCCAGAACGACCTGGGCGAGAAGATCGTCCGTGAGGTCGGCGGAGTCCAGGGCGACCTCCCGCTGTGGAAGGCCCTGCTGCGCACGCCGGTCTCGCTGTACGTCCCGGCCCTCGACCTGCCCGTCTGGGCGGGCATCACACAGCTGTTCCTGGCCTTCGCCCTCGCCGAGGTCGCCCTCGGCCGCGCGCGGACCCTGTTCATCGCCTACGCGTCCACCCTCTCGGGCACGCTCACCGTCCGCGTGATGCTCGCCCTGGGCCCCGACCACTGGGGCGGGCTGTCCCCGGAGTTCGGCAAGGTCCTCGACACGGGCCCCTCGGCGGCCGTTGTGGGCCTCTTCACGTACATGTCCGTCGTCCGCAGGGCCCCGATCGTGTTCACCCTCACGGGTGGTTCGATGGTCGTCGAGTCGATCGCCAAGCCCAACCTCGCGGGCCGCGAACACCTCATCGCCGTCGCGGCGGCGGTCGTCATGGGGCTCCTGCACGGCCAGGGCGAGCGGGTACGGGCACTGCTCCCGAAGTGGCTGCGCCGGCCCGGGGCGGTGCGGACGGAAACGGCGTCGGCCGAGGTCGCGCCGCTGGAGGGGGCCGAGCCGAAGAAGGCCGGGGTGCCCGCCGTACGCGTGCGCGGGGAGGCCGCCCAGGAGTGCGGGCGAATACGGTGACAGGGCTGTCCTTCCGGGACGACGGTTCCCGGTCGTACGGAAGGACGGGACGACCCGGCGCGGACCGGGCCCGCAGCCCCTTCGCCGGGCGGTATACGTCGCTCAGGGGCTGCCGCTGAGGGGTGGCCGCGAGCAGGGGAGCGCGCATGGAGTACTACGACCTCGGGAGCTACGGCCGGCTCGTCACCACCGCGTCCGCCGAGGCGCAGAAGTGGTTCGACCGGGGCCTGGTGTGGACGTACGCGTTCCACCACGAGGAGGCCGTCGCCTGCTTCGAGGAGGCCGTGCGCGCCGACCCGGAGTGCGCGATGGCCCACTGGGGCATCGCCTACGCGCTCGGCCCGAACTACAACAAACCCTGGGAGTTCTTCGACGACAGGGACCTCGCGCTGACCGTGCGGCGCACCCGCGAGGCCGCCGAGCGGGCCGAGGAGCGCGCCGCCCGGTCCCGGCCCGTCGAGCGGGCCCTGATCGGCGCCCTCATGGCCCGCTACCCGCGCGCGCGGGCCGCCGAGGACTGCGCGGTGTGGAACCACGCCTACGCGGACGCCATGCAGGCCGTGTACGCCCTCGCGCCGGACGACCTCGACGTCGCGGCCCTGTACGCCGAGGCCCTCATGAACCTCACCCCCTGGCAGCTCTGGGACCTGGGGACGGGCGAACCCGCGGCAGGCGCGCGCACGCTGGAGGCCCGGGACGTCCTGGAGCGCGCCCTGGCGGCCGACCCCGAGGGCGCCCACCCCGGCCTGCCGCACCTGTACGTCCACCTGATGGAGATGTCGCCCACCCCGGAAGCCGCCCTCACGGTCGCCGACCGGCTGCGCGGCCTCGTCCCCGACGCCGGACACCTCCTGCACATGCCCTCGCACCTGGAGGTCCTCTGCGGCGACTACCGCAGGGTGGTCGCCGACAACACCGCCGCGATCGGCGCCGACGCGAAGGCGCACGCGCGCGGGGGAGCGATGAACTTCTACACGCTGTACCGCGCGCACAACCACCACTTCCGGATCTACGGCGCGATGTTCCTCGGCGCCTCGAAGACCGCCCTGGAGGCCGCCCGGAGCCTGGAGGAGTGCATCCCCGAGGAACTCCTCAGGGTCGAGAGCCCGCCCATGGCCGACTGGCTGGAGGGGTTCCTCGCGATGCGCGTCCACGTCCTGATCCGCTTCGGACGCTGGTCCGACGTCCTCGCCCTGCCCCGGCCCGCCGACCCGGACCTGTACCGCGTCACCACCGCGATGCACCACTACGCGCGCGGGGTCGCGTTCTCCGCCACAGGGCGCGTCCCCGAGGCGGATGCCGAACGCGCCCTGTTCCACGCCGCCGTGGCCCGCGTCCCCGACTCCCGGACCCTGTTCAACAACACCTGCCAGGACGTTCTCGCCATCGCCGCCGCGATGCTCGACGGCGAACTGGAGTACCGCAAGGGCGCCTTCGACCGCGCCTTCGCCGCCCTGGAACGCTCGGTCGAACTGAGTGACAACCTGCCGTACGACGAGCCCTGGGGCTGGATGCAGCCCACCCGGCACGCGTACGGCGCGCTCCTGCTCGAACAGGGCCGCGTCACCGAGGCCGAGGCGGTCTACCGCGCGGACCTCGGCCTCGACCCGACGCTCCCGCGCGCGCTCCAGCACCCCGGCAACGTCTGGGCCCTGCACGGCCTGCACGAGTGCCTCGTACGGCTCGGGAAGCGCGGCGAGGCCGCGCTGGTCGGCCAACAGCTCACCCTGGCCCGCGCGGTGGCCGACGTACCCGTCGAGTCGTCCTGCTTCTGCCGGGGGCTGAGCACGGGCCGGGGCTGCTGTGACGAAGCCCTCTGAGCGCCCGCTTTCCCGTACCGGAAGTAACATGATCCACTCTGACTTTAAGTGAACCTTACGAACACCGCGGTGTCCGGCTCACCCCCCACCCCATCCCGTCGGAGGACCGTCATGCCCTTTTCCGAGGACGCGCTCCAGCAGGCCCGCGCCGCCTACGAGGAGCACGCGCGCACCTGCCGTCAGTGCCACTTCGACACGGTGCCCTGCGCCGTCTCGAAACACCTCATGCGCGTGTACAACAACGCCCGCCGAGAACAGGCACGCGCCAACTCGGCCGCCCGCTGAGCCCGTTACGGGTCCCGGGTCCCGGGTACCGTTGCCGACCACCGTGGTACGCCACGATGTGGTAATCACGATCATGGCAACGAGCCTCGGGACCCCAGGGGGAGCACACAGCATGGCGGGCACACGGTGAACGACACGCGCGCGCGAAGCGCCTTCGCGCGGGACTTCGATGCCCGGCGCGCACGCGACTGGGCCCGGCTCGCCCTCCTCCTCGCCGCCTGTGCGGCCTTCACGGTCGTCGCGGGCGCCGGATCGGACGGCTGGCTCGTCCTCCTGAGCGGCGTGGGCGGCCTCTCGCTGGCCGGAGCGGGCCTGTGGTGGGCCCTGGCGCACCGAGGCTGGACCCGGCTCCTGGGGGCGCTCCTGGCGGTCCTCGTGCCGTTCGGCGTCCTCGCCCTCTACGCCTCCTCCGGGCTGTGGATCGTCGCCGTCTCCGCCATCGCCCTGTGGACCGCGGCCCTCGCCAGCGCGCGGTCCGCGCTGCGCAGCGTCCGCCAGCCGCACGCCAAACGCCGCAGGCGCGGACGCAAGACCCCGCCGCCCAGCCGGCCGGTGTTCATCATGAACCCGCGCTCCGGGGGCGGGAAGGTCGAACGCTTCGACCTCGTCCGCCGCGCGGAGGCCCTCGGCGCCCGGGTGATCCTCATCGCCCCGGACGGCACCACCGACCCCGAGGCCGAGGCCCGGCGCGCGCTCGCCGAGGGCGCCGACCTGCTCGGCGTCGCGGGCGGCGACGGCACGCAGGCGCTGGTCGCCGCCGTCGCCGCCGAGCACGACGTGCCGTTCCTCGTCATCGCCGCCGGCACGCGCAACCACTTCGCCATGGACCTCGGGCTCGACCGCACCGACCCCGTCACCTCCCTCGAAGCCCTCACCGACGGCGTCGAGTTCCGCGTCGACCTCGGGGACGTCGACGGGCGCGCGTTCGTCAACACGGTCTCCTTCGGCGCGTACGCGGAGATAGTCCAGAGCCCCGAGTACCGCGACGCCAAGGCGTTCACCGCCCTCGACCTCCTCCCCGACCTCCTCATGGGCGAGGCCGGCGCGACCCTCGGCGTCCACGCCGACGGCACCCGCCTGCACGCGCCGCAGGCCGTCCTCGTCAGCAACAACCCCTACGCGCGCGCGGACCCCTTCGGTGGCGGCCGGCGCCCCCGCCTCGACTCCGGCAACCTCGGCGTCATCGGCATCAAGGTCGAGGGCGCAGCCCAGGCCGCCGAAGTCGTCCTGCGTGGCGAACGCGCCGGCGGCATCACCTCCACGAAGTCCGCCCGCGTGGAGGTCTCCGCCGACCGCCCCCACATCCCCGTCGCCATCGACGGCGAGGCCCTCGTCCTCCCGGTCCCCGTCGTCTGCACCCTCCGCCAGGGCGCTCTGCGCGTACGCGTACCGCGCCGCAGACCCGGCGCGACGTACTCCCCGCCGAACGTCGACTGGCGCAGGATCGTACGCCTCGCGCTGGACCGGCCGGTGGGGGACGTGGGGGAGGGGGATGACTGAGGGCGGGGCGGGTGCGTGTGCGCGCGGGATGGCGGTGCCATCGGTGTGTACGCGTGCGCGCGGGCGGTTGAGGGCTTGCCCTCGGTCAGCCGCACGGGCGGCGGGAACGTTGTCCCACGCGCGCGCTGTTCCTCCCGCCTCCCGGAGATCTTCCTCCCTGTCCTGGCCCCGGCGCGCGCCCGCGCGTTGCGTCCCGGCCCCGAAACCGCCGTCCGGAGAAACGACCATGCCCGACCCCCGCAGCCGTCTCGACGCCATCAGCCTGGTGCGCGATCTCGCCGCCCTCGACCAAGCCCTCTACGAGGCGGTGACCGTCACGAAGACGCCCACGCTGGACACCGCGTTGCGTCGGCTGTCCACGGCCGCCAACCACTCGAAGATCTCGTTCGCGGCAGCGGCCCTGCTGGCCCTGCGGCCGGGCAGGACGCGCCGGGCCGCGCTGCTCGGGGTCGCGGCCGTCGGGCTCGCCTCGGCCACGGCCAACCTCGCAGGCAAGAAGCTCGTACGGCGGCCCCGCCCGCACCGCGCGGAGGACTCGCCGTTCCCCGGACGGCACGTGCCCATGCCGGACTCGGCGTCCTTCCCGTCCGGGCACACCGCGTCGGCCGTCGCCTTCGCCGCCGCCGTGAGCACCGCACTGCCGGTGACGACCGTTCCGCTGGGACTGCTGGCCTGCGCCGTCGGGTACTCGCGCGTGCACACGGGGGTGCACTATCCGGGGGACGTCATCGCGGGGGCCGTACTGGGGACGGGGGCTGCGGCGACCGTGCTGGCGGTCGCGGGGACGCGGCAGAAGTGACCTGGGAGGGGTTCCGCGCGCGGGCGGCACGGTTGGGGGTTGCCGTGCCGGAGGGGGAGCCGACGCGGGAACTCCTGTACGGGCTGGCGCCGGCGCTCGGGGTGCGGGTGCCAGACGTGTTCGTCCTCGCGGGTCTTGAAGTACCCGAGGAGCTGAACCCCCTGGACGCGGGGGCCGGTTCCCGCGCCGTGTACGTCGTGTGGCGGTTCAGGCTCCTTTCAGCGGCGCAGCGCAGGGAATTCCTCCGGCACGTCCATTCGCTGCCCCAGGAGCCTCGTACGGCTCCCTGGGGCCCTCTGAAGGAGTTCGGCGGGTATGCCCCCGGTCCCGGAGCGCTGCTTCTGCGGCTGCTGGCCAACCGCAACCTTCACTGGTCGTCGGGAGCGAAAGCTCTGGCCGGGGTGCGCGGGCCGTACCTCTCTGGGGTCACCGTCGGAGGAGTGGGGCAGGGGAGGGTGGCTCTCTCCCCCGAGTTGTTCATCGCCTTCGCGCGCGTGCTGGGCATCCCCGCAGGCCGGCTCGCCGTACTCGTCGACGCCGAACCTCCTGCCGAGGAACCCTCCCACCACCCCGACCTGGCCGACGCGGCGGAACTCCTGTGGGAGCTGCGTCGGTTGAGCCGGGATCAGGTCAGCCTCGTGGAGGAGCGGCTGTCCGAGACCGCGTGAGCCTTACGCGGGACGGATCGCCCATCGCAGCGCCGACTCGCCCGCGTGCGCGATCGACTCCTCGCGGATGAAGGCGCCGGGCCCCGGTGCGTGGATCATCATGCCGTTACCCGTGTAAACACCCGTGTGGTTCAGGCCGTCGAAGAAGAAGACCAGGTCGCCGGGTTGCAGCGTGGCGACGTCCACCGCCGTACCGGCCTGCGCCTGTTCGGTTGCCGTCCTGGGCAACGGGACCCCCGCCGCCGTCCACGCGGCCTGCGTGAGCCCCGCGTTGTCGTACGACCCCGGCCCCTTCGCGCCCCACACACAGGGCTTGCCGATCTGCGCACGCGCGAAGGCGACGGCTTTCTCGGCCTTGGCGGTGGGGGAGGTCGCGGCGGCCGGGGCCTGCGGGGGGAGCGGGGCGGCGGTGGGCTGTGGCAGGGGGGCGGTGGGTGCGGCGGGGGCGGGGGCTGCGTATGCGGAGGTGGGGGCCTGCGCGGGCGTGGGTGCCATGGGCGGGACCGGCGCCTGCATGGCCGGTGCGGCGAGAGGCTGCGCGGGTGCGGCCATGGACTGCGGTGCCATGGGTGCGGTGGGTGCCTGCGCGGGTTGGGCTGTCTGCGGTGCCATGGGGGCGGCCGGTGCGGGCTGCGCGGCGACAGGCTGGCCGGGTGCTGTCATCGTCTGCGGCGCCATGGCGGCAGAGGTGAATCCGAGGTCGGCGGTCGCCATCTGCCAGCCTGCCATCGGCGCGCCGATGGGCGCCTGCATGGCCGGGGCGGGCGGCATGGGGGCTGCGGCCTGCGGGGGCATCGGCTGCGCGGGCTGCATGGGGACGGGCTGGGCGGGCATCGGCTGTGCAGGCGCGGGCTGGGCGGGCATGCCCTGTGCGGCCATGGCCTGTGCAGGCATCTGCTGCGTCATCGGCGCGGCAGGCGCCCCCGTGGAGGGCGGTGCCATCAGGGTCGCCGTGAACGCCGGGTCGGCGGGCGCCTGGGGCATCGCTGCGGGCGCGGGTGCCGTCTGCGGTGCCATGAGCGTTGCGGTGAACCCGGGGTCAACAGGCATGGCAGGCGCGGCGGTTGCCATCTGCTGGGCTGCCGGGGGCGCCATCAGCGTTGCGGTGAAGCCGGGTTCGGGCGCGGGGGACGGCATGGGCGCGGCGTACGCGGGGGTCGCCGCAGCGGTCGGCGGGGCCATCAGGATTGCGGTGTACGCCGGTTCGGCGGGAGCCGGGGTGGCCGACGGGGACATGACGGTCGACGTGAAGGCGGGCGCCGCTGACGTGGCCGGGGGTGCCATCACCGTTGACGCGTACGCCGGTTCGGCAGCCGCCGAGGGGGTCATCACCGTTGAGGCGAAGCCCGGTTCGGGTGTGGACGGCGACATGAACGCGGGCGCCGGAGCCGACGCGGCGGCCGACGGGGACATGACCGTCGACGTGAAGCCCGACTCGGCCGGGGCCGTGCCGGCCGACGCGTACGCCGGTTCAGCGGGCGCGGCGGCAGGCGTCATCACCGTTGACGTGAACGCGGGTTCGGCGGTCGGAGGGCTCATCGTCGTTGACGTCAGGGCCGGTTCGGGCGCCGAAGGAGCCATCACGGTTGACGCGTAAGCCGGTTCGGCGGCCGGTGCCGACGGTGACATGACCGTCGAGGTCAGGGCGGGTCCGGCGGCGGCCTGGGCCTGCTGGGTCTGCCAGGTCGACGTACCGGAAGGGTCGTACGCGGCGAAGGCGCCCGTCTCCCACGTCGGAACCGACGGGAACGCACCCGTGTCCCGGGCGGCCTCCGCGGGGTTGTACATCGGGAGGGAGCCGGTGTTCCCGGCGGCGGCTGCGGGCGCGGACTGCGCGGCGGCCGTGGCCGGGAACGCGCCACCGGGCTGAGCGGCCGGAGAGGCGTACGCGGGGAACGTGCCGGTCTCCCACGACGGGACGGAAGGGAGGGCGCCGGTGTCACGTGTCGGATCGGCGGGGTTGTACATCGGCAGCGAGCCGGAGTCCCAACTCTGCGCCGGGGGACGGGAGTCGGGCGCCTGCACGACGGGAATCGGCCCGGTGGCCGTCGGCGAGGCCGGCATCTGCGCGGCGGGCGACGGCATGACCGGTATCTGCCCGGTGGCCGTGGGGTCCGGGGACATCCGCGCGGCGAGGGGCGCCATCACGGCCGTCTGCGCCATGGCCGGGGGGACCATGGGGATCTGCCCGGTGGCCGTCGGATCGGGCGACATGACGGCCGTCTGGGCCATGGCCGGGGAGACCGTCGGGAACTGGCCCGTGGCCGTCGGGTCGGGAGACATCCGCACGGGCGGCAGGACCGCTGTCTGGGCCATGGAGGACGGGACGACCGGGATCGGGCCGGTGGCCGTGACGCCGGGCATCTGGGCGGTCGCGGGGGCCGGGGGCAGGGCGGCGAGGGGCGACGGCGGGAGCGCCGCCGTGGCGGCCGGGGGAAGCGCGGGGGCGCCCTGCGTGGACTGGCCCGGCGGCAGCGCGGGCGCCGAACGGCCCGCGGCGAGCTCCTGCTTGCGCTCCAGGGCCGCTTCGAGCTCCTGGATGGTCGGCATGCCGTCCGGCTTCCCGGGGCGCCCTGGACGGCCGCTCGCGCGGTCGCGCGGGAGGACGGCGGGGATGGTCGGGCCGAGCGAGTTGCGGGCGACGTCGAAGAGCTGCCGGGCGCCCGCGTCCGTCTCGGGGGCCGAGGCCCTGCGCGCGCCCCCGCGAGACGCTCCCGAACCGCCGCTGCGACCGCTGCGCAGCGACATCGCGCGGGTCGCGTTGAACGTGCCGCTGTCGGTCTCGGCGCGGTTGTAGAGCGAGGTGACGGCCTGCTGGATCTCGGACCTGCTGGGCGCGGGGCCGTCCTGGAGGCGGGAGGAGTCGGCGCGTTGTCCGGGAAGTCCTGCACCCGCGGGGCCCTGGCCTCGGTCCGTCGCCATGGAGGACGTACTCCTTCCGTGCACAGCCTGCCGCGGAGACGGCCGGCCCCGCCTCGCCGGGTCACCCCGGATTCGACGGAGGCCGCGCGGCCCGGCGGTTCGCCGGAGTCGGTCGTGCGGCCCGGCGGTCAACTTAACCAACTTGTGTGACTGGCGTGAAGATTGAAGCGTTAAATGTCCGATACGGAGTCGTGACCTTCGTCTCTTTCGGGCAGGTGACCGGCGGTAACGCCCCCAAGTGGGGAGTGAGTTGCCGACTCTTGGGGAACAGGATGCGTGCTTCCCGATGCTTGCGGGATACAACTGGCTGTCATGCGTGTCGACTACTCGCCCGGCTCTCTGGGCACCGCGGCCTTCTACCGGCTGCTCACCGCCGTCGTCGTCCCCCGGCCGATCGCCTGGGTCTCGACCCTGACGGCGGACGGTACTACGGCCAACCTGGCCCCGCACTCGTTCTTCAGCGTCGCCTCCACCGACCCGCCGGTCGTCCAGTTCACCTCGGTGGGCCGCAAGGACACCCTCCGCAACGTCGAGGCGACCCGCGAGTTCGTCGTGAACCTCGCCCCGGAACCGCTCTTCGAGCAGATCAACGGCACCGCGACCGACTTCCCGTCCGGGGAGGGCGAGTTCGACGCGGTCGGCATCGAGCGGGAACCCTCCCTCAAGGTCAAACCACCCCGCGTCGCAGCCTCCCCGGTCGCCCTGGAGTGCCGCCTCCACGCGACCCTCGGCATCGGCAACTCCACCCTCGTCCTGGGCGAGGTCGTCCACGCTGCCGTCGACGAATCGGTGCTGGTCGACGGCCACCCGGACATCCGCCGACTCCGCCCCCTGGCCCGACTCGGCCGCGACGAATGGGGCCTGCTGGGCGAGATCCGCGACCTGCCCCGCATCGCCTACCGGGACTGGCCGAAGAGCTGACTCCGAGCCGCTCTCCGGGGGCCGACTCCTCTGACAGGATCACCTCATGACGACCCGTGACCTCGCAGACGGCTCCTGGCACTCGTTCCGGTCGAAGAACTCGGCCCTGTCGATCGGCTCGGTGAACTCGTTCCTCTCGATCGGGTCCGTGGGCAGCGCGCTGTCCATCGGATCCGTCGGGAGTTTCCTCTCGGTCGGCTCCATCGGCTCCTCCGCGTCGGTCCTGTCCGCGGGCTCCTGGCTGAGCGTCGGCTCGGCCCTCTCCGCGAACTCCACGGGCGAGGTTCTCGCGTGGCGCTCGCAGCGCTGCACGACGGCCGCGGTGGCCGTGGCGGGACTTCTCGCCGTGGGCCTCTGGTCGACCCGTGCGCGAACCCGCGGCTGACCCCCGCACAAGCTCCTGACCTGCGACGCCCCCCGATCCGGGGGGCGTTGTCAGTGGCGGCCGATAGCTTGATCGATGTCACGCCGGTCTGGCGGAAGACATCCCTTGTGCTGCGAAGGAGCTGATGTGTCGTCGGATTCGGAGAACGTCCCGGTATGGGAGCGGTCGAGCACCGCCCGGGTACTCGCACCCGCCCGGCCCCGGAAGCTGGCCAAGGTCCCCTTCGTCGAACTGGCCGACGGCCGCCTCCAGGGCGTCGTCTCCAGCGGCTCGGACATCGGCCGGGTCTACGTCTCGTCGATCGCGGCGGGGACGTACGCGTACGGGTGCAGCACCAACAACAACCGCCCCTGCGGCGGCGCGCGGGGCTCGTTCTGCAACCACATCCGCGCGCTGGTGACCGAGGCGGTGCTCCAGTACGGCGCCGGGCGCGTCGCCCGCTACCTGCGCGTGGACGCCGACGGCGCCGCTGACGCGGGCGCGCTGACGGCCGTCATGACCGGCACGAACCCCGCGCCGGACCCGGCCAAGGCCGCCGCGGCCGTGTTCAGCCGCTTCCTGCGCCACCTCGCCTACCTCGAACTCGCCCCGGCCACCGCCCCGTTGCCGGAGATGCAGTGGTTCCCGCCGACCCGGGCGGAGGCCGCCTGATGCGAGCCGACACCCTGACCGAACCGGTCGAGGGCCTGGACGAGGCCCTGGCCGCCGTCGACGCCCTCGACCGCGCCCTCACGGCGGGCCTCCTGCGCCCCCGCCCCGCCCAGGCCGCCGACCTGACCGTCCTCGCGGACGCCCTCGCCGCCAGCCCCCTCGCCACCCGCGTCGCCGAGGCCACCGAGAAGGCCGCCGCAGGCACCGCCGCCGAGGACCACTTCCTCGCCCTCGCGGCAGCCCGGACGGCCCTGCTGGGGGCGGCACATGACGCGCTGGCGGGACGGATCGCCGAGGCGGTGGGACGACCGACCGACGCAACCGGCGCGGGACGGGCGGCCGTTGACGCCGAGGCGGGCACCGCGCGCGGGCACACCGGCGACGGGCCGACCGCCGCGCACGCCTCCGACGGCGAAAGCCAGAGCCCTGCGCACGCGGCAGCCCTCGGCACCGACGGCCCGACCCCCGAGCGCGAGCCGGCACCCGACACCACCAACCTCCGTGCCGCCGCCCGCGCCTGGCTCACCGACCTCGCCCGCGCAGGCTGGCAGGGCATCGACCACGAGCTGATCGCCGGTGCCGCCCCGGTCGTCTCCGCGCTCCTCGCGGAACCGGCCGCGCGCCGGCTCGCCGCCCTCCTCGACGGGTTCACCGCCGAACTCGCCGCCTCCTGCCCGGGTACGGCGCTGGAGAGGGTCCCGGCGCGCCGCTGGGGCGACCTGTGGGCGCGCGGGATGCTCCTCAGCGTCCCCGGCGCCGATGTGCCGACCGCGCCGCCCGGCACGGCCACCGGGCGCCTGCTGCCACTCGGCGTCGACCTCCACGAGCACGCCACCGCCGTACAGGCGCAGGTGCACGCGGTGTTCGAACCGGCCGACGGCGGAGTGCCCCGGCTGGTGCGGGCCAGCGTGTCCGCGCCGAAGCCCGACACGGTCGTCGGCGCGGGCGTGTGGCAGCTGCTGCGACCGCACATGGCGCTGCTGGCGGCGCTCGGCGAGGGCCGGGCGATGGAGCTGGACGGGATGCCGGTCACCGGCGAGGGCGACCTCCTCTGGGACGACGCCCACGCGCGCGTGGGAGAACCGGCGGACGCGTTCACCACCGCGCGGGTCGCCCTGCCCACGGCGCTGACCGCCCCGACGGCACCCCTCGACCGGCACCCGGCGCAGCTCGCCGTACCCGTCCTCCTGGAGGGCTACACCGCCCGACAGGATGTGTTCGTCCTCGCCGGACAGCCGCTCGCCGTGGACGCCGACCGCATCCCCGTCGCGGGCCCGCTGACCCCGGACGCCGTGGCCGCGTCGGGCGCCTGCATCGGGCTGCTGCGGTGGGACGGCGGACGGTTCGCCGTGCAGCCGCTGGCCGTCGAGACCCTCGTACGGAAGAAGCCCGTCACGCTGCACGCGGGCGCGTGGGCCGGGGGGACCACCGACAAGGCGGGCGTGAAGGCGGAGAAGGCGGCGACCGACGCCGTGGCCGTGCTGCGCGAACGCGCGGGAAGGCTGCTGAGGAAATGAGCGCGGAGATCACCGAAGAGGCGTACGACAACCGGCGGCAGGTCCTGTACTGGCGGCTGCTCGCCCGGCTCTTCGACCCCGAGGAGCGGCCCGCGCTGGAGTCCGCGAGCCTCGCCGTCGTCGAGGACATCGGACTGCCGCCCGCGCTCCTGGACCCGCGAGCCTCGGTCGACTCGGTCGTGCAGCGGCACCCCGCGCTGGCCGGGGAGTTCGACGGCCTGATGCTCGCCGACGAGCCCGACGGCGAGCGTGACCGGGCGGCCGAGGTACGGCGCGCGGCGCTGGTGTCGAAGATCCTGCTGAACGTGTTCGCGACCGGCTCCGGAGCCGTCGACGCCGGGCAGCTGGCGCGCTGGCAGGCGGACGCCGGATGGCTGGAGCGCGCCTTCGGCTGCGCCCCCGGCGACCTGCGTGGGGGACGCCGAGGCGTCAGCCCGACCGGTACGGGGTTCGGCGGCCCCGACCCCGACCTGAGCCGGCTCGTCCCGCCGATCGGCCCCGAACTCGGCGCGCTGGAGGCCGACCTGGTCAGCCGTATGCACCTGCGCGAAGTCCTCGCCGACCCGAAGCTCGCCTCGCAGCTCACCCCCAGCATGTCGCTGATCGAGCAGCTCCTGCGCGACAAGAACAACCTCGACGGCGTCGCCCTCGCCAACGCGAAGGCGCTGATCCGGCGGTTCGTCGACGAGGTCGCCGAAGTGCTGCGCACGCAGGTCGAGAAGGCGACCGTCGGCGCGATCGACCGCTCGGTCCCGCCCAAGCGCGTCTTCCGCAACCTCGACCTCGACCGCACGATCTGGAAGAACCTCACCAACTACAGCCCCGAGGAGGAGCGGCTCTACGTCGACCGCCTCTACTACAGGCAGACGGCCCGCAAGACGACACCGCAGCGCCTCATCGTCGTCGTGGACCAGTCGGGCTCCATGGTCGACTCGATGGTCAACTGCACCATCCTCGCCTCGATCTTCGCCGGGCTGCCGAAGGTCGACGTCCACCTCGTCGCGTACGACACGCAGGCCCTCGACCTCACCCCGTGGGTGCACGACCCGTTCGAGACGCTGCTGCGCACGAAGCTCGGCGGCGGCACCGACGGCACGGTCGCGATGGCGCTCGCCCAGCCGAAGATCGCCGAACCCCGCAACACGGTCGTCGTGTGGATCTCCGACTTCTACGAATGGCGCCAGGAACCCCTCTTCGCGAGCATGGCCGCCCTGCACCGCTCCGGTGTCAAGTTCATCCCCGTCGGCTCGGTGACCAGCTCCGGGCGCGGCAGCGTCAACCCCTGGTTCCGCGACAAGTTCAAGGACCAGGGCACGCCGGTGCTCTCCGGCCACATCAAGAAGCTCGTCCACGAGCTCAAGAACTTCCTCACCTGACCAGCCAGAAAGGCCCTCACATGTCCGACCTGCTGCGCGCCCCCGCCGAGCTCAAGTACGCCGAGGAACTGGACTGGCTGGAGTCGGCCGACGACGGCCCCAAGCCGTTCACCTGGCGCCTGTCGCCCAAGATGATCCGCCTGTTCGTCCTCGGCTCCGAGCGGGCCGACGGACTGGACCGCGAGATCTCCCAGAAGTGGTTCGGCGACCGCGCCATCGTCGAGCGCGCGATCGTCACCCTCGCCTCCGACCGCGGGCTCCTGCTCATCGGCGACCCCGGCACCGGCAAGAGCTGGCTCGCCGAACTCCTCGCCGCCGCGATCTGCCGCAACTCCACCCTCGTCGTCCAGGGCACCGCCGGGACCACCGAGGACCACATCAAGTACTCGTGGAACGTCTCCCAGGTCATCGCCAAGGGCCAGTCCCGCGAGTCGATGATCCCCTCGCCGATCATGACCGCGATGGAGTCCGGCGCGATCGGCCGCGTCGAGGAGCTGACCCGCTCCACGAGCGACGTCCAGGACGCGCTGATCTCGATCCTCTCCGAGAAATACATCTCCGTACCCGAACTCGACAGCGACAACATCGTGTTCGCGAAACCCGGCTTCTCGGTCATCGCCACCGCCAACAGCCGCGACCGGGGCGTCAACGACCTCTCCTCCGCGCTGAAGCGGCGCTTCAACTTCGTGCGCATCCCGGTCGTCACGAACAAGAAGAGCGAGGCGGAGATCGTCCGCTTCCGTACGGAGGAACTCCTCCGGCGCCACCAGATCGAACTCGACGTCCCGCCCACCCTGTTGGACGTCCTGCTCCAGAGCTTCGCCGACCTGCGCGCCTCCTCGGCAGCCGCCGCGAGCGACGACGAGAAGCTGGAGTCGGCGCTGTCGACGGCCGAGCAGATCGGCGTCCTGGAGGACGCGATCCTGCACAGCAACTTCTTCGGCCAACAGGCCCTCACCGCCCACACGTTGGCCTCGTCCCTCGTCGGCTCCCTCGCCCGGCGCGCGCCCGAGGACCTCGCGATCCTCAACAAGTACCTGCACGGTGTCGTCGAGCCGCGCGGCAAGGAAGAGGGCGGCTCCTGGCCGGAGTTCCTCGAAGGCGGCCGTGCGGCGATCGCGACGCTGTCATGAGCGGGCCCTTCGGCGCGCTGCGCGCCCAACTCGACGACGCCGCCCAGAGGTTCGCCGACGGCCCCGACGCCCTTGAAGGCATCCTGCGGGGCATCGTCGACGACGTCGACCGCGCGATACGCGAACCCCTGGAGATCTTCCCCGTCTGCCACCACTCCCCGGCCTCCGCGCTCGCCATGGCCCGCCGCCTGCGCGAGAAGCAACCCCGGGTGATCTACCTGGAGTTGTGCGAGGACATGGCGCCGCTCCTCACCGAGCTGCGCAACTGCCGCCTCCCCGTCGCCGTCCAGGCGTTCGCCGGTGAGGTCGAGGGCTTCCCCGTCGACTGGGCGCCCCTGTCCGTCGTCGCCCCGATCACCGAGGCGTCCGCCGAGTACCAGGCCATCGCCTACGCCCTCGACACGCCCGGCGTCGAACTCGTCCTCGTCGACCGCTCCTCCGACCACGTCTTCCAGTGGGAGACCCCGCGCGGCGCCGAACCCGCGCCGGGCGACGAGGAGTCCGCGCTGCACGGTGACGCCGTCGGCGTCGAGATCGGCGATCTGCGGCCCCGGTTCGGCGAGTTGGAGGAACATCTGCTGCGGCACGGGCGGGTACGGCACTGGTCCGAGTGGTGGCACCAGTACGTCGAAGTGCCCCTCGGCGACGGCGACCACGACACCTACCGCCAGGTCATGCTCCTCATCGGCAGCCTCTTCCGCCGCCTCGCCCCCGGGGACACGCGGCGCGTCGAGATCGACGAGGACCGCGAGCGGTACATGTGGACGCGGATGCGCGAACACCTCGCGGCGAGCGGCGCCGACCCCGCCGACTGCCTGTACGTGTGCGGGGCGTTCCACGCGGCCAGCCGCGTCGCCGAGTTCGGGATCGCCGGCAGCGACACGTTCACCATCACGCCGCCCAGCGGCACGCGGTGGCGGCACGGCCTGATCCCGTCCAGCAACACGGCGATCGAGGCACAGTTCGGGCTCGCGTCCGGGTCGGTGTCCATCGCGGCGACGGAGTGGGCGAAGAACCTCAAACGCAGCCGCGTGAAGCCGTACCGGCTGGAGGGGCAGGTGGGGGCGAAGAGGGGGAAGCGGGCGGGAGCGGCGGACGCTTCCGGTACGCCCACCCGGATTCCGGGGCCGGCGTCGGTGGCTGCCCCTGCCTCTGCCCCCGCCACGCGGCCCGCCGACGCACCCGCCCCTCCCGCCCCCGACCGTCTCACCGGCTTTCTCCAGCGGCCCCCGGTCCTCGACTCGCTCGACGAGGCCGAACTCCTCGGCTGGTCCGTCGACATCGTCCATGCGGCCCGGCGCAACGGGTACCTCGCCTCGACCGCCGACGCCATCGCCGTGTTCGAGACGTCGATCCTCCTCGCGGGAATGCGCGACCGCGCCAAGCCGACGCCGTACGACTTCCAGGACGCGGCCGTCACCTGCATCGAGAAGGACTCGGTGCCGGGGCGGCGGGACGTCGGCAGGCTCGTCGAGATCATGATGGGCGGCGACCGGATCGGGCAGGTCGGGTACGACGCGCTGCCGCCGCTCGCGCGCGACGTCCACGACAGGCTCGTACCGCTGAACCTGAAACTCCAGCAACGCGGCGTACAGCGCGCCCTGTTGGACATCGCCGGACGGCCGGAGCTGGCCGCCTGCTCCGACGTGCTGTGGATCCTGCGCAAGCTGCTCCCGCAGGGCGCCGCGCGGCCGATCATGGGGGAGCGCGCGCTCGGCGAGCGGTCGATCCAGGAGTCCTGGGACCTCGCGCTCGGCACGCACCAGCGTGAGCTGATCGAGCTGGGCTACGAGGGCGTCAGCGTCGAACAGGTCCTGGAACAGCGGCTGCGCCGTACCGCGTACGCTCCGCAGGCCACCGCCGCGACCGTCCTCGAAGCCGTCGAGGACGCCACGCTCTACCTGCGCAGCCGCCGCCTCGCCGACGAACTCGGCACCCACGCGCTGGAGGTGCTCTCCCGGGAGCGCGGGGTCGACGGTGCGCCGGAGGTGCTGCGCCGGGTGCGCCGCCTGCTCGCGTACTACCGGACCAGCGAACCGACGCTGCCCGCGTGGATCGAGTCGTTCGTCAAGACCGGTTACGCGCACTACTGCACGCTGCTGCCGACCGCGTTCACCGACGAGGACGCGACCGTACGGCAGGTCGCCGCGATGCTGGGCTTCCTGTTCAGCATGGAGAGCCTCGCGCTGTCCCTCGGCTGCGACCGTACGCAACTCGAACTCGCCGTCGGGCAGTCGCACCCCGAGGACGCCGGGGACGCCGCGAAGACGGCTCTGTTGTGGGCGGCCCAGACCCACCTCGGGACCCTCCCGCGCGCCGAACTCTCCGCCCGCTGCGACGCGTTGCTGTCCAGCCCGCTCGTCGTCCCCGCCTACCCGCGCTACCTCAGCGGCTTCCTGCACGCCCTCGAACCGGTGCCGCAGCTCGCGGACTTCGTCGTCGAGGCCGTGTCCAACGCGTTCGGGCGGCTGCCCGACGCGGTGCTGCTGCCATGGCTGCCGACGCTGGTGACGACCCTGCGCGCGAGCGGCGCCGAACTCGCCCCGCTGCTCATCCGCGAGGCCGACCGGATCTTCCCGGCACGGCTGCCGGCGCTGGACGCGTGGACGCCGCCGTGGCGGGAGGAGCAGGCGGTGCCGTCGGCACGGGCGGCGGCGTCGACGCTCCTCGCCGCGCACCCGGCGACCTGCGACGCGCTGGCCGGGCTGCTGGGGTGCGACGATCCGTGGCGGGCGGCGGAGGTGCGGGGATCGGTGCTGCTGGGCCGACACCCCGACACCGCACGGGAGTTGGAGGTACTGCTCAGCCGCTGAGGTCCGTCATGAGTGACCTCAGCCGGTCCGCGAACTCCCGGGGATGCCTGGCGTATCCGACGTGGCCGCCCGGGAACTCGACCAGATCCAGGCCCAGTCGAGCCGCGAGTTCCAGGGCCGGGCGGTGGATGGTCTGGTCGCGGGAGCCCTCGCCGCCCGCGATCGCCAGGCGGCCGGTGAGCGGGGCGGTCGCGGTGAGGTCGGGGAGGTGGGTGGAGGAGGGGTGCAGCATGTGGGCGAGGAAGAAGCGCGTGTTGTCGTGCGCCTCCGGGAGGTCGGGGGCCGGGCGTCCGCCGAAGAGGGCGGACAGGGTCTCCATCGCGGCGGCCTCGCCCTGTTCGTGGAGCGTCTTGCGGGCCCTGTCGACCAGGGCGAGGAAGTCGTCCGCGTCCGGCAACAGCCGTACCGAGGGCGGTTCGTGGACGATCAGTGCCGCGACGCGGCTTGGGTGCAGGGAGGCGAAGTGCAGGGCCGCCAGCGAGCCCGAGCAGCTGCCGAAGATCCGGGCCGGTTCGTCCGGTACGAGGTGGTCGAGGAGCCGGGCGATGTCCTCGCCGTGCTCCTCGATCCGCTGGTCCACCGGTGGGCCGGTGAGGACGCTGCGTGAATTGCCGCGCGGGTCGCAGGAGATGACCCGGTGGTCCGTTGCCAGCTCGTCCGCGAGGTCCGTGAACACCGCCGCGTCCGAGTTGCCGCCCGCGAGCAGGAGGAGGGGTGGGCCTTCGGTGCCGCGCACCTCGTAGTAGAGCGTCGCTCCCGGGGCCGGGAGGGTGCCTGCTCGGGCGGGTGAATTCATCGACTCCCCCAGTGAAATGCCATCACTCGACGTACAGTTACTGAACGCGTACTCAGCGTACGGGTGGCGTGCGTGATGAGGTAGGGGGACCTGATGGGCGACGGACCGCGCATCCTTCTCAATGCCGAGGCGTTCGGCTTCGGGCCGGCTGCCGCTTCGGCGGTACTCGCGGAGGAACTCCTGGCGCGTGGCGCCGAGTTGGGGTACGTCGGGGGTGGGCACACGCTCGATCTTCAGCACCGGCCGCCCTATGCGGCCGTCCACGACATCACGGGCCTCTCCGAAGCGGCTTGCCTCGACCGGCTGCGTGGGCTTGCCGGGGAGTACGACGCGGTTCTCACCTCCATGGACTTCGCGTTCGGGCTGACGGCTCGTCAAGCGGGGTTCCGGGTCGCCGTGTACGACGCGTTGACCTGGTTCTGGCCCTGGGTGTGGCCCGTCGTGCGGGACGAGAGCGTGCTGTATCTCGCGCAGGATTTCTTCGGGGTGCGTGAACGGGTTGCCGGAGAGCCGGAGTTGGCGGGGGCGCGGAGCGTTGTGGTGCCGCCGTTGGTGGAGCCTGGCGGTGGGTGGGCCGGCGGTGGGGATCACGTCGTGGTGAATCTCGGCGGGTTGTGCAATCCCTTCTGGGAAGCCGCTGAAGTCGAGGCGTACGCGCGGCTCGTCGTCGAAGGGGTTCGGGATGCGGTGCCAAGATCGTGTTCCGTGCTCGTCGTGACCAGCGAGGGCGTCGCGCGTGAACTCAGGTCCTCCGTAAGCGGGGTGACCGTCGGGACGTACCCGCGCGGCGACGTTCTCGACCTCCTGCGCGACGCGCCGTACGCCTTCATGACGCCCGGGCTCGGCAACATCTACGACGCCGCCGCGACCGGGGTTCCCACGGTGTTCCTTCCGGCCACCAACGCAAGCCAGGCCCGGCAGGCGGAAGTTGTCGCCGCGCACGGTTGCTGTGACGGGCTCGTCGACTGGTCCGACTTCGGGCTCACCGTCGACTTCGGGGACGGGGAGCCGGAGATGGCGGGTGTACTGACGTCCGCGTTGCGGGAGTTGAGCGGGGGCTCTGACGGCCGGTTCGCCCGTCGGGTGGCTGAGGCCGTTGCCGGGATGGGGGCGGGGCGGGCGGTCGGGCTGCTGGATCGCTTCGGGAGCGGAGGGGCGCGGGTCGCTGCTGCCGCTGTGGTGGAGTGGGTACGGTCCGGGGATGCCTGAAGACGCGCTGCTGGGCCGGGTCCGGGGGTTGTGGGAGGGGCTGGCGGGGGCACGCTTTCCGCCTGCCGGCGGGACACGGGTGGTCGTCTCGCCGGGGTCGAGGCTGTGTCCGCCGGCCTGGGTCGGGGCGGTGCGGATCGGGGGCGCGGTGCTGATCACGGCGCCGGACGAGGGGACGGCGCGGAGGGTGCCGCGTGACTTCGACGCGCTGCGGTCGGCGGGGGAGGTACTGGGCCCGGCGGCCCTCGGCTACTTGCCGCCCGGCGGTCTCCGGGTCACCGCGACCGGGTCCACGGCAGTCGCCTCACCCGAAGCGGTCCGAGCGCTCTTGGCGGCCGTGGGGGAGGAGGATGCGGGCGAGAGCGGCCTCGCCGGCATCGACTCGCCTGTGTTCGCTGTCCATGACGGCCCTAGGGTCCTCGCCGCCGCCGGGTACGAGGTCTGGCCCGCATCGACCGCCCACATCTGCGTCCTCACGGCACCGGAAGCCCGGGGTCGGGGCCTGGCCACCGAGGTGGCCGGCGCGGCGGTGCGGCATGCGCTGTCGGCGGGGTTGCTGCCGCAGTGGCGGGCTCGGGTGGGGGCGTCGCGGAGGGTGGCGGGGAAGGTGGGGTTTCGGGAGGTGGGGGAGCAGGTGAGTGTGCGGTTGGGGGAGGTGGGGTGAGGTGAGTGGGTGCTCCCGGGGCGGCGCGGCGCGGGGGCCGGTGAGGGCGTCGGCTGTGCCGTACTCACCTGGGTTGTCCCTGTCCGCTGACGCGTACGGCCCCGCCCGCGCCGGAAACGCTGACCGCCGTCGCTCCTGGTCGACCTCCGTCACCACGACCTGCCCTCCTCCGCGTCGGACTCCCGCAACAGCCCCTCGACGCCCGGCGCGAGTTCGACGAACGCGCCGAACGGGACCGCTCTCGCGTTCAGTTCCGGGTCGGCGGGGATCATGTGATGCAGCTTCGCATACCGGTGTCAAGGGTCACGGTTCTCGGTTTTTGGCAAGTGTTGCGACGGCGATATTTTGAATTCGTTGCCCACACTTCCCAAACTTTTGTCAAGCGCGATTTATCCCACACTCTGAGTCCCCGAAACGGGGCCCCGACCCCGTACTCCGCCGGTGTTACCGTTGACCTGTGCGAAATCGTCTCGTCGTCAAAGGCGTCCGGCAGAACAATCTTCGGAATGTTTCCGCGGAGCTGCCCAATAATGCGCTGACGGTGTTCACGAGGGTTTCCGAATCGGGAAAATCGAGTCTGACCGTCGATACTGTTTTCGCTGATCGGAGAAGCCGGATGCGGACGCGATAGAGGGGCTGTCGCCGGGGATCGTCGACAGGTGTCGGAGGAACCCGAGAGGGCGACGCACACAGGGGTGTTCGACCACCCGAGGAAGCTGTTCGCGCAGACGCCGGAGGTGAGTTACCGGGGGAAATCCGTCGGGGCCGCCCCGGAACCCGTCGCCGCCCACCCCACCTCCCGCACCGGCCGGTTCCCGCACCCCCTCCCGGAGGCGTCATGACCCTGCTCGACCTGGAACAACCCGTCCCGGCGGTGGAGGAAGAGGACGACGACGCCCCCGCGCCCCGCCTCACCACCGCCGGCGCCTCCGACGACCCCGTCAAGGACTACCTCCGCCTCATCGCCCGCGTCCGCCTCCTCACCGCCGAACAGGAGGTCGACCTCGCGAAACGCATCGAGGCGGGACTGTATGCGGAGAGGCTGCTGACAGCGGAAACCACCTACGACACAAGGGAGTTGACCCTCCTGGCCGAAGACGGCCGCCGGGCCAAGGCGCACCTCGTCGAGGCCAACCTCCGTCTGGTCGTCTCCGTCGCCAAGCGCTACATCAACCGCGGCCTGGCCTTCCTCGACCTGATCCAGGAGGGCAACACCGGCCTCATCCGGGCCGTGGAGAAGTTCGACTACACGAAGGGCTTCAAGTTCTCCACGTACGCCACCTGGTGGATCAAGCAGGCCGTCAGCCGGGCCCTGGCCGACCAGGGCCGCACCATCCGCGTACCCGTCCACGCGGTGGAGATCATCAACCGCATCGCCCGCGTCCGCCGCGAGATCATCCACGACACCGGCCTCGACCCCACCCCCGAGCAACTCGCCGAGAAAGCCGACGTACCGGTGGAACGCCTCGCCGAACTCGACGGCTACACAAGGGAACCCGTCTCCCTCGACACCGCGCTCGCGGACGACTCCGGCACCGAGTTCGGCGACCTGATCGTCGACGCGGACAGCCCCTCCCCGGTCGAACAGGTCACCTTCGGCCTCCTCCAGGAGACCCTGCGCGCGATGCTCGCGGAGATGACCGCCCGCGAGGCCGGGATCATCTCGCTGCGCTACGGCCTGTTCGGCGGCCGGCCGCGCACGCTGGAGGAGATCGGGCTCGTGTACGGCGTGACGCGCGAACGGATCCGGCAGATCGAGTCGAAGACGATGTCGAAGCTGCGCCACCCCTCCAGGTCACAGGCGCTGCGGGACTACCTGGACTGAGCGGCGGCCTCTTACGGAGGCGCTGAACCGGTTTGTTAGGCTCCGCATGCCTCCCGCGGGGGAAGTCCGGTGAGAATCCGGCGCTGACCCGCAACGGTATGCGCGGAAACGCTTCCGCGCGAGCCCGATCGCCCACGGCCGGCACGCGACCCGTACGACCGCTCGCCGTGGACTGCGAGAGGGGACCCGCAAGGCGTGTCTCCCGCGTGACGTCCGTCCGGCGGCCTCAGCCGAAGGACCGCCGGTGCGCCGAACCCCCCTCGCTCTGCTGACCGTTGCCCTCGCCCTGCTCCTGCTGCTGTCCCTGCTCGCCGGAGTCGTGCTCGGCGCCTCCGGCATCGCCGCCGCCGACTCGCTGAAGCTCCTGTGGGCCGGACTCACCGGCGGAACCGTTTCCGCGCAGGACGCCGCCGACTACACCATCGTCTGGGAGATACGCCTGCCCCGCGTCGTCCTCGGCGCGGTCGCCGGCGCCGGACTCGCCTCCGTCGGCGTCGCCGTCCAGGCCATGGTCCGCAACGCCCTCGCCGACCCCTTCGTCCTCGGCATCTCCTCAGGCGCGGCCGTCGGCGCCAACGCCGTCATCCTCCTGGGCGCCTTCGCCGGGCTCGGCGTCTGGGCCCTGTCGGTCTCCGCGTTCGGCTCGGCGCTCGCCGCGATGGCCCTCGTCTACGCCGTCGCCCGCACCCCGCGCGGCCTCACGCCGCTGCGCCTGATCCTGACGGGTACGGCGCTGGCGTACGGGTTCGAGGCGATCACGACCGTGATGGTGTTCAGCGCCGCCCGGGGCGAGGCGGCGCGCTCGGCGATGATGTGGCTGCTCGGGAGCCTCGGCGGGGCGACCTGGGCGCAGGTGCCGATCGCCGCCGTCACCGTCGTGGCCGGGTGGGCGTGGCTCAGGCGCCGGGCCGGGGCGCTGAACGCGATCGCGATGGGCGACGAGACGGCGGCCTCCCTCGGGGTGCGGCCGGAGCGGCTGCGGCGGGAACTGTTCCTCGTGACGGCCGCCGTGACCGGCACCCTCGTCGCCGTCAGCGGCGCGATCGGGTTCGTCGGGCTCATGGTCCCGCACCTCGTACGGATGGCCGTCGGCGCCGACCACCGCCGCGTCCTCGTGCTCGCCCCGCTCGCCGGGGCCGTCCTCCTCGTCTGGGCGGACATCCTGTCCCGCCTCCTCCTCGCACCCGCCGAACTCCCCGTCGGCGTGATCACGGCCGTCGTCGGGGTCCCCGCGTTCTTGCTGCTGATGCGGCGCGGCGGCCACGCGTTCGGCGGAAAGTGGTGACCGGTATGCGGCTCGACGTGGACGGCGTGAGCGTCGAGGCGGCGGGCGCCCGCCTCGTGGACGACATCCGGCTCACCGCCGGACCCGGCGCGGTCGTCGGCCTGGTCGGCCCCAACGGCAGTGGGAAATCAACCCTGTTGAGGTGCGTGTACCAGGCGCTGCGGCCCGCCGCCGGGACCGTACGGCTCGACGGCGAGGACATGCGGACGATGGCCCCGCGCGCCGCCGCCCGGGTGCTGGCCGCGCTTCCGCAGGAGTCCGGCGCCGAGTTCGACTTCACCGTCACCGAGGTCGTCCGGATGGGCCGCCTCCCGCACGAACGGCGCGGCGCGGCCGAGGACATGAAGATCTGCGCCGAGGCCATGGCGGCGACCGGCGTCGGCCACCTCGCCGACCGGGGCTTCCTCGCGCTGTCCGGCGGCGAACGCCAACGCGTCCTGATCGCACGGGCGTTGGCCCAGCAACCCCGCGTCCTCGTCCTCGACGAACCCACCAACCACCTCGACATCGCCCACCAGTTGGACGTCCTGACGCTCGTCCGCGACGCCGGGCTCACCGTCCTCGCCGCGCTGCACGACCTCAACCTCGCGGCGGCGTACTGCGATCGGCTGTACGTCCTCGACGCGGGCCGCGTCGTCGCGTCCGGGACTCCGGAGGACGTCCTCCAACCCGCCCTGCTCGCCGAGGTGTTCGGCGTCCGGGCCCACCCCGTGCGCCACCCCGTCACCGGCGCCGTACAACTCCTCTTCGATCGCCTGTAAAGGAACCCCCTGTGCCCTCCCTGCGTCAACTCGCCGCCGTCGCCCTGTGCTTGACCGTCACCGGCTGCGGGGCCTCCGTGGAGAAGACCGCGTCGTCCCCCGCCGCCAAGCCGGTCACCATCACCAACTGCGGGAAGAAGGTCACCTTCGACCACGTCCCCGAACGCGTCGTCACCAACGACGTCGGAATCACCGAGCTGATGTTCGCGCTCGGACTTGAGGACCGGATGGCCGGGTTCGCGATGCCCGACGACAAGGGGGACCTGACCGGCGTGCCGTGGAAGGACGGGTACCAGAAGGTCAAGTGGCTCTCCAAGAACCAGCTGACGAAGGAGAACGTCCTCGACGCGCGCGCCGACCTGGTCTTCGCCGGGTGGAACTACGGCTTCCGCGAGGACAGCGGCTTCACGCCCGACGCCCTCGCCAAGCTCGGCGTCCCGTCGTACATCCTCACCGAGTCGTGCCGCAACGGCCGTACCGAGACCTCGCGGGGCATCATGCCGCCGCTGGAGGCGCTCTACACCGACCTCACCACCCTCGGGCAGCTCTTCGGCGTCGAGCAGCGCGCGGCCACCCTGATCGCCTCCTTCAAGAAGGAGGTAGCCCAGGTCGAGGCGCCTGCCGAGCGGCCCAGGGTGTTCCTGTACGACAGCGGCCAGGACGCGCCGTTCACCTCCGGGAAGTACGCCGCGCCGGACCAGATCATCAGCGCGGCCGGGGGCGAGAACGTCACGCACGACGTCGATGACTCCTGGACGACCGTCGGCTGGGAGACGGTCGTCGCGCGGAATCCGGATGTGATCGTGATCTGCGACTACGGGGACGTCAGCGCCGAGCAGAAGCGCAACTTCCTGCTGTCGTACGCGCCGTTGAAGAACGTCGCGGCGGTGAAGAACAAGCGGATCTTCGTCCTCGACTACGTCGACCTCGTCGAGAGCCCGCGCAACCCGTCGGCGATCGCACGGCTCGCCGCGTACCTGAAGACCGTCTCCTAGGGCTTCTGCGTCTCCGACTCCAGGGACTGGCGGGTCGCCGCGCCGTACACGCCGGAGTCGTCCGACAGGATCAGACGGGTGAACTGGTAGGTGCGTACGGCGCTTTGGACACTCTCGTCGTACACGCCGGTCGTCTCGCCGTCGTACCGGCCGATCTGCTTGAGGCGGAGCTGGAGTTCCCGCACCTGGGGGCCGGTGTCGCCGAGGCGCAGGACGCGGGGGGCCTCGGCGCCGCCCTGGGTGGGGGTGGGGTCCGGGGCGGTCGTGGGGGAGGCGGCCGGGCCCTTCGTCGGGGACGCCGTGGGGGAGGCGGTCGGCGAGCCGGTCGGGGAGGCGCTGGTGCTCTCCGAGGGCGATGCCGAGGTGGAGGTGCTCGCGGAGGCCGAGGTGCTCGCGGAGGCGCCGGGGGACTGCTCCGCGCTGGCCGAGACCTGGTCGGGGACGCTCGCGCGCAGGTCGTCCTGGAGGTGGTCGCCGCGGGTCGGGGTCTGGTACATCGAGACGCCGACGAGGACGCCGGCCGTCACGGCGAAGGTGGCCGCGGTGACGGTGACGATGGCTATCCGGCTGCGCCTGGCGGGGGCCTTCTCGTCGGTGTCCAGGCCGAGTTCGGGGTCGGAGTGGTCGTCCGGGTCCGGCTCCGGGAAGAGCCCGGGGCCCGGACCGGGCGCGGGCATGAAGTCGTACGACGGGACCTGGCCGGCGGGGCTTTCGCCGGACCCCGGGTACTCCAGGGTGGATTCCACGGCGGACTCCGGGACGGCCCCGGGGGCGGGCCCCGGGCCGGATGCCGGGGCAGGTCCCCGGGCCGATCCGTCCTCGCCCCCGAACGCCGCCCTGCCGTTGTGTTCGCTCACGCCTGGTCCCTCTCCACGAGATCTCCGATCCTATGCGGAAGTCCACCTTTCAATCTTCACGGGTCTCCACAACTGGAATGCGGGATACGGGAGTTGGGATTGGCGGCTCCCGCCAGACCGGGAGCCGCCGGACCGGCGCGCTACCTCCAGGCGCCGGCCGCCGCCGCACGCTCGGCGTACTCCGTGAAGGAGACCGGCTCCCGCCCGAGAACCCGTGCCACCGTGTCCGTCGGCACGGCGAAGTGCCCCGCGCGCATCGCCGCGAACAAGGCGTTCAGCTCATGCGCCGCCTCCTGAGGGAAACCCTGGCCCAGCAACTCGGAACGGTACTCCTCCGGTGTCAACTCCTTGTAAGCAATGGGGTGTTCGGCGACGCGGGCGATCTCCGCGACCGCCTCGGCGAACGTCAGCGCACGTGAACCCGACAGGTCGTACACCTCCCCCTGGAGCCCGTCGGACGTCAGCAGCGTGACGGCCACCTCCGCGATGTCCCGTACGTCCACGAAGGGTTCGGGGACGTCACCGGCGGGCAGGGCGAGGTACCCGGCGCGCAGCGGGGCCTGCCACAGGTCCTCGTCGAAGTTCTGGTGGAAGTTGTTGGGCCGCAGGACCGTCCACTCGACCCCGGACTCCCGAACGGCCTTCTCGGCGGCGGCCATTCCCTGGAACGTGTCCGGCGCAACCCCGTCCATGCCTCGCCCCGAGAGCGCCACGAACCGGCGCACCCCGGCGCCGACCGCCTGCTCCACGAAGGGCCCGGCGAGCCCGGGATCCTCCGGCGCGAGCAGGTGTACGGCGCTGACACCGGCCAACGCCCCCGCCCACGTGCCCTGTTCGGCCCAGTCGAACCGCTCCGCGCCGGTCCGCGAGACCGCCTTCACCTGCCGTCCGGCCGCCCGCAACGCCGGAACGAGCCGTCGGCCCACCTTCCCCGTCGCCCCCAGCACCAGTACCGCGTCCGTGTATGTCGTCATGCCATGCAGTCAACTGGGCTGTCAAACCGGGGGACATGGCTGATCGTCCGGCGGAATTGCGTGATCGTCCGGGCCACTAGGGTGTCGGCATGGATCCGTTCGACGATCTGCTGCAAGGCGTGCGCGCGGACGGTGCCGGGCTGCGCCGCACCGGCCTCACACCGCCCTGGTCGGTACCGCTGGGTGACGACAACTCCCTGACGCTGTGCGCGGTGTTGAGCGGCGAGGGGACCTTGGACCGGGGGGATCCGGTGCGCGCCGGTGACACCGTCGTGGTCCGCGGGCCCGGTGCCGTACGGCTGCTGTCCGACGCGGAGCCCGCCGTCCTGCTCACGGGTGTGTACGAGGCCCGGGGCGCCGTCGGGCGGCGGCTGGCCGGCGTGCTGCCCGAGGTGATGCTGGTGCCGGGCGACGAGGGGTGCACGCCGCTGCTGGACTTCCTCGCGGGGTCGGGTGACGGCGGCCGGCTCGTCGTACAGGACCGGCTGCTGGACTGGTTGCTGGTGTGCACGCTGCGGGGGTGGTTCGACCGGCCGGGGAACCTGCCGCCGGGGTGGTTCGGGGCGCTCGGGGACGAGGTGGTCGGGCCGGTGCTGCGGGTGATGCACGCGGCTCCCGAACGGGCCTGGACACTCGTCGGGCTCGCCGCCGAGGCGGGCGTGTCCCGTACGACGCTCGCCGACCGGTTCACGCGGCTGGTCGGGACTCCGCCGCTGACCTATCTGACGTCCTGGCGGATGAACCTCGCGGCGGACCTGCTGACCGGATCGCGGGAGACGGTGGGGTCGGTGGCGCGGAAGGCGGGGTACGCGGACGCGTTCGGGTTCAGCGCGGCGTTCAAGAGGGCGTACGGGGTGAGTCCGAGTGTGTATCGGAGGTCGGCGGGGGCGCGGGGGCGGGAAGACGCGGCGGGTACGGGGGCGGGGCAGGGGGGTGACACGGGGCCCGGCACGGAGGCCGGAGCGGGCTGATAACCTCACCGCGGGCGTGGTTCTTCGCGCCTGCCGACACCGACCGAGGAGGTGAGTCCCATCACCGCAGGAGCAGGCAGGGCACTCACCCCGGACGAGTCCGGACGACGCGGCTGACCCAGGTCAAGCGCTCGGAGTGCCTTGATACGGCACCCCGAAAGGCTCGAACCTCATGGCGTACGACGTTTTCCCCGCCCTCGACGGCACTCTCCTCGCCCTCCACTCCACCGGCACCGGCGACCCCCTCGTCTGCCTCCCCGGCGGCCCCACCGACTCCGCCTACCTGGCCGGCCTCGGCGGCCTCACCGACCGGCACCGGCTGATCCGCCTCGACCTCAGGGGCACCGGCCGCTCGGCCACCCCGGCCGACCCCGCCTCGTACCGCTGCGACCGCATGGTCGACGACGTCGAGGCGCTCCGCGTCCACCTGGGCCTCGAAAGGGTGAATCTGCTGGCCCACTGCGCGGGCGCGAACCTCGCGGCCCTGTACGCCGAGCGCCACCCGCAACGGGTCGCGCGGCTCGCCCTCGTCACCCCCAGCACCAGGGCCGTCGGTCTGGAGATCTCCGGGGAGCGACGGCTGGCCACCGCACGGCTGCGGCACGACGAACCCTGGTTCCCGACGGCGTACGCGGCCCTGTCGTCGATCGTCGCGGGCCGGGGCGACACGGACGCGTGGGAGGCCGTCACGCCGTTCTCGTACGGACGCTGGGACGCGCGGGCGCGTGCGCATCACGCGGGGGAGTCGCTGGATCCGGTGATCCTCGCGGCGTACGGGGGCGACGGGGCGTACGACCCCGCGCGCACACGTAAGGCGCTCGGCCGGGTCGGGGTGCCGGTGCTGGTGGTCGCGGGGAAGGTCGACGTGGGGGCTCCGCCCGAGGTGCTGGGGGAGTTCGCGGGGTTGTTCCCGGCGGCGGAGATGGTGGTGCAGGAAGGGGCCGGGCACTTCCCCTGGATGGACGGGCCCGAGGAGTTCTCGCAGGTCGTGGCGGGGTTCCTGCGGGAGTAGGGGGCGTTGTCAGTGGCGTCTGCGATGGTGGGGGCAGTGGTGATCGGCGAGGGAGGGACGGGGAGATGAGCGGCGGGAACTGGGTGGGCATGGGGTGGGACTGGACGGATCACGGGGACGTCCGTGCGCGGCTTGACGCGGGCGCGGATCCCGAGGAGTGGAGCGGCGGACTGCCCCTGCACCGGGCAGTCGTCTCCGGCTCGCCCGAGGTCGTCACCGAACTCGCCGGCCGCGTCGCCGACGTGGACGCCCTGTGGGAGGGGAGGACCGCGCTGTGGGAGGCGGTCGAGTCCCGGCACGTCGAGCACGCTCGCGCGCTCGTCGCCGCCGGTGCGGACCCCTGGCTGCCCCAGCTCGGCGGCTGGTCCCCGGGCCGGCTCGCGCTCGCGGGACCGACGCCGGAACTCTTCGAACGGCCCGAAGGACAGCCCGGGTTGACCGATGCGGAACGCCTGGTCGCCGACGAGGCGGCCCGGCTGCCGGGCGCCCTCGGGGAGTTCTACTACGACGGCATGGGCGTCGCCTGCGTCGCGGGCATCGACGCCGACGAGGCCGTACGGCGCCTGGAGGCGGGCGAGGCCGACCCCGAGGACCTCGCGGAGCTGCTGGAAGCGCCGTACGACTTCGACATGGACGAGAGCCTGCTGATCGTCGGTGTGACGACGGTGCCCGGCGGGTGCGTCGTCGCCCAGCCGTGGGGGTACGGGCCGCAGACGCCCGGCGTGATGAAGCGGCTCACCGTCGGGACGCGGGGGTACGGCGTGTACGCCAACCCCAAGAGCGGCAACCAGGGGTGCGTCGTCCGGGACGGCGTGGTGGAGGGATGGGACCTGCACCCCGGCGGAGGGACGGACGTCGGACAGAGCGCCGACGAGGTGCTCATGGGCTACCTCTACTCGCTGAAGCCGATGGCGTACGCCTGTGCGTGGGCGGGCCTGCGGCCGGTCGACGGGAAGGCGTTCACGGGACAGCCGGACAGGTGGGTGCGACTGCCGGAGCGGGACTACTGGAAGGAGTGAGCGGGCCGCGCCAGGGCGGAGGGTGGAAGCCGTCACTCCGCAACCGTGCTTCGAGGGCCGGTCCGCCGGGCATGGTCACGGGGGCGGTCCGCCCGGTCGAAGGCATTGGGCCCATCGGCATCTATACGCGTCACCGGATCCGGCAGGGATCCGCAGGGAGGGGAGCCATGTCGTCGTCCTGGTCTGCTTCGGAGTACCGGCCGGATGAGGAGCGGGCACAGCCTGTCGTCAGGACACCGGCCTCCGCCGCCGTCTTCCTGGTGCTCACCGTCGAACCCGGCGGCGAACCCGTGGCCAGGGACCTGCTCGCCGGGCTCGCGGGACTGGTCAGGTCGATCGGCTTCGGGCACCCCGAGGGACAGCTGTCGTGCGTCGCGGGCATCGGCGCCGAGGGCTGGGACCGGATCTGCGGGGCCGGTGGACGCCCCGCCGCCCTGCACCCGTTCCGGCCCCTCGAAGGCCCCCGGCACCGGGCCGTCGCCACGCCGGGCGACCTCCTGTTCCACCTCCGCGCCACCCGCCCCGACCTGTGCTTCGCGCTCGCCACGGAGATCGCGAAGCGGCTGCGCGGGGTCGCCGTCCCCCAGGACGAGGTGCACGCGTTCTCCTACTTCGACGCCCGCAACCTCCTCGGCTTCGTGGACGGCACGGAGAACCCGGTCGGCCGGACCGCCGCCGAGACCGCGCTCGTCGGCGCCGAGGACCCGGCGTTCGCGGGCGGGTCGTACGCGATCGTCCAGAAGTACCTGCACGACGTCGAGGCGTGGGAGAAGCTCGCCACCGAGGAGCAGGAGGGCGTGATCGGGCGGACCAAGGCGACCAACATCGAGCTGGAGCGCCCCGGTTCGCACGTCGACGTGAACACGCTGACCGGGGACGACGGCGAGGAACGGCGGATCCTGCGCGCCGCGCTGCCGTTCGGGCGGCCCGGACACGGCGAGTTCGGGACGTACTTCATCGCCTACGCGGGCGACCCCGAGGTCCCGGAGACCATGCTGCGCCGGATGTTCCTCGGTACGGACGACACCGGGCCCGATCCGATCCTGGACTTCTCCGAGGCGGTCACCGGCACGCTGTTCTTCGTACCGCCGACGGACTTTCTCAAGAGGCTGGCGGCGCGCTGAGGCATGCGGCCCGCCGGGGCGACACCTCTCTACTGTCCTGTAGAAGTTCTGTCCTGTAGAAGTATCCCGGGGTGATCACTCAACCCGCCCTCGCCCAGGGCGGGTTGACCGGGTGTGCCCTCTCGCACGCGTGACGAAGGAGCCAGGACAGCAGGATGCCGCACATGCACGACCCGGCGATCGAGGTGGCGCCGATGAACCCCGCCCGCCAGGAACTGGCCGACCGCTGCCGCGCGGTCACCGAGTCCCGGTGGTTCGCCCTCACCGTCTTCGCGGTGATCCTCCTCAACGCGGCGCTGCTCGGCGTGGAGACCTACACCGGTCTCGTCGCCCGCTGGCACACGGGCTTACGGTTCGCCGAACACCTCTGCCTCGCCGTCTTCACCGCCGAACTCCTCGTCCGCCTCGGCGCGCACGCCGACCGGCCCCGGGACTTCTTCAAGGACCCCTGGAACCTCTTCGACCTCGCGGTCATCCTCACGACCTTCCTCCCGGTCGTCCGCGAGAACACCACGATCCTGCGCCTGCTGCGCCTCGCCCGGGTCCTGCGCAGCGCGCGGTTCCTGCCGCAGCTGCGGGTCATGCTGGTCGCGGTGGTCCGCAGCCTGCCCGGCACGCTGAGCTTCCTGCTGGTCGGGGCGCTGCTGCTGTACGTGTACGCGATGGTCGGCTGGGTCTTCTTCAGCCGCGAGGACCCGCAGCACTACGGCTCCATCGGGCGGGCCGTCCTCACACTCTTCCTGCTCATGACGCTGGACGGCATCGGGGACGCGGTCCACAGCGGCCTGGAGATCTCCCGCTGGAGCCTCGTCTACTACGCCTCGTACGTGCTGCTGGCCTCGTTCGTGCTGGTCAACGTGTTGATCGGGGTGGTGATCACGTCGCTGGACGAGGCGCGGGAGATGGAACGGGAGGCGGCGCGGGAGGCGGCGCGGGAGAGCCAAGAACCCCCTGCACGCCGAGAACCGGCTTCCCCGGGCGCCCCCATGGAGGAGAACGACCTCCTGCGGGCCCGCATCAGCGCGGCCCGCCAGGCCCTGGACGACCTCGAACGGGACCTCGCCGGGGCGGGGAGACCCGGCCCTTGACCTCAACTTAAGTCCAGGTCCTACGGTCCTGGGTGTCACACCGGCCACACCCAGGGGGAACCCCGCATGACCACCGAGCACCTCACCGACGCCGACCTCGCCGCACAGCCCGTCGCGTACTGGACCGGCGCCGCGTACGAGGCGACCATCGCCCACATCCGTGCACACATGACCGAACTCGGCACCTCCCAGCCGCAGTTCTGGATCCTGCGCCACCTCTCCCGCCACGACCTCTCGCCCGACGGCCAGGGCAGGACGGTCGCGGAGCTGAGGGAGGCCATGACCACCTACCTCCGCCCCGAGGACGACCTGACCATCGAGGCGGAGACTCTCCTGGCCAAGAGGTGGATCACCCGCGACGGAGACGACCGGCTGTGGATCACGGCGGCGGGAGAGGAGGCCCGCACGGAGGTCGGACGGCACGCTCCCGCCGTCCGTCAGCGGATGCACGAGGGCATCGACGACGCCGACTACGTCACGACCGTCAAGGTGCTCCGGCGCATGATCCGCAACGCCGGTGACCCGGCAGGAGTGCTCACGTCCCCTGCAACCGCGCCGTCGTCCGGGTCAGCGCGGCCGTGAAGGGGTGGGCCGGGCGGGTCAGGATCTCGTCCGCCGGGCCCGTTTCGATCAGTTCGCCGGCGTCCAGGACCGCGATGCGGTGGGCGAGGGCGGCTGTGTCGAGGTCGTGGGTGATGAGGACGAGGGTCAGGTCGGGGCGGGTGCGCAGGAGCGCGGTGAGGGTGTCGAGGATCGTGCGGCGGGTCACCGGGTCCAGGGCCGAGGTGATCTCGTCGCACAGCAGGACACGCGGGCGGGCGAGCAACGCGCGGGCCAGGGCGGCGCGTTGGAGTTCGCCGCCGGAGAGGGCGGAGGGGGGACGGGTCCACTGGGACTCGGTGAGGCCGAGGCTCGCCAGGGTGTCGCGGGCCTCCTCCTGAGCGGCCGGCGCGGTCAGGCCGCGCAGGCGGATCGCCGTGCGGGAGACCTGGTCCAGGATCGTGCGGTGTTCGTCGAACGCCGAGCGCGCGTCCTGGAACACGTACTGCACGGCGGCGAGTTGGGCGCGGGACCGGTCGCGGACGCTGTGGGGGAGAGGGGTGCCGTCGAGGGTGACCTCACCGTCGTACGTGCGGTGCAGGCCGGCCAGGGCGCGGGCCAGGGTCGTCTTGCCGCTGCCCGAACGGCCCACCACGGCAAGGCATTCGCCCTGGTGGAGGGTGAGGCGGGGGATGTGGACGACCGGGGTACGGCGATGACGGGCCGTCACGTTCTCGATGCCCAGGACCTGTTCGCCGGGAGTCGTGTCCGGGGACGTGAACGGCCTTGCCGCCTCGAAGAGTTCGCGGGTCCACGGGTGCTGTGGAGTGAGGCGGAGGCGGTCCACGGGGCCCGACTCGACGACGCGGCCCGCGCGCATGACGTGGACCTCGTCGGCGAGAGCGCGGACGACGTCCAGGTCATGGCTGAGGAGGACCACCGCGATGCCGCGCGCGGCCAGGGCGGAGAGCTCGGCGACCACCCGGCCCTTCGTCAACGCGTCCTGCCCGGTGGTCGGTTCGTCGGCCACGACGACCTGGGCGCCGAGGAGGAGGGCCTGGGCGAGGGTGACGCGCTGCTGCTGGCCGCCGGAGAGCTGGTGGGGGAAGCGGCGCGGCAGGGGTTCGGGAACCTGGGCGTCGGCGAGGGCGCCCGCCAGCAGTCCCCGGCGTTCCGTACGAGGCCGGGTACGGGCGATGTCCGTCAGCAGCGCCGAGACCCGGCGGGCGGGGTTGAGGACGGCGGCCGGATGCTGGGGGACGTACCCGACCCGGTCGGCGGCACGCACCTCGCCGGTCACGGCGGCACCGGGCGGGAACTCGCCGAGCAACGCGAGCCCGGTCGTGGTCTTGCCGCTCCCCGACGCGCCCACCAGGGCGGTGACGCGACCGGCGGTCACCCGGAGGCTGACGCCGTCGACGATGGCCCGGCCGCCGATCTCGACGCGGAGACCGCGGAGTTCGGCGACGACGCGCCCGGCCTCGCCGCCTCCGTCCCCGACCGGCCCGCCACTCCCACCAGCACCACTCATGAGACCGCTTTCCCCTTCGTGCGGACCGACGCCGCGTCGAACAGCAGATTCGTCCCCGTCGTCAGCGCCACGATCAGCAGCGCCGGCACCACCACCGCCCACGGCTGCACGAACAGCCCCGTCCGGTTCCGGTCCACCATCACCGCCCAGTCCGCCGCGTCCGGTTCGACGCCGACGCCGAGGAACGCGGCGGTGGCCACCAGGTACAGCACCCCGGTGAGCCGCGTCCCCGCGTCGGCGGCCAACGTCCGTACGCCCGAGCGCGCGACGGTGCCGACGGCGATCCGCCACCACCCCTCGCCCTGCATCCGCAGCGCCTCGACGGCCGGACGCGACGCCGCCTCCCCGGCGGCGGCCCGGACGATCCGTGCGGCGTCCGGTACGTTCACCGCCGCCACCAGCAGCGCGAGCCCGACCGCCCCCGGCGAGAACACCGCCGCGACGAGCAGGATCAGCAACAGCGAAGGCACCGCGAGGAGTACGTCCAGCGGACGCATCAACACCTCCTCCAGCCACCATCGATGCGTCAGCGCACAGCACAACCCGACGGGCAGCGCGACGAGATAGGCCAGTGCGGTCGCCGCGAGCGCGGTCACGACCACCGGCCGACCCCCGCGCAGGATCTGCTGGACGACGTCCCGCCCCACGAAGTCGGTCCCGAGCCGGTGCCCGCCCCCGAGCGTGAACGAGGTTCCCCGGGGCCCGGGTTCACCGGTGAACACCGGCCCGAGCAGCGCCAGCAGCAGGGGCACCGCGACGATCACGACCCCCAGGACGAACCGCCCCTTCACGCCGCCACCTCCGCCCGAGGCGCGAACCGGTGCGCCACCAGATCGGCCCCCAGATTCAGCACGACCGTCAGCACCCCGAACACCACCGCGAGCCCCTGCACGACCGGCACGTCCCGCTCGGACACGGCGTTCAGCAACACCGTCCCCAGCCCCGGAATCACGAACAACGCCTCCACGACGATCACCCCGCACAGCAACCAGTCGACGGTGCGCGCCAGTTGCTGCACGGCCGGCGCGAGCGCGTTGGGCAGCGCGTGCAGATACCGCACCCGCGCCTCCGCCACCCCGTACCGCCGGGCCTGCGCCACGTACGGCGAGGCCAGCGCCTCGACCATCCCGGCCCGCACCAGCCGCGACAGCGAACACACCGGCCGGGCGAGGAGAACGAGCACCGGCAGCACCAACACGGCGGGATGCGCGAGGAGTTCGGTCCCGTACCCGACAGCGGTCGGCGGCAGCCAGCCGAGCCGCAGCGCGAACACCGTCACGAGCAGCACCCCGAGCGCGAACTCCGGTACGGCGTACACCCCGAGAGTCACCGCACTGGCCAACCGGTCGATCCAGCCGCCTTCATGACGGGCCATCAGCACCCCCAGCCCGAACCCCGCCGGGACCAGCAACAGCAACGTCAGCGAGGCGAGCAGCAGCGTCGGCCCGAAGCCGTCGGAGAGATAGAGGGAGACCGGCCGGCCGGAGACCAGGGACGTGCCCAGATCCCCGTGCAGCAGTCCGCCCGCCCAGCTCGACAGCCGTTCCCCGGCGGGCTGGTCGAGGTGCATCGCCTCCCGGATCGCCGCGATCCGAGCGGGGTCGGGCTGATCGCCCGCGAGGGCGACCGCCGCGTCGCCCGGCAGCGCCTCGGCGAGCGCGAAGACCAGCAGCACCACGGCCACGGTCTGCACGACGCCGAGCAGCAGCCGCCGGACGACGAACGAGCCGAGAAAACTCACGCGAGCCACACCTTGTCGAACCGCGCCCAGCCCAGCGTGTTGGCCGGAGCGGCCTTCTCGACTCCCGTGACCTTGCGGCCCGTTCCGATGATCCAGTCCGCGAACCCCCACACCAGGAACCCGCCCTCGGCGTACAGCCGCCGCTGCATCCGCCCGTACACGGCGGCCCGTTCGGTCGCGTCCGACGTCGACTGCGCCTGCCGGTACAGCGCGTCGAAGTCCTTGTGCCGCCAGTGCGTCGCGTTGGTCGTCGAGTCGGTCAGCAGCCGCTGCGAGAGGTGCGCCTCGATCGGCATCGCGCCCGAGCGATAGCAGGCGAGGACACCGGAGTCGAGGATGTCGCTCCAGTACGAGTCCTTGCTGCCGACTCGCACCTCGACCGTGACACCCGCCTTCCTGGCCTGGTCGCGGAAGATCCCGGCGGCCTCCGTGAACCCGGCGGCGACCTCCGAGGTGTCCAGCGTGACCTTGAGGTCCGAGGCACCGGCCGCCTTCAGCAGCGCCCGCGCCTTCGCCAAGTCCTGGGCGCGCTGCGGGAGATCGGCCGCGTAGTACTCGTATCCCTTGCCGAACAGGTCGTTGCCGACGACGCCCGCGCCCGACAGCGCGCCGTCCACGAGTTCCTGCCGGTCGGCGATGAGGAAGAACGCCTGCCGTACGCGCGGGTCGTCGAACGGCGGCCGGTCGGTCTTCATCGCGAACGCCTGCATCGCGCTGCCGCGCAGCCGCACGATCTCGATCTGACCGCGCCCCTCGTGCGCGCGGGCGGTCGTCGGGTTCAGCTCGTGCGCGTACTCGATCTGACCGCCCAACAGGGCGTTGACGCGCGCCGATTCCTCGTTCGCGACGACGAACTCCAGCTCGTCCAGGTGCGGGGCGCCCTCCCAGTACGTGTCGTTGCGCCGGAAGACCGCCGAGCGCCCCGGCGCGAACGACACGAACCTGAACGGCCCCGATCCGACGGGCCTCTGGTCGAAGTCGGTCGCCTTGTCGGGCACGATGTACGCGCCGAACGCGGCCAGCACGTTGGCGAATTCGGCGGTCGGCCGCTTCAGCACGAACTCGATCGTCCGCGTCCCCGTCGCCCGGCTCGCGGCGAGGTCGATGGGCTCCAGGGACGCCTTGGCGCGGAACGCCTTCGCCGGGTCGGCGATCCGGCGGTAGCTGTACAGCACGTCCTGCGCGGTGACGGGCCTCCCGTCGTGGAACTCGGCCTCGCGCAGGGTGACCTGCCACCGGTCGAGGGTCCTGTTCGGCTCCCACTTCGCCGCGAGCCGGGGTACGGCCGCGAGGTTCGGGCCGTAGTCGGCGAGCTTGTCGTACTGCGCCTTGGCGCGGGCGACGTCACCGAAGAGGTTCGCGAGGTGCGGGTCGAGGCTCTCGCTCGCACCGCCGCCCGCGAAGGCGGCCCGCAGCCGGCCCCCGCGCACGGGCGTGCCATCACGAGACGCGCCGCCCCCATCGCTGGAGTCACCGCACCCGCTCACCGCCAGCGCGCCCAGCGAAGCCGCCCCCGCCGCCAGAAAACCCCGGCGGTCCAAAGAAAAACGCATCGGACATCCTCAAGAAGAAGTAGTGAGACGAGCGATCACATGCAGCCGGTCGGCATCTGCGGCGGAACCCGGCAACGAGCCCTCCCGCCAAGGAGGTTCGGTACGCGGCCCGGGTCCGTCGTGCAGCTCCAGCACCTCGAACCCGTGCGCCCCCAGCCGGTGCCGCAGCTCCAGCGGGAACAACAGCCGCCACGCCGAACGCTGTTCGACCGGGCCGCCCTCGGTCTCCCAGACCCGCGTCCGGCGCAGGAGCTGAGCCGTGCGGTCCACGGTGAGCGTGGTCGTCGACCGGTACGAAACCCCCTGCCAGACAAAGGAGTTCATGCTCGGTGCGGCCAACAGGTCGGTCCGGCCCAGGAAATACGCCCCGTTGCGCATTTCTGTGATGAGCAGCCCACCCGGCGCGAGCGCCCGCCGCACCGAGCACAGACAGGCGTCGAGTTGGTCGTCGGTGTGGCAGTACAGCAACGCGCTGTCCAGGCAGAGCACCGCGTCGAACTCGCCCGCGCCCAGGTCGAATTCGTGCAGGTCGGCGGTGACGTACGAGGGCCCGGGATGGACGGCCCGCGCGTGCGCCAGCATCGCCTCCGACAGGTCGGCCCCGGTGACGGTACGGCCGGCGCTGTGCAGGTACGCGGCGTCGCGCCCGGTGCCGCAGCCCAGGTCGAGGACGCGCGCACCGGCGTCGTACCGGCGGAGGCAGTCCTCGGCCCAGCGCCCGGCGAGCCGCTCGGCGTCGGGGAAGCGGGCCTCGTACAGGGCGGGGTTGTCCGTGAGGAGGTTGCGCACAGCGGAAGTCGGCTCAGCCGAGGTCGGCTCGGTGGAAGTCGGTTCAGTCGTCACCCTCACACCCCCGCCGCAGCGACGGCCCGCGCCTCGGACGGCAGCGACCCCAGCCGGTGCAGCCACGCCACCCCCGCCGCCGACACCAGCCCGAACGCCGCGCAGCACACCCACGGCAGCCAGGCCACGTCCCCGCGCTCGCCGGTGTCCATCGCCCATCCGACGACCGCGTTGCCGACGGCCGCCGCGATACCGGACACGACGTAGAAGATCCCGAAGTACGTGCCGGTCAACTCGGGCCTGCCGAACCGGGGGATGAGCTCCATGACGAACGGCTGGGCGACCATCACACCGAGGTACAGCAGCAGCGCCCCGACGAGAACGGGCAGCACCCGCAAGGCCGTCGGTCCGTCGGAGACCCCGGCGACGACGGCCGGCGGCAGGAAGCCGACGGCCATCACACCGAGCCCGACGGCGATCCAACGCGCCCTGTTCCCCCGCTCCTTGAGAGCGGCGGTGATCCGCAGTTGCAGCGCGAGGTTGGCGAGGGTGCCGACGAGGAAGACGATCCCGGCGGCCCCGTCCCAGCCGGTCGCCCGGCGTGCACCGTCGGGGAGGAGAAGGTAGAGCTGGTTCTCCAGGGTGAACATGCCGACCATCGCCAACGCGAAAGCCAGGAAGGCACGTTGGCCCAGCACCTCGCGCCAGTCCCCGAGGACAGTGCTCTTGCTCGGCGCGACCTCACGGGCCGGCAGTACGAGCGCCTGGGCGACCGTCAGGACCGCGAAGATCGCGGCGGCGGTCAGCGCCGACGTCCGGAAGTCCACCAGCAGCAGCGCACTTCCCAGCAGCGGCCCGACCAGCGCCCCGGCCGTCGCGAACACGTTGAACAGCGCGAACGCCTCCGCCTTGCGCTCCCCCGACTCCTGCGAGACGTACGCCCGCACGGCCGGGTTGAACAACGCCCCCGCGAACCCGCTCAGCACCGACGCGGCCAGCAGCACCACCAGGCTGTCCCCGAGCGCGAACAGCGCGAACCCGACGGTCCGCAGCGCGCACCCGGCGATGATGACCCCGCGCGCCCCGAGCCGGTCGGACGCGGACCCGCCGATGATGAACAGCCCCTGCTGACTGAGGTTCCGCACCCCGAGGACGACCCCGACCACGGCGGCCGACAGCCCCAGGTTCTCTCCGAGGTGCGTCGCGAGATAGGGGATCAGCAGATAGAAACCGGTGTTGACGCCGAACTGGTTGACCAGCAACAGCTGTACGGCGAGCGGGAATTGCCGCATCTCACGCCACGTGCGCACGCGACACACCCCCGAACCGCACCCCGAGCCCCGGCAGCCCGCTCGTCCGCACGTACCCGTCGTCGCCCCCGATCCCCGACCACGGATCGCGCGCGAGCAGCAGATGCCCGTCCAGGTCCACCCACCGCGCCCGGTCGGCGAGATGGACGGCGGGCGCGATCCCGAGACTGCTCGCGGTCAGGCACCCCAGCATCAGCGAGGTCCCGCTGCCCTCGATCAACTCCGCGATGCGCAGGGCGTTGCGGACGCCGCCGCACTTGGCGAGCTTGACGTTGACACCCTGTACGCGCCCGGCGAGACGGCGTACGTCCTCGATCCGTACGGCGTCCTCGTCGGCGATCACCGGCACCGGCGATTCAGCGGCAAGCGCCGCGAGCCCCTCGGGATCGCCGGGCGCCACCGGCTGTTCCACGGCCTCGACGCCGAGTTCGGCGAACCGGGGGAGCAGTCGACGCGCCTCCGCCATGCTCCAGGCCCCGTTGGGGTCGAGCAGGAGCCGCGCATCGGGCGCCGCGTCGTGGATGACGCGGACGCGCTCCACGGCCTCCTCGGCCGCACCGGCCTTGACCTTGATGACACGGAAACCGCAGGCCGAGAGTCTCCGCGCCGCGGCGGCGGCCTTCGCGAGCGAGGTGATGCCGATGGTCCGCGCGGTCGCCGCGACCGGCGTGGCGAGGGAGCCCAGCAGGGCGTGCACCGGCTTCCCGGCCCGCTTGCCGACGAGGTCGAGGAGCGCCGACTCGACGGCCGCCGTGACGGCCGGGGGCGTGTCGGCGCCGGTCAACTCGCCGTCGTACAGCGCCGTTTCGGGGTCCGGGTAGCGGTTCAGGTCGACAGACGACAGGTGCCGGTTCAGGGTCTCGGCGTCCAGGTCGTAGTACACGCTGCTGACGGCCTCGCCGTGGCCCCGGGTGCCGTCGGGGTCCTCGATCGTGAGCCAGACGGCGTCGCGGGCGGACATGGTGGAGCGGGAGATGCGCAGCGGCTCGGTGAGGTCGAGGCGGACGGTGCGCAGGGTGGCCTTCACGGGGTCCTTTCCGGGAGGGGGTCGGTGACGCGGGTGCAGCGGGCCCAGCCGGTGGCCTCGGCGGCGCTGGGGTGCGGGATCTCGACCGGGCGGGTGGCCGCCGTTGCGGGGGAGAGGCCGTGCGCGGCGGTGAAGTCGTCGTCGAAGACGGAGTTCAGGTAGCGGTGCGGGCCGTCGGGGAAGACGGTCGCGACGACCGCGCCCGGGTGGACGCGGGCCGCCCAGGCGGCGACGCGCGCGACCGCGCCCGTGCTCCAGCCGCCGCTGACGAAGCTCTCCCGGGCCAGCCTGCGGCAGGCGTCCACGGCCTCGGCGGGGCCGATCCAGTGGACCTCGTCGAAGGCGTCGTAGGCGACGTTGCGCGGGTGGATGCTGCTGCCGAGGCCGCGCATCAGGCGGGGCCGGGCGGGCTGGCCGAAGATCGTGGAACCCGTCGAGTCCACGCCGATCAGGCGCAGCTCCGGCCAGTGACGGCGCAGCGGCCCGATCACACCGGCGCTGTGCCCGCCCGTGCCGACGCTGCACACCAGGATGTCCAAGTGGTCGAGCTGGGCGGCGAGTTCGGCGGCCAGGGAGGCGTAACCGGCCGTGTTGTCGGGGTTGTTGTACTGGTCGGGCCAGTACGCGTCCGGCAGGACGGTCACCAGCTCGCGCAGCCGGGCCAGTCGGGCCGCCTGCCAGCCGCCGACCGGCGCCGGACGGTCGACGAGGTCGAGCCGGACGCCGTGTGCGCGCAGCAACTGCCGCATGGACGGCTCCAGTTCGCTGTCCCCGACGAGGACCACCGGATGCCCGAGCGCCTGCCCGGCGAACGCGAGCCCGATGCCGAGCGTGCCCGAGGTGGACTCGACCACCGGTGCGCCCGGACGGAGTTCACCCCGCTCCCGGGCCCCGAGCAGCATCGACACGGCCGCCCGCGCCTTCATCCCACCGGCCGCGAGACCCTCCAGCTTCGCCCAGAAACCCGGCTGCGGTCCGGGCAGTCCGGCGGTGATCCGCACGACGGGCGTCCGGCCGAGGAGTTCGAGCAACTCCGGCCGGGCGACGGCGCGTTCGGCGGTCGTGGTCATCGCACGCCTCCGGCACGGTAGCGGTGGACGGTCCCGGGACCGCCGTCCAGCCAGAAGAACGGGTACGGCTCCGCGCACACCGCGCTCACCCCGTACCCGAGGAAGTGCGGCAGGACCGCGCTGCCGGTCTGGGCGAACATCACGAGCGGACGCCCGCCGGCCCGCTCCCGCAGCGCGTCGAACGTGCCGTTGCCCAGCGTCATCCCGGACACCAGCAGCGCGTCACACCCGTCCACGGCCGCGAGCGCGTCGACCGCGACCGGCTCGCCCCACTCCGTCGTACCTCCCTTCAGATCGCACGCCACGTACCGCAGCCCGCGCGAACGCAGCGCCTCCAGCAGGGAGTTGACGACCCCGACGACCAGGACCGTCGACCCCTCGGGCACATCGAGCAGCTCGACGACGGCTCGTGCGCGCACCCGCGACTTCTCCAGGGACGTCCCGGCGGGCAGCGCGACCGGCTCGCCGCCGTGCGGGACGGCGTGCATGAGGTAGGCGTCGAGCGCGGCGACGCGCACCGGGAGCAAGGGGTGTTGGAGCAGCTGGGCGACGTCGGCGCCGACACAGTCGTCCAGCGCCTCCTCGGGGAGCGCGCCGGGTTCGACCGCGCAGGACCCGACCGCCTCGCCGATGCGCAGGCTCAGCACCTCGTTGCGGTAGCCGGTGCCGCGCCCGTCGTGCCGTACGGCCTGCTGGGTGCGGAAGGCGACGGCGACGCGTACGGCCGCCGGGTCGGGGCCGAGGGTGCCGTCGAGGGCCTGGTGCAGGAGCGCGTCGAAGGAGGTCTCCGTCAGGGCGGTCACCGGATCACCAGCCCGGCGCGCAGCGTCGACAGCGCCGACTCGACGCGGTCGCGGGCGCCGAGGCCGTCCGGGTCGCCCGCCATGACGTGGCCGAGGTACTCGTTGTTGCTGCCGGCCGCCTTCACCTGCCGTCCCGGCTCGGCGAGTTGGAGTTCCAGGAGGTCGGCGGGGAGGCCGGTGCCGTCCAGGGCTTCGAGAGTGCCCGAGGCGTCGGGGACGACGAAGCCGATCGCCGCGCTGGCCAGGCCGGTGTCCTTGCGGGCCAGGTCGGGGGCGAGGCCGAGGGCGACGTCCACGAAGGCTGCGGCGAGGTCGATTCCGGTGACGTGGCGGACCAGTTCGGTGATGCGGTTGCCCGCCGGACGCGGGTTCACCTCGACGATGCGGGGGCCGGACGAGGTGAGCTTGACCTCGGTGTGCGCGACGACGCCGGCCACCAGGCCCAGCGCCTTCAGGGCGGCCAGCGCGGTGTGCTCGGCGGCCTCGGTGTCCGCCGGGGAGAGGGCGGCCGGGAACATGTGGCCCGTCTCGATGAACGCCGGTTCCCCGCCGATGCTCTTGTCCGTCACGCCGATCACGTGGACCGCGCCCGCGTGCGACACCGTCTCCACGCTCACCTCGGGGCCGTCCAGCAGCTCTTCGAGAAGGACGGCCGGATCGCGCCGCTGGCCACGGGCGTTGACCGGGAACGCCGTCAACGCGCGGAAGGCGTCCGCGAGTTGGGCCTCGTCGTCGACACGTCGTACGAACATCCCGGCGCACAGGTCGACCGGCTTCACGACCAGCGGGTAGCCGATCTCCCGTGCCGCGTCGGCGAGTTCGGACCACTCGGTGCGGACGGCGAAACGCGGGCCGGGGACTCCCGCCTCGGTGAGGACGCGGCGGGTGGCGTCCTTGCGGCACGCGTTCTCCACGGCCTCCGCGCCCGGGCCCGGGAGGTCCAGACGGGCGGCGATGCGGGCGACCGTCGGGAGGTAGTAGTCGCAGGACGTGATGACGCCGTCGAAGCCGAACACGCCGTGCAGCTCGGCCACTCGGGGCAGCAGGGTGTCCGTGTCGTTCGTGTCGGCGGTGACGACATTGCTCGCTCCGAGCAGCGGGTGTGCCGTGCCCTCGGGCGCCGAGCGCAGGTAGTGGTGCAGATCACGGGTGAGGAACGTGAACGTGTGCCCGCTCTCGCGGATCGCCCTCGGCAGCAGTCTGCTCATCGAACCGACCCAGCTCTCGACCACCAACAGATGAGCCACGACTCCCCTTTCAGGGACAGGAGTTGAGTTCTCGGCGCAGGCCGGAGCGCGCCTTCGCGGAAGGCGGCCCCGGTTGTGATGTGGACACGTTATCGATAATCATTTTCATTGTCATCTGGCTGTCCATGGTCAACCGAAGGGAATCCCTTGACCTTCCTGCCGCGCTGCGTGGCGCTCCTCGCCGCCACCGCGCTCCTGCACCTGCCGCTCCCGTCCGCGTCCGCCGCCGAGCCGCCGCGCTTCGGTCCCTGCCCCGACTCCGTCCCCGCGCCGCCCGCGCCCGACCGCGTCGAGTGCGGACACCTGAGCGTGCCCCTCGACCACCACCGCCCCGACGGTCCCCGTATCGACATAGCCGTTTCCCGCGTCCCCGCCTCGGGAAAGCGCCGGGGAATCCTGCTCGTCAACCCCGGCGGCCCCGGCGGCTCCGGGCTGCCGTACGCCGTCACCAAGCGGGCCAAGCTCCCCGAGAGCGTCCGCCGCGCGTACGACGTCATCGGCTTCGACCCGCGCGGGGTGGGCGACAGCTCGCCCGCCGACTGCGGCGAGATGGGCGGCCTGTTCGAGACCCCGGCCCCCGACCTCGAAGGCCGCGCGTACCTGGCGTCCTTGAAGGCCCTCGCCGACGACTGCGCCGGCAACGCCCTGCCGTACCTCTCCACCGAGGAGACCGCGTACGACATGGACGCGATCCGCTCCGCGCTGGGCGAGCCGGTGACGAACTTCCTCGGGGTGTCGTACGGGAGTTACCTGGGCGCCGCGTACACCGCGCTGTTCCCCGCGCGGACCGGGCGGATGGTGCTGGACAGCGTGGTCGGGCCGGGGGACTGGTACGACTTCGACGTCCTCCAGGCACGGGCGCTGCTGCGGCAGCGGGAGACGTTCTTCGGGTGGGCCGCGACGCATGACGAACGGTTCGGGCTGGGGGATACGGCGGAGGAGGTCCGGCGGGCGTATCTGCGGGTGCGGGAAGGGTTCGAGGGGTACGGGCCTGGCGGGGCGAACGGCGCCGGGGCCTCCGGCTCGGGCGGGCGCGCTGACTCCGAAGGGCGGACCGACGCTGATGCCGGGGGTGCCGGGGGTGCCGGGGGTGCCGGGGGTGCCGGGGGTGCCGGGGGTGCCGGCGGTGCTGAGGGTTCCGCCCGGCTCGCCCTCGGTCCCGCCGACTTCGACCGCGTCGTCTACCGCGCCCTCGGCCGCACCGAACGCTGGACCCCCCTCGCCGACGGCCTCCGCGCCTACCTCCGCGACGGCTCCACCGACGGCCTCCGCCTCCCCGCCCCCTTCGACAGCCCCGCGTCACGCACCTACGAAGCCGCCAACCGCATCGTGAAGTGCGCCGACGGACCCGCCCCCACCCCCGCACGAATCCTCGCCGACCGGCACCACCTGCACCGCCTCGCCCCCGCCCCCGTCCTCACCGGCATGGAAGCGGCGGCCTGCGCGTACTGGCACCACCGCCCCGCACACCGCACACCGCTCGGCAGCCCCGATGCACCGCCGCTGCTCCTCGTCGCCTCCGCGCACGACCCGGTCACCCCCGCCGAGGGCGCCCATGCGCTGCGCCGCCTCCTGCCGGGCTCGCGTATCGTCACCCTCGACGACGACTACTCGCACGGCGTGTTCGCGAGCCGGGGCAACGCGTGCGTCGACGGGACCGTGGCCGCGTACCTCCTCGACGGGGACGTGCCCCCGGCCGATGTCCGGTGCGCCGGGCCGGGGTTGCCCGCCGTGAGCTGACGAGGCACGTCAAATCCCCCGTGCGGCCGGGGGAGTTGGCGGCTGAGGGTTGGCACCCATTTTACGTGGGGGAAACCGGTGCTGAATTGACTGAAGTTGTTCAGGTGAATCATTATTCAACCAACCTCACCGCGCTCGTAGCAGCGGGTGGGGCCTTGCGAGTACCCCCTCCCCGCATGTCCGCGGACGTCACCGCCTGCGTCGAGCACTCGCATCGAGAGTCACCTCCCACACGACGACTGCACAGAGGCTCAACTTGTCCCGTACGCAGTACTCCAGAAGCCTGGCGCTGCTCGCAGCGACCGCCTTCGCAGCCTCCGCCGCGCCCCTCCTCCTCGCGGCCACTCCGGCAGCCGCCACGACCGGCGCCGGCTGCTCCTCCGCCACCATCCAGTACCGCCTCGAAGGCGGCGACTGGACCTCCACCGGCGGTTTCCGCACCTGGAACTCCGGTCTCGACAAGGTCGAGGTCCGGCTCGCGCCCGACCAGCAGGTCGGCGCGGACTGCAAGTACCCCGTCTCGCTCGCCAAGTACACGACGGAAGGCCCGAGCTGGCCGACGTCCGGCAAGCAGACCCTCGTCCAGAAGGCCACCGTCTACCTCGGCAAGGACGACGTCGCCGGCAAGGACGACTCCGGCCGCACCTGGCAGAAGCTGAACGTCGAGACGCCGGACTGCTACGGCCAGATCGACCTCTACGGCGACGACGTCACGTACGACGGCGGCACCGGCGAGGGCCACGGCCCCGCGCCCTACCAGCCCGGGAACGTCGTCACGCCGAACCACCTGATAGCCGCGTGGAACGGCGGCGACAAGGAGTGCACGCCGTCGACGCCGCCGTCGGAGCCGAGCACGCCGCCGAGTACGCCTCCCGCCACGCCGCCGGCCGGCGAGACCACGCCGCCGCCCGCCACGGAGACGACTCCGCCGGCCGCGCCGCCGACCACGCCGGTCTCGGAGACGCCGCCGACCACGCCGGACGTGCCGCCGATGACCACGCCGCCGCCGACCACGCCGACCCCGACGCCGTCGCCGAGCGAGTCGACGCCGCCGCTGGCCGAGACCGGGGCGAGCACGCCGGTCGGGCCGATCGCGGGCGGCGCTGCCGCCGTCGTCGTGATCGGGGCGGGCGCGGTGTTCTTCGCGAACCGGTCGAAGAAGAAGGGCGCGGCTCAGTAGGCGCGTGAGGTGAAGTGAGGGGGCCTCTCCGGCCGGTCTGCGGGGAGGCCCCCTTTCTGTGCGCGGGAGAGTCTGTGCGGGGGAGAGCCGCCGTATGAATGAGTAAATCCGGTCCTCTGTTGACTTTCGGTTCTGTGAGCCAGAGGATTCCGGGGGTGAACTCTCTTGCGAGCCCCGCTCTCCCCGCCGCCCTCGACGAGGCCGCCCATCGCTGCCTCGTCGCCGGATTCGCCGGTACGGCCACCGTGCCCGACGACCTCAAGAAGCTGATCGAGCGCGGGCTCGGCGGGGTCATCCTGTTCACCCGCAACATCCGGGACGCCGATCAGGTGCGGGCGCTGACGTCCGCGCTGCGCGCGCTGCGGGGCGATCTGCTGATCGGCATCGACAATGAAGGCGGGGGGATCGGGCACCTCGTCACCGCCGGGGCGCCCGAGGTGCCCGGGAACTACGCCCTCGGCGTCGTCGACGATCCCTCGCTCACCGCCGACTGCGCGGACGCGCTCGCCGCGCACCTCGCGAGTCTCGGGATCAGCGCGTCGTACGCGCCCGTCGCCGACCTCCAGCATCGCGGGGAGAACCCCATCGTCCGTACGCGGGCCTTCGGGGGCGATCCCGAGCTGGTCTCCCGGCATCTGCGGGCCTGGATCTCGGCGACCGAGGCTCGGGGGGTGGCTTCCTGTGCGAAGCACTTTCCTGGGCACGGAGGGACCGTCACCGACAGCCACTATGAACTTGCCGTCGATCCTCGGGCCTACGAAGAGTTGGACCTCGCGCCGTTCCGGGCCGCCATCGAGGCGGGGGTGCCGATGCTGATGAGTGCGCATGTCGTGTTCCCCGCGCTGGACGCCGCGCTGCCTGCGACGCTGAGTCCTTATGTGCTCGGGGAGTTGCTGCGGGGGGAGCTCGGGTTCGAGGGGGTGCTGGTCAGTGACGCGCTGGAGATGAAGGCCATCGCCGACCAGTACGGGGAGGCTGCGGGGGCCCGGCTCGCGCTTGCTGCCGGTGCTGACCAAGTCATCGTTGCCGTGCCGGAGTTGGCGACGACCCTTGCTTGCCGAGATGCCGTTCTGGGGGCGCTTGTCGACGGGTCGCTCAGTGAAGAGCGGGTCTTCGAGGCGTCGTCGCGGGTGCAGAGGCTTGTTTCGCGGTACGGGGTGCCTGTTGTGCCGGGGGAGATTGCCACATGGGATGCGGGGATGGCGGCTGCTCGACGGGCCGTGCGGAAGGGGGAGTTGGTCTCTTCGGTGCTGGGGGCGTATGTCGTGGATCTGTTTCCTCGGCCTCATCCCGCGTTGAACTGGGGTGGGGAGAGTCTGGTGAGTGCGGTGCGGGAGGTCGATCCTTCTGCCGATGGGGTGGTGGTCGCTGGGGAACCTGAGGACGGGGAAGCGGTGGTGGCGGAAGCGTTGAAGGCGGCTGAGGGCAGGGCCTTGGTGGTCGCCGCTTGTGATGCGGAGCTGCATCCCTGGCAGGAGTGGGTGCGGGGGGCTCTGCTGGCTGCTCGACCGGACGCGGTTTCTGTCGCTACCGGGTTGCCCGGGGTGGGGGATGAGGGGGCTGTGCTGTCCTACGGGCGGGGGAGGGTGAATCTTCGGGCTGTGGCGGAGGTTGTGGTGGGGGCGCGGTAGCCGCGCAATGACACAGCCCCGCGCCCCTGGGCGGCAGCCGCTTACTCGGGACTGATCAGTTCCGTGATGCCTCGCGCCGCCAAGTAAGTGAGGTCACCGGCGCGTTCGGCCAGGACCACCGCCGGGCGGGCGCCTTCTGCGCGCATGTTCATCCACGTCTCGAAGAACGCGCCTCCCGGACCCGATGTCGAGCGGGTGGACGGGGTGCAGTCCAGGACCAGGGCCGTGGTGCGCGGCGAAGGTGCCAGGGGGAGCGTGCGGAGTTCTGTGATGGTTTCCTCGATCGCCTCCGCGATCGGTTTCGGGGTGCCCTTCGAGTCGAACAGGCCCAGGGTGTATTCCAGTTCGGGGTAGTCCGCCAGGCTGCGGTCCACGTCGTGGGAGCACCACCACGTCACTCCCCAGAGGTTCGCGCAGCTTGCCGCGTTGAGGAGGGTTTCGCGGGCGAAGAGGGGGGCGTCCGGGGCGGGGATGTGGGGTTCGGGGGCGCCGGTCTCCTGGACCCAGACCTTGCGGGCGGGGTCCGTCGCGTACGCCTTGGCCAGTTCTGTGCCGTACTCCGCCAAGTGGTGGACCTGGGGGGAGCGCGGGCCGTAGCGGCGGGCGCAGTCGCCGGAGAAGACCCAGGGGTGGACCGTCGTCAGGTCGCCCTTGCGGGCGGACGCCTCCGGGGTGAACGGGTGGTCGTCGCCGTACCAGGCCGCGTCGTACGCGGAGTGCGTGACCAGGCCGGCCGGGCCCAGGCCCTCGCGGGATGCCGTGAGGAGGGTGTCGAGGTAGTGGTCGACCTCGGTCGCCGTGACCGGGTTGTGCTCGACCAGGTTGTTCAGTTCGTTGCCGAGCTGGAGGCCGATGAGGTTGGGGCGGTCGGCCAGGGCCTTGCCGAGGGTGCGCAGGAGGTTCGCCTGGGCCTCGATCGCCTCCGGGTCGGTGAAGACGTTGCGGTGGTGCCAGCTGCGGGTCCACTCCGGGTAGAAGTCGAAGCTCGACAGGTGGCCCTGTACGCCGTCCACCATGACGTCGAGGTCCACTTCCGCCGCGAGGTCCACCAGGCGGACCAGCTGGTCCACTGCCGCCGGGCGGATGTACGTGCGGTTCGGCTGGAGGAGGGGCCACAGGTGGAAGACGCGGACGTGGTCCAGGCCCAGCGCGGCGATCTGGGCGAGGTCCTCGCGGGTGTTCTGCGCGTCGAAGTCGTGCCAGGCGTGGAACCAGCCCCGGCGTGGGGTGTAGTTGACGCCGAAGCGGAGTTCCGGAGCGGGCGGGGGCGTGCTGATGGCGTTCTCCTCGGGTCGCGGATCCACTTCGGACCTTGTCTGCGGCGAATGTATCAACCACCATGGGTACCGATGAATAGTGATTTGAACCAAACCTTGGTCTGTGACGGCCCTGCGTACGTCCTTGGCGTCGACGCGGGGGGTACGCGTACGCGCGCGGTCCTGGCGGACGCGTCGGACGGGCGTGTCCTCGGGGAAGGCGTCTCCGGCCCCGGCAACGCGCTGACCGTGCCGGTCTCGGTGGTCACCGAGCATCTGGTGGAGGCGATCGGGGAGGCGGTGCGGGGGGTTGCGCCGGGGAGGTTGGTCGCGGTGGCGGGTGGGTTCGCGGGGGCGGCGAGTGTGCGGGCGGGGGGTGAGGGCCGGGGGCCGGTGAGTGAGAGTGGCGTGGAGGGGGAACTCGGCGGGGCGTCGGGGTGCGGGAAGGGCACAGGAGGGGAGTCCGGCGGGACGTCGGCGGGTGGGAACGACGTGGTGGGGGAGTCCGGCGGGACGTCGGCGGGTGGGAGCGGTGCGCTGGGGAAGTCCGACGGGACGGCGGTAGACGGGAGCGGTGCGGACGAGGAACCCGGTCGGCTCCGTGCTCGCGCCGCCCTCACCGCCGCGCTCGAACGCCTTGGCGTCCCCCTCCCCACGATCACCATCCACAGCGACATCGAGGCAGCGTTCGCCGGGGCACCAGGCCACCCTGCCGCCGGTCTCGCCCTGATCGCGGGTACCGGCTCGGTCGCGGCCCGTGTCCAGGACCGCGTCCTCGTGGCGACCTCCGGCGGAGACGGCTGGCTCCTCGGCGACGACGGCAGCGGCTTCTGGATCGGCCGGAGGGCGGTACGCGCGGCGCTGAGAGCAGCGGACGGCCGGGGCCGCCCGACGTCGCTGGTGGCGGCGGTCGGCCGGGCACTCGGTGTTCCGGAGGGAGTGTTGCCGCCGAGGGAATGGGGGCAGGTGCCGTCGGCGGACGCGGGAGTGGGTGTGGTGCTGCCGTCAGCGGGTGAGACGGGCGTGCCGCCCGGGCCCGGTGTGCAGGTGTCGGGGGCGGGGGACGCCGGTTCGGCGTCGGAGGGGGCTGAGCCGGGGCGGCGAGTCGGAGAGGCAGGCTCGGAGGAGGCGAGTGGGCAGGGGCCGGGTGCTGCGCGGAGTCTGTCGCTGCCTGGCGTTCAAGAAGAGAGCACTCTCCCGCCGGGACCGGTGGGAGCTGCGGGTGAGCGGCATGGGCAGGGGGCGAGCCGCGAGGCAGTGGGCGCGCGGCGCGATGTTCCCGCGTCGGAGGAGCGGATCGCCGGTGCGCAGTCGCCGTCCCGCAGCCGCGGCGGTGTGGACGACGCCGCCGAGCACCCGGCAGGAACGCCCGCGCCGGACCCGTACCGCTGGGGCCTGGCTCAGCGAGCCGCGTACCGTGCTCATCTCCTCCCCGCAGCCATGGAACGCCGACCCACGGACCTGGCCGCGCACGCGCCCTTGGTCACCCGGGCCGCCGACGAAGGGGACGAGGTAGCCCGGCAGATCCTTCAGGAAGCTGCTGCCGCGCTGGTCGAGACGGTCGCCGCGCTCTCTCCCCGACCCGGTGAACCCCTGGTCGTGACCGGCGGCCTGCTCGCCCCCGACGGTCCCCTCCTCGCACCACTCACCGAACACCTCACCCCCCTCGGCCTCACGATCTCCCCGGTGGTGGACGGCTCGGCCGGTGCGGTGGCGCTGGCGCGGATCGCGGCGGCTCGCTGACCGGCGTACGAACCCGGCGGCCCAGCCACGAAGAACAGGGGGCCGCCGGACGACGCACGAGAACAGCCGAACCCACCCCACCGACCGAACCACGCACGCCCGCCACCCCATCCGCCCCGCACCGCCCCCCAAACCCTCACCCATCCGAAGGACCCCCATGCCCACCCCCCTCTACCAGGACCCCACCGCCCCCACCCCCTCCCGAGTGGCCGACCTTCTCTCCCGTATGACCCTGAGAGAGAAAGTCGGGCAGCTCAACCAGCGGATGTACGGCTGGCACGCCTACACCCGGACCCCCGCCGGGGAGTTCGCCCTCACGGAGGCACTGGACGAAGAGACCACCCGCTGGCAAGGGCTGGGCGCGCTGTACGGGCTGATGCGGGCGGACCCCTGGTCGGGCGTGACCCACGGCAACGGCCCGGACGCGAGGACCAGCGCGGACTTGGCGGACCGGGTGCAGCGGCATGTCCTCGCGAAGAGCCGGCTGGGTATCCCCGCGCTGTTCGTCGAGGAGGTCCCCCACGGCCATATGGCCCTGGACGGTACGGTCTTCCCGGTGAACCTGGGCGTAGGAGCCACCTGGGACCCGGAGTTGTACGAGCGAGCCGCGGCGCACGCGGCGGCCGAACTCCGGGCGAGGGGCGGCCACGTGGCCTTGGTGTCGGCGCTGGACATCGCCAGGGACCCGAGATGGGGCCGCACGGAGGAGTGCTTCGGCGAGGACCCCCACCTGGCGGCCCGCCTCACCGAAGCGCTGGTCCACGGAATGCAGGGCACCCCGGCAGAACACTTCGCGGCGGACCGAGCCCCCGTAGTCCTCAAGCACTTCGCAGGCCAGGGCGCCACGACGGGCGGCAGGAACTCCGCCGAGACAGAGCTGGGCCCGAGGGAACTCCACGAGATCCACCTGCCGGCGGCACGAGCGGGCGTCGACGCGGGCGCGGCGGCGGTGATGTCCGCGTACAACGAGGTGAACGGCCTCCCCTGCACCGGCAACAGACCTCTGCTCACCGGCCTGTTGCGGGAGGCGTGGGGATTCGACGGCCTCGTCATGGCGGACGGCCTGGCCGTGGACCGCCTCGCCCGCATCACCGGCGACAAACTCACCGCAGGGGCCCTCGCCCTCAACGCCGGTGTGGACATGAGCCTTTGGGACGAGGGCTTCACGCACCTGGAGGAGGCGGTGGAACGGGGACTGGTCACCGAGGCCACCCTGGACCGCGCCGTGGCAAGGGTGTTGACCCTGAAGTTCCGCCTGGGCCTCTTCGAGAACCCGTACACGAGGAGGAACCCCCTCCCCGAAGGCCGGGACCTCAGCACGGAGTTGGCCCGGGCCTCGATCACCCTCCTGTGCAACGACGACGTCCTCCCGGTACCGCCGGCCACCCGCAGGATCGCGGTCATCGGCCCCCACGCGGCGACCACGACCCACCAACTCGGCGATTACACGGCCCCCCAACGCGAGGGCGCCACAGTCCTGGACGCCCTCCGCAGACTGACCCCGCCCACCACGGACATCCGCCACGCACGGGGCTGCGCCCTGACCGGCGACGACAGACAGCACATCCCCGAGGCGGTGGCCACGGCAGCCGCCGCCGACCTCGCCGTCCTCGTCCTGGGCGGCAGTAGCGCCCGTACCCAGGACACGGAGTTCGACGCGAACGGCGCGGCCCTGTCCACGAGGGACGACATGACGTGCGGAGAGGGAGCCGACCTCGCGACGCTCCGCCTCGGCCCGGCCCAACACGCCCTGCTGGACGCGGTGATCGCCACCGGCACCCCCACGGCAGTGGTCCTGATCCAGGGCCGCCCCCACGCGGTACCGGAAGCGGACAGAGCCGGCGCCGTCCTCACCGCCTGGTACCCCGGCCCCTGGGGAGGCGACGCCATCGCCGAAGTCCTCCTGGGCCACACCGGACCCCGAGGCCGCCTCCCGGTCTCGGTCCCCCGCTCGGCGGCCCAACTCCCGGTCTACTACAACCACAAGGAGACGGAGTACGGCAGATACGTCGACGAGGAGGCGGACCCGCTGTACGCCTTCGGCCACGGACTGGCGTACACGACGTTCGCGTACGGCCCCCCGAGGCGCAACGGCGACACCGCCGACACCATCGACGTGGACGTCACCAACACCGGTGCCAGGCAGGGCCGTTCGGTGGCCCAGCTCTACATCCGCCCCGTACGCACCCCCGTCTGGCCGCGCACCCTCGAACTCCGTGCGTTCCAGGGCGTGGACCTGGCCCCCGGCGAGACCCGCACCGTCTCGATGCACCTCGGCGCCGACCAGCTGAAGCTGATCGGCGCCGACCTGGAGGCGTTCGTACCGGACGAGATCGAGGTGAGGGTCGGGGAGTCGGCCCGGCACGCGCTGGCGGCCGTGCCCCTGACCCTGAGGGTCAGAGCTTGACCGCCCCCGACGAGACCCCCTTGTAGAACCAGCGCTGGGTGATGACGAACAGCACCAGCACCGGGACCACGGAGATCACGGACCCCGCCATCACCAGCCGCTGGTCGTACCCGAACGACGAGGACTGGAGCCGGGACAGACCGAGCGTCAGCGTGAAGTGGTCCTCGGTGCGCAGCACGATCAACGGCCACAGGAAGTCGTCCCAGGCGCTGATGAACGTGTTGATGGTGACGACGAGGATCGCGCCGTACGCGGACGGCAGGTACAGGTGCCGGAACCGCTTCCACTCGCCCGCGCCGTCCAGCATCGCCGCGTCCTCGATCTCGCGCGGCACCGCGAGGAACGCGGCGCGCATGATGAGGACGTTGATCGCGCCGACGAACCCGGGCAGCCAGACGCCGACGAGGTTGTCGATGAGCCCGAGGTCGCGGATGCTGAGGAACAGCGACACCATGATGGACTCGAACGGGAACATCATGGACGCCATCAGCAGGATCCACACCAGCTTGCTGCCCTTCCAGCCCGGCTTGGAGAGCATGTAGCCGGCGAGGGTGGAGAACAGGAGCTGGCTGCCGACCGACAGGACCACGATGATCAGGCTGTTGCGGATGTACGTCCACACGGGGACCTGGTCGAAGACCTCCTTGTAGGCGTTGAGCGTCGGATGCCGGGGGATGAGGGAGGCGCCCGCGCCGAAGACGTCCTCGCCCGCGCCCTTCAGGGACGACAGCAACTGCCACACGAGGGGGCCGATGGTGATGCCGAGGACGAACAGCAACAGCAGGTAGCGGACGATGAGTTCGCGCGGGCGGCCGTAGTCGCGCCAGCGCGGCATGAAGCGCCTGCGCTTCTCGACGGCCGTCGTCATGACTCGTCCTCCTTCGTCAGGCGCTGCGACAGCAGCGTGAGGCCCAGGGTCAGTACGAACAGGGCGACGCTGACGGCCGACCCGTACCCGGCGTTGCCGGTGAGCGGGTCGAGGGCGACGTCCCGGATGTAGAAGGGGAGCGTGCGGTCGGCGCCGCCGGGACCGCCGGTCGAGCCGCCGAGCATGTAGATCTCGGTGAACACCCGCAGCGAGCCGATGCCGGTGAGCGTGCCGACGAGCATCATCGAGGTGCGTACGCCCGGCACGGTGACGTTCCAGAACCGGCGGATCGCGCCCGCGCCGTCCACGGAGGCCGCTTCGTGGAGCTCCTTCGGCACGTTCCCGAGCGCGGCCAGGTAGAAGATCATGTACCAGCCGAGGCCCTTCCAGATCGTCAGGCCCATCGCGGAGAACAGGATCAGCCACGAGTCGGACAGGAACGGGATCGCCGACTTGATGAGGTGGCCCTTCTCCAGCCACGTGTTCACCAGGCCCTGATCGGACAGCAGCCACTGCCAGCTCAGGCCGACGACCACGCTGGAGGCGAGGACCGGGGTGTAGAACGCGGACCGGAAGAAGCCGATGCCGGGGAGGTTCTTCTCCACCAGGACGGCCAGCATCAGCGGCAGCAGCACCATCAGCGGCACGACGACGACCGCGTACAGCAGGCTGTTGCGGGTGGCGAGCCAGAAGTCCGGGTCGTCCAGCATCCGCGTGTAGTTGTCCAGGCCCACGAAGTTCGCCGCGCCGCCGAGGGGCTTGGCGTCCGTGAAGGACAGCAGCAGCGTGTTCAGGAACGGGTACACGCCGAACACGGTGACGCCGACGATCGCCGGGGACATCCACAGCCACGGCAGCCACCAGCGGCGGTACAGTGCGGCGCCGCCCGCCTCGGCGGTGGGGCCGGGCTTGATCCGGCGCAGCAACCGCCGTACGCCGGAGGGCTGTTCGGGGGCCGGACGGCCCGGTGCCGCGACGGGCACCGGGGTCAGGGTCTTGGACGCCATGCTCAACTGCCCTGCGCGATCAGCTCGTTCATCTTCTTCTGTGCGTCGTTCAGGGCGTCCTGGGCGCTCTTCTTGCCCTGCATCGCGAGCTGCACCTGAGCGGTCGCCGCGTTCAACTCGCCCGGGGTGAGGGCGACTTCGTCGGCCGTGGCGGTCTTGCGGTCGCTGGCGACGATCTTGCGGGCGTCCGCGAAGGGGTCGTCACCCTTGACCGACTGGAAGAACGGGTCGTCCAGGGAGGCGGTCGTCGAGGGGAAGATGACGACGTTCGGGTCCTTCGCCCAGGTGAGCTGGTTCTGCGCGTTCGTCAGGAACTGCGCGAAGGCCAGCGCGGTCGCCGCGTGCTTGCTGGTGGAGGCGACGCCGATGTACTGCGGGGCGCCGACCGTGTGGCCGAGGCTGTCCAGCATGTAGCGGGCCACGCCGGTCTTCTTGTAGACGGTCGGGTTGTTCTGCTCGATGAACCGCAGGTAGTTCGGGTTCGACGCGCCGTACACCAGCTTGCCCTGGCCGTAGACCGTGGACGGGTCCTGGTTCGAGGAGATCGAGTCGCGCGGCATCGCGCCGTCCTTGTAGAGCTTCGTCATCCCCTCGACCCACTGGACGGTCTTCGGGTCGTCGGCGAACGTGAACTTCTTGCCGTCGGCGGCGAAGATCTTGATCCCCATCTGCTGCCAGTCGGCGGGGATGCGGAGCTGCGGGTTGGCGAGGAAGGCGTAGTAGTCGCCGTCCGACGCCTTCGCGATCTTCTCCGCGTCGGCGAACATGCCGAGGACGGTGGTCGGAGGTTTCGCCGGGTCGAGGCCGGCCTTCTTCATCAGCTCGGTGTTGAAGGTCTGCACGATGCCGCCCGAGTACCAGGGCAGGACGCTGTGCACCTTCTGGCCGGCCGCGTCGGCGTACGTGCTGGAGTCCCACAGGCCGGGGACGAAGGGCTTGCCGGCGTCCGGGGCCTTCTGGTCCAGGTTCAGCAGGTAACCCGTCTTGGTGAGCGCCTCGGCCGTGTTGACGTTGATGTTGACGACGTCCGGGAGCGTGCACGCCTGCGCGTCCGACACGAGCCGCTGGGTGAACGTCGAGTCGCCCGGGTCGTCGATCCACTTGACCTTCGCGCCGGGGTTGGCCTTCTCGAAGGCCGCGATCACGCCGTCGAAGTACTTCGAGAAGTCCTTCTTCAGGTTCGTCGTCTGGAAGGTGATCTCGCCCTTCGCGTCACCGGTGAGCTTCCCGGAACCGACGTTCGCCTTGTCGACGCTACAGCCGCCCGCCTTGGCGCCACCGTCGTCCGAGCCGCCGCCGGAGAGGCCGCAGCCCGCCGCCGTCAGGGCCAGGACGACGACGCCCGCCATGGTTCCAGTCAGTGTTCTCGCGCGCATACCTGGGCCTTCCCGCTGGTTCAAATCACCAAGTTGGACTCCGAATGATGAAAAGGTGGACCAGAATTCATCGGAGGTCAATGGTTTGCGTGTTGCGTTTCGGTTCCGTGCGTTGCCGGGGCGGTCACTGTGAGGTGGCCCCATAGGTGGACACACCCCTGCTAATGCCGGTGTTCATGGTCCGGGTGCGCCGGATCGCCGGGGTGCTCGTGACCGTGCGTGTACTGCACACCGGCCCGCTCCCGGTCCAGCCAGTCGAAGAACGCCTGCCGCCCCCGCGCACGCCGCAACTCGCCCTCGACGCCGTCCCGCACGCGCGCGTACGGCACGAGATCCCGCGCCTTCGCACCCCGGAACGGGTCGACACCCCGCCGCAGCGCCTCCGGCGTCAGGAAACGGTCGGGATTGCGCTCGTAGTACTCCCGCACGTCCGCCTCCCCGACCCGCTGCTCCCCCTCCAGCGCCGCCAGCAGCGCCCGAGCGGCGGCGGAGTGCGCGAGCGCCACGGCGACGATGCTCCCCAGATCCGCGACATCCGTCCCGGACACCCCGAGCACCCGCCCCGGCACCAGCTCGGGCGGCGGCGCCAGCCCCCGCGCGACACAGGCCCGCCGGGCCAGCTCGTCGACGACGACCACCTGAGTCGCCCACCGCCTGCGCTGCCGCTCGTCCCGGGCCAGCCCCTCGGGCCGGGTGGCCCGGTCACGGGCGGGAACGGCGTCGAGAACGGCGTCCACCCGGGAGGCCGGAACGGCGCTTCCGGCGATGGTGGCGGCGAGGGGTGGGTGGTGATGGTTGTGCGGGTGCGGGTGCGGGTGCGGGTGCGGGTGCGGGTGCGGGTGCGAGGCGTGGGCCGGGGTTGGTGCGACGGCTGGGGCGTCCGGGGACGGCACGACAAGCCGCGTACCGTCTTCCGGCCATGCCGGGCCTCGTGGCTCCGCCGAGGCATCCGAGCCGGGCCCGGCCGAGGTGGGTGCGCTGGAGTCGCCTTTCGGCCGTGCCGGGATGTGTGGTGCTGCGGGGGTGTCCGGGCCGGGCTCGGTTGAGGTGGGTGCGCTGGAGTCGCCTTTCTGCCTCGCCGGGATGTGTGGCGCCGCGAGGGTGTCCGAGTCGCGCCCGGCCGAGGCGTGTGCGCCGAAGCCGCTCTCCGGCCCGGCCTCGCTGCCTGGCCCCGCCGGGGTGATCGCGCCGACGTCGCTCTCCGGCCCGGCCGACACGTGTGCCCAGGCGCTGCCCGCCGGCCCGTTCGGTCCCCCCGACCCGGCCCGCGAGCCCATAGCTCCCACCACCTCCCCGCTCACTCCGTCACCTCCACCACGACCGCCTCGGTGTACGCCACGCACCCGTGCCAGCCCACCTTGGCCATCAGCCAGTACGCCCCCGGCGCGACCACGGACGCGTCCACCTCGATCCCCGCCTCGACGCTCTCCCCGGCGGGCACCGCGAACCCCTGCAACCCCGGTGACACCCCCGCCCAGGTCCCCCACGCGGACACCGCCCACAACTGCCCGTTCACGGTGCCCCGCGTCGTATTGCGCAGCCGCACCGGCACGGTCACCCGCTCACCCCGCCGCACCCGAACCCGGTCCACGCCGAGGGACGTGACCAGCGTCGGCCCGGTCCGCCCGTCGGGCTCACCGGAAGGCACCTCGCCGGGCACATCGAGGGCGACGACGTCCTCGTACACCTGACCGCCGTACGACAGCCGCCCGGCGAGCCAGTGCCGGCCGGGAGCCGCGTCCGGTGGCGGTACGACGGTGACCTCGGCGAGGCTGAAGCCGCCCGGCGCCAGGTCGTACGGGACGACGGGCGGCGACGCGGTCCAGCCGTCCGGCAGCAGCAGCCTTACGGAGCCGGAGGCCGGCGCGTCGGTCAGTTCCGAGGAGACGCGGACCGTCGTCGTGACCGGGCCGGAGACGGTGAGGGCGGTGGGGGAGAGGTAGAGGGCGACGGGGAAGTTGCCGCGCGGCGCGGGACCGGAGTTGTGGAGCCAGTACCGCGTGTAGACGGGCTGCGCGGGCTCGTGCCCGGCGACAGGCTCAGCACCCGTGCACGGCAGGGCGGTCGCGCCCGGAACCGCCATCACCGTCCCCACCTCGAACCCGCCCAGCCCGAACCCCACACCCCGGTCGGCCTCAAGCTCCTCCCCGGCCCGCTCCAGCACATCGGACCGGACGGCGGACTCCCACGCGACGGGCCCCGTCACCCGGGCCCGCACGGAACGCCCCTCCACCTCGTGCACCCGCACGACCACACCCCGGCCCGGATCGACGACCTCCGACCCACCCCGGGCCAGCGGCGAACCGGCGGCCTTCAGAGCGTCCACCACCACCCGCCCCTCCGGCTCGACGGCGAACAGCGTCGCCGCCCGGGGCAACCCGGTGACGACCTTGGCTCCCGTACGGATACGCCCGGTCAGCGGCCGGTTGAACGCGTGCCCGGCCTGCGGGAGCCGCTGCTCGCGCCAGTCCCCGGCGCCCGCGAGGACCGCGTACTCGAACGTGTGCGACCAGTGCTGGAGCTGGAACCCGGACCCGTCGGGCGCGGTCCGGCGCGGCGGGTCGACCCAGATCCCGGACGGCCAGCCCGTGCAGGACCGCATCAGCGACATGTAGAGGTCGCCCGAGGCGGTGACGACACACCCCGGCGTCCCCCGGTTCAGGACGGCGAAGCTCCGCCCGTCCCACGCGTCCCCGGGCGGCAGCGCCTCCCCGCCCCCTGCGGCGGTGGCGTGGACGACGGCGTCCTCCAGGTCCGTGATCAGCGCGTCGACGGCCTTCGCGTCCTGCTCGGCGTCGACGCCCGCGACCACGAGCAGCGGCAGCCGCTCCAGGTCCCGCAGGTCCGCGCCGGGCACCCACTCCTCGCGCAGCGAGGCACGCGGCGCGACCCACACGGCCGCGAGGCCCGACTCGGTGAGCTGCCTGCGCAGTTCACGCGCGGCGGCCGGGTCCCAGCCGAGCGCCTCGGCGACCAGCGCGTTGCGCTCGGGCCCGCCGACGGCGATCCGGATGTCCGGCAGGTTGGAGTCGACCTCCAGATCGCCGTACCGCTGCCCGCCCGCGATCGTCGAGGTCGCCGTGACCCCGACGCGTACGAGGGCCGCGGCGAGCGAAGTCCCCAGCTCACCGGCGCTGCCCCAGTCCGGGTAGATCAACTCGGCGACGCCGATGGCCCGTTCGCCCAGCAGCGGCCCGTCCGTGCCGTGCACGGCGACCCGTGCCGTCGAGCCGAGCCCGAACCACGTGTTGGCCGGGTTGTCCAGCGTCCACGGGAACCGCTCGCTGTCCACCTCCACGAACCCGAACCCGCGCCCGATCACCGCGTCCGCGACCTCGTGCACCGGCAGCCCGCCCCGCACGTCCGACGGCCACCGCACCCGGATCAGCCGGTCGGTGCCGTCGTAGCCGTCGAGGGTCGTCGACACGTCGAGCCGGTCGACACCCGCCCACAGCGTGATGCGCTGCGTGTACCGGAAGAGCCCGAGGTCGCCGCGCACGGTGATGCGGGACCCGGCGGGGGAGTGCTCGACATCGATGTCAGCTGCGACAAGTCCGCTGCGTGCGGCGGTGGTTCCGGTCGGCGTGAGGTGCCAGGGGCCCTCGCCGAAGCGGGGGTGACGGGCGAACTCCTCCTGCACGACGAGCTCGTTGCCGATGTCGCCGTCCCGCAGCAGCTCCCGGCCGTGCGCGTCCTCGTCGAGCGCGCGCAGACTGCTGACCCCGCCGCCGCGCGCGGGATCGACGGTGACCTCGTAGTACGCGTTGCGGATCGTCGCCCCGTCGCCGCGCGTCCACCCCGGCACCGAACCCTCCGCGAGGGAAAGGGCCTTGAGGCCCATGCCGGGCACCTCCGGCACGACGACGGTCAGTCGGCCGTCCTCGCGTACGGCGGGCAGCGGCAGGCCGGTGACGTCCAGCGGGACCAGGCCCGGGTCGTCGACCGTGAGGGTGTCACGCCGTTGCCAGGTCGCCGAGTTGAACACGACCAGGTCCGGGGTGCCGCCGGGGAGCGGGACGACGCGGGAGGCCAGCGCGTCGGTCGCGTCCGCGTGGACGTCGCGCGCCAGGTCGTACAACTCCCGCCAGCCGGTGAGGAGATCGACGTACACCTGGTCCGACTCGGAGCCGGTGATCGCGTCGTGGTGGGCGCCGTAGATGAGCTGGCGCCACGCCTTGTCGAGCGCCGCGTCCGGGTACGGGTGCCCGGTCACGAGGGAGGCGAGCGTCGCCCAGGACTCGGCGTCGGACAGCAGCGACTCGCCGTACCGCTGGGCCTGTTTGGTGTCGATGTACGACACGTCCTTGCCGGTGTAGATCGGGTTCATGTCCCGCGTCTGCGGCGAGGCGACCCGGCCCTCGGTCTCCAGCTCGGCGCGTACGGCGGCGAAGAAGTCGCGGGGGATCGCGCTGACGAACCTCGGCCAGACGTACCGCGTGTTCCAGTCCCGGTGGATGCCCATCACCCAGCGGCACGGCGGCGCGTAGTCACCGCCGACCGGCAGCATCACGTTCTTCGTGAGCGCGACCTTCTTCAGCCCCTTGAAGAGCTTCAGCGCGGCCTGTTCGGCCTCGGGGAGGGTGGGCGCGTTGTCGATGGCCCACCCGGCGCCGTAGTGGTTGACCATGTACGCCGTCAGCAGGCCCCGCCCGGAGGGGGCGATCCAGTTGAACTCCGCCTGGAACTGCATGCGTTGGGGGTCGCGGGGCTCCTCGCCGAACACCGACAGCGTCGGGCCCCACTGGTGGAAGGGGCCGCGCGCCCAGGAGCTGGTGGAGATGTCCGCGTCCGCCATCAGGCCCGGGAACTGCGGGTCGTGGCCGAACGCGTCCAACTGCCAGGCGGTGTCCGGCTCCGCGCCCATGATGCCGCGCTGGAACCCGTCGCCGTACAGCGCGTTGCGGACGGTCGCCTCGGCGCCGGTGAGGTTCGTGTTGGGCTCGTTGTAGGTGCCGCCCATGATCTCGATGCGCCCGGTGCGGATCAACTCCCGCAGGAACGCCCGCTCTTCGGGGAAGGAGTCCCAGTACGGCTTGAGGTAGTCGACCTCCGCGAGGACGAACGTGTACGCCGGATCGCGCCGCGCGAGGTCGCAGTGCGCGCGGACCAGGCTCATGCCGGACTGGCCGCGCGAGTCGAAGGTGCGGGCGGGGAGGCCGCTGGACGCGTCGTCGGCGACGTCCCAGGTCTCCGTGTAGGCGGCCTGCGTGTTCCACCAGACGGGGTCGTAGTGGAAGTGGCTCACCATGAACATCGTCCAGCCGGGCTCGGCGGCGGTGAATTCGGCGGTGTGGCGGACGGTCTCGTTCTGGGAGGCGTCCTCGGCGGTGACCGTGATCTCGCGCTTGTCGCCGGGCTCGATCCCCTCGGACGTCACGGATATCTCGGCGCGTACGGTGCCGTCCTCGCCGATCGTGACGAGCGGCTCGTCGACGCCGTGGACGCCGTCGCCCGTGAGCGTCAGCCGGACCTGGCGGCCGGGGTCGTGCCCGATCTCGACGGCCACCACCTGGTGCGGATGCTCGGCGGCGCCGGTGAACAGCTCGGTCGACTCGACGGAGATGACACGCATGGGGCTCCTACGGGATGTCGAGGGAGCCTCATAGTGGCATCGAGCGGTGGTTCAATCAACCACTTCTGGGTATCGAGGTTGGTTGAGCCATGCATGATCAGCGTGCGCGGCGTGCCTTCACCGCGTGCTGCGGGGTGATGTGGTCGGTCAGCGCGAGGGAGGCGCTGGCCCGCTGGTAGGAGAGCTGCGCGACCCGTACGTACAGGCAGTCCACGATCATCAGGACCGAGTGCCGGCCGCCGATCGAGCCGGTGCGGAAGCTGGTCTCCGAGGTGGCCGAGATCAGCCGTACGTCGGCCGCGCGGGCCAGTGGGGAGCGCGGGTCCGTGGTCAGCGCGATCGTCGTCGCGCCCCGCTCCTTCGCCATCTCGAACGGCTCCAGCGTCTCCCGCGTCGACCCCGAGTGCGAGATGCCGATCGCCACGTCCGCCGGGGTCAGCAGCGCCGCCGAGGTCGCCGCGCCGTGCACCTCCGTCCAGCCGCGCACCGCGCAGCCGATCCGGAACAGCCGCGTCTCCGTCTCCTGCGCGACCGCGCCGCTGCCGCCGACGCCGTACACGTCGATCCTGCGGGCCCTGGCCAGCGCCTGCGCGCCGCGCTCCAGGGCGTCCAGGTCGATCCGGTCCACCGTCTGCTGGATCGCCCGCAGGTCCGCGCTGCCGACCACCTGAACGACCCGTTCCAGGCTGTCGTCCGGCGAGATGTCCGGGCCGATCTCCGCCGTCCCCCAGTCCGACGCCTCGCCCCGGCCGCGCTCCTGCGCCAGCTCGATCAGCAGGTGCTGGTAGGAGTCCAGGCCGATCGCCCGGCAGAAACGGGTCACCGTCGCCTGTGAGGTGCCGGTGCGCCGGCCCAGCTCCGCCGCCGAACAGTGGGTGACGGCGGCCGGGTCCTCCAGGATCAGCTCACCGACCTTCCTCAGGGAGCCGGCCAGCCTCGGCAACTCGGTGCGGATCAGTGTGGTGACGTCGGTCGTGGGCATGAGGAGAAGGTACCAGCCACCGACTGACTGGTCGGATGAATACCAGGACCGGATACGTGCCTCATTGCCGGTGGGCCGGTCTCTGTGATTTATTGATTCACCTGTTTGCTATATCAGGGTGGTTTGAGCCATCAATCAGTGGGGAGTGCCCAGGTGACCGTCGAGTCCGCCAACGAGTCCGCCAACGAGTCAGTGAGCGCGGAACGCTTCGCCAAGGAGGGACTCGACGTCCTCTCCCGCCTCGTCGAGACATGCCGGGACGACGTGTCCCGGGCCGCCGCCCTCATCGCGCAGTGCGTCCGCGACGACGGGGTCATCCAGGCGTTCGGCACCGGCCACTCGCAGGCCCTCGTCCTCGAACTCGCGGGCCGCGCGGGCGGGTTCGTGCCCACCAACCGGCTCCAGGTCCCCGACCTCGTCCTCTTCGGCGGCGACGCGCCCAGCGCTCTCGACGACCCGCTCCTCGAACGCGAGCCCGGCGTCGCCGCCCGGCTGTACGACCTCGCCGCGCCCCGGCCGCAGGACCTCTTCGTCGTCGTCTCCAACTCCGGCGTCAACAACGTGATCGTCGAGATGGCGATCCAGGCGAAGGAACACGGGCACAAGCTCCTCGCGATCACGTCCCTCGCCCACACGCGTGCCGTTCCGGCCAAGCACCCGAGCGGGAAGAAGCTGGCGGATCTGGCGGACGTGGTGCTGGACAACGCGGCGCCGCGCGGGGACGCGCTGCTGCCGCTGCCGGACGGTGGGGCGGTGTGCGCGCTGTCCACGCTGACCGGGGTGATGCTGGTGCAGATGGCTGTGGCCGAGGCGGCGGGCCAGCTGATCGAGTCGGGGGACCGGCCGCCGGTGTACGTGTCGGCGAACGTACCGGGGGGCTTCGAGGGGAACCTGGAGCTGGAGAAGCGGTACGAGGGCCGGATCCGGCGGACCGCGAGCTAGGTAGTTCGTCGGCTGCGGGTCCGATGTGGCTGGTCGCGCCCGCGCGGCGGAGCCGCAAATTGATACAGCCCCGCGCCCCTAAAGGAAGCGGTGGTCGCCGTTGGTTTGGCGGCCACCGCTTCTTGCGTCTACCTCACCGGCACCCCCGTCACCGTCGCCGCCAACGGGTACGCGCCCGTCGGCAGCGGCGTTCCGGGCTTGCCGGTCGCCGTGTTCAGCGGCACGAGTTGGTTCTCGTCGGCCGTCGTCACGTAGACCGTGTCGCCGTTCCAGTTCGGAGCCGCGTCGAACGCCGACCTGCCCACCGTCACCGGGGTTCCCGGGGCGCCCGTCACCGTGTCGATCGGCGTGGCCGTGCTGCCCGTGCTGGCGGTGACCCAGAGCGTGCGGCCGTCCGGGGTGATCGTCAGGCCGTACGCCTGGCCCGTGACCAGGTACGTCGGCTTCGTGTCGTTCGTCGCCGTGTCGATCGGGGTGATCGTCGAGCCGCCCGAGTTGGAGACGTACACCGTCCTGCTGTCGGGAGCGGCGACCACGTTGAAGGGACGCGGGCCGACCGGGATCGCCTTGCCCGCCTTGTTCGTTGCCAGGTCCACCGGGGTGACCGTGTTGCCGCTGATGTTCGGGACGTACAGGGTCTTGCCGTCCGGCGTGATCGTCAGGTTCTCGGGGCCCTTGCCGGCCTTGACCGGCGTACCCGGCTTGAGCGTCGCCGTGTCGATCGGCTGGACCGTGCCGTCCGTGTAGTTCGCGACCCAGAGGGTCTTCCCGTCGGGCGTCAGCGCGAGGCCCGCCGGGACCCTGCCGACGGGGACCGTCGCCGTGACCGTGCCCGTGGACACGTCGATGACGCTGACCGTGTTGGCGCCCTGGTTCGCCGCGTACGCCGTACGGCCGTCCGAACTCACCGTCACGTCACCGGGGTTGGCGCCGGTCTTGATCTCGGTGCTGGTGCCGGACGCGAGGTCGATCGAACTGACCGAGGCGCCGCTGAAGTTGGCGGTGAGGGCGCGCAAGGTGCCGTCGCCGGTGGTGATCTGGACGGGGAGGGTGCGGGGGAGGGCGCCGGTGACGTTCAGGGACCGGACGCCGGGTTCGGCGTTCGCGGCGGCTGTCAGGGTGATCGTCGCCGTGGTGGCGGTGCCGGTGGACGGGGTCGCCGTGAGGCCCTCGGGGACGGTCAACTGCCATTGCGCCGAGCCTGGTTGGGAGAAGCTGAGCTTGACCGTCGCCTTCTCGCCGGGTTTCAGGGAGAGGGACGTCGGGGTGAAGGTGGCGTCGGGGCCGGGGGCGGGGGCGTTCTCCAGGGACGTGCGGAACAGGAACTGGTCCATGACGCCGGGGGAGATCTGCTGGGGGACCGCGTCGAGGGCCTTGCGCTCGGACTGGAGGCGGTTCCAGAGGCGGGACACGGCCTCCGTGTCGCCCTGCCGGTGCGCCAGCAGCAGGTCCACAGCGGTGAGTCCGGCACTGCCGTACGCGCCCAGCTTGTCCAGCCAGGCCGAACTCTCCTTGAGGAAACCGGGGTTGGCGAGGCGGGCGCGCAACTGGGCGGGCGTTGCCGCCATGTCGGTGAAGTAGGCGCGCAGGGCCGCCGTGGCCCGCTCGCCGTACCCGTCGCGGAAGTCCGCGATCAGCTTCGTCAGGGTGGGGGACTCGGTGGTGTTCAGCGCCGAGGAGTACTGGTTCTCCGCGAAGATCCGCAGCCAGCTCTCCGCCGCCGGGCCCGCGAGGTCGCGGACCGAGGCGAGGAACGCCTTGCGGGGGTCGTACGCGTGGGGGTTCCAGAGGTAGGCCGCCGAGGTGAACAGCGCCAGCTTGCTGGCCTCCGGCTGGATCATCGGGTTCGCCGTGATGCCGGTGACCTCGGTGGCCACGCCGGGCTCGCGGCCCGTGTACGGGCCGAGGAGGAGGCGGCTCGTGACGTAGTCGTTCACCGGGTAGTTGTCCCAGATCAGGATGGGGTGCCCGTACACCTCGCGGGCTCGCTCGGTCTGGGCGGTGGTGATCACCGGGGGAATCGTGGCGGTTCCGGTCCACTCCACGACGACGTCCTTGCCGAGCCGCTCACGCAGTGCCGTCTTGTACGGGCTGTCGGCGAGGTCGGAGTACTCCGTGGGGACCATCTCCAGCGGGCTCAGCCCTGACCGGCCTTGGGAGAACGCCTTCCACGCCTCGTTCAGCAGGTACGACTGGGCTTCACCGGCCGCCGCGCCGCCCGTGCCGAACTTCGTCCCGTCCGCCGCGCAGTTCCACTTCGTGTAGCTGATGTCGTCCAGCGGGATCGCGAACGAGCGCACGCCGATGTCGTACAGCGAGGCGAACTTCCGTACCAGCGCCGCGATGTCGTCCTGCGAGGAGTAGCAGACCGACAGGCCGGGGGAGAGGGCGTAGGTGAAGCGGACGTGGTTCTCCGTCGCCCTGTCGACCAGTTCCTTGATGGTCGCGAGCGCCGCCGGCGGGTACTCGTCCCGCCAGCGTGCCCTCAAGTAGGCGTCGTTCTTGGGGGAGTAGACGTACACGTTCTGCTTCGTGCGGCCGTAGAAGTCGAGTTGGGCCAGGCGTGCCGCGTGCGACCAGGGGGTGCCGTAGAAGCCCTCGATCACGCCCCTGAGTCCGGCCGTGGGCCAGTCCTTGACTGTGACGTCCGGGAGTTGACGTCCCGTCAGGAGCTGGCGGAGGGTCTGGGCGGCGTAGAAGGTGCCGGTGGCGTCGACGCCCGCGAGGGCGAGGGTGCGCTTGCCCGAGGCGAGGACGTAGCCCTCCGCCGGGAGGCCGGTGGGGGCCGGGGCGCGCAGTGTGCGCAGGGCTCGGGCCGTGTCGGGGTTCTCCGTGGGGCCGCCCACGTAGACGGTGAGGGCCGCCGGTGGGGGGCGATGTCCTGCCGTGACGGTGACGATGTGGTCGGCGCCGGCGTCGCGCAGCGCCGTCTCGACGGCCTTGCGGGCGGCGGGGTCGGTCTTCTCGCCGACCACCTCCACGACCCGGCTCGGCACGGCGACCGAGCCCCGTCCCGCCGTCATGTGCTGCGGGGTGGGCCAGACCTGGGGGAGTGGAGCCGCTGGGGCCGCCGGGGCGGCGGAGGTGGGGGGAGAGGTGGGAAGAGTCAGCCCGAGGGCCAGCAGCAGGGCGAGGGGGAGTCGCCTGCGTAGCGCATGGGTGAATGAATCCATCGGCGTATGGTAGTGAGGTTGAATGGATCATTCAATGGGGGCGCGCAGAGCAAGGGGGTGAACCGGCCCTTGTCGGGGGCTTTCGGGGGCCGAAGCGTGCGGCGCGACCCGTGGCGGCCGGATTCCGGTTACTTAAGTTACGCAACTAACGGGTAGGCTGGGATCATGACCCCAACGCCGCCCACCCCCCTGTCACCGGCCTCCGGAGAGGTCACGGAGATCGAGCGCCACTTCAACCGCCTCACGCTGCACTCGGGGCGGATGCGTCGGCACGAACAGCTCATGGCCGCGAGCGGTGTCACCCTGGACCGGGCCGCCGTCAGCATCCTCCGCCACCTCTCCAGCGACCCGTCCCCCCAACGCCCCGGCGTCCTCGCCGCGCGCCTCTCGGTGGAGGCGTCGCACGTGACCCGCCAGCTCGGCCAGCTCGAAAAAGCCGGCTACCTCATCCGCACCCCCGACCCCGACGACCGCCGCGCCCAGCGCATCCACCTCACGGAGGCGGGCCTCGCCGCGGCGCAGCGCGTCCGCGAGGTGAGCCGCCGCAGCATCGCCCAGGCCCTCGCGGAGTGGTCCCCGGAGGACAGGGAGCGGCTCGCAGCACTGTTCGGGCGGATGGTGGGCGACTTCTTGGCGCACGCGGAGACGGAGATCCAGGGTTCGTGAACGCCGGACAGCGACGTCCCTCAGTGAGTCCCAAACCCGCCCCACTGTCTCGAACTGAGACACCCACCCCCGCCCCCTCCGGTTCATGATCTTGGAAGATCCCCCTCACTTCCCCGGAGCGTTCCCGTGCACACCGTCGAGCCCGATGTCGTGACCGACGTCCTTATTGTTGGCAGTGGCCCCGCAGGTGCCTCGGCGGCGTTGGCGTTGAGTACGTACGGGGTGGCGAACATGGTCGTCACCCGGTACGGGAGCCTCGCGGACACGCCGCGTGCGCACATCACGAACCAGCGGACGATGGAGGTGCTGCGGGACCTCGGCGTCGAGGACGAGGTCGTCGCGCAGGCGACGCCCCAACACCTCATGGGGAACACGACGTTCTGCACCAGCCTCGCCGGTGAAGAGCTGGGCCGGCTGCGGTCGTGGGGCAACGACCCCCTCGTCCAGGCCGAGCACGACCTCGCGAGCCCCACGCGGATGTGCGACATGCCGCAGCACCTGATGGAACCGGTCCTGGTGGACGCGGCGATCGCGCGCGGCACGGTGTTCCGGTACAGCACGGTCTACAAGTCGTTCGTGCAGGACGAGTTCGGCGTGACCGTGACCGTCGAGGACCGGGTGCGCGGCGACGAGTACACGATCCGCGCGAAGTACCTGATCGGCGCGGACGGCGGCCGTTCGCAGGTCGCGCAGGACGCCGGGCTGCCGACGGTCGGCCGCATGGGCGTGGCCGGCAGCATCAACATCGTCTTCGACGCGGACCTGACCAAGTACACCGCGCACCGCCCGTCCACCCTGTACTGGGTCCTCACGCCGGGCGCGACCGTCGGCGGCATCGGGGCGGGGCTGGTGCGGTGCGTACGGCCCTGGCACGAGTGGATGATCGTGTGGGGGTACGACGTGGACGCGGGCGCCCCCGATCTGACCACGCAGTACGCGGAGTCGGTCGTACGGAAGCTGATCGGCGACGACGAGATACCCGTCACCATCAAGTCGTCGTCCGCGTGGACCGTCAACGACCTGTACGCCGAGACCTACTCCAACGGCCGTGTCCTCTGCGCCGGGGACGCCGTGCACCGCCACCCGCCGTCCAACGGCCTCGGCTCCAACACGTCGATCCAGGACGCGTACAACCTGGCGTGGAAGCTGAAGCTGGTCCTGGAAGGGACGGCGAGCCCGAAGCTGCTCGACACGTACAGCGCCGAACGCGCGCCGGTCGGGCGGCAGATCGTCACCCGCGCCAACCAGTCGATCGGCGAGACGGCTCCCGTCTTCGAGGCCCTCGACCTGCTCGCCCCGCAGACCCCCGCGCAACTGCGCGCCAACATCGAGGGCCGCAAGGACGCCGGCGCGGCGGCGGAGAAGCGCCGGGAGCGGCTGCGGGAGGCGATCGCGTTCAAGGCGTACGAGTTCAACGCGCACGGCGTCGACCTGAACCAGCGGTACGCGTCCGACGCGGTCGTCCCGGACGGCACGCCCGACCCCGGCTTCGACCGTGACCCGGAGCTGTACCACCAGCCGTCGTCCCGCCCCGGCGCGAAGCTCCCGCACGCCTGGATCACCTCCGGGGCGCGCACCCTGTCCACGCTGGACACGGTCGGCAAGGGCCGCTTCACGGTCCTGACCGGCATCGGCGGCGAGGACTGGGTCCGCGCGGCGGACGCGCTCGGCCTGGAGTCCGTGGTCATCGGCCCTGGTCAGGAGTACGACGACCCGTACGGCGACTGGGCCCGGCTGCGGGAGGTGCCGGACACGGGCGTGCTCCTCGTCCGGCCGGACGGGTATGTCGCGTTCCGGTACGCGGGGGCGCCGGAGGATGCTGGACGGCGGTTGTCGGAGGCGCTCGGGCGGGTGCTCGGGCGGGGCTGAGGGAGTCGTATGAGTACGGAATCCATGAGCGCGGGGTCTGCCGAAGCGGCCGGGGCCGGGACGAACGCGAGGCCGGCGGGGGAGCCGGGCGGTTCCTCCGACGAGCTGACCGGTGCGGTCGTCGAGAGCTTCGCCGGTACGGCCGATCCCCGGCTGCGCGAGCTGCTCGGCTCCCTCACCCGGCATCTGCACGACTTCGTCCGCGAGACCCGGCTGACCGGCGAGGAGTGGGAGCGGGCGATCGGCTTCCTCACCGCGACCGGGCAGACGTGCACCGACACCCGGCAGGAGTTCATCCTCCTGTCCGACGTGCTCGGCGTGTCGATGCTGGTCGAGACGGTGAACGGCGACACCGGGCCCGGCACCGAGTCGACGGTCCTCGGGCCGTTCCACATGACCGAGTCGCCGGTGCGTGAACTCGGCGCGGACATCGACCTGTTGGGCACCGGCGAACCGTGCGTGGTGAGCGGGCGGGTGCTGTCCGGCGACGGAACTCCCCTGCCGGGCGCGGTCCTCGACGTGTGGCAGGCCGACGCCGAGGGCTTCTACGACGTCCAGCAGCCCGACGTCCAGCCCCCGGGCAACGGGCGCGGGTTGTTCACCGCCGACGGCGAGGGACGGTTCTGGTTCCGGACGTGCGTGCCGGACGCGTACCCGATCCCCACGGACGGCCCGGTCGGCGACCTGCTGCGGGCGACCGGACGCCACCCGTACCGGCCCGCGCACATCCACTTCATCGCGTCCGCGCCGGAGCACACGCCGGTCACCACGCACATCTTCGTCGCGGGCGGCCGGTACCTCGACTCCGACGCGGTGTTCGCAGTGAAGGAGAGCCTGGTGCAGGACTTCGCCACGACCGACGACCCCGCCCTGGCACGGGAGTTCGGCGTCGCGAACCCCTTCCGGCACGCCCGCTTCGACCTCGTCCTCAACGCGCGGTGACCGGCGTGGAGTTCGTGCACGACGTGCCGGGGTCGCGGGTGGTGCTGCGGTCCGGCGCGTCGACGAGCGCTGTGCCGGGGGAGGCCGAACGGCTGGGCCTGGAGCGGGTGTTGGTGGTGAGCGGCGCGCGTGGGGCGGAGGTCGCGGAGCGGGTCGCCCACGCGCTCGGGGCGGTGTGCGTGGGGGTGCACGCGGAGGCCCGGATGCATGTTCCGGTCGAAGTCGCCGAGCGGGCCGTGGAGGTGGCTTCCTCGCTGAAGGCCGACGGCTGCGTGGCCGTGGGCGGCGGTTCCGCGATCGGGCTCGGCAAGGCGCTCGCCCTGCGCGCCGGGCTGCCGCTGATCGCCGTACCGACGACGTACTCCGGCTCGGAGATGACGCCCGTGTGGGGGCTCACCGAGAACGGGGTGAAGCGCACGGGCCGTGATCCGGCGGTGCTGCCGCGCAGTGTCGTGTACGACCCCGACCTGACCGTCGGCATGCCGGTGGACCTGTCGGTGACGAGCGGCGTCAACGCGATCGCGCATGCCGCCGAGGGGCTGTACTCGCCGGGGGTGTCGCCGCTGCTCCAGCTGATGGCGGCGGAGGGGGCGCGGGCGATGGCCGGCGCGCTGCCCGAACTGGCCTCGGCGCCGGGGGACTCGGCGGCTCGCGGCCGGGCCCTGTACGGGGCCTGGCTGTGCGGGGCGGTGCTGGGGTCGACCGTCATGGGCCTGCATCACCAGCTGGCGCATGTGCTGGGCGGCAGCTTCGGGCTGCCGCACGCCGAGACGCACACGGTGCTGCTGCCGTACGTCCTCGCCTTCAACTCCCCCGCCGCGCCGGACGCGTTGGCGCGGCTCGGGCGGGCGGTGGGCTCGGATGATCCGGCGGGGGCGCTGCGGGAGCTGTGCGGGCGGCTCGGGGCACCCCGATCGCTGGGTGAACTCGGGCTGACCGAGGGGGACTTGGGGCGTGCGGTGGAGCTGGCCGTGGGGACGGCCTACCCGAATCCGCGCGAGGTCACGGCGGACGGCGTGCTGGGGGTGCTGCGCGACGCGTTCGAGGGGCGGGAACCCCGGGGGCGGTGAGGAGGCTTGCGGCGCGGGCATCGGGGAATGCCTCAACAGCCGTACAGGGAAACGGAGTTGTCCGGTCAGGAGCCTCGCTCCCCCGACCGTGAGTGCCGTACCGGCCTCACGGACTCTATTCAGGAATTCAGGAAGGTGACACAACATGGCCCTCGGACTGCTCCGGCGCCGACGGGACAAGGGCGCGGCGGCCGATACCGGGCTGCGGCTGGCGCTGCCCGCGGGCGCGGGCTCGGCCGGGTGGACGATCGTCGACCCCGTGGACCAGCCGATGGGCGCGGTCGAGGTGACGATCACCGCCCTCGACACGCACCAGGTGGCCGCGCGCGGCATCACGGACCCGTACGGGTTCTTCGTCGCCGTCCTGCCGCCCGGCCGGTACAGCATGCTCGCGATCGCGGAGGGGCTGACCCCGCACCGGGAGACCGTCGACGTGCTCGGCGGCCACAGCCCGGCGCCCGGTCTGGTCCGGCTCCAGCCGGCCCGCCAGCTCCCGCTCCCGCCGCCCGGCGGCTGGTCGTTCGACCCGCCGCACACGGCGATCCGCTTCATCGCCAAGCACGTCGGCATGGCGCACGTGCACGGCCGGTTCGAACGGTTCGACGGCGCGATACGCGTCACGCCGGACATGAGCGACTCCAGCGTCCACGTCCGCATCCACGCCGCCAGCATCAACACGGGCAACAACACCCGTGACAACCACCTGCGTTCGGCGGACTTCCTCGACGTCGAGCGGTTCCCGTACGTCGACTTCCAGAGCACCCGGTTCGCCTACCGGGGCGGCAGCAAGTGGACCCTCCAGGGCACCCTCACGATGCACGGCGTGAGCCGCTCGGTGTCCCTCGACACGACGTACCTGGGCACGGTGAACGGCGGCTACGGCGAGGAACTCCGCTGCGCCGCCCTCGCGACAGCCGAGCTCCACCGTGAGGACTACACCCTCAACTGGCGCTCGATGCTGGCCCGGGGCATCGCGGTGGTCGGCCCGACGGTCCAGCTGGAACTGGACGTCCAGGCGATGTACCGGTCCCCGGACATGCCGACGCCTCCGGAGTGACGACCGAGTGACATGGGCTCCTCCGGCGCCGGGGGAGCCCGGCTGGCGGGCGCGGGAAGCCCGCACCGCCCGGGGCGGTGGCACTCCGTGACAGTCCCGTTCGTTGCCCCTTCAACCGTTCCAGTACGGTGAGGGGTGCCATGACGACCGCAGAGCAGCTTCCGGCCCTTACCCGACTCCGCCATGCCCGGGAGCGGTTCCTGGCGGGTGGGCCGGTGCCCGAGGGGGTGCCGGAGGAGGTCGTGTCGGCCTGGCGGCGGGCCCGGTTCCACGGGGTGCGGCGCGACGCGGGTGGGGACGTGCCGCCGGTCGTGGGGGCGGCGCCGGTGCTGGAGGCGGCCCGGCCGGTGCTGGAGCGGCTCGCTTCCGCGCTGGACGGGCGGTCGGCGCTGGTGTTCACCGACGCGCGGCTGCGGGTGCTGTGGAGCGGGGGTGTCCATCCGCACGACCATCCGTGCGTGGACCTTTCCGAGGAGCGCGTGGGCCCCAACAGTGCCGCCATCGCGCTGCGGACCGGGCGCCGCGCGGAGGTGCATGGGCCCGAGCACTTCCTGGACGACTGGCAGGACACGTCCGCCGTCAGCGCCCCCGTCCGCGCGCCGGGTACCACGCGCCCGATCGGTACGGTCACCGTCGTGACCCGGCTGTGCGAGGGCTGCACGGCCCAGCTTCCCGGCGTCGCCACCTCGACGGCACACCTGCCTGACGGCCACGCCCGGTCGGTCCGCCGTCCCGGCGGCGACTCCGCCCCGGCTCACCGCGCCGGGATCGACTTCGCCCCGGCTCACCCCGCCGATGCCGCCCCTGCCCCCGCTCGCCACCCTGCGGCCCACCTCTCGGACACCGACCTCCCCAACCTCCACCCCTCCGCCGCCCACCCCGCCCCGCCCCACCTAGCCACCCCCCACCCCTCCGCCGCCCTCGCCGAAGCCACCGCCGCAGCCGTCGAAACCGAACTCCTCGCCCGCTCCACCGCCCCCGAACGCCTCCTCCTCGACGCCTACCTCTCCGCCCGCACCGGCGACCGCCCGGTCGCGGCGTTCGGCGGGCACAGCAGGCTGGTCGACGACCTGGCGGCCCGCGCCCTCACCCCCGAGGACCTCCACCGCCTCGAACGGGCCGCGCTCAAGGACCCCGAGGCCCGGCGGCTCACCGTGGCCGGCCGGAGCGTCGACCTCACCCCCGTACGGCAGGGCGAGGCGACCGTCGGAGTGGTCGCCGTCCTGAACCCGGCCCCCGTCCGGGGCGGCGCCGAACCCTGCCGTACCCGGCCCCCGCTGCTCATCACCGGCGAACGAGGCACCGGCAAGACCACCCTCGCCCGCGAACTCACCCCGCACGCAAGGACGGTGGACGCGGCAGAGGCCGAACTCGGCGACGCGGTCGGCCACCTGACGACGGGTCACCCCCTGATCCTCCGCCACGCCGAACGCCTCACCCCACCCGACACCGCCACCCTCAACTCCCTCCTGGACACCCACCCCACGGCCCCGCTGTACGTCACGTACACCCCCGGCACGCCCCCGGGCCCCTGCCTCCAGCGCCTCCTGGACGTCCTGGCGGCCCGCACGATCACCCTCCCCGCCCTCCGTGAACGCCCGGAGGACATGGCGGAGTTGCTGAAGACGCTCGCCCCGAAGCCCCCCGCGGGACACCCCCCGCTCAGCTGGTCCCTGGACGCCCTGCGGGCGCTGGAACGCCACCCCTGGCCGGGCAACCTCACCGAACTCGCTCACGTCGTCCACGCGTTGGCGCAGGGCCGCCGCCTCACGGGCCCGGTCCGCAAGGCCGAACTCCCCGACGCGGTAAGGGAAGGCCCCGCCCACCGCCCCCTCAGCCCGATGGAGGACGCGGAACGCACGGCGATCCTCCAGGCGTTGAAACGGCACGGCGGCAACAAGGCGCGAGCGGCCTCGGCGCTGGGCATCGGACGAGCAACTCTGTACAGAAAGCTGCGTAGTTACCGAGGGTAGCGCGATCGGACCCGGCGCCCATCACTCCGGCACCCCTCAACTCCCGCAAGCCGAGGCCGATTCCGACCAGTCGGTCTTTCCCAAGTCTTGACTGCGCGCCGACTCCACCCCGATCCTCATCCATGAAGATCTTGCGACGGTCATGACAATCCCATGGAACTCCCGTGGAACGGTGAGGGGAACGCCGCACCCCCGGCTCATCGACCGCGCCCCCCGCCGACCCGAGGGACCGCCCCATGACCACGGCCAGACGCAGACGCGTCACCCTGCTCGCCCTCCTCCTGCTCCTCCTCACAACTGCCCTGGTTCCGACCCCCAGTTCGGCCGCCACGGACTGGTGGAACCCCACCGCGCGCGCCACCCCCGACTCCCAGATCAACGTCACCGGCGCACCCTTCACCGGTACGAACGCGGCCGGAGAGGTGCGCGGTTTCGTCGACGCCCACAACCACCTCTTCTCCAACGAGGCGTTCGGTGGCCGGCTGATCTGCGGCAAGGTCTTCTCGGAGGCCGGCGTCGCCGACGCGCTGAAGGACTGCCCGGAGCACTACCCCGACGGCACCCTCGCGATCTTCGACTACATCACCCACGGCGGCGACGGCAAGCACGACCCGACCGGCTGGCCCACCTTCAAGGACTGGCCCGCGTACGACTCGATGACGCACCAGGCCAACTACTACGCCTGGATCGAGCGCGCCTGGCGCGGCGGCCAGCGCGTCCTGGTCAACGACCTCGTCACCAACGGCGTGATCTGCTCGGTCTACTTCTTCAAGGACCGCTCCTGCGACGAGATGACGTCGATCCGCCTCCAGGCGAAGCTGACGTACGACCTCCAGGCGTACATCGACCGGCAGTACGGCGGCACCGGCAAGGGCTGGTTCCGTATCGTCACCGACAGCGAGCAGGCGCGGAAGGTCATCGAACAGGGCAAGCTGGCGGTGATCCTGGGCGTCGAGACGTCCGAGCCGTTCGGCTGCAAGCAGGTCCTGGACATCGCGCAGTGCTCCAAGGCCGACATCGACAAGGGCCTCGACGAGCTGTACGGGCTCGGCGTGCGCTCCATGTTCCTGTGCCACAAGTTCGACAACGCGCTGTGCGGCGTCCGCTTCGACGAGGGCGGCCTCGGTACCGCCATCAACGTCGGCCAGTTCCTGTCGACCGGCACGTTCTGGCAGACCGAGAAGTGCGCGACCGCGATGCACGACAACCCCATCGGCGGCGCCGTCTCCACGGCCGAGAAGGAGCTGCCGGACGGCGTCGAGGTGCCCGACTACGAGGACAACGCCCAGTGCAACAAACGGGGGTTGACCGAACTCGGCGAGTACGCCGTGCGCGGCATGATGCAGCGCAAGATGATGCTGGAGATCGACCACATGAGCGTCAAGGCCACCGGCCGGGTGCTCGACATGTTCGAGGCCGCGTCCTACCCGGGCGTGCTCTCCTCGCACAGCTGGATGGACCTCAACTGGACCGAGCGGGTCTACTCGGTGGGCGGTTTCGTCGCGCAGTACATGCACGGCTCCGAGGCGTTCGTGAAGGAGGCGGCCCGCACGGACGCGCTGCGTGAGAAGTACGGGGTCGGCTACGGCTTCGGCACCGACTTCAACGGCGTCGGGGACCACCCCGGCCCGCGCGGCGAGACGGCGACGAAGGTGACGTACCCCTTCACCAGCGTCGACGGCGGCTCGGTCATCGACCGGCAGACCAGCGGGCAGCGCACGTTCGACATCAACACCGACGGCGCCGCGCACGCGGGCCTCATCCCCGACTGGATCGAGGACATCCGCAAGGTCGGCGGCCAGGACGCGGTGAGCGACCTCTTCCGGGGCGCCGAGTCCTACCTCGGCACCTGGGGCGCCACCGAGGACCACCGGGCGGGCGTCGACCTCGCCCGCACCGGCACCGCGAGCGCCAGTTCCTCGGAGTCCAACCCGTTCACCAGCTACCAGCCGGGCCGGGCGATCGACGGCGACAACTCCACGCGCTGGGCCAGCGACTGGAACGACGCGCAGTCCTGGCAGGTCGACCTCGGCGCCACGCAGCTGGTGGGCCGGGTGACGCTGGACTGGGAGCGGGCGTACGGCAAGTCGTACCGGATCGAGGTCTCCTCGGACGGCGCCAACTGGCGTACCGCCTGGTCGACGACGGCCGGTGACGGTGGCCTCGACACGGCCCGCTTCACGGCGACCCCGGCGCGGTACATCCGCGTACAGGGTGTGCAGCGGGGGACTGAGTGGGGCTACTCGCTGCGTGAAGTCGGCGTCTACAGCGGATAGTCGACGCATCGGAAAGGGCCGCGCACCCGGTGGGGTACGCGGCCCTTTCACGTCCGGCGGACCGGCACGGTCAGCCGATCAGCACTTCTTCCCCTTGCACGGCTCCCCGCGCGGGATCGGGATCTTGATGACCAACCCGTCGTTCTTCACGGTGAGTTGGTACATCTTGGTCGTCGGGTTCTTCGGCAGGTCGTAGCCCTCGGGGACGTCCTTGACGACCGCGTAGTACGTGCCGGGCGGCAGCTTCCCGAAGGCGCACTTGCCGTTGACCGGCGTCGAGCACTCACCGACGAGCGTCTTCTTGCCGTTGACGCTGCGCCACAGCTGGACGACCGTACTGCCCAGCGGCGTACCGGTCTTGGCGTCGGTCGTCAGGACCGTCACCCCCAACTCCTTGACCAGACCGGCGTCCAGGGTGAGGTCCGAACGGTGACCGGGGCCCAGCGTGACCGGGTTCGAGCAGCCGTTCCGCTGGTTGACGACTGAGTCGTTGCCGACCCCGCCCGCGTTCGGCTTGGTCCACTGGTAGCCGTTCGGCTTGACGAAGCAGACCTTGTACTTGCCGTCGGGGAGGTTGTCGAAGAGGTACTTCCCCTGCGCGTCCGTCTTGGTCGTCTTCAGCGTCTTGCCGGTCGCCGGGTCGATCAGCTTCACGGTGACCCCGGGGGTGGGCTTCTCGCCCTTGTCCTGGATGCCGTTCGCGTTGTCGTCGTACCAGACGTAGTCGCCCAGCTTGTTGAGCGGCGTGAGCCCCGCGTCGAGCGTGAGGTCCGTACGGTTCGACGGGCCCAGCGTGACCGGCGCCGAGCACCCCGTCTTCGGGTCCACGACCGAGTCGTTGCCGGAGGCGCCCGCGTTCTGCTTCGTGAACTGGTAACCGGCCGGAGCCGTGAAGCAGACCTTGTACGAGCCGTCGGGCAGGTTGTCGAAGAGGTATTTGCCGTCGGTGCCGGTCGTCGTTGTGTTGACGGTGTTGCCGGTCGTCGGGTCGATCAGTTTGACGGTGATTCCGGATGCGGGCTTCTCGTCCGGGTCTTGGATGCCGTTGCCGTTGTCGTCGTACCAGACGTAGTCGCCGACCTTGTTGAGCGGTGTGAGTCCGGCGTCCTGGGTGAGGTCGGTGCGGTTGGTCGGGCCGAGGGTGACTTCGGCGGAGCAGCCGGTGGACGGGTCGACGACGGAGTCGTTTCCGCTGGCTCCGGCGTTCTGCTTGGTCCACTGGTAGCCGGCCGGCTTGTCGAAGCAGACCTTGTACTTGCCGTCGGGCAGGTCGTCGAAGAGGTACTTGCCGTCGGTGCCGGTTGTCGTGGTCTTGATGGTGTTGCCGGTCGTCGGGTCGATCAACTTGACGGTGATCCCGGGAGCCGGTTTCTCCGTCGGGTCCTGGATGCCGTCGCCGTTCTCGTCGTACCAGACGTAGTCGCCCAGTTTGTTGAGCGGCGTCAGACCCGCGTCGACGTCGTGGTTGGTGTAGCCGGGGTCACCGACGGCCACCGTCGTCTTGCCCGTGCTGTCGGGCTTGGAGTTGAGGTGGGTGTCGCCGCCCGCGTTCGCCTTGGTGAACTGGAGGTCCTTGGGGGCGGGGGTGCCGGGCAGGCCCGAGGTGTCGGCCCCGGCGGGGTCGAAGACGACGTCGTACGCCGTGTTCGGCTCCAGTCCTTGCGGGGTGCCGATGTAGTACTCGCCGTTCGCGTCGGTCGTCGCGGTGAGCTTCGTGCCGTCGGGGGCCGTCAGGGTGACGACGACGCCCGGGATCGGCGGCTCGGACGGGTCCTGGATGCCGTCGCCGTTCGTGTCGTACCAGACCCGGTTGCCGACCTGGACCGGCGGCGGGGTGGAGATCAGCTCCAGGTCGGCGAGGCCGTTGCCCTTGCCGAACAGGTTCGCGCCGTCGGACCAGGTCGACTTGATCCGCAGGTTGCCGATGATCGAGCCGCTGTTGTCCGCCCGCTTCCTGGTGGTGGGCACCGAACCGTCGGCGACCCACTCACGCGCACCCTGCTCGTACGCCTGGTTCGTCCACGGGTCGAAGGCGGTCGTCCACAGCTTCTTGCGGTACGGCTGGAGCGCGGTCCCGCCCTCGGTGATCTGGTCGTGGTGGGCGTCGGACAGGACGGTCGTGTCGTCGTAGAACTCACCGCCGCCCGGCCCCTGCTTGTTGCCCGGATTCGCGCCCGTGAACGAACCGCAGGAGCCGTTGCTCTCCAGCGTGTACGTCGTTCCCGACACGCACGTCCGCAGCACGTCACCGGCGGCCACCGCGGAGACCTGGGCCGTCGTCGAGCCGAAGGAGTAGGTCTGGCTGCCCTGCATGTCCCCGAAGCGGTCGCGGAAGCCCATGATCAGGTCGCCGTTGTCGGCGATCTCGATGTTGGACAGCATCGGCTGCGGCGCGGAGACGAACGAGTGCTCCTCGCGCACCGGCACCCGCTCGTTCCACGCCTCCCAGTCCGCGCTCATCTGCTGGCCGACCGTCGTCGTGTCGTCGCAGCGGTAACCCGACGCGCCGAGGAACCGGTACGCGCAGCCGCGCCCGAAGTCCAGCGCGTACGAGGTCAGTTCGCTGAACGACCCGCCCTTGAACTCGAAGACGTGCGCGCTCAGCTTGGAGGGGTCGCCCCACGCCAGCGACGAGGTGACGGTCGACTCGGCGCCACAGACCCCGCCGACCAGCACGCGCTTGCCGCGCACGCCGATGCCGTACGGGTGCCAGTCGCCCTCGCAGGTCGCCGGCTTCGGGATGGCGTACGACGCCTGCGTGCCCGCCGTGACGCCGTCGCCGGTGCCGTTGATCGGCACGCTGTACAGCTTGGAGTCGTTCAGGTTGACCGCGTACAGCGTCTTGCCGTCCCCGGAGACGTCGACGTCACCGAGGCCCTCGCGGCCGACCTTGCTGTAGATGACGTCGTCGTGGAGGTAGTTGCCGGTCGCGTCGTGCGGGGTGAGGGCGCCGGGCAGGGTGGTGAACGTCGTCACCGCCGTGCTGGTGCTGTTGTAGCGGTAGATCGCGTTGACCGGACCGGCCGGGCCGTACTCGGTGTGCCGCTTGACCGACGTGCCCATGAAGACGTTGCCGGTGCGGTCGGTGCCGATGCCGAAGACGGCCTGCTGGGCGGTGTTCTCGGTGAGCTGGGTGACCGGGTCGCCGGGCGGGGTGGTCGTCAGGTTCCCGCCGAACTGGAGCAGGCCCTGCATGCCGGTCGCGTCACCCTTGGCGAGGCCCGCCGTGACCAGCGTCGGGTTCTCCGGGTAGTACACGTCCGGCTCCCAGAAGCCGGTGGTGTACGTGGCGGCCGTACCGCCCGAGACGTCCACGAAGCCGGTGTTCGAGCGGATCACGTCGGCGCCCGTGCCGAGGCCCGCGATCGCCGGCTGATAGGTGGCCGCGTCGGGGTTCTTCACCTCGATCCGGTACTTGCCGCCGGTCAGCGCCGAGGACGCCGGGGTGAAGGTCGCGAGCCCGTCCGCGTCGGTCGTCGCGGTCAGCTTCTGGCCCGCGTCGTCCGTCAGGGTGACGGTCACGCCCGCCATCCCGGGCTCCAGGGCGCTGTCGTACGCGCCGTCGGCGTTCACCTCGGTGACGACCCGTACGGTCACCGTGCCGTCGCCGGAGCCCTTGCCCCTCGCCGGCCCGGGGGCCGAGGCTGCCTGGGCGACGGGCGCGCCGGCCGCGCACACGGCCAGCACGAGGCCGACGGCGATCCGCCGTCGTACCCGTCTCCGCAGAGTTTCCTTGCGCATGCTGCTCCTCGTCTCATGGAGAACCACTCACCCTATATAGGCACATAAAGGGCAAATATGATCAATTCGGACAGGAGGGTTCGGGCATCGGAGTGGCCGTCACCGGAAGGTCGCCGCAGGGGCGTTGTCAGTGCCGGGTGGCAGGCTGTTGACCATGGACGAGACGGAGTTCATGCGCGGCAGGGTGTACGGCGCGGACCACGAGGACGCGGGGCCCCGGCAGGGCAGGCGTTACGCCGAACTGGTGGGCGGCCCGCTGGACGGCCTGCTGCTGGACGTGACGCGGCGGGCGGCCGGGGCCGGGGAAGTGGTGCTGGCCACGGAGATAGGGCGGTACGGGGCGGGAGGGCGGTCGGTGTATGCGGGGGAGGGGCGGCGGCTGGAGTGGCGGGAGGATCTTCCCGGGGTTCGATGAGGGTGCGGTGGGGGCTGTGGTGAGAGTGCGGTGAGAGTTCGGTGAGTCCGAAAACTCGCTCTTGAAAGTCCGAACTCCCAGTAAGCAAGGGCTAGTTCAAGCCGTTGACTTGATGCACTCATGACAATAGGCGGCACTCGGTGTCACTCTTCTGTCTCGCGTTCACCTTTTCTTCACGTACGTATCAGGCGACACCCCCCACCTGCGTTCCGTCCGCCACGGCCCCTTGATCAGGGGCCGTCCGCAGAAGGAGACCCCTTGCCCCGGCGACCCCGCCTCCTCCCCCGGCGCAGACGCGCTACTCTCCTCGCCCTCACCGCGGCCGGCGCCCTGCTGGCCGTCGGCACCCAGACCGGCGCCACGGCCGCGCCCGACGCCGGTGCCGGCACCGGTAAGAAGATCAGCGCGATACCCCGCGCAGGCGCCGCCCAGCTCGCCCTGACGCCCGCTCAGCGCACGAGCCTCCTCAAGAGCGCCACCGCCTCGGCCGCGACCACCGCCCGCAGCCTCGCCCTCGGCGCCCAGGAGAAACTCGTCGCCCGCGACGTCATCAAGGACGCCGACGGCACCGTCCACACCCGCTACGAGCGCACCTACGCCGGCCTGCCCGTCCTCGGCGGCGACCTCGTCGTGCACACCGCGACCAGCGGCCGTACGACGACGTCCAAGGCGTACGACGCGAAGCTCGCCGTACCCTCGCTCACCCCGAAGATCTCCGCCGCCACCGCGTCCGGCAAGGCGCTCGGCGCCGCGAAGCACGCCGACGTCGCCAAGGGCGAGGCCGAGAAGGCGCCCCGCCTCGTCGTGTGGGCCGGGGAGGGCAAGCCGGTCCTCGCCTGGGAGACCACCGTCCACGGCACGCAGGCCGACGGCACCCCGAGCGAGCTGCGCGTCGTCAGCGACGCGGCCTCCGGCAAGCAGCTCCTCGCCGAGGAGGGCGTCCACACCGGCACCGGCACCGGCCAGTACAACGGCGCGGTCCCGGTCGGCTCGACGCTGTCGGGATCGACGTACCAGCTCGTCGACGGCGCCCGCGCGGGCCACCGCACCTACGACCTCAACCAGGGCACCTCCGGCACCGGCACCCTCTTCACCGACGCCGACGACGTCTGGGGCAACGGCCTGCCGAGCAACCGGCAGACCGCCGGGGTCGACGTCGCGTTCGGCGCGGCGGCCACCTGGGACTACTACAAAGAGGTCTTCGGCCGCAACGGCATCCGCAACGACGGCGTCGCCGCCTACAGCCGCGCCCACTACGGCAGCTCCTACGTCAACGCGTTCTGGCAGGACTCCTGCTTCTGCATGACGTACGGCGACGGCTCCGGCAACAACAACCCGCTCACCTCCCTCGACGTCGCCGCGCACGAGATGACGCACGGCGTCACCGCCGCGACCGCGAACCTCGACTACTCCGGCGAGTCCGGCGGCCTCAACGAGGCGACGTCCGACATCTTCGCCGCCGCCGTCGAGTTCTACGAGAACACCCCCGCCGACCCCGGTGACTACTTCGTCGGCGAGAAGATCAACATCAACGGCGACGGCACGCCGCTGCGGTACATGGACAAGCCCTCCAAGGACGGCTCCTCGTACGACAACTGGAGCCCCTCCCTCGGCGGCGTCGACGTCCACTACTCCTCCGGTCCCGCCAACCACTTCTTCTACCTGCTGAGCGAGGGCAGCGGCGCCAAGACCGTCAACGGCGTCGCCTACGACAGCCCGACGTCCGACGGCAAGCCGGTCACCGGCATCGGCATCGAGAACGCCGCGAAGATCTGGTACCGCGCGCTGACGACGTACATGACGTCCTCCACCGACTACGCGGGCGCGCGCGTCGCCACGCTGTCGGCCGCCACCGACCTCTTCGGCGCCTACAGCCCGACCTACCTCGCCGTCGCCGACGCGTGGGCCGGCATCAACGTCGGCAACCGCATCGCCCTCGGCGTCAACGTCGCGCCGATCCCCGCGCAGGTCTCCGGCGTCGGGCAGAGCGTCTCCCTCCAGGTCGACGCGTACACGACCAACACCGGTGCCGGTCTGACCTACGAGGCCACCGGGCTGCCCGCCGGGCTCTCCATCAGCCCCACCGGCCTCATCTCCGGCGTTCCGACGACCCTCGGGGCCGGCGACGTCACCGTCAAGGTCACCGACAGCACCGGCGCGTCCGTCTCGCTGACCTTCAACTGGCGGGTCGCCAACATCTACGCCAGCTCCACCCGCGTCGACATCCCCGACAACGGGGCCGCCGTCGAGTCGCCCATCACCATCACCGGCCGCGCGGGCAACGCCTCCGCGACCACCGAGGTGTACGTCAACATCGTCCACACCTACCGGGGTGACCTGAAGGTCGACCTGGTAGCGCCCGACGGGACGGTCTACTCGCTGCTGAACCGCTCCGGCGGCTCCGCGGACAACGTCGACCAGACGTTCACCGTGAACGCGTCGTCCGAAGCGGTCAACGGGACCTGGAAGCTGCGGGTCCAGGACCAGGCTTCGATCGACGTCGGGTACATCCAGCGGTGGCAGATCACGCCGTGACGCTCCTGAAGTGACCGCGCCCGGTCCCTTTTCGGAGGGGCCGGGCGCTGTCATGCCAGGGTGACCTCCCACGTGTCCACCGCGAAGTGCACCGTCATTCCGTGGCGCGCGTACAGCGCCGGTGCGCCCGTCGTGTTGTCGGTGTCCACGCCCAGGCCCACCGTGTCGCGGCCCAGCTCGGCGAACGTCGCGAACGCGTGCCGCAGCAGCAGACCCGCGAGCCCCTGGCCGCGCGCTTCGCGCAGGACGCCGATACTGCGGATCCAGCCCATCGCCGTACGGTCGTTGCGGGCCAGCAGAAAACCGGCGTCGTCCTGCTCCGTGCCGGCGATCCACACCAGCGACCAGTCGACCCGGTCGCCGTCGATGTCGTGGAACCACTGCTCGTACGTACGCGGCTGGAAGTCGAAGTGCTCGGCGAACGTGGCCTGGTAGAGGGCGTGGACCAGGCGGCGGTCCGCCTCGGTGCGGCAGGCTCGCAGCCGTACGCCGTCGGGGAGTTGGACGGGGTGGTCCTGCCCGGGACCGATCGGCCTGTGCAGGACGTGATACCGGCGTACGACATCCCAGCCGCGAGCCGTCAGCACTTCCTGGTCGAGCGTCGCGCGGACGTTGAGACAGAGGTGGACGACGGCTCGCCCGGCCCCGTTCGTCCGGGCCTTCTCCAGGGCCCTCGTCTCCATCGCGGCCAGGACACTCCGGCCGGCCTCCTGGTGCTCGGGGAGGACGTAATGGTCGATGTCGATCCGCTCGCCCTGCGACTCGTCCCACAACAGGCCGTAGACGACGAGGCGTTCACCGTCGAAGGCGAGCCACGAGTCGCGGGCCAGGTCGGTGTCGGGGTGCTTGAGGTCGGCCTCGACGGTGTGCTGGTCCGTCTCGGGGCGGCCGACCTCGATCACGTCGATCGCGTTGAGGAGGGCGGTGATCGCGGGAGCGTCTTCGAGGGCGGCCGGGCGTATGAGGTACGGCATGGTGCCAGGGTCGGGGGGCGGAGCGGGGGCCGCAAACGAATTTCGGGCAGCGCCGAACGCCGGGCGTGCCCGAGGCCCGGCGGAGCCGCAGGTGAACTTCCGGCGTCCCGAACTCCAAGCGGTGGCAATGGAGTTGCCAGTGCCCGGCCCGGTGCGGGCAAGCCGTCGGGCAAGGCGTACCGGGTTCGGCAAAGACATCTATCCGCGTAGACGCCCCGGATGCTGTCATGTGCGCGACCGCCCGGACCGTTGCCGGGCCTTCGTCGGGAGACCCCCACATGTCCCGTACCACCCGTCCCGTGGTGACCGCCCTCTCCGCCTTCGCCCTCGCCGCCGCCGGACTCACGTTCACGGCGGGCACGGCTCACGCGCAGTCGTGCAGCCAGTCGTATCTTCCCCTCCCCGACCCCTCCTGCCAGCCCGGCGCCCTCAACCCCGACGTCACGCAGGACACCATCGGCTCCACCATCTGCGTCTCCGGGTGGACCGCGACCGTCCGTCCCTCCAGCTCGTACACGACCGCCCTGAAGAAGCAGCAGATAGTCGAGTACGGCTACAGCGACACCAGCACCTCCGACTACGAGGAGGACCACTTCATCCCCCTCGAACTCGGCGGCGCCCCCAAGGACCCCGAGAACCTGTGGCCGGAGCCCGAGTACGGCGACAAGACCGCCGGTAACAAGGACACCGTCGAGAACAAGCTCAAGAAGGCCGTCTGCGCGGGCCAGGTCAACCTGACCGACGCGCAGAACGCGATCGCCTCGGACTGGACGACAGCGCTGTCGGACCTCGGTCTGAGCTGACCCGGCGCAGGGGGTGGTCAGGTCTCCTGGAGCGGCGCGTACGCGTCGGCGCTCAGGCCGAACGTCCAGGCCACCCCCTCTCGCGCGGTACGCGTACGCGGCGGCACCCGCAGCCAGTACACGTTCCGCGAACCGTCCGGCTCCGGCGTGGAGTTGACGACCTCGACCATCACCACGGGCTCGTCGATCCCCATCTCGATCCGCCACAGCACGCCGGTCCCGTCCCGGTGGACCGGCTGCGCGCCCGAGTCGGTGAGATATCGCTCGTACCCGTAGAACTCCAGCATCACGCGCCGCAGTTCGGCGTTCTCCTCGGCCTGGATGCGCTGCGGCACCAGCGTGCGCAGCTCGTCGAGGAAGTCCGGCGGCACCGGCATCCCGCGCCACGCGCACAGCGCGAACCCGTCGGGGAACGCCAGCGCCGGACCGTCCCCCCGGTCGAGCCGCCCCGCCTCGTCACGGTGCAGTTCGGTGGGCCGCTCGCAGACGACGGCGACCTTCTCGAAGGCCCACCACCACCCGGCGCTGCGGCAGACCTCGGCGAGCCCGTCCAACGGCCCCTCGGCGCCAGGACGTTCGGCCAGGCTCCCGCGCGTCGGAAGCGGCGTCGTGCCGTCGTCCGGCAGACCTTCGGCGCCGGACGCCGAGTCACCGGACGCCGAGTCACCGGACGCCGAGTCACCGGACGCCGAGCCGCCGGACACCGCGTCACCCGCGAACGCCGCCAGCCACGGCGCGTCATGCTGCCCCAGCATCGCGTCCAGCAGGATCAGCCGAGCCTGTCCCGCCCGCTGCCTGCCGACCTCCGCCAGCACACCCTCCCGGATCCGCTCGACCAGCGACTGGGTCAGCTCCCACAGCCGGCCGCCGGTCGCGGACCAGTGCGCGGACCATCCCTCCGGCCCCAACTCGCCGTGCAGCCGCCGCCGTTCGACCGCCCACGGCTCACTGCGCACGGCCTCGCGGACACTCGCCCCGGGAGCGGCCAGCCCTCTGACCACGGCCACGCCCTCCAGGGGCGAGTCCGCCCACAGGATCCGCTCCGGCTCGGCCAGCCCCGCCCGCCGGTACGCGAGCCGGACGCCCGCCTCGGCCCGCTCCCGGTCCGCCGGAACCGCCGACGCCGCACAGGCACGCCACTCGTTCACGTTCATCGTCAAGGCCCCTCAGTCCGCCACGATCCGCACCGACCCGGGCACGTACTCCCGCTGCCGGATCACCCGGTACCACCCCGCCGGGAGCACGATCGTCGCGTGCTCCTCGTGAACCACCCGCCCGCCCTTGGGCACATGCAGCAGCATCGGCCCGAACGGCCCCGGCTCCCGCACGAGGTCACCCGGACCCACCACCGCATGCGCGTGCCCGGTCACCTCGCCCAGCGCCAGCACCAGCCGCCCCCGCCCGTCCCGTGCCTGCCTCGGCGCTCGCTCCACATGTGCCGGAACAGCCTCCTCGGCGACAGGCACGATCAGTACGTCTCCCTGCCGGTACATGGACACACCCCCTCCAACTCGACCGCGGCGCACCTCGCGCCGCCCTCATGACCACGACCGTACGACCCGCCACTGACAACGCCCCCGAACCCCGCCCCCGGCACCGCGTTGTCAGTGGCGGTTGGTACAACTTGCGGCAACAGGCCACAACCGCCGCGAGCATGGAGCCGTCGCATGACCGTCCACGAGCACCTGAAGACCTTCCACCGGCTGCCGGTCCGCGCGATCCCGCACCCGAAGGACAACAGGCCGCACCCCGACGCGGACGCCTGCGCCTGGCGCATCGCGAGCGACGTGTACGACTCCGGCGAGGAGTGGACGGCCGTCTTCGCCCGCTTCCTCGACACCGTCGACAGCGCGCGGGTGAAGGCGATCGTGGTCGGCGCCTGGGAGGAGGCGTACGAGACGGACCCGGCGGCCGTGATCGAGGCGATCGTCGCCGCCAAGGACCGGCTCCCCGCGCTGCGCGCGCTGTTCCTCGGGGACATGACGTCGGAGGAGTGCGAGATCTCCTGGATCCACCAGACGGACGTCACCCCGCTGCTGACCGCCTTCCCGGAGCTGGTGGAACTGGGCACGCGCGGCGGCCAGGACCTGGCGATCGACGGCGTCACGCACACCGCGCTGCGCCGCCTGACCATGGAGTCCGGCGGCCTGCCCGCGAGCGCGGTGCGCGGGGTCGCCGCGTGCGACCTCCCGGCCCTGGAACACCTCGACCTGTGGCTCGGCACGCCCGACTACGGCGGCGACGCCGAGATCGGCGACCTGGAGCCGATCCTGTCCGGTGCCCGCCTGCCGAGCCTGCGTCACCTCGCGCTGCGCAACAGCGAGATGCAGGACCAGGTTGCCGCGGCCGTCGCCGCCGCACCGGTCGTCGCCCGCCTGGAGACCCTCGACCTGTCGATGGGCATCCTCACCGACGACGGCGCCGCCGCCCTCCTCACCGGCCAGCCCCTCACCCACCTCAAGACGCTCGACCTGCACTACAACTACCTGACCGACCCCGTGCGCGAGCGCCTCACCGACACCCTGGCCCCGGCGGGCGTCGACCTCTTCCTCGACCGCGACGACGCGGAGGACGACGAGGAGGACGACGGCACGGTGTGGCGCTACGTGGCCGTGGGGGAGTGACGCCGATGCCGCCCGCTCCCGAGAGGACGCCGCCCGGCCCCGAAGAGGCGTGCCGTACGCCCGCGTTCACGGTCGTCGGCAACCCCGAGAACCGCCGCGTCACCCTCTTCACCGACGCCGCCCGCGCGGCCGGCCTCCCGGCCCCGCGCGTCCTGGCCTGGGCGGACGTCCTCGCGGCGGGCGGCGCCGACTTCACCCCCGACGAGATCGTCCGCCTCGACTCACCCGGCGAGCACCCCGGCGTCGACCGCGCCCTGCGCGGCACCGACGACCCCACCCGGGTCGAAGGCTCCGCCCGCTGGTACGACGCGTTCCTCACCACCCTGGCCACCCTGCGCGGCGGCACCCGCCTCGACGACCCGGACGACCTGGCGACCCTGTTCGACAAGCGCCGCTGCCACGCACGCCTGACGGCGGCGGGCGTCCCCGTCCCGTACTCGCCCGCCGCCGAGGTCACCGGCTGGGACGACGTCCGCGCCCTGATGCGCGAGCACCGCATGCCGAGGCTCTTCGTGAAGCCCGCGCACGGCTCCTCCGCGTCGGGCGTACTCGCGATCGAGACGGCGGGCGGCGGGCGTATCCGCGCCACGACGTCCGTCGAACGCGCCCCGGACGGACGGCTGTTCAACTCCCTCAAGGTCCGCCGCTACGACAGCGAACGCGAGATCGCCGCGATCGTCGACAGGCTCGCCCCGGACCACCTCCACCTGGAGCGCTGGTTCCCGAAGGCGTCCCAGCGGGCCCGCGCGGCGGACCTGCGGGTCGTGGTCGTCGCCGGCCGCGCCACCCACGCGGTGGTCCGCACCAGCGGCTCCCCGCTCACCAACCTGCACCTCGGCGGCCGTAGAGGCGACCTCGACGAGGCGCGCGCGGCGGTCGAGGAGGCGGGGGCGCGCTGGTCCGACGTCCTCGGGGTGGCCGAGCGGGCCGCCGCCTGCTTCCCGCGCACGCTGTGCGTCGGCGTCGACCTGCTCCCGGCGGTCGGCTGGCGCACGGCCGTCGTCGGCGAGGTCAACGCCTTCGGCGACCTCCTCCCCGGCCTCACGGGCCTGCCCGGCAGCGGCGCGGAGGGACTCGACACGTACGCGGCCCAGGTACGCGCCGCACCGGAACACGCCCGGCGCCACGCCGCGACCTCCGGCCCGGACGCCGCCGCGAGCCCCGCCCCGCACCACCCCGCGACCTCCGCCCCGAACCACGGAAGAACCACCCATGCACACGCCTGACATGGCGAGGATCGTCGGCAGCCACGACCTCCTCCTCGTCACCCTCGACACCCTGAGGTACGACGTCGCCGTCGAACTCGCCGCCGAGGGCCGCATCCCGAACCTCGCCCGCCACCTCCCCGACGGCCGCTGGGAGGAACGGCACGCCCCCGGCAGCTTCACCTACGCCTCCCACCAGGCCGTCTTCGCGGGATTCCTGCCCACCCCGGCCGCCCCGGGACCCCACCCGCGCCTCTTCGCCGCACGCTTCGCGGGCAGCGAGACGACGGCCGACGGCACGTTCGTGTACGACACCCCCGACCTGGTCTCCGGCCTGGCGAAGGAGGGCTACCGCACGGTCTGCGTCGGCGGCGTCGGCTTCTTCAACCTCCAGGGCCCGCTCGGCACGGTCCTCCCCGGCCTCTTCCAAGAGGCCCACTGGGAACCGGAGTTCGGCGTCACCTCCCCCCACTCCTTCGAGAACCAGGTCACCCGCGCCGAACAGGTCGTCGCCGGACTCCCGCAGGACCAGCGCCTGTTCCTCTTCGTGAACGTCTCGGCCCTGCACCAGCCCAACTGGTTCCACCTCCCCGGCGCCACCCGCGAGGCCGGAGACACCCGCGCCACCCACGCCGCCGCCCTGGAGTACGTCGACCACCACATCGGCCGCCTCTTCGCCGCCGCGAGCAGCCGCCGCCCCTGCTTCACGATCGTCTGCTCCGACCACGGCACGGCCTACGGCGACGACGGCTACACCGGCCACCGCCTGGGCCACCCCTCGGTATGGACGGTGCCGTACGCCCAATTCGTCCTGGACCAGGGGGAGACAGCGTGACCACGAGCCCCTACCAGTCGTACGTGTACGCCTACCCCCACAAGACGGCGTACCGGAAACTCGACGACCGCCCGCCCCTCACCAAGCTCTGGGCGGACGAACCGACGAACGCCCTCTCCCTCTACTTCCACATCCCCTTCTGCGAAGTCCGCTGCGGCTTCTGCAACCTCTTCACCCGCATCGGCGCCCCCGACGGCCTCACCACCGCCTACCTGGACGCCCTCGAACGCCAGGCGACAGCGGCCCGCGAAGCCCTCACCGAACCCCGCTTCGCCACAGCGGCGTTCGGCGGCGGCACCCCCACCTTCCTCACCGCCGCCGAACTCGACCGCCTCTGCGACCTCGCCGAACTCCGCATGGGCGCCGACCTGAAGGCGATCCCCCTCTCCGTCGAGGCGTCCCCCGCGACCGCCACCGCCGACCGGCTCCAGGTCCTCGCCGACCGGGGCACCACCCGCCTCAGCCTCGGCGTCCAGAGCTTCGACGACACCGAGGCGCGAGCCGCCGTACGCCCGCAGAGACGCGCGGACGTCGAGGCGGCGCTCGGCAGGATCAGGGACGTACGCATCCCGGTCCTCAACATCGACCTCATCTACGGCATCGACGGCCAGACGGACGCGAGCTGGCTCGGCTCCCTTGACGCGGCGCTCGCCTGGGACCCCGAGGAGTTGTACCTCTACCCCCTGTACGTCCGTCCCGGCACGGGACTGGGCCGGCGCGCGTCCGACGCCCCCGACCCGGCCTGGGACCAACAGCGGCTGCGGCTCTACCGGTCGGGCCGCGACCATCTCCTCGCGCGGGGGTACGTCCAGCACTCGATGCGGATGTTCCGCCGCGCGGACGCCCCGGACCAGGGCGCGGACGACTACGCGTGCCAGACGGACGGGATGGTCGGACTGGGGTGCGGGGCGCGGTCGTACACGAGGGAGGTGCACTACTCCTTCGACTACGCGGTGGGGATGAGCGAGATACGCGGGATCATCGACGACTACGTGGCCACCGAGGACTTCGCGCACGCGGAGATCGGCTTCGAGATGGGTGACGACGAGCGGCGGCGCCGGTATCTCCTCCAGTCCCTGCTCCAGGCAGAGGGGTTGCCCGCAGAAGGTCAACGGGAGTACTTCGGGCCGGAGTTGGCGCGCCTGGCCGAGCGCGGCTGGCTGGAGGAGACGGACGGCCGGCTCAGGCTCACCCCGGAGGGCCTCGCGCACTCCGACGCGATCGGGCCCGAACTCTTCTCCCCGGTGGTACGCCGCCGCATGGCCGCGTACGAGAGGAAGTAGCCGCCGCGATGGATCTCACCCTGCTCTACCGGGGCCCGCTCGCCTCCTGCGACTACGACTGCCCCTACTGCCCGTTCGCGAAGCGCCGCGACAGTAAGGCCCAACTCCGGGCGGACCGCGCCGCGTTGGACCGCTTCACAAACTGGGCGCACGCCCAGACCGACGACCGCCTGTCGATCCTCTTCACCCCCTGGGGCGAGGGCCTGACCCGCTCCTGGTACCGCCGCGCGCTGATCGGCCTGTCCCACCTCCCGCACGTCCGCCGCGTCGCCATCCAGACCAACCTCAGCTGCCGCACCGACTGGCTGACCGAGGCCGACCCCGACACCCTTGCCCTGTGGTGCACCTACCACCCCGGCCAGACCCCGTACGACCGCTTCCTCGCGAAGTGCCACGACCTCGCGGCGAAGGGGATCCGGTACAGCGTCGGCATCGTCGGCCTGCCCGAACACCTCGACGCGGCACGGCAGTTGCGCGCCGACCTCCCCCGCCACGTCTACCTGTGGGTGAACGCCGCCGAGGGCCACACCTACGACGACGCCTCCGCCGCCGACTGGACCGGCCTCGACCCGCTGTTCCCGTACAGCCGCCACCCGCACCCCAGCGCCGGACTCCCGTGCCGCACCGGCGAGTCGGTGATCTCGGTGGACGGCGAGGGGACCGTACGGCGCTGCCACTTCGTCCGCGCCGAACTCGGCAACCTCTACGACGGCTCCTATCGGGCCGCGTTGCAGCCGCGCGCGTGCCCGCTCGCCGTGTGCGACTGCCACATCGGGTACGTGCACCTGGAGACCCTCCCGCTGTACGACGTGTTCGCGGGAGGGGTCCTGGAGCGGATACCTCTAGCGGCCCAGCCGTAGCGTGAGGATCTGGAACGGCCGCAGGGAGAACCGCACTTCATTGCCGCCGCGCTCCACCGACTCGCCCTCCAGCGGGCGTTCCAGCAGGTCGGTCACGGTGGCGGAGGCGAGCGGGAAACCGGCCGTGAGGGTGGCGCGGGCGCGGGTTCCCCGGGACTCGAAGAGGCGGACGATGACGTCGCCGCTGCGGTCGTCGGCGAGCTTGACGGCCTCGATCACGACACCGTCGTCATCGACGGCGACCAGCGGGGCGACCGTCGCGGAACCAGCGACGACCCGCTCGTGCAGGTTGAACCGGTACCCCTCGCGCACCGCGTCCGAGACCTGGGCGCCGATCAGCAGGCCGTAGGACAGGCGGTGCGTGCCCTGGTCCTGGTCGGGGTCCGGGAAGAGGGCCGCGCGCAGCAGGGTGAGGCGGACCGTGGTCGTCGTGCCGCCGTCGGCGCGTACGTCGCGGGTGACGTCGTGGCCGTACGAGGAGTCGTTGACCAGGGCCGCGCCCCAGTCGCGCTCGCCGACGTGCAGGTAGCGGTGCGCGCAGATCTCGAACTTGGCGGCGTCCCAGGTGGTGTTGGTGTGCGTGGGGCGCTCGACGTGGCCGAAGGGGATCTCGGCGGTCGAGTGCGCGGCGCGGACGTCCAGCGGGAACGCGGCCTTCAGGACCTTCTCCCGTTCGTGCCAGTCGACGACCGTGTCGACCGACAGGCGGCGTGAACCGGCGGGCAGGGTCAGCGTCTGCTCGATCCGCGAGTCGCCGAACACGCGGACCACGTGGACGCCGTCCCCGGTCGCCGTGACCGACTCGGCCTCGGTGAGGTCGCGGACGGTGTTGCGGTAGAAGACGTCCAGGTCCCAGGCGTCCCACTGGTTCGGGAAGTCCTGGTGGAGCTGGAGGAGGTTGCCGACGGTGCCGGGGGCGAGGGCCTCGCGGTCGGCTTCGAGGTCGTAGGCGGAGGTGACGAGGCCGCGGGAGTCGATGGTGACGCGGACGATGCCGTTGTCGAGGACGAAGGTCGGATCACCGGACTGCGCTTCACCGGACCCGGACCCCGGCTGCGGCGCCACCGGCGCCTCCGGCCGCCCCTCCCGAAGCGCCGCCCCGAATGCCGCCACCCCACCCCGCGCATGCGGAGCCGCGTTGAAGACGACCGTCCCCTCACCCTCCCCGGCCAGCGCCCCCTGCGCCACCCCGATCAACCCGTTCAGCTCCCCCGCGACCCGCGCGTACGTCTCCTCCGCCTCCCGGTGCACCCACGCGATCGACGTCCCCGGCAGGATGTCGTGGAACTGATGCAGCAGCACCGTCTTCCACAGCCGGTCCAGCTCCTCGTACGGATACGGCGTCCCCTCCCGCACCGCCGCCGTCGCCGCCCACAACTCGGCCTCGCGCAACAGGTGTTCGCTGCGCCGGTTGCCCTGCTTCGTGGCCAGCTGGCTGGTGAGCGTGCCCCGGTGGAACTCCAGGTACAGCTCGCCGGACCAGACGGGGGCGCCGCCGTTCGCCTCGTACTCGGCGTGCGCCTTGCGGAAGAACTCCAGCGGGCCGTCCATCTCGACGCGCGGCGCGCCCTCCAGGTCCTTCATGCGCTCGGCGCGGGACAGCATCTCCCGGGTGGGACCGCCGCCGCCGTCGCCGTAGCCGAAGGGGATCAGGGAGTGGTTGGCACGCGCCTTGTCCTGGAAGTTCCGTACGCTGTGGGCGACCTGTGCGCCGGAGAGGTCGCCGTTGTAGGAGTCGACCGGCGGGAAGTGGCTGAAGATGCGGGTGCCGTCGATGCCCTCCCACCAGAACGTGTGGTGCGGGAACTTGTTCGTCGTGTTCCACGAGATCTTCTGCGTGAGGAACCACTTCACCCCGGCCAGCTTCATGATCTGGGGGAGGGCCGCGTTGTAACCGAAGGTGTCCGGCAGCCACATGTCCTCGGTCTCGACGCCGAACTCGTCGAGGTAGAACCGCTTTCCGTGCACGAACTGCCGCACCAGCGCCTCACCGCCGCTGATGTTGGTGTCCGGCTCCACCCAGAGGCTGCCGGTCGGCAGGAACTGCCCGGTCTTCGCCTTCTCCTGGGCGCGCGCGTACACCTCGGGCCGGTGCTCCTTGAGCCAGGCGAGCTGCTGCGCCTGGGACATGACGAACTTGAACCCGGGGTGGTCGTCCATGAGATGGGTGACGTTGGAGACCGTGCGGGCCACCTTGCGGACCGTCTCGCGCAGCGGCCACAGCCACGCCGTGTCGATGTGCGCGTGGCCGACGGCGGTGACGCGGTGGGCGCCCGCGTGCGCGGGGGAGTCCAGGGCCGGCCGGAGGGCTTCCCGGGCCTTCGGAGCCGTACCGCTGATGTCCCGCAGGTCGATGGCGTCCAGGGCGAGTTCGACCGCGCGCAGGATCTGCCAGCGGCGCGGGTCGGCCGGGGAGAGCTCGTGCATGAGCTGGCCGAGGACGTCCAGGTCCTGGGTGAGTTCGTGGACTTCGCGGTCGACGACGGCCAGGTCCATCCGGCGCAGCCGGTAGACCGGGGCGCCCGGGTCGGCCGCCGGGTCACCGAGCCAGGGGGCCGGGCCGCCGACCGTGACCGGGGTGAACGTCACCTGGTCCTGGCCGGTGTGCATGACGACCGGGTTGGCGGCGGCCTCGATGAAGACCGTGAACTCCTCGCCGCCTTCCGCCTGTTCGGTGACCGGGAGCCAGGTGTTGCGCGGGTTGAGGGCCTTCACGGCGGTGCCGTCGGCGCGGTAGACGAGGCCCTCGGCGGAGAAGCCGGCCGAGTGCGTGCCGAACCCGAGGTCGAGTACCGCCTCCACGGGCAGGCCCGCCCACTCGGCCGGTACGGTCCCGGTCACCTTGAACCAGCTCGTCGTCCAGGCGGGCCCCCACGGGTCCCCGACCTTCACCGGACGGAAGGGCGCGGTCAACCCCTCGCCGACCGGCACCGGTTCACCGGGCACGTCCCACGCCTCGACCGAGAGGGGTACCGCTCTGGCGTGGACGGCGGGCCGGATGCGCTCCTCCAGCACCCGGCGCAGCCGCTGTTCGGTGACGTCACGGTCGTTGTGCATGTGGATCTCCGTTGAAAATGGGGGAGTTCAAGCGGGGAGTTCAGCCCTTGAGCGCGCCGCCGAGCGCGAACCCGCCGCCCAGCTTGCGGGCCAGCAGCAGGTACAACATCACGACCGGCAGCGAGTAGATGATCGAGAACGCCGACAACTGCCCGTACTGCGTCTGGTCATGAGCACTGAGGAACGTGAACACGCTGACGGACGCGGGGAGTTTCTCCGGCGACAGCAGCAGGATGAAGGGGACGAAGAAGTTCCCCCACATGCCGATGAACGTGAAGATGGTGACCACGACGACCCCGGGCCGCATCAGCGGCAGCACCACCCGCCACAGCACCTGCATCGTGTTCGCGCCGTCGATCCTGGCCGCCTCCTCCAGGACGATCGGCACGCCGTCCATGAAGTTCTTCATCAGCCAGATCCCGAACGGCAGCGAGGACGCGGCCAGGAACAGCGTCGTCCCCGGCATCGAGTCGATCAGGTTGACCTGCACGAACATGCTGTAGACGGGGATCATCACGGCGGTGATGGGCAGCCCCGTCGAGAACAGGATCGTGTACAGGAACGGCCGCCGCACCCGCGACCGGTACCGCGAGAGCGGGTACGCGCACAGGATCGACGCCGCGACCGTGATCGCCGTACCGAAACCGCACAGCAGAAGGCTGTTGAGCATCGGGCGGAAGGTCGTGTCGACGTTGAGGACCGCGTCGAAGTTGTCCAGCGTGAGGGAGCCGGGGAGCTTCAGCTGGAAGGTGTTGAGGTCGCTGACGGAGGCGAGGAGCATCCACAGCAGCGGCAGGACGTACAGGACCGACACCGCGACGAGGACGAGGTTCACCGTCAGCTTGCCGGGCTTCAGCCGGCGTTTGCGCGGGGCGGCGGGCGTGGCCGTGGTCTTGGCGACGGGCGGGGTGGCGAGGGCGGCGGCCATCAGTCGTCCTCCATCTTGAGCAGGCGGATGTACACGACGGAGAACAGTGCGCCGACCACGAGCAGCACCAGCGCGATGGCCGTGCCGTAGCCGATCAGGCTGTTCTGGAACGCCTGTTGGTACATGAAGATCGGCAGCGTCTCGCTCTTGTTGCCGGGGCCGCCGCGCGTCATCGTGTAGATGAGCCCGAAGACCGACAGGGTCTGGAGGGTGATCAGCATCAGGTTCGTCAGGATCGTCGGCCTGATCACCGGGAGCGTCACCCGCCACAGCCGCTGCCAGGCGTTCGCGCCGTCCATCTCGGCGGCCTCGGTGAGTTCGGCCGGTACGTCGTTGATGGCGGCGGTGAACACCATCAGCGAGAAGGCCGTACCGCGCCACACGTTGGCCAGGCACACCGCCAGGATCGGCATCGTGTACAGCCAGTTCTGCGTGGGCAGGCCGATCGCGTCGAGCAGCGAGTTCAGCGAGCCCTGGTCGAAGAAGAAGGCGTACATCAGGTACCCGGCGACGACCTCGGGCAGCACCCAGGCCGCGATCACGACGCCGCTGATCAGGGAGCGGACCGGCTTGCTGGCCTTCTGCATCATCAGCGCGAGCGCGAGGCCCAGCGTGTTCTGCCCGACCACGGCCGAGCCGACGACGAACACGAGCGTCAGCTTCACGGCGTTCAGGAAGTCGTCGTCCTTGAACGCGCGGGTGAAGTTGTCGAAGCCGACGAAGTCCGTGCCGGACGTGCCGGTCAACTGCATGTCGGTGAACGCGTAGTAGACGCAGTACGCGATCGGACCGGCGAGGAACACGGCGAGCAGGATGACCGCCGGGACGGTCGGCAGCCCGCGCAGCAGCGAGCGGACGACGGGCGAGGGGGCGGCCCCGCGAGAGCGCTTCTCGCGGGGCGCCAGGGGGGAGACGGCGGTCACTTGGTGCCCTCGACCGTGTGGTCACCGCCGACCGCCGATTTGACATCGTTGTCGTACGTGGCTGCGGCCTTGTCGGCGGACGCCTGTCCCGTCGTCACCGACTCCATCGCCTTCTGGATCGCCGTCGAGACCTGGTTGTACTCGGGCAGACCGGGGCGGTAGTGGGTGTCGGCGACCAGTCCGGTGAAGAACTTGTTGGTCGGGACGGCCTTCAGGTACTCGGGGTCGGCCGCGACGTCGTTACGGACCGCGATGGTCGCGTTGAGGACGTTCCACTTCGTGGAGTTGGCCTTCGTCTGGAGCGTCCCGGAGAGGAACTTCCAGGCCAGGTCGGCGTTCTTGGCCTTCGCCGGGATCGACCAGGCCCAGCCGCCGGACATGCTGGTCGCGCCGGGCGCCTGGCCGTTCTGGGTCGGCATCGCGGCCGTCCCCATCACCGAGTTCCACTCCTTCCACGGCGTCGGGCTCGTCGTCCCCCAGTTGTTCGGCATCCACGAGCCGTCGATGTCGATCGCGAGCTTGCCCTGGGGGATGAGTTCCGTGCCGACCGTGGTGCCGAAGTTGGCGCCGAGCGCCTGCTCCTTGGCCGGGCCGAGGCCGTCGTTGTAGACGGTGTGCACGAAGTCGAGGGAGTCCTTGAAGCCCTGGCTGCCGACGACCCACTTCTTCTGCGAGGAGTCGTACAGCGAGTTGCCCGCGGCCTGCGTGCCGTACAGGAGCATCTCGAAGCCCTGCATCGAGGACGCCTCGCCGCCCGCCTGGCCGGTGTAGAGGTTCAGCGGGGTGACGCCGGGGAGCTTCGCCTTGATGGTCCGCGCGGCCGTCAGGACGTCCGCCCAGGTCTTCGGCTGCCACGGGACGGCGATGCCGGCCTTCTGGAAGAGCTGCTTGTTGTACCAGATGCCGCGCGTGTCGGTGTTGTCCGGGACGCCGTACACCTTGCCGTCGGCGGCGCCCGTGACCGCGCCCTTCGCCGCCGCCGCGTACTGGGACCAGTCGGCCCACTGCGCGGTGTAGGAGTCGAGGGGTTTGAGGTAGCCGCCCGCGATGTCGGAGTTGATCAGCGCGGTGTCCTCGTAGACGAGGTCCGGAGCGGTCGAGGGGGACCGCATCATGAGCTGGATCTTCGTGTAGTAGTCGTTCTCGGAGGCGGTGACCGGGACCAGCTGGACCTTGGTGCCGGGGTTGGCGGCCTGGAACTCCTTCACGGCGGACGCGAGGAAGTTCGCCTGGAGCTTGACCGTGCTGTTCAGGTTCTGCCAGTAGACGACCTTGACGGTCTTGGACGAGCTGCCTGACGAACCCGAACCACAGGCGGTGACAGCCAGTGCGGTGGCGGCGGTGAACGCCGCGGCGGTGACGATTCTCGTGCGCACAGTGGTTCCTCCGGAGCGCGAAACCTGGGAAATGACGAGATGTTCTACGGCTCTTTCCAGCCACAGGGGCGAGTGGGTGCGCCGCTCTGACCTGGCCTCGGCGCCACATCACCCGGACCATGCGACCGGATTTGATGGGCGTCAGCTAAATCCAATTGATGGATTAAGTCAATGCTTCCGGCGTGTAAACTTTCGGCCTGCGGCGCGCTCTGGGGGAGCGGCCGGCCGAGGTGAGGGGTCCAGGTGGTACGGGTGACGCAGCAGACGCGGGCACAGAGTGTGACGGACGAGGCGGGTGTGCCCCAGGGGAGTCCGGTGTCGACGCCGAGCGGGACGAACCTGCCGCGCGTCGGTGGCTACAACCAGGCGGTGGTCCTCGACGCCGTCCGTACGGGCGGGGAGATCAGCCGCGTCGAGCTCGCCGCGCTGACCGGCCTCACCAACCAGACCGTCTCCAACGTCGTCCGCAAGCTTCTCGACGCCGGGCTCGTCGTCGAGTCCGGGCAGGCGCCGTCCAACGGGGGCAAACGGCGTACGTTGCTGTCGCTGCGGGCGGACGGGGCGTACGCGGTCGGTGTGCACCTCGATCCGGACGTCGCCGTCATCGTCGTCGTCGATCTCGCGGGGCAGGTCGTGGGGAGCCGGCGGCTCAGACTCACCGACCCCTCGGACCCGGCCGGCATCGTGGACCGGGTGTCCCGCGCCGCCCTACGGCTCGTCGAGCGCTCCGGCGTCGACCGCGAGCGGCTCCTCGGGCTCGGCATCGCGGCGCCCGGACCCCTCGACGGGACCACCGGGGCCGTCGTCTCGCCGCCCAACTTTCCCGGGTGGGGGCGGGTGCCGCTCACCGAGATGTTCGCGGCGGCCACCGGGCTGCCGGTCGCCCTCGACAACGACGCGACCGCCGCGGCCATAGGAGAGCGGTGGATCGGGGGCGCCCGGCGGGCCGGGAGCTTCCTCTTCGTCTACCTCGGGACCGGCGTCGGGGCCGGGATCGTCCTCGACAACACCGTGCTGCACGGCGACTCGGGGAACGCGGGGGAGTTCGGGCACATGCCGGTCGAGCCGGGGGACCGGGTCTGCCAGTGCGGCGCGAACGACTGCCTGGGCCCCTATTGCAGCCCCGCCGCGATCATCGAGGACCTCTTCGACCGCCACGGCCCCGACACCGCCGCCGGCCTCGGCCTCATCGGCGGCCCCGACTCCGTCCACCTCGACTGGAAGGCCCTCCGCAAGGCCGCCCGCTCCGGCGACGACGCGGCCCTCGACGTCGTACGGCGCGCGGCGCGGCGTATCGGCCAGGCGGCGCGGGGGGCGACGAGTCTGCTGGACGTGGGGCGGATCGTCCTCGGGGGCGAGGCGTTGCGGGGGATCGAGGGGCTGTTGCGGGAGGAGATCGAGGCGGCGGTCAACCGGACGTCCGTCGCGCGGACGATCCGGGGGATCACGGTCGAGCCGAGCGTGATCGGGGAGACGGTGGGGGCGGTGGGGGCGGCGTCGCTGGTGCTGCACGGGAACTACGCGCCGGGGTGGAGGCTGTTGCGGGAGGCGTGAGGGGCCCGCGGTTCCCGCCGGGTGACGGGGTGTCACAGGCTCTCCCGGCGTGTGGGGGTGCAGCAGTTTCCTTAAGGGTCCGTAGTGGTCTGTTGTCTGGTGGTGCCGCGTCTGCGGCTGGTACCCGCACAACCGAGTGCGCATAAAAGTTCGTGGATCGAACGCGTGACCTTTTCGCGGGAGTGTCGTTGATCGGATGACAGCATCACGCGGGAAGGGGGTACAGGATGGGCCGGAAGTTGCCGGTGGGTGAGGGTGAGGCGTCTCGTACCGCGTGTGCGCGTGGGGTGTTGCGTGGCGGGGTGGATGAGCGGACCGGTGAAGTCCTGGCGTCCTCGGTGCTGGCGGAGCGGGTGGGGTGGTGTGCCGGGCTGGTGTCCGGGATGGCCGCCGGGCTGCTGGCCGGGCACTGGAACGCCGCCGATGTGGGTGCGTTGGCGTCCGGGGTGGACGGTGGGGGCCGGGCGTTGCCGTCGAACGCGTGGATGGCGTTGCGCCGTCTGGGCTGGACCGCCTCCGCGCCCGACGGTGTCAGGGTCAATGACCGGATCGTGCGGATGGCGCAGGAGCAGGCCGGACGGATGCTGAGGTCGGCGGCGTGGCGCGTGGAGCTGACCGCCGGTGTCCTGGCTACGTGGCCCGCCGATCCGGCCCGGCGTACGGCCGTCGAGTGGGACGCGGTGCGTGAGGTGGTGCCCGGCGGCCGGTCCCTGCCCTCCAGCGTGATCACCTCCCGTACCCGGCAGATCCAGGCGTTCACGGCGAAGAACGGGCGGCTCCCGGCGGACGTGTTCGCACTGGAACCTCCGCCCCACGCCGCGCGGATGCTGTTGCTGTCAGCGTGTGACGGGCAGCAGGCCACCGTCGAACGCGCCGACCACCCCGGCCGTGCCCTGCTGCGCCTGCAACTCCCCACCCGCCCCGACCCGCAGTCGTACCGGGACTGGACGTGGGTGGCCTGCCCCATCAGCCTGCCGCCGACGGTCCCGGCCGGTGCGGTCCTGCACCTGCCCGCCCTCCGCGTCCACCAGGGCCGGGTACGCGCCGACCTCGCCTACACCCACGCCGTGCCGAAGGCCGCCCGCACCGGACACACCATCGCGCTCGGCGTGGACTGGGGACTCAACACCCTGCTCAGTGCGGGCGCCGTACGCCTCCATCCCGACGGCACCATCACCGAACTCGGTGCGGGGGGCCAGTTCCGGGCCGCCGGAGTCCTCGCGAAGCAGCACCGGCTGCGCCGCCTGTCCGAGCACCTGCACACCAAGGCCGATCAGTACCAGCGCCTCACCGGCGGCCGTGAAGATCACCCGCTGGCCGCCCGGCACGCCGTTCTGGCCGAGGAGATCCGGCGTGTGTCCGCACGCCGATCGAACCTCAACGACGCCCTGGCGTGGTCGGCGGCCCGCTGGACGGTGGACCAGGCGATCGCCGCCGGGGCGAGCGTCATCTACGTCGAGGACCTGCGGTCCATGGAGGCCCGGGGGATGGGCCGGACCATGAACACCCGCCTTTCCCAGCAGATACGCGGCCGGATCATGGACCGGATGCGGCACGTGGCCGCCGAGGCCGGGATCGCCGTCGTCACCGTCCCCGCCCGCGACACCTCCCGACTGTGCCCGCGATGCCTGACCCCGCTGCGGCACCGCAAAGCTCCCGACCGGCTCACCACACCCGGGTGGAAGTGGGCCCTGTGCCCCCGCCGGGAGTGCGGCTGGCAGGGCGACCGCGACCACGGAGCCTGGCGCCGCATCGCCGCACGCGGCCTCACCCACCAGACCAAAACCCTCACCGACCGGGGCAGCAACACCCTCGTCATCCGCAGCGTGGTCGACAGCCTCGAAACGCTGGCCGTGGTCACCCCGGTCACACCTCCGACCAGCCGGAAGGACCGGTCGAAGACCGGACCCACCCGGCACCGATACACACGCCCCGCGCCCAGGCGACGCAGGGCACCCTCCCCCACCGCACCGCGAGGTCCGGCGGGCAAGCGTCCGGAGGGACACGCTCACACGGACCGGAGAACGCTGCCTCGCGCAGCCCACCGGCACCAGGACGTGACGACGATCAGCACATCCACCACCGGCCACCACCGGCCACGAGGGGCAGCACTGGGTGCAGGATTCCACTTCCATGCCCACGCTTCCCCTCCACGGTGGACGAAACCCATGCCAGACACCCTGTCCGGCATAGGATCACTAAGCTGACCAGAGACGCTCAGCACCGTATGCGCCACACCGCCCAGCTGTGTGCTCTGGGCCTACCAGGCAGGAAAACAGACTCGACGTGTTCAGTTACACCCCCATCTTCGACCGCCTCGTCGCCGAGCGCGGGGACATACCGGCCCAGGTCCGTGCCGAGGCGGAGGGGATACAGCGCGATCTGGCCCGCATCATCCAGGCCCCACCGATCGGCGCGGGTCCGCTCGGGCGTCGGCCGTATTCTCCCGACGGGGGGTCCGGATCGGCGTTCTTGTGAGGGGGAACGGGGGTTTCGCGGGGGAACGGGGTGTGCCGGGTACGTGACCTGCCCGTACCCGATGACCAGTACGCGTACGCCGTCGACCGGATCGCGGAGAAGCCGCACCGGTAGCTGACGGCAGCACCGGGCGGGGGCCTGGCGAGCGGATCAGGGCCCCGTCGGCCGAGGTGAGTCACCGGCGCGATCGGCGCCCGCCCGGCCGGTGTCCGTCGGGTCAGCGGCCGTCCGGGGCTGCGTGAGGTTCTCGGTCAGCCAGAAGGCGGCTGGCTCCGTCCGGGAGCACGGCGGCCCGTGCGCTGGAACAGCCGCGCCAGGCCGCTGCTCCACGGTCTTGTGGCCGCACGCGAGTTCCGCGGCGATCCGCCGCTCCCTTTCCGTCACGCCGCGGACGCCGGCAGCGACCACCGACGACGGCTCCACCACGGGAGGGTAAGCGCTTTCCGAAATCTCCCCGCACCATCCTTGACAACCTCGCGCGCCCCGCCCCAGACTCACACCGCGTTGATCACCCCAGGTCAAGCCTGACGCCGAGCCGCGTTCATCCCGTAAGAAGGTACTGCCGTGCCCCTGCGCTCCCGTAACTCCCGGCGCCCCCGCACGCGTTCGCTGATCGCCACCGCCGTGGCCCTCGCCGGTGTCGCCGCGCTCGGTGCCGGTGTCCCGGCGTCCGCCGCCGACCGGCACGCCGCGCCCGCGCCGAACACCAGCCAGTTCAAGGGCGTCAACTGGGCGGACCCGCGCGACAACTACGCCAACGACGAGGTCGTGCTGTCGGGTCTCTCACTGTCGGACACGTACGCGCAGACGTACCACAAGGCGACTCGCATCATCTCCGCGTTCCGGGCCAACCTGGGCGCCAACACCGTACGCATCCCGATCAACCCGTACACGGTGAACGGCGGTTACTGGCACTCGTACCGCGCGGTCATCGACGCGGCGACCCGCCAGGGCTTCAAGGTGATCGTCTCCTACTGGGAGGGCTCCGGCACCCAGAAGGACGGGTTCATCGACGACACGGCGACGTACTGGCCGATGTGGAAGACGGTCACCAGCGCGTTCCGGCACAACGGCCTCGTGTACTTCGAGCCGATGAACGAGCCGCACGGCTACACGCCGACCGAGTGGGCCGACCTCGCCGCGAAGTGGATCGGCACGTTCCCGAAGATCCCGAAGAACCGGATCTTCGTCAGCGGCTCGGGCTACAACGACAGCGTCGTCTCCGTCTGCGCGGACCCCCGCCTCAAGGGCACGTACCTCTCCCTCCACCACTACGGCTTCTGGGGCAACCGCACCTACGACGAGTGGGTCACCGACCTCAAGACCCGCCTCGGTGACTGCGCGTACCGCACGGTGGCGGACGAGTTCGGCGCGACGATGACGAGCGGCCTCGACTACAACGGCTCCAACGTCGGCAACAACGAGATCTCCTTCATCCAGGCCGACACGGACGTCTTCCGCCAGCTCCACATGGGCTCGGTCTACTGGCCGGGCCTGCGCACGGGCGACACGTACTCCCTCCAGACCCTGACGGGCCCGGCCACGAACCCCTGGCTGGCCACGACGAACACGTCGGGCGCGGACCGCCTGAAGTGGGCGTGGGGCCGCTGACCCGGATTTCGTACGACGCTGAGGGCGGGGCCGGTGACGGCTCCGCCCTCGCTGTTCGCCGACGCGCGCACGGTCGAGGCCGGGTACTCCTACGTCGGCTCCGACGATCCCGGCGGTGCTAGACCTCCAGATCGCCCTCGATGCGCTTCAGCGTGTGCCGCGCCAGCGCCAGATTGCCCCGGCTCCGGTCCAGCGCCAGGTACAGGAACAGGGTGCCGCTGCTGCTGCCGAGGGGGCGGATCAGGTGGTACTGGGCGCCGAGGGTGATGAGGATGTCCTCGACCGAGTCCTCCATGCCGAGGAGTTCGAGGGTGCGGGTCTTGGCGCGGACGACCTCCGTGTTGCCGGCGGCGGCGACCTCCAGGTCGAGACCGGGGCCGCCGCCGAGGACGCCGAGTGACATTCCGCTCTCGTAGTCCACGAGGGCGACACCCAGGGCGCCGTCGATCGTCATCGCTTCCTTGAGCGCTGTCTCGATGTTCATGTGCTGCCCTTCGCTCTGTTCACTCTGTGCGGTACCGCGATGTGACGACGGGTCAGAAAATGAGCGACGGACGCCCTGTCCTGAACCTTTCGGATTAAACTACTGTGCCTTCAGTTGTGATGTGAAGCAAAAGTGAAGGGGAGTCCCGTTGTCATCAGTCGAAGCCTCCCTGAGTCGCCTCCTGGATCTACCGGGCGTCACAGGTGTCTCGCTCATCGACGCGGTCACGGGACTGACGTACGGCGACGCGGGGGAGAGCGGCTCGGACCCCGTCGAGTGCAGCCGCCTCGCCGCATCCGTCGAGAGCGGCCTCAACGCGGCTGGCGCGCAAGGCGAGTTGGAGAGCATCGTCATCACGGGCGCCAGCCGCCAGCTGGTCGTGGCGACCGTACCGCGACAGGGTGACCCCCTGCTCCTGACGGCCGCGCTGGAGCGCGGTCAGGCCAATCTCGCCCTGGTCCTGCACCACTTGGGCCTGTACGCGGCAGAGGTGACCGCATGACCTCCGCGGCGGCCCCGCGCAACCTCCCCGCCCTGCTGGCCGCGTTGCACGACGAGGGCCGCGACGCGGCGGTCACCGTCTCGGGCACCCCTGGTGGCACGATTCACGTACGCGCCGGACTGGTCGTCGCCGTCGACACCCCCGGCGCCCCGAGCGCGGAGTCGATCCTCCTCAAGTCGGGCCGTGTGGACGACAGTTCCTGGGTGGCGGCCCGCGCGGCGCGCGGCGACCTCGCCCAACAGCTCCAGGAACGCGGCGTGTTGACCCCGCAGGAGTTCGAAGTCGTGTGCACGGCAGCCCTGTTCGACGGCGCCTTCGCGCTGGCCCTGGGCCCCGGCGCCGTCTGGGAGGTCCGCGACCCCGCCCCCGGAGTCGTCGCCGCCCGCGCCTTCGCCCCGCACCTCGTCGCCGCCGAGACCACCCGCCGCCTCACGGTCCTCACCGAACTCTGGGGCTCCCCCAGCGAGTTGGCCCGCACCAGACTCCGTACGACGGACACGCCCCGCCCCGAAGCCCTCGGCGCCCGCCACACGGCACTCCTGGACGCGGTGAACGGCCGCCGCACCCCGCGCGACCTCGCCTTCACCCTCGGCCGGGGCACGTACGCCGTGATGGTGGACCTCGCCCACCTGCGCACGCTGGGCCTGATCCACCCCGACGTGACGCCAACGGGCCGCCCCAGCACGGCACTTCGCGTCCCGGGGCCGCGCGCCGACGCACCCCGCCCCCCGGGCCGGAGCACCCCGCTCCCGACGCGCACGCCGGGGACGCACCACCCCCACCGATCGGATACCGTGTGAACCCGCGCCGGCGCAGGAAGTCCCGACAGCGCTACCTCACGCTCGCCCGGCGACGCAGACTCGACCCGCCCGCCGACATCCCGCCGCCGCTCCCCGTACGCCGCCCCGGCACGTCGGCCGGCCGCCCCGTCCCCACGGACCTTGAGGAGCACCAGCCTGAGACGTCCCTCCTGCACCGGGTACGCGACCGTCTCGCGGCCTTGCCCTGACCTCCCCACGCATGCCCGCTCGTCCGCTCACCAGCAGGGATCGCCGATGTCCGAAGTCCACCAGTCCGAACCGCTCGTCGAGGTGCTCGCCGCGCTGCGTGAAGGGGTGATGGGTGTCAGCGAGACGGTGATCTCCACCGTCGACGGCCTCCTGGTCGCCGCCGACGTCGACGCCGTGCACGCGGAGTCCGTGGCCGCGCTCACCGCCGCGAGCTACAGCCTGGCCCGCCGCATGGCCCACGAGGCGGGCGGCACCGGCCTGCGGGACGTCACCACCCGCAGCGCCGACCGGCACATCGTCGTCCTCGCGGTCAACGACCGCGCGCTGCTCACGGTGGTCGGCGACGACGGCCTCGACGTGCCCCGCCTCCAGCGCGAGATCCACCCCACACTGGAGAGCCTCGCGAAGATCCTGGACAGCGACACGCCCGCCTGAACGCGGAACGCCCCCACCGCCAACTGCCCGGTGGGGGCGCCCTGCTGACGTGCCGTCACTTGACAGTGCGTCGCCCTGGCGGACCGTCAGTCCTTCTTCTCGCCCAGCTTCCCGATGTACTCCTGCGCCTTGTCGACCGCCGTGTCGATCTTGTCGCCGTGCTTGCCGCCGGTCCTGTCGTCGATGAAGTCCCCCGCCTTCTCCAGCCCGGCGGAGATCTTGTCCCCGTGCTCCCCGGCGAGGTCCTCGACCTTGTCCTTGAGCTCCTTGAGGTTCTTCAGCCCCTCGAACACCCGACATCTCCTCTACAGTCATGTAGTACCGACCCGTTCATGATCCCACCCCCGGGCGTCTCGCCCAGCCAGCCACCCGCACGTCCCCGACCGGCGCCGCCCGGAGGTGCTGTTCCTCCCGGCCGCCCACCAACTCGTCCAGCACGCGCGGGCCGAGGACGACGGCCTACGCGGGAGCCATCGCCCCGGACGTGAAAGAGGCGTTCGGGGTGGAGGCGTGGCAGGGGACGGCGTGACGTCTCGCGGCGGAACGCCTCGCCGAAGTGTTCGTCCGGTGCGCTGTCGTCGTCGAGGAGGTCGGCGACGGAGACGGCCCAGGTGCGGTGGGTGGTGAGACGGCCGGTGAGGACGGCGCCGTGGGTGATCACGGTGAGTCTCGGGCCGGCGCCCTCCCTCTCGGCGCGGTCGATCAGGTCGATGAGGAGTTCGTCTCGCGCGGGCATGCCCGAACTCCACTGGCGGGGAAGGCCGGTGGCCGCCGGTTCCGGTGGCAACCGGTTTTGCCGAGGTTTGACGCGGCGTGCCCAGGACCGGAACTCCGCTTTACCCAGGTGATCTAGGCTCGCCCGGGACCCGGCACGACACCCTGCGGAGGCACGACCTCGTGGTCCTGGACCTGAACCTTCTCGTGCCGCTGGACGCACTCCTGCAAGAGCGCAGCGTGACGAAGGCGGCGGCGCGGCTGGGCCTCGGTCAGCCGACGGTGAGCGCCTCGCTCGCGCGCCTGCGGCGGCACTTCGGCGACGAACTGCTCACCCGGGTGGGCAACACCTACGAGCTGACCCCGCTGGCGGAACGGCTCGCGGAACAGGTGACGACGGCCCTGTGCTCGGCGGACCGCGTCTTCCAGCCCCGCTCCGGCTTCGACCCCATCCACACGCGGCGCGAGTTCACGCTGGCCGTCACCGACGTGGACGTGGCGACGCTGGGCCGGGAGCTGGCCGCGCTGGTGAGCGAGCGGGCCCCCGGCGTACGGCTGCGGTTCCAGGCGCACACTCCCGACCTGGTCAACCACCTGGCGGACCGCCTCGGCGAGGTCGACGGCGTGATCCTGCCGCAGGGCCTGCTCGCGGACACCCCGGCGACCGATCTGTACGAGGACGAGTGGGCGTGCGTCGCCTCCGCGCACTCCGTCGCCGCCGGACCCCCGACGGTCGAGGAGCTGTCCGCCCGCCCCTGGGTGGTCCCGTTCCACTTCCCGTGGCGGAGTTTCTCCGTGGTCCACCGGCTGCGCGTCCACGGCATCGAGCCCCGCGTCGAGATCGCCGTGGAGAACTTCCTCCCCGTCCCCCACCTGATCACCGGCACGGACCGCCTCGCCGTGCTCCCCGGCCGCGCGATCGCCCTCTTCCCGCCCGGTCACGGCCTGACCACCGTCGACCTCCCCTTCGGCCCCGGCCGCCTGGTGGAGTCCCTGTGGTGGCACTCCCGGTACGAGCGCGACCCCGCGCACATGTGGCTGCGCCGGACCGCCGTCGAGGCGGGCGCCCGCGTTTCCCGGCTCTGGAGATGACGGCCACGGGCCGGGTCCCGCTTCTTGACCGCGCCCCGCCACTCCCCGATGCTGTGTTGCGCAACTTGAGATGCGTACCGCAATGAGCAACATCGAACTCGGGAGTGGCCATGGCTCACCAGGTCCGTGCTGTCGTCGCGCGAGGAAAGGGCGCCCCCGTCTCCCTGGAGACGATCGTCGTGCCGGACCCGGGTCCGGGGGAGGCCCTGGTGAAGGTCGAGGCGTGCGGGGTCTGCCACACCGACCTGCACTACCGCGAGGGCGGCATCAACGACGAGTTCCCCTTCCTCCTCGGGCACGAGGCGGCGGGCGTCGTCGAGGCGGTCGGGGAGGGAGTCGCGGACGTCGCTCCCGGCGACTTCGTGATCCTCAATTGGCGCGCGGTGTGCGGGAACTGCCGGGCCTGTCTGCGCGGGCGCCCGCAGTACTGCTTCGACACCCACAACGCCCGGCAGAAGATGACCCTTCTCGACGGCACCGAACTCGCCCCGGCCCTCGGTATCGGCGCCTTCGCCGAGAAGACCCTCGTCGCCGCCGGCCAGTGCACCAAGGTCGACCGGGCCGCCTCCCCGGCCGTCGCCGGGCTCCTGGGCTGCGGCGTGATGGCCGGGATCGGCGCCGCCATCAACACCGGGAACGTCGGACGCGGTGACACGGTCGCCGTCATCGGCTGCGGCGGCGTCGGCGCGGCGGCCGTCGTCGGGGCCTCGCTGGCGGGCGCGGCGAAGGTCATCGCCGTCGACATCGACGACGCCAAGCTGGAGACGGCGGCGAAACTGGGCGCCACCCACACGGTCAACTCCCGTGGTGCGGACGCCGTCACGGCGATCCAGGAGCTGACCGGCGGCTTCGGCGCGGACGTGGTGATCGAGGCGGTCGGCAGGCCGGAGACGTACAAGCAGGCTTTCTACGGACGGGACTTGGCCGGGACGGTCGTCCTCGTCGGTGTGCCCACGCCCGAGATGAAGCTCGAACTCCCCTTGCTGGACGTCTTCGGGCGGGGCGGCTCGCTCAAGTCGTCCTGGTACGGGGACTGCCTGCCGTCCCGGGACTTCCCGATGCTGATCGACCTCTATCTCCAGGGGCGGCTGCCGCTCGACGCGTTCGTCACCGAGACGATTCAGCTCGACGAGGTGGAGAAGGCGTTCGACCGGATGCGTCAGGGGGATGTCCTGAGGTCGGTCGTCGTGTTCTGACGATCTGTCACATTCATTGCCGGACGCGCCTGTTCCGCCTGCTCACGCGGGTGGGGCGGGCGCGTCCGGCTGTCCGGGAAACCCCGCCTTTGGACTTCTTGACAACGGTTCGGGGCGGCTCCACACTGGCGTTGCGCTTACCGCAATCCGTTTCGCTATACGCACCGAGGTGTCATGATGATTCCCGCGTGCCGTCTCGCGGACCTGCCGCGAGGCGAGGCATACCGGCTCGACATCGACCCGCCCGTCTCGGTGTTCCACACCGACGACGGCGAGGTCTTCGCCATCGACGACACCTGCACCCACCAGGACGCCTCACTCGCGGACGGCTGGCTGGAGGGCTGCGAGGTGGAATGCCCGCTGCACGCCTCGAAGTTCGACCTGAGGACCGGCGCGGTGGACTCCCCGCCCGCCAAACTCCCGGTCCGCACCCACGAGGTGGTCGTCGAGGACGGCATGATCCACGTGAAGGTGTCCACCGAGGCCCCCAACCTGCCGCCCTGCATGGCGTCCCGGCTCGCCCAGGGGACCGCGTGAGAACGGTCGCCGTGGTCGGCGCGTCGCTGGCCGGCCTCTCGGCGGCCCGCGCCCTGCGGGCCCAGGGGTACGACGGCCGGCTGATCGTCGTGGGCGACGAGATCCACCGCCCCTACGACCGGCCCCCGCTCTCCAAGGAGTTCCTCGCCGGCACGTACGGCGAGGCCGAACTCGCCCTGGAGACGGCCGACGAGGACCTCGACGCCGAATGGCTGCTCGGGGCCCGCGCCACCGGACTCGACGCGGGCGCACGAGAGTTGAGGCTCGCGGACGGCCGGCGGATCATCGCGGACGGCTTCGTCGTCGCCACCGGCGCCGCCGCCCGCACCCTCCCCGGCGCCGAGAACCTTGCCGGGGTGCACACCCTGCGCACACTGGACGACGCCCGCGCCCTCAAGGCCGAACTCGCCGCCGGTGGACGGCTCGTGGTGATCGGCGGCGGCTTCATCGGCGCCGAGGTCGCCTCCACCGCGCAGGCCCTCGGCCTGGAGGCGACCGTCGTCGAGGCCGCCCCCACGCCGCTCGCCGGACCTCTCGGCGCCGACATGGGCGCGGTCGTCTCCGGCCTCCACACCGACCACGGCGTACGGCTCCTGTGCGGGGTCGGCGTCAAGGGGCTCGGCGGCGAACGGCGTGTGGACGCCGTGCTGCTGGAGGACGGGCGCAGCCTCCCCGCCGACATCGTCGTCGTCGGCGTGGGCGCCCGGCCCTGCGTGGAGTGGCTCGCCGGCTCGGGCGTCCCGCTCGACAACGGCGTCAAGTGCGGCGCGGACGGCCGGACCGGCGTACCCGGCGTGGTCGCGGCCGGCGACTGCGCGAACTGGTACGACCCGCGTACGGGCGGCCACCGGCGGGTGGAGCACTGGACCGGCGCACTGGAACGCCCGGCCGCCGCTGTCGCCGCGCTGCTCGCGGGGGACGGCGCCGTGACGCCGGGGACCCCGCGGCCCCCGTACTTCTGGTCCGACCAGTACGGCGTACGCATCCAGTTCGCCGGACACGCGGCCGGTGCCGACCGTGTCACCGTCGAGGCGGGCAGCGCCGACGCGCGCGACGTCCTCGCCGTCTACCGGCGCGGGGAGACACCCGTCGCCGTCCTCGGGATGAACCAGCCCCGCCTGTTCACCCGCTGGCGCAAGCAACTCGCCGCCGCCTGAACGACTTTCCCCGACGCAACCCGAGGAGTGCCCCGTGACCTCGACCGGCCTGCCGGACAGCCTCATCGCCACCCTCCCCGGCTCCTCCTACACCGATCCCGGGATCTTCGCGCGGGAGCAGGAGCGCATCTTCGAGACCATGTGGTTCTGCGTCGCGCGCGCGGCGGACCTCCCGAAACCGGGGGCGTTCCGCACCGTCGACGTGGGACGCGAGTCCATCCTCGTCACCCGCGCCCGCGACAACTCGGTCCGCGCCTACTTCAACGTCTGCCGGCACCGCGGCGCCAAGCTGTGCACGGAGGAGACCGGCGAGGTCAAGCGCGCGTTCCAATGCCCGTACCACGCCTGGACGTACGACCTCACCGGCAAGCTCGTCGCCGCGCCCAACCTGACGAAGATGCCCGACGTCGGGCGGACCGAGTACGGCCTCGTGAGCGTGCACGTGCGCGAGTGGCTCGGCTATGTGTGGGTGTGCCTCGCCGAGAACCCGCCGTCCTTCGAGGACGACGTGATGGGCGCGGTCGTCGAGCGGCTCGGGGACACCGAGTCCATCGACCACTACGACATGGCGAACCTGTCGCTCGGCAAGCGGATCGTGTACGACGTCAAGGCCAACTGGAAGCTCATCATCGAGAACTTCATGGAGTGCTACCACTGCGCGACGATCCACCCCGAACTGACCGAGGTGCTCCCGGAGTTCGCCGACGGGTACGCCGCCCAGTACTACGTCGGGCATGGCGCCGAGTTCGGTGACGACGTCCAGGGGTTCACCGTCGACGGCTCCGAGGGGCTCGACCGCATCCCCGGGGTCGCCGAGGACCAGGACCGGCGGTACTACGCGATCACCGTCAAGCCGCAGGTGTTCATCAACCTGGTGCCCGACCACGTGATCCTCCACCGGATGTACCCGATGGCCGCCGACCGCACGGTCGTCGAGTGCGACTGGCTGTACCTGCCGCACGTCGTCGAGTCCGGCAAGGACGTCAGCCGGTCCGTGGAGCTGTTCCACCGCGTCAACCAGCAGGACTTCGACGCGTGCGAGCGGACCCAGCCCGGCATGCACTCGCGGATGTACGCGAAGGGGGGCGTGCTGGTGCCGAGCGAGCACCACATCGGGGAGTTCCACGACTGGGTGCTGGAGCGGCTGGGGGAGCCCAGGTGAACCCGACCAGCCCAGGGGGTCAGCCCAGGTGCCCCATCCGGCGGCTGATCTCCTCCGCCCCCTTCAGCAGCACCGGCGCGAACTCGTGCAGCCGGTCCTCCGTGAAGCGGTACGCCGGTCCCGACGCGCTCAGCGCCGCGATCACCTCGCCGTCCCGGCCCCGGACCGGCGCCGCCATCGCGTGCAGCCCGACCTCCAGCTCCTCCAGCGTGTAGGCGTAGCCGCGCTCCAGCGACTCGGCGAGGTTCTTCTCCAGCCTCGTCTTCGCGGTGATCGTGCGCGGCGTGAGCTTCTTGAGCCCGGCCTCGGCCAGCAGCGCGGCCCGGTCGGTCGCCGGGAGCGCCGCGAGCAGCACCTTGCCGCTGGACGTCGCGTGCAACGGCGTGAGCTGGCCGACCCAGTTGTGTACGGCGACGGCTCCGGGACCCCGTACCTGGTACAGGTTGATCGCGTAATGCTCCTGGAGCACCGCGATGTTGACGGTCTCGCCGATGTCCTCGGCGAGCCGCTCGCAGATGGGCCGCGCCTGCTGGGTGATGTCTATGCGCCCGGTCACCGCGCCCGCGAGCCGGACGATGCCGAAGCCCAGCCGGTACTTGCCGCGTTCACCGGCCTGTTCGACGAGTCCGCGCGACTCCAGCGCGCCGAGCAGGCGGAACGCGGTGGACTTGTGAACGTCGATCTCCGCCGCCACCTCGCTGACTCCCGCTTCGCCGCGCTGGGCGAGGATCTCCATGACGCTGATCGCACGATCGACCGACTGGACCCCGCCGGCCTGGGAAGTGGACGTCTCGGTATCAGGCGTGTAGTTGCTCACAGTGAAACTATACGCGCGGTAAACAACGCGGCTGCAAGCAACACGGTCGTAGCAAACTCGTTCCAAGTTGCGCTTACCGCAACCTGGTGCGCATGGCGCGCTCAGCACTAGCATTCCCGGCGTACCAATGGCGCGAGGGAGACGAGGCACCATGGCAACACCCCACTACGACTTCGTCATCGTCGGCGGCGGCTCGGCAGGCAGCGCACTGGCGAACCGCCTCTCCGCGAACCCGGCGAACCGGGTCCTGGTCCTGGAGGCGGGGCGCAGCGACCACCCCTGGGACGTCTTCATCCACATGCCCGCCGCACTCACCTACCCCATCGGCAGCCGCTTCTACGACTGGAAGTACGAGTCCGAGCCCGAGCCCCACATGGGCGGGCGGCGCGTCTACCACGCGCGCGGCAAGGTCCTCGGCGGCTCCTCCAGCATCAACGGCATGATCTTCCAGCGCGGCAACCCCATGGACTACGAGCGCTGGGCCGCCGATCCCGGCATGGAGAGCTGGGACTACGCGCACTGCCTGCCCTACTTCCGGCGGATGGAGAACTGTCTCGCCGCCGACCCCGACGACCCCTTCCGGGGGCACGACGGGCCCCTCGTCCTCGAACGCGGGCCCGCCTCCAACCCGTTGTTCGGCGCGTTCCTCAAGGCGACCGAGGAGGCCGGGTACGCGCCCACGTCCGACGTCAACGGCTTCCGGCAGGAAGGCTTCGCCGCGTTCGACCGCAACGTCCACCGCGGGCGGCGCCTGTCCGCGTCCAAGGCGTACCTCAAGCCCGTCCGCAAACGCCCCAACCTCACCGTGAAGACACGGGCGTTCGTCACCCGGGTCCTTTTCGAGGGCAAACGCGCGGTCGGCGTCGAGTACGAACGCGGCCCCGGAGCCGCCCAGCAGGTCCGCGCCGGCGAGGTCATCCTGTGCGGCGGCGCCATCAACTCCCCGCAGCTCCTCCAGGTCTCGGGCATAGGCAACGCCGAGGAACTGAGCGCCCTCGGCATCGACGTCGTCCACGACCTGCCCGGCGTCGGCGAGAACCTCCAGGACCACCTGGAGGTGTACGTCCAGTACGCCTGCAAACAACCCGTCTCCATGCAGCCGTACATGGCGAAGTGGCGGGCCCCCTTCATCGGCCTCCAGTGGCTCTTCCGCAAGGGTCCCGCCGCCACGAACCACTTCGAGGCGGGGGGCTTCGCGCGCAGCAACGACGACGTCGACTACCCCAACCTGATGTTCCACTTCCTCCCGATCGCGGTCCGCTACGACGGCTCGTCACCGGCCGGGGGGCACGGCTACCAGGTCCATGTGGGCCCCATGTACTCCGACGCGATCGGCTCGGTGAAGATCACGACCAAGGACCCCCGGGTCCACCCGGCCCTGCGCTTCAACTACCTCTCCACGGAGCAGGACCGCCGCGAGTGGGTGGAGGCGATCCGGGTGGCCCGCGACCTCCTGAGCCAGCCGGCGATGGCCCCCTACAACGACGGCGAGATCTCCCCGGGCCCGTCCGTGGCCTCCGACGAGGAGATCCTCGCGTGGGTCGCCAAGGAGGGCGAGACGGCCCTCCACCCGTCCTGCACCTGCAAGATGGGCACGGACGAGATGTCGGTGGTCGACCCCGGGTCGATGAAGGTCCACGGCGTGGAGGGCCTGCGCGTGGTCGACGCCTCGGTGATGCCCTACGTCACCAACGGCAACATCTACGCCCCGGTCATGATGATCGCGGAAAAGGCGGCGGACCTGATCCTGGGCAAGACCCCGCTGCCGGCGTCGGAGGCGGAGTACTACCGCCACCGGGACGCACACAAGCAGGTGGGTTAGCCGTACACGACGGTAGGTGGAGCCGGAGTCCGGCTCCACCCACCGCTTCAGCTATCGGCACCCTCCCGCCTCCCCGGCACCAACACGGCGAGTGTGCTGCGCGCTTCACGCCGCAGAGCACGGCTACGGGAGAACGTAGCGGTGAGGGCGATGAGTGAGACGGTGCAGCCGTAGAACGTGGCAGCGATGCTGGAGAGGAGCCCGACCGACACCGGGCACGCACCCTTCTTCCCCCGTCCGGCCCGCGCGTCAGATCAGGCGGGCGCCGATGCGTTTCCCCTCCACCATACGAGAGCCGTCAACTCGGCGGTAGTGGGCGACGGTTCACCGGAACACCACCGTCCGGTTCCCGTCCACCATCACCCGGCTCTCGCTGTGCCACTTCACCGCATGGGCCAGTACCTGTGCCTCCACGTCCCGCCCCACCGTCACCAGATCCCCCGGCGCCAGTGAGTGGTCCACCCGTGTCACGTCCTGCTCGATGATCTGTCCCTCGTCGAGGTCGGGCGTCACGTAGTGCGCGGTGGCCCCCACCAGCTTCACCCCCCGCAGGTGCGCCTGGTCGTAAGGCCGGGCCCCCTTGAAGCTCGGCAGGAAGGAGTGGTGGATGTTGATGGCCCGTCCTTCGAGCTGCTTGCACAGGTCGTCCGACAGGACCTGCATGTAACGCGCGAGTACCACGAGATCGACGTCGAGATCACGCACCAGCTCCAGCAACCGGGCCTCGGCCTCGGGCTTCGTCTCCTTGGTGACCGGGATGTGGTGGAACGGCACCCCGTAACTCTCGGCGAGCCCCTCGAAGTCCCGGTGATTGGAGACGATCGCCGGGATCTCGATGTTGAGCGCGCCCGAACGCCCCCTGAACAGCAGGTCGTTGAGGCAGTGCCCGAACTTGGAGACCATGATGAGGGTCCGCGTCGGCGTGGCGGCGTCCCGCAGCGTCCAGGTGATGTTGTACGCCTGGGCGACGGGCCCGAACCGCAGCCGCAGCGGCTCCAGCTCGCAGGCGGGGTCGGTCACATCGAAGTGGACCCGCATGAAGAACCGCCCGGTCAGCCGGTCGTCGAACTGCTGACTCTCCAGGATGTTCCCGGAGTTGCGGACGAGGAACCCGCTCACGGAGTGCACCAGCCCGGCGCTGTCGGGGCAGGAGAGGGTGAGCACGAACTCACGGCCGGATCGTGTACGAGGGGACATGCTGGCCTCCGTTGATGCGCATGACACAACGCGGTGAGCGATACGCAACATGGTCGGGCGATGCTGAGGGGAGGTCAAGGCCACCGGGTCAACTGCCCGGTTGGCAAATCGTCACCGGCGAACCCCTTGACGACGCTCTGTCGGTTCGTCACTGTGTTCCACCACAAGCAATCAGATGCACTATGCGCAACGAATCTCGATACGGGGCATTTTCTTCCGGAAGGGCACGGCGCGTGGCAGACCTGTACGTGGACGGCGAGTGGCGGGATTCGGCCGCCGGAGGACGCCGCGAGATCCGATGTCCCGCCGACGGCACCCCCGTCGCGACGGTCGCGGAGGCGGCCCGCGAGGACACGGAAGCGGCGATAGCGGCGGCCCGCCGAGCCTTCGACACCGGCCCCTGGCCCCGCACCCCCGAACGCGACCGGGGCGCGGTCCTGCTGCGCACGGCGGACCTGATCGAGCGCGACACGAAGGAATTCGCCCGCGCCGAGTCCCTCGACACGGGCAAGCGCCTCGTGGAGAGCGAGTACGACATCGCCGACGTCGTCTCCTGCCTGCGCTACTACGGCGGCCTCGCCGGCACCTCTGCCGGCCGCGTCATCGACACCGGCCGCGACGACGCGATCAGCCGCGTCGAGTACGCCCCGGTAGGGGTCTGCGGACTGATCACCCCGTGGAACTACCCGCTGCTCCAGGCGAGTTGGAAGGTCGCCCCGGCGCTCGTCGCGGGCAACACGTTCGTCCTGAAGCCCAGCGAACTCACCCCCTCCACCGCGATCCTCCTCATGCGGGCCCTCGAAGAGGCCGGCCTCCCGCCGGGCGTCGCGAACCTCGTCCTGGGCGCCGGAGCCGAGGCGGGCGCCCCCCTCGCCGACCACCCCGACGTCGACCTCGTCTCCTTCACCGGCGGCGTGGAGACCGGCAAGCGCGTGATGGCGAGCGCCGCCGCCACTGTCAAGAAGACGGCCCTGGAACTCGGCGGCAAGAACCCCAACGTGGTCTTCGCGGACGCCGACTTCGAGACGGCCGTCGACTTCGCGCTCACCGCCGTCTTCCTGCACTCCGGCCAGGTCTGCTCGGCAGGAGCCCGCCTCGTCGTCGAGGACTCCTTGCACGACCGCTTCGTCGACGAGGTCGTCCGCAGGGCGCGGCTCATCCGCCTCGGCGGCCCGTTCGACGCCGACGCCGAGACCGGCCCGCTGATCTCCGCGGCGCACCTCGCGAAGGTCGAGGCGTACGTCGCGGCGGGCATCGCCGAGGGCGCCGTCCTGCGCTGCGGCGGCGAGCGGCCGACCGGCCCCGCGCTCGCGGACGGCTTCTACTACCCGCCGACCGTCCTGGACGCCTGCACGCAGGACATGCGCGTCGTGCACGAGGAGTCCTTCGGGCCCGTCCTGACCGTGGAGCGGTTCACGGACGAGGACGACGCCGTACGCATCGCGAACGACACGGAGTACGGCCTCGCGGGAGCCGTGTGGACCGAGGACGCGGGGAAGGCCCAGCGGGTCGCCCGGCGGCTGCGGCACGGCACCGTGTGGATCAACGACTACCACCCCTATGTGCCGCAAGCGGAATGGGGTGGCTTCGGGCGCTCGGGAGTGGGCCGGGAGTTGGGACCGACCGGCCTGGACGAATACCGGGAGCCCAAACACATCTGGCAGAACATCCGACCCCGGCCGCAGCGCTGGTTCAGCGGCTGAGGCCGGGACACCTGAAAAGAGGTCCGACTGTGCTCCCCACACAGACCGAGGTGCCCCAGCGGCGCGGCACACCCAAGGACTCGGACGGTACGCCGGTCATCTCCGTGCGTGACCTGTGGAAGGTGTTCGGACCGAAGGCCGACAAGGTCCCCGGCTCCGAGGAACTGAGCGGCCTCGGCCGCCGTGAACTCATGGACCGCACCGGCTGTACGGCCGCCGTGCGCGACGTCGGCTTCGAGGTGGCCCCCGGCGAGGTCTTCGTCGTCATGGGCCTGTCCGGCTCCGGCAAGTCCACCCTGGTGCGCTGTCTCACCCGGCTGATCGAACCCACCTCGGGCGAGATCGTCTTCGAGGGCGAGAACATCCGCGACGCCGACCCCGCCCGGCTGCGCGAGCTGCGCCGCCGCAAGTTCTCCATGGTCTTCCAGCACTTCGGCCTCCTCCCGCACCGCAAGGTCGTCGACAACGTCGCCTTCGGCCTGGAGATCCGGGGAGCCGGCCGCGCCGAGCGGATGAAACGGGCGCTGGAGGTCGTCGAGTTGGTCGGCCTCTCCGGCTACGAGAACTCCTATCCCGACCAGTTGTCCGGCGGCATGCAGCAACGCGTGGGCCTCGCGCGGGCGTTGGCGGGCGACCCGGAGGTCCTCTTCTTCGACGAACCGTTCTCCGCGCTCGACCCCCTGATCCGCCGCGACATGCAGAGCGAGGTCGTCCGCCTGCACCACGAGGTCGGCAAGACCATGGTGTTCATCACCCACGACCTCTCCGAGGCCCTCAAACTGGGCGACCGCATCCTCATCATGCGCGACGGCAAGATGGTCCAGTGCGGCACCGGCGACGAACTCGTGGGCGCCCCGGCCGACGACTACGTCAAGGAGTTCGTGCGGGACGTGCCGCGCGGGGACGTCCTCACCCTGCGCTGGATCATGCGCCCCGCGCGGGACGACGACGCCCTCGACGGCCCCGAACTCGGCCCCGACGTCGTCGTACGCGAGGCCACGCGGGCCGTGCTCGCCGCCGAGAAACCCGTGAAGGTCGTCGAGAACGGGCAGTTGCTCGGGATCGTCGGGGACGAGGAGATCCTCGCGGTGGTGGCCGGGCGATGACGACAGTCCTGGAGAAACCCACAGAGTCCGCCGGACCACCGGAAGTTGACGCACCGTCAGCAAGCAGGATCACCCGGCCCCGGCTGGTGGCGGCCATTCTCGCGGCGTGGCTGCTCCTGTTCGCCGTCCTCAAGGGCGAGCAGACCCTGTCGCTCGCGGCGGCCGATCTCACCGACCTGCACCGCTGGTTCAACGACGTCAACGACTCGATCGGCGCGAACCGCGACTCCAACCCGCTGTTCGAGTACTTCTTCAACGACATCCGCACGGCGATCGACCATCTCGTCGTGTTCGTCCAGGAGTTGATCTCCCAGCCGACGGACGGCCGGCCCGTCCCGCAGATCGGCTGGTTCGGGGTCGTCGGGATCGTCGCCCTCGTCTCCTGGGCCTTCGGGAACTGGCGCGTCGCGCTCCTCGCGGCGGCCGGCTTCACCTTCCTCGGACTGCAAGGTCTGTGGCAGGAGAGCATGGACACCTTCGCGCTCACCCTCTCGGCGGTCCTCCTCGCCCTGCTGGTCGGCATCCCGCTGGGCGTGTGGGCGGGGGTCTCCGACCGGGTGAACCGGATCCTGACCCCGTTCCTCGACTTCATGCAGACGATGCCGACCTTCGTCTACCTGGCCCCGCTGACCCTGTTCTTCCTGATCGGCCCGGCCTCCGCGACCATCGCCACCCTCATCTACGCGGCCCCGCCCGCGATCCGCATCACCGCCCACGCCATCCGCGCGGTCCCCCCGACGACCGTCGAGGCCGCCGAGTCCCTCGGCGCGACCAGGGGACAGGCGCTGCGCAAGGTCCTGCTCCCCATGTCACGCCGCACGGTCGTGATGGGCGTCAACCAGACCATCATGGCCGCGCTCGCCATGGTCACCATCGCCGCCCTCATCGACGCGCCCGGCCTCGGCAAGACCGTCGTCCAGGCACTGCAATCCCTCGACGTCGGCACGGCGTTCAACGCGGGCCTGGCGATCGTCGTCCTCGCGATCGTCCTGGACCGCGTCACCACGGCCGCCGCCGAACGGGGACGCTCCTCCTTCAGATGGCGCCGCCACCTCCTCGCGGCCGGCGCGGCGGGCGTCGCCTTCATGATCTACCTCTCCCACACCTATGTCTGGGCCGCACAGTTCCCCGGCAGCGGACAGACCGGCGAGAAGATCGCGAGCGCCGCCGACTCCGCGACGACCTGGGCGCAGGACCACCTCTCCGGCCTCACCAACGGCCTGCGCGACGCCGTCACCACCGGTCTCCTCAACCCCTTCCAGACCCTCCTCACCGACTCCCCGTGGTGGCTCGTCGGCCTCGCCCTCGCCGGGATCGGCACGGTCCTCGGCGGCGTACGCGCCGGGATCACGGCGGCGGTCTGCGTCGGACTCCTGATCGGTACGGGCCTTTGGTCCGACGCGATGACGACGCTCGCCTCGACGGCCGTCGCCACCGTCATGGTGATGCTCCTCGGCATCGTCTTCGGCGTGTGGATGGGCCGCAGCCGCACGGCCGACCGCGTCCTGCGGCCGACCCTGGACGCGGCGCAGGTCATGCCCCCGTTCGTCTACCTGGTGCCGTTCCTCGCCCTGTTCGGCGCGACCCGGTTCACGGCGATCGTCGCCGCCGTGGTGTACGCCGCCCCCGTCGCCATCAAGATCATCGCGGACGGCGTACGGAACGTCCCGGAGACCACCGTGGAGGCGGCCACCTCGGCCGGCGCGGGCACCTGGCAGCTCGTCACCAAGGTCCAGCTCCCCATGGCGCGCGGCGCGTTGACCCTCGCGACCAACCAGGGGCTGATCTACGTCCTGTCGATGGTCGTCGTCGGCGGCCTGGTCGGCGCGGGCGCGCTCGGGTACGACGTCGTCGCCGGGTTCTCGCAGGGCCAGCTGTACGGCAAGGGGCTCGCCGCCGGGCTCGCGATCGTGCTGCTCGGCGTCATGTTCGACCGGATCACGCAGGCCGCCGCGCAAAGGACGACCCGATGACACTTCACAGGCGAGCCGGCCTCGGCGCCCTGGCGCTCTCCCTCACCCTCACCACCGGGTGCGGCTGGGCGAAGGTCAGCGACATGGCGCCCGCCGCGGGCACCCACGGCACGTGCGGCACCTTCAACCTCGCGGTCAACCCCTGGGTCGGCTACCAGGCCGACGCGGCGGTGGTCGCGTACGTTGCGGCCAACGACCTCGGCTGCAAGGTCGTCCAGAAGGACCTCAAGGAGGAGATCGCCTGGCAGGGCTTCGGGACCGGCGAGGTGGACGCCGTCCTGGAGAACTGGGGGCACGACGACCTCAAGGCGAAGTACATCGGCGGCCAGAAGACGGCCGTCCCGGCGGGCTCCACCGGCAACAAGGGCGTCATCGGCTGGTACGTCCCGCCGTGGCTCGCCAAGGCCCACCCCGACATCACGAACTGGGAGAACCTCAACAAGTACGCGGCCAACTTCAAGACCTCGGAGTCGGGCGGCAAGGGCCAACTCCTCGACGGGGACCCGTCGTACGTCACCAACGACGAGGCGCTCGTGAAGAACCTCAAGCTGGACTTCAAGGTGGTGTACGCGGGCAGCGAGACCGCGCTCATCCAGGCGTACCGCAAGGCCGAGAAGAACAAGGAATGGGTGATCGGCTACTTCTACGAGCCGCAGTGGTTCATGACGGAAGTCCCCTTGGTGAAGGTCAGCCTCCCCGCGTACAAGACCGGTTGCGACGCGAACGCCGAGAAGATCGCCTGCGACTATCCCGTGTACGACCTCGACAAGATCGTCAGCGCGCGGTTCGCGAAGTCCGGGTCTCCCGCCTACGACCTGGTGAAGAACTTCAACTGGACCAACGACGACCAGAACATCGTCGCCAAGTACATCGCGGTGGACCGGATGACACCGGAGGCGGCGGCGCAGAAGTGGGTCGAGGCGAACCGGGGGAAGGTCGACGCCTGGCTCAAGTGACGTTGCGGTGAGGCCCGGCAGGCGGAGTGCCCAAGTGCGCTCCGCCTGCCGGGCATTGGCGTTTTCTGGTTGCGGAAAAGGGGTGTTCTCCGGCGCCTCCGGCCCTCTTGACACCCCCCTGCACGCCGGGCACATTGAGTTGCGCAACCTGAAGTGCGTTGCGTACGAAGCAACTCAAGCGGAGGTGCGGCGATGACGGGACCCCGAGTGGTCATCATCGGAGCAGGCGTCGTCGGCGCCGCGCTCGCGGACGAGATCGCGCAGCGCGGCTGGACCGAGGTGACGGTGGTCGACCAGGGTCCGCTGCCGGCCACCGGGGGCTCCAGCTCGCACGCCCCGGGGCTGGTCTTCCAGACCAACTCCTCCAAAACGATGACCGAACTGGCGCGCTACACGGTGGAGAAGTTCTGCTCCCTCGACGTGGACGGCGAGCCCTGCTTCCTCCAGGTCGGCGGCCTCGAAGTCGCCACCACCCCCGAGCGCCTCACCGAACTGGAGCGCCGGCACGGCTGGATCACCGCGTGGGGCGTCGACGCCGAGCTGATCGACGCGGACGCGTGCGTCGCCAAGCACCCCCTGCTGGACCGCTCCCGGGTCCTCGGCGGCCTCCTCGTCCCCACCGACGGCCTCGCCAAGGCCGTCCTCGCCGTCGAGGCCCAGATCCGCCGGGCCACCGAGAAGGGCGTGCGCTTCCTGCCCCGCCACGAGGTGCTCGACATCCTCCAGGACGCCGGCCGCGTCACCGGCGTCCGCACCGACCACGGCGACCTCGACGCCGACATCGTCGTGTGCTGCGCCGGTATCTGGGGCCCGAAGATCGCCCGCATGGCGGGCATGAACCTCCCCCTCACCCCGCTCGCCCACCAGCTCGCCTGGACCGGCCCGGTCCCCGCGCTCGCCGGGCAGACCGAGGAGGCCGTCCGGCCGATCCTGCGCCACCAGGACGCCGACCTCTACTACCGCGACCGGTACGACGGCATCGGCATCGGCTACTACGGCCACCGCCCCATGCCGGTCTCCGCCGACGACATCCTCACCTTCGACGACGACCAACCGATGCCGTCCGTCCTGGAGTTCACCGAGGACGACTTCGCCGACGCCTGGACCGAGACACGGTCGCTGCTGCCCGCGACGCAGGACGCCAAGATCGACGAGGGCATCAACGGCCTGTTCTCCTTCACCACCGACAACTTCCCGTTGTTGGGCGAGTCGCGGGACGTCAAGGGGTTCTGGGTCGCCGAGGCGGTGTGGGTGACACACTCGGCGGGCGTCGGCCGCGCGATGGCCGAGTGGCTCGTCGACGGGTACTGCTCCTCGTTCGACCTCCACGAGTGCGACGTCAACCGCTTCGAGCCGCACCAGCTCACCCCGGAGTACGTCCTCGCCCGCGACTGCCAGAACTTCGTCGAGGTGTACGACATCCTCCACCCGCTCCAGCCCTCCGGCGACCCGCGCCCGATCCGGACCAGCCCGTTTTATAAAAGGCAGGAGGAACACGGCGCGTTCTTCCTGGAGGCGAACGGCTGGGAACGCCCGCACTGGTACGAGGCCAACTCCGCGCTCCTGGAAGGCCGTTCCATCCCCGTCCCCAACGACTGGGCGGCCCGGTACTGGTCCCCGATCGTCGGCGCCGAGGCGCAGGCCACGCGCGAGACCGTCGCCATGTACGACATGACCGCGCTCAAGCGCCTGGAGGTCACCGGCCCCGGCGCGGGCGCGTTCCTGGAGACGCTGACCACCAGCAAGGTCGCCAAGTCGGTCGGCTCGGTGACCTACACGCTGCTCCTCGACCACGACGGCGGCATCCGCAGCGACGTCACCGTGGCCCGCCTCGCCCAGGACCGCTTCCAGATCGGCGCCAACGGCAACCTCGACCTCGACTGGCTCACCCGCCACCTCCCCGCCGACGGCACCGTCCAGGTCCGCGACATCACCGCCGGGACCTGCTGCGTCGGCCTGTGGGGACCCCTCGCCCGCAAGGTCCTCCAGCCCCTCACCGACGACGACTTCAGCAACGACGGCCTCAAGTACTTCCGCGCGAAGCAGGCCCACATCGGCAGCGTCCCGGTGACCGCCATGCGCCTGTCCTACGTCGGTGAACTCGGCTGGGAGATCTACACGACCGCCGACCTCGGCCTGAAACTCTGGGACACGCTGCGCCGCGCGGCCGAACCCCTCGGCGGCGTCATCGCGGGCCGTGGCGCCTTCAACAGCCTCCGCCTGGAGAAGGGTTACCGCTCCTTCGGCACCGACATGACCTACGAGCACGACCCCTACGAGGCGGGCGTCGGCTTCGCCGTCAAGCTCGACAAGGGCGACTTCATCGGCAAGGCGGCGCTGGAACGCCGAAAGACCTCTGTGCGACGGAAGCTGACCTGCCTGACCATCGACGATCCGTACGACGTCGTCCTCGGCAAGGAGCCCGTGTACGACGGGGAGCGCGCCGTCGGGTACGTGACCAGCGCCGCGTACGGCTACACGATCGGCAAGGGCATCGCGTACGCCTGGCTCCCCGCCGAACTCGCCGTGCCCGGCACGGAGTTGCGCATCGGCTACTTCGACCGGCGGGTGGAGGCCGTGGTCGCCGAGGAGCCGTTGTTCGATCCGACCATGTCCCGGCTGCGGGGCTGAGGGGGAACGCGATGGCGGCGCGCCTGCTCGACGGCAAGGCGACCGCCGCCGCACTCCGCAGCGAACTCGCCGACCGGGTGGCCAAGCCGACCGCCACCGGCGCCCCGCCGCCCGGCCTCGGTACGGTCCTCGTCGGCGACGATCCCGGCAGCCGGGCGTACGTCGCCGGCAAGCACCGGGACTGCGCCCAGGTCGGCATCGCGTCGATCCGGGTCGACCTTCCGGCGGACGCGACGCAAGCGCAGGTGGAGGAGGCGGTGGACCGGCTCGACGCCGACCCCGCGTGCACGGGGTACATCGTCCAACTCCCGCTGCCCGCGCACCTGGACGCGAACGCCGTACTGGAACGCATGGCCCCGTCGAAGGACGCGGACGGCCTCCACCCCGTTAACCTCGGCGGCCTGGTCCTGGGCGCCGTGGCACCGCTTCCCTGCACCCCACGGGGAGCGGGGCCGATGACGCGGGCGATGCTGCTGGCGAACGTGGTGGAGGCGGTGGAGAGGAACGCGGCGTGAGCTGTCAGCCGGCACCGTTCAGAGGAACCCGGCGAACCGCCATGCGCCGCCGGCTGATCCGCCAGCCACCCGGCGTACGAACCACCGTGTCGTCATAACTCACCGACCCACAGGACCCGTCGGTCATCACGCCCAGGCCCTTCGAACGGACCTGGGCGCTGTCGGCGTCCGAGGCGACGATGACGACGTTGGTGACGTGATGGGCGACCGGATTGGCCGGTCCCAGCGCGAGAGCGGCTTCGCGGAAGGCGTCGATACCGGTCAGCGCAGGACGGCCGAAGTCGCTGAGGTCGTACACGGCGTCGGGGGTGAGCAGCTCGTCGAGACGGTGGAGGTCACCGTCGTCGACCAGGTGGCCGTGCAGCGCGATCAACTCGTGGATGGCGAGGCGGTCTTCGAGGGGGAGGGGCACGGGACTCCGGGGATTCGGGGCTGGGGGACCGGCTTCGGGTGTGGCCGAGACGCCGATCGCGCCGCCGGGCAGACGGCGGACCGAGCGTACGCCGGGGAGCCGGTCACGCGAGCCGACTGCGGTTCAGCACGGCCGCGATGCGCTGCTCCGCCGTACCTTGATGCTGTCGCTGTGACGTGTGTCGGAGTCCGGTGGGAGAGCCGTGTCGCGCAGCCCGATTTCCGGAGATTCGTCACCGTGGGGGGCCAGATGGCGGCCCTGATAGTCGGTGGCGTTGAGCAGATAGTCGGAGACGGTTTTCGGTACCGGGACCGCGAGAATCTCGAAGACCAGGCCCTTCTGCTCTTCGTTGCCCACCTGAACGGTGTGGGTCCAGTTGCCGGTGGTGGCGGACACGGTTGCCTCGCCGAAGAGGACGTAGTCGTCTTCGCCCACGGCTTGTCCGGCGATCCACAGCCGGTAGCCGTCAGCCAGTTGTGAGCTTCCCCTGAACTCCTGGCAGAGGCCGATCTCGACCTGTTCGTCCCCACGGACCGCGGGATATCTGATCGTGACGGAGGATTCCGGCAGCCCACCGCGCGTGGTGGCGGATGAACCACTCGGCCCCGACGTCACGACCGCCTCTTTGGACTGCCCGCCATCGGCACCCCAGCCGAACGTGTCTCCCAGTACGGGCAGGAACAGAGCGAGACCGCCGAACCCTCCGAGCGCGGCAACAGAGGCGATCGTCTTTCCCCAGCGGCCTGATGTCCCCGGCGTACCAGAACCCTCACCGGCGCTTTCTGGCGATCTGTCGAACTGGTCGGACATCGGATCCACTCCCATGTGTTCCAAGATGCTGGGCCTTGATGATGTTCGCCCGGTTTCCTCCTCGATCCACGGCGGATTCCACTTTCGGTGGGGAAGTTTTTGCCTGTGGCCGGTTCCCGGTGGGTGTGGTCAAGGCGGTGTGCTCAGTCGTAGGTCTGGCCCCGGCAAAGTCCGTCCGAAAGCAGATGGTTACCCAAGGCATCTTTATTACGGTGATGTTGACCGGAGGTCACGCGCGGCGCAGGCTCGGAAGTGAGTGGTGGTTACAACTTGTTCCCTCGACGGGTGTGCTTCCGGCGTGCTTCCGCGCTGGTGAGACGGGGTGCCCGGAAAGGGGCGTGGAGTGGAGGACGTTATGTGTGGCATCGCCGGCTGGGTCTCCTTCGACCGTGAACTGCGGGACGAGGGCGCTGTATTGGATGCGATGACGGAGACGATGGAGTGCCGGGGACCGGACGACCGGGGAGTGTGGGCGGAGGGGCCCGCGGGGCTGGGGCACCGCAGGCTCGCCATCATCGACCTGCCCGGTGGACGGCAGCCGATGACCTTCCCGACGGCGCACGGGACCGTCGCGATGGTGTACTCCGGCGAGGCGTACAACTTCACCGAGCTGCGCCGCGAACTGGAGGCCAGGGGACACCGGTTCACGACCGACTCGGACACCGAAGTCGTCCTGCACGGCTACCTGGAGTGGGGCGACGAGGTCGCCGAACGCCTCAACGGCATGTACGCGTTCGCCGTCTGGGACGGCCGCCGCAGCAAGCTCGTGATGATCAGGGACCGCATGGGCATCAAGCCCTTCTACTACTACCCCACCCCGGACGGCGTCCTCTTCGGCTCGGAACCCAAGGCGATCCTCGCGAACCCCCTGGCCCGCCGCCGCGTCACGCTCGACGGCATGCGGGAACTGCTGACGATGGTGAAGACGCCGGGCCACGCGGTGTGGGACGGCATGGCGGAGGTGGAGCCGGGAACGGTCGTCACCGTGGACCGTGAGGGCCTGCGCCGGCGTGTGTACTGGGAGCTGGAGACGGAGGAGCACACCGACGACAAGGCCACCACGATCGCGACGGTCAGGGAACTCCTCGACGACATCGTCCGCCGCCAGCTCGTCGCCGACGTCCCCCGCTGCACGCTCCTCTCCGGCGGCCTGGACTCCTCCGCGATGACGGCGCTGGCCGCACGCCAACTCGGCGAGCACGGCGAGAAGGTGCGCAGTTTCGCCGTCGACTTCGTCGGCCAGGCGGACCACTTCGTCGCGGACGACCTGCGCGGCACCCCCGACACCCCGTTCGTGCACGACGTGGCCCGCACCGCGCACACCGAACACCAGGACATCGTCCTGGACCCGCAGTCCCTCGCCGACCCGGAGATCCGCGCGAAGGTCATCAGGGCCCGCGACCTGCCCGCGGGGTTCGGCGACATGGACGCCTCCCTGTACCTGCTGTTCAAGGCGATCCGCCGCGAGTCCACGGTGGCCCTCTCCGGCGAGTCGGCGGACGAGGTCTTCGGCGGCTACCTCCAGTTCTTCGACGAGGAGGCCCGCAAGGGCACCACCTTCCCCTGGCTGGTCAGCTTCGGCCGCCACTTCGGCCAGGACGCCGAGACCCTGGACCCCGCCCTGCTCACCGCCCTGGACCTCGACAGCTACGTGGCCGACAGCCACCGGGGCGCGGTCAAGGGCATCCAACGCCTCGACGGCGAGAGCGACTTCGAGTACGGCATGCGCCGCATGTCCCACCTCCACCTCACCCGCTTCGTCCGCATCCTCCTCGACCGCAAGGACCGCGCGAGCATGGCCGTCGGCCTCGAAGTCCGCGTCCCGTTCTGCGACCACCGCCTCGTCGAGTACGTCTACAACACCCCCTGGTCCCTCAAGTCCTTCGACGGCCGCGAGAAGAGCCTCCTGCGCGAGGCGACCGCCGACCTCCTGCCCAAGTCCGTGTACGACAGGGTCAAGAGCCCCTACCCCTCCACCCAGGACCCGGCGTACGCGACCGCCCTGCGCGCCCAGGCCAAGGACCTCCTCGCGAACACCTCCCACCCGGTCTTCGGCCTCGTCGACAGGTCCCGCCTCCACGAGATCGCGCACCGCACCGACTCCGTGAGCGGCCAGGCCGAGCGACGCGGCCTGGAACGCGCCCTCGACCTGGCCCTCTGGCTGGAGATGTACCGCCCGGAACTCAGCCTGAGCTGAGCGCCCAGAACGAGATCGGCGAGTTCGCCCGGAACCCGATCCCCGGATACACCGGCGCCCCCACCGCGCGGCCCCAGACAGGCGTGCACGCCGCTCTTCCACCCCGGTGAAGCGACAACGGCGCCAACATCCCCGTATGGAGGGAGAATTGACGCGAACTCAGGGGTCGCCCCACGGTGCGCACATCTCACGGGGGTATGGATGGCGCACCGTGTACTCCACGGGTACGAGCAACTCGTCGACACGTTCGTCCCCGAGACCGTGGGCCTGGGGCCGCGCGGTACGGGAGCCGCGTCCGGACAGCCGCGCGGCGCCCGGTGATCACCGTGTACGGCGGACGCGGCACGGGCAGGACGGCCGTCTGCGAACAGCTGCACGACGCCCATGCGGGCCGCCTGCACGTCGCGAAGTGGCCGATGCCCGGCGCCCAGCCGATCGGCATGGCCCCGCCCCCCGACCAGGCCACCCCCCTGACCTCCCGCCCGCTCGCGGCGCTCGGCGGGCTGGTGCGCGAACTCGGCGTGGACGTACCGAACTTCGACCGCGTCGACTTCCCCCGCTTCACGTACGGCCTGATGGCGGCCACCACCCTGTACGACCCCCTCGGCACCGGCCACACGGACGGCCCCGCGCTGGCGGACCTCCAGCGCCTCGAACACCGCCTGCGCGCACTGGAGGAGGCCCTGCCGGGCGGCGAACGCCCCCTGTGGGACACGCTCGCCGACATCAAGGAGACCTGGCGGCGGCTGCGCGGCCAGTCCAAGGTGGAGGGCGCGAGCGGCTGGATCTGCCTGAAGAGCGACGGGACGCCGTACGACAAGGCGGTCGCCGTCGTCCGCCTCGTCCCGCCCGCCGCCGGGAGGACCGGCAAGGGCACCCTCGCGTTCCAGGCGGTCGCCTGGCCCACCGGGCGCCCGCTCACCGAGGACATGTGCCGCAACGCGCAGGGGTGACCTCACGGACACGGCTCCGTTGGTGCATCGGTGGTGATTGCAACTAGTCTCGTCGGTACATTCCCCACGCCGAGGAGCGCACCATGGCGAAGATCCTGTTCCTGATGACCGCCGCCGACCAGTGGACCCTGGCCGACGGCACGACCCACCCCACCGGCTTCTGGGCCGAGGAAGCGGTCGTCCCCTACGAGGCGTTCCAGGCCGCCGGCCACGAGGTCACCGTCGCCACCCCCGGCGGCGCCCTCTCCCCGGTCGACCGGAGCAGCCTCGACTCCGACGAGATCAAGGAGGCCCTGGAGAAGGCGACCGGCCTGCGCGAGCCCATCGCCCTCACCGACGTACGCCTTCAGGACTACGACGCCGTGTACGTCCCCGGCGGGCACGGTCCGATGGAGGACCTCGCCGTCGACACCGACTCCGGCGCGCTGCTCACCAGCGCGGTCGGCAGCGGGATGCCGGTCGCCGTCGTCTGCCACGGTCCGGCGGCGCTGCTCGCGGCCGTGAAGGACGACGGCACCAACGCGTTCGCCGGGTACCGGGTCGCCGCCTTCACCAACGAGGAGGAGCGCATCGGCGGGTTCGCCGACAAGGCGAAGTGGCTGCTGGTGGACCGGCTCATCGAGGCGGGGCTGCGGGTCGAGTCCGGTGCGCCGTGGGCGCCGTACACCGTGACCGACCGCAACGTCCTGACCGGGCAGAACCCGGCGTCCTCCGCGCCGCTCGCCGCGCTGCTCAACGAGAGGCTCGGCTGAGTCACGGCCCCGGCGCTCACAGTCCCAGCGCGGGGAACAGCGCCGAGTCGATGTACCGGCGCAGGAAGTCCGCGTCCGCCGGGGTCCCCTCGATCAGGGGGCGGGTGACCAGCGCGCCCACCATCAGATGCGCGACGAAGGCGAGCGCGGGGGTGTCCGGGTGGACCTCCCCGCGCTCGACCGCCCTGCCGAGCAGCGTGTCGAGGCCGGACACCTCGGGGTCGACCAGCAGACGGCGCAGCGCCGCCAGGAGTTCCGGGTGTGCGTGCACCGCGTAGGCCAGACCCCGGATCAGCGCGGTGTCCTCGGCCATGCGGTGGTCGTCGATCTGGTCGATCAGGGTCATGAAGTCGCCGCGCAGGGAGCCGGTGTCGATGTCGGCCAGCGTGACCGGCTTCTGGTGGCGCAGCGCCTTCGCGACCAGTTCCGGCTTGCCCGCCCACTGGCGGTAGAGGGTCGCCTTGCTGCACCGGGTGCGGGTGGCGACCGCCTCCATCGTGAGCCCCTCGTACCCGACCTCGCGCAGGAGGTCCAGGACGGTGTCGTACAACTCGGCCTCGCGCTGCGGGCTGATCCGGCTGCGGCGTGAGCGCGGCGCTGCGGTCGTCGGGTGTCCGGTCATGGCCACCGTCCCCTCACTTGGTGTCCCGGACTCCACGCTATCGCGGACATTGATGAATACGAAACCGTTTCGGTCATGAAACATGCCACCTGTAAGACTGGAACCGAGCACCGCCGGAAGGGGCACCCATGGCCACCACGTCACCGCCCGCCGCGAGACCGGGCCGGCCCCGTGACCCCGGCGCCGACGAACGCATCCTGCAAGCGGCCGTCGACGAACTCGCCGAGGCCGGCGTCGCGGGCTTCCGCACCAACTCCGTGGCCGCCCGCGCCAAGGTCGCCAAGCGCACGCTCTACTCCCGCTGGCCGGAACGCGACGAACTGGTCCTCGCGGCGCTCAGCAGCCTCTCCGGCCGCATCCGCCCGCCCCGCACCGGCAGCCTCGAACAGGACCTCGGCATCCTGTACGACAAGATGGCCGAGACCCTGGAGAGCCCCCAGTGGCTCATCGTCTTCCGGTGCTCCTTCGAGTTCCCCGACTTCCCCGAGCTGTACGCCACCTTCCTGCGCGACTGCGTGGACCAGCCGCTCGCGGTCATCGAGGACGCGCTGTACGACGCCGAGCGGCGCGGGGAGCTGCGGCCGGGGCTCGACCGCTCGGTCGCCGCGGAGTCCTTCGCCGCCGCGCTGACCAACTTCAGCTCGCACATCTCGCACAAGCGGGGGGTGAGCGCGACGGGGACGCGGGACCGGTTCCTGGACCTGTTCCTGAACGGGGTGCGGTCCACGGAGGGCTGAACTTCCCGGCGCGGGGCGTGCTTGTTCCACCGATACGCCGTACCGTACGCTGACCCGTATGCCTCGGACCTCGCCCTCCCTGGACCGCGCGACCCCGGCCCGCATCGCCGAGACCGCCCTCCGGCTGGTCGACGAGGGCGGACCCGAGTCGCTCACCTTCCGGGCCCTCGCCGCCCGGCTCGACATCTCGCTCGCCTCCCTCCAGCGCCGCTGCACCGACCTCGCCGGACTCCTCGACCTGTGCCTCGACCACCTCGCGGCCCAGCTCCCGGAGGCGGCCGGCGACTGGGAGAGCGTGACCGAGACCCGGTTCACCGCCCTCTACCGGCTCCTCGTCGCCCACCCCGGCCTCCTCGCCCTGCGCGGCACCCGCCCCTGGCTCGGCCCGAACCTGCTGGCCCGCCTCACCGAACCCCAGCTCGCCGACAGCCTCGCCGCCGGGATGACCCCCACCGAGGCGATCACGGCGTACCGGTCCCTGTACCTCCTCACCCTCGGCAGCGCCGGCTTCGTCGACCACCGCGACCCCGCCGCCGCCCGCGCCACCACCCGCCGCGCGCTGGCCGCGCTCGACCCCGACGCGTTCCCCGTCCTCACCGCCCACCTGGCCGAGATCGTCCCCGCCGTCACCGACCACGACGTCTACCACGACGCCCTCCGCCGTCTGATCCACGCCGTCAAGGAGCCCCGCCCATGATCTTCAGCAGCGACAACACCGCCGCCGCCCCGCCCGAGATAGTCGAGGCGATGACCCGAGCCGCCTCCGGCTCCGCTCTCCCGTACGGCGCCGACGACCACTCCGCCTCCGTACGGCGCCGGCTCGCCGATCTCTTCGAGCACGACGTCGACGTTCTGTTCGTCTCCACCGGCACCGCCGCCAACGCGCTGAGCCTCGCCACCCTCACCCCGCCCTGGGGCAGCGTCCTGTGCCACCGCGAGAGCCACATCAACAACGACGAGTGCGGGGCGCCCGAGTTCTACACGGCGGGCGCCAAACTTGTTTCCCTCGGCGGCGCCGACGCCAAGATCGACCCCGCCGAACTGCGAACGGCCGTCCGCCACAAGACGGGTGACGTGCACAGCGTCGAGCCGTCCGTCGTCAGCGTCACGCAGGCCACCGAGTCCGGGGCGGTCTACACCCTCGACGAGGTACGGGAGTTGGGGGCGATCGCCAAGGACGCCGGGCTGCGGGTGCACATGGACGGCGCGAGATTCGCCGGCGCCGTCGCCTCCCTCAACTGCACGCCCGCCGAGCTGACGTGGCGCGCCGGGGTCGACGTCCTGTCCTTCGGCGCGACCAAGAACGGCACGATGACGGCCGACGCGATCGTGGTGTTCGACCGCTCCCTCACCGCCGAACTCTCCTTCCGGGGCAAGCGCGCCGGGCAGCTCACCGCCAAGATGCGCTTCCAGGCCGCCCAGTTGGACGCCTACCTCGCCGACGGACTCTGGCTGCGCAACGCGGCCCACGCCAACGCGATGGCCGCCCGCCTCCAGGAGGGGCTCAAGGCGATCCCGGGAGTCGAGCTGCTCGGGGCGGCCGACGCGAACATCCTCTTCGCCCGGCTGCCCCAAGAGGTGATCGACGGACTCCTCGCGGAAGGGTTCGTCTTCTACCGCGACCGGTGGGGACAGGGGGTCGTACGGCTCGTCACGTCCTTCGCCACGACGGAGGGGGAGGTCGACGCGCTGCTCGGGGCGGCGACCCGGCTCGCGGCCTGACGGTCACCCCCGGAGTCAGCGGTTGCCGCAGTTGTCCTCCCAGACCATGTCGGCGTACTTGTCGCCCTTGAGGTAGACGGCGCTGATCCAGTACGAGTAGCGCTCGCCCTTCCTGCCGGTGCTGATCCAGACGTCATTGGTGTAGCCGTTGTCCGTGATCGACTCGCCCCACTGCCAGCAGAGGCCGAGGACGGTGAAGTTGGCCGGGTAGACGTCCTCCTTGTGGCTGTGGGAGTCGGGTTGGTCACGGACGTTGACGGCCTCGTAGGTGGTGACCATGGCGGCGGCCGAGGCCGGTCCGGCGGCGAGCGTGAGGCAGGCGGCGGTGGCGGCGGTCAGGGTCAGGGCCTTGACGACGTTCTTCATCGTTCCTCCGGTGGCGGCGGTCGTTTCGAGGAGCACTGTGACATGGGTCGACCTGAGCGGGAAAAGCTTCGATCTTCTTTGAAATGTGCCGCCACCGCCGGGAGTTCGGGCGAGTCCTGACCTGGCGTGCCGCTATCCGGCGACCCGCAGCAGCAGCTTCCCCGTCGACGTCCGTCCGCCCAGCAGCCGGTGTGCCTCGGCCGCCTCCGCCAGCGGGAACTCCCCGGTCACCGGCAGGGACACCGTGCCGTCGAGCACCTTCGCGTACGCCCGTTCCGTGAGCGCGCGCAGCTCGGCCGGCGCGGACTGGGCCAGGCCGAGGAGCGTGAACGCCGACACGGAACGCCCCTGCGCGCCCAGCTCGGGCACGCCGGCCTGCCACGGCGCGGCGCCGGACGCGTTGCCGTAGGAGACCAGGCGGCCGTACAGCGCGAGGGCGTCGAGGCCGCGCCGGAGGGTCTCGCCGCCGACCGGGTCGAGGATCAGGTCGACGCCCTTGCCGTCGGTGGCGCGGCGGACGTCCGTCGCGAACGTGTCCGGCGTGAACACCTCGTCGTACCCGTGCTTCAGCGCGTACTCCGCCTTCGCCGGGGTGGAGGCCACGCCGTACACCGCGCCCGCGCCCGCCGCCCGCGCGAGCCGGCCCACGACCGTGCCGACGCCGCCCGCCGCGCCGTGCACGAGGACCGTCTCGCCGGTGCGCAGGCGGCCGACCTCGTGGAGGAGGGCGTGCGCGGTGGGCAGGACGGTGGGGAGCGTCGCCGCTGTGCGCAGGTCGAGGCCCTCGGGGAGCGGGACCGTGGCGCCGGCCTCGGCGCGGACGACCTCGGCGTAGCCGCCGCCCGGGAGGAACGCGGCGACCTCCTGGCCCGGGGTGAGGCCGGTGACGCCCTCGCCGACCGCCCGGATGCGGCCGGAGACGTCGAGACCCGGGCGGAAGGGCAGCGTCTCGACGCGGTAGCCCTCGGCGCGGGCCTTGACGTCGGCGAAGTTCACACCGGCGTAGGCGACGTCGATGGTGACCTGGCCGGGGGCCGGTTCGGGGGTCTCGGCGTCGACGAGCTTCAGGACCTCGGGGGCGCCGGTCTCGTGGAACTCGATTGCGCGCATGGGTGACACGTCCTTCGGGGCAGGCTGACGGGGCTCGGTCCGGGCGAGTGTTCAATCAGAAGCGAACACTCGGACTGTAAGATATCCATCGAACACTCGGCAACCGGCCGGGACCCCGCCGACAGGAGGCACATGCCCGACCAGCCCCCGGGCGCGAGCCACCGCGCCGCGCCCGTCCACACGCACCCCGAGGACGTCCCCGTGCTCACGGCCCTGTCCGCCGTGGCCGACCCCGTCCGCATCCGGCTCCTGCGCGAACTCGCCGGTTCCCCTGTCTGGACGCGCAGTTGCGGCAGCTTCGACGTACCCGTCGGCAAGGCCGCGCTCAGCCACCACTTCTCCGTGTTGCGCGCGGCGGGGCTGGTCGAGCAGCGGGACGAGGGGCCCCGGCGGGTCAACCGGCTGCGCAGGGAGGAGTTCGACGCGAGCTTCCCGGGGCTGCTCGACCTGGTGCTGCGGGACTGAACTCCCTTTTGTGAGCGCTCAGTTCGCGCCGCGCGTGTTGAGGCGGGCCGCCTGGCGGGTCAGGTGGTCACGCTCCGCGAGGTTCGGGGCCTGGTGGGCGGCCTCCGCGTACAGGCGGGCCGCCGTCGTCAGGTCGCCCGCGCGTTCGTGCAGGTGGGCCGCCACCGCCGTGTGACGGGGGAGCGAGGCGTCCACGGCCGCGAGGGCGGCCAGACCCGCGCGGGGCCCGTCCGCCTCGCCGACCGCCACCGCGCGGTTGAGACGGACGACGGGACTGTCCGTGAGGCCCGCGAGTTCGTCGTACCACTCCACGATCTGCACCCAGTCCGTCTCCCCGGCGGTGGGCGCGTCGGCGTGCAGCGCCGCGATGGCCGCCTGTGCCTGGAACTCCCCCAACTTGTCGCGGGCGAGGGCCTTTTGGAGGATGTCCACGCCCTCGGTGATGAGGACGGTGTCCCAGCGCGTCCGGTCCTGTTCGGCGAGCGGGACCAGGCTGCCGTCCGGGGCCGTACGGGCCGTACGGCGGGCGTGGTGCAGCAGCATCAGGGCGAGCAGGCCCGCGACCTCGGGGTGGTCGATCGCGGTGGCGAGCTGCCGGGTGAGGCGGATCGCCTCGGCGGCGAGGTCGACGTCGCCTTCGCCGGTGTAGCCCTCGTTGAAGACCAGGTACAGGACGCGCAGGACCGTCGCGACGTCGCCGGGCCGGTCGAACCGGACGTCCGAGACCGTCCGCTTGGCCCGGCTGATCCGCTGCGCCATCGTCGCCTCGGGGACGAGGTACGCCCGGGCGATCTGCCGGGTGGTCAGCCCGCCGACCGCGCGCAGGGTGAGCGCGACCGCCGAGGACGGGGTCAGCGAGGGGTGCGCGCACAGGAAGTACAGCTGGAGCGTGTCGTCCACGGCCGGGGCGGGGCCGGGCGGAGGCTCCTCCTCCACCCGGTCCTCGCGGCGGCGGCGTGCCGTGTCCGCGCGGGACTGGTCGAGGAACTTCCGCCAGGCCACGGTGACCAGCCAGCCCTTCGGGTCCCTCGGCGGCTCCCCGGGCCATACGCGGACCGCCTCCACGAGGGCGTCCTGGACGGCGTCCTCGGCCGCCGCGAAGTCTGCTCCGCGGCGGACGAGGACCGTCAAGACACCCGGGGTGAGGCCCCTGAGCAGTGCGTCATCCACCGGCGTGGCAGTCCGTGACGTTCGGCGCCGCGGAGAGGAAGGGCCGCAGCTCCAGCCACTCGTGGATCGGCTTCCCGCCGGCGCCGGGTGCCGCGGACAGTTCCCCGGCGAGCTCGACGGCCCGCTCGTACGTGTCCACGTCGATCACCATCCACCCGGCGATCAGATCCTTGGTCTCGGCGAACGGCCCGTCCGTCACGGGCGCCTGCCCCTCCCCGCCGTACTGCACCCACGTCCCCTCGGGCGCCAGCGCCTGCCCGTCGACGTACTCCCCGCTCTCCACCAGCCGCTCCGCGAAGTCCCGCATGTACTGCATGTGCGCCGAGACCTCCTCGGGCGTCCACCGCTCCATCGGCACATCGTTGACCGCCGCAGGCGCGCCCCGGTAGTGCTTGAGCAACAGGTACTTGGCCATGACGTTCTCCTCGACTTGTGCGGCCCATCGTGGCCGCGTTCACTACTGGGACGGAGCGGGGTACGGGTTCTCGACATCGGTGCCGGAATTATTTTGCGGCCGATGCCGGAGGGGTGTCCTGCGGGGCGTCCACCAGCCGGAAGGCCAGGCACACGACGTGCGTCCCGTCGTCGACCGGTGTACCCGCCCGCTCCCAGTAGCCGTGGTGCCCCGCCCGCCACTCCGCCAGGTCCGCGTCCCCCTCGCCCTCGGCGGCGGCGTGGTCCCAGGAGACCTCGGCGAAGGGCATGACGGCCACGGCGGTGATCTCGACGGTGCCGACCCGGTGGCCGTCGGTGTCCACGAGAGCGAGGCGCTCGCCGACGGTCTCCAAGGACTCGCCCTCCTTGCCGTAGTCGTCGAACAGGCCCGTCGTCGTGGTCTTGCGGCCGGACAGGGCCAGGGAGTTGAGCCGTACCCGCATGTCGCCCGGGGTGCCCAGCTCCAGCGTCCGCATCCCGTCGACCCGTGGCCATGTCATCGGTGATCTCCTCTCGTCGTCGGCGTTCGCCGGATTCGGCGGCCTTCGAGGTTGTTACCATGCAGGTTCGTGGCGAACGGGCGGATGCGAGAGGTGGCGGGACGGTGAGTACGCCGCTGTACCAGCTGAAGGCCGAGTTCTTCAAGACGCTCGGGCATCCCGCCCGTATCCGTGTGCTCGAACTCCTCAGCGAGCGTGAGCACTCTGTCGCGGAGATGCTGCCCGAGGTCGGGATCGAGCCCGCGCATCTGTCCCAGCAGCTCGCCGTGTTGCGGCGGGCGAATCTCGTGGTGACCCGTAAAGAGGGGTCGACCGTCCATTACTCGCTGACGGACCCGCGTATCGCCGAGCTGCTGCGGGTCGCCCGCGCGATTCTCTCCGGTGTTCTCGCGGGGCAGGCGGAGCTTCTCGCGGATCTTCAGGCGCCGCTTCCGGGGGCGTCCCGCAACCGCTGAAGGCAACCCGATCAGGTGTCGGGGGTTCCCTCATGTCCTCGATCTGGTTGACGCGTCACCTTGATGGTTCTAGGGTTCTGGTTGAAGCGTCAACCACGGCCTTTCGGAGGAGCACCATGAACGGCAAGAAGGTCATCGCGGTCGCCGGAGCCACGGGTGCGCAGGGCGGCGGGTTCGCCCGCGCGGTCCTCGCGGACCCGGAGTCCGGCTTCACCGTCCGCGCGCTCACCCGTGACCCCGAAGCGCCCGCCGCCAGGGAACTCGCCGGACTGGGCGCCGAGGTCGTACGGGCGGACTTCACCGACGAGGCGAGCGTCCGCGCGGCGTTCGAGGGCGCGTACGGCGCGTTCCTCGTCACCAACTTCTGGGCGCACATGTCGGCGGAGAAGGAGACCGCCGAGATCGAGGTGCTGGTCCGGTCCGCGCGGGCCGCGGGGCTGCGGCACGTCGTCTGGTCGACGCTGGAGGACACTCGCGAGCTGCTGCCGCTGACGGACGGGCGGATGCCGGTCCTCCAGGGTTCCTACAACGTCCCGCACTTCGACGCGAAGGGGGCGGGCAACCGGCTCTTCACCGAGGCGGGCGTGCCGACGACCTTCCTCAACACCACGTACTACTTCCAGGGCTTCCTCGGCTCGTTCGCCCCCCAGCGCGGTGACGACGGCGTCCTGACCCTGACCCTCCCGCTGGAGGACGGCAAACTCCTGGCCGGCGTCGACGTCGAGGACATCGGCCGCACCGGGTTCGCCCTGATCAAGGGCGGCGAGCGGTACATCGGCGAGACCGTCGGCCTCGCGGGCGACCACCTCACGGGCGCGCAGTACGCCGAGAAGCTGTCCGGCGTGTACGGCGAGCCGGTGCGGTTCCAGTCGGTGCCGTACGACGTGTTCCGCTCCCTCGGGATCCCCGCCGGGGACGAGATCGGCAACATGTTCCAGTACTACGGCGACTTCGACCGCGAGTTCACGGGCGCGCGGGATCTGGCCCGGCTGCGGGAGATCAACCCGGAGCTGCGGAGCTTCGACGCGTGGCTGGCGGAGAACGCGGGCAAGTTCAGCGGGTGACGTGTCAACCTTGCTGGGCGTGGTGGGGGCCGGGGTCGTGGCGGGGGCTGGGGGCGTGGCGGGTGCCGGAAAAGGTGTGATCCGAAATCGGTGTGAACCGTTTCCGGCACTCGGAACGATCACCAGGTATGAGCGACATCCACCACGAGCCGGTCGGGCAGGACCAGCACTCTGAACGGCAGCCGGGCGCGGACCCCGAGGCCGATATGGGTCCCGTTGTCGTAGGTGCCGCCGAACTTGGCGTCGCGGAAGGTCCGGTAAGAGGTGAGGTCGAGACCGGGGAGCGGGGCCGCGAGGCGTACGGGATAGCGGGCCGTGTCCACCGGAGCCGTGAACTCGACCTCGATGATGGCCCCGCCGGTGACCGGAATGCCGGTCTGGGACGGGGGATGGGAGAAGCTCGGGACGTACTGGACCCAGTACGCGGCGGGATCGGCGGTCGTCATCCCGGGGATGTCGAGAACGATCCGGTCGTAGCAGTCGTGGCGGCCCGTCCGTACGTCCGTGAGGGCGCCGACCGTCGCGATCGAGCCCGGCGCGGCCTTCGTGTCGCTGCCCCAGCCCGTCTCGCAGACGGCAGCGGAGCGTGGAGCGGCGACGGCGGCCGGGGCGAGGCCGGTTCCCGTGAGCACCAGCGTGGTCGTGGCCAGTGCGGTGGCCCAGCGTTTCATGGGTGGGTGGCTCCTCTCGGGCGGGTGTCCGTGCCAGGTGGGACCACGGGGGTGGGGGAAAGGTTGGGGCGTGGGGCCGTCGGTTTCCGGACATTTCCCGGGGTGTCGGTGTTGTCGGTCGCGGTGGACGGGGAACGCCGGTCCCGGCGGTCAGTCGAGTGCCGCCGCCATCCTCCGTACCCCCTCCGCCACGTTCTCCGGGGACGTCGCCAGGTTCATCCGGACGAAGCCAGCGCCGCCGGTGCCGAAGGTGGGGCCGGAGTTGAGGGCCACCCGTCCGCGTCGGAGGAAGACGTCCGCCGGGTCGTCGCCGAGGTTCAGCGCGCGGCAGTCCAGCCAGGCCAGGTACGTCGCCTGCGCCGGGGTGTACCGCACGGCGGGAAGGTGCCGTGCCAGGAGCCCGGCGAGGAGGCGCCGGTTCTCGTCGAGCCCCGCGAGGACCGCGTCGAGCCAGTCCCCGCCGTCCCGCAGCGCGGCGGTGTGCGCGATGACGCCGAGGTGGCTGGGACCGTGGCTGACCTCCTCGGGCAGCCGCGCGAGATCGTCCCCCGCGTCAGGTCCGGCGACGGCGACGGCCGCCTTGAGTCCGGCGAGGTTCCACGCCTTCGACGCGGACATCAGCGACAGCCCGCTCTGCGCGCCGGGGACACTGAGATACGGCACGAACGCCGCCCCCGCCGCGACGACCGGCGCGTGGATCTCGTCCGCCACGACCCGCACGCCGTACCGCGACGCCAGCGCCGCCACCGCGGCCAGCTCCTCGGCCGTGTGCAACGTACCCGTCGGGTTGTGCGGGCTGCACAGCAGGTACGCGGGCCGGCCGCCCTGCGCCGCGACCCGGCCGAACGTCTCCTCCAGCACGGCGAGGTCCATCCGGCCGTTCGCGCCGAGCGGGGCCTCGACGACCACCCGGTCCATGTTGCTGACGAACTGGTAGAACGGCGTGTACACAGGGGAGTTGACGACGACTCGGTCCCCCGGGCCCGACACCAGCTTCAGCATCTCGACGACCCCCAGCATCACGTCCGGCACGATCGCCGTACGTTCCACCGCGAGCCCCTCCCACCCCCACCGCTTCCCCGCGAACCCGGCCAGCGCCTCGGCGTACGCCGTCCCCGCCGGGTACCCGGTGTCCCCGAGCGCGACCGCGTCCACGAGGGCCCGCGCGACCGGCTCCGCGAGATCGACGTCCATCTCGGCGACCCACAAGGGCAGGACATCTTGCGGATACGTCCGCCACTTCATGCTCGTACGACGCCGAAGCCGGTCGAGGGGGACCCGGCGCAGCGGGTTCGCGTTCTCCATGGGGCCAAGCTAGGCGAGGCTCGGGGCCGCGGCCGGTTCTCCAGCCGGTCGGTGCGGGTGCGTGAGCGTGCAGGTGGCTCCTTGAGGGCTGCGGCTTGTCCTGAACGATGCTCCGGCCCGTCGGTTACGACCCCTCCTGCCGGATGCCCGGACCGCGACCCCGTTGAGTGAACTCCCCGTGTGCCGTGCGGAACACGCGCCACCGCCGGTGATCCACTGCGGAGCCGAAACGTTCGTCCGCTATGCCGAGGTGGCTGGTTGTGAAGTCTGTGATCGACAGGTCCCGTGAGGGACAGAGGTACGTACGGCCGGACGCCGCCCGGCGTGTGGTGGTCTCCGTGTCGATGCCGGTGCTGATGCGCCGTACCCGCAAGAGGCACCGGATCTGGGTCGCCGTGGCGGCGGTGGTGTTCCAACTCGCCCTGGGGTCCGTCTATTCGTGGAGCGTGTTCGCGCGGGCGCTGAGGGAACCCGGCTCGACGTTCGCGTTCGACGCGACGCGGGCCACACTGCCGTTCAGCGTCGCCGTCGGGATGGTGTTCGTCGGGACCTGGTGCGGCGGACGGCTCCAGGAGCGGCACGGTTCGCGGGTCACGGCGATGATCGGGGCGGGGATCTACTCGGCCGGGATCATCGCCTGCTCGGCGGCCCGGGACGCGGCCGACCTGTGGGTCCTGATCCTCTGTTACGGCGTCGTCTCCGGCGTCGGGCTCGGCATCGGGTACATCGTCCCGACCGCCCTGCTCCAGCGCTGGTTCCCCGACAAGCGGGGGCTGATCACCGGCATCAGCGTCGGCGGCTTCGGCCTCGGGCCGGTGCTCAGCGCGCCGGTGCTCGCGGCCCTCGTCCACCGCTACGAGACCGTGCCCACCCAGGCGTTCCTGCCGATGGGCCTGCTCTGCGCGGCGATGACCCTGCCGGCGGCGTGGCTGTTCGTGAACCCGCCCGCGTCCGCGTCCGTCGTGGTCGGCCGCGGCGTACGGCCCTCCTTCACCGCGCGCGAGGCGCTGCGCAGCCGCGAGTGGTACCTCCTCGCGACGATCCTGCTGGCCAGCTCTCTCGCGGGCACCAGCCTCGTCAGCGTGCTCGCTCCGGCCGCGCACGCCATCTCCGGGTACGACGCCGGGTCCGCGGCGGCGCTCACCGCGGCGGCCGGGGTCTTCAACGGCGTGGGCCGTCCGCTGGCCGGTGCGATCTCCGAACGGGCGGGCCGCATGCGGACGTTCGCCGTCCTCCTCGTCATCCAGGGCCTCGCGCTCCTCGCCCTGCCCTGGGCCCACGACCCCGCGCTCTTCGCCGTCCTCGTCTGCGCGGTCAGCCTCGCGAACGGGGGCGGGTTCGGGACGATGCCCGCGACTGCCGGTGACTTCTTCGGCGTCGCCCACATCGGCGCCGTCTACGGTCCGATGCTCGTCTCCTGGAGCCTGGCCGGTGTCATCGGTCCCCTCACGACCGCTCACCTCGCGAGTGACGGCTACACCACGGCGTTCGTCACGGTCGGCGCGGTGACGCTCGCGGCGGTGACCCTGACGGCGATCACGAGACCGCCGGCGCCACGGACGACGTGACCCTGTACGGGGGTGATCCGCCCAGCGGTCACCCCCAACCAGGGTGTCAGTGCCCCCTGTTGTGCGTCACGTGCTTCGTCCGCGAGAGGTCCCGCCCGTACCCGGTCCCCGTGAACCCGCCCCATGGTCCGGGCGAGGCGGGCGTCCGTGGTCGCTGCCGGCTCGGACGGACACCCCCGGCTGGCACCAGGCCCCACCCCCGAAGCGCAGCGCGCACCCGGCGACGCCGGTCGGCCCTGCCGTGGACGCCCTGCGCGAAGCCGTCCTCGCGGGCGGTCCGCGCTCCGGCGACCACGTCAGGGAAGCGCCCCGCGCGACGCGACTCGGCGTGTCCCGCCGGGGCGTCCGCGCGAGCCTCGGTGCGCTCCGGCTGCGCCGGGTGGCGATGCCGGGTCGTACGAACCTCGCCCCCGCGTCCGCCGTCCGCGCTCAGATCACCCCCCGCACCGCCTTCTCGAACCCCTCCACATGCCTGCGCGCCAGCTCCCGCGCCCGGTCCGCCTCGCCCGTCACGATCGCCTCGATCAGTGGTCCGTGTTCGCCGACGTGGCCCGCCATGTCGGGGAGCCGGTCGATGAAGAGGCACCAGATGCGGGTGGCGAGGTTGTCGTACTGGACGAGGGTGTCCTCCAGGTAGGGGTTGCCGGTCGCGGCGTAGACGGCGCGGTGCACCTGGAGGTCGAGGCGCAGGAGGTCGGTCGCGCCCCGGCGGCGGGTGTCCGCGCTCTCCAACTCGCCCCGCAGCCCGGTGAGTACGGCCCGGTCGGCGGGGGTGGCCCGGCGGGCGGCCCGCGCGGCGGCCAGGGGCTCCAGTTCCTGGCGAACCTCGGAGACGTGCGCGAGGTCGGTGATGTTGACGTCCGTGGCGAAGGTCCCGCGCCGGGGGTACGTCGTGATGAGCCGCTCGTACTGGAGCCGCTTGAGCGCCTCGCGCAGCGGCGTGCGGCCGACCCCGAGGGACTGCGCCAACTGCTCCTCGTTGATGGGCGCGCCGGGCCGGATCGCGAGCAGGACGAGCTGGTCGCGTACGGCGCGGTACGCCTGTTCGGCGAGGGACAGCTCCTCGGCCGCCGTCTGCTGCATGGACGCCCCCTTGACGCGTGCGGTGAGCTCCCATAGGTTACCGCACAGCTTGATATATCAGTCGCGTATCAGCCGGTTCCCAGGATGGTGAACAGATGACCCTGTCCCTCCCGCTCGCCGCACTCGACCCGGACGTGTCCGCCGCCGTCGCGGCCGAACTGCACCGCCAGCAGTCGACGCTGGAGATGATCGCCTCCGAGAACTTCGCCCCTGTCGCCGTCCTGGAGGCCCAGGGCTCGGTGCTCACGAACAAGTACGCCGAGGGCTACCCCGGCCGCCGCTACTACGGCGGCTGTGAACACACCGACGTCATCGAGCAGTTGGCGATCGACCGGGTCAAGGCCCTGTTCGGCGCCGAACACGCCAACGTCCAGCCCCACTCGGGCGCCCAGGCCAACGCGGCGGCGATGTTCGCCCTGTTGAAGCCCGGCGACACGATCCTCGGCCTCGACCTCGCGCACGGCGGCCACTTGACGCACGGCATGCGCCTCAACTACTCGGGCAAGCTGTACGACGTCGTGCCGTACCACGTCCGCGCGTCCGACCTGCGGATCGACATGGCCGAGGTTGAGCAACTCGCCCTTGAACACCGGCCGAAGCTGATCGTCGCGGGGTGGTCGGCGTACTCGCGCCAGCTCGACTTCGCGGAGTTCCGGCGGATCGCCGACGCGGTCGGCGCGTACCTGATGGTCGACATGGCGCACTTCGCGGGGCTGGTCGCGGCGGGGCTGCACCCGAATCCGGTGCCGTACGCGGATGTCGTCACGACGACCACGCACAAGACGCTCGGGGGACCGCGCGGCGGCGTGATCCTCACGCGGGCCGGTCTCGCGAAGAAGATCGACTCGGCGGTCTTCCCCGGCCAGCAGGGCGGCCCGCTCGAACACGTCATAGCCGCCAAGGCGGTTGCCTTCAAGGTCGCCGCGAGCGAGGACTTCAAGGACCGGCAGCGGCGGACGCTGGAGGGGGCCCGGGTGCTCGCCGGGCGGCTGCTGTCCGACGACGTCGCCGAGGCCGGGATCACCGTCCTGACCGGCGGTACCGAGGTCCACCTCGTCCTGGTCGACCTGCGCGACTCGGAGTTGGACGGCAAGCAGGCCGAGGACCGGCTCCACCGGGTCGGCATCACCGTCAACCGCAACGCCGTGCCCTTCGACCCCCGTCCGCCGATGGTGTCGTCCGGGCTGCGCATCGGGACCCCGGCGCTCGCGACGCGCGGCTTCGGCAGGCCGGAGTTCCGGGAGGTCGCCGACATCGTGGCGGAGACGCTCAAGGGCGAGGTGCCCGAGGGTGAACTCCGGGACCGGGTGACCAAGTTGGCGAACGCCTTCCCCCTGTACGGAGACCTCGCATGACCGAAGCCCCCCTCCCCGAGCACCCCGACTTCCTCTGGCGCAACCCCGACCCGAAGCGTTCGTACGACGTCGTCATCGTCGGCGGCGGCGGGCACGGCCTGGCGACCGCCCACTACCTCGCCGTCAACCACGGCATCACGAACGTCGCCGTCCTGGAGAAGGGCTGGCTGGCGGGCGGCAACATGGCCCGCAACACGACGATCATCCGCTCCAACTACCTGTGGGACGAGAGCGCGGCGATCTACGAGCACGCCCTCAAACTGTGGGAGCGGCTCCCCGAGGAGCTGGACTACGACTTCCTGTTCAGCCAGCGCGGCGTCCTCAACCTCGCGCACACCCTCCAGGACGTCCGCGAGGGCGTCCGGCGCGTAAACGCCAACCGCCTCAACGGTGTTGACGCGGAATGGCTGGAGCCGGACGAGGTCGCCGAGGTCTGCCCGATCGTCAACGTCTCCTCGAACACCCGCTACCCGGTGCTCGGCGCGACCTTCCAGCCCCGCGCCGGGATCGCCAAACACGACCACGTGGCCTGGGCGTTGGCCCGCAGCGCCGACGCGTACGGCATCGACCTGATCCAGGGCTGCGAGGTCACCGGCTTCGTCAAGGACGGGAACCGGGTCGTCGGCGTCGAGACCAATCGGGGCCGCATCCTCGCCGGGCGCGTCGGGCTCGCGGCGGCCGGACACAGCAGCGTCCTGGCGGAACTCGCCGGGGTCCGCCTCCCCGTCCAGTCGCACCCGCTCCAGGCCCTCGTCTCCGAGCTGCACGAGACGGTCCACCCGACCGTGGTCATGTCGAACCACGTCCACGTGTACGTGTCCCAGGCCCACAAGGGCGAGTTGGTGATGGGCGCGGGCGTCGACTCCTACAACGGATACGGCCAGCGCGGCTCGTTCCATGTGATCGAGCATCAAATGGCCGCCGCCGTCGAGCTGTTCCCCGTCTTCGCCCGCGCGCACGTCCTGCGCACCTGGGGCGGCATCGTCGACGTCACCCCCGACGCCTCCCCGGTCATCGGCACCACCCCGGTCGAGAACCTGTACGTCAACTGCGGCTGGGGAACCGGCGGTTTCAAGGCCACCCCGGCGGCCGGCTGGACCTTCGCGCACACCATCGCCACCGGCGAACCCCACGCCCTCAACGCCCCGTTCGCGCTCGACCGCTTCACGACGGGCGCCCTGATCGACGAACACGGCGCCGCGGCCGTGGCCCACTGAGGAGGCACCGTGCTGCTGATCGACTGCCCCTACTGCGGCCCGCGCGACGAGACCGAGTACCACTACGGCGGCCAGGCCCACGTCCCCTACCCCGAGAACGCCGGCGACCTGACCGACGAGCAGTGGGCCGAGTACGTCTTCTACCGCGACAACCCCAAGGGCCCCTTCGCCGAGCGCTGGGTGCACAGCATCGGCTGTCGCCGCTGGTTCAACGTCCTGCGCGACACCGCCAGCCACCAGGTTCTCGCCGTCTACCGCCTCGACGAGCCCCGCCCGGAAGGAACCCGATGACCGACCAGCCCTTCCGGCTCCCGCACGGCGGCCGTATCGACCGCGACACCGTCCTCCGATTCACCGTCGACGGACGGGAGTTGACCGGCCACCCCGGCGACACCCTCGCCTCCGCGATGCTCGCGAACGGCGTCATCGAGGTCGCCCCGTCCCTCTACCGGGGCCGCCCCCGAGGCATCGTCTCGGCGGGCGTCGAAGAGCCCAACGCCCTGGTACAGCTGGACAGTTCCTACTCGGAGGGCATGCTCCCCGCCACGACGATCGAGCTGTACGACGGCCTGCGCGCCCACACCCTCTCCGGCAAGGGCCGCCTCGACCCGTCCGCCGACCCGGCCGCCTACGACAAGAAGTACGTCCACACGGACGTCCTGGTCGTCGGCGCCGGCCCCGCCGGGCTCGCCGCAGCTGCCGCCGCCGGTGACTCCGGCGCCCGCGTCCTCCTCATCGACGACCAGCCGGAGCCGGGCGGCTCGCTCCTCGACCGCTCCGAGTGGGTCACGGACCTGCGCGCGCGCCTCGACGCCGCGCCCGAGACCGTCGTACTCCACCGGACGACCGCGTTCGGGTCCTACGACGACAACTACGTCCTCGCGCTCCAACGGCGCACCGAGGACCTGTCGTTGAAGGGGGTCTCGCGGCAGCGGCTGTGGCACATCCGGGCTCGGCAGGTCGTGCTGGCCACCGGTGCGCATGAACGTCCGCTGGTCTTCGCCGGGAACGACCGGCCCGGGGTGATGCTTGCCGGGGCTGTGCGGACGTACCTCGACAGGTATGGGGTGACGCCGGGTTCGCGGGTTGTGGTGAGTACGACCAATGACAGTGCTTACGACACCGTGGACGCGTTGCGGGCTGCGGGGGTCGAGGTGGTGGCCGTTGTGGACGCGCGTGCGGAGGTGTCGGCTCGGGCCGCCGTTCTGGCTGATGCCGTGCGGGTGTTGACGGGGAGCGCGGTCGTAGCGGCTTCTGGGGAAGGGCGGTTGACCGGGGTCACGGTCCAAGGGCTTGAGGGGCAGGAGGGCTCGGAGACTTTCGCGTGTGATCTGCTCGCCGTCTCCGGGGGCTGGAGTCCCGTCGTCCATCTGCACAGCCAGCGGCAGGGAAAGGTGCGCTGGGACGAGGAGTCGGCCGCTTTCGTGCCGGACGGGGTGGTGCGGGGGCAGCAGGTGGTGGGGGCGGCCCGGGGGACGTACGACACGGACGACTGTGTCGCGGAGGGGGCTCGGGCCGGGGCGGTGGCCGCCACCGAGGCGGGGTTCGCGGTGCCGGTGCCGAAGGTTCCCTCTCGTCAGGAACCGTCTGCGGTACGGGCGTTGTGGACGGTGCCCGCCGAGTCGTACGACGACCACTTCGTTGATCTCCAGCGGGATGTGTCCGTCGCCGATGTGCTGCGCTCAACCGGGGCCGGGATGCGGGGAGTTGAGCACGTCAAGCGGTACACCTCGCTCGGGACCGCCAACGATCAGGGGAAGACGTCCGGGGTCAACGCGATCGGGGTGATCGCGTCGGTGCTCGGGGGTGAGCCGGGGGAGATCGGGACGACGGCCTACCGGGCGCCGTACACGCCGGTCGCGTTCGCGGCTCTCGCGGGGCGTGAGCGGGGGGAGTTGTTCGACCCGGAGCGGATGACGTCCGTGCATCACTGGCATGTCGAGCACGGTGCCGTGTTCGAGGACGTCGGGCAGTGGAGGCGGCCCCGGTACTACCCGTTGGACGGGGAGGACATGGACGCCGCCGTCGCCCGCGAGTGCCGGGCCGCGCGGGAAGGGGTCGGGTTCATGGACGCCTCGACCCTCGGGAAGATCGAGATCCGTGGCGCCGACGCGGGGGAGTTCCTCAACCGGATCTACACCAACGCGTTCAAGAAACTGAAGCCCGGCAACGCCCGTTACGGCGTGATGTGCAAGCCCGACGGCATGATCTTCGACGACGGGGTGACCCTGCGCCTCGACGACGGGCGGTACTTCATGACCACCACGACCGGTGGCGCCGCCAAAGTCCTCGACTGGCTGGAGGAGTGGCTCCAGACGGAGTGGCCCGAACTCGACGTGTACTGCACGTCGGTGACCGAGCAGTGGTCGACCATCGCGGTCGTCGGGCCCAAGTCCCGTGACGTCGTGGGGCGGTTGGCGCCGGACGTCGACCTCTCCAACGAGGCGTTCCCCTTCATGGCGTTCCGCGAGACCACGCTCGCCTCCGGGACACCGGCCCGGATCTGCCGGATCTCCTTCTCCGGTGAACTCGCCTACGAGATCAACGTGGCCGCGTGGTACGGGCGTTCGGTCTGGGAGCAGGTGCACGTCGCCGGGCAGCCGTACGGGATCACCCCCTACGGCACCGAGACCATGCACGTCCTGCGCGCCGAGAAGGGGTACATCATCGTCGGGCAGGACACGGACGGGACGGTCACTCCGCAGGACGCGGGGATGGCGTGGGTGGTGTCGAAGCAGAAGGACTTCGTCGGCAAGCGGTCGTACTCCCGGCCCGACACGGTCCGCGCCGACCGCAAGCACCTGGTCGGCCTGCTGCCGACGGACCGTACGACCCGGCTCCCCGAGGGCACCCAACTCCTCTCCCCGGGCGTCGACCTGGACACGATCCCGGTCCCCATGCTCGGCCACGTCACCTCCAGCTACCACAGCCCGGCCCTCGGCCGCCCCTTCGCCCTCGCGCTGGTGTCCGGCGGCCGGGACCGCCACGGCGAAACCCTCCTCGCCCCCGTCGGCGACGACCTGATCCCCGTCGAGGTCACCGACTTCGTCCTCTACGACCCCGAAGGGACCCGCCGAGATGGCTGAACAACTCGCGGTCAGCCCGCTGGCCCACCTGAAGGAAGCCCTGTCGGCGGCGACGGTGACGGGCCCCCGAGGCGTCTCCCTGACAGAACTCCCGTTCCTCACGATGGTGAACGTCCGCGTGAACCCGGCCTCGGAGGCGGCGGTGCGCATGGAGAAGACGCTGGGCGTCTCCCTCCCCAGGGAATCCGGCCGTACGACAACATCCGGTCCCCATACGGCCACTTGGTCGGGTCCGGACGAATGGCTCATCATCTCCAGCGGCGAACCGGCGCCGCTCACCGCCGACTTGAAGGAATCCCTGGGCACGGACCCCGGTTCGGTCGTCGACCTCTCCGCCAACCGCACGACCCTCCAGCTCGCCGGCCCGAGCGCCCGCGCGGTCCTGGAAAAGGGCTGCCCCCTCGACCTCCACCCCCGCGAATTCGGCCCCGGCCGCGCGCTGTTGACGACGATGGGCCCGATACCGGTTCTGCTGTGGCAGGTGGACGACGCTCCGACGTACCGTCTGTTCCCGCGCGCGTCGTTCGCGGACTATCTGGGGCGGTGGCTGATCGACGCGATGGAGGAGTTCGGGGGGCCGGAGGTGCCCTGAGGGGTGTCGTGGCCGGGACGTCACCTGCGCTGGTCGGCCACCGCCGCCCGCGAGGCGTCCCGGCACGCCACGATCGCCGGGTGTTCCTGCCGGGTTTCCGACGAGTGCGGGTCGGAAACGTCCGCTGGACCGATGATGCCGCCCCGATGGACCCTGAGAGCGTGGCCGGAACCCCCTGGCTGACCCGCCCCGCGGCCCGCACCTGGCGCTGCCCTCCACCCCCCACCGCCGTACGCGCCTTCCACCGCACCCTCCCCGATTACACCCCACCCCCCTCATCGAACTCCCCACTCTGGCAAGAGAGTTGAACCTGGGGCGCGTCTTCGTCAAGGACGAGTCCTCCCGCCTCGGTCTCCCCGCGTTCAAAGCACTCGGCGCCACCTGGGCCATCCACCGCGCCCTCGCCGACGCCCCGCACACCACGACCCTGGTCACCGCCACCGACGGCAACCACGGCCGCGCGGTCGCCCGCACCGCACGCCAACTCGGCAAGCGGGCCCATGTGCTCATCCCCAGGGCGTCGACTCGGGGCCCTGCGGCGCGGCCCCACTCGCCGGCCTGCGCGCGGCCCGACACCTGCTCCCGAACCTCGGGCCGGACTCCGTGACCGTCCTGCTCGACACGGAAGGCTCCCACCGGTGACCGACGCCGACCCCTTCCGGACGCGGCCTGTGCGCCGCTCGACTTCGGAGCCGACGGCGAGGGCACCCACGCGGACACCGAGTACGTCGATCTCGCGTCGCTCGACCGCATCCTGACCGGCACGGTTATCGAGTTCTGTTCCTGACTCGCTGCCCGGCATACTTCCCGGATGGAACAAGCCGTTGAGGAAGCCCGGCACTGGCTCGCCGCGCGCGGGGTCGTTCGGACCGACGAGGGCTGGACCGAGTCCGAACGGCCGTGCACCGCCAATGAGATCGCCCACTCCTGGGCCGACGCCGTCCTCACCGACGAGACCCTGGACGCGGCCGGCCGCGAGCGGCTGGCCTTCGGACTCCTCGACCTCCTCGACGACTACTGGGTGACCCACGAGATCGGTGCCGCCCTCGACTCCCTCCCCGCCGGCGCGCTCTGGCGCGGCTACCGGCGGCGCCTGGAGGCGGTACGGGACGCCCAGCCCGTCACGTACTCGCTGTGGGTCGACTGGTTCGAGAACCGCGCGACCGTCGGGACGGCCTTCGCGGAGGTGCTCGGCAACGACATCGACCACATCGTGAAACACCCGTCCGCCCCGCTGCTGCGCCGCGCGGGCCGGGTCCTGGCTTGCTCGGGCCCGGCGCTGTGGGGGGTCAAGGAGCGGACGTACACCACGGCCGTACGCCTCTCCGAACTCCACGCGCCGCTGTACGAGGGCCTGTTGGCCAGCTACCACGACGTCTACGGCGACCTGGAGCCGGACGCGGCACTCGGCCTGCTCGCGCGCCTGCGCATTCCGGCGGGGACTCCGCACTTCGCGCAGCTGCGGGCCGTGCTCTCCGCCGGGCACCGGAACCATTACCGCAGCCCTGACGCCTGGCGTGAAGCGGAGGACAAGGCCGACGCGTGAGGCGATACCCGGACGCCGCCGCGCTGATGGACGCGTCCGACGCCGTCGGTGAGTGGAGTGCGGGTGTACAACCCCGTTGACCGGGCGGGGGACGTGCCCGGAAAGCGGTACCTGCTGGAGCTGACCGCCGACGGCCATCCCGTCACCCCAACCGTCGACCTGCCCGCGCTTCTGGAGGCAGACCTGTACGCCGTGAAGCCGAGGGAGGGCGCGGACTCCGTCGGGCTGCACGCCCGGCAGAGCCGTCCGGCGCCTCAACCCACGGGTGGGAGCGGGGTGCTCTCATCGGACTGGTACTGGTACAGCTCCGAGGCCGCAAACCGACTGCGCGAACCTTACGGCGACACCTTCGCCCGCGCCACCCGCGTCGCCGCAGGCCCACGATTCCGCGCCCGGACGAGGGCTGTGTGGACACGGGGGTTGATCATCCGCCACAGCTCGACCCGCCAACCGGTGAGGCTCGCGTGAACCGGGCGTCGGCGGCATCCCGGCCGTTCCGTCCCGATGGCCGTCGCGGCGTCGGAGCGACGGGTCACGGACGCCCCCGTCGTGCCACCTCGCCCAGCCAGCGCAGGCTTGGTTTCGGGTGGCGGGTGAAGGTTTCGCGGTCTACCGAGATGAGGCCGAGGGTGGGGGTCCAGTCGCCCCAGCGGTAGTTGTCGAGGGCGCTCCAGTGGAGGTAGGCGCGGACGTCCGTGCCGTCGTCGATCGCGGAGAAGAGGCCGTCCAGGGCTGACTTCGTGTAGGCGATGCGGCGGGTGTCGTCCGGGGTGGCTATGCCGTTCTCCGTGACGAGGATGGGGGTGTTGTCGGTGATCTGCGCGGTGTGGCGGACGGCCAGGGCCAGGGCGTCGGGGCGGTAGGGCTTGCCGGTCATGGTGTCGTCGGGGTGGGGGATGTGGGGTTCGAGACCGGTGGGGGCGACCCATTCGCTGGAGTAGGACTGGACGCCTACGAAGTCGTCGTCGCGGGAGGCTTCCAGGTAGAGGTTCTCCCAGATGTACTCGATCTCGTGGAGCTTCGCCTCCGCTCCGGGGCGGGCGGTGAAGGCCCGGTTCGCGATGGTCCAGCCGACGCCCGCGTCGGTGTGGGCGTGCAGGACCGCGCGGGCCGCCTGGTGGGCCTCGATGAGGGCGGCGCCGATCTTCGGGTCGGGGGCCGGGAGCCGGGGGCGGGTCGTGTCGGCGCCGGCCAGGCCCTGGGCGGTGAGGTGCCGGCGCTCCACCGTCATCATCATCGCGAGCATGTTGGGCTCGTTGAGGGTGGCGACCCAGGGAACGCCGTCCAGGATGGGGGCGACGGCCTCGACGTACCGGGTGAACCGGGCGACCGCCCGCTCGCCGAGCCACCCGCCCTCCTCCGTGAACCAGCGCGGGCTGGAGAAGTGGTGGAGGGTGATGACGGGGGTCAGGCCGAGGGAGAGCGCGGTGTCGATCATCCGCCGGTAGTGGGCGAGCGCGGCGCGGGAGAAGTGTCCGGGTACGGGTTCGACGCGGGCCCACTCGACGCCGAAGCGGTACGCGTTGAGGCCGGCGTCCGCGAGGAGGCGCATGTCCTCGCCGTACCGGTGGTAGCTGTCGGTCGCGTCGCCGCTGCGCTCCAGGCCGGGGATCCGCCCCTCCCGGACCCACCAGTCGCTGTTGACGTTGTTGCCCTCGGTCTGGTGCGGGGAACTGGCGGCTCCCCACAGGAACGGTGTGCTGTCCGGCATGGGCACTCCTGTAGAACGCGACAGAATCTAACCATGATGGTTAGAGTTCGACGCGATTAAACTCCCGGCCGGAGCTTGAGGCAAGCGGTCGTACGGAGGAAGCACGTTGCGCGAGAAGACCGGCCCCCGAGGGCCGTACGCCACCACCCCGGCCCGCCGGACGCAGATCGTCCGCGCCGCCCTCGCGAGCTTCGCCGAGCACGGCTTCGAACGGGCCTCCCTGCGCGACATCGCCGCTCGCGCGGGCGTCACCCACGCCGCGCTGCTGCACCACTTCTCCGGCAAGGAGGACCTCCTCGTCGCGGCGCTGGCCCAGCGCGACGCGTACGACGAGGAGCAGGCCGACCGTATCCTCGCCTCCGGCACCGAGGGCGCCGCCGTCCTCGGCGAACTCCTCGCCGACGAGTTCGCCGACCCCGACCACCTGCGCAACTGGCTCGCCCTCGCCGTCGCCGCGACCAACCCCGCGCATCCGGCCCACGAGTACTTCACACACCGCGGCGAACGCCTGCGCAACCGCCTCCGCAGCGGCGCCCTGCGGACGGCTCACCCCGGCCCGGAACTCTCCGTCGAGGAGAAGGCCGTCCTCGTCCTCGCCATGCTCGACGGCCTGCGCGTCCAGGTGCTCCTCGACCCGTCCGTCGATCCGCTGCGGCTGCTGGAGGTGTTCATGCGGACGGTGATCACGCCGGTGGGCGGGGAGGACCGGCTCGCGCGCGGGGCCGGCGACGCGTAGCCGCTCTTGCCGCGCGCACCGGCCGGTCGGATCAGCTGCTCGGCGAGGGGACGCGCGTACGTCAGCCTCGGCAGGCTCAAGGGGAACAAAGGCGACCAGAACTACCGCCTGCGCGCCGACGTCGACCCGGCCGCGTCGACAAGCGCAAGCATCTGGTGCGACCGCTTCGACGTCTCGTTCGGCGCGGCCGAACTGGCCCGCGCCTGACGAGTCAGCCCAGTGCGTCGACGGCTGCGAGGATGTCGGCCGGTTCGGCGCGGGTGGTGTAGTCGGTGTCGACGAACGCCCAGCGGATGGTGCCGTCGCGGTCGATCACGTACGTGGCGGGCAGCGGGAGTGTGCGCGGGTGGCCGTCGTTGACGTGCTGGAGATCGAAGCCGAGCTTGTCGTAGACGGCGGCGAGGTCGTCGGGGAGGTCGAAGGCGAGGCCGTACTGCTTGGCGGTGTCGGAGCCGATGTCGCTGAGGACGTCGAAGGCGAGGTCGTGCTTCTCGGTCAGGGAGAGGGACTCGTCGGGGATCTGCGGGGAGACGGCCACCAGGCGGGCGCCGCGTGCGGTGATGGCGTCGTGGTGCTGCTGGAGGGAGCGCAGGGCGATGTTGCAGTACGGGCACCAGGCGCCGCGGTAGAAGGTCAGGACGACCGGGCCCTCGGCGAGCAGGTCGTCCAGCGCCAGAGTCCGTCCCGCCGCGGTGGGGAGGTCGAAGCGCGGAGCTTGCGCGCCGACGGCGAGAGCCTGGTCGGCCTGGCCGGAGTCGGCGAGTTCCCGGCCGGCCCGTTGCATGACCTCCCGGATCTCGGCGGGGATCTGCTGCTGGCGGGCTTCGTAGAAGGTACGCAGTTCGGCGTTGAGGGTGGTCATGGCGCTCGGTCCTCCTGGCTGGTGACTGGGGCGGGGCCAAACACGAGTCGGACCTGGCCCGACGTCGACGACAAATCTTGAAATGACTGTTCCAAGATAAGTGCATGTGCGACCCTGCGCCAGCCGCGCGGAGGTGTCGGTGGGTCAGAGGCTGGTGAACGGGCGGTGGTCGGCCAGGGCGAGAGCCCGGATGAAGGCGGCGAGGTGGACTGCGCGACGTGCCAGGAAACGGCGGAGCGGGGACGCGTGGGACCCGTAGGCGGCCGTCCATAGGGCCGGTATGCGATTCATAGGGGCATGGTCGCGGCGCGAGGCGGCCCTCCGGCGGATCGTGGACGAAGCTGGACGCCGTTGCGCAGGTGGGCGGCCTGTCCCGCTCTGTACCCGCCGGTGTCTTTGCCGCTACGCGAACGGGGAGTATCTTGGAATCCTTATTTCAAGATGGCGGGGTGAAACATGCCGGACATCAAGCACTTCGATCCGGACGCGACCCTGGAGACCGTGGTACGGCTGTTCTGGCGGCAGGGCGTGGCCTCGACGGGGATCCAGGACGTCGTGGCCGCGACCGGGCTCAACCGCTCCAGCCTGTACGCCACCTTCGGTGGCAAGCAGGAGCTCTACCTCGCCGCGCTGCGCCGCTACCTGGTGCGGCGCTCTCAGCCGATGTTCCAGCGCCTGGCGGAGGACGAGCGGGGGCTGCCCGCCATCTCCGAGTTCTTCGGCGGTCTGATCGAGGCGCGCTGCTCGGGCGAGTACGCCCGCTGGGGCTGCATGGTCTCCAACGCGCACGCCGGGGCCGAGAACAGTGATCCGGAGGTGCGCGCCGTCCTGGACCAGCACCACCAGGAGCTGCGGGACGCGATGTACGCGGCACTCGTCATCGCCGAGGCCCAGGGGCAGCTCGCCCCCGGCGCCGATCCCGATGCGTCCGCCGACCTGCTGGCGCTGCTCGCCTACGGGGTCAACCTGCGTTCCCGCGCAAGCGCCGATGCCGCGACGCTGCGGAAGGCGGTGACCGCCGCCCTGGACTCGATCGCCGGCCGAGCAGCCGCACTGACGTGAGGTGACATGGGGTGACCTGCGGTCCGACGCCAGGCCGGACCGCAGGTCACCCCATGGTGGATTCGGCTCTCAACTGGGGTTGGGGGCGGGCGAAGTGCCCGGACGAGGAGCAGGCGCCGCCTTCGGTTTCGCGCCTGCCGCGTCCGCCGTGTAGTCCTCCGGGGACGTGGCGTCGATGCCCTCGGGAGCCTTGACCGCCTTCAGGATGAAGGTGAGGACGACGGTCACCACCCCATTGACCACGAACGCCGTGAGGCCGATGTACCCGATCTCGCCGATCCCCGGGATCTCCTTCGCCGAGCCACCGAAGTGCTTCTGGGCCGGCGAGGCGACACCCCACGCGGCGAGGGTGCCGTAGACCATGCCGACCGCCCAGCCCGCGAGCAGGGCCCAGCGATGGAACCAGCGGGTGAACAGGCCGCCGACCAGCGCCGGGAAGGTTTGCAGGATCCAGATCCCGCCCAGGAGCTGGAAGTTGATGGCGACCGTCTTGTCCATGGTGAGGACGAAGACCAGCGCGCCGACCTTCACCAGCAGCGAGACCAGCTTGGAGACCTTGGTCTCCTGCGCCGGAGTCGCGTCCGGCTTGATGAAGTCCTTGTAGATGTTGCGGGTGAAGAGGTTCGCTGCCGCGATCGACATGATGGCCGCGGGAACGAGGGCGCCGATGCCGATCGCCGCGAAAGCGATGCCCGCGAACCAGGCCGGGAACATGTCCTCGAAGAGCTGCGGGATCGCCAACTGCCCGTTGGTGACCTTGACTCCGGCCGCGATCGCCATGAAGCCCAGCAGGGCGAGCAGGCCCAGCATCAGGGTGTAGAGGGGCATCACCGTCGTGCTGCGGCGGATCACCTCACGACTGCGGGACGACAGCGTCGCCGTGATCGAGTGCGGATACATGAACATCGCCATCGCGGAGCCGAGCGCCAGAGTCGCGTACGTCCACTGCGCGTCCGGGCCGCTGACCAGTGCGCCGCGTGGCTTGCCGGTCGCGGGGTTCGTCTGGCTGTACGCCTCGCTCGCCCTGGCGAAGATGTCGTCGAAGCCGCCCAGCTTGATCGGGATGCAGATGATCGCGACCACGATGACGATGTAGATCAGCGTGTCCTTCACGAAGGCGATCATCGCGGGCGCTCGCAGACCTGACGAGTACGTGTACGCGGCCAGCACACCGAACGCGATGAGCAGCGGGAGGTCCTTCACGAACCAGTGGGTGTCCTCACCGCCGCCGATGCCCATCACGTCCAGCACCGCCTGGATGCCGACCAGTTGGAGCGCGATGTAGGGCATGGTCGCGAGGATGCCGGTGAAGGCCACGGCCAGCGACAGGCCCTTGGAGCCGAAGCGCCCGCGCACGAAGTCCGCCGTGGTGACGTACCCGTGCCGGTGGCACACCGACCACAGCCGGGGCAGGAAGGTGAAGACCAGGGGGTAGACGAGGATCGTGTACGGCACCGCGAAGAAGCCGGCCGCGCCCGCCGCGTAGATCGCCGCCGGGACGGCGACGAACGTGTAGGCCGTGTAGACGTCGCCGCCGAGCAGGAACCAGGTGACCCAGGTGCCGAACGACCGGCCGCCCAGGCCCCATTCGTCGAGGCTGTGTTCGTTCTCCGCCCTGCGCCAGCGCGAGGCCAGGAAGCCCATGACCGTGACGGCGAGGAAGAAGAGGAGGAAGACGGCGAGTGCGACGCGGTTCACGCCGTTGGGCATGGCTGCTCCCGTGCGGGGACGAAGGACTTCAGGCGGGGATGTCACGTGAGGGCCGGCCGGACGCGTCCGCGTCCGGCCGGCCGGTGGGTCAGGCGTGAGCGGGTTCTGCCTCGGGCGAGGCCGCTCCGGCGGCAGCCTCGGGCTCCGGCGTCGGCGGGGACATCTGCTGTTCGAACCGCTCGGGCAGCGCCCAGCGGTACAGAGGCATGGCGCCGGCGGTGGTGATGACCGCGACCAGGACCAGCATGGAGAAGACGTCCTTGGTGATCATTCCCTGGGCGAGGCCGATGTTGATGAAGATGAGGATCATCAGACCGCGGGCGTTCATCAGGCCGCCGACCGCCCAGGACTCGCGCCACGAGAATCCGATCGTGCGCATGGCGGTCGCGCAGCCGACGTACTTGCCGATGAAGCCAGCCGCCAGGATCAGCAGGAACGGGCCGATCATGGCCCATCCGGCGATTCCGCCGAGTTCGGTGTTGAGGCCGGAGAAGGCGAAGAAGATCGGCAGGAGCAGGACGCAGACGAGATCCATCATGCGGCTGTGCAGGGCCTCGCGGAAGGCGGGGTTCCTCGGCATCGCGAGTCCGGCGATGAAGCCGCCGAAGACGGAGTAGATGCCGATGTAGTCGGTGAACAGTCCGGACAGCAGGACGATGCCGACGACGAGGTACATCTGGTCGAAGCCGAAGTGGCCGGTGCGCTCGACCCGTGCGCCCATCGGGCGCAGCAGGCGGGCCACGACGGTGAGCATGACGAGGGCGAACAGCGCTGTGAGCCCGATGGTGCGCAGGACGTGCAGGGCGCCTGCTCCGGTGTGCATCGCCGAGAGCACGGCGAGGAAGCACCATGCGGCGGCGTCGTCGATGGCCGCGCCCAGCAGGGTCATGCGGCCGAGCGGCGAGTTCTGCAGCCGCCGCTCGTAGAGGATGCGGGCGAGCATCGGGAAGGCCGTGATCGACAGGGCGCCGCCCATGAAGAGGGCGAACTCGAAGGTGCTGACGTCGGGGCGGGAGAGCCGGTCGTGGAGGAGGTACGCGGCTCCGGCGCCGAGCAGCAGGGACGGCAGGATGCCGGAGACGGCCAGGACGGCGGCGTTCTTGGTGTCCCTCTTGCCGTTGCCGCCGCCGTGGTCGAGGCCGGCGCCGACGAGGAACATGAAGACGGTCAGGCCGATGGTGCTCAGGACGTACAGGATGGGCTTCACCTCGGGGGTGAAGACCGCCTTCTGGGCCGCGGGGAAGAGGGCGCCGAACAGGGTGGGGCCGAGCAGGACGCCGGCGACCATCTCCCCGAGGACCCGAGGCTGCTTCACCAGCATGGCGAGGCGTCCGCAGAGGGCTGAGGCGGCCAGGATGACCACGATCGCGGGCAGGACCCGTAGGACGAGTTCGAGGTTCCTGTCGGTGGTGGCGGCCAGAAAGGTCGTGTGGTGCACAACAACTCCCGTGGGCGTCAGGAATGCGCGGGGACGGAGGGCTCGTGCGGGCCTTCGGCCGATGGGCGGCCCTGTACCGGACCGTGCGGGGGAAGCCCGAGGACCGCGGGCCAGCGTGCGTCGTCGGGCGCGACGACGAGGAAGCGGGCGTACCAGCTGTCGAAGAACGACAGGACGAACATCGGCAGCAGCGTCCAGATCGCCACCTGTTCCAACGGCCCGTTGCCGGTGAGCGCGGCGATGATGACCACCACGAACACGTTCGGGTAGGTCATGGCGGTGTAGTCGTCGAGCGTCTGGACGTGGCGGCGTCGTTTGAGGAGGGCGGCGACGAGTCGCAGGCCGACGGCGATGCCCGCGGCGGTCGGCGCGTAGGTGGTGAAGCCGTCCAGGTCGAGCTTGAGGCAGACCAGCACGATGAAGGCGGTGAGCAGGAGCACCGCCACGTATCCGTTGCGCTCGCCGTACTTGGCCGTACGGATGGGAGAGCGCTCCCGCAGCCGTTTGACCAGGACGTAGGCCGCCGTGACGATGCCGGTCGAGGTGGCGGCACTGATGGCGACGGCCGGGGCGACGTCCTCACGCAGGGTCAGGGCGAGGACGGCTGAGAACGAGACGGTGGCGGCCAGGGAGGAGAGCAGGACCTGCGCGAACGTCGGCATGATCATTCCACCGAGGCAGCGACTGACGGTCATCGCCACCACGGAACTCGGTGTCGCGAGGAACACCGCGACGATCGCCGCCGTACTCGTACTGCCCGCGTCCGACCAGCGCACCAGGGCGGCGAAGGCGATCGGCAGAGCGAGATACCGCAGGGCTACGGACCGGAGCGTGCCGCGGTCGGTCACGAACGTGCGCGCGTTCTCCAACTCGATGCGGCACATGGTGATGACGCTGGCCAGCACCAGCAGCAGGAGCAGCAGATACGGCGAGCTGGACACCCGCAGCCCCGCCAGATTGGCGAGGAGACCGGCGGCCAGGCCGGCGCAGAAGACCATGGGATGGTTGACGACGACCCAGTCGTAGACCATGTTCATGGTCTTGTTCTCGTTCTTCACATAGCTGTGGATCCGGTCGCCCTGAAGCATCTGTGAGTTGGGCAGGCGCAGGTCGTACGATTCGTCGGCGGGCCGGTCCAGGACGAACCGGCAGATCAGTTCGACGACGTATTTGTGTGAGACCACGCAGACCACTTCGCCGCGCCGCAGCGCGGGCAGCAGCTCCTCCTCGTAGAAGGCGTGCACGCGGTCCCTGAACTGTGCGAACGTCTCACCGCCGTGCATGGTGGGGCTGTCGGCGTTCATGGCCCGCTCGTACTCGGCGATGCCGTGGCGGCGCTGGAGGATGGACTTGCTCTCCAGCGTGTAGCTGCCGAAGTCGCGTTCCATCAGGCGCTCGTCGACCACTGCCTCGGGAGCGTCCGCGGCGGGGGCGTCGATGCCGAAGATGGTGTCGGCGGTCTCGTAGGCGCGGGTCAGCGGGGAGACGTAGACGCGGTCGAAGTGCTGGTCGCGGTGGCCCCCCGCGACCTTCTCTGCCTGGATCCGGCCGAGGAACGTCAGCGGGGCGTCGCGCTGTCCGGCGATGCGGTGCACGGAATTGCAGGTGGACTCGCCGTGGCGGACCATGAACAGCCGGCCGAGCAGTCGCTGGTCGTCCTGGTCGGTCATCACGCGTCCTTCTTCGGGGCGTGCTTGACCTGGTCGCTGTACTGCGAGTCCCAGCCCGCCAGCCTGGTGATGTCGCACAGGTTGTGGACGGCGTGCTTCTCCACCAGCGTGGTCAGCATGGAGACGGTGCGCCGGGCCCGCTGCGCGGTGAACCCGAACTCACGGGACATGGCGGCACCGAACTCCGCCAGGTCGTCGTCGAGGATGCCCCGGTACTTACGGCGCTCCGTGCGGTCCTGGGCCTGTAGGTAGTTGACGGCGTTGGGGTACGCGGTCTCGCGGGCGTAGCCGAGCATCCGTTCCCGCAGCCGGGTCGCGTCCGGCTTTCCGGCCGGGAGGGCGAGGTCGTCGACGATCCAGTCGCAGCTGCGCACCAGGCAGTGGTGGATGCCGTCGGGGATGTCCATCCGCTCCTTGTCGTCTGCGGAGTCCGTGGACCTGACGCCGCGCAGAACCTCCATCGCCGTGTCGAAGCACTGGTTGCGCAGGGTGCCGATGCTGAAGACGAACGCGCCGAGCCGGCCGCGGCGGGTGGTCTCGTCGCCCTGGCGCATCGGGCCGACGCAGAAGAGGTTCCGTACGATCTCGCCGTCGGCGCCGACAAGCTGTCCGTGCGCACCGACCTCGATGCCGCGGTGGGTCTTCGTCTGCGGCTGTGCGTACCCGTGCCCGTTGACCAGGCCGTTCCACAGGGGGTGGTCGGTGCGTTCGTAATCGGTGTTGTTGCCCAGGCAGTTGACGACCCGGTCGACGACGATGTCCGGCTGGTCGGCGAAGACCACCCGGATCTTCGTGCCGTCCTCGACGGGGCGCATGTCCTGGATGGCGGCGGACAGGGTGCTGACGGTCTTCGGGGCACCGCTGAATCCGCGCATCCGGCTGCGGACGACGCCGCCGATCTCCCGGACCGTGCTGGTGCGGTTGGTGACGATCAGGCTCTTGTACCGGTCGAGCAGCATCTGCACATCGCGCGGGTCCATGCGGGAGATCAGCTCGATGACGTACGGCTCCCACGCCTTCATGACGCGCTCGGGGAAGACGGCGTCGAGCGCGCTGCCCGGCTCCACGCCGTGCTCGTCGCGCAGCTGGGCGTACTCGGCCTTGATGCCCTCCACGACCGTCTCCGGGGTGAGCTTCTCGGCGTCGAGGAAGGGCGGGCGGCGGGCCTGCCAGATGTCGTGCTCGTGGTCGACCGGGTAGGTGCCGTGCATGTGGCCGCCCCGTGAGCAGATCAGGATCTGTCCCCGGTGCCCCGTGTGGACGAGGGAGACGACGGCGTCGAAGGCGGAGAGCGCGGATCCCGTGACCAGTACCGTCTCGTCGGGGCCGACGGCCCGGAACCGCTCCTGGGCATCAGGGGCGTACGGGTCCGCGAGGAAGCGGTCGCAGCCCTTGACGCGGTGGTAGAACGGCGCCTGCACCGGTGAAAGGTGACCGGTCGTCAGAATCACCTGGTCGGAAGGCAGGTCGTGCACCCCGCCCTGCGGGCCGGCGTCGACGTACTTGACCACATACCCGTCGCCCTCGGCGCGCACGTCGATGGTCTCGCCGGTCATCTCGCACAGGGTGACCCCGGGGTGGGCGTCCGCGACGGCCGTCCGCAATCGCTCTGCCAGGTACTGGCTGAAGATCCGCCGCGGTACGACGCAAGCGACGCCGAAACTGTGGTACTGCCACTTCTGCGGCCAGGTGGAGCGGTCCGCCTCCTCGTTGGCCCACTCCAGGAAGTCCTCGGGCCGCTCGCGGCGCAGGGTGATGCGGCCGGCCTGGATGTTGAGCATGTGCTCCCAGTTGGTGGCCGCCGGACCGAAGGCGAGGCCCCCGTACCGATATCCCTCCTCACGCTCCATGAGGCATATCTCCAGGGGAGAATCGGCGAAGTGGAGCAGCCGGATGGCGGTGAGCGTGCCGGAGAACCCGGCACCGATGATCGTGACGCGCCGCGTGCCGGGCGGCGCACTGGCCGCACTGTCCGTGGAACCGTGCTGCGTGGCGCTCTCGTGCATCGCTCTGTCCGCCCTGCCGCGCTCCTGGCTGAGGCTGTCCTGCATCGTGCTGGCTTGCGTTTCCACGGTCTTGTCTCCTTCAGTGGGGGGAGCCGGCGCCACTCGTGGGTGAAGTGGACCGTCACCGCGTCGCGGATCGAGTTGTGGACGATGCGGCCCCGCTCGGCCTTGAGCAGGGGCTTGGGGATCAGGTCCCGGAGGGCGGCGGGAGCGGACACCCGCACGGTGATCTCGGAGAACCGGGTCGGCGCGCTCACGGGGGTCGCGTCGACCCGGAAGCCGGCCCCGGAGGCGTCGGCCTCCGGGTTCTCGGCCCTCAGGGCCGCCAGGAAGGTGCTCGCGTAGCAGCCGCCGAGAGCCAGGAGCGATGTCGGACATGGCTGTACACGGACTCCTGTCCTGGAACGGGGCACGTAGGGCCTGGCCGGGATTCCCGCGGTGCCAGTGGTCGAGACGGCCCTCAGCATCAGGACGGAACAAGGGCTTCCGGACAGATCGTGGATGATCCTGGATGCACTGCGTGGCTGGATCTCGACAGACAGAAGCCGCTTGACAGTCGCGGCCCCCCTCCGTCTAACTTGAAACAGTCGTTCCAAGTTTTTCGTGGCCCAGGTGTCCCATGGGGGAGGATGTTCGTGCCGCAAGTGCTGGATCCGGGGAAAGCCCGCACGATGGACGAATTCATCGCCGAACTGAGACTGCTGAAGTCGTGGGTGGGCAACCCGTCGATCACCGAGATCACGCGGCGCATCCACCGGGAATGGCAGCGGACCGGACGGCCGCGCGGCGAATGGCCGGCCCGCTCGACCGTGGGCAACTGCTTCCAGGTCGGCCGCCGCCGGCCCAACTCCGATCTGCTGCTGGCCGTGGTGCATGCCCTCGTCGGCGCCGACGAAGCCGTCGTCTCCGCCTGGCGGCAGTCACTGCGCGCGGTACTCGGCGAGGCCGAGGCCGCCGCACGGGTCAGCGTCTACGACCGACTGCCCGCCGGACTCCCCTCGTTCGTCGGCAGGACCGATCTGGTGGCTCGGGCGGAAGCCCTGCTGAACGTCGGCGCAGACGCGCCCGCGCTGGTACTGGAGGGCATGGCGGGCGCAGGCAAGACGTCACTGGCCCTGCACGTCGCCCACCGGCTGCTCGCCGAGGAACGTCCCGACGTGCCCGTCCTCTTCGCGAACCTGCGAGGCAGCGCACCGCAGGGCCCGCCCGCCGACTCGGCAGCGGTACTGGAGACCTTCCTGCGCCTGCTGGGTGTCACCGGGGACCGTATTCCGTACGGGCTCGACGGCCGGGCCGTCCTCTGCCGTCAACTGCTGGCGGGCACGGGCGCCCTGGTCGTCCTGGACGACGCGGCGGATGCGGAACAGCTACGGACGCTTCTGCCCGGGGTCCGTGACTGCCGCACTCTGATCACCAGCCGTCACACCCTGACCGGCCTGGACGCCGTAGCCCGCCTGCCGGTACCGGTGCTCGACCCGGACGACTCCCTGGAACTGCTGCGGGAGACGGCGGGAGCCGCCCGCGTAGACCCGGACCTCCCGGCCGTCCGGCGGATCGCCCACGTCCTGGAGCACCTGCCGATGGCACTGTCGATCATCGGCCGCCACATGCGAGACCATCCCGCGTGGGCGCTGGGTGACTACTACCGGGAGCCCCTGACCACCCTGGCCCTGGAGGACGGAGTACGGGCCGCGCTCGCCGCCTCCGACGCGCGACTGCCCAGGGGCGCGCGGCTGCTGCTGCGCCTCCTGGCGCTCCATCCACCGCAGGATGTGGACGCCGCCACGGCTGCCGCGCTCATGGACGAACCGGTCTCCGCCGTCGAGCACCACCTCGACACCCTCGTGGCGACGCACCTGATCCGGCGCACGGCACCTGGCCGCTTCCGACTGCACAGTCTGGCCCACGCCTACGCGGAGGAACGTATCTGCATCGACGAGCCGGCGACCCGTATCCGGCAGGCCCTGGGGCGCATGCTCGCGCACGGCCAGGAAGCCGCCGTATGCGACGAGTCCCGGACCGCCCGCGTGCTCCAGCCGTCGATGCACCTGGAGCACGCGGAAGCAAGTGGAGAGCTGTCGCTCCCGCGGGCGCTGGGAGGGCGGCGTGTGCTCGCAGCCTAGATGTATCGCCCTGTGAGGTTGGGAACGCGGCTGGACAGCTTCACCGCGCCGCTCTTGAGCCTGACGCGGCGCGTGTGAGCAGAGTGGAGTGGAGGAGATCAATGCCCGCCGACGGTCACCAGGTCCTCGTCTTCGACGTCAACGAGACGCTCAGTGACCTCACCCCGCTGCGCGTCCGCTTCGAGGACGTCGGCGCCCCCGGGCATGTGATGCCGACCTGGTTCGCCGGAGTACTGAGGGACGGATTCGCGCTGACGGCCGCCGGGGCGTATGCGGACTTCACGTCTGTCGCCCGCGACGGTGTGCGGGCGGTGCTGTCCGGGCTGGAGGACTGGGCGGGGGACGCGGAAGCCGCAGCCCAGCACGTCCTGGACGGCTTCGCCCACCTGGACGTGCACCCCGATGTGCCGGACGGCGTACGGAAGTTGAGCGACGCCGGGTATCGGCTGGTGGCCATGACCAACGGCAGCGCCGCCCTGACCGAACGGCTACTGGCCGAGGCGGGGCTTCTGGACCGCTTCGAGGCCCTGCTGGACGTGCGCGGTCCGCGCTGCTGGAAGCCCGCACCCGCCGCCTATCGGTACTGCGTCGAGCAGGCCGGAGTCCGGCCGGACCAGACCCTGCTCGTCGCCGTACATCCCTGGGACATCGACGGAGCGCGGCGAGCCGGGCTCGGCGGCGCCTGGCTGCGGCGCGGAGCCTCCGTCTACCCGCAGACGATGTCCGAGCCCACCCACCGCGCACAGGACCTGCGGGAGCTCGCCGACATGATGTCCGTGTCTGGCTGAGGAGGTGCCGCTCGGCCGACCACACCGGGATTCCGTGAACCCGTCTGCGTATCTTCACGTCGACAGCGCGCACCTCGTCGGCGTGCGAGGCCGGCACCATCACCTGGGACGACCTCGCCGCCATCCCGCTCGCACGGCGGCTCCACCGGCGCGGTCTGGTTCGCCAATGCCCCGGTACTCGGCACGCACCACCGGGTGCCGGCCGTCGACATCCTCGGCGGGCGCCCGCTGCGCACAACCACCGACCTGGTGGCCTGGTTGGACGCGCTGCACGCTGTACGGCGGGTCGATCGGCTGGTACTGCTCGACCCGGCCCAGTGCTTCGCCGGCTTCCGCCCCGGTTTCCTGCTGCGCCCGACGGAAGCCCGTGCGCGCGCCTACCTGGACCGCGAGACCGCGGGGACCGACACCGGCCTGGGCCGGAAGCGGCTCTATGCCTTGGCGGCCTCGGGCTTCACGCACCGGAAACCGGTCGTCGGCCGCCGCCCGGACCCGCAAGGCCGTGCCGGACGCCCGGATCGAGATCCTCGCCGAACTCACCCACTTCGCCATGCCCACCGCCGTGCCCGCCCGGACGAACCACCGGGTCACCGACTTCCTGGCAGACAACCAGGAGCGGCAAGCCGCCCCGGGCGCAGTGTGAAGGAGATCAAGCGGAGCGGACTGCGCTGAGACCACTCAGCAGCGCGATCCGGACTTCGGGGGGACGGCGCATGGTCGTTCACGGTCGGCGGCGGGGGCGTCCCTCCCCGCGATGGGTGGTCCAGGCTCGGCGGATCAGGCTATGGGCGGTGATGATGGGACGCCACCTACTGGGGACACGGCGGCACGGTCTGGGGTGGCGGAACGCTGGCCATGGCCCGCGCGGACGGCGAACGGCAACTGGCGGTCGCGGTCAACCTCCAGAGGTGGAACCGGCTCGACGTCTCCGGCAGACCGCAACCGCACGCCATCGACGGGGCGTTGGGGGAGTTGTGCAGGGTGGCGATGCGGGGCTGAGGGGGCGCGGCACCTGAAGCGGCGTACGGTGCCCGGCATCCGGGGCGGTGCCCGGTGCTCGGGGCGGTGTCTGGCATTCGGGACAGTTCGTGGCATCTGGATCCCCGAAGCCGCGCCCGCGCCCCGCCCCGTCACCCCCCGGCCAGCCGCAAGCTCTCCTTCACCGCGTGTGGAATGTCCGCCACCGGAAACAGTGTGTGCCGCACCGTCCCCTCCGTATCCGCGACGAGGATCAGCCGCTTGTGCCGCAGCCGTCCGGCTCCCCGGAACGTCGGGAGGCGCAGGGCGGCGGTCACCTCGTGGTCCGCGTCCGACACCAGCGGATACGGAATCCCCTCGGCCCGCGCGAACTCGGCCTGTTCCTCGGGGAGTTGTGTGCTGAGGCCGCACACCGCCACCCCCGCACGCCGGAACGACGGCCAAGCCTCCCGGAAGAGCCGGTGCTCCAGCGTGCACCCCGCCGCACCCGGAATCTCCCCCCACTCGACACCCGTACCGGGATACGCGAACACCACGGTCGCGACGGCCCCCGGCGACACCAGCGCCGAGGGAAGCCGCGCCCCCACCAACCCCCGTACGCGAGCCCGCTCGGCGCCGTCCTGCGAGGTGGACGCGGTCAACTCCCCGTCCCCCAGCACCCACCGGTCCCCCCAGTCCTGCATCGCGACCAGCACCGGCAACAGCGCCGCACCGGCGTCGGTGAACACGTACTCGTACCGCACGGGCCGCCGTTGGTACAGGCTCCGCCGCAGCACCCCCTGCGCGACCAGCCGCCCGAGCCGCTCCGTGAGGACCTTGCGGGACATGCCGATCTCCGCGGCGAGCGCGTCGAAGCGGACATGGCCACCGGCGACTTCGCGCAGCACGAGTACGTTCCACCAGTCGCCCAGGACGAGGGCGGCCCGCGCGATGCCGCAGGTCTCGTCGGCGTTGTGCATCCTCATGGACCCATAGTAAGTTCCCTTTCGGGACTCACTTTGTTTCCAGTCGGAACTTAAAGTCCACCCGCATCCGTCGGCACCCTTCCGTACCCTTCCGGTGCCACGCGGGCCCAGCGTGAGGAGACGTGTCGTGACCGCGATCAGCAGGGTCGTCGCCCGGGAGATCATCGACAGCCGGGGCAACCCCACCGTCGAGGTGGACGTGGAACTGAAGGACGGCTCCCTCGGCCGCGCCGCCGTCCCGTCGGGTGCCTCGATCGGCGCCCGGGAGGCGGTCGAGCTGCGGGACGGCGACCCGGACCGCTTCCACGGCAAGGGAGTGCGCCGCGCGGTCGACGCCGTGAACGAGTCCGTCGCGGACGCGGTCGTCGGCCTCGACGCCGAGGACCAGGCGACCGTCGACCGCACGATGATCGAGCTGGACGGCACGCCCACCAAGTCACGCCTCGGCGCCAACGCCCTGCTCGGCGTCTCGCTCGCCACCGCGAAGGCCGCTGCCGCCGCCCACCGGCTGCCGCTCTACCGCTACGTCGGCGGCGTCGACGCGCGGCTCCTGCCCGTGCCGATGATGAACATCGTCAACGGCGGCGCCCACGCCGACAACCCGCTCGACTTCCAGGAGTTCATGATCGCCCCCATCGGCGCGGCGACCTTCGCCGAGGCCGTACGCATGGGCTCCGAGGTCTTCCACACCCTGCGCGGGAGCCTCCTCGCCGCCGGACACAGCGTCAACGTCGGGGACGAGGGCGGGTTCGCGCCGGATCTGCGTACGGCCGACGAGGCGCTCGACTTCGTCGTCCAGGCGATCGAGCGCAGCGGCTACAAGCCGGGCACCGACATCACCCTCGTCATGGACCCGGCCGCCTCGGAGTTCTTCCGGGACGGGGTGTACGACTACGCCGGTGAAGGCGTGCGACGGACGCCCGGTGAGCACGCCGCGTACCTCGCCGGGCTCGTCGAGCGCTACCCCGTCGCCTCCATCGAGGACCCGATGGGCGAGGACGACCACGAGGGCTGGCGCGAACTGACCGCGAGCCTCGGCGACCGCTGCCAGCTCACCGGCGACGACGTCTTCTGTACGAACGAGACCCTCCTGAGCGCCGGTATCCGCGACGGCATCGCCAACTCGATCCTCGTGAAGGTCAACCAGATCGGCACCCTCACGGAGACCCTCGCCACGGTGTCCACGGCTCACCGCGCCGGCTACACCGTCGTCATGTCCCACCGCTCCGGCGAGACCGAGGACACCACGATCGCCGACCTCGCCGTCGCGACGGGCTGCGGCCAGATCAAGACCGGCTCCCTCTCCCGGGCGGACCGGACCGCGAAGTACAACCAACTCGTCCGGATCGAGGAGGAGTTGGGGGCGCAGGCGCGGTACGCGGGGGCATCGGTGCTGGGGCTGCGCCGCTGACGGAAAGAAGTTGACGGAAAGAAGCCGGTGTCAGTCCAGGATCGACTCGTCGAAGACCGTCTTCGACCATTCCTGAGTGTTCTGGTCCCTTTCCCATGCGCGGCGCTCCAGCCCCTCGGCCGGAATGGTGCGGAAGTTCTTTCCGTTCAAACGGAATTCCGTCGTCCTCGTCTTTCCGTCCTTGTTCCACACGATCTCGGGAATCCAGACGCAGTCACAGGTCCGGGTCTTTACTACGAGGTCGATCAGCAAGGACTTTCCGTCGACGAGTTCTTGAGGGAGTTTCGTGGCTCCCGCGAGCGAGACGGTCGCGAAATCGGCGCCGCCGTCGAGGTCGGCGCGGGCGACCAGGGGGGTCGGACCGGCTCCGCACCCCCAGGTCTTGAGCCCCACCAAGGTCGCCTGCCCGGCGGTCGGAGCCGGTCGCCGTTCGAGCACCCTGATCCTCAGCTCCTTGATCTGGAGCGGCCGGTCGTCGACGGGCTGGAGGTCGATGACGACGTGGGTGGAGGAGGGGTCCCCGGCGGTGTCGGCGCTGATGAACGCCGGGTCGGGACTGCCGTCCCCGAGCACGGGTACGGTACCGAAGTCGCCGGGTGGCCTCGTCACCACCCACGCCTCCCACGGGCACAGATATGCGCTCGACAGGGATCGGATGCCCTGTGTCTCCGCCTCCGGCTGGCCGGCCGGCCTGGGGGACTCGGCGACTCTCGGGGGACGGGAGCCGGAAACGTACAAGGGAGGTTTCTTCTCCTCGAACCGGTCCCCGATCCACGAGAAACCACCGGTCAGCCCGAGCACGATCAGCGAGACGACGACCGGCGCGACGATCGCCGTGGCGACGAAATGACTGTCCCGCAGATAACGCCGCCAGCCTGTGGGCGGAGAGGGGTTCTCTGACACGAGGGACTCCTGTCGGTCGACGTGGCGTCGCACAGGCCGTTCCCCGCCCAAAATACTCGCAGTACATTCACCTGATGAAGCCTGGTGGGCGGAGAATCGTATTCCTGATCGGTGTTCTCATCACCGTGTTGATCGCGGGCGGATCGATCTTCTGGCAGCGCGAGAGGGAATTGCGGGAGACCCGGAACGCATTGATGTCCCAGAAACAGAATGTGTCCCGGCTGCTGTCCGTCGAGTCCCGTGACCTGATGGACACGGACCCCGATCTGGCCGCCCTCCTCGCCGTACGGGCGTACCGGACCGCCGCCACCGACGAGGCGGACACCGTCCTGCGCAACGCGGCGGCCCTCCCGCTCAGGCGCCGCCTCGCCGGACACCACGACGCCGTGCTGACCCTGGCGTTCAGCCCCGACGGCACCACCCTCGCCACCGCCGGGGGTTCCGCCGACGACACGCGCGCGGTGAAGGTCTGGGACACCCGGACCGGACGCCTGCGCAGGAGTCTGCCGCACCAGCCCGAGAACCTCGTACGCGCCCTGCGGTTCGCCCCCGACGGCCGCACCCTGGTGACCGGCTATGCCGACGGCACCCTGCGCCGGTGGGACACGGCGACCGGCCGTCCGGGCGCGACCTGGGCTTTCCACGTCGCCCACCCCACCGCAGCGGCCTTCACCCCCGACGCGCGCACCTACGCCGCCGCGGGCGAGGACCGGACCATCCGCCTCTGGGACACCATGACCGGCCGCCTCCGGACGACCCTCACCCACCCCACCGACGACCTCGTCCAGGAACTCCGCTTCAGCCCCGACGGCCGCACCCTCGCCACCACGAGCAACGACTTCCGCACCGTCCGCCTGTGGAGCGACGGCCGCCTCCGGACGACCCTCACCGCGGCCGAGAACGCCGCCACGACAACGGCGTTCAGCCCCGACGGCCGCACCCTCGCCGTCGGCGGCGGGCTCAGGAGCGTCGGCCTGTGGGACACCGCCACCGGACGCCTGCGCGCCACCCTGGCCGGCGATCAGGCCGACGCCGTGGCGTTCGGTCCGGACGGCCGCACGCTCGCGACCGGCGGCCACGACCATGTCGTACGGCTCTGGGACGTCGCGAGCCGCACCGTGCGCGCCGCGTACCCCGGCCACGCGGGCCCCGTCTCCGCGCCGGCGTTCGGTCCGGACGGCCGGACCCTCGCGACCGGCGGCGACGACGGGACCGTACGGCTGTGGGAGGTGCCGGTCGGGCGGAGTCTCGGTGGCGCCCAAGTGCCGGTGACCGCGCTGGAGTTCGGCTCCGGCGGGCGGGAGCTCGCGGTGACGGGTGACGACGGTGTCGTACGGAACTGGGATGTCGTGACGGGGGAGCGGCTGGGCGGGACGCGGGTCGCGAGGCGGACGGGGACCGTGGTCAGTCCGGACGGGCGGGCCCGGGCCGTGGTGCGGGACGGGGTGGTGCGGCTGGCGAGCGGCGGGCGGACGTACGAGCTGGTCGCGGTGATGGCGCTCCCCGACGACGCGCACCCGGTGTTCAGCCCCGACAGCCGCACGGTCGCCGTGAACGACGGCGGGGTCGTGTGGATGTGGGACACGGACACCGGCGAGAAGCAGCTCAGCCGCAACGACGGGCTGGGGACCATCGCCGGGCAGGAGGGGAACATCACCGCGCTCGCCTTCACGCCCGACGGGCACACGCTGCTCACCGCGAGCGACGACCGGGCCGCGCGGGTCTGGGACGTCGCGACCGGGCGGCTGCGTGCCGTGCTCGCCGGACACGACGGGCCGCTCACCGCGATCGCCGCGAGCCGAGACGGGCGGACGGCCGCTACGGCGGGCGCCGACGGGACCGTGCGGCTGTGGGGCATCGGCATGCCCGCGCCGGACGCGGCCGTGGCGCAGGTCTGCCGGGCCGTGGGGCGTGACTTCAGCACGGAGGAGCGGGCGAAGTACGGCGCGGGCCCGGCGTGTTCCCGCCGGTGAGGCGGCCGGACGGCACGTGCCGGGGCGCGTCGCCTAGGATGGGGTCGAACGACCGGATCGCGTAATGGAACGACCGTGGGGATGTGGACCTGATGGCCGAGGCGGTCACGGCGTTGCGGGCGGTCGCGGGCAATGTGCGGGCCGCCCGGACGCGTGCCGGGCTCTCCCTGGACGAGTTGAGCCGGCGCGCGCAGGTCAGCAAGGGTGCGCTCGTGGCGCTGGAGAAGGCGCAGGGGAACCCGAACCTGGCGACCCTCGTCCGGCTCGCCGACACGCTCGGCATCTCCGTGTCCGCGCTGATGCAGGGGCCGGCCGAGGGGCGCGTCCGCATCGTCGCCGCCGAGGACGTCAGCCCGCTGTGGGAGGGGGAGCGGGGCGGTGAGGCGCGGCTGATGCTGACCACGGCCGGGGCCGCGCCGGTCGAGGTGTGGCGGTGGCGGCTGGAGCCGGGGGAGGAGTACGCCAGCAACCCGCATCAGACGGGGGTGGTGGAGACGGTCAGTGTGCTGGCGGGGCGGATGGTACTGGTGGTGGACGGTACGGAGCATGCGGTCGAGGCGGGGCGGACGGCGACGTTCGACGGGGATGTGCCGCACGCGTATCGGGGGGCGGGGGCGCAGACGTGCCGGCTGCTCATGACCGTGCAGCTGCCGCCCGAAGCCCCCGGCGCTCTCAGCCGGCGCTGAGGTACTCCACGGCCGTCTGCCCGGCGTGCGGCGCCAGCAGGCCCTGGAGTTCCTCCGCCGCGAGTTTCACCAGGTGGCCGTCCCGGTCGGCGTGCAGGGTCTCCAGCACGAACGCCACCCGCGCCGAGTCCTCCGTGACCCGCGTGCGGTGGGCGTCCCGGTGGTTCCAGTGCCGCGTCAGGACGTCCGTGGTGTCGACGTAGATCACCTCGCCCGCCTTGGGGGTCTCGACGACGTCCGGCTCGCCGAGGGGCGTGAACGTCTCGGTGCCCTCCGCGTACCGGATCTCGATGTCGCCGGTGACGTGGTCGAGGTCGAAGGCGCCGGCCGGCAGCCCGTGCCGTACGGACACCGCGTTGTACGAGTCCACCGCCGGGTTGATCCGGGGCAGCGAACCCTTCTTCGCCATGCGTCGCCCGAGCGCGTCCACGCTGGGGCGGATGCGGCGCGGGTTCGTGCCGAAGGAGCGGTACGCCGTGTGCCACGCCTCGATACGGGGGTCGGCCTCGTCGGCCGGCGCCCAGGCCCCGTCCGCGAGCTGCCGCTCCAACTCCGCGAGGGCGGCGACCGTGTCGGGCCAGCCCTCGTGACCGCGCAGACCGGAGGCGGTGACGACGGCGATGAGCGCGCCGGGGAACGCCTCGGCGACGGCGGGGCTGATGTGGAGGGCAGTCATGCGCGGGGTCCGATCCGGTGGGCTGGAGCCAGCCTCGATGGTCCAATGGAACGACTGAACTGTACAGTGAACCGACCGGCGCGAGCGAATCCGTCTCACCGACCGGCTGCCGCCGGGGCGCGGCCGACTTCGCCAGACCCGCTCAGCACCGCTTGTGGGCGTGAGGCGGTCGATTTCTCTGCTCCAGCGTCGCCACCCCCACCGCCCCCGCGATCCCGGCAACGCCCAGCACCAGCGGCAGCCGTACGTCCACCCCCGACAGACCCCCCCGCGAGAGCCGTCCCCGCCGAGCCCGCCGTGATTTTCAGTGCCGCCACCCAGATGAACACCTGCCCTCGGGCACCGGCGGGCGCGTACTCCGTGCGGGCGGCCAGTGTCGCGGTGAAGAAGAGGGCGTTGAGGACTCTGGTCAGGGCGAACGCGGTGACCGAGAGGCCGATGTCACGGCTCGCCGCGACCACGCACAGCCCGGCGACGACGCCCAGCGCGAGCCGCCGCATGAGGCGTCCCGGGTCGCCGGTCGGCGGGGCGATCATGACCGTGACGGAGCCGAGGAGGTTTGCCGAGTCCGTACGCCGCCGTCAGGGCCGCCGCCGTGGACGCCCCGACCCCGAGAACCCCCGTCATCTCCACGGCGACGACCGGCAACGCCGACACGCTGACCGCCACGACCATCGTCAGACAGAGGGTGGGCCGCAGTCGCGGGTCCCGCGCGATGAGCAGCAGCGTCGGCCCGGGCCGGAGAACGGCCGTCCCCCGCAGGCCGGTCGGCGCGTGAGGCAGCAGCAGTACGCACCCCGCCGCGACCCCCGCCCCACCCGCCGGCGCCAACGCGGCCACCGACGGCGACGTCTCGCCCGACAGCGCCGCCACCAGCGAGGGCCCGACGGTGTTGCCGATGCCGTACGTCGCCACGTCCCAGCCCTGCGCCCGGCGTTGGGACCGCAGCTCGGGCCCCACGATCGCGGCGAGCCGGCTGCTGATCCCCCCGGTGAGCAGCGGACCGCAGGTCCCGGCGACGACGAGCAGCACCCCGGTCGCGACGGCGGGCACCCGCCCGTACGTCACCACCCCCACGCCCAGCGCGGCGGCGTACACCAGACACGCCACCGCGAGCCCCCGCCGCCCGTCCCGCACGACGTCCAACGGCCGGGCCACGAACGGCCCGAGGAGATGCGGCGCCGTCAGACACGCGGCGAGCACCCCCGCGAGCGCCCCCGAACCCCCCGACGCGTCGACGAGCAGTACGACGGCGACGACGGCACCCCCGTCGGCGGTCCGGGCGAGCGCGGCGGCGAGGACGTACCGCGCGAGGCCGCCTCCGGAAGAACCTTTGACGGAAGGGGAGTTGGCTATGTCCCCCGACCGCCCGGCACCTCCCGGCCGCACGGCATCCCGCTGCCGACCCATCAGCCGTCGAGCCCGAGCGAGTCCAGCACGGCGACGACCTCACGCCGGTCCACCGCGCCCAACTCCCGCAGCGGACGAGGAAGGTTGGGCTCCCGCACGAGCCCCAGACGGGACGCGGCGGCCGACACCACCCGCAGACTCCCGTGCCGCCGGAACAACGCCCACAACGGCTCCAGCCGATCGGACAGCCCACCCGCCGGATCCCGCGCGATCGCCAGCGCCGTACGCGGGAACAGCCCCCCGAGCACCGAATACCACACGTCCGCACCGGAGTTCAGCCCCTCGGCGGCCGTCCAGTCCCCACTCACCCCGACCGTGACCGACGAGGGCAGCAGCGCCCGCAGCGTCCCGATCCGCGCCCCGGCCCCCTCGCCGGGGATCTTCACCGACCCGACGTTGGGCAACTGCCCGATCCGCCCGAGGAGTTCGTCGCTGAACCGGACGTGCGTGGTCGCCAGGTTGTCGTACACGCACAGCGGCACGGACAGTTCGCGCGTGACGTCCTCGTACAGCCCGAACACCTCGTCGTCGGTGAGGGGGTGGTACGTCATCGGCGCGAGCAGTACCGCCGAGGCGCCGGCGTTCTGCGCGTCCTCGGCCAGCGCGAGGACGTGCGCGGTGCGCAGGGCGCCGATGCCGACCATGACGGGGACGCCGTCCGCCGACTCGACGGCGGTCCTCGCGGCGTGGGCGCGCTGTTCGCGCGTGAGGTAGGCGTACCCGCCGGTCGAGCCGAGCGCGCCGATGGAGTCGACCCGGGCGTCGGCGAGCCGGGCGACCAGCGCGGCGTACGCGGTGGTGTCGACGCCGTGCTCGTCGGTCGGGGTGAGAGGGAAGGCGCTGAGGCCATGGAACATGACGGGACTCCTCGGAAGGTCAGCTCAACTCGGTGACGACAGCGGCCAGTTCGGCGGCGAACGCCTCGGCCTGCGGTGCGGTGAGCGTGGAGGTGGTGACGCGGATCGCGCCGCGCCGGGAGGTGTCGTGGCGGAAGAGGTGACCGGGGCGCACCGCCCAGCCCCGCCGCGCGAGGGCGTCGGCCACCGACCGGTCGTCCACGCCGAGTTCGATCCACACATTCAGCCCGTCGGCCCCGGACGGGACGTCGGTGCCGTGCCCGCGCAGGTGCCGTACGAGGAGGTCGGCGCGTCGGGCGTAGCTCTCGCGGGCCCGCTCGTTGAGGTCGTGGACGGCCGGGTCGAGCAGCAACTCGTGGACCGTGTACTGGAGCAGCCGGCTCACCCACGTCATCCCCGCGCTGAGCCGCGCCTCCAGCCGCGCCGCGCTCTCGGTGTCGGCCGCGACCAGCGCGACCCGCAGATCCGGGCCGAGGAACTTGGACACGGACCGCACGAGCGCCCAACGCGCCGTACCCGGCGGGGTGATGCGCAGGTACGGCCGCGCCGACACCGCCGAGAAGTGGTCGTCCTCGATGACCAGCACCTGGGGGTGGTCGGCGAGAACCGCACGCAACTCGGCCGCCCGCTCCGGAGTCAGGCTCGCGCCGGTCGGGTTGTGCGCGCGGGGCGTGTTCACCACCGCGCGGGCCCCGCCGTCGAGGGCGGCCCGCAGAGCCTCGGGGAGCATCCCGGCCGCGTCGACCGGGACCGGCGCGCTGCGGTAGCCGTTCAGCTGGAGCGTGCCGATGCTCGCGAGGAAGCAGGGGTCCTCGATCGCGACCAGGTCGCCGCGCGTGAGGTGCGCGCCCAGGAGGCGCTCGGTCGCGTCGACCGCGCCGTGTGTCACCAGCGTCCGGAACGGCTGGTCGACGTCCTCGCCGAAGTCGGCGTCCGCCCAGGCCGCGAGCGCCGGGTCGACGGCGGGTACCCCGTACAGGTACTGCCCCCTGCGCGCCGCCGTCAGGATGTCCGGCAGCAGCTCCGGGTCCGGGTTCCCGCTCGCCAGGTCGACGGCCTCCCCGCCGACCCCGACGCCCTCGCGCGCGAGCTGCGGTACGGCGGCGACTACGGTCCCGCCCCGCCCCCGGGTCTCCGCGACCCCCGCTTCGACGAGCCGCCGGTACGCGAGCGCCACCGTGTTCCGGTTGACCCCCAGCTCCGCGCCGAGCGCCCGCACCGGCGGCAGCAGCGTCCCCGGCTGGAGTGCTCCCGACGCGACCTGGTCGCGCACGCTTCTGGCGATCTCCGCCGCCGTCGTCCCCGTGATGGGCACACGATCACCTCCGCCGCCGACCCTAACAGCTTTGTCCTATGCCAAAAAGCTGCCCTCTTTCGCCGCATGTGCCGTCCTCCTCCCGGCGGATGCCACCCCGCCGACCGGCGGGGGTGCCCCGGACATCTGCCGGATGTCCCACCGCCCGCCCGGCGCCGAAGCTGGAGACATGGAACGACACGGACAGCAGAAGAAGCGCCGCTCGCTCGCGGGCCGGTGGGAGGGCATCGTGCTGAGCCTCGCGGCGACGTTCGCGGTGCTGGCGGTGATCCGGCCGGATCTGTACGGAGGGCTGGTGGAGGGGGCCGCGACGGCGGTGACGGGGCTGGCGCACTGAGCCCGTCCGGGCCGATCCGCAGTCCGCCGGGCCGGTGTGACGCCTCCCGTCTGCCCGATTCCCGCCCGACAGTTACGCTCACTGTCGACACGTCCCCTTCTGTCCCCGAACGCCCCGCCCCCACCCACCCCCTGGAAGCCCGCCCCCAGTGATCCCCACCGTCCTCGCCGCCGCGCTGATGGCCCTGATCCGCTCCCTCGCCGCGCTCCGCCTCCAGCGCTGGCACCTCGGCGCACCCGCGACCATGGTCCTGGCCGGTGTCCTGATCGGGCTCAGCGTCGAGGACTCCGTCGCCGCCGCGCTCAACACCGAGGTCGCCCAGCACGCCGCCGAGATCATCCTCGCGTTCCTGCTGTTCGTCGACGCCACCGAGATCCGCGGCGGACGCCTCTGGGGCAACTCGCCCCGCCTCGTCGCCCGCGTCCTGCTCATCGCGCTCCCGCTGAGCCTCGGCGCCGCGATGCTGCTCGGCAAACTCGCCTTCCCCGGCCTGTCCTGGGCGCTGATGCTGGTCATCGCCTGCGTCGTCGTCCCCATCGACTTCGCGCCCAGCGAAGGCGTCGTACGGGACGGGCGGCTGTCGTCCCGCGTACGGAGCGTGCTGAACGTCGAGGGCGGCTACAACGACGGCATCGTCTCGCCGCTCTTCCTGTTCGCGCTGCTGCTGGCCGGCGGGAGCAGCACCCTGCACACGCCCACCGAGGCGCTGACCAGCGCCGCCGGGCAGGCCGTGAAGGCCGTCATCGCCGGGCTCCTCATCGGCGGCCTCGTCGCCTGGCTCCTGCACCGGGCCGGCCACGCCGGCTGGACGACCGCCCAGTCACGCCGGATCGCCATCCTGGTCACGCCGCTGATCGCCTACACGGTCGGCGTCGAGATCGGCGGCAACGGCTTCGTCACCTCGTTCGTCTGCGGGATCGCCTTCCGGTACGTCCACCGCGTCCTCGTCGCCCGCCGCCAGGCCCACCGCTCCTCCCTCGGCAGCCACGAGGTCGTCCTCCTGGAGGACGTCACCGCCCTCATGACGATGACCATGTGGTTCGTCGTCGGCCTCGCGGCGGTCGTGACCTTCGAACTCGGCGTGACCTGGCGGGCGGTCCTGTTCTGCCTGGCCGCCCTCACCGTCGTACGCGTTGTCCCCGTCCTGGTCGCCCTCGCCGGGTCACCCCTCGGCCGCAAGGACCGCGTGCTCCTCGGCCTCCTCGGCCCCCGGGGCACCACCACGATCGTCTTCGGCCTGATCGCCTACAACAGCCTCCCCGACGGCACCCCCGCCGACACCGTCCTCCAGGCGACCGTCCTGTCCGTCCTGGGCAGCGTGCTGCTGCACGGCATGGGCTCGGAGGCGCTGATCAGACGGTCGACGGCCGACCGGACACCCGCGTCCGTCAGCTCCGGCCCCTGAGCGCGGTGGCGAGCGGCGGACGGGTCCGCGCCGCGTCGACCTCGGCCGACTTGAGCGCTTCTACAATTTGAGCCCGAACAATGTCCGCTGTCCGACCGCGCCCGCGTGGTCCCGAAGGAGTGTGCCCGTGCCCGGTCATCGATCCGTCACCGAAACCGAGAAGCTGGCCGACGCCAAGCTCGGCGGCACACACGTCCACCGCGAGCAGATGGCCGTCGTCGCCAACATCTACCGCGCCGCCTCGGCCGTTCGGCAGCACCTGGAGAACTCCGTGCTGCGCGGTGCCGACCTGACGTGGACGGCATTCGTCGTCCTGTGGGTCGTCTGGATCTGGGGCGAGTCGGAGACCCGGCACGTGGCGGAGGAGGCGGGCATCTCCAAGGGGACGCTGACCGGGGTCTCGCGGACGCTGGAGAAGCGTGGGCTCGTCCGGCGCGCAGGCCACCCCTCCGACGGAAGGCTGGTGCTGCTCAGCCTCACCGAGGAGGGCGAGGCGCTGATGCGGCGGGTGTTCCCGGCGTTCAACGAGGAGGAGGCATTCGTGGCCGGGCGGCTCAGCGTCACGGAGTGCCGCGGCGTCGCCGAGGGGCTGCGGCAGGTGGTGCGCCAGGTCGAGGAGCACGGCGAGGAACGCCGCCTCGCCCTCCTCGACGGCGCGGCACCGGCACCGCGCCGCAGCGGACGCCGCCCGAGGGCCTGAACCGGCGCCGAGGTTCCGGGCGGTGCCGTTCGGGAGCATCGACGTCGAACCGCCGGGAGGGAGCACGCTCGTCCGATCCGCCGCAACCGCCCCCGCCGGCCCTCATCGGCACCCACGCCGTGCTGAAGCTCATCGACCCCGCCGAGGACGCCGACGGACTCCACCCACCGCGGCGCGGACGAGGGCGTCGAAGAGTCCCTGCTGGGCGGGGTCCTGGCGGGCCGTGTCCTCGGGGTGCCACTGGACGGCGGTGAACCATGCCCGCGAGCCGGGGAGTTCGAGTCCTTCCACCGTGCCGTCGTCGGCCCTCGCGGTGACGGCCAGTCCGGCGCCGATGCGGTCCACCCGCTGGTGGTGGTAGCAGGAGGCGTCCGCCTTCTCGGTGCCGGCCGCCTGTTCGAGCAGGGTGCCACGGCGGATCGTCACCGCGTGCACGACGTGGCGGTGCTCGCGCTCCGGTCCGCCCATGTCCTGCTCCAGGGTGCCGCCGAGGGCGACGTTCACGACCTGGAGACCGCGGCAGACCGCGAGCAGCGGCAGGCCCGACTCCAGTGCGTGGCGGGCGACTTCGAGGTCGAAGGCGTCCTGGACGGCGTCGACGTCGTAGACGCTCTCGTGGGTGTCGGCCGCGCCGTAGCGCTGGGGGGCCAGGTCACCGCCGCCGGGGAGCAGGACCCCGTCGAAGCGGGCCAGCCGTGCGGCCACGTCATGGCCGGCCGGGTCGGCCGGGTGGACGGTCGCCGGTTCGCCGCCGGCCCGCCAGACCGCCTCGATCAGGGCGCGGGCGTTGACCTCGGCGGCGTGTCTCAGTGCCGAGGCGGTGGCCGAGAAGCGGGCGGGAAGGGCGATCAGGGGGCGGGTCACAGCTGGATCCAGGTGGTCTTGAGCTCGGTGTACTTCTCCAGGGCGTGGGCGGACTTGTCGCGGCCGTTGCCGGACTGCTTCATGCCGCCGAAGGGGACGGTCAGGTCGCCCTCCTCGTAGCAGTTGACCCAGACGGTGCCGGCCTTGAGCGCGCGGGAGACCTGGTGGGCGGTGGACAGGTCGGAGGTCCACAGACCGGCGGCGAGGCCGTACTCGGTCGCGTTGGCCAGGCGTACGGCCTCGTCCAGGTCGTCGAAGGCGAGCACCGACAGGACGGGCCCGAAGATCTCCTCGCGGGCCAGCCGCATACCGGGGTCCACCTGGTCGAAGACGGTCGGCTCCAGGAAGCTGCCGCCGGTGTCGGTGAGGATGCGGGAGCCGCCGGTACGCAGCCGGGCGCCTTCGTCGAGGCCGGTGGCGATGTGGTCCCGCACGCGCTCCAGGTGGCTCTCGCCGACCAGGGCGCCCATCTCGGTCGCGGGGTCGAGGGGGTCGCCGACGCGCAGGTCCCGGGCCCGGGCCACGATCGCCTCGGTGACGCGTTCGGCGACGGAGGAGTGCACCAGCAGCCGGGACGGGGCGGTGCACATCTCGCCCTGGTTGAAGAAGATGCCCCAGGCCGCGGTGGCGGCGGCCTTCTCCAGGTCGGGGGCGTCGGGAAGGACGATGTTGGGGGACTTGCCGCCGAGTTCGAGCCAGACCCGTTTGAGGTTGGAGTCGGCGGCGTAGCGCAGGAAGTGGCGGCCGACGGCGGTGGAGCCGGTGAAGGCCAGCACGTCGACGTCGGGGTGCATGCCGAGGGCGCGCCCGGCCACCGGCCCGTTGCCGTTGACCACGTTCAGCACGCCCGGCGGCAGCCCGGCCTCGGTGGCGATCCGGCCGAGCAGCAGCGCGGACAGCGGCGAGTTCTCGGACGGCTTGAGCACGACCGCGCAGCCGGCCGCCAGCGCCGGGGCCACCTTCCAGGAGGCCAGCGTGAGGGGGAAGTTCCACGGCACGACGGCGCCGACGACACCGGCCGGTTCCCGGGTGACCAGGGCGAGGGCGTCCGGAGCGGTGTGCGGCGACTCGTCGGTGAGCTTGTCGGCCAGCTGCCCGTACCAGCGGAAGGTGTTGATGGCGGCGCGCAGTTCGATGCCGTACGCGTCCGTGATGGGCTTGCCCATCTCCAGGGTGACGGTCAGGGCGAGCGACTCGCGCCGCTCTTCGAGGAGTTCGGCGATCCGCAGCAGGACCCGGCCCCGCTCGGCGGGCGCCAGACGGGGCCAGGGGCCCCGGTCGAAGGCCCGCCGGGCGGCGGCCACGGCCGCGTCCACCTCCGCGGCGCCCCCGTCGGCGACCTGCGCCAGCACCTGGCCGTCACGGGGCGAGACGACCGAGTAACCCGAGCCCCCGCCGGGGTCGTCGGCCCCGTCGATGTGATGGGCGCCGGACAGGTCCAGGCACTTGGCACGGCGCGTCCACTCCTCGTGCGTGACGTCCGTCATGGGAGAGCCTCCAGCAAGGGTGTTTGATATCGAACGATATGGTCGGCGGTTTGAACCGCGGTGCGGCCCGGCCGGAACCGGGCCGCACCGGGCGGGCCGCGTCAGCTCCGCGCCGCCGCCCTGCCGCGGGTCAGCCGGGCGGCGACCACCCCGAGGACCAGCACCGCGGGGACGCTGAGCTGGAGCCAGACCGCGGTGGCCCCGTCGCCGCCGATGAGCGTGGTGAAGTTCTCGATGATGAGCCAGATGGCGCCCGCGATGCCGAGCGCGCCCAGCGCGGGGGCGATCAGGGTGTTCCAGAGGCGGGTGTCGGCGCGCGACCGGCGGAAGTAGACCACCACGGAGACGGAGGTCAGGAAGTACAGCAGCATGATGCCCAGCACCGCGACGCCGCTGAACCAGGAGAAGAGCGTCAGCACCGGGTCCTTGCCCAGGGCGGCGAACGGCATGACGAGCGCGATCGAGATCGCGGTCTGGACGATGCCGGCCGCCCAGGGCGAGTGGCGGCGGTTGAGGGCGGTCAGCTTGTGCGGCAGGAGCCCTTCGCGGCCGAGGGAGAACAGGTAGCGGTTGGCGGAGTTGTGGAAGGCCAGGATCCCGGCGAAGAGGGAGGTGGCCAGCAGGACCGGCAGCACGTCGCCCGTCCAACTGCCGAACCGGTCGGCGATCGGCGCGAAGACGAAGGCCGCGGCGTCGCCGCTCGCCACCGCCTCGCCCGCCTCGGCGGTGGCCCGGGACGCGCCGTGCGCGGAGATCAGCATCCATGAGGTGAAGGCGAAGAAGCCGGTGATCACGGCGACCGACAGATAGGTGGCCCGGGGGACGGTCCTGCGCGGTTCGCGGGCCTCCTCGCCGTAGATGGCGGTGGCCTCGAAGCCGAACATCGACGCGACGGCGAACATGAGCGCCACGCCCGGAGCACCCTGGAGCATGGCCGACGGCGAGAAGCTGTCACCAAAGCCGAGCCCCTCGGGCCCGCCGCCCCGGACGAAGGTGACGAGGGCGAAGACGATCAGGATGCTGAACTCCGCCAGCACGAACACGGCGAGGATCCTGGCGCCCATCTCGATGCCGGAGGCGCCCAGGACCTGGACGATCACCATCGTGACCAGGGCCCACAGCCACCACGCCACGTGGGCGCCGGTGTAGTGCTCGACCAGGCTGGTCACGGTGGCGCCGTACAGCCCGTACATGGAGGCCTGGACGGCGCAGTAGGCGAAGAGGGCGACGCCCGCGCTGCCGGAGCCGGTCGGGCGGCCGAGCCCCTTGCCGATGTAGGTGTAGAAGGCGCCGGCGTCCACGACGTGGCGGCCCATGGCGACGAAGCCGACGGAGAACAGCAGGATGACGACACCGGCCGCCAGGTACGCGGCGGGAACACCGGCTCCGTTGCCGATGGCGACGGCGATGGGCCCGGCGCCGGCGATGCCGGTCAGCGGGGCCTGCGCCGACAGGACGAAGAAGAGGATGCCCAGAACGCCGAGTGAGTTGGGCTTGAGCCTGCTTGCCATGGAGGAATCCTGCGCGGTCTGCGATGCGACCGCTGTCTGACTGTCCACTGGAGATCACCTGCTGGGGACGGGGGAGGGTGATTTTCGTTTCGGTCCAAATGATTTGCCTCATGGTGGGCCGGAGCTATCCGTTTGGCAAGGGGTTTGGGGAGGATTTTCGGCCGCCGCCGACCGGGCGGTCATCTGCTCGTCCTCGCTCATCCTGAGCGGTGCGGAAGGCGTCGGTCAGGCCGTCGCCGGGGTGGGCGGGCTTGTGGGTGATCGGGCCACGGATGTGCCACTCGAAGGCCGCGCCGCTGACCCGCCAGTCGTCCTCGTCCGGGCCGGGTCCGCCGATGCCGTGCGGCGAGAACTATTCAGTGCAGGGGGCTTTCGGACGGTCAGGCCCGGTCGGAGCCCTCGTTGCCGAGGAGCCTCAGCAGGGAGCGCAGCTCGTCCAGCGCCGCGTCCGTGACGTCCGGTTCGCCGAGGACGAGCTGGTGCAGGACGAGGCCGTCCAGCGCGGCGAAGACCAGCCGCGCCAGCGCCCGGTTCGCACCGCCGGGCACCATGCGGGACAACTCGCGCTCGCTGGCGTCGAAGTACTGGTCGTACAGGGCGCGGATCTGCGGCAGCAGCTCCGGCCTGCGCGTCGACTCCAGCAGCAGCTCGTACTGGAACAACTGGGTGCCCGGAGCCGCCGTGACCATGCCGGACAGCCCGGTGGAGAAGTCCGCGACCTCGCCGGTGCCCGGTTCGAGGGCGCTGGTGCTCAGCGAGGTGCGGATCGTGTGGGCGAGTGCCTCCTCGATCAGCGCGTCGCGCGAGCCGAAGTGGTGGACGACGAGTCCGTGGGTGACGCCCGCCTCCTGCGCTACGGCCCGGTAGGTCAGCTTGCGCAGCCCGCCGCGCGCCACCACGCGCACGGCGGCGTTGAGCAGGGCCTCGCGCCCCTCCCCGTAGTTCAGGCGTCTGCGCGTCCCCCGGCTCTGGGGGGCGTCCGCGGAATCGGTCATGGCTGTGACCCTACCCAGCGCTCCGGCGCGGCAGCGTCGCAGGCCGGGAGGGAGCCGGCGGTCAGCGCCGGGGCGGGCGGATGCCGCGGAACTCCCAGTCGCCGCCGAGCGCGGTCGACAGCACCTCCTCGGACTCGGTGGGCTGGGCGCCGACGTCGGTGCGGATGGCGGTGGGGCCGGTGACGATGTGGTTGGTGAGCTTGCCGAGGCCCTCGACCTCGACCTCGACCACGTCGCCGGGCCGTACGGGGCGGGAGTTGGCCGGGGTGCCGGACAGCAGCACGTCGCCGGGGTGGAGGGTGATGGTGCGGGCGATGTCGGCGACGAGGTAGTGCATGTCCCACTGCATCTCGTCGGTCGAACCGTCCTGCACCACCTGGCCGTTGACGTACGTCCGCAGGTACTTGCCGTGGAAGTCCCAGTCGGTGACCAGGCCGGGGCCGAGCGGGCAGAGGGTGTCGGAGCCCTTGACGCGGAGCATGGACCCGGCGTCGGTGTCGCGGAAGTCGTGCAGGCCGTAGTCGTTGGCGACGGTGTATCCGGCGATGTACTCGCCCGCCTCGGCCGGGGAGATGTTCCGTGCGGTCCTGCCGATGACGATGGCGACCTCGCCCTCGTAGTTGAGCCACTTACAGCCCTCGGGGCGGACGATCGCGCCCCGGTGGGAGTTGAGGGCGGAAGTCGGCTTGTGGAAGTAGGTGGGCGTATCGGGCAGGTCGATCCGGAACTCGTCGACGCGGCTGCGGTGGTTGAGGTGGACGGCGATCACCTTGGACGGGACGACCGGGGGCAGGTGCTGGGCCTCGTCGGTCTTGACGCGGCGGCCGTCACCGGCGACGAGTTCGTCCCCGTCGACGGTGACCTGGACGGCGGAACCGTCCAGGATGATGCGGCGGTACTCGGGCATGGCGGGGTCTCCTGACTACGGTTGTGCGGGGGCGGCGGTCCAGCCGTCGGCGGGGCGGTCGAACCAGAGGTGGACCTGTCCGGTGCCGATGGAGTTCTCGTACTCGCCGTACTGGCGGGCCTTGGCGGCACAGGCTCGCTCGCCCAGTGCGCCGGCCATCATCAGGTAGTGGAAGAACTTCGCCTCGGGCTTGACCTTCCAGAACTCGTCCATGGTGTCGAGGACCTTGTCGTGGCGGCCCTCCTTGAACCAGGCGATGCGTTCGTGGTCCGCCTCGCGGGCCTCGGGCGTGAAGATGTGCACCGGGTCGCTCGACTCGTGCTCGCGCAGCTCGCGCAGCGGCCAGAAGGTGTGCGACAGCGCACCGGACGCGATGAGCAGGACCCGGCGGCCCGGGGTGGCGGCGATGCCGTCGGCCAGCGCCCGGCCCAGCCGCAGGTGGTCCTCCATGTCGCCGGTCTGGCAGACGCCGATGGTCACCCACCGCTTGTCCGGCAGCCCCTCGCCCAGGAACTTCCACAGGTTGATGGTGGCGTAGTAGATCGGCAGGTACTCGTCCTCGATCGCGGTGATCCAGGTGCCGTGCTTGTCGGCGAACTTCTCGATGTTCTGGGCAAGTTCCTGGTCGCCCGGGAAGTCGTACGGCATCCGGCACATGCCGCGCGGCAGCTCCTCGGAGGTGAACAGGCCGGCCCGGCGCCGCTGGGCGGTGACGACGAACTCGACGGTGGTCGCCCAGTGGGAGTCCAGGACGACGACGGTGTCGTAGTCGTCGGACTCGAAGACGTCCTCGCGGAGCTGCTGGAGGCCGGTGACGAGGGTGATCTCCTTGCCCTCGTTGAGTTCCAGCCGGGTGGCCTCGGGCAGGACGATGGTGGGGACGTGGGCGAGCAGGCCCGCGCCGACGATCTCACCCATGGCTGTTCCATCCGTTCGGTGCGGTGACGGTGTTCTTGACGTCGCAGTAGAAGTCGAAGCTCCACGTGCCGCCCTCGCGGCCGACGCCGGAGTGGCGGGAGCCGCCGAAGGGCGCCTGGAGGTCGCGGACGAAGAAGCAGTTGACCCAGACAGTGCCCGCGACGAGCCGGGCGGTGACGCGCTCGGCGCGCTCGCGGTCGCCGGTGGCGAGGGTGGCGGCCAGGCCGAAGCGGGTGTCGTTGGCGAGGCGGACGGCCTCGTCCTCCGTGGTGAAGGTCTGGAGGGTCAGGACCGGGCCGAAGACCTCCTCCTGCACGATCTCCGAGTTCTGGGCGACGCCGGTGAGCAGGGTGGGCGCGTAGTACTGGCCGTCCTCGCGGTGGCCGCCGACGACCGCCCGCGCCCCGGCCGCCACGGCCCGCTGCACGAACCCGTCGATCTTCTCCAACTGGCGGGGGTGGATGGTGGGCCCGACGTCGGTGGCCTCGTCGCGCGGGTCGCCCTGCTTCAGGAGGCTCGCCTTGTCGGTGAAGCGCCGCGTGAACTCCTCCGCGACCGACTCCTCGACCAGGAACCGGGTGGCCGCCAGACACACCTGCCCGGCGTTGTCGTACTGCTCCACCGCGAGGTCGACGGCCAGGTCCAGGTCGGCGTCCGCGAACACCAGCAGCGGTGACTTGCCGCCGAGTTCGAGGCTGAGCGGCGTCAGGTTCGCGGCGGCCGACGCGGCGATGCGCTGCGCCGTCGGCACGGACCCGGTGAAGCTGATCCGCCGTACGTCCGGGTGCGAGGTGAGGGCGTCGCCGATCTCGGAGCCGTAGCCCTGGACGACGTTGAGGACGCCGGCGGGCAACCCGGCCTCGGCGGCGATGTCGGCGAGCAGCGAGGCGGTCAGCGGGGTCCACTCGGCGGGCTTGAGGACGACCGTGTTCCCGGCGGCGAGCGCGGGGGCGACCTTCCAGGTGGCCAGCATGAGCGGCGCGTTCCACGGGGTGATCAGCACGCAGGGGCCGGCCGGGTCCCAGCTGACGTGGTTGGTGTGCCCGCGCGTCTCGAAGTCCTCGTGCTCCAGCCGCAGCAGCCAGTCCGCGAAGAAACGGAAGTTGTGCGCCACCCGGGGCATCACGCCCCGTCGGTGCGAGCGCAGCAGGGCGCCGTTGTCGTGCGTCTCGACGATCGCGAGCTCTTCGATCCGCTTCTCCACGCCGTCGGCGATGGCGTGCAGGATGCGGGCGCGTTCGGCGCGGGGGGTGGCGGCCCAGCCGGGGAAGGCGGCCTTCGCCGCGGTGACGGCGGCCTCGGCCTCGGCGGGGCCACCTCGGGCGATCTCGCCGAGGGTGCTGCCGTCGATCGGCGAGACGTCGGTGAACGTCTCGGTGGAGGCGACGCGTTCGCCGCCGATCCAGTGCCGTGTGTCGACGGCGACCCCGGCGACGGTGGTGATGTGGTCGGTCATGTCCGGTCTCCCAGTCGTATCCGCATGAGGGGGCGTCACTCGGCGCCGGACGTGCCGGACTCCAGCAGCCGTCCGCCGTCCCACACCACGCCGACCTGCCGGTAGTACGCGGCGATCGGCTCCCGGATCTCCAGCCGGGCCAGTTCCTCGGTGGGCGCCTCGAACAGCTCCAGCTCCGCGTCGCCGCGCCAGGCCTGCCCGGCCTCGAAGGATGCGGCGCCGGTCTCGATCAGTTCGTCGAGGGCGAGGCCCTTGCCCTTCTCGACCGAGGGCAGCCAGCGGTGGTGGGCCATGGGGTGGCTGTTGACGAAGCCGTTGCTCTCGGCCGGTTCCCGCAGGGTGACCACGGTCTGGGCGAGCCGCCGGTCGGCGGCGGCGAGCGTGGCACCGAAGCGGGCGCCGGCCTCGATGCGCGGCGCCGGACCGTAGGGGTGGGGGCGGGTCTGGTGGATGGAGCCGAGCTTCTTCGGGTAGCCCTGGTGCAGCCCGCGGGCGATGGCGAAGTCCTTGTCGACCCAGATGTACACGCAGCGCGAGTAGGTCTGCCCGTGGTACTTGCAGCGGACGACCGCGAATGCCTCCTTGTACTGGGAGAGCACGGGGTCGAGCAGTTCCTGGCCCGACGCCGAGCAGGACTGCCAGTCGGCCCAGATCAGCGCGACGGCGCCGGGGTCCTCGTCGGCGAGTTCCAGGGGCTCGGGCAGCAGCTCGCGCACCCGGGCGGGGTCGGTGCGGTACTCGACGGTGAGCAGGTCGCCGGAGTAGCGCCAGGGCGGGGCGGGAATCAGCGACGAGGCGCCGGTCGCCGTCTTGGGGTGGAGGTATCCACGGACGGTGGTCATGGGCAGGGTTCCTTAGGCGGTGAAGGCAGGTTGCTGGAGCAGTTCGGCGCGGTAGCGGGTCGCGGCGGCCACGACGGCCCGGCCGCCGAGGGCGACGACACCGATCAGCCGGTCGCCGGCGTGGTGGCCGACGACGACGTCACCATCGGGGTCGCCCTCCAGCACACGTACGTCGTCCTTGCCGAGGACCGGCGCTCCGAAGGACTGCAACCGGAAGTCGTGCTGGTCGCTCCAGAAGGTGGGCAGCGGTGCGAAGGGCGTCAACCCGGCTTCCTGGCCGGTGAGATGGGCGACCAGTGTCCTCGCGGCGTGTTTGGCGGTGTCGGTGGGAATGCACCAGTGCTCGACCCGGCGGGGGACGCCGTCGTAGCGGGCGTTGGGGAAGCGCGCCACGTCGCCGACCGCGACCACCTCGGGGTGTCCGCCGACCCGCAACCCCTCGTCGGTGAGGACCCCGTCGGTCAGGTCGAGCCCGTTGCCCTCCAGCCATTCGGTGTTGGCGACCGAGCCCACCGACTCGACCACGATGTCGGCGGGCAGCACGGTGCCGTCGCTCAGCACGACGCCGGTGACGCGGTCCTCGCCCTCGAACCCGGCGACACCGGTGCCGAGCGCGAAACGCACCCCCCGGTCCTCGTGCCGCTTGAGCAGCGCCCTGGCGAGGAGATCGCCGAGCGGGCCCACCATGGGCAGCGGCAGCGGGTCGACGACGGTCACCTCGGCGACGCCGAGTCCGACGGCGGTCGCGGCCACCTCGCAGCCGATGAAACCGGCGCCCACCACGACGACCCGCACGCCCGGCCGGGTCAGCCCGTCCCGGAGACCCCGGGCGTCGGCGAGGGTGCGTACGGTGTGCCGTCCCGCGAGCGGGCCGGGGCAGGACAGGCGCCGGGGCCGCATGCCGGTGGCGACGACCAGTCCGTCGTACGGCAGTGCTTCGCCGTCGTCGACTTCGACGAGCCGCCGGCCGAAGTCGGCCGCGACGACCTTCGTGCCCAGGCGCCACCGCACGTCGGAGACGCTCGCGCGGGGGCGGAAGGCCAGCGACTCGAACGGGGCCCTGCCCGCGAGGACCTCCTTGGACAGCGGCGGCCGGTTGTAGGGCATGTGGGGTTCGTCGCCGACGAGCGTGACGGCCCCGGTCCAGCCCGCCGCGCGCAGCTGCTCGGCGGCGCGCAGGCCGGCCATGGAGGCGCCGGCGACGACGATGTGTCCGGTCATGGGCTCAGTCCTCGATCCGGATGGCCTGGAGGGGACACACGTCGGCGGCTTCCTCGACCTCGTCGCGCAGCGCGTCGCCGGGGTCGCTGACGTAGGCCAGACGCCCGTTGTCGTCGAGCCGGAAGACGTCGGGTGCCGCGAAGACGCACTGGCCGTGGTCCTGGCACTTGTTCATGTCGACGACGACCTGCATGGCCGGTCCTCCTGGGAGTGAGAGCGTCGGAGCGTCGGAGTGTCATCTCGTTTGGCTTCAAACAACATAGGAAGCCGTCCACCCCTGGTCAATACCTGTCCAGGTGGATAATTTTTTCGGGTCCGCCTCTTGCGGCTCCAAGGAGCCGCCCATACCGTTTGGCCTCAAACAACAGGCCGGGTCCTGCCCGCCGCTCCGCCGCCACCCATCCCCATCCGCCCGAGGAGACATCGGTGAGCGCATCCGACACCCCAGACGTCCGTCAGCACATGGAACGGCTCACCGCCCAGGGCATCGACGTGGTCCGGGTCGTCTATCCCGACCTCATCGGGACCGACCGTGCCCGCGACGTCCTGCTCGACAGCCTGCCGGCCGCCTGCGCCCACGGGCTCGCCTTCTGCCGGGCCGTGTACCACACCAGCCCGCAGGGCGACGTCGTCGCGGCCGGCGGCATCCTGGACGCGGGACTGCCGGACATCTGCGTACGGCCGGACCTGTCCACCCTGACCGCGCTGCCCTGGGAACCCGGCGTGGCGACCTGCCTGGGCGAGGTCACCGACCCGGCGACCGGCATGAGCGCCCCCGAATCGCCCCGTGACCTGCTGCGCTCCGTCCTGGACCGGTGCGCGGAGCACGGGCTGCGCCCCGTCGTGGGTCCCGAGCTGGAGTACTTCCTGCTGGAGTCCGCCCCCGGCGCCGCCCCGGGCTGGCGGCGCGTGCCGGAGACCACCGGCGCCATCTACACCGCCGGCCTGCGCGCCGACCCCCACAACCACCTCCTGCGCACCCTGCGGCAGTTGCGCGAGCTGGGAATCGGCGTCCTCGCGGGCAACCACGAGTTCGACGGCGGCCAGTACGAGATCAACCTGACGCACTCCGCCGCCCTCGACGCCGCCGACCGGGCCTTCCGCTTCAAGGCCGCCGTCAAGGAACTGGCCCGTCAGGAGGGCCGACTGGCCACCTTCATGGCCAAGCCGTTCAACGACGCCGGCGGCTCCGGCTTCCACCTCCACCTGTCCTGCGAGGACGCGGAGGGCCAGAACGCCTTCGACGACCCCGCGGGCGCGTACGGCCTGTCCGCCGCCGCCCGGCACGCCCTCGCCGGCGTCCTCGCCCACGCCCCCGCGCTCGCCGCGCTGGCCAACCCGACCGTGAACTCGTACAAACGCTTCGGGCCGGACACCCTCGCCCCCTGGCTGATCGACTGGGGGCTGGACAACCGCAGCGCGATGGTCCGCATCCCCCCTGAGCGCGGCCCCGGCTCACGCCTGGAACTGCGCCTCGGCGACGCCACCGCCAACCCCTACCTGCTGATCGCCGCCACCCTCGCCGCCGCCCTGCTGGGCATCCAGGCCGGCGAGGAGCCCCCGGCCCCGCTGGAGGGCTACGGCTACGACACCGCCAAAGCCGCGATCCTGCCCACGAGCCTGTCCGCCGCCCTCGACGCCCTGGAGGCGGACACCGCGCTGACCGAAGTGCTCGGCAAGGACTTCACCACCTCGTTCCTCGCCTACAAGCGCAACGAGGTCGAACGCTTCCAACGGCACGTCACCGACTGGGAGTTCACCGAGTACGCCTACCACCTGTGACACCGAGGAGCCCACACCCCATGACCACTGTGCCGCCCGCCCCCACCGCGACCGACGCCATGCGCGAGCCCCTGCCCCTGGACCGGGTCGACCTCGCCGACCTCGACAACTTCACCGACGGAGTGACCCCGTGGCGGATGTTCCACACCCTGCGCCACGAGGACCCCGTCCACTGGCAGCCCGAGGACGCCCCCAACTCCGGCTTCTGGGCGGTCACCCGGCACGCCGACATCGCCCGCGTCGACCGTGACGCGGAGACCTTCACCTCCACGAGGTTCGTCAACCTGGAGGAGGTCGACGAGGACCAGATCAAGAAGCGTGCCTCGATCCTGGAGCTGGACGGCGTGCGCCACCGGGCGCTGCGCAGCCTGATGCAACGCCAGTTCGGTGCGAGCGTCATCAACAGCTACGGCGACTTCCTGCGCGGCCTGACCGCGAAGACACTCGACGCGGCCCTCGCCAAGGGCACGTTCGACTTCGTCAAGGAGGTCTCCGCCGACTTCCCCATCAACGTCCTGGCCCGCCTCCTCGACGTGCCCCCCGAGGACAACCAGCAGCTCATCGACTGGGGCAACCGCATCATCGGCAACACCGACCCCGACTACGCGGACGTCCTGCTGAACAGCGCGGAGAGCGAGAAGTACCGCGATCTGCCGTTCCGTTCCCCCGCCTCCCTCGAAGTCTTCGCGTACGGCCGCGAGCTGGCCCGGCAGCGACGCGGCGGCGACGGCACCGACCTGGTCTCCCGGCTCGTCAACTCCGCGCCCCGCGACGGGATCCCGCTCTCCGACCAGGACTTCGACAACTACTTCCTGCTCCTGGTCGTGGCCGGCAACGAGACCACCCGCCACACCATCACCCACTCCATGCTGGCCCTCCTCCAGCACCCCGAGCAGCTCACCCGCCTCCAGGACGATCCGTCGCTGATCCCCACCGCGGTCGAGGAGTTCCTGCGCTGGGCCTCCCCCGTCTACCACTTCCGCCGCACCGCGACCCGGGACGTCGAACTCGGCGGCAAGCGGATCAAGGAGGGCGACAAGGTCGTCATGTGGTACGCCTCCGGCAACCGCGACGAGGACGTCTTCGGCAACCCCTACGACTTCGACGTCGCCCGCGCCGACAACGACCATGTCACCTTCGGCAAGGGCAGCCCCCACCTCTGCCTCGGCAACCTGCTGGCCCGCACCGAGATCCGCATCATGTTCGAGGAGCTGATCCCGAGGATCGCCGGCATCCGCCTCGCGGGCGACGTGCCCCGCGTCCGCTCCAACTTCGTCAACGGCATCAAACGGCTGCCGGTCGAGGTCACCCTCGCCTGAGACCGGCCGAACGAACCGCCGGTGTCACAGCCCCGCGCGGCTCGCCACGAGCGCGGCCTCCACCCGGGTGTGCACGCCCAGTTTGGACAGCACCCTCTGGACATGTGTCTTGACCGTGCTCTCCTCGATGTGCAGGTGCCGGGCGATCTGCGTGTTGGTCATCGCGCGGCCGAGGAGCGCGAGGACGTCGCGCTCGCGGGGCGTCAGGCCGGCGGGGTCCTCGTGGGCGACGCGGGTGATCAGGCGGAGCGTGGGGCCGGGGGAGACGAAGCCCTCGCCCCGGGCCACCGCGCGGATGCCCTCCAGGAGCGTCGTCGCCGGGTCGTGCGTGAGGACGAAACCGGCCGCGCGCAGGACGCCGAAGAGGTACTCGTCCAGGTCGAAGGTCGTCAGCGCGAGGACGGCCGGCGCGTCGGGGCGGGCCGGAACCCCGGACCCGCATGAACAGATGGAACCCGTCGGCCACCCCCGCCGCCGGCGCCAGCCACCGCGTCCGCGGCTTCGGCAGCGGCGCCACGACCATCCCCGGTATCTCGGATATCCCCGATCGCCAGGAATCCGCCGCTGTCCCGCCTACCGTACGGGTGTGAAGTCCCGCGCCCCGATGAACTCGGGGCGTCGGACCGGTGCGGCGAAGGGTTCCACCGCCTCGTTGTCGACGCTGTTGAAGACGACGAACAGGTTGGAGCGGGGGTAGGGGGTGATGTTGTCGCCGGAGCCGTGCATCGCGTTGCAGTCGAACCAGACCGCCGATCCGGCGGGACCGGTGAAGAGGCGGATGCCGTGGGCGTCGGCCAGTTCGGTCAGGGCCTGGTGGGACGGGGTGCCCGCGTCCTGCATCTGGAGAGAGCGTTTGTAGTTGTCGCGCGGAGTCTCCCCGGCACACCCCAGGAACGTCCGGTGCGAGCCCGGCATGATCATGAGGCCGCCGTTGGTGTCCAGGTTGGGGGTGAGCGCGATGGAGACCGAGACCGTGCGCATACGAGGCAGGCCGTCCTCCGCGTGCCACGTCTCGAAGTCGGAGTGCCAGTAGAAGCCGGACGCGCCGAAACCGGGCTTGACGTTGATGCGGGACTGGTGGACGTACACGTCGGAGCCGAGGATCTGCCGGGCCCGGCCCGCGACGCGTTCGTCACGGACGAGGCCGGCGAAGACCTCGCTGATCCGGTGCACCTCGAAGACGGAACGGACCTCGCCGGAGCGGGGTTCGACGATGGCGCGCTCGTCGGCGCGGACCGAGGGATCGGTCAGGAGGCGGTCCAACTCGGCGCGGTAGCGGGTCACTTCGGCCGGTTCGATGAGCCGGTCGACCGCGAGGAAGCCGTCCGTGTCGTAGGAGGCGAGGCCGGCCGGGGCGATGGGCCCGGGGGTGCCGGGGGCCGACCAGACGACCGGGTCCTGACGGGGGGTCGTGACTTCGCGGGGGCCACGGCTCGGGTAGAGGTCGGTGAGCGTGGTCATGGGATCAGTCCTCCAGGAGCAGGGGATAGACGCCGTTCTCGTCGTGGTCCTCACGGCCGGTGACGGGCGGGTTGAACACGCACACGCACCGGAAGTCGGTCTTGGGCCGCAGGGTGTGCCGCTCGTGGCCGTCGAGGAGGTACATCGTGCCGGGGGAGATGAGGTGGGTGAGGCCGGTCTCGTCGTCGGTGAGTTCCGCCTCGCCCTCGACGCACAGGACCGCCTCGACGTGGTTCGCGTACCACATGCTGGTCTCGGTCCCGGCGTACAGCACCGTCTCGTGCAGCGAGAACCCGACCTTCTCGCGGGCGAGGACGATGCGTTTGCTCTCCCAGGTGCCCGACGCGGACCGGACGTGACGGTCGGTGTTCTCGATCTCCGCGAGAGATCTGATGATCATTTTTACGCCAATCTTTTTGTATGCCGTGCCGGTGTGCCGGTGTGCCGGTGTGCTGGGGCGCCGGGGCGCCTGCCCCGCGCCCGCGCCTCCGCTCAGCCCGACGCCCGCACAGCCCGTTCGAGAATGTCCAGCCCCTCGTCCAGCTCCGCCTCACTCACCGTCAACGCCGGCAGCAGCTTCACGACCTCCCCCTGCGGCCCCGACGTCTCCAGCAGCAGCCCCCGCTCGAAGGCCCGCGCACACACCTCGGACGCCCGCTCCGGGTCCTCGAACTCGACCCCCCACACCAGCCCCCGCCCCCGGCAGGACGCCCCGGCGTTCTCCGCGCACAGCGCGAGCAGCCGCTGCTCGACCTGTTCACCGAGGAGCGCCGTACGCAACTCCGTCTCCTTGTCGGCCCAGTACGCGTGCAGCGCGGCGGTCGCCGTCACGAACGCCGGGTTGTTCCCCCGGAACGTCCCGTTGTGCTCACCCGGCTCCCACAGGTCGAGTTCGGGCTTGAACAGGGTGAGCGCCATCGGCAGCCCGTACCCGCTGATGGACTTCGACACGGTGACGATGTCCGGCGTGATCCCCGCCTCCTCGAAGGAGAAGAAGGACCCCGTACGACCGCACCCCATCTGGATGTCGTCGACGATGAGCAGCATGTCGTGCCGCTCGCACAGCGTCGCGAGCCCGCGCAGCCACTCGGGCCGGGCGACGTTGATCCCGCCCTCCCCCTGCACGGTCTCGACGATGACGGCCGCCGGATGGTTCAGCCCGGACCCGGTGTCCGCGAGGAGCCGCTCGAACCACAGGAAGTCCGGGACCTGCCCGTCGAGGTAGTCGTCGAACGGCATCGGTGTGCCGTGGACCAGCGGAATCCCGGCCCCGGCCCGCTTGAACGCGTTCCCGGTGACCGCGAGCGACCCCAGCGTCATCCCGTGGAAGGCGTTGGTGAACGAGACGACGGACTCCCGCCCCTTCGCCTTGCGCGCCAGCTTCAGCGCGGACTCGACCGCGTTGGTCCCCGTCGGCCCCGGGAACATCACCTTGTACGGCAGGCCGCGCGGCTTGAGGACGAGGTCGTGGAAGCTTTCGAGAAAGGCCCGTTTGGCGGTGGTCGCCATGTCCAGGCCGTGCGTGATGCCGTCGTTCTCCAGGTAGTCGAGCAGCGCGCGTTTGAGTACGGGGTTGTTGTGGCCGTAGTTGAGGGAACCGGCACCGGCGAAGAAGTCCAGGTAGCGGCGGCCGTCCTCGGACCACAGCCGGCTGCCCCGGGCCTGGTCGAAGACGACGGGCCAGCCCCGGCAGTAGCTGCGGACCTCGGACTCCAGCAGTTCGAACGTGCTCATGGGCGTCTCGATGGTGGTCATGCGGGTACTCCAGACAAAGGTGGGGGGGTGGTTCAGCGAAGGGGGCCGATGCGGTGCAGCACCTCGGGCTCGTGCCCGTCGCCGGGAAACAGCTCGTCGTCGAAGAGGACGGTCTCCTCGACACCGGCCCCGTGGCGCGCCGCGTACGACGCGAAGAGCGCGCGCGAGGCAGAGTTGTCCGGCGTGATGGTGGTCTCCACGCGGGACGCGGCGACCCGTACGGTCAGCGCGTCGAGCAGGGCACCGGCGAGGCCCCGGCCCTGATGGGTGTCGTCCACGGCGATCTGCCAGACGAAGAGGGTGCCGGGCCGGTCGGGCCGCAGATAGCCGGTGACGAACGCGACCGGTTCGCCCTCGTGCCGCGCGACGGCCGAGGTGTCCGCGAAGTCACGGCACCAAAGGAGGTAACTGTAGGGGGAGTTGAGGTCGAGAACCCGGGAGTCACGGGCGATGCGCCACAGCGCGGCACCGTCGTCCACGGTCGGTCGGTCGATGGTCAGGGCAGGCTGGAAGGGCATGAGTCCCTAGGGTCGGGAACGGGGGCACGTGCGGGGGAGCGGTCCGGCGGACCGCGCGCCGAAGTACGGGAGTTCACAGCACGGCGCTCAGGAATTCCCGCGTGCGGCGGTGACTCGGCGCGTTGAAGAGCTGCTCGGGGCTTCCCGCCTCCACGACCTGCCCCGCGTCGAACATCAGGACCTCGTCGGAGACGTCCCGCGCGAACCCCATCTCGTGGGTGACGCACAGCAGCGTGATGTCGGTCGTGGCCGCGATCTCCCGCAGCAGGTCGAGGACGCCGGAGACGAGTTCGGGGTCCAGCGCCGAGGTCACCTCGTCGAGCAGGAGGATCTCCGGCTCCATCGCGAGCGCCCGCGCGATGGCGACGCGCTGCTGCTGCCCGCCGGACAGCCGCGTCGGATGCTCCAGCGCCTTGTCCGCGAGGCCGACCATGTCGAGGAGTTCCCGCGCCCGCGCCTCGGCCTCCTCCTTGGGCCGGCCGAGAGCGCGTACGGGGGCCTCGGTGATGTTGCGCAGGACGTTCATGTGCGGGAACAGGTTGAAGTGCTGGAACACCATGCCGATCCGGCGCCGGACCTGCCGCAGGTGCTTCTCGTCGGCGGGCTTCAGGGAGCCGTCGTCCGCGCGCCGGTGCGACAGCGGTTCGCCGTCCACCCAGATCACGCCGTCCGACACCCGCTCCAGCGTCATCAGCAGCCGCAGGATGGTGGTCTTGCCGGAGCCGGACGGGCCGATCAGCGTGATGTGCCGGCCGCGTTCGACACGGAAGTCCAGCTCGTCGAGGACGGTGTGCTCGCCGTAGCGCTTGACGACCCGTTCGAAGCGGATCATCGGCGGCACGGTCACAGGACTGTTCTGGGGATGGGGTGCGATGTCAGTGGCCAAGGCGTTGCTCCAGTTTCCGCAGGGCGAGCGAGGTGGGGTAGCTCGCCAGCAGGAAGACCAGTCCGGCGAGGGTGAAGGCTTCGGGGTAGGCGAAGTGGTCGGCGCCGTACTCGCGGGCCCGCGCGACCATCTCCGACACCGTGATCACGGCGAGGAACGGGGTCTCCTTGAACATGGCGATCGCGTAGTTGCCGAGCGCGGGCAGCACCGTACGGACCGCCTGCGGCAGGACGACGTCCCGCCAGGTCCGCGACGGCGACAGCGACAGGGCCCGCGCGGCCTCCCACTGGCCCTTCGGTACGGCGTCGATGCCGGCGCGGTACACCTCGGCGAGGTACGCGGAGTAGTGGACGCCGAGCACCGCGACACCGATCGTCAGCGGCGGGACGGAGGTGAACACCGCGTACGCGCCCACGAGTTGGACCAGCAGCGGGGTGGAGCGCACGAACTCCAGCACCGCCTTCAAGGGAAAGGTCACCAGGCGGCTCGGCGCACGCCCGCCGATCGCCGGCGCGAGGCCGAGGACGGCGGCGACGAGAGTGCCCAACACCGTTGCCAGGACAGTGGTCCTGAAGCCTTCGAGCAGCAGGGGGAGCGCCTCGCGGGCGGCTTCCCAGTTCCATGGGTAGTTCACGGGCGGCCTCCGGTCATGACCATCGAGGTCCGTCCGAGGCGCGCGGCGGCGTGCCGCTCCAGCACCCGCATCCCGGCCGTCAGCAGCCACGCCAGCGCGAAGTACAGGACCAGCAGCGTCAGATACGCGGGCACCGTCTCGCCGGTACGGTCACGCAGCGTCTGGACCACCGTCGTCAGATCCGCCACCGAGATCAGCCACAGCAGCGGCGTCGCCTTCAGCATCTGGATGAGGAGGTTCGTGAACGGCGGGATCATCTGCGGCCACGCCTGCGGCAGCACGATGCGGTAAAGCCGTTGCAAGGGAGTGAAGTTGAGCGCCACGGCGGCCTCACGCTGCGGGCCGGGCACGGCGGCGAGCGCGCCCCGGACGACCTCGGAGCCGTACGCCCCGTAGTTCAGGCCGAACGCGAGGACCCCGCAGACCAGCGGGCCGAACTCGTACCCCGTCAGCAGCGGGAACGCGTAGTACAGCCAGAAGAGCTGGATGTACAGGGACGTGCCCCGGAAGAACTCGACGACGATCCGCGACGTCCAGCGCAGGGCGCGCGGGCGGGCCTCGGCGGCCAGGCCGCACGCGAACGCGACGGCGACGGCGAGCAGCGCGCCCAGCGCGGTCGCCTCGACGGTCACCCACAACCCCGAGCCGACAGAGGGGAGTTCGGAGAAGAAGACGGACAGGAAGTCACCCATGGCCGTGCCTCCGCGTCACGCGGCGCACAACTGCGCGGTCGTCAGGTTCGCGGGCGGGAGTTCGGCGGCGGTGAATCCGTACGGGGAGAGCAGCTTCACGTACCGGGCGCGGTCCGAAGTGACCTTCTTCAGCTCGGTGTCGAAGGCGTTCCGCAGGGAGGTCGCGCTCTTGCGGAAGACGGCGCCGCCCGGGCTGTACTGCTTGACCCCGCCGACCATCGGCACGAACGGCTCGGTGACCGACAGGCCCTTGTTCGTCCTCGCCAGCCAGCGCAGCGAGATGCCGGTGAGGACGAAGGCGTCGATCCGCCCGTTCTTCACGGCGTCCGCGCCGTCCTGCGGCTTCGTGAGCGTCTTGACCTTGCCGGACGAGATCCCGGCCGCCTCCACGTACCCCTTCTCGGCGGCTCCCGACATCACCCCGAGGGTGACCCCGGCCCGCTTCGCCGACTCCAGGTCGGTGAGCTTCTTCGGGTTCCCCGCCGGGACCATCATCGCGGTCGGCGAGATGAACTCCGGCTCCGAGAAGGCGGCCTTCTCGCAGCGGTCGGGGAGGATCGCCATGCCGGCGCTGATCACCTCGTACTTCCCCGCCAGCAGACCCGGGATCAGCCCGTCCCACTCCGAGAACACCGGCCGCAGCTCCGGTACGCCGAGCGCCTTGAACACCTCGGCGTGCAGCGCGGGCGCCTCCCCCTTGAGGTCGCCGCCCTCCTCGAATCCGTACGGCGCCTCGTTCGCGTATGCGACTTTGACGTACCCCCGCTTCCTGAGGCTCGCGAGCAGATCCGCGTCGCTCGCGCCCCCGCTCTCGGTCTTGCTGCACGCGGCGACCCCCGCGAGGGCACCGGCCGAGGCAAGGCCGAGGAGCCGGCGGCGGGTCAGGACGGTCTGGCTGAGCATCAAGTGGTCCTCTGATCGAGCAAACGTTTTCGTCGTGCCGGGGCGCCTGCCCGGACTCGGAGTTGTATGTCCGCCGACCTGCCAGTGTTATGGGCTCGTGTCCGAACTGTTTCGAGATCCTTAGCGAAGATCGGGTTTAGGGTGTCGCAGCTCGGTCCATGTGTGAATCGGCAGGTCGAAGCGGGGAGATGGGGTGAACCTTTCGGCCGGCCGGGAACGCGTACGGCGCCGGGTGCCCGTGGTGGCGGGAAATGTGCGGGCGGATTCGGCGACGCGCTATGAAAGAGCGCCGTACGGCACGGACAGAGAGAGGGGCACACCCCGCGTGAGCAGCGAGCACATGCAGATCGGCGAGGTCGCCGCACGCACCGAACTGTCGCTGCGCACGATCCGCACCTACGAGGACGCCGGTCTCGTCACCCCCTCCGCCCGCTCCCAGGGCGGCTTTTGCCTCTACACCGAGTCCGACGTGGCCCGCCTCATGGTCATCCGCCGCATGGCACCCCTCGGCTTCACCCTGGACGAGACGCGGGCCCTCCTGGAGGCCATGGACCGCCTGGACTCCGGCGTCCACCTCCTGCCCCGCGAACGCGCCCGCCTCCTCGACCGCATCCGGGGCGTCGAACGGGCCGCGCAGCACCGGGTCGCGGACCTGCGCACGCAGCTGGACCGGGCACAGGAGTTCGCCGACACCCTCGCGGGCCGGCTCGCCCGCAGATGAGTTCCGGCCCGGAGGAGCCGGCTGCCCTGGTCGCGGTGGCACCGGACCGTCGTGATCGGGCTCGGGACCGTGTGGGTGCTCGACGGGCTTGAGGGCTCGCGGACCTCACGGAAACGGTCCGCGTGGCCGACACGGTGCCGGCCTTCTCGATCGGCGCGGGCCTGATGTGCGCGGCGGGCCTGGTGGCCGTGGCGCTGGCGATCGCGGCCGAACGCCGGTCGTTGGAGGACATCGCCAGGCCGCTGTCGGCGCTGAGGAAGTGACGCCGGGAAGCGCGAGGCTGAACGGCGGCCGGGCGATCAGCCCCCCACCTCGGCCCGCCCCCGCCCCCACGCGGCCAGCGGTGCCAGCGCCTCGTTCAGCCGTACCCCGTCCTCGGTCAACGAGTACTCGACCCGAGGCGGCACCTCGTCGTACGAGACGCGCAGCACCACCCCGTCCGTCTCCATCTCCCGCAGATGGGAGGCGAGGACCTTCTCGGTGACCCCCGGCAGCAGACGCCGCAGCTCACCGAAGCGGCGGCAGGGGTGTTCGTGGAGGGCCCACAGGATCAGCACCTTCCACTTGCCGCCGATCACCTCCATGGCCGTGTCGATGCCGCAGGCGTGTCCGTCCGGTCCGCCCGGCCGGTTCACCGTCGTCATTCCGTACCCTTCCGACGTGCTCACTCACCCCGGGGTAACCACCCACTCCGAAGTGCGTACTTGATCACCACCGGGCCCGCGACGAGCCTAATCGGCATGACAAGCAACGCAGTTGAGAAGACGCCCGTGACCCTGCTCGGCCTCGGCGCGATGGGTACCGAACTGGCCCGCGCCTGGCTCGCCGCTGGTCACCCGCTCACCGTCTGGAACCGCACCCCGTCCCGCACCACCGCCCTCGCGGCCGACGGCGCACGGGTCGCCGACACCGCCGCCGAGGCGGTCGCCGCGAACTCCCTGGTCGTCGTCTGCCTGTTGGACGACGCCACGGTCGAAAAGGCGCTGTCCGACACCGACTTGACGGGCCGCGACCTGGTGAACCTGACCACCGGCACCCCCGCCCAGGCCCGCGCCCGCGCGCAGTGGGCCCGCGAGCGCGGCGCCCGCTACCTGGACGGCGGGATCATGGCCGTCCCCCCGATGATCGGCGTACCCGAAGCCGGCGGATACGTCTTCTACAGCGGCTCGCGGGAGCTGTTCGAGCAGCACCGGGAGACCCTGGCCGCCCCGGTCGCCACCACGTACGTCGGCGACGACGCGGGTTTCGCGGCCCTGTACGACGTGGCGCTGCTCAGCGCGATGTACGGCATGTTCGCCGGGGCCGCGCACGCCTTCGCCCTGATCCGCAAGGAGGGCATCGACCCCACGTCGCTCGCCCCGCTGCTCGCCGACTGGCTCACGGCGATGGCCCCGTCGGTGCACCAGACCGCCGACCAGCTGCGGACCGGCGACTACACCGAGGGCGTCGTCTCGTCCCTCGCCATGCAGACGGCCGGTACGCCGACCTTCCTGAACACCGCCGAACAGCAAGGCGTCAGCACCGAACTGCTCGCCCCGTACTTCGCGTTGATGCGCCGCCGGCTCGCGGAGGGCGGCGGGGAGGAAAGCCTGACGGGGGTGATCGACCTCCTGGTGCACTGAAGCACGTACAAACAGCGACAAACCGTGAAGTGACCGACCCACATGATTTCTTCACGTGCGTGGTGGTCGAGAAGTGTGTGAAAGGTGAAGTAACTCGCCTACGATCCCAGCAGGCCCGGCTCGATCACGGTTTCCCTGTCTGACCTGGTGAAACTCGTCCGCTTCGCGGCAGAGCCGGGCGCGCCGGAGACGTCCTGAACGAACGACGGAAAGAGTGCTCACATGCCCCCCCACTCCGCCCTCGCTCCCCGCCGAACGCCCCCTCCTCGACCCCGCCGCCGAGTACCGGAGCTGGATCACCGAACGCCCCCTGGACCGCATCACCCTCTGGGGCGACCTGAACCCGTGGCTGGTCACCCGGTACGACGACGCGCGAGCCGTCCTCAGCGACGCCCGGTTCAGCTCCGAGAACTTCCGGCCCGGTTTCCCGGGGCTCCAGCCGACGACGCCCCCGCGCACCCCGGGCCAGCTGTTCGCGATGGACCCGCCGGACCACACCCGGCTGCGCCGCATGCTGATACCCGAGTTCACGTTCCGCCGGGTGGAGCAACTCCGCCCGGCGATCGGGCGGATCACCGCCGAACTCGTCGACGGCCTTGAGGCACAAGGGCGTTCGGCGGACCTCGTCGAACACTTCACCCTCCCGCTGCCGCTCCTGGTGATCTGCGAACTCCTCGGAGTCCCGTACTCCGACCGGGAGTTCATCCACCGCCAGGCCGCCGCGTTCGCCACGGTCTCGGCCGGCCCCGAGGCGATGCGCGCCGGCTGGGGCGCCCTCTTCGGCTACCTCCAGGAACTCCTCGCGGTGAAGGCCGGCGACCCCGCCGACGACCTGATGAGCCGCCTCGCCACCGAGCGCGTCGCCACCGGCGAGGCCACCGCGGCCGAAGCCGCCGGGCTCCTCGTACAGGTCCTCATCGCCGGGCACGAGACGACGGCCAGCATGCTCTCGCTGGGGACGATCGCCCTCCTGCGCCACCCCGACCAGCTCGCCGCGCTGCGGGCCGACGACAGCCTCGTACCCGGCGCGATCGAGGAACTCCTGCGCTACCTGACGATCGTCCACATCGGCATGCGGCGGATCGCCACCGAGGACGTCGAGATCGCCGGGGTCACCATCCGCGCCGGTGAGGGCGTCGTCGTGGCCCTCCAGGCGGCCAACCGCGACCCCGCGGTCTTCGAGAACCCCGACACCTTCGACCTCACCCGCGAACTGGACCGACACCTCGCCTTCGGTCACGGCCTGCACCACTGCCTCGGCCAGTCCCTGGCCCGCGCGGAACTCCAGATCGCGCTGCCGATGCTGTTCGAGCGCCTGCCGGGTCTGAAACTGGCTAAGGAACCGGAGGAGTTCGCGTTCGCCGGACGCGCGGTGCACGGCGTGGAGCAGCTGCCCGTGACCTGGTGAACCCTGTCCACCTGACGGAGTCGTGATCACCGCATTGCCCCTTCCCCTCCCGCCTCGGCAGGCTCGGGCGGATGTCCTGACGAGGAGAGGGGTTCGCCGTGTGCGGACTTGCCGGTTGGATCGGGTACGAGCGTGATCTGAGCGGGGACACAGCTGTCGCCGAGGCCATGAACGGCACACTGGAGTGCCGGGGGCCGGACTCGCACGGGGTGTGGACCTCACCCCGTGCGCTGCTGGCCCACCGGAGGCTGGCCGTCATCGACCTCGAAGGCGGCCGGCAGCCGATGGAGGCGGAGGCCGGACCGGTCCTCACGTACACCGGCGAGACGTACAACTACCAAGAACTGCGCGAGGAGTTGAGGGCGCTCGGGCACGCCTTCCGGACCGACTCCGACACCGAGGTGGTCCTACGGGCCTACGAGGAGTGGGGAGTCGGCTTCGCCGAGCGCCTGACCGGCATCTACGCCCTCGCCCTGTGGGACCCGCGCACCGAGGAACTCCTCCTGGTCCGCGACCGGATGGGCGTCAAACCCCTCTACTACTGGCCCACTGCGGACGGTGTGATCTTCGGCTCCGAACCCAAGGCGATCCTCGCGCACCCCGACACCGAGGCCGTCGTGGACGCCGAGGGCCTGCGGGAGGTCTTCGGCATCGTGAAGACGCCGGGCCACGCCGTGTTCAAGGGGATGCGGGAGGTCCTGCCGGGTACGGTGCTGCGGTTCACGCGCTCCGGGAGCGAGGAGGTCCGCTACTGGCGCCTCGCCGCGCACGAGCACACCGACGACCTCGACACGACCATCGCCCACGTCCGTGCGCTCCTTGAGGAGATCGTCGCGAGCCAGCTCGTCGCCGACGTCCCCGTGGGCACGCTCCTGTCCGGCGGCCTCGACTCCAGCGCCGTCACCGCGCTCGCGACCCGCTCCAGTGACAAGCCCGTCCTCGCGTTCTCCGTCGACTACAAGGGACTCGGCGAACAGTTCGAGGCGAACGTCCAATGGACCGACCCCGACACCCCGTTCGCCGTCGAGGTCGCCCGGCACGTCGGCGCCGAGCACGTCATCGTCGAACTCGACAACGCCGACGTCCTCGACGACGACGTACGCGAACAGGTCCTGCGCGCCCAGGACCTGCCCGTCTCCACCGGCGACATGGAGTACTCCCTCCTGCTGCTGTGCCGGGCGCTGAAGGAGCGCATGACCGTCGCCCTGTCCGGTGAGGCGGCGGACGAACTCTTCGGCGGCTACACCTGGTTCCACGACCCGGCCGCCGTCGAGGCCGACACCTTCCCCTGGCACCACCCCTTCGAGAAGGCGGGCGGCATGGGGGCGCTGCGCACGCTGGGCCTGTGGAGCAGGCTCGGGCTGACCGAGTACGTCAAACAGCGCTACACCGAGGCCCTGGAGGAGGTGCCCCGGCTCGCCGGGGAGAGCGGACACGAGGCGCGTATGCGGGAGTTGACGTACCTCAACCTCACCCGCTGGGAGAACTTCCTCCTCGACCGCAAGGACCGCATCTCGATGGCCACCGCCCTCGAAGTACGCGTCCCCTTCACCGACCACCGGCTCGTCGAGTACGTCTACAACGTCCCCTGGGCGATGAAGAGTTTCGACGGCCGCGAGAAGAGCCTCCTGCGCGCCGCGATGCGCGGAGTCCTCCCGGAGTCGGTCCTCGACCGCAAGAAGACCCCCTACCCGTCCACCCAGGACAAGGGCTACGAACAGGCGCTGCGCGAGCGCCTGGAGACGGTCATCGCCGACGACGGCGCACCCGTCCTGCTCCTCGCCTCCCGCGAGGAGATCCGCCGCCTGCTGGACGCCCCCGACGGCAGCTACGCGATGGGCGGCCCCTGGAGCGCACGGGCGGTCCTGGAACGGCTCGTCGAGTTCGACCGCTGGGTCAGGTCGTACGGGGTACGCGTCGAGCTGTGACCGGCCGGGGCCCGTCGTCCGTACGGCGGGCCCTGAGGGCCTGTGTCACATCCCCGGCCGGGCGCCCGCCGCCTGGCACGCACGCTCGCCGCGTTGCCGAACCGCCCACGTGACTCCGCCACGCGGGCGCTCCGGCGCCTTGCGATCGCACGCACCAGACGACGCGCGCTATCCGGCCGGGGATGTGACACAGGCCCTCAACGACCCGGCGAGCGAGCGCAGCGCGGGGGCCGCCCCCGACAGCGCCGCCCGCTCGCCGGGCGTCAGCGCCCCCAGGGACTCCGCGAACAGCCGCGCCCACTCCTGCTCGATCATCGCCATGCCCTGGACAGCCGCCATGGTCGGGAAGAGCCGTACGGCACGCCGGTCCGCCGGGTCCGGCTCCCGGCGCACCAGCCCCCGCGCGACCAGTCCGCGCACGGTCGTACTGACGTTGCTCGCGTGCATCCCCAACTCCTGCGCGAGCACGCCGACTCCGCTGCCGGGGGAGTCCAGGAGCTGGCGGAGCACGTCCAGTTCGGCCGGGGGCAGTGCGGGGAGCCCGGCCTCGGCGGTGCCGCGCAGGCGCAGGACGCGCCCCAGGGTGTGCAGCACAGGGGCCAAGTCCCGCGCCTCGCGCAGGAGTTCGGCGTCGGCCTTCGCGTCCATGCGCCCACTCTAACAATGCTTATATATCTATAGCTATCCACGACGAGCTGTTCACGACGTACGCCACTCCTCACGAACCTGCCTGGAGCCCGAGATGTCCTCGCCACCCCGGCCCGCCGCCCTCCTCACCGCGACCCTCGCCCTCCTCTCCTTCGGTATGCCGCTCGCCACGGACATGTACCTCCCGGCCTTCCCGAAGATGGCCGACGACCTCGGCACCGACGCCTCCGGCGTCCAACTCACCCTCACCGCCTTCCTGCTGGGCCAGGCGGCGGGCCAACTCGTCTTCGGCCCCCTCTCCGACCGGCACGGCCGCCGCCGACCCATCCTCGTCGGCGCGGCGGTGTGCGCGCTCGCCACCGCCCTGTGCGCACTCTCCCCGAACCTCGCCACCCTCATCGCCCTGCGCTTCGTCACCGGCTTCAGCGGCGCCGCCGGGCTCGTCGTGGGCCGCGCGGTCGTCTCCGACGTCGCGACCGGCGCCGTCGCGGCGAAGCTGTTCGGCGTCCTGATCGCCCTCGGCGGCATCGCCCCGATCGTCGCCCCCCTCGCCGGCGGCGCCGTCGTCACCCACGCCGGAGGCTGGCGCGGCGTCTTCTGGGCCCTCGCCGCGATCACCCTGCTGATGCTGATCGCCGCGCTGTTCTTCATCCCCGAGAGCCTCCCGGCGGAGCGCCGCCGCGCGGGCGGGGTCGCGGCCACCCTCCAGACCGCGCGCTCCGTCCTCGCCGACCGCGTGTACGTCGGCTACACGCTGGCCTTCGTCTTCGCCTGCGGCGCCCTCTTCTCGTACATCTCCGGCTCGGCGTTCCTTCTCCAGAACGTCCTCGGCCTCACCGTCGGACAGGCGTCCGTCGCCTTCTCTCTCGGCGCCCTCACCGCGACCCTCTCCAGCACCGCCAACACGAGACTCGTCGGCCACTACCCACCCCGACTGCTCCTGAAAATCGGCCTGTTCACCATGTTCGCCGCCAGCGCCGCCGCGCTCCTGGTCACCCTCAGCGGCCACCTCGACCGCGTCCTCGCCCTCGGGCTGATCGCCGTCACGTTCCTCGGCCTCGGGCAGGTCTTCGGTACGGCGACGGCGCTGGCGATCGAACGCGTTCCGTACGCCGCCGGTACCGGCTCCGCCGTCCTCGGCACCCTCCAGGGCGTCCTCGGGGCGGTCGCCGCGCCGCTCATCGGGCTGGGCGGCGACGACACCGCCGTACCGCTCTTCACCGGCATGACCGGGTGCTGCCTCGTCGCGCTGCTCGCGCTGCTGCTCACGCGTGATCCCGGCGAGCCTCGACCTGACACACTTCCCGGGCACCTGACGATCTCTGGCGACCGGCGTTGACCCGTCCAGCCGGACTGCGTGAGGCTCGCTCGCATGTCACCGACCGAAACCTCCCGGACGCGTCCGGTCACCGGCTGGCACAGCCTCACCTGTGCGGAGCTGCGGGTGGCCCGGCTCGTCGCCACCGGCCTCAGCAATCGCGCCGTCGCCGAGCGGCTCGTCGTCTCGCCGCACACCGTGGACACGCATCTGCGGCACGTCTACGCGAAGCTGGCCATCCGCAGCCGGGTCCAGCTCGTGCGGCACGCCCTCCAGCACGAGTCCGACTCCTGACCCATCCTCCCCGCCGCGCGCCCTGCGGACATCACGTCTTCACGTGATGCGGACTCCTCGCGCCGACCGGCAGGGTGTGCGGCGTATCGACGCCCACGGAAAGGCAGCCGGCCCCATGGATTCGCTTCTCGCCGTCAGTGAAGAGGTGCGTGCCGCCCTCGACGAGCACCGTCCCGTCGTCGCGCTGGAGTCCTCGCTCATCGTCAACGGGCCTGCCTATCCCGCCAATACGGAACTCGGGCTGGAGATCGAGAAGGCGGTGCGGGACCGGGGGGCCGTTCCCGCGACCATCGGGATCGTCGACGGGAAGTTCGTCGTCGGCATGGACGCCGACCTCATCGAGCGGTTCGCCTCCAGCAAGGGGGTGCCGAAGGTCAGCGCCCGGGACCTCGGGGCCGTCCTCGCCGGTGGCGGGCTCGGCGCAACCACCGTTGCCGGTACGGTCGTTCCCGCCGCCCGCGCCGGGATCGGGGTGTTCTCCACCGCCGGGATCGGCGGGGTGCACCGGCGGGCCCAGGAGACGTTCGACGTGTCCGCGGACCTTCAGCAGTTCACCCGGAGCCGGGTCGCCGTGGTGTGCGCCGGGGCCAAGTCCATCCTCGATCTCGGGCTCACCGCCGAGTACTTGGAGACCGCGGGGGTACCTGTTCTCGGGTACCGGACCGGGACCCTGCCCGCGTTCTACGTCCGCGAGTCCGACGTTCCGGTGAGCCGGGTCGACGATCTCGCGGTCGCGGCTCGGGCCACCTGGCTGCACTGGGAGGTCAACGGGGACCGGTCCGTGTTGTTGACGGCTCCCATCGACGAGCAGGACGCTCTTGACGGGGACGAGATCGAGGCCGCGATCGCCGCCGCGCTGGCCGAGGCCGATGCGGCCGGCGTGCGGGGAAACGCGATCAGCCCGTTCCTGATGCGGGCGCTCACGTCCGTCACGGCCGGGCGCAGCGCCGCCGCCACCCGTGCGGTGTTGTTGTCCACGGCCCGGGTCGCGGGCGAGTTCGCCGTCGCGCTGGCGGCTACGCGAGAGGAGCGCTGACGTGGTGCGATACCAGGGGATCGTCTTCGACCTCGACGGGACGCTCGCGGATACTCCCGGGGCGATCGTTTCCATCACCGTGAAGGTGCTGCGGGAGTTGGGTCGCTCGGTGGACGAGGCCGCCGTGCGGGCCACCGTGGGGAAGCCGCTCGACCAGAACTTCGCCGGGTTGCTCGAACTGCCGGTGGATCATCCCCAGGTGGCCGAGGCCATGGCCGCTTATCGGGCCGGGTTCGGGGAGCATCTTGAGGAGCAGCGGGAGCGGATGCTGTATCCCGGGGTTGCCGAGGGGCTCAGCAAGTTGCTGGATCTCGGGCATACGTTGGCCATTGCCACGTCCAAGACGCATGAGGCGGCTGTGCGGACGCTGCGGGCTACGGGGATTCTCGATCGGTTCGCTGTCGTCGCCGGGCATGATTCGGTGGGGCGGGGGAAGCCGGCGCCCGATATGGCGTTGTATGTCGCGGAGAAGCTGGCGCTGCCTGCCGAGCGGTGTGTTGTCGTCGGGGACGCGGTGGGGGACATCGAGATGGCATCCGCTGCCGGGATGGCCTCTGTCGGGGTTTCGTACGGGGTGGCTACGGCTGATCAGTTGCTGGAGTCTGGGGCGCTGGTGATCGCCGATTCGTTCGACGGGGTGGTGTCGGCGGTGCTTTGAGGGGGGAAGTCGTAGCCGTCGAAGATGGCGTAGAGGTCCTGCATGAGGTTCGGTGGGGGCGGGGCCGGGGTTACGTAGTGGCCGGGGACCAGGGCGTAGTCGTTGTCGCGTACGGCTTCGAGGGAGGCCGAGTGGCAGAACTCGGGCTGGTTCTCGTACGGCTGCGATGATCCGCGCCAGGCGTGGTAGGCACCGGAGATGTTCGCGAGGTCGGCGTCCGTCAGTACGCGTTCGGCCTTGCGGACTCTCTCGCCCATTTCGTGAGCGTCGATGAACAGGATCTGGTTGCGGCGGGACGACTTGTCCTTGTCGAGGATCCAGAGGCAGGCCGGGATGTCCGTCGAGAGGAAGAGGCGGGGTGGGAGGGCGACGATGCAGGAGACGACGTCGGCTTCCACCATGGCTCGGCGGATCTCGGCCTCGGCCTTGTTGCGTGAGTGCAGGGAACCGTTGGCCAGGATGACTGCGGCGGTTCCGGCGGGGGCCAGCTTCGAGATCACGTGCTGGAGCCAGGCGTAGTTCGCGTTACTGGCCGGGGGGACGCCGTACATCCAGCGGGGGTCGGATGCGTCTCGGGGCCGGTCCTTGATGTTGAACGGGGGGTGGGCCAGTACGAAGTCGGCCTGGAGGCTTGGGTGTTGGTCGGTGGTGAGGGTGTCGGCCCAGCGGTCGGACAAGTCGCCGTCGATGCCGTGGACGAGGAGGTTCATCCTGGCCAGGCGCCAGGTGCGCTCGTTGACTTCCTGGCCGTATACGGAGGAACGGTTGCCCTGGAACGCGGCTGCCTGGACGAGCATGTTGGCTGAGCCGCACACCGGGTCGTACACCCGCCCCTGGTACGGCTCCAGCATGTCCAGGATGAGCCGGGTCACGGACTGCGGGGTGTGGAATTCGCCGCCTCGTTTGCCTTCCATGCGTGCGAAGGCGTCGAGCATGTACTCGTAGGCTGCGCCGCCCCATGCCGGATCGTACGAGGTGTGCTGGAAGAGGCCGAGCAGGCTGGCCAGTTGGTCCTGGTCGATGCCGGCGCGGTAGAAGACCTTCGGGAGGACACCGGCCAAGGAGGGATTGGCCTGCATGATCGCATCCATCGCCGCACCGAGGAATCTGCCCGTGTTCTCGTTCCTGGCGTTGGCCTCGATCCAGGACCAACTCGCTTCCTGCGGCACCCAGATCTGGTACTCGGCAGGGTCTTCCAGCAGCTCGGCTGCCTGCTCTTCGGGGACACCTCTCCTGAACAGCGTCTCGGTGAGTTCCCTCTGACGTTTGTCGAAGGCGCTGGTGGCGTGCCTCAGGAAGACCAGCCCGAGCACCAACTCCTTGTACTGAGCGGCATCGACAGACCCCCGCAGCTTGTCGACGGCCCGCCACAGTAAATTGCTGAACTCCTCGGCAGACGCCTCTTGCAGCATGTGGCGATCACCCCCGCCCGGATTCTTCCACGACCGATCCGCCAGCGCTGTAACGTACCGACAACGCACTGTTTTTGACCGGGGGGCGCACCAAATGTCGACGATCGGCCTGGCCGCAGCCATAGAAGAGCTGCGCCAAGAGCTGTACGAAGCCCAACGCCTCGGCGTCAACCAGCAGTTCGCCTTCGGTGTCGAAGAAGCCCAGCTGGAGCTCCAGTTGGAGCTGCGCAAGTCCGCCAAGGGCGACGGCAAGCTCAGCTTCGGCGTAGTGGCCGTCGGCGGCGGTGGGGAGCAAGCCTCCGTCCGTACCCACAAGTTGACCCTCAAACTCTCCGTCAAGGACCGAGCCGCAGGCGGCACCAGCCCCGAGGTCGGGGACGACGAGACCGGGTCACCGGACGAGGACTGAGATGGACCCGCGCAGACTTGCCCTGATCCGCAGCGGGGACGCGGAGCGTCACACCGTCGGTTCCGGGTATCTGATCGCCCCACGGCTGGTGTTGACGGCACGTCACGTACTCGTCGACCGGGCCACAGCCCAGTTCTGGCCGAAGATCAAGGTGTACGTCGGCCACGAATGCGACGGCGAGCAGATCAGGACCTCAGCACAACTCCTCTGGGAACACCCCTCCGGCCTGGACATCGCCCTCCTCCGACTCGCCGAGGAGATCGACCTCCCGGACCCCGTCCGCTGGGGCCGCCCCGAAGGCCGCGCCCCCCTCCCGTACGAGGGCCTCGGCTATCCCTGGGCGTCCAGGAACGGCCAGCTCCGCGCCCCCGAACACCTCCGTGGCTTTCTCCCCGTCCTCTCCGGCGGCAAGGACCGCTACGTCCTGGACCAGACCCCGGCCCCCGCTCCCCGCGTCGGCGGCAACGCGTGGGGAGGAGCCTCGGGCGCCGCGATCTTCTGCGGCGGCCACCTCGTGTGCGTCGTCACCGAGGAGGACCAGGCATACGGGGCGCGCCGACTCATCGCCGTACCCGTCTCCTCCTTCGCGACGGACGACACGTTCACGGCCCACATCGGCGCCTGTCCCCAACTGGCCCCGATCGGCGCCCCGTTGCCCAAGGCGGAGCCCGGCGTTGAACGTACCTCCACCGAAAGGGAGTTGGAGAGACTGCTCCGCCCCCTGCTGCCGGACGCGACGACCCGCACCGAACACGGCAAGGAGCTGGCCCACCAACTCGGCTACGACACCGCCGGATACGACCCGTGCGCGGCAGACCTCGTCACCCTCGCCCTCACTCACCCCCGCGCCCTCGCGACCCTCTCCGAAACCCTCGCGCAGAACGCGACGAACCGCACCGCCCTCACCACCCTCCTGACCACGACCAGAACCCTCGGCCACGGCGCCCTCCTCTCCCTGAACGAGTACGACGACCTGCTCACCCTCCTCCGCGGCAGCCGCGACGACGAACCGACCCTGATACCCCGAGCGGCCCGCGAGGCGCTGCGTTATGCCGTGCTCCCCGAGGCCCTCAACCAGCCGCGCCTGGACGAGGCCCAACTCGCCGACGCAATCGCGGAGTTGGAGGGCCTGTCCGACAAGGGCGCTCCCGCGCTGCTGAAGGTCGTCGAGTACATCGCGGCGGCCACCGAACAGTGCGACGGCCTCCGTGCCTGGTCGAAAGCGGTCGCCGACCGCCTCGGTATCCACCAGGACGTACTGGCCGAGCACCGCGCGGACGCCGAGCGGTGGGCGAAGCGACCCGCGTCCCCCGTGTCGCGGGTCGTGATGAGCCTGGAGCGTGACGAAGCGGCGGGGGAGGAGCGGTACCGGTGCCGGATCCTGCTCGTCCGGGACGACGGGACGCACCGGGTGCTGAAGGAGGTGGAGTCGGTGTCCAAGACCCCGCAGGAAGTGGCGAGTTGCCTGAGCGAGGCGGTCTTCGCCGTACGTGAGGAACCCGGGCAGGGGGACACCGTGCCGTGGGTGACGGTCGAGGTCGACCGGGACGGGCTTCAGCGGGCCGTCGACGAATGGGTGCCCGGCGCGGTCGACGACATCCTCCCCGCCCGCCCGATCGGCGCGGACTACCGCGTCTCCCTCAGCTGCCCCGAGTTCCGCAAGCGCGGCGAGGACGACCAGAAGCGCCGGTGGAGGCACGGGCGACAGGTCACCCTCGTCGTCGACCCCGCGTGCGACAGCGTGCACCGCCTCGTCCACCTCCTGCGCACCGACCACCGCGACACCGCCCGCGTCGTCCTCCACGGCCCCGCCGACCAGCGCAAACCCTGGCTCCTCGCCACCCTCGCCCTCGGCGCCCCGGTCGTCCTGTGGGACCGGGACGCGAGCGGCCACGAGGACGCCGTACGGCTGGTCGGCCTCGCGCCCGCAGGCGATCTGGACGGACTCCCCGAACGCGTACGGCACTTCAGGAGCGACACGGCCGCCCGACGGGGAGAGCGCCGGGCGCGGCCCTCGCTCGTCTGGGAGCCGGAAGAGCGTCACCCGAGGAGCGAGTCGCTGCTGCTGGCGGACCCCGCGAGAGGAACCAACGCGTCATGACCACCGACTGGCGCCTCTTCCACGGCGACGGCGAACCCCGCGACACCCCCTTCCCCGCCGCCCCGCCCTGGCGCCGCTTCGACCGCCCCGGACCCGGCACCGAAACCCCCCGCCCCTACCTCATCGACGACGACGCCGCCGACGTCGTCAACGCCGCCCTCCACCTCCGCCGCCCCCTCCTCGTCACCGGCCAGCCCGGCACCGGCAAGTCCTCCCTCGCCCACGCCGTCGCCCACGAACTCGGTCTCGGCCGCGTCCTCCAGTGGCCCGTCAACAGCCGCTCCACCCTCCAGGACGCCCTGTACCAGTACGACGCCGTCGGCCGCCTGCGTGAGGCGACCCTGCGCCGCGACGCCGAGCCCGACATCGGCCAGTACCTCCGCCTCGGCCCCCTCGGCAGCGCCCTCATTCCGCGCACCCGCCCCCGCGTCCTGCTCATCGACGAACTCGACAAGGGCGACGTCGACCTCCCCAACGACCTCCTCACCGTCTTCGAGGAAGGCGAGTTCGCGATCCCCGAACTCAGCCGCCTGCGCGACGACGACGCCCCCGTGCACGTCCTGACCGACGACCCCGACGAGACCGCGCCCGTCACCAAGGGCCGCGTCCGCTGCGCCGAGTTCCCCGTCGTCGTCATCACCAGCAACGGCGAACGCGACTTCCCGCCCGCCTTCCTGCGCCGCTGCGTACGCCTCGACCTCCCCGACCCCGACGAACAACGGCTCCGGCAGATCGTCGCCGCGCACCTCGGCCCCGATGCCCTCGACGGCGTGGACGACCTCCTGCGCGAGTTCCTCGGCCGCCGCGCCACCGGCGAACTCGCCACCGACCAGCTCCTGAACGCCGTCTTCCTGCGCAAGGGCGGCGTCCACCTCGACGCGGGCGCCCTCCTGGACGCCGTACTGCACCGCCTCGGCGGAGCCGTGTGACGCCATGCTCTCCCGCGTGACGAAGATCCTCGCCGAGAGCGGGGCCGAGCTGTCCCACGAGGAACTCCTCGACGCCCTGTGGCTCGCGATGCGCCGGGGCCCCACGCCGCTGGCCCGCGCCACCGGCGTACCCGAGACACCCCCGGTCCCGGTCCCGGTCCCGGAGGAACCCCCGGCACCCACCCCACGCCCCACCCCGACGGCGCCGCCCCTGCCGCCGAAGGAACCCGCGCGCCCCATCACCGCCACGGACGACACCCCGAAGGCGCCCACCAGCGCCACGACCCCGTCCCTCGCGCTCCCCGTCCGCACCCCCGAACCCCGCCCCACCGGCCAACTCCACCTCGGCAAAGCCCTGCGCCCCCTGCGCCAGCGCTTCCCCGACCGCCGCCGCCCCGAACTCGACCTCGCCCGCACGGTCGCCGCCATCGCCGACACCGGCATCCCCGAGACCGTCACCCGCCCGGCCCGCACCCGCTGGCTCTCCCTCGCCCTCGTCATCGACGACGGCGTGTCCATGGTGCTGTGGCAGCGGCTCGCGTCCGACGTCCGCCGGCTCATGGAACGCGCGGGCGCCTTCCGCGACGTACGCGTCTACGGACTCGACACCCGCGCCGCCGTCCCCGTCCTGCGCACCAGCCCCTACCGGAGAGGGCGCGACCTCTCGCCCAAGGCCCTGTGCGATCCGGGCGGGAACACGCTCGTCCTCGTCATCAGCGACGGGGTGGGTTCCGGCTGGCGGGACGGCGGGATGCGCGGGGTGCTGGACCGGTGGGGGCGCTGCGGGCCCGTCGCGATCGTCCACGCGCTGCCGGGGCGGCTCTGGGCGGGTACGGGGATCGACGTACGGCCCGCGCAGGTCACGTCCCACCGGCGCGGCGGGCCCACCCATGACTGGCAGGCGGCCGACCCCGACCTGCCGCTCGGCCTCACCCACTTCGACTCCGTCCCCGTACCCGTCCTCACACCGACCCCACAGGCCGTCGGCGCGTGGTCGCGGCTCCTCGCATCGCCGGGGAGTACGGCACTCCTCTCGCTGTGGGAGGGGCGAACTGATGCGATCCGTACGGTGGTTGAGGTGCCGGAGGGTGACGCCGTCCTGCGTTTCCGGGAGGCCGCGTCCGCCGAGGCGTACCGGCTCGCGGCACATGTCGCGGCCGTCGCTCCGGTCACGCCGCCGGTGATGCGGCTGGTGCAGACGGCACTTGGTGCGCCTACCGACGCCGGACACCTCATGGAGGTGTTCCTCGGAGGGCTCATGCACGAGGTCGACGCATCCGAACGGCTGCCGCAGCACCGGCGGTTCGACTTCTCGGGGGAGGATCGGCGGGCGCTGCTCAGTGCGGTGTCGGCGGGGGAGTTGCTGCGTACGGCCGATGCGGTGGCCCGGGACATCGAGGATGCGGTGGGGCGGTCGCCGGTGTTTCCGGCGTGGGTGGGGCATCCGGACGGGACGGCTGTCGTGGACGACACGGGGCGGTCGTTCGGGTGGCTGCGGGAGCAACTCCTCGTGCGGCTCGGGGTGTCGGGCGGGGAGGGGGATCCGGCGCCGCCGGGATGGAGTCCGTTGTCGCCGGACGATCCTCAACGGCTCGGCTGGTTCCGGCTGTTGTGGCGTAGTACCCGGGGGTGGCCGCACATCACGATGTACCTGGCGCAGGGGCGGGACGGAAACCTGGTCACGGTGCGGGCGCCTGTGTCGTTGTACGCGGATGATCCGGCGGCTGCGGTGGAGCTGGTGCGGACGGAGGCGGAGTGTCTGCGCAGGATGGGTGGCATCCATGCGCCCGCCTTGCTGGATGTGCAGGCTGACAACATTGACGAACTCCCCTGGATCGCCTCGGAGTTGATGGAGCGGGCGGGCGTGCCCGCGCCCAACCTGCGCGACGTCCTCGCGAGCCATGGGGGAGTGGTCCCCCAGGACGTCTTCCTGCGGATCGGCCTGACTCTCTCCCTGGCCCTCACCCGCGCCCACGAACTCGGCCTCGTGCACGGCTCCATCGCGCCGAGGGCGGTACTTCTGACCGATGACGGTGCCCGGCTGATCGGGTGGATGACCGCGACCGTGGACGGGGCCGACAGCCCGCACCGTGACCTACTGCCGCTCACCGAGACCTACTTGGGCGGGGGTGAGGTCTCTCCCGAAAGCGATGTGTACGCCGCCGGTGCGCTGCTCCTGGCATTTCTCGCCGGGAGTTGGGAGTACCCCAGGGCCGGCTTGGCCTCTCGAATCGATCCGGTGCTCCTCGTGACACTCCAGCACTGCCTGGAGCACCAGCCTGCGGACAGACCGTCCGCAAGGGAGTTGGTGGAGGCGTTCACCTCCGCAGTGGATGGACCGACTAGCGCTGACACGACGGACCTTGACCTCGTGTTCGATGACCTCCTGCGGATGGAGCCACTGGCCCGGGAGGACCTGCTGATCCTCGGGCCGAATCTGGTAGGCCGCCTAATGACGTTCTCCAACCGTCTGGCGAACCTGGGACAGCACGAGGAATCACTCGCTCAGGCCGAGGAAGCCGTGCGCGTCTGCCGCGAGTTGGCCGCAGAGGCTCCGCAGGAGTACGCAGCCGGTCTGGGCGCCGCCCTCAACAACCTGTCCGTACGGCTCGGGGAGTCGGGCCGCGCCGAGGAGAGTCTCGCCGCCTCTTTCGAGGCGAGGGAGGCGTACGAGGCGACGGGCGGTGGCCCCGGTCTCGCGATGGTCCTCAACAACCTGTCCAACTGCCTGGCGGCGGTGGGCCGGAGAGAGGAAGCCCTCGCGGCGGCCGAAGCAGCTGTCGTGGTCGGGACCTACGGGGACCTGGCCAGGGCGTCCACGACCCTCGGTAACCGGCTGAGTGAACTGGGCCGCAGGGAAGAGGCCCTGGACGCGTTCTTGTCAGCCGTACGCGGCTACGACGGACGTGCCTCGGCCGATCACGCCGTCACCCTCAACAACCTCGCCGTCCTGTACGGCACCCTCGGCCGCCACGACGACGCCCTCCGCACGCTCGACGAGAGCACCGCGCTCCAGTCGAGGCTCGAAGGCGCTCCCACGAACGCCCTCCCCCGGATCCGCGCACAATCCGACCGCATCAGAACCTGGCTCACCGGATGATTCCACGGCGCCGCCGCGTTCCCTGAACAGACCGAGCGTTCTCACAAAGGACCCCGAACCATGGCAGCAGAACTTTCCGACGCCCTGAAGCAACACCTCGACGACACCAAGGTCTTCGCCACCGTCGCGACCCTCACGGCCAGCGGCCACCCCCACTTGACCGTCGTCTGGATCAAACGAGACGGCGACGACCTCGTCTTCTCCACGACCGCGGACCGCGCCCAGGGCAAGAACCTGGCCCGCGACCCCCGGGTCACCATCATGATCAACCCCCCGGAGAACCCGTACACCTACGCGGAGATCCGAGGCACCGCCACCGTCACTCCCGACCCCGACCGGGACCTCCCCAACGAACTCTCCCTCAAATACACCGGCCAGGACTACGCCACGTTCAACCCGGCATCGAAGCAGGACGGCGACCGCGTCATCGTCCGCGTGACCCCGACAAAGATCACCGGCCGCTTCTGACCCCACCGGCTCAGGAAACCTTACGGACGGCGGTGTCCTCGGAGTCCAGCCGCCGTCCGTCCGCCGAGAGCACCTCCAGCGGGCGCAAGGGCTGTTCGTGCCGCCTGTCCAGCAACTCCGAGTGCGGCTCGCCGGGTTCGAAGAAGTGCTGCTCGCCCCACTGCCGCAGCGCCACGATCACCGGAAACAGGTCCCTGCCCTTGGGAGTCAGGACGTACTCCCGATAGGCGCTCCCGTCCGACGCCGGAACACTTTCGAGAACACCACCGGCGACGAGAGCCCGCAGGCGGGCGGTGAGGATGTTCTTCGCGACCCCGAGACTGCGCTGAAACTCACCGAAGCGCCGACTCCCGTCGAAGGCGTCGCGGACGACCAGCAGGGACCACCAGTCGCCGATCGCGTCGACGGAACGGGCGACGGGGCAGTCGCTGTCGTCGAACCGGGTTCTGGTGACCATGTCGTCCCTCGCTCTCCAGGTGGTTGCAACATGCTACCAGTGATGGCTATCGTCCCCATCGGTTGCAAGTTGAAACCAAGCCTTGGGAGCCAGATGTCAGACACCGTGGAGAAGCGCGCCTTCGTGCTGTCCCGCCGCATCGTCCTGCTGTTCGCTGTCGCCTGCGGAGCCTCCGTCGCCAACGTCTACTTCTCGCAGCCGCTGTTGGTGACCATGGGCGGCGAACTCGACATGGGCCCGGGGCTGATCGGGAGCGTCGTGACCCTCACGCATGTCGGGTACGCGCTCGGGCTGTTCTTCCTCGTGCCGCTGGGCGACGTGACCGACCGGCGGCGGCTGATCGTGGGGCAACTGGCCTTGCTCGTCGTGGCGTTGGGGGTGGTGGCCACGGCGCGTACGGCGCTGGTCCTGCTCGTCGGGATGGCCGCGACGGGGCTGCTCGCCGTGGTGACACAGACGTTGGTGGCCTTCGCGGCGTCACTGGCTCCCGCCGATGGGCGTGGCCGGGTCGTCGGGCTGGTCACCGGCGGAGTGGTCGTCGGGATTCTGCTCGCCCGTACGGTGTCCGGTGTCATGGCCGATCTCGCGGGGTGGCGGTCCGTGTACGCCGCCTCGGCGGGGTGCGTCGCCGTGCTCGCCCTGGTGCTGTACCGGGTACTGCCGGGCGGCGATGACGCTCCGGGCCTGCCGTACGGACAGCTGCTGCGCTCCACGGTTTCCCTGTTCGCGCGGGAACGGCTGCTGCGGGTCCGCGCGATGTACGGGCTGCTGATCTTCGCCGCCTTCAGCACCCTGTGGAGCAGCCTCGCGCTCCCGCTCAGCTCCCTGCCGCACAGCGCGGTCGGGGCGTTGGGGCTGGTCGGGGTCGTGGGTGCACTGGCGGCCGGAGTCGCGGGGCGGTTGAACGATCGCGGGCTGTCCCGGTGGACCACGGGCATCGCGCTGGCGCTGCTCGTCGTCTCGTGGCTGCCGTTGGCCTTCACCCGAAGTTCCTTGTGGGCCTTGGCCGTTGGGGTGGTGCTTCTCGATCTGGCTGTGCAGGCGGTGCACGTCACCAACCAGACGTTGATCTACGCGTCGCATCCGGACGCGGGCAGCAGGGTGATCGGGGGATACATGGTCTTCTACTCGATCGGCAGCGGCGCCGGCGCGCTCGCCGCGACCTCTTTGTACGCGGTCGGGGGCTGGGGCGCCGTCTGTGTGCTGGGGGCGGTGTTCAGCGGGCTCGGGCTTGTGGTGTGGGCGTTCGAGCGCATGCTTCGGCAGGTGGAAGGGGCGGCTGTCCTACGCGACGTCCGGTCGTGTCATCAGGGGTGACCGTGGAGTTCCAGGCTGGGGCCGGTGCTCAGGCGTACGCGGTGCGGGGTGGTGATGACGTACAGGTCGGCTGTGAAGTCGGCGTTGTGCGTTCCGTCTTCGGTCGGGAGGGTGTTGATGTGCGGTGTGGTCGCGAGGTCCACCCCCTCGTGCGGGACGAGCTGCTCGTCGCCCCACATGCCTCGGCGAGGCTGTCCACGGGATCGCTGAAGCGCCCGCCCCCCACCTCAAGGCCCCCCACCTCAGGGCAACAGCCGAGGCACCACCCGCACATACATCACCATCCCCACCACCTCCACCAACGTCTGCGTCACCACAACCACCCCCGCCACAGCCAACCCCTCCGGCAGAGCCAACGCCAACGGCAACACGACCAGCGAATTCCGCGTAGCCCCCGTGAACACGATCGCCCGCCCATCCCGAGCCCCCAGCCGAAACAGCCGCACGACCCCCAACGCCGCGAACGGCATCACGACCAGGAAGACGACGTAGAACGGCACGACACGCGCGACATCCCCCAACCGCCCCGACCCGTCATCCACCTTGGGCACCTGCGAGGCGACGACGGTGAGCAGGACGGCGACCATCAACGGCACCATCGCCACCCCCGCCCCCTCCGCGAACCGCCGCCCGGCCACACGCCGCGCACCCCACGCCTGCGTGAGCCACGCCAGCACCAGCGGCACGACGATCAGCACGACGAACGCCTCGGCAAAGGGCCCGGCATCGACGACGTCCGAGAGGCCGGGCCCCATGAAGAGGAACAGGTACCCCGGCAGAAGAACCATCTGCGCGAGAAGCAGCAACGGCGTAGCGGCGAGAAGCCGTTCACTGCTGCCACCCGCCAGCCCGCTGAAGACGATGACGTAGTCGACGCAAGGGGCGAGCAGAACGAGCAGCACGCCGAGCCGGACGGCGTGATCACCGGGGAGGAACGCGAACATCGCGGCGACCACGAGGGGGACGACGACGAAGTTCACCACCAGCGCCGCCCCCAGGAACCGGCCCGCCCGCGCGGAGCGGACCAGTTCGGCGGCGGGCACCTGGAGGAACGTCACGTACAGGAGCGCGGCGAGCACGGGGTTGATCGCGTGCTCAAGGCCGGGCCCCGCGCCGGGAGCCGCCCGACCGATGAGAGCACCGACGGCCAGCGCCCCGACGTACAGGGCGACCTGGTGGCGTTCCATGCCGGTGACCAGGGCGGAGAAGGAAGGCAACGGGGGCACTCCTGAGGACGGACGAACACCACGACCGTAACCCGTGACTCAGCAGGACCCCGCATCGAGACCACCCGTACCTGGACCCGCGTCGGCCTCAACCGACCGCGCTGGGGGCGAGGACATCCGCCCGGCGGGTAAATCAAGACTTACCTTTGTGCGCGCGCACCCCCATAGTGGTGAGCCGCACCCAGAGGAGGCCCCCCGTTGTCGCAGATCAGCGACGGTCCCGCGCGTCAGGTGAAGGCGCAGCAGGCTTGTGTATCGACCATGTACGGGCTGTTCGACGAGAGGGTGGCGCAGGTCCGGGCGCAGCTCGCGGCTGTCGTCAAGGCGCCGGCCGACGGCGGGCGCGAGGTGTACGAGCGTGATCTCGCCGCCGCCCGGCTCGCCGGGGAGATCCGGCGTTTCGAGGCCGCCGAGAGCGGCATGGTCTTCGGCCGGACCGACGCCGCCGACGGCACCGCCCTGCACATCGGACGTCTCGGCCTGCACCCCGACGACCTCGACCTGCCGCTCCTCGTCGACTGGCGCGCGGAGGCGGCCCGGCCCTTCTACGAGGCCACCGCCGTCGACCCGATGGGCCTGCGCCGCCGGCGCCACCTCCGCCTGGAGGGCCGCACGGTCGGCGCCGTCAATGACGAACTCCTCGACGGCTCCGAGGCAACGCCCGACGACGTCGTGGGCGACAACCCCCTCACGGAGGTCCTCCAGGCGCGGCGAACCGGCCGCATGGGTACGGCGGTTGCCACGCTCCAGGCCGAGCAGCACGCCATCGTCCGCTCACCCCACCGGGGTGTCACCGTCGTCCAGGGCGGGCCCGGCACCGGGAAGACGGTCGTCGCGCTGCACCGGGCGGCGTACGCGCTGTACGCGTTCCCGCGCGCCGCCGAACGCGGGGTGCTGGTCCTCGGGCCCAACGCCCGGTTCCTCGACTACGTGTCCCAGGTGCTGCCCTCCCTCGGTGAGAACGACGTCGTCCTCGCGACGTGCGAGGAACTCGCCGGGGTCGTCCCGTCGGGGACGGAACCGGCCGAGTCGGCGCGGATCAAGGGGAGTTCGGTGCTGGCGGACGCGCTGGCCGGGGTGGTGCGCGAACGGCAGGCGGTGCGCGGCGAGTTCGCCGTCCAGGGCGTGCGGCTCGGGGAGCGGGAGGTCGCGCGGGCCCGGAACGCCGCTGTGGGAACGGGACTTGGGCACAATCGCGCCCGGCAGGTGTTCAAGGAGTACCTCGTCGACGCGGTCACCGACGCGCTGGAGCGGGACGCCCTGGAGACACTGGAGCGCATCGACGCCGAGGTGGCCGAGGCCACGGGACTCGACCTCGACCGTGCCGCCGCCGCTGACCTGCGGAAACTGGGGTACGACGAGGAGGCCGCCGGCAGCGCCGCCGACGAGTTCGACGCGGACGCGGTGCGGGAGGGGCTGCTCGACGATCCCCAAGTCGAGCGGGCGGTGGAGGAGTTGTGGCCGACGCTCACGGCCGAGGTCGTCGTCCGGGCCCTGTTCGCGTCGGGGCTGCCTCAACTCGGCGACGAGGAGCGGGCGTTGCTGGCCGGGTCGGCCGGCGCCGCCTGGTCCGACGCGGACGTTCCGCTCCTGGACGAAGCCGCGAGCCTCGTCGACGGGCCGCCCTCGCGGACGTACGGACATGTCGTCGTCGACGAGGCGCAGGAACTCACCGCGATGCAGTGGCGGATGGTCGTGCGGCGGTGTCCGGCGCGGTCGATGACACTGGTCGGGGACTTCGCGCAGGCGGGACCGGCGACGACGGCCCGTGGCTGGGACGAGGCGCTGACCCCGCACGTCGGCTCGCGCTTCGAGCTGCACACCCTCACGGTCAGCTACCGCACGACGGTCGAGATCCTGGCCACCACCCACGACCTCCTGACCCGCATCGCCCCCGGCCAGAAACCCAGTAGCGCCATCCGGAGCGGCGAGATCCCCCGCACCCTCACCACCACCCCGGACGACTTGACGGCAGCCTTGCTGGCGGAACTCCAGGACCAACACACCAAGCACCCCGGCGAGTTGCTCGGCGTGATCTGCGCGGACACCCGCACCGAGGAACTGCACACCGCCGGCGTCACCCACTGGGCCCACCTGATCCCGGCGTCCCAGGCGCGCGGCCTGGAGTTCGACGGCGTCATCGTCCTCGACCCCGAGGGGATCGAGGCGGCGCGGGTCAGCGGGGAGCGGGATCTGTACGTCGGCCTGACGCGGGCGACGAAACGGCTGTGCACGATCGCCGTCCGGCAGCGCAGCGAGGCGTCCGGGTAGCGGCCCTCACCCGCTCCGGGGCCTGGAGCGGGTGAGGGCGACTCATCGCGGTCTAGTCTCGGTCAGTGCACCTCCCGCGCGTACGGCGCCACGTCGATCCGGTCGATCAGCGGCGCGTACCGGGAGCGGAGCAGCACTCCCGGGAAGGTGTCCGAGGCGTACGTCGTTCCGTCGAAGTTGGGGAGTTCCTCCGAGCGGAAGGACACCTTGTTCGCCCCCTTCTCCAGCTGGACCGCAACCGTCAACTCCCAGAAGTTGTCCTGGTGGAAGGTGTGCGGGAAGGTCACGCGGCGGATGGGGCCGCCGTTGATCGAGAGGTCCGCGTGGCGGGTCAGGGGGTCGGGGTTGTAGTGGGTCGCCGGGGACTGTTCCGGGTTGGAGTAGCGGATGCGGAGGGCGTACAGGCCGGGCTTGTCCGCCGTGACGGTGAACGTCGCCGTGTTGGTGTTGCCCGGATCGCCGCCGACTCCGGTGATCGCCGTTCCCGCGCTCGCGAGCGGCAGGGAGACGAGGTTCGCCGAACCCGCGAGGACGGCGTCCCGCGCCTCGTACGTACGGACCGGCAACCGGCCCTCGGTTGACGTCACCGTCAGGCGGTCCACCAGCGTCGGGACCGAACTCCCGGTCACCGTCACCTTGTTGACGCCCCCGGAGAGGGACACCGCGACGGCCCGCTTGCCCGGGGTGAGGCGCAGGACGTCGTTGCCGTTGACGGACAGCCGCGCACCGGCGCCGCCGAGGGAGTCGACGGTGAGCGTGGCCTCGCGGTCGGCGGGGGAGTAGACCCAGAACGTGGCCGTCTGGCCCCGCCCGACCTGGGCGCCGCCGGACCCGGTGAGCGCGGGCCCGTACACGGGCCGGGCGCCACCGCTCAGCCACGCCAACTCACCCTCGTACACCCGGGTGTCGGCGGAAGCCGACGGGAGGGCCAGCGTCAGGCGGTCGACGATCGCGTCACCCTTCGTCGCGCGCTTGCCGTCGAGGCTCTTCGCGGCGAGGGTCAGGGTGTGCCGGCCCTTGGTGAGCTGGACCTTCGTGTCGGTGTGGTCCCAGACGACCCACTTGTAGCCGAGGGGGAGGTACACCTCCTGTTCGGCGGCGCCGTCGACGCGCAGGAAGACGTTCGTGGGGCCCTGTTCCTGGACCTTGTCGTACGTGTTGAGGGAGTTGGCGAAGACGCTCAGGTCGTACGCGCCGTCCTCGGGCACGTCGACCGTGAAGTCCAGGGTGACGTCGGAGCCGGTGCGCAGCCCGCCGACGTCGTACCCGCCGGACGTGTAGAACTTCGAGACGTCGCTCGTCGACCCCTCGGGCCCGTTCTTCGTCCAGCCCGAACCCGTGTGCGCGGCGTCCTCCGCCTCGTACGACCCCTGCCAGCGCACCGGCGCGGACTGGACGCCGCGCGCGTTGCCGGCCGGGGTGAGGACGATCTCGTACGCCGAGGACTCCTTGAGCGCGCCGAAGTCGACGGAGACCGTCCCGTCGGCCGCGACCTTCAGGTTCTGCTCACTGAGCAGCTTCGGCCCGGAGTTGTCCCCGATCTGCCCGCTCCACTCGATCTCCCGTACCCAGGCGTGGACTTGGGAGCCGAACACCTTGCGCGGAACGCCGGCGAACGTGATGTGCCCCTTGCCGCTCGACCCGCCGAAGATGAGCCGCGCCTGCTTCTTGGCCGCGTCGAGCGTGGCGACACCCTGCATCGTGTAGTTCTGGCCCGGGAAGGGCGGGTTCACGGCGACGGTGTGCCCGCTCATCGAGGCGTACGCGTTCAGCAGCCACCACTGCCCGTTGCCCCGGTTGGACTGCACGGCGGAGTCGGAGAGGTTGCCGTCGATGTTCCAGTACGCGATGTCCGCGTCGACCTTGGACTCCTCGATCGCGGACACCCACTGGATCATCTGCCCGGGCACCGAGGTGTGGTAGTTGAAGGCGTACTCGTTGATGTTGATGGGCAGCGGCCCGATCCCCAGCTCCTTCTCCCAGGCACGGTACTTGGCGACACTCTGCCGCACCGCCTCCGGGTGGCTCAGCTCGTGCCAGGTGACGACGTCGGGCAGCGTCCCGGCGGCCTTGGCGTGCGTGAGGAACCCCTTCACCTGGTCGTACAGGACGCTGGTGTTGGGGCCCGCGATCCGCGCGTCCGGCATCCTGCCCTTGATGAGCTTGTACGCGGAGTCCCACGCGGCGAAGTAGTCGGCGGGGTCCGTCAGCCAGCTGACCTTGTCGTAGCTCCACTCGCCGGTCCCGAACATGTTGCCCTCGGGCTCGTTGAACGGCACGAAGACGATGTTGTCCCGGTATTTCTCCGGCAACCGGAGGACCTGGTCGACCTGCTTGGCGATCTTCTCCTCGTACAGCTTCAGCTTCTCGCCGGGCGTGTCACCGGGCCACTGGTACGGGAAGCCGCGGTGGATGTCGGTCATGTAGATGTAGACGTCGCCGTCCGTGGAGTCGGCGAGCGGCTTCACGACCTCCAGCGCGTCGGCGCCCGGATGCTGGGGCCCGTCCTGCGCCTTGGTCGAGACGGTCCGCAGGCCCATGCCCTCGATGAGGTTGTTGGTCGGGACGTCCGGGCCGTACACCCCGTACAGCGTCCCCGAGGCGCCGCCGTGGAACGCGCCCGTGTCCGAGGCGAGGTCCACGGTCAACTGGCCTTCGCGTACGACCGTGACGGTCGCCGTGACGGCGCGCCCGGCGGCGGTCCCGGCCACCGTGAAGGTGCCGGGGGCGGCGTACTTGTCGGCGGGGACGGCGTCCCAGGTGATCGGGGCGTCGCGGTCGTAGCCGTCGGAGAAGGAGGCGCGGGCGGCGGGCGGGAGCGCCGGGGCCTTGCCGGTCGTCGTACGGACGGTGAAGGCGGTCTGCGAGAGCTGCGTCATGGTGGGAAGTGTGCCGATCTGGCCCGCCACCTGTTCGGGCGTGAGGGCCGTGTGCCAGACAGCGAAGTCGTCGATCGCGCCCTTGAGGAGCGGGTCCGGGTAGAAGGACTTGCCGATGTAGCCGGCGGCCGTCGCCGAACTCGCCAGCAGGTCCTTCGCCTTGACGCTGGTCGGCGCCGAGGAGACGGCGACGCCGTCGAGATAGGTGGTGACGCGGCCGGCGGCCGTGTCGAGGGTGACGGTGACGGTCCGCCACTGGTCGGCGGGGAGCGGGGCGTACCCGGAGACCTGCGCCTCGCCGCCACCGCCGCCCGTGGTCACGGCCGTGCGCAGCACGCTGCCGTTCGAGGGGGTCGTGAACAGGTACGTCGACGTGTCGGTGCCGAGGTCGAAGAGGCGTTGCCAGGACGAGGCGTCGGTGCCCCACTTCACGCGGGCCGAGACCGTCAGGTCGGCGGCGTCGGCGAGGACTTCGCGGGGCAGGCGGACGTACGCGCCGGTCGAGGTGGGCGCGCCGCCGGGCAGGGCGAGGGCCTTGCCGCCGTCGGCGCCGGTGACGGACTGGGCGGTCGACGGGTTGACGAGGGTCGCCGTGAGGTTGTTGCCGGAGGTGTCGGTGATCTTGCCGGAGGCGGTGTCGTCCTGGTCGAAGGTGTAGTGGGCGACCGGGGCGGGGGCGTCGGCGGCCTGGGCGGGTACGGCGGGCGAGGCCAGGAGGCCCGCGCCGAGGGCGAGTGCCACGGCGGCGGGGGCGCGGCGCCGGGGGGATCTCTCAGGGGATGGCATGGATCGCGTCCTCAATCCTTGGGGTTGTCGAACCGGTTCGCATCACTGACCTGGAGCGGAGAGGGCAGGGGTGTCGGGGGCGCGGAAGGATCAGTTCATCGAACCGGTTCGGGAAGCTAGCACCGGCGCGACTGCCCGGCAATCCCCCTGACAAGGCTTGTTTCCGGCATCCACGAAGTCCTGTCAGAGGTGTTGACACCCGCTCGGCCGCTCCCTACCTTCACTTCACGCGAACCGGTTCGACAACTCCCGGTCCGTCGCCGAACCGGTTCGACCCAGACGGAGGAGTCCCGTGAACATCGGTGAGATCGCCCGCCGGGCCGGTGTCTCCCGGAGCACCGTCTCGTACGCCCTCAGCGGCAAGCGCCCCGTCTCCGACGACACCCGCCGCAAGATCCAGCGCGTCATCGACGAACTCGGCTACCGCCCCAACGCGAGCGCGCGGGCACTGGCCAACGGCCGGACGAACACCATCGGCCTGGTCTTCCCGCCCGCCGGCGACCACTACACCGGCATGCAGCTCGACTTCATCGGCAGCGTCGTCGAAGCGGCGGCCTCCTACGACTACGACGTCCTGCTGTCCCCCAGCGGCGTCGACAGCGACCGCTCCTTCCAGCGCCTCCTGGGAGAACGCCGCGTCGACGGCGCCATCCTGATGGAGATCCGCCTCCAGGACGACCGGGTCGACCACCTCGCCGCCCTCGACTTCCCGGCCGTCACCATCGGCCGTACCGCGCGCCCCGAGACGACCTGGTGGGTCGGCGTCGACCACACCGCGCTCGCGGCGGCCTGCGTCCACCACCTCGCCGACCTCGGCCACCGCCGCATCGCCCTGGTCAACCGCCCCTCCCAACTCCTGCGCGCCGGCTACGAGTCGGCGCACCGGGGACTCGACGGCTTCACGAAGGCCGCCGCCGAACGCGGGCTCGCCGTACGGGCGTACACCTGCGGGGACGACGCGGCGGCGGGGCAGGCGTGCGTGGAGCGGATGCTGTACGACGACCCCGCGACGACCGGGCTCGTCACGCTCAACGAGGCGTCCCTGGGCGGGATCTACCGGGGCCTCGCACAGTCCGGGCGCCATGTCCCGCGCGACTTCTCCGTCACCGGGGTCGTCGCCGCGCGCTGGGCGGAGACGGTGACGCCGCAGCTCACGGCGGCGGACGTGCCGGCCGAGGAGATGGGGCGGCGGGCCGTCGACCTGCTGGTCGAGCGGCTGGACCAGCCCGGCACGCCCCCTCGGCACCACCTGTTGACGCCGCCGATCTCGCTGCGGGCCAGCACCGGGCCCGCCACCCCGGCGATGCCGTAGCCGCCCGCACCGGCAGGCAGCCAGGCACACCCATCGATATTCACCGAAGGAAGCCCGCGATGAACACCTCCTCCAGACAACGCCGTCTGACCGCCGCCGTGTTGACCACCCTCGCCGTCGCCACGGCTGCCACCGCCTGCTCCTCCGGCTCGGGCAGCGACGACAGCAAGAGCTCCGACGGCGGCGGCACCTACACCGTCTGGGACCCCTACCCCCAGTTCGCCAAGGACTCGGCGTGGGTGAAGCTCCTCGACCGCTGCGGCACCGAGGCCGGCGTCAAGGTGAAGCGCACCGGCTTCGACACCAGCGACCTCGCCAACAAGACGCTCCTCGCGGCCCAGCAGGGCAACTCCCCGGACGTCCTCGTCGTCGACAACCCGGTCGTCTCCACCCTCGCCGAGGCGGGCGTCCTCACCACGACCGCCGAGAACAAGCTCGACACCTCCAAGGTCGACCCGAACCTCCTCGCCGCCGGACAGTCGGGCGGCAAGACGTACGGCACCCCGATCGGCGCCAACACCCTCGCCCTCTACTACAACAAGACCGTCCTGAAGGCCGCCGGCGTCGACGTCGCCACCATCAAGGACTGGCCCTCCCTGACCGCCGCCCTCGACAAGGTCAAGAAGGCCGGCAAGAAGGGCATCACCTTCTCCGCGATCGGCACCGAAGAAGGCAGCTTCCAGTTCCTGCCCTGGTACTGGGGATCCGGCGCCCAGCTCACCCAACTCGACTCCCCCCAGGCCGAGTCGGCGCTCACCCTCTGGAAGGACTGGCTGAAGAACGGCTACGCCCCCAACTCCGTCCTCAACAACACCCAGACCACGAGCTGGCAGGAGTTCGCGACCGGCGACTACGCCTTCGCCGAGAACGGCACATGGCAGCTCGCGAACGCCGAGAAGGCGGGCTTCGAGTACGGCGTCCTCCCGATCCCCGGCGCTTCGGCCGCGACCGCACCCGCCCCCACCGGCGGCGAGTTCGTCACCCTCCCCGTCCAGGACGACACCGGCCGCTACGCCACCTCGCAGCAGCTCGCGGCCTGCCTGACCAGTGAACAGGGCCTGTACGACACGGACTCCGCGCTCTCCTACGTCGCCCCCACCGCCGCCGTCCAGGCCAAGCAGGTCGCCGCGACCCCGGCGCTGAAGCCGTGGGTCGACGCCGTCAAGTCGGCCAAGGGGCGCACCAGCGACGACCTCGGCACCAAGTACCCGAAGATCTCCGAGCAGTTGTGGAAGGCCGTGCAGTCCGCGCTGAGCGGCTCCAAGTCGCCCAAGGACGCGCTGTCCTCGGCGCAGGGCGCGGTCAAGTGACGTTGCAGATGACCCGGGACCAGGTGTCCGTGAGGAAGGTGACCCAGCGCCGTCGGCCACGCTCCTCCCAGTGGGCGGCGTGGGCCTTCCTCACACCGGTCACCCTCTACCTCGTCCTCTTCTACGCCTATCCCCTCTACCGCAACCTCGATCTGAGCCTGAGGCACTACACCGTCCGCTCCTTCGTGAACGGCGACGCGCCCTTCACCGGGCTCGACAACTACCGGACCGTCCTCGACGACCCGACGTTCATGCCCGCGCTCGTCCACACGGTCCTCTTCACCGCCGTGAGCCTCGTCTTCCAGTACGCCATCGGGCTCGCCCTCGCCGTCTTCTTCAACCAGCACTTCCGGCTCTCCGCGACCCTGCGCGCCCTCTTCCTCGTCCCCTGGCTGCTGCCGCTCATCGTGTCCGCGTCCACCTGGTCGTGGATGCTCAACAGCGACTCCGGGATCGTCAACGCCGCGCTGAAGGCCGTCGGGCTCGGCTCGGTCAACTGGCTGACGTCGCCGTCCTGGTCGCTGGTCTCGGTGATCGTCGCGAACATCTGGATCGGCGTCCCGTTCAACCTGGTCGTGCTCTACAGCGGGCTCCAGTCCATTTCCGCGAACCTCTACGAGGCCGCCTCGCTCGACGGGGCGAATTCCTGGCAGCGGTTCTGGTCGATCACCTTTCCCCTGCTGCGGCCGGTCTCCGCGATCACGCTGCTGCTCGGGCTCATCTACACGCTCAAGGTGTTCGACATCATCTGGATCATGACCAAGGGCGGTCCGGCGGATTCGTCCACCACTTTCGCGACCTGGTCCTATCAGCTCGGATTCGGCAATCTGCTGCCCGCGTTCGGGCCCGGCGCGGCCGTCGGGAATCTGCTCGTCGCCGCCGCGCTGGTCTTCGGGTTCGTCTATCTGAGAGTTCAGCGGAAGCAGGCGATGTCATGAGAAAGGGCTGGAAGACCGGAATCGGGCTGATCCTGACCGGGGTGATGCTCTTTCCGGTCTACTGGATGGTCAACGTCTCGTTCACCCGGGACCAGGACATGCGCAAGAGCCCGCCGGACCTGCTGCCGCTGCACGGCACGCTCGACGGATACCGGACGGTTCTCGACGACCAGTTGCCCTATCTCGGGACGAGCCTTCTGATCGGGCTCGGGACGGTGCTCCTGACCGTCGCGCTGTCGGCTCCCGCCGGGTACGCGCTCGCCAAGCTGCGGCCCAGGGGCGGGGGCGTGCTGAGTTTCGTGCTGCTGGCCGCGCAGATGATTCCCGGGATCATCATGGCGATGGGGTTCTACGCGATCTATCTGCAACTCGGGGTGCTGCAATCCGTGCCCGGGCTGATCGTCGCGGACTCCACACTCGCCGTTCCCTTCGGGGTGCTCATCTTCACGGCGTTCATGTCCGGGATTCCCGGGGAACTGCTCCAGGCCGCGAAGACCGACGGGGCCGGGACACTGCGGACTTTCTGGTCCGTCGTGCTGCCGATGAGCCGCAATGCCGTGGTCACCGTTTCCCTGTTCGCTTTCCTCTGGTCCTGGTCCGACTTCGTGTTCGCGAGCACGCTCGTGAACGGCGGCGCGCACGAGCCGATCACGCTCGGGATCTATCACTACATCGGCAACAACAACCAGGAATGGAACGCGGTCATGGCCACCGCGGTCGTCGCGTCGCTCCCCGCCGCCGTGATTCTCGTCCTCGCTCAGCGTTATGTCGCCGCCGGTGTGACCGCCGGTGCGGTCAAGGACTGAAAACCCCCCGCCCCAGAAGCGCCGCAGAAACTGCCCCAGAAACTGCTCCAGAAACGAGTCTCCCCCCATGACCGCCGTCCCCTCCGGTCCGGCCTTCTCCGTCCACGACATTCCGTTCAGCTTCTCCGGCTCCTGGTTCGACGTGTCGCCCGTCGTCGCGGAGAAGACGTACGCCGACGACCTCCACCTCGTCTCGCACCAGAACGGCATGCACGGCGTCCTGCGCCTCGTCCCCCTCGACCCGGCGACCGGCGCCCGCGCCGAGACCCGTATCGAGGCCACGCCCGCCCTGCTGAGCTGGGCCGGTGCGGGCGGGCGCGTCGAACTCGCCTACGAGACGCCGGACACGCTGCGGCTGCGCGGGAACGGCCTGGGCCTCGGCGTCTACGCCGCCGCGCCGACGCTGACACCGTTCAGCGGGACGTACTTCTTCCCCGACCCGGCGACCGGCGCCCACGTCTTCACGTCGTACGAGACCGGGCGGCGCTACCGCGTCACGGTGCTGTCCGGCACCCTCGCCGACGTCACCGGCGCGCAGGCGCTGGGCGGTGCCGAGCGCGGGGTCGCCGTCGCGGGGGAGTGGGAGATCGCCGTCGAGGAGATCGACACCGCGCGTCCGGCGTACACGTCCTCGGCGTCCTTCGACGACGTGGTGCGGGGGGCGCGGGAGGCGTTCGCGTCGTTCGTCGACGCCGTGGCGCCCTGGCGCTCCGACGACACCCCGGCCGCCGAACTCGCCGCGTACGTCCTGTGGTCGGCGACCGTACGGCCCACCGGGCTCGTCACCCGGCCCGGCGTCCTCATGTCCAAGCACTGGATGGACAAGGTGTGGAGCTGGGACCACTGCTTCAACGCCCTCGCCCTCGCGCCGGGTTGCCCCTCCCTGGCGTGGGACCAGTTCGCGCTGCCCTTCGACCACCAGGACGCGAGCGGTGCGCTGCCCGACTCGGTCACGCACTCCGAGGTGCTGCGCAACTTCGTCAAGCCACCCATCCACGGCTGGGCGTTCGGCCACCTGCGCCGCCGGCTCGCCACACCCCCCACGCGGGACGAACTCACCGAAGCCTACGAGCGGTTGGAGCGCTGGACCGGCTTCTGGCTCACCGCACGCCGCGCCCCCGGCGCCGACCTGCCGTACTACGAGCACGGCAACGACAGCGGCTGGGACAACGCGACGGCCTTCGACCCCGAGCGGGTGGTCGTCACCGCCGACCTCGCCGCGTTCCTGATCCTGCAACTGCACGAACTCGCCGACCTGGCCCGGGAGCTGGAGAGACCGTCCGACGCGGCCCACTGGGCGCAGCTGGCCTCCCGGACCCAGGCGGCCCTCCTCGACCAGCTCTGGACCGGCGACCGCTTCGCCGCCCGCTCCGCCACCACCGGCGCCACCTGGACCAGCGCCGGACTCCTCGACCTCATGCCGATCGCCCTCGGCGAGCACCTCCCCGCGGACATCGCCGGCACCCTCGCCGACCGCATCAAGGCCCACCTCACGCCGTACGGCCTCGCCACCGAACTCACCGACTCCCCGCACTACTTGCCCGACGGCTACTGGCGCGGGCCCATCTGGGCACCGGCCACGATCCTCGTCGAGGACGGCCTGCGCCGCGCCGGCCACGAACGCCTCGCGGACGACATCAACGCGCGGTTCCGGGCGCTGTGCGAGACGCACGGGTTCGCGGAGAACTTCGACGCGCTGACGGGGAAGGGGCTGCGGGACCGGGCGTACACGTGGACGGCGTCGGCGTATCTGCTGCTGGCGGAGGCGTACGCGCGGCGCGCGGGCGACTGACGGGACAGGCGCGAGCACCGGCCCCGTACATGGCCGGTGATCCACTTGTGGCCGTACCCCCTCTCCCGGGATACCTGGTGTGTGCCCGCCATGGCCTGAGAGGGGAAACGGTGGCCTTCCGGATCCACTTGACGCACGACGACCTGCTCCGGGTGACCCTCGCGGACGGTCCCGCGCTCCTCACCGAGACCGTGACCAGCCTGCGCGTCCTCCAACAGCGCAGGCCGGGACCGATGCTGGGGCCCTGGCAGCGCTGGGCCCGGCAGCGGGTGCCGCGCTCGGTCCACGCGCTGCGCCCGCTGGTGACGCTGAAGCGGGCGATCCCCGACTTCCTCACCCCCGCCGGTGACCTGGGCCTCGACGAGGGCCTGGACGCGCTGCTGCACACGCCCGGACGGGTCCTGCGCGCCGACCTCGACGACTTCGCCCGCCTCACCGGCGCCCGCCTGCCGTCGTGGGCCGACGACCTGGCCGCCGGGTCCCCGCGCGCCCTCGACACGGTCGCGCGGGCCGTACGGGACTGGCACGAGGCGGCGATCGCACCGATGACCGCGCATCTGCGCGGTCGCGCGGAGGAGACCAGGTCGGCGTTGGCCCGCACCCTGCTCGCCCAGGGCCTCGACACGCTGCTCGGCGGCCTGCACCCCACGGTCACCTGGAGACCCCCGGTCCTGGAGATCGCCACCACCCGCCACGACCTCGACATCCCCCTCAAGGGCCACGGCCTGCGCCTGGTGCCGTCCCTGTTCGGCGGGCGGGACGTCTCGGTCCAGCACGCCCCCGAAGAGCCGCTCATCCTGTTCTACCCCGTCGCCCACGGCCCGCTCTGGACCCCCGGCCACCGGCCCGGCCCGCACGCGCTCGGCGCGCTCCTCGGTCCCACCCGCGCCGCCGTCCTGCGCGCCGTCGTCGCCGGACACGGCGTCACCAGCGCCGAACTCGCCCGCCGCGCCGAGATCTCCCCGGCCACCGTCTCCCACCACACGACCCTCCTGCGCGACGCCGGCCTCATCACCACCCGCCGCGAGGGCCCCCACGCCCACCACTTCCCCACACCTCTCGGCACGCACCTCACGAACGGCTGACCAGCACTCTTCGAACACCGTCCAAGCGGCTGGGCCGCCGGGCGCGCTCTCCCCGACCATGGAGACATCCGCCGGGGCCGGAGAGACACGGGGGACACGCGGACCTCTCCGGCTCCGGCGGACCTCAGCGCCCCAGCCACCTCCGTGCCGGGCGGATCACCACGCGGCCGAATGCCTTGTCGCCGGTGAGTTCGATGCGCAGGGCCGTGGGGGTGGAGTCGTCGCGGTGGCGGTACTTGACCTTCGCGTGCTGGACGCGGAGGGCGTCCGCGTCCACGACGATCCCGGGGCGGGTGATCAGGGTCAGGGTCTTGCCGTACACCGCCATGTCGATGTGCAGCGTGGGCTGAGTGATCTCCGCCTGCGTGAAGTCGAGCGTCACGTCGCACCACTGCGTCGCCAGCTCCAGACGGCGCGGTACGACCCAGCGGCCCACCCGCTCGACCTTGCTGAACGTCTGCTCGATACGCAGGACGTCCTTGACCTCGGCGACGGCCGTGCCGGAGGACGTGGAGACCGGGGGCAGGTCGGCGGTGAGGGCGGTGAGGTCGTCCATCGTGCGGGCGGACAGGGCGAGTTCGATGCGCTCGTCCAACTCGGCCGAGGTGAGGCGGCCGTCGCCGGCCGAGATGCGCAGGACGTCCACCACGTGGTCCCGGTCGGCGTGGGAGGCCCGCAGCTTCCCGGCGGCCGTGATCTCTTCCGGCATCGCTTCCGTCTCCGTCCTCTTGAGCGGTGTCCCGAGGCTGGAAGACTAACGCTATATCGCGATGGTCGTGCGGGTCGAGGGGACCGGGCGCTGGTCCCGGCCGGCTCCCGGCCGAGGCGGCGGGCGAGTTCGACGGGGCCGGCCCGGACGCTGAGGGACCGGTCGACGGTGCTGCCGGGCGTTCGCCTCTGAGAGAGATGACGCGGTGGTGGGCTGTCGCGGCTCTCGTGCTCGCCTCGACGGCCGCCGGAGTCGTCGCCCTCGTCGCCTTCGTGATGTGGGAGAGGCGCACCCCCGCCCCCCTCGTCGACCTCTCCCTGTTCAGGTCCGCCCGCTTCAACTCCGGCACCATACTCGGCACGGTCATCAACTTCACCATGTTGGGAGTGCTGTTCACGATGCCGCAGTACTACCAGGCCATCCCCGGCACCGATGCCATGGGCAGCGGCTTTAGGCTCCTGCCGATGGTCGGCGGCCTCCTCGGTGACCGGGCGACCCGGACGGTACGGGCGCGCCACGGCGCCGGACACGAACAGGTGGGCCGGGGTACGGCGCAGCGCCGTCCCCGTCCGGAGGAAGCTCGCCGACGACGCCGTCCGCACACCAGGGACCGTAGCCGGTCCGCGGTCTCCGGGTCGGCGTGCCGGCGGGCGGAGGACCGCGCGCTCGGCGCGGTGGTTCCGGCTGCGTACCCTCTTCCCGCCCGGGGGTGCGATGCTGGCGGACCAGGACGCACCGTGGGGGTCTGCCGATGAGGGCGCAAGACGCGGTGACGATCGCCGCCGCTGTGCTGGTTCCCGTCGTGACCGCGGTCGCGGGCGTGGTGAGTCTGCTGGCGCAGGACCGGCGGGTGCGCCGGTCGCGGGACGGCCGTCGTCGGCTGGCCTTCGAGGACGCGACACGGCAGGTGGCCTTCGCGGCCGAGTGGCTGAAGGCGAAGCAACTGACCGCCTCCACACCGGAAGCGCTCCAGGACCCGGCCACGGTGGCGAACCGCTGGCTGGACGAGGCAGCCGCACGGGTCTCCGCGGCGGAACAGCCCCCCACCGGCGAGGAACCGTACGTCTCGGTCGGCAGACTGCTGTTGCTCTACCGGCTGCGCCGCCGGTCCGCGCAGGCCATCCGGATCTGCTTCCACGTGGCGCTGGGCTTCATGGGCCTCGTGGTCATCGTCATGCTGAACGACGCCGAGAGCCGCCGCGCCGTCGGCTGGAACGTATCGCTGCTGGTCCTGTCCGGGGCGCTCGCGCTGTTCCTGCGGTTCTGGGCCGTTTCGGCGGACTCCCGGGACCGGAACTGACGCGTCAGCTGTCGTGGACCGACCCGCGCAGGCGACCCACACAGGCTGAGGAGGCAGGACGTGAGCGACACCGCGACGACCCTCGCCGAGAAGATCGAGGCCCTCTTCCGCATCGTGCGGCGCCCCAACCGCGAGCAGTTCAGCCATGAAGAGGTCGCCCGCGCCTGCCGGGAGGCGACCGGGGAGACCTTCTCCGCCACCTACCTCTGGCAGTTGAGGACGGGCCGCCGGGACAACCCGACGAAACGGCACATCGAAGCGCTGGCCCAGTTCTTCGACGTACCCGTGGCCTACTTCTTCGACGACGACCAGGGCGCCGCCATCGCACGGGAGCTGGAACTCCTCGGCGCGCTGCGGGACGCGGCGTGTGAGGCCGGGGCGGTCGACAGCCCTCAGCAGGCTGTCCGGCCCCGGTACAGCCCACCGACCGGGCCTGGGGAACGACCTTCGCCGCCGGTACCGGGCCCGCCCTCGCCGGTTGCCCGTCGCCTTCGAACCGGATCCCCGGCTCCGCACCGCCGCCTCGGCCGATCACGGTTGATACTGGCTCGACAGGAACCCGCCGATCCGGCGTCCCGTCGTCGGGCCGAGCCCAGAAGTGGAGCACTTCATGACCCTCCCCGACGAGGACTGGCTGGTCCGGCCCATGCCGGTGATCGACGAGTCGACGGTCACCGCGCTGCTCGCCGAACGGTTCGGTGTCCAGGGGGACTTGAAGGACCTCGGCAGCCAGCAGGACCGCAACTACCGGGTCGGCGCGTACGTCCTGAAGATCGCGAACCCGGCGACGGCGGTCGGCGCGCTGCGCGCCCAGTGCGCGGTGACCGAGCGGCTCGCGCAGGCGCTGCCCGATGTACGGCTGCCCCGGGCGCGCGCCGGGACCGACGGGGACGTCGTCCAGTGGCTGCCAATGGGGGAGGAGCAACTCGCCTGCCGGCTCCTCGAATACGTCCCCGGCGAGCCCATCATGGACAGCCGCTACCTCGCCCCGCCGGTCGTCGCCCGGCTCGGTGAACTCGCGGGGCGCGTGGTGACGGCGCTGGCCACCGCCGAGCCGGTCGAGCCGGAGGCGGGGCGGCTGTGGAACCTGTCGTACGCCGCCGAGGTGATCGAGGCGCTGGCCCCGCGCATGGCCGACCAGGAACGCGCCGCACGGGTGACCGCCGCCGCGCGGGCCGCCTGGGCGGTGGTCGAGCCGTACGCCGGGAGCCTGCCGGTGCAGGTGATCCACGGCGACCTCACGGACAACAACGTCGTCTGCGACACGGGGGCGGACGGCCGCCCGATGCCGGTCGGGGTCATCGACTTCGGTGATCTGGGGCCCGGTTGGGCGGTGTCGGAGCTGGCGGTCACCTGTACGTCGGTGCTGCACCACCATGGCGCGGGGCCGGTGTCGGTGCTGCCCGCCGTGGAGGCGTTCCGCGCGCAACGGCCGCTGTCCGACGCCGAGTCGGCGGTCCTGTGGCCGCTCGTGGTGCTGCGGGCCGGGGTGCTGGTGGTCAGCGGACAGTACGACGCCTCGCTGGACCCGGGGAACACGTACGCGTCGGACGCGCTCGAACGGGAGTGGGCGATGTTCGAGGCGGCGGTGTCGGTGCCGGTGGAGGTGATGACGGCACTGCTGGCGGGGGGTACGGCGGTCGGGGCCGTGCGCGGGCACCGGCTGCTGCCCGGGTTGCCGGACGACGTCCATGTGCTCGACCTCTCCGTGCACAGCGACGACCTGCACAGCGGGCGCTGGCGCGAACCCGGCATCGAGGCGGGGCTCGCCGAGGGGTACGCGACGGCTGTGACCCGGCACGGGGAGTTCCGGCTGACGCGGGCGGGCGGGGACACGTGCGCGCTCGGTGTCGAGGTGTACGGGGAAGGGGAGTTGGAGGTGCGGGCGCCCTGGGCGGGCACGGTCACGCGCACGGCGGACGGCGTCAGGCTCACCGGCGACGGTCCCGTCCTCTTCCTGGACGGCGTCGACCGGGTACCGGGCCAGGTCGGAGCCGGAGACCTCCTCGGCACCGCCTCCCGCCACCTCCACATCCAGCTCTGCACCCTCCCCGAAGCTGCCCTTTCTGAAGGCACCCACCCCGACAGCCCCAGCCCACCCCGCTTCGCCCCCGCCGAACTGGCCCCCGCCTGGCTGAAGTTGTGCCCCGACCCCACCCCCCTCCTCACCGCCACCCCCCACCCCGGACCACCCGAGACCCCCCTCCTGACCCGCCGCACCCAAGCCTTCGCCCCCGTCCAGGAGCACTACTACGCATCCCCGCCCCGCATGGAGCGAGGCTGGCGCCACCACCTCTTCGACACCGAAGCCCGCCCCTACCTCGACATGCTCAACAACGTCACCATCCTGGGCCACGGCCACCCCGCCCTCAGTGACGCGGTCCACCAGCAGTGGCGCAAGCTCAACACCAACTCCCGCTTCCACTACGCCTCGGTCGTCGAACTCTCCGAACGCCTCACGGAGTTGCTCCCCGAGGAACTCGACACCGTGTTCCTCGTGAACAGCGGATCGGAAGCGGTCGACCTGGCGCTGAGGCTCGCCTGGGCGGCAACCGGCAGACAGGACACCGTCGCCGTCGAAGAGGCGTACCACGGCTGGACGTTCGCCAGTGACGCCGTCTCCACCTCGATCGCCGACAATCCCAACGCCCTGACCTCACGCCCGAGTTGGGTCCACACGGTGGCGGCCCCCAACTCCTACCGGGGCCGCCACCGGGGCGAGGACGCCCACCGGTACGCCCCGGAGGCCGCCGCGCGCATCGCCGCCGTACGCCCCGGCGCGTTCATCTGCGAACCCTTCTACGGCAACGCGGGCGGTATGCCCCTCCCCGACGGTTACCTGGCGCAGGTCTACGAGGCGGTCCGCGAGGCCGGTGGCCTCTGTATCGCCGACGAGGTCCAGGTCGGCTACGGCCGGCTCGGCACCCACTTCTGGGGGTTCGAACAGCAGGGCGTCGTACCGGACATCGTCACCGTCGCGAAGGCGATGGGCAACGGGCACCCCCTCGGCGCGGTCGTCACGCGCCGCGAGATCGCCGACGCCTACCGCACGCAGGGCTACTTCTTCTCCTCGGCGGGCGGCAGCCCCGTCAGCTCGGTGGTCGGCCTCGCGGTCCTGGACGCGATGAGGGACGAGGGCCTCCAGGCCAACGCCCTTGACGTCGGCGGGTACTTGAAGGAGCAGCTCCGGCAACTCGCCGACCGGCACGAACTGATCGGCGCCGTCCACGGCTCCGGGCTCTACCTCGGCGTGGAGTTCGTCCGCGACCGTACGACGCTGGAACCGGCCACCGAGGAGACCGCCGCGATCTGCGAACGCCTCCGTGAACTCGGCGTGATCATGCAGCCGACGTCGGACCGGCAGTGCGTGCTGAAGATCAAGCCGCCGCTCTGTCTGACCCGGGACGACGCGGACGTGTTCGTCGCGGCCCTCGACGACGTCCTCACGCACGGCTGGTGACGAGGGTTCCCAGAACGGCCGCGCCGCCGGTACCGTCGTCGAAGATCACCAGGACCGCCGTACAGGAAGTCGGGACAGCACATGCGCAACCGCGAACTCGGCCGCACCGGCTCGACCGTGTCGGAGATCGGCTACGGCGCCTGGGGGCTGGGCCAGGGCGCCTGGGTCGGCGCCGACGACGACTCCGGCGTGCGCGCCCTGCACCGCGCGCTCGATCTGGGCGTCACCTTCATCGACACGGCCAGGGCGTACGACCGCAGCGAACGCGTCGTCGGACGCGCGTTGCGGGAGCGCCCCGGTGACAGCGTGTTCGTGGCGACCAAGGTCGGTCCGAAGGTGCCGGTGTCCCTCGCGGCCAGCGGACTCGACCCCATGGAGACCTTCCCCGGCGCGCACCTGCGCGAGAGCCTGGAGACGAGCCTGCGCGAACTCGGCCGTGACCACGTCGACCTGCTCCAGCTCCACACCTGGGAGGACGAGTGGACCGGCCGGGGTGACCTCCTGGAGACGGTCGCCGCGCTCAAGGACGAGGGAAAGATCCGGTACTTCGGCATCTCCGTCAAGGACCACCAGCCCGAGAACGTGCTGACCGTCCTGCGCACCGGCGTCCTCGACACCGTCCAGGTCATCCACAACATCTTCGAACAGGCCCCGGCGGACGCCCTGTTGCCCGCCTGCGAGGAGTACGGCGTCGGCGTCGTCGTCCGGGTCGCCCTGGACGAGGGCGCGCTCACCGGCACGATCCGTCCCGGTGTCACTTTCCCGGAGGGCGACTGGCGCAACTGGTACTTCCGCGAGGAGCGTCCGGCACAGGTCGCGAGCCGAGTGGACGCGCTGGTCGCCGAGTTGGGGATCGAGCCCGCCGAACTCCCCTCCGTCGCCCTGCGGTTCGCGCTCGCCGGGCAGGCGGTGTCCACGGTCATCGTCGGGATGCGGTCACTGGCGAACGTCGAGCGCAACGCGGCGCTCTCCGACGAACCCCCGCTGACCGCCGAGCAGTTGGCGATCCTCGCGAAGCACCGCTGGGAGAAGAACTTCTACAGCTGACGTCACCACCCGAGGCGGCCGTCCTCGACCTTGCCGTACTCGCGCATCCCGTCCGCGAGGGAGTCGAAGTAGGCGGCCAGCGAGTCGTGGACGCCGAACCTGTTCAGGTCGCCGTCGCTCCACCCGCCCACCTCGCCGGTCGAGGTGTCGAGGAACCTGCCGTAGAGCCAGTCCGTCTCGACGGCGAAGGGGATCCAGCCGGGGTGCCAGGTCAGGACCGCCGGGTCCGGGTCGGGGGACGGTTCCATCGCCTCGTACCCGGAACGCGTCCGGTAGACCTTGACGATCTGGTCGACCGACAGGAGATGCCAGCCGTGCGGCAGGAAGTGGCCGTCCGGCTCGGCGAGATGCCCGTTCGCCATGCGGACGCCGTCGTTGGTCAGCAGCCATGTCCACAGCTCCTGCGGGAAGCTCACGCCGAGCGACTCCTCGGCGTCGCTGATCTCCTTCGGGCGGGCGGGGGCGCGCAGGGAGGCCGCATTCCTGGGGGCGTGCTGGTCGAGCCACTCGGTGACGCGGGCCCAGGCCTGCCGTACGTTCTTGGCTTCTCGGTTCATCGGACGGCTCCGGCGGGTTCGGGGCGGTGGACGCCGCGTGGGTGGTAGCCGAGGGTGTCGGCGCGGCCGGTGAGGTCGGCCAGGTACCAGATGATGGCGAGCCACATCTCCGTACCTTGCAAGCCCGGTTCACCAGCGGCGAAGGCGAAACCCCGGCCGTCCTGCCAGCGGGGGAGGAGCGCGGCGAGCTGCCGCTCCGCCCAGGCCCGTACGTCCGCCGAACGGTATCCGTCGAGCTGGCGTCCGCACAGCCACAGGGGGTGCGCGACGTCCAGGACGTTGCACGCGTTGTCCCGGCCGGGGCCGAAGTGGCGGGGGTCGCGGGAGTGGTCGAGCACCGCGTCCACGACCCGCTCGGGGTGCGGGACCGGGAGGCCGAACTGGGCGAACGAGCCCCGGGTGAGGCGGTAGTACCCGTTCACGACCTGGAGGCGTCCGGCGCCGGGGGAGGGGGTGCCCCACAGGCCGGTCCACGGGTCGGCCCGGGTGAGCAGCCAGCCGAACAGGGCTTCCAGGGTGCCGGGTCGTACGCCGCCGGGCCGCCGGACGTCGCTGTCCTGACGTACGTCGCCCTGCCGCCGTATGTTCCAGTGCGCGGCCGTCGCCCACGCGTCGATCCACGCCCCGGCGCCCCACGCGCCGTCCCGCCAGGGCAACGCGTCGAGCCGTGCGGTGAGCTGACCGGCCGTCATGTCCCGGACGCCGCGCACCGGTCGAGGGAAGGCGGACCCCAGCAGGTCGAGCGCGTACCCCACGGACAGCACGTGATACAGCGCGGAACCGTCCCCGATGAACCCGTCGGCCCCGGGCACCGGCACCGCCTCACCGAACTCCGGCACGAGCCCCGTCCCCGGGTCCTGCGCACCGGCGAGCCGCTTCACGTGCTCCTCGGCCGTCAACTGCTCCGGCACGGCACCGAGAAGCAGATCCGCGATCTCGACGGCGTCACAGTGCGCGCGCAGCGTGGGCGCGGCCCCGGGCCGGTCGACGTACCGGTCACCGTCCCAGCACCGGCCGACGACGTCGGCGGCCTGAGCCCGGACGGTCTCGGCGAACCGGGCGAGCGGGTCGGCGCGCACAACGCCCGCCACAGCCGCTCCCGGAACCCCCGCCTTCACAGCCACTGCCTCCGCATCCCCCCCGCGCCACCGCCTTCACCTCCCGCCGATCCCGCAACGGCCGCGCCGGATTCCCCGCCGCCATCGTCCACGCCGGAAGATCCTTCGTCACCACCGCCCCGGCCCCGATCACACAGTGGTCCCCGATGGACACCCCGTCCACCACGACCACGTGCGACCCGATCCACACGTCGTCCCCGACGGTGATCCCCCGGCTGGTCAACGGCTGCTGGAACACCGGCCGGTCGGGCGCCATGGAGTGGTTGAACCCGAGCAGCGACGTATGCGCCCCGATCCGTACGCCGTTCCCGAGGACGACCGTCCCCCGCACCGTCGCGTACGGGTTCACCGTGCAGTCGGTCCCGGTCGTCAACTCCCCGGTGACATAGGCGTGCGCGGCGATGTACGAGTCGTCCCCGAGCCGCAGCCGGTCCGGGAAGAGAGCCGCCGAGCCGGCGACGTAACACCGCTCGCCGACCACGGTGTCCCCGCCGATACCGGCCTGCCGCTCCCGCTGGGCGGCACGCTCCTCGTCGGTGGCCTCGCCGGGGAACAGCCAGGGACAGTGGTCGAAACGCCGCTCCTGATCCATGCCGGTGAACGTACCTCAGACCAGCAGGACCGCCCCCGCCACCGCCGCTCCCGCCAGCACCGTCACCAGGAGGACGACGAGCGGCACCTCCCGGTTCTCGGAGCGGCGTGCGGCCACGGGGTCGAAGACGAAGCGGGCGGGGTCGGTGGGGTCGTGGTGGACGGTGACGTCACGGCCGTACGCGTCGGCAGGCTTCGGGATGCCGGACCGGCAGTGCGCCGTGACGGCCGTACCGTCGGCGGTCGTGAAGGCGACGACCGGCGTGATGGTGGTCGTGGTGCCGCCCTCGGAGTCCGTGCTGACGTCCTTGAGGACCGCGATCACCTTCCCCGGCACGGCGACCATCGAGGCCAGCCGCTCCTTGCGGACCCGGCTCTCCCGGACGTTCTCGGGCAGGTAGAGCGCGCCGATCACGGCCCACGGGCCGCAGAACCCGACCAGCGCCCACGGCCAGGCGTACTCGACCGCGAGATACACCACGACCCCGGCGTAGATCAGGAAGACCGCGAAGTTCGGCCAGCCCAGCCCCCGGCCGGGGTCGACGGGAGTGGTGGTGAACTCGTAGGCGTGCGGCCTGCCGCGCGGATGGCTGACCTCGATCTCCCGGCCCGTCCACGCCGCCGTGATCGTCTCGCCGCGCTCGCCCTCGTTCGTGACGGTGACCCGCTGCCCGGTCTCCGGTTCGACGTAGGAGACGACCACGGACACCCCGTCCCGGCGCGACCCCCCGTGCTTCGGCTGCCGCACCAGGTCGATGCGTCCGGGCGCCCGCACCGTGCGCTGCGCCTTGGTCATCCCGGACAGGGACCTGCCGTACCCGGCCAGCGCGGCCACCCCCAGCACCGCGCACCACACCGCGAGGTAGACCTCCATGCGCCCTCCCTCACCCTCGACGTACGACCTTGCCCGCCCCGTCCGCCTCCAGCGACTTCGTGCCGCCCCGCCCGGTCACCGTGACCTTGAGCGCGGCACCGTCGGCGGTGAGCTGCCAGGTGCGCGGCGCGCCGAGCCCGGACCCGGCCTCCTCGACCAGCGCGGGGACGCGGTCGAAGGGCAGGGACCGGGGATCGAACCCGGTGGCACCGTCATCGGGGGAGAAGACGACCGTCAGCAGCCGTTCCTGTACGACGACGGTGATCGCCCTGCGGTGGTTCCCCTGATCCAACGACTCGACCGACCGGCGCAGTACACCGGGGTCGAGCATCGACTGGTTCGGGCCGAGGGCGACGGTCCCGGTGGACGAAGTGACGGTCGACGTGATCGACGTGGTCGACGATGACGACGACGAGGACGCCGACGGATTCGCGGGGGAGCCGGAGTCGAACAGGTCGCCCCGGAACCCGTACACCACGGCCGCCGCCCCCAGCAGCAGCGCGACCAGCGTGACGAACCCGGTCGCGCACCCCTTCGTCGGACTGCTCTCCATGACCGGACCCGGCACCGAGTCCAGGCGCGCGTCCGCCGCCCGCTCCTCCCACTCCGGCGTCGGCCGCTTCACGATCCGCACCTTCCACGGCTCGTCCGGCGGATACGACACCACCACGACGTCGCGCGGCCGGTAGTCGGGCAGGTCGGCGAGGTTGATGGACTGCCGGAACCGCACCCGGTAGGCGTACGCCTCGTCCGGCGCGACCGTCACCTCGAACTTCACCGGCACATCGCTCGTCTCACCCCCGACGGCCTCCACGCTCTCGATCATCGCGAGCGCCGTACGCGGCGCCACGGCCCGCTCCCGCGCCCGGGCCGGCGCACCGGCGAGCAGCACCAGCAGCCCGTACACGGTCGGCAGGACCAGCGCCCCCACGGTCACCGGCACCCGCCCGATGACGATCCCGACGACGAACGCGGCCAGCGACACCCCGATCACCCCGCCGGTCAGCGCCCCCCGGACGAGCTCCAACGGCGTGTCGTGCTGAGGCGGCGCCGCGCCCCCGGTGATCGTCATGGCCCGATTGTGCTGGCTGCGGGTGACGTCCGACAGACCTTCCGAAGAAGGAAATGTCACCAGTCCGTCCCGGTGCGACGACGCGGGGATGGCGAAGGTGCGCACCCCCGCGGGCACGGTCCGAGGAAGCCGGGAGAACGGCCTCGCCGTCTTTTGGGGCATCCCCTACGCCCAGGCCCCCGGGGGCGTAACTCTCGACCACGGGGCGGTTGCGGGACCGTGTCGTGAGCATCCGCTCGAAGAAGCCGCGCCTGACAGAGGTCCTCCGTGGAGGTCGTCCCCGAGGACGGCGCGTCACGGGCAGGCGCTCCGTCCCCTAGGCGGTCCCGGTCACCACCCCACCCGTCCTGACGACGTGGTACGTGACTGTCGCCCCGCTCCAGAAGTGGAACGTCAGCGTCGCCCGGGCGTCGTCCCGCAGGGAGTTGGCGAAGTCGGCGGTGAGTTTGACCGAGTCGGAGGTGTACGCCGTGAAGGCGCTGTCCCACTGCTGGTACGGAGTCCAGTTCGCCGGGCCCGCGTTCGTGCCGTCGTCGTAGCGGGCCTCCATCGTGGCGAGCTGGTCGCCGTTGAACTGGGTCGGGATGCTCAAGCCGCTGGTGTTTCCGGAGGAGTCGGAGAGCACCGGGGTGTCGTACGTGACGATGTCGATCCGCCAGGGGACGCCTCGCGAGAAGCGCGCCTGGAGAGTCGCGTTGAGGCCGTACGCGCGGTTGCCCGCGAGTTCCGTCAAGGCGGTTGCCGTGAGCGTGAGCTGGTTGCCGGAGAGGGTGTAGTCGCGGCCCTGGAGGAGGTTGCGGGAACCGACGCGCAGGCCCTGGAAGGTGGTCGTGTTGGGGTTGAGGGTGATCGTCCGGGCCGCGATCGGGGCCGACTTGGGGAGGAAGACCTGATCCGTGGAGGCGGTGCCCGAGCGGGTCGTCCAGCTCGACTTGATCTGGGCGAAGAGCTCGGGGTCGCGCCACTGGAGGGTGCCCCGGTTCAGGAACTGGCCCGCGTCCCACAGCATCGTCGTCAGCCGGCGTTCGCGCGCGTAGTTGCCGAGGTACTCGAAGTACTTGCGCACCTCGCCGCGTTCGATGATCCCGGGCCGGGTGTGGTCGTACGCGAGGAGCGCGTACTCGCCGATGATGACGGGCACGCCGTGCGCGGTGAACGCGTTGTACGCGCGGTCGAACGAAGCGGTGAGGTCCTGCTCGGAGGTCGCGTCGAAGCGCGTGTACCCGGCGATGTTCACGCTGAACGGCCACCAGCCGTAGAAGTGGATGGTGGTGGCGATCATCGGGTCGCGCAGGGCGGTGAGTTCGGCGGTGAGCGCGTCCAGGCGGCCCTGGTCGGAGTTGGTGTAGAGGGTCGGCAGGACGAGCAGCCGGTCCGTGTTGCCGCCGCCGGACGCGCGGACGGCCGTGTGGAAGGCGCGGTTCAGCTCGGCGAGGAGACGGTAGCTCTGGTCGTCGCCCGAAGTGCCGGTGAACGTGGGCTCGTTGACGCTCTCGAACGCCAGCTTGGGGGAGCGGTCACGGAACGCGGCGGCGATCTGCGTCCAGGTCGCGGTGTAGCGGGCGAGGACGTTGTCGTGGTCGGTGGGCAGCGTGTTGAGCCACATCCACGAGTCGTGGTGCATGTTCAGCAGGACGTACAGGTTCTCGTCGAGCGCCCAGTCGACGACCTGCCGGACCTTGCCCAGCCAGACGGGGTCGATGGTGTAGCCGGGGGCGCCGCCCTGGTGGCCGCTCCAGGTGACGGGGAGTCTGATGCTGCGGAACCCCTGCGACTTGACCCGCTGGAGAAGGGCCCGGGTGACGGGCGGGTTGCCCCAGGACGTCTCGTCGGGGATCGCGTCGTACGTGTTGCCGAGGTTCCAGCCCGGCTGCATCGCCGCGACCGCGCCGCGGGCGGCGGCGGAGGCGGGCGGGGGCGGATCGGCGGCGTGCGCGGTGGTCGGCAGCAGGGGGAGCAGGAGGAGCGCCAGCAGGAGGGCCGCGAGCCGTGGCAGGGTTCGCCGGCGGAGGAAGTTCGCCATGTGCACCTTCCGGACGGTGGGGGTGCGGGACCTGCCGGGACGCGGGCCGCTCCCGGTGGGCCGCCGCTCAGGAAGCCGGTGCGAAGGAAACTCTGGCTGTGCGGGAAAACTTTCGCTCTGTGCGGCGGAGAAATTAACACGGGGATCTACAAGGGGCCAGAGCCGGTGCGAGAATGCCCGTACGACGACGAGGAAGGCGACCTTGGAGGATCACGCAACGGACCGCGCGGCCGATCACGCGAGCGGTCAGGTGCCCGACGCGCCCCGGCCCGTCACCATCGCCTACATCGCCGAGTCGGCCGGCGTCTCCGTGCCGACCGTCTCCAAGGTGATCAACGGCAAGTCCGGAGTCTCCGCGGACACCCGGGCCCGCGTCGAGGCGCTGGTCGACAAGTACCGCTACCGCAAACCCGCCGGCGCCGGCCGCAGCAACGTCGTCGAACTCGTCTTCCGCGACCTCAAGGACATGTGGGCGGTCGAGATCATCCGCGGCGTCGAGGAGGTCGCCCGGCGCAACGGCGTCGGCCTCATGGTCTCCCGCTTCGGCCTGCACGACTCCGCGCCCGGCTGGGACGACACGGTCGCCCGGCGCCCCAACTGCGTCCTGTCCGTGGCCCAGCTCTCCGAGGCGGAACGCGCCCAGCTCACCGCCAAGGGCATCCCGTTCGTCGTCTTCGACCCCATCGTCGAACTCCCGGACGACGTCCCGTTCGTCGGCGCCACCAACTGGTCCGGCGGACGCGCGGCCACCCGCCACCTCACCGGCCTCGGACACCGCCGGATCGCCATGATCGGCGGCCCCCGCGACCAACTCTGCTGCGCCGCACGCCTGGACGGCCACCGCTCCGCCCTGCGCGCCGCCGGACTCCCCGACGACCCCGGCCTCGTCGTCCACACGCAGCTCACCCGCGAGGACGGCCGCGAAGCCGCCCGCGCGCTGCTGGCGCTGCCCGACCGGCCCACGGCGATCTTCACCGCCAACGACCTCCAGGCACTGGGCGTCTACCAGGCGGCGCGGGAAGCGGGGCTGCGGATTCCGGCGGACCTGAGCGTCGTGGGGTTCGACGATCTGCCGGTCGTCGGGTGGGTCGACCCGCCGCTGACGACGGTCCACCAGCCGCTGACCGAAATGGCGGTGGCGGCAACGGAGTTGGCGCTGTTGCTGGGCCGAGGAGAGGAGGCGCCGCAGGTGGGGGTGGAGATCGCGACGCGGCTGACGGTGCGGGAGAGTACGGCGCCGCCGAGAAAGTAATCCGGTGCTCGTGCGCGAAACTTTCTCATTCTCGCCACGACACTTGCCAACTCCGGGCGCCCCCAGGGATCGTGATCCCCATGGTCGCCCACCCCGTCCTCCCCGGCTTTCACCCCGACCCCAGCGTCTGCCGGGTCGGTGACGACTACTACCTCGCCTGCTCCAGTTTCGAGTACTTCCCCGGCGTACCGCTCTTCCACAGCCGGGACCTGCGGAACTGGACCCGGATCGGCAACGCCCTCGACCGGCCCACCCAGTTGCGGCTTCCCCTCGACTCGCCGTCCTCCGGTGGCATCTACGCGCCCACACTCCGCCACCACGACGGCCGCTTCTGGCTGATCGTCACGAACGTCAGCGGCGACGGGAACCTCCTCGTCACCGCCACCGACCCGGCGGGGCCCTGGTCCGAACCGGTCCTCCTGACCGGCGTCCACGGCATCGACCCCGACCTCGCCTGGGACGACGACGGCACCTGCTGGTGCACGGTCGCCGGCGTCAGCCAGTACCGCATCGACCCCCGCACCGGCGAGACGCTCGGCCCCGCCCGCCGCGTCTGGTCCGGCGCGCCCGGCGCGAAGGCCCCCGAGGCGCCGCACCTCTACCGCATCGGCGACTTCTGGTACCTCCTCATCGCCGAGGGCGGCACGGAACGCGGCCACGCCGTCTCCATCGCCCGGGGCCCCGCCCCCGAGGGCCCCTTCGAGCCGTGCCCCACGAACCCGGTCCTCACGCACCGGGGCACCGACGAGCCGGTCCAGAACACGGGCCACGCGGATCTGGTCCGGGCGCCCGACGGCAGGTGGTGGATGCTGTTCCTCGGGGTACGCCCGGGCGGGGGCACCCCGGGCTGGCACGTCCTGGGGCGAGAGACGTTCCTGGCGCCGGTGGACTGGGTGGACGGCTGGCCGATGGTCGGCGAACTCACGTCCCCCGCAGGCGAGTTCACCTCGGATACGCCCCACGCTCCCGCACCTCCCTTCCTCCGGCTCGACCCGCCCCACGACGACTTCGACCTCGCCGACCTCGCCCCCCACTGGATCTCCCTCCGCGACCGCCCCACCACCCACTGCACCACCAAGGACCGCCCCGGCTGGCTCACCCTCCGCGCCCGAGGCACCTCCCTCGACGCCACGGACGTCATCTTCACCGGCCGCCGCCAACAGCACCCCCACTCCCGCACCCGCACCCTCATCGACCCCTCCGAAGGCCGCGGCGGCCTCGCCGTCCGCCTCGACGAACAGCACCACTACTCCATCGAGGCCACCCCCGGCGAGGTCCAGGTCCGCGCCCGCATCGGCCCGCTGAACCCCGTCGTGGCAACCCACCCCCTCCCGCCCGGCCCCGTGGTCCTCCGCGTCGAGACGACCACCCCCGAGCCCCGAGGCGCCCGCACCGGCCCCGACACCGTCACCCTCGGCATCGAGAACCCCGACGGCACGTACGTCCAACTCGCCGCCCTGGACGGCCGTTACCTCTCCACGGAGGTCGCCGGCGGCTTCACCGGCCGGGTCATCGGCATGTACGCCACCGAAGGAACCGTCCACTTCGACTGGTGCGCGTACGAACCGCTCGGCTCCTGACCCCCGATGCCGGGGAACCACAGAATCTGCGCCCCCGCGCGTATCGGGACCGGGCGGCGGGGGAAGATCGGGGGTGGAGGTGAGGCGTGTGTCCGGGCAGGTGCGTGCGGCGGTGGTGGTGCTGCACGGTGGTGCGGTGAAGGACGTCCGGCCGAGCCGGGACCGGCAGCTCGCCGCGCTGCGGATGGGGCCCGTGGCGCGGGCGGTCGGTGCGGTCGTGGGGGAGGGCGTGGTGGTGACGCGTGTGCGGTACCGGGTCCGGGGGTGGAACGGCGATCGGGCCGACCCCGTACACGACACGCTCGGCGCGCTCGACGAGCTTGCCGAGCGGTACGGGGACGTCCCCACCGTCCTCGTCGGGCACTCCATGGGCGGGCGGGCCGCGTTGCACGCCGCCGGGCATCCGCTCGTCCACGCCGTGGTGGGGCTCGCTCCGTGGTGGCCGCCCGGCGAGCCCGTCGACCAGCTCGCCGGGCGGCGGCTCGTCGCGCTGCACGGCGACCGGGACCACATCACGTCGGCGACCGAGACCGCCGAGCTGGTCCGGCGGGCCGAGGGCATCGCCGTACGCGCCGACCTCGCGCTCGTCGCGGGCGGCGATCACGCGATGCTCCGGCGGTACCGCGTCTGGCAGCGGACGACGACGGCGCTCGTCGCGCACCTCGTCGACCCCGGGGGCAGCCCCGACCCGCTGCCGGCGGACCTGCTGCCGACCTCCTGGAATTCGTGACCGTTCGGAGCATCCGGACGCCGCTCCGGCGCGGAAGTGATCTGTGGAAGGCATCCCGTCCCGCTCCCGGAGTCACGCACTGATGAACGTCTCGGTCGTCCTGTTCACCTCAGACCTGCGCCTGCACGACCATCCCCCGCTGACGGCGGCCCTCGCCGGCGCCCGCGAGATCGTCCCCCTGTTCGTCCGCGAGCCCCGCTTCACGGCCCCGGGCCGGTCGGCGTTCCTCGCGGACTGCCTGCGCGACCTGGACACCGGGCTGCGGGAACGGGGCGGGCGGCTGGTCGTCCGCAGCGGGGACGCCGTCGAGGAGGTGTGCCGGATCGTCGCCGAGACCGGCGCCGGGGCGGTGCACATGGCGGCCGACGTGAGCGGGTTCGCGCAACGCCGGGAGGAGCGGTTGCGGCGGGAGCTGGGGGGACGGCTGCACGTCCACGACGCGGTGAACGCGGCCGTCGCCCCCGGTGCCGTACTCCCCGCCGGGTCGGACCACTTCGCCGTGTTCACGCCCTACTACCGGCACTGGGCCCGCACCCCGCTGCGCACCCCGCTCGCCGCGCCGCACAGCGTGCGGGTCCCCGCGGACGTGAAGTCCGAGCCGGTGCCCCCGGGACAGGGGCCCGGGGGCGAGACGGCAGGGCGGGCGCGGCTCGGCGCCTGGCTGCGCACGGGGGTGAACGCGTACGACGAGCGGCACGACGACCTCGCCGGGGACGCCACCTCGAAGCTCTCGCCGCATCTGCACTTCGGGACGCTCTCACCGGTCGAGCTGGCGCACCTCGCGCGGACCGTGCCCGGTCCAGGGACCGAGGCGTTCCTCCGGCAGGTCGCGTGGCGGGACTTCCACCGGCAGGTGCTGGCCGCCCGGCCCGACGCCGCGCACGCCGACTACCGTACGAAACACGACCGTTGGCGGACCGGGGCGGACGCGCGGGCCGACATCGCGGCCTGGCGGGCGGGGCGTACGGGATATCCGATCGTCGACGCGGCGATGCGTCAGCTCCTGCACGAGGGCTGGATGCACAACCGGGGACGCCTGCTGGTCGCGAGCTTCCTCACGAAGACCCTGTACATCGACTGGCGCGTGGGCGCCGCCCACTTCATGTCGCTGCTCGTCGACGCGGACGTGGCCAACAACCAGCTCAACTGGCAGTGGATGGCGGGCACCGGCACGGACTCCCGGCCCAACCGGGTCCTGAACCCGGTGACTCAGGCGAAACGGTACGACCCCGAGGGGGTGTACGTCCGCCGCTGGGTGCCCGAACTCGCCGGTGTGGACGGGCCGTTGGTGCACGAGCCGTGGCGTCTTGCGGGTCTGGACCGGATGTCGGCCGGCGACTACCCGGACCCGATCGTCGAACTCCCCTTCGGCCTCGCCCGGTTCAAGCGGGCCCGCGGCCTCGACTGACCACGTCGACGGCCTCCCGCAGACCGCCGGGCCACGGCATCCCTTCGCCGGCCCGGCCCAGCCAGCCGGGACCGGCGAGGATCACCGAGGGACCGCGGCGGGCGCCCTGGACGCCCCAACGGGTGCGGGCGAGCCGCCGGGGCACCGCCGGGTTCGCCGTCGAGCGGGTCTGCGCCCACAGGACGACGACGGGGGGTCCGAGCCGGTGCACGGCTGCCGTGAGGGCGGGTACGGGGAGGGCGGCGCCGAACATCCGCACGGGGAGGCCCTGTTCGGCGAGGGCGGCGTGCAGGGCCTCCAGGGCGAGGGTGTGCTGCTCGCCCGGCATGCAGGCCAGCACCACGGGGTCGGGGCCGGACGCCGGGCGGATGTGCCGGCGCAGGGCGGTGGAGACGTGCCAGGACAGGAGGTGCTCCACCTCGACGTAACGCTCCCCGGCGGAGGCCCACTTGCGGCCCACGGAGTGCAGGACGGGGGCGATGACGTGCTCCCAGGCGTCCGTTGTGCCGTACGTTTCGACCGCGGTGGCCAACTGCCGTTCCAGGGCGGGGGAGTCGAGCCGGAGGGCGGCTCGGGCGAGGCCCCGGCGCAGGTTGCCGAGGGCGAGGTTCGGCTCCGTGTCCGCGTGCCGGCTCCCGACGGACACCTGTGGCGCCCTTGCCTCCGCGATTCGCTCCTCGATGGCCACCCGTGCCGCCTCCGCCGGAGGTGCGCCCGTCGATGTCAGGTGGCACATCCGTTCCACCACCGCCACGTCGTCCGGGGTCCAGCGGCGGTGGGTGCCGTCCGGGCGGGTGGTGGGGCCGATGCCGTAGCGGAGGTCCCAGGTGCGCAGGGTGGTGGGGGCGATGCCGAGGCGGCGGGCCAGGGCGCCGGTCGTGAGGGCGGGTTGGTGCATGGGGACAGCCTTTCCTGAGAACCTTCCTCTTCGGGAAACGACGCACGACCGACGCGAGTTGAGGGGCGCCCCGAGCCTTCGCACGATGACGCCATGGAGCCCACCCCGATGCCGGACGACGAACTCGCGCGAGGCGTCGTCCAGGGCGACGAGTCGTGCCTCGCCGCCGCCTACCGCCGCTGGTCGCCGCTGGTGCACAGCACGGCCCGCCGCTCCCTCGGCGACACGAAGGAGGCCGAGGACGTCACCCAGCTGGTCTTCCTCGGCGTATGGCGGGGCCGCCACGGCTACCGCCCCCACCTCGGTACGTTCCCCGGCTGGATCATGGGCATCACCCGCCACCGCATCGCCGACGCACTCGCGGCTCGGACCCGCCGCAGCGAACTGCGCGCCACGCCCACGGCCTGTCCGGACCCCGAAGCGATCCTCGACCGGATCCACCTGCACGCCTGCCTCGCCCGGCTCACCCCGCCCCAGCGCCGGGCCCTGACCCTCGCCTACTACGAGGACCTCACCCACTCCCAGATCGCCGAACGCACCGGCTGGCCCCTCGGCACGGTCAAGAGCCACACCAGACGCGGACTCCACCAGCTCCGCCACGCCCTCGGAGAAGCCTGAGATCATTTACGGCATGGACATGAGAGACGTGCTGCTGGACTACGCGACGACGGACTTTCGCCTACGGCGACGCACGCCTCGAAGTCTGCGGCCGACGCACCCCGCGCTCACCGACCCCACCGCACCGGACACCGCCACCCTGCACAGCGTGGTCGTGAAAGACCTCGCGCACGCCTGCTAATCCTCGTCCTCCTCCTCGTACACCTCCCCGTCCTCCGCCTGCGACAACGCGTCCGTGATCAGGCGGGTGGCGAAGTCGTGGTCGTCGGTCACCCGGTTGATGTGTTCGGCGAGCAGTGTCACCGTCGCCTCCAGGGCCACCATCTCCGCCTCGGTCCACTGGCCGTACTGTTTGCGCCACAGGCTGGGGCTGAGTTCCATGGCGGAGGAGACGACGAGGCCGACCATGGTGGGGATGGCCTCGGGGCGGACGTTGCGGGTCATCTGGCGGAGGGTGGCGACGAGGCTCGGGACGACGTACTCGATGACGTCCCGGTCGTGTTCCGCGTGCGCCAGCCGCAGCCACTTCATGTATATGTAGATGAGCGTGCAGGCCCCGTCGAGGACGTCCCGCGCCCCCTGCGCGGTCATCGACGCCGTGTACTGGTCGATCATCTCCTGCTGCTCGGGATCCGTGGTGGTCCGGCCCGAGTACAGCGTCTTGAGCCGGGAGTCGATCATCATGAGCGCGGTGCTGACATCACCGATCGGTGCGTACGCGGGGTCGCAGGGCGCGGGCACGGAAGCCTCCTCGGACGGTCACGGTGGGCAACGCCTCGTGCTCGTACCGTAGACCGAGGGCGGCCCGGAGGTCCGGAGAATCCCGAAAAGGGCCGCCCCACAGGGAACGGCCCTTTCACGGAGAGGAGTTCAGAACCCCGGCAGCCCCTGCATCGACGCCGCGAGCTGGCCCACCGCCACCACGAGCGGCGTCACCGGCTGCACGAAGTCGTTGAGGCGGGTCAACGCCCGCCGGACGACGCCGGGTTCCGGCTCGGGCTCGGCCAACTCCTCGCGCAGCCGCCGGAGTTCCCGGCTCGTGGACTCCGGGTCGGCGAGCTGGACCCGGTGCAGCGCCAGCAACTCCTCGACGCGGGCGAGAAGTTCCGCCGTACGCCCCGCGTCGAAGGACTGGAAGGACACCGTGCCCGAGTACGCCGTCGCGCCCGGACCGATCGCCTGGTTGCCGACGTTGCTCGTGCCGCCGTACTGCACGACACCCTGGTTGATCCCCGGACCCTGACGGCCTTCGTCACTCATGCTTCCCCCTCTACTTGGCCGCGCCGCCCGCCGGGCTCGGCGCCGCCGCCCCGCCCGACTGCTGCTTCGGAATGCCTTGCAGCGCGGACGCGCCCGGACCGACCGCCTGGTTGCCGACGAAGCTCGTCCCGCCCTGCTGGATGACACCCTGGTTGAGGATGGTCTGCTGCTGCGCCCGGAAGTCGCTCGTGTCGTACCCGTGCGCGTCGAGGAACTCCCGGATCGCCGCGAACGTGTGACGCTGGATCAGCGCGGTGACCCGGTCGGCGTCCAGGACCTGGAAGTAGTTCTGGTACTGCGGGTCGAGCGCCATCTCCCGCACGCTGACCCGCGCCCCGTAGTCGTACCCGGGGTCCTGCTCCATCGCCTTCAGTTCGTCGTCCATCCGCCGCGAGTGCAGCTTCTCGAACTGCGCGTGGTGCCGGGCCCGGAAGGGCGCCGCCAGCAGCGCGCCGCCGGTCCGCCCGATGGCGTTCACCAGCACCCCGCGCCGCGCGTCCGCCCCGAGCCCGGGGCCGCGCAGCCGGTCCACCGCGTGGTACGCGGCGAACACCGGGCTCATGACGTGGTTGTCGATGTGCAGTTGGAGCGTCTGGCTGGCCGTCGAGAAGTGCAGCAGCACACTCGGTACGACGTCCCCGCCCCACAGCGGCACATGGACCGCGAGATAGTGCCGGACGTGCCCGGTCGGCCGCAGCATGATCTGCTCGACCTCCTCCGCCGCCAGCCGCGTCACCGGCACCAGCGTGTCGGCCCGCATGAACCGGTCGTCGTCCGTCAGCGTCGTCCCGTTGACGAAGACCCGGTCCTCGATCGTCAGCGATCCCAGTGCCTCTTCCCCGGCGGTCGCCTGGATCCGGCGGCGCACATGGGCGATCAGCTCGGTCACCGTGAACGGCGTCGTCTCCAGCGGACGCCCCGTACCCGTCGGATCGTCGGCGGCCAACAGCGGTACGGTCAGCGGGTACTTGGAGACGGTCGCCGCGTACCCCATCCAGGGCGCGTACCCGCTGTAGATCGTCACGTTCCCGTTCTGCGCCTCGCCGATCGCCGCGAGCCGCCGCGTGACCCAGTCCTTGCGGGGCGGCGCGGGCGGCGGCGCGCTGCCGAACGTCTGGCGCGTCATCGTCGAGCGCAGCAGCCGGTCGATCCGCGTCTCGTGCTGCACGACCATCGCGTACGCGGACGCCGCCGCGCCGAACGACACCAGCACGGCCGGGACGCCGCCCGCGTAGGCGCCGAGCAGCCAGGCGAAGAACCCCGGCAGCGGCGCCGAGGACAGCAGGACGGCGAAGAACAGGGCGACCAGCGCGATGATCCCCGCCGAGACCGCGGCCCCCCACAGCACCTTGCTGTCGGGATGGTGGCGGCCACGGGTCGACAGACTCGGCTGCACCGGACGCTGCACGACCCCCAGGTACATCCCGGCCGGGATCAGCCACAGCGGCGCGACCAGCGCGATGGCCCCGAACGCCACGGACAGCCGCAGGTCACGCGCGTGCCGCAGCTTCTCGGCGTGCAGGCAGTGCAGCGTCACCGCGACCAGGTCCACGTCCGGCGACGGCGCGACCGCGCTCGCCTCGTCCGCGAGCACCTCGTCCACCACCCGGCGGGCGAAGTTCTCGTCCGTGTAGGCCGCCGCGCACAGATACCGGGTGACGTCACCCTTCGTGCGCCCCAGCGGCATGCTCATCGGTACGGCGTCTCTCACTCCGACCCCCTGTCTGGTCCTCAGACTCGACAACGCCCTCACCCTCCTGGCGGACACGGTCGTACGTGTTCCGGGTGACCCCTTGGTCAGCAGTGCGAGGACGATGCCTGCGGCGAGGCCGAAGATGAGGCCCGAGCGCGCGAAGTCCTTCAGCACCGTCTCGTTGAACCTGGTGTCCGAAGAGTCCGCGGCGAACAGTTCGGGAACGAGCCACAGGACCAGGTACATCAGCTCCGCGGCCAGAACACTGCCGACGAGGCAGCGCAGCCAGCCCGGCAGGCGCGCGGGCAGCCGCGCCGGGAGCAGCAGGATTCCCACGAACATCAGCAGGGTCAGCAGGTTGTTGGAGACCAGGTAGCCCATGCCGCCGATGTCGTCGGGGTCGACATGCCACGACGGCGCGTACCCCGCGAAGGCGAGCCACCTCTGGAAGCCGCCTTCGTGATAGTGCTCGACGAAGTAGTCGTTCAGCGGGCTCTGCATCCATGGGCCGCCCACGCCGACCAGCAGCACCAGCATGATCAGGCGGCCCGATCTCGACCCACCCGCGATTCGCCATCGAGACACCGGCATTGGGGTTCCCCCGTCATCCCCGAAAACAGTGGCCGCACTCTATGGCATCCCCCGCCCCGCGCACCCCGAATCCGCGGAACCCACGTCGAGTCCCCTCAATGCGGCATGTCGTCCAGGGCCGTCGAAACCCCCATGACCTCCGGCGGCTCGGCCACGTACAGGACGACGGTCCCGGTGGGCAGGTCGGCTTCGGTGATCCGGCGGAACCCGGCGGACTCCAGGGCGAGTCGAGCCGAGGTGTCGTCCTCGGCGGGCGCGGCGACGAGCCGGCGGCAGCGGGGATGGGCGGCGAAGACGCCGGGGAGCGAACCGGGGGCCGGGAAGGGGGACTCGACCAGCAGATCGTGAGCGCCGTAGGGGTAGCAGGCGCGCACGGGGTGCCGGGACATCTGATGGATCGTCAAGAGCTTGCCGTTTCCCTGGTGTTGTCGACCCAGCGCCGCAGTTCGGCCTTGGCGAGCTTCCCGCTGGCGTTGCGGGGGAGCTGCTCGGCGACGAGGACCCGGGTGGGCAGCTTGTAGCGGGCGAGGTGACGGCCCGTGAAGTCGCGTACGTCGTCCAGCGTCGGCGACGTCCCCGGTGCGCAGGTCAGGACCGCGAGGACGGTCTCGCCCCACTTGGGGTCGGGGACGCCGATGACGGCCGCCTCCAGGACGCCGGGGTAGGAGTGCAGGACGCGTTCCACCTCCGCCGGGTACACGTTCTCCCCGCCAGAGATGATCATGTCCTTGAGGCGGTCGACGATGTAGTAGTGCCCGTCCGCGTCCCGGTGCGCGATGTCCCCGGTGTGGAACCACCCCGCGTCGTCGAACGCCGCCCGCGTCGCGTCCGGGTCGTTCCAGTACCCCGGCGTCACATTGGGCCCGCGCACACAGATCTCGCCGCGCGCGTCGGCCTCGTCGACGCGAACTCCCGTACCGGGATGGGTGATACAGACCTCCGTGTACGGCATCGGCGTCCCCGCCGACCCGGTCTTCTCCAGCGTCAGCCCCGCCGGGAGGTACGTCGCGAAGGGCGCCGTCTCGGTCAGCCCCCACGCCTGCTGGAGCAGGACCCCCCGCTCGCCGTACTCCGTGATGAGCCGCGGCGGCACCGGCGCCCCCGCCACGATCGCGGAGCGCAGCGCCCCGAGGTCGGCCTGGTCGAAGCCGGGTACGCGGGTGAGGGCCGCGTACATCGCCGGGACCCCGAAGAAGCTGGTCGCCCGGTGCTCGACCAGGTCGGCCAGGCACTGGACGGGGTCGAAGGCACGCCGCAGGACGACCGTGCCGCCCCGGAGCAGGGTGCGCAGCGTCAGCGCGTTGAGGCCGCCGATGTGGAAGAGCGGGGCGACGGCGAGGTTCACGTCGTCGGCGCGGGTGTCGACGACGCTGTCCACGTTGACGGCGTTCCACCACACGTTGCCGTGCGTCAGCATCACGCCCTTGGGGCGCCCGGTCGTCCCGGACGTGTACATCAGGATCGCGAGGTCGCCCTCGTGCAGCACGCTCCGCTCCCGCGCCGGGCGCCCGGCACCGAGCAGTTCGGAGAGCGGCGTCCACACGGCACCGGGTTCGGGCGTCGGAGGGCAGGCGGGGTCGGTGTCGACGAGGAGGTGACGGCGGGCCGGTACGCCGTCCAGGACCGACTCCACGACCTCCCGGTGCCCCTCCTCCACGACCAGCGTGTGCGCCCCGCTGTCGACCAGGATGTGCTGGACCTCGTCCGCCGCGAGCCGGAAGTTCACCGGCACGAACACCGCCCCGAGGTGCGCCGCCGCGAGGAACGTCTCGAAGAAGGTCACGCTGTTGAAGCCCAGGTAGGCGATCCGGTCACCCCGCCGCACCCCGTGCTCGGCGAGCCCCGCCGCCAACTCGGCCGCCGTACGGCTGAGTTCGGCGGCGGAGATCTCGCGGCCCTCGTAGACGAGGGCGGCGGGGGTCGGTGACTGGGCTCTGCGACAGAGCGCCGTGGCGGGACTGATGTCGACGGCGACCATGGCGTCGGCTCCTTCGGTGGGCGGGTCATACAGGGGCATACAGGGGCGTGCAGAGTCGTACAGGGGGCGGGGTGGCTCAGAGGCCGGCGCCGCCGGCCGCGCTGCGGAAGCCGCGTACGGCGATGCCGCCGTCGGCGGGGATCACGGCGCCGGTCACGGTGGAGCTGTTGACGCGGGAGGCGAGCAGGACGTACGGGCCGGTGAAGTCCTCCGGCTCGACGCTGGAGCCGTACAGCGGGATCAGCGGCGGCTGCTCGGCGCCGGACGCCTCGTTGCGGGCGAAGGAGTCGGCCAGCGTACGGTCCTGGAGGCCCAGGCTCTCCGGGCCGCGCAACTGGGTGCGCATCCCGCCGACGGCGACGCCGTTGACGCGGACCTTCGGCGCCAGCTCGTAGGCGAACTGGCGCAGCAGGCCCAGGCAGGCGTGCTTGCTCGCGGTGTAGAGGGAGCCGCCGCCGTCGGTGTGGAAGGACGCGTTGGACAGCGTCATCACGATGCAGCCGTTGCTCGCGACGAGTTCACGCCAGGCCGCCTCGACGGTGAGGGCGTACCCCTTGACGTTCACCGCGAACAACTCGTCGAAGGTCTCGGCGAGTTGCTTGCCGTCCAGGCGGGTCAGGCTGCGGTGGTAGTCCCAGATCCCGGCGTTCGGCACGAGCACGTCGAGCCGTCCGAACCGCTCCACCGTCGCCCGCACCGCGCGGTGCAGATCGTCCGGCTCCCGGACATCCCCGGTGATGGTCAGCATCCGCTCCCCGAGGTCGCCCGCCTCCTCGACGACCTCCCTCAACTGCTCCTCGTCGCGCCCGAAGACGGCGACCCGCGCGCCCTCGTCGAGGAACCGCAGCGCCACCGCGCGCCCGATACCGGAACCGCCGCCGGTGATCAGAGCCACGTCGCTGTCCAGCCAGCCCATCGCTCAGCCCTCCGCGAGGAAGCCGGAGACCAGCCGCTCGAACTCGGCCCGCCGCTCCAGCTGGACCCAGTGGCCGCAGCCGCCGAACACGTGCAGCTGGACGTCCCGGATCTGCTTCAGCATCAACTGGGCGCCGTCCAGGGTGATCGTGCGGTCGTCGCGGCCCCACAGCAGGAGGGTCGGCGCCTTGATCCTGTGCACGCGCTGCCAGAGCGGGTCCATGCCGTGGCGTTTGGCGAACGCGGCGTTGTAGCGGTGGTAGAAGGCGATGTGGGACTCGTCGAGGGACGCCTCGTAGCGGGCCTGCGCGGTATCCGTCCAGCGCTTCGGCTCGGCCGTCATCACGCCGATGAAGTCCCGCATCTTCTTCAGCGTCGGGCCCTCGCCGTTGTAGTAGCGGAACATCGCCTTCTGGCCCTCGGTCGGCGTCGGGCCGAACGGGAGCCAGCCGCCGCCGGGCGCCATCAGCACCAGCTTCTCGACGCGGTCCGGGACTTCGAGGGCGGTCGCGATCGCGGCGGCGCCGCCGAGGCTGTTGCCCAGGAGGTGGAAGCGGTCCACGCCGAGCGAGTCCAGGGTCTGGAGCAGGGCGTCGACGGTGATCTCGGTGATGCTGCGGGCGTCGAGGTCGGCCTCCGTCGGGCGGTAACTGCCGCCGAAGCCGGGCTGGTCGGGGAGGATCACCCGGAAACGGCCGGCCAACGCCGGGAGGTTCTGCGCGTAGTTGGCCACCGCGCTCGCGCCGGGACCACCTCCGTGCAGCATCACCAGCGCCGGACCCGCCCCCGCCTCGCTGACCGCGACGGTCCCCAGCGAGGTGGACACGGTGTGCTCGACGAGCTTCACCTCTGTGCTGTCTTCAGTGGTCACGAGCGGCTCCGGTTCACAGGAAGGTGCTGATGTTCTTGGCGAGCAGGACGTTCTGGTCGAGCAGGATCGTGCGGCGGGCGATCAGCAGCCCGCCGTCGCCGGTGCGGCGCAGGAGGTCCGTACGGCCGCCCGCGTACAGGTCGACCTCGCGTTCGAGCCGGTTGCGGTAGCAGAGGAAGTCCGAGGTCGCCGTGTAGGTGCCGGGCTCCTCGCCGGGTTCGACGAGGACGTTGGTGACCAGATGCCGGGTACGGGACGGAGGGTCCTCGGCCCACGCCATGCCGGAGTCGAACCGGCGGATGCGCCAGGCCAGGCTGGCCTTCGTCTCGTCGAAGATCGCGACCTCGCCGGGCGCCCCGTCGGCCATGCTCTGCTGACGGCGCAGCCGGTTGGTACGGACCGGCGCCCAGTAGTGGAGATCCTCGGCGAACAGCTCCAGCCAGTCGGCGTAGCGGTGCTGGTCGAGAAGACGGGCCTCGACGGCGTACAGACGCTGGACCTCGACGTGGAGGCGGACCTCGGCGTCGGGGACGAGGGCCGGGGCAGCCGGGGTTTCGGAGGCGTCCGGTGTCTCCGGGGCCTCCGGCGGGTGAATGCTCATCGGGGGGTCCTCCTGCGAGCCGCGTGGGGGTCATTCCAGCGCGGCGAAGATGGTTCGGGGAGCGCGTGTGCCGAGGGGTGGCACGGGGGGTGCGGTTCGAGGCGCGGGCCGCCGAGGGCTGGGTACGTGGTGCCCGGCGCGTTGCCTCACCCCCTCAGCAGCGCCCTCAAGTCGCAGCCCTCGTCGGCCAGCTGACCGGCGTCGACCTCGATCTCCCGGTCCATGATCCGGCGCGCGGCCTTGATGTCGCGGACCCTGTCGATCGCCGCCGCCGCGACCAGGCGGCCGGCGTGCAGGCCGAACGCCGTGAAGGTGCCGGAGGCGGGGGTGCCGCGCAGGACGATCCGGGAGGCGTCCGCCATGGTGCCGACCGCTTCGAGGCGGGAGCCGTGCCGGTCGGACCAGAACCAGGGGGCGCCCGCGGCGGGTGCGGGGCGGCCCAGGATGCCGTGCGCCGCGGCCTCGCCGTCCCGCTGGGCGGCCTCCCAGTGTTCGTGCCGGATCGTGTGGCCGTTCTGCCGGGCCACGTCGCCGACGGCGTACACGTTCGGATGGGAGGTGACCTGGCCGGCGTTCACCACGATGCCGTTGTCCACCGACAGGCCCGCGTCGGAGGCGAGTCGGGTGGCTGGACGGATGCCGATGCCGGCCACGACGGTGTCGGCGGCGATCCGGCGGCCGTCGGAGGTGACGACGGCCGAGTCCGAGACGTGGTCCACGCCCGCCGTGACGACCGCGATGCCCTCGGCGCTGTGCCGGGCGTGCAGGGCGCCCGCGACGGCGTCCCCGACCACGGCCGCGAGCGGCACCGGCACCGGGTCGACGATCGTCACCTCGCAGCCCGACGCCCGTGCCGCAGCCGCCGTTTCGGCCCCGATCAGCCCGGCGCCGATCACCACCACCCTGGCCCCCGGCAGCAGTCGTGAGCGCAGACGTTCCGCGTCCTCCCAGTCGCGCAGCACCCGCGCGCCGGGCAGCGTGCGCGGCGTACCGCCGGTCGCGAGGACGACCCGGTCGGCGGGCTCCCGCGTCCCGTCGGCGAGTTCGAGCGCCCCCTCGCCGGGACGGACCGCCCGGACCGGGGTCGCCTCGCGCAGGTCGACGCGCTGAGCCTCGTACCACTCCGCCGGTCGCAGCAGCACGTCCGTACGGCCGGCCTTGCCGAGGAGGACGTCCTTGCTCAGCGGGGGACGGTCGTACGGCAGCCCCGACTCGGCGGCGTACAGGGTGAGCCGGCCCTCGTACCCCTGTGCCCGCAGCGCCGCGCAGGTGGAGACGGCCGCGAGGCCCGCGCCGACCACGGCGATCCGCCTCATGCGTCGACCCCGGCGTGCAGCCAGATGCCGCCGTCCCGCACCTCGACGCGGTGCGTGCGCTGCGCGAGCGTCGCCGGCATGCACTGCGGCTCGCCCGAGCGCAGGCAGAAGCGGGCGCTGTGCAGCGGGCACTCCACCTCGCCGTTCTCGATCCAGCCCTCGGAGAGCGACGCCTGGCCGTGCGTGCAGGTGTCGTCGAGGGCGTAGTACGTGCCGTCGTCGTGGAAGACGGCGATCGCGTCGCCGTGGCCGGTCTCCTCGGCGGGGACCCGCAGCGCCTCGCCGTCCTCGATGCCGCCGGCCTCGGCGACGCGGATACCGGTGCTCGTCGTGCTCATCGCGTGTCCTTCTGCTCGTGCCACGCGGGCGTGTTCATCAGGTCGCGCCAGCGGGCGTAGAAGCCGCGCGCGGCGCCGTCGCTGTAGAGGCGGCCCGTCGTACCGGGGTGGATGCCGTCCTCGGATTCGAGGCCCAGGCCCATCTGGTAGTTGAGGGTCAGGGCGCCGGAGACGAAGCCGTGCGCGGTCGCCTGGACCTCGCTCCAGTTCTCGCCGTCGTCCTGCTCGAAGATCCCGGTGGGCCCGAACGTCCGCAGGTTGTACAGGCGTTGGGCGTCCTTCACCTCGTCCGGCATCGACCTGTCGACGACCGTCCAGGCCCAGACCTCCATCCTGTCCGGGCCCTTGGGGTGCCAGACGCGGATGGAGCCGTTGACGGGGAGGTAGGAGAAGTTCGGGAAGACCGTCGCGTGACCGGTCGTCATCGGCCCCTCGACGCGGGTGTCACCGAGGCGCGCGCGCAGCGCGTCGTAGTCGTACCAGTCGTGCACGACCCGGTCGTCGAACCGGCTCTTCGGGTGCGTGGGGAAACCGGCGCCGTGCCCGAGCGGGTCGGAGAACTGGCGGCCCGGCGTCCGCACGATCTCCGTCTTCGGGCCCTTGCCGGTGGGCGACATGACCATCAGCGCGGAGGCGTGCGAGATGTTGACGTGGTACCAGTCGGACGCGAACTGCTCGGCGGCGAGCTTCCAGTTGCCCTCAAGCACCCACTTGTGGACCCCGCCGACGACCTCCGTGCCCGCCGGATCGCGGTCCAGCATCGCGTCCAGGTACCAGGTCATTCCGCCCAACGCCTCGGCCAGCGGCGGCGCTTCGGGGTTCCACGTCCCGAACACCAGCCCCTTGTACGTCTCGACCTGCGCGACCTCGACCAGCCCCCACTGCTCGCGGTCGAAGTGGGCCGGGTAGTCCTCCTCGTTGGGGACGTTGACCAGCTTGCCGGACATGTCGTACGACCAGCCGTGATAGCTGCACGTGAACGCCTTCGTGGCGCCCGCGTCCGCCCGGCACACCCGCATCCCGCGGTGCCGGCACGCGTTGAGGAACGCCCGCAGCTTCCGGTCCCGGCCCAGCGCGACGATCACCGGGTCCTCGCCCATGTACGTCGTGAAGAAGTCGCCCGGCTTCACGAACTGGCTCTCGTGCGCGAGGAACAGCCAGCTCGGCGCGAAGACGCGGCGCAGCTCCTGCCGGTGCACGGCGGGGTCGGCGAAGATCCGGCGGTCGACGAGTCCGCGGTCGAGATCGAAGTACCCGCTGACGTCGAGGGCCGCTTCCCCCGGCCGCCGGGCGGTGTCGTATTGCTGCATGACCCCAGCAGACGGCACAGGGCTCCGAGCGGCCCAGCGGCCGTTCCGTGGTGCGGCACGCGGCTTCGGGCACACCGCGGCGAACCGTTTCGACGGCCGGTCTTTTCACTCAGTGAAAAGGGGCCCTGCCTGCGGCGACCACCGTGTGAGGGGCGGGGATTGCGGGCCTGCGCACAAGTCGTTTACAACTGCCACGTGTGTCTCATAGGTTGGACGGGCGTCCACTTCAATGGTCGTCAGGTGCTTCTTCCCCTGGAGTCCCCCATGCCTGTGCCGTCCTCCGCCGTCCATCCCGAGCCTGCGCCCGCGCCCGACCAGCAGACCGCGGTCGACAAGGCGCTGGTGCTCCTCAAGTCCCTCGCCGAGGAGGACGGGGACATCGGGGTGAGCGAACTGGCCCGCCGGGCCCGCCTCACCAAGTCCACGGCCTTCCGGCTGCTCGGCATCCTCCAGCGCAACGAACTCGTGGAGCGGGTCGGCAGCAACTACCGCCTCGGCACCCAGCTCTACGACATGGGCAACCGCGTCTACGGCCCCACCCCCCAGCTCCTCCAGGAACGGCTCCTGCCCTACCTCGCCGACCTGTACGAGCTGACCCACGAAACCGTTCACCTGGCGGTCCTGCGCGGCACCGAGATCGTGTACGTCAACAAGATCCACGGCCACCGCGTCACCCGCTCCCCCTCCCGCATCGGCGCCCGCCTGCCCGCGTACTGCACCGGCGTCGGCAAGGCCCTCCTCGCCTTCGACCACGACGCCGCCGAGGCGGCCGTCGCGGCCGGACTGGCCGCGCGCACCGAGTACACCCTCACCGACCCCGACCGGCTCCGCGCCGACCTCGGCCGTATCCGGCGCGACGGCATCGCCTACGACCGCCAGGAGGTCGCGCTGGGCCTGACCTGCGTCGCCGTCCCCATCATGGGACCCGGCGGCCGGCCGGTCGCCGCGCTCTCCGTCGCCGGCGCCGACCACCGCTTCGACCCCGCCCGCTACGCGCCCGCGCTGCGCAGGGTGGCGTACGCGGCGGCCCGCGTCCTCAGCGCACGGCCCGCCGCCTGACCGGGAAGCCGGCAGCGCTTGCCGGTGCCCGAGCCGCCGAGTTCCTGGTCCAGCCCGAAGCCCTCCTGCGCCCGGATGCTGCGCTGCAACGCCACCGGGCACGCTCGCCGTGAGCAGCCGCCCCCGGGGGTCCGCCGCCTCGACGTCCGGCCCCTGCGCTCGGCGCGGGGCCTTGACGGCCTTGCGGCCCGGACTCCCGTGGGCGTGCACGGCGGTCTCCGTCAGCGCCGCGAACCGCCGTACGGCACACTCACCACCACGTGGACGACGCTCTCGCCGTCCAGCGACTCGTACACGTGCGGCCGGTCGCCGGGATAGCGGACGGAGTCGCCCGCCGACAGCTCCACCGGGTTCTCGGCCGGACCCACCCGCACCCGGCCGCTCACCACGTACAGATGCTCCAGCGTGCCCACCGGGTGCGCCTCGGACGCCCCGCCCGCGCGCCGGCCGACCCGCAGCAGATAGTTCTCGACGACCCCCGAGCCGTACACCAGGCCGAGCGCCCGCGACTCGAAGCCGCCGCCGCACTCCCACTCCGCCTCGTCGCCCCGCTGCACGGCGACCGCCGGACGCCGCTCCGCCACCAGCCGGGTCACCGGCACCCGCAGCGCCTCCGCGATCGCGAACAGCGTGTCCACCGTCGGGTTGCCCGACCCCTGCTCCAGCCGCGACAGCGTCTGCTTCGCCAGCCCGGCCCGCCGCGCCAGCTCGGCCAGGGACAGGCCGCGGCGCTCCCTGAGCAGCCGGATGTTGTGGGCCACCATGGCGTTCTCTGAGGACACGCGACCACTGTAGACACGCCGCGCCACCAGGCAGACGGTGAGAGCGACTCGTGTGCTGCCCAGCGGAACACCGGCTGGGGCCGACCGCCCGGTACGGTCCACGGTGAGTACGTGCTAGCTGCAACCGCCATCTCCCAGAGCGCCACCGACCCGCTGTCGGGCCTGGTCCTGCGCGACGCCCCCGTGCCCGAGCCCGCGCCCGGCTGGTCCCGGGTCCGCGTCGTGGCCTCCTCGCTCAACATGCACGACCTGTGGACCCTGCGCGGCGTGGGCCACCCGCCCGAGCGGCTCCCGATCATCCTCGGCTGCGACGCCGCCGGGTACGACGAGGACGGCAACGAGGTCATCGTCCACCCGGTGCTCGGCGACCCGGACGCGGGGCGCGGCGACGAGACCCTCGACCCGGACCGGGCCCTGCTGTCCGAGTGGCACGACGGGGCCTTCGCCGAGTACCTGACCGTCCCGACCCGCAACCTCGTGCCGAAACCGGCCTGGCTCTCCTTCGACGAGGCCGCCTGCCTGCCCGTCGCCTGGACCACCGCCTACCGCATGCTGTTCACGCAGGCCCGCATCACCGCGGGCGACCGGGTCCTCGTGCAGGGCGCGGGCGGCGGGGTCGCCTCCGCCGCGATCCGGCTCGCCGTCGCCGCCGGGGCCGTCGTGTACGCCACGAGCCGCAGCGAGGCCAAACGCGCCGAGGCCCTCGCCTGGGGCGCCCGCGCGGCCCTCGGCACCGGCGAACGGCTCCCGGAACGCGTCGACGTCGTCATCGAGACTGTCGGCGAGGCCACCTGGTCGCACTCCCTCAAGGCCCTGCGGCCCGGCGGGACCGTCGTCATCGCGGGCGCCACGAGCGGTACGAATCCCCCCGCCGACCTCGGCCGGATCTTCTACCTCCAGCAGCGAATCCTCGGCTCCACCGGCGCCACGCGCTCCGAACTCGTCGCGATGCTGCGGATGATGGAGGCGACGGGGACCCGGCCGGTCATCGACCGCGCGCTGCCGCTCTCGGACATCCACAAGGGCTTCCAGCTCATGATCGACGGCGAACTCACCGGCAAGCTCGTCATCCACCCCTGAGGCATCCCCCTGAGGCATCCACCGTCAAGAGGAACCACTGTCATGACCGCTGCCGCCGTGGGGTTGTCCCACTCGCCGCTCATCGGGAAGAACGACCCGTCCCCCGACGTCCTCGTCCGCGTCGAGACGGCCGTGGAGGAAGCGCGGCGCTTCGTCCGGGACTTCGCCCCCGACCTCGTCGTGCTCTACGCACCCGACCACTACAACGGCTTCTTCTACAAGGAGATGCCCCCCTTCTGCCTGGCCACCGAGGCCCACGCGGTGGGCGACTTCGGCACCCGGGCGGGCCCCCTGTCGGTCGACACGGCCGCGGCGAAGGCCCTCGCCCAGGGCGTCCTGGACCGGGGCATCGACCTCACCGTCTCCGCCCGCATGACCGTCGACCACGGTTTCGCCCAGCCCCTCGAAGTCCTCTTCGACGGCATCGACCGCGTCCCCGTCGTCCCCGTCTTCGTGAACGGCGTCGCCACCCCCCTCGGCCCGGTCAGCCGTATCCGCGCCCTGGGCACGGCGATCGGCGAGGCGGCGGCCGGCCTCGGCCGGCGGGTCCTGTTCCTCGCGTCCGGCGGCCTCTCCCACGACCCGCCGGTCCCCGTCCTCGACGGCGCCCCGCCCCGCGTCGCGGACGCCCTCATCGAGGGCCGCCCCCCGACGCCGCAGCAGCGCGAGCGCGGCGAGCAACGCGTCGTCCAGGCGGGCCGGGACTACGCGGCCGGGTCGTCGGCGATGATGCCGATCAACCCGGAGTGGGACAACCGGCTCCTCGACCTCCTGGAGAAGGGGGAGCTGAGCGCGTTCGACGCCTGGACGGTGGCCGGGATGGCTGCCGAGGGCGGGGGCTCCGCGCACGAGGTACGGACCTGGATCGCGGCGTTCGCCTCGCTCGCCGCGACCGGGGGCTACGACATGACGTCCCGTTTCTACGAGCCGGTCCCCGAGTGGATCGCCGGGTTCGCCGTCGCGACGGCGCAAGGAAGGTGAGCGGTGTGACCGCGGTCCAGGAAGCTGCGCAACGGCTGGCGCGGGCCGCTGCCGAGGCCCGCCCGGTGGCTCCCGTGCGGGACCTCATCGGCACGGGTGACCTCGGCGCCGCGTACGCCGTGCAGCAGGAGCTGACCCGGCGGCGGCTCGCCGAGGGTGCGGTGGTCGTCGGGCGCAAGATCGGGCTGACCTCGCCCGCCGTCCAGGCCCAACTGGGGGTGGACCAGCCCGACTTCGGTGTCCTCTTCGCCGACATGGACGTGTCGGGGCAGGCCGAGGTGCCCTCGGAGCGGCTCCTCCAGCCCAAGGCGGAGGCGGAGATCGCGTTCGTCCTCAAGGCGGACGTCACCGACGCCACGCGGGTCCGCGACGCCGTCTCCTACGCGGTGGCCGCGCTGGAGATCGTCGACAGCCGGATCGCCGACTGGGACATCTCCCTCGCGGACACGGTCGCCGACAACGCGTCCAGCGGACTGTACGTGCTGGCCGAACGCCGGCTCACGCTCGACGAGTTCGAGCCCCGGGACGCGCCGATGCGGCTGTACGCCGACGGCGTCCTCGTCTCCGAGGGGTCGGGCGCCGCGTGTCTGGGCGACCCGCTGAACGCGCTGGCGTGGCTGGCGCGTACGGCGCTGGACCTCGGGGAGCCGCTGCGGGCCGGGCAGGTCGTGCTGTCGGGGGCGCTCGGACCGATGGTGCCGGCGCCGCCGGGGACCCGGATCCGCGCGGAGGTGGGGGAGCTGGGCGAGGTGTCGGCGGTGTTCTCGGAGAAGAGGGACGTATGACCAAGGTCGCCATCATCGGCTCGGGCAACATCGGCACCGACCTGATGATCAAGATCCTGCGCCTGTCGGACACGCTGGAGGTCGCCGCGCTGGTCGGCATCGACCCGGAGTCCGACGGCCTCGCCCGCGCGGCGCGGCTGAAGGTGCCGACGACGCACGAGGGCGTGGACGGACTGATCGCGATGCCGGGGTTCGACGAGATCGAGATCGTGTTCGACGCGACATCGGCGAAGGCGCACCTCGCCAACGCACAGAAGCTCGCGCCGTACGGCAAGAAGCTCATCGACCTGACGCCCGCCGCCATCGGCCCGTTCGTGGTGCCCCCGGTCAACCTGGAGGACCAACTCGACGCGGCCGACCTCAACATGGTGACCTGCGGCGGACAGGCCACCATCCCGATGGTCGCCGCCGTGGCCGCCGTGACCCCGGTCCACTACGGCGAGATCGTCGCGTCCATCGCGTCGAGGTCCGCCGGGCCCGGGACCCGCGCCAACATCGACGAGTTCACCGAGACGACCTCGCGCGCGATCGAGACGGTCGGCGGAGCCGCGCGCGGCAAGGCGGTCATCGTCCTCAACCCCGCCGAGCCGCCCATGATCATGCGGGACACGGTGCTGTGCCTGACCGGCGACGCCGACCACGACGCGATCCGGGCGTCCGTGAAGGAGATGGCCGAGCGGGTCGCGCAGTACGTGCCCGGATACCGGCTCAAACAGGAGGTGCAGTTCACGCCGGTCGCGCCCGACGAACCCGTCCACACCCTCCTCCCCGAGGACGCCGGGCCGGTCACCACACGCGTCTCGGTGTTCCTCGAAGTCGAGGGCGCCGCCCACTACCTGCCCGCGTACGCCGGGAACCTGGACATCATGACGTCGGCCGCCCTGCGCGTCGCCGAGACGATAGCGAAGGCCGGCCGATGAGCACCGAGCTGTACATCCAGGACGTCACCCTGCGGGACGGCATGCACGCCATCCGCCACCGCATCGACCCCGCCGACGTGGCCCGCATCGCGGGCGCCCTCGACGCGGCCGGGGTCGACGCGATCGAGGTCGCCCACGGGGACGGGCTCGCGGGCGGCTCCCTCACCTACGGGCCCGGCAGCCACACCGACTGGGAGTGGATCGAGGCCGCCGCCGACGCGATCGACAACGCTGTCCTCACCACGCTCCTGCTCCCCGGCATCGGCACCATCGCCGAACTCGAACACGCCCACGCCCTCGGGGTGCGCTCGGTGCGCGTCGCCACGCACTGCACCGAGGCCGACATCGCCGCCCAGCACATCGCGAAGGCCCGCGACCTCGGCATGGACGTCTCCGGGTTCCTGATGATGAGCCACATGGCCCCGCCCCGACAACTGGCCCAGCAGGCCAAGCTGATGGAGTCCTACGGCGCCCACTGCGTGTACGTCACCGACTCCGGCGGCCGGCTCACCCTGGACGGCGTCCGCGACCGGGTCCGCGCCTACCGCGACGTCCTCGACCCCGGCACCCAGCTCGGCATCCACGCCCACGAGAACCTCTCCCTCTCCGTCGCCAACAGCGTCGTCGCCGTCGAGGAGGGCGTGACCCGGGTCGACGCCTCCCTCGCCGGACAGGGCGCGGGCGCCGGGAACTGCCCCGTCGAGGCGTTCGTGGCGGTCGCCAACTTGCAGGACTGGAAGCACGGCTGCGACCTGTTCGCCCTCCAGGACGCCGCCGACGACCTCGTACGGCCCCTGCGTGACCGCCCGGTCCAGGTCGACCGCGAGACCCTCACCCTCGGCTACGCGGGCGCGTACTCGTCCTTCCTGCGGCACGCGGAGAACGCCGCCGGACGCTACGGGGTCGACGCGCGGACCCTGCTCCTGGAGGTCGGCCGGCGGGGCCTGGTCGGCGGCCAGGAGGACATGATCGTGGACATCGCCCTGGACCTGTCCCAGGGCTGAACAACCACCCGTACATGCCCACGCTCCGCCACCGCCGTGCCACAGTGCGGCACGACCGCGTGACCGCCAAATGTTCAAGGTCTTTGCTGGGAGCAGCCCGGTAACGAGTTCTCCGACCAAAGGCGGCGGGAGATCTGATGCGGAACATGACGTCCGACGCGCACGCCACGCCGTCGGCCCCCGCCCCGGACGAGAAGCCGTAGCCCGGCTCCAGCACCTGGCCCGCCCGCCCCCGCGCGGCGCGGCAGGGCCCACCACCGCCGACACGCGGCCGTCCCGCGTCCCCCCCATCGGCGGTGTCCCCCCACATCCCCGGTTCGACAGGAAGGAACGCCGTGAACGGACACCCTGAGTGGGCCTCACCCCGACCGGAGCGGGCGGTGACCCGATGAGGACCGTGACCGTCGGGACCGGCCCGGTCTCCTTCGCGGACGTCGTCGCCGTGGCCCGCGAGGGCGCGAGCGTCCGCCTCGGCGACGACGCCCTGTCGGCCCTGGAGAAGGGCCGCGCCCGGGTCGAGGAGATCATCGCCGGACCGGACGCGGTGTACGGCGTCTCCACCGGCTTCGGCGGCCTCGCCACCGAGCGCATCCCGCCCGCCCAACGCGCCCAGCTCCAGAAGTCGCTGGTCCGCTCGCACGCGGCGGGCACCGGCCCCGAGGTCGAGCGCGAGATCGTCCGCGGCACGATGCTGCTGCGCCTGTCCACCCTCGCCACCGGCTACACCGGCATCCGCCCCGGCACCGCCGAACTCCTCGCCGCCGTCCTGTCGGCCGGCATCACCCCGGTGATCCGCGAGTACGGCTCCCTCGGCTGCTCCGGCGACCTCGCCCCGCTCGCCCAGTGCGCACTGGCCCTGATGGGCGAGGGCGAGGTCCGCGACGCCTCCGGCACCCTCATGCCGGCCGCCGACGCACTCGCCGCCGCCGGACTCACCCCGGTCGACCTGCGCGAGAAGGAGGGCGTGTCCCTCCTCAACGGCGTCGAGGGGATGCTCGGCCACCTCGTCCTCGCCCTCACCGACCTGAACCGCCTGCTGAAGACGATGGACATCGCCGCCGCCATGTCCGTCGAGGCACTCCTCGGCACCGACCGGGCCTTCGCCCCCGAACTGCTGTCCCTGCGCCCCCACCCGGGCCAGTCCCTCGCGGGCGCCAACATCGTCGCCCTCCTCGACGGCTCCGGCGTCCTCGCCTCCCACCGGGACCCCGGCTCCGGCTGCACCCGCGTCCAGGACGCCTACTCCCTGCGCTGCACCCCGCAGGTCCACGGCGCGGTCCGCGACACCGTCGAGCACGCCAGGGCCGTCGCGGGCCGGGAACTCGCCGCCGCCGTCGACAGCCCGGCCGTCCTCGACGACGGGCGGGTCAGCTCCAACGGCAACTTCCACGGCGCGCCCGTCGGTTACGTCCTCGACTTCCTCGCCATCGCGATCGCGGACGCCGCCTCGATCAGCGAACGCCGTACGGACCGGTTCCTGGACGTCGCCCGCAGCAGCGGACTGCCCGGCTTCCTCGCCGACGACCCCGGCGTCGACAGCGGCTACATGATCGCCCAGTACACGCAGGCCGCGATCGTCTCCGAGCTGAAGCGGCTCGCGGTGCCCGCGTCCGTCGACTCCATCCCGACCAGCGCGATGGTCGAGGACCACGTCTCCATGGGCTGGGGCGCCGCCCGCAAGCTGCGCCGCGCCGTCGACGGCCTCACCCGGGTCGTCGCCGTGGAGATCCTCACCGCCGCCCGCGCCCTGGACCTGCGCGCCCCGCTGAAGCCGTCCCCCGCGACGGGGGCCGTCGTCACGCTGCTCAGGGACCGCGGCGTACCCGGCCCCGGCCCGGACCGCTATCTGGCGCCGGAGATCGAGGACGCCGTCGCCCTGGTCGCCTCCGGCGCCGTCGTCCACGCCGCCGAGTCCGTCGCGGGAGCGCTGGCGTGAGCCCGCAGACCCGGGCCCCCGCCGCCCACACCACGACGGCCGCCCCGCTCCTGCTGCACCGCAGCGAGAACCCGTGGGGCGCGAGCCCCCGGGCCGTGGAGGCGGCCCGCGCCGAACTCCTGCGCGTCAACCGCTACCCCGACCCCAGCCACACCGCGCTCATCGACGCCCTCGCCACGCACCACCGCGTCACCACGGACCGGATCGTCGTCGGCAACGGCCTCGACGAGGTCGTCCTCATGCTGGCCCTCGCCCTGCGCGACACCGGGCGCGCCGTCGTCACCGAGGCCACCTTCCAGGGCTACCCCAAGTCCCTGGAGGCGGTCGGCCTCACGGTCACCACCACGCCCCTCGACCGCTACCGCGTCGACCCGGCCGCCCTGATCGCGGAGATGAAGAAGGCCCCGGCCCTCGTCTTCGTCTGCAACCCGCACAACCCCACCGGCTCCGTCCTGGACGCGGGAGCCGTGCACGACCTGTGCGACGCCGCCCGCGCCACCGGCTCGCACGTGATCTTCGACGAGGCGTACGCCGAGTTCGCCGACGACTCCTTCACCTCCGCCCTGCCCTGGGCCCGCGAACAGGGCAACGTCAGCGTCCTGCGGACCTTCTCCAAGGCGTACGGCCTGGCCTCCCTGCGCGTCGGCGCCCTCCTCGGCGACCCCGGGGTCGTCGCCCGCACCGCCGCCGTCCAGGACGCCATGCCCTTCCACGTCAACCGGCTCGCCCAGGCCGCCGCCCGCGCCGCCCTCGCCGACCAGGCGTTCCTGGAGCAGACCAGGACCCGTACGGCCACCGCCCGCATGACCCTGTGCGCCTGCCTGGACCGCCTCGGCGTCGCCCACCTGCCCTCGCAGACCAACTTCGTCACCCTCCACCTGCCGGGCACCGCCCCCGAGGTGACCCGGCAGCTCCTCGCCGACGACACCTTCGTCCGCGACACCACCGACCTCGGCATGCCCGGCTGGATCCGCGTCTCCGTCGGCACCCCCGCCGAGGTCCTCACCTTCGTCCGCCGCCTCGAAGCCGCCCTCACCCAGGAGACCCCGTGCTGAGCACCGACACCGCCGCGCCCCTGTCCATGCGCCAGGCGTTCAACGGCACCGTTCTCGCCTCCGCCGTCACCGCCGCCGCCGAACTCGGCCTCCTCGACGTCCTCGACGAGCACCGCATCTGCGCCCTCGACGCCTTCGCCCGCGAGCACGACCTGAGCCTGCGCGCGCTGCGGCTCATCGTGGACGCCCTGGAGGGCGCCGACGCGGTCGCCACCGTCGGCGACGGCACCACCCTCGTCCCCGGCCCCCGCTTCACCGAACTCTGGGAGAACAAGGGCTACTTCGTGTGGCTCGTCAAGGGATACGCCCCGATCCTCGCCCAGGCCGACGACCTCGCCCGCACCGGACGCGGCAAGAACGCCATGCGGCTGCGCGACGGCGCCGCCATCGCCCGCGCCGGCCGCGACTACGGCCACTTCCACGTCGACCCCGTCTTCGAGCGCGTCACCGCAGGACTCGACTTCACCTGCGCCGCCGACCTCGGCTGCGGCAGCGGACGCCGGATCATCCAGCTCGCCCAGCGCCACCCCGGCAAGCGGTTCGTCGGCATCGACATCGACGCGGGCGCGATCGAGGTCGCCACCAAGGCCGTCGCCGACGCCGGACTCTCCGACCGCGTCGAGATCGTCCACGGCGACATCTCCCGGCTGGAGAAGGGCCGCCACCCCGGCGTCGACCTCGTCTTCTCCTTCTTCCTCGGCCACGATCTGTGGCCCCTGGAGGACTGCGTCGCCTCGCTCGGCCGGCTGCGCGAGGCGTTCCCCGACGTACGGCGCCTGCTGCTCAGCGACACCTACCGCTCCGGCCTCAGCAACGACCCCGCCGCACCCGTCTTCGCCCTCGGCTTCGAGTACACCCACGCCCTGATGGACCAGTACATCCCGGACACCGGCGAGTGGGAGGACGCCTTCGCCCGCTCCCCGTGGCACCTCGACGACCGCACCGAGCTGGACATCCCCCACAGCTGCATCTTCCACCTGACGCCGAGGTCCTGAGCCCGGGGCCCCACGATGGACACGGCCCGGCCGCCGTCGAAACGGCCGGGCCCGGTCGGCCCGACGATGACATCGTGGTGGCCGAAACAGCGAGGGGAACCCACACCATGACCGCACCGCGAGAAGAGACACAGATGCCCGCGACACCCAGCGACCTGGTCCGACCGCTGCCCGAACTGCTGCGCGGACACGCCGAGTCGCGCGGCACGAAGGTCGCGTTCTCCGACACCCGTACGTCGCTCACCTTCGCGGACCTCGACCTGCGCACGGCACGCCTCGGCGGCCACCTCGCCGCGCTCGGCCTGCCCAGGGGCTCCCGGGTCGCGATCCTCCTCGGCAACCGCGTGGAGATCGTGGAGAGCTACCTCGGCGTCAACCGGGCGGGCTGCGTCGGCGTCCCCGTCAACCCGCACTCCTCCGACGCCGAACTCATCCACGTCCTCACCGACAGCGACGCCCTCGCCGTCATCACCGACACCGCCCACGCCGGCCAGGTCCGCACGGCCCTGCCGCCGGGCGAGCGGCACGTGATCGTCGTCGACGAGTCGTACGAGGACCTCGTCACCCGCGACCCCGCCACCCCGCCCCGCGACGACCTCGGCCTCGACGAACCCGCGTTCCTGCTCTACACCTCCGGTACCACCGGCCTCCCCAAGGGCGTCCTGTCGACGCTGCGCGCCGTCCTGTGGAACGTCACCACCTGCTACACGCCGATCATCGAACTGTCCCCGGACGACACGATGCTGTGGCCGCTGCCCCTGTTCCACTCCCTCGGCCACAACCTGTGCGTGATGGCCGTGACCGCCGTCGGCGCCTCCGCGCACCTGGTGCCCGGCTTCTCCGCCGCCGAGGTCCTCGACGAACTGCGCGCCCGCCCCTACAGCTTCCTCGTCGGCGTGCCCACCATGTACCACAACCTCGTCCACGCGGCCGGCACCGAAGGGCTCCGACTCCCCGCGCTGCGCGTCTGCTTCGTCGCCGGCGCGGTCACCACCCCGCAGCTCGCCGCGTCGTTCGAGGCCGCCTTCGGCGTCCGGCTCACCGACAACTACGGCTGCACCGAGACCAGCGGCCCGATGGCCACCATGCGGCCGGGCGGCGAACCACGCCCCGGCTCCTGCGGGCTGCCGCTGCCCGGACTCGACCTGCGCGTCGTCGACCCCGGGACCGGCGCCGACGTGCCGACCGGCGCCGAGGGCGAGATCTGGGTCAAGTCCCCCAACGTCATGCTGGGTTACCACAACCGGCCCGACGCGACCGCCGAGGCACTCAAGGGCGGCTGGTACCACACCGGCGACCTCGCCCGCCGCGACGACGACGGCTACCTCTACATCACCGGCCGCCGCAACAACGTCATCATCCGGGGCGGCGAGAACGTCCACCCCACCGAGATCGAGGCCGTCCTCCACAAGGTCCCCGGCGTCCGCGAGGCCGCCGCCATCGGCGTCCCCGACGAGGAGTTCGGGCAGGTCCCGGCCGCGCTGGTGGTGCCGGGGCCCGACGGCGTGGACTGCGCCGACCTGTTCGCCCGCTGCCGCCGCGAACTCGCCTACTTCAAGGTGCCGGTGGAGGTGCGGGCGGTACGCGAACTGCCCAAGACCGCCACCGGGAAGGTGATCCGCAGACTGCTGCCCGACCTGCCGGGCCGCCTCCTCGGCGTCTCCGGGGTCCACGAAGGGCTCCAACTCGTCGGTTCAGGCGGCGAGTTGACGTCCCTTCCGGGCACCGAACCGCTGCCGTCCCTCGCCGGCCGCGAGGTCGCCGTGACCGGCGGACGGCTCGCCGACCTCATCGCCGGGCACCTGGTCGAGGGGCACGGAGCCCGGCGCGTCACCGGCGAACAGTACGACCTGGCGGTCACCGTCACCGGCACCACCGTCACCGTCGCCGGGGCGACCCTGGTCCTCGCGGACGGGCTCACCGACCGCCGCGTCCTCGACGCCCTCGACGTCGCCCTCGGGCACCCCGGCGCCACCCTCGTCACCGCCGCCCGGTCCACCGCCCCCGAACGGCTCCCCGAAAAAGCGGACCTGACCGGCACCTCCCTCGTCGACGTCATCACCCGCGAGGTCACCCACGTCCTGGGCGACCCCGTCGGCATCGAACCCGACCGCGCCCTGCGCGAGTACGGCCTCACCTCCGCCGACGCCGTCCGCCTGCGCGACCGCGTCGCCGCCGCCGTCGGCCTGCGCCTGCCCACCACCCTCGTCTTCGACCACCCCTCGGTACGGGCCATCGCCGCGTACGTACGCGGCGAACTCACCGGCTCCACCGAGACCCCGGCCCCGACCGCCGTGCACGCGGCGGCCGACGACGACCCCGTCGTCCTCGTCGGGCTCGCCTGCCGCTACCCCGGCGGCGTCACCACCCCCGACGAGCTGTGGCGGCTCGTCGCCGACGAGGCCGACGCGATCTCCGGCTTCCCCGACGACCGGGGCTGGGACCTGGAGCGGCTCTTCGCCACGTCCACCACCCGGCGCGGCGGATTCCTGCACGACGCGGCCGAGTTCGACGCCGAGTTCTTCGGGATCTCCCCGCGCGAGGCCCTCGCCACCGACCCGCAGCACCGGCTGCTGCTGGAGACCGCCTGGGAGGCCCTGGAGCGCGCCGGGGTCGATCCGACGGCACTGCGCGGCGAACGGGTCGGCGTGTACGCCGGGCTGATGCTCCACGACTACATCAGCGACATGGAACGGGTGCCCCAGGAGCTGGAGGGCTACCTCGCCACCGGGGTGCAGGGCGGGGTCGCCTCCGGGCGGATCGCCTACACGCTGGGGCTGCGCGGACCCGCCCTCACCGTCGACACCGCCTGCTCGTCCTCGCTGGTCGCGATGCACCTCGCCGCCCAGGCGATCCGGCGCGGCGAGTGCGACCTCGCGCTCGCCGGCGGGGTCGCCGTGATGGGAACGCCCCAGGGCTTCCTGGAGTTCAGCAAGCAGGGCGCGCTGGCCGAGGACGGGCGGTGCAAGCCGTTCGCCGCCGGGGCCGACGGCACCGGATGGGCCGAGGGCGCCGGGATGGCCGTACTGGAGCGGCTCTCCAGCGCGCGCCGGGCCGGGCATCGGGTGCTCGCCGTGATCCGGGGCTCCGCCGTCAACCAGGACGGCGCCTCCAACGGGCTCACCGCGCCCAGCGGCACCGCCCAGCGCGAGGTGATCCGGCTGGCTCTCCAGGACGCCGGGCTCGGGCCGGACGACGTCGACGCCGTCGAGGCGCACGGCACCGGGACACGCCTCGGGGACCCCATCGAGGCGGGGGCGCTGCTCGCGACGTACGGGCAGGGGCGCAGCGCGCCGCTGTGGCTGGGCTCGCTGAAGTCCAACGTCGGGCACACGCAGGCCGCCGCCGGGGTCGGCGGGGTCATCAAGGTCGTCCAGGCGATGCGGCACCGGACCCTGCCGAAGACGCTGCACGTGGACGCGCCGACACCGCATGTCGACTGGGCGGCGGGGGACGTGCGGCTGCTGACCGAGAGCATGCCGTGGCCGGAGCGGGGGCGGCCCGCGCGGGCCGCCGTGTCGTCGTTCGGGATCAGCGGGACCAACGCGCACATGATCCTGGAGGAGCCGCCGAAGGAACCCGCGCCGCCGGCCGTCCCGGAACCGGAGGTCGTCGCCCTCACCCTGTCCGGGAAGTCCCCCGAACGCCTCCGGGACTGGGCCGCCCGGCTCCTGCCGGTCGTCGAGACCGCGTCGCCGGGGGACCTCGCGCACGCCCTCGCCGGGCGCAGCCGGTTCCCCCACCGGGCCGTCGTCGTCGGAGGTGAACTCGCGGCCGGGGTGCGGGCGTTGGCCGACGGGAAGTCCGCCGCGAACGTTGTCGGAGGGACGGCCGACGTGGACGGGAAGATCGTGTTCGTGTTCCCCGGGCACGGCTCCCAGTGGGTCGGGATGGCCGCCGGGCTCATGGGCGAGTCCGTGTTCGCGGAGTCGATCCTCGCGTGCGAGCGGGCCCTTGCGCCGCACGTCGACTGGTCGCTCACCGAGGTGCTCGCCGACCCCGAGCGGCTGGACCGGGTGGACATCGTCCAGCCCGCGCTGTTCGCGGTGACGGTGTCGCTCGCGGCGCTGTGGCGGGCCCACGGGGTCGAGCCCGATGCCGTACTCGGGCACTCCGTGGGGGAGGTGGCCGCCGCGTACGTCGCCGGGGCGCTCGGCCTGGAGGAGGCCGCGCGGGTCGTCGCCGTGCGGGGACAGGTCATCGCCGGGCTCGGCGGCGGCACCGGGATGGTCGCCGTGCCGGCGCCGCGCGAGCAGGTGGACTGGCTGGTGGAGCGGTGGCCGGACCAGTTGTGGGTGGCCGGGCTCAACGGGCCGTCCGCGACCGCCGTCGCCGGGGACGAGATCGCGCTCAAGGGGCTGCTCGCCGAGTGCGCGCTCGACGGGGTGCGGGCGCGGCGCGTGCGCATCGGGTACGCCTCGCACTCGCCCCGGATGGAGGCTCTGCGGGAAGAGCTGCTGGACCGGCTGGGACCGGTGCGGGCGGGTACGCCTTCGGTGCCGATGTACTCCACGGTCGACCTGGAGTGGGTCGGCTCCGGCGCCCTGGACGCCGAGTACTGGTACCGCAACCTCCGTGAACCCGTACGGTTCCAGCCTGCCGTCGAGCGCCTTGCCGAGGACGGGTTCCGGGTCTTCGTCGAGTCCAGCGGGCATCCTGTGCTGGCCTCCGCCGTCGAAGAGACGCTGGACGGCATGGGCGTGAACGCCGTGGTCACCGGGACCCTGCGGCGCGACGACGGCGGCCCCGCGCGGTTCCTGTCCTCCGCCGCGCAGCTGTACGTCCGTGGCGTGGACGGGGTGCGGCTCACACCCCCCGCCGGGCGGGCGGTCGCGCTGCCGTTGCCGACCACTCCGTTCCGGCGGCGGCGGTTCTGGCTGACGACCGGCGGGGCGGCGCGTACGGGGAGCGGGCATCCGCTGCTCGGGGCGGTCGTCGAGTCCGCGCGCAGCGGGGAGTCGGTGGCGACCAGCCGGATCTCGCCGGTCGATCTGCCCTGGCTGGCCGATCACGCGCTGAACGGGACGTGCCTGCTGCCGGGGACCGCTCTGCTGGACCTCGCGCTGCGGGCCGGGGGCGGTGGCGTCGACGAGCTGATCATCGAGGCGCCGCTGGTGCTGTCGCGGCAGGGAGTGACCGAGCTTCAGGTCGTCGTGGACGGCGAGCGGCGCACGGTCGAGGTGTTCTCACGGCCGGACCAGGCTGGTGCCCGGTGGCGACGACATGCGCAAGGGACCCTGTGCCCAGGGGGAGTTGAGCCTTCGGTGGTTGCCGATCCGGTGCCGTCCGATGCGGTGAAGGTCGACGTGGACTACTCGTCGCTCGCCGCGCTGGGGTACGAGTACGGGCCCGCCTTCCGTGGCGTACGGCGCATGTGGCGGCGGGGTGAGGAACTCTTCGCGGAACTCCGGTTGCCGGAAGAGTCGCCCGGTGGGCTCGGCGGGGTCGGGCTGCATCCCGTCCTCGGCGACGCGGCTCTGCACGCACTCGCGTTCACCGCGGACCCGGCCGAAGGCGAGGTGCGGTTGCCGTTCGTCTGGCGTGACGTGTGGGCGGGGGAGCGGCAGGAGACCGAGGCGTACGTCCACCTGGTGCCGAGCGGGGCGTCGGACGTCGGCGTGAGCATCTTCACCGTCGAGGGGGAGCCGATGTTCCGGGGGACCCTCGGGATGCGGGCCGTCGCGCTGCGGGAGTTGACCGGGGCCGTGCCCACCGACTCCGTGTACCGGATGCGGTGGACCGAACTCGCCGGGTCCGTCGGGGAGCCGGGCGCGGAGCCGGTCGTCTTCACGCCGCCGGCCGGTGATGTGCGCAAGGCCGTGCTGGACACGCTGGCCCGGCTTCAGCAGTGGCTGGAGGGGGAGCGGGACGCTCCGCTCGCCGTCGTGACCCAGAGCGGCGATCTCGCCCACGCGGCGGCTCGGGGGCTGGTGCGGTCGGCCCAGTCGGAGCATCCGGGGCGGTTCGTGGTGGTGGAGACGGACGGGGACGCCCGGTCCTCGGCGCGGATCGGGGACGCGGCGGGCGCCGGGGAGCCGCATGTGCGGGTCAGCGCGGGGCGGTTGCAGCGGCCGGAGCTGGCCCGGGTCGCGCCGGCACGGGGGGAGCGGCCTCCGCTGGCGTCGGGGACCGTCCTCATCACCGGGGGGACCGGGACGCTCGGGTCGTTGCTCGCGCGGCACCTGGTGAGCGAGTACGGGGTGCGGAGTCTGCTGCTGACCAGCCGCAGCGGGGGAGGGGAGGCTCTCGCCGAGGAACTGCGCGGCTCGGGCGCGTCGGTCGTCGTGGCCGCGTGCGACGCCGCCGACCGGGAGGCGCTCGCCGGTGCACTGAGCCTCGTACCCGCCTCGCACCCCCTCGTCGGCGTCGTCCACGCGGCCGGGGTCCTCGCGGACGGGGTCGTCACCGGGATGACCGCCGACCAGGTCGAAGAGGTGCTGCGGCCCAAGGTCGACGGCGTCCTCAACCTCCACGAGCTGACCCGGGACGCCGACCTCGCCGCGTTCGTCCTGTTCTCCTCGGTCGCCGGGGTCCTCGGCAGCCCGGGCCAGGGCAACTACGCCGCCGCCAACGCGTTCCTGGACGCCTTCGCGGAACACCGCAGGGCCGAGGGGCTGCCGGTCCAGTCCCAGGCGTGGAGCTTCTGGGAGGAGATCTCCGGCATGACGTCGGTGGTCCGCGACCGGGACTTCCCGGACGGCACGCTGCCCCTGCCGACGCCGTTCGCGCTGGCCCTGTTCGACGAGGCGCTGCGCCAGGACGAGGCGGCGCTGACCCTGGCGAAGTTCGACCTCGCGAAGCTGCGTACGCGGGGGGCGCCGGGGCTGCTGCGAGGGCTGGCGCCCGCGACGTCGGTCACCGTACCGACGGTCGCCCTCCGGGACCTGGCCCCGGCCGAGCGCGCGGCACGGTTGCTGACCGAAGTCCGCGCGCTCGCGGCGGAGTTGCTGGGCCACGCGGACGTGGAGGCGATCTCCCTGGACCGCAGCCTGCACGAGTTCGGCCTCGACTCCCTGACAGCGGTGGAGCTGAGGAACAGGCTGAGTACCCTGACGGGCCTGCGCCTCCCGGCGACGCTGGTGTTCGACCACTCGGCGCTGAGGGGGCTGGCGGAACACCTGAACGGCGAGCTGACGGCTGCGCTGGAGGCCGAGGCGTAGAGCGGCGGGCTGGGGCGAGCGGGCCGACCCGCCCGCCCCAGCCCTCGTCCCCGCAGGCCACCCCATCCACCCCCACCAGATCCGCTCATGGTCGGATTATCGGAAACGTACATGCTCGTGCTGGAGGTTCTGATGTCGCAAAGTCCCGACCTGACCGGTCTACGGGTCCTCGTCACCGGCGCGGCCGGCGGCCTGGGGCGGGCCGTCGCCGAGGCCGTGCACACGGCCGGCGGTGACCTTGTGCTCACCACGCGGACCCCGCAGTCGCAGGGCGGTGCCGCGGCGGGCCTCGACCAAGGGCCCCGCGTGGTCACCGCCGTCGCCGATGTCACCAACGACGCCGAGCTGGCCGCGGCGGTGAAGCTCGCCACCGACCGGCTGGGCGGCATCGACGTGCTGGTCAACAACGCCGGTGTCCCCGGGCCCGCGGGCCCCGTCTGGGAGAGCGACCCGGCGCAGTGGCAGCGCGCGATGGACGTCAACCTCGGCGGCACGCTCGCGGCCTGCCGCGCCGTCATCCCCGGCATGATCGAGCGCGGCCGGGGCCGGGTCGTCACGATCTCCAGCCACGCCGGGCACACCCGATGGCCGTACGTCAGCGCGTACTCGGTGTCGAAGGCGGCGGTCAACAAGCTCACCGAGAACCTGGCGATCGAACTCCTCCCGCACGACATCGCCGCGTTCAGCTACCACCCCGGCCTCCTGGACATCGGCATCGGAGCCGCCCCCACGCAGGAGGCGGAGAACCCCTGGCAACGCCGGGTCGACTCGTGGCTCACGGCACAGCGCAGGGCGGGCCGCTACGCCGCCCTCCCCGACGCGCTCGGCAACCTCCTGCGCCTGATCGGCGGCGAGGCGGACGCGCTGACGGGCCGCTACCTGACGTACGAGGACGACCTCGCGGCCCTGGTCGCGGCGACGGGCCCCGCGTGACCGGCGTCTAGGGGGCACCCTGAATCAGGCCGGGCGTGACGTTCGCCGAGCGCCTCCGGCGTCGGAGGAAAGCGCTAGGACCCGGCCGAGGGAACCCCCGTACTGCCCCGCACCACCAGCGTCGGCGACAGCTTCACCTGCGCCGGAGCCTTCCCCCGGTCCTCGATCCGCTCCAGCAGCAGCCGCGCCGCGTTGTCCCCGATCTCCCGTCCGGCCTGGTCCACGCTGGTCAGGGAGATGGGGGCGAGGGACGCGAACGCCGTGTTGTCGTACCCGGCGAGCGAGATGTCGCCGGGGGTGGTGAGACCGGCCTCGGCCAGGGCCTCCAGGACGCCCATCGCGACGATGTCCGCGCCCGCGAAGATCGCCGTGGGGCGTCCGGACCGGGCCAGCAGCTGCCGGGCCCCCTCGTACCCGCCCCGGTGCGTGTAGCTCGTCGACACCACGTCGTCCGCCAGCCCCCGTTCCCGCATCGCCCGCCGGTACCCGTCCGCCCGCTGCGAGTTGGGCATCTCCGCGAGCCGCGTCGGGTCCGTGTCGTGGTGCTCGATGTGGGCGATGCGGCGGTGCCCGAGCCCCACGAGATGCTCGACGACGAGCCCGGCGCCCGCGACGTCGTCGTCCACGACGGTGTCGTACGCGGCGGAATGCCCGTGCCGCCCGACGACGACCGTCGGCACGGCGGACGCGAGCCGTTCGAGGTGGGCCCGCGAGGAGACGGGCGCGATGAGGACCAGCCCGTCCATGCCCCGGTCGACCATCGCCTCCATGACCCGTCCCTCCGCCTTCTCCCCGTTGCAGCCCGGACCGAGGAAGACCTGGTAGTCGGTGTCCGCGAGGCGCCCGGTGATCCCGTCGAGGATCTCGGGGAAGAAGGGGTTGCGGATGTCGGGCAGCATGACCCCGATCGTGTACGTCCGCCCCCGCAGCCCCCGCGCGGCGGCGAGCGGACGGTAGCCCAACTCCTCGATGGCGAGCCGCACTTTGGCCCGCATCTCGGGGCTCGCGCCGTACGCGTTGCGCAGCACCTTGGACACCGCGGTCGTCGACACCTGGGCGTGCCGCGCGACGTCGACGATCGTGACGCGGCGCGGCGGCGTGGGCGGCGGGGTGGGCGGCGTGGGCGGGGCCATCCCGGGGTCCTCCGGTCGGAGTGGGAAACGTTGCCCGACAGTGTACTGCGCAGTGTCTTGACGTCCCTCACCTCGGTCCTTAGGGTCTGGCAACACCCCTTGGGAAACGTTACCCACTCCACCACCCGCACCGAGCCGCTCGTTGAAACGTTCCATGGAAGAGGTGGGCCGTGACCACCCGCCCCAGAACCACCCCGCCCTGGTGGTTCGTCCTCCCCGCCCTGCTCCTGTTCGCCTTCGTCGTGCTGGTCCCCGGCGCCCGGGGCGTCTACTACGCCTTCACCGACTGGGACGGCCTCGACCCGGGCTTCTCCTTCGTCGGCCTCGGAAACTTCGCGGACATGCTCGACGACCCCGACGCGCTCGCCGCCGTCCGCCACACCCTCCTGATCGCCGTCTCCGTCACCGTTGTCCAGAACGGCCTCGGCCTGCTGCTCGCCCTCGGCGTCAACTCGGCGATCAAGTCCCGCAACCTCCTGCGGGTCCTGCTGTTCGCACCGGCGGTCATCACCCCGATCGTCACCGCCTACCTGTGGCGCAACCTCCTCGGCCCCGACGGCGCGGTCAACAGCGCGCTCGGCGGGGGCCAGGACTGGCTCGGCGCCCCCGACCTCGCCCTGTGGTCCGTCGTCGGCGTCGTCGCCTGGCAGTTCGCGGGCTACTCGATGGTCATCTTCCTCGCCGGACTCCAGTCCGTACCGAAGGAGATCCACGAGGCCGCGCAGCTCGACGGCGCGGGCCCCGTACGGCGGTTCTGGTCCGTCACCCGGCCGCTGCTCGCCCCCGCCCTCACCGTCAACCTGATGCTCTCGGTCATCGGCGGCATCAAACTCTTCGACCAGGTCCACGCCCTGACCGGCGGCGGACCCGGCCACGCCACCGACACCCTCTCGACGCTGATCTACCAGGACGCCTTCACCCTCGGCGAGTTCGGCTACAGCATCGCCCTCGCCGTCGTCCTCACGGTCACCGCGCTCGTCCTCAACACGGTCGCGGTCTGGAACGACTTCTTCACCCCCCTGTTGCACCTCAGCGGCAGCTCCCGGCAGACCATGCCGGTCGCGATCGCCGGGTTCGTCGGCCAGTACGCCACCGACTGGAACCTCGTCTTCGCGGCCCTGGTGATCAGCGTCCTGCCGGTCCTCGCCGTCCACTTCGTCCTCCAGCGCGGCATCTACAACCAACAGGCCCTGGACAAGGCCGGATCGACCCCGCCCGACACCTGGACCGGCCTCCTCGCCTTCTGTCGCGCCGCCCAGGCCAAGGGCACCCCCGCCTTCGCGCTCGGCCTCCAGGACAACTGGGTCACCCAACTCGTCCAGTACGCCCTCGCCGCCACCGGAAAGACGTTGGGCCTCGTCCAGGGCAACTGGGTGATCGCCCTCCTCAAGGGCAAGAACCCGCGGGGCGCCTTCACCTTCACGGCGCTCCCCGCCACCGACGACCCGAAGCAGACCCTCGTCCCCGCCGCCGCAGGGGCCGGATACGGCGTGAACGCCAAGACGAAACACGAGCGACTCGCCCTCAAGTTCGTCGACTTCGTCATGTCCCCCGAGGGCATGAACCTCTTCACCGCCAGACAAGGCAGCCTCCCCGCCCTCCCCGGCACCGGCAGTAAAGCCGACCCCGCGCTCGCCGGACTCTCCACGTTCATCGGCGCCGGCCGCACCGTCCCCTTCATGGACCAGCTCTGGCCCGACGCCAAGGTCCAGCAGACGATGCTCAGCGGCCTCCAGGAGATCTTCAGCGGCCGGTCCACCCCCGCCAAGCTCCTCAAGGAGATGGACGACGACTACCGGGCAGCCCGCTGACCACCCCACCCCTCCCCACCCGCAACGAAAGGAAAACGGTGTGAACCACGGACCCGACCAGGGCCTCCCTCGCCGGACCGTCCTCGCCGCCACCGCAGGAGCGGTCGCCGTCGGCGCGATACCGGCGACACCCGCTGCGGCGGCCCCTCGCACCCGGGACGGCGAGGTGACCGGCCTCACCGTCGAACACCGCGTCGACCCCCTCGGCACCGACGCCACCGCCCCCCGCTTCGGCTGGCGCACCCGCTCCCGCGCCAGGGGCAGAGCCCAGGGCGCCTACCAGATCCTCGTCGCGACCTCCCCCGACCGCCTCACCGCGACCCGCGCCGACGTCTGGGACAGCGGACGCGTCCCCTCGGCCGACTCGGTCGCCGTCCGCTACGCGGGCCCCGCCCTGCGCTCCTCGACCCGCTACCACTGGACCGTCACCGTCTGGGACACCGAGGGCCACACCGTCGGCACCGCCCCCGTCGCCTTCTTCGAGACCGGCCTCCTGTCCACCGACGGCGTCACCGGCTGGGACGGCGCCCAGTGGATCGGCATGAAGGGCAAGACCCCCCACAGCGCGGGCGCCCCCCTCCTGCGCACCGAGGTCCCCCTCAGGGCGAAGGTCCGCGAGGCCCGCCTGTACGTCGCCGCCCTCGGCGTGTACGACGCCTACGTCAACGGCCGCCCCCTCACCGTCCTCCAGGACGGCACCCCCACCCGCGAACTCCTGCCCCCCGGCTGGACCAACTACGACGTCCGCGCCAGCTATCTCACCTACGACGTCACGCGACTCGTCGCCGGTGAGCGGACGGTGACCCTCGCCGCCGTCCTCGGCAACGGCTGGTACAACGGCCGCATCTCCGACGGCAGCACCTACTGGTCGAAAGACGGCAACCCCCTCGCCCTCAAGGCGAAACTCCTGGTCCGCTACACCGACGGCACCACCGGGTCCGTCGTCACCGGCCCCGGCTGGAAGGCCACCGACACCGGCCCCTGGCGCGCCGACGACATCTACGACGGCGAGACCTACGACGCCCGCCAGGAACTGCCGGGCTGGACCAGGTCCGGCTACCACGTGGACGGTTGGGGGGACGTCGAGCAGGTCCCGTACGAAACCCGGTACCCCGGCGCCCGGTTGCTCGCCTACCCCGCCGACTCGGCGCGTCTGATGCCCCGTTGGGACCGCCGCCCCCAGTCGGTCACCGTGTACACCGGGGTGACCGGCGAGGGCAAGGGCCGTATCGTCGTCGACCCCGCCCGCACGGTCACCGACCCCGCCCAGGCGGCCACCGCGCACGTCCGCCTCGGCGCCGGCGAGACGGCCGTGTACGACCTCGGCCAGAACATGGTCGGCGTCGCCCGCTACAGCCTGCGCGGACCGGCCGGTACCCGCGTCGAGTTCCGGTTCGCGGAGATGCTCAACGACGACAGCGCGGGCGCCGACGGCCCCGAGGGCTCCGTCTACCGCGCCAACCTCCGCAGCGCGAAAGCCACCAGCACGTACGTCCTCAAGGGCGACCGCGAGGGGGAGACCCACCAGGACTCGCTCACCTTCTACGGCTTCCGGTACGTGTCCGTCACCGCCTCCGACACGGTCACCCTCACCGGGCTCACCGGGAAGGTCGCCACCTCCGCGATCCGCGAGACCGGCACGGTCACCACCGACGACGCGGACACCAACCAGCTGATCAGCAACGTCCGTTGGGGACAGCGCGGCAACTACCTCTGGGTCCCCACCGACTGCCCCCAGCGCGACGAACGCCTCGGCTGGACCGGCGACACCCAGGTCTTCGCCACCACCGGCCTCTACAACGCCGACGCGGGCGCCTTCCTCACCCAGTTCCAGGACACCGTCGTCGACTCCGCCGCCCTCTACGGCGAGGACAAGCTCCAGTTCACCGGCGTCGCCCCCGGCGGGCGCTACAACTTCCCCGGCGGCGGCAGCGGTTGGTCCGACTGCGGGGTCGTCCTGCCCTGGACGGTCTGGCAGATGACCGGCGACGACACGATCGTCCGCGACAACTGGCCCGCCATGGTCCGCTACCTGGACTGGATCCGGCAGCGGACCGGCGACACCTACGCCGGACAGGGCTCCTTCACCGGCGACTGGCTCGCCCTCCAGAAGACCAGCGCCCAGCTCATGAGCGACGTCTACTACGGCTACGTCGCCCACCTCATGGCCCAGATGGCCCCCGCGATCGGCCGCGCCGCCGAAGGCCGCACGTACGCCGACCTGTTCGCCCGCATCCGGCAGGCGTTCATCACCAAGTACCTCGCGGGTGAGGGCAGTTCGGTCGTCGTCAGGTCCGGCCTCGGCCCGGCGTCCCCCATCGAACCCGGCGCCGACCCGAATCAGAAGACCGAGGACAACACCCAGACCGCCCTCCTGTGGGTGCTGAAACTCGGCTTCTACGAGACCGAGGCCCAACGCCGCACCCTCGTCGGCCACTTGGCGGACAACATCCGCAACGACGCCGCGTACAAGGCGGCCCACCCCGACAGCAGCCGCGTCCGCTACGCGGAGAACACCCTCTCCGTGGGCTTCCTCGGCGTGAACGTCCTCGCCCCCGTCCTCAGCGACGAAGGCCGCTCCGACCTCGCCTACGCCCTCCTCCACCAAGACGCCCTGCCCTCCTGGCTGTTCTCCGTCCGAGGCGGCGCCACCACCGTCTGGGAGCGCTGGAACTCCTACTCCCGCACCGACGGCTTCGGCCCCGTCTCCATGAACTCCTTCAACCACTACGCGTACGGGGCGATCGTGGAGTGGATGTACGCGTACATGGCCGGCATAGCCCGCGACCCGGCGCATCCCGGCTTCCGCCGCTTCACCCTCCACCCCCACCTCGACCCCACCGGCCGCATCACCCACGTAGCGGCCACCCACGACTCCCCGTACGGCGAGATCCACAGCGCATGGACGACGACGGGCGACACCCTCACGTACGAGGCGGCGGTACCCCCCAACACGGAAGCCACCCTCCACCTCCCCTCGACGTCCCCCGGCACCGTCCGGGAAGGCCGCACCCCCCTGTCCGAAGCCGACGGCGCCCGCTTCCTCACCCACGCCGACGGCACCTCCTCCTACCGCCTCACCTCAGGCCGCTACCGGGTGACCACCCGCCTGCGCTGACCCGAACCGGTCCGCCGGGAGGCCGTGTCCGGCGCTCACGGCCTCCCGGCGGACCCCACCCGCGTCGAACCGCTCGCGGCCACCGCCGTCAACCGCTCAGCCCCGCATCCCGCGCCACCAGCGCCGCCTGCACCCGGTTCGTCACCTCCAGCCCCGTGAGAATCCGGCTGACGTGCGCCTTCACCGTGCTCTCCCGCATGCTCAGCCGCCCGGCGATGTCCGCGTTGGTCTCCCCCTCGGCCAGCAGCGCGAGCACATCGCGCTCGCGGGGCGTGAGGCGTTCGACCAGGGACCGGGCGGCGGACGTACGGGGCCCGCCGCTCGCGTGGTACCGGTCGATCAGCCTCCGCGCCGCCGCGGGGTGCAGCATCGCCGACCCCGCCGCGACGAGATGCACCGCCCGCAGGATCTCCGCCGGGTCCGTGTCCTTGAGGAGGAACCCGTCCGCACCGGCGGCGAGCGCGTCGTAGACGTACTCGTCGAGGTCGAAGGTGGTCAGGATGATGACCCTCGGGGCGCGGGGGAGCGCGCGCAGGCGGGCCGTCGCGGTGATGCCGTCCATGCGCGGCATGCGCACGTCGACCAGGGCGACGTCGATGGTGTGGGCCGTGGCCAGGGAGACCGCCTGGAGGCCGTCGGCCGCCTGGGCGGTGACCGTGATGCCGGGGTCGCCGGTCAGGAGGTCGGTGAGACCGAGGCGGACCAGTGCGTCGTCGTCGACGATCATGGCGCGGATCATGGCTGTCCCGGGGTGGCGGAGGGGTGGGGGAGCCGCGCGGCGAGCCGCCAGACGCCCGCGCCCGCGGGCCCGGCGCTGAACTCGCCGCCGAGCGCGCCGACCCGCTCGCGCAGACCGACCAGCCCGTAACCGGAACCGTCCGCGTCGGTACGGGAGTCGCCGGGCGGATTGGTGACCTCGACGAGCGTGTCCGGCGGGTCGTAGGAGACGCGTACGGTGACGGGCGCCCCGTCGGCGTGCTTGCGGGCGTTGGTCAGCGCCTCCTGCACCAGCCGGTACACGGCCAGCCGGTGCGTGGTCGGCGCCAGCGAGGGCGTCCCGTCGGAGACGAGCACGACCTGCTGCCCGGCCCCCCGCGCCTCCTCGACCAGCTCCCGCACGTCCCGCACCGCGGGCCGCAGCGCGTGCGACTCGGTGTCGCGCAGCGCGCCCAGCACCTCGCGCAGATCGGTGAGCGCCTCCACGGAGGTCTCCCGCAGCAGCGCGAGGCGTTCGGTCACCGGCGCGGGCAGGCCGCCCTTCGTGGTGAGGACCCCGGTGTGCAGGGCGATGAGGCTGAGCCGGTGGGCGAGGACGTCGTGCATCTCGGCGGCGATCCGGGACCGTTCGGCCGCGCGGGCGGCGTCCTCACGGAGTTCCGCCGCCACCCGCAGATGCCCGAGGTCGGCGGTGAGGGCGTCGAGCAGCCGCCGCCGGTTGCCGAGCCACAGCCCGCCGACGACGGCGAGGCCGGGCAGCAGCACCACGGAGGCGTACGTCGAGATCGTCCACAGCGCGGTCTCCCGGTAACTGAGCAGGTTCCCGGCGAGCGCCACCACCGCGCACCCCAGCGCCGCCCGCCACCGCAGATCCACGGCCACCCCGAACAAGGCGATCACCAGCAGCGGCAGCAGCGGCAGCCCCCACCACGCCGTGGCCAGGGAGACGACGACCGGCGCGACGGGCCACCGCAGTCGGGGCACGAGCAGCACCGCCCCGCACACCAGCCCGGCCACGGTCATCGGGACCACGAACGCCCGGTCCGTGCCGATCGGCGACGTCACCGCGCATCCGGCCACCAGGACGACCCGTCCGATGGCGGTCCACCCGCGGCTTCCCGTCCCGCTCACGCCGCCCATCCTAGGCGCGCCCGCCCCACCGCACCCCCTACGAAAGTCGAGGGTGAGCGTCGCACAACGACCGATTCGAAGACCGCCGCCGATTCCTAGCGTCGATTCCATGAACGACCACGACCGCTGGGCCTTCCTCCGTGAAGCGGCCCGCGACCTGCGCACCACCGGAGCGATCGCCCCCAGCGGCAAGGCCCTCGCCCGCGCCCTGACCGAACCGGTCCGCGCCCAGGCCCCGAGCCCCCTGTCGGTCCTGGAGGTCGGCGCGGGCACCGGAGCCGTGACCCGGGTCCTGCTCCCCGGCCTCCCGCGCGGCAGCACCCTGGACATCGTCGAGGCGAACCCCCGCTTCGCCGCCCGCCTCCGCGACCTCGCCCCCCGGGCCACCGTCCACGAGCGGCGCGTCGAGGACCTGGCCACCGACACCCGCTACGACGTCGTCGTCTCCGGCCTCCCCCTGACCAACTTCCCGCCGGGGGACGTCGAGATGATCATGGCCCGCCTCCTCGAACTCCTGCACCCCGGCGGCACGTTGACGTACTTCGCCTACCTGGGCACCCGCAGGGCCCGCACCCTCACCGCCTCCCGCGCGGAGGCCCGCCGCCACGCGGAGGTGGACGAGGTGATGGCGGCCTACCAGCGCCGGTACGCGGTGGGCCGCTGGACGGTATGGGCGAACCTGCCCCCGGCGTACGCGTGGCACCTCAGAAGCCCGCACCTCAGAAGCCCGCTGGGCACGGACGGGGCGCTCCGGTGAACCTCGATATCGCCCCCTCCCTCGCCTACCCCCTGCTCGCCCTGGCCGTCCTCGCCGAATCGGTCCTGGTGATCGGCGCGTTCGTTCCCACCCTCACCCTGATGCTGACCGCCGGCGCCCTGTCGCGCACCGGCCACCTCAGCCTCCCCGTCGTCATCGCCGTCGCGGCCGGCGCGGTCGTCACCGGCGACTTCCTCGCCCACCGCACGGGCCGCTTCCTGGGTCCCCGTATGAGCGACGTCCCGCAGGCCGCCCGCCGCCGCGCCGAGTCCCTGATGACCCGCTTCGGCGGCAGGGCCGTACTCCTGTGCCGGTTCCTCCCGGTGATCCGTACGGTCACCCCGTACCTCGCGGGCGCGACCGGGCTCCCGTACCGCCGGATCGCCCCGTACAGCGCGGTCGCCGCGTGCGTGTGGGCGGGTGCCGAGGCCGGGGTCGGCTACGCGGCGGCGGAGTCCCTCGTGCGGCTGCTCACCCTCGGCGGGCCCGCGCTGGCCCTGGTGGTGCTGACCGGGCTGGGCGTGACGCTGGTGTGGCGGCGGCGCCGGACCGCGTCGTCATGCTGACGGCGTTGGCGCCCACGACGGCGCCGATGGCCGCCCACTCCGGCCACCCGAGCCGCTGCCCGAGCCCCACCCACCCCACGACGGCCGCGAGCAGCGGATTGACGCTCATGAACAGGCCGAACGCCTGCGCGGGCACCCGCCGCAGGGTGATCAGGTCGGCGAGATAGGGAACGGCGGAGGACAGCACCCCGGCGGCGACCGCGCACCCCAGCGCGCTCACGGTCGGCGGATGCCGCAGCGCGACGACCACCCCGACCGGCAGGAACAGCACGGCGGAGACCAGCGCGGCGGCGGCCGACCCCCGGGCACCGGGGACCCGTTCCCCGACGGCCCGGTTGAGCAGGATGTACGAGGCCCAGCAGCACGCGGCGAGCACCCCGAGCCCGATGCCGAGGTAGTCCGCCGACGGCCGGGGCCGCATCAGCGTCACCGCCCCCGCCGCCGCGATCACCGCGCACCCCGCGTCGATCCGCCGCCGCGCCCCCGCGAGGGCGATGGCGAGGGGGCCGAGGAACTCCAGCGTCACCGCGAGCCCGAGGCCGACGCGGTCGATGGCGGTGTAGAGGGAGAGGTTCATCGTCCCGAACACCACGGCGAGCGCGAGAACGGGCCGCCACTGGAACCAGGTCAGACTCCGCAGCCCGGGCCGCGCGACGGCACCGAGGACGGCCGCCGCGACGTACTGCCGGACCGCGACCACCCCCACCGGGCCGATGACGGGGAACGCGAGGGACCCGATCGCGGCACCGGTCTGATTCGACAGACCGCTCCCGGCCATCGTGGCGACCCCGGCGACGAAGGACCGATCTTTGGAGGCGGACATGACACAAGCCTCCGCCACCTGCCCGGATACGCACAATGCGTCCACCGTGAGGTCTATACGCTGCACGCATGGATGTGGAGCTACGGCACCTGCGCTGCCTCGTCGCCATCGTCGACGAGGGCACCTTCACCGACGCCGCGATCACCCTCGGCGTCTCCCAGGCAGCGGTCTCCCGCGCCCTCGCCTCCCTCGAACAGGCCCTGGGCGTACGGCTGTTGAGGCGTACGTCGCGGGAGGTCACCCCCACGGCAGCGGGCACCCGCGCCCTCGCGCACGCCCGCCGCGTCCTCGCCGAGGTCGACGCCCTGGTCCACGAGGCGGCCTGCGGCCACACCAGCCTGCGCATCGGCTACGCCTGGTCGGCGCTCGGCCGGCACACGCCGCTCTTCCAGCGCCGCTGGGCCGAGGCCCACCCGGCCACGGACCTGCACCTGATCCGCCACAACTCCGCGACCGGCGGCCTCGCCGAGGGCACCTGTGAACTGGCCGTCGTACGCCGCCCGTCGGCGGACCGCCGCCTCGACTCGGTGATCGTCGGCCTGGAGCGCCGCGTCGCCGCCGTACCGGCCGACGACCCCCTCGCCTCGTACGGCGCCGTACGTCTCGCGGACCTCGCCGGAGCCGGACACCCGCTGGTGGTGGACCGCAGGACCGGGACGACGACCCCGGACCTGTGGCCGCCCGGCGCGCGTCCGGCGGTGGAGGAGACGCACGACGTCGACGACTGGCTGACCGCGATCGCCGGGGGCCGCGGCATCGGCATGACCGCCGAGTCCACGGCCCACCAGTACCCGAGACCCGGCGTCGCGTACCTCCCGGTACGCGACGCCGAGCCGATCGCCGTACGCCTCGCCTGGTGGCGGGACGACCCGCACCCCGCCACCCAGCAGGTGGTGGAACTGCTGACGGCGCTCTACCGGCTCACACCGTGACCGGTTTCAGCAGCCGCCCGCCCCGGGCCAGCGCGGCGACCGAGGCCGCGCACGCCAGACCCGTCACGGTCAGCGACACCCACGTCAGCCACAGGGCGTCGTGCCGCCGGGCGAAGTCCCACAGCGCCCCGGTGACGAGGTTGCCGAGGGTGATGCCCAGCCCGGAGACGGTGTTGTACAGCCCGTAGTGCGTGGCCACGAGCCGCTCCCCGGAGAGCGCGACGACCGTGTCCATCTCGAAGGGGTAGACGACCGCCGACCCCACCGCGAGCAGCACCACCGCGAGGACGAGCCCGACGAGCACGGCGTACGACGACCCGTGCGGGAGAAGCGCCAGCGGCAGGAACGCCACCCCCATCGCCGCGAGCCCCCGCACGAGCGCCTCGTCGGGACGCCACCGCCCCTTCGCCCAGCCGGTGAGCCGCAGTTGGCCCACCACGGCGACGGCGGCGGACACCACGAACAGCCCGCTGGTGACCGCCGTCCCCCGCGCCCCGAGCGCGTCCTCGGCGGCGAGCGGCAACGCCAGATACACCTGGAACGTCAGCACGTACGAACCGATCATCGCGGCCGAGAACAGCAGGAACGGCCGGTTGGCGACGACCGTCCGCCACTGCGCGAGCACGCTCTCCTTCTTCTCGCCGTCGGAGGAGACCCCGTGCCGTGCGGGCAGCGCCCGCCACTGGAGCAGGCTCAACCCCGCGAAGATCGCCGCCGCGAGAGCGCACACCAGCTTGAAGTCGGCGGCCAGCAGCGCGAGTCCGACCAGCGGACCGAGCAACATCCCCGCCTGGTAGTACACGTTGAACGTCGCGAACGCGTCCACCCGCCGCTCACCCGACTCGGCGGCGAGATACGCGCGCACCGCCGGGTTGAACAGCGCTCCCGCGAACCCGGTCGCGGCCGACGCGGCGATCAGCGCGGGCAGGCTGTCCACCCAGCCGAGCAGCCCGAACCCGACGGTCCGCAGCAGACACCCCGCCATGATCGGCGCCTTGTACCCGAACCGGTCGGCGATCGTCCCGCCGATCAGGAACATCCCCTGCTGCGAGAAGTTCCGCACCCCGAGGACCAGCCCGACGGCCCAGGCGGCGAGCCCGAGCCCGTCCGAGAGGTGGGCGGCGAGGTAGGGCATGAGCATGTAGAACGCGAGATTGATCGCGAACTGGTTGACCATCAGCAGCCGGACGGGCGGCGGGAAGGAGCGGGTCTGCCGCCACAGTCCCCTCACCGGGTCACCCCGGTCACCGCGAGGGGGTCGACGACGTGCGTGCAGCGGGTCCAGCGGGTGACCGTCCGCTCGTGGCTCGCGGCGATCTCGTCCGGCTCGTCGGCGGGCGGACGCCCGAGCAGGTCGTGGCGCCGGCAGTACTCGTCGTCGAACACCGTGCCGACGTACCGCTGCGGCCCGTCCGGGAAGACGGCGGCGATCCGGTCCTCGGCGGGCAGTGTCCGCGCCAGCCAGCGGGCGACCAGCGCGACCGCGCCGACGCTCCAGCCGCCGGTGGCGTAGTGGCTGCGGGCGAGGTGGCGCGCGGCCCACACCGACTCGGGGGCGGCGACCCAGTGGACCTCGTCGAACAGGTCGTACGCCACGTTGCGCGGGTAGATGCTGGAGCCGAGCCCCCGCATCAGCCGCGTCCCGGCGGGCTGGCCGAAGATCGTCGAACCGGTGGTGTCGACGCCGACGACCTTCAGGCGCGGGAACCAGCCGCGCAGCACGGACGCGATCCCGGCGGAGTGGCCGCCGGTGCCGACGGAGACGACCAGCGTGTCGATCCGCCCGAGCTGGGCGACGAGTTCGGTGGCGAGCGGGGCGTACGCGGCCACGTTGTCGGGGTTGTTGTACTGGTCCGGGCACCAGGCTTCCGGGTCCCGCGCGAGGTGCTCCTCGACCCGGCGCCGCCGGGCCTCCTGCCAGCCGCCCTCGGGGTGCGGGACGGTGACGAGGTCGACCTCGGCGCCGTACGCCGTGAGGAGCCCCGTCATCAGGGGTTCCATGCCGGGGTCGGTGACGACGGTGACGGGGTGGCCGTACGTCGCGCCGGCCAGGACCAGGCCGAGGCCCAGCGTGCCGGACGTCGACTCGACGATGCGGGCGCCGGGCCGCAGCTGGCCGCGTTCGCGGGCCGCGCGGACCATGTACAGGGCGGTGCGGTCCTTGATGCCGCCGGGGTTGTGGCCCTCCAGCTTGGCCCAGAAGCCGCGTCCGGCGGCCGTGAAGGGCTCGCCGATCCACAGGACGGGCGTGTCGCCGACCAGTCCGGCGGGCGTGTGGAGGGGGTGCTTGGCGTCGGCCAGCAACTGGGACACCGGAGCGTGGGGGGTGTGCGTCATGGCGTGCTTCTCCTGCGGCCGGACACGGCCGGCCGTGGGTCGGGGGAAGAGACGGATCGTGATCGGACGCCGGTCCGATCAGGTCCGCCACACGCCGAGCCGGGCCCGGTCGTTGCCGGGCGGGAGGGGCGGGGGAGGCGCGCCGGAGAAGTGCGGGAGGGGGGCCGCCGCCGGGTGCAGGACGGCGGGTACGGCTGTGACCGGGGCGAGCGGGCCGGTCGGGTGGTCGCGGGTCGGCTGGACGGTCGGCTCGTCCGCGTCCACGCAGTGCGAGGAGCCGTGGGGTCCGTGGCCGGAGCGGTGGGGATCGCACGCGACGGACGACGCGACGGTGAGGGTGTCCGTGCGTAACGGCTCGGCCGCCGTGGGGCCGTGGGCGCAGCACAGGACGTGCAGGAGCGTGATCAGCGCAAGCACCAGCACCGCTCCGGCTCGTAAGGCGGAGCGGGTGTCCCGGCTGATCGATGCGGCCCGCATGGACACGAACCTTAACCGTCAGTGCGCGTAAAGATCCTGTCAGTATCGGCCGGACGGATCACCGCCGTGAGCGGACCGCGCGGGCGGAGGGTCGCGGCGAAGACGGCGCCGGAGACGGGAACCCCGAAGTCAGGGGCGTGATGGGGGAGGAGCGCCGCCAGCAGCGTCTCCATCTCCAGCAGCGCGAACTGCCGCCCCAGGCAGACCCGGGGGCCCAGCCCGAACGGGAGGTGCGTGTCGTGCGCGGGCCGCTCGCCGCCCGTGAAACGCGTCGGGTCGAAGGCGTCCGGATCGGGGACGCGGTCCGCGTCGCGCTGGGTGAGGTAGGGGCAGGCCAGGACGCGGGTGCCCGGCTCGACGGCGTACGCGCCGAGCGGGCCGCCCGTCTCCGCGTGCCGGGGGAGGAGCCACACCGGCGGGTACAGGCGCAGCGTCTCCGAGATCAGCGCCTGGAGGGCGCGGTGGCGCTGCGGGGTGCCCGGCGCGCCGCTGCCCAGCGCCCACGCGCGCCATTCGGGGTGGGCGTCCAGCAGGAGGTGCAGCCAGGTCAGGGCGGTCGCCGTCGTCTCGTACCCGGCGACGACCAGGGTGACCAGTTCGTCGCGGACCAGGTCCTCGGGGTAGGGGCCGGACGCGTCGGCGAGGGCCGGGTCGAGGAGGTCGTGCAGGATGCCCCGGGCGGCGCCGGGGGTCTCGCGGGCCGCTGCGATGACCTCGCGGGCGACCTCCTCGATCCCGGCGAGCCGCTCGGCGAGTTCGGCGTCCGTGTCCGGGTCGGTGCCCATCGTCGGCAGGGCGGCGACCACGTCGTCGATCGTGGCGAGCCTGCGGGACGTCGCCTCGTCGAGTTCCCGGCCGGTCAGGACGCGCCAGATCGCGTCCAGAGCGAAGAACCGCATGTCCTCGCCGACGTCCGTGGTCGCGTCGTCCCGGGCCGCCAGGTCCGCCCACCGGGCGGCCGTCCGCCTGGCCGCCGCTGTGATGTGCGGGGCGCACGCGCGCAGCCCCACGCCGGTGAAGTAGCCCTGGAGGCGGCGGCGTTGGCGCTTCCACGGCTCGCCCGAGACGGAGATCAGGCCGTCGCCGAGCAGGGCCCGCGCCCGGTGCGAGCGCTTGGTGAACCGCGCCGACCCGTCCACGAGCAGCGCGCGGACCTGCTCGGCGCCGGTGACCAGCACGACGCGCTGTCCGTCGAGTTCGAGACCGGTCACCGGCCCGGCGCGCTGCGCGGAGCGGAGAAGGTCGATGAGAGTGCTGTCGGACACGGGACGCTCCGGGGGTCGCCTTTGACATTACGGAGCGCATCCTATTCGATACGCCGAGTGACAAATCCTGCTGCCCGTGAGCTAGTTGACCTGGTCGACGGCGCGGACCGCCCCCTCTCCACCGGGCTGCGCGGACACCTCGCGCCCGACGGCCTGCTGCACCGGATCGCGGCCACCGTCGTGGACGACGGCCACGGCCGCGTCCTCGTCTACCGGCGCCCCGCCACGGCCCGGGTCCTGCCCGGCCACCACGACGTCCTCGTGGGCGGCTCGGTGCGCGCCGGGGAGAGCTACCGCGACGCCGCCGTACGGGAGCTGGCCGAGGAGTTCGCGGTCACCGCCGACCCGTACGAGGTGTGGCGCGAGCGGCACGACTCGCCCGACGGGCCCTGCTGGCTCGCCGTCCACCACGGGCGCCTGCCCGCCGCAGCCCGACTCGCCGCCCTGGAGGGGGAGATCGCCTGGCACGCGCTGATACCACTCACCGACCTGCTCACCCGGCCCCCGCAGCCCTTCAACCCCACGGGGCTCGCGGCGCTGGAACGCATCGCCGGACTCGTGACAGCCGGCCCCGGCCCGACCGAAGGAACACATGATCACCGCCGGCATCCCGGCCGCCCTCTCCCCCCTGGCCGCGACCACGGACCAGCGCCGCTGCCGTGACCGCCTCGCCCTGAGAGTCGGGAACCTCTTCGGCGCCGACGGAGTGCTCCGCGCACCCGTCGAGAGCCGCGTCCTGGAATCCGCCCTCCTGCTGGCCCTCGTCGCGGACCTCCTCCCCGGCCACCCGGCCCACGACCGCCTCGCCCGCTACCTCAAGCACACGCTGGACACCGCCCCGCCCGACCCCCTCCAGACCGCCGTCGCCCGCGCCGCCCTGGACGACGGCGTCACGGCGGCCCACGCGGCGGACGCCGAACTGGACCGCTTCGTCCACTTCACGGCCGGCCGCAAACGCCTCATGTTCCACATCCTGCTCGCCGCCCTCGGCGCCGCCCCCTACCCGCAGATCCCCTGGGAGGCGTACGCGGCCCCCGGCGAACAGTCCTGGCTGATCCGCCAGATGACCGCCCTCAAGGCGATCGCCGCCCACGGCCGACAACGCCCCGACCAGGTCGGCGACACCGAGTGGGCCACCCTCGAAGAGACCGTCCACGGCGGACGGATCTGGGAGGGCAACCACCTCGCCCGCCTCCTCGCCCTCCTCGCCCTGCGCCACCACCCCACCCGGCGCGCGGCGGCCGTACGCGGCACCGAACACACCCTGCGCCACCTGCGCCCCGACGGCGGACTGCCCTTCATCACCGGCATGGACGTCTTCACCACCGCCCTTGCCGGACTCGCCCTCACCGCCGCCGGACAGGCCCGCCACCCCGCACTCCCCGCCGCCGCCGACGCGCTCGCGGCCCTCCAGCACGACGACGGCGGCTTCGGCTTCACCCGGGGCGTACGGCAGAGCGACACCGACGACACCGCGTACTGCCTGGAGTTCCTCCGCGCCACCGCCCCCGCCCGGCACGCGCGCACCGTCCGCCGGGCCGAGGACTTCCTCCTCGCGCAGCGCAACGACGACGGCGGGTTCCCCACCTTCGCCCACGGCGTCGCCTCCGAGCGGGCCATGACCGCCGCCGCCGTCAACGCCCTGGCCCCCAGCCCCCGTTGCCGCCACGCCGTCACCGGCGCCCTGCGCCACCTCACCCACCCCGACCGGATCGCCCTGCCGCCCGAGAGCAGCTGGAGCCGCAACACCACCAACGCGGCCTTCCGGACCGTCCTCGCCTGCCGCGCGGCCGGCCCCGGCACCGAGGCGGGAGCCGACGCGCTGCGCCGCTCGACGCTCGGCCACCTCACCGCCGTACAGCGCGCCGACGGCGGGTTCGGGCACCGGGAGGCGGATCCGGGCGATCCCATCAGCACCGCCTACGCGGCGATCGCGCTGGCCCACCTGCCGAATCGTTCAGCTGCCCTGGGCCGGGCCGTCGACTTCCTCGTGGCCCGCCAGCGCCCCGACGGCGGCTTCACCTCCGTACCCGACCAGGCCGGGCCCCGGCCCCTGCTGTACGACACCCCGGCGCTCGCCGACGTGTGCGTGCTGCTCGGCCTCGGCCACGCCCTCGGCCGGTGACCGACATGAACGTTTCCCCCGCTCCCGGCGGGCTGCCGCTGGCCGGGCACGCGCCGTGGCTGCTGCGCGACCGCCTCGGCTACCTCGAAGAGCTGCGCGACCACGGGCCGGCGGTCTGGATCCGGCTCGGACGCCGGCGCGTCCTGGTGCTGAACGACCACCGGCCCGTGCGTGAACTCCTCACCCGGCGGGCCGGGGACTTCGGCCTCAGCCCGCACTTCCGGGTGATGAAACGCATCATCGGCAACGGCCTCCTCGCCACCGACGGACCCTTCCACCGGCGGCAGCGCAAGATCATGCTGCCGGTGCTCGCCCGGTCCCGGATGCCCGGCTACGCCGACGCCGTGAGCGCCCTCACCGAGCAGCGCCTCGCCCGCTGGCGGCCGGGCCAACAGCTCGACGTGGACCGGGAGTTCACCCACCTCGCCACCGAGACCGCCGTCCGCTGCCTGTTCGGCGCGGGCGTCACCGGACGCGAACTCGACCTGGTCGTCGCCGCGCTGCCCGACCTGATGGCCTGGGCCGGCACCCGCGGCACCGACCCCACCGGGCTCCTCGCCCGGCTCCCGCTCCCGCTCAACCGGCGTTTCCGGCGCGGCATGTCGGACCTGACCACGCTCGTCACGTCCCTCGTCGCCCGCCGGAGGGACGCGCCCGAGGACGACCTGCTCGGCGCCCTGCTGGCCGCCCGGGACCCGGACACCGGGGCGCCGCTGCCGGACCAGCAGGTGCACGACGAGATCATGACGTTCCTCATCGCGGCCGTCGAGTCCGTCTCCCGCACCCTGACCTGGGCTGTTCACGAACTGTCCGCCCATCCCGAGGTCCGTACCGCGCTCCACGTGGAGGTGGACGGCAGACTGGCGGGGCGTCCGGCGACCGCCGCCGATCTGCCCCATCTGCCGCTGACCCGGCGGATCCTCACCGAGGTTCTGCGGCTCTACCCGCCGGGTTACCTCATCTCCCGTACCGCCACCCGGGACACCCTGCTCGGCGACGGGATCGCCGTTCCCGCCGGGACGATGGTGATGTTCTCCTACTACGCCCTCCAGCGGGATGCCCGGCACTTCCCCGAGCCCGCCGCGTTCCGGCCCGACCGCTGGGCCGTCTCCGCGGAAGGGGCCTGTCCGGCGTTCCTGCCCTTCGGGCTCGGCGCGCACGGGTGCCTGGGCGAGTCCTTCGCCTGGACCGAGATGGTCATCGTGCTCGCCTCCGTCGCCGCCCGCTGGGAGCTGCGCGCGAGCGCGCCCGTGCCGCCGAAGCCGGTGGCCGCGTTCTCGCTGACCCTCACCGACTCCCGGGTCACCCTCATCCCTCGTACAGAAAGCCACGTGACCGCATGACTCTCGACGAACTCAGGACCGTTCTCGCCGCGCTCGGCACGGATGCCGAGCTTCATGAGGACACCCTCCGGGAAGAGGTGGGGCTCGATTCGCTGGGGCTCGCCGAACTCGCGGAGGTGCTGCGGGAGGGGCACGGCCTGGAGGTGTCCGACGGGGAGCTCCAGGAGACCGTGACCATCGGCGACCTGCTGGCGCTCACGGGTGCGGCGAAGGCGGCCCGGTGAGCGCCCTCGCGGTCACCGGCATCGGCCTGTTCACCCCGGCCGGGGACGGGACGGACGCCACCTGGGAACGGGTCCTGAAAGGGCTGCCGGCCGCGACGCTCGCACAGGTCGCCGGGCGCGGGTACCTCACCTGTCCGGCCCCGCCCTTCGCGCCGGAGCGGCTGGGGGCCGCACGCTTCCGACGGCTCGACCGCAGCGCACAGTTCGCGCACCTCGCGGCCGTCGAGGCGGTCAGGGACGCGGGGCTGAGCGCGGCCCCGGGCCGTACCGCCGTCCAGGACGCCGAGTTCACCCCCGACCCGGACCGTACCGCCGTCCTCGTCGGCACCGGCGCCGGCTGCGTCACCGCCTACGACAGCCACCACGAGACGCTGCGCACGGCGGGCGCGGACCGGGTGTCGCCGTTCGCCGTCCCCTCCTCCCTGCCCAACTCGATCGCCGCGCAACTCTCCATCACCCTCGGCGCGGGCGGCCCCAGTACGACGGTCAACACCGCCTGCGCGTCCGGCGCGAGCGCCCTGGGCCTCGCCGCCGACCTGCTGCGCCTGGGGCGCTGCGACACCGCCGTGGTCGTCGGCACCGAGGCCATCCTGACGCCCTTCCACCTCGCCGGGTTCGACCGGATCGGCGCCCTCTCGCACCGCCTCACCGACCCGGCCGCCGCCAGCAGACCCTTCGACGCGGGCCGGGACGGGTTCGTCGCCGCCGAGGGGGCCGGCGCCCTCGTCCTCGAACGCGCCGACCACGCCGCCGCCCGGGGCGCCCGCGTCCACGCCCGGCTCCTGGGCCACGGCTCCTCCAGCGACGCGCACAACGCCGTACGCCCCCGCGCCGACGGACACGGCATCGCGACCGCCGTCCACGCGGCCCTCACCGACGCCGGGATCACCGCCGCCGACATCGGGTACGTCAACGCCCACGCCACCGGCACCCCCCTCGGCGACGCCGTCGAGGCCCAGGCCCTGGCCCGGCTGCTGCCGCACCGGCCGCCCGTCTCCTCCACCAAGGGCGTCACCGGCCACCTGTTCGGCGCGGCCGGAACCGTCGAGGCGGCCCTCACCGTGCTCGCCCTCAGCCACGGCCTGCTCCCGCCGAACACCAACCTCGACCGCCCCTCACCCGGCATCGACCTGGACCTGCCGACCGCCCCGCGCCCCCACCCGGCCCGCGCGGCGCTCTCCGTCTCCGCCGGGTTCGGCGGACACAACGCCGTCCTCGTCCTCGCCCCCGCCTAGGACCGCGCCCCCATGACCCAGCCCCTGTCCACCCGGGACCGCCTGATCCTGGAGATCGCCGCCCACGGCCCCGACCCGCGCCTCCACCTCGGCGCACTCCTCACCTTCCCCGGCCCGCCGCCCACCCCGCAGCAACTCGCCGGCCACGTGCGCGGACGCCTGCCCGAACTCACCTTCAAGGCCGACCGCGAACGACGCCACTGGACCCCGGACACCGGCTTCGACCCCCGCGCCCACATCCACACCCTCACCGTCCCCGGCGACGTCCTCGAAGACCCCGCGCCCGCCCTGAACGCCGTCCTCGACCTGCCGCTCGACCCCGGCCGACCCCTGTGGGGCCTGTGGATCTGCGCCCCCGCCACGGGCGACGGCTTCGCCCTCGCCTACCGCGCCCACCACGCCTTCCAGGACGGCCGGGCCGTGGCCGAGACCGTCGACCGGCTCTTCGGACCGGACACGGCCCACCGGGGCACCGGCACGATCACCGGCCCCGCGAAACGCGCCGCGCTCCTCAAGGACCTGCTCCCCGCACCCCGCCGCCGCCCGACCCCCTGGCCGCCCGCCGAGCACATGACGGGCGCCGCCCGCCGCGCCGCCCTCGGCACCTACGACGTACGCCGCCTGCACACAGTCGTCCGCGCCACCCGCGCCGGACTCAGCCACATCACGCTCGCCGCCCTCACCGGAGCCCTGCGCGCCTGGCACCCCGACACCTGGCACGCCGCCTCCGCGCCCCTCGGGGCGACCTTCGCCGTCAGCGTCCGCGCCGCCGACGACCCCCACCGGCTGCTCGGCAACCGGGGAGCCGTCGCCGTCCTCCCCCTCCCGTGCCACGAGCCGTCGCCCGCCGCGCGGCTGGCGGCCCTGCGCACCGAGGCGTCCCCCGAGCGGCTCGCCGAACTCGCCGGACGGCACACCGTCCTCTTCGACCGCATGCCCTACTGGTGCGCCCGCCTCGGCCTCAGCCGCACCATCGACCCCCGCCGCGTCCCCCTCGCCCTCGCCGACGTACGGCTGCGCACCGAGCCGGCCTGGCAGGGGCGCCGCGCCCACGCCGCGTTCCTCGTCCCGCCCTCCGTGCCGGGACAGCCCCTCTTCGTGGCCTGGACCGTGCACCGCGGGCACCTGCGCGTCACCTTCCTCGCCGACACCGGCGTCCCCGGGCTCGACGCGCTTCCCGGGCACTTCGACGCCGCGCTCACCCGCATGGAGGAGACCTCGTGCCCCTAGCACCGCTCGCCCCCGGTGCCGTACCGCTCGCCGGTCACACCCTCGCGCTGCTGCGCGACCCCGCCGACTGGCTGCGGCGCTGCACCGACGCCGGGCACCCCGTCCAGCGGGTGCGGCTGTGGGGGCGGCCCAGTGTGCTGGTCACCGATCCGGAGCTGGCCCACACCGTCCTCGTCACGCGGACGGACGTCTACGACAAGGTCGGGCGCCTGCACGACAACACCCGCGCGCTCCTCGGTGACATCCTCGGCGTCGCGCCCGGGGAACGGAACGCGCTGCTGCGGCGGCGCATCCAGCCCTCGTTCCGGCGGGCGCGCGTCGCCGACGCCGTCCCCGCGATGAGCGCGGAGGCCAGGCGCCTCGCCGGGCAGTGGCGGTCCGGGAGCGTCGTCGACGTCATGGAGGCGGTCGGTCCGTACGTCCACCGCAGCGCCGTACGGACCCTGCTGCCCGTCGTCCCGGCCGCCGAGGTCGACCGGCTCGCCGCCGCCTCCGACCGGCTGTTCTCCGCGCTCTACCTGTACGCCCTGCTGCCCGGCGCCGCCGCGCCCCTGCTCGCGCGGCGTGTCCGGCCCGCGCTGGAGACCCTGCGCCGGGCCGAGGTCGTCGCGCTGCGGGCGCCCGAGCGTTCGGGCCTGCTGGCCGCGCTGGACGACGCGTCGCGGGACGAGGTGCGCGACTACTTCGTCTCCCTCCTCGTGGCGGGCGGGGAGTCGACGCACAGCACGGTCGCCTGGCTCCTCCACCACCTCGCCCGCGACCAGGACCTCCAGCGGCGCCTCGCCGCCGAGGTCACCGCCGTCGCCCCGGACGGCCCGGCCACCCACACCGACCTCACCGCCATGCCCCTGCTGCAACGCGCCGTCGTCGAGACGCTGCGGGTCAGGCCGCCGACCTGGATCCTCGTGCGTACGGCCGTCCGGGCGACCGAACTCGGCGGCTGCCCGATCCCCGCCGGAACGGACGTCTACCTGAGCCCGCACCAGTACCACCACGACCCCGGGGCGTTCCCCGACCCCGACGCCTTCTCGCCCGAGCGCTGGCCGCAGAGCGGCCCGGCGGCCCGCGACCACACGTACCTCCCCTTCGGGGCGGGCCCCCGCAAATGCCCCGGCGACCACTTCGGCATGACCTCCGCAGCCGTGGTCACCGCGACGCTCCTGGCCCGCTGGCGCCTCCTGCCCGCAGGACGCCCGCCGCGCACGCGGTTCCGGGTGGTGCAGACGCCGGTACGGTGCCGGCTCGCCGTGCTGGACCGCTAGGCGTTTTTACGCAGGTGACGACGTTTGGCGCAGGCGCCCGGTGTGGGTTTCACTGCTGTTCGGAAGCCGGTACGAGGAAAGCGTTCGCCATGAGCCGTCACGACACCGCAGACCACGCCGGGCACTCCCACGGCGTGAGCGCCGACGCGGACCGGCGCTGGCTCGGCATCGCCCTGGGCCTCATCACGGTGTTCATGGCGGCCGAGGTCGTCGTCGGGATCATGGCGAGTTCGCTGGCGCTGATCTCCGACGCCGCGCACATGCTGACCGACGCCGTGTCCATCGTCCTGGCGCTCGTCGCGATGCGGCTGTCGGCGAGGCCCGCGCGGGGTGGCTTCACGTACGGCCTCAAACGCGCCGAGATCCTCTCCGCCCAGGCCAACGGGCTGACCCTGCTCCTGCTGGGCGCCTGGCTGGCGTACGAAGCGGTCCGGCGCCTGATCGACCCGCCCGAGGTGGAGGGCGGCCTCATGCTGGCGACCGCGCTCGCCGGGATCGCCGTGAACATCGCGGCGACCTGGTGCATCTCCCGGGCCGACCGCGGCTCTCTCAACGTCGAGGGCGCCTACCAGCACATCCTCAACGACCTGTTCGCGTTCATCGGTACGGCGATCGCGGCGCTGATCGTCGTCCTCACGGGGTTCGCCCGGGCCGACGCGATCGCGACGCTGGTGGTGGTCGCCCTGATGGTCAAGGCGGGTTACGGCCTGGTCCGCGACTCGGGCCGCATCTTCCTGGAAGCGGCCCCCGTCGGCCTGGACCCGGACGCCATCGGCGACGAACTGGCGTCCCGTCCCTCGGTGGTGGAGATCCACGACCTCCACCTCTGGACCATCACCTCGGGCGAACCGGCCCTCTCGGCGCACGTCCTGGTCGCTCCCGGCGGCGACTGCCACGCGGTACGCCGCGACCTCCAACGCCTCCTCCGCACCACTCACGCGATCACCCACGCGACCCTCCAGGTCGACCACGTGGGCGAGGAGACCCCCGACGACGTCCTGACGATCACGCCGCCGGACGACCGGGCCGGGGACCACTGCGACGACGCACACGGTCCGGTGCACCGGGCGGGGCCGCACGAACACTGACCCCGCCGGCTCACCGGGTCCGCAGCGCCGCCACCACCAGGTCCCCGAAGTGCCGCCACTGCGCGGGATCGGTGATGCCCAGCCGGACGAGCTGTTTCGCGCAGCCGCCCGCGAGGATCCTCACGTCGGTCCCGGTGACGTCGGGGCGGACCGCCCCCTGCTCCTTCGCCGCGTCGATGAGCGAGGTGATCATGCCGAGGAGGACGGGGGACTGCTGTTCGTGGATGACGTCGGCGAGGAGCCGGTCGGCGGCCATGATCTCGAAGACGTCCGGCAGCAGCGCCGTGAGCGCCCGGCCCGCGTCCGGCTCCGCGAGGGCCTCGGCGGTGCGGTCCTCCAACTGCCCGAAGCGGCGCCGGACGACGGCCTGCACCAGGTCGTCCTTGGTGGGGTAGCTGCGGTACACGGTCGCCTTGCCGACCCCCGCACGCGCGGCGACCTCGGGAACGGTGCCGTCCAGGCCACGGTCCGCGAACACCTGGAAGGCCGCCGCGATGATCCGCTCGTGGTTGCGGCGGGCGTCGGTACGGCGCTCGGACCAGTCCTCGGTAGCTTTCGGCGTGTGCATGGGCTCAAGTGTGACGGTTTCCGCTGTCCTCGACGGTCAGCACCGGCTCGGGGAGCGGCACGGAACTCTCGACCTGGTGGCGGGCGCGTGCCCGGGGGATGAGGAGCGTGACGGCGGCGGCGACCAGCGCGCCCGCGCCGCCGACGAGGAACGACACCGTGTACGCGTGCTCGGTGGGCAGCGGGTTCGACGCGGTCGCGCTGTTCGCCAGGATGCTCGCGATGACCTGGCTGCCGAGCGACGAACCCACGGACCGCACCAGGGCGTTGACCCCGGTCGCCTCGCCGGTCCTGGCCGGGTCGACGGCGTCCACGATCAGGTTCGGCATCGCGGCGAAGGCGAGGCCGATACCGGTGAAGACGACCATGGTGAAACCGAGGACGGCCGCCTGCGAACCGTGCGCCACCGCGAGCAGCGCGAGCCCGGCGGCGGTGACGACCCCGCCCAGCGAGAGCGGCACCTTCCCGCCGAAACGTGCGGTGAGGACGCCGGAGAGGGGCCCGGCGACCAGCATCATCAGGCAGCCGGGGAGCATCAGCAGCCCGGCGCGGGTGGCGTCGCCGCCGAAGCCGTACCCGCTCGCCTCGGGCGTCTGCACGAGCTGCGGGACCAGCAGGAACACGCCGAACATGCCGAAGCCGATCAGCAGCGTCGCCGCGTTCGTCATCAGCACCGGGCGCTGGACCAGGACGCCCATGTCGACGAGGGGCTCGGCGGTACGCCGCTCCACCAGCACGAACACCGCGAGGACGACCAGACCGGCGGCGATCAGACCGAGGGTGCGCCCGCTGGTCCACCCCCACGTGGACGCCTGGCTGATGGCGACCAGGGGAGCGGTGATGCCCGCGCCCAGCAGGGCCGTACCGGCGAAGTCGACCTTGCCGGGGGTGCGGACCGGGGACTCCGGGAGCAGGAAGTGCGCGGCGACCGCGGCGGCCGTGGCCATCATCGTGCCGGCCCAGAAGATCCAGCGGTACGAGGCGTGGTCGACCAGCAGGCCGCCCATCAGGAGGCCGAGCCCGCCGCCGAGCCCGGCGATGGCGGAGACGAGACCGACCGCGCCGGCCCGGCGGTGCGCCGGGAACTCGTCACGGATGATGCCGAAGCACAGCGGGAAGATGCCGCCGCCCGCCCCCATCACGACGCGCCCGATCACCACCACGGTGAGGCTGTCGCCGAGCGCGGCCCACGCCCCGCCGATCGCGAACAGCACCAGCGAGGCGACCAGCAGCCGCCGCTTCCCGAACATGTCCCCGAGCCGCCCGAACACCGGCGTCAGCACGGCGGCGGCCACGAGATAACCGGTGAGCGCCCAGGCCGTGTTCTGCGGGCTGGTGTGCAGGGAGGCGGCCATGTCGCCCAGCGCGGGCGCCAGCGAGGTCTGCGCGAGCGAGAAGGCCAGCGCGGCGAGCCCCAGGATGGCCATGCTCCGGCCTATGGGCGCGGTTCTCGCCCCGTTCGTGTCTGCCATGGATTCCGTCTTCCAGGAGGGTCAAGTGGACCCAAGGGTCCGTTTCTCCGTCAGGCTAACCGAACCCTGGGGTCCGGTTAGTCCGGGTCTGGAAGGGGCTACTGGATCAACTGCCGTATATGGAAAGGGGTTTGTCCGTCCAGCCCCCGTGCGGCGCCCGCGATCTCCGGCGTGATGATTGCCAGAAGTTTGCCGTCCGGGGTTCAGGGCCGGGTGCTGTAGCGGGTGAGCATGAGGGCGACGGCTTCGTCCACGATCGCGGCGTCGGTGGGGTTGGGCGGGACGAAGTCGGTCCGTACGAGTTGGGGCCACAGGAACTGGCTACAGATCATGCCGAGGAACTGTTCGGCGACGGTGGCCGCTGTCTGTGGGTGTCCGTCGGCGGAGCGGAAGTCGAGGGTGCCGGCCTGCGCTTCGGTGTCGAGGTAGTCGCGGAGCCGGTCGAAGAAGGGGCCGCGGTCGATGGCGAAGCCGGTGCCGACGATGTCGGCGAGTTCCGGCATCTGGGGAAGCTCGGTGATGATGAGGCGGCACAGCGCCGCGGTTCCGGGCCGGGAGACCAGGCAGGCGTAGTCGCGGCCGATGTGGTCGAGACCGTACCGGGGGTCACCGGGCGGGGGCGGTGCGGCGTACTCCACGTCCAGCTGCCACTGTTCGGAGGTGACGGCCGCGAACAGGGCGGCCTTGGAGGGGTAGCGCTTGAAGAGAGTGCCGGTGGAGACGCGGGCCTCCTTCGCGATCTGGGCGAGGGAGGTCTTGTCGTATCCCCGGGCGAGGAAGAGGTCGCGGGCGGCGCGGATGATGCGCGCCCGGTTCTCCTCCTTGATCTGCGCGTGATACCCGGCCCGGCACGTATCGCCGCCGGCTTCCGCCCGGTCCGCCACCGTCATGTCCACGCCCCTCGCCCGTCCCTGGCCGTGTCCTCGCTGTCAGAGGACGGTCTGGCCGCCGTCCAGGATAAGGTCCTGGCCCACCGCGAAGGCGGCGGCGTCGGAGGCCAGGTACACGACGGCCTCCGCGACCTCCCCGGGCAGGCCCATGCGGCCCAGCGGGATGCCGGCGCTGATCCCCTCCAGCACCGCCGCCTGCACCGCGGGGTCCTCGATCCCGAGCTTGGAGTACAGCGGGGTGTCCACCGGGCCGGGGCTGACCGCGTTGAACCGGATGCCGTGCGACCTGAGCAGGTCCGCGTTCCACGACCGCATCAGGGAGCCGAGGGCCGCCTTCGTCGCCGCGTAGGCGTTCGAGTTCCCGTAGCCGCCGTGCGCGCTGCTGGACGCGTTGAGGACGACCGAGGACGGGTTGGCCAGCACGGGCACCAGGGCCTGCGTGAGGAAGAAGACGCTCTTGACGTTGATGTCGAAGAGCCGGTCGAAACTGTTCTCCGTGTGGTTCTCGAACGGCCGCCAGTCCGAGACACCGGCGTTCAGGAACACCACGTCCAGCTCCCCGAAGTGCTCACCCACCCGCTTGGCCAGGGCGCGCTGCGCATCGAGATCGCGGGCATCGGCCTGCACGACCGGCACCTTGTCCCCGAGGACCTGCCGCGCCCTGTCGATGCTGGCCGGGGTGACACCCGTGACCAGCACCTCGGCCCCCTCCGCGACGAAACGCCGCGCGGTCTCCAGGCCGATCCCGCTCGTGCCGCCGGTGATGAGGGCGCGCTTGCCCGCAAGACGAGTCATGTTCATGGTTCCTTGCCGAGACATAAGGTGAGTCGATCGACTCACCATGCGAAGGTAACCCCCGTGCCACCCTTGAGGCAAGTCGATCCACTTACCATCCGGGTCGCGCCGGAGAAAGTGGCTGACACGCGGTCGCGGGGGGCGTCCCATCCTTCCGTCGAAGCCGACCGGGAGGGCTGTAGGTTGCGGACGCATGATGGTCGACAAGCGACACTTCGAGCTGAGCGGAACCCCGGCCGGACCGGCTGAGGTTCGGCTCTACGGCTTCCAGCCCCCGGTCGGTACTCCCTACGGCCTTGAGGTGAGTACCGTCGAGGACTTCTTCGACCAGCACGACGACTGGCCGTGGAACCCGCCCCGTCCGGGCCGTGCCACCTTCCACTACCTCATCGCCGTCACCGAGGGCGAGCTGCGGCACGACGTCGACCACGTCACGCGGACCGTCACCCCCGGCCAGTGGCTGTGGGTGCGTCCCGGACACACCCAGTGCTGGCATCCGCCCGGCGCGGCCCGTGGCCCGTTCATCCTGTTCGAACCCGACGTGCTGCGGCCCGACATCGCCCGCCTGCTGGCCCCGCTCACCGCGCACGAGGCCCCTCCCGTGCTCAGCCCGCACCCCGACGACACCGCCTGGCTCCAGCGGACGGCACTCCAGCTCCTGGACGAACACCGCGCACTGGGGCGCCGCCCCCTCGCCATCCACCACGCCCTGCGGCGCAGCCTGCTCGAATCGCTGCTCCTGCGCCTGGCCAACTCCCCGGGCATCGCCCCCGCCGACACGGTCACGGCCGACACCGGACGCGCCGACCGGTACAGGCGCTTCCTGGACGCCCTGGAGCTGCACTTCCGTGAACTGCACCAGGCCGCGGACTACGCCGAGTCGCTCGGCTGCTCGGTCCGCACCCTCAGCCGCGCCGCCCGGGACGCCACCGGCAAGGGGGTGCGCGAACTCATCGACGAGCGGCGCCTCCTCGAAGCCCGGCGCCTGCTGGGAGCGGCCCGGTGGGACGCCCGCGCCGTGGCCGCCCACCTCGGCTTCACCGACCCCGCGAACTTCGGCCGCTTCTTCCGCGACCGCACCGGCCTCACCCCGGCCGCCTACGCGGCCCGCGCGAACGGCGGACAAGGGGAGGTCGGCCCACCGCGCGGTAATTGACAGGGTACGAACGTACCTCTTAACGTACCCGCATCCGGGAGCACCACCGTCGGCTCAATGAGGAGCACCGATGCAGCACCTGTACGAGATAGACGTCCGGGTTCCGATGCGTGACGGAGCGGCCCTCGCCGCCAACGTGTGGCGTCCGGTCGAGGAGAAGGCTCCGACACTGCTCGTGCGCATGCCCTACGGCAAGGACGTGTTCGGCGTCAGCCTGGGCGGGGTCATGCCCGACCTCATGCCTCTGCTGGAGGCGGGCTACGCGGTGGTGGTGCAGGACTGCCGGGGCACCCACCGCTCGGAGGGCGAGTTCGTTCCGCACCTGGCCGACCGCGACGACGGCGAGGACACCGTCGCCTGGATCGCCGAGCAGCTCTGGTCCGACGGCACGGTGGGCATGTACGGCGGGTCCTATCTCGGGATGGTCCAGTGGGAGACCGCCGTGACCGGCGCCCCCGGCCTCAAGGCGATCGCACCGTCCGTCACCTCGACCGACAACTACGAAGCGCCTTGGTACGGCCCGGGCGGTGCGCTCTCACTGAGCCTGGTCACCGCGTGGAACGCCATGATGTACATGGCCGACGCCCAGCGGTCCCTGGCGGCCGGCGAGGGCTCCGTGTCCCAGGTGCGGCGGCTCGGTCGGGCGGCGCTGTTCCCGGAGCCGCTGAACGACGTGCTGCCGACGGCCGAGGTCCCGGTCCTGGCGGAGTACGGCAAGTGGTGGGACGACTGGATGGCCCACCCCTCCCACGACGCGTACTGGGACGCCATGGAGCTCACGCCCGAGCTCAAGAACGTCACCGTTCCGGCGCTCAACATAGGCGGCTGGTACGACCTCTACATCGGGCAGACGGTGCGCACCTACACCACCGCCCGTCAGAAGGCGGGCAGTGCGCAGGCCCGTGAGGGACAGCGGCTGATCATCGGTCCGTGGGATCACATCTCCTCGACCGGCGTCTATCCCGACCGCTCCTTCGGTCCGCCGGCCAGTGCGCAGATGCTGGGCCTGACCGGCCTGCACGTGAAGTTCTTCGACCGCTGGCTCCGGGGCGACACCACCGCTCTCGACGGCGTGGCGCCCGTGAAGATCTTCGTGATGGGCATCGACCAGTGGCGCGACGAGCAGGACTGGCCGCTGCCCGACACGAGGTGGACCGACTTCCACCTCACGAGCGCCGGTCACGCCAACACCGCTTACGGCGACGGCGTGTTGACGACCGAGGCGCCGGTCGGCGCCGGGCACGACACCTACCTCTACGACCCGCGCCGCCCGGTTCCCACGGCCGGCGGGGCGTCCATGCCGGTGACGCTGGAACTCTGCGGCCCGGTCGACCAGCGGACCGTGGCCGCCCGCGAGGACGTCCTGTGCTTCGCCGGGCCGGTGCTGAAGGAGCCCGTCGAGGTCACCGGTCCGGTCAGCCTGACCCTGTTCGTCTCCTCCTCGGCGGTGGACACCGACTTCACCGCCAAGCTCGTCGACGTCTTCCCCGACGGCAAGGCGATCAACCTGTGCGACGGGATCCTGCGCGCCCGCTACCGGGGCGGCCTGGCCACGGAAGAACTGATGGAGCCCGGCACGGTCTACGAGATCACCGTCGACATGACCGCCACGTCCAATGTGTTCCTCCCCGGTCACCGCATCCGCGTGGACGTCTCCAGCAGCAACTTCCCCCGCTACGACCGCAACACCAACACCGGCGGCGTCATCGCCCGTGAGGGCGAGGAGCAGATGATCCCCGCGGTCAACCACATCCATCACGGACCGGACCACCCCAGCCGTCTGGTACTGCCGGTCATCGACCGCGAGGACCAGTCGTGAGCGCCGCCGACCGGGTCACCGAGCTGACCGCGAGATTCCTTTTCTCCGAGGCGAATGTGGCGTGGCTGCTGTGCGACCGGCATCCCGCCGACAGGGTGGCGTTCACCGTCGTCGATGCCGTCGGCGAGGCGTCCGTCCTGACCTTCGGGCAGCTCGCGGCGGATTCCCACCGCTGTGCGCGGGCGTTGCGGGAACTCGGCGTCGGGCCGGGCGACCGGGTGGCGACCCTGATGGGCAAGAGCACCGACCTCGTGACCGTCATCCTCGCGACCTGGCGACTCGGCGCGGTCTACGTCCCGCTGTTCACCGCGTTCGCACCCCAGGCCATCGCCCTGCGCCTGGAGGGCGCGGGTGCACACCTGGTGGTCGTCGACCCGGACCAGCGCCACAAACTCGACCCGGGCCCCGACATGCCGGACGACCCTCGGCGCCGCGTCGTCGTCACCGGAGCCGCGACGTCGCGCGGTGACCTGTCGCTGGCCGACCTCGTCGCCGCCGCGTCACCCGAGCCGGTACCCGCCGTCACCACGAGCGGGGACGGCCCCCTGGTCCACATGTTCACCTCCGGCACCACCGGCAAGCCCAAGGGCGTCATCCACCCCGTCTCGTACATCACCGGATGGCAGATCTACCTGGAGTACGCCCTGGGCGTCACCGGGGACAGCGGCTACTGGTGCGCCGCCGACCCGGGCTGGGCCTACGGGCTGTACGCGGCCGTCGTCGCCCCGATGGCCGCCGGCATCCCCAGCCTGCTGCTGTCCGGCGGGTTCTCCGCCGAGACGACCTGGCGCACCCTCGCCGAACACCGGGTCACCGACTTCACCGCCGCCCCGACCGTGTACCGAGGGCTGCGCTCCTCGTCGGTACCGGTGCCCGAGGGGCTGCGGCTGGAGCGGGCGTCCAGCGCGGGCGAACCCCTGACCCCCGAGGTCAACGAGTGGGCCGCCACCGCGCTGGGTCTTGCCGTGCACGACCACTTCGGCCAGACCGAGGTCGGCATGCCCCTGGCCAACCACCACCATCCCGAACTCGCCGGTCCGCTCAAACCGGGATCGATGGGCCGGCCGCTGCCCGGCTGGAGCCTCACCGTCCTGGCCGACGAGAAGGACGAGCCCGCCGGACCAGGCGTGCTGGGCCGGGTCGCGATCGATGTCGCGGCGAGCCCGCTGATGACGTTCCGCGACTACCAGATCCCCGGGCAGAGCGCTTCCAAGTTCACCCCCGACGGCCGCTGGTACCTCACCGGCGACGCCGGACGGGTCGACGCCGACGGCGACTTCTTCTTCTCCTCCCGCGACGACGACGTCATCATCATGGCCGGCTACCGGATCGGGCCGTTCGAGATCGAGAGCGTCCTCGCCCAGCATCCCGCCGTCGCCGAGTGCAGCGTCATCGGTGCCCCCGACGACGTCCGTGGCGAGGTCATCGAGGCGTACGTCGTCCTGCGCGGCGGCGTCGACGGCTCACCTGAACTGGCCACCGAACTCCAGCAGTCGGTCAAGACCCGGTACGCCGCCCACGCCTACCCGCGTCAGGTCCACTTCATCGACGCCCTGCCCAAGACACCCAGCGGCAAGACGCAGCGCTACCTGCTGCGCGAACGCCGGCACACCGAACCCACCACCCCGGAGTCACGTTGACCGGCATGGAACCGCTGCTCGTCGAGCAACGCGGCCCCGTCCGATGGCTGTCGCTCAACCGCCCCGAGCGGCGCAACGCCCTCGACGTCACCCTCGTGGAAGCTCTGGACCAGCAGATCACCAGTGCCGAGGCCGATCCCGGTACGGCGGTCGTCGCGGTGGCGGGGAGGGGGCCGAGCTTCTGCTCCGGCGGAGACTTCCACCAGTTCCTGGAGTCGCACGACGCCGGCCACAACCCGGTCGACTTCCTGACCGACGTATCGGCCTGCCTCAGCCGTATCGCGGCCAGCCCGAAACCATGGGTGGCCGTGCTGCACGGTCACGCCGTCGCCGGGGGCCTCGAACTCGCGCTGGCCTGCGATGTCGTCGTCGCCGCCGACACCACGCTCATCGGTGACGGGCACCTGAAGCGGCGCCTGGTACCGGCCGGCGGGTCGAGTGTCCGGCTGCCCGGTGCGGTCGGACGGGGACTGTCCCGCTGGCTCCTGCTCACCGGCGAACTGCTGCCCGCGACCGCCTTCGAGAACACCGGCTGGATCCGCGCGATCGTGCCCGAGAGGGACCTCGACGCCACCGCTGCCCGCATCTGCCGGCAGTTGGCCGAGCGCAACAGCCCCGCTCAGCAACGGCTCAAGACGCTGCTGCACCGGATCGACGGTATGGCCCCCGAGCAGGCCCTGCGCGAGGAGCTGGCCACCTTCGCGGACAACTGGTCGGCCAGTTCCGTGGCCGATGCCCTGCGGGCCTTCCTCACTCCCTCCACCACGAAAGCGGACAACCAGTGAATCGCTACCAGGGACGGGTCGTCGCCATCACCGGCGCCGCGCAGGGGCTCGGCCTCGCCATGGCGACCCGGTTCGCCGCGGAGGGCGCCATGGTCGCCCTGGCCGACGTCAACGAACAGGCCCTCACCGAAGCCGCCGGGACCATCGCCGAGTCCCATGGCGCGACACTCCGCACCGACGTGGTGGACGTGACCGACTCGGCCCAGGTCAACGCCTGGATCGACGGCGTCGTCGCCGGTCTCGGACGCCTCGACGTGCTGGTCAACAACGCCGGCATCATCCGTGACAACCGCGTCGAGGACATCACCGACGACGACTGGCACGCCGTCGTCGGCGTGAGCCTGACCGGCGGCTTCCACTGCGCCCGCGCCGCGTTCGGCCCCATGAAACGCCAGGGCTACGGCCGTATCGTCAGCTTCTCCTCCATGTCCTGGCGCGGGAACTTCGGCCAGGCCAACTACGTGGCCGCCAAGGCGGGCATCGTCGGCATGACCCGCACCCTCGCCCTTGAGGGTGCCCGCCACGGCATCACCGCCAACGCCATCGCCCCCGGCCTCATCGAGACCCCCATGCTCGCCTCCATGAACGGCCCGGCCCGCGACAAACTCACGGCCAAGGTCCCTATGCGCCACACCGGCCGCCCCGAGGACATCGCCGAAGCAGCGGCGTTCCTTGCCTGCGAGGCTGCCGGCTACATCACCGGCGTCGTCCTGGACGTGGACGGCGGCATCTCCATCGGATCCTCGATCCGGTGACCGCGAGCCCCGCGAACGAAGGGAGCCAAATGGTTCTCGGGCCTCGGGGTTGACCCGGTCGGCGTGGGTACGTCGGGAGGTACGCTGGTACCCCTTTGTACGGGGCCGGCCTTCCGGCCCGGACGACCACTCGCCGCTTCCGGCGGAGATCCTCAGGGGAGACTGCCACGGTGACGGCCCAGACCGACTCGCGTGACCGACGCCCACGCCGAACCGCGCGCAAGCGGGTCGTCGACACGCGCCGCCGGGACGAACTGCTGCTCCAGGCCGAGACGATCATCCTGGCCGAAGGCTTCACCACGGTGACCATGGACGAACTCGCCCAACGGCTCGAGTGCTCCAAGGCGACGCTGTACAGCCTCGCCTCCACGAAGGAACAGCTGGTACTGGCGGTGACCCGCACCTTCTTCCGGGACGCGACAGCCGAGATCGAACAGGCTGTGCGGGCCGAGCCGGACCCCAGGCAGCGCATCCGCGTCTACCTCACGGGCGTCGGCACGGCCATGCGCCGCCACTCCCACGCCTTCTACGACGACATGGTCGGCTACGAACCGACGGCGCGGATCTACCGCAAGAACTCCGCCGCCGCGGCACACCGGGTCCACGAACTGATCGAAGAAGGCGTGCGGACCGGCGTCTTCCGCGCGCTCAACGGCCACTTCGCCGCCCACGTCGTAGCGGTCACCATCGACGCGGTCCAGTCGGGGGCCCTCCTGGAGAGAACCGGCCTGACCGCGGGCGACGCCTTCTCCGAACTCGGCGACCTCCTGCTGGACGGGCTCAGCTCGGGGCAGAGCGCAAAGGATCAGGCTTCGACGCCCGGGTAGAGCCCGACGGAAGCGGCCTGCGCCGCACGGCATCCGCGGCCCGGTGCAGCGAACAGCTCAAGCTTCACCACAGACCGACCGCACCGGCACAGGGGATGTGGGCGCTCAGCCGGAGTCCGGGTGGCGTCGCTGGGCACGCAGGCGGGACCAGTGCTTCAGGCGGCGGCCGATCTCTGCCTCGTGACCGTGTTCGGTGGGCCGGTAGTAGGTCTCGCGGTCCATGTCCTCGGGGAAGTAGTCGGCGCCGGAGAAGCCGTCGGGGGAGTCAGGGTCGTACTGGTAGCCCTTGCCGTAGCCGAGGTTCTTCATCAGCCGGGTGGGCGCGTTGAGGATGTGCGGCGGCGGCATGAGGGAGCCGGTGCGGCGGGCGCTTTTGGTCGCCGCGCCGAAACCTCGGTAGACGGCGACGGACTTCGGGGCGGTGGCCAGGTGGACGACGGCCTGGGCGAGGGCGAGTTCCCCCTCGGGCGAGCCGAGCCGCTCGTACACGTCCCACGCGGCAAGGGCCTGCTGGACGGCGCTCGGGTCGGCCATGCCGACGTCCTCGCCCGCGAAGCGGACCAGCCGGCGGGCGATGAACAGCGGGTCCTCGCCGCCCTCCAGCATCCGGGCCAGCCAGTACAGGGCGGCGTCCGGGTCGCAGCCGCGCAGCGACTTGTGCAGCGCGGAGATCAGGTTGTAGTGGCCCTCCTGGGCCTTGTCGTACAGCGGGGCCCGCTGCTGCACCTGCCGGGCCAGCCCGGCCACGTCCAGCGGGCCGGTGCCGGTGGGGAGGGAGTGGAGCTGCTCGGCCATGTTGAGCAGGTAGCGGCCGTCCCCGTCGGCCAGGGCGAGCAGGGCCTGGCGGGCCTCGCCGGTCAGCGGCAGCCGGCGCCCGGTCAGCTCCTCGGCGCGGGTCGTGAGGGTGCGCAGAGCCTGTTCGTCGAGGCGTTTGAGGACGAAGACCTGGCTGCGCGAGAGCAGCGCGCCGTTCAGTTCGAAGCTCGGGTTCTCGGTGGTCGCGCCGACCAGGACGACCGTGCCGTCCTCCACGTAGGGCAGGAAGCTGTCCTGCTGGGCGCGGTTGAAGCGGTGGATCTCGTCGACGAACAAGAGCGTCCCCCGCCCCCGGGCCCGGCGCCGCTCGGCGTCGTGGAACACCCGGCGCAGGTCGGCGACCCCGGAGAAGGTCGCCGACAGCGGGGCGAAGACCAGACCGGCGGCATCGGCGAGGAGCCGGGCGATGGTGGTCTTCCCGCAGCCGGGCGGCCCCCACAGGACCATCGACACCAGGTGCTGCCGCTCGACCATCCGCCCGATCGGCGCCTCATCGCCCAGCAGGTGCTCCTGGCCGACCACCTGGCCGAGGGTGCGCGGGCGCAGCCGGTCGGCGAGAGGACGGGAGAGGTCTTCGACGGCCGGCGCGGTGGCGGCGAGGCCGGGATCGTCGTCGAACAGGGGGAGCGCGGGTTCGCTGTGGTCCATGGGGCTGGGCTTTCGCGTAGGTGATGGTGGTCGGGGCAGGCTGCGGGGCGCCGGGTCGAGTGTCAGGTCGTAGGAGCCGGTCACCAGTCGCGCACGACGCGTGCCATGGCCTTGTCGCGTCCCGCGATCAGTCCTCAGTCGTCCAGGACGACGACGTGCTTGCCCGGCGTGGTGCCGGACTCGACGTCGGTCTGGGCGTCACGGACCTGTTCCAGGCCGTGGTAGACCTTCGCGACCGGGACTTCGAGGCGCCCTGCGGCGATGGCCCGGAGGTGGCGGGCGAAGACGTCGGCCGGGAGGTCGGTGGCCTGGCCGCCGTAGGAGGTCAGCCGCACCCCGCCCGGGATCATGAACGGGGTGAAGTCGGGGATCGTCCACTGGCCCGCCAGGGCTCCGGTGAAGCAGACCGTGCCGTGCCGGCGGACGGTGCGCAGGGTGTCGGGGAGGACCGAGCAGCCGACCAGTTCCAGGGCGGCGTCGACGCCGTCCGGCATCAGTTCGCGCACCTGGCCGGCGATCGTGCCGTCGTCGACGAGGGGATGGTCGACGCCCGCCGCCCGCAGTTGCCCGGCCCTCGCCGCGCTGCGGGTGGTGGACAGCACGGTCGCTCCGAGGTCCTTGGCGATCGTGGCCGCGCTCAGCCCGACCGTGGAGGTGCCGCCACGGATCAGCAGCGTCTGCCCGGCCTTGAGGTCCAGGCCGGTGGTCAGCGATCCGTAGGCGGTCTGGAACATCTCCGGCAGCGCACCGACGACCTCCCACGGCAGGCCGGTCTCGAACGGGATGACCTGCGCCGCGGGGACGGTCACGTACTGGGCGTACGCGCCGTCGTACGAGCGGCCCATGCCGCCCATCATCGTGGCCACCTGCTGTCCCGGCCGCAGCGGACTGTTCTCGTCGGCCTCGTCGACCACGCCGACGCCCTCGATGCCGGGCACGCGCGGATAGGTGACCTCCGCGTCCGACTCACCCTTGCGGGTGGCGACCTCGGACTCGTTGACGCCGAACGCCTTCACCTTGATCCGTACCCAGCCGGGCTCGCGGACGGGCACCGGCACGTCCTTGATCTCCAGTGCGTCGAGGCCGCCGGGCCGGGTGACGACGACGGCCCGCATTGTCGCCGGTGCGGCGTCGCCGGCTGTTGTCGATTGGCTCATGCCGAGTTCCTCACTCTGCTCGTCCCCCGCGCTGTTGCGTATCGCCCGCCGGCCGTCAGGGGCGGTCGATGCCCTCCCACAGGCCGAGGGCCTGCTGGTAGTGGGCGGTGGCCTCGAAGGGAGGGGTGCCGACGCTTTCCGAGGCGGGCCGGTCCGTGACGGCGGGCCACAGACGGGTCTGCTCGCCGGTGGCGAAGTCGAGGACGAGGTCGCGGATACGCGTGTCACGCTCGGCCTGTTCGGGGCTGCGGCCCGGCTGCTCCTGGCCGACCAGGGCGTACATCTCGGTGCCGTGTACGGCGGGCGCGCCCTCGGCGGGGCCGATCAGGAGGAGACGGGCGTTGCCTCCCGCGGCGGCGTGGGCCAGGGCGCCGCGGGCGGCGGGGAGCCCGAAGATGTAGTCCGTCAGGAGTGCGGCGCGGACCTCGGCAGGGGTACGGCCGCCCTGGTCGTAGGCGTCGACGATCTTCTTGGCGCGGGAGCGGGGAATGCGCCAGCCCGCGACCTCGTCGACGACGCGGTCCACGGTGTGCGGGTCGAATCGGTCGAGGTCGTTCGCCACCCACCAGCCCATGTCGTCACTCGCCATGCTCAGCAGCACGTCGACATCACGGTGTGCGCCCGAGGCGAGTACGTCCAGGGGGTGGGCGTGCAGCACCGCGCCGGGCTGTCCGGTGTCCAGGACGACGCCGAGGCTCTTGCTGTCCATCCCGCCACGGACTCCGAGGTCCGTCGGGGTGACCTTGTGCAGGGCGGCCACCAGGGACGCCGTGTCGAGGTCGAGCAGCTTGTCGGGGTTGTCCGCGACGCCGAGTTCGGTGACGAACAGGTGGGCGAGCTCCTCGGCCCACCAGGCCGGCTGGAGCCGCGAGGGCCCGGCGGAGAACCCGGCCAGCCGCCGGTACAGACCGTCTGCGGAGGCGGCGCCGAGCAGGCCGAAGGTGGAGTAGGCGCCGCCGCTGTGGCCGTAGACGGTGACGTTGTCGGGGTCGCCGCCGAAGTGGGCGATGTTCCCCTTGATCCAGGTCAGCGCGGCGATGACGTCCTGGAGGCAGAGGTTGCTCGCCTCGGCGAGCCGCCCGCCGTACTGCGAGAGCGAGACCGCGCCCAGGGCGCCGAGCCGGTAGTTGACCGACACGCCCACCACGCGACCCGACGCGGCGAGGCCGGAGGCGTTCGAGGTGATCTGCGTGTTCGCGCCGAACTCGAATCCGCCGCCGTGGATGTACACGGCCACCGGCAGCGCCTTGGCGGCCGGCTGCTCGGGTGCCCACACGTTCAGGTTCAGGCAGTCCTCGCCCATCCCGCTGTCCGCTTCGAGCCAGTCGCCGCTGTCGGGCTGGACGGAGGCGACGCCCTTGCGGTCGTAGGGGAGGTCCGGGTCGAAGTCCGCGACCACGGGGCGGCGGTACCGCTCGGCGGTGGCGTACGGGATTCCCCACCAGGACCGCACCCCTGGTGCGGTCGGGGCCTTGGGCGCGATCTCGGTCATAGCGGGAGATTCCTTCCGGTGCGGTTCGGGTGTCCGGCGCGGCGTGCCGGCGGCTGATCGCTCGCGGGGACGCGCTCCCAGCATTCCCCGGGCTCCGGTAAATCGCCTGGCGGGCAGCGGTCACCTGGTGGTCATCAGGTGACACTTCGGCACTCAAGGCCGGCGGAGGGGAGGGCGGCGCCGGTGCGGTCGGGAGGTGGCGCAGGGGGAGGAGCTGCTCTCCTGGGCGTAGTACCAGGACGTGGACCATGGACCACTCGCCCAGCACCGCGAGGCGCCGCCAGAAGGAGGGCAGTCCCCGCAGGTCGGCCGTCGCCGCTGCCGGGATCAGCAGGGTCAGGCGCCCGGCGGCGGCTCGGAGGACGGACTCCGGCAGGCGGGCGGCCGGGCAACTGGCTGATCGTCGGCGCGGCGACGTCGTTCCTCAAGCTTCCCCATAGGCACTTCGGCGCCGCGAGGTCCGCGATCGATTTCACATGATTCCTTCGCCTATGGCCACCCTGTGGGTCGATTCGATGATCCATCGAACAAGCCAACCGGAATCCTGAAGTCGCCCAAAAGGAGAAGTCGGCCCGAGAGAAACGAGCAGCGTGACTGTCGATTCGACGGAAATCGATTGCCCGCCCATGGCGTCGTGGGGAGGTTCGAATCGGCCACCCTGGCCATGTGATCGTTGACACTCGCAACAGCGGCCCTGTTATTGTTCGGTCAAGTCAAATCGGTGGATGGAGAGGGGGCCTTGCCATGCCTGTAACGGGAGGGCATAGGTTCACGCAGACCGTCGATAACGGTGGCAGGAAGAGAGGAGTTGCCGAAAATGATGACAAGGTTGTCATCCGAACTCGCGTAGAAGTTCCCGTCCATATCGACGACGGGTCGTGGCGCACCGCGGAAATGGTGAGTTTCAGTGGACTCGCCGACGGCCGGGAACACATCGCGGTCGTTTTCCCGGGCGACTCGACGCCCGCCCCCCTCGTCCGCGTCCACTCGGAGTGCCTCACGGGAGACGTCTTCGGCTCGGCGCGCTGCGACTGCGGACCGCAGCTCGGAGAGGCGGTGGAGAGGTTCGCCGACACGGGTGGCATTCTCCTGTACCTGCGTCAGGAGGGCCGGGGAATCGGCCTGTACAACAAGCTCGACGCGTATCGAGTGCAGGACGACGCGGGCCTCGACACTTTCGCCGCGAACCGCGCCCTGAAATTCGACGACGACCTGAGGGAATACCTCCCCGCCGCACAGATGTTACGCGCACTCGGTATATCCAGGGTGCGCCTGCTGACCAATAACCCCGACAAGGTCAGACAGCTCGAAGAACAGGGCATAGAAATCGAGGGAATCCAGGCCACCCAGGTATTCCGCACGGAACGCAATACGCAGTACCTGAGGGTCAAGGCGGAACTGGGCGGCCACACCATCGACCTCGTCGGAGAATCCGCGTGACCGGCTTCCTGATCCCCACCATGGAACGCCGCCCGGACCAGGACACCCCCACCACGAGCCCCACCCCCGCCGACGTCGTGATCCTCGTCCCGATGTACCGGGAATCCCTGGAAACCTGCGAACGCTCGGTCACCGGAATGCTCCGCCTGGACTACCCCCGGGACCACATCACCGTCCTCTGGCTGATCCCCGAGGGCGACACCCGCAGCGAGACCCCCGCCCGCACCGCGTTCGCCGCACTGGACGGGGCGGGCTTCGACCCGAGGTCCCGCGTCTGGCCCGTACCGGACATGCGCCCCAAGGGCCGCGCCCTGAACCACGCCCTGGACGGCCTCGGCGCCCACGACATCGTCCTGTTCCTGGACGCGGACGTGATGCCGGGCCCGACACAACTCACCGACGTGGTGCGGGAGTTCGCGGAGGGCGCCGACATCGTCGAGGCGTTCGAGTTCCAGGAGTCCCGCACCTGGGTGGGCCGGACGATCGCCGCCGAGAACGCCACCCACCTCGCCTCGATGATCTTCCTCCAGCGGCGTCTCGGCACCGCGTTCCTCCAGGGCAGTTCCGTCTACGTCAGCACCACGTTCCTCGCGAAGACCGGCGGCTTCATCGAGGACGAGGCCGAGGAGTGCTTCGTCTGGTCGATGTTCGCGAGCCGGCACGCTCCGGACGTCCGGTTCCTCGCGAACTTCTCGTACGGCGCGCCGATCGACGAACTGACGACGGCGCTGAGACAGCGCGTGCGGTGGCTGCGCGGACAGCTCGCCGCGCTGAAACACCTCCCGTCACCGCGCCTCACCCCGGCGGGCCGTATCGCGCTGGGCATCACCGGCGCGAGCATCGTGGCCCAACTCGCCGTACCGCCCGCCCTGTTACTGGCGCGGCGCGGCAGCCGTACCCGGCGGCTGGCGCTCGCGGTTCTCGGCCTGGAGGCGGCCCGGATCGCCCGTACCGCGGTTTCCCCCGAGTGGCGCCACCTCGGTATAAGGGACGGCTGGTGCACGCTCCTGGTGTTCGAGGTGCTCCAGGGCGCCGCCGGCTGGCGGGCCGTGCTGGAGCTGGCCACGGACAACCGGGTGTGGCACAGCGTCCGTGCCGGCGGGCACGACTGACGAGACACCCGAGAACAGAACAGGCAGGTACTCGCATGACCCGAGCAGCGCTTCCGGACATCGACTGGGTCACCGTCCCGGCCGGAGTCCTCGTGCGGGGGACGGACGAGCGGGACGTACCCGGACTGGTGCGCGACTACGCCGACCTCGGCATCCCGGCGGACTGGTTCCTCAAGGAGTGCCCGCGCGTGGAGCTGACCGTCCCGCAGTTCGCGCTCAGCCGTACGACGGTGACCCGCGCGCAGTGGGCGCCCTTCGCCCAGGACCAGGGGCTGGCCGAGCAACCCGCTGACGACCACCCGGTCACCGGTGTCGACTGGAAGACGGCCACCGAGTACTGCGCCTGGGTCGCCGAGCTGACCGGCCTGCCGGTACGGCTGCCCTCCGAGACCGAGTGGGAGCGCGCGGCCCGCGGCGACGACGCCCGCGTCTACCCCTGGGGCGACCGCTTCGACGACGCGCACGCCAACCTGCTGACCGCGGGCATCGGCGGCACCGTCCCCGTCGGCTCCTTCCCGTCCGGCGCCGGACCCTTCGGCACCCTCGACATGGCGGGCAACGTCGACGAATGGACGTCGACGCGGTACGAGCCGTACCCGGGCGCACCGGCGAGCGTGCCGCCCACCGAGAACTGGGCCAGTGACCCGCACGTGACGCGCGGCGGCTCCTGGCGCCACAACCGGGACCTCGCCCGCTGCGCCCGCCGCCACGCCGCCTACGACGAGACACCGCACGACATCGGGTTCCGGCTCGCGGCAGGCGGCTGACGCCCGGGCCCTGTCGAGCGGCACCCACCGCCCAGTACCGAGGAGGGGCATGAAGGCCATCGAGGTACGCGGTCTCCGCAAGGAGTACCGGATTCCGCAGAAGGAACCAGGACCGACGGGCACGCTCAAGCACTTCCTGCACCCCAGGTACCGGGCGAAGGTGGCGCTCGACGGGGTCGGCTTCGAGGTCGAGCCCGGCGACTCGGTCGGCTACCTCGGCTCCAACGGCGCCGGCAAGTCCACCACCATCAAGATCCTCACCGGTCTGATGACCCCGACCGGCGGCCACGTCCGCGTGAGCGGCCTGGAACCGCACCGCGACCGCAAACGCCATGTGCGCGGCATCGGCGCCGTCTTCGGCCACCGCACCGGCCTGTGGTGGGACCTCCCGGTCGTCGACTCGTTCAAGACCCTCAGCAGCATGTACGAGATCCCGGAGGCGACCTACCGCGCCAACCTGGCCCTCTTCACCGACCTCCTCGAACTCGGCGAGTTCCTGTCCGTCCCCGTCCGCCAGCTCTCCCTGGGCCAGCGGATGCGCGCCGACCTCGCCGCCGCCCTGCTGCACGACCCGAAGCTCGTCTTCCTCGACGAGCCGACCGGCGGACTCGACGTCAACTCCAAGGCCGCCGTACGCCAGTTCATCCGCCACCTCAACCAGCGGCAGGGCACGACCGTCTTCCTGACCAGCCACGACATGGCCGACATCGAGGGCATGTGCGACCGGCTGATCATCCTCGACCACGGCAGCAAGGTCCTGGACGACGACATAGCGAGCGTGAAGCAGCGCCTCGCCGCCGACCGGCGCCTCGTCCTCACCGTGCCCGCCACGGAGGACGTCGACGAGGTCGCCCGCACGGTCCGCGCCACCGGCGTCACCTGCGAGGTCCTCGACCGGCAGCGGCTGTCCTGCGCCTTCGACCGCAACACCACCAGCGCCGCGCACCTGGTCGGCGCCATCATGCGCGACCACGAGATCGTCGACTTCGAACTGCGCGAACCCACCCTGGAACACATCGTGCAGCGCCTCTTCCGCCCGCGCGCCACCGCGGCGAGCGGCGGAGGTGACCTTCCGTGACGGCCTTCCGCAGCCTGGTCGGCGCGGCGGCCCAGGAAGCCTTCATGTACCGGGGCCGGTACGTGGTCGGCGTCCTCATCGGCCTGGTCCAGATCTCGGTGCTCTTCTACATCTGGCGCGCCATCATGGGCAACGGCCAGACCCAGTCCGGGTACGACTGGCCGCAGATGCGGACCTACCTCCTGCTGTCCTTCCTGCTGACGCTGGTCCTCTCCTTCGGCACCGAGGAACGCGTCTCGGCGAGCATCCGCGACGGCAGCGTCTCCATGGAACTCCTCAAGCCCGTCCACTACATGACGCTACGGGTCTCCGAACTGCTCGCCGCCCTGCTGATGGAACTCCTCTCGGTCGGCATCTGCCTGGCGGCGGCCGTCCTCACGGTCCTCCCGGCCGTCGCCCCCGCGACGGGCACGCGCACCCTGCTGGCCCTCTCCTTCCTGCTCGCCGTCGCCCTCAAGGCGGCCATCGCGGTCACCACCGGCGTCATCTGCTTCTGGACGACCAACGTCCTCGGCCTCATCGCCTGCCGGCAAGCCCTCGCGCTCCTGCTGTCCGGCGCCATGTTCCCCCTCCAGATGCTCCCCGACTGGCTGCGCACGGTGGCCTACGCACTGCCCTTCCAGGGCTCCTTCAACACCCCCACCCTCATCTACTTCGGCCGCGTCGGCGCCGGCGAGGCCGCCGGACTCGTCGCCCTCCAGGTCGCCTGGCTCGCCGTCCTCGCGGGCGTGGCGGCGCTGCTCCTCAACCGTGGGTTCCGGCGGCTGGACAGCTATGGCGGCTGACCAGCACTTCGCGCTGCTCCTGCGCCTCCAGTACCGCGCCAAGTCCGCCTACCGTGCCGACCTCGCCCTCCAGATCGTCTCGGCGCTCCTGCGCCAGGGCACCTGGCTCGCCTTCATGCTCGTCCTCCTGCGCAGAACCCCGGCGGTGGAGGGCTGGACCACCTGGAAGATGATCTTCCTGTACGGCCTGGCCACCGCACCCCTCGGCCTCAACGTCCTCCTCTTCGACGGCGTCTGGAAACTCGTCGAGCTGATCCGCAAGGGCGAACTCGACGCCCTGCTCCTGCGCCCCGTCGACCCGGTCCTGCACCTCTGCACCCGCAACGTCAGCCTGCACGGCCTCGGTGACCTCGCCATCGGCTGCGTCGCCATGGGCCTCGCCGCCGACCACCTCGACCTGAGCGCCTGGACGCTCCCGGCCCTGCTGGTGTGCGTCGTCTCCGGCAGCGTGATCTACGGCTCCGTCAACCTGGCCTCGGCGTCCCTGGCCTTCTGGTTCCGCGAGGTCAACAACGTCCCGTTCCTCGTCCAGCAGTTCACCGACCTGGCCCGCTTCCCCCTCCACATGTACCCCCGCCCGCTGTCGGCGGCGTTCTTCTTCCCCCTCCCGTTCGCGTTCGTCACCTACCTCCCGGTGACCGCGCTGACCGGCGACACCTCCCTCTGGGTCCTGCCGGCCGCCCCTGTCGCCGCCGTCCTGCTCCACCTGCTGGCCCGGTCCGTGTTCCACCACGGACTCCGGCGCTACGAGAGCGCCGGGAACTGAACACATCCCGTGAGGAGAGTGACTCCCCGTGAAGTTCACCGACGGGTACTGGCTGTGGCGCGAAGGCACCGAAGCGGTCCATCCCGCACAGGTGTACCGCGTCACCCCCACCCCCGACTCCCTGACCGTCCTCGCCCCCGTCAAGCAGCTCAAGACGAAAGGCGACCTGACGAGCGGCCCCGTCGTCACCGTCCGCTGCACCAGCCCCATGCCCGACGTCATCGCCGTCGACATCAGCCACTTCTACGGCGACCCCCCGGCCGGACCCGAACTCGACCTGGACCTCTCCCACGCCGCCCCCGTCGAGGTGACCGTCGACGACGAGGCCGCCGTCCTCACCAGCGGCGACCTGTCCGTGCGCTTCTCGCGGGGCGACACCTGGAGCATGGACTTCCTCGCCGGGGGCCGGGTCCTGACCCGCAGCGGCGAGAAGGCGATGGCGGTGATCGAGTCCGACGGCAAGCCCTACGTCCGCGAGCAACTGGACCTCGGCGTCGGACAGCACGTCTACGGACTCGGCGAGCGCTTCGGACCCCTCGTCCGCAACGGCCAGTCCGTCGACATCTGGAACGCCGACGCCGGCACGTCCAGCGAACAGGCGTACAAGAACGTGCCGTTCTACCTCACCGACGCCGGCTACGGGGTCTTCGTCCACCACAGCGGCAAGGTGTCGTACGAGGTGGCCTCCGAGGCGGTCGCGCGCGTGCAGTTCAGCGTGCCCGGCCAGTCCCTGCGCTACTACGTCGTCCACGGCCCCACCCCCAAGGACGTCCTGCGCCGCTACACCGCGCTCACCGGCCGCCCGGCCCGGCTGCCCGCCTGGTCGTACGGCCTGTGGCTGTCGACCTCGTTCACCACCTCGTACGACGAGGACACCGTCACCTCGTTCATCGACGGCATGGCCGAACGGGAACTGCCGCTGTCGGTGTTCCACTTCGACTGCTTCTGGATGCGCGGCTACCAGTGGTGCGACTTCGCCTGGGACGAGGACGCCTTCCCCGATCCGCCGGGCATGCTGAAACGTCTCAAGGAGCGCGGCCTCAGGATCTGCCTCTGGATCAACCCGTACATCTCCCAGCACTCACCCCTCTTCGAGGAGGGCAGGCGGGCGGGCCACCTGCTGCGCAGGCCCGACGGCGGGGTGTGGCAGTGGGACCGGTGGCAACCCGGCCTGGCCGTCGTCGACTTCACCAATCCGGCCGCCCGCACCTGGTTCGCCGACAAGCTCGGCGCGCTCCTCGACATGGGCGTCGACAGCTTCAAGACGGACTTCGGGGAGCGCATCCCGCTGGACGTCGTCTACTTCGACGGCTCCGACCCCGAGCGCATGCACAACCACTACGCCCACCTCTACAACGAGGTCGTCTTCGACGTCCTCGAACGGCACCGGGGGAGCGGCGACGCCGTCCTGTTCGCCCGCGCGGCGGCGGCCGGCACCCAGCGCTTCCCGGTGCACTGGAGCGGCGACGGCGAGGCCACCTTCGCGGGCATGGCGCAGAGCCTGCGGGGCGGACTCTCCCTGGGGCTCTCCGGGTTCGGCTACTGGAGCCACGACATCGGCGGGTTCACCGGGCGGCCCGACGCCGCCGTGTTCAAACGGTGGATCGCCTTCGGACTGCTCTCCTCCCACAGCCGCCTGCACGGCGGCGCCTCCTACCGGGTGCCGTGGACGATCGACGAGGAGTCCGTGAGCGTCCTGCGCGACTTCACCCGCCTCAAGATGCGCCTCATGCCCTACCTCGCCCGGATCGCCGACGAGGCCCACACCGAGGGCCTGCCGATGATGCGCCCGATGATCCTGGAGTTCCCCGACGACCCGGCCTGCGCCCACCTGGAGACCCAGTACATGCTGGGCGACTCCCTCCTCGTCGCCCCGGTCTTCAACGCCGAGGGACACGTCCGCTACTACGTCCCCGCAGGCACCTGGACCAGCCTCCTGACCGGCGAGACGGTCACCGGCCCCCGCTGGACCGACGAACAGCACGGCTTCGACAGCCTGCCCCTGCTGGTGCGCCCCGGCACGGTGCTCCCGATCGGCGCCGTGGACGACACACCCGAGTACGACTACGCCGCGGGCGTCACCCTGCGCCTGCACACCCCGCCCGCGACACCGCTCACGACGACCGGCATCGTCGCCCCCGACGGCACGCTCCACGCCTCCTTCACCGTCGAACGCGCCGACGGCCGCACCCGCGTCACCCCCGACCGGCCGGTACCCGGCTGGTCCGTCCTCCTCGTCGCCACGCCCGCACCCGCCACGGTCGAGAACGCCACCGTGGAGCACACACCGGACGGCGTGCTGCTGCGCCCCGTACCCGGCGCCCCCGGCATCGAGTTCAGCGAATAACCCTTCAGCCCACGACTCAAGGGACGCCCCCATGCGCGCCATCGACCTGCCCGAAAGCCCGACGGGGCACGCCGCCCCCCTCACCCACGTCGCCCTCCGCGCCGACGGCCGACGCCTGGCGACCGCCTCCTACGACGGCACGGTGATCATCTGGGACACCAGCACCCCCGACGACGTGGCCCGCCTGGCCAGCCTCAGACACCGCCGCCTCGTCAACTCCTCGGCGTGGAACCCGGCCGACCCCGCACTCCTCGCGACCGCGTCCGCCGACAAGACCGCCGCCGTCTGGCACGTGGCCGACGACGGAGCCAGCAGCCTTGTCACCGTCCTCGCCCGGCACACCGACGACATCAACTCCGTCGCCTGGATGCCGGACGGCCGCAGACTCATCTGCGTCTCCGAGGACGGCCGCGCCACGGTCTGGGACGCGCGCACCGGCGCCTTCCTCTCCGAGATCGGCTCCCACACCGCGCACTGCATGATGGTGTCGGTCAGCGCCCAAGGGCTCGTCGCGACCGTCGGCGAGGACGGCCTCGTCTCCGTCACGGCCCCCGACGCCGACACACCGCCCGTCACCCGCCGCTACGAGTCGTCCGTCGAGGGCTGCTCCTGGTCCCCCGACGGCACGGCCCTCGCGATAGCCCGCGACGACGGCACGGTCGAGCTGCTCTCCAGGGCACTGGAGCCCCTCACCACCCTCCAGGTCTCCCGGTCCGCCGCCCGCAGCGTCGAGTGGTCCGACGACGGCCACACCCTCATCGTCGGCGCCTACGAAGGCGGCCTGCACTTCTACGACCGCTCCGGGAGACGGCTGCGCCGGATCGACGACGCCCGCATCTGGCCCAGGTCCGTCTCCACGGCCGGCGGCCTCGTCGCCGCCGGCAGCTTCTGGGGCGCCCCCCACCTCCTCGCCCTGGACGACGGCCGCGAACTGTCCGCGCCCACCACCCCCACCTACGGCCCCAACGCGCTGGCCCGCAAGGGCCGTCAGCTCCTCGTCGGCTGCGACTCCGGCGCGGTCGCCGCCCTCGACCCCGACGACCCGCAGACCCCGGCCCAGGTCCACCAGGTCACCGACGGCCCCGTCCTCGCCCTGGCCGTCCGGGCGGACACCTTCTACGCCGGGACCTACGACGGGCGGGTGATCAGCTGGTCCGGCGGACCCGACGACGGCGTACGCGCCGTGAGCGAGCCCCTCGGCGCGCCCGTGCCGTCCCTGTGCCTGGACGGCGACGTCCTCATGGCCGGCACCTACAACGGCGAACTCGTCGCCCTCGACCCCGGCACGCTCGACGTGATCGACCGCCAGGAGGCGCACGGCGGTTCGGTGAAGTCGCTCGTCTCCCTCGACGGCCCCGGGTTCCTGTCGGCGGCGACCGACCGGACGGTGGCCGCCGGCGCCTACGCCGACCGCGAGCCGCTGTGGGAACACGGCAACCTCGTCAACGCCGTCGCCCAGCTCGCGGGAGCCGTCGTGGCCAGCGCGTCGCGGGACCACACGGTGAAGGTGGGCCGACTGCTCGACGGGCGCGCCGGCGGCGTACAGACCCTCCTCGGCCCGGACGAGTCCGTGAAGTGCGTCGGCCTCCTCGGCACCCCGGACCGTCCCGTCGTCCTCGCCGGGTCCTACGACTTCCACCTGTACGCCTGGGAGATCGACTGGACGGACAGCACCGCGACGCTGGCCTCCGGGCGGGTCGTCGACGAGTTCGGGCAGGGGCTGTCGTGCATGCTCCCCTGGGACGGCGACCGGGTGGTGGTCGCGGGCTGGGACGGGCGGATCGCCCTCGTGGGCCGTGGCGCGGGGGGTCCGGTGGAGGTCCTGTCCTCGATCCGGCTCGGCGAACTGCTGCCGACGCCCGTGTGACGGGCCGTACGACACCGATGCCGAGCGGCGGCGCCCGGTGGGCACAGCCGCTCGGCCCCGGGCCCGCGCCGTCAGGGCCGGGTGGCCGGGCGCGCCCGCGCGATGGGCGAAGATGGGCCCCGCGCGGGAGGAGCGGCACATGAGCAGAGTGACACTGGCCGACGTGGCACGGCACGCGGGGCTGTCGGTGACGGCGGCGTCCCTGGTGCTCAACCGCCGCCCCGGCACCCGGATCTCGGAGGAGGCCCGGGCCAGGGTCTTCGCCGCCGCCGAGGAACTCGGCTACCGGCCCAACGTCGCCGCCCGCAGCCTGCGTACCCGCAAGACCGCGACGCTCGCCTTCGTCTCGGACGCCGTCGCCACCACCCGCTTCGCCGGCGACATGATCCGCGGTGCCCTCGAAGCGGCCCGCGAACGCGACCACGTCCTGCTCATCGCCGAGACGCAGGGCGACCCGGAGGCCGAACGGCAGGCCGTGGAAGCGATGCTGGACCGCCAGATCGACGGTTTCGTGTACGCGGCCATGGCGTGCCGCCGCCTGACCGTGCCCCCGGCGATGGCGAGCCGCCCCACGGTCCTCCTCAACGCCGACAGCACCGAACCGGTCGCCGCGATCCTCCCGGACGACGAACGCGCGGGCCACGACGTGGCGACGCTCCTCCTGGAGCACGGCCACCGCCGTATCGCCGTGATCGGCCGGGCCGACGCCGTCGAACGCGACCCCCGCCGCTCCCTCGCCGCAGGCCCCCGCCTGCGCGGCATCCGGCGCGCCCTGGAGCCGTACGGCCTGCGCCTCACCCCCGGCGGCCGGGCCGACGCGTGGGAGCCCGCCGACGGGTACGAGGCGATGCGCGACCTGCTGAGCCGCCGCACCCCGCCCCGGGGCATCGTCTGCATGAACGACCGGCTGGCCCTCGGCGCGTACCAGGCGCTGGCCGAGGCGGGGCTGTCCGTGCCGGGGGACGTCTCCGTGGTCTCCTTCGACGACGACCCGATCGCGGGCTGGCTGCGTCCGGGGCTGACGACGGCCGCGCTGCCGCACGAGCGGATGGGGCGGCTGGCCGTGGAGACCCTGCTCGACCAGGAGGTGCGGCCCGGCGTGCGGTGGGTGCCGATGCCCGTGCGGGTGCGGGGGTCTGTCGGGGTGTTCGCCGGGCCGGACGAGCCGACTGTTTGATAAAACGATTTAGCCTGCTAGTTTTCCCGCAACGTCTGTGAGCGAGAGGCACGTCGATGTTGCGCTTGCCCGATCACTGGGTGTGGGACAGCTGGTACACGCGGGACGACGAAGGCCGCCACCACGCCTTCTTCCTCAGAGCGTCCCGCGCCCTCCTGGACCCCGACCGCCGCCACCACCGCGCCTCGGTCGGCCACGCCGTCTCCGACGACCTGCGCACCTGGCACCTCACCGCCGACGCCCTGACCGCCGCCGCCGAACCCGCCTGGGACGACCTCGCCACCTGGACGGGCTGCGTGGTCCGGGCCCCCGACGGCCGCTGGCACCTGTACTACACGGGGGTCAGCCGCGCCGAGAACGGCCTCGTCCAGCGCATCGGCCTCGCGGTCTCCGACGACCTCCACACCTGGCACCGCCACGGCGACAAGCCCCTCGTCGAGGCCGACCCGGCCTGGTACGAGCGCCTCGGCGCCGGAACCTGGCACGAGGAGGCGTGGCGCGACCCGTGGGTGTTCCCGGACCCGGCGGGGGAGGGCTGGCACATGCTGATCACGGCGCGCGCGGGCCAGGGCCCCGCCGAGGGCCGGGGCGTCATCGGCCACGCCCGCTCGGCGGACCTCCTCGACTGGACCGTGGGACCGCCCCTCACGGAACCCGCCGGGTTCGGACACCTGGAGGTGCCGCAGGTCGCCGTCGTGGACGGACAGCCGCTGCTGCTGTTCTGCACCAACACCCCGCACCCGCGCGCGGACGAGGGCCGCCTGTGGGCGATCCCCGGCGCGTCGGTCACGGGCCCCTGGGACCCGGCCGCGGCAACTCCCGTACCCGGCCCGGACCTCTACGCGCCCCGCCTCGTCCAGAGCGGCGACGGAACCTGGCAGCTCATCGGGTTCGTCGACGAACGGGACGGGGTGTTCGTGGGGGAACTCTCCGACCCCGTACCCGTGCACTGGACCCCCGAAGGGCTCCGCTGATCCCCCGTCAGCCGCGAGGCCGCGCATGGGACGCCCGCGGCATCACCGGCATGGGCACGCGGTGGACGGCCGGTTCCGTGTCGCCGTCGAGCAGCGTCTCCACGGCCAGCCGCCCCAGCCGGTAGTGCGGCAGCGCCACGCTGGTCAGCTGCGGCCGGACCCACACCGCGAGGTCCGAGTCGTCGAACGACACCACCGACACGTCGTCCGGCACCCGCAGCCCCGCCTCCTGGAGCGCCTGGTAAGCCCCCAGCGACAGCCGGTCGTTGAGGCAGACCAGCGCGCGCGGCACGATCCCCGCCGCGAGGAGCCGCCCCACCTCGCGGTGCCCGTCCTCGGGCTGCCAGTCGCACTCGGCGACCCCGTCGACCCGTACGCCCGCCCCCGCGAGCACCTCCTCGATGCCCCGCATCCGCTCCAGCCCCGCCCACACCCCGTCCGGCGTCGCGTCCGTCAGATGACGCCCGCCGATGACGTGCACGCCCTCCCGGTGCCCGGCGTCGAGCAGCACACGCGCCGCGTCACGGCCCGCGTTCACCTCGTCCGGCAGGACGCTCGGCCAACGCGCGTCCCGCTCATAGCAGTTGAGCAGCACCACCCGGGCGTCCCGCAGCGCGGCGGGGAGCCGCACCTCGCGGCTGTACATCGTGGCGTACACGAACCCGTCGACCTGCCGGTCCAGCATCCCCTCGACGAGCCGGGTCTCCGTCTGCGGGTCCCCCTCGGTCTCCGCGACGAACAGGACGTGCTCGCGGGCGCCCGCAGCGTCGAGGGCGCCGTGGATGACCTCGCCCGCGAACTGGGTCGTCGCGATGGTGTCCGAGATCAGGGCGACGGTCCTGGTCACCGACGTGCGCAGGCCACGGGCGGTGAGGTTGGGCCGGTAGCCGAGTTCGCGCGCGGCGCGCCGTACGCGCTCCTCGGCGTCGCCCGAGATGCGCATGTCGCGGCGGCCGGCGAGGACGAAGGACGCCGTGGTCGGCGACACCCCCGCCCGGCGGGCCACGTCGGTCATCGTGACGCGTCGTCGGCTCAAATGCGTTCCTCCGCACGGTGCTTGACAGGGTCTGGGGCAGGGCTCATGCTCACTGCTAAATCTATTTAGCACCGGTGAAAGCCGCCTTGGCAACCGTCTGGACCGACGGTGCCGGGATCACCGGAACCGGCTGTCACGGCCTCCCCACAGGCACGTCCGGAGCCGCCGGACCGTGTCCGCCACCACGACCTCGACCGGGACTCCCCGATCCCTCCCTCGTGACCCAGGCAAGGAGTGCTCCATGTACGAAGGCACGGCGAAACCATGGCCGGCAAGGGCCCTGATGATCCCCCTCATACTCCTGGGCGCCGCGTGCAGCGCTCCCGGCTCCGGCGCTCCCGCCGCCTCCACCGGGGACCCGGCGGTGAGCACCTCGCTCGGCACCGGCGAGGTCACGCTCCAGATGTACGCCGAGACCGGGTTCCCGCTGGCCAAGGCGCTGGCCGACGAGTTCACCCGGCAGCATCCGAACGTCACCTTCAAGGTGCGCGAGGACCAGTTCACGGTGCTCGTCGAGAACGCGCCGCGCGTCCTGGCCGGGGACAACGCGCCGGACATCATGCGGCTGCCGACCATGGTCGACCTGGTCAAGGACAACCTGCTGAAGGATCTCGACCCTTATGCCAAGGCGTACGGCTGGGATGCCTTTCCCGCCTCCCAGCTCGCGCAACTCCGTGTGGACAAGGCGGGGCAGCGCGGCTCGGGGCCGCTGTACGGCGCCGGGCTCGGCTACAGCGTCACCGGCGTCTTCTACAACAAGGACCTCGCGAAGAAGGCGGGCATGAGCGGGGTGCCGGGGAGCGTCGCCGAGTTCGAGGCGCTGCTGGGCAAGGCCAAGCAGGCCGGGGTCCAGCCGATCGTGCAGTTCAACAAGAACACCGCCGGCATCAACTTCCCGTACCAGGCCCTCCAGAACCAGTTCACCGACCCGGCCGCCGTCAACGACTGGATCTTCCAGAAGACCGGCGCCACCTTCGACACCCCGGCGTCCCTCAAGGCCGCCGAGACCATCGGGAAGTGGGCTCGCGCCGGGTACTTCACCAAGGACGCCAACGCCATGGACTACACCACCATGGTCGGTGACTTCACCAAGGGCCGGGGCCTGTTCATGTTCAACGGGGACTGGGAGTCGGCCAACCTCGACGCGAAGATGCCCGGCAACGTCGGCTTCTTCCTCTTCCCGGCCGAGAAGTCCGGGGGACGGCACGTCGCGATGTCCTCGCCGAACACCTTCGGGATCGGGGCCCGCGCGAAGCATCCGAACGAGGCCGCGTACTTCCTCAACTGGCTGCACACGGACGCGAAGGCGCGCAAGATCCTCGTCGACGTCGGCGGCTCCAGCCCCGGCGGGCCCGCCGATCTCGCCGTACCGCAGGCCAAGGCGGGCACCGTCCTCGCGTCGACGCTCGCCGCGTCGCAGCGACTCGCCGCCGAGAACGGGGCGGTGGACTTCACCGCCAACGCGACCGGGTCCATCTTCGCGTCGGCCATCACGCCCGAGCTCCAGAAGCTGATCGTGGGCCAGCAGACGCCCGGGGGGTACGTGAAGGCCGTACAGAAGGAGTACGCGAAGGAGCTGTCGCGGTGACCGCTACTCTGCCCGAGGTGCGACCCCTGTCGCATACGGCTGGGAAGGTCGTGAGGAAGCGGCGGGGGACCCGCTGGAGCGGCTGGCTGTTCGTCGTCCCCGCCCTCGCCGTGTACGGGTTCTTCGTCCTCAAGCCCCTGCTGACGACCTTTCAGTACTCCCTCTACCGCTGGGACGGCATCGGTCCCTCGGAGTGGGTCGGGCTCGACAACTACCGGACCGTGCTGACCGATCCGGACCTCCTGGAGATCATCGGGCACGCGTTCGTGCTGATCGTCTTCTTCAGCTTCGTCCCCGTCGTCCTCGGCCTGTTCGTCGCGAGCCTCATCCACCGCGTCAGCACCGGCGCGCTCGGCACGGCCGCCCGGACCGTCCTCTTCCTCCCGCAGGTCATCCCGCTCGTCGCCGCGGGCATCGCCTGGAGCTGGGTCCTGAGTACGACCGGCATGGTCAACCAGGTCATGGACGCGATCGGCCTCGGCCGGTACACACGCGCCTGGCTCGGCGAGTTCGGTACGGCGCTGCCCGCCGTCGGGATCATCGGGGCCTGGGTGATGCTCGGCCTGTGCACGATCCTCCTCGTCACCGGCATGAGCAAGATCGACCCGGCGCTGTACGAGGCCGCGCGCATCGACGGGGCCGGGTCGGTGCGGGAGTTCTTCGCCGTCACCCTGCCGAGCCTGCGCCGCGAGATCGGGATCTGCCTCACGGTGACCGTCATCGCCGCGCTCGCCAGCTTCGACATCGTGTACATCTCGACCAGCGGCGGGCCCGGGACCTCGACGACCGTGCCGGGCCTGGAGATCTACCGGCTCGCGTTCGCCCAGCGCCAGGTCGGGCTCGCCTCCGCGCTCGCCGTCGTCCTCATGCTGCTCGTCCTGCTCTGCGTCCTGCCGATCCAGCGGCTCTCCCGAGAGGGCAAGTGAAGTGAACATCAGCCGCCGCGAGGCCCTCACCGGGCGGGCCTTCCTCGTCCTGCTCATGGTCGTCACCCTGCTGCCGTTCGTCAGCATGCTGTCCGCCGCGCTCCAGCCCCGGGGGACCGTCCCCTCCGGCCTGGAGTGGCCCTCCGACCCGCAGTGGGGGAACTTCGCCGACGCCTTCGACGTCGCGAACATGGGCGCGCTGCTGAACTCCAGCGTGCTCATCGTCCTCGGTGTCGTCCCGGCGGCCGTCGTCCTCGCGACCATGGCCGGGTTCGGGCTCGGCCACCTCAAGGTGCGCGGCGGGGGCATCGCGATGGGCGTCCTGCTGCTCGGCCTGACCATGCCCTTCGAGGCCGTCATCACCCCGATCTACCACCAGATCGACGGCCTCGGCCTCCTGAACACCCGCTGGGCCATCGTCCTCCCGCTGATCGGCCTCTACATGCCGTTCGCGGTCTACTGGATGCGCGCCCACTTCCTCAACGTGCCGAAGGAACTCTCCGAGGCCGCCCGCGTCGACGGCGCCACGACCTGGCAGCTCTTCTGGCGCGTCCACGTCCCGCTGGCCCGCCCCGCCATCTCCTCCCTCACGATCCTCCTGTTCCTCTGGACCTGGAACCAGTTCCTCCTGAGCATCGTGATGGTCGACGACCCCACGAAACGCACGATGGCGGGAGCCCTCGGCGCCTTCCAGGGCCAGTGGGGCACGGACCTGGTCCTCCTCTGCGCGGGCTCCCTCCTCATCCTCACGCCCACCCTGATCGTGTTCCTCGTGTTCCAACGGCAGTTCGTGACCGCGTTGTTGCAGGGGTCGGTGAAAGGGTGAGGCGAGCGGGCGGGGCGTGGTGACCCGCCCGACTTCCTGCGAGGCGCCATGTCCGGTACTCGACCTCGCGGTCGAGAACCGTGCCTTCCTGATCCGCGCCTGCCGCTTCCTGGCCGGCGAGGCCGGCGTCGCCCAGTACCTGGACTGCGGCTCCGGCCTGCCGGCCGCCGAGAACACCCACGACGTCGTACGGCGCACCGCCCCGGACGCCCGGGTCGTGTACGTCGACAACGACCCGTTGGTCCTGGCCCACGGCCGCGCGCTCCTCCAGGAGAGCGGGACCGAGAACATGGTCATCGCCGCTGAGGACATCATGCGTGCCTACGCCGACGCGCCACCGCCCGGCAGTTGGAGCACATGTTCCTGCACAGCATGATGGGCAGCGGCACGTTCTCCACCGCGGCCGAACTCCAAGCCCTCTTCACCGGCCTGGAGCTGATCCCACCCGGCCTGACCATCCTCCGCATCGGCCCCGCGACGGAGCGGCTGTGGGCCGAACCCGGCGAGGGTGACCACGTGATCGGCGGTTCGGGGCTCCCGGTGGAGGCGGCGGCACCCCCGGTGGGGCGGCGGGTAACTGGCCGGGCGGCAGTGGCTACCGGTCATATTGCGTGACGGGTGATTGACAGTTCATCAGATCGTCGGGAAGCTCGTGATGCGGTCCATGGGTTCCGGGAGAACGAACAACGGCACGTTCGCGAAGGAATGAGGACCAGTATGCGCAGACCCGGCCCGTCCCCCCTCCTGCGGATCCTTCTCGCAGCGCTCCTGTTCGGCCTCGGTATCGCCCTCGCCCCGCCCGCCTCGGCCGCACCCCCCGTCCGCATCATGCCGCTCGGCGACTCCATCACCGGCTCCCCGGGCTGCTGGCGGGCGCTGCTGTGGAACCAGTTGCAGAGCACCGGATACACGAACGTCGATTTCGTCGGCACCCTCGGACAGCAGGGCTGCGGCCAGCCGTTCGACGGTGACAACGAGGGCCACGGCGGCGAGCTGGTGACCAACGTCGCGGACCAGGACCTGATGCCCGCCCGCCTCGCGGCCACCCGCCCGGACATCGTTGCCATGCACTTCGGCACGAACGACGTGTGGAGCGCGATCGCCCCCGACCGCATCCTCGCCGCGTACACGAAACTCGTCGGCCAGATGCGGGCCTCCAACCCCGACATGAAGATCCTCGTCGCCCAGATCATCCCGATGAACCCCGCGAACTGCTCCGCCTGCGCACAACGCGCCGTCGACCTGAACGCCCGCATCCCCGCCTGGGCCCAGGCGACGAGCACGAGCCGCTCCCCGGTGACGGTCGTCGACCAGTGGACGGGGTTCGACACGGCGACGGACACGTACGACGGGGTGCACCCCTCCGACCCCGGCAACGCGAAGATCGCCGCCCGCTGGTACCCGGCCCTCACCGCACTCCTCGTCCAGGGCGACCCCGGCGATCCCGGCGACCCGGGCGCCTGCGCGGCGACGTTCCGCGCCGTCTCCTCCTGGCAGGGCGGCTACCAGGGCGAGGTCACGGTCACCAACACCTCCACGTCCCCGGCGACGGGCTGGACCGTCACCGTCGTACCGGGTGAGGGCGCCCGGATCACCCAGGCATGGAACGGCACCCTGAGCACGGCGGCCGACGGCACCGCCACCGTCACGAACGCGTCCTGGAACGGCGCCCTGGCCCCCGGCGCGAGCGCCGCCTTCGGCTTCATCGCCAGCACGCCGGGCACCCCCTCGGCCACCGTCACCTGCACCGCGCGAACCTCCTGACCTCCACCGCCAGTAGAGAGGACCGCACCGCATGCACCCGAACAGGACAGTACGACTGCGAGCCGCGCTGATCGCGGCCGTGATCGGCCTGCTCGCCGCGCTCGTCTCCACCGCGCCGGCGACCGCGCAGGCCAACCCCTACCAGCGCGGCCCCGACCCGACCGTGAGCAGCGTCGCCGCCCAGCGCGGCACGTTCGCCACGGCCGAGCTGACCGTCGCGCCGGGCAACGGGTTCAACGGCGGGAAGATCTACTACCCGACCGACACCAGCCAGGGCACGTGGGCCGCGATCGCGGCCGTACCCGGCTACACGGCCCGCTGGGACAACGAGGGCGCCTGGATGGGGCCCTGGCTCGCCTCCTTCGGGTTCGTCGTCATCGGCATCGACACGAACAGCACCCTCGACTGGGACACCGCGCGCGGCACCCAACTCCTCGCCGCGCTCGACTACTTGACGCAGCGCAGCCCCGTACGCGACCGCGTCGACCCGAACCGGCTCGGTGTCCTCGGCCACTCCATGGGAGGCGGCGGCGCGATCAGCGCGGCCGAACGCCGGCCGACCCTGAAGGCGGCCGTACCGCTCGCCCCCTTCTCGCCCTCGCAGAACCTCTCGACCCTCCGCGTCCCGACGATGATCGTGAGCGCGCGCGACGACGGCGTCGTGACGCCGTCGTCCGTGGACAACCTGTACGCGAGCATGCCCGCCGCCACCCCGGGCGCGGCCCTCGAACTCGCCACCGGCGGCCACGGCTTCCCCACCTGGGGCAACTCTGCCGTGACCCGCCGCACGATCCCCTGGCTGAAGATCTTCCTCGACAACGACACGCGCTACACGCAGTTCCTGTGCCCGTCCCTCGCGGACCCGAGCGGCATCTCCCGCTCGCGGACGAAGTGCCCGTACGGTACGGCCCTGACTGCGCCCGAAGCACAACTCGCCGTCCGCTGACCGGACGTGCCGCGTCAGCCTGCCCGGCACGGACCGGGCAGGCCCGGAGTCGACCGTGACCTTGGCCAGGAGATCCCCCAGGCCGAGGTCACGGTCAACTCCGGGCGGCGCCCGGGGACATGAGGTCCGGCCACGCCAAGTCGTCCACCGCGAGGAACGGTTCACGGGCCACCGTCGCCGGGGTCGCCCCCGTGTACGCCGCGACCTCCCGGTGCAGGTGCGACTGATCGGCGTACCCGGCGTCCGCCGCGACCCGGGACGCGGGCTCGCCCGCGACCAGGCGGTGGGCGGCGTGGTCGAAGCGGACCAGGGACGCGGCGCGCTTCGGCGGCAGCCCGAGCTGTGAACGGAACCTGGACCACAGGCGCTTGCGGCTCCAGCCGACCTCCGCCGCGAGCCCGTCGACCCGGACCAGGCCACGGCTGACGGCGATCCGGTGCCACGCCCACGCGACCTCCGGGTCCACCGGCGGCCCCGCCTCGTACCGGCGGCCCAGCAACGCGTCCACCAGCGCGAACCGGCCCTGCCAGGACGGCACTTCGGCGAGCCGCTCCCGGATCCGGCCGGCCTCGCGGCCCCACAGGGCGTCCAGGGGCACGGCGTCGCCGTCGAGGCCGGCGGGGGAGACGCCGAGCACCGCGCGGGCGACGACGGGGGACAGCCGTACCTGTACGCACGCGACGTCCTCGCCGCTCACCACGGCCGTACCGCCCGACCCCAGTCCGGGCCCGGCGACCAGGCAGCCCCGCTGCCGCCCGCCCGCACTGTCGAGCACCGGCGCTCCCGCCCCGAACTCCAGCAGCAGCGTCACCGCCGGGTGCGGGACCATGCGCAGCGCGTCCAGGTCACGGACCCGGAACCCGGCCATGGTGAGACCGGCTGTGCGGCTCGGGCGCTCGGGGCAGGCGACGTCCCAGACAGCGGCACCGTGCTGGAAAGTCCCCATGACCGCAGGCTACTTGAGGGGGCGCGGGGAACATTCGTCCAATACGGCGGCGGGCGCCGACGGTGAGAGTGGGCGCATGACCGACACTCCGACGCCGGACGACAGCGACCTCCACGTACGCCAGGACGGCCCCCGCGACGCCCCCGCACTCCTCCTCATCCACGGCTCCGCGTCCTCGGCCCGCTCGTGGGACGCGCTCGTCCCCCACCTCACCGGCTCCCACCACGTCGTCCGCCCCGACCTCCTCGGACACGGCCGGTCGGCCAAACCCGCCGACCGCGGCTACGCCCTCCCCGCCCAGGCGCGGCGCCTCGGCGCCCTGCTGGACCGCCTCGGCATCGGACACGCCGTCGCCGTGGGCCACTCCAGCGGCGGCGCGGTCGCCACGGCCCTCGCCGAACAGCGCCCCGACCTGGTGACCGGGCTCGCCCTGATCAACACCGGTCCCGGTCTGTACGCGTACATCGCGTCCGGCGCCGACATCTCCCAGTGGCCGCCGACCGACGAGCAGATCCGCCGGTTCGCGAGCACCGGCTTCAGCCGTCCCGGCTACGAGATCCCGCCGGAACTCCTGGACGAGGTGCGCCACATGACCCTCCACACCCTCACGGCGACGATGCAGGCCACGCGCGCGTACCTCGACGAACGCCCCCTCCCCGACCGGCTGGCCCCCCTCGGCAAGCCGCTGCTGGTGCTCTTCGGCGCGGACGACCGCAGGTGGCGTTCCTCGTCGGCGGCCGACTACGGCACGGTTCCGGGCGCCCGGATCGAACTCCTGCCCGGCCTCGGCCACTCGCCCATCCTGGAGGCCCCGCAGCGAACCGCCGCCTCGCTGCTGGCGTTCACCACAGGAGCCGGGGCGCTCAGTCGCTGACGCTGCTGCGGTTCTGGTAGAGGAGGTCCGCGTACGCCGGGTGGCGGTCGATCCAGGCCGAGTAGAAGGGGCAGGTCGCCAGGACCCTGAGGCCGGCGGCGCGGGCCTCGTCGAGGGAGGTCCGGGCCAGGGCGGAGCCGATGCCCCGGCCCTCGTGGGCCGGCGACACCTCCGTGTGGACGAACACGATCAGCTCCGCCGTACGGATGTACTCCGCGAACCCGGCGACCTCCGAACCCCCGTCGATCCGCGCCTCGTAGCGGCGCGCCTCGGGTGCGTCGACGACCTCGACCGTCACATGTCCTCCTGGGAGTGATGCGTCAAACGAATCGGCACGGCATGGTTGACGTGGCAACTTCCGCCGGTTCAGCCGAGCCTAATCGACGATGCCCGGTGGGGCTGCGCCGGAGCCGGCAGCTCCCGGAGCGCGCGGACGGGGGAGAGGAAGACCGGGAGGAAGGCGCAGGCCAGGCACGCTGCGCCCGCCCACACGGCGACGCGCACGTCCGCGACCTCACCGACGAGGCCGCCCAGGGCGGAGCCGACGGCGAGGGCGCCGGTGAGCAGGAAGCGGAAGGTGGCGTTCATGCGGCCGAGCAGCGGGTCCGGCGTCAGATGCTGGCGCAGGGTGACGCCGAGGACGTTGTCGATGCCCGTCTTGGTCATGACGGCCAGCCACCCGGCGCCGGCCACCCACAGCCACGGGCCGGTGCCGACCAGCGCGACGGCCAGTGCGGCGGGCGCGAACCACGGCCCGGCCAGGGCCAGGGTGCGGCCGTGGCCGAGGCGGGCGGCGAGGGGGCGGGCGAGGCGGGCACCGAGCAGGATGCCCACGCCGCCGGCCGCCCAGTACAGGCCGAGTGCCCCGGCGGACAGGCGCAGTTCGCGGCTGAACAGCACCGGCAGCATGGCGTTGACCATCTGCGCGCCGAGGTTGGTGAGGGTCGCGGTGAGCGCCAGGGCCCGCAGCTCGCGGGTGCCGAAGACATGGCGCAGCCCGTCCGCGATCTCGGTCCGCAGCCGTCGCCCGGCGGCCGGGGGCTTCGTGCGGGCGTGGTGGCGGGCCATACCGGTGAGGCCGCAGGCGGACGCGAGGTAGGCGAGGGCCCCGCCCAGAATCGCCAGGGGCGCCGTGAGGAGCTGGACCAGGAAGCCGCCCGCGCCCCGGCCGGCGATGTTGGCACCGGCCATCAGGCTGACGACGGCCGCGTTCGCCGGGACGAGGTGCTCGCGGCCGACCAGTTCGGGCAGGACGCTCTGCGAGCCGACGTCGAAGAACACCGTGGCACAGCCGGTCAGCAGCACCACCGCGTACAGCTGCGGCAGCGAGAGCACCCCCAGCCACCAGGCGAGCGGAATCGAGGCGAGCAGCACCGCGCGAGCGGCGTCGGCGGCGACCAGCACACGGCGCCCGGACAAGCGGTCCACCCACGCGCCCGCCGGCAGCCCGATGAACAGGAACGCGGCGGTGGACAGCGCGGCCAGCGCACCGGCCTGGCCCGGACCGGCGCCGAGCACGGTGACGGCGAGCAGCGGTATCGCCACATAACCGACGTTGCTGCCGAGGTGACTGAGGGCGCTCGCGGCGAAGAGCGTACGGAAGGCGCCCACGCGCCACGGGGAATCCGGTGCTTCGGTCATGCGGCGTACGGTGCGGGACGCCGTGCGGCTCGCCCCAGAGATTTAGGCTGAGCTAAATGATCGAAATCGAATTCACCATGCAGGACGTGGCCCGCACCCGCTTCGCGATCTCCCCGCTGTGGGAGGTGGTGGCCAGCGTCCGGGTCCTCAAAGGGGCGGACGAACACGGCCTGCACCGCACCTGGGCGGACCGGGTACGCCCCCGGCTGGCGGCGGCCGGTCTCGACCTGAGCCCGCTGTTCGACCTCGTCCCGATGCCCGCGCGCTCGCCCTGGGCCGGCCGTGTCCCGGGGTTCATCTGCCCGGCCCCCACGACGCCGCTGCCGTCGCTGGAGGTGGAGCTCGCCACGGTGCGGGCCATGCCGCCGGCGCTCCTGCGCACCACGGCCGGGGTGCCGGAAGCGCGGCTGGCGGCGCTGCGCGCCGATCCGGCCGCCGAGCTCGCGCGGCTGGCGGACACCATCGAGGCGTACTGGGAACTGGCGCTGGCCCCGTACTGGCCGAGCATCCTCACCCTGCTGGAGAGCGACATCCGCTACCGCGCCGGACGCCTGGTCGACGGCGGCGCACAGCACCTGTTCACCGACCTCGACCCGCAGGTCACCTGGGCCCACGGCACCCTGCACCTGGATCACCGCACCGTGCGCGGAGCGCGCCGGCTCGACGGCCAGGGACTGCTGCTGGTGCCCTCCGCCTTCGTCTGGCCACGCGTCTTCTCCGTACTCGACGAACCGTGGCAGCCCTCGCTGCGCTATCCGCCCCGCGCCGTCGGCACGCTCTGGCACACCCGGACCGCGACCGTCCCCGACGCCCTGGCGGGGGTGCTGGGCCGCTCCCGCGCGATGATCCTGACCGAGCTGACCGCCCCCGCGTCCACCACCGAACTCGCCCGCCGCACCGGCCTGACGCCCGGCGGCACGTCCCAGCACCTCACCGCCCTGCGGAACGCCGGCCTGGTGAGCGCCCACCGCGCCGGCCGGCAGGTCCTGTACGCACGCACCCGGGCCGGCCAGACCGTGACAGAGGCCGCGGAGCCGAAGCACTCGTGAGCTGTCGGGGCGTGCGGGCCGACTCCCTTGTTCAACCGAACGGTTGAACGCATCGCCCGCTTCCGGACGACGCGCGGGCGGCCGGTGCCGGGACAGGGTGGGGGACGCCGGGGCGGCGGTCGTCCCGGTGCCGAGAAGGGACTCACCCCCCACATGCCCAGCAAGTTCAGCAGGCGGCGGATCCTCACGGCCGGCGCGGGCGCCGTCGTCGCGGCGGCGGCGATGCCCGCAGCCGCGCAGGCGGTCACCGGCCCGCGCGAAGAGACCCGCACACTCGACGAGTTGTACCGGGACGCGATCGCCGAGGGCGGCAAGCTCGTCGTCTACGCGGGCGGCGACCTCGCCGACTCCGGCAGCGGCGCGAGCGCCGGCGCCGCGTTCCGCCAGCGGTTCCCCGGGATCGACCTGACGCTGATCGTGGACTACAGCAAGTACCACGACGTCCGCATCGACAACCAGCTCGCGACCGGCACCCTGGTTCCCGACGTCGTCCAGCTCCAGACCCTGCACGACTTCACCCGCTGGAAGCGCCAGGGACAGCTCCTGCGCTACCGGCCCGCCGGATTCGGCAGGCTGCACCCGCAGTTCCGCGACCCGGACGGCGCCTGGGTGGCCGGCTCGGTCATCTCCTTCAGCTACCTGTACGACGTCGCGGCGGCCGGCGCGAACGCGCCGCGCACCCCGCTGGACCTGATCGACCCGCGCTGGAAGGGCGCCATCGCCTCGGCGTACCCGCACGACGACGACGCGGTCCTCTACCTCTTCGCCCTGTACGTGGAGAAGTACGGCTGGGACTGGGCCGCCGCCTTCGCCGCGCAGCAGCCGCAGTTCGCCCGCGGCTCCTTCTCGCCCGGCGCCGCGGTCACCGGCAAGCAGAAGGTCATCGGCGTCGGCACGGGCACCAACCCGACGGTCACCAGCCCGACGCAGATGGGCATGGCCGAGGGGCACCCCTTCATGGCGTGGGGCCAGCGCATGGCGATCCTCAAGCGGAGCCCGCGCCCCACGGCGGCGAAGCTCTTCCTCAACTGGCAGATCTCCACCGAACGCCAGTCCTCCGCGCGCTGGTCGGTACGTACGGACCTCGCCGCGCCCACGGGCCTCAAGCCGGTGTGGGAGTACCCGGACGCCCACCTCGACGGCTTCCCCCGCTTCATGGAGGACCGCGCCGAGGTCGAGCGCCTGAAGCAGACGTTCGCGCTGTACTTCGGCGAGGTCAGGGGCGAGCCCACGCCGGGCTGGCCGGGGCTGCACCCCGGGCGCTGACCAGGCACCGTACCCGGGCAGACCTTCAACTCCCTTGATCCGTAAGCGGTTTACACTGGGCGGTCCGTCATCGGACCTGAGGACCGCCCCCGTGCCGCCTGCCACCTACAAGGGCCTGCCGCTGCTGCGGTCGCTCCCGCACCTCCTGCTCCTGGCCGTCGTCCTGAGCACCCTCGCCCGGCTCGCCCGCCTGCCGAGCGCGCTGTGCTGGTCGGTCGCCCCGCCCGTCGTCCTCCTGGCGACGGGCTACGGCCTGGGCCTCGGCCTGTGGGAGCGGATGGGCCCCCGGGTACGGCGCGTCTGGTTCGCGCTGCTCCTGGGGCTGTGGGCGTGGGTCGCCTGGGTCCTCCCGGCGCGCTTCGCGGGCGGGTACATGTGGCTCGCCGTACCGCTGGCGGTGCTGGCCCTGCGGATGTTCCGCGACTGGGCCGCGCTGGCCGCCGTCGGACTGATCACGGTGCTGCTGGCCGTCGCGATCCTCCGTACGGAGGGCGTGCTCAAGCCGGACCTCGTCGCGCCGCCCGTGGCGGCCGTCTGGTTCACCGTCGCCCTCTACCGCAGCCAGCAGTGGCTCGTGCACGAACTCGGGCGCACCCGCGACGAGTTGGCGCGCCAGCAGCGGGAGGCCGGGGTTCTCGCGGAGCGCTCCCGCATCGCCCGCGACCTGCACGACACCCTCGCCCAGGAACTCTCCGGCAACCGTATGCTCCTCCAGGCCGCCGAACGGGACTGGGACCGCCGCCCCGACTCGGCCCGCCGCCAGGTCCACGCGGTCGCGGAGGCCCTCGGCGCGAGCCTCGCCGACACGCGCAGCATCATCCGGGACCTGACCCCGGCGCCCCTGGCGAGCGGCGATCTCGCGGCGGCGCTACGGGAGTTGTGCACGCACAAGGGCGTCCCCGAGGGGATGCCGCGCATCTCCTTCGGCGCGCTCGGCGAGGCGGTTCGCGAGGTGCCCCCGGAGCGGGCCGCCGCACTCCTGCGCATCACCCAGGGCCTGCTGGCCAACGCGTGCGAGCACGCGGACGCGGCGCACGTGTGGGTGACCCTGGACCGCCGGGAGACGGACACGGTCGCGGTGGAGGTCCGCGACGACGGGGTGGGTTTCGACCGGGACGTACAGGGAACAGCCGCCGCGCCGAAAAAAGCCGGACGCGGCTTCGGCCTCGCCGCCACCCGTGACCGCCTCGCCGCGTACGACGGCACCCTCACCGTCGACAGCACCCCCGGACACGGCACCAGAGCCCTCGCGACCCTGCCCGTCCCCGCTCTCGTCACCGGAGCCCCCCGATGACCGGCCCCGTCCGCATCCTCCTGGTCGACGACCACGCCGTGGTCCGCGCCGGCCTCCTCGCCCTCCTCGACGGCGAGGACGGCTTCGCCGTGGTCGGCCAGACCGGCGACGGGTACGAGGCCCTCCACCTCGCCGAGGCCCTGCGCCCCGACGTCGTCCTCATGGACCTCCGCCTCACCGACGCCCCCGGCGTGGGCGAACGGGAGGACGGCATCGAGGCGACCCGCCGGATCGCCGCCGCGCTGCCGGACGTACGGGTCGTCGTCCTCACCAGCTACCAGGGCCAGGGGGACGTCGTCCGGGCGATGGAGGCGGGGGCGCGCGGGTACGTCCTGAAGGCGGGGCCGCCGCAGGAGCTGTTCCGGGCGGTGCGTACGGCGGTCGCCGGGGGGACGGTGCTCGCGCCCGAGGCCGCCGAGCGGCTGGCCGGGCACGTGGCCGACCCCGGCTCGGCGCTGACCGGGCGGGAGACCGAGGTCGTACGGCTGCTGGCGCGGGGGCACAGCAACCGGGGGATCGCCGGGGCGCTGTTCCTGACCGAGGCGACGGTCAAGACGCACCTCGTGCGCATCTATCGCAAGCTGGGTACCGAGAACCGGGCGAGCACGGTGACCGAAGCCGTCCGCCGGGGGCTGATCGAGCTGGACTGAGCCCCTGCTCCCGGCGATGCGGAACCCGAGCGGCAACTGGTGGACACCCTGAGGCAGTCAGGCGACGAGGGGGCCGCCGCCTGCGCCGCCGAGACCCAGCTCACCGGCAGACTCGCGGTGGGCCCACCATGACGCTCGATCGACAGGGACCTGTGATGACCGAGGCGGTCGGACTGGCAAGACCCGCCACCGGGCAACTGACCGTCTACCGCCTGGTGCAGGAAGCCTTGACCAACACCCCGCTGCTCCGGATGGCCTTCGGCACGGCCCTGGAGGCCCAGTCCGACATGGCACCGGTCCGCGAAGCCGCAGACGGCACGGAGGCCGTACGCCTCGCCCGGGAGCTGCTCCCCGACCCGGGACGGCGGTGGAGGAGCGCCCCCGGTCAGCGGGGCGGCATGAGGACCTTGTCGACCACCTCACCGATGTCGTCCTCGGTGAGCCGCTCCCCGCGCATCGGCTCCCAGTGCAGCAGCAGCGCGACGGCGGCGGAGACCTCGACCGGGCGTGGACCGGCCGGGCGCGGGGGCAGGTCGCCGCGTTCGGCGGCGTGTGCGAGGACGTCCTCCACGGCCTGGTGCAGGGAGTCCATGTACCGCCGGCGCACCAGGTTGCACAGCTCCGGCTCCTGGCGGGCCGTGTCGAGGAGCGCCGCGATCAGGTCGGCGCGCGAGAGGTCCGGGCCCCAGGTGGCGCTCGCCAGCGTCGCGACGAGTTCCGCGCGCAGTTGTCCCGGCCCGAGGTCGGCCGGCGTGATCGCGTCGGTGAGACCGGCGTGGTCGAGGGCCTCGGCGGCGAGTTCGGCGCGGGACTTCCAGCGGCGGTAGACGGTCGCCTTGCCGACCCCGGCCCGCGCGGCGGCGTTGTCCATGGTCAACGCCGGGTATCCGCCCTCGGTGAGGAGTTCCGTGGCCGCGCGGAGGATACGGGCGTCGCGGGCGGGATCGCGCGGCGGGCCCGACCTGCCGCTCGGACGGCGCAACGCTGAACTGGCCTCGGACACACGCGCCTCTTTCACGACCGGGACTGACTTGTATCGAGTTTACCGCGTCTGCTAGCTTCCGCTGAAACGCGGAACAAAAGTGTTCCGCGTTCGATGATCGTGAGGTGGCGAGATGAAAGCCGTCGGTTTCACCGAGTACGGCGGTCCCGAGGTGATGCGGGTCCTGGACCTGCCCGAACCCCACGCCGGTCCGGGACAGGTACGGATCAAGGTCGCCGCCGCGTCCGTCAACAGGTCCGACATCTTCTGGCGCGGTGGCGGCGCGGCCGGCCAGGCGGTGCCGTCCCCCGAACTCGACGCGACGATAAGGGAGTTGTTCCCGCCGTCGGACGTGCACGTCGTGGGCTGGGACGCGGCCGGCGTCATCGACGAGGCCGGCGCGGACGTACGCCCCGAGCTCGCCGTCGGCACCGAGGTCATTGCCTTGCTCCTGCCCAGGCTGGCGCTGGGAGCGCAGGCGGAGTACGTCGTCGCCCCGGCGGAGTCGGTCGTCCGTGCCCCCGCGGGCGCCGGCCTCACGGCCGCGTCCACCCTGCTGATGAACGCGCTCACCGCACGCATGTGCCTGGAGTCCCTCGATCTGTCCCCGGGGGCGACCGTCGCGGTGACCGGCGCGGCCGGTGCGGTGGGCGGGTACGCCGTCGAACTGGCCAAGGCCGCCGGGCTGACGGTGATCGCCGACGCGGCCGAACGCGACCGGGACCTCGTCGCCGGGTTCGGCGCCGACCACGTACTCCCGCGCGGCGACCGGTTCACCGAGCGGGTGCGGGAGTTACGCCCGGACGGGGCCGACGGCGTCGTCGACGCGGTGCCGCTGCACGACCGGGTGCTCGGGGCGGTCCGGGACGGCGGGGCGATCGCGACGGCGTCCGCGTACTTCGGCGAGAGCGAACGCGGGGTGCGCTGGCCGCTGGTGCTGGTGTGGGACCGGGTGACGGACACGGCGGCACTCACGGAACTGCGGGACATGGCGGAGGCGGGCACACTCACGCTACGTGTCGCGGAGGTCTTCCCGGCCGAGCGGGCGGCACAGGCGCAGCAACTCGTCATGGAAAGGGGCGTGCGGGGGCGCCCCGTCCTGAGGTTCTGACCGGGTGAGCCGTACGGAGGCTGCCGGTCGGTGAGAGCCTGCGTCACCTCGCCGGCCGGGCGCCCGCCGCTTGGCACGCACTCCCCCAAGGTCTGCGAGCAGGGGGGCGCTCGGCGTTGGCGTCGAGCTGCCTGAGGGGTACGTGAAGGTGTTCCAGGCGCCCGATGAGGGGGAACTGGCCCTTTTTGACCCCCCTCGGAGGTCCGACCTTTCGTAGGGCGTGTGAAGCATCGTCGCGCACCTCTGGACGTGATCCTGATCCACCCTCCAGAATTCATCCGATGTGTGACACCGGGCCCCACGCCCGTCACGCGTCGCCCCGCTGTCCCCGGACCCCCAGGAGTCGCTCCGTGTCCAGCCTCAGCCGACGTTCGCTCATGAAGGCCGCCGCCCTCGCCGGAGGTACTGTCGCCTTCGGACTGCCGGGGACGGCACAGGCGTACACCGTCCCCTCGAAGATGGACTGGTGGTACCAGGCGAGGTTCGGGATGTTCATCCACTTCGGTTCGTACTCCTACCGGGGCCACGGCGAGTGGGCGTTCTACAACGAGAACTGGGCCAAGGCCCCGTACCAGAACCAGGTCAGCGCCCATTTCGCGCCGACCTCGTTCAGCGCCGCCACCATCGCCGAACTCGCCGCGAACGCCGGGATGAAGTACCTCGTGATCACGGCGAAGCACCACGAGGGCTACGCGATGTGGGACTCGGACGTACCCGGCTTCACGGACACCACCGGCACGAAGGAGTACAACCTCCACGACTACAGCGGCTACCGCCCCGACCTGCTCGCGGAGCTGAAGCGGGAGTGCGAGCGGCGCGGCGTACGGTTCGGCCTCTACTACTCGATCATGGACTGGAACCACTCCTCGCAGACCGCCAACCAGAACAACTTCTCGTCGGTGTCCTCCCTGTCCGCGCGCACCGCGTACATCGCCGACATGAAGGACCAGCTCCAGGAACTCCTCGACCGCTACGACCCGGCGGTCCTGTGGTTCGACGGCGACTGGTGCGGGAACCCGGCGACGCCGACGCTGGACGACTGGTGGGTGGAGGCCGACGGCCGGGAGCTGTACGACTGGCTGATCGCCCGCAAGCCGAACCTGGTCGTCAACGAACGCGTGAAGCGCGACCTGGGCCTCGGCGACTTCGCGTGCCCGGAGGAGAAGGTGCCCCCGGCCCCGCTGGACCGGCCGTGGGAGACCTGCGTGACCATGAACGGCGCCTGGGGCTACAACGAGGCGAAGGAGAACTCGTACCGCTCGGTCCACGCCCTCCTCCAGGAGTTCGTCACCGTCGTCTCCCGCGACGGCAACTACCTCCTGAACATCGGCCCCACGGGAGCGGGGACCGTCACCGCCGGTACGACGAAGGTCCTGACCGCTTTCGGCGCGTGGACGGCCACCTACGGCGACAGCATCTACGGCACCACCGGCAGTCCCTTCCGGACCGAACCGGCGTGGGGGAAGTTCACCGCGAAGGACGGCAAGCTGTTCGCGCACGTCTTCGCCTGGCCGACCGCCGGAACCCTCCAGATCCCGGCGGTCCGCAACAGGATCACCCGCGTTTACCTGCTGAACGCCCCCACGACGAGCCTCCGCTACCGCCGCACCGGCGACACGATCACCGTCACGGTCCCGGCGACCGCGCCGAACCCGGACGTCTCGGTGGTCTGCGTGGAGGTGTGCGGCAGGCCCGCCGCCGTCTGAGGGCCCGCTACTTCAGGAGCCCGTGCTTCTTCGCGTACGCGTTCGCCACGTCGTTCGGGTCCTTCTTCTCGCCGTCGACCTGCTGGTTCAGCTCGGTCAGGTCGTCGGTGGTGAGGACGTTCCCGAGCCGGGCGAGCGCTTTGCGGACCGTGTCGTCGGCCTTGCGGTCGGCGATGAGCGGGACGATGTGCTGGCCGGGGATGAGGTTCTTGGGGTCGGTCAGGACGACCCACTTGTTGGCGAGGATGTCGGTGTCGGTGGTGAAGAGGTTCGCGACGTCGACGTCCCCCTTCTTCAGCGCCCCCTTGACGAGCGGCCCGGAGGAGTCGAGGGACTTGAACTCCTTGAAGTCGACCCCGTACACCTCCTTCAGCCCGACCACCCCCACCTTGCGCTTCTTGACCTCGGGGGCGGCGCCGATGACCAGCTTGCCGTTCTGCTTGCGCAGGTCGGCGAGCGAGGTCAGCCCGTACTTCTCGGCGGTCTCGCGGGTGACGACGAACGCGTCGGCGTCCTCGGCGAGCCCGTACGGCAGGACCTGGAGCCCGGCGGGCAGGGCGATGGTGAGGGCGTTCTGCATCTCGCCCTCCTCGGTGGCCGTCGCCTTGTGGTCGAGGTAGTCGAGGAGGGCGCCCTGGTACTCGGGCAGCAGGTCGATGTCGCCGCCCTGGAGCGCGGGGATGACGATCTCGCGGGTGCCGAGGTTGGGCCGGACCTTGACCTTGACGCCGGCCTGGGTGAGGACGGCGGCGTAGAGGTAGCCGAGGATCTGGTTCTCGGTGAAGTTGGCGGTGCCGATGGTCAGGCCGCCCTTGCTGGAGCCGCCGCCGGAGGTGCCCGAGCTCTGGTTGTCGAGCGAGGTGATGCCGCCGGAGCAGGAGGCGAGCGCGGGGACGGAGGCCGCGGCGAACAGGCCGCCGAGGAGAGCGCGTCGGTTCATGTGAGGGTTCCCTAGGCGGTGCGGTGGCGGAAGAGGAAGCGCTGGAGGCCGCTGAGCATCAGGTCGAGGACGACGGCGACCGCGGCGACGAGGACCGCGCCGCCGAGGACCTGGACGAGGTCGCGCTGGGCGAGTCCGTCGAAGACGTACCGGCCGAGACCGCCGAAGGAGACGTACGCGGCGATGGTCGCCGTGGCGACGACCTGGATCAGCGCGAGCCGCAGGCCGGTCATGATCAGGGGGAGCGCGAGGGGCAGCTCGACCTGGAACAGGACCTGGTGGCCGCGCATCCCCTGGCCGCGCGCCGCGTCCTTGACGTCCGGGTCGACGGCCGTCATCCCGGCGTACGTGTTGGTCACGATCGACGGGACGGCGAGCGCCACCAGCGCGACGTACACCGGCAGCATCGACAGGCCGCCGGCCAGGAAGACCAGGACGACGAGGCCGACGGTCGGCAGGGCGCGGCCGAAGGACGCCAGGTTGATCGCGAGGAAGGCGCCCTTGCCGGTGTGGCCGATGAGCAGGCCCAGCGGGAGGCCGATGGCCGCCGCGACGAGGGTGGCGATCAGCGAGTACTGGAGGTGCTCGGCGAGCCGGTGGGCGATGCCGTCGGTGCCGGACCACTGGGCGCCGCTGGTCAGCCAGGAGCCGAGGTTCTCGAAGAGTTCGTACATGTCAGGCTCGCCGCCTCTTCCACGGGGTGAGGACGTACTGGACGGCGACCAGCGCGGCGTCCGCGACGACGGCGAGCAGGATCGTGAGGACCACGCCCGCGATCACCGGGGTCGGGAAGTCGCGCTGGAAGCCGTCGGTGAAGAGCTGGCCGAGTCCGCCGTCGCCGATGTAGGTGGCGACGGAGACGAGGGAGATCGACATCACGGTGGCGATCCGGACCCCGGCCATGATCACGGGGAGCGCGAGGGGCAGCTCGACGGTGAGCAGGACGCGCAGCGGGCGGGTGCCCATCGCGACGGCCGCCTCCTTGGTCTTCGCGGGCACCGAGTCGAGGCCCTCGACGGTGTTCCGCAGCAGGACGACCAGGGTGTAGACGGTCAGGCCGATGACGGTCGTGGTGCGGGTGAGGCCGCTGACCGGCAGCAGGAGCACGAAGATCGCGATGGACGGGATGGTGAACAGGATGTTGGAGATCCCGAGGAGGACGCCGCGCAGGGCGCGGACCCGGTGCGCGAGCACGGCCAGCGGCAGCGAGATCAGCAGGCCGAGCAGGACGGCGGTGAGCGCGGCCTGGAGGTGGGAGACCGTGAGGGTGGTGAGCTCGTCGGTGTGGTCCGCGATCCAGGACCAGTCGACGCTCACGCGGCCTCGCCCTCGTGCGTGTGGCCCGCCGTCCGCGCCTCGGTGTGGGCGTGGCCCGCGCGGTCGTGGATGTCGTCGCGCGAGCTGACACCGGTGAGGACGCCGTCGGCGTCGACGCGCGCGACCAGGCCGGTGGGGGAGGCGAGGGACTCGTCCAGCGCGGCGAGCAGGGAGTCCGTGTCTTTGAGCGGCCGTACGGGAAGCTCGGCGTCGCGGGACTTCCAGTGCTGCGGCCTGCGGGCCGCGTCGAGGACGAGGCGCCAGTCGCCGCCCTCGGGGGCCTGGCCCTGCGGGACGTCCGCGAGGTTCTTCAGCGACAGCAGCTTCAGGCCGCGCTCGGCGCCGAGGAACCCGGCCACGAAGTCGTCGGCGGGGCGGGCGAGCAGTTCGGCGGGGGAGGCGCACTGCACGAGGTGGCCGCCGGTGCGGAAGACGGCGATCTTGTCGCCGAGCCGGACGGCCTCGTCGATGTCGTGCGTGACGAAGACGATGGTCTTGCTCAACTCCTTCTGGAGGCGCAGGAGTTCGTCCTGGAGCTGGGTGCGCACGACGGGGTCGACCGCGCCGAAGGGCTCGTCCATGAGCAGGACCGGCGGGTCGGCGGCGAGCGCGCGGGCCACGCCGACACGCTGCTGCTGGCCGCCGGAGAGCTGGTGGGGGTAGCGCTTGCCGACCTCGGGGGTCAGGCCGACGGTCTCCAGGAGGTCGCCGGCGCGGGCGCGGGCCTTGCGGCGGCCGTGGCCGAGCAGCAGGGGGACGGTCGCGATGTTGTCGAGGACCGTGCGGTGCGGGAAGAGCCCGGACTGCTGGATGACGTAGCCGATGGAGCGGCGCAGGTCGGCCGCGTCCTGGCGGGTGACGTCCTTGCCCGCGACCTCGATGGTGCCGGAGGTCGGCTCCACCATGCGGTTGATCATGCGCAGCGTGGTGGTCTTGCCGCAGCCGGAGGAGCCGACCAGGACGGTCACGCCGCCTTCGGGCATGTCCAGCGTGAGGTCGTGCACCGCTGTCGTGCCGTTGGGGAAGCGCTTGTGGACCGCGTCGAATTGGATCATGTGGTGCCCCTTGCCCGGGATGCATAACATCATGCAGAGTTCATCGTGACTGAATAATTTGTCAACGGTTCAGCGCTGATCCATCGTGGCGGATGATCGGTGAGTGAGACTAAGTGTCCGCATCTGGGAGGTTATCTCTTCAATGTCGTCTCGGATTCTGGACACAGCGAACGGCGTGGTCGTCCTCGACGGCACCGCCCTCGGCGTCCCGGACGTCGTCCGCCTCGCCGACGGCACCGCCCGGCCGGTCCCCGGCACCGACGCGATGCGCCGCACCGCCGACGTCTGGGACGCCGCCCGCCAGATCGCCGCGACCGGACGCGTCTACGGCCGCTCCACCGGCGTCGGCGCCAACCGCGGCGAGGACGTCCCCACCGAGGAGGCCGCCGCCCACGGGCTGCGCCTCCTGCGCAGCCACGCCGGAGCCATCGGCGAGGAACTCCCCGCCCGGCAGGTCCGCGCGATGCTCGCCGTGCGAGCCAACCAGATCCTCGCCGGAGGGGCCGGCCTGCGCCCCGACGTCGTCACCGCGCTGTGCGAGGCGCTGGAGAGCGGCGCCCACCCCGTCGTCAACGAGTTCGGATCGGTCGGCACCGGAGACCTCGCGGCCCTCGCCCAGGTCGGACTCGCGCTGGCCGGCGAACACCCCTGGCGCGGCGCCGGCGCACCCGAACCCCAGCCCCTCGACAACAACGACGCGCTGGCCCTCATCAGCAGCAACGCCCTGACCCTGGGCCAAGCCGCCCTGGCCGTCGCCGAGTTGCGCGGACTGCTGGAGGCCACCCAGGTCGTCGCCGCGCTCTCCCTGCTCGCCGTGGACGGCTCCCACGAGGCGTACGCCGCCCCCGTGCACGCGGCCCGCCCGCACCGGGGCTCCGTCGAAGTCGCCCGCCGGATGCGGGAGCTGATCGGCGCCGAGGACCGTCCCGTACCGCCCCTCGGACGCATCCAGGACCCCTACGGCTTCCGCTGCCTGCCCCAGATCCACGGCCCCGCGCACGAAGCCGCCGACGCCCTGGAGGCCGTCCTCGGCATCGAGATCAACGCGGCTGCCGAGAACCCCCTCATCTGCCCCGAGGACCAGGCCGCCTACCACCACGGCGGCTTCTACCAGGCCCAACTCGCCCTCGCCCTGGACCACTTCAGGCTCTCACTGGTCCAGGTCGCCCGCCTCTCCACGGCCCGCCTCTCCACCCTCAACGAACCCGCCTACACCCGCCTGCGCCCCTTCCTCGCCGAGGACCGGCCCGGCTCCTCCGGCGTGATGATCCTGGAGTACGCCGCCGGCGCCGCCCTCGGCGACCTGCGCGCCTTCTGTGCCCCCGCCTCCCTCGGCCACGCCGTGCTCTCCCGGGGCGTCGAGGAACAGGCCAGCTTCGCGTCCCTCGCCGCCCGGCAGGCCCTGCGCGCCTGCGCGGCGTACCGGCTCGTCGTGGGGTGCGAACTCGTCGCCGCCGTACGGGCGTTGCGCCTGCGCGACCTGCGCCCCGAAGCGGACCTGCCGGTCGCCCGGGCCCTGGCGCTGGCGGAGAAGGCCCTCGACGCCGAACACGCCGACCGTCCCCTCACGGACGACGTGGGTGCGGCGGCCCGGCTGCTGGGCCGGTTCACGGAGATCTGGCGGGGGGACCGGACGGTCACTTGAGCCCCGAGTGCGCCAGCCCCTCCACGAACTGCCGCTGAGCGACGACGAAGACGACCAGCACCGGCAGAACCGTCATGGTGGCGGCGGCCAGTTGGGTGTTCCACATCTCGCCGCCGTAGGAGTCCGTGAACCGGGTCAGGGCCTGCGGGAGCGTGAACAGCTCGGGCGAGGTCAGGTACACCGTCGGTTCGAGGTACAGGTTCCACGACGTCAGGAACGTCAGGATCGCCACCGCCGACAGCGCGGGCCTCGCCAGCGGCAGGAAGATCCGCCACCAGATGGCCGGCCGCCCGAGCCCGTCGAGCCGCCCCGCCTCCTCCAGTTCGGCGGGCAGCGCGATGAAGAACTGCCGCATGACGAAGGTGGCCAGCACACAGGGCCCGGCGAGCGCGGTGACCAGGATCAGCGGCCAGTGCGTGTTGATCATCCCGACCTGTTTGAACATCTGGAACAACGGGACGATCGTCACCTCACTGGGCACCAGCAGCCCCGCCAGCACGACCAGGAACAGGGCGTTGGCACCGGGGAACCTGATCCGCGCGAACGCGTACCCGGCGAGGCTCGACACCAGCAGCGTGATCAGCGTGACCAGGACGGCGATGTAGACGCTGTTCGCGTACTGCCGGGCGAACGGCTGGAAGTCGAACGCCTCCCGGTACGCGGAGAACGTGGGATCGGACGTCCACAGCGACGGCGGCGCCTTGAAGATCTCCGGCAGCGGCTTCACGGACGCCGCCACCATCCACACCGTCGGCACCACGAACGGGATCGCCAGCACCCCGAGCGCCACCACCAGAAGCACCCGCCGCAGCACGGGACTCGGCCTACTCCTCATGGAACACCCACTTCCGGCGCAACTGCCACTGCACCAGCGTCAGCAGCATGACGAACGACAACAGCATCAGCGCGAGCGTCGAGCCGTACCCGATGTGGTTGAACTCGAACGCCTGCTGGAAGACGTAGTAGACGAGCACGGTCGTGCTCAACTCCGGCCCGCCACCGGTCAGTACGGCGATCTGCGCGAACGACTGGAGCGCCCCGACGACCGTGATGATCGCCGTCAGCAGCAGCGTCGGCGAGATCAGCGGCAGCGTGATCCGCGTGAAGATCACCCTGCTCCCCGCGCCGTCGATGCGCGCGGCCTCGTACAGCTGCGCCGGCACACCTTGCAGCGCGGCGAGGAAGAGCACCATGTTGACGCCGACGCTCCGGACCACCTGCGTCACGATCACGGAGACCATCGCGGTGTCACCGTGCTGGAGCCAGTTCGGCCCGTCGATGCCGACGCCGTCGAGGAGGCTGTTGATCGCGCCGTTGTCCTGGAGGAGGAACCCCCAGACGAGGGTCCACGCCACGACGGAGACCACGACGGGGGAGAAGAACAGGGTCCGGAAGAACGTCGCACCCCGGAACCGCCGGTTGAGGAGGACCGCGAGCAGCAGTCCCAGGCCGATGTTGAGGACCACGACCCCGCCGCAGAAGAGCGCGGTCGCGCCCAGGACGGACGGGAGCTGGGGGTCGTCGGCGAGGGCCGCGTAGTTGTCGGCGCCGACGAAGGTCTGCTCGCCGGTGAAGACGTTCCAGTCGTTGAGGCTGTACCAGACCGCCAGCCCGACCGGGATCAGCACGAACAGCAGGACCCCGACGAGCTGCGGCGCGATGAACAGGTAGCCGGCGAGGACGTCCCGGCGGCGGGTCGTCCAGTACGGCGGCTTGGCGGTGGTGCCGGGGGCCTTGGCCTGCACCCGCGAAGGCGTGAGCGTGGCCATGGCTACTTGGCCAGGACCGGTTCGATCGCGGAACAGACCGACTTCAGTACGGCGGGAATGTCCGCGTCGGCCTTCCACATCGCGTCCAGCGCCGTCTTGCCGCGCTGGGCGATCTCGGCGGGGTTGGTGTGGTTGGGGAGGGTGACGGCGTTCGGGAGCTGGTCGACCACGGCCGTCTGGAGCTGCTCGGCGGTCAGGACCTTGTTGTCGGCGGCGAGCTTCGCGCCGGTGAGCAGGGACTTACGCGGCGGCGGGAAGAAGCGCGCGAGCTTCGCCGAGTTCGCGGGGTTGGTCAGGTAGGCGAGGAAGTCGGTGGCCTGCGTCTTGTGCCTGCTCGCGGACAGGACGCCCACCCCGGCCTGGCCGATGACCGAGTGCTGCCCGGCCGGACCCGCCGGGAGCGGGTACAGGGCGTACTTGAACTTGCCGGTGAGGAGCGAGGCGCGGGACACCTGCGCGACGGTGAACGCGGAGTCACCGGCGAAGAAGTCGGCCGTCGTCCCCGGCCCCGGCATCGCCTTCGTCCTGAACGCCGCGTCGTGCAGGAACGTGAACGCCTGCCGCATCTGCGGGCTCGTGAACGCGCACTTCTTGCCGTCCTCGCTCCACGCGGAGGCGCCGAAGCCGGTCCACACCGTGGCGAGGGTGTTCCACGCCTTGTAGTCGAAGTCCCGGACGACGAAACCGGCCTTCCCGGTCGCCTTGTTGACGGCGGCCCCGGCGGCTGCGACCCGGTCCCACGTCAGGTTCTTCGGGTCGACCCGCTGACCGGCCTTCGCCAGCAGGTCCGTGTTGACGTACAGCGCGAACGGCGACGTCGAGAACGGGTACGCGTACAGCGTGCCGTCCCGGCTGAACTCCTTGGTGGCGCTGGCCTCCAGGTCGTCGTACTGCCAGTCGGCGGTCGACTTCAGCTTGTCGGTGAGGCCCACCAGCGCGTCGGCGGCGATCAGGTCCCGCGACAGGTCGCCCATCCAGACCAGGTCGGGGGCGTTGCCGCCGGCGATCTGGGTGGTGAGGGTCGTGTTGTAGGCGTCGAAGGGCAGGCTCTCGAAGGTGATCGACGAGACGTCGGGGTGCTGCGCGCGGTAGGCGGCGGCGATCGAGTCGAACAGCTTGAGCTGGTCCTGGTTCGAGGTCCAGACCGTCATCCGGAGCTTGACGTCCTTGGCGTCCGTGGCCCCGGAGCCGTCGGTGGAGGCGCTGCAAGCCGCTGTCACCATCAGCGCGAGGGCGCCGACCAGCGTTCTGGTTCTGTTCATGGCGTGCGTCTTTCGTCTGGGAGTTGGCTAGTACCCGGCGATCTCGGGCCAGTGGAGTTCGATCCCGGCCCCGGTCAACCGGCCCTGGAGGCGCTCGACGAGCTGCTCGTCCGCCGCCACCTGTTGAGGGCTCAGGCCGAGGTCGAGGCAGTACGCCACGAGCTCCCCGGCCGACTCACCGACGTTCCACTCGACCGGGTGCAGCCGGTAGGCGCCGTTGGTGATGTGGGTGGTGCCGATGTTCTTGGCGGCCGGCACCAGATTGCGGGTGGATACGGGTACGAGGGCGCCGAGCGGTATCTCGAACGGCGCGCACTCGACGTCGATGTAGTTGTCGCCGCCGGTCGAGGGGTGCAGGTCGATCCGGTACATCCCGACCCCGACCGACCCCTCGAACCGCGCGGGCCCGGCGTCGCCCCGGACCTTGACGGAGACGTCCTGCTCCCGCACGGTCGTCAGCGCCCTGATCCGCCGCGACTCGCGGATGTACGGCGCCTGCGCGAACCCGTCGGCCGTACCGACCAGGTCCCCGCGCAGCCTGAGCCCCGGCCACCCCCGCCCCCCGTCCGGGCGGGGCGCCTCGGTCTGGAGCCAGTACACGTACGCCCGGGACTGCGCCTTCGCGGCGTCCAGGTGCCGTTGCCGGGCATCGGTGTCGATGATCGAGCCGCCCACGTAGTCGAGCTGCGGCCAGTTGGCCAGCACGACGTCACTCTCGTAGAACCCCTCGGCGAAGTTCTGCCGGGCGGCGATCCGCCGGAACTGCCACAGATCCCGGTCCCCGGCGTCGAACCGGGGATCCCCGGTGGCGTCCCCCTCCGGGTTGACGTTCATCGTCCGCTGTTCCGGCACGAGGGTGCGCGGGTCCGGCGCCGTGAACGACAGCATCGGCGCACCCCAGAAGGGGAGTTCGAAGGACCGCCAGTAGTCGTAGTCGTCCGGCCGCTCGATGGTGTGGTCCCCGGCGACGTGGTCGAAGACGAAGCACCACGCGATCGACTGCACGTTCCCGGGATCGGCCGTCTCGGGCGCGCTCGGCTCCCCGGTCTCGGACCGCGCCTCGGCCCCGACGACGTACGCCGTCCCCGTCAGCGGCAGCAGATCGCCGGTCTCGGTGCCGTCGAGGACGTACTCGGCGGCGATCACCGTCTCGGCGCCGGTGCGCGGATCGGCGACGGTGACGCTGCGGACCACGTCGTCGTGTACGTCGGCGGCCACGGGGACCGCCGGTTGCAGGACGGTGAGGCGGCCGGTCGAGCGGTACGGCGCGAGGAGCGCGGTGATCACCGCGTGCGCGACCCGGGGCTCGTGGCACAGCCTGCTCACCCGGCCGCGCCCCGGGTTGAGTTCGCGGTCGGCGCGGGCGGCGGCGGTCAGGGGGTAGTGGTCGCGGTAGTAGCGGCGGATGCCCTCCCGCAGCGCCCGGTAGCGCGCGGTGACGCCGAACCGCTCGACCCAGATGTGCTCGTCGGGCGGCACGGCCTGCGAGGTCAACTGGCCGCCGAGCCAGTCGTACTCCTCGGTCAGCACCACCCGCCGGCCCTGCTCCAGGAGCGCCAGCGCGGCGGCGACGGAACCGAGACCCCCGCCGACGATCGCCACCTCGGTCGTGATCCGGCCGGTCATGACGTCGACTCCGTCCGCGCGACGATGGTGTCCCCGGGCTCGACCTCGGCGATCAGCAGCCGCTCCCTCTCCAGTCCGTCCCACTCCTGCGGGTCGGTGGAGATCAGGAGCTGGAGCAGGTCGAGCGCCTCGGCCGCCAACCGCTGCCGGGGCACGTGGAACCCGGCGAGCGTCCGCCCCTCCACCCGATGACCGCGCACCTCACCGAGCGCGGCGACCGAGATCTCCTCCGGTACGGCGACCCCGGCCCCGAACAGCGCGTGCGCGACGTCCTCGGCGAGGAAAGCGTCCTCGGCGATGATCAGCGTGGCCCCGGTGGCCCGCGCCAGCCGGGGCAGGTCCGCGATCCGCTCCTCGCCGACCAGCAGGAACGCCAGCCGGCCCTGCGCCGACGCGGACTCGACGGCGTCGCGCCGGTCCCGCGCGGTCGGCGTGTCGCGGCCCCGGTGGACGTACAGCGCCTGCTCGTGACCGATGGCTGCGGCCTGGTCGATCAGCGCGGTCGTCGGGGTCGTGTAGTCGATGGCGACGTACGGCACGGGGGCGGCCGTCTCGTCCCGGCGGCCGATCGCCACGAACGGGAACTGCTCGGCGACCAGCCGCTCCAGCTCGGAGGCGACCATCTGCTGGCCCAGCAGGACACAGCCGTCGGTGAGCCTGAGGCGCGTCTTGCGGTGGAAGAGGCTGCGGGTGCCGTTCTCGACCGGCGAGGACGTGAAGAACAGCAGGTCCCAGCCGATCTGCTCGGCGGCCCGTTCGATGCCGTTCAGGAGCGGGCCGTAGAAGTCCATGCTCTCCGGGGAGAGCGCCGCTTCGTACGTGAAGACGCCGATGATCTGGTTGTCCAGACCGGCGAGCCTGCGGGCGGCGGGGTCGGCGACGTAGGCGAGCTGCTCCATGGCCTGCTTGACCCGCGCCCGGGTGGCCTCGGGGACCCGCACGTTCGAGCCGTCGCGGTCGTTCAGTACCACCGACACGGTGGTCTGACTGACGCCCGCCAGCTCCGCGATCTCGCGTTGCGTGACACGGCGAGGTCTCGACGCCATCGCTCCTCCATCGTGATAATGCCTATCTTCAATCTCTGAGCGATGACCGTAGTTCACGCCGGATCTCCTGACAAGTACCCGTTGACAGCAGAGTGACCGGCTGGAAACGTGTCGTTAACGAATCTGAAGATAGGCATTATCAGACGCTTGACTGGAGCAGACGATGACCTTCTCCCGATCCCCTCTCGGCCGCCGGGGCTTCCTCGGCGCTGCCCTCGCCGCAGGCGTCGTCCTCGTCGCCGAGTCCACCCCCGTCACCGCGTACGCGGCGGCGGGCGACGTCACGCTGACCGCCGGGGGCATCAGCCTGCTGGCCAGTCCCGGCGGCCGGCTCGCGATCCGCGACGGCGCCGGAGTCACCCGGTCCGCCGGGTCGAAGTTCCAGGTCAAGGACAGCGTCACCGGCATCCACGTCTCGACCGGCGGTACTCCGACCCTGAGCGCGCTCCCCGACGGCACCCCGGCGATCCGCATGGACTACACCTTCGACACCGCCGTCACCGTGACCGGCTGGTTCACCGTCAGCACCTCCCACGCCGCCCTGGAATGGCACGTCACCGGCGCGGCGACCCTCGTCCCCGACGGCTTTCTGTTCAGCCGCGCGATCCAGGCGCCCACCGCACCCGACGACTACATCCCCGTCACCGAATGGGTCCGCGACGCGGGCGGCGGCATCCCGTACGAGGAGACCCTCGGCGTCGCCCACACCTCCACCTGGGGCACCGCCCTGCACGGCCTCTTCCTCCTCGACCGCTCCCGCCAGGCATGGACGAACGCGACCTGGATCCACGCCCCGGGTACGGCCGCTTCTGGCGGAGGCTGGACCAGCCGCGCAGACTTCTACTTCTCCGAGACCCGCCCCTCGGCCACCGCCACCATCGGCCGGGGCCGCGAACTCGGCCTCGAACTCACCACGAACCGCGACTTCAACCTCTACGACACCCCCGGCGAACAGATCGCACTCACCGCCCTCGTTGCCAATGGCGGCGCGGCCAAGACGGTCGAACTGGAGCTGTGGGTAAGGAACTTCGACGGCGTGATGCTCGCCGCGACGACCGTGACCGGCACCGTCGCCGCCGACTCCACCTGGGGGCACACCTTCACCCTGGGGGCGCCCGCCTCCGGTATCGCCCTCGCCGAGGTCGCCGTCAGATCGGGCGGCGACGAGGCGTTCGCCCGCACCAACCTCGCGGTGCTGCCGCCGTACACCTACCAGGCCGGCGCGGGCAGCATGTTCGGCATGGCCAACTACCCCTGGCTGCAACGCCCGAACGCCACCGCCGTCCTTGACCTGTGGCAGAAGGCCGGCGTCAGCCTGGTGCGGATCGCGTACGACGGCGGGCCCGGGCTCCCGCCCGCCGCCTTCGACGCGCGCGGCATGCGGCACAACATCGAACTCCAGCCGACGCTTGAGGCCACCGATGCCGCAGCGGCCGGCTGGGCGGCGGACAACCTGGCGGTGGCCGTCGGCGCGGGAGCCGGGTACTTCGAGGTCGGCAACGAGCTGAACCGGCCCTTCAACACCGGTGACGCGGCGCAGAGTTACCTCGACAAGGCGCTGCGCCCCGTCTTCGACCGGCGTGCGGCCACCGGCGCCACGATCAAGCTGATGAACAACGGCCTGGCCGGCATGGACAAGCCGTGGGTGGAGAACTTCATCGCGGCGGGCGGCTGGGACCTCATCGACGCCTTCGCCTACCACCCGGGACGCGGCAACTTCACCCCCGACTACATTCCGCCGGGCGACAGTTGGAGCACCGGGGGCGACGGCACGTACTGGAACTTCTCCGGCGGGCTGCGCCAGTTGAAGGCGCTGATGGCGCAGCACGGCGAGAAGGAGATCTGGCTCACCGAGGCGTACGCGCCGACGAAGCCCAACAGCTGGTGGCACGACACGTACCGGCACGCCGCCGAGAACGTGTTTCTGACGCTCGCGCTCGCCAAGGCCGAAGGCGTGAAATGCGTGTGCTGGTACCAGTTCCACGACAGCGTCCTCGGTATGCCGCAGGTCGCCGACCCCGACAACGTCGAGTACCACTACGGCCTGATGAACCGCGACCTCAGCCCGAAGCCGTCGCTCCTCGCCTACGCGACCGCCGCCCGCGCCCTCGATCAGGCCACCTTCCGGGGCAAGTTGACCTTCGCCGACCCGAAGACGTTCGGTCTGTGGTTCGACACGCCTGCCGGACCGGCGGTCGTCCTGTGGAACCGGGCCGACGGCTATCTCCTCAACACCACCGGCCAGCGCACCGACTGGCACTTCCCCGCCCCCGAGGTGTGGACCGACCCCTGGCCCACCAAGACCACCCTCGTCGCCGCCGCGCCAGGTGCCGTCCGGCAGGTGGACGCCGTCGGGCAGGTCCGGCAGATCCCCGTCACGAACGGGAAGGCTTCGCTGACACTGGACGGGGCGCCGAGGATCTACTACGGCCTCGTGCCGCGTACGGACAACACACTCGCCTGACGCCCGAAGGAGCCCGCTGTGTCCACTCCTCCCTGGTGGCGCGACGCCGTCATCTACCAGGTCTACATCCGCAGTTTCGCCGACGGGAACGGGGACGGTGTCGGCGACATCGCCGGGATCCGGTCCCGGCTGCCGTACCTCAAGTCCCTTGGCGTGGACGCCCTGTGGATCAACCCCTGGTACAAGTCGCCGATGGCCGACCATGGTTACGACGTCGCCGACTACCGTGAGATCGACCCGCTGTTCGGGACGGTCGCCGAGGCTGAGCAACTCATCGACGAGGCGCACGCGTTGGGGATCCGGATCGTGCCGGACATCGTGCCGAACCATTCCTCCGACCAACATGCCTGGTTCCGGGCGGCGTTGGCTGCGGGGCCCGGGAGTCCGGAACGCGAACGGTACATCTTCCGGCCCGGACGCGGGCCCGGCGGTGCGCTGCCGCCCAACGGCTGGGACTCCCGGTTCGGCGGGCCCGCCTGGACGCGGGTCGCCGACGGGGAGTGGTATCTCCACCTCTTCACGCCGCAGCAGCCGGATGTGAACTGGCAACACCCGGACGTGCACGCCGAGTTCGAGTCCGTCCTGCGGTTCTGGTTCGATCGGGGCGTGGACGGGTTCCGCATCGACGTCGCGCACGGTCTGGTCAAGGACCCCGAACTCCCCGAGGTTTCCGAGGGTGTCGTCCATCCCTTCTGGGACCGCGACGAGGTCCACGACATCTACCGCGCCTGGCGCAGGCTCGCCGACGAGTACCCCGGGGACCGTGCCTTCGTCGCCGAGGCGTGGACGGACACGCCCGAACGCCTCGCCGCGTACGTCAGCCCCGGTGTCCTGCACACCGCCTTCAACTTCGACTTCCTGATGACCGACTGGGACGCGAAGGACCTGCGCGCGGTCATCGACGACACGCTCGCGACGCTGGGGGCGGTGGGGGCTCCCGCGACGTGGGTGCTGTCCAACCACGACGTCATGCGCCACGCCAGCCGGTACGGGCGCAAGGCCGCGCGGAAGTGGGTGGCGAACGAGTCGTACGTCCCGGCAGGGCCGGCCGACCTCGCGCTCGGAACCCGGCGCGCGCGGGCCGCTGCGCTGCTGACCCTTGCGCTGCCCGGCGGGGCTTATGTCTACCAGGGGGAGGAGTTGGGGCTGCCCGAGGTGGAGGACCTTCCCGAGGCTGTCCTCCAGGACCCCGTGTGGGAGAGGTCCGGGCGCACCGAGCGGGGGCGGGACGGGTGCCGGGTGCCGATTCCGTGGTCGGGGACGGGGACGCCGTACGGCTTCAGCCCTGCGGGTTCTGCCGCGCCGTGGCTGCCGCAGCCTGACGACTGGGCGCCGCGTACGGTGGCCGCGCAGAGTGGCGACGCGGACTCGATGCTGGCGCTGTACCGGACGGCTCTGCGGGTACGCCGCGAGCAACCCGCCCTCGGGGACGGCGAGTTGACGTGGCTGGACGACACGGTACCGGCCGGTGTTCTGGCGTTCCGCCGTGAACCGGGGTTCGTGTGCGTGGTGAACCTGTCGGGGGAGCCGTACGAGTTGCCGGAGCACGCCGGGGTCCTGCTGGCGAGCGGGCCGGTCGAGGGGGACGCGCTGGCGCCGGACCAGGCGGTGTGGCTCGCGGTGTAGACGGCCGGACTTCCCGGACCCGGCGAACCGGGCCCCTCCTGGACCCTGCGAACCGGGCCTTCCGGGGTCCCGCCGGGCCGGGTGGCCTCGCATCCTGCGAACGGGGCCCCTTCCGGATGCTGTGGGCCGGGCTTCCTGGCTGGGCCGGGCCACGCGGGGCCTTGCCGGGCAGGGTGGCCCGGCCCCGTCCCGCCGGCCCCCGTCCCGCCGGGCACTGTCCCGTCGCCCTACGCCACGGCGGGCAGGTGCGGGGAGCGCAGTACGAGCAGGGTGATCTCGCTGGGGGCGAAGACGCGGAAGGGCGGGCCCCAGAAGCCGGTGCCGCGGCTGGTGTAGAGCAGGGTGCGGGGGCCGTGGCGGGTGAGCCCGGCGAGGGCGGGCTGGTCGAGGCGGACCAGATGGTGGAAGGGCCAGATCTGGCCGCCGTGGGTGTGACCGGAGAGCTGGAGGTCGATGCCGCCGGCTGCCGCCCGGTCGACGAACTTGGGCTGGTGCGCCAGGAGCAGGACGGGCAGGCCGGGGTCGGCGCCGTCCAGGGCCCCGGCGAGGTGGGCGCGGTGGCCGGCCAGACCGGAGGACTCGGCGGTGACGTCGTCCACACCGGCGACCACCAGGGTGTCGCCCCCGCGTTCCAGCAGCACATGGCGGTTGCGCAGCGGCTCCCAGCCCAGCTCGTCCATCAGGTCGACCCAGCCCTGGGCCTCGCTGTAGTACTCGTGGTTGCCGGTGACGTACACCCGCGCGTGAGTCGCCCGCACGGTCGCCAGCGGGGCGGCCTGGGCACGGCGCCGCTCGGCCGTGCCGTCCGCGATGTCGCCCGTGTGGCAGACCAGGTCGGCCTCCAGGGTGTTCACCGTCTCGCACACCCGTGCCGACCAGCGGGCCCGGTCGAGGGGGCCGTAGTGGGTGTCGGTGATGAGGACGACGCGCAGGCCGTCCAACCCCGCACCCAGGCGCGGGAGTCGCACGTCGAGTCGGCGCACACGCGGTACTCGGCGGGCCTCGGCGTACCCCCAGGCGAGCAGGACGGCACTCACGCCGAGGACGGCCCAGGTGACGATGCGGGCCCGGTCCTGGCCGTCGCCGACGCCGGCCACGGTCAGGGCGAGCCGCAGCAGGACGCCGAGGAGGACGGACCAGGTGAACAGGACCCAGCTCATGCCCAGCAGGGTGTCGCCGACGATCGCCGCCCCGTCCTGCTGGCGCTGGCCGTGGCCGCGCGCCATCGCCAGCGGCATGCCGGCGAGACCGAGGACGAACAGGGCGGTACCGGCGAGCGTGACGGGCAGCGGCCAGTGCTGGCCGGTGTGCAGGAGCACCCCGTACGGCACGGCCCACAGCAGGACGGGGGCGATCAGCGGGAGGTAGCGCATCAGGCGGAGCAGCCGGCTCTGCCGTGGCGCTCGCGCTTCACTGTCGGTGGGCCGGGTGTCGCTGGTGTCGGTCACGCTTCCCCTCACAGACCGGGCTGCCGTCCCGCGCACTGTATCCGGTCGCCCACGGACCGGTGTTCACGCCCCTGCGCGGGAGTCACCGGGTACCGGCGAGCCGCTGTCACCGGCCCGTTCGCGGTCAGTTCGGTCACCGTGCCGTCGGGCAGCGGAGACGGGAACACGGCAGGCGCGGACCCTGCGGTCTCCGTGCCTGCCGTGCACCACGCCTACCCGGCCCCGGCCTCCTTCGGTACGCGAGTCGCCCGGCCGAGCGGTCGGCGGGCAGCCCCTCCTCGGGAGTCAGCCCATGTGGACGGCGGGTGCGTCGTCCCCGGTGTGCTGGCGTCCGGCGTCGACGGCCAGCGCGGTGATGAGCAGGCCCGCCAGGAACATGACGGCCGCTGCGGCGAAGGCGACGGTGTAGCCGTGGGTCACCGCGTCGCCGGCGCGGGCGATCAGACCGGAGTCCTCGGCGGCGCGCCCCTGGTAGAGGGAGGCCGCCGCGTGCGGGAGCTTGTCGTCGGCCGCCGAGGTGGCGATCGTCGACAGGACGGCCAGGCCGAGGGCGCCACCGATCTGCTGCGCGGTGTTCAGCAGGGCGGAGGCGATGCCCGTGTCGTGGTGGGCGACGCCGCTGACCGCGCCGAGGGTCATCGGGACGAAACTCATGCCGAGCCCGAGAGCGGTGACGAACATCGCGGGCGCCAGCTGCCCGGCGTAGGAGGAGCCGGGCTCCAGCGCGGCGAACCACAACATGCCGCCCGCGCCGACGAGCAGACCGGGCCCCGCGATGAGACGGGGCGCGTAGTGGGTGACCAGCTTCGAGCTGACACCGGCCGCCACCGCCATGCCGAAGCTGAAGGGCAGGTAGGCGAAACCGGTCCGCACGGCGCTGTAGCCGAGGATGAGCTGCATGTAGAGGGTCAGGAAGTAGAACGTGGCGAACATGCCCGCGCCGAGGAACAGCATCGTCGCGTAACTCCCGGACCGGCTGCGGTCCTTCAGCAGACGCAGCGGCATCATCGCGTCGGGTGTGCGGGCCTGGAGCAGCAGGAACGCGGTGAGCAACGAGGCGGCGGCAGCGAAGCAGACCAGGGTGACCGTGCCGGTCCAGCCGTGCTCGCCGCCCCGCGTGATGCCGTACACCAGGGCGATCAGGCCACCCGTACCGGTGATCGCACCGGGGATGTCGAGGCGACCGGGGTGGCGCTCCGCCTCGACCAAGGTCTTCGTACCGGCGAGGACCGCGAGGCCGATGGGGATGTTGACGAAGAAGACCCAGCGCCAGTCGAGGAGATCGGTGAGCGTGCCCCCGAGGAGGAGGCCGACGGTGGCGCCGACGCCGCCCATCGCCGCGTACACGCCCATCGCGGTGTTGCGGGGCCTGCCCTGCGGGAACGTCGTCGTGATCAACGCGAGCGCGCTGGGCGCGGCGAGCGCCGCACCGGCGCCCTGGAGAACCCGCGCGCCGATCAACAGGCCCTCACCGGGGGCCAGTCCGCCCAGCAGGGAGGCCAGGGTGAACACGACGATGCCGGCCCGGAACATCCGCCGCCGGCCGAACAGGTCACCGGCCCGGCCGCCGAGCAGCAGCAGACCGCCGAACGCCAGCGCGTAGGAGTTGACGATCCAGGCGAGATTCGCGTCCGTGACGTCCAGGTCGGTCTGGATCGCGGGCAGCGCGATATTCGTGATGGTGGCGTCGAGGACCACCATCAACTGGGCCGCCGCGATCACGAACAGGGCCGGCCCGAGGTGCCGGTCGCGGCCGGGCGTACCGGTCGACGACGCTATGGCGGTGGACGCCGCGGTATCGGTGGACATGAAAGAGAACTCCAGAAAATGGTGCGGATACTTCACGGAAAACGAGAAGGGGAGGGGATTACCGGGCGGGGAAGAAGTCGGCGCTCTGGACGTACTCCATCGCCTTCGTGAACTCCGGGTCGCCCAGGCGCCGTTCCATCTCCTGCGGGCTGAGGTCCTCCACGCGGGTCTGGATCCAGTACAGGTTGCCCAGCGGATCGCTCACCCGCCCGACCCGGTCCCCGAAGAACAGGTGGGTGACCTCCGTGACCGAAGTGCCGCCGGCCGCGACGGCCTGGCGGTGTACGGCGTCGGCGTCCTCGACGTACAGGCGGAGGAAGCCGGGGGTCGGCGGCCACTGTGGCCGCGCGTCGAACATCATCACCACGGAGTCACCGATCCGCACCTCCGCATGCTCGACGGCCCCGTCCTCGCCCGTGAGACACGCCAACTCCTCCGCGCCGAAAGCCCTCTTCATGTAGTCGATGAGCCGCACCGTGTCCCGTGAGATGATCCACGGCGTCACCGTGCTGTAGCCCTGGGGGACCGGCTTGACGGACATGTGACTGCCTCCTGGGGGTGCGAGTGGCTCGACGTGGTGGTGACGTTAGATGCCATGTAGGCCGCACACTGTCCTAGTGAGCCGCCCGGGACTTCGGCCGCACGCCCGTGACCGTCGGATGCGGCGTCGTCCGATCGCTCGTGCCGTACGGCCGGAGCGGCCGACCCGGTCGTGAGCCCCGACACCCAGGAGAAACGCGTACTGATGACCGAAACCACCGGTGCCGCAAGAAGTTCCACCCCTCTGATGCCGCGTGTGCTCTGGGGGGTGCTGGGAGCGTTCCTTCTGCTCTGGGACGTCTTCGAGGTGCTCAAGCACATGGGGTGGGTGATTCCGGGGGCCGCCTTCGGTGCGGCCCTTCCCTTCCTCGCCCGGTTCGCGGGATGGGGCCAGGCCCATGAGCGGGGTCAGCTCGCTCCCCGGGCCGTACGGCCGCACAACCTGCTGAACCGTGCCCCGATCCCCTTCGGGATCATGGTCGTCTTCTCGTTCCTCGGGGACGGCCCGGACGACATAGCGGCTCCCTTCACCTTCGGTATGAGCTGGCTGACCAGCATCGCGCTGTCCCGCACCCTGGGTTTCGGCCTGCGGACGCCGGACGGCCGGCAGCGCTGAGAGACCCGCGACGGGCCTCCGGACCGGTGTCCGACGCCGGGGCGCGTACCTGCTTCCTCACGTTCCGATCGGTGAGGGCTCCGTTCTTCCCGCAGAGCCCGGCGGAAGCAGCGGCCGGCCTCGAACGGCTTGTCACGGCGGGGGAACTCACCACGGCCCAGGCCAAGGGACTCGGCCGGGTGCCCGACCGCTTCTGGGCCGCCCTGCCCGAGGCACCCACGGCACTGAACCACGGCGACTTCTGCACGCCGAACACCCTTTGGTACGACGGCCAGGTCGTCGCGCCCATCGCGATCGACCTCGACGAGGTCATCAAGATGGCCTTCGGCCCCGGCGACCCCGAGGAACGCGGACCGTCGCAAGGCGCGGTCCGTCGCATCGCCGCATCGGCGCCGGACGCGGCGGGCGGACCCGACGTGCTCGTCGGCTACTCCGGCATGCTCGAAATGTGGGTGCTGGAGGACGAACCGGCCGAAGGCGAACCCGACGAGACCGACCGCGCGAATGCCGCTGCCCTGCTCACGGCGTTCGCCGAGGGGAACGGCGGCTGCTTCGCGCCGCTCCTCACCGATATCGGGTAACGAGATCACTGACCGGCGGGCGCCCGATCCACGACCGGGACCGACCGGGGCACCGCAACCGTGACCAGGGACGGCCGACCCGTGGTCTGTGTCCGGACTGTCCCCGTCATGTTCTTCGCGGTCCTGCGAGAGGGCCGCCGCCCTCCGGGCCCCTCGCGAACCGGGCCTCCCGGCACCCCGCCGGGCCGCGCCTCCCCGCACCCGCCGGCGCGGACCTCGTCAGGGCCGTTCGCAGGTAGGCTGGCCCGGTCGGACGAGGTCGGTGGGGACGGGCATGGACGGGGTCGGGAAGGTGCGGGTCGGGCGGGCGACCTCGCGGGACGTCGCGCGGCTCGCCGGGGTGTCCCATACGGCGGTGTCGTTCGTGTTCAACGGGCGCGCCGAGGGCAACCTCTCCGCCGAGACGCAGGAGAAGATCCGCGAGGCGGCGGCCCGGCTCGGTTATCGGCCGAACGCCGTTGCCCGAGGTCTGCGCCGCAGCCGTACCGCTGTGATCGGCCTGGTCACGGACGCGATCGCCACCTCACCCTTCGCCGGACGGCTGCTGCGCGGCGCCATGGACACGGCCTGGTCCGCCGACCACCTCGTCCTCACCGTCGACTCGGGCCAGGACGCGGCCACCGAGGACGCGGCCGTCGCGGAACTCCTCGACCGCAGGGTCGACGGGATCATCTACGCCGCCCTGTCCCTGCGCCGGGCCCGCGTCCCGCAGGGACTGCACAGCACGTACGCCGTGTTCGCCAACTGCCTGCCCGAGGACGGCTCGTTGCCGGCCGTCATCCCCGCCGAACGGGCCGGAGGCCGCAGCGCCGCCCGTGTCCTGACCGACGCGGGCCACCGCCGTATCGCGCTCGTCGGCGGCCTCGACGACATCGCCACCGCCGAACGGCTGAGAGGGTTCCGGGACACGCTGCGGACGGTCGGACTGACCGCGCGGAAGGAGTGGATCACCCGGACGGGAGGCGAGATCAGCGCCGGATACGAAGGCGCGCTGCGGCTCCTCGACGGCGTCCCCGCCGAGCTGCGCCCCACCGGCATCGTCTGCTACAACGACCGCGTCGCGGCAGGCGTCCTGCACGCCGCCGCACGCCTCGGCCTCGACGTCCCCGCCGACCTGTCCGTCGTCGGCTACGACGACCAGGAGCACATGTCCGCGTTCCTCACCCCACCGCTCACGACGGTCGCGTTGCCGCACCGGGCGATGGGCGAGGCGGCGGTCCGCCTCCTCCTCGACGCCCTCGCCACCGGGACCGCGCCCCCTGTCAGCACTCAGCGCCTGGAGTGCCCGGTCGTCACACGGGGTTCGGTGGGCCCAGCTCCCAGCAACTGACCTCGACGTCGGTTCCGGACACGGCCAACTCCGCGATGTCGTCGGCCCGTTGATACACACGCTCGGTCGCCGAGGCCCGGTCACCCACGAAGAGTTCGAGCAGGGAACCGTCCACGAGAACCCGCACGGTGAGAGGCCCACCAGGCAAGACCGACAGGATCAGCAACCCCCCGTCGTCCCGCCCGTTGCGCGGCCACCCCGCCCGATCCAACGTCACCGTCCCGCCCGACGGATCGATCCGCACAGTGAGTTCGGCCCCGGACGCCCCCCGCAACAACCTCACCGTCGCCGCCGAACGAGCGGTCACCAGCAGATCGTAGGCAGGCGGCAGCGCCCCGGCGCCGAACGGGCCGGCGGCCCGCAGGAGTTCGAGTTCCGGCGCCGGAACGACACGCAACGTACCGTCCTCGCGCAGGTCCACCACCCGGGGCGCCGTCAGCACCCCGGACCACCCTGCCCGCTCCACCTCCTCACGCGGGCGCGCCTCCCAGGACCAGCCCCACAGGAGAGTTCGGCCGGCGTCCTGGAGAACGGCGGGGGCGTAGAAGTCCCGGCCCCGGTCCAGCGGACCGCCCCCACCCGCCGCGAATCTCAACTCGCCGCCACTCTCGACCAGTTGCCCGGCGAGATACGCCGTGCTCATCGGGTCCCCGTCCCACAGAGCCACCGCCAGCGTCCACCCCCCACCGCTCTCCCACAGCTGCGGACACTCCCACCCGACCGCCCGCGCCCCGAAGACCCGCGCCGCCACCGGATCCCGCCCGTCCAGCAACACCCCGGCGAACCGCCACGCGTACAGATCCTCACAGTCGTACACGAGAACCGACGGCGTACCGTCGGAGTGCCCCGCCCCCACCAACGCCCAACGCCGGCCGCCGAACCGGAAGACGAAGGGGTCCCGGAACATCGTCACGTCCAGGCCGGGCGGCGGTCCCGCGACGACCGGCACCGGAAGCTGCTTCCAGACGAGCAGCTCGTCGTCCTCGGCGACGGCGAGGCAGATCGCGCTGAGCCCCCGGTGGTCGTGGCGGATGCCGGAGTACACGGCCGTGGGAACCCCGTCGTCGTCCACGACACACCCCGACCAGCACCCCGCCTCATCGGGACCGCCGGGAACAGGCCGCAGGGCGATCCCGTGGTCGTCCCAGTGCGCGAGGTCGGGGCTGGAGGCGTGCCCCCAGTGGACGTTCGTATGGACGGGAGCCTCGGGGTTGTGCTGGTAGAAGAGGTGGTAGCGGCCTCCCCAACGCACGGGCCCGTTCGGGTCGTTCATCCAGTTGGCCGGCGGACGGACCCGGAAACGCGGACGGTGACTCAACGGTTGACTCCTGCGGACGTGATGCCCTCGCGCAGAGGGCGCTGGCCGACGACGAACACGGCGACGGCGGGAAGCATGGACAGGACGACCCCGGCGAGGACGACGGAGATCGAGCCGGTGCCGAGGTTGCCCTGGAGGGAGACCAGGCCGAGCGGCAGCGTGAGGTTCTCGGAGGAGGTCTCCAGGATCAGCGGCCGGAAGAACTCGTTCCAGTGGTAGTTGAAGGCGAGGACGCCGACGACGGCGAGCCCGGGAGCCGCGAGCGGCGCGTACACGGACCGGAAGACCCGCCACGGACCCGCGCCGTCGATCATCGCGGCCTCGCCGAGGTCCTTCGGCATCCCCAGGAAGTACTGGCGCATCAGGAACGTGCCGAACGCCGTCGGGAACGCGGGGACGATCAGCCCGAGCAGGGTGTCGGTCAGCCCCAGCTCCTTCAGCTCCAGGAAGACGGGGACGATCGTGACCTGCAACGGCACCATCATCGTCGCGAGGACCAGCGCGAACAGCGGCTTCTTGAACCGGAATTCGAGGCGCGCGAACGCGTACCCGGCGAGCCCCGCCGTGACCATCTGACCGGCCGCGACCAGCCCGGTCACCAGCGTCGAGTTCAGCGCGTACAGCCAGACGTCGATCTGGTCGAACACCCCGCGATAGGCGTCGAGCGTCGGATCGGTCGGGACGATCTTCGGCGGCAGGTCGAAGGACTGCGCCGGGGTCCGCAGCGACGTCGACACCGTCCAGATCACCGGACCGAGCGTCAGCAGCGCACACACCGCGAGACCGGCGACACGGGCCCAGGGCCGCATCCGCGCCACGGAAACGGGAAGGGAGGACGTACTCAAGGGACTCACCCGGCTCACTGGTAGTGGACGTAACGCCGGCTGAGCCGGAACTGGAGGGCGGTGACCGCCATGATCAGCACGAAGAGCAGGACCCCCACGGCGGACGCCTCGCCGAAGCGGAGCTGCTCGAACGCCGTCTCGTAGATGACCATGACGACCGTGCGCGTCGAGTCGCCGGGGCCGCCGGCCGTGAGGACGTACGGCTGCTCGAAGACCTGGAGCGCGTTGATGATCCCGACCACGGACGCCACCAGCAGCGTCGGCGACAGCAGCGGCAGGGTGATGGCGAGGTGTTTGCGGATGCCGCCCGCGCCGTCGAGGGCCGCCGCCTCGTGGACCTCCTTCGGGATGGTGTTGAGGCCGCCGACGAACAGCAGGAACGAGAACCCGAACTGCTGCCACACGTACGCCAGGACGACGGCCGCCATCGCCCCGTGCTCCGAGGTCAGCCAGGGGACCGAGGGGATGCCGACCGTGCCCAGCAGCCAGTTCACCGGGCCGAAGTCCTGGTTGAACAGGTACTTCATCACCACCGAGATGGACGCGGCGGACAGCACCAGCGGGAAGAAGAACGCCGACCGGAACACCGACCGCAGCCACCCCGGCATCCGCCCGTTCACCGCGATCGCCAGCACCAGCGCGATCAGCAGTTGCAGCGCGACCGCGAGGACCATGAACACCAGCGTGTTCCGGAAGGACACCAGGACCGTCGAATCGGTGAGGATCTCCCGGTAGTTGGCGCCTCCCGCCCACTTGGGATCGTCGATCACGTCCCACCGGAAGAAGCTGAGCACGACCGACCCGACGATCGGGACGACCGTGAACACCACGATCCCGACGACGGTCGGCGCGAGGAACAGGACGGCGAGCAGCCGGTTGCCCCGATGGCGGGCGGGCGCCTCCCGGGTGGGGACCGGCAGCGGACGTACGGGTCTGATCTCGGTGTCCGTCACAGCTCACGCTCCATGGCCTTCTCCAGGTCCCCCTGGAGCCGTCGCAGCGCCGGACGTACCGCGCCGGGGCTCGCCAGCGCGGTTCCGGTGTGCTTGATCAGCAGTTGCTCGACCTCGTTGACCTGCGGCGGAGCCGGGATCGGGCCGGTCGAGGGGATCTTGTCGAGGGTGTCGTAGAAGGTCTGCCAGTGGGACGGCCCGGTCGAGCGGTAGCGGGCCGCGTTCACCATCGAACGCCGGGCCGGGGTCGTCTGGTTGGCCGCGAAGAGCCGGGTCATGACGTCCTCGCGGGCCGTGTACTTGATGAACTCCCACGCCTCGTCGCGCATCGTCGACGTCCGCAGCAGCGCGTACCCGGCGGCGCCGAACTGGTGGCGCCGCGTACGCCAGCGGGGGAAGTACCGGACGTCGTAGGCGTCCGGCTTCATCCCCGCCAGATGCAGACCCCCCGCCCAGAAGCCGCCCGCCGGGGTCACCCCGACCCGGCCCGTGGAGAACACGCCGACCAGGTTGCGGCCGTCACCCCCCTCGGGCCGCGTGCACAGGTCCTCCTGGATGAGCCCGGCGAGGTAGTCGTACACCTCCGCGACCCGCTCGGAGTCGGCCTGCGGCGTCGTCCACCGGTACCCGCCGCCCCGCCCGCGCCGCTCGGCCTCCGGATAGAAGGCGTCCCAGAGCCAGTCGCCGCCCGGCGCCTTGGACTCGGCGAGGAGGTTCGTGTCGTTGGCGAACAGCCACGGCACCACCCCGCCCCACAGCCGGTTCGTCCAGAAGTACGGCGTGAACCGGTCGCCGCCCGCGCGCTTGAGCGACCGCAGCAGCGCCGTGAAGTCGTCCCGGTCCCAGTCGTCGCCGGGGAGGGCCGCACCGGCGCGCTCCAGGGCCTGGTTGTTGACGTACATGTCGGCCGCGTTGAACTCGACCGGCAGCTGGTACAGGCTCCCCTCGTACATCATCGACTCGACCAGCGAGGGGTGGACGTCGGCGAAGTACGGGCGCAGCTCGGCCGCGTCCCGCTTCACCCACGCGTCCAGCGGCACCCCGAGGCGCTGGGCGAAGAGCTGTACGCCCTCGGTGGCGACGTACACGAGATCCGGCGCCGTGCCCGCCGCGATCTGCGTGAGGATCTTGGAGAAGAAGTCCGACCAGTCGTACGCCTGCACGGCGTTGATGCGGATCCTGATGTCGGGGTGGACGGCGCGGAACCCGTCGCGCAGGGCGCGCTGCGTCGCGGGGTCGAAGGCGGAACCCAGGGTGGCGATGACGAGCGAGCCGTCGTCGCGGCCGGGTATGTCGGCGCCGGTGAGGCGGTCCCAGTTGGCCGCGACACCGGCGAGCGCGGCGGTGCCGGCGCCGTACGCGCCGTAGCGCATCAGGTCCCGGCGGGAGAGGAGCGGGTGGGTCATCGACGGACCTAACTCGTGTTAGCCCAACTTGACTCCCCGATGATGGGAACGCGCTGAGGCTCTGTCAAGGGATGGGTACGCGTGGGTAGTCGGGTGTACGGAAGGGTTGACCTTTAACGAGTTAGGGGTAGGGTTCCGGCCATCCTGACGACGGAGTCGGGGGAGGGAGCCGTGTGATGCCCAGGTTTTTGTCGAGACGGTCGCTGCTGGTGGCCTCGGCCGCAGGGCTTGTGCTGCGGCCCGGTCCCGCGCTGGCCGCCGCGTGCGCGGGCAGCTACCGCGCCGCGTACCACTTCACCGTCCCCGACCAGTGGATGAACGACCCCCAGCGGCCCCTGTGGATCGACGGCGAGTACCACTACTACTACCTCTACAACCCCGACTACTCGACCGGCGGCACCGCCGCCGGGACCGCCTGGCGCCTCGCCACCAGCACCGACCTCGTCACCTTCACCGACCGGGGCATCGCCGTACCGAAGGACACCACCCCGAACGGCGACGTCTGGTCCGGCTCGGCGGTCGTCGACACGCAGAACACGGCGGGGTTCGGGGCGGGCGCGGTGATCGTCCTCGCCACCATGGCGCCCGACGACGTCACGCAGGCGCAGTACCTGTACTACTCCACCGACGGCGGCCGGCATTTCACCAACCACGGGACGGCGCCCGTCCTCGCGAACCCCGGTGTACGGGACTTCCGCGATCCCAAGGTGATCCGCGACGAGGAGCGCGGGCGGTGGGTGATGCTGCTCGCCGAGAACGACAAGGTGGGGTTCTACCACTCGGCCGACCTCAAGTCGTGGGCGTACGTCGGCGGGTTCGTCAAGGGCGGCATCGGGGTGCTGGAGTGCCCCGACCTGTTCCGGATCAGGGCGGACGACGGGACCTGGAAATGGGTCCTCGGCGTCAGCGCCAACGGCAAGGGGGCCGGGCTGCCCAGCACGTACGCGTACTGGACGGGGTCCTTCGACGGGACCGCCTTCACCGCCGACGCGCCCGATCCGCAGTGGCTGGACCACGGCTGGGACTGGTACGCGGCGGTCACCTTCGAGAAGCGGGACGCGGACGGGGTGCTCGATCCGGCGGTCCGGCACGCGATCGGGTGGCTGAACCACTGGGACTACGCGGGCACGACACCCACGATCGAGTGCGACGGGTTCAACGGGACCGACTCCATCGTCCGCGAGGTGCGGCTACGGCGCGACGCGTCGGGGGCGTACCACCTGGCGTCCCAGCCCGTGGCGGCGCTCGACCGGTACGTGTCCCGCGAGGTCGACCTCGGCGATCTCACCGTCGACGGTTCGCGGCTGCTCCCCTACACCGGTACGGCGTACGAACTGACCTGCACTGTTGCCTGGGACCAACTCGCCGGTGCGGGCGTGCAGTTGAGGCGCTCCCCGGACGGCGCGCGGCACATCGACGCGGGCGTCTACGGGGACTACGCCTTCGTCAACCGGGGCTACACCGTCAGCCCCTCCGACCGCTGGCTGGAGAGCCGTACGCCGTACGACCTGTCCACCGGCACGGTCTCGCTGCGCATCCTCGTCGACCGGACGTCCGTCGAGATGTTCGTCGGCGACGGGCGGTACACGCACACGACCGAGGTCTTCCCCGACCCCTCCGACACGGGGCTCGCCCTGTTCACCATCGGCGGCCCCGCCGTGTTCCGGGACACCGTGATCCGGGAGTTCCGGGTGTGATCGCGAGCGCCCGGTGGGGTGAGGGTTGGCCGGGCGGGAGCGGGGGAGTGGGGTGATCGTCTCGGGTGTGGTCGCCGTGCAGGTCGTACTCCATGAGACGTTCGCCGAGGCGCAGGGCCTCGTGTCTGCGGGGAGGGGCGTGCTTTCTTCCGGCTCCTGTCGGCCGTAGCCGTCCGCCTCGCCGCACCCCTGCGGATGCTCCTCGCCGTCCCCGCCCTGTACCACCCGCCCGCGCCCCGGCACCGGCCCGTCACCTCCCGGGGACCGCCCACGGGTGCCGCCACCTTCTGAGGCGGCCGGAACCACCGGGGCGGCTCCGCGTCCCGTGCACCGCCGTGGCCGAGTCGGCGCGGCGCATCCGTTCGAGGCCCGAGCGGGGCATCACGTGATCGCTTCTTCCCTGCCCGCGACGTGCGGTGACCACGCGGCCGAGTGCTTCGTTCGCGCGCTCCACGGCGACGTCCTGCGTTTCGTCACCCACCTCGTCGACGAGGGGCCCTTCGCGCGTGCCTTCGGCAGCCTGCACCGTTTCAATGGCCGCGCCTGCGCCCGTACCCGGCTGCTGTCCATCGCCCGCCGCACGGTCGCCGGCTGCCCCGTCGGGACCGTACGCTCCCGCGCTCGCTCGGCCCTGCTCGTCGGCATCAAGGCATCTTGCGTGCAGGGAAGTTGACGCGTGTTCGCGGGAACTGACCGGCCCCGGCGCCCGACTACTGCACCGGAACACATCGAGCAAGGAGCCCCCATGTCGATCAAACGGCCGGTCGCCGCCGCGCTGTGCCTGCTCACGGCGGCGTGCGGCGCGTCGCCCGCCGAGGAGCGGGCGGGCGGTACGGCGGAAGCCGGCTACCCGGTGACCCTGACCAACTGCGGGCAGGAGGTGACGTTCACGAAGTCCCCGCGCCGGGTCGTCGTCATGAACGGCGCCTCCGTCGCAGAGGTCTCCACCCTCCTCGCCCTCGGCCTGAAGGACCGGATCGTCGCCAGCCAACAGAGCTACGGCGCCTCCGAAGTCCCGGGCCGGGCCGCCGAGATCAAGGCGCTGCCCACCGGGAACGTGAAACCGAACGACGCCTACGACATCCCCCGCGAGTCGATGCTCGCCCTGCGCCCCGACCTCGTCCTGTCCGTCACCTCGTACGGCTTCGAGGAGAAGAACGGCTTCGCCACGCGCGACCAGTTGAGGACGGTCGGCGCCAACAGCTATGTCTCACCGGCGGGTTGCGACCAGGACCCGTCGAAGATGACCGTCGCCGACAGCTATCGGCTCCTGCGCGACATGGGGAAGACCTTCGGCGTCCCCGGCAGGGCCGAGCAGTTGATCACCGCCTCGCAGGCACACATCGCGTCCGTGACGGCGAAAGTCGCGGCGAAGAAGAAGCCGAACGTCATGGTCCTCTTCTCCAACATGTCCATGGGCACCGACGACTTCAGCTCGGTCGTCTCCCGGGGCATCTTCAACGACATCCTCGCCAAGGCCGGCGCCACCAACGCCTTCGCGAACGCCGCCTCGACCACCTTCGCCGACCTCAGCAAGGAGAAGGCCGCCGCGACCGGCGTGGACGCGCTCGTCGTCATCGCCTACAACGACCCGAACCCGGCGGCCTACGCCGAGAAACTGCTCAAGGAGTTCCCCCAGTGGCCGGCCGCGCGCAGCAAGACGTACGTGACACTGTCCGACTCGATGTACCTCGGCCCGAGCAACGACCTGGCCGTGGAGAAGATCGCCAGGACGCTGCACCCGGAGGCGTTCTGACACGGCACCGGGCCGCGCTGGCGGGCACGCTCCTGACGTTCGCGCTGGCCGCCTCGATGATCCTCGGCATCAGCGTCGGCGCCGTCACCGTCCCCGTCGGCGACGTCTGGACGATCGTCCTCCACCACGTCACCGGCGCCGGCACCCCGCCCTCCGATCCGGCCCTCGACCAGATCGTCTGGACCTTCCGCACCCCGCGCGTCCTGCTCGCCGCCCTCGTCGGCGCCGGGCTCGCCGTCTGCGGCGCGGTCCTCCAGACCGTCGTCTCCAACCCGCTCGCCGACCCCATCGTCCTCGGCTTCTCCTACGGCGCCACGCTCGGCGCGGTCCTCGTCATCACCCTCGGCGGGGGCGCCGCGCTCGCCGGGCTCGGGGTGTCGGGGGCGGCGTTCCTCGGGGCGGTCGCCGCCGGGGCGGTGGTCTTCGCGCTCGGCCGGCGACAAGGGCGCCTCGCCCCGACCCGGCTGGTCCTCGCCGGGGTCGCCGTCGGGTACGTCCTGCTGTCCGCGACCAGCTTCGTCCAGCTCCAGGCGTCACCGACCGAGCTGCGGACGGTGATGTTCTGGATGCTGGGCAGCGTCGCGGGCGCGGAGTGGGACCAGGTCCCCACGGTCGCGGTCGTCGTCCTCGCCACGACGGTCCTGCTGGCGCTGTTCGGCCGCCGCCTGAACGTCCTGCTGGCCGGCGACGAGTCCGCCACGGCGCTCGGCGTCGACGTCAACCGGCTGCGGGCGGTCCTCCTGGTCCTGTGCGCGCTCCTCACCGGGACCGTCATCGCCGTCGCGGGCAGCATCGGTTTCGTCGGCCTGATGATCCCGCACCTGGTCCGGCTCACGCTCGGCGCGGACCACCGCAGGCTGCTGCCGCTGACGGCGCTGCTGGGCGCGGTGTACCTGGTCCTGGTGGACCTGCTGTCCCGCACGCTCAGCCGGCCCAACGAACTGCCGCTGGGGATTCTGACCGCGCTGCTGGGCGCGCCGTTCTTCCTGTGGCTGCTGCGGCGGAACAAGGGGCTGGACTGATGGAACCGGGAGCTGGACCGATGAAACTCACCGTCGAAGGACTCCACGTCACCCTCGACCGCACCCCGATCCTCCACGGCGTCACCCTGGCGGCCCACAAGGGCGACATCGTCGGCCTGATCGGCCCCAACGGCAGTGGAAAATCAACCCTGTTGCGGACCGTCTACCGCTCCCTGCGCCCCGCCGGGGGAGTGGTCCGGGTCGGCGAGGACGACGTCTGGTCCCTGACGCCCCGAGCCGCGGCCCGCCGTACCGCCGCCGTCCTCCAGGACACCGCGGGCAACACGACCGGCCTGACGGTCAGGGAGATCGTCGCCCTCGGCCGCAGCCCCCACCATGGCCTCCTGACCCGCGACGGCGCCGAGGACCGACGAGCCGTGGACGACGCGATCGACCGCTGCGGCGTACGCCCGTACGCGGACCGCCCCTACCCCTCCCTGTCCGGCGGCGAACGCCAACGAACCCTCCTGGCAAGGGCGTTGACCCAGAACCCGGACCTCCTGGTCCTGGACGAACTCACCAACCACCTCGACATCCGCGCCCGGTTCGAACTCCTCGACCTCATCCGCACCACCGGCATCACCACCCTCGCGGTCCTCCACGACCTCGACCTCGCGGCCCGCCTCTGCGACCACGTGGTGGTCCTGAACGCCGGTTCCGTCGTCGCGGCGGGCCCGGTCCTGGAGGTCCTCACCCCGGAGATCCTCGCGGACGTCTTCGGCGTCCACGCGACGACGGAACGGCACACGGACGGCGTCGTACGGATCACGTACGCGGCGCAGCCGCTGGCGCAGGGGGCGTGATCCACTGCAACCACGTGGCTGGCGGGTGGGGTCTGGGGAGATCACGGTGTACGAGCGTGCCTCGGGCCGGATGGCCGAGCGCGGGGTCGGGGCCGCCGTGCACAACGATCGGTACGCGGAACCGGAGTCCGCCGGGTACATCGACGCAGTCGTCATGCCCTTCCCCTTCCGCACCTACAACTGGGGTTCCCTCTGGCAGGACTTGAGCCGCCGGGTGCCCGAGGGGGGGCGTCCGCACCGGTGTGGACGCTCGGGCAGGCGCTGGTCACGGAGACGCCGAACTGGCGGACGTTCGACCGGACGGCGCTGGAGACCTGGTGGAAGGAGGCGACCGGGGCGGGTGGGTTCGGGGGGCGGCGGTTGGCGCGGTAGGCGGGGGTTCGGGGCGGCAGTTGGCCCGGTGGGCGTGGGCGTGGGCGTGGGCGTGGGCGTGGGCCCGGGGACGGCGGTCGGCGGCCGGAGCGGTTGGCGGGGCGTGAACTCCCCGCGCGAACGCCCCGCGTAAACCCCTCCGCGAAGATCGCCGGCACCGCCTAGGGTCGACGGCATGACGACATCGCTCACCGGCACCGCCTTCGACTCCCTCAGCCTCGACGCCGTACGCGACACCGAGGCGTTGCGCCTGGCCTACGAAGACCCCGGAGACGCGGCCAGGCGCAAGGAGATGACCGAACTCACCGAGCAGACGCGGCGGTTGATCGGCTGCGCCGCGCTGGTGATGATCGCCAGCGCGGACGCCGAGGGCAACTGCGACGTCTCGCCGCGCGGCGGCCCCGCCGGGTTCGTCTCCGTCCTGGACGACCGGACCCTCGCGATACCGGACGCGACCGGCAACAAGCGCCTCGACACCCTGCACAACGTCATCGCCACCGGCCGCGCCGGGCTCCTGTTCGTCATCCCCGGGCGCACCACGACCCTCCGGGTCAACGGCCGGGCCTGCGTCTCCACCCGCCCCGACCTGCTGTCCCAGCTCACCGCCGTGGGCAAACCGCCCGCCAGCGCCCTGGTCATCGGCATCGAGGCGGTCTACCCCCACTGCCCCAAGGCCCTCCTGCGCAGCTCGGCATGGAAACCGGACGCCTGGCTCCCGGCGGACGCGCAGCCCACCTCGGCGGAGGTCACCCTGGCCCAGCTGCGCAACCCGGACCTGACGATCGCGGACATCCAGCAGGCGGAAGCGGACTCCCTGAAGTACCGCTACGAGTGACACCGCGTCCATGAAACGGCGGGCTCCACGGCCTACGGCCGCAGCGGTCGGCCCAGGAACGCCGCCACCCGGTCGAGGGCCGGGGCGTGTTCGGGGGCGGGCTGTGCCGGCGCGAGGGACCCGCCGACGGCACGGGGCAGGCCGCCGTAGATCTCCCGGACCACCGGCAGGGCGGCGCGCGCGATGTCGGGCTCCAGGTCGTGGCCGTGGCCGAGGGCCGTCGCGAGGTCCCAGCCGTGCACGAGGAGTTCGACGAGGAGCTGCTCGACCACACGGCGACCGGGGGCGGGGCCGAAGGAGCGGGTCAGCATGCCGGGCTGCCGGAAGGCGGCGCGCGCCGTGGCGGCGGCGGTCGCGAAGGCGGTGACGTGGTCGTCGCCGAGGTGGTCCTCGGCGTGGCCGACGCTGGGAGACGTGCCCTGAGCCAGCGCGCCCCAGACGAGGTTCTCCCACACCAGGTGGTCGAGGAGATCCCGTACGGTCCAGTCCGCACAGGGGGTGGGCAGGCCGAACCGGTCCGGCCCCGCCGCGCGTACGAGCGTGCCGACGGTGTCCTGGACGCGGACGAAAGCCTCCAGCACACCCCCCGGCCAGGGGTCGCTGTCGTCGGCGTAGAGGGCTTCGAGCCGGGCGTCGCGCGCGCCCGGCGCGGGGTTGGTGAGCAGGGCGGTGACGAGCCACCGGCCCTCCTCGGCGATCCCGGCGGGCACGGGCCGGCCACCGAGGACGCACAGCAGATGCCAGAAGCGCTCGGCGGCGGGCTCGGCCGCGGCGGTGAGCTGCTCGCGCAGGAGCCCACGGGCGCCGGGACCGTCGGCGGTCACGGCCGGGTCGGTGTTCGCGCGGCTGGGCAGCCAGGCGGCGACGATACCCGCGACGACCGGATCGGCGGCCGGAGAGTCCGCCGCGATGCCGGTCCGTATCGCCTCGCGGACGCGTGCGGTCCAGGTGTCGGTGAGCGCGCGCATCTCCGCCGCCGCGCCGGGATCCCGCACTCCCCGCCCCTGACGAGCGGCGTACTCGGCCATGCGCCGCATGGCGGCCCGCAGCTCGTCACCGGCGACCAGCTCACCCAGCTCCAGCCACGCCTCGACCTGTTCGTCGGTGGGATCCTCCGGCAGCTCGGAGCCGGCCGCGAGGAGCCCCTCGCGGAAGTCGGGCACGTCCAGATCGCCGAGGGTGGCGGTGAGGAAGTCGTGGACCAGCTCGCGGCGTTCGTCGGGGGACATGCGGGCGGTACGGGTCATCAGAGCGAGTCCTTCGTGAGTGGTACGGCGGGTGACGGCGCGCAGGACGGCCTGGTGGGTCCGCAGTCGGCGGATCTGTGCCTCCAGCGCCTCGGCGTGGGCCGCGGCCACCTCCGAGAGCCCGCCCTCGCGATCCAGCGCGGCCCGGATCGCGCCGAGCCCCATCCCCAGGTCCCGCAGGGTGCGGGCCATCCGGAGCCGGGCCACACCGGCGGTGTCGTACTGGCGGTAGCCGCCGGCGGTCCGGCGAACCGGGGTCACGATGCCCACGTCGGACCAGTGCCTGACCACCTTGACCGGCAGCCCGGTCCGCCGTGCCACGGCCCCGATGCCCCATGTGGGCCCCGACGTGTCGTCCTCGCGCATGTGCTCCACCCTCGACTCTCCCTCCGTGGGAGAGTCAAGCAGCCGCCGACGGGGAAGACCCGCTTCCGTGACGGCACCTCTGCCACTAGATTCGGTGTCATGACCGCCATCACCCTGCGCATCCCCGACGCCATGGACAAGCCGCTGCGGGACGCCGCCGCCGGTGCCCCCTCGCTGAACGACTACATCGTCCGCGCCGTACGCCGCCAGATGACGCTCGACGCCGCCCGCACGCTCGCCTCCCTCGCGCCCCTCGACCTCGCGGGCGAGGGCGACGCCCTGTGACCGTCCGCAAGGGCGACGTCTGGGACGTCGACACCGGCAAAGGCACCCGCACTGTTCTCGTCGTCAGCCTCGACGGCCTCGCCGAGGCGTACGGCGCCGTCGTCGCCGTGGTGCTCCACGCGCCCGCGCACCACCCGGATACGGCGATGAGCGTGCGCCTGACCACGCCGGTCGACGCCTCCCTCGTCGCCGTCAACCTCCTCCAGCTGGCCGCCACGCGCTTCGAGACCGGCACGCCGCACGGCAACATCGGACCCGAACAGCAGGAACTCGTGGACAACGCCCTGCGCGCGGTGCTCGACCTGTAGAAAACCCGTTGGCGGACCGCGCGGCCCCTGTTAGGTTTCCGGTGGCCGTGCGAGAGAACGAGGAGGTGGTACCCGTGGACGCTGTATCGACATGGGTGCTCCCCTCCGGGGTCACGGTCGGGCGATAGATCGTCCGGGAGCGCCGTCGTGTACTCCCGAAAGGCTTGACCCATGCAGTTCATCTCCGAGCAGCGCCTCGACGACGGCGTCCTCGAACGTGACTTCACCCTCGGCGAGACCCCCGGCACCCTGTGGACGCCGGACTTCGCGCAGCCGCTCCCGCTGATCCTCATGGCCCACAACAACGGCATGTCCCGCAAGCAGGACCGGCTGGTGGCGAGGGCCCGTTACACGGCGGCCCGCGGTTACGCGGTGGCCTCCATCGACGCCGCCGGCTGCGGCGACCGCCCCCGGCCGGCCGCCGCCGAACAGGCCCGCGCCGAGATCCGCCGGGCGATGCGGGCGGGCGAACCGGCCGACGACGCCTTCGAGTCCCTCGTCGGACCCCTGGTCACCGACGCCGCCCCCGAATGGCTGGCCACCCTGGACGCCCTCCTCGCCCTCCCCGGCATCGACGGCCCGGTCGGCTACTCCGGCTGGGCCGCCCTCGGCATCCACCTCACGGCGACCGACCCCCGCATCCGGGCCGTCGGCCTTTTCGCCGGGGGATACGTCCCCCACGCTCAGCGCGAGGAGGCCCGGAAGGTCACCGTCCCCCTGCTGCTCCTGCTCCAGTGGGACGACGAGGGCAATCCCCGCGAGCGTGCCCTGGACCTGTTCGACGCGTTCGGCAGCGAACAGAAGACACTCCACGCCAACCTGGGCGGCCACACCGGCACCCCGTGGTTCGAGTTGGAGGACGGCGACCGCTTCTACGGCCGCCACCTGAAGGGGGCGCTGCTAGAAGGGAGCGCGACCTGAGGTGAGCGCTCTCACAAGCACCGCCTGACATGAGGCTCTGGCGGCGACCCCTCCCGACAGGGCCCGCCGCCAGGGCCGTACGCGCTGATCGCCGGAGGGTTGAGACTAGGGGATCACGGAAGTCCCCCAGCAAGAGGACCCACCACCTCATGAGCAACTCGAACTCGGCCCGCGTGACGCTGCTGGTGCTGTACACACCCCAACTGGACGAGTGCCGCCGCTTCTACGAGAACCTCGGCCTGCGCTTCATACCGGAGCGCCACGGCCAGGGCCCCGACCACTACGCCGCCGTCCTCGACGACGGCACGGTCTTCGAGCTCTACCCCGCCCGCCCGGACCGCCGGACCGACGCCCTCCGGCTGGGCCTCGCGATCGACGGCGCGACCGCCGCACCGCCACTGTCCCCGGGCCGCCACCTGCTCACCGACCCGGACGGCCGCACGGTCGAGGTCCACGCGTCCTGACGGCGAGGCGGCGAGAGTACGGAACATCCATCCTGGGAAGTTGCTTCCATTTCCGCCTCGAAGTCCCTCTGCGCCGCGTCCGTCAACCGCCGTCCCCCGGGGGTGAGTTCGATGAGGGAGGAGCGCCGGCGGCAGTAACCCTCGAACGAGGTGAGGGGAGGCCGTGCGCGGCCTGCAACCGTGCGTCGACGCCGTTCCCCAGCTCGATCTCGAACTGGACGAGGTCGCCAACTCGCCCCAGAAGGCGTCCTCGGCGGCCCGGCCGGCGGAGAAGAGCCACGCCTCGACGATCTTCCCGTCGCCGACGCGCAGGACGTCCACGCCGTCCATGCTCATGGACACGTCGTCGCGCCGACCGGCGACGTGTCCCGTTGGCCGAGGTTGACGGTCCCGCGCTGGAGGCGGGAGTCGTGGGGCGCGTCGAGGCCGGCGTTGGTGATGTACAGCCGGTTTCCCTTCACCGCGACGGAGGTGGGCGAGGCGAGTCCGTCCTTCGCGGTCAGTACGGTCTTGGTGGTGCCGTCGGGGTGGACCACGGTGACCTTGTCGGCCGGGTCGTTCTGCGCGGCGAACACCACGTCGGAGTGCTCGTCGAGGAAGGCGAAGTCGTCGACGCTGGTGAGCTTGTCGGCCACGGTGGTGATCCGGCCGGGGGCGCCGTCGGCGGTGACCGGGATCCTGGCCAGCGTCGCCTTGTCGAAATTGGTGACCCAGACGGCGCCGTTGTGGATGCGCAGGCCGTTCACACCCACCTTCAACGAGGCGTCCGGGGCGGGGGCGAGAGCCGGGCCGGTCAGCCAGGCGCTCGCCCGGCCGCCCGAGGCGGGTACGGTCCAGACGGTGCCCCTGAGACTGTCGGCGACATACAGGGTCCGGCCGGCCGGGTCGAGGGCCAGGCCGTTGGGAAGCCCGTCGGTGGGCAGTGCGGCCAGCCGCTGAGGGCTGCCGCCGACCGGCAGCTTCCACACGCCGGAGCGGGAAGCGTCGTCGGACCACACGTTGTAGTAGACGGTGCCGTCACCGCCGCGCGTGTTGCCGGTGATCCGATCCCCCTCATGCCCGGTGGCGAGGGTGGTGCGACGCCCGGACGGTGTGACCTTCACCAGCCTCGGCGCCTTCCCCGCTACGGCTCCCAGCATGGAAAGCGTCACGGAGCCGTCCGGGTTGACGGTGATGTTCTCCGGCGCGTCGCCGGTGGCGAAGTCGAACTCGGCCACGGTCCTCACCTGGGTGACGACCGGCTTCGGAGGGTGCCCGGCGGCGGATGCGGACGGAGCCGAGACGAGGACGGTTGCCGTCACGGCGGCTGTCGCGGCATAGATGGTGAAACGCTTCGACATGAGGGATGGCTCCTGTGGGGGCTTGGGTGCTGCTTGATGATGGGCCGACGGCTATGGCCGGCCGGCGTCGAACGTGCCGGGCGCGGCACGCACGGCGAACCAGAACGGCCCGTACACGGGAAGGGCCTACTTGCCCACGAGGCCCATGTGCGTCTCGTTGTAGCGGTCACCCTGTACGCCGACGCGCGACGCCAGCGCGTCAAGGTCCGCCAACTCATCTGCTGACAGCCCGACGTGGGTCGCCCCGGCGTTCTCCTCGACACGCTCGATGCGGCGGGTTCCAGGAATGGGGGCGATCCACGGCCGCTGCGCGAGCAGCCAGGCGAGAGCGACCTGCCCCGGGGTGGCGTCCTTGGCCCGGGCCAGCGCGGCGACATGGTCGACCAGTGCCTGGTTGGCCGTCCGGTTGTCCTCGCTGAAGCGCGGGATCGTGCCCCGGACGTCGCCTTCGGCGAAGTGGGTGGCCGCGTCGACGGTGCCGGTGAGGAAGCCCTTGCCGAGCGGGCTGAACGGCACGAAGCCGATGCCGAGTTCGGCCAGCGTCGGCAGCACCTCCGGCTCGGGATCGCGGGTCCACAGCGAGTACTCGCTCTGCACCGCGGTGACGGGATGCACGGCGTGGGCACGGCGGATCGTGCCCGCCGCTGCCTCCGACAGACCGAAGTGGCGCACCTTGCCCGCCCGCACGAGTTCGCCCACCGCCCCGGCGACCTCCTCGACGGGAACGTCGGGGTCCACACGGTGCTGGTAGAAGAGGTCGATGGTGTCGGTGCGCAGGCGGCGCAGCGAGGCGTCGGCGACGCGCCGGATCCGCTCCGGACGGCTGTCGACCCCGCCGACCGCGCCATCCTCGATACGCATCCCGAACTTCGTCGCGATGACGACCTGGTCCCGCACGGGGGCCAGCGCCTCGCCCACCAACTCCTCGTTGACGTACGGCCCGTAGACCTCGGCGGTGTCGAAGAAGGTGACGCCCCGGTCGACGGCGGCGCGCAGCACGCCGATCATGTCGTCGCGGCTGCCGGGGTTGGGGCCGTAGCCCTGGGACATGCCCATGGCGCCCAGGCCGATGGCCGAGACCTCAAGGCCCTGGCCCAACGTACGTGTGTGCATTCCGATCTCCTTTTGAGTGGCTTGCGCAGCCGCCGTCAGCGGCAGCCAGGCACCGGCGAGCGACGGAGTTCTCAGGTCCAGGGCGGAGGTGAGGGCGGCGCTGCCGGTCCAAGAGGGCTGGAGGGGGAAGCCCTCTGCGACCAAGAACCAGACAACCGGCTTTCATCCGTGCGAGGGAGTCCACGCGGTGAGGGGTACTGGCAGGGACCCCCACCAGCCCCTTCGCTTTCCTACGCTGGACGTATGGACAACCGGGACGAAGTCAGCGCATTCCTCAGGTCTCGCCGCGCCAAGATCACCCCCGAGCAGGCGGGCCTGCCGGTGTACGGGCAGCGGCGGGTTCCCGGGCTGCGCCGCGGCGAGGTCGCGATGCTCGCCGGAGTCAGCGTCGAGTACTACACCCGCCTGGAACGCGGCAACCTCGGCGGGGTCTCCGACAGCGTCCTGGACGCCCTCGCCAAGGCCCTGCGCCTGGACGACACCGAACGCGACCACCTCCACGTCCTGGCCCGCGCGGCCAACGCGGGCCCGCCCCGCGTACGCCGCCGCCCGAAGACGCCCACCGTGCGGCCCAGCGTGCTGCGCATCATCGAAGGGCTGCACGACCAGCCGGCCTACGTGCGCAACAACCGGCTGGACATCCTGGCGGCCAACCCGCTCGCCCGCGCCCTGCACCACGAGGCCCTTGAGCGGGACCCCGCCAACAACGCCCGCTACGTCTTCCTCGATCCGCGCGCCACCCGCTTCTACCCCGACTGGGAACGCGTGGCCCGCGACGGGGTCGGGGCCCTGCGGGTCGCCGTCGCCAAGGACCCCTACGACCGCGAGCTGTCGAACCTGATCGGCGAACTGTCCACCCGCAGCGACGCCTTCCGCACCCTGTGGGGCGCCCACGACGTCCACGTCTTCACCGAGGGCACCAAACGGTTCCACCACCCCGCGGTCGGCGACATGGAACTCGTCCACGAGTCCCTCGACCTGCCCGGCGAGGGAGGACTCTGCCTCACCGTCTACAGCGCCGACCCGGACACTCCGGCGGCTGACGCCCTCAAGCTCCTGGCCAGCTGGGCCGCCACCCAGAAGCAGACCACCCCCGCCGCACACCCCAGCACCGAACACTGACACCGGCTCCGTGGAGAACCTCGCCGCCTGGGGAGCACATGCCACCGAAGGCGTGAACCGCCACCCGACCACAGGGCGGTGGGACCGCTCCGCGAGATGAGCGGACCGCGTTCACGGCGCTGGTGTACGTGCTGACCGGCCGTACGCGAAGCGATCCAGGGGCTGTGGGACGAGCGCCAGGGGCCGCCGCCCGCCGAGATCGCCGACCCCGGCGGCGTACCGACCCTGAGCGGCGGACCCGGCGACCTCCTGTACTGGCCCGCCCGCTACCACCGCGTCGGCGAGAGCACCGGCATCGCCCCCGCGACCAGCGTCAACGTCGGCGTCCCGCGCCGCGAACACCGGCCGTACTACGAGGTCAAGGACCTCTTCCGGGCACCAGGCCGACCGCCTCCGCACCCCTGTTCACCCCCGACGCCGGCCCAGGCGGACGCCACGACGCCCTCCCCGCAGCCCTCGACGACGCCGTGACCGCCTTCGCCGGCCTCCTGCGCGAGGACGCCTTCACCGACCGCGCCACCGACCTCGCCCTGAGCGTCGCGTCGGCGGGCGGTTTCTGGCCCACCGAACCACCGGCCGCACCCCGCCCTTTGGGCGACGACACCGCCGTACACGCCTGCGCGCCCCTCCTCACCGGGCACGGCCGGATCGCCGCCTGCGGACACGTCGTGTCCGGCACCGTGCCCGCGCTGGTGGAGCGGCTCGCGGCGGGGGAGACCGTGCGCGTCCACGGCCTGCCCGCGTCCGAACGCCGTCTGCTGGAGGAACTGGAGGGCATCCGTGCCGTCACCCGCGTCGACCTCCACTGACCGGGAGGCGGCGGCCCGGATCGCCGCCGAGATCGCCGACCGGCTCACGGACCCCGAACGGGTGGCGGCCGTGACCTTCGCCTCCGACAACCTCATGCGCTACCCCGGCGCCCCCCCCAGCCCGTCTGGCACCCCCAGAGCCTCTCCGACGGCCACCCCGCGATCGCCCTCCTCCACACGGAACCCCACCGGCCGGCGGCCCAGGTCCACGCCCACCTCTCCGCCGCCCTCGTGGCCGCCGCGACCGCCGAGAACGGCTGGTGGATCACCGACGGCCTCGACCACGGACTCCCCGAACACCTCAACCTCGGCCTCGCGCACGGGATTTCCGGTCCCCTCGCGCTGCTCGCCCTCGCCTGGCGGGCAGGCACGCCGAGGCCGTCGAGCGGATCACGGCGCTGCTGACGCGGTGGCGTACGCCCGACGGGTACTGGCCGCACCTGATCACCCGGGCCCACCTGGACGGCGGTGAACTCCCGGAACGCGGGCGGGACTCCTGGTGCTACGGCACCGTCGGCACGGCCCGCGCCGTCCAGCTCGCGGGCCTCGCGCTGGGGCGCGGGGACTGGTGCGCCGAGGCATGTGCCGCTCTGGCCGGTGCGGTGGACGCCGCGAGCGACGAACTGACCATCGACTCCGTGCTGTGCCACGGGTGGGCGGGGATGCTCCAGATCACGCTGCGGATGGCGCACGACAGCAGGGACCCGGGCCTTCTGCGCCTCGCGGACGGGCTGGCTGCTCGGGTGATCGACGGGTTCACTCCTGAAGCACCGTTCGCCTACCGGTACGACCACCACCTCGCCGACCGTCCCCTCGACCGGCCCGGACTGCTGGAAGGGGCCGCCGGGATCGCGCTGGCGCTGCACACGTACGCGACCGGGGGTGTTCCGGCGACGTCGTGGGACGGGGCGTTGTTGTTGGCCTGATGCGCGACTCCCTCACTCCGCGTCCGCCCTCCGGCCAGAGGCGCCTGGTGTGATCGTGATAGACAACGGGCGTCGACAACAGGAGTGAGTGGCCGTGGTGCTGAGAACCTTCCGATGGGCGTTCGCCTGTACCGTGCTCGGGCTGGTCGCGGGGGTGCTGTACGGGGGCTGGTCGGCTCTCGGGGTCGTCGCGATCCTCGCCGTGCTTGAGGTGTCGCTGTCGTTCGACAACGCGGTCGTCAACGCCGGGGTCCTGAAGAAGATGAACGCCTTCTGGCAGAAGATCTTCCTCACGGTGGGCGTACTGATCGCGGTGTTCGGGATGCGGCTCGCGTTCCCCGTGGTCATCGTGGCGATGACCGCCAAGCTGAATCCGTACGACGCCGTCGACCTCGCGCTGACCGACAAGGACCGGTACCAGCAGCTGGTCACGGACGCGCATCCGGCGATCGCCGCGTTCGGCGGGATGTTCCTGCTCATGATCTTCCTCGACTTCATCTTCGAGGAACGGGACATCCAGTGGCTGCGCTGGCTGGAACGCCCCCTCGCCAGACTCGGCAAGGTCGACGCGCTGTCCGTCTGCGTCGCCCTCGGCGCCCTGCTGGTCACCGCCATGACCTTCGCCGCCCACGCCCACCAGCACGGGGGCGCCCACGCCGACAAGGCCCAGACCGTCCTCGTCGCCGGCATCGCCGGGCTCGTCACGTACCTGGTCGTCGGCGGGCTCTCCGGCTTCTTCGAGAACCGGCTGGAGGAAGAGGAGGACCAGCCGTCCCCCGGCTCCCCGCTCGCCCTCGCCGGACGCGCCGCGTTCTTCATGTTCCTCTACCTCGAAGTCCTCGACGCGTCGTTCTCCTTCGACGGGGTCATCGGCGCCTTCGCCATCACCAACGACATCGTCCTGATGGCCCTCGGCCTCGGGATCGGCGCGATGTACGTCCGGTCGCTGACGGTCTACCTGGTCCGGCAGGGCACCCTCGACGACTACGTCTACCTGGAGCACGGCGCGCACTACGCGATCGGCGCCCTCGCGGTGCTGCTGCTGGTCACCATCCAGTACGAGATCAACGACATCGTCACCGGGCTCGTGGGGGTCGTCCTCATCGGGAGCTCGTTCTGGTCGTCGGTACGGCGGAACCGGGAGCCGGCGGTGGCGTAGGGCCGGGCGAGTACGCGGAAATTCCGTTGCCGGCCCAGCGGCGCCTTCGGTCGAATGCCTCCATGACTCATGACGGCCCGGCAGATCATGTGGAGCGGAACCGGCGTTTCTGGGACGACGAGGCGGCTGCGTGGCACGGTCCCCTCGCCCGGGACCACTGGGCGCAGGCGGAACCGTCCTGGGGACTGTGGGGCACCCCCGAGTCGCAGGCCCGCGTGCTTCCCGACGGCATCGACGGGATGCGCGCCATCGAACTGGGCTGCGGTACCGCCTACGTTTCCGCATGGCTGGCCAGAGCCGGCGCCCACCCCGTAGGGATCGACCTCTCGGAGAAGCAGCTCGCCACCGCTCGCGCGATGCAGGCGGAGTTCGGCATCGACTTCCCCCTCGTCCTGGGCGATGCCGAGCAGGTGCCGTACGAGGACGACACGTTCGACCTGGCGATCAGCGAGTACGGCGCCTCGCTGTGGTGCGACCCCTACGTCTGGATCCCGGAGGCGGCCCGGCTCCTCGTCCCCGGAGGCCGGCTGGTGTTCTCGCAGTACTCACCGCTGTTCGCGCTGTGCGCACGGCCCGAGGAAACCGCAACCACCACCCTGTCCCGCAGCCAGTTCGGCCTGACGAGACTGGACCAGGGGAACCACACGCAGTTCATCCTGCCGCACGGCGAGATGCTCCGTCTGCTGCGATCCTGCGGCTTCGTCGTCGAGGACCTGATCGAGATCCAGGCACCTCAGCACGCGCGGGACTACCCGGAGGTCTCCGCCGACTGGGCCCGGCAATGGCCGAGCGACGAGATCTGGAAGGCCCGGCTGTCAGGTTGACGGGCCGTCGGCTGCCGGACGATCCCGGCGCCGGTAGCGGCCGTCCTGCGGGAAGACCGTGCGCAGGACGAGCGCCGCGTCGAGGGCGCGGACGAGGGAGGAGGCCGGGGCCTTGGGGACGCCGGTCGCGGTCACCGTCGGGAACAGCGCGGCGAACGCCTGCCAGGGGCCCAGCCCGGGACGGAGCGGACGGGCGTCCTCGGCGGCCGTCTCCGGGCTGAAACCGGCGGCCTGCGACGTACGTGGCGACGAGATCGACGCCGTCCGGCACAGGCACGCGCCAGGACGAGCGGCGACGGCTCAGCACCACACCGGCATCAAGGACGACGTGTCACCCGACCGCGTCCCAGAACCCGCACAGCGCGTCAGCCCCCTGCTCCGGATCCTGGAGCATCCACTGATGCCCGACCCCGTCGAGAACCCGCACCCCCGCGCCGAGCATCCGCGCCACCTCGGCCCCCGCATCCCGGTCGTCGTAGGGATCCCCGGCCGGACGCAGCACCAGACCGGGAGCCGACGTCTCACGCAGCCCGGCCCCCCCAGTCGGCGTACAGGTTCGGCGTCGCCGACCGGTACAGGTCGAGGATCTCGCGCCCCATCACCGGGTCGATCCCCTCCTGGAGGGACCGCGCGTCGGCCTCCCGGACCCCCTGGGCCCGCAGGACCCCGGCGATGCTGCCGGGAGCGTCGTACGGCGTCGCGAACAGGCGGTCGAACCACGCCTCGCCGTCGCCGGGGGTCTGCCAGATCTGCGCGAGGGCGTGCCAGACGTACGACGGGTGCAGGACACCCGCGACGTCCGCGGCCCAGCTCCGCAGCGGTACGTCGTACGCCGTGACCACCCGGTACGTCAGCAGGGCGCCCCAGTCGTGCCCGACGAGATCGACCGGCCCCGGTACCTCCCGCAGCCGCGCCGCGAGCCACTCGGCGTGACGGTCCTTCCCGCCACCGAACCCGGCGGGCCTCCCGGTGCCGAATCCCGGCAGGTGCAGGGCGATGCTCTCCCGGTCGAGGCGGCGGCGCAGCCGGTCCCAGACCGCTCCGGTCTCGGGTACGCCGTGGACGAATACGACGGTCATGTCTCTCCATAGGTCGACGGAGAGGGCGATCTTTCCCCGCAGGCCCGTGGTAAACGTGCGCGGCGCCTCAGGAACAGGGCGGAGGGAACTCCACAGTGATACGGAGGCCCCCGGCGGGACGAGGGGTGAGGGTGAGCCGTCCCTCGTGTGCCTCGGTGATGCTTCTGACGATGGCCAGGCCGAGGCCGACGCCCGCGTGGTCGGCGTGGACGCGTTCCGTGCCGCGCTGGAACGGCTCGGTGAGGGTCGAGACGAGTTCCGTACCGAGGCGGGCGCCGGTGTTCTCGACCGTGAGCACCGCGCTCCCGGCACGGACGCCGGTCGTGACCCGCACGGTGCCCCGCTCGGGCAGGTTGTGGACGATCGCGTTGTGCACGAGGTTCATGGTCAGTTGCAGCAGAAGCGCCGGTGACCCGCTCGTCGGGGTGACGCCGCCGAGGGTCTCGACGGTCACGCCGCTCTTCTCGGCGAGCGGGAGCAGCGTCTCGGTGGCCTCCTCCGCCATGAGGGACAGGTCGACCTGTTCGCGCGTGAAGGAGCGCCGTTCGGCGCGGCCGAGCAGGAGCAGCGCCTCCGTGAGGGCGATCGCCCGGGTGTTGACGGCCTGGAGGCGGCCGAGGACCTCGCCGGTGTCGTGCGAGGGGTCGGCGAGGGCCACGTCGAGCAGTGACTTCGAGATCGCCAGCGGGGTGCGCAGTTCGTGCGAGGCGTTGGCCGCGAACCTCCGCTGCTCGTCGACGTGCGCTTCGAGCCGCGCGAGCATCGCGTCGAAGGCGTCGGCGAGTTCACGGAACTCGTCCTGCCGGCCCGGCAGCCGGATGCGGTGCGCGAGCGACCCCGTGGCCGCCGTGCGGGTGGCGCCGGTGATGCGGGCCAGGGGAGCGAGCATACGGCCGGCGAGGACCCATCCCCCCAGCAGCCCGAACACCAGCAGGAACGCCATGACGGCGGCTGCCATGGGCGCGAAACCGTTGACGAACACGGTGCCCGGAGTGGCCCGCCACGCCCCCTTCTCGTTGGTCTGCAACCACCCCTCCCGCAGGAGGAACACCCCCATGGCGCCCAGCAGCAAGGCACCGGCGAGCATGAGGAATCCGGCATAGCTGAGGGTCAGCTTGAGCCGGACACTCGGTCCGGGCGCCCTGTCCACGGTCCTCCCTCTCCGGCTCTCCGGCTCTCTGGGTTTCCGGCTTTCCGGCTTTCCGGCGACGACCACCCCACGCTACGGTCCGCCGCATATCGTCGGCATATCGGAAACCGCATACGCGCCGACAACGCCGCGCGCCTTTGACTGGGCGAATGTCCTCCAGCGAACCAGCGAGCCGAACCGCCCCCCGCCGGGGAAGCCTGACGGTCGGCCCGATCAGTGCCGCCGACCACCTGGCGTTCGTCCGGGCCCAGCGCTCGGCCAGCTTCCTCCGGACTCTGGCCTGGGGCCGCGTCAAGACGGAGTGGCGCGGCGAGTCCCTCGGCTGGTACGACGGCCGGCGGCTGGCCGGCGCCGGGCTCGTCCCGCACCGCCCGGTGCCGAGGCTGGAGCGCTACACGCTCGCCTACCTGCCCGAGGACCCGGTCATCGACTGGACGGGCGACACCGCCGCGCGGCTCGACCCGCCGGCGGCGTACCTCAAGACGCACGGCGCGTTCGCCGTCCGCCTCGGCCCGCACGACGCGTCTCGGCTTCGTGGCCGGCCTCGTTCGGGCACGGTTCGACTTCGACCGCCAGAACGCGTACGGGGTGACGCGCGAGCGCGGCGCCTCACCGGGGGAGACGCTGGCCCGGCTCCGGCAGGTGGCCTCACGGACGCCGGTCCCTCCGGCGCCCCCCGACAGCCGGCTCGTCGAGGAGATCGTCCATGGCGAGGACATCCGCCGCCCGCTGGACCTCACCCGCGGCTACCCCGGGACGCCGTCGTCAGGGCGCTCCGCCTCCAGGCCGCACCCCGGTGTCCTTCGGCGGCGCGAAGGAACGCGTGGCCCCTCCGCCTCACGGCGACCGACGCGGAGGTGTCGACCGGCGACGGCCCGGAGGTGACCGGGCCCGCGCTGTCCCTTTTGGATACGGCGGCGATATGCCGCTCGCGTGCGTGAGCCCAGAGGCGTAGACCCGCCTACGCTCCTCGGCGAGCGTCTCCGCCCGGGTTGACGGGGACGTCGCCGGTCCGGCACCAGGGTTTTTCGTATCTGCCGCCGCAGGCCCCGCACCGGGCTCGGAAGAGTGCGGTGCCGGGGCCCATCCGGTCACTCGGCTCGGCGGGGTACTCGGCGTTCTGGATTCTCGCGACGAGCCGCGGGGTGGCGCAGATGCACGCGGGGGCGCGGGGCGTGGGTGGCTGCGAGAGGGCGGGGGCGTCGACGAAGGCGGTCCGGTAGCCGTCGACCGGCCTGTACCTGGTCCGCCGCATGGCCTTCTCGAAGCGCTGCCGGCCGGTCCGGCCGGGGAAGATCAGGAGGAGGCCCGCCAGGAGCCGGAAGGAGCGGCCGAGAACCCGCCCGGGGTCCGGGTCGAAGACCGCGGCCGTGACACCGTCCTCGTCGACGAGGGGGACGCCGCCCGCGTACCGGGGATCGCCGGTGCTGAAGCCCACGGTCGCGGTGACGCCGTACTCGTCGGCGAGTTTCGCCAGGGCCGGGCCGATGCCGGGACGGAAGCGGACGGCGGCCTCCCGCAGCCGCCCGTCCCCGGTCGCGCGGGCGGCTTGCTCGGCCGCGGTCGCCGCGCTCAGGGCCTTCGCGCGGGAGGCGGCGTTCTTGGCGCGTATCTCGTCCCGCTTCTTGTCGTGGGCCGCTCGCAGCGAGGCGAGTTGGGGCTCGCGCTCGCGCCGGCGGCGCTCTTCCTCGGCGAGATGGACGTCCTCGGCGGTGACGTACTGCGGCGCCGTCCACACCGTGACGAGCGGCCTGTGCGGGTACGGCAGCGGGATACGCGGCGTGTGCGTGACGATCCGGCGGGCGAACGCCCAGCCGAGGAACTGGGTGAGCGGGGCCGGAACGGCGCTCCAGCCCCGGCCGGTGAACTTCACCAGCCCTTCGGCGGCGGCCAGTTCCGTGCTCCCCTCGGGCCGCTCCAGGCGCACGGACGGGACAGCGCCGAGCCAGGGCGGGCGCGGCCGGTCGCTGAACCAGATCGAGGCGACCCCGTCGGCGCGCATCCTGGCCGTGCGGGCGGCGATGTCGGTGCCGGTGATCGGGGCGAGCTGGGCTTCGAGGGCCGTTCTCCAGGTCCCGGCGGGGTCGGTGGCCAGGACGTCGGCCCGCCAGGCGCCGTCGGGGCCGGGGACTTCGAGTTCGGCGTGGGCGCCGGCGTCGCGGGCGGCGGTGGCGAGTTCGAGCTTGAGGAGATGGTGGGCGACGGATTCCAGGCCGAGCGCGCAGGTGGGGGCGCCGGGGGCGTGGGCGAAGAACCGTAGGCCGGTGCGGGAGGTCTTCGCGTGCATGGGGTGGTGGCACTCGTCGCAGGTGATCGGCGCGGGCGGCCGGCTCTTCCACACCGCCTCCCAACTGCGCCCGCACCCGAGATCGGGCAGGTGCGCGAAGACGGTTCCCCACTGTGCGTGCACGGCCCTGAACGCCACGCCGGCCTCCCCCTGTCGGTCGGTGAGGCCAGTATGGCGCGGGGCACTGACATCGCCTCAGGCCGTGGCGGGCCCTTGCGTGCGGAAACCGATCAGTTTACGGTGATGCAAACTGATCGGTTTCTCGCTGCTCGGGCGGGCCGCGAGACGGACAAGGAGCGCCGGATGACTGCCGTACGCGATACCGATCCGACAGAACCCAGGCTTCCGGCGAAACTGGCCGCCCACCCCTCCGTACAGGCGTTGCTCGCCCGGCGCGAGGCCGGTGACGTCGCGAACCCGCCGAAGGTGATCGACGCCGCCTGGCTGCGGGAGCTGTGCCTCGCGTCCGGCGCGGACGACGCGGCGGCGGTGAGCCTGGACCACCCGGACCTGGCCGGCGAACGGGAACACGTGCTCGGCGCGCTGCCCGGCACCCGCACCCTGATCGCCATGGTGTTCCGGATGAACCGCGACAACTGCCGCTCCCCGGCGCGGAGCGTGGCCAACCAGGAGTTCCACCAGACCGACGAGCAGGCCAACCACGCCGCGCGGGCCGTCACGCGGGCGTTGCAGGACGCCGGGCATCGCGCGCTGAACCCGTCGGCCGCGTTCCCCCAGGAGATGGACCGGTACCCCGGCCGGATCTGGGTCGTGGCGCACAAGACGGTCGCGGTGGCCGCCGGACTCGGCGTGATGGGGCTGCACCGCAACGTCATCCACCCGAAGTTCGGCAACTTCGTACTGCTGGCCACCGTCCTGGTCGACGCGGAAGTGGGCGAGTACGGACGGGAGCTGGACTACAACCCGTGCATCGACTGCAAGTTGTGCGTCGCCGTCTGCCCGGTCGGCGCGATCGACAAGGGCGGCGCGTTCGACGGACTGGCCTGCGCCACGCACAACTACCGTGAGTTCATGAGCGGGTTCACCGACTGGGTGCAGACCGTCGCCGACAGCGAGGACGCCGCGGACTACCGCTCCCGGGTCACCGACTCCGAGAGCGCCTCGATGTGGCAGAGCCTCTCCTCGCCCCCCGGCTACAAGTCCGGCTACTGCCTCGCGGTCTGCCCCGGCGGCGAGGACGTCCTCGGTCCCTACCTGGACGACCGCAAGAACTTCATGGACACCGTGCTGCGCCCCCTCCAGGACAAGACGGAGACGCTGTACGTCCTGCCGGGCTCCCACGCGCAGGAGTACGCCCGGCGCCGCTTCCCCCACAAGCCGGTCAAGGAGGTCACCGGCGGCTGGCAGCCCCCGGCGAAACGCTCCGAGTCGTCCTGACGGGCCGGTCCCGACGGCAAAGCCGGGGAACCCGAGCCCCGACGGCGTACGCACACGCCGGACGCACCCCGCATCGAACCGCCGGTCCGGCTACGGCTGCGGCGCGATCCCCCGCATCGCCATCACCAGCAGCCGCTGCGCCTCCGCCGCCGGATGTCGTGGTGCTGCTGCCCAGGGTGCCCGGCGTCGCCGGCCGAGAAGCTGAGCGACCTCTGACCGCCCGGGGGAGTCGCCGGCAGCCCCGCGTCCGCCAGGGTGAGGTCGGCCTTCTCGGTCAGGCCGTAGAAGTACACGTCCGAAGCCGCTTCCGCCGTCTGCCCGTGACGCCGAAATCGCACAGCGGCGGCGCTTCGGCAACCGCCCCTGAAACCTCAGCGCACGCCCGCCGCGTCGAGGAGGGTCGTGACCGTGGGGGTGATGAGCCCGGTGAGGCTGTCGGCGCCGATGCCCGCACGGGCGCTGGCGCCGTCGAAGACGAGGATCAGCTGGCGGGCCAGCAGACCGGGGTCACCCGCGCCGCCTCGTTCGGCCTCGGACCGGAAGAACGACGTCAGGTTCCCCTTGATCCGATGGGCCACCTTGCTGGCGGGGTGATCCCGGTCCTTCAGCTCGATCTGTACGGCCAGGTACCGGCAGCCGCGGAACTCGGGCGCGCCCGACTGGAGTTCCACCTGCTCGAAGACGTGCGTGATCCGCTCGCGGGCAGAACGGCCGTCGTCGGCGGCGGGCAGGAGCGACGCCACGAAGGCGGAGGCACGCTCCTCCAGGCTCGCCGCCAGCAGTTCGTCCTTGGTCTCGAACAGCTGGTACAGGGAGCGCTTCGACACTCCCGCCGCCTTGCACAGTGCGTCGACGCCGACACCGACGCCGTCCCGGTAGGTGAGCGTGGCTACCGCCTCCAGCAGCCGCTCTCTGGGGCTTGGCTTCACTTCGGTGGTCATATTGCGAGGTTAACGCGATTCCACCGAGATGGAAACCGATCGGTTTATGAGCTTTATCGCAGGTGCCGCGCAGCGATGCGGACTCAGTGGGCGATCACGGGCTCGCCCTCCGACGGCGCCAGCGCCGTGTTCGGTATCAGGATCGCCGCGAGCACCGCGCCGACCACGAAGAACCCGGCGCCCCACGCCAGAGTGGCCGTGTAGCCCTCGACCCCCGCTTGAGCGGCGGTCAGCGCGCCGGCCTTGTGCGAGGACAGGTAGTCGCTCGCGGCCGACGACGCGACGGTGGTCAGCAGCGCCGTACTGATCGAGCCGCCCACCTGCTGACCGGTGTTGATCAGCGCCGACGCGACGCCCGTGTCCTCGTGGTGCACACCGGCGGTCGCACCCTGGAACGCGGTGGTCATCACCCCGCCGAGGCCGAGCCCCAGCAGGATCATGCCGGGCATGATGTGGGCGGCGTAGGCGCTGTCCAGCTCAAGCCTGCTCAGCAGGGCCATACCGGTCGCGGCGACCAGGAAACTGGCGCTGACCACGACCTTCGGGCCGACCCTGGGCAGCAGCAGCGCGGGCGCCGTGGTCGCCGCGGCGACGATCCCCCCGACCATCGGCAGGAACGCGAGCCCGGTCTTGATCGGCGAGTAGCCGAGGCTGGCCTCCAGGTAATAGGTGAGGAACAGGAAGATCGAGAACATCCCCATGCCCACGACGAACACCGCCAGGAACGAACCACCGCGGGTCCGGTCCCGCACGAGCCGCAACGGCAGCAGCGGATGCGCCACCCTGGACTCCAGCCACACGAACACCGCGAGCAGCACCGCGCCGACGATCATGGAGCCGAGGGCGACCGGGTCGGTCCAGCTGGTGGATTCGACGTGTGCGAACCCGTAGACGACGGCGAACAGCGCGGCGCTCACCACGAGGGTGCCGGGAACGTCGATCCGGGGCCGCTTGGTGATCGCCGGCTTGGCCAGCCACAGCAGCGCGCCGGCCAGTGCGACGCCCGCGAAGACGACGTTCACGTACATCACCCAGCGCCATGACGCCCATTCGGTGAGCATGCCGCCGAGCAGCAGCCCGACCGCGCCCCCGGCACCGGCCAGCGCGCTGAAGACGCCGAAGGCCCTCGCCCTCTCGGCCGGTTCGGTGAAGGTCACGCTGAGCAGCGAGAGCGCCGCGGGTGCGAGCAGCGCGGCGAAGAGCCCCTGGGCCACACGCGCCGCGACGAGGACCTCGAAGCTGCCCGCCGCGCCGCCGAGCACGGACGCGCCCGCGAAGCCGATCAGGCCGGTCAGGAAGGTGGTGCGGCGGCCGAAGAGGTCGCCGAGCCGGCCGCCGAGCAGCAGCAGGCTGCCGAACGCCAGGGCGTATCCCGTGATGACCCACTGCCTGCTGCCGTCGCTGAAGCCGAGGTCGTGCTGCGCCGCGGGCAGTGCGATGTTCACCACGGTCGCGTCGAGCGTGACCATGAGCTGCGCCGTGCCCAGTACGGCGAGTACCAACCAGCGCACGGCGTGGGAGCCGCGACGGCCCGGGTCTGTTTTTCCGGAGGCGGGTGCCTCGCGGTCGAAGGTGGTACTCACTTTTCCCCTTGGTCGCTGGGCGCGGACCGGCCAATGGCCGGAAACCGATCTGTTTCCATTCAGGTAAACAGATCGGTTTCCATGATGCAAGTGCTGGTGGCGGCCAGGGATTGTGCGAAGAAACCGATCGGTTTACCATTGGCGGGAACCGATCGGTTTCGCCTCGTGCGGACATGACCGTCCCCTGCTGGGTCGTCCGCTCCACCGGACCGCGCCAGTCACGTTTCCGCAGCACACACGCAAGGAGTCGGCGAGATGCCCCACCCCACGATCCGCATCCCCGGGACCACCAGCCACACGCTCGCCCCGCGCGCGGGACGCCACCCTCGCGAGGGAGAGCTGCGCTACCTCAAGGCCGGTTCCGGTGCGCCTCTGGTCCTGCTGCACACCGTGCGCACGCAGGCCGAGCACTTCCGCTCCCTCATCCCGCTGATCGCGGACCACTACACGGTCTACGCCCTCGATCTGCCGGGGATGGGCTACTCCGAGATCGTGCCCGGAGCGTCGCACGACGAGCCCGCCATGCGCGCGGGCGTCGAACGGCTCCTCACCGAACTCGACCTGCGGGACGCGACCCTGGTGGGGGAGTCCATGGGCGCGGTGCTCGCCCTGACCGCCGCGGCGGATCTGCCGGAACGGGTGCGGCGCGTCGTCGCGGTGAACACGTACGACTTCCGCGACGGGATCGCCCGCTCCAGCCTCCTCGCCCGGGTGGTGGTCGGCGCCGTTCTCGCTCCGGGCGTGGGCCCGACGGTCGCCGGGGTGGAGCCCCGGCCGGTCGTGCGCAGGATCCTCCAGGGCGGACTGAGCGACAAGAGCGCTCTGCGGGAGGACTACGTGGACGAACTCCTCCAGGTGGGCGGCCGTCCCGGCTATCCGGCCGTGGCCCGAGGGGTGTACCAGAGCATCCCCAGCCTCATCGCGGCCCGCTCGCGCTACCCCGAGGTCAAGGCCCCCGTCCACCTCGTCTACGGCGAGAACGACTGGTCCCGGCCCTCGGACCGGGAGGCCAACAGGGAACTGCTGCCTTCCGCCGAGTTCACGCAGGTGCCGGGGGTGGGTCATTTCATCGCGCTGGAGAGGCCCGAGGTGGTGGCCGGTCTGGTGAACGCGGTGGCGTGACCGACCCTCGGCCGGGGTCACCGCCTGCCGGGCTTGCATCGTGAAACCGATCGGTTTACAGTCACTGAAACCGATCGGTTTCCTACTTCTGGAGGCAGTCGTGACAACACTCAAGGGCGCCACCGTCCTCGTCACCGGAGGCGGCCGGGGCATCGGCAGGATGCTGGTGGAGAATCTCTACGAGCGCGGCGCCGCCAAGGTCTACGCGACGGCCCGCGACCCGCGCACGGTGACGCACTCCCGCGCCGTGGCGCTCGCACTCGAAGTGACCGACCCGGCGTCCGTGACGGCCGCCGCCGAACAGGCCCAGGACGTCACCGTCCTGATCAACAACGCCGGCGCCTCGGTCCGCGCCTCCTACCTCGACTCCCCGATGGACGACGTACGCCGGGACCTGGAGACCAACTTCTACGGCCCCCTGCTGGTCACCCGCGCCTTCGCACCGATCATCGAGCGCAACGGCGGCGGACACATACTCAACGTCCACTCCGCCCTGTCCTGGCTGGCCGACGGCACGCCGTACAGCGCCTCGAAAGCCGCCCTGTGGTCGCAGACCAACTCCCTGCGCCTGGAGCTGAAGCCGCGCGGCATCGCGGTGACCGGACTCCATGTCGCCTACGTGGACACCGACATGACGTCGGGGCTCGACGCGGCCAAGGCCGACCCCCGCGACGTCGCCGTGGCAGCGCTCGACGGCATCGAGGCGGGAGCCCACGAGGTCCTCGCCGACGACACCACCCGCTGGGTCAAGTCGCAGCTGTCCGAGGACCTGGAAGCGCTGTACGCGCAGCTGAACCAGTAGCACGGTGACCCCCGACCCACTCCGACCCGGCAAAGGGCACCCTGATGTCAGAAACCCCTCCCGTCCTGATCGCCGGAGCCGAGGTCTTCGTCGGCGACCTGCTGAACCTGGCCGACGTGACCGCCGCACCGAAGGGCTGCCGCCGGCCTGATGATCGCGGCGGCGTACGCGCAGGGTGACATCGCGGCGTTCGTCGGCATCTCCGAGTACGAGCAGTCGTTCATGACGCTGGAGAAGATGACCGCACCGCTGGAGGAACGGCGCGCGTTGCTCGGCGGGCTCGTCATGGAGTGGTCGGGCCTGCCCACCGTCAACATCCGCGGGGCCGTGTTCGTCGAGAACCCCCTGCCGACCTGGCTCGCGCTGGAGCCGCTGAGCAAGGGCGAACCGCGCCTGCCCTTCGGCGAGCACCGGCTCGCACCCGTCGCCGGATACGACGTGGCGGAGGACTTCGCGGCCGTGCTGGGGCACCCGGTCGCCTACGTTCCCGAGGACGTCGAGACCTGGAACGCGGCCTTCGTCGACGGCAGCCTCGGCGAACTCCCGCACACCGCGCAGCACATGAAGACCCTGACCCGGCTGATCTGTGCGGTGGGCGCTGGAGAACTACCCGCACAACCAGGAGTTGGCGGCTGCGCTGAGCTGGCACGCGCGTCAGCGGAAGCGTCTCCAGCCACGGTTTCGACCCCGATCCGAGTATCCGCGCCACCCGCATCGCGTGCGCCCTGCCCGGCGTCCGGATGACCTCTCTGCCCCAACTCGCCGCTGAACGCGGCCTGCTGATCCACCCCCCATCGAAGTGCGTGACGCGGTCGTGTGTACCTCCCACCGCGTCGGACAAACAGGAAAGGATGCCCGATGGCCGGCAAGAACAGGCTCGGCGACCATCCCACCGTCGTGAAAGTCCGCCAGCGGAACGATCACGGCGTCACCCGGCCCGCCGGGCCACTGGACGCCGTCCGGCTGCGGCAACTGTGTCTCGACGCGGGCGCGGATGACGTCGGTTTCGTCGAGATCGACCGGCCGGACATCGCCGACCAGCGGGCGGACCTGGAAGCCGCGCTGCCGGGTGTCCGTACGCTGATCAGCTTCGTGACCCGGATGAACCGGGAGAACATCCGCACCCCGGCGCGCTCGGTGGCCAACCTGGAGTTCCACCACACCGGCGACCACACCAACGAGGTCGGGCGGCACGTGGTGGGGGAGCTGGAGGCGATGGGCGTACGCGCCATCAACCCCGCGATGGGCTTTCCGATGGAAATGGACAAGTTCCCCCGGAAGACGTGGGTCGTCGGGCACAAACCGGTCGCCGTCGCGGCCGGACTCGGCAAGATGGGAATCCACCGCAACGTCATCCACCCCCAGTTCGGCAATTTCATCCTGCTGGGCACCATCCTCGTCGACAGCGAAGTCAGCGCATACGACCGCCCCATCGACTACAACCCCTGCCTGGAATGCAAGCTGTGCGTGACGGCCTGCCCGACCGGGGCGATCGCGTCCGACGGCCACTTCAACTTCTCCGCCTGCTACACCCACAACTACCGTGAATTCATGGGGGGATTCGGCGACTGGGCGGAACAGGTCGCCGAAAGCCGAACCGCCGACGACTACCGCTCGCGCGTGAGTGACAGCGAGAGCGCGTCCATGTGGCAGAGCCTGTCCTTCGGCGCCAACTACAAAGCCGCCTACTGCATGTCGGTGTGCCCGGCCGGCGAGGACGTCATCGGGCCCTGGCTGGAGAACCGCAAGTCGCACCTGACCCAGGTCGTACGCCCCCTGGTGGACAAGGAAGAGACCGTCTACGTCGTCCCCGGCTCCGACGCCGAGCAGCACGTGGCCAGACAGTTCCCGAACAAGCGGACGAAGCATGTCGCGATGAGCCTGCGCGCGAACAGTATCGACGGCCTCGTGGAAGGCATGCCGCTGATCTTCCAGCGCGAACAGGCCAAGGACATGTCCGCCACCTACCACTTCACCTTCACCGGAGCCGAGTCCCGGCAGATCACCGTGACCATCCATGACCGTGAACTCGATATCACCGACGGACATCACGGCGACGCGGATCTCAAGGTCACCGCCGACACGGCCACTTGGCTGCGTTTCCTCACCAAACCGACCGTGCTGGCGTGGGCACTGGTCCGGCGCCAGATCAAATTGCAGGGCTCTCCTCGGCTGTTGCGCGAATTCGGCCGTTGCTTTCCGTCCTGATCGGTCACGAATAAAAGCAGACCACCCCCGACAAAGCGAAAGGCCGGTCATGAGCACTCTCGGCACCGAGACCGAACTCGACCTCGTACTCGAACGCAAAGAAGCGATAGCCGACGGCGTCGTACTGCTGACGCTGCGGGACCCGGCAGGCCGACCCCTGCCGGAATGGGAGCCGGGAGCACACATCGACCTGGTCCTGCGAGCCGACCTCGTCCGGCAGTACTCACTGTGCGGGGACCCGGCGGACCGGTCCCGCCTCCAGATCGCGGTGCTGCGTGAACCGGAGAGCCGGGGCGGGTCGAGCCACGTGCACGACGTGCTCACCGAAGGCGAGCCGGTGCGCGTACGCGGCCCGCGCAACCACTTCCCGCTCGTGAAGGCCAAGAGCTACCTGTTCATCGCGGGCGGCATCGGCGTCACCCCGATCCTCCCCATGATCGCGGCCGTCGACGCGACCCGCGCCGACTGGCGTCTCGTCTACGGCGGCCGTACCCGAGCGTCGATGGCCTTCGCGCAGACCCTGCGCCAGACGTACGGAGACCGGGTGAGCCTGCGACCGCAGGACGAGTACGGGCTGCTGGACCTGCCCGCCCTGCTCGGCAAGCCGCAACGGAAGACGGCCGTCTACACCTGCGGCCCGGAACCCCTGCTCGCGGCGGTCGAGGCCGGCTGCGCGAAGTGGCCGGCCGGCTCCCTGCACCTGGAGCGCTTCACCCCGAAGACGGACGCCACCACCGGCCCGCTCACGACCTTCGAGGTCGAACTCGCCCAGAGCGGCCGGACAGTGAAGGTCTCCGAGAACATGTCCGTCCTGGAGGCCGTAGCGGGGGCCGGCGTCTCGGTGATGACCTCGTGCGAGGAAGGCATCTGCGGAACCTGCGAAACGACGGTCCTCTCCGGCGGGATCGACCACCGCGACTCGGTCCTGAACGACGAGGAACGTGCGGCGGGCGACACCATGATGATCTGCGTCTCGCGGGCCAAGGGCGACCGCCTGGTGCTGGACCTCTGATCCGTTCCCGGAAGAGCGGCTGGGCCCTGCCGGGGGGCGCGCGGGATTTTAGCAAAATGGTCGGCAGTCGACGCTAAAGATTCGACCAAATGGGTCCATCGGATGATGACGGGCTGTTTCGCCGGACAGGGCGGGGTCACGGCCCGGACAATCTTGATCGAGGTGCGTTCCGCCCCGGACGTCTTCCACTGACCCTGGAGTATCCATGCGACACGCTGTCTCCCGCCCGCGCACACGAGCCCTGGCCGTCGGGCTCACGCTCGCCGCGGCCACGCTCTTACCCGCCGGCTCTGCCGGCGCGGCCGACGCGTACGAGTGGGCCGCGCTCGGCGACTCGTTCACCGCCGGCGTCTTCGTCGGCGACCCACAGCCCCCGCTGGGAGATCCGTCGCAGGACGGCTGCGCAAGGACCAGCGGCTCCTACCCCAGCGTGGTCGAACGGAGACTCGCCGAGGTCCCGCCGGGCAAGCACGTCCGCCTGACCAACGTCGCGTGCAGCAGCGCCGTCATCGCGAACATCGCCAAGGTCAGGCAGACGCCGATCAGCCCGGTCGAGACCCCGCCCGGCGGCTGGCCCGCGGTGGACACGCAGATCGAGCGGGCCGGGCTCGACGCCGGGACCGACATCGTCACCATCGCCATCGGCGGCAACAGCCTGCCCTTCGGCGACATCTTCCCCAAGTGCCTCGAACTGGGCGCGGTCGACCAGTCCTGCCGCGCGTACTTCACCGACCCGCCCGCAGGGGTGGAGAGCGTCGGGGAGAGGCTCGCCCGGGTCCAGAACGAGTACGTCGAGATGCTGGCCGAGGTGCACCGGGCCGCGCCCAACGCCAAGGTGATCAACATCGGCTACCCGACCATCATGCCGACCCGGGGCAGCGCCTGTGCCCGAGGGTCCCTCACCGGACTCGGCACGACCACCCACGCCGACATCGACTGGCTCCGCGACGACGTCCTCAAGCCGCTGAACAGGACGCTCCAGCGGGCCTCGGCGTCCTTCGGTGACCGCTACGTCAACGTCTTCTCGTCCAGCGAGGGCCACGACGTCTGTCAGCCCGAGGGCACCAAGTGGATGGAAGGGATCTGCGGCGACGCCGCCGACTACTGGCCCACCACGTTCCCCGGCACGGGCGTGGAGTGCGCTCCCATCGACAAGCACGCCACGATGATCCACCCCAACGCCGCGGGACACGCCAACACGGCGGTCCACGTGGAGCGGGCGATCCGCCTGGCTCTCCGCCGGCACTGACCGAACCCTGACGCCGGAGCCCGGTCCGACGGCTTCGGCGTCAGGACGGCAGCAGCGCTTCGATCCGGGCGATGACGTCAGGGGCGTCCGGCTTGACGCGCGACCCGATGCGCTGGATCACCGAGCCGTCGGGCGAGACGAGGAACTTCTCGAAGTTCCACTCGACGTCCCCGCCCACCCCGCGTTCGTCGTGGGCGGCGGTGAGGATCTCGTAGACCGGATGCCGTCGCGTACCGTTCACGTCCACCTTCTCGAAGAGCGGGAAGGTGACGTCGTACGTGGTCGAGCAGAACTCCTGGATCTCCTCGGAGGTGCCCGGCTCCTGCTGCCCGAACTGGTTGCAGGGGAAGCCCAGGACGGTGAACCCGCGAGGTCCGTAGCGCCGGTGCAGTTCTTCGAGCGCCGCGTACTGCGGCGTGCGCCCGCACCGCGAGGCCACGTTCACCACGAGAAGGACCTTGCCCCGATAGGGGCTCAGGTCACCGGGCTCCCCGGCGAGGGTGCGGACGGGGATGTCGTACAGGGACATGTCGCTCCGCTCGTGTCGGTGACGGACGGCCGGGATCGTTCAGCTGGCCGCGGTGACGTCCTGGTAGCTCTTGCGGAAGGCGGTGACGACGGCGTCGACGTCCTCGTCGGTCATGGCGGCGCCCAGCCCGATGGTGACGGAGCGGCCGAGGAGCCCCTCGCTGATCCGGTAGCGCGCAGGGCGCTCCCACTCCACGCCCCAGGGTGTCCGGCCCTCCCGTACGGCGCGGTTGGCCGTGACCGGCTGCCCCTGGTACATGGTGTGGGCCGGGATGCCGGCGGCGTTCAGGTCGGCGACCAAGGCACGCGCCTGGAGCCGGGAGTCGAGGAACAGCGTGAGGTCGCCGCCCGACCCCTCCTCGTCCGGCAGCCTCCGCCAGCGGACCGGCAGATCGGCGACCTCGCCGCGTACCCGGCGTGCCACGTCCCGCAGCCGCCGGCACATGGGGGCCAGCCGGGGGAGCTGTGCGGACAGGACGGCCGCGGTCAGCTCGGTCATGCGCAGGTTGACGCCGACGAACGGCGGGCCGTCGCCGCTCCCGCGCGTCGCGCCCTTGGCGGTGGTGAACTGGCCGCCCTGGTCCTGGTACCGGGCCACCCGGTCGTACACGTCGGCGTCGGCCGTGGTGACCGCGCCGCCCTCGCCGGCGGTGATGTTCTTGTCGAGCTGGAAGCTGAACGCGCCCGCGTCGCCGAGGCTGCCCACGGGCCGTCCCCGGTACCGGACGCCGGCGGCCTGGGCCGCGTCCTCGATCACCCGCAGTCCGCGTCGCCGCGCGACCTCCAGGACGGGCTCCATGTCGGCGGCGACATTGCCCAGGTGCACCGGCATGACCCCCCAGGTCCGCTCGGTGATCCGCTCCTCCAGCAGCGCGGGGTCCAGGGTCAGCGAGTCGTCGACCTCGGCGAAGACGGGGACGCCACGGGCGGCGACGACGGCGCCGACGCTGCCGACGAAGGTCACGGCGGGCACGATCACCTCGGCCCCGGCCGGTATCCCGAGGCCGATCATCGCGGCGGTGAGCGCGGCGGTGCCCGACGACACGGCGACGGTGTGCGCGACCCCGGCTGTCTCGGAGAACGCGGCCTCGAACCGGTCGGTCCGGTGGCCCAGGTCCGGCCCGTAGTAACGGAACAGCGACCGTGACCGGATCACCTCCAGGGCGGCGGCCTCCTCCTCGTCGCCCCACAGCGCGAGGGCCCGCCAGGTCTCGTACCGCATCCCCGGGGCGCCCGTCACGCGCCCGCCTCCGTCACCGTGTCGAGGTCCGTCGCGCTGTGCGCCACCACGAAGTCCTCCAGGAAGAGGTAGTCGAGCTGGCTCGGCCCGAAGAAGGCCAGCGCCTGCTCGGGGGTCTCCACGATCGGCTCGCCGCGGTCGTTGAAGGAGGTGTTGAGCACCACGGGTACGGAGGTGAGTTCGCCGAACCGTTCCACCAGTTCGTAGAAGGCGCCGTTCGCCTCCGGCGTCAGCGTCTGGACCCGCGCCGTGCCGTCCACGTGGGTGATGGCCGGCACCTCCTGGCGCTTGTCGTCCCGCACCGGCGCGACGAGCAGCATGTACGGCGACTCGATGCCGAGGTCGAAGTACTCGGCGGCCCGGTGGGCCAGGACGGCGGGGGCGAACGGTCGGAACGCCTCGCGGTGCTTGACCTTGCTGTTGAGGATGTCCTTCATCTCCGCGCGGCGGGGGTCGGCGAGGATGCTGCGGTGGCCGAGGGCGCGCGGCCCGAACTCCGAGCCCCCGGTGAACCAGCCGATGAGCGCGCCCTGCGGCAGCAGGCCGGCGGCCAGCCGGGCCGGCCGTTCCACCCGGCGGTGGGGCAGGCCCGAGGCGTCGAGCGCGCGCTGGATCTCCTCGTCGGTGTACCGGCGGCCGAGGTAGGTGTGGCGCTGCGGCCGGGGTGCCGTGCGCGGGGCCTTCGGACCACGCGGCCGGGGCTGCTCGCCGAGGACGTGGTAGCCGTAGTAGGCGCAGCCGACCGCGCAGCCGTTGTCGCCCGCGGCGGGCTGGGCGAAGACGTCGGTGAACGGCGTGTGCCGCAGGATCTTGCCGTTGGCGACCGAGTTGAGGACGACACCGCCCGCCAGGCACAGGCGGGTGAGACCGGTCTCCCGGTGCAGCCAGCCGGCGGCGTGCAGGACGGCGGTCTCCAGCAGGTCCTGGGCGGCCCAGGCGAGGTCGGCGCCGCGCGCGAAGCGCTCGTCCCCCTCAAGGCCGTCCAGGGCGTGCTCGACGAAGTCCAGCAGCCCGCCGTCCTTGAGGTGCAGCTCGAAGCGGCCCTCCGGCAGCAGGGCGAGGTGGCGCCGGAACTCCGCCCGGTAGCGGTCGCTCCCGTAGGGCGCCAGCCCCATGGTCTTGCCGTCCTCGGTCAGGTACCAGGGGCCCTCCTCGTAGAGGGTGAAGCCGATGGCCCTGCTGACCGCCTTGTACATGAAGCCCAGCGAGTGGTCGCTGTCCCCGGCCTGGTAGACCCGGGCCTCCCGCAGGCCGTCGGTGCTCCAGTTGGTCCCGTACACCTTGGAGATCTCGGTGATCTCCGTGCCGTTGCCGACCGACATGGTCATGGTCTCGACGCCCTGGCCCTCGAAGAGGCTGCCGGCCCCGTCGACCACGAGGACCGCGGCCTCGGGGAAGGGCGAGGGGAGGAAGGCGCTGGCGGCGTGCGCCAGGTGGTGGCGGATGAGCGTCGTCCGGCTGCGGAACGGGAAATAACAGCTGGGCAGCAGGGTGTCGTCCGCGACGATCGCGTCCACGTCGGCGAGACGCACCTCGTGTGTCGTCAGGCAGTATCGCCAGCACTGGTTCGCCAGCGAATTCACATTGACCGCGTATTTGCGGCGCCGCAGCCGCTCCTCTTCAATACCGACGGCGATCTCGCCGTTCTCGACGAGACAGGCAGAGAAATCGTGGTTGGAACCGCCGAGCCCCAGAGCGAGCATACTGCCGTCCTTACTCCCGGTGCAGGTCTGCGGATTTGGCGAGTACGTGGGGCGTAAGGTTACCCGGTCGCAACGAGTCAGTCAGCAGGCGGATATGAGCCATCCTCGGGCCGGATCAAGTCGACTTCCGGCCGAACGGCAACGCCCTCGGTAACCTTCATTGCCCCTGTCTTGAAGGTGAAGTTAGGATCGTCGCCCAACGGAAGAGTCGTGCGCGAATACGACCTGGGTGCGGTGATAGGCATGGCCCTGAAGAGTCAATATCGTGATGCGATGTTCGCGAATCGCGATGGGCAGGACCGTCTCAAACTCCTGATGAACGACATGGTCATCGAGGAACAGCTGTGCCAGATGCGGTGCTCCTACTGCCTCACCGAGGACTTCAACCTCCTCATGGCGGTCCCGGACGCCCGCCTGCGCCTGACCACCGACCGGCGAGCGGACTGGCACGAGATCCTCGACGCCTACCACCGCCAGGTGGACAGCCCCATCATGCGCCTGAGCGGCGGCGAGTTCTTCTGGCTGAAAGGCTCCACCGAGTTCGTCGCGGAGTGCAGCGAGAAGTACGAGGTCGTCCAGGTCATCACCAACGGCGCCTTCCTGACACCGCACCGGCTTGAGGCGCTCGCCGAGCTGGGCAACGTCCAGCTGTGCCTCTCCCTCGACGGCCACACCCTGGAGATGAACAGCCACCGGCTGCCGCCGAAGCAGCACAAGCTCTTCGACGTCATCATGCGCCACCTGGACCACGCGGTGGAGCTGGGCATCCCCATCGAGATCCAGTCGGTGATCAGCGACGTCAACGCCACCGGCCAGGCGGATTTCGCCGAGTTCCTGCTGGAGCGGTACGGGCGCGGCGTGATGCTCTACTTCTTCCCGGTGCGCGGCGAGACCAGGACCACCCACGCACCGCCCCTCGGCGACCATTTCGCGCCACTCCTCGAACGCTACGACGAACTGTCCGAGGTACTTCCCCCACGGGCCTTCGTGGAACACATCGGGAATCAGCTGAGCACCGGCGTCCGCACTCTGCGGTGTTACGCGACGGCCACCACGATGCAACTCTTCGGACAGGGAGACGTCTCCTGCTGCCCCTATGCCTGGCTCAAACCCATGGGCAACATAAAGGAGAATCCCGAACTCATCCACGAACAGTTCGGGAAACACCAGCACTACGATATGTTCATGCAGCCCCGGCCGCGCTTCCCGTATTGCAAGAGCTGCACCGGACCGATCGACGTGGTCAACCTCTATCTGTTCGGGAACATCTCCGAGCAGGAAATCGCGCGCTGCGCCCCGTACGCCGGACCCCGCGCTCTGGAACGGCTACGCGAGCTGAAATCGGCGTTCACGCCGGTCTTCGAGCCGGCCGGGGAACCGTCGTCCCACTGACCCCCGTGGGCGGCGGAATGCCAGAAGACCCCAGAGCATACCGAGGCCACGAGGAGACGTAATGATTTCCGTGGATGGGATGTCCGACGACGATTTCACGGGTGCCGGCCTGGAGAGGCTTCTCACGCTCCCCCAGCATGATCTGCTCACGCTCGCCGGGGACTGGCTCGGTGAGCTGGCGCCGTGGCGCAACCCCGAGACCCTGGCGGCGATCTCCACCAGCCTGGCCGCCGAGTCGGTCCTGTCCTCCCTGTTCGTCTTCGGGGAGCAGGTGGCGGAGTCCGACGTCCGCTCCGAGGTCCCCGCACCCCTGCTCGACCTGCTGCTCCGCGCCCGGGTGCTCTCCGAGGAGTCGGGGAAGATCTCGGCCGACTACTGCCTGGTCCGAGGCGAGGGCATGTCGCTGCTGGCCGCCTGGCGGGCGGCGGGCCGGGACACCGGCTCGTACGCGCCCTGGGTCGGCACCGACTCGATGACGCTCTCCCGGCTGGTGGCGGCGCGCCGAGGTGCCCGGTCGGCCCTGGACCTGGGATGCGGCACCGGCATCCTCGGACTGTCGGCGGCCCGCAACGGCGCCGAGGTGCTGTCGGTCGACGTCAACCCGGAGTGCACGGCCGCCGCGACGGTCAACGCCCACATCAACGGGCTGGGGGACCGGCTGACCGCCGTCGAGGGGGACATCATGTCCCTGTCGCTGGACTCCCGGTTCGACCTGGTCGTCTCCAACCCGCCCTGCCTCCCGCTGCGCCGCGGCTCGCTCGGCTGGCTGGCCGGCGAGGCGGGTCTTGACGGCCTGGAGTTCTTCTGGGAACTCCTGCGCCAGGTCCCCGGACTCCTCACCCGGGAAGGCGAGGCGCTGCTCCAGGCCGCGGCCTACGGGGACGAGCGCGGGCCGTTCTTCGTCCCGGAACTGGAAGCCGAACTGTGCCGCCTGGGGGTCTTCGGACGGCTGCTGCTGCGGCCCTCCACACCCCCGCGCTGGCCCGCCTTCGCACCCCGCGACGAGGAACAGCAGCTCACCGGCCCGCTCGGCGACGAGGTCCGGGAGTACGTCACGCGGATCGGTGCCACCCACTACTACGGCTTCGTCCTCTCGGTGCGCTGCGACGGCGAGGGCCTGGCGGTGGGCCGCTTCCAGTGATCGACACCGGGGGCGGCCCACGGGTCAGCCCCCGGTCATCCGGTGACCGTCGGCCCGAGGTCGGCGCGTTCCAGGGCCGCGACCGCGTCGGCGACCTCCGTCAGCGTCAGGTGCGTGGTGTCGACCAGCCGGACGCCGGGCACGTCCGGCACCTCCGCGTCGAGGTGGCGCTCCGCCAGCCGGCCCTCCACGAACAGCCGGCCGCCCGCGTCGCTCTCGATCCGGGCGGCCAGCGCCTCAGGGTCCGCCCGCAGGCCGTAGTAGACCGCCTCCGCGCCGAGTTCCTCGAACACCTTCTGGAAGCGTTCGTAGGCACGGCCCGCGAGGACCACCCCGGTGACGATCACGACGCGGGCACCCCACTCCCGGTAGACGGGCAGGGCCGCGCGTACGGTCGAGGCCATCAGGTCGTACACCTCCTCGCCGCCGTTCCAGGGGTGGACGATGGGATCGCAGTCCATCGCGGCGGCCGGCATGCCGTACCGCGTCACCAGCTGGTGTCCCAGCCGGGTCTTGCCCACGCCCGGGGCGCCGGTGATCACCACGGCCCGCATCAGCTGGCCCCCTCGTGGACCGTGCCGACCAGGCGGAAGCCCAGGTGCGGGATCTTCAGGAGCTTCGCGCCGGAGTCGATGTCCAGGAACTTCTGTTTCAGGACCGAGGTCACCTTGTTCACGTCCTCCCCGCCCGTGGCCTCGCTGAGTTCCTCGCGGGAGACGATCTGGCCCGGCCGGCCGGACAGCAGGCGCAGCAGCCCCGCCTCGGCGTCGGTCACGGGCAACGACTTCGCGGCGGAGTTCAGCGAGCCGTTCGCGAGCGTGAGCACCTGGGTGTTCTCGGACGGCGTGACCGTCTTGAGATAGCTGAGGGTCTCCACGAGCCTGGGCCGCCGCAGGGGACTGGCCAGCGTGAAGCCGTAGCCGGCGGTGACCGCCGCCAGGACCTCGGTGGCGGAGACGCTGTCCAGCACGGCGACGGCGTAACCGCCCCGGCGTTTGAGGTCCGCCACGGACAGGTCGTCCGGCCGGGCGGCGGCGACCCGGTGGAAGGAGACCAGCAGCGCGCCGGGCGGCGGGGCGTGGCCCGTCGCGGGGTCCGTGACATGCAGGGCGATGCCCACTTCGGCACATGCCTCCGCGAGCACCTCCAGGTCTGCCGGTGTCAGGGACTGAGCCAGTACGTACATGGAGGAAACCCTTCACAGAGCGGCGGGGCCGCGGTCGCTTGTCGGGGGACGCATCAGCCAGATCCGCTCGGCGGCCGGGAACCCGGAGCCCTCCGCCAGGCGCACGCCGTGCCGGCGGATGCGCTGGATGATGCCCTTGCGTACCTGGATACGGTAAGCGCCCAGCGCCTCACACTTGGTGAGCAGCGCCTCGTCGTCCACGGGCAGCAGCTCGGGGCGCAGCCCGCCGAGTCCCTGCCCGGCCAGGCGCGCGCCGAGGTTCTTCGCGGTCTCCTCCGCGGAGGAGAACAGGGAGTACGGCTGGTCCTCGTAGAAGGCGACCCGCGCCGCGCCGAGCCGGCCGGTCCGGGCCAGTTCGAGCACCGCCTCCCGGCAGGCGACATGGTCGACGTGGCCGCCGACGCCGAGGGGCGCGTAGACCGGGCCGACGCCCTCCAACAGGGGGGCGAGGCGTTCGGTGAGGGCGTCGAAGAGCTGAGGTTCCTCCCGTACGGACCCGTCGGACCAGGCCGGGTCGGTGAAGAACCGGTCCCGTCTGAGGTCGCGGTCGGCGGCGTCGACGAAGCCCAGCAGCTCCACCCGGGCGCGCAGCACACGGGCGGCGACGCCCTCCTCGTCCAGCAGCAGACGCTGGGTCAGCGCCGGGCGCTCGGCGTAGTACGGGTCCTTGGTCCAGGTCTCGACGCTGAAGACGTCGAGGAACCGGGCGCTCTGCCGGGCCACCGTCCCGCCGAGGGCCAGCGCGGCGTCGTCCGGATGCGGGGACACGATCACCGGGGGTTCGGTGGCCGGGGGGCCGGGCGGGAGCGGGGGCGCCATGAGCAGCAGGCCGTGCCGATGCCACCGGCCGATGGTCTCGCGGTCCGCCTCGGGGAACCCGGCGAGGGGACGGCTGCCGTCGCAGCGGGACAGCAGGGTGGCGGCACGGTCCGGCAGACGGCCGTACCCCTCGACCCGGTGCCCCAGGAAACGCAGTTTCCCGTCCACTGTTTCCACGTGCGGCAGGACCGTCGGGTACCACGTGTCAGGAATCTCCGTCATGTAACTCCGATAACTCCGATGACTCCGAGCCCGTGGTGACGAATGACAGACGCCATAGGGCCGGAGCATACAGATCACCTCCAGGTGTGCCCAGGGCGTGATCCGAAGAGGCAGAAAATGGGGGGACGGGTGGCCGAAAATACCGTGCTCTAATGATCACGATTGCCCTGGGTAACCACCGGGACGATAGCTTTCGGTCATTCGTTTCGGTTCGCGCGTTACATCCGGAGGCCGTCTCCGGAATTCGGCGGCGGCCGGGCCCGCGCCGACGAAGTTCGCATGTCAGCGCCCATTTTTCCGAAGGTGCCGTGAGCGGCGGAACCGGACCCGGGCGGTGGCCGTCATCAGGCCGTCGACAGGGCCGAACGGATGGTAAACGCAGGGAATAGGCCACGCCGACGGCCCGGTTCCGGATGCGCCATTGCGTCGGAGATCTTCTCCTGTAGCCTCAAAGTGCGATTTGACCTGTCGGGCGACTCAGAGGACGAGGCAGGGGAATGGAGACTCGCGTACTGCTGGTTCAACAAGGAGTCTGGGGGAATTCCGCTGCCTCCATGCCTCTGGCGATCGGCTACCTCAAGGCCTATGCCGACGCGGACGACCGCATTCGACGCCGCATGGACATCTCCATCAGGAACTATCCGGGCGACGCCGGCCTGAACGCCATGGCCCGGGACCTGATCCGGGACGGCTGCCCCGACATCCTCTGCTTCTCCGTCCTCGGCTGGAACTTCCGCGCCTTCGGAACCCTCGCGGAGACGTTCAAGCAGATGAACCCGCAGGGCTGGGTCGTCTTCGGCGGCAACCACGTCGCCTACCAGGCCGAGCGGGTCTTCCGCATGTTCCCCCAGGTCGACGTGGTGGTGAACGGCGAGGGAGAGCTGATCTTCCGCGACCTGCTGAACGGCTACCTCGACGGCGCCCAGCGCGGCGAACTCCACGAGATCGGCGGCATCTCCTTCCGCGAGGCCGACGGGAACCTGGTCACCACCCCCGAACGCGAGCGCATCCAGGACCTGGAGATCCTGCCGTCCCCCATTCTGACCGGCGCGATTCCACTGGTCGACAAAAAGGGCGGCTTCCGCTACGACTACGCGCTGATGGAAACGAACCGGGGGTGCCCGTACAAGTGCGCCTTCTGTTATTGGGGAGGCGCCACCGGGCAGAAGATCCGGGCGTTCTCCCGGGAGCGGCTGCGCGAGGAACTCGAAGTCCTGGGGCGGCACGGCGCGGATATCCTGATGCTCGCCGACTCCAATTTCGGACTCATGCGCCAGGACGAGGAATTCCTGGACGACATGCTCCGGGTGCGCCGCAAGTACGGGTTCCCGAAGCGGCTGGAAACCTCCTGGGCCAAGAACAAGTCACCCGGCTTCTACCGCATCATGGAGAAGATGAAACAGTCCGGGATGCACAGCGCCTTCATCCTCGCCCTCCAGACGATGGACGACTCGGTGCTGGATCTCATGCGCCGGCGGAACATGAAGCTGAACGACTGGGAAAGCCTCGTCGCCTGGCTGACCGATCACGGCATCACCCCGTACCTGGAACTGATCTGGGGGGCACCGGGCGAGACGGTCGAATCGTTCCTGGACGGTTATGACCGCGCGGCACAGCACACGCCGTTCATCGCGGTCCACCCGCTGATGCTGCTGCCGAACACCGAATACCACGACAAGCGCGAACAGCACGGACTGGTGACCGTGCGCGGCGAGCAGGACGACTTCGACTACGTGCTCTCCCACCGGACGATGACGCTCGCGGACAACGAGCGCATGCTCCGCTTCATCTGCTGGAACCGCGTCCTGGCCCGGAGCCTGTTCCTGCACAACATCTGGGTCGCCCTGCGCTCGCTCGCCGGCGTCCCCCAGTCACAGGTGCTCCTCAGCTTCTCCGACTGGGTCGACAAGAGCGAGGACCCCGACGCCAGGGAGCTGTGCGCGGTGGCCAGGCCGGCGAACTCCGCCAGTGAACTCGTCGACCCCAACGTCTGGCGACTGCTCACCAAGCGGCTGCTGCGGCAGTGGTGGGAGGAGGCCATGCGCCCCGCGCTGCCCGAGCACCTGCTGCCGGTCCTCGACGAGGTGTTCCGCTACGACCTGCTGTGCCAGCCCGTCCGCCGGCTGCCCGACGGATCGGGCCCCGAGGAGGACCTCCCGGTCGTCAGCAAGTACGGCGAGAGCTGGTACCTGCGCAGCGACACGGAGTTCACCCACCCCGTGCCCCGGCTGATCGCCGCGCTGCGGCGCGGGGAGACGGTGAGCACGGAACCGGAGCGCCACACCGCTGACTTCTACTACCGGACCGAATTCGGCGGTGACCTCCAGCACTACTTCCGCATGGACCGCTTCCGCGGGCTGACCGAGCAGCAGCTCGACGAACAGTTCACCAAGGTTTGACCGAGATCCTTCACCACGGGAGACACGACGATGGACCGCGCCGGGCTGATTCGGGAGCTCCACGAGATAGCGGCGGGCATGACCAAGGGCGAGCACCGGCCGACCCCCCAGGAGGGCGACGCCAGCCTCGTGGACCAGTACGGGTTCAGCTCGCTGGACGCCCTGGAGTACCTGCTGATCCTTGAGGAGAAGTTCGATGTCGTCTTCGAGGACGAGGACCTGACGGAGGAGACCCTCTTCTCCATCGAGGGCCTCGCCTCCTACATCCTCCAGCAGAAGGCCGGCGAGAGCCCCTCCCTGACGTGACGACGGCCATGACACCGGCAGCCGTGGCGGTCAGCGTGGTCGTACCGACCCGCGACCGGACCACCCGGCTCCTGCTCGCCCTGACGGCCCTGGGACACCAGACCCTTGACCGTGAGCGGTTCGAGGTCGTCCTGGTCGACGACGCACCGGAGCGCGGCGCGGTGGAAGAGGTGCTGTCCGCCCTTCCCCCGGGCCTGCCGGTCCGCCAGGCCACCACGGGCGGGCGCGGGGTGGCCCGCGCCCGCAACACCGGGGCCCGGCTGGCACGCGGGGAACTCCTGCTCTTCCTCGACGACGACACCCTGGCCACCCCCGGGCTCCTGGCGGCGCACCTCGCGGCCCACCGGGAGGCGGCCGGTGACACCGTGGTGCACGGCGCCGTCACCGATCTGTCCGCGTTCGCGCTGACGCCCGACCCCCGGCCCCTGCGAACGGCCCTGATCGGCGCCCGGGGCCGCATGATCGACCCCGCCACCGTCGCCGGCCTCGACTCCGCCGTCCCCCTGCTCGGGCCACGCCGCTCGTTCATCGAACGGACCGCCCGGCAGGTGACACGGTCACCCGCGTACGCCCCGCTGCGCTGGCTGAGCTGCATCGGCACCAGTACCAGCGTCCGGCGCACGGTGTTCGACGGAGTCGGAGGCTTCGACGAGCACTACGGACAGCTGTGGGGCGGCGAGGACCTCGAACTGGGACTGCGGCTCGCCGCCGAGGGCACCGCCTTCGGCCTGCTCGACGCGACCGCGTACCACCTGCCGACGGCCCGCCGGGACACCGGCGACCTCCTGCCGAGGTTCTGGCGGCGCGTCGCCGACCGGCACGGCGACCCGCGCCTCGCGGACGTCGGCCCCTTCCTCACCGGCCGCCTCTCCCTCGACGAGCTGGCCGCGAGACTCGGCCCCGCACTGGCACCCGGAACGGCGGTGTCATGACGCACCCGACGGCAGGCACGGTGATCGTGGGCGGAACGGCGCCCCGGTCGCTGGAGGCACTGCGCTCCCGGCGGGACCTGTCCGTCCTCGCCGCCGGAGAGTCCCTGCCCGCCGCCTTCGTCGACGTGCTGTCCACCGCGCTCGACCACCTGCCCGCCGCCCTGCGCGCCGGTGTCCCCGTGCTCATGGCGGCCACCGACTACTGCGTGGCGGCCACCTCTCAGTACGTCGGCCGGTGCGTGGAGGCCGAGGCGGGGGGCCGCAGGCTACGGCCGTCCGAGGCCATGACCCCGGAACCGGCGCAACTGCTCCAGGAGCTGGCGCGGGCCACCGGCTGGAACGGGACGGGCCATGTGCTGATCAGCCCGCGCGCGGCCACCCTCCAGGCGGTGCGCTGGGCGTGGGGCGCCCTCGCCGCCGGACTGCACGAGGCGATGGTCGTGTGCGAGGTCGTACAGGCCGAGCACGAGGACGGCTACCGGGTCGCGGCCGTCCCCGTGACCGCCGCCGACGGCGCCCGCGCCTCCCGGACCGGCGAACCCGGCGAACCGTCCGTGGTCGTCTCCGGCACCGGCCTGGTCACCGCCTTCGGCGACGGAGGGACCGCGTTCTGGCAGGGCCTGCTGGACGGCCGACGGGAACTGTCCGAGCTGACCCGGTTCGACGCGTCCCGCTTCCGCAGCAGAACCGTGTGCCAGACACGGGTCCAGGCGCCCCCCGGGCACCCGACACGCCGTGCGCTGCTGGAGCGGGCGCGCTCGGAGGCGCTGCGGGAGGCGGGACTCGACGAACTGCCGGGCCGGACCCTGCTCGTGTCCGCCGGGGTCGTCCCGCACCTCCCGCAGGTCGCCGGCGCCCCCCGGATCGACGAGATCGCGGTGGAGCCCGACTGGGACGCGGACGGATCGGGCGTCGCCCCGCCGGACGCGGTACTGCTGGCCCACGCCTGCGCCTCGGGCGCCTTCGGACTGGCCATGGCACGCGAATGGCTGCTGTGCGGCCTGGCGGACACGGCCGTCGTCACCGGGGTGTCGTCCCTCAACGCCTACGACTACGCCTGCCTCGACGTGCTGCGCGCGACGAGCACGACCGCCGCCCGCCCGTTCGACGAGCACCGCTCCGGCGTCACCATAGGAGAGGGCGCCGGAGTGATCGTGCTGGAGACCGCCGAGCGCGCGGCGGCCCGTGGCCAGACGCCCCTGGCGACGCTCAGCGGGATCTCCTGCCGGGTCGCGGGACAGGGCGTCAGCCGGCTCAACGCGCATATCGGCGCCGCGTGCATGCGCGACGCGCTGGCCATGGCCGGCCTCACCACCGTCGACTACGTCCACGGCCACGCCCCCGGCACCCGGCAGGGCGACGAGGCCGAACTGCTGGCCCTGGACCAGATCGGCGCCGAGCACGACTGGCGGGGTGTCCCGGTCAGCTCGTACAAGGGGGCGGCCGGCCACCTGCTGCACGCCTCGGTGTTCCCCGGCGTCGTGGCGGCGGTCCGGGCCCTGCGCCACCAGGTGCTTCCGGGAACCCCCGGGCTGCGCAAGCCCCTCGACGCGCGGCATGTGCGGGTACTGCGCGATCCGGAGCCCTGTGACGGGATTCGCTCCGTGCTGGTGAACAACTTCGGGTTCGGCGGCAACAACGCCGCGTTCCTCCTGACGGGAGGCGCGGCCGGGCGCAGGGAGTGGGGTACGGATGGCTGACGCGGTGCTGATGACACCCCGGGAGATCCTCACCGGGTTCTCCAGTGTCAACAACCAGAACGTCCTGATCAACGACGAGGAGTACCTCCGCCTGGACCCGGCGATGCGCCTCTTCTACGAGAAGGTCCGGGAGAACCTGGGGGTGGCCTGTATCGCCGGTCACCTGAGGTCGTGCGGTTATTCGGTGCGGGCGCTGAACCTGCACGGGCGTAATCCGAGCGATGAGGTGATCACGGATCTGATCCGGCGTGAGCGGCCGAAGTTCGTCGGGATCAGCATCATGTACGACCTGCACATCGTGGACGCGGTGCGGTTGCTGCGGTGTGTGCGTGAGGCCGATCCGTCGGTGTTCGTGGCGATCGGCGGGGCGTTCTGCACGTACAACGCCAAGCTGATAGCCGAGCGCATCCCGGAGGCGGACTGTGTGGCCTTCGGCGAGGGCGAGCTGACGGTGGAAGGGCTGATGGAGTGCCTGGCGGCCGGCCGTGACTGGCACGGTGTGCCGGGGCTGTGGTTCTGGCAGGAGGGCCGGGTCCGCAGCAGCGGCCCGCCCAAACTTCCCGATCTCACCCAGGAGCCCTGGCCGGCCCGGGACCTGCTCGTGCACCACCGCAAGAACGGCATCCCCACACCGGTGGCGTCGACCTACACCAGCCGTGGCTGCCACGCCAAGTGCACCTTCTGCTACGTGCCCCGGGCGCCGGGCGTCACGGCGGGCAACGCCTGGCGGGTCCGCTCGCCGGTCGACGTCGTGGACGAGATCGAGTACCTGCAACGGGAGTTCGGCACCCGGTTCCTGTGGTTCAACGACGACAACTTCGGCGGCGCCTTCCAGGAGGGCTACCACCACGCCGTCGGCTTCGCGGAGGAGATCCTCCGCCGGGGGCTGGACATCTCCTTCCACTCCGAGTTCCGCGTCGACACCGGCCTCATCGACCGGGAGGCCCTGAACACCCTGCGCCGGGCCGGCATGGCCTCCGCGCTGCTCGGCATGGAGACCGGGGCCCCGACGATGGCCAAACGGTTCCGCAAGGGAACCATGGTGGAGTACAACTTCGACGCCGCCCGCCTGTTCAAGAAGGAGGGCATCGAACTCGAACCCGGCTGGATCATGGTCGAACCGGGCACCACCCTCGACGAACTCTGGGAGAACCTCAAGTTCATCGTGGCCGCCGACATCGCCGTGAGCGAGAACCCGTTCTCCTTCATCAGCCGCGCCATCGCCCTGCGCGGCACGGAGATGTACGACAAGATCGCCGATCCGACTCCGCCGGAACTCCCGGGCGTCGAGGGACCGGCCAGGGACGTCCTGCTGGAGGCCCGCCGGGAGTACCGCATCCCGGACCCCCGGGTCGAGGACGTGTGGACGGCCTGGAGCACGGTGAGCGCGGAGGTCGCCAACCGCAAGGAGGAACTGCCCTTCGTCGCCCAGATGATCGTCGACGCCACCAGGGCGCGCAGGGCCCGGGGGGAGCAGGGGCTGCGCCCGCTGCTCAGCCGGCTGCGCGGGTGGGCCGACGGCCTGCCGGACCTGCTGGTGGCCTTCCTCAACGTCGGGCTGCTCCTCGCGGACGAGAACCCGCCACGGCTCGCCGAACGGCTCGAAGCCGAGCTGCGCACGCTGGTCGACGCCTACGACCGCAGGGTACTGGGCGAGACCTACCAGGTGTTCGTCGAAGAGACCAAGAGGCTGTGCGGAGAGCAGGTCATGGCCGGCTGACCCGGCCGGTGTCGGGACGCGCACATGAAGACGAGAGAGGAGACCGGTCATGGCGGATGTGGTCCTGCTGACCCCCCGGGAGATCCCCACCGGCGCCGCGAGCCTGAACAACCAGAACGTCCTGATCAACGACGAGGAGTACCTGTCCCTCGACCCCGCGATGCGCCTGTTCTACAAGCGCGTCCGGGAGAACCTGGGAGTGGCCTGCATCGCCGGTCACCTGAGGTCGTGCGGATACTCGGTGCGGGCGCTGAACCTGCACGGGCGTAATCCGAGCGACGAGGTGATCACGGATCTGATCCGGCGTGAGCGGCCGAAGTTCGTCGGGATCAGCATCATGTACGACCTGCACATCGTCGATGCGGTGCGGTTGCTGCGGTGTGTGCGTGAGGCCGATCCGTCGGTGTTCGTGGCGATCGGCGGGGCGTTCTGCACGTACAACGCCAAGTTGATAGCCGAGCGCATCCCGGAGGCGGACTGTGTGGCCTTCGGTGAGGGCGAGCTGACGGTGGAAGGGCTGATGGAGTGCCTCGCGGCCGGCCGTGACTGGCACGGTGTGCCGGGGCTGTGGTTCTGGCAGGAGGGCCGGGTCCGCAGCAGCGGCCCGCCGAAACTCCCCGACCTCGCCAACGAGCCCTGGCCGGCCCGGGACCTGCTGGTCCATCACCGCAAGAACGGCATCCCCACACCGCGCGCGTCCACGTACACGAGCCGTGGCTGCCACGCCAAGTGCACCTTCTGCTACGCGCCCCGGCAGCCCGGAGTGGTGGACGGGCCCTGGCGGGTCCGGCCGGTGGGGGACGCGGTCGACGAGATCGAGTACCTGCAACGGGAGTTCGGCACCCGGTTCCTGTGGTTCAACGACGACAACTTCGGCGGCGCCTTCCAAGAGGGCTACCACCACGCCGTCGGCTTCGCCGAGGAGATCCTCCGCCGGGGCCTGAAGCTCACCTTCCACTGCGAGTTCCGCGTCGACACCGGCCTCATCGACCGGGAGGCGCTGCGCACCCTGCGCCGGGCCGGCATGGACCTGGCCCTCCTCGGCATGGAGAGCGGGTCGCCCGGCATGATGAAGCGGTTCCGCAAGGGGACCACCGTCGAGTACAACTTCGACGCCGCCCGCCTGTTCAAACAGGAGGGCATCGAACTCGAACCCGGCTGGATCATGATCGAACCGGGCACCACCCTCGACGAGCTCTGGGAGAACCTCAAGTTCATCGTGGCCGCCCGGGTGCACGAGAGCGAGAACCCGTTCTTCCTGATCAACCGGGCCATCGCCCTGCGCGGAACCGAGATCTACGACAAGGCCACGCGGTACGAGGAACCCGACATCCCCGGCGTGGACGGCGTCGCCCGGGAAGTGCTGCGGCACGCCCGCCGCGACTACCGCGTCGAGGACGAGCGGGTGGAACACCTGTGGACGGCCTGGAGCCGGGTCTCCTCGGAGATCAACGACCGCAAGGAGAACGAGGTCCCCTTCCTCGCCCAGAGCATCGCGGACACCGTACGGGCCCGACGCGGCACCGGCGCCGCGTCCCTGCGCCCCCTGCTGGGCCGACTGCGCAGCTGGGACCAGGGGCTCGCCGGGCTGCTGATCGCCTTCCTCAACGCGGGACTGCTCCTCGCGGACGAGAACCCGCCCGGACTCGCCGACCGGCTGGAGACCGAACTGCGCGCCATGATCACCGCGTACGACCGCGAACACCTCGGCCACACCTTCCCCGACTTCGTCGCCGAGACGGCGAAGGCGTGCGGCGAGCACGCCCTCGCCCAGGTGAGGGGGTGAGGCGGTGACCCGCGAGCGCATCCGGTACGCGGCCGTCGGCTGCGGCCGGGTCTTCGAGCGCTACCACCTGCCCTGCGCCGACGAGCGGGACGCCATGGAACTGGTGGGCCTGGTCGACGCCGACGCCGACCGGGCCCGGTCGCTGACGGCGGACCGCCCGCAGGTGTGGACCGGCACCTCCGTCGACCGCCTCATCCACGAGACGCGCCCGGACCTGATCAGCGTCTGTACGCCCAACGACGCCCACGCCGAACCGGTGCTGGCGGCACTGGACGCCGGCATCGCGGTGCTGTGCGAGAAACCCCTCGCCGCCACGGTGGAGGAGGCCCGGCGGATGGCGGCCCACCCGGCGGCCGAGAAGCTGCTGGGGGTGAACATGCCCTTCCGCTTCCATCCGCTCCTGGAGGCGTTCGCGGACGCGGCACGGCCCGGCGCACAGCGCGTCGACTTCTCCTTCGCCACCCCCGGCAACCGGGTGTGGCGGGCCTGCACACCCTGGTACGGCGACGCGCGACGGGCCGGCGGGGGCGCGCTCCTGGACCTCGGGCCGCACGCCCTGGACCTGCTCATGACGGTCTTCGGACCGCCGGACGTGGAGGCGTGCGAGGTGGACGCGCCGGGCGTGGAGGAGCGGGTCCGGCTGGACCTGTCGTTCCAGGGCGTACCGGCGACACTGCGCATCGACCGGGCCGCGCGCAGGCTGGAGACCTCGGTCACCGTCACCACCGAGGACGGCGACCACGTCCTCGACCTGCGCCGCAATGAACTGCGCCGGGCGGACGGCACGGTCGCATCGGCCGGACAACGCCCCGAACTCGCCGCGATCTCGGCCCACTTCGACCTGGTGACGGGCGCCCCCGCCGCACATCCGAAGGTGAGCGCCCAGGACGCCCTGGAGGTCCAGCTCGTCGTGGAGTCGGCCTACCGGCGCGCCACGGCACCCCTGCCGCAAGGCGGGTGACGCACGGTCAGCGAAGGAAACGGGCCACCTCGGCGCAGAAACACTCCGGTTCGGTGCGATGCACGTAGTGGCCCGCGTCGATGGCCAGCAGCCGCCCCCGGGGCACCGCCTCGGCGACCTCGGCCAGCAGCGAGCGGGGGACCGGGCTGGACAGTCCGCCGCTGATCACCAGCGTCTCGGCGGTGACGTCGGCGAGCCGCCGCCACCACCCGGGATCCGCCGTGCGCAGGCCGTCGATGACGGGGCGCACCGCGGCGCTGTCCAGCTCTCCGGCCCGGTGCAGCTCGCGGAACTCCCGGTACAGCGAGATGACGTGCGCCTGCCCGCCGGACGGCCCGGGCCGCGCCCACAGCTCCGCCTGCGCCGCCGCGTCCCGGGGCGGCGGAGGCGTGTCCTCGATCACCAGCCTGCGGACCCGCGCGGGATGGCGCTGGGCGATGAGCCAGGCCACATGACCCCCCATGGAGTGGCCCACCAGGTCCACCTCGTCCAGGCGGTACCGGTCCAGCAGGGACAGCACGTCCCGGTACATCAGCTCGAACGTGTACGCCTGGGCCCGGGGGCTGCGCCCGTGTCCGCGCAGGTCCGGCACGAACAATCGGCGGCCCCGGGGCAGCAGTTCGGAGACGAGCCGGTCCCAGCTCCGCCCGGTGTTCCCCAGCGCGTGGAGCAGCACCGCCGGCCTCCCCGCCGGGTCACCCGCGACCCGGCAGTTCAGCGTCAACGGCGCCTCAGGAGCGTGCACTGGTCACGAGATAGTTCACGATGGCCGTGACCGTCTGCTGGTGCCAGACCAGGTTGGCCGGCAGCTTGCGCTCCAGCAGCCGTTCCAGACGGCGCCGGATGACGATCGCCATCACGGAGTCCAGGCCCGACTTCAGCAGCGACCGGTCGGGGTCGAGCTGGGCCCGGTCCAGCTTCATCTCGCTGACGATCACGGAGACCGTCTGCTCGTGCAGCACAGCCCGCAACTCCTCCTCCGACAGCTCCTCGGACGGCCGGACCCCGGCCCCCGCCGAGCCCGCCGGGGCCTCCTCGGCGAGGTCCCGCAGCAGCCCCGTACGGCGGACCCCGCCCGGCAGCGGCACGGTACGCAGCACCGCGAGGGACGCGGCGCCGGTCCGGCCGGCGAGGTCCCAGGCGGCGAATGCCTCGGGCGCCGTGATGTCACCGACACCGTGCGCCTGGAGCTCGGCGTCCACGGCCGCGTTGGCCGCCATGCCCATGCCCCGCCAGGACGTCCACGCCAGGCTCATGCTGCCGACGGCACCGAGGGCGTGGTCGTACCCGGCCATGGCGTCGAGGAAGGCGTTGGCCGACGCGTAGGCGGCCTGGCCGGTGAGACCCAGGTACTGCCCGCACGACGAGAAGTGGACCAGGAAGTCCAGGCTCCCCGGCGGGAACAGCCGGTGCAGGGTCAGCGCGCCGCCCGCCTTCGGCCGCATCACCGCCGCCAGGGCGTCGGCGTCGAGCCCGTCGACCAACTGGTCCTGGAGCACACCGGCCGCGTGCACCACCCCCCGGATCGGAGGCATGCCCAGCGCGTCCGGGGTCAGGGCGGCGGCAGCCGCCTCGGCGTCCGACAGGTCCAGGGACACCACCCGCACGGTCGCCCCGAGGGCTTCGAGCCCGCGGACCGTCGCGACGCGGCGCGCTTGGACCTCGTCGGTGACGGCGTCCCACTCCGAACGAGGCGGCAGCCCACTGCGTCCGGCGAGCACGAGGCGGCGCGCGCCCCGCTCCACCAGCCACCGGGCGATCTCCCCGCCCAGACTGCCCAGACCGCCCGTGACGAGATACGTCCCGTCCTGCCGGCACCGCAGCGGCGCGCCCTCCGCGCCCACGGAGCGGACCAGCCGGTTCGCCCAGGCCCCGCCCTCGCGGACGGCGACGACGTCCTCGCCCGGGTTCGCGGCGACCACGCGCAGCGCGGCGGCCAGGTCGTCCCCGGTGGGCCGTGGGCCGAGATCGACCGTGCCGCCCCACAGCTCAGGATGCTCGCCCCCGACGACCCGGCCGAGACCCCACCGGGCCGCTTGGGCCACCGCCTCCAGCCGGTCCGCCTCGCGGACACCGAGGGTCAGTGACCACAGCCGCGCCGTACCGGGCGGCCACGCGCCCAGCAGCCGGGCCGCCGACGCGAGCTGCCACGCCTCGCGCACGGCACGCTCCGCGACCTCGGTCTCCCCGGCCGGACGGTCCGGCAGGGGCAGCAGGAGCACGTCCACGGGACCGGGGGCCTGCCCGCGCAGGCCGTCGAGACCGTCCGGGGACTCCGCCGCCAGGCACGGGACACCGAGTGCGTCGGCCGTGGCGCGCAGGGCCGCCGTCAGCTCGCCGTCCGCGCCGACCAGCACCAGGGGCCGGTGCGGGCGGGGGGTGTCGAGGGGGAGGGGTTGCCAGTCCGTCCGGAACAGGAGTTCGCCGGGCGGGGCCGACCGGGCTTCGCTCTCGCCGCCCGCGTACCGGACTCCGGCCAGCACGGCCACGGTCCGTTCGTCGGCCGCCGTGATCCGTACCTCCACCGTGTCCCCGCCGTCGACGTACGCCTCAAGGCGGGCGCGGGGCGGGGGCTCGCCCGTGGTCCAGACGCGGCCGACGCCGGCCACGACCCTGAGCGCTGCGGGTCCGGGGAAGGCGACGGCCGCCATGGACAGCGCGGCGTCGAACAGCGGGGCCCAGGACGCCGGTTCGTCGGCCGCGACGATGTCGGCGCACAGCCCGTCCGGGACCTGCTCCAGACGCTCCACGCGCCAGGGGAAGGCCATGCTCGGCACGCCGACCGAGGCGAGGTGGGTGGTGATCCGGTCGAGGGGGAGCGCCGTCCCCGGTCCGGACGTGGCCGGCCGAAGGGGCGGCGAGGTGTCGCCGGACACGGACGCCACCGCGTGGGTCAGCGAGGACCGTTCGTCCCCGTCCGACTCCTTCGGGTCGGCGGTCCGGGACAGCAGGCGGAGCACGCCGTCCTGCGCGATCACGTCGACGTCCTGGGCCGTGGACAGGGCCAGCGGCAGCTCGAACGACACGTCGGACAGGCCGCTCACCCCGGCCGCGTCCAGGAAGGTCTGGAGGACGACGGCCGCCGGGACGATCTCCGCGCCGTGGATGGTGTGACTGCCCGGATACGGCCGGGACTCCAGGTCGACACGGGTACGCCAGAGGTCCAGCGGCGTCGTCCCGGCCAGCGTGGTGCGCGGACCCAGCAGGGTACGGCTCGCCGGGTCGTGCCGCCCCCGGTCGGCCCGGTGGACCGGCAGGTCGCGCCAGTACCGCTGGCGCCGCCAGCTGCGGACCGGCAGCGACAGGGGCCGCGCGCCCGGGGCGGACGGCCAGTCGAGCGGGACGCCGTGGCAGTACAGCAGCCCCGCGTTCAGCAGGAGGTGCTCCCGCTCCCCGGTGTCGCGGCGCAGGGAGGCGGCGAGACAGTGCCGGTCGGCCCCCACCGTGTCCAGCGTCTCCTGCACGGAGTGCCGGACCACCGGATGGGCCGACACCTCCAGGAACGTACGGAACCCGTCCTCGGCCGCCGCGGCCACGGCACCCGACAGCCGTACCGGGCTGCGCAGGTTGGCCGCCCAGTAGGCGCCGTCGCGGACGGCTCCATCGCGCGGGTCGGCCAGCGCGGTGCTGTAGACGGGGATACGGGGGGCGTGCACGGTGAGGTCGGCCGCGGCCTCCGCGAGCTCCTTCAGCAGGGGCTCCATCTGCGGGCTGTGGAAGGCCACGTCGCTGTCGACGCGGCGCACCAGCAGCGACGGGTCCGAGGCCAGGTCCCGGGCGAGGGCCTCGATCTCCGCGACCGCGCCGGCCACCACGGTCGTGGTGGGCGAGGCGAGGACCGCAGGCACCACGCCGTCGGCGCCGCCGAGCCGTGCCTCGGCCTCGTCGGCGGGCAGGCCGATCATCAGCATGCCGCCCGCGCCGGCCACCCGCCGCAGCAGGACACTGCGCCGGCACACCAGCCGGGCGCCGTCCTCCAGCGACAGCACCCCCGCCGTCGCGGCGGCGGCGATCTCCCCCATGGAGTGGCCGATGACGGCGGCGGGCCGGACCCCGAGCGACCGCCAGACGGCGACCAGACCCATCTGCACCGCGTAGATCATCATCTGGGCCACGTCCACGCGGCTGACGTCGCCGTCCTCGATCAGCTCCCGGGCCGTCCTGCCGAACTCCTCGGCGAAGACCGGCCCGACCCTGTCGATCACCTCGGCGAAGACGGCGTCCGTGGCCAGCAGCTCGCGGCCCATTCCCGGCCACTGGGCGCCGGTCCCCGAGAAGACCCACACCACGTCGTCCAGGCCCTCGTCCGTCACCGTCCCCTCGGCGAGGCCGGGCGCCGCGTCACCGGCGGCGAAGCGGCGCAGCCCGCCCGCCAGCTCCGCGCGGTCGGCGGCGACGACGGCGATCCGGCGCTCCAGGTGGCTGCGCCGGGTGCCCAGGTCCTGCGCGACCGAGGCGAGCGCGACGCCCGCGCCCGGCCCGTCCAGCCAGTCGGCGAGCCGCGCGGCGTCCTGCCTGAGGGCCGGCTCGGAGCGGCCGGAGAGCGGGAAGAGGAGGGGCATCGGGCTGCCCTCTGACGTGGCGGACGGCTCGCGCTGGGCGTCTTCCAGGGCGGTCCGCGTGTCCTCGGGTGCCGCCGGCGCCTCCTCCAGGACGACGTGGGCGATGGTGCCGCCGTAGCCGAAGCTGGAGACACCCGCTCGGCGGGGCCGCTCCCCACGGCGCCACGGAGTGCGCTCCCGCGTCACCCGCAGCCGTGCCTGAGCCCAGGGAATGCGCGGGTTGGGGGCGGAGAAGTGCACGCTGGGCGGGATCTCCTCATGGACGAGCGCGAGGATCGTCTTGATCATCCCGGCGATCCCCGAACCGGCCTCCAGATGCCCGATGTTGCCCTTTACCGAGCCGATGAGGCACGGGCTGTCCGCCGGCCGGCCCGCACCGAAGACCGCGGCGAGCGCACCGGCCTCCAGCGGGTCGCCCGCGACGGTTCCGGTGCCGTGGGCCTCGACATAGTCGACGCTCTGCGGGGCGATCCCGCACTGCGCGTACGTCCTGCGCAGCAGGTCCGCCTGCGCCTCGCCGTTGGGCGCCATGATGCCGGCGGTCCGGCCGTCCTGGCTCACCCCGCTGCCCCGGATCACCGCCAGGACCCGGTCCCCCGCCCGCTCGGCGTCCGAGAGGCGCTTCAGGACGAGGACGCCCGCCCCCTCGCCCCGGCCGTAGCCGTCCGCCGAGGCGTCGAACGGCTTGCTGTGGCCGTCCGGGGAGGTGGCGCCCGCACGGGCCAGGGTGACCGAGAGGCCGGGCGCCACCATCAGGTTCACGCCCGCCGCCAGCGCCACGTCCGACTCCCCGGCGAGCAGGCTCCGGCACGCTAGGTGGACGCCGACCAGGGAGGCGGAGCACGCGGTGTCCACGGCGAGGCTCGGGCCGCGCAGGTCGAGGCTGTGGGAGATGCGGTTCGCGGTGGCGCACAGGGCCGCGCCGATACCGGTCCAGGGCTCGATCCGGGCGAGGTCCTCCAGCAGCCGGCGCCCGTAGTCGTCCGAGCCGACGCCCACGAAGACTCCGCAGGCGGTGCCGCCCAGCCCCAGAGGCGGGAGCCCCGCGTGCTCCAGGGCCTCCCACGCCAGTTCCAGCAGCAGCCGCTGCTGAGGGTCCATCAGTTCGGCCTCGCGCGGCGCGATCCCGAAGAACTCCGCGTCGAAACCGGCGATGTCGGCGAGGAAGCCGCCCCGGGTCGGGGTCTCCCGCACGACGGCCGCATGTTCGGGCCCGGTGCCCGCGTACGCGGCCCAGCGCTCCGCCCCGTCGCCGATGCCGTCCCGACCCTGGACGAGGAGGTCCCAGAACGCGTCGGGGGAGTCGGCGTCACCGGGGAACCGGCAGCTCAGCCCGACGACCGCGATGGGCTCCTCGTCGCCCTGCTCCTGCGAGGCGCCCGTCACACGAGGCTCCCCGTGGCGCGCCAGGCGGGCGGTTCCAGCACCGTGACCACGGCCGCGGTGATCATGAGCCCGGGGCCGGCGCTCAGCAGCAGGAGATGGTCACCGGCGTCCACCTGCCCGTCCTCGACGAGGTGGTTGAGCTGTAGCCCGACGTCGGCGGCGCCCGCGTGGCCGATGTCGCGGAAGAAGTCGACCGCGCCCAGCGACGCGTCCAGGCCCATCGGCCGCAGATGGCTGTCCAGGAAGTCCGTGGTGCCCGCCCCGAGATGGAGCACCTTCGACAGGTCCGCGACGGTGATCCCCGCCTCGCCCGTCACCTGCTCGACCAGCTTGGCGCCGCTCGCGCCGTACTCCTGGCCGATCTCGGACGCCTTCGGGCCCAGTTCCTCGACCATCGCCTCCAGGTGCTCGTTCATGTCGAGCGCCCGCCCGGTGGTGACCGCCGGAGGGAAGATCGGCTCGTGCCCACGGTTGAGGATCTCGTACTGGGGCAGCGACACCGACTCGACGGAGCGCAGCGCCGCCCAGCCGGACTGCTTCGACAGGACGACCGCCGTGGCCGCGTCGGCGAGCACCGCGTCACGGTGGGCGTACCACCGGTCGACCGAGGGGGCGCCGAAGTTGTCCGCGCTGCTCACCACGGCGCCGGTGCGCGACGGCGAGCACAGCAGGTACTGGGTCGCCATCTCCACGGCGGCGAGGAACGCGTTGCACCCCTGCTCCACCGTCAGCGCCGGGACGGGGGAGCCGAGGGTGGCGCGCAGGATGTAGTGGGGCGCCGACCAGCCGTCGGGGCCCTGGTGGTACGCGCAGGAGTGGACGAGGAGGTCGATGTCCTCAGGGCCGAGGCCCGAACGGTCCACCGCCTGCCGGACGGCCGCCACCGCCATGTCCGGCGCGGAGATACCGTCGGCCACGGCGATGCTGCGCCAGCCGCAGGACTCCATCCGCTCCCGGTCGTACGCCCCGCGCCGGACCGCTTCCTCCACGCTCACCCGGGGCGGGATGAACGCCCCGGTGCCTGCCAGGAAGATGTTCTCTGTTCTCACTCTCACATGTCCTCACTGACCGGTCCGGGGCCTGATGACCTTCCCGGTCTCGGTGGTCGGCAGTTCCGCCCTGGAGGCGAAGGCGTGGGGGACCCAGGAGGGCGACAGCCGCTCCCGGCAGAAGCGCTCCAGCTTGTCGAGGTCGACCGTGCCGGGCGTCACCGTCGCGCTGATGCGCTGTCCGAGGACAGGATCGTCCACACCGGACACCAGACAGGCGGCGACATCCGGGAAGGCGAGCAGGACGGCTTCGATCTCCTCGGGACTGACCTTGGCGCCCGCGACGTTGATGCTGGTGGACAGGCGCCCGGCGAGCACGAGGTCGTGCCCTTCCCAGCGGGCCAGGTCGCCGGTGGTGAACCCGTCCCACACCTCGCTCGCGTCGACGGCACCGCCCTCGACGTACCCGAGCATCATCGACGGCGACCTGACGGTCACCAGCCCCGTCACGCCGTCGCCCGCGCCGTCCCCCGAAACCGGGGACAGCTCGACCCGCACCCCGGGCAGGAGCGGGCCGGGACCACGGACACCGGGCAGCCACGGGGCCGGGCGGCTCACACAGATCGGCCCGGTCTCCGTGGTGCCGTACACCTGGCCGACGTGCCCGCCGAGCCGGGTCGCGACCAGCTCGGCGGTGTGCGCGTCCAGCGCCATGCCGGCGGAGAGGAAACCGATCGCGGGACCGTCGTACGGGCGGGAGCGGGCGGACTTGGCGAGCAACCGCAGCATGGGGGGCACACCGACGAACAACGTCACGTCCCCGGCGGCGAGTTCACGCAGCAGCAGCCGCGGTTTGCCCGGCGTCGTACAGCGCACGGGCGCGCCCGCCAGGACCGCGGCGACGGCACACAGGCCGAAGCCGTACGCGTGCTGGAGGGGTACGGGGCACAGCAACCGGCTCTCCGGGCCCAGCCCCAGCGCCGTACGGTAATGCCCGGCCTCGGACAGCAGGGCGGCGGCGGAGCGCAGCGCGACCCGGGGGTAGCCGGTGGTGCCCGACGTGATCTGCGCCGTCGCCGCCTCCTCGAAGGCGGGCCGAGGGGCCCCTTCCCGGCCGACGCTCAGGGTCCGCTCCCCCCAGCGCGCGGCCGTGACCGGGAAGGCCGGCGACGAGTCCGGGGCGACGAGGAAGTCGAGCGGACAGCGTTCCTGTAGCCGCTGGAGCTCCCACGGCGTCAGCCGGCGCGAGAGCGGCACCGCGACCGCGCCGGTGGAGATGATCGCGAACACGTCGGCGGTGAACTCGGCCGCGGGCCAGGCGACGGTTCCCACCAGGACGCCCGGCCCGACGCCGGCCTCCCGCAGGGCCCGCGCCCGGGAGTCGACCCGCTCGGCCAACTGCGCCGCGCTGGTTGTCCCGTAGTCGTCGCTGATCAGCGGCGCGTCCCCGGCACGGGCAGCCTGGGCGCGCAGCAGGGAGAGCAGCTCCGTGCGCGCGGCGGTCATCCTCCGAGATCGGTCAGCGCGCGCCGCAGCGCCCCCACCGCCTTGTCGAGGACGTCCCCGGTGTGCGCGGTGCTCAGGAACCACGGCTCCAGCGCGTTCGGGTGGAAGTAGACGCCCTCCCGCTGGGCGAGGGCCTGGAAGCGCCGGTGCCGGGAGAAGTCGGCGGCCTCGGCGAGGTCGCGCAGGCTGTCGCCCCTCTCCAGCGGTTTCCTGAGCAGGGCCACGGACATCAGGGAGCCGACCCGGCTGATGTGCACGGGCCGCTTCTCCACGGCGAAGACCTCGCGCACGGCCTCCTCCGCACCGGCGCCGACGGCCTCAAGCTCCTCGTAGAGGCCGGGCAGCGCGCGGATCTTGGTCAGTACGGTGACGACCGCACGCAGGGCCGCGTGGTTCCCGGCGTAGACGCCCGCGTGGTGCGCCTCGTTCGTGGCGAGCATCCGCATCGCGGCCTTCCGCCCGCCGAAGGCGGCGACCGGGAACCCCCCGCCCATCACCTTGGACAGGACCGTGAGGTCGGGCTCGACGCCGTACAGCTCCTGCGCCCCTCCTCGGGCGACCCGGAAACCGGTGATCACCTCGTCGAAGACCAGCATCGCACCGCTGCGCGCGGTCAGATCGCGCAGCAGCTGGAGGAAGCCGGGCACCGGGGGGATCACCCCGGCGTTGACCAGGACCGGCTCCAGGATGACGGCCGCGATCCGGTCGCCGCTGCGCGCGAACAGCTCCTCGACGGCCCCGGCGTCGTTCCACGGCAGCTGCGCGGTGTGCGCGAGGGCCTCGGGGATCATCCCGGGCGCGCCCGGGACGACGTCCGTCGGCCGGGTGCCCTGGATCTGGAGCGTGTTCTTGCCCGCGCGCAGGACGGTCTCGCTCCAGCCGTGGTAGTGCCCTTCGAAGGTGACCACCAGGGAGCGTCCCGTGGCGGCGCGCGCCAGCCGCAGCGCGGAAGTGACCGCCTCCGTCCCGGAGTTGGCGAACCTGACCTGCTCCACGCCCGGCACCAGTTCGGCCACCAGGGCTCCGGCCTCGGCGTCCAGTTCATGCGGCAGGCCGGTCATATGGCCCCGGGTGAACTGGTCGGCCAGGGCGGCGGCCACGTCGCGGTCGGCATAGCCGAAGAGATTCGGGCCGTAGCCCATGTTGAAGTCGACGAACTCGCCGTCCTCGACATCGCGGATCAGGCAGCCTTCGGCACGCCGCACGACCAGGGGAACGGGGACGGCCGCCGCACGCATACTGCTGCTGACACCGCCGGCGATGACCTCTTTGATGTCCTCCAGACAATCAGCATTCGTCCGACGTTTGGCGTCCATGGCACCCACTGAAAACCTCCAGCTTCGTCGGCCTGATCCAGCATCACAGAATGCCCCAGGGATTTCGGGGCCGACAGCGGGCGTTGCCGGATTGGCCGGATCATGGGGGGTGATCGGCCTGTCTTGGATGGCACTATCGGACAGGTGATCGGCGCCCGTAGCGGAAGGGGAATGTGATGTCGTCTCGGGGCGTCGCCGTGATCACGGGGGCCGGATCGGGCCTCGGGGCCGCCATCGCCGTACGGCTGGCCACCACCCATGACCTGGTGCTGACCCATCTGACCCGGGACACCGGGCTCGCCGACACCGCTGACCAGGTGTCAGCGACCGGCGCGGACGTCGTCGCGACCGTCGTCGGGGACCTCACCCGCGAGGAGACCACGGACCGTCTGGGACAGGCCATGGCCGCCTGCGGGCCGCGACTGGACGTCCTGGTCTGCAACGCCGGGGCGTACACCTACACCCCCTGGCGGGACACCACGTGGGACGACGTGCGCTCGGCCGTGGACGTCAATCTCCTGGCGCACATCGCCTGTGTCCGGGCCGCCACACCTCATCTGGTGGCGCGCGGAACCGGCCGGATCGTGGCCGTCTCCACGGTGCTCACCCGGATCGGGCGCGTGGAACTCGCCCCGTACATCGCGGCGAAAGGCGGTCTGGAGGCATTCGTGCGCGCCCTTGCCCGTGAACTCGGCCCGCACGGTATTACCGTGAATTCCGTCAGACCGGGTCCGATCGAACTGAGTACCGAACAGAGGTCCCACCCGGATTACCCTTCCTGGAGGCAACGGGAATTCGACCGGCAATGCATCAAACGCCATGGCCGCCCCGATGACGTGGCCGCGGCGGTAGCGTTTCTGACTTCTCCCGGAGCCGGTTTCATCACGGGCCAGAGTCTGACCGTCGACGGCGGCTGGGATCTCCACTGACCTGCCCGCGCAGGCCGATCCGAGGAACCTTGACGCCCATGGCACACGAACGGCAACAGCACTCCACCACCCGGCTCCTGCTGGTGCGGCACGCCCAGTCGCACGCCAGCGTGAAGAAACTGATCGCCGGGGTCCGCACCTGTTCCGGGCTCACGGAGCGGGGGCGGGAACAGGCCGCCCGGCTCTCGGCACGGCTCGCGGCCGAACCGCAGCCGCCGCACGCGCTGCTGACCAGCCCGGTGCGCAGAGCCCGCGAGACCGCCGAGATCCTGGCGAGCGGGCCGGAGTTCGCGGCACCGGTCGTCGAGACGCGGGCGCGGGAACTCGACTTCGGGGCGGCCGACGGTCTGTCCATCGACGAATACCAGCGTGTGCACGGGGCGTTCGACATGACCGCCCATCCCGACCGGCCGTTCGCCCCCGGCGGGGAGACCTGGAACCGGTTCCGGACCCGGGCCGGCCGTGTCGTCGAGGACCTGGTCTCCCGTCACCGGGGCGGAACGGTCCTCGTGGTGTGCCATGCCGGGTTCATCGTCGCGGCGATGTCCGCGCTGCTCGACGTCCTTCCGCCCGTGCTGTTCACGGACTCGACACCCGCCGCGACGTCGATCAACGAGTTCGTGCACGACGGCTCGGGGTGGCGCCTGCTCCGGTTCGACGACGCGCGGCACCTCGACACGGCCGCATAGCCGTATACGCCGACGTCACTGCTGCGGGCCGCGCTTGCGTTCCATCATGTGGCGGCCCAGCGCCTTCTTCCGCTTCCAGCTCCGCAGGATCTCCGCGTTCAGCCGCGCGTCGCTCCGGGCGGCGATCCGGTCGTTCTCGCGGAGCAGCTTGTGGTAGTTCTCCAGCCGCCGAGGGGACAACTCGCCCTCCTCGACGGCCGCGAGCACCGCGCACCCGGGCTCCTCACGGTGCGAGCAGTCGGGGAAACGGCAGTCCCCGGCGAGGGACTCCACGTCGGTGAACGCCTGGGCGACGCCGTGGTCGGCCTCCCACAGCCCCACCCCGCGCAGCCCCGGGGTGTCGATCAGGACACCGCCGCCCGGCAACGGCAGGAGGTCGCGGGTCGTCGTCGTGTGCCGCCCCTTGCCGTCACTGTCACGCGTGGCGTCGACCCGCTGCGCGTCCGCTCCCGTGAGCGCGTTGGTGAGGGTGGACTTGCCGGCACCGGAGCGGCCGAGGAGAACCGCGGTCCCGTCGACGAGGGCCGCGAAGGCGTCCATGCCCTGCCCCGTGGCCGCGCTGACCGGCAGCACGCGCGCTCCGGGGGCCGCCCGCTCCGTGTCCTCGACGAGATGGGACAGCGTCACCGGGTGGGGAACCAGATCGGCCTTCGTGAGGACCACCACCGGCTGCCCGCCGCTCTCCCACGCCAGGGCGAGGAAACGCTCGACGCGCCCGAGATCCAGCTCCTCGGCGAGCGAGACGGCGATGAGCACCTGGTCGATGTTGGCCGCCAGGACCTGACCGTCGGAGCGCTGCGAGGAGACGGCACGGACGAACGCCGTACGCCGGGGCAGCAGCACCCGGACGACTTCCTGGTCCGCGTCGAGCGCCACCCAGTCCCCGGTGCAGGGGGTGAGCAGGGGGTCGGGGGAGGCCACGGGCCCGGTGCCCGCCCGGACGGTCGACACCCGGCCGTCCTCGGCGGCGGTGACGGTCTCGCAGCTCCCGCGGTCGACCCGCACCACACGGCCGGGCCGAAGACCGTCGGCCTCGTACGGGGCGAAGTCGGCGGCCCACGCGTCGTTCCAGCCGTACCGGTGGAGCGGATGGGAGTCGGATGCGGTCAAGCTCGCCTCTTCGGAGGGGTGTGCGGATAGCGGAACCGGCGGGGGTGCGCACACCGGCAGCTCGGACCCGCAGTCTAGTCCCCGCGCGGCGGGCACACGAAGGGCCGGTGTACGGCGGGGCAGCGGTCTTCGGCCATCGCGCCCGGCGTCTCGTGGTCCGGCCGCGCGGTTCTGGCCGGCGGGGCCGCGCCCTGCGTCGATGCCGGCCGTCGGCGGCGGGCGCCGCCGAAGGTCAGGGCGCCGGATTCCGGTCGCCGGACACGGGCGTCAGCTGCTCGTCCGCCCACTCGGTGAACGTGGTGAGCGGGATGCCCAGCTCGTGGGCGTACGCGGGCCGGGCGGGCTGGAGGACCGCGTTGTTCCACTCGTGCCCGGCTCCCCACGTCGGCATGCCCGCGGCGAGGGCCTCTGCCAGGCTCATGGAGGGCGCGGTCACGGGCACGCCCCAGGCGGCGGACAAGGTCCGCGCGATCTGCTCCATCGTGCGCAGGTCACCGGCCAGTTCCAGTTCCACCCGGTGGAACCGGTCGGGGTCCCGGAGGGCGTGCGCCGCGGCCGTGCCGATGTCCCGTACGGCCACCAGGGCCAGTTCGGTATCCGGTTTCAGTACGGTCAGCAGCCCGCCGCGGGGCCCCCGGGGTGCCAGCAGGGGCAGGTTCTCCATGAAGAAGGCGGGCTTGATCACTGTCCAGCGGGCAAAACCCGCACCACGTACCGCCTCGATGATCGCCTGCTTGGTGTGGAAGTAGTCGGCCGACGCCGCCCAGCGGCCCTCGGCCCAGCCGGGGACCTGGGTGTGCTCACCGACTCCACTGGTCGAGGACTGCACGAACTGCCGTACTCCTGCGGCCCTCGCCGCAGCCACCAGGTTGGTGGCCTGGGCGAGCTCGCCCGCGAAGTCCACGCTGGTCTCGGTCATCGGCGGCATCTGCACGGAGAACACCGCGCGGACCCCCTCGACCGCCGGGCCGAGGGAGGACCGGTCGGCAAGGTCCGCCCGCACCAGCTCGGCACCCAGCGACTCGATCGCCAGGGCGGGCTCGGACTGCGGATCGCGTACGAGCGCACGTACCGGTACCCCGGCGGCCAGGAGCGCGCGAGCCGTGGCCCCGCCCTGCTGGCCGGTGGCGCCGGTGACCAGGACTGTGTCGCTGTCGACGGGCATGGTCGCTGCTCCTCACGGACCGGGAGGGAAAACGGCGGAGCCCTCCGCTTTGTGTGGCGCCAAGGTAGGGCAGGGCCCGCCGTTCGGCAACGAGGAGATCGTGCCCGGTCGGCGCATCCACGCTGCCGCCGGAGCCGAGATCGCCGCGCACGGCGCCGAGGCGTCCCAGGAGCAGATCCGCAGGCGCCGGTCCGGTGAGTGTCCGGACCGGCGCCGACGGGGTGACGTCACGCAGGGGTGCCGAGCGGCGGGTGGTCGAGTACGCGGGGCCTGTACTCGACCAGTTGGATGCGGCCGTCGAAGGTGCGCTGCCCGGTCATGTTGAGGGCGACGTCCGGATAGCCGTCGTAGATGCGTTCTTCACCCGTGGCCCCGGTGATCACCGGGAACATCACGACCCGGAAGCGGTCGACGAGTCCGGCACGGAGCAGGGACCGGCACAGGCTGACGCTGCCGATCGTGCTGAGGAGCCCCGAGCCGTTCGCCTTCATGGCGCGGACCGCCTCGACGGCGTCGTCGCGGACGAGCGTGCAGTTGGCCCACGTCAGCGGCTCCTTGAGCGAGGAGGAGAACACCACCTTGGACGCCTGCGTGAGCCCGTCGACGGACGCTTCTTCCTCGGGCCTGAACTCGTCCTGGCCGCTCGGGACCTCACCCGCGGCGAAGCCCGACATCAGGCGGTAGGTGTTCGCTCCCATCAGATAGGTGACCTCGGGCTGCTCGCCCAGCCAGGCGAGGTACTCCGGGCCCTCCAGGCCCCAGAACCCGGGCCACCCCTCTCCCGACGCGTAGCCGTCGAGGGAGGTGATGAAGTCGACGAGAAGCTCCGACATGGCGGTGTCCTTTCCTCGGGTGTCACCAGCTTGGACCGGCCGGGAGCCGCGAACTCATCGGTCGCGCCGCTGAATGACGGGAAAACCCAGGACACCGCAGTTCAAGCCGTATGGCTCGGCGGGCCGATGAGTTTGCCGGCCGGCTGAGGTCTTCCTCGTGACAAGCCCGCCCCGGCGGCGGATCAGGAACGATGGAGGACAGGATGGACAATCCGATTCGGCTGTACATGTCGATGTCGCTGGACGGCTATATCGCCGGCCCGGACGATCGGCCGGGGCAGGAGCTCGGGCGTGACGGTGGACGGCTCTTCGACTGGCTCGACGACCGGGAGTCCGACGGCCCGAGCGGCCAGGTCTACCGCGAGGCGACGGGGACCGGTGCGGTGATCTCCGGCCGTCGGACCTTCGAACTCGCCGGTCGCTGGCAGGGCGACCACCACGACGGCGTACCGATCTTCGTCCTCACCCACCGGGTGGAGGACGGGGACGTGCCACCCGGCCACGCGCGATTCGTCACCGACGCCGAGGACTGCGCCCGTCGGGCTCGCGCGGCTGCGCGGGACCGGCCGGTCCTGGTCCACGGCGCGGGGGCGGCCCAAGCGCTGCTGCGGGCCGGGCAGTTGGACGAGATGGAGATCCATCTGGTTCCGGTCCTCCTCGGGGGCGGCCGGCGGCTGTTCGACCACCTGGGGAGTGGCCACATCGAACTCGACCTCGTCCGGCGGCTGGAGGACCGGGACGTCACACACCTTCGGTACCGGGTACGGGGGGCGGCGTGAAGACGCTCTTCGTCTCGTACCGCGTCACCGACCTGGACCGCTCGCTCGGTTTCTACACGGCCCTGGGCTACGCCGAACTGGGCAGGGTCGAGAGCGGCGACGGCGCGTGCCTCGCGATCCTCAAGTTCCCCGGCGAACCGGCGGCCTCGCTCGAACTGGTCCACCGCCCCGGCGCCGGACCGGTCGACGTGGGCAGCGGTTTCGACCACCTCGCGATCCAGGTGGAAGCGCTCGCCACCACGCGGGAGACGCTGACCGGAGCCGGCCTGAGCCCCGGACCCCTCCAGTACCCGGGCGGCCCCCACGGCCCGAAGACGTCATGGCTCACGGACCCGGACGGCTACCGGATCGAGTTGGTGGAGTGGCCGTCCGGACATGCCGACGGCATCACCGCGGAAGACCTCACCTGAGGCGGCCAGGAGTTCACAGCCGGGGAAGGCCCCCCTCGGTCCGCCCGGCTCCAAGGGGCTGAAGCGGCTCAACTCCCGAAGTAAGCCCTCTCGTTGACGTGGAACATGTAGTCCCGCCAGTGCGCCTTGATGTAGGTGAACCGCGCCGGGTCGTAACTCCACAGCTGGTCCAGCGCGCCTTCGATCACGCTCTCGTCGGCGCGGATGTAGTCCAGCACGGCTTCGGAGACGGGGGCGTACGACCAGTGCCACCGTTCCTCGCTGATCGCGGGGGAGCCCTGCGCGGACGAGGCGGTGTAGGTCTGGAGGAAGCCGTAGCGGGACGCGTTCGCGCGCAGCCAGGCGTAGTCGGCGGACCGGGGGCCGCCGTCCGCCCAGTTCTGCGGGGTGGTGTCGAAGAAGTCGGCGTCGCTGCCGAGGTGGTGGCGGGAGACACCGGGGGCGGTCGAGGTGCGCAGGATCTCGATCTGCCGCTCGTCGGGGGTGAGCGCGGCCCAGACCTCGCGGTGCGAGTCCTTGTCCGGGTCCCACTGCGGGTCGGTGCCCAACTGGGCCGCGTACTGGGCGCGTACGGCGTCGACGATGATCCCGAAGGTCCCGGCGCCGCCCGAACCGGTGCGCAGGAAGTCGTACTTGCGGTCCCATATCTGGCGTTGTACGGACGCGGCGCGCACCCAGGAGACGACGACGGTGTCGCGCGGGACGCCGAGTCCGGTCGCGGCGGCGTCGGCGAGCGCTCCGACCTGGGCGTCCATCTCCGCCTTGAGGTCGCCGGGCGCGGTCCCCGTGCCGGTGATCCACGCGGCGACGGCGGCGGGGTCGGAGTGCTTCAGCACGTGCGCGACGGCCCACTTGCGGTGGTCGATCCCGTACGGGGAACGGTACGTCCGCACCGGTGTCTCGTCCGTGGCGAACGCCGACTCCCCGAGGCCGACGAGTCCTACCGCACCCGCGCCGGCGGCGGCCAGTCCGAGGAACCGGCGGCGGCCGGGGGTTCTTCCGTCGTGCGTGCTGTCCATGTCGTTCCGTCCTCGATGATGTCTCGTCAAGCCCTTGCCGAGTACGACGACCGCATGAGGCTCGACGGTTTCGGCCTGGGCCGACACCGCTGGAAGCGGCGGGTGTTGTGCGGGTCGAATGAACTGAGGCCCGCCCCGCCCCGCGTCCGTGAACGGCACGCGGGGCGGGGCGGGACCGGGGGCTCAGCCCACGGTGTACGTGTACGGGATCCCGATCAGCTCGGAGCCCGCCGTGAACGGCGAGTCCGTGTCGATGTAGACGGTTCCGTGGACGACCGTGCCGACGGGCGCGGCCGGGGTCAGCGTCAGGTGCATCGTCGCCGCCTTGCCGGGGGCGGCCCGGACGCTGTCGAAGTCGGCGCTCGGGTCCCAGTACGCACCGGTGGATGCCTTGGCCGCCGGGTCGAACGCCTGGGTCGTGGCGGTGAGCGTGACCTTCGCGGTGCCCGTGCCGGCCGGCTTGTCCCGGTAGGGGCCCTGGTCGGTGACGTCGGTGATCCACTGCCCGGCGGCCAGTTGGCCGGCCCGGGCGGTGGCGACCGTGGTGCCGGTACCCGGCTGCCCGAACACGGCGGGCGCGCCGGTCCAGGGGTAGAGGTTCAGGTCGACCGGGCGGTCCGCGCTCGCCGTGGCGACCAGCCCGGTGGTGTGCGAGGGCACGGTCCAGGACGGGCCGCCCTCGTTGACCTTCCCCGTCCCCGACTTGTCGTCGCCGAGTTCGAAGGCGCTGATCTCGGCCATGGTGTCGAGCCGGGGGTCGAGGAAGTAGTGCCGCACGGCCGGGCCGGAGTTGACCACCCGGACCGGGACGGTGAGCGAGCTGCCGCGCTTGAGGACGCGGGACGGGCTGTCGGGCAGCCCCGGCGCCGACGCCGTCACGGCGTCGAAGCGGACCTTACCGGTCACCTGCTGGCTGAACGCCTTGCCGCTGACGGCGTCGGGCAGTCCGACGATCAGGGTCCAGCGCCCGGCGGCCGGACGGTTCGCGGAGAGGCTCGCGTACTTCGTCGGAACGCTCTCTTTCTCCGCGGTGCGGTCGGTGTCGCGGGCGAGGACCTGGCCGTCGGGGCTGATCAGGTAGTAGACCAGGGTGGTGGCGGGGTCCTCGGCCGTGAGGTCGATGGTCAGGCCGCGCCTGCCCGCCGGTACGTCCAGGTAGTAGCCCTTGGTCTGGCCGACGTCCCGGCCGACACCGCCGGTGACGGTGGCGGCGAAGGACGTGCTGTGCCCCGGCGCCGTGGGGATCAGCGTGCGGCGGGCCACCGGGAGGGACAGCCGGGTGCCCGCGTCGGAGGCGAACTGGAGCGAGAACGGCGCGTCACCGGCCGTACGCGGCAGCGGGACCCGTACGGGGAACCGGGCGGTGCCGCCCGCCGGGACGACCCGCGTCTGCTCGGGCACCCCGGCCGTGGTGTAGCGGTGACCGGTGAGCCGGACGGTGACCGGGCCCCGGTAGCTGCCGGGCTTCAGCGGCTTCTCCTGGAGGTGCATACGGCCGTTGTTCCACACCACCTTGACCGTCCAGGCGCCGGGGCGCGGGTCGTGGACGTCGACGTGCTGGTAGTTGCTGTGCAGGCCGTAGCCGTCGTAGTCGTAGCTGAACTGGGTCAGCCGCCCGTCCGGATCGACCAGGACCAGCGCGAGCTTCCCGGAGTCGGCGGTGCCGGGCCACACCATCTCGGCGTCCAGCAGCGGGGTGCCCCTGGGGACCTGGACGGTGAACGGCCGCGCGGCGAGCGCGCCTTCGCGGTCGTCCCCGGCCAGGGGCGCGCCGACGGTGACCTTGCGCCGGTCGCTGAAGGTCTGGGCGCCGACCGTGCGGGAGGTCATGGTGACCCGCTGCGGGCGGGCGCCGGTGTTGGTCAGGGAGACGGTGGTGTCCTGCGTGCTCCCCGGCTTGCCGGTGATGGTCAACTGGCCTGCGGAGGGGACCAGTTCGGCGCCGCTCGACCGTGCCGCGCGGACGGCTGCGGCGGTGTCCAGCAGCCCCGCGCCCTGTTCGTCGGCGGGAGCGCGCAGGTCCCGCGCCGTGCCGGTCAGGAGCCGCTTGACGAGGTCCGGCGCGGGCCGCAGCCCGCCGTGCGCGTCCTTGTACGCCTGGATGACGACGGCCGCCGCGCCGGCCACGAAGGGCGCCGACTGGCTGGTGCCGCCGAACACCTGGGTGGGCAGGGCGCAGTCGCCGAAGCGCGGGGAGGCCGTGCAGGCGGACATGCCGACCATGCCGGGGGCCACCAGGTCGACCAGCTTGTTGTCCTGGGTCGTGCCGCCGGAGGACAGCGCGGTGATGTTGTCGCTGGTCCACTTCCGGTAGCCGAGGCCCTGCGCCGCCAGCCGGAAGGACGTGGTGGCGCCCACGCCGATCACGTGCGGGTCGCTGGCCGGTGAACCGATCGTGCCGGACGTCCCCGAGTCACCGCTGGAGGCGACCACGGTCACCCCGGCGGCGACCGCGGCGTCGTCGGCCAGCCGGATGGGATCGGTGGCCGCGTCGGGGTACGTGTTGCCGCCGAAGGACTGGCTGAGGACGTCGGCGTGGTGGGCCACCGCGTACTCGATGGCCCGCACGAACCCGGAGGTCCAGGCGTTCTTCCCGAACACCCGCAGGTCCATCAGCTCGGCGCCGGGCGCGAACCCGCGGATCCGGAAGGTGCAGCCCTTGGGCAGCCCCGCGTACGGCAGCTGCGCGGACATGTCGTACGTACGGCTGCCCTGCGCGGCGATGGCACTCGCGTCGCCGAACGCCTCGCCGCCGCCGGTCGCGGCGTTCACGCCGTCGCCGCTGAAGTCCTCGCGGTCGGTGACCACATGGGTGCCGTCGGGGCGGATGAACTCCGGGTTGTCCGCGTCCATGCCCTCGGCGAAGAAGGCGACCTTCACGCCCTTGCCGGTGGCGGTGCGCTGCGCGGCGTCGGTGTGCGTGAGCTGGAGGGCCTCGGGTTCGAGGAGGGGGGCGGCGGGGGTCTTGGGGCAGTACGACGGGGCGCCGGTGGCCGTGCCGGTGCTCGCGGCGGTCGTGGTGGCGCCGTGCGTGTCGGGCAGGCGTATCGGGAGGTCCGGTACGACGGCGGCCACGTTCCGGTCGGCGCGGATGCGCGTTATGGCGTCCGGCTTCAGGGTGGCGGAGACGGCGTTGATCAGGCTCATGCCGCTGACGTGGGTGGCGCCGTCCTTCTCCAGCCGCGCCATGACGGGGGCCTGGTCCTCGGCCGCGGCGTGCGCGCGCTCGGTGGAGCGCGTCCGCATCGGGAGGCCGGTGAGCTGGTCGCGCAGGACGACGATGACCCGTTGCGCGGGGCCGCTCGGGCTGTCGCCGGCCGACTGTGCGGGGGCGGCTCCCAGGGAGAAGGCTCCCAACAGGACCGTGGCCGCGAGCGCCGCTCTTCTTCTGTTGTCGTGCATGAAGTTCTCCGCTGGTGGGGGGTGCGGGACGGCAGTGGCCGCCGCCGATGATCATTCGCCCCAACTCGTGAACTTCGTAAGGCACTTCATGTCAAAGGATGCTCAAAGTTTCAAGTGTGCGGGAGGTTTTGAGGAGCGGTCCGGGCGAGGGCGTGACCGGGAGCGCTTCCGGTCGCATTATTGGCATGGACCCGACCGATGGAGCGGGATCGCGAGGTCGGGACTGTCGACGTGCCGGTCATCGGGCCGGCACCAGGGAGGTCACCGTGATCACCACCCCTCGCGCGCGCCGGCGATTACTCCGCACGGCGGTGCTCGGCGTGCTCCTGCTCGTCTCGTCGTTCCTGTCCGGCCTGTCGTCCCCGTCCGCGTCCGCCGCACCGGCCGCGCGAGCCGCCGTCGCGGACTCCTCGGGCAACGCCACGCACTTCGACGGCCTCGGAGCACCGTACGGCGGGTGCGGAGTACCGCAGGCGAACCTGGAGTCACAGAACTTCGTGGCGCTCAACGTGTGGAACACGCCGGGCAGTTACGCCGGGCAGCCCACTCCGCGGCCGATCGCCTCCGGCGACGCCGCCCGCATGGGACTGTTCGCCAACGGCCACAACTGCGGTCGCTGGGTCCGGGTGGCGATCGGCGACTACTGCACCGGCGTCAACGACGGCGCGGCGGGCCAGGCGTTCTGCCGGGGCGGAAGCTGGACGCCGGACCAGTACAACGGCGCGACCCTGGACATGCTGGTCGCCGACAGCTGCGGCGACACCAACGCCTGGTGCCGTGACGACCCGTACCACCTGGACCTGGCCACACAGTCGCTCAACGCCTTCCAGCTCGGCGGGCGGCCGGTGGCGGACATGTACCCGGGCCGGTGGAACAACCGGCACATCTCCTGGTCGTTCATCCCGGCCCCCGGCTACGTGGGCGACATCTCGATCGGCTTCGTCCAGAACGCCGCGCCGTGGTGGCCCACCATCGACGTCACCCACCTGCCCAACGGCATCCACGGTGTCGAGTACTACGACGGCACCGCGTGGGTGTCGGCCACCATGGTCAGCGACCTGGGACAGCAGTACGCGATCGGCCCGAACTCCTCGGGCGGCTCGAACTACACCATCCGGGTCCGTGACGTCGACGACAAGCTCGTCCAAGGCGGCCGGACGTACGCCTTCGCTCTGCCGGGCTCCTGCTCCTCCGGATGCTCCCAGCCGTACACCGGCGTCGGTTACACCACCGGCGGGAGCGGGGCGCTGGACGTACCGACGAACCTCGCGGTGACCGCCACCACCGCCACCAGCGTCTCGCTGTCCTGGAACGCCTCGTCCGGCGCCGCCGGTTACACCGTCTACCGCGACGGGCAGCCGGTGGGCAGCACCACCGGCACGTCCTTCACCGACAGCGGCCTGTCCGCCGCGACCTCCTACACCTACACGGTCAAGGCGCACGACAACGCGGGCGGCACTTCCGCCGCCTCGGTCGGTGTCTCGGTCACGACGGGCGGCGCAGGGGGCTCCGGCTGCACCGCCACCACCAGGCTGGTCAGCTCCTGGTCCGGCGGCTTCACCGGCGAGGTGACGGTCACCAACACCAGCACCTCCACCAGCGCGGGATGGCGGGCCGGGTGGAACTGGCCCGGCAACCAGAAGGTGACGACCGCCTGGAACACCAAGCTGACGCAGTCGGGTTCCTCGGTCACCGGCTCGAACGCCGACTACAACGGCACGATCCCGCCCTCCGGCCGGACGACGTTCGGCTTCAACGCCACCGGGGACGCCTCCGGCCTGCCCGGCAACGCTGTCTGCACACTCACCTGAGCCGCGCGATCCCAGGATCGGGGCGGGCCTGCCGGACGAGCGGGCCCGCCCCGTACACGTGCGCGTCGACGATACATCCGATGTAAAGCGTTTCCTGGACAGGAGTGAACCATGCAAGTACTGCTGTTTTAAGGCTACTTCCGTCCCGGTTCTGGACAATCACCGCCTGTGCACCCGCTAATACATCCCATGGATAGGCAAGAGAGAGCCGTGTCCCAACCGATCAGCCGCCGTGCGGCGCTGACCGGCGTGGCCGCCGTGACGGCTGCCGCGGTGGTGCCGACGGCCCTGGCGGCCCCCGCCCACGCCGCCGCCGCGAACCAGCCCCTGCCCCTGCCCCCGCTGCGGATCCCCCGGCCGGACCTGGGCGTCGAGCAGCAGCCCGACGAGAAGATCCGCTGGATGCAGGACGCCAAGCTCGGCATGTTCATCCACTGGGGGGTCTACGCCGGCCCGGCCAGGGGCGAGTGGTACATGGAGAACGCGGCCGTCACCCCGGAGCACTACCGCACGTACGTCACCGACGCGGGCCCCGAGCAGTTCACCGCCGACGCGTACGACCCCGCCGCGTGGGCCCGCCTCGCCAGGGACATGGGCGCCCGGTACACCGTCCTGACCGCCCGTCACCACGACGGGTTCGCGCTGTGGCCGTCCACGCACCCGAACGCCTGGCACTCCGGCCAGGCCCCGCTGCGGCGCGACCTCATCGGCCGGTACGTCTCCGCCGTACGCGACGCCGGACTGCGCGTGGGCCTGTACTACTCGCCCCTGAGCTGGCGCTATCCCGGCTACTACGACGTCCACGGCACGGGCTGCCTCCCCAACAAGTGGGGTTACGTCACCGACCCCGCGCACAAGGAGAACGCGCGGGTCATGAAGAACGAGGTGTACCAGCAGGTCAAGGAGCTGGTCACCCAGTACGGCACGATCGACGACCTGTGGTGGGACGGCGGCTGGCTGGGACAGCAGGGCTCCGACGCGGACGCCGCCTTCTTCTGGGAACCCGGCAGGTTCCGGGACCCGGCCAACGAGTGGCCGGTGGACGCCGCTTACAGCGACACCGAGACGGGAAAACCCCTGGGCCTGACCGGCCTCGTCCGCAAGCATCAGCCCGACATCGTCACCACCCTGCGCTCCGGCTGGATCGGCGACTACACCAGCGAGGAGGGCGGCGCGGTGCCGACCGGCGCGATCCGCTCCGGGAGGCTGGCGGAGAAGTGCTTCACCATCGGCGGTGCCTGGGGCTACACGGCCGGCGCGCCCGTGATGAGCTTCGGCGCCATCATGAACATCCTGGTCAACGCCTGGGTACGGAACATGACCTGCCTGCTCAACGTCGGCCCGGACCGCACCGGCGCCATACCGGCCGACCAGGCGGCGGCGGTGCGCCGGGTCGGCGCCTTCCTGACCACCTGCGGCCAGGCCGTCTACGGCACGCGCGGCGGCCCCTGGCAACCCGTGGACGGCCGCCACGGCTTCACCTACCGGGGCGACACCTTCTACGTCCACCTGCTGCCCGGCCACAGCGGCACCGCCTTCACCACCCCGTCCACCGGGGACGCCCGGGTCGTCCGCGTCTTCGACGTCGCCACGGGCACCGGCCTGCCGTACACCGTCGGCCCGGACGGCTCGGTGACCGTCACCGGCATCGACCGCACGCGTGTCCCCGAGGACAGCGTCGTCGGCGTCACGCTGGACCGCTCCGTGGAGCCGGCCGACATCGCCGCGGGCCGGACCGCCACGGCGAGCAGCCAGGAGAGCGCCCACGGCAACACCGCGGCCAAGGCCGTCGACGGCTCCACCGCCACCCGCTGGTGCGCGGCCGGGGGCGGCAGCGGCGAGTGGCTGAAGGTGGACCTGGGGGAGCGCAGGCAGCTGACCGGAGCGCGGATCGCCTGGGAGTTCCCGGACACGAACTACCGCTACCGGATCGAGGGTTCCCCCGACGACGCCGGCTGGACCACCCTGGCCGACCTGTCCGCCACGGCCTCCACCGCACAGGTACAGGCCGCTGCCTTCCAGACGCAGGCCCGGTACGTACGGGTCACCGTCACCGGCCTGCCCTCCGGCGCCTGGGCCTCGATCCGCAGCCTGGAGATCTACGACCGGCCCTTCACCACCCCGTGAAACGAGGACGCGCCATGAGAAAACCCTGGATTCTCCTGATGGCCCTGCTCGCCGCCGCCTTGTTCGGATCGGCGGTCCCCGCCTCCGCCGCCCCCACCACCCCTGTGCGGCTCATGCCGCTGGGCGACTCGATCACGTGGGGTGTGGGCAGCGGCACGGGCAACGGCTACCGGAGTTCGCTGTGGAACAAGCTCGCGGCGGACGGTCATCCCGTGGACTTCGTCGGCACCGGGCGAGCCGGTTCGATGTCCGACCCCGACAACGAGGGCCACTCCGGATACAAGATCCACCAGATCGCCGCGCTCGCCGACGCCGCGCTGACCCGCTACCGGCCCAACGTCGTGACGCTGATGATCGGAACGAACGACCTCAACGAGTCGTACCAGGTCTCCACGGCCACCGCCCGGCTGAAGTCGCTGGTCGACCGGATCACCGCGGCCGTGCCCGACGCGACGGTCCTCGTGGCCTCCCTCGTCGTGTCCACCAGCGGCTCCGAGGAGCAGTACCGCGCCGCGTACAACCAGGCCGTCCCCGGGATCGTGAACGAGGCGCAGGCGGCGGGCCGGCACGTCGGGTACGTGGACATGAGCGCCCTGACCAGGGCCGATCTGGCCGACGCCCTGCACCCCAACGACGCGGGCTACGAGAAGATGGCCGCCGCCTTCCACCGCGGCGTCCGCGCTGCCGACGACGCCGGCTGGCTGCGCAACCCCGCCCCGGCCCCCGCCCGCGTGTCCTCCGGCATCGCCGGCAAGTGCCTGGACGTCGCCGGCGCCGGGACCGCCGACGGAACCGCCGTCCAGACCTGGAGCTGCGGCGACGGCGCACAGCAGCTGTGGTCCGCCTACACCGACGGCACCCTGCGCTCCCTCGGCAAGTGCCTCGACGCCGTCGGCGCGGGCACCGCCAACGGCACGAAGACGCACCTGTGGACCTGCCACGGCGGTGCCAACCAGGTCTGGCAGCCCTACGACGGCGGCTACCGCAACCCCGCCTCCGGCCGCTGCCTCGACGTCCCGGGCTCCTCGACGGCCGACGGTACCCAGCTCCAGCTGTGGGACTGCCACGGGGGCACCAACCAGAAGTGGACGACCCTCGCCGCCGGATGACACCGGCCCATGCGGTTTTCCGCACCGAGAACCACCCGACACGGCCGTGGTCGCGCTGATACCTTCGGCAACTGGCGTATCAGTCAGGGGAGTTACCACCCAGAGGTGATCGTATGAGTCGGTCCTTCGCACCCGGTGAGGTCATCGTCCGCAGCGAGGTCCTCGACGGCAAGGAGTGGGTCGTCTACCCGGTCCGGGTCGTCCTGGACACACCGGACCTGCTCGCCGTGTACGTGCACCAGGGGACCCGACTCACCTTCGGTGGAAGCGACTTCAGCCTCGGCGAGCATCCCTGGGCGGCGTCCGGCCGGTTCTGGCGCTCCGCAGGCGTCCTCCAGCTCCAGCGGCCGGGCGACTGGTACGCCGTCTGGGGCCGCTGGGAGGGCGACGAGTTCGCCGACTGGTACGTCAACTTCCAGCGCCCGCTGCGGCGTACGGACCGGGGTTTCGACACCCTGGACCTTGAGCTGGACCTGGTGATCCCGGCCGACGGCTCGGCGCCGCAGTGGAAGGATCTCGAAGAGTTCGAAGCGCGCGCCGGGCGGGGCGAGTTCGAGCAGGAGGAGGCCGACGCCGTGTGCCGCGCCGCCCGCGAGGTGCGTGACGCGGTCGGGCGCGGGCGCGACTGGTGGGAGTCGTGGCGTGACTGGCGGATGCCTGCCGGATGGAGCGTGCCGGGCGCCGTGGAACTCGCGTCGCGCGGCGCCGTGGAGTGAGACGCGCCGCTCAGGACAGGGCGGCGCGGACCCCGAGGGCGATGAAGACGACCGCCGTCACCCTGGTGAGGACCATCTTGAACCGGGGAGTGCGCGTGATGTGAGCGGCCTTCTCCACGAGGAACGTCCAGCAGCCCAGCCACAGCGCGGTCAGGGCGGCGTGGACCGTGGCCAAGGAGAGCATCTGCGCGGCGAAAGAGTGTCCCGGACGGATGAACTGGGGAGCCAGGATGAGGTAGATCGACACGGCCTTCGGGTTGAGCAGGTTCATCATCAGGGCCTTCGAGTACGTCGAGGAGGCCCAGGCCGGCCGGCGCCGGCGCGACGGCTCGCCCGCGGCCGTCGGCCTGGCACTGCGCCAGGTCCAGATCCCGAGGCCGACCAGGAACACCGCACCGGTCAACTGGACGGCCGTGAACGCGCGCTGCGAACTCATCACCAGCGCCGAAAGGCCGACGGCCGCGAGGGTGGCGTGCGCGTAGATCCCGGTGGTGGTGCCCAGGATCACGGACCATGCCTGTCTGCGGCCGTCCTCTGCGACCTGCTGGATCAGCAGAGTGAGACTGGCTCCAGGGGCGATCGTCAGCGGAAGCAGGGCCAGCGCGAAGGTGACGATCGCGTAGGGGTGCGGCACAGGAAAAAGCCTCTCGAACGGGAACGGCGCCGTCTCCTGCGGCCGGGGGGAGAGCGCACCAGGACGCTCTCCCCCCGCCGCGCGGTCTCCCTCAGAGGAGCAGCGGTCCCGCCTTCTCCTTCATCGCGTCCCTTCGCGCGATCTGCGGGAACAGCCCCTCCCGGATCGCGTGGTAGTCCTCGGGGAAGTCGCACTCCGAGAAGAGCAGGCTCCCGGGGAACTCGGTCAGTTCGAGCAGCCCCAGCGTGAACAGGTACTGCCAGACCTCCTCGTGCTCGGACAGCCGGCCGCTGTAGCCGTAGGGCCGCCGCTCCGGCGGGTCCCCGACGATCCACTCGGTGATCTCGGCGGTGAGCCGGGCGGTCGACGCGTCCAGAGCGATCAGCCCGAGGCTCTCGCCCAGCAGGGACAGCCCCTGGGTCATCGCGTCGGTCATCCCCTTGCCGATCAGCAGGGGCTGGTCGGCGCTCAGGCCGTAGACCCGTACCTCCTCGCTGTCGCCGCTGACCCGCTTCACCACGCTCAGCCTCGCTCCGGCGCCGGCGGCGCTCTCGGCGACGATGCGGTCCAGCACCCCGCGTTCGTAGACGATGTCCGCGTCCGTGACCAGGGTGCGCGCTCCCTGGGGCCGCCAGGCGAGCGCTGCCCGCAGCCCGGCGAGCATGCTCACGCTGGACCCGGTGCGTTCCTCACCGGAGGTGTCCACGACGACGAGTTCGACGCCGTCGTCCTTGCCGAAGGGCTCGAACCAGGGCAGGCCGGCCGGACTCACGACGACGAAGGTCCGCTCGACCCCGATGCCGCGGAACAGCTCCAGATGCCGGCTCATGAAACTGGTGTGCTCCCCGGCCGAACCGGGCAGGGCCGCCGCCGACGGTGCGTCCTCCTGCCGTATCGGCAGGAGCGACTTGGGCAGCGGGACCCCTTCCACCGAGCCCATCCGCCGGTTCTCCCCGGCGGCGAGGACGATCGCGCATTCGGTCATGGTGGCTCCTCAGCTCGCCGCGCTGCTGACGTCGATGATGGTGGACGTGATCGCGGAGGCGGAGCCCACACAGATGCGGGACAGCCGTTCGCGGTGTTCCTCGTACTTGCGCTCCCAGGCCACCGGATCCCGTTCGTAGATGGACTGGTTGTAGCGCTGGAGGAAACCGTTGACGAGCTTCTCCAGGGTCTCGGCGGAGATCTCCGACAGCCGCAGGGTGGAGCGGGCGGTGTCGATGTGCAGGGCGCCCTCGTAGGTGATCGTGCCGTTGCTGACGGACTCCTCGAAGAGTTCGGAGCCGGGGATCGCGGCGGCGATGAAGACGTTGATGGAGTGGAACGGCAGCTGCTCCACGTAGGCGAAGCCGTCCTTGATCTGCTCCTCGGTCTCGCCGGGCATCCCGACGACGAGGGTGCCGTGCATGAGGACGTCGAGGCCGTCGAGGTAGGCCATGAGGTCGGGGACCTTGGTCAGGTCGACGGGTTTGCGGTGCTTCTCCTTGAGGGTCTCCGCGCTGCCGCTGTCGAGGGACAGGGTGATCTGGTAGAGGCCCGACTCCACCATGCGGTCGACCAGGGGCGGGCTGAGCGTGTTGACCATGATGCCGTTCGGTGTGCACCAGGGCAGCTCCAGCGGAACCATCTTCTCGAAGAGTTCCTGCGCGCGTTTGCGGTCGAAGGTGAGGTTGTCGTCGGCGAACTGGACCTCGTCCACCCCGAAGCGGTCCTTGTAGTACTGGATCTCGGCGATGACGTTGTCGGGGGTGCGCGCGAGGTACTGCTTGGAGAAGTTGGTGCTGGCGCAGAAGGTACAGCCGACGGGACAGCCCCGGGACGTGTACAGCGGCAGGACGCGCTTGCCGCGCGGGTAGGGGGAGAACGGCACGTTGTGCGCGAAGTACTTCTCCAGCGGGAGCTTGTGGTACGCCGGGAACGGCAGCCCGTCGAGGTCGGTGATCCGCGCGAACTGGGGGTTGGCGAAGACCTTGCCGTCGCGCCAGCCGGCGAGGCCGTCCGCGTTGGTGTCGATCCTGCCGTCGGCGAGGTTGCGCAGGAAGGGACCGAGGCGGATCTCGCCCTCGCCGCGCAGGACGTAGTCGATGAACGGCACACCGTCCTGCACCGCGTCCTTGAGGAAGCGGCTGGCGTAGATGCTGGCGTGCAGTCCGCCCGCGATGACGGTCGTCTCCGGCTTGACCTCCTTGACCAGTTGCGCGTACCGGTAGAGGTTCTGGAGGTCGGAGGAGTAGATCATGGTGAAGCCGACGACGTCGTAGTCGTTCTCGGCGATGTACGCGCGGAACCGCTCCTCGGTCATGCCCATGTTCCACACGCCCTCGGCGACGCGCACCTCCTCGTCGATGCCTTCGACGATGCAGTCGAGGACGTCGATGTCGATGCCCTCCGCCTCCAGCGCGCCCGCGATGTAGCACAGGCCGATGGGCGGGACGACGCGTTTGACGGCGCCCTCGTACATGCACATCGGCGGCATCACGAGCAGGGTCCGCGGCAGCCGGCCGAGCGGCTCGGCGACGTCGAGCAGCTGGGGTCCGCTGGGGCGGGGCTTGCGGACGCGGGCGGTCTCGTCCTTCTCGGCCAGGTAGATCCGCAGCGGGCTCTCCTGGGGCAGGTGCTGGTCGAGTTTGCCCTGCTTCACCCGGAGGTCACGTTCCTGCGCTCCGGAAGTCTCCTCGGTCATCGGGGGTCGCTCCTCTTGCAGTGGGGGGATGGCGTCATGCGGCTGTGGCCACGGCTGCGGCGAACCGTGCGGCGACCTCGGGCGGGGTGAGGGCCGGGCGGCCCAGCGCGGGGTCGGAGCCGGGACGGATACGGACCCGCACCAGGTGGGGTCCCGGCCGGGTGCGGGCCCGGGCCACCGCGGCCGTGAGCATCCCGGCCTCGCTGACCTCGGCGACCGAGCGGTAGCCGCAGGCGGAGGCGACGGCGCAGAAGTCGACGCCGCCGGACACGGTGGGCTGGCCGCCGGTCGATTCGTACGCCTCGTTGTCGAGCAGGATGTGCAGCAGCCCGGGCGGCGCCTGGCGGCCGATGGTGGTGAGGGACTCCAGGCGCATCAGCGCGGCGCCGTCACCGTCGAGGACGACGACCTCCCGGTCCGGGGCACCCAGCGCGACGCCGAGCCCGACACTGGAGGCGCACCCCATGGAACCGACGACGTAGAGGTTTCCGGCGCGGTCCCAGTCCCGTTCCAGCTCGCGCGCGGTCTTGCCGGTGGTGGCGACGATCAGCGCGTCCTCGGCGACGGACTTGACGACCCGGCCGATCGCGTCGGCCCGCAGCATGAGCTCCCCGCGCCCCGCGTCCGGCGGCGGTGCGGCGCGGTAGGGGGCGAGCGTGCCTTTGGGGACGATCAGCGCGTACGGCAGCCGGGTGGCCTCCATGTGCGCCTGCGCCAGCCGCAGGGTGCCCGCCAGCCGGCCGGGATCGGCGGGGAACCGCTCGTGCCGGATCTCCATCGAGGTCAGCAGTTCGGGGGTGATGCGGCCCATCAGCCGGTGCTGCGGCTCGTCGGGATGGCCCGGACGGCCGCGCCAGGTGACCAGGAGCAGCACCGGCAGGCGCAGGGTGTGACAGAGCGAGGTGAGGGGGTTGACGGTGTTGCCGAGCCCGGAGTTCTGGAGGATGACCACGGGACGGCGGCCCGCGAGCCGGGCACCGGCCGAGATCGCCACGGCCTCGCCCTCGTTCGCGGCCGGGAAGTAGGCGTCGGGGTGCTCGGTCTGTAGAGCACTGATCAGCGGACCGAGGAAGGAGCAGGGGACACCGGTGAAGGGTCCGAAGCCGGCGTCGAGGAAGGTGTCGGCGACGGCGGAGGCATCCAGGTGGACGTTGTCCATGGGGTTTCCCGGGAGATCGTGGCGGCTCGGGCGGTGCCGGACGAGGCGGGCGCCTGACCGGCTCGGTTCGGTGGGCTGGGGCGTGTTGCGGAAGTCCCGCCTGCCCTCCGGGCGGACGACGGGATTTTCGCAACACGCCCTAGTCCTCCAGCGCCCGCCAGGTGTCGAGCCGTTGCAGCGCGAAGACGTCCTGCACGCTGGCGATCCGTTCCTCGACCGCCAGCGTGTGGCCGTGGTCGTACACGGAGCGGAACGTGGCACGCAGCGCGCTGACCGTCGCCCGCAGCCCATGGTTCGCGTAGATCACGGCCGCCACCCCCGCTTCGCGGATGTCCGCGACGTGCCAGTCGGGATAGGTGGTCGGGACGATGACCACGGGACAGCGGGCATCCCATTTCTCCAGGAATTCGGAAACCTCTTTGCGATTGCTGGACTTGGAATGGACGAGTACCGCGTCCGCGCCGGAATCTGCATATGCCATGCACCTCTTCAGTGCGGCATCCACACCGAGCCCGCAGATCATTGCCTCGGTGCGCGCGATGACCACCATTTCCGCCGTGCTCTGCGCGTTCTTGGCGATCTCTATCCGATGGGCGAATTCATCGGTGTCGACCAGTGCCTGATCGCCTCCCGCGAAACTGTTGATCTTGGGGAAGACTTTGTCCTCCACACACACGGCGGTCAGTCCCGCGGCCTCGAACTCGTGCACCATGTGGGCCACGTTCATCCGGCCGCCGTACCCGGTGTCGCAGTCGACGACGACCGGTATGCCCAGGACACTCTGCATCCGGGCCGCGGCCCGCAGGTATTCGTCCATGCCGAGCAGGCTCGCGTCGGGCAGCCCGCGAGCGGCCGAAACCTCCAGGGACGAGGACCAGACGGCCTGGAATCCCGCCTCCTGGGCGAGCAGGGCGCCGAGGGCGTCATGGGCGCCGGCTATGCGGACGACGTCATCGGCCCTGCCTTCGAGGACCGAACGGAACGAGCGGTGAGTGATGCGCTGCATACGCGTGTAACACCCTCTCTTCAACGAGCACGGTGGAGGGGTGGACCTGAATTCCTGCTCGGATGTCGACGCTTGGAGGATGTGTCGAAAGGAGCGGGGGGCGACCGCCCGGAACGGCAGCACGACCTTGGATGCCGTGGGGGGTCGATAGGTCCTGCCGGAAATAGCCTACGACGCCGTTTAGGATTCAAACAAGCTTGCTTTCCGGCCTTCCGGTCGGATTGCGGAAAACAGCAGTCCACTGGAAGGCAACCCGGAGGTAAATCACTGTTCATCTGCAAAGCGAGGGGACCCCTTGACGGTTCCGGTCGCGTCCGCCTCGCAGCGCCCGCCGACGGGACCGCAGCTTTTCAGTCATTGCGGATGTGCTCCATTGCCGCTCCCCGGAGCCGGGCATAGGCTCCCGCTACTCATCGGTGATCAGTTGCTCGGTCACCCACCAGGCCACGGACCTGCGGTGCGCCCCCGCGCCTCCGCCCCACGAGTACGCCTCGTGCCCCATGCCGTCCGCGCCAACTTCCTGGAGCCCGGCCCATGACGTCATCCCCGACCGTCCCCGCATCCCGGCAGGTACTGCTCAACCCCGGACCCGTGAACGTGCACGACGACGTGCGCGCCGCCCTCGCCTCCCCCGACCGCTGCCATCGCGAACCCGAGGTGCTGCGGCTGCTCTCCCTGATCCGGCAGAAGGTCACCCTCGTCTGCGGCGGCGACGAACGGCACAGCGCCGTCCTGCTCGGCGGCTCCGGCACCTCCGCCCTGGAGGCGACGATCAGCTCGGTGATCCCGCCCGACGGCCGGGTCCTGATCGTCGGCAACGGTCACTACGGCGAACGCCTGCGGCAGATCGCCGCCGTCCACGCACTCCCGCACCGCTACCTGGACCTCGGCCACGGCGCCCCCTTCGACCTGAGGGCCGTCGACGGCGCCCTGGCCGGCGACCCCTCCCTCACCCACGTCGCCGCCGTCCACCACGAGACCAGCACCGGAATGCTCAACCCGCTGCGGGAACTGGGCGCCCTGACGGCACGTCACGGCAGATCCCTGATCGTCGACGCGGTCAGCAGCCTCGGAGCCGAACCGCTGGACCTGGACGCCGACCACGTCGACTGGTGCGTCGGCACCGCCAACAAATGCCTGGAGGGCTACCCCGGACTCAGCTTCGTCGTCGCCCCACGGGAGCGGCTGGCCGCGCTGGAGACCGTGCCGCCGCGCACCTTCTCCCTCGACCTGCACCGGCACCACACCGCCCAGGAACACGCCGGCACCTCCCTGTTCACGCTCCCGGTGCAGACCATGAACGCGTTCGACACCGCCCTCGACCTCATGCTCCAGGAGGGCGTCCACACCCGCGGAGCCCGCTACGCCACCCTGTCCGAACAGGTCCGCGCCGGTCTCGCCGACCGCGGACTGAGCCTGCGCCTGCCCCCGGACCAGCGCTCCAGCTCCCTGACCGCCTTCCGCCTGCCCGACGGCCTCACCTACGAGGCGCTCCACGACGGACTCAAGGCCGAGGGGTACGTCGTGTACGCCGGACAGTCCCCCGGGGAGCACGAGTTCAGAGTGGCCACGATGGGCCGGCTGACCGAGGACGACATCACCGGCTTCCTCGCCGCCTACGACAAGGTCACCGCGCCCGCACCGCAGGTCTGATCACCCAGAGCGAACAGCCGCACCGACGAGAGGCTTCTCCATGGGGACGACGCCCCACCCCGCCCCGGCCACCACCCTCGCCGTCATCGGCGCGGGCCCCAGCTGCACCTATGTCCTGGAACGCCTCGCCGCCACGGCCGTCGCGCACGGCGCCACGGGGCGACGGCTGAACATCCACATCTTCGACCGCACCGGGCAGTTCGGCGCCGGCCAGGTGCACAGCCCCGACCAGCCAGTCACCAGCTACCTCAACCGCATCGTCGGCCAGGTCGGCTTCGCGGCCGACGAGAGCGTCGAGGACGCCGGCCCGCTCCTCGCCCCCGCCGACCGGCCCACCCTCCTGGAGTGGTGTCGCCGCCGGTTCCGCGACACCGGGGACCCCGTCTTCGACCTGGCGGCCGAGGACTGGCCCAAGCGGTACATCCACGGCCAGGCCCTGCGCGACCGCTTCGACTTCTACGTACGGATGCTGCGCGAGCGGGCCGGCGCCTCCGTCGTCCTGCACCGCGCGGAGGTCGTCGACCTCGACGACCGGGCAGCCGACGGCCGGCTCGCCGTCGTCACCTCCGACGGCGACCGCACCGTCCGCGCCGACCAGGTGCTCATCCTCACCGGCCACTCCTCCAACGACCCCCGCCACTACGCCCGCCAGCGCGGCTGGGCCGAGTTCGCCCGTGAGCACGGCGCGCGGTTCGTGCCGTCCGCGTATCCGCTGGAGAACGCCTTCGCGCCCGGCGAAGCAGGGCCCGGCACCGTCGTCGGCTGCCTGGGGATGGGGCTGACCGCGATCGATGTGATCCTGCACCTCACCGAGGGCCGCGGCGGCACGTTCCGCACCGGCGCGGACGGCCGCCCCGAGTACCACCGCTCGGGCGCCGAACCCGACGCGATCGCCGTCTTCAGCCGGGCCGGCCTGTTCACCTTCGCCCGCCCCTACAACGCGAAGGAGCGCGCCCCCCAGGAACTGGAGCACCGAGGCGTGTTCCTCGTCCCGGAGGCGGTACGACGCCTGCGCGCCGCGGTCGGCGCACCCCGCCGGGTCGGCGACCGGATCCAGCGCCAACTCGACTTCCGCGCCCACCTGTTGCCCGTCCTCCTCCTGGAGATGGCCCACCTCTACTACACGACCCTCTTCGGCCCCGCCTTCGGCGCCCGCGCACGGCACGCCGCATGGGACGAGTACGAGGCGTTCCTGGCCGACGGCGGCGCGGGCGCCGGACCCGAGGACGCCCAGCAGCGGCTGCTGGCGCCCCTGGAGCGGGCCGTCGACGAGGCGGTGCACATCGTGGACGGCGTGCTGTCGGGAGCCCGCACGCACGCGGAGACGGTACGGGAGACCCCCTGGGCCGACGAGGCCGTACGCCGATACCTGACCGTCGTGTTCGGCGCCGAGTCGGCGAAACCGCTGGCGGATCTGCTGGACGCGACCCCGGTGGCCCTGGCCGACGCGGTGGCCGCCGCCCGGTCCCCGTACCGGCACCCCACATCCGCCGAGGAGCACCGCTTCTCCTGGGCCGGCACCGTCCACCCGCTCGCCGGGCGGCAGTGGGACGGGCCCGGCGACTACACGGCGGCCGTGCTCGACTTCATGGACCGCGACCACCGCTGGGCCGCGCAGGACAACCTGACCAACCCCGCGAAGGCCGCGGCCGACGGCGTCTGGCGGGACCTGCGCGACGTCCTCGCCGACGCGCTGGACTTCGGCGGGCTCCTCGCCCCCTCCCACCGCGACTTCCTGGACGTCTTCATGCGCCACCACAACCGGCTGTGCAACGGGGCCGCGCTGGAGGTCATGGAGAAGATGCGGGCGCTGATCCGCGCCGGGATGGTGGACGTGTCGGCGGGCCCGGACGCGCGAGTCCTGACCGACGCCGTATCCGGCCGCTACCAGGTGGAGGGCCCGGCGACGGGAGCGGCGATCACGGTGGACGTCCTGGTCGACTCCCGGGTCCACCCCTTCGACGCGGAGCACGACGCGAGCCCCTTCTACCCCAACCTCCTGCGCCGGGGCCTGATCCGGAAGTGGCGCAACCCCGGCACCCCGGACTTCGTCCCCGGCGGCCTCGACCTCACCCCCGGCTTCCACCCCCTGAGCCGGGACGGCCGCCCCGACCCGCGCCTGACCATCCTCGGCCCGCCCAGCGAAGGCGTGATGTTCTTCCAGCTGGGCGCGTTGCGGCCCTACCAGAACCACCACGTCATGCAGGACATCCTGTGCTGGATCAGGGACTTCTGGAAGCGGTCCGCGCGGTAGGGGCGGCCTACCGCGCGCCTCGGCGAGGCATGGCGGCGGCAGGGACCCGGCACGGCGGGCATCACCGCATGGTGACCTGACCCGGAGCGAGGGGAAAAGCCCGGTGAGGGTTTGGTAACGGTGCCTTGTTCCGGATGAATCCGTTCGGTAATCCGCCAAGGCTGAAGTGGTTCTCCGTAAGGCAGCGGCGAGAGGCCGCCGCTTCATGCCTCCCCCGGAGGATCCCATGCCTGAGACGTACTTCCCCGTGCGCCGGCCCGACGGCGAGACACCCGGGCTCGCCGGCTCGCACCACCCGGTCGCCGTGATCGGCGGCGGCCAGGCGGGCCTGTCCGTCAGCTACGCCCTGTGGCAGCGCGGAGTCGAGCACGTCGTGATCGAGGCGAAGCGGGTCGGACACGAGTGGCGCGAGCGCCGCTGGGACTCCTTCTGCCTGGTCACCCCGAACTGGCAGTGCCGGCTTCCCGGTTTCCCCTACCAGGGCGACGACCCCGACGGCTTCATGGCCCGCGACGAGATCGTGCGGTACCTGGAGGACTACGTCGCCTTCTTCCGGCCGCCGCTGGTGGAGGGCGTGTCGGTCACCCGGCTGCGCCGGGCGCCGCAGGGGACGTACGAACTCGCCACCACGGACGGGGACTTCACCGCCGACCAGGTGGTGGTCGCCACCGGCCCCTACCACACGCCGTCCGTTCCGGCGTCGGCCCAGCGCCTGCCCGACGGCGTCGCGCAGGTCCACTCCAGCGGCTACCGCAGCCCCGGACAGCTCCCCGAGGGCGCGGTGCTGGTGGTGGGCACCGGCCAGTCCGGCTGCCAGATAGCCGAGGACCTGCACCTGGCGGGACGGCAGGTCCACCTGGCCGTGGGCGGCGCACCGCGCGTGGCCCGTTCCTACCGGGGCCGGGACTGCGTGGCCTGGCTGGACGACATGGGCCACTACGGCAGGCCGATCGACGAGTTCGACGACGCCGACGCGGTCCGCATGCGCGTCAACCACTACGTGACGGGCCGGGACGGCGGCCGGGACATCGACCTGCGCGCCTTCGCCCGGGACGGGATGCGCCTGTACGGGCGGCTCACCGGCGTCTCCGGCGAGCGCCTGGAGTTCGCCGACGACCTGAAGGCCAACCTCGACCACGCGGACGCGGTGGCGGACGGCATCAAGGACGCCATCGACGCCCACATCACCGCACAGGGCATCGACGCCCCGCACGAGGCACGCTACGTACCCGTGTGGGAGCCGGCCGAGCAGCCCCGCGCACTCGGTCTCGCCGAGGCCGGCATCACCTCCGTCGTCTGGTCGACCGGCTTCCGCCGCGACCACCGGTGGATCGAGATACCCGTCTTCGACGGGCGCGGCTACCCCATGCACTGGCGCGGCGTCACCAACGTGCCCGGCCTGTACTTCCTGGGTCTGCCCTGGCAGTACTCGTGGGGCTCGGGCCGCTTCGAAGCGGTGGGCCGCGACGCCGAGTTCCTCGCCGGCCACATCGACGCCTCCCGCCGCCTCGCCGACGTGTGCGGCACCCTGACCGGCGCGCCCGGTGAACTCGCCTGCGCCCTCCCGATCGGCTGAGCGCCCCATGGTCCACGACGCACACCGCCACATCGGCGTCCTGCCCGCCTTCCCCTTCTACGGCGGCCCGCCCGTCCACCCCGACACCACCGCCCGCGCCACCGTCAAGCAGCTGATCGCCGACCTGGACGCGGAGGGCACCGAACGCGCCCTGGTCATCCCCAACTACGGTGTCCCCGACCCCGCCATCGCCTTCTCCTTCAACGCCCTGGCGATCGAGGCCGCCCAGACGGACGACCGGATCCGAGCCGGACTGTGGGTCTCGCCCCGGCCCGAGGACGCCGAGCACACCGCACAGGCCCTCAGCCTCGCCGGCGAGCCCGGAGTACGGGCACTCAAGCTCAGCTTCCTGCTCGGCGGCCGTCCCACCGACCCCGCCTGCCGCCCCCACCTGGACCGGATCTTCGCCACCGCCGCCCGCCACAACCTCGTGGTCCACGTCCACACCTCCCCGGGCGCCGCCTCCGACATCGACGAGGTCGGCCACCTGGTGGACTGGTACGCAGACCGGGTCGCCGTCCACCTCGTGCACTTCGGCGGCGGCATGAGCGGCCACATCAAGCTCGCCGGCTCCCGCTTCTTCGACTGGATCGCGGCCGGCAAACGCGTCTACACCGACCTCTCCTGGGCCATCGGCTTCCTGCCGCACTGGCTGGCCCGCGAGATCGAGCACCGCGGCATCGGCCACGACCGGGTGCTCTTCGCCAGCGACCAGCCGTGGGGCGACTTCGCGGGCGAGTACGCCCGGATGACCTCCGCGACCGGCGGCGGCGAACTCGGCGACCTCGTCTTCCGGGACACCTTCGCCGCGCTCTACGACTGACGTCCGCCCCTCTTCCCCGTACCCCTCTTCCCCGTACCTCTCGTTCCCGTACCGCACAAGGAGACAGCCATGTCCGCATCCCCCGCCGAACTCAGCGACATCGAGCGGAAGTCCCTCGACGAGATCCCGCACCCCTCCCTGGCCGAGGGCTCCAGCATCTACGGCTCCACCAAGGTCTTCCCCGACTACCAGGCCGAGAACGGCGAGACCTACTTCACCCTCGTCCACGGCATCGCCCACGAGTCGTCGGTGTCCTTCGTCGCCGTCCTCCAGGCCACCCGCGCCCTGCGCAAGGGCTTCGAGACCGCCATCTACTTCTACGGCCCCGGCTCCCTCAACTGCCTCGCCACACGCGGCTTCCCGACCGTCGGCAACTCCGCCTTCCCCGGCGAGCACAACATCAACAACCAGCTCAAGACGTTCATCGCCGAGGGCGGCAAGGTCTACTGCTGCCGCTTCGGCCTCTCCCTGCACGGCGCCCGCGAGGAGGACCTCATCGAGGGCGTCATCCCCACCCACCCCCTCGACGTCCAGGACGCGCTGATCCACTACGCGCGCAAGGGCGCCATCATCAACTCCACCTACCAGCTGTAAGGGAGGACGACGTGAGCGTCGGCACCGGACCGACAGCCGTGGACGTCCGCATCATGACCCGCGCCGAACTCGCCCTGCGGGGAGTCGCGCTGGACGCCCCGGTACGGCGCCCTGACGGCGCGGGCCCCAGCGACGACGGCCACGTCCTCGTCGACGGTGCCAACGCCGCACTGCCCATCGACCCACAGAGCCCCTACCGGGTGCGCGACGGCAAGGTCTGGCTCGGCGACGAGGACGGACACCTCACCGACACCGGCCTCACCCTGACCGCCGTACAGCGCCCGAAGTTCTACGACCTCGTCACCGACGACGGCACCCCCTACGAGCACATCGCCCGCCTGCACGGCGCCGACGTCCTCGCCACCACCGTCGTCCAGACCTGCATCCGCTACGCCGAGGCGGACCGCTGCCGCTTCTGCACCATCGAGGAGTCCCTGCGCTCCGGCGCGACCGTCGCCGCCAAGACACCGGCACAGCTCGCCGAGGTCGCCGAGGCCGCCGTACGCCTCGACGGCGTCAAGCAGATGGTGATGACGACCGGTACGACCACCGGCCCGGACCGGGGCGCCCGCACCCTGGTCCGCTCCGTCCGCGAGGTCCTGCGGGCCGTACCGGAGCTGCCGGTCCAGGTGCAGTGCGAGCCGCCCGGCGACCTGTCCTGGATCCGCGCTCTGTACGACGCCGGGGCCACCGCGATCGGCATCCACGTCGAGTCCCTCGACGACGAGGTGCGCCGGCGCTGGATGCCCGGGAAGTCGTCCGTGCCGATGGCCGAGTACGAGGCCGCGTGGGACGAGGCGGTGCGGGTGTTCGGCCCGAACCGGGTCTCCACCTACCTGCTCGTCGGGCTCGGCGAGGACGCGGACGAACTCATCGACGGGGCGGGGAAGCTGATCGACCGGGGCGTCTACCCGTTCGTCGTCCCCTTCCGCCCGATGAGCGGCACCCTCGCCGCCCGCGACGGCGTCCGGGCCCCCAGCGCCGACCTGTTGCGGTACGTCACCGAGGGCGTGGCGGCGAAGCTGCGCGCGGCCGGCATGAGCGGCGCCGACCAGCGGGCGGGCTGCGCGGCCTGCGGGGCGTGCGGCGTGCTGCGGACCGCGGGCGGGTGAGGGGCGTGTACCTCGACGACGTGGCCGCGCCCCCGGTGGGCGAGCAGACCGACATCCTCGCGCTGCTCGGCGACCGCAGCACCCTCGCCCGCCGCCCGGCCTTCCACCTCCGGCAGGCCGACAGCACGGCCGAACTGGCCGCCTACCGGACACTGCGCAAGGAGACGTTCGTCCACGAACAGGGGCTGTTCACGGACGACGACCTCGACGACCGTGACGCGGACCCCCGTACCGTCGTCCTTCTCGCCAGGTCCGCCGAGGACGGCACGGTCGTCGGCGGCGTACGGCTCGGCCCGGTCGACGACGGCCCCGACATCGGCTGGTGGCAGGGCGGGCGGCTGGTCGTCGACCGGCGGGCCCGCAGCGCCCACGGCATCGGCGCCGCTCTGGTCCGGGCGGCCTGCGCCCGGGCGGAGTCGGAGGGCGTGCTGCGGTTCGACGCGACCGTCCAGGCCCGGGCGGAGACCCTGTTCCGGCGGCTCGGCTGGCAGCGGGTGCGGGACGTGACGGTCGCCGCCGCGCCCCACGTCCTGATGCGGTGGCCGATCGGCCGGATCGCCGCTCTCGTCGCCGCCACCAAGGCCCCCCTCGGCTCCCTCCTGGCGCCCCTCGCACCCGGCGCCGAGGGCTTCGTCGGCGACGACGGCGCGCCCGTCCCCGGCACCGACGTGATCGCCGCGTGCGACGCGATCGTGCCGTCGATGGTCGAACGCGACCCGGAGTGGGCCGGCTGGTGCTCGGTCCTGGTCAACGTCAACGACCTCGCCGCGATGGGCGCCACGCCGGTCGGCCTGCTCGACGCGGTCGGCGCGAAGGACGCGGCCCACGCCCGGCGCGTCCTCGCCGGTCTGACCCGGGCCGCGCGGGCGTACGGCGTCCCGGTGCTCGGCGGACACACCCAACTCGGCGTCCCCGCCGCCCTGTCGGTGACCGCGCTCGGCCGCACCGACCGTCCCGTTCCCGGAGGCGGCGGCCGTCCCGGACACCTGGTGCGGCTGACCGCCGACCTCGGTGGCGGCTGGCGTCCCGGATACACCGGCCGCCAATGGGATTCGACCAGCCGTCGCAGCCCGGACGAACTGCGCGCCATGACCGGCGCGGTGGCCGCCGCCCGCCCGGCAGCGGCGAAGGACGTCTCGATGGCGGGCATCGCCGGGACGCTGGGCATGCTCGCCGAGGCGGGCGGCTGCCGGGCCGTGCTGGACGTGGCCGCCGTACCCCGGCCGCGCACCGCGACCATGGGCGACTGGCTGACCTGCTTCCCCGGGTTCGCCATGCTCACCGCCGGCACGGCGGGCGGCCCGCCGCTCGCGGCCGGCCCCGCCACGGGCGCCGTGTGCGGCGCGCTGACCACGGGAGAAGGCGTCGGGCTGCGCTGGCCCGACGGAGAGATCACCGAAGCGGTCACGTCCACGGTGACCGGGATGGGACCCGCATGAGCACCCTGCGTCTGGCGGCCGTCGCCGCCGAGTTCGGCCGCGACCTGGAAGAGGACTTCGCGACCGCCGAACGGCTGATCGAGGAAGCGCGTAAGGAGGGCGTAGGGCTGCTGGCGCTGCCCGAGGCGTGCCTGGGCGGCTATCTGCTCAGCCTCGACGACGGTGCCGAAGCCGACGGGGGCCCGCCCGCGCTCGCCCTCGACGGGCCCGAGATCCGCCGGCTGGCCGCGCTCGCCGGCGAGATGACCGTCGTGGCCGGCTACTGCGAGGAGGCGCCCGACGGACAGCACTACAACAGCGTCGTCTGCGTCACGGGCGACGGCGTCCTGGGCAACCACCGCAAGGTCCACCAGCCCCTGAGCGAGGACGCCTCCTACGCCTCCGGCGACCGCTTCCACGCCTTCGACACCCCCGTCGGCCGGATCGGCATGATGATCTGCTACGACAAGGCGTTCCCGGAGTCCGCCCGCTCCCTGGCCCTCGACGGCGCCGAGATCGGCGTCTGCGTCTCCGCCTGGCCGGGCGCCCGCACGAACGCCGTCGCCGACCTGGCGCAGGACCGCTGGAAGCGCCGCTTCGACCTCTTCGACCGGGCCCGCGCCCTGGAGAACCAGATCGTGTGGCTGTCCGCCAACCAGGCGGGGACCTTCGGGTCGCTACGCTTCGTCGGCAGCGCCAAGGTCGTCGACCCCGGCGGCGAGATCCTCGCCGAAACGGGGGTGGCGGCCGGTATCGCCGTCGCCGACATCGACGTCACGCAGGCCCTTGAGACCGCCCGCCGGTCCATGGGGCACCTGCGCGACCGGCGCCCGGACGCCTACACACCCGCAGGAGCAGTCACCGTATGAGCACCGTCCGGATCGCGGCAGCAGCCGCCCACTTCGGCCGCGACCTGGAGTTCGACCTGGCGAGGATCGCCAAGCTCATCGACGACGCCCGCGCCTCCGGCGCCGGGCTCCTCGTCCTCCCGGACGCCGCGCTCGGCGGCTACCTCGCCGACCTGCGCCACCCCGACCCCGGGGCGCTGCCGCCCGCGCTCAAGCCGGACGACCCGCTGATCCTCCGGGTCGCCCGGCTCGCGGCGGAGATGGTGGTGTGCGTCGGCTACTGCGAGGACGACGGCACCGACCGCTACAACGCCGCCGTCTGTGTGTCCGGCGACGGTGTCCTCGGCCGCCACCGCAAGGTGCATCTCCCGGCGGGGGAGACCGCCGCCTACACGCCCGGCGACCGCTTCGACGCCTTCGACACCCCGGCCGGCCGGCTCGGCATGCTCATCGACTACGACAAGACCTTCCCCGAGTCGGCCCGTTCGCTGGCGCTGGACGGCGCGGAGATCCTCGCCTGCCTGTCCGCCTGGCCGACCAGCATCACCAACCGCGCACCGCGCATGGCCCAGGACCGCCAGGCCAAGCTGTTCGACCTCTACGACCAGGCGCGCGCCGCCGAGAACCAGGTCGTCCTCGCCTCCTCCAACCAGACCGGCGCCATGGGCGGCATGCGCTTCCTCGGCCAGGCCAAGGTCGTCGGCCCCGGCGGCGACATCCTCGCCCGCACCTGGGCCAAGGCGGGACTCGCGGTGGCCGAGGTCGACGTCGCCGAGGAGATCGACCGGGCCCGCCGCGTCCTGCGCCACCTCGACGAACGCAGACCGACCGCCTACCGGGAGACCCCGTCGTGAAGATCGCCCTGCTCAGCTACTCCACCAGACCGCGCGGCGGAGTCGTCCACACCCTCGCCCTCGCGGAGGCCCTCGCCGCGCTGGGCGAGGACGTCACCGTGTGGACCCTGGGCCGGGGCGGCGACGAGGGCTTCTACCGCCGCGTCGACCCCGCCGTACGCGTGTGCGTCGTACCGTTCCCGGACGGCCCGCCCGGCGAGAGCGTCGGTGCGCGCGTCCTGCGCTCCATCGACACCCTCCGCGCCGCCTTCGAACCGGGCCCCTACGACATCGTCCACGCCCAGGACTGCATCAGCGCCAACGCCGTCGGCCGCTGCGTGCGGACCGTCCACCACCTCGACCACTTCACCACCCCCGAACTCGCCGCCTGCCACGAGAAGGCGATCGTCGAGCCGTACGCACACATCTGTGTCTCAGGGGCGGTGGCGCGGGAGCTGAAGGACGGCTGGGGTCTGACGGCGGAGGTCATCCCCAACGGGGTGGCGTACGAACGGTTCGCCGCCACCGATCCGGCGGCGCGGGAAGCGTGGCGCTCACGCCTCGGCCGCTACGTCCTGGCCGTCGGCGGCATCGAACCCCGCAAGGGCTCCCTCGACCTGCTGGATGCCTACGCCCTGCTGCGCACCGGACACCCGGACGTGCGGCTGGTGATCGCCGGCGGCGAGACACTCTTCGACTACCGGGACTACCGGGCCCGCTGGGAGGCGCGAGCCGGTGAACTCGGGGTCGAGCCGGTCGTGCTCGGGCCGGTGGCCGACGACGAACTGCCGGCCCTGGTGGGCGCGGCGGCGGCCTTCGCCTTCCCGTCCCTGAAGGAGGGCTTCGGCCTGGCCGCGATGGAGGCGCTGGCGGCCGGCGTACCGCTGGTCGTGCGGGACCTGCCCGTGCTGCGGGAGGTGTTCGGACCCGCCGCGCGCTTCGCCGACGACCCGCACACGCTGGCCGCCGGACTCGGGGACGCCCTGTCCGTCGCGGACCCGGCCCGACGGGACGCCGGACGCGAGCTTGCCGCCGGGCACACCTGGGACGCGGCGGCGCGTCGGCACCTGGCGTTCTACCGGTCCCTGCCCGGCCGGGGTCCGGGCGAAGCCGCTGGGTGAGGCCGTCGGCGACCTTGTGGCCGCAAAGCCCGACGCCGAACCGGAACAGGCATTCGTGGCCGTAGCGCACCATCCTGCGTTGACGGACGGGATCGGCTCGTACGAGGTCTTGCTCGATCGCCCGGAGGGTCACGGACGGTCTCTGTCCGGAGCCGGAAGGGCGCTTCGTGGCGGTGTCTTACGAGGGTTCCTCCCGCAGGGACTCGCGTAGTCGCAACAGTTCCCGGCGCCGGGAGTGTGCCCGCGTCAGGAGCAGTCCCGCGGCGGCGGCGAGTGCGGTGCCGGCCGACGCGACCGCCAGCGCCTCGGCCGTCGTACCGCGTACCGCGGCCAGGGCCGTCCCGGCGACGCCGGTGGTCATGGTTGCCACCAGCGCGAGCCGGGCGCCCAGCACCCGGTCCCGGGCGAACAGCGGCCTGCGCCGGGACAGGACCCAGCCGGAGAAGGCGGCCCAGGCCACCCCGATGGCGATCAGCACCGTGAAGGCGGCCTGCGTGCGCGCGGGCAGCGGGTCCGGCTCGGTCGCCCACAGCACTGCGATCAGCGCCGCCGCGCACCCTCCCGCCAGCCCGACGGCCACGTACCGCATCCGGGAGCGCAACGAGAACTCCGCCGCCAGCACGCGCTCCAGTTCCTCGGGCACTCCGTGATTCCGCCCGCTCATGCCTTGTAACCCCTCTCGGTCAGGACGTCCCGCAGCAAGCGACGCACGCGGTGCAGCCTGCTCTTGACCGTGCCGGGCGGTACGCCCAGTACCTCCGCGCACGAGGCCAGAGACAGGTCCTGCAAGGGGAACAGGACCAGCACCTCCCGCTCCAGCGGCGGCAGACCACCGAGGCCGGCCTCGATCTCCAGCGTGGTCAGGACGGCGGCGAACGGGTCGCCGCCGTCGGCGGTCGCGCCGTTCTCCACCGCCGAGGTGCCCAGAGCCGGGTACGCCTGCCGGAGGTGGTCGGCCACGGTGCGCCGGACGATGGTGAACAGCCACGGCGCGAACCGCTCCGGCCGCCGCAGGCGCGGCAGCCCGCGCACCACGGCGACCCACGCCTCCTGGACGAGATCGTCCGCCAGGTACCCGGACCCTGCGCCTGTCCTCGTCCACCGCACCTCCCTGTCCCACGCCACGCGTCACGCGTCACCAAGAGAGTCGGCGCCCAGGGCGGAAAGGTTCACAGGGGCTGTTGCCGCTCTCGTGGGCGGAGCCGGACTCGTCGGCAATGGGACACGAGCACGCGGCCGGAACGGCGCTGGTGGCCGTGGCCTCGTTCGCGACCTGTGCGGTGCTCTGGCGCCGGCACGGCGTGCGGGTGCTGCCGGGCGCCGCCGTCCTGTTCGCCGCCGCCTTCGCTCTCCTGACAGCGACGTCGACGCGGCCCGCCGAGGCCGCTCTTTGACCCGCCGCGAGGCGGAATTTTGCGAAGGGTTTAATTCCGGTAACCGTCCCCTCCATAGCGCTCCGGAATTTCCGCGAAGATTCTTTTATGGCGGATCAAGAGCAGGCCAGGTCGCCACGATATCTATGGGACGACGAACTCGCAGCTCACACCCGGTGCCCGCCGATCGTGCAGAGATCGAGAATCCACGTAACGCGCAGTATTGCGGAAGCCCGGGAGCCTCGCTACGCTGAGCCCGCTCCATCGCGAACGGCGTCGAATTATTCCGCACGCGGTCGGAGAGTGAAGCGGGAGGGGCCGCTATGACCACGCGGGGTGAATTAGATCAGCTTCCCGCTTTTTCTCGGGTGCGGGATTTTCGATTACTCTGGACGGCCGGTGCGATAGACGGCCTGGGCACGCACGCATCTGTCCTGGTTCTCCCCCTGACATTATTAGGGGCAGGCTATCCGTCGAGCCTCGTGGGATTACTCGCCACCACGGCGACGGCGAGCGGACTGGCCGTCTCCCCGTTCGCGGGGGTACTCGCGGACAGATGGCCCCGCAAACCCATGATGATCGGTTCCTCACTCGTGGCAGCCGCCGCCATGGGAACGGTGTTCGCCGCGGTGGCGGGGGACAGGATCGTCTTCACCCACCTGCTGGCCGCCGCCGTCGTGGAACAGACGGCGAGCGCGTGCTACCTGGCCGCCGCCCACGGCACGGTCCGCAGGCTCGTCCCGCCGGCCGACTACCCGCGCGCGATCGGCAGCCTCCAGGCACGTGACCAGGCCACCCAGATCGTCGGCCCCGCCGTCGGCGGCGTCCTGTACCAGATGGCCAGATGGGTGCCGTTCCTCGCCGACGCCCTCTCCTTCCTCCTCTCCGCCGCCCTCGTCAGGGCCGTACGCGCCGAACTGTCGCCCGAACGGGACGGTCCGGGCGCCTCGTTCCGCTCCGAGCTGGCCCAGGGCATCCGCTTCGTGTGGACCGACGGATTCCTGCGCTTCGTCCTGCTGTGGACCGCGGGACTCAACGCCGTACTCGGCGCCCTCTACTACCACGCCGTCTTCAGCGCGCAGAGCCGCGGCGCCAGTGCCTCGTCGATCGGCCTGATCCTCACCTTCTCCGGCGTCGGCGGGCTCGTCGGCGCGCTCGGCGCACCCTGGCTGGTGCGGCTGCTGCCCCGCGCGCTGGTCGTCGCGGCAGCCTCGTGGATCATGGTGCCGGCCGCCGTGGGGCTCGCGTTCACCACCACGACCTGGGGCTACGGGCTGCTGCTCGGCGCCGTCTCGCTGACCGCGCCGTCCGTCGTCATCGTCCTGCACGCGCGCGCCGTCCTCGTGGTGCCCGACACCCTCCAAGCCCGCGTCGGCACCGTGCTGGGCACGGCCGGTGAGGGCCTGGCGGCCTGCGCGCCGCTGGCGGCCGGGATCCTGGTGTCCGCGTACGGCGGCCGGACGACGGGGCTCGGCTGCGCGGGCGCCCTCGGCCTGCTGGCGCTCTACGCGACCTTCGGCGCCACCCACCTGCGCGCCGACGACCCCAGGCCGGACGCGGAGCGGAAACGCGAGCCCGCACCCGAGGGACGCCCACGGTGACCGGGCGGGACTACGGCGTGTACCGGCCCCTGCTGCCCGCGGTCTGCCCGGCCGACCCCGACCGGATGGCCTACGCGGGCGACGCCGACGGCCGCTGCGAGATCTTCGCCTGGGACCGGGCCACCGGCGTCCACCGCCAGGTGACCGACCGCCCGCACGGCACCCTGCTGTGCACCATCGACGCGCAGGCGGCCGTGTGGTGGTTCGACGAGGACCACCGGGGCCACGGACACTGGCGGGTCCAGGACTTCGACGGCGGACCGCACCTCCCGGCGTTCCCGAACGCGGCCCCCGGCCGGCCGCGCGGCCTGGCCATGACCGACCGGGGCCTGGTGGCCGCCGGGCTGGAGGACCCCGAAGGACTCCGCGTCCACCTGGGCCGACGCGGCGGCCCCGACACCGTCGTCCTGCGGACCGACCGGCACGCACGGCTGTGCGACCTGGCCCCGCACGGCGACCTGCTGGCGCTCGCCGGCCCCGCCCACTCCCCGCACGCGATCACCCTCCTCACCCCCGACGGCACCACGGCCGACACCCTCCCAGGAACCGCCGGCCGCATCTGGGCCCTCGGCTTCCACCCCGCCTGCGCCGACCCCCTGCTGCTGGTCATGCGGGAGCAGGACGGCCGCTACCGCCTCGGCACCTGGCGGCCGTCGCACGGCGTCCGCCTGTATCCCTGGTGCTCGTTCGACACCGAGACCACGGCACGCTGGTACCCGGACGACGGCCGCATCCTGCTGCGCCAGAACCGCCACGGCCGCAGCCGCCTGTTCACCGCCGACCCGCTGCGGCGCACCGTCACCGCACTGCCCGTCCCCGCCGGCAGCGTTCTCGACGCCGCCCCGCGCGGCGGCGGAGACGTCCACTACCTCTGGACCGACGCGGTCACCCCGCCGCGCACCCTGTCGCTGTCGGGGACCCGCATGCCGGGCCGCGACGACTGGCGGGTCCCCGCCCACGGCCGGCACCGGGACCTGTGGACCCCGGGACCCGACGGCCCCGTACACACCCTGCTCTCCCTCCCCACCGACCGGCCCCGCCCCTGGCCGCTGGTGTTCCTGCTCCACGGCGGCCCGGCCGACCACGACCGCGACGCCTACGACCCCATGGTCCAGTCGCTCACCGCGTCCGGTTTCGCCGCGGCCCGGGTCAACTACCGGGGTTCCACGGGGTACGGCCCGGCCTGGCGCACCGCCTACCCGGAAGGCGTCGGCCACACGCAGGTGGCCGACCTGGTACGGGTCCGCGCGGACCTCCTGCGCCGCGGCGTCAGCCGCGCGGGGGCGGTCGGCCTGTGCGGCACCTCCTGGGGCGGCTACCTCGTCCTCCTCGCCCTCGGCACCCACCCGCGGCTGTGGAACGCCGGGGTCGCCGTCAAACCGGTGGCCGACTGCGCGACGTCCTTCCGCCACTCCACCCCGGCCCTCCAGGCCCTGGACACCGCCCTGTTCGGCGGCACCCCCGACCAGGTCCCCGAGCGCTACGCCCACGCGTCGCCCACCACCTGGGCGGGCGCGGTCCGCTCGCCCCTGCTCATCGTCGCCGCGCGGGGCGACGCCAAATGCCCGCCCGAGCAGATCGAGGTGTACCTCGCCGCACTGCGCGCCGGCGCGGTCCGCCACGACCTGCTCTGGCTGGATTCGGGGCACGACGGCTACGACGGCGCCGAACACGTGGCCGTCATGGAACGGTCCCTGCGCTTCCTCGGCCGGAGTCTGGCGGGCACCCGAGCCCGCGACGCACCGGCCCCAGACGTCCCGGCTCCGCAGTGAGCCGGGGTGAACAGCACCACGACCCAGCCCGATCCGATCGACAGAGAGGGGGTGCGCCATGCAGAAGGACGTATTCCACGACGACCCGCTTGAGGACGCCGACGAGAACCGTGCGGTCGGAGTCGGCATAAGGATCCGATTCCGCAATGCCGACGAGCAGGAGCACCAGGAGCAGTAGCAGTACCGGGGGTCGGCCCGGACATCCACAGCGAGCCGACCCCCGCCCGGCCGAACGATCCCGACCCATGAAAAGAGGCAAGCCGTGCGCGTACTCCTGGTGAACATGCCCTGGGCGCCGATCGATCTCCCGTCGCTGGCCCTCGGAATCCTCAAACGCAGCGTCGACGAACACGTTCCCGGCGGCCGGGCCGAGATCATGCACGCCAACATCGATTTCGTGGACTGGGTGACGGAGCGCACCGATTTCTCTCTCGGGGACTACGGTTACTACTCCCTCGCCTCCTATTTCCTCGGCTGCGGCGACTGGGTCTTCTCCTCGGCCCTGTACGACGACCCGCAGTGGCGGGTCGCCGAATTCACCGAGGCCATGCACGACCGGCTGTCCGGCGAACGGATGGCGATGACGAGGGAACTGCACACGGCCGCGCCCGAATTCGTCCGGCACATCGCCGAACGCGTCGCCGCACTCGAACCCGATGTCGTCGGATTCACCTCCACCTTCCAGCAGAACACCGCCGCACTGGCCGCCGCCCAGCACGTCAAGAGGCTGGACCCGCGGATCGTGACCGTCATGGGAGGCGCCAACTGCGACGGCAAACAGGGCGAGGCCGTGCACCGCAACTTCCCGTTCGTCGACCACGTCGTGCGCGGTGAGGGCGAGGCGTCCTTCCCCGCCCTGCTCAGGGCCCTGGAGGGGGACGGGGACCTCGCCGCCGTCCCCGGGCTGTGCCGGCGCGACACGGACGGCGGGTCCACGACGAACGCCATGAGCACCGTGCCGCTGCCGCCCGACGCGATCCTGTCACCCGACTACACCGGCTACTTCGAACGGCTCTCGGCCTCCGCCGCCCGGTCCTGGGTCGAACCGAAACTCGTCGTCGAGGGCGCCCGGGGATGCTGGTGGGGGGAGAAGCACCACTGCACGTTCTGCGGTCTGAACGGCTCGTTCATGCAGTTCAGGAGCAAGAACCCGAGCGCGTTCCTCGACGAGATCGTCGAACTCGCCCGCCGGCACCGGATCCTGGACATGTACGTCGTCGACAACATCCTCGACATGGGATACATCTCCTCGCTCCTGCCGAGGATCATCGAGAGCGGCCTCGACCTGAGGATGCACTACGAGATCAAGTCGAACATGCGCAGAGGCCAGTTGCAGACCCTGGCCGACGCCGGACTGATCTACGTCCAGCCGGGCATCGAGAGCCTCAGCAGCAGGGTCCTCGGCCTGATGGACAAGGGCGTCACCGGCTGCCAGAACGTACGCATGATGCGCGACGGCGCCGCCGTAGGGCTGTCGGTGGTCTGGAACTACCTGCACGGCTTCCCGGGCGAGGCCACCGAGGACTACGACGACGTGACGGTCCAGCTGCCGGCCCTGGAGCACCTCCAGCCGCCGGTCGACGAATCCGCCAGGATCGCCATCGAACGCTTCAGCCCCTACTTCAACAACCCCGCACTCGGCTTCTCGGACCTGCGGCCGGCCGAGCCGTACCACCTCACCTACGACCTGCCGGAAGCCGAGATGTTCGACCTCGCCTACGTGTTCGCCGTACCGCCGCGCGGCGTCGACGAGGCCGTCGTGGGACGGCTCAACGCGGCGATCAGGCAGTGGAAACAGTCGTACCCCGGCAGCCGTCTCACCTCCTGCGACCTCGGCGACCGGATCGTCCTCGTCAGCACCCGGCGCGCCTTCGCGTGGCACGTGCGGGAACTGACCGAACCCGTCGAGGTCTCCCTCTTCCGCCTGCTCGACCAGCCCCACTCCGTGGCCGCAGCCGTACGCAAACTCCGTACGGAGCACGGCGACGCGGCCGGTGACCGCGAGCTGGGCGAGATCCTCCGGCGCTGGCGGGAGCTGGGGCTGACCTTCGAGAACGGCGGCCACGTCGTGCAGGTGGCGGTGCCCGCGGTCAACGAGGAACTGCTGAGGATGCATCCCCTGCGCCGGCCCACCGTCCAGGAGCCGGTGCCGGCACCCGCCTGAGCCCCCTCCGCAGCAGCCGAAGCAGGAGACAGGAGAGAAGACGATGACCGCGCTGCCCGCTCCCACCCGGCCCCACGCGTTCACGGTGACGGCCTGGCGAGACCACGACGAGACCGTGAACGAACTCCCGGGCATGCGCCTGGACCCTCAGCACATCGACGGCCCGGGAGGCGACGCGGCCCGGCGGCTCTTCGAGGCCGGGGCCCGCCGCGTCGCCCTGCCCCGCCTCGTGGACCTCACCGACGAGACCGACGCCGCCTGGACCGTACGCGCGCTGAGCTTCGTCGGAGACCTCACCAGCCTGGCAATCGCGGTCGACTGGCAGGTGCGCCCCGGACCCGGTCCCGACACCTGGATCCCACTGAGCCACCTCCACCCGCCGACCTCGATCCTGGGCGTGCCGGACCAGGAGGGGGCGCTCCGGCACTGGCGCGACAGCTACTACATCTGCAAGTGCGTCTACCGGCAGGGACCCGGATTCGTCCAGGTCCGCGACCGACGCCACGGTGAACTGCGCCGGTTCACCATCGACGAGCCCGAGTACCGGGCGGCGATCGGCCTGCTCACCGACGGGGCTCCCGCGTCCCGCGTACCCGGCCCGGTCCTGGACGACTTCCTCCAGGAGGAACTGGCCGCGAGAATCGGGGAGTTCGTCTGGTGGATGCCGTACCGCGTGCGGCGGTGGTCGCAGGCTCCGAGGGTGCTCTAGCGGTTCGACGGGGGCCTGCGCTCGTACGCCGCCTCAGGCGCGGGGCCGAGCGTCCAGGAACCGGTGGAGGGATGCCGCCATGCTCTCCACGAACGCGTCACGGGTCCGGTCGGGGACCAGGTCCAGGGACAGGTACGGGTTGAGGTCCTCCAGCTCCACGAGGAGCAGCTCGCCTTCCCGGGTGCGGCAGGCGTCCACGCGCTGGATGCCGTGGCCGAGGGTGTTCCAGTCGATGAAGCGCCGGGCGAAGGCCAGGTCGGCGTCGGTGGGCTCGTAGGGCTCAAGAACCCAGCGCTGCTCGGGATCGGGGGCATGAAGGGCGTACTGGAAGGCGTCGTCGACGTAGTAGAAGGACACCTCGTAGCGGAAGTCGATACGCGGCTGGACCAGGACGTCGCCGTAGGCCAGGTCGCTCAGCTGCTTTCGGGGCACGAAGGCCAGGCCGATGGAGTCCGCGCCCGCTTTCGGCTTGACCGCGTACTGGCCGGCCTCGGGCAGCAGGTGCAGGTCCTCGGGCCGGTCGACGGTGGGGATGACCGGGTGTCCGGCGGCGGTCAGGTCCAGCAGGTACTGCTTGCCGGCCATGTCGCCCCGGCCGGACAGCGGGTTGTAGACCCGGACGCCACGGGCCACGGCCTGCTCCCGGAAGGCGTCGTACTCCTTCTGGTAGTGCAGCACGGGCCCGCTGTTGCGGACCACGACCGCGTCGAAGGCGTCCATCAGCGCGGCGGCGTCCAGCGGGTGGCACAGGGCGATGTCGAAGCCGTCACGCAGCCGGGAGGCCAGGAAGATGTCCTCGTCGCAGTAGCGTCGCCCCCGGGCCTGGTAGGCGAGGTCGGTCACGTACAGAACGCTGCGGCGCTCGGGCATCATGCATCTCCTCGGACGGTGCTTCGAACCTGCCTACCTCGCGGAACACGGCCTGGCGCGGAACTCGCTCAGTCGTGCGGTCCGGCGCCGTGCAGGAGGGTGTCGATGACGAGTGTGGCCAGTGCGTCCGGGTCCTGCTCCGCGCCGGGCCTGTCGATGGCCTCGCTGAGGAGGGCGTAGTACACCTGCCGCGTCCACTCCAGGTCGGCGCCCGGGGCCAGCAGCCCCTCGTGCTGCGCCCGGGTCAGGAGAGAGACGGTGTGGGTGTCGATCTCTTCCCAGAGGGCGGCGGCGGTTTCGGTGTGAGCCGTGGCGTGGCTGAGCGTGAAGCGCCAGGTGCTCTTGACCCGCAGCACGTTCGCGGTCACCCGGTGCAGGGCGACGAGGGCGGGCGCCGCGTCCGGCCGGGCCTCCTCGATGGCGTCGATGAGCTGCTGTTTCGCGGATACGGCGAGCGCCTCCAGGAGTGCCTGCCTGTTCGCGAACCGCCGGTGCACCGTGATCCTGGTCAGCCCCGCGGCCTCGGCGATCTGCTCCATCGAAGCGCCCGCGTCCTGGGCGAGGACGTGCTCGGCCGCCTCCAGAATCGCGCGCACACTGCGCTCGGCATCTGCCCGCAGTGCTCGGCCCATGTCGGTCTCCTGTCTCGTCGGCTCACGCGCTTGTCCCTCTGTAGATGATACGTGAACGCTACGAGTTTCCCCTTAATTGATGCATCGATGTTGCTTCTTTTGGATTAACTGATACGTTGATGAAACCGATCGGGGGTCGCCCCCGGTCCCGGAACCAGGAGTCCAAGATGACGACAACACGGCCCGTAGCCCTCGTGACAGGCGCGTCCTCCGGCATCGGAAGGGCAGCAGCCCTCGCGCTGGCCGAGGCAGGTCACGAGGTGATCGGCACCAGCCGCGACACCGCGCGCGTCACCCCGCTCAAGGGCGTGACCTTCCTCGGCCTCGACGTCACCAGCGACGCGTCGGTGACCGCCGCGGTCGGCGAGGTGATCGACCGGTTCGGGCGCATCGACGTCCTGGTCAACAACGCGGGCATCGGCGCGGCGGGCGCCGCCGAGGAGAGCTCCGCCGGGCAGGCGCAGGGCCTGTTCGACATCAACGTCCTCGGCGTCATCCGGATGACGAACGCCGTCCTGCCCCACATGCGCGCCCAGCGCGGCGGACGCGTCATCAACATCTCGTCCATCGTCGGGTTCATGCCGCAGCCCTACATGGCCGTCTACGCCGCTTCGAAGCACGCCGTCGAGGGCTACTCCGAGTCCGTCGACCACGAGGTCCGCGAGTACGGCGTACGGGTCCTGCTGGTCGAACCCGCCTGGACCAGCACCGCGTTCGATGCCGCCAGCGTCCGCCCCGACCAGCCCCTGGACGTCTACGCCCGCCAGCGGCACGTCTTCGAGGAGTACATGGCCCAGGCCGTCAAGGACGGCGACGACCCCGCCGTCGTCGCCAAGGAGATCCTCGCGGCGGCGACCGACGCCAGGCCCAGGCTGCGCTACACCGCCGGCGCCATCACCGGACGCGTCCGCACCATGCGCCGCTTGGTCCCCTCCCGCATGTTCGACCAGCAGCTGCGCAAGCTCAACCGCCTGCCCGCCGCCTGACGTTCGGCCCCCGCCCCCGACAACAACGACAGGAAAGCGAAGCTCTCCATGAGCACCTATCTGGCGGACGCCGCCGAGGACCTCACCGTCGACGGTCCCTCCGCGACCTTCACCTACCGGCGCCTCGGCCCGGCCGGCGACACCCCGCTGGTCCTTCTGAACCGGGTCCGGGGAACCCTCGACTGGTGGGACCCGGAACTCCTGGACCACCTGGCCGCCGAGCGCGACGTGATCGTGTTCGACAACGTCGGCACCGGCTACACCACCGGCACCCCGCGCGACTCGGTCGAAGGGATGGCCGACGGCGCCGTCGAGTTCGTCGAGGCGCTCGGCCTCGCCCAAGTCGACCTGCTCGGCTGGACGTTGGGCGGCACCGTCGCCCAGCACATCGCCCGCACCCGGCCCGACCTCGTGCGCAGGCTGGTCGTGGCAGCCGCCAACCCCGGCGGCACGGTGCCCGGCGCACCCGAGCCCGACCCGAAGGTGCGGGCCACCATGACCAGACCCGAGGTCACGGGGGACGACCTGGTGTTCCTGTTCTTCCCGGAGACGGACACCGGACGCACCGCCGGTCACGCCCACCTCGCCAGGGTGGCCACACGGCTGGCCACCGGGCTCCCCGAGGTGTCCGAGGCGGCGGCCACGGGCCAGTTCACCGCGATCGCGAAGGACGGGGCGATCCCCTTCGAGCAGGTGCGCGCGGACCTGGCGAGCATCCACCAGCCCGTCCTGTACGCGACCGGGATGCGGGACGTGATGATCACCCCTCTGGCCTCCTACACCGCCGTACGGCACCTGCCCCACGCCACCCTCGTCGCCTACAGCGACGCCGGACACGCCTTCCTCTTCCAGCACGCCGAGGACTTCGCCGCCCAGGTGACGGCCTTCCTCGCCGGCTGACCACTGAACGAAGCCCGGCACCACGGGAGTCGGCACGCTTCCCCGGACAAGGAGCCCCTCGCGGAGTCGACCGGCGATCAGGTACGCCGCGAGGTCAGGCCGCTGGAGTTGTTCTTCGACCTGGTCCACGTCTTCGCGATCGACCAGGAGCACTTCCGCCGCGTGCCGGTCCGGTTCGCCGCCGCCGCACCCCTGTGGCTGACCGGCGCGGCGGCCGATGGCGGCGCACGGCCGGCGTGGTGGGCCGCGGCACTCACGATCGAGCTGGCGGACACCCGCTGGAGCACGGACGCCTGTTCGTGATCATCGCGCTGGGCGAGACGGCCATGACCACCGGCACCGCGCTCACCACGGCCCCGGCGTACCTGTCGGCCGTCGCCGTCGCCGTCGCCCCGGCCGTGTCCGAAGAGCGCCGGTCGGCGCGGGTGGTGCGGTCCGGGGGCGGGGCGCCATGACCGAGGCCGGCGTACTGGTCTGTGACGACCAGGAGTTGATGCGGGTCGGACTGCGCATGGTGGTGGACGGCCAGCCGGATCTCCCGGTCGTCGGCGAGGCCGGGAACGGCGAGGCGGCCGTGGCACAGGCACTCACGCTACGCCCCGACCTCGTCGTCATGGGGTGCGGCTGCGCTCCTGGACGACGAGGTCGGCCACCGCGCGACTGCGCGCCGCCCTGCCCGACACGCGCGTGCTCGTCCTCGCCGGGTGCGACCGGCCGGGATTCCAGGCCCGGTTGCCGCGACTCGGAAAGGCCATCGCCGAGATCGGCATCGACGAGATCGAGCGCGACCTGGGCCACTACGCCGGCCTCGTCATCGACCGCCTGGTCATCAGCCACGCGCACCCCGGCCACTACCAGGGCGCGGCCCGCTTCGGCGTCCCCGTACACGCGCTGCCGGAGACCACCGCGGCACTTATCGCCAGCGCCTACCTGTTCGGCCCCAAAGGCTGAACCGCCGTTGACTGGTGACGGCGTGTGGGTCGTACCTTGGCCAGGAGGGAACTGGGCGTAGGGCGGTAGCCGCCGAAGCCGCTCTCCGATAACGTACCGACCAGACGGTACGACTGGGTGTGCCCCGCGCGCCGTCGTGTGCTCGATGAACACGTCATCTGCCACAGGACGGCGAACCCCTCATGACGCAGAACACGGACCGCGACAGCCTGGCCCTCGCGCGCCAGACCTGGAGAACGCTCGAGCCCTATCACGGGGCCGTCTACTTCTCACCCGAATCCGCAGGCCGGTACGCCGAGTTGGGCGTGGACGCCAGGACGGGGTACTTCGCGTCCCGCTCCGCCGCGCTCGGCGCCGCTCCGGCGGATCTGGTCATCGCCACGTTCTACAACTTCAATCCCCGACTGGTGCGCCGAGCCATACCCACGGCATGGGAAGCCGCCACGCCGCAGCAGTTCGCCGCCGCCCGGCTCGCCGGGATCGACGCCACGCTCCGCCGCATCCTCGGCACGGACGTCTCCTCACCGACGCTGGCCCGCGCGGCGGAACTGGCCCGTACCGCTGCCGAGGCGACCGTGAGCCATCCACAAGGCCGCCCCCTCTTCGCCGCGCACGCCGCACTGCCGTGGCCGGACGCACCCCACCTCGTGCTCTGGCACGCGCAGACTCTGCTGCGGGAGTTCCGCGGCGACGGCCACGTGGCGGCACTGCTGGCTGCCGGACTGAGCGGGATCGAGGCCCTCGTCACGCACGCCGCCACAGGCGACATCAGCGTGGCGGCGCTGCGCGACTCGCGGGCATGGACGCCGGAGCAGTGGGAACAGGCCGTGCAGGGTCTGCGTGAGCGTGGCTGGCTCGACGACGGACCCGACCTGGCCCTGACCGAGGACGGTACGCGGCGCAGGGCGGAGATCGAGCACACCACCGACAGGCTGGCGGCCCTCCCCTACACCACGCTCGGCCCTGCCGCCTGCGCCGAACTCCGTTCACTGGTGAGGCCGTTCAGCCTCGCGGTGGCCAAGGACCTCATGCCGTGGGCGGTCGACCGCCTCAGCCTCGGCGAAGAGAGCGCGTGAGAGAAGAGAGCGAGGCCGGAATTCTCGACGGCGGGCCCTCCCGATGCCGGACGGCCTGCCCCCTGGGCGCAACCGACCCTGAAACCCCAGCTGAGCACACAACGCCGATTCACCGAGGCGTACCCCGGACAGGCGAACTCCCCGTCATCGAGGGCGCGGGGCTCCTGACGGTACCGGCCTTTCCGCCGTGGTCGATGTCGCGAACAGCTCTCTCGTCCAAGCGGTTCAGCATGTGATCGAGACCGGTGACACGGCACTGCGGCCCGGTCGGCCCGCTTGTGCCGAGCGGCCTCACGTCGTTCTCGTCGGCGGTCCCGGACAGGGAAAGTCGGCCCTCGCCCCGACCCTCTACTCCGCCTTCTCGGTGAGGGTCTCGAGGTGCCGGCCGACCAGGCGGAGCACATCGAGGCTGGACTCGCTGTCTCGGTCGACGAGCCAGGTCAGGGCGACCCCGTCAAGGACGGAGCACATGTAGCGGGCCAGGACGGGCAGGGGGACGGTCCACCGGATACCGGCGCTCTCGGCCGCTTCCGCGAGCAGTTCCTGATGCACTTCCAGATAGTGGGTGTACTGCCGCTGAGCCAGTTCCTCGAACCCGGCCTGGCGCAACGCGTAGTGGGTGAGTTCGTACCCCACTTGCTGCTCGCCCGGACTGTTCTCCACGCCCTGCCAGAACGCGTTGAGGCTGTTGGTGATACGCGAGCCGAAATCGCCTTCCGACGCGAACACCTGCCGCGCCGTGGCCACACTGCTGTCCGTGAGGCGAGCGATGACCTCTTGCAGGAGTTCCTCGCGCGACTGGAAGCAGTAGTGGAAGACTCCCAACGGCATTTCCGCTTCATTGACGATCGCGCGTGTCGTGGCCTTCGCGACTCCGTCGCGGACCATCACGCGGACCGCCGCGGCGATCAGGTGCTCTCGTCGATCCTTCGCTGCCATGCGAGACATCCGGGCGCCGCTCCTCCGCGCTTGCTGGGAGACCTCATCCTAACTCGGCGTCTTGGACGAGTGACCAAATGGAAATGCGTACGTTTTCGCGAAGCGGCCGGAGTCGGTCCAGCCGCCGCCGAGAACGGTGGCGATGCCGGCGTTCGGCCGGCGTACGACGGACATGACGAAGTAGGCGGCCGGCCGGGGACGGAAGCGCCGGTAGAAGTCGAAGAGCCCGGGCCCGTAGAGGCCCGATCCGGCGCCGATCTCGGTGATGACGCGTTCGGAGGCGGTCTGCTCGATCGAGCCCGTACCCCCGCCGTTGACGAATTCCAGCGGGGCGACGGCTTCGACGGCGGCGATGGCCGCGGCGCGCCGGTCCGCCAGTTCCCGTGCGGAAAAGCGCTGCATGACGCGGATCGCGGCCCGCATGAGCGGTGACCCGGGCCGGTTGTCGCCGAGTCCGGCGATCTGGCCCTCGTAGGACATCAGCCCTGCCAGGTGGAATCCGGCCCGGTCCTGGACGGCCCGGGCAAGTGCCGCGGCTTGCCGCGGGGTGTGCACCGGGGAGCGGTACGGGCCGAGGTGGACCCGGCCGCCCGCCAGTTCCAGCGCGGCGTCCAGATCGATGCAGACGCGGATGTCGGGCCGGGAGGTGCCCACCACCGCGTCGACGAAGTCCAGCTGGCGGACGGAGTCGATCATGAGTGTGATGCGCGAGGCCGCGCGCTCGTCCGCCGCGAGCCGCTTCAGCGCGGCACGGTCCGTCGTCGGATACCCGATGACCACATCCGTGTGCTCTTCGGCGAGCCACAGGGCCTCGGGCAGGGTGAAGGCGAGGATTCCCCGGTATCCCGGCCGTCGGACGGCACGCCGGATCAGGTCCCGGCTGCGGACCGACTTGCTGGCGAGGCGGATGGTCGCCTGCCCCGCCGCCCGGTGCGCCAGATCCGCGGCGTTGCGGTCGAAGGCGTCGAGGTCCACCACGGCGAACGGCGGTTCCAGGTGCTCGGTGGCCCTGCTCAGCTGGGCCATCCGGACCTGGCTCGGGCCCGCGACGGCGGAGACCGCCTGCTTCACGTCGGGCGGGGAAGGCATGTGCGTACTCACATCCGCACCCTTTCTGGGAGGTTGCTGGTGACGGCCGGGTATCCGCTACTTCGCTGACGGGGCGGTCCGCCGGGCGGTGAGGAGCTTCTCCCTCTGGCGCATCCCCCTGGCCTCGGCGAGGGGGATGACACGGCGCATCAGCCTGGGGAACACGCCGGCGATCCGCTGGACGCGGCCGGCCAGCGGCGGGAACACCACCTCGACCGGTCTGGCGGTGACCGCGTCGACGACGGCCTCGGCGATCTGTTCCGGTGCGTAGGACTTCTCCGCGAAGGAGATGGCGCAGGAGGGATCGTCCATCTCCCGGTCGAGCATGCCCGTCCGGGTGGACGGCGGATGGACGATCGTGAAGTCCAGTGGCCCGTCGCGTTCCTCGATGGCGACGCTGTGGTGAAAGGCCCGAAGACCGTACTTGGTGCCGCAGTAGGTGGCGTATCCGGGCAGCGGCAGGAACGAGGTCATGCTGCATACGTTGATGATGTGACCGTGCCCCTGTGCGGTCATGCGCTCAAGGGCCGTGCAGACCCCGGTGATGGTGCCCAGCAGGTTGATCTCGACGATGTCGCGGTGCTGTCGCGGACTGAGGTCCCGCGCGTGTCCGGTATGGGTGATGCCGGCGTTGTTGACCAGCACGTCGACGACGCCGAAAGCGGCTTCCGCTCTCTCGAACGCGGCGCTCCAGCCTTCGGTGTTCCGGATGTCCAGCCCACAGGCGGCCGTCCGGGGCCCCAGGTCACGGGCGCGGGCCAGGACGGCCTCCTCGTCCACGTCGGTCAGCATGACGCGATGGCCGAGGGCGATCGCGCGCTCCGCGACGGCGGCCCCGATCCCGTTGGCCGCGCCGGTCACGAGAATGACCCGGCCCTTGTCGGATATGTGGCGCATGGCGACAGCTTCCTCTCGGTCGATCGTCCAGTTCGGGTGGGACCTGATCGTCATCGCGGCAGCCACAGCCGCACCATCTCGATCCGGCCGCCGCCCAGTTCGGCGGCCCGGACCGGGTCGTCCGTCGGCACGGTGGCGGCGAAGAGTGTCCGCCCGTCGTGTCCGGCCATCAGGCAGCCGAGGGTGTGCTGGCTCGTCGCGACCCGATCCAGGACGCGACCGCCCGGGGCGACGCGTACACATTCACCGCGCAGGGCGTTCGCGACCCAGATCGACTCGCCGTCGACGTCCCACGCGATGCCGTCCGGCGCGATCGGCGACGTGGAACGCTTCGCGATGGCGGGGTGGTCGAGGAGCGCCGAGATCTTACGGGTGACGCGTCCGGCCGGCCCCGGGTGGTTCACCAGCCGCCAGAGCAGCGGTGAGATCAGCGGAGCCCAGGGCTGCGGCTTTCCGAGAGTGCCGTCGGGGGCCCTGGGCAAGGCGGTGAGTCGCATGGCGAGGGTTTCGGCCACCACCAGGGCGCCGCCGTCGGCGGTCAGGAGGGTGCCGTTCGGGAAGAGCAGCGGCTCGGTCAGTCCGAGCAGGCTTCCGTCCGGGGCGAGGCACGCGATGGGGGTTCTTGGCGGGCCCGGCGGCGCGTAGAGCATGGAGTTCGGGTGCTCGCGTGAGAAGGCGTGGTAGTCGAAGCCGAAGTTGCCGACGTAGGCCCGGCCCTGCGGATCGACGAGCATGTCGTTGACCGGACCGCCGACGACGGTGCGCAGATCGGCGTGCTCGGCCAGCGAGCCGTCGGGCTCCCGCCGGTACACGCGCCCTCCGTCCATGGACACGACGAGCAGGCGGCCGTCGGGGAGCCAGCCGAGCCCGCCGGCCCGGCCGGGGACCTCGAGAACCGTTTCCGGCGCACCGGTCCCGCCCCAACGGTGCACCGTGCCGTGTGCGAGATCGGAGAACCAGAGGGCTCCCTCGTGCCAGCGCAGGGATTCGGGCACGCCCAGGCCGCTCAGCGCGACCTCCGCCGTCCATTTCATCCAACCGCTCCTTCGTGACGCGGATCGAAGAGAGTCGCAGCCGCCCCACGGTACTTGGACGCTCGTACAAGTCGCTTGACTTGTACGAGCGACCGTCTCATTCTGGGCGAAGAGAAGTCAACGTTCCAGTGGGAGTTTTCCGTGGCACAGACTCGACCCCTCATGACAGACAGCTCCTCGACGGGCGCACGTATCGCGGTGGACGATCCCGCCACCGGAGCGGTGGTCGGCCATGTCCTCGACGCGCCGGCGGCGGAGGTGGCTGAAGCGGTCGCGTGTGCCAGGCGGGCGCAACGGGCCTGGGCGGAGCTGGACGTGCGTTCGCGCGCGGAGTTCTTCGCGCGCGGCCGTCGCTGGCTGATGGCGCACCGGCAGGAGATCACGGACCGCATCGTCGAGGAGAACGGCAAGGCGCAGGAGGACGCGATCGTCGAGATCGTCTACTGCGCCGGCGCCTTCGCCCACTGGGCGAAGCAGGCCCGGAGCCTTCTCGCCAGGACGAAGGTCCGCTCCTTCTCACCGTTCGTTCTCGGTCGCAGCATGTACACGCGCCGGGTGCCGCTCGGGGTCGTCGGCGTCATCGGTCCGTGGAACAACCCGCTGCTCAACTCCTTCGGCGACGCCATCCCCGCGCTGGCCGCGGGCAACACGGTCGTCCTGAAGCCCTCCGAACACACACCGCTGACGGCGCTGCTCATGGAGCGGATGACGCGCGAGTGCGGCTGGCCCGAGGGCGTCTTCCAGGTCGTCACCGGCGCGGGAGCCACCGGCCGGGCGCTGGTGGACACCGCGGACTTCGTGATGTTCACCGGGTCGACGAGGACCGGCCGGCTGGTCGCGGCACGGGCGGGGGAGCGGCTCATCCCCTGCTCCCTCGAACTCGGGGGAAAGGACGCCCTGGTCGTCCTCGCGGACGCCTCCCTGGAACGGGCCGTGAACGTCACGATCCAGGGCGCCCTGTCCAACGGGGGGCAGATGTGCACCTCGGTGGAGCGGGTGTACGTCGAGGAGCCCGTGTACGACGCGTTCATCGATCTGCTGCGCGAACGGTTCCAGCAGGTCACCTCGGGCAGGCCGCAAGGTCTGGGCAGCACCGACGTGGGGGCTGTGACCTTCCCTCCGCAACTGACCGTCATGAAGGAACACGTCGACGACGCACTGGACAAGGGCGCCCGGGTACTCGTGGGAGGCCACCGTACCGACGGACCCGGCCGGTTCTTCGAGCCCACGTTGCTGGTCGACGTCGACCACACCATGAGGTGCATGCGGGAGGAGACCTTCGGTCCCACCCTGCCCGTGATGAAGGTCGCGAGCGCCGAGGAAGCCGTCCGGCTGGTCAACGACAGCTCGTACGGGCTACAGGCATCCGTCATCGGCTCGAACATGAAGCGGGCCCGGCAACTGGCGGAGCGGTTCGAGGTCGGCTGCGTCACCATCAACGACGCCCAGACCAACTACATGGCCCTCGGCCTGCCCATGGGCGGCTGGAAGGAGTCCGGCCTCGGTGTCCGCCACGGCGCCGAGGGGCTCAGGAAGTACACCAGGCTCCAGGCCGTCAGCACGAACCGGTTCCCCATGCGCCGTGACCTGCACATGATCCCGTACGAGCCTTCGGCCTACCGGTTCATCCTGCGCCTGGCGGACGTGATGTACGGCGCCGGTCCGCGCGGCCGTGCCAAGTAACCGCACCACCCCTGATCGGATCATCGGATTTCGAGAGGCCGGCCCCATGACCGTGACACCTGCCGCAGTCCCGCACGCGTCCGTCGGCGCCATGCCCGAGGGCGTCCATCTGCCGCTGCCCCAGCAGAACCTGAGCGTCGAGCAGGAGCGCGAGATCCGCAAGCGGGAACTCGCCGCCGCCTTCCGCCTGTTCGCCCGCTTCGGGTTCTCCGAGGGGGTGGCCGGGCACATCACGGCCCGTGACCCCGGGAACCCGTCGGCCTTCTGGGTCAATCCCTTCGGTATGTCGTTCAGCCAGATCCGGGTCTCGGACCTGATCCTCGTCGACCACGACGGCACGCTCCTGGAAGGCAAGAGCCCGGTCAACAACGCCGCGTTCTGCATCCATTCGGAGGTGCACCGGGCCCGGCCGGACGTGGTCGCCGCGGCGCACACCCATTCCCCGCACGGCAAGGCATTCTCCAGCCTCGGCATCCCCCTGGAGCCGATCACCCAGGACTCCTGTGCCTTCTTCGAGGACCACGGCATCTACTCCGACTACCGGGGCGTGGTGAACGACACCGAGGAAGGCCGGCGCATCGGCGTGGCACTGAGCGCGGGCAAGGCTGTCGTACTACAGAACCACGGGCTGCTGACGGTCGGGGAGTCCGTCGCCGAGGCGGCCTGGTACTTCATCACCATGGAACGGTCCTGCCAGGCCCAGCTCCTGGCCATGGCCGCCGGAGAGCCGAAGCTCATCGACGCCGAGACAGCGAGGACGGTCCGCGCGCAGATCTCCGGCGCCCTGCCGGTCTGGTTCCAGTTCCGTCCCCTGTGGGACCAGATCACCGCGGAACAGCCCGACCTGTTCGACTGAGGCGACGCCATGAGCGATGCGGCCGGCGCCCGCCCGAGTTCACAGAGGCGGACGTGGACCGCATCGGCACCGTCGGGCGACGACCACGACGCCGGGTCCGAGCAGTGACGGAACAGGAAACCGGTGCTGCTGCCGTCCCTCCGCCCAGGTGGCGGTGGTCAGCGGCATCAACGGCCGATCGCGTCCGTGGGCCTCGTGGGCAGCAGGGTGAAGCGGCGCCGGCTGCGGTGCGAACCGGATCCGAGTCAGGTCCTGTGCCGACAACTCAATGCGCAACACACCCAATTCCCCTTGTTCGCAAGCCTTTTGGTGAGAAGAGAAGACATCGCCGACGGGCTACGGACGCGCCGGGCTGAGTGCGCTCCGTCATGGCCGCACCACTGACACCACACCGTGAGGAGAACCCGTGTGAGGATCGGATCCGGACGCCGCACCGCGACTCTCGCGGCGGTCGCAGCCGTGAGCGCCTGCGCGCTCATCACGTCAGCGGGGAGCGCCTCCGCCGACGACATCGTCCCGATCGGCGTCGGCCACTGGGTCGGTCTCTACAACGACCCCAACACCACGGACGGCAAGATCGGGTGGCCGGATGTCCCTCCGGGCGGCTCGGTCTACGCCCGGTGCCGGACCGTCGGCCAGAGCATCGGCACTTACGGCAACACCTGGTACCGGGTGAACCAGGTCAACTACAACAACGGCAGCGGGCGGTACTGGACGGGCAACGCCCACGTCTTCGCCGGATACGCCGACGGCAATGCCCGCACCGTGGGCCGGGACCCCCTTATTCCTCGCTGCCCGTAAGCGGCATCCGCCCCGGCGGAGCGACTCCGCAGACGTCCACGGACATCCGCGAGGCGCTCGCGGATGTCCTCCGCCGCGTCAGGGCAGCGGGACGTACGCGCAGCCCGCCCAGGGGATCGGGGCCACCTGCTTCACGGGGCGGGCTGCGCGTTCACCACTTCGAACCGGGGCTCAGTCGCTCTCGCGGCTGAGGCGTGTGCTGATGCAGCCGCCCGTCCGCCGGACGACCTCGGCGACCCGCTCCAGCCGATGCGCGGGGCCGGCCACGGCGAACAGCGCCGCGACGGGGGTGTCGCCCGCGCAGTACAGCGGCGCGGCGACGCAGCGCGCTCCGGGCGCGAGGACACCTCGGTCCACGGCGAAGCCGCGCTCCCGGATGTCCCGTGCCTCCCGCGGCCAGGAGGCCGGTACCGGGCCGGGCGGGAGCCGGTGACCGGGGGTCGTCGCGGCGCACGCCTTCCCGGCGGCGGTGTACCAGGGCCGGGGAAAGCGGTCCGTCGGCGCGGGGAACGAGGCCCTCCCGCTCCCCGGAAACCATTCGATCAGGAGTGTCCGGTGCCGCCGCAGCACCGCGGTCCCCACGGCGGTGCCCGTCAACTCGGCCAGCCTGCGCGCGGGTTCGGCCGCTGCCGAACGCAACCCGGGATGCGGCTGCCAGTCCTGCCCGAGCTGGAACATCCGCCAGCCGACGCGGTATCCCCCCGCGTGGCGCTCGACGGCGCCCAGGGCGGCCAGCTGTTCCAGCAGACGGTGCGCCGTGGCCTTGGGCAGTCCGCTCTCGGACGACAGCCGGCTCAGCCCCGCTCCCTGCGCGCGTTCCACCGCCGCCAGCAGCGCGAAGGCTCCCTCCAGGACGCTCCGCCCGGCACCGCCCGTCGACGTACTCGCGCCGTACGAGATTCCGGTCATGATTCCCCCTGCTCCCCGAGTTCCCGCGCGCACGGCGGTGGTCGGACCTCCGGCGCATCGCCATGCTGGGGGACGAGAGTGGGGCGAGATGTTGTCGATAGGTTGTCGTGACCCGCCGTCGAGACCGTCCTGGTCCCCACTCGCGGGCGGACTTGGTGCACGGGGGAGAGATCGAGGGGGTCGATGCCTCAATTACGGTTGCTCGGACCTGTGGAACTGGCCGCGCAGGCAGGGACGGCCGAGATCGGACCGCCGCAACGGCGCGCCGTGCTCGCGGCGTTGGCCGTGGACGCCGGCCGGCCGGTGGCTCCCGATGTGGTGATCCGGCGGGTCTGGGGCCCGGACTCCCCGCAGGGGGCCCGGCGTTCGGTGTACGCGCACGTCGCCCGGCTCCGCACCGTGTGTGAGGGGACCGGCCGGATCAGGGTGACGCGCCGGTCCGGAGGGTACGTCCTGGAGGCCGACCGGGACCGGATCGACGTCCACAGGTTCCGTCGGCTGGTCGGCGACGCGCGCGGTGCCGGGCTGCCGGAAGGCGTACGGGCGCGGCTGCTGGGCGAGGCGCTCGGCCTGTGGCGGGGCGAGCCGCTGAGCGGGCTGGACGGTCCGTGGGTGGTGCAGACGCGCGAGGCGTGGCGGCGTGAGCACCTGGAGGCGACCGTCGCGTGGGCGCGGCTCCAGACGCTCGACGACCCCGCCGTGGCGATCGGCCCGCTGTCCGCGCTGCTCGACGAGCATCCGCTGACGGAGCCGCTGGCGGAGACGCTGATGCGGACGCTCTACGCGGCCGGCCGGGGTGCCGAGGCGCTGGAGTGCTACGCCGCCGTCCGGCGCCGGCTGTCCGAGGAACTGGGCACGGAGCCCGGCCCGGCGCTGCGTGCCGCCCACCAGGCGGTGCTGCGGGGGAGGGCGCCGGTACCGAGCGGCGCCAAGGCCACACCCCAGCGGGTGGTTCCCGCTCAACTGCCGGTCGCGGTGCGGGGGTTCACCGGGCGGACGGAGGAACTCGCGCGGCTGGACGCGTTCCTGACGACGGCGCCGTCGGCTCCCGTGGTGATCTCGGCGGTGTCCGGCACGGCGGGGGTGGGCAAGACGTCGCTGGCCGTGCACTGGGGGCACCGGGTGCGGAAGTCCTTCCCCGACGGGCAGTTGTACGTGAACCTGCGCGGGTTCGACCCGGGTGGCTCGTCGCGGGACCCGGCCGAGGCGCTGCGCGCTTTCCTGGACGCCCTGGAGGTGTCCCCCGCCAGGATCCCCACGGGTCTGGACGCACAGGCGGCCCTCTACCGGAGTCTGCTCGCCGACCGGCGGATGCTCGTCGTGCTGGACAACGCCCGGGACGCCGACCAGGTCAGACCGCTGCTGCCCGGGGCGCCCGGCTGTCTCGTCCTCGTCACCAGCCGTAACCGGCTCACCAGCCTGGCGGCCGTGGAGGGCGCCCACATGTTCGCGATCGACGTGCTCTCCCGCGCCGAGGCCGAGTCCATGCTGGCCGACCGGCTCGGCAGGCCGCGTACGGCGACCGATCCCGCCGCCGTCGCCGAGATCACGGCCCGGTGCGCCGGTCTGCCCCTGGCGCTGGCCGTGGTGTCGGCCCGGGCCGCCGACCGGCCGAACCTGCCGCTCGCCGTCCTCGCGGGCGAACTGCGCGACGGGAACAGCCGCCTCGACGCGCTCGACGGAGGCGATCACGCCACTCGCGTGCGGGCCGTCTTCTCCTGGTCCTACAAGGCCCTGAGCCCCGCCGCCGCCAGGCTGTTCCGGCTGCTCGGGCTGCATCCCGGGCCGGACATCTCCGCTCCGGCGGCGACGAGCCTGGCGGGTGAGCCCCCGGCGCGCACCCGCCTGCTGCTGGCCGAACTGACGACCGCCCATCTGCTGGCCGAGCCCGTCCCCGGCCGCTACTCCTTCCACGACCTGCTCCGCGCCTACGCCGGTGAGCTGGCCCGTGCCGAGGACGACGAGGACGGCCGGCGGCGGGCGGCGCACCGGATCCTCGACCACTACCTGCACACCGCGCTGAGGGCGCAGCGCCTGCTGGGCCCACCCGCCGACCGCATCGTGCCCGCCCCCGTCCGGCCCGGTGTCCGCCCCGAGGAACCGGCCGGCCGGGACGCCGCCATGACCTGGTTCACCGCCGACCACTCCGTGCTGTCCGCCGCTCTGCACCAGGCCGCCCGGGACGGCTTCGACACCCATGTCTGGCAGCTGGCCGCCGCGCTGAGCACGTACCACCAGCGCGCGGTCCTGTGGTCCGAGTGGGCCGCCGCCCACACCGTCGCGCTGGCCGCCGCCGAGCGTCTGGGCGACCGGGCGGCGCAGGCGTGCGCGCTGCGCAACATCGCGAACGCCCAGTCGTCGCTCGGACGTCAGGCGGACGCCCGAGCACGCCTCGACCGCGCCATGCGGCTGTACCGGGAGCTGGGCGACCCGGCGGGCGAGGCCCACACGCATCTGGCCCTCGGCAGGGTCTCGACCCGTCAGGACCGCCGCGCGGAGGCGCTCACCCACTCGCGGCGGGCGGTGGACCTCTTCGCCGTCGCGGGGGAACGGGGCTGGCAGGGCATGGCGCTCAACAACGTCGGCTGGGACCACACGATGCTCGGCCGCCACCGGCAGGCCGTCGACCTCGGCCGGCGGGCGCTCGCCCTGCTGGAGGGAGCCGGTCACCCCTCCGGCGAGGCCCACACCTGGGACACCCTCGGCTACGCCCACCACCATCTCGGCGAGTACGCGCAGGCGGCGGCCTGTTACGAGCGGGCCGCCCGGCTCTTCCACGAGCTGGGCGACCGCTACTTCGAGGCGGACATCCTCGCCCACCTCGGCGACACCCTCCACGCCGCCCGGGACACCGGCTCGACCCGGGACGCCTGGAGCCGGTCGCTGGCCCTCTTCGAGGAACTCGGGCACCCGGACGCCGCCGCGCTGCGCGACCGGCTCCAGCACCACCTGGGCAAGGATCCGGCCGTCGCCGCGCTCCCCGACCGCGACTGAACGAGGCAGGCACCGGCACGGGCCGCGTCCGGGTCGTCATCCGGTCGACTCGCAGTTGCTGACGGTCTCCGCGTTGACGCAGACGTCCGTGTCGTCGCCGCCGTCGATCACGTCGGTGCCCGGACCGCCGTCCAGCCGGTCGTCGCCGGGTCCACCGCGCAGTTCGTCGTCGCCGGGGCCGCCGCGTGCCCCGTCGGCTCCGGGACCGGCGTCCACCAGGTCGGCGCCCGGACCGCCGTCGACCGCGAAGTCGTCGCCGCCCTCTCCCCGCACGATGTCGTCGCCGGCCTGGCCGTGGAGGCTGTCGCGGCCGTCGCCGCCGAACAGGTCGTCGTCACCGTCCCCGCCGGAGAGGGTGTCGTCCCCGGCGCCGGTGCAGACCGTGTCGTTCCCGCCGCCCGCCAGCACGTCGTGGTTCCCGTCCCCGGTCACGATGACGTCGTCGCCGTCGGTTCCGCTGACGACGGGCGCGTCGCTGACGATCGTGGCGGCCTTGCCGTCGCAGACCGGCACCGGGTCAGAAGGGACCGCGTGTGCCGCGGGAGAGGCGGCGAGCGTGGCGCCCCACACCAGTACCGCTGCCGCGCCGAGGCGGCAGAGGGTGCCGAGTGCGGCGGGTGCGCTGTGCGAGGTGGGCATGGTTCCTCCTTCGACTGGCCGTACAGGTACCGGACGCCCGCTCTCGCCGAGGTGCGGTGCCGGATCCCGCAGCATGATCCGGTACCGCACCTCGGCGGTCGCGGGGCCGGCGGTTCAGCGGATGACGATGTGCACGTAGGCGTTCACCGAGTTCAGGCACTGGTTCCCGGTGCCGTTGTCGTGCGCGGTGTAGCCGTTGTCGGAGTAGCCGTCGTCCTGGTAGCCGAGGACGAGACTGCCGCCCCGGCCGCCGACCACGTACTGCCGTCCGACCACGTTCAGCAGGCGCTCCAGGCTGCCGGTGGCGCCCGGGATGGTGATGAGGCCGTGGTACAGGTCGTTGTCCGAGGCCGGGTCGACGTACCGCTTCCAGGTGAGCCCCCTGCCGCCGGTCTGCACGCAGCCTCCCCCGTCGACCGTGACGTGGTCGCCGGGCAGGAACGAGAAGGAGTAGGTCGTGGACGGCTCGGTCACGACCGGCTCGGTGATGGTGCAGTCGATCGGCAGGGTCGTGCCCGAACAGCCGGGGCTGTACTTGACGTCCCTCAGCGACAGGTGCGCGGGGACCCGCCGGACGTTGCGGTCGGTGGACGACGTCTGGTGGGACGTCTGCGCCTCGGCTGCCGAGGCGGCGGGAACGGTGCTCATCGCGGCGCCCACGGCGAGGGCCACGGCGGCGGTCGTCAGGATCTTTCTCACGCTGGTTCACTCCTTGGACGGGGCACCCCGAGGCGGGATGCGGGGGACGGACATCGGCGGCCGGGCTTCCGCTACGCGGTCAGCTCCGGAAGGGCCGCGGTGGAGGACAGATAGCTGGTGGAGCGCACGGCCTGGGTCGAGGCGTACGCGTAGGTGGACGCGGGCAGCGGCGGCAGCGGCTGCCGGTACCTGAGCCCGGTCACGGTGACCCAGTCGAGGCCGATGTTGCCGTTGAACGCCGTGCACTGGAGCTGCGCCTCGACGGACCGGGCACCGGGTTCGGCGTCTCCCCACAGCGGGGTCGCGAAACAGCGCGGGGTCAGCCTCGTGACGACCGTCTGGTTGGCGGAGACGAGCGTCTGCCTCAACAGGTCGGTGCTCAGGCCCGCGTACGTCCGGGCGAACAGGGCGATCGGACCGACGGTGTTCAGGGCGAACCCGAGCTGGTTGACGGAGTCGAGCTGCGAGACGTTGCTGATGTCCGACTGCGCCAGGGTCGCGCAGGACGTGGCGGACATGGCGAACGCCTGGAGGTTGTCCGGGGACAGCCGGCGGATGTCCGCGACCTCGATGACGGCGCTCCTGGCGCACGCCTGCACGTCCGCCGTCGCGACGGCGTCGACCTCGTTGAGGATCTCGGTCTTCGCCACGCTGATCGCGTTCTCGATCCGGGTCGTCGCCTCGTCGAGCGTGAGCTGGTTCCCGAAGAATTTCTGGTACGCGTCGTACGCCTGCTTCACGTAGCCCAGATAGCCGGTGAAGTCCGAGACCGTGTCCGCGCGCGCGGGCTGCGCACCGGCGAACGCGACGACCGCGGCGGTCGTCAGCGCGGTCGCTGCGCCCACCAGCCTTGTGCCCATCGATCTGACCGTTCCAGTCATCGTGAGGGTGCCTCTCAGTAGCCGGATGCTCGGGAACCGGCCCGCCGCACCTGCACGGGCGCCGGACCGCTCCGCCAAGGTCCCGCTCCGACGGCCGCGCGTCACACCGAGTTCCACTGAGCGGACCGCGGCCACCTCTCAGGTGGCCGCCGCCCACTCCTGGTGACGGCAGTCGGCGCCCTCTGTCGTCGGACCCCCGGTTCGTGTGAACCTCCTTGCAGATCAACACTGTTGAGGAGCCGCATGTCGAACCGAGACATATCCCTTCAGCTCTACACGCTCCGCTCCCTCCTCGAAGAGGACCTGGAAGGCACGCTCGCCCGCGTCGCCGAGATCGGCTACACCACCGTCGAGCCCTACGGCTTCGTCCACCGGGCGGAGCGGATGTCGGACGCGCTGACCGCGCACGGGCTGTCCGCGCCGACCGCGCACGTGCCGCTGCTGTCGGACGACCGGCCCACCGCTTACGCCGCCGCACGGCGCCTCGGCGTCGGCACGCTCGTCGTACCGATGGCGGCGCCCGAGCGCTGGCAGACCCGGGAGAGTGTCGAGGGCCTCGCCGCGGACCTGAACCGGGTGGCCGTCGAGGCCGCCGACCACGGGTTCACCGTCGGCTACCACAATCACCACTTCGAACTCGAACTCCGGCAGGACGGCACGCACGTCCTGGAGATCCTCGCCGACCGCCTGGCGGACGAGGTGGTCCTCGAAGTCGACACGTACTGGGCGGCCGTCGGCGGCGCGGACGTACCGGCGCTGCTGGGCCGGCTCGGGGACCGGGTCGCCGCCCTGCACCTCAAGGACGGGGACCGCACGCTGAACACCAAGGCGCAGGTGGCCGTCGGCGACGGCGTGCTCCCGGTAGGGGAGATCCTCGCCGCCGCCCCGGACGCGCTGCGCGTCGTCGAACTCGACGACTTCGACGGGGACATCCTCGACCCGGTCGCGAAGAGCCTCGGCTTCCTCAGCGGCCTGAAGGACGGCTGACGTGGCCGCCAAGCACGCCCTCGTCGTCCGAGGCGGCTGGCAGGGACACGTCCCGGTTCCGGCCACCGACCTCCGCGCCGCCGGCCTCAAGGAGGCCGGGTACCAGGTCACCGTCTCCGACTCCCTCGACAGCTATCTCGACGAGGACCTCCTCGCCGGCACCGATCTGATCGTGCAGTGCTGGACGATGGGCGAGATCACCCCCGACCAGATGACCGGCCTGTCCCGGGCGGTCCGCGCCGGGACGGGGTTCGCGGGCTGGCACGGCGGGATCGTCGACGCGTTCCGCTCCGAGCCGCGCTACCACCTGATGACGGGCGGCCAGTTCGTCCACCACCCCCGGGAGCACTCCACCTACCAGGTCAGACCGCTGCCCGGGGCGGCCGGCCATCCCGTCGTCGAGGGGCTCACCCCGTTCCTCGTCACCACCGAGCAGTACTACCTGCACCTGGACCCGGCCGTGGACGTCCTCGCGGTGACCGACTACCTCGACGACCCCGAGCACCCCGAACTCGCCGGCACCGTCGTCCCCGTCACCTGGACCCGGTCCTGGGGCGCGGGCCGGGTGTTCGTCACCGCGATCGGACACACCCTGGACGACCTGGCCGTACCCCAGGTCCACGCGATGATCACGAAGGGCATGACATGGGCGACCCGCTGACCCCGCACCCCGCGCTCCGCGTCGGCCTCGTCGGCGCCGGCAAGATCAGCGACGCCTACCTCACGACCCTCGCGGAGCTGGAGAACCTGCGCCTGACGGCCGTCGCCGACCTCGACCCCGAACGCGCCCGCGCCGCCGCCGGGAAGGCACCCGGCGCCCGTACGGCGACCCTCGACGAGGTGTACGACGCCGAGGACGTCGACCTCGTCCTGAACCTCACGATCCCCGCCGCCCACGCGACGGTCGCCCACGCGGCGATAGCCGCCGGCAAGCACGTCTACGGCGAGAAACCCCTCGCGACCACCACCCCCGCCGCCCGTGCGCTGCTGGACGCCGCCGCCGAGGCCGGCGTCCGTGTCGGATGCGCGCCGGACACGGTCCTCGGCACCGGCGTGCAGACCGCCCGGGCGGCACTGGACGCGGGGGACCTCGGGGTGCCGGTCGCGGCGACCGCGTTCATGGTCAACTCGGGACCCGAACGCTGGCATCCGGACCCGGAGTTCTACTACCAGCCGGGCGGCGGGCCGCTCCTCGACATGGGCCCGTACTACCTGACCTCGCTGGTGACCCTGCTGGGGCCGGTGCACCGGGTCGCCGGCATGTCCTCGGCGCCCCGGGCCGAACGGTTCATCGGCCAGGGGTACCGGGCCGGGACGAGATTCCCGGTCGAGGTCGCCACCCATGTCACCGGAGTCCTCGAACACCGCTCCGGCGCCCTGTCCACGCTGGTGATGAGCTTCGACGTGTGGGGCAGCACGCTCCCCCGGATCGAGGTCCACGGCACGGACGGCTCGCTGGCCGTGCCCGACCCGAACCACTTCGACGGACCGGTCGGGCTCTTCCGGGCCGGCGCTCAGGAGTGGGAGGAGCTTCCGGTCCTCGGCGGCTACCGCGACGCCTCCCGGGGCTACGGGGTCGCCGACCTCGCCCGAGCCGTCTCGCGGGGCGAGCCGCACCGCGCCGACGGTGAACTCGCCTACCACGTCCTCGACATCATGGAGTCCCTGCTCGCGGCGGCCGAGAGCGGCTCCTCGGTCGCGGTGTCCAGCGACTGCGCACGCCCGGCGGCGGTCCCGGCGGACGCCCGCCCCGAGGAACGCTGACGGCTCCCCTCCGCAAAGCGGATGCAGGCGTGCCGGGTGGGTCCAGCGGGCGCCCTGGAGACGGGGCGGGCACGAGCCTGAGTGATCACCGGAGGGCTCGTGCCTGTCCTGCCATCGTGCCTGCTCGAACCCCTGTGGGACCGGTTCGCGGCGCCGTCCGCGGAGCTCGCGCCCGCCACGTCCAGTGCCTTGCCGCTGTTGCGGTTGACCACGGCGTACCAGGCGTTCGTGTCCACAGTGGCCGCTTGCGCCGTCGGCGCGCACGCGCGCAGGTCGAAGCGTTCCACCCGCACTTTGCCGCCGAGGGCCTTGGTGGCGTGGTTGAAGACGGCGAAGCGGTAGCCCATGAAGAAATGAGGTCTCTCGTTCATGGTGAAGGCCGGGCCGAGCGGGGTGAAGGTGGTGCCGTCGGTGCTGTGGGAGAACGTCGCCCGGCGGCCCGGTCCCGGGCTGATGGCGGCGCGGGCCTGCTCGGTGCCGGTGCCGCTGGTGTTCCAGCTGGTGTCCATGGTCAGGCCGTCGAACATCACCAGCCTGCTGACGCCGTTCTGCCGTGTGACGCCGATCCAGGCGGAGCAGTCGAGTACGGCGGTCGCGGTGGAGGCGGGGCCTTGGACGCGGCGGGTGAGGGTGTTCCCTGGTGGGTCCTCGCCCGCCGGGATCCTGAAGGACGCCGGCGTGAGCGGCCGGCGGACGACGGGGGAGCGGGCGGGGGAGGCCGGTGTGGGGCTGCGGGCTCTGGTCGCCGCGCGTCTGGCGGCCACGCGTGCCGGGTGCCCGACAGGGGCGGGGGTGTCGGTGGACGCGGTGCCGGCCGTCACCGAACAGGCCCTCGACGCGTTCGCCGAAGGCTGCGAACGCGCGTAGCGCCACGCCGTACGGCAGGAGGAGGCGGCCCGCCGGGAGTTCATCGAAGCCCTGCTGTACGGCCGCAGCGACCTGGGCAGTCTCGCCCAGCGCGCCGAGCGCTACGGCCTGTGTCCGGCCCGTGCCCACGCGGTCGCCGTGGCCCGTGGCCCGGCCGCCTACGACGAGGGCGATCCCGTCCTGCGCGCGGTGAACATGCCCTGGTCGGCCGGTTCGGGGAGCGCGAGATCCTGCTCACCACCAAGAACGGCCGCCTGGTGTGTGTCGTGCCCGGCGACCAGCACGAGGTCCTCGCGTGCTTCGCGAAGCAGGCGTTCGCCGTCACCGGCGGGGGCCAGATGGCGATCGGTCGCCCGCACCTCGGCCCGGCCGGCGTCGTGCAGTCCTACGAGGAAGCCCTCAACACGCTCAACGTCGCCGAACGCCTCCCGGTCGACGAACCGGTCCTGCACGCCACCGACCTCCTCGTCCACCCCGTCCTCACCCGTGACCGGCAGGCCATGACCGACCTCGTCGACAGCGCCCTCGGCCCGCTGCGCGGCGCCCGCGGAAGCGGCCCGGAGGCTGTCCCTGAGCGTGCGTGCCCTCACCCACCGCCTCGAACGCATCCACCGGCTCACCGGCTCCGCCCCGTTCGACCCCACCCACCGCTACACCCTCCAGACCGCCGGACACACGGCGTCAGGAGCGCGTCAAGGAACGTGTGCGCCGCTGGCCGCACGCCCGCAGCGGCGGGATTCTGGCCGTGCCGGCGGTGCTCCGGGAGGAAGCGCCGCTCCTGCCGTCCACGAGGTGATGGAATGCGGATGCCCCCGCGTGACCGAGCCGCCCTGGCGGCAGCCCTGCTCGTCCCGCTCGCCGTCGCCCTCGGCCTGGTGCCGCTGCGCACCGGCATGACGTCCGCGAACCTGGCGCTGATCCTCGTCGTGACCGTCGTGGCGGTCGCCGCGCTGGGCAACCGCGGTGCCGGGGCCCTGTCCGCGCTGTCGGCCGCGGCATGGTTCGACTTCTTCCTCACCCGCCCCTACCAGCACTTCACCATCACCGACACCGACGACATCACCACCACGGTCCTGCTGCTGGCCGTCGGCGTCGCGGTCTCCCAGATCGCGGCCCACGCCCGCACCCTCGAACTGGTCACCGTCACCGACGCGGCCCATCTGGCACGCATCCACAAGACGGCCGCGCTCGCCCAGGCCGGAGGGTCACCGTACGCGGTGGTGGAACAGGTGCGGGAGCACCTCGTCGCCGTCCTCGGCCTGGACGGCTGCCGCTTCGAACACGGCACACTGCTGGGCCGCCACCCCCGCCTCGAACAGGACGGTTCGCTGACGGTCGGCCGTACCACCTGGGACCTGGACACCGACGGCTGGCCCGCCGAGGAGATCGAACTGCGCACCTCGGCGGGCGGCCGTTACCTGGGCCGCTTCATGCTCACCCCGACACCCGGCACACCCCCGCCCCCACTGCGCACCCGCCTGGTCGCCGTCAGCCTGGCCGACCACGCGGGCGCTGCACTGGACACGGCCGGGCCCGTGCTCGACGGCTGACTGCCCCACAGAAGCCCCGGCTCCACCGCGTTTTCCCTGACGATGCTTTAACGTGCCTGCGCAGAGCCATACTTCAGGTGCGGGGGAGCGACCCGCAGTGAACAGCGGCGGGAGAGGCAGCACCAGGTGAACAGCGGCACAGGGCTGAAGAAGGTCGAGATACGGCTCAAGTGGGACCCCAGTCCCTTCGGTCAGCCTCCGCATCACCTCGACATCGTCGCCGCGACCTACTCCGCGGACGCGCCGTACGGGAAGCCGGTGTACGTCGTCCACTACGACAGCCGTTCCCCGGACGGCACGATCAACATGAGCCGCCACAGCCAGACCGGCCAGGGCCTCGGCTACGTCGAGGCCATGACCTTCGAACTCGACCGTCTCGCCCCCTCCTTCGCCCGGGTCGTCGTCGGCGTGGTGGTCCATCAGACCTCCGGCCCCAAGACCTTCGGGGACGTCTCGAACACCGGAGTGCTGGTCGTCGAGGGCTACACCGAACTGGTGAAAGACGACTTCGCGCAGTTTGCCGACTCCCGCGCGGCCACCGTCGCGGAGTTCACCAAGGAGACCGGCGTCTGGGAACTACGGTCCGCGCTTTGCGGCTTCGACACCGACCCGGAGACGTTCATGGCGTGGATGGGATCCGACCCGAGGTCCTGAACCGGGCGAAGGTATCGAGCACCGAGGCGCCGCACGGGACGGTGCTTCGTACTGTCGGGCGGTGTCCGGGGCCCGTTCAGCGGGGCGGCTCCGGGAAGGCGGCACCAGCCGGCCGATCCCCTGATCCTCCGCTCAGATCGCCGTGGCCGCGCCCGCGCCCGCGACGAACAGCAGGCGCCGCCGAACTCACCGTCCTCGTCGGCTTCGACCAGGACCTCGCCGCACCAGCAACCGCATCCGCGGCCTGCTCACCCGGCTGCCCGCGTCGGGGATTCTGCCGGTTTCGACGGCCGATCGCGTGACCGTGCGCCTGGCCGCGCTGGGCCGGGACAGCGCTCTGCCGGAACACGCCGGGGCGTGTCCACCGGCTCGGCTCCCGGCCGTATGCGCTGCTGCGCCCCGCGCGCGGTGACTTCGCGGATGTGGCCGCGCTGGTCGCCGAGGGGCGGGTGAACCAGGCGTCGGTCCGCTGTCCCGGTCCGCTGCTGCCGTGTTCCGACGCGCCGGCCGTGGTGGAGCAACGGCGGTCCCTGGAGCAGCAGTTGCGCGGGGCCGCCGCTGCGCCGCCGGGTGGAGCCGACGATGCCTCCACCCAGCGGCAGCGCACGCACCCGCTGAATCCCGCCACGGCCTTCCCGTCGCCGGTCAGGCGCCACGCAGGGGTGTTGCGGCGTTGCCGCGCCCCGCGCCGTGATCTCGTGCTCGTCGTCGGCCATGACGAAGCAGCCGTCGCATGTACGCATCATGTCGGCAGGAACCGCTCCCGGAAGATCCGGTCCGTCGGGACTCCGCCCGTCAGCGCCGAGTCCGTCACGCTCTCGGCCAGCGGGGGCGGTCCGCACGCATACACGTCGGGCGGCTCGTTTGCCGTGCGCAGTGCCTCGGTGACCCGCTCGGCGGGAGTGCCTGCGACACCATGCCGGCCGTCGCTCGGGCGCCAGACGCAGACCTCGTACGCGAAGGACGCCCATGCGGCTGCCACGGCCTTGAATTCGGCGTCGCCGAAGACGTCCTCGTCCTCGTTCACGCCGAAGAAGAACCTCACCGGCTGAGAGTCCTGCCACTCCGCCATCTGCCGGGCCATCTTCTGCTCGGTCCAGGCCAGGGCGAGGGACAGGGGCAGTTCGTTCAGGCCGCACTCGAAGGCGTCGGCCAGGGCCGTGGCGATCTTGACGGCGGAGTGGGCATCGTTGCACGGTCCGAGGTCCAGCAGTCGCGGGATGCCGTCGATGACACCGAAGTCGTGCTGGTTGAACCGGTACTTGCCGCAGCCGAGGGTGAGCACGACCGCGTCGTCGGGCGCGCCCAGGGCGAAGTCCCGGTAGTAGTCGCGGCCGATCGTGGGGCCGTCGCAGCCGCCGATTCGCGGCCTGGAGAAGGGGGGGAGAAGTCGCCGTCGGTGAGGTGGCGCACGCCCGGCCAGCCGACCGGGCCGACGGTGAAGATACGCCGACGGCAGGCGGGATACGGCTCGATGATGCAGTTCGACGTCATCAGGATCGGGCCGGGGAACTTGGCGAACTCGCGCTGCTGGTCCTGCCAGGCGCCACCGTAGTCGCCGACCAGGTGCGGGTACGCCCGCAGAGCCTGTGTCACATCCCCGGCCGGGCGCCCGCCGCCTTGCGATCTGGGGGTCCCCCTGCTCGCCAGAGCTTGGGGGGCACCAGACGACGTGCGCTGATCCGACCGGGGGTGTGACACAGGCTCTCAGCAGCGGGTAGGCGTGCGCGGGCAGCATCTCGTCGTGCGTGTAGACGTTGATGCCGGTGTCCTTCGTCAGCTCCAGCAGGGCGGCCAGGTCGCGCAGATCGTGGCTGTTGACCAGGATCGCCATGCCCGCCACGGGAGTTGTCCGCGCAGCGGTGGGCTGCTGGGCGCCGTACGTGCCGGTGTTGGCGGTATCGAGCAGTTCCATGCCCGAGAGGTTGAGGTGGCCGTGGCCGACCGCCCGCTCCAGCAGCTCGTCGGTGTTCGTGGGCTCGCCCGCCAGGTAGGCCAGGCTGTCCTCCACGCCGGCGAACACCTCCGCGCTGTGCTTGCCGAGGACGTGGGCGTGGTGGGCGTAGGCGCAGATGCCCTTGAGGGCGTACAGGTGCAGCGAGCGCAGGCCGACGACGTCCGGGCCGACCGGGTCGAGGCCGGCATCCACGCGGAAGTCCGGGGCGTGCGCCAGCAGTCCGTCCAGGTCCGGTGCGGGGCACCACTCGGCCGGTCCGGGCAGCCGCTGCGGCTCCAGGCCGTGCTCGCGCGGCTGCCTCGTAACCTGCCCGGACCCGGTCCCGTACGGCTGCGGCCTCCCGGAGCAGCGCGACGAAACGGGTCGGGTTGACGTTGACGTTGGTCAGCGTGGTGGACACGGCGTACAGGACGAACCCGGCCGCCTCGTCGTCCCCGGCGTCCAGGGCGCGGGCCCGGTTCGCGTACTGGACGGTGCCTTTCACCGAGTGGATGAGCGGGTCCTGCACATCGGCGGTGGCGGGGTCCTTCCCGCAGTTGCCCAGCGGGCCTGAGTATCCCGCCGCGCCGGTGCGGTCGGTCTGTTCGCACTGCTAACAGAACATGTGTGTACTCCGTGGGATGTGTCGCTCGTGATGTGAGGTGACGCCATGGATCGGGTTCCCGGCCTTCGCCTGGAGGACCTCCGGCTCGCTGGTACGCGGCGCATACGACTCGATCAGGGTGGTCGCGGTCACCGGGTGGCTGATCCCGGCGGGCACGATCTGAGGATCGTGCCCCTGCCGACAGTCCTGACGTGCGAGCCCGTGCCGAGCCTGACTGGATGGGGCGGCGTTCCGGAGCGCAGGACGGCAGAACGGGGACGTGAGGGAAAAGAGGAGGCGGAAGCCGAGCAGTACCGGATGGCCGGCGACCTCATGACGACGGCCGGCCCGTGGGCGTGGTCTCCGAAGCGGATCTGCTGCGCAAGGAGGCAGGGCAGCCGGCTCCGACCACCGCCGGCACACGTCGTACGCCGTCGACAGCCAAGTAACCGGGATACCCCTACCAGGTATAGTGGGCGACTCCTGACGGATGACGCGGGGTGTGGAAAGCGATGACGACAGCGACAGGCCGGCGGACCGGACCCCGCAGCAGCGCCGTGCGCTGTGCGTGGACCGTACTCGTCGCGCTGGTCGCCGCACTCGCCGTACTCGTCCACCACGACACGACGTCCGTGGCCATGCCCGTCCACGCCACGAGCGCGATGACCGGTATGGACCACACCTCAGGGGCCATGACGTCGACGGTGGCCTCGGGCCGACACGGCACGGCCATGGACGATGGCGGCGGCGCTTGCTCGGGCTCCGCCATGCAGCACTGCTCTGCCGGGGACATCGGCACGGTGAAACTCGTGCCCCCGCCCGCCACTGCCGGCATCGTCCGACCGGACGCCTTCCGCGACGTTTCCGCTCAGCGTGATCCGCCGGGAACGTCGCACCGTGCGCCACCCGATCTCTCTGTCCTCTCCCGGCTGTTGCTCTAGGCCGGATCCCGCGAGCCACCGTCGCGTCCCCAGACACGCGAGCGGTGCTGCCGCGCACGGTCCGACCAACGGCACATCGAGAAGAGGACTCCCGACATGAACAGCATCAACCGCCGCTCCGTCCTGATGGCCGGCCTCGGCGCCGCAGGCGCGGGCGCGCTCGCCGCGTGCGGCAGTGGCTCCGGCGGCTCCCGTAGCGGCCCCTCCCTGGTCGGTCCCACCAGCGCGGCGGTCGCCGCCGCCGACAAGAAGCGCAAGGGCACCGGCAGGACGCGGAAGGTGACTCTCACCGCCGCGCGCGCCATGCTCGACCTCGGCGGTGGCATCATGGCGAACAGCTGGGCCTTCAGCGGACAGACGCCGGGCAGGGAACTGCGTCTGTCCGTGGGCGACACACTCGCCGCCGAGCTGTCGAACCGGCTGCCGGACCAGACCACCACGTCCATCCACTGGCACGGCATCGCCCTGCGCGCCGACATGGACGGCGTGCCCCCGGTCACCCAGGCCGCCGTGCGCGCCGGCAGCGACTTCACCTACCGGTTCGTCGCCGACACCCCCGGCACCTACTTCTTCCACCCGCACGTCGGCGTCCAGCTCGACCGCGGCCTGTACGCCCCGCTGATCGTGGAGGACCCCAAGGAACCCCTGTCGTACGACGACGAGTGGGTCGTCGTTCTCGATGACTGGGTCGACGGCGTCACCGGTACCCCCGACGAGGTCTTGGCCGAGCTAGAGCAGGGCATGGGGGGCATGGGCGGGACGGGGATGGACATGAGCATGGGCTCGGAGAGCGCCTCGCCGTCCGCCTCCGGTGGCATGTCGATGAAGTTCATGCCCACCGGCGCCGAGAGCGAGCTGCTCGGCGGTGACGCCGGCGACGTGAAGTACCCGTACCACCTGGTCAACGGCCGCGTCCCGGCCGACCCGGACGTCTACAGCGGCAAGCCGGGCGAGCGAGTGCGGCTGCGCATCATCAACGCGGGTGGCGACACGGCGTACCGGGTGGCGCTCGGTGGCCACGAGCTGACCGTCACCCACACCGACGGCTTCCCGGTCCAGCACCAGCGACTCGACGCTCTGCTGGTCGGTATGGGGGAGCGCTACGACGTGCTGGTGACCCTCGCCGACGGCGTCTTCCCGTTGGTCGCCCTCGCCGAGGGCAAAGACGCGAGCGGCATGGCACTGGTCCGCACCGGCTCCGGCAGCGTGCCGAAGCCCACCGTCCGCCCGAAGGAACTGGACGGCATGATCATGACCGCCTCCCAGCTGAAGGCGGCGGACGACGTCCGGTTCGACTCCAAGAAGTCCGACCGGGTGCACCGCATCGAGCTGACCGGCGGGATGATGCACTACAACTGGGGTATCAACGGCAAGCGGTTCGACATGGACGACCCGACCGCCAACCCCATCCTGGTCCAGCAGGGCGAGCGGGTCCGGCTGGACTTCGTCAACAAGACCACCATGTGGCACCCGATGCACCTGCACGGCCACACCTACCAGCTCGGCACCGACGGCCCGCGCAAGGACACCGCCATCGTGCTGCCGAAGAAGACCGTGTCCGTGTTCTTCGACGCGGACAACCCCGGCCAGTGGATGCTGCACTGTCACAATGCCTACCACGGTGAGGCGGGGATGATGGCCCTGGTCGCCTACCAGGCGTGACAGAGCTGCTGAGGTCCGCGGTGTCGGGCGGCTCGTCACGAGTGAGTCACTGGACGAGCCACGTTCTCGACCTTGAGGGCGTCGGGTGGTCCGTCGTCCACCATCACGCAGTGGTGGTGGACGACGAGGTCTGTGCCCGCCCAGATCTGGGCCGCCTGTTCCTCCGTTCGTTCGATGTGCTCTGTCCGTCCGGACGACCTCGTCGTGGCCGGGTGGGGGAACCATCGAGGGCAACCCTCTGAAAGCCATGCCCGGAGTCTCAGGCTCAACGTGTGCGCGTACCGCCCCCCCCCGAACGACCGGAGCCTGACGCGGTCATCAGCCGATACGGCTCGCGCGACGCTCGGCTCGAGCTTCCGCGACGCGCTGTTCGAGTGCCTCGAACCACGACCGGCCGTCCTCACCGTAGTTGTCGCGGATCTCGTGTTTGAGATCGGAGGTATTGGCATTGAGGGTACGTACCAGGCCCAATCCCTGGTCGACCTGTGTCCGTAGCTCGCCGCACTACATGCGACATCGTCCGCAGCGACGTTTGCGCGGACTGGTACGCCACATGCGCGTTGTCGGCACAGAGATACGACTCGCGGTGGAAGACACGAAGGGCGTGGAAATCGAGATCGGATCGAGCTGACTGCCGGCGCTCATTCTTTCTGTCCCTCGCCCGTCCGCCGGTGAGGTGAGTCGAACGGCCGGCCGGACCGGCAGCTCGAACGCGGAGCTTCGCCGGTCGCGCCTGTACCTGCTCGACCTGTCGGCGTACCCGCTCGTTCTCGGCGTGGACCCGGCTCAGTGCCCGCTTCGCTTCCGCGGTCGCGGCGTGGATCTCCTGGACGGAGACGGGCGTCGGCCGACGGTCGAACACCGAGATCGCGATGAGCGTGGCGATGCCGAGCGCAGCCGCGAGAGTGAACAGCGGTAGCCCGTTCGCGATGACGTGGTCGGTGCGCCCCGCGTCGGTCAACTGGACGAAGACGGCAACGTTGATCACACCGAGCATGATCGCGGCCCGCGCGAGCAGGCCGAGCCAACGTTTCACCGCGGGCACTGACCGGCTGCGAAGCCGGCCTTTCGCGAAGAGGACCAGCCGGACCAGTGCCACGGCCGGCAGCGGCGAGGCGATCGACGCCCACAGCCATTCCCGCAGGTAGGGCGCCAGACCATGCGCACCACTGAACTCGATGCGGGCCACGAGCGCCGGTGCCGCCAGGGCCATCGTCATTGGAACGCCGAAGCACGGGCCGCCGACAACGAGTAGCGCGATGGCGCAACCAGTGCCGCCGTTGCGATTACTGGGCACAGTTCAGCGACCCGTCGTCACCCTCGTCGCCCGCGATCACGGCCCGCAGTGCGCGGCGTTTGCCCGGCGTCATTCCGCCCGGACCGCTGCCGGCCGCTGTGATCCGGCATTGCGTGGCGCCGGGGCGAGAGCTGTTGCGCCGCCGCCGTTGAGCAGTTGATCGAGGGCGACCGCGAGGCCGCCCGCCTGCTCCGTGTGATGCTGGACAAGCATGGTGGTCAAGTGTTTGGTCAATTCGCCGTATGCGATGCGTTCCTCCGACGCCAGTCCGGGCTTGACGGTTTCACGCTGCATGTTGACCATGCACTCCCGCAGGGATTGCGCGCTGGTGCCGGCTCGGCCGAGTTCCTGTTGCCGCTGTCGTAGCATCGCGGAGGATTCCCGACGGCGTTGGTCCAGTAGCGCCAGGGTGATCTCCTTGCTGTCGGCGACCTGGGTCCTCTCCAGATTGATTCGCCGCATCTCGGTGGCCAGGGCGTACGATTCGGCGACAATCCTGGCGGCGGCGCCGAGCGGGTTCAGTGAATCGGCGATGCGCGACACGGCCTCGCCGAAGACGAGATGACCGTCAGATACCCTGACCAGTCCATTCGGCATATATGAGCCGCTTTCCTTGTAGGTGTTTCTGGTGAGAGGGTGCGGACGGACTTCTGATCGACCGCAGGTGTTCGCTACCTGGTCGGTGGCTGCGGACCGCCGCGGGCCAGGAACCGCACGTTCTCCAGCCGCAACCCATCCGCTCCGGACCAGATTTCGTACCCGCAGCCGTGTCAGGGCTGCCACGATCTTCGGGTCCTGCGGCTGGCTCGCCGGTTTCATGTCGACCACCCGCACCGTCCCCGAACGCATGGCCGGTAAAAAATCCGGAACGTGATGCCGTACCCGGCCCTCAATCCCTCGCGTCACTTCACGTACCGATCTGCACAGTAAGGAGTCCTGGAATGTGCCTTCTTGAAAGTCCGAAAGAGATCGAGAATGACGGCCACGGGCTGTGGCGATTGCGCATCGAGCGCTGGATTTGCGCACCGACTCGCGGATCGTGGAGGCGGAGCGCAGACGGTCGGCGAACCGGAGCGAGGCCGGGGGGCAGCGCGTGGCCGTCGCGCCGGCGCAGCCGACCGTGGGCATCCCGGTACGGACACCCGTCAGACGGATACAGGTCCGCGAACTCCTCGTCCTCGAACAGCGCATCCAGCCAGTCGCGCACCGGCATCGCGGGCGTGCCCGGCGAGCATCTGGGCACCGGTGACCTCGGCGATTCCGGGCATCGAGAGATGGATCTCAGATTTGTTTTCGGCTGAGGTCGAAGGGTGATGCGTCGTTCCTTCGGCAGACCTAGCTTCGGTGAAGTCAACCGACAGGTTCTCTTCGAGGAGAGTTTGACCATGACCGAAAACCACGGCAGGAGCCGTCGTACATGGGTGCGCGGCATGGTGGCGGTCGCCACCGGTTTTTCCGCCGCCCTCACCATGGCCTCCACCGCCGGTGCGGCGACGCACAGCGCCGGGACCGCGGCGAAGGTGGCGGCCAGCTGCCCGTACGAATACTTCTGTGCCTACCCCGGACGGGGTTTCACCGGGACGCCGATCCTCATGTACCGCTGCGTCGAGCGAGAAATCCCGTGGACGTCTGTCGGCTCGTGGATCAACAACCAGACCCCTGGAACCAGCGCGCAGTTCAGGAGTTCCGACCACGTGACGCGCTGGCGGGACAGCGGCGCCTACTCCTCGGACTCCGACGCCGACTGGAGCTGGGTCTATTGGGTGAAGCCCTGCTGAGGCGCGACTGAGCCGGCGGCAACAGGGGAGCCGCCGACGGTCGAATGCTCCACGGCTCTGCTGGGAGCAGCCCGGCCGCCCGTCAGCGCGAAGACTCGCGCTGACGGGCGGCCACACGGGCGAGACGAAAGGCCGTACGAGAAACGGAACGGCAGTGGCAGAAGCTCTTGATCGCCATAGGGTTCATGGTGTCCACCGCTACGCTGCCCCGGATGCACCACGCGCTCGCTGACAAGGAGTCCCGCGCGCGGCTGCCGCAGTCCGACCTCAGTGAAGCGCGTCGAGGATCATGTCGATGGCCTGAAGCGGGCTGGGCAGAGTGAGTTTCCAGCGTTGGACCGAGCCATCGGTACTGCCGGCGGCGAGTGTGCGCTGGTCAGGGCTGAGAGCCAGCGTGGACACCGCTTGGCGGCTCCCGCTCAGGGTGGCGCGGACGGTACGTGTGGCCAGGTCCCACAGTCGTACGGTTCCGTCGGCGTGTCCGGCCAGGAGGGTGCGGCCGTCGGGGCTGAACGCCACCGAGCCGGCCAGGTCGGTGAGGACGACATGTCTCATGCCGGTGGTGATGTCCCACACCTGTAGTCGGCCGTCGGCGCCGGCGGAGGCGAGTGTGTGTCCGTCAGGGCTGAGAGCGAGTGCTTCCACGACGTCTGTCTGTGTGGCGAGGACAGGCCGGCTTCGGCCTGTGGCCACGTCCCAGAGGCGCATGCGCGAGCCTGTGCCGCCGGTGACGAGAACGCGCCCGTCGGGACTCAGCGCCGTCGCCAGCACGGTGTCGGACGGGGGACGCCGGCGCACGACCGTACGGAGCGCGCTGGTGCGCGCGTCCCAGATGCGCACGGAGCGGCCGTCGTCGCTGATCAAGGCGGCCATTGTCTGACCGTCCCGACGGTGGATCAGTGACGATACGGTGCCTGAACCGGTGGAGCGGGCGCCGCGCGGCTGTTTGCCCGCCGCGTCCCAGGAGCGCACCGTTCCCTGCCCGTCGCCGGTCTCCAGTGTGCGTCCGTCATCGGTGAAGGCCATGCTCGACAAGGTGCCGGAGGCGGCCCGCCTGCTGTCGGGCGTCTGCTGGGCGAGACTCCACAGCCGCACTGTGCGGTCACGGCTTCCGGTGGCCAGCGTGCTGCCGTCCGGACTGAAAGCCACCGACAGCACGCTGTCGAGGTGGCCGGTGAAGACGGCCTGGCTCTGGCCGGTGGCCGTGTCCCACAGCCACGCCCTGCGGTCGTCGCTGCCCGCGGCCACCAGGCGCCCGTCCGGGCTGAACGCCACCGCCCGCACCGGTCCGGCGTACCCGGTGAACCGGGTGCGCAGAGCGCCTGTCGACACGTCCGACAACTGCACCGAGCCCTCGCCGCTGCCTGCGGCCAGGAGGCGATTGCCGGGGCTGAAGGCCATCGACGACACGGGGCCGACCGCCTGGTACCGGAGCGCACGGGTGGTGCTGTGGACGAGGTCGCGTACCCGGATCGTCCCGGCCGAGTCGCAGACGGCCAGCAGGTGACCGTCCGCGCTGAAGGCGAGCGATGCCACACCCCGCGCGGAAACGGAGATGGTGGTGTGCGGGGTGCCGGTCGCCGTACTCCACAGCTGCACGTGTCCGTCGGAACTGCCGGCAGCCACCCACTGGCCGTCCGAGCTGAATGCCACCGGCCCCGCGTCCCGCGCGCCACGGTGAAGGGGAGTTGCCTTTCGGGGCGCCGCGACAGTCTCCAGTCGCAGCGTTCCGTGGGCTTCGCCGACGGCCAGGAGGTTGCCGTCCGCGCGGTAGGCCAGGCCCGCGACTGCGCCTGCCACCGGGGGCGGGGTCGTGCGCGGCCTGCCGGTCGCCGTGTTCCACTGCTGTACGCGGCCGTCGGAGCCGCCCGCAGCTATCGAGCGCCCGTCGGAGCTGAACGCCACCGCGCTGACGGGGGCTTCGGGACCCGTCAGTCGGTGTCGAAGGGGGAGGGCTGCGGCGGAGTAGAGGCTGGAGACGGCCTCCGCTGTGGGGCGGATGCGGTAGGCACGCACGGCCAGGAGCATCGCGCGGTCGGGGTCGTCGTGCAGGAGAGCGGCCGACTGCGCGGCCAGCTGACGGGACACGGCGGTCTGCTGTGCCGCTGCGGCTTGTTCTCGTCGGCGTTCACTGGCTCGGTACTGTTTCCAGGCGGTAAGGCTCGCGGTCAGGGCGACTGCGAGCAGGATGGACAGGACGGCGGTGGAACGGCGCAGACGACGCGCCGTACGTGCGGCGGCGAGGCGTTCATGGTCGCGAGCGGTCGTGCTGTTGGACAGGAAGTCCCGTTCCAGACTGTTCAGATCGTCGGCTCCGCCGGGAGAGGCGAAGGCTTCCTCGGCAGCCGCGAGGCGGGCGCCGCGGTACAGGGCCCCCTGGTCGCGGCCCAGGGCGTCCCACGCACGGGCGGCTTCCCCCAGCTGACGCTGGAGACGGATGCGTTCCCGGGCCTCGCCGACCCATTCCCGCAGCCTGGGCCAGGCGGCGATGAGGGCCTCGTGCGCCAGGTCGACGGTGCTCCCGTCGATCGTGACCAGCCGTGCCTCGGCCAAGCGCTCAAGCACCTGCGCGGCAACGGGAGAGCTTCGGGTGTCCAGTTCCTCATGGTCCGCCGGGCGCCTTGTGTCCTGCGTGCCTTCGCCGGGGGCGATCAGACGCAGCAGGATGCGCCGGACGTGCCCGGCTTCGGGTGCGGGCAGCCGCGTGTAGAGGTCTTCCGCCGTTCTGGCGATGGCGCCTTCGACGCCGCCCGCCGCCTGGTAGGCGGCGAGGGTCAGGGCGCGGCCTCTGCGGCGTCGCCATGTTTCCAGCAGAGCGTGGGACATCAACGGCAGACCGCCCGGTCTTTCGTCGACGTCCTCGATGATCCTCGCGGTGAGTGCTCGCTCGACGATCAGTCCCTCGGCGGTCGCCGGTCCGATGATGGCGTCGCGCAGTTCGGCGGGGCCCATCGGTCCGACGAGCAGGGTGCCGTCGCGCAGCGCCGCGGCGAGTCGATGGTGGTCCGCGCAGCGGCCGAAGAAGTCCGCGCGCACCGCGATCACCACCCGCAGCCCGTTCATCGGCTCCGCGGCCGTCAGCAGCCGGTCGAGGAAGGCCGAGCGCTCGGCGCGATCGGAGCACAGGGTGAAGAGTTCCTCGAACTGGTCGAGGACGACGACGGCGTCGCCGCGCCCCGACGCGGGAGCGAGCGCGGCGGCATGGGCCGAGAACGGCTGGGCCCCGGGGGTGAGGATGCGGATACCCGCCGGACGGCGGTCGAGGGCCCCTTCCCGCTGGAGGGCGGGTACGAGTCCCGCGCGCAGCAACGAGGACTTGCCGCTTCCGGAAGCGCCGACGACGGCGACCAGTCGACGCGTCCGTACCCGCTCGACGAGCTGGGCCACCAGTTCGTCCCGCCCGAAGTACACACCCACGTCCGCGGCTTCGAAACGGGCCAGCCCGCGGTACGGTGCCCGCGAGTCGTCCTCGGACCTCCGCTCGGCAGCCGTCTCCTCCGCCACTTCCTCGGCTGCCTCGCGCCAGCTCCGCTCCCACTCGGCGGCGTCCGCTCCGCAGGCTCGCGCGTAGGCCAACGTCACGTCGAGGGACGGCAGTTGCTCCCCGGCCGCCGCCCGCGACAACGTCGCCACGGAGTAACCCGCGTGCTGCGCCATGGTTCGGTACGTCAGCCCGCCCGCTTCCTGGCGCAGTGCGCGCAGCGCGACAGCGAAACGCTGCACGGGACCGGCTTCCGGATTCAGTGCTCCCTCTCGACGCCCCATGTCCCTCTCCCCCCGTCGGTGTGTTCGATGCACGCGACCTTGGCACCACCACGCGCCAACCGCACCTATGACCACCGCGTTTCGGCCGAGGACCGGCTACGGCCGGCCGGCCGGAGAGTTGTTTCATGTGGCGCCCGGGGCGTGCGCAACAAGGGGCGGGCAGGGAAGGTGATGCCCCGTCGACGCCCGCGGGCCCTGCGGTCGCGGACATCGTTCTGCTGTGCTGGAGGTCTCTTGTCAGGCTCGGAGCAGTCACGCCACCATGCGGCGCTCATGCCCTTCGTCCAGGTCTGCCACTTGGCCGGCATGGGTGGTGGAGCCGCCTGGATGCCATGCGCCACGTCAGACCGGCGAGGTCCGATGGACCCCTGGGCGGCTCGCGCCCCACATCGCGGGTGTCGCCGCGGGAACGGTGCTGGGCGGCCCGGCGATGGTCAGGGGGAGGCGGCGCTATGACGTTGCGCATCGAGTTCGGCCCACGGGACTTGGGCCGGCTGGCGATCGGCCGCCCGGCGCACCTGCCCGTCGCTGAGGCCGTGATGGGTCTACAGGTTCTGCGGCGCAGGGATTCGGCTCTGCGCTTCCGGGCCTGGCAGAAGGCCGTTCACGCTCGTGGCATCAGGCCTGGGGTGGTGCTGAAGACCCTGGTGCCCACCTGCGGCTGCGCGCCCGACTTCCTCACGCCAGGTGATCGCGCCTGGCCGGAAGCGGGAGTGTTCGACGTCATCAGGGCCACGCCCCGCGCCCGCATCCGCCAGGAACTCGCTCGGCTGTCCCACCATCACCCCCTGCCCGTCTGGGCCGGCCGACTGGCCGAGGCGGGAGACCCGTGTCTCGGCCTTCTCGTCGACGATCTCGAAGCCTTCTACGACGCCGCCGTACGCCCGTTCGCTCCCGCGATCCGGGCCGTCCTCGACGCCGATCGTGCCGCGCGCGCCGAAACACTCGCCTCACGAGGGGTGGACGCGCTCCTGCACACGCTGCACCCGTCCGTCACCTGGGAACCGCCATTCCTCACCCTGCCGTACCGCCACGATTCCACGTTGCGCCTACAGGGGCGCGGTCTGGTCATCACCGGGCACTTCTTCTGCTGGCCGAGCCCACGGGTGCAGTTGAACGACACCGACACTCCGGTCCTCGTCCATCCCGCTTCCTGGGATGCGGCCCGGCAGTCGGCACCGGGCGCGGACAGCCCCGGCACTCGCATGGACGAGGCCCTGGCAGCGGCCCTCGGACGCACTCGGGCCCGCGTCCTGTGGGCCCTCGCGCGGGCGCCGCACAGCAGCACGGCCGAACTCGCCCGGCAGTTGGGCATCTCCATGGCTTCGGCGTCGGAACACGCGACTGTGCTGCGGCAGGCCGGACTTGCCGACAGCCGCCGCCAACAACGCACCGTACGCCACTCCTTGACCCCTCTGGGCAACGACCTCCTCAACCGTCCGGGGGCGCTCATCACGCGGTTCCCCGCGCACTCGGTCGTCGCTGAGCGCCTGCATCGCGGGTGACGGCGGCTATCCGCTTGAGTAACCACGGCGGTTGGAGTCGGGCTTTCACGATGGCCGCGTTCCTCGGGGCCGAAGAGCGCTCCGCGGTGCACCTGCGCCCCGAGAACGCGCACACGGCGCTGTCGCCGGAACGTAGCCCCGCCGGCCCGGAGAGCGACGCGGCGGGCCCCCTGGGCGGCCAGATGGTCGAGCACGCCGCGGGTCGCGGCCATGTGGTCGTCGTCCACCCATACTTCACCCGGCCTCGGGTCGACGGGGCGGCCGTCGAAGGCGAGCGGGATCCCGTGGGCCCGGAGAACCTCCGCGACGGGGTCGCCGGCGGGGCTGTCCATCAGGACGACGCCGGCGACGCGCAGCGCCGTCCACAGATTCTGCCGGACGGCGCAGGGGAGCGTGATGAGCGCGTAGCCGTGGCGGTGGGCGGCGGCGGTGGCCGCGGTGATCGACCGGGAGAAGAAGGGGACCTCGGCGAAGTTCCAGTCCGTGTACCCGTACGTCGTGACGGCGAGCCCGAGCGCACGCGGAACCGCTGAACCACCGTCGCAGCCCAGGACCGAGGCCAGCGCGCGGACGCGATCACGGGTGTGCGCGGTCATACGAGAGAGCGCGCGAGACCGTGGCCGTCGAGACCTCGGCCGCCCTGGCCACGTCGCAGAGGGTTACCCGGGACATGGGCACAGGCTGCGAATTCCGTCGTTGGATCACGCTGGCAGTCAACGGATCAACCAAGCAAGGCGCTCACGGGGCACATGAGCCCCCTCCTTCACAACCTCTCGGGAGATCCGGTGCCTGCTGGCAGTACCCCTTGGATGCGAACCCTGCGCGCTTCACGCGACATGTCCCGGCGCACGGTCATGCGCGGCGCGCTCGCCACGGCCGGGATAGCCGCCCTCGACGTCCCGCTGGGCCAGTCCGCGTCGGCCGCCGGCCGCGCTGCGGATCCCTCTCCCGCGGCCATGGGGCGCTCCACCCCGCATGACGCGCGTGTGGTCGTCGTCGGCGCCCGCCAGGGCGTCCACGTCCAGGTCTTCGAAGCGCGCGACGACCGCGTCGGCGGTCGCTGCTGGACCGCGAGGGGGTTCGCGGGAGGCCAGCTCGCCGAGCACGGGGGCGAGCGGATCGACACCCGGCACACGCACCTCCACAAGCGGCTACGTCGCGGACCGCGCCGCCCGCGACTTCGACCAGCTCTCCGTACGCGACTGGCTCCAGGTCAACGTGCCCGGGGGGATGAGTTCGCTGCTCGCTTCCCGTCTCGCGTGCGGCGTCGGCACCTTCTACGGCAGCGGCGCGGCCGATCTGAGCGCGATCAACCTCATCGAGCAGTTCCTCGGCCCTGCGGGCGCGGACGAGAAGTACCACGTCGAGGGAGGCAACGACCTGATCCCCCGCGGACTGGCCGCCCGCCTGCCCAAACCCGCCCTGCACTTCGGCGCGCCGCTGCTCGCCGTACGCCGCACCGGCGACACCTCCCGGCTGCGCTTCGCGGGCGAACGCACCGGCACGCACAGCCAGGGGTACCTCAACGGCGCTGTGGAAAGCGGCGAACGTGTCGCCCGCGAGGTGCTCACGGCACTCGGGCGAGCCTGAGCACACCGAGGCCCGTGCCGGCCGTGTGTCTCTCGGCGCGCGCCGTCTTCGGCGGAACGAGAACGCACCGAAGGCGAAAGGCGACCGGAGACGGTCCGTACGGCCCATCGGCGACTGGGCAGCGGGGGCACGGGCGTCGCCCATCTGGCGCGCTCGGCCTCCGGACGGCAGGCCGCGGCCAAGGTCGTGCACGCCCGGTACGTTCCGGGCGCGCTTCCGGTGGTGGACGCCGAGCAGCCGTGGCTGGCGACGCTGTACGTGCCCGGTCCCACGTCGGGCGGAGCGCTGGACGGCCGGGCGCTGCGCACGCTGGGTCTGGGGCTCGCCGAGGCGTTGAGCGGCATCCAGCAGCCGGGCCTTTAGACCATGTACGAGCCACCACGCCCGGACGGAGTCCTCGAACCGCTGCGAAGCATCGCCGCCGCCTGTCCCGAGAGCCGGCAGCGGAGTCAGCTCGCGCTTGCGCGCCGCCCACGTGCTCTCCCGACGCCCGAAGCACGTCTCTTTTCAGCCATGCCACGTCCTGCACGGAAAGGTACTTCCCTACAGGGTCATGCACCTGACATTTTGCATCCACCACTCGTTTCGTACGACCCGGCCGGTGCCTCCGCACGGCCGGGCCGTCTCCGGAGGACGCATTGACACCCCACATATCCAGCCGCGCCAGACGCACCTTGGCGCTGGCGGCCACGCTCGGCGTCGCCCTCACGTTCGGCGCCACGAGCGCCCTCGCGGGCACGCTCCCCGTGGTGCCCTCCACCACGCCGGCCGCCAAGGCCCTCGCTCCGGCCGCCGTACAGGCTTCCCAGAGCGCGGCCTGGGTGGCCGGCACGCGTGCCTACCTCGTGATCACCGCCCCCGGCGACAGTTCGGCGGTGCGCTCCGCGATCGAGGCCAATGGCGGCACCGTCTTCTCGAACTTCGACGCCATCGGCGTGATCGTCGCCCACTCGGCGTCCAGCGGATTCGCCGCCACCATGCGCGGCGTCGCCGGCGTGCAGCAGGTCGGTGCCACGCGCACCTCGGACGTCCCCGCCGACGCCTACAACCCGGCGCTCCCCGCCAATCCGCCCCAGGCGTCCACCCCGGCCGGAGAACCGGTCCGGGCCGACATGAGCCAGATCAAGGCCGACCAGGCGTGGGCCGTGAACCCGGGCTCCGCCTCGGTCAAGGTCGGCATCCTGGACACCGGTGTGGACGACCAGCACCAGGACCTGGCGCCCAACTTCGACGCGGCCGACTCGGTCTCCTGCGCCTACGGCAAGCCCGACACCCGTACCGGCGCCTGGCGGGACGTCGACACGCACGGCACTCACGTGGCGGGCACCGTCGCCGCGGCCAAGAACGGCAAGGGCGTCGTCGGCGTGGCACCCGGGGTGAAGATCGCCGCGGTCCGGGTCGCCGAGCCGGGCAACTCCTTCTTCTTCGCCGAGAACACCATCTGCGGCTTCGTCTGGGCCGGTGACCACGGCTTCAAGGTCACCAACAACAGCTATTACACCGACCCGTGGCAGTTCAACTGCCCGGACAACATCGACCAGGCCGCCATCATCGAGGGCGTCGAGCGCGCCCAGGAGTACGCCGAGAGCAAGGGCTCCCTCCAGATCGCCGCAGCGGGCAACGAGAACTACGACCTCGCCCACAAGACGACCGACTCCGCGAGCCCGAACGACTCCACGCCGGTCACCCGCACCATCACCAATGCCTGCCTCGACATCCCGACCGAGCTGCCGGGCGTGGTCACGGTCGCGGCCAACGGCACCGGCGTCACCAAGGCATCGTTCTCCAACTTCGGGCAGGGCGTCATCGACGTCGCGGCGCCGGGCAGCAACGTGTACTCCACCGTCCCCGGCGGTGGCTACGGCAGCAAGAGCGGTACGTCGATGGCCACTCCGCACGTGGTCGGCGTGGCCGCACTCATCGCCAGCGCCGACCCGGGCATCACCCCGGCGCAGATCCGCGCCAAGCTGGCCGCCCAGGCCAACGACATCGCCTGCCCCTCGGACAGCCGCTGCACGGGCACGACGGCCAACAACGCGTTCTTCGGTGAGGGACAGGTCGACGCCCTCAAGGCCGTCGGAGCCACCCCGCCGCCCGGCACGTACTTCGAGAACCTCGCGGACTTCGCCATCAACGACAACGCGACCGTGGAGAGCCCGATCGCCGTCACCGGCGTGACCGGCAACGCCCCGGCCGCCCTCAAGGTGGGTGTGGACATCAAGCACACCTACATCGGTGACCTGAAGGTCGACCTGGTGGCGCCGGACGGCACCGTCTACACGCTGCACAACCGCGCCGGCGGCAGCGCCGACAACATCGCCCAGACCTACACCGTGGACGCCTCCTCGGAGGCCGCGAACGGCACCTGGAAGCTGCGCGTCAACGACAACGCCGCCTCCGACACAGGCAAGATCGACGCCTGGAACCTCACCTTCTAGCGCGGGACCCGGCAGGGCGACAAGAGCCCCGGCGGCGGTGTACGCCGCGGTCGGGGCCGCCATGCCGTGCGGCCGGTCACCTGTAGATCCTGCCGGGCTCGGCCTCGGCCGGAGCGAGCAGCTGGGAGACGGTCACGAAGGTGTAGCCCTGCCCGCTGAGCTCCTTCAGGACGGAAGGCATGGCCGGCACGGTGCCCTTGTGCAGCGGGTGGAGCAGGACGATCCCGTCGCGGGCGGCGCCGTCGAGCACGCGCTCGGTGATCAGCGCAGTGTCGTCCGTCGCGTAGTCCTTCGCGGTCACCGTCCACAGCACCTGTGCCATCCCCAGTTCTTTCGCGACCCGGGAGACGCGGTCGTCGGTGCGGCCCTGGGGCGGGCGCATCAGTGTCGGCTCGCTGCCGGTGATGCCGGTGATGGCCCGAGCCGTGCGGCGCAGCTCGTCGCGGATCTGCGCGTCGGAGACATCGGTCAGCACCGCGTGCGTCCAGGTGTGGTCCCCGATCTCGTGGCCGTCCTCGGCGATCCGCCGCACCACGGCCGGGAACTGGTGGATACCCCGGCCCTCCAGGAAGAACGTCGACGGCGCCTGGTACTTCTTCAGGAGGTCCAGCAGCCGGTCGGTGGGTTCGCCCGGGTTGCCGTCGAAGGTGAGCGTGATGCACTTGGCCTTCCGGCAGTCCGCCTGTCCCGGCGGTACACCTGCTCCGGACGCGGCCCGATCACGCTCCTCGCGCGGGGAGAGCGTCTCCATCTTGTTCGCCTGGATGACCAGGACGACAGTCACCGCCACGGCCGCCACAGCCAGGGCCAGAAGTATGAGCAGGCGAGGCCGCCTTTTCAGGATCTTCACCTCAGGGAGAAGAGCTCGGCACCGGCAGGGTTGCCCAGCGGCCTCGATAGTGAGGCAGAACACGTGTGCGGCGCTTTCGAACCAGCTGCGGCGCGACCTCGGCGGCTTACGGAGGGCGTGCGGAGGACCGGTTTTTCGACGCCACGCCACTCCCTTGGCGTCGACCGCAAGGCCAACTACTCATCGTGCATCTAATGTGACCGTCGGTGATCATTGTGTGACTCGGCCAGTGGCTCCCACTGCGACCGGCCCCCTCAGCTCCACAGATCGAGGTACGACATGCATCCGTCCGACCTGAGTCGGCGTTCCGTCCTCGCCGGGACCGCGGCCGGCGCCGCGCTCATCGGCCTCCCGGCCCTCCAGGGGCGCTCCCTGGCGGCGGACTCCAGGGCCGGCGCCGCGCCCCCCACCCAGCCCTACCACTGGGACAACGCGGTCATCGGCGGCACCGGATTCGTCACCGGTGTGATCTTCCACCCCGCCGTACGGGGACTCGCCTACGCCCGTACCGACATGGGCGGCGCCTACCGCTGGGACGACGACGCGACCCGCTGGATCCCGCTGCTGGACTGGATCAGCCAGGCCGACCAGAACCTCCTCGGCGTCGAATCCCTGGCCATCGACCCCGCTCGGGCGGACAGCATCTACCTGGCCGTCGGCACCTACTCCCAGCCGTGGGCGGGCAACGGCGCGTTCCTGCGCTCCGACGACCGCGGGACCACCTGGACCCGCACCGACCTCACCGTGAAGCTCGGCTCCAACGAGGACGGCCGGGGCGCGGGCGAGCGCCTCCTCGTGGACCCGCGCGACAGCGACACCCTGTGGCTGGGCACCCGGCACGACGGCCTGCTCAAGTCGACGGACCGGGGCGCGACCTGGGCCGCCGCGAAGGGCTTCCCGCCCAAACCCAGCGCCACCGGACAGGGCGTCACCGTCCTCGTCGCCGCCGAGCGCGACCTCTACGCCGGCTGGGGCGACGGCGACGGCACCTCGGCCGCGATCACCCTGTACCGCACCAGCGACGGCGGCACCACCTGGGTACCCGTCCCCGGGCAGCCGGCCGGCCCGGAGGCCAAGATGCCGATGCGGGCCGCGTACGACAGCCGCGCCAAGGAGCTGTACGTGACGTACGCCAACGCCCCGGGCCCCAACGGCCAGTCCGACGGAAGCGTGCGCAAACTGGCCGTCACCTCCGGCACGTGGACCGACGTCACGCCGGTGAAGCCCCAGGGTTCCGACAGCTTCGGGTACGGCGGGGCCGCCGTCGATCCCCAGAACACCGGCACCGTCGTCGTCACCACCAACAACCGCTGGTCGTCGGGCGACACCCTGTTCCGCACCACCGACGGGGGCCGGACCTGGACCTCGCTCGCGGACGGGGCCCGGCTGGACGTGTCGCAGACCCCGTTCCTCAAGTGGGGCAAGGACGCGCCGACGTTCGGCTGGTGGATCCAGATGGCCGCCATCGACCCGTACGACTCCCAGCACATCGTCTACGGCACCGGCGCCACCCTCTACGGGACCCGCGACCTGAAGAACTGGGCCCCGCAGATCCGCGGCCTGGAAGAGACCTCGGTGCTCTTCCTGATCTCTCCTCCCGCCGGCCAGGCACACGTGCTCAGCGGTTCACGGGACATCGGGACCCTGTACCACGACCAGCTGACGGCCTCACCGTCCGGCGGCCTGGCGACCAACCCGGTCTTCGTCACCGCGACGGGCCTCGCGCAGGCCGCCGACCAGCCGTCCTACGTGGTGCGTACGGGGTTGGGGAACAGCGGCAACGGCGCCTACTCGAACGACGGCGGGCAGACCTGGAGCCCCTTCGCGTCCCAGCCGGCCGCCGCGAAGGACGCGTCGGGACCGATCGCCGTCACCGCCGACGGCAACGTGCTGGTGTGGTCCTTCGTGACCGGGGACGGTACGAAGCAGCCGACGCGGCGTTCCACGGACAACGGCGCCACGTGGCCGGAGGTCTCCTCCTTCCCCAGCGGCGCCACCCCGGTGGCTGACCCGGCCGACCCGGCGGTCCTCTACGCCTTCGACACCGGCACGGGGACGCTGTTCGCCAGCACCGACAGGGGCGTGACGTTCAGGGCCCGGGCCACCGGACTCCCCTCCGGCGACGCCGGGTTCAAACTGGTCGCGGCGCCCGGACGCTCCGGCGACCTGTGGCTCAGCGCCAAGACCAACGGGCTGTACCGGTCCACCGACGGCGGCAGAACCTTCGCGAAGGTCGCGAGCTGCGAGGCCTCGTACACACTCGGCTTCGGCGCGGCGGCCGACGGCGCCTCCTACCTCTCGGTCTACCAGGTCGCCACCGTCGCGGGCGTCACCGGCGTCTACCGCTCCGACGACGCCGCGAGAACCTGGCGGCGCATCAACGACGACCAGCACCAGTGGGGCTGGCTCGGCGAGGCCATCACCGGAGACCCCCGCGACCCCGGCAAGGTGTACCTGGCCACCAACGGCCGGGGCATCCAGGTCGGCCGGCCCGCCTAGGGAGGGCGTGCCGGGCCGGAGGGACTCGGCGCCGTAGCCGCCGGCAGGCGAGCACTCGCCCGTCGGGTGCCCCTGCCGGTCGGCCGTCCGGCCGGGAGGCGCGAAGCGGATGCGTACGGAGCCGAGTCGGCGGGCCGGCGGATCCGGGCCGCTCGCCCCGCCCTGTGCCGCGCTCGCGGGCGGATGCGGCGACGACGCGGCCCGTTCCCCCGCCGGCGCCGAGCCCTCAGCCGTTCTCTTCGCCCTGGGCGACCTCGACCTCGTGGTGGAAGGCCACCACTCCGGTGGTCACGGTCGCGGCGGGGAGGATCGCGCAGACCGTGAGGAGCAGGGCGATCCATCGTGTGGACGGCGAGCGGCCGTCGCGGGGGGTGAGGAGCGCGGCGACCCGCTGGGGAACGGGGCCCGTGGTGGCCCCGGGGGCGAAGTCCGGGCGGGTGGAGCGCCGCGTGTCTCCGGCGAGGGCGGCGCGGGCGATGGCCCGGGCGAGCAGGCGGCGGTCGCCGACGGTGGCGGCGGCACTCTCGTCGGCGGCGCGTTCCGCGGCGAGCCGGATGGCCGCACGTGTCGCGCGCAGTGCGGGGTGGCAGTGTGCGGCGAGTTCGGCGGCTGCCAGGAAGTAGTGGTGGCCGCCCGCGTTGTGGGCCCGCTCGTGAGCGAAGAGGGCCTCCCGTTCGGCGGGGCCGAGGCTGCGCAGCATCGCGGTGGTGACGACGATCCGGTGGGGTCTGCCGGGCAGGGCGTACGCGTCCGGGTGCGGTGAGTGGACGACGCACAGGTCACCGGCGGCGGGACGGCGGTCGGCCTCCGCGCGGGCGGCGCGCAGGGCCCGGACCTGCCGCAGGGCTGAGCGGGCGAGAGTCCCGGCGCCGACGGTGAGCGCGCCGGTGGCGAGCGCGGCGGCCGGGAGGACGAGCAGGTTCGAGGGAGTACGCAGGGGGTGGACGAGGTCGCCGAGCGCCGCGAAGAGGGAGAGCTTGAGCAGTCCGATCAGCACGAGGGCGCCGAGGGCGGCCACGCACGCACCGGCGCACACCAGAGCACAGGCGGTCAGCGCGCGCAGAGCGGTGACCGGGTCGAGGCGTGCGAGGGCGCGACGGGCCAGCACCGGCAGGGCGAAGGGCAGCAGGAGCGGCATCAGCAGGAGGGCGATCACTGCTCGTCGGCCTCCAGCAGTTGGCGCAGCAACTCCCCGTCGTCCGGGCTGAGCTGGGCGACGAAGCGGGCGAGGACCGTCTCGCGGTCGGCGTCCCGGTCGAGTTCGGTATGCATACGCCGGGCGGTCAGCCCGGGGGAGTCCTGCACCGGGACGTAGGCGTAGCCGCGCCCCTGCCGGCGGCGGTCGACGACGCCCTTGTCGTGCAGGCGGGACAGGATCGTTGTCACCGTCGTCCGGGCGAGGCCGGAGGCGAGTTCGACCTGTACCTGTGTCGGGGTGAGCGGCGCGTCGGCAGCCCACAGTGCGGCCATGACGGCCGCTTCGAGTTCGCCGGCGGGCCGGCGTTCGTCCTTCGGGTCGGTCATGGGAACGATCCTCACCCCGCTGTCGTCTACAGTTCAGTAGACCGTCTACAGGATTGTAGTCATTGGTCGGGCGCTGGTGCGCCACACCCACTCTGCCGGACCGAAGGGGTCGCGACGATGTCCACGCTCACTGTCAACGTGCTCGATGCCCATTCTCTGCTGGCCGCCTTCGGCGTGCTGGGTGGTAGGCCGAGCGGCCCGGGTGGACCGACTTCGCCTCCAGCAGGGCGCCGACCTCCTGGAGCGGTGCCTGATGCCGGGCGTAGCGGTGGCCGTTGACCGTCACGGAGCCGCTCGTCGGGGCGTCCAGTCCGACGATCATCCGCATGGTCGTGGACTTCCCCGCGCCGTTGGCGCCCAGGAAGCCGGTCACCGTCCCCGGCTCGACGGCGAAGTCCAGCCCGTCGACGGCCGTCTTCTCGCCGTATTTCTTGGTCAGTTGCTGTGCGTCGATCATGCGCGCCTCTTCCTGTCGGACACCGGCCACGCTAGGACCCGGAACACCCCGGTCCGGTCGTACCGCGGACCGATCCCCGCCCGTCAGGTAGTACCCCGGTACCACCTGACACCGCTGCCGCGCGCACGCCGTTCAGGGGTGCCGGAGGTGACCGTCCGCTTCTGGATCGTCGAGGTGCTGACCACCGGCATGGGGGAGACGGCGTCGGACCTCCTGGCCCGCACGCTCGGCCCGCACCCGCCGCCGCGAGACGTTCTACCGGGCCGCGATCGTCGGATTCGTCGGCTGCCTCGCCGTGTCACAGCGCGACAAGCGCGGTCTCGCCGCGGCCCGAAGGCCGGAACGCGTCATGCGGGTCAGTGATCAGCCGCCGGTGACGGCCAGCAGGAATCCGGAGACGATCAGGCCGGTCTCGACCACGAGGACGAAGACGTGGGCGGGCAGCCGGTCGACGATCTTCTTTCCGGCCCAAGCGCCGGCGGTGCCTGCTGGGGCCAGGGCCAGACCGATGGGCGCGTTGGAAGCGGTCAGCACCGCGGCGGCGCCGAAGACGACCAGCTTGGTCAGGTGCATCACCACCGCCGAAGCGGCCTCGGTGCCGATGCAGGCGCCTCGCAGCAGGCCGCGGGCGAGGAAGAACGGGGCGACCATCGGGCCGACCGAGCCGACCGAGCCGACCGAGCCGACCGAGCCGACCAGCGCCGAGCCGAACCCGGACGCGGCCCCGACGGCGGCGAACGCGGTGTCGTCCAGGCGGGCGGCGTGCGGCTTCCAGCGCCGCCAGGCGACCATGGCCAGCAAGAAGACGCCGACGAGGCGGGTGAGGGCGGGCAGCGGGGCGGTGGCGAACAACAACGCTCCCACGACGGCGGCCGGGACGGCGCCGATCGCGAAGACGCCGACCAGGCGCCGGTCGACCTCGCGGCGGTTGAACCACACCCGGCTGCCGTTGCCGGCCAACTGCGCGACGGTCAGCACGGCGACGGCGTCCCGGGTGCCGAGGACCGCGACGAACACCGGCAGCAGAAGCACTCCGCCGCCGAACCCGGCCACCGCCGACAGGGTCGCGGTGGCGAACGTGGCCGCGACGATGCCGATGACCTGAAGTGCTTCTCCCACGAGGGGTGATTGTTCCGCCTGGGCGGATCCTCCGGGCAGGCGGGTCGGCTGGCGAGCCGGTAGGAGTTGGTGCCGGTCTCGATGATGTTCCCGCCGGAGGCGAGACGGTCGACGAAGCCTCCCTTCCGGAGCCGGATTGACCCTCGACCTTGTGCAGGGCCCAGAGTGCCGGGTGTGGAGAACGACATGCGCAGCATCGGCGAGATGGCCCGCGACAGCGGCCTGGGCGTGAGCGCCCTGCGGTTCTACGACCGTGCCGGTGTACTGGTCCCGGCCTGGGTGGATCCGGTGAGCGGATACCGCTGGTACGAACCCGAGCAGCTCGAAGAGGCCCGGGTGCTGGCCCGCCTGCGCCGGGCCGGGATGCCGCTGGCGGACATCCGGCTGGTGCTGGCCGGCTGGTCCGGCGCGGACACCGGCCTGGTCCGCAAGCTGCTCAAGGCACACCTGCGCCGTATCGAACAAGGGGTGTCCGATGCCCGCAGCGAGTTCTCCGCGCTCCAAGCACTGCTCGATCACAGGGAGAACGTCATGACTTCGCTCAGCATCGCCACCGTCCGGCTGTCCATCGCCGCGCCCGAGCTGGCAGCCGCGCTGGACACGGTCCGTTTCGCGGCGAGCACCGACCCGGAGCTGCCCATGCTCGGCGGGGTCCTGTTCGACATCGAGGGGGAGAGCCTCCATGCCGTGGCCACCGACCGGTACCGAATGGCTGTCGCGCGGGCCGGCGTCGCCGGACACGACGGGAGCCGGGTGCAGGTCATCGTGCCCGCCCCGCTCGTCGACGCGATGCGGGCGCTGTCGGACGGCGAGGGACCCGTACGGCTCTGCGTCGACGGTGGCCGTGTGACTCTGGAGGCCGGGGACCGGCAGGCGGCCGGTCAGTGCCTCGACCACGACTTCCCCGACTACCGTCGTCTCCTGCCGGCGGCCGGCGGACGCCGCGCCCTTGTCGAGGTGGCGGCCTTCCGGAAGGCCCTGGAGACCGGTCCTGTCCGTGCCGCCGAGGCGGGAGCGCCCGAGCTCAGCGTGCTCAGGGTGGAGGACGGCGGCATGGTGACCCTCTGCGCGGACGGCGACGACGACCCGAACCGCGTCGCGGTCAACCGTGAGTTCCTGCTGGACGCGCTGGCCGCCGGAGCCCGGGACCGACTGCTTCTGGAGCTCGGGGCCCCCACAGCGCCGATCGCGATCCGCCGGCCCGACGACGAGGGCGCCTTCTCGATCCTGATGCCGGTCCGCATGGAGGACTGACGTAGGTTCGCCCTCCCTGATCCGGCCCGCTCCGACCCATCGGACGCAGCTGGATCAGGGCGGCCCGCCCCTCCCGTAGGACGCAGGAAGACGCGTCCCGCTCGTGTGCCGTCGGGGGGCGGTGAAGAAGAGGGACAGCTTCGGGTCCTGACGCGTGATTCGGCGGAAGCGCTCTCCTGGTGTCGCGCCCGAGCCCCTCCCCGCGAACGAGCGCCAACCGTGGCTCGCCACTGCCGCCCCGCCGCGTCCCCACAGGTCACAGCGCGAAGCACCGCGGGAGTACCGGCCGCCCGGAGGCCGTACGGCGCAGCGCCGAGGGATTTTGCTACAAGTTCCGAAATTGCCCGGTGACGGATCCGCGATGCCACCGCAACCCGCCCCGCCTACGGTCACTGCCACGCCGCACAGGCACCACCGGCCCCACCGGACCGAAATCGCTACTTCCCCCGAAATCCCCCCTGCGCCCAGCGCCCATGTGACAGGAGCCCAGCGTGTCCCACCCCTCCAGACGCGGCGTCCTACGGCTGACCGCCGGCACAGCTCTCCTCGGCGGTCTCGCCCTGGCGGGCTGCGGTCGCGGTGACAGCACGGCGACCGCGGCCACCGCGAAGCCCGTCGACAACTCCCCGGCCGAGGGAACCGTCAAGGTCTGGGCCGCACAGGGCGATGCCAACGTGCTCGACAAGGTCATCAAGCCGTTCAAGGCCGCGAACCCCGGCCTCGACGTGACGTTCACGCTGATCCCGAACGCCGAGTACTACACCAAGCTCCAGTCGGCGATCGCGGCGGGCAAGGGGCCCGATGTCGCCCAGTTCTTCCCCGAGTCGCAGGCCCAGTTCCTCGACCCGTCGATCCTGCGGCCCGTCCCCGGCGGCCTCGTCGACCCGTCCGCCTTCTTCCCGAGCCTGTGGGACGCCGGTGTGGTGAAGAACGTCGCCTACACGGTGCCCTGGTACGCCTACACCTACGCGCTCGTCTACCGCTCCGACCTCGCCAAGAAGGCAGGCGTCAAGGCCCCGGCGACCTGGGACGAGACGGTGCCGTTCCTCAAGGCGCTCCAGCGCGCCGGCGCCGGGCACGGCCTCGGGGCCGACATCGGCTGGGACGTCTTCAACGGCCAGGACGCCGCGATGTACGCCTGGCAGGCGGGCGGCTCACTGCTCTCGCCCGGCGGCAAGTGGACGCTCGACACACCGGCGATGGCCGACGCGATCACGTACAACGCGTCGTTCTTCACCTCGGGCGTCGCCGACACCAGCGGGCCCACGTTCCTCGACGCGCAGCCGTCCTTCGTGTCGGGCCGGACCGCCTGCATGATCACCGGCCCGTGGGTCATCGGCCAGCTCGACGCGGTCGCGAAGAAGACCGGCTGGACCGCCGCCCACGTCGCCACCGCACCCCTGCCGGCCGGACCGTCGGGCAACGTCTCCTTCTCCGCCGGCGGCAGCTGGGGCGTGCTCGCCGACAGCGGCAACGCGGACGCGGCGTGGAAACTCGTCCGGCACCTCTGCGAGCCGAGCGCCCAGGTCGCGCAGTACAAGGCGTACGGCTCACTGCCCGCCGTCGCCTCCGCCTGGACCGACCAGGCCCTCGCGGGCCAGCCGCTGCTGGCCGCCTTCCTCACGCAGCTGAAGAACACCCGGGCGTTCCCGCGGGTGAGCAACTGGCAGCAGGTCGCCACCCGGCTGGGCAAGGAGATGGAAGCCGTGGCCAAGGGCCAGGGGACCGCCGCGAAGGCCGCCGCGAACGTGCAGGCGTACGCCGAGAGCCTCGGCACGGGCCGATGACCGCCGCCATCGGGCCGACGAGGCCACGCGGTGCGCGCCGGTCCCGGGGCGCCCGGCGAACGGCTGTCGCCTGGCTGTTCCTCGCACCGTTCACCCTGGTGTTCCTGCTCTACACGGCGATACCCACCGTCGCCGCGCTCGGTTTCAGCCTCACCGACCTGCGCGGCACGGACCTGCGGCATCCGCTCGCCGTCGACTTCACCGGCATCGAGAACTACGCCCGGCTGCTGGAGGACCCGGTCTTCCTGCGCGACATCCTCAACACCGTCCTGTTCGTGGCCGTCGGCGTGCCGCTGACCATGGGGTTCGGGTTCGCGCTCGCCCTCGCGCTCAACTCCGGCATCCGGCGGCTGCGCGGCGTCTTCCGTACCGTCTTCTTCGCGCCGGTCGTCACGAACGTCGTCGCCGTCGCCATGATCTGGCAGTACGCCTTCAACACCGACGGCACCGTCAACAAGGTCCTCGGCGCCATCGGCCTCGCCGGGCCGAACTGGCTGGACGACACGCACCTGGCCATGCCCGTGGTCATCGCGCTCGGCGTCTGGCGCAACGTCGGCATCGCGATGGTGCTGTTCCTCGCCGGTCTCCAGGCGGTACCCCGGGACGTGTACGAGGCCGCCTCCCTCGACGGCGCCGGCCGCCGGCACAAGCTCCGGCACATCACCCTGCCGCTGCTGATGCCGACCACGCTGATGGTGTCGGTCCTGCTGACCGTGTTCTACCTCCAGGTCTTCGACGAGCCGTATCTCCTCACGGGCGGCGGCCCGCTGGGCTCCACCGAGTCGATGGCCCTCTACACCTACCACCAGTTCGGGGCCGGCGAGTTCGGCATGTCCTCGGCGGCGTCCTTCATGACACTCCTCCTCGTGACGTTGGTGAGCATCGTCCAGTTCCGAATGCTGAGGCCCCGCGCATGACCACCATCGCCGCACCGCGAGGCGCCGAACTGACGCACGAACAGACACGGGCGCGCCGACGGTCCATCGCCCGTCCCCTGCTGTACGGCGCGCTCGTCCTGTGCGCGCTGCTCACGCTGCTGCCGTTCGTCTGGGTCCTCAGCGGCTCGCTGCGCGGCCTCGACGAGATCCGCTCCGACCCCGGCGCCTGGCTCCCGCACCACATCACCCTCGACAACTTCGTCCGGCTGTTCCGGACCCAGGGCTTCGGCCGGTTCCTGGCCAACAGCGTCGTGGTCGCGGCCATCGTCGTCGCCGGCAACATCGTGGCCGCGTCGGCCGCGGGATACGCGCTCGCCAAGCTGGACTTCGCGGGCAGGCGGATCGCGTTCGGCGCGGTCATGGCGGCGATGATGGTGCCGTTCACCACCGTGTTCGTCACCCAGTTCGTCATCACCGTCGACCTGGGCCTGGCGGACACCCTCACCGGTATCGCCCTGCCCGGCGCCGCGCTGCCGCTGTCCGTGTTCATCATGCGGCAGTACGCCCTGTCGGTCCCCGACGAACTGCTGGAAGCGGCCCGGATCGACGGGGCGGGCGAGCTGCGGATCTTCTTCCGGATCTTCCTGCCGCTGGCCGGTCCCGCCGTCGCGACGATCACGATCATGTCGTTCCTCACCTCGTGGAACAACTTCATCTGGCCGCTCGTCGTCGCCCAGAGCACCTCCACCTACACGCTGCCGGTGGGCCTCGCCGCCACCAGCCAGGCCGCCGCGCACGTCACCGACTACGGCCTGATGCTCGCCGGCGCGATCGTCGTCATGCTGCCGGTGCTCGTGCTCTTCCTGTTCCTCCAGCGCTACTTCGTCCAGGGCGTCGCCGGATCGGGAATGCGGTGATCGCGGTGGAGGCGCCCGCGCGCGGTTTCGGGGACGACGCGGCAAAGGCGTGCCGATGCCCGGGATGAACCAGAGCGCCGTCCGGCGGGTCAACACCTCGGTGATCCTGCGCACGCTGGCCGTGTCGGCCGGGCCGATGACGCTGGCCGAACTGTCCGAGCGGGTCGGCCTGTCCCGCCGTACCGTCGAACTCGTCCTGGACTCGCTCGTCGACGCGGGCTGGGTGAGCGAACTCGACCGGGTGCCGGTGAGCGGCTGCGCCGGGCGCCCCGCGCGCCGGTACGAACTGCGGGCCGACCACGCGCTGCTGGCGGCCGTCCGCATCACCACCCTGGACGGGGCCGCGGTCGTCGCCGACGTACGCGGTCGCATCGTCGGCCGGGCGCACCGGCCACTGCGCGACTACCAGGACCCGCAGGCCACCCTCGACGACGCGGCGGCCCTGGTCCTGGAGGCACTGGCCGACGCGGGCGGGACGGCGGACCGGCTGCGGGCCGGCGCGATCGCGGGCGTCGGCGCGATCGACGACGACGGCGTCGTACGGCGCCTGGTGCACACGACGCAGTGGGAAGGCGTACGTCTGCCCGAGGAACTCGGGCGGCGCGTCGGTGTGCCGTGGTTCGCGGACAACGACACCAACCTCGGTGCGCTCGGCGAGCGTTGGCGGGGTGCGGCCGGTGACCACGACAACGTCGTCTGGGCGATGCTCGGCAACCGGACCGGTCTCGGCATCCTCATCCGCGGTGACGTCCACCGCGGTCTCGAAGGCGCGGCGGGTGAGATCGCCGAGGCGGTGTCGCTGCCGGCCGGCTCGGTCGAGCACCGCCCCGTGGCGTGGCTGACCTCACCGGATCAGGCCCGGCGGCGGGTCGCGCTCGGCCGCTTCGCCGAGGCCCGGGCGGGCGACGCGGCGGCGCTCGGGGAGGTCGACGAGTTCGTGGCGAACATCGCGTCGATCCTCACCACCCTGTCGTGGACCGTCGCGCCGTCGCTCATCGTCCTCGGCGGCGGGCTGGAGGACGCGGCCGATGTGCTGCTGCCCCGGGTGCGCGCGGCGATGCGCGGCGCCCGTACCCCCGCCGTCGAACTGCGCGCCACCGCACTGGGCTCCGACGGCCCGCTCATCGGCGCCGTCAAGTTCGTGCTCGACCACATGGACACCGAGTTGTTCGGCCCGCCCGTCCCGCGCGCGTGAGCACACACCCCACCCGCGCTTCTCCCCTCACACCTCAGGAGCCCGACCATGACCGGCACCAGCAGGACCGGCGTTCTCATCGTGGGCAGCGGCATCATGGGATCCCTCGTGGCCCGGCTGCTGCGGGACACCGATCCGGCGCTGGACATCACCATGGTCGACGGCGGCCGGCCGATCGGCGCGGCCCCCGGCCTGCACCTGCACGACCTCGACGACCCGGCTCTGTGGTCGCGCTACAACGAACAGGTCGCCACCGGCGTCCAGGGCCTGTACACGGGCGCCGACGTCGTCCGCGACGTCGCGGACAGCGTCACCGGCCTGGCACCCGGCATGTTCCACGCGCTCGCCCTCGGCCAGGACGCCGAGGCGATGCCGGCCGCCGCGCTCGCCTGGAACGCGGGCGGCATGGGCGTGCACTGGACCGCCGCGACCCCCTGGCCCGCCGGGGACGAGGCGTTCGACTTCGGCGACCCGGACCGCTGGACGACGGATCTGGACACCGCGCGCCGGCTGCTCGCGGTCACGCCCGCCGCGATCGGGCCGACCCCGGTCGGCCGGGTGGTGCTCGACGTGCTGGGCCGCCGCTTCGACGGCGTCGGACCGCACGACCGGCAGCCGCAGCCGATGCCCATGGCGGTCACCCCGACCCCGACGGGACCCATGCCACGCACGGCCCCGGGAACGATCTTCCCCCCGATCGCGGTCGGCGGGGACCCGGCCTTCACGCTCCTGACCGGCACCCTCGCCACCGCCCTCGTCACCGAGGACGGCCGGGCCCTGGGCGCCCGCCTGCGCCGCGTCGCCGACGGCGCCGAGTCCGAACTGAGCGCGGACACCGTGGTGGTGTGCGCCGACGCGCTGCGCACCCCGCAACTGCTGTTCGCGTCCGGCATCCGGCCGCGGGCGCTGGGACGTCACCTCAACGAGCACGCGTTCATCAGCGCCCGGGTCCTCCTCGACCTCGACCGCTTCGGTATCGGCCTCGACTCCCTGCCCCTGCCGCGCCCCGGCGAGTTCGCCACCGACTCGCTCTGGCTGCCGCACAACGGAGCGGCGCAGCCGTTCCACGGCCAGGTCATGAACCGCACCTACGTCGACGACACCGGCCGGCCCCTGGCCCACTCGGTGGGCCTGTCGCTGTACGTCCCCGTCGAGTCGCGCCCCGACAACCGGCTCGTGTTCTCGCAGACCCGGACCGACCTCGCGGGGATGCCACGGATCACCGTCGAGTTCGGCTACTCCGACGCCGACCGCACGCTGATCGGCCGGGCACTCGACGAAGTCCGTTCGCTCGCCGAGGAGTTCGGCCCGTTCGACCCCGCCACCGAACGGGCCCTGCTCCCGCCCGGCTCCTCGCTGCACCAGACCGGAACCGTCCGCGCCGGTCTCGCCGACGACGGCACCAGCGTGTGCGACCCCGACGGCCGGGTGTGGGGCTTCGACAACCTCTACCTCGCGGGCAACGGCGTGATCCCCACCGCGATGGCCGCCAACGTCACCCTGGCCGGCGCGGTGACGGCGGTACGCGCCGCGCGCGCCGTCGCCGCCCGCCCTCTGAAAGGAATCCGCAACCATGATCGACGTCCCGAAGGAATACCGCGTCGCCCTGCCCGCGTGGATCGATGACGAACTCGCCGACGTGCCGGCCGTCATCCCCGCCCACGAAGGCCGGATGCGTCTCGTCCACCGCCTGGCCGACCGCAACTGGCGAGAGGGCAACGGGGGGCCGTTCGCGGCACTCGTCGCCGAGCGGGACACCGGCCGCATCGTCTCGGTCGGCGTGAACGTGGTCCTCGCCTCCGGCGTCTCCAGCGCGCACGCCGAGGTCGTCGCGCTGGGCCTCGCCCAACGGGCGACCGGCGGCTGGGACCTCGGCGGCGAGGGCCTGCCCGCGCACGAACTCGTCGTCAACTGGCGCCCGTGCGTGCAGTGTTACGGCGCCGCGATGTGGTCCGGGGTGCGCGGCCTCGTGGTCGCCGGCGAGGGGCCGGACCTGGAGGAGATCACGACCTTCGACGAAGGCCCCCTCGGCGCGGACTGGGCCGAGCAGTTCGAGGCACGCGGCATCACCGTCGTACCGGACGTGCTGCGCGGCGAGGCGCTGGCCGTGTTCCGGGCCTACCGGGACGCCGTCGACGCCGACGGGGTCACCGTCTACAACGCCCGTGGAGGCGCCGCGTGACACCGCTCTTCGCGACCGACGCCGTCACCTTCTACCACCCGGACTTCTGGGGACTGGACTCCGCCGAGGCCCTGCGCGACTGGGCCCACGACCACCCCCGGCCCTTCTGGGAACGCGTGATGGACGCGCTGGCCGAGGCCGGGATCACCGGCCTGGAGCTGACCTTCCCGCCCGGCGACATCGACTCCGCGCTGCGCGCCTTCGGGAGCGCGGCCTCCTTCCGCCGCGCGCTCGCGGACCGTGGCCTGTCCGTGGTCAGCGCGTTCATCGCGGGCGCCGACGCCCCCGACTGGCGGCAGGCCGGCAGCCTGCCCGCGATCGTCGCCGACGCCGAGCGCCGCGCCGCCTTCCTCTCCGAGGCGGGGGCGAGGCTCCTCGTCGCCGGACTGCCGATGCGTACGACGCTCGGGACCCGTCCGCCGTTCTTCGTCGACGCCGCGTACATGACCCGGATGGCCGACATCGCCCACGTGGTCGGCGAGGCCGTCTCCCGCCACGGCGTGAAGCTCGCCTTCCACACCGAGTCCAACAGCACCCTCTGGTACGAACGGGACATCGACCTGTTCATGGCCCTGACCGATCCGCGCTACGTATGGCTGTGCCCCGACTCCTGCCACATCGCACTCGGCGGGGGCGATCCCGTCGCCGTCGCGCGCCGCCACTCCCAGCGCATCGCGCTCGCGCACTGGAAGGACGCCGTCAAGCCGATCGACGTCGAACTCACCATCGACGAGACGGTCTTCGCGCAGCAGCAGCCCTACATGACCGAACTGGGCACCGGCATCGTGGAGTGGCGGGCCTGGGCCGACGCGATGTCCCGCACGCCCGGTACCGGGATCGTGCTCGTCGAACTGGACGAGGCGGCCGACCCTGTGGCTGCCCTGCGGGCGGGAAAGGCCGTCGCGGAAGGGGCCCTGGCGGGGTCGGCGGCCGACGGTCGCACCGCGCCCGCCGAAGGACAGGACCGCTCGCATCGGTGAGGGCGACCGAGGCCGCCGGTGCCCTGGCCTCCACGGCCGACGCGTACGGCTGCCGCCGGGCGGCCGGTGCAGATAGCGGTCGAGGGGGCCGGGTCGTACGGGTTCCGGTGACGGCCCTGCTGTGGAGGCCGACCGTGTATTCGGTGGCCGCGAGCGTCTTCTCCTCGGGCAGGTCTCGGGCGGTGATCAGGACGCGGCGGCCGTAGCTGGTGTGGTTCTCCTGGTACGCCGGGTCGTTGGCGATGGCCTTGGTGATCGTGATGGCGTCGCGGGCGGACCGTGCGGCGTCGTCAATAGGTGCCGCCTGCCGGGGTGCCGGCCGTCCCGCGAGGGCGGCCTTCCTGGTCAGGCCCCTGGAACGGTGGCGGGCAGCCTCCGGTAGATGTCTACGGCGGTTCCGGTCGCGTCGACGGCCTTGGCGGGCAGGAGGTATTGGGTGGCATCGGCGATGCTCTGGGTGAATCCGGCAGCGTTCGGCGGCAGGCGGGCCCCGCCGGCAGATGGCGGGAGATCCGCGCCGTCTCCCCTGCGGACGCCGCAAGTTCTGCCCCGCTGCCGACTGCCTCGGCATGAGCCGCCCCGACAGCACGGCACGCGCCCCGGCTCGGTGTCGTTCGGATGTGCGCCGCCAGCTTGCGGGAGACGGAGATCTCGGTCGGGGTGATCGCCTCAACGGCCTTCGCGATCCGCTTGGTCTCGCGGGCGGGTCGGCCAGACGAGAGGGAGGGGAGCGGGCAAACCGTATCCGAAAGGGCAGGTGCACCGGAGCGATGCAACCGATGGTCGTGGTGTGCGTCCTCTACTGGTGAGGCAGCCGGTGTGTTCGGGGGGATCTGGCGTGGAGACGATCATTGTGCACCCGTACGCCCTCGACACGGCCGCGAAGTACTTCCTCGTCCTCGTCGCCCTGTGCGAACCGCGCCTGCGCGACCCCTCCGACAGCACCCTGCCCGGTGCCGGGGACATCGCGGAACGTCTGCGTGGTCTGCCGGACTGCGAGGATCTGACCCGGTCCGCGGTGAACTACCACATCGACTACCTGGCCTGCCGCAAACTCCGCCTGGACCTCACCGACTCCCCGGACGTCCCGGCCCGTACCGGGGCCAAACGCGCCGCCCTGGTCTCCGTGGCCCTGCGCTTCGGCCTCGTCCGCGAGGAACACCTCGCCCTGCTGCCCTCCCGCAAGAGGGGCACGACAACCCTGTCCCGTCACGCAGGTCCTTGAAAGTCTGTCACCGGGGACGCCGCTGTCCGAGGCTGCGGTGACCTTCCTGAGGAGCCCGGACGCGGGTCTCGGTCATGCTCCGCCTAAGCTGCGGCCGTGGACTACAGCGAACTTGAGGAGGACATCCTCCGGATGGTCGTCGCGGCCACCGAGGACGACGTTCGTGCCTTCGGGGAGGAGACGGTCACGCGTCTGGTGCGGCCGGAGCTGCTCCGTGGTGCGGCCGAGGACGAACTCAGCGAAGAGGCCCGGGCGGCTCTGACGACCGCCTGCGCGAACGTTCTGACGATCAGTGCCGCCGAGCTGCACGACGCGCTCGCGACGATCTACGACGGCATCCTGGTCGAGGACGATCTGGACCCCGGAGTCCTCACCGCCGTCGGCGCGTTGGCGCATTGGAAGAGCTACCTGGAGCAGCGCCGGCGCGGTGAGCTCTACGAACTCGCCATCCGTTCCGTCGAGGACATCGACCACGAGGTCTCCGCCGACCTCGACGACATCCTCGCCACACCGGAGATGGCCGCCGAGTACGAGCGCATCCGCCGGCTGCTGGCCCCCGGCACGGCCCGTACCAGCCCGCTCCCGTAGGCGAAGACGGCGGCGTGGACACGGCCGAGGTGGGGCGTGACGGCCGTCTCCTCGATGAAGAGACGGCCGTGATCTCACTGTCGGCCAGTCCCCGTGCGACCAGGGTGAGGGCCTCTCTTGATCGGTCAGGCCGAGGCGTTCGACCAGACGCCGGGTGAGGGAGGGCGCCACCATGTCCTCGGCCAGCAGGGCGGCGCACACGGCGGTACCGGACCAGGACCTGAGCGGCGGAGGCTCGGCCGTCCGTACGCGTGGAAGTGGCGCACCGCCGCCTTCGGTATCGCTGACGAGGCCGTCCGCCTGCGTGTCGTGCAACAGCGCGAACCGGCCTGACGGTGTGCCGGCGGAGCCTGAGTGTCCTGCCGTCAGGTCAACTGCCCATCCGGAAGGCGAGGCCGGCATCGGAGACGCGCCGATGATCCCGTTCGTCGTCCCCTCCCGGCACCCCGCGCGTCTGCCTCTCCCCGAACGCCGTGCCCCGCGAGCCGCCGGGTCAGCTGCCGGTCTTCTTGTCGAACCATCCGAGCGACCGGATCACGGACGCGCCGATGAAGAGGATGCCGAGAGGAACGATCGTGAACCAGACGGCGCCCGCTTTCATGGCCGCGAGCACGGCGATGGCGCCGATGGCCAGCGCCAGAAGCACGAGCATGCCCAGAAGGACACGAATCTTGGAAACCAATGGAGGACTCTCCCCTGTTCAGCTGGACTCTGTCGACCGACCGGACGGCGTTCCGCTGATGACGGCTGCCCAGCACAGAGGCAGCAAGCTCCCCCGCCGTGACACCACGGCCCCGCCCGGAAGCTCATGAGGCGAGTCTCCCGACGCCGTCTCCCGGAGGCATTCGTAGAACTACGTAATCGCCTACCTAGGTTCCCTGCCGAGCCCGGCCCTCCCGCAGAGCACCGTTCACGCCGCGAGCCGGCCAACGGGATGGCCTAATATCCGAATTGGCCGGTAACAGATGGTGTTCTCGTTCGTGCGCACGTCCAGGGGAAGGGAGAGGACCGCTTGCCCCCCAAGGATCGGGCCCGAGGGAACGACACCGTTCTCGTCGGCAGACAGGCGCAGGTCGCGTGTCTTTCCGCGGTCGTCAAGGATCTGGCCGACGGCCGGGGAGCGGTCCTGGAGGTCACGGGAGAACCCGGGATCGGCAAGACCACCCTGCTCGGTCTGCTCGCCGAGCGGGCCGCCGAGGCAGGAGCCCTGGTGGCGCGAGCCCACGCCGCGCGCGGTGCGACACGACCCGGCCAGATCATCACCGAGGTGCTGGACGCCCTGGAGGCGCGGAACCCCTCGACGACACGGGAGCCGGACGCCGAGGTGCGGAACGCGCTGGGGCGCTGGGCGGCGCGGCACGGCGGTGTGCTCGTCCTCGACAACGTGCACCTGTGCGACGAGCAGTCCGCGAGACTGATCGCGCAGCTGGTGCGGACACCCCCGCCCGGCCCGTTCGTCCTGGCCCTGGCACACCGTCCCCGGCAGTCCGGCCCGGTGCTGAGAGAAGCGCTCGAACACGGAGTGGAGACCGGCTCGGTCGTCCGCCTGGCCCCCTCCTCCTTGGACCTCGGGGCGATATCCGCCTTGCTCGGCCACGCGGGGTCCCCCACCGACGCCGTCTCCCGCCCGGCGCGGGACCACGCGTACACCGAGTGGCGCGCCTCCGAGGCGCCCGTGGTCGACGGCACCTACGTCGAGCAGTTGCACGCCGCTTCCGGCGGCAACCCGCGGATGCTGCGCATTCTGCTCGCGGCGCGGTGGGACCCGGACGAGTGGCCGCTCAGCGCCGGTACGGACCGGGACGGCATGCTCCGGGAGGCCGTCTTCGTCGTCAACGAACTGGACTCCCTCACCGCCGACGCCGCGCACGCGGTCCAGGCCGCCGCCGTTCTGGGCGACCCCTTCCTGCCGGACGACGTCGCCGAAGTCTCCGGCCTCGGTCTGGAACGGACCCTCGGAGCGTTCACCGAACTCGTCGACGTGGACCTGATACGGCCGTTGCCCTGGGGCGGCGGCTACGTCTTCCGGCACCCCGTCCTCGGCCATGTCGCCCTGGAACACCCTTCGCCGTCCACGCGCGTCGGCGCTCACCGGCGGGCCATGGACCTGCTCACCGCACGAGGGGCCTCGGCGCTCCTGCGTGCCCGGCAGGCCGAGCACCTGGTGGGCGCGGGCAGTGCTCAGGCCCGGCAGGTTCTGGTCGACGGTGCGGCGGAGGCGATGGCCAAGTCCCCGGCTTCCGCCGCCCGTTGGCTGCGCCTGGCGCTGGACCACCTGCCTGCCGGCGAGCGGATCGGCGCCCCCCGGGTCCTTCTGGTGCTCGACCATTGCCAGGCGCTCAGTTCCGTGGGCCGCCTACAGGAAGCCCGTACGCTCGTGCACGAACTGCTCCGGCATCAGTCGGATCTCTCCGAGGACCTGTTGCTGAACGTCTACGCGGTCTGCGGAGAGCTGGAGCGGTTGCTGGGCCGTCACCAGGAGGCCGAAGCGGTGATCCGGACGGCACTCGACCTCGTACCCCGCCCACTGCCGGTTCCGCTGCCGCGGCCGACGGCCGAACTGATCACCGCGTACGGGCGGGTGCAGTTGTTCCGGGGCACGTACGGCGAGGCACGTGACGTGGTCCGGGAGGCGGCGCAGGCGGCCGGCACCGCCGGCCCGGCGGTGCCCTACCTGCGGGCCCTGGGCGCCCTCGGCGACACCCAGCTCGGGCTGCTGCCCGAGGCCGTCGTGGAGGTCACCGAGTGCGCGCGGATCGTGGACGCCCTGCCGGACGCCGCCGCCGTCACCATGCCTGACGTCCTGGCGATGCTCGGCTGCGCGGAGTTGTTCCAGGAGCGGTTCCACGACGCCTACCGGCATCTGGAACGAGGACTCCAGGCGACCACGGGTGCCACCCGGCGGTTCATCCGGATCAACCAACTGGTGGCCCTGTGCCACCTCGACCAGCTGACGGGGCGCCTGGAGACCCTCTGCCGCCGTGCCGAGGAGGCTCATCTGCTCGCCCGGACGAGCGGGGTCGACGAAGCCGCCGGGGTCGCCATGATCCTGCGGGCGACGGGGCTGCTCTGGACCCGTCCGCGGCGGGACACCGACAGGCTGCTCGAACTCACCGAGGAAGGGCTCCTTCTCGCCCTGCGCAAGCGGGGCTGGCGGGCAGCCGTGGCGGTCGGCCTGCGCGCCCAGGCCCAGTTCCTCGGCGGGGACTTGGAAGGCTGCCTGCGCACCCTCGTCGAGGAGGGCGGTCCACGGCTGGAGCGGCTGCTGCGAGCCTGGCAGCCTTCCCTCCTCGCCCTCGCCTCCGTCGCGGCACTGCGGTGCGGTGACGTCGACGCCGCACGCGACTGGGCCGAGACGGGGGAGACCGTGGCCGAACAGCTGGGGCTGCCGCTGCAACAGCAGCACGTACGCAGAGCCCGAGCCGAACTCCACGCCGCCGAAGGAGAACACCGCCTGGCGGCAGGGCTGTTCTTCGACGTCGCGGAGTCGTTCCGCCGCGCGGGCCTGCCGGTGGAACACGCCTGGACCCTGGTGACCGGGGTGCCTTCCGTGCACGCGGCCCAGGGCACCCAGCAGGCGCTGGAGTGGCTCGACACGGCGGGAAAGGCCGCTCGGGCCTGCGGAGCACAGCGGATTCTGGAGGAGGCGGCAAAGGCCAGGAGCCTGCTGCCGGTGTCCCGCGCGACAGCGGCTCTTCTCACCGAGCGGGAGCGGGAGATCGCGGAACTGGCGGCCGGAGGCAAACGCACCAAAGAGATCGCGGAGCAGCTCTTCGTCAGCACCAGGACGGTCGAAGCCCACCTCGGCAGCGTCTACCGCAAGCTCGACATCCCCTCCCGGGCGGCACTGCCGCGCGCACTGGGTGCGGTGATCCACCGGCCGGCCGTCTGACGGGTCGTTCAGGTCCGGTCAGGCGCGAACCGCGTACAGGAGTCGTCCTCGCTGCTCACGTGCACCGGTGGTCGCTTCCCCCTCCTGACGCTCTGCGGGCTACCGCAATCGTGGATTCACTTGGTCCCAGGGCCTGTTGCTCCGGCCGGACGCGTTCACCGTCCGGTGAGCGGGAGGCTGAGGACTCCGCGGTCGTGTCCGACGATCAGGTCCGGGCCTGCGGTGGCCAGACAGGTGAGCGCCACGTCCAGGGCTATGTGCCCCACCGCGCCGGTCTCCGGTTCCCATACCCGCAGCCGGTGACCGTGACGGGTGCCGACGACCAGGACGGTGCGACCGTCGTGCGGGGTGGCGGCGGTGATGACCGGCAGGCCGGCGGTGCCGGTGGAGACGGGCAGACCGTCGCCGGCCGGGGCTCCGGTGGCGAGGTCCCACAGCATGACCGCGCCCCGGTCGTCTCCCGTGGCCAGCATCGCTCGGCCGGGTGCGGGTACGGCCGCCACGGCCGCCACCCGGTGGTCGGCATCGGCGAGCGCACGGGCGCTCAGCTGCACGGCCGCGCCCTTGTCCCAGGGGTCGTCGACGGCCGGGTCCCACACGTGGAGGCGGCCCGCGGTGTCCGAGGCCGCGATCAGTGTGTGGCTGTCGGCGATCGGGACGGCGGTGATCGACTGGATCGGACTGCCGTAGGGGTTGAGGCGTCCGACGCACTCGCCGGTGTCCGGGTCCCACAGCCGGACTGCGCCTTTGAGGGTGGCGGTGACGAGCAGGGTGCGGCCGTCGGGGACGGCCGCGGCACACATCCCGGTCACCCCGCCGGGCCCGGCGCCGGACGGTTCGCCGACCGGCTGCCCGGTGACGGGGTTCCATACGGCGATCGTCCCGCTGTCGCCTCCGCTCGCCAGAAGGACGCGGCCGTCGGGCAGGGGGAGGGCCGTCATCGAGCGGATACGGTCGGGATGCCCTGGCAGCGGCTCACGGACGAGCCGGCCGTCGGTCACGTCCCACAGGCACACCACGCCCGCGTCCCCGGCGCCGGCCACGAGCGCCGGCCGACCGGGGTGGGACACCACCGCCAGGGCGTCGACATCCCCGGGTGCGGAATCCGCGAACACCGCTGTACGACCCCAGGGGGTGCCGTCGGCCGCGTGCACCGTGTTCCCGTCCTGCCGGAACCGGGTCGCCGGGTCACCTGTTCGTCCGGGCGCCGCCGACTCCACCGTGACAGAGTTCGTCGCGCCGTCCGGGCTCTCCGCCAGGCCGTCGGCGATCGTCCACGTCTGCTCGCAGTCCCAGCAGCGGAAGTGTCCGGTGAGGGACATCAATCGGCGGGCCAGTTCGCTCGCGGTCCCTTGCGGGGTGCCCTTGACCGCGACCATGCCGCCGACCAGGCACAGGACGGCCTGACCCGGTGTCCCGGGTGGTACCCCTGCCGCCGCGACGTCGCGGGCCACCCGCAGGAAGGGTTCCCACCCCTTCCCCAGCGCCTCTTCCCGCAGTGCTGCGGCGACCTCCTCCCAGGGAGCCCCTCCCTGCCGGGCGGGGAGGGGCTCAGCCAGCACCGGAGCCTCGAAAGGCGCACGCGCCGGGTCCATGAAGAACTCGGGGATCTCCGTGTCGCTCCCGCACCCGGGACACACCAGCAGGAGGCCGCTTCCACCGAGGCCGAGGAACTGCCCCAGCGCTTCGCCCAGGTGGTGGCCGGCGAAGGCCACGCAGGAGAGCACGAGGTGCGCGCAGACCCGCGCGGGAGCCTCGGCGGCGAGGAGGCTCCGGGTGGCCGCCCGCTCGGCCAGGCGCAGTGCGGCGGCGAACCCCGCCTCCAGATCGGCCGGGACGGGGGGCCGGTAGTCGGCGGTCATGATGCATCCCATGTCCACCCAGAAGTCCACGGTCTGTTCCGGAGGCAGGGCCGCTGCCGCCTCGACGAGATGCGGCAGGGCCGCATAGGCCCCGTCGGAGACGACTCCGTCGTCCAGCAGGCCGCCGCTCACGCATGACCAGGTCTGCCTCCAGGCATCGCCGCTCCCGGTGGCCAACTGCTCCAGGAGCGCTTCCACCTCCTCGACCTCCACACCGTCGAGATCACGCCAACGAGCGCTGTGCAGGGGCAGCTTCGCAATCATGGATCGAGTCTCGCAGCCGACACCGACAATCCGGAGGCGGCGTGGTGTCCGGCAGCCTTTGCGCAGCTCGTCATCCGGTCGACGAGGGTGGCACGGCTACCGTTCCGGCCATGCCCGGTGAACTCCCAAGCAGTGGTCCGGCCCGCGAAGTCGCGGCGGTGGGCGGGCGGTTGACCGATCCCGGCCGGCTGGTGCACGGCGACCCGGAGCTGATCCTCGCGGGCCTGGACGGTGCCGCCTCGCCGGAGGAACTGCTGGCAGCCGCTGTGTACCGGGCGTCAGGGCATGTCCACCGTGACGCCGGTGCGGGGGTGCGGCGGCAGATACTGGCGGCAGCGCCCGACGGGCGGCTGGTGGTCGGTTTCGGCGCGGACATAGCGGTCCTGGCCCATCTGCCTGCGTGACGGTGTCCCGCTGCCGGTGAACGGCGACGGCATCTATACGTCGGCCAGAACCGCGTCGGGATGGTCGGCGAGGTAGTCCCGGACCACCGAATCGAAGCTCGGGTCGGGTGTCAGACCCAGCTCGGTGGCGCGGGCGTTGTCGAAGACGGCCGGCCAGGAACCCACGACGGCCTCGACGGCCGGGTCGGGGGCGACCGTCACGAGGCCGGCCACGGTGTCGCCCGCGATGCGCCGGAGCGTGGCCAGCATCTCGGCGACCGAGACCGTGAGCGCGGGGAGGTTGACCGGGAGGGTGCCGTCGAGGCGGCCCTTGCCCGTGCCGCGTTCGGCTTCCGCGACGCGGAGGATTCCCTCGACCGTGCGGCGCGGTGACGCCAGGGCCACCCGGAGGCCGGGGTCGACGGGGCAGGTCGCCGGGAGCCCCGCGAGGGGTTCACGGATGATGCCGGAGAGGAATCCGGAGGCGGCGGCGTTCGGCTTGCCGGGGCGTACGCAGACGGTCATCAGGCGGGCGGTACGGCCGTCCAGGAAACCCCGGCGCGTGTAGTCCGCGATCAGTTGCTCGCAGACGAACTTCTGGACGCCGTAGCTCGACCGGGGCATGGGCAGGGTCGACTCGCTGACCACCGGCGGGAGAGGGAGCGCCGGGTCGGAGCCGTACACCGCGACGCTGCTGGCGAAGACCAGGCGCGGGACCGGTCCGCCGCCCGCCGACTGGGCCCGGCAGGCTTCGAGCAGGGCGCGGGTGGTGTCCAGGTTGGCGCTCATCCCGAGGTCGAAGTCGGCCTCGCACTCGGCGGAGACGGCGGCGGCGAGGTGGACGACCACGTCGACGGGCTCCGCGAACACCCCGCCGAGAGAGTCGGTCAGATCGCCCCGCACGATGTCCACGGGGTACGCCTCGGCCTCCGGCGGCACGTACCGGTCGGCCAGCACCAGGCGGTCGATCGGGGCCCCGCCGTACGTCCCGGTCCTGAGCAGCGTGCTGGTGATCTCGCGTCCCAGGAAGCCGAAACCGCCGGTGATCACGATCCTCATGCGCTGTCTCCTCAGCCGTCGGTCGGGGCGTGCGCGTCAGAAGCATTCCCCGCCCCTGCCATCGCGTCCACCTCGGCGGCGTAGAACTGCGCGGGGTCGACGCCCATCCCCGTGAAGCGGCCGGAGAGTTCCAGGAACAGGGCGCCGTGCCGCCGGGTCAGAACATCAGCGCCCGGTGGAGGGTCTCGCCCGCCCAGTCGCGGTGCGCTGCCAGGTGGGCGTCGAACGGGGTCGCCGGGCCGCCGGGGGCAGGGCGGCGACGGTGTCCAGCAGGGTCGCCATGATCTCGGAGGAGATCGCGGTGGTGTCGTCGGGGGCCTCGTAGCCCGGGACGGGGGTGCCGTAGATGAGGAAGGAGCGCTGCGGGTCGCGCAGGGCCCATTCACGCAGGGTGTGCGCGAGCGCGGGCAGGTCGGCGCCGGACTCGGCTGCGGTGCGGAAGGTGTCGGCGAGGCTGCGGTACGCGTCGCGGACCAACTCGGTGATCAGCTCGTCGCGGCCCGCCGAAGTACCGCTCCGACCGCCCACCCCGAACCGGTGCGGTGGCCGGGGCGTCGACCCCGGCGCCCTCATCCGCTACACGTCCGGCACCGTGATCAAGGCGCTGCTCGATGCGGTCTGGAAGCTTCACCGGCGTCGAACGCTGGCCCTCCTGGCAGCCCCCGTCCTCACCGCCGAACGCCTTGACCCCGGCCGCCTCAAGCCGGGCTCCCGCTTCCGCTGGACGACACCGGCACCGGCCACCACCCTCACGATCACCTCCACCACTGCGTCCTGTGGAGCGGCCCGGCGATCTGGGAGAGGCTGCGGATCGACGAGGGCGTGCACCTGTGGACGTTCACCGAGACCGGGGACGGCGTGCGCGTCCACACGGAAGAGACGTGGACCGGCGGTCAGATCGAGACGGACGTACCGACCGCGACGGCGGCGCTCGGCGCGAGGCTCGAAGAGTGGCTGCGCGCCCTGAAGGCGGCTGCGGAAGCCGACGGGGCGGAGGGGTGAAGCGGTCCGCCGGTGACACCTGGGGCTCGCAGGAGAAAACACGTTGGCCGGTCGGCGGTGAGCTGCCACGATTCCTCTGGTTGTCAGGCGGAGGGCGTTTGTTCGTTTTCGTGTGTGCGGGGTGCGGTGCCGAGGTGACCGGGCCGTTGTACGAGGTCGCGCTGCCGGTTCACGCCCGGCAGAAGTACGGGAACGGCGTGCAGCTTCCGGTGCTCATGGAGCCGGGGACGTTCGCCGTGGACCGATCCACGGGGGACGAGGCGGGGGAGAGTGTTGTCGCACCCGGTGATATGCGGAGGACCCGGCTGATTCCGGAGAAGCGTGGGGGCGCCTGCTGCGGTCTGGACGGAGCCGATGGGCCCAACATGGCGTGCGGGGCGTGCGACCTCCCTGTGGCCACCCGGATCGACGACTGCTCGCTCTGGCAGCAAGTGCGGCTCGATGCGGACGCCGTGCGCCGTGTCCCCGTCGACACTTCGCCCCCTGAGCCCCTCTCCTGGGCGGAGTTGGTCCGGACGGGGGAGCCGACGCCCCCGTTCGAGCCGATCGGTACCTGGGGAGGGGCCCTGGGGACGGGGCACTACTGGTCGTGGAGTCCGCGGTGGGAGGCGGCGGTCGGGCAGGGGCTGGCCCATCTCGTGGTTGCCTCTCGGGGGCAGCGGGTGGAGGTGCCCGCTGGGATGGCTGCCGATGTGTTCCAGCGCGCGCTCGACGCCCTGCTGCCGGCGGGGCCTTTGAGGCGGCGCGCCGTTCTGGCTGGGCCGGGGCGGCCCGCTCGCGGAACGGGCGCCGACATCCTCCTCGTACCGGTCCATCCCAGGACAGGGCGGACCTGGGCCCCCACCGGCCCGGCGCACCTCGTCCCCCTGCCGCTCGGCGTGTGGTTGTGGCTGGTCTCTCCCCGGGCGTCCCTGCCGGTGCCCGTGTCGGGCCGTATCCCGAGGGACGTGCTCCGCGACGACCCGCTCCCCCCGCTCCCCAACTCCCTGTTCCGGGCGGACCGAGAGACGTTCGAGCGGACCTTGAGGCGGTTGGCGGATGCTTGTGGACCGGAACCTTTGCCGGGCGGCCTCTTCCGGTAGGCGTCCTCACCCCCCTCTGACACGCCCCGCACATTCCTGCGCCGTTCTGACCTCCCCCCGTACCACCCCGGAAAACCCTGACGAAGCCCTGAACCGGCCTGTCTTGAACCAGGCACCCCGCCCCCGGAGGCTTGAAGTCGCGGGGCGGCGTGGGCAGTTGAGGGGTCCCGCGCACCGCAGCCGAAGGCAGGCGTATCACGAGACGCGGGGAGTGGGTACATGCACAGCACCTTGATCGTCGCCAGGCTGGAACCCGGCGCGAGTACGAACGTGGCGGACCTGTTCGCCGGATTCGACGCGACGGAGATGCCGCACCGGATGGGCACGAGGCGCCGGCAGCTGTTTCACTACCGGGGCCTGTACTTCCATCTCCAGGACTTCGACGAGGACAACGGGGGAGAGCGCATCGAGGAGGCGCGGACCGACCCCCGGTTCATCGGGATCAGCAATGACCTGAAGCCGTACATCGGGGCGTACGACCCGGCCACCTGGCGCTCCCCGGCGGACGCGCAGGCGACCCGGTTCTACGCGTGGGAGGCGTCCGCGTGAGCGCTCGCCGTGTCGTCGTCACCGGCCTGGAGGTCCTCGCCCCCGGTGGCGTCGGAGCCAAGAACTTCTGGAACCTGCTGAGCGAGGGACGCACCGCGACGAGGCGGATCACGTTCTTCGACCCCACGCCGTTCCGCTCCCGCGTGGCGGCCGAGATCGACTTCGACCCGTACGAGCACGGCCTGACCCCGCAGGAGGTCAGGCGGATGGACCGGGCGGCCCAGTTCGCGGTGGTCGCGGCGCGCGGCGCGGTCGCCGACAGCGGCATCGACCTCGGCCGCCTCGACCCCTACCGCACCGGCGTGACCGTGGGCAGCGCGGTGGGCGCGACGATGAGCCTGGACGAGGAGTACCGCGTCGTCAGCGACGGCGGCCGGCTCGACCTCGTCGACCACGTGTACGCGGCACCGCACCTGTACGACCAGCTCGTGCCCAGTTCGTTCGCCGCCGAGGTGGCGTGGGCGGTCGGCGCCGAGGGGCCCGCGACCGTCGTCTCCACCGGCTGCACCTCCGGCATCGACTCCGTCGGGTACGCCGCCGAGCTGATCCGCGAGGGCACCGCGGACGTCATGGTCGCCGGCTCCTCGGACGCGCCGATCTCCCCGATCACCATGGCCTGCTTCGACGCCATCAAGGCCACCACACCCCGCCACGACGACCCGGCCCACGCCTCGCGCCCCTTCGACGGCACCCGCAACGGGTTCGTCCTCGGCGAGGGCGCCGCCGTCTTCGTCCTGGAGGAACTCGACAGCGCCCGCAGGCGCGGCGCCCACATCTACGCGGAGATCGCCGGGTACGCGACCCGCTCGAACGCCTACCACATGACGGGCCTGCGCCCGGACGGCCTGGAGATGGCCGAGGCCATCCGGGTCGCCCTCGACGAGGCGCGGCTGCCCGGCGAGGCCGTCGACTACATCAACGCGCACGGCTCCGGCACCAAGCAGAACGACCGCCACGAGACCGCCGCGTTCAAGCGCAGCCTCGGCGAGCACGCCTACCGCACGCCGGTCAGCTCCATCAAGTCGATGGTGGGCCACTCCCTGGGCGCCATCGGCTCCATCGAGATCGCCGCGTCCGTCCTCGCGATGGAGTACGACACCGTCCCGCCGACCGCCAACCTGCACACCCCCGACCCCGAGTGCGACCTCGACTACGTGCCGATCGACGCCCGTGACCAGCTCACCGACGTCGTGCTCACCGTCGGCAGCGGGTTCGGCGGGTTCCAGAGCGCGATGGTCCTCGCGGACCCGGAGAGGAAGGCGGCGTGAGCGGCGCCGTCGTGGTGACCGGCCTGGGCGTCGCCTCGCCGGCCGGGCTCGGGGCGCGCGAGCACTGGGCCGCCACCCGCGCCGGGCGCAGCGGCATCGGGCGCCTCACCCGGTTCGACCCCTCCGGCTACCCGGCCAAGCTCGCCGGGGAGATCTCCGGGTTCACCGCCGAGGACCACCTCCCGGGACGCCTCGTCCCGCAGACCGACCGGATGACCCGCCTCGCCCTCGCCGCCGCCGACTGGGCGCTGGCCGACGCGGGCGTCCACCCCGGCGACCTCGACTCCTTCGACATGGGCGTGGTCACCGCGAGCGCGTCCGGCGGCTTCGAGTTCGGGCAGAACGAACTGCGGAAACTCTGGGGGCAGGGCAGCCAGTACGTGTCCGCGTACCAGTCGTTCGCCTGGTTCTACGCCGTCAACAGCGGCCAGATCTCCATCCGCAACGGCATGAAGGGCCCCAGCGGGGTCGTCGTCAGTGACCAGGCGGGCGGCCTCGACGCCGTCGCCCAGGCCCGCCGGCAGATCCGCAAGGGCACCCGGCTCGTCGTCTCCGGCGGCGTGGACGCCTCCCTGTGCCCGTGGGGGTGGGTCGCGCAGCTCGCCGGGGGCCGGCTCAGCACCAGCGAGGACCCCGACCGCGCGTACCTCCCCTTCGACCCCGGCGCCCAGGGCCACGTCCCCGGCGAGGGCGGCGCGATCCTGATCCTGGAGGACGCCGAGGCGGCCCGCGAACGCCGCGCGCACTCCTACGGTGAGATCGCCGGGTACGGCGCCACCTTCGACCCCCGGCCCGGCAGCGGACGCCCGCCGGGACTGCGCCGGGCCGTCGAACTCGCCCTCACCGACGCGCGGTTGCAGGCATCCGACATCGACGTCGTGTTCGCCGACGCGGCCGGCACCCCCGACCTCGACCGCGCCGAGGCCGACGCGCTGACCGCCGTCTTCGGCCCGTACGGCGTCCCGGTCAGCGCCCCCAAGACGATGACCGGCCGCCTCTACTCCGGCGCCGCGCCGCTCGACCTCGCCACCGCGCTGCTCGCCCTGCGCGACGGCGTGATCCCGGCCGCCGTCAACGTCCGGCCCGCACCCGACTACGCGATCGACCTCGTGACCGACGGGCCGCGCGGCGCCGAACTGCGTACGGCCCTGGTCCTGGCCCGTGGCCACGGCGGTTTCAACTCGGCCGTCGTGCTGCGCAAGCCCTGAACACCGAGCACCCCCCAGAAAACGCCCCACCGGAAGTCCCCCCACCCGAAAGGAACCCCCCTTGTCCGCCGACAAGTTCACCCTCGACGACCTCAAACGCATCCTCCTCGAAGCCGCCGGCGCCGACGAGGGCGTCGACCTCGACGGCGACGTCCTCGACACCGACTTCACCGCGCTCGGCTACGAGTCGCTGGCCCTCCTGGAGACCGGCGGCCGGATCGAGCGGACGTACGGCATCGCCCTGGACGACGACGTCCTCACCGACACCCTGACACCGCGCGCCCTCATCGGCGTCGTCAACGACCTGCTGACCGTCTCCCCCGAGAGGACCCGATGACCGACACCGGCCGCGTCGCCCTCGTCACCGGCGCCACCAGCGGCATCGGCCTCGCCGTCGCCCGGCTCCTCGCCGGACAGGGGCACCGCGTGTTCATCGGCGCCCGTGACGCCGACCACGTCGAGACCACCGTCAAGGAACTCCTCGCCGAGGGCCTCGACGTCGCGGGGACGACCGTCGACGTCCGCGACCCGGAGGCCGTACGGGGCTTCGTGCGCGCCGCCGTCGAGCGGTTCGGGCCGATCGACGTGCTCGTCAACAACGCGGGCCGCTCCGGCGGCGGCGTGACCGCCGACCTCTCCGACGAGCTGTGGGAGGACGTCATCGAGACCAACCTCACCAGCGTGTTCCGGCTGACCCGCGAGGTCCTCACGGCCGGCGGACTGCGCCACAAGGACCGGGGCCGCATCATCAACATCGCCTCCACCGCCGGGAAGCAGGGCGTGGTCCTGGGAGCGCCGTACTCGGCGTCGAAGCACGGCGTCGTCGGCTTCACCAAGGCCCTCGGCAACGAACTGGCGCCCACCGGGATCACCGTCAACGCCGTCTGCCCCGGCTACGTCGAGACCCCCATGGCCCAGCGCGTCCGCCAGGGGTACGCCACCGCGTACGACACCACCGAGGACGCGATCCTGGAGAAGTTCCAGGCGAAGATCCCCCTCGGCCGCTACTCCACCCCCGAGGAGGTCGCGGGCCTCGTCGGCTACCTCGCCTCCGACACCGCCGCCTCCATCACCGCGCAGGCCCTCAACGTCTGCGGCGGCCTCGGCAACTTCTGATCCGCCCACCGAGCCCCGTAGGAGTCACGACCATGACGACCCGTGAGGTCGAGCACGAGATCACCGTCGCAGCGCCCGCCGAAGCCGTCTACCGACTCATCGCCGACGTGGAGAACTGGCCCCGGATCTTCCCGCCCACCATCCACGTCGACCAGGTCGAGCACGGCGGCGGCGAGGAACGCATCCGGATCTGGGCCACGGCGAACGGCGAGACGAAGAACTGGACCTCCCGCCGCACCCTGGACCCGCAGGCCCTGCGGATCACCTTCCGCCAGGAGATCAGCGCCCCGCCGGTCGCCGCGATGGGCGGCGCCTGGATCATCGAACCCCTCGACGAGCGGCACGCACGGGTCCGGCTCACCCACGACTACCGCGCCCTCGACGACGACCCGCAGAGCCTCGCCTGGATCGACGAGGCCGTGGACCGCAACAGCCGCTCCGAACTCGCCGCCCTGCGCACCAACGTGGAGGCCGCGCACGCCGCCGCCGACCTGACGTTCTCCTTCACCGACAGCGTCACCGTCGCCGGCACCGCCAAGGACCTCTTCGCCTTCGTCGACGAAGCAGGACTGTGGGCGCAGCGGCTCCCGCACGTCGCGTCCGTACGCCTCACCGAGGACACCCCCGGCCTCCAGACCCTGGAGATGGACACCCGCGCCAAGGACGGCTCCACGCACACCACCAAGTCGTACCGCGTGACCTTCCCCCACCACCGCATCGCCTACAAGCAGGTCACCCTGCCCGCCCTGCTCACCCTGCACACCGGGGTGTGGACGTTCGAGGAGACCGGGGCCGGCACCGTCGCCTCCTCCCAGCACACCGTCAGCCTCAACACCGACACCATCACCGCCGTCCTCGGCGCCGACGCGACCGTGGACGACGCCCGCACCTACGTCCACACCGCCCTGTCCACCAACAGCCTCGCCACCCTCGGCCACGCCAAGGCGTACGCCGAGAACCAGCACCGGCCATGACCGCACCGGACACGGACGTCATCGTCGTCGGCGCGGGCCCGGTCGGCCTGCTGCTCGCCGGGGAACTGCGCCTCGGCGGCGCACGGGTCGTCGTACTGGAACGCCTGGCGGCCCCCACCACCGAGTCCCGCGCCTCCACCCTGCACGCCCGCACGATGGAGATCTTCGACAGCCGGGGCCTGTGGGACGGCGCCGACACCCCGGCGAGCGACCCGCGCGGCCACTTCGCCGGCATCCCCCTCGACCTGACGCTCCCCGGCAGCAGGCCCGGCCTGTGGAAGGTCCCGCAGTACGACACCGAACGCCTCCTGGGCCGGTGGGCCGAGGAGTTGGGCGCCGACGTCCGGCGCGGCCACGAGGTGCGGGCGGTCACCGATGCGGGGGAGTACGTCGAGGCCGAGACCGCAGGCGGCGTCCTGCGCGCCGCCTACCTCGTCGCCTGCGACGGCCAGGACAGCACCGTACGCGGCCTGGTCGGCGCCGGCTTCCCCGGCCACGACGCGCGCCGGGAACTGCTGCGGGCCGACGTCGACGGGATCGACGTACCCGACCGGCGCTTCGAACGCCTGCCGGACGGGCTGGCCATCGCCGCGCGCCGCGCGGACGGGGTGACCCGGGTGATGGTGCACGAGCACGGCGCACCCGTCCCCGCACGGACCGGCGCGCCCGCCTACGACGAGATCGTGCGCGCCTGGAAACGGGTCACCGGCGAGGACATCAGCGGCGGAACCCCCTTGTGGGTGAACGCCTTCGACGACACCACCCGCCAGCTCACCCACTACCGGCACGGCCGCATCCTGTTCGCCGGGGACGCGGCGCACCGGCAGCCGCCCATCGGCGGCCAGGCCCTCAACCTCGGCCTCGCGGACGCCTTCAACCTGGGGTGGAAACTCGCCGCCGAGGTCACCGGGCGCGCTCATGTGCTCGACACCTACCACGCCGAACGCCACCCGGCCGGCGTGCGCGTCCTGGCCTCGATCGAGGCACAGGCGACCCTGCTGTTCGGCGGGCCCGAGGTCGACCCGGTGCGCGCGCTGCTCACCGAACTGCTCGCGTACGAACCGGTCCGCGCCAGGCTCGCAGCCACGATCGGCGGCCTGGACACCGGCGTACATCTCCCGCACCTGACGCACGCCGGCCGTGGCCTGCTCCTCGGCCCCGGCGACCCACCGGACCGCGACCTCCCCCACGCGCACGCCGAGACCTGGACCCTCCTACGACCCGACGGCCACGTCGTGTGGGAGGACCCGGACCAGGCGCCGCCGCCCGAGGTGTACGACCGCTGGTTCGGACCCGCCCGAAAGGAACCCCGACCATGCCCCTGATCAAGCCCGACGACGGCTACCTGACCGTGTTCAACCTCTTCGAGACGGACACCCGGCCGCTCCAGGACGACGTCCTCGACGCGATGCGCGACATCATCGACAACGCCGACTACCCCGGCTGGGTCTCCTCGACGCTGCACTCCGGCGTGGACGAGCCCGGCACCGTGAACTACATCCAGTGGCGCAGCGCCGCCGCCCTCCAGGCCCGCTACGAGGGACAGAAGTTCCAGCAGAAGACCGTGCCGCTGTTCCACAAACTCGCCCGCACCGTACGCCTGCTGAAGACCGAACTCGCCTTCACCCAGCACCACCCCGGGCTCGACGACGGCATCCGGATCTCGCCGGAACGCGACGACTACACCGTGGTGATCGTCCTCGACACCCGGCCCGAGGACCAGAAGGACCTCCTGGAGACCCTCGCCAAGCCCGACGAGTGGATCACGACGGTCCCCGGCTACCGCTCGCACACCTACTTCCGTGGCGTGGACGGCACGTTCATCGTCAACTACGCCCAGTGGGACGGCAAAGAGGCGTACGACGCGTTCCACACGCTGCCCGAGGAGCAGCGGCCCGCCGACATCCGTGCGGGGCGGGAGCGGGCGCGTTCCCTCGTCACCGGACGGCAGGCCAACACGTACCGCGTGACGCATTCGCGGTCGGCGCAGGACGCGCCGGCATGAGCGACACGGACGTCATCGTCGTCGGCGCGGGGCCGACCGGGCTGACGCTCGCCGCCGAACTGCGGCTGGGCGGGGCGCGGGTGACGGTCGTCGAGCGGCTGGCCGAACCCACCGGGCAGTCACGGGGGCTGGGGTTCACGGCGCGGGCCATGGAGGCGTTCGACCAGCGGGGGCTGCTGCCGAGGTTCGGACCCGGTGAGGCGCCGGAGACCAGCCCCGTGGGGCACTTCGGCGGGGTGCGGTTCGACTACACCGTGCTGCCGGGGGCGCACTTCGGGGCGCGGGGGATACCGCAGTCGCGTACCGAGGCGGTGCTGGAGGCGTGGGCGGGGGAACTCGGTGCTGTCATCCACCGGGGGTGGGAGTTCACGGGGCTGTCGGCCGACGACTCGTCCGTGTCGGTCGCGGTACAGACTCCCTCGGGGCCGCGCCGGTTGCGGGCCGCCTACCTCGTCGGTGCCGACGGCGGGCACAGCGCGGTGCGGGAGGCCGCCGGGATCGGGTTCCCCGGTACGCCCGCGTCCCGCGTGATGTACCTCGCGGACGTGGTCGGCCGTTCGCTGCGGCCCCGGCCGCTCGGGGAACGCCTCGAACACGGCATGGTGATGGCGGCTCCCCTCACCGACACCGTGGACCGGATCATCGTCTGCCCGGACGGGGCACCGCCCCGCGAGGACGCGGCGCCCGTGACGTTCGCCGAGGTCGCGGACGCCTGGCTCCGGCTCACCGGGGAGGACATCTCCGACGCGGACACCGAGTGGGTCAGCTCCTTCACCGACGCCACCCGGCAGGCGGCCACCTATCGCGCGGGCCGGGTCCTGGTCGCCGGGGACGCCGCGCACATCCACCTCCCGGCCGGCGGGCAGGGCATGAGCACCGGCATCCTGGACGCCTTCAACCTGGGCTGGAAGCTCGCCGCCGAGGTCACCGGGCGCGCGCATCTCCTCGACACCTACCACGCCGAACGCCACCCGGCGGGCGCCCGGCTGCTGCTCAACACCCGGGCGCAGGGCACGGTCTTCCTCGGCGGGCGCGAGTCCGACCCGCTGCGCGCGCTGTTCGCCGAACTCATTGAGCACGACGACGTGAAACGGCATCTGGCCGGGGCCGTCAGCGGTCTCGACGTGCGGTACGACCTCGGCGACGGCCACCCCCTCCTGGGCCGCCGCGTCGCACCTCGCGTACTGACCGGACCGGCGGGGGAGACGACCACCACCCGGCTCCTGCACCCCGCGCGCGGCGTCCTCCTCGACCTCGCCGACGACCCCGGGCTGCGGGCGGCAGCAGCACCCTGGCACGACCGGGTCACCGTCACCACCGCCACCCCGAAGCCCGCCGACGGTCCCGACGACGACCTGCGCGGCCTGCACACCCTGCTGATCCGCCCCGACGGACACGCCGCCTGGGCCTCGGACACGCCGGACGGCGAGGGGCTCAGCGCCGCCCTGCACCGGTGGTTCGGGACGCCCTCCGACCGAAAGGCAGCACCGGCATGAGCACCGACGACTTCGTGGGCGCCCTGCGAGACCGCGCCGACCTCACCGCCCTCGCCGACCTCTACGTCACCCACCTCGACCGCGACCGCCACCGCGACGACTGGTTCGGCGAGGTCTTCACCGACGACGCCCACCTCACCTTCCCCATGGGCGAGTACAAAGGGACCGCCGGTCTCACCGAGTTCCAGGAACTCGCCCGCACCACCTTCGAACGCACCCACCACACCGCCACCAACTACACCATCGACCTCGACGGCGACCGCGCCACGATCCGCGCGCACCTCACCGCCGTCCACGTCCGCGAGGCCGCCGCGCCCGCCGAGCACTTCACCATCGGCGGGCACTACGAGGCCGGTGCCGTCCGCACCCCCGACGGCTGGCGCATCCAGCGCTTCGTGTTCGACCTCGTGTGGCACGAAGGCCGGGCGCCGGGCCACTGACCTCGCGATTTGACAGAGATCTGACGTACCGCGCAAAGACCTGACATCGACGCGTCTTGTCCGGCCCGACCGGCCCCAACAGACTTGATCCGGGCCTGTCGGTGTGTCCCGGTCGGACCCCACCGGCCACTCCCGCAGCCCAGTGAGGAACCCCGTCATGCCCCCTGGCACCAGCGAACTCCCCCTGCCCGTACAGGTGTTGCAGATCATCACGGCCGGCTGGCTCGCTCAGGCGGTCAGCGCGACCGCCGAACTCGGCGTCGCCGACACGCTCGCCGACGGACCCCGTACGCTCGCCGAGATCGCCGCCGCGACCGACACCCACGCGCCCAGCCTCTACCGCCTGCTGCGGGCCGGCGCCGACATCGGCCTGTTCACCGAACACGACGACAAGATCTTCGAGCTGACGCCGCTGGGCGACACCCTGCGCGCCGACAGCCCGGCGAGCCTGCGCAACTTCGCGATCTGGACCGGGCTGCCCGCCGAGCGGTACGCCTGGGCCGGGCTCGCGGACGCCGTCCGCACCGGGCACACCGCGTTCCCCGAGGTGCTCGGGAAATCCGTCTGGGACTACCTGCACGACCACCCCGAGGTGCTCGGCGTCTTCGACCGGGCGATGACCGAGGCGTCGCGGCAGATCATCGCGCCGGTGGTCGCCGCGTACGACTTCGGGCGGTTCGGGACGATCGTGGACGCGGGGGGCGGGCGGGGCGCGCTGCTCGCCGCCGTCCTCGCCTCGGCGCCGGGTGCCCGGGGAATCCTCTACGACCGTCCCGAGGTCATCGCCTCCGCCGGGCAGCCGCTGCGGGACGCCGGGGTCGCGGAGCGGGCCGAGCTGGTCGCCGGGGACTTCTTCGAGTCCGTACCGGGCGGCGCCGATGCCGTGATCTTCTCCAACATCCTGCACGACTGGGACGACGAGCAGTCCCGGCGGATTCTGGTCAACGCGCGGGAGGCGCTGGCCGAGGGGGGCCAGGTGCTGCTCGTCGAGGCCGTGCTGCCGGACCGGCCGCGTCCCTCGCCGACCGTCTCGCTGATGGACCTCGACATGCTCGTCGTCGCCGGGGGACAGCAGCGGACCGCCGCCGAGTTCGGGGCACTGCTCGCCGACGCGGGGCTGAGGCTCACGCGGATCGTGCCGGGCGGCCATTGCAGTGTCGTCGAGGCCGTCCGGGCCTGATCTCCCGGCGGCGCCGTCAACTCCCGTACGCCGTACCGATGTTCCGTACCGAGGAAAGAAGCTCATGACAGAACGGCTCGCACGCAAGCTGTGGTTCGGGATCGGACCCGGGGTCGCCGTCGCCGACGCGGCGGGTGTCGTCCAGCGGGTCGAGTACGCCGACCGGGCGGGGCTCGACTTCTTCGCGCTGTCCGATCACCCGTACTACGGGGACCGGCTGGAGGCGTACGGGGCGCTCGGGCTGCTGCTCGGGCGGACCCGGAACATCACCGGCGTCACGACCGTCACCAACCTGCCGACGCGGCCCGTGCCGTTGCTGGCCCGCACCTTGTCGACGCTGTCCGCGCTCTCCGGGGGGCGGGTCGTACTCGGGATCGGCGCGGGGGGCTACTGGGACGACATCGAGCGCTTCGGGGCCCCGCGGCTGGAGCCGGCCGCCGCGGTGCGCGCGCTGGAGGAAGCGGTCGGGCTGGTGCGGGAGCTGTCCGGCGGCGGGGCGCGATCCGTCAGCCTGGACGGCGAGTTCAGCCGGGTCGTCGGGCTCGATCCCGCGCCGGTTCCCGCGCCGTTGGTCTGGACGGGGTCCGTGGGGCCCAAGTCCCTCGCGGTGACCGGGCGTTCGGCCGACGGGTGGATTCCCGGGAACGCGGCGGACTGGCACAGCGACCGGTACCGGACCTCGCGGCCGATCGTCGACGAGGCCGCCCGGGCCGCCGGGCGCGACCCCGCCGACGTCGTGACCGTCTTCAACCTGCCCGCCCGGATCACCGACACCCCCGTCAACACCCCGCGCGACGCGTCCGGCCGGTGGCTCGGGGGCTCCGTCGACCAGTGGATCACCGAACTGACCGAGGCCGTCCTCGAACACGGCGCCGCCGGATTCGTGTACTACGCCTCCGGCGACCCATCGGGACAAACCGGCCTCGCCCGCTGGGCCGAGGAAATCGTGCCGGCGGTTCGCGAGGCGGTCGCCAAAGGGTGAACGTCCATGAGCCGACCGCCGGTGGCTGGCCGTCCGGTGAGTCGTCCGCCGGGGGTCGGCTGGTGGTCGAGGCGGTGGCCGATGGCGGGCCGACCGGCAGGCGCCTTCCGGGAGTCGGTCGTCCGGAGAGCCGTCCGCCGAGGGCCGGCCGGTGAGTTGTTCGCCGGGGGGCGGTTGGTGGTCGAGGCGGTGGCCGATGGACGGTCTTGCGGCAGGCGCCTTCCGGGAGGCGGCCTTCCGGCAGGCGCTCGTCCGGAGAGTCGCCCGTCGGCGGCCGGACGCTCGCCGAGTCGCCGGACACCCGAGCCGCCTGCCGCCCGCCGAGCCGTCTGCCGCCCGCACCGCCGCCTACCGCCCGCCGAGCAACAACCGTCCGTGAAGCGCTCGTCGAGGAATGACCGAGTCCCCCCGCTTCCCACCGAGAGAGGTTCCGAGATGTCCACCAGAACCCCCCGACCGCGCCGTCGGCTCCGTCTCGCGGGCGCGCTGCTCGCGGTCGTCCTGCCCGTCGCCGCGTGTTCGGGCGGCGGAGGCGACTCGGGCGGTACGAGTGCCGGGGGCGCGCCGCGTGACGGCGGGACCCTGCTCGTGGGCAGCGAGGCCGATCCCGGGTGCCTCGATCCGCAGCAGACCGGGCAGGTCGGCGCCATCGACATCACCCGCTCCGTCGTCGACAGCCTCACCGCGCAGGACCCGAAGACCGGCAGGATCGTGCCCTGGCTGGCGAAGTCCTTCACCGCGAGCCCGGACGGCAGCGCCTTCACCTTCGTCCTGCGCGACGGCGCCACCTTCAGCGACGGCACACCCGTCGACGCGACGGCGGTGAAGACCACGTTCGACAACCTGGTGAAACTCCCCGCGAACGGCGCCCCCAGCTACCTGATCGGCTACCGGGGCACCACCGTCACCGACGCGCACACCCTCACCGTGAAGTTCCGGACGGCCAACGCCCAGTTCCTCCAGGCGAGTTCGACCGTCGGCCTCGGCATCATGGCCCCCTCGACGTTCACCGCGTCCACCGCCGACCGCTGCCGGGGCAAGTTCACCGGCTCGGGCCCGTACGTCCTGGACCACTACACCAGCAACCAGGAAGCCGTCCTGAAGAAACGGGCCGACTACGCCTGGCCCTCGTCCATCGCGACGAACAAGGGCGCAGCCCGTCTCGACGCGGTGAAGTTCACCTTCGTCCCCGAGAGCGGCGCCCGCACCGGCGCCCTCTCCTCCGGGCAGGTCGACATCGCCAAGGCCCTCCAGCCCACCGACGAGGCCCAGTTCAAGAGCAACGGCTTCCGCGTCCTGTCCGCGCCCGGACCCGGCCTCGTACCGCCCCTCTCGCTCAACCACCGGGGCATCCTCGCCGACCACAAGGTCCGCGCCGCCCTCCTCAAGGGCATCGACCGGCAAGGACTCGTCGACTCCGTCCTCAGCGAGTCGTACAAGCCCGCGACCAGCGTGCTGTCCTCGACCACCCCCTACTACACCGACTTCTCCGACAAGCTCCGCTACGACCCGCAGGGCGCCGCGTCCCTCCTGGACAGCGCGGGCTGGACGAAGGGCGGGGACGGCATCCGCGAGAAGGACGGCAAGCCCCTCACCCTCACCTGGCTCATCCCCGCGCCCATGCCGCCCGCCGACGAGGCCGTGCAGCAGCAGCTCCGGAAGATCGGCGTCGACGTGAAACTGAAGCCCGTCGCCCCCGCCGTCTACGTCGAACAGCAGCAGAAGGGCGCCTTCGACCTGACCGCCGTCGGGGTCACCCGCGCCGACCCCGACGTCCTGCGCACCGTCTTCTACAGCAAGAGCGCCAACCTCTGGCACCTCCCGCCGAGCGAGCTGGACACCTACCTGGAGCAGGAGGCCGCCGCCACCGGCACGGCCGCCCGGCAGACAGCCGTCACCAACGCCGTGCGCTGGCTCCTCGACCACGCCGACACCGTCCCGCTCTACGAAGGCGCCCAGGTCCACGGCGTCTCCGACAAGGTGCAGGGGTTCACCCTCGACGCCTCCAACCGCTTCGACCTGCACGACACCTGGCTCGGCTGAGAGGCGGCGACTGTGCACACGGCCCGGTACGCGGCCACCCGGACACTGCGCGCGGTGTTCGTCGTCTGGGCCGCCTTCACCCTCACCTTCTTCGCCCTGCGCCTGCTGCCCGGCGACCCCGTCGCCCTCATGCTCAGCGGACGCGGCGGCTTCGCCGAACTCACCCCCGGACAACTCGCCCGGGCACGCGCCGACCTCGGCTTCGACCGCCCGCTCCTCGCGCAGTACGAGTCCGCGCTCACCGACGCGCTCCACGGCGACCTCGGCTCCTCCCTCCAGACCGGGCAGCCGGTCGCCCGGATGATCGCCGACGCGATCCCCCCGACCCTCCAGGTCGGCACCCTCGCGCTGCTCCTCGCGCTCACCGCCGGCACGCTCCTCGGCGTCGCCGCGAACCTCACCGCCAGCCCCCTCCTGCGCCAACTCCTGCGCTCGGTACCCTCGTTCGCCGTCTCCCTGCCCTCCTTCTGGGTCGGGCTCGTCCTCATCCAGCTCCTGTCCTTCCGCTGGCACCTCTTCCCCGCCCTCGGCGACAGCGGCCCCGGCAGCGTCGTCCTGCCCGCCTTCACCATGGCTGTCCCCGGCGCCGCCCTCGTCGCCCAGGTCCTCGGCAAGAGCCTCCACACGACCCTCCAGGAGCCGTACGCCGACACCGTCCGCGCCACCGGGGCGGGCAGGGCGCGGCTCCTGTTCGGCCACGGGCTGCGCAACGCGGCCGTCCCCGCCGCGACCGTCGCCGGGATGCTCGTCGGTTCGCTGATCGGGGGCGCCGTCGTCGTCGAGACGGTGTTCTCGCGGCCCGGGATGGGGCGGATCACCCAGTCCGCCGTCTCGGCGCAGGACCTGCCGGTGGTGCAGGGGGTCGTGGTGGTGGCGGCACTCGTCTTCGCGGTGGTGAATCTGGTGGTCGACCTGCTCTATCCGGTACTCGATCCGCGCATCCGGGCCACGGGACGGCTGGTGACGGCATGACGACGGCATACGGAAAGGAGCGCGAGGCGACGACGCCGCACCGGGAGGCCGTTCGTTCGCGGACCCGCGTCCGCCGCGTACTCGGTATGCCGCTGCGCTCTCCCGGCGTCACCCTCTGCGTCCTCGTGCTCGCGGTCGTCGTCGGCTGGGCCCTCGTACCCGACTGGTTCACCTCCCGCAGCGCCCTCACGGGGGCGCCGGCGGAGCGGTTCCAGCCGCCCAGTGCCCAACACGTCTTCGGCACCGACCAGTTGGGCCGCGACATCTACGCCCGTGTCGTGCACGGCGCCGCCCTCTCGCTGCGCGCCACCGTCGCCGCCGTCCTCATCGCCCTCGGCGGCGGGGTGGTGCTCGGGCTCGTCGCGGGGTTCTTCGGGCGGCGTACGGACGCGGTCGTCATGCGTGTCGTGGAGGTGATGATGTCGGTGCCGCCCCTGCTGCTGTCCCTCACCCTCGTCACCGCGCTCGGCGTCGGCACCACGCAGATCGCTGTCGCGATCGGGGTCACCAGCGTGGCCGCGTTCACGCGCGTAATGCGGGCCGAGGTGCTGCGGGTGCGGGCCGCGCCGTACGTCGAGGCGGCGATCCTGTGCGGGGGGCGGTGGTGGCGGGTCCTGCCCCGCTACATCCTGCCGGCGGCCGTCGGGTCCGTCCTGGCCCTTGCCGCCCTCGACTTCGGGCTGGTCGTCCTCGCGGTGTCCAGCCTGGGGTTCCTCGGGTACGGGGAGCCGCCGCCCGCGCCCGAGTGGGGGGCGCTCGTCGCCGACGGGCGCAACTACCTGGCCACGGCGTGGTGGCTGACCACCTTGCCGAGTCTCACGGTGACGGGGGTCGTGCTGGCGGCGAACCGGTTGTCCCGGGTGCTGGAGAGAGAAGGGGGACACCGATGAAGCCGACGGAGCCGGTGGGGGACGTCGGCGCACGCGTGGTGGGTTCGGTATCCGTCGCCGCCCCGCTGCTCGTCGCCGAAGGGCTGCGGATCGGGTACCGCACCGCGAGCGGTACGCACCTCGCCGTCGACGGGCTCGATCTGGCCGCGCGGGCCGGGCAGATCACCGCCCTGGTGGGGGAGTCCGGGTCGGGGAAGAGCAGTACCGCCCACGCGCTGATCGGGCTGCTGCCCGCCGGCGGAACGGTACTGGGCGGCTCCGTACGGCTCCAGGACGAGGAGCTGACCGGGCTCGGCGAGCGGGCCTGGCGGGAGGTGCGCGGGCGCCGTATCGGCCTGATCCCGCAGGACCCCGGTGTCAGTCTCGACCCCGTCAAGCCGGTCGGCGCGCAGGTCGCCGAGGTCCTGCGGGTGCACGGCCTGGCCACCCGCCGGGACGCTCCCGGCCGGGCCGTCGAGCTGCTGGCCGAGGCGGGCCTCCCCGACCCGGCGCAGCGCGCCCGCCAGTACCCCCACGAACTCTCCGGCGGCATGCGCCAACGTGTCCTGATCGCGATGGCCACCGCGGCCCGCCCCCGCCTCCTGATCGCCGACGAGCCCACCTCGGCACTGGACGTGACGGTCCAGCGCAGGCTCCTCGACCACCTCCAGAAACTCGTCACCACGACCGACACGGCGATGCTCCTGATCACCCACGACCTGGCGGTGGTCGCGGACCGCGCGCAGCACGTCGTGGTGATGTCGCAGGGCCGCGTGGTGGAGACGGGCCCGGTGGAACGAGTACTGACCGAACCCCGACACCCGTACACACGTGGGCTGTTGTCTGACGCGCCGACGCTCGCGGCGCGGGCTCCTCGCGGCTGGTCCCGCACGGCGGGTTCCCCACCGGTGGCGGCGGCCGGGCCCGGTGAGGCACTGCCTGCCACGTCCGGCTCTCCGCGCCGCACTTCCGACGCGTCCGGCGACGTGCCGCCACGCGTGGCTCGGCCTGCGCTTCGTTCCCGTACGGCTGCGGCCACGCCGGGGGAGGAACTCGGCGACGCACCAGCCCTCATCGGCCGGTCCCCCCGCCGCTCCCGCGCGGTCGGCCCCGCGCCTGCCGACGCGCGCCGGGACCCGCCCGCCCTCGGCACCACCCCCGGCGAACCCGCCCCCCTCTTGCGCGTCACCGGCCTCACCCGCGCCTTCCCCGTCCGAGGCCCCCTCCTGGCCCGGCGCCGTACCCGTACCGCCGTCGACGGGGTCGGGTTCGAGCTGGCGCGGGGGGAGACGCTCGGGCTCGTCGGGGAGTCCGGCTCGGGCAAGTCGACGACCGCGCGGATGGTCCTCGGGCTGGAGCGGGCCGACAGCGGGGCGGTGCTGCTGGACGGCGTCGACGTCACCGCCGTACGAGGCGCCGCCCGCAGGGCCCTGCACCGGCGGATCCAGCTCGTCTACCAGAACCCGTACGCCTCGCTGAACCCCCGTTTCACGGTGGCGGAGCTGGTCACCGAGCCGCTGCGCAACCACCGGATCGGGAACCGGGCCCAGTGGGCCGGCACGGTGCGGCGGCTGCTCGACGACGTCGCGCTGCCGGCCGGGACCGAGCGGCGCAAGGCCGCCGAACTCTCCGGCGGGCAGCGGCAGCGCGTCGCCATCGCCCGCGCGCTCGCCCTCGGCCCCGAACTCCTCGTCTGCGACGAACCCGTCTCCGCGCTCGACGTCACCGTCCAGGCCCGCATCCTGGAACTGCTGGCCGGCCTCCAGGAACGCCACGGTCTGAGCTACCTGTTCATCTCCCACGACCTGGCCGTCGTCGCACAGGTCAGCGACCGGATCGCGGTGATGCGCGACGGCCGGATCGTGGAGAGCGGCCCCGCGGACGAACTGCTGCGGTCACCGCGACACCCCTACACCCGGGAGCTGCTGGCCGCCGTGCCCGGCAGCGGCACCACGAAGGACACCCCATGGAGCTAGGTCTCATCACCTTCGGCAGCCTCCTGCCCGACCCCCTCACCGGACAGGCCCTCACCCAGCGGCAGCGGCTGCGGGACGTGGTGCGGGCCGCGGCCGAGGCGGAACGCGCCGGGTTCGCCTGGTACACCGTCGGCGAACACCACTTCGGCGAACGGGACGTCATCCCCTCGCCCGCGCTCGTCCTCGCCGCGATCGCCGAGCACACCTCGACGATCCGCCTCGCCACCGGTACGACGCTCGTCGCCAACCGCGACCCCGTCCTCGTCGCCGAGGACTACGCCCTGGTCGACCTGCTGTCCGGCGGCCGGCTCGAACTCATCGCGGGCGCCTCCTTCTTCCCCGATCCGTACGCGGTGTTCGGCCAGGCACCCGAGTCGAAGGCGGCCCGCAAACGCGAGAACACGGAGCTGCTGATCCGCCTGTGGACCGAGGAACACGTCACCTGGCAGGGCGAGTTCAGGCCGCCGCTGAACGACGTCACCGTCCAGCCCCGCCCGGTGCAGCCCAGGCCGCCCCTGTGGATCAGCGGCGGCGTCGGCTCGGAGTCCGTCCAGCTCGCCGTGGAACACGGGCTGCCGCTGGTCGTCGGCACGACCGCGCGGGAACCGGGCACGTTCGTACCGGTCTTCGACGCCTACCGCACGCTGTGGCGCGAGAGCGGCCGTACGGACCCGCCCGGCCGGCTCGGCGCCGCCAGCCACGTCTTCGTGGCGAAGTCCTCCCAGCGGGCCCGCACCCTGTGGGCCTCCTACATGAACAACTACCTGACCGTCCGTAAACCCGGCACCACGCACACCACCACCCCGCCGGACTTCGACACGTACATCGGCGAGAACGGTCCCGCGATCTGCGGCAGCCCGGCCGAGGTCGTCGACAAACTGGGCAGGCTGCACGAGCTGTGGGGCCACGACCTGCACCTCCTCGCGATCGACGTGGGCGGCATCCCGTACGCGGAGGTCCAGACGGCGACGGAACTGACGGCCGCGGAGGTCCTGCCGCAGATCGCGGGGATCGGGACGGTGACGGCGGATGCCTGACGACGACGCGACGACGGCCGCGCGGTCCCCGTACGCCGCCCCCGTACCCCCCGTCGTCGACGCCGACTGGGTCCGCGCGCACCCCGGCCCCCTCGTCCTGGCCGACGTCCGCTGGTTCCTGGACGGCCGCAGCGGGTACGACGCCTACCTCGCCGGGCATCTGCCGGGGGCGGTCTGGGTCGACGTCGACACCGTGCTGTCCGCGCCGCCCGATCCGGTCGGCGGGCGTCATCCGGTGCCGGAGCCGGGGGAGTTCGCGTGGGCGCTGGGGCTGCTCGGCATCGGGGACGGCACGACCGTGGTGGCGTACGACGCCGACGGCGGGGCCTACGCCGCCCGGCTGGTGTGGCTGCTGCGCAGCACCGGGCGGGATGCCGCGCTGCTCGACGGCGGGCTGGGCGGCTGGTCCGGGGGGATCGAGACCGGCGCGGTCGTGCTGCCCGCCGCGCGGCTCACGGCGGTGGAGTGGCCCGCGCGGGCACTGCGCGGCGCCGACGAGGTCGGGGCGGGGAACGCCGTCGTCCTCGACGCACGCGCCGCCGGCCGGTACTCGGGGGAACACGTCCTGCCGACGGACATCCGCTCCGGGCACATCCCCGGCGCCCGCAGCGCCCCCTGGAGCGAGAACCTCACGCCGGACGGGACGTTCCTGCCGCCCGATCAACTGCGTGAGCGCTACCGGGGGTTGGGAGTGGAGGACGGCGCCGACACCGTCGTCTACTGCGGCAGCGGAGTCACCGCCTGCCACGACCTGCTCGCCCTGGAACACGCCGGGATCACCGGCGCCGCGCTCTACCCCGGCTCCTGGTCCGCCTGGTCGGCGGACCCGTCCCGCCGCGTGGCGACGGGGGAGGAGCCGGGGTAGAGGCCGGTCACCAGCCCGTCCCGAACCTTGCCATCGGCTCGATCAACTCCCGTTCCTCGTACGCGAGATGCGACAGCAGTGTGTCCGCGAGTAGATCCGCCGCCGCGCGCAGCGCCTCGCCGTGCCCTTCCTCGCGTCCTTCGCGTCCTTCGCGTCCTTCGCGCACGAAGGCGACCAGCGCACGGTCGAGACGCTCGATGACGCCCTGGATCGCGTGGTGTTCCTCGGTGAGCCGGTCCAGCACCGCACCGAGCCGGGGATCGGAACGCCGCAGGTGCGGGAACAGGTCCTCGTCCTCCCGGGTGTGGTGCACGGTGGTCACCCGGCAGTACGAGGCGCAGTACGCCCCGAGCGTCCACGCGTTCTGCCGCAGACTCAGCCGCTGGATCTCGGACCGCGCCTCCCCCGGGTCGAGGGCGTCGTCCAGCACCTGCCGCACGACCTCCCCGAGCCGGTCGAGATCGGCGCGGAGCTGGTCGTGGGCGGCGACGAGGTTGCGGGCGGGCTCCTGCTCGCGGCGCGAGTAGCCGCGCTGCGGGTCGGCGGGGGGTGCGGTGGGGCGGGAGGACTCGTCCCAGAGCCGCTCGGTGGACTGCCGCGTCGCGGGCGGCGCAGTGGGCTGTACGGAGAGACGGTCGCCGGGCGGGGAGGAGCGGGACCGGTCCGGCGCGAGGGTGGCGGTGGCGGCAGGTGCCGTACGCCGTGCCGGGGGTGTGGCAGGGACCGTTGAGCCTTCCACCGCGTGCGCACGGCCTGCGGAGCCCGGACGGTCCGCCGCGCGTTTGCGTTCCGCCGTCACCAGGTCCCGCGTCGCCGGCGCCACCTCGTTGGCGAACGCCTCGATCAGGGACGGCTGTTGGGTGGGGAGCAGGAACGCGCTCGTGCCGTGTTCCAGGGTGAGCGCGGCCAGTTGCTCCGGCCAGGCGCTCGGCGGGCCCTGCGGGAAGCCGCCCGGTCCCGGCGAGAGGTTGTACAGGCGCCGTACCTGGTCCGGTTCGCGGCCCGCCGACGTGGCCGCCTCGTCGACGGCACGGTGCCCCGCCGCGAGGTGCCCCGGCGGGACGTGCGGCACGCTGGGGAGCCAGCCGTCGGCCTTCTCCCCGGTCAGCGCGAGCATGCGGGGCCCGACGGCGCCGAGCCAGATGCAGATGGAGTGGGCGGGAGCGGGGCCGGGTACGGCGCCGTCGAGCGCGTAGTGCTCACCGGGAACGCGGACCGGCCGGGCCGCAGCGCCCCACAGCGCCCGGATGACGTCGATGGCCTCCCGGGTCGCCCGTCGCGCCGTACCGGGGTCGCGGCGCGGTCCGCCGTCGGCGGCGATGGCGTCCCAGTAGGCGCCGGCACCCAGCCCCAGCTCGACCCGGCCACCGCTGATCAGGTCCAGGCCGGCCGCGGCGCGCGCGAGCATGACGGGCGGTCGCAGCGGGAGGTTCGCGACGTTGGGGAAGACCCGTACGCGGGTGGTGGACGCGGCGATGACCGCGAGCACCGTCCACGCGTCGAGCAGGTCCGGCCGGTAGGGGTGATCCGGCACACTCACCAGATCCAGCCCGGCCCGGTCGGCGGTCCGGGCGAGCGCCACCGCGTCGTCGGGGTGCCCCGAGGTCGGCACGAGGACGGTACCGAAGAGCAGGTCGTGTCCGTAGTCAGGCATGGGTGCGGGAACTCCCTAGAGGTCAGTGGGGCGCAGGCTTGGCGCCGAGGGGAGGCGGGTGGGCTGTGCCGGTGTGGATCGACGAAGGGGCTGGCGGGGCGGGGACCGCTGGGGAGGGGGGCCGTAAGTGAGGGCGGGCGTGGCGAAGTCGGGCGGGGGAGAGCGGGTGAGCGGGGCTGGGCCGGAGGGAGTGGGGGAAGCCGGGCGGGGACAGGGGCTGCCGGAAGCCGGAAGCCGGAAGCCGGAAGCCGGAAGCCGGAAGCCGGAAGCCGGAAGCCGGAAGCCGGACGTGGGCAGGGCGGGGCTGCGGAAGCCGGGTCGCGTAATCGCCCTCCGATCCACCGAAGGTGAGCCCTGAGCCCAGGCATCACCGTCCCTGGCGTCGCCTCCGGCCCGGCACCCGCGACCAGCCCCGCGCCCGCCGCTTCCACCGCCCGCCCCCGACCCGACCGGCCACGTGAGCCCCGCGTCCTCGGCCGGCCTAAGCCGCGGACCGCGACCGTTCCCCCTCCGCCTGCGCGGGCGCGGGCGCCGCCGTCCTCCCCCAGAACTTCCCGGGCCCCGCCAGCGCCACCACCGCGGCGACTCCCAGCGCGATGGCCGACATCACGAACGCGGTCGTATACCCCGACTCCTCGGGCACCCGGGTCCCCGGCACCGTCCGCGACACCACGATCGACGCGGCGATCTGCGCCCCGAGGGACCCCCCGATCGTCCGCATGATCGTGTTGATGCCGGTCGCCTCCCCGGTCTGGCTCCGGTCGACCGCGCTGACGACGAGGTTCGCCAGCGCCGCGAACGCGAAGCCGACGCCGACGCCGAGGATCGCGGAGCCGACGTACATGGTCCACTCGGTGTCGTGCGCGCCGGCGTAGACCGCGAAGCCGACGACGCCGATGAGGCAGGCGAGGACGAGGGGGAGCTTCCAGCCGACGGCCGCGCCGAGGCGCCCGGCGAGGGGGCTGGCGATCAGCATGGTCACGGCCATCGGGACCATGAACAGCCCGGACTCGGTGACGGACGCGCCGAAGCCGTACCCGGCGCCGGTCGGCGTCTGCGCGAGCAGCGGCACCAGCGTGAACGCCCCGTACATGCCGAACCCGATGACGAGCGCGGTGATGTGGCTGGTCAGGACGGCGGGCCGGCGCAGGAGTTCGAGGTCGATGAGGGGCTCGCGGACCTTGCTCTCGACGTACCCGAAGACGACGAGCAGGACGGCGGTGGCGAGGAAGAGGCCGATGATGCCGGGGGAGGACCAGCCCCACGACTTGCCCTCGCTGATGGCGAGCAGCAGGGCGACGACGCCCGCGCTGAGCAGGACGACGCCGGCCCAGTCGATGCGGCCGGGGTTGGTGTGCGTGGACTCCTGGATGAACACGGTGACGGCGGCGATCCCGAGGAGGATCACGACGAGCCCGAGCCAGAAGATCCAGTGCCAGTCGAGGGCGTCGACGATCGGCCCGGGGATGACGAGCCCGACGCCGAAGCCGATACCGAACGTGGAGGAGATGAGGCCGATCGCGACGGGCACGCGTTCACGCGGGAACTGGTCGCGGACGATGCCGAACGCGAGCGGGAAGGCCGCCGACCCGACGCCCTGGACCGCGCGGGCGGCGATGAGCAGGGGGAGCGAGTCGGACAGCGCGGCCAGCAGCGTGCCGGCGGCGAACACGGTGAGGCTGGCGATCAGCACCCGCCGCTTGCCGAACATGTCGCCGACCCGCCCGAGCAGCGCGGTCGCGACGGAGGCGGTGAGCAGGAAGGAGCTGAGCACCCAGGAGACGGCGGTCGTCGAGGCGCCGAACTCCCGCTGGAGGTCGGGCAGCGCGGGCACGACCATCGTCTGCATCAGGGAGAAGGACAGGACGGCGAGGAGGAGAGCGGCGAAGGGCGCGCCGGTGCGCGCTGGCGTGTCGGTCATGGAGAGGTCCTCAGGGGACGGGCGCGGTGATCCGCCGTTCGGGAGCACGGAGCCGGCGCCGAACTGGTGTCGAGACGTAATGATTCCATGATGTCACCCTTACGTCCAGTCACTGCCCTCCCGTATCGTTGGACGTATGAGCGAGACCCCTGACTCCGCCCCCCGCCCGCCGAGCCTGCTGGCGCTCCCCTCGTACCTCGCCGGACACATGGCCCGGATCGGCCACGACGCCCTCGTGGAAGCGGTCGGCCGGCACGGGCTGCGGCTGCCGCACTTCGCGACGCTCACCGCGCTCGCGGACTTCGGCCCCCTGCCCCAGCACGTGCTGGCCGACCGCCTCGGCTTCCAGCGCAGCCACCTGGGCGGATACCTCGACCTGATCGAGGAGCGCGGCCTGGTGCACCGCACCCGCGACCCCGCCGACCGGCGCCGTCAGCTGGTCGGGCTCACCGAGGAGGGGACGCGCCTCCAGCGCACCCTGTGGCAGGTCGCCGAGGAGTCCCAGGACTCCTTCCTCGCCTGCTTCACCCCGGCCGAGCGCGAGACGCTGACCGCGCTGCTGCTGCGCCTGCTCGACGCCGACGACCGGGCGCGTGCCGGGGAAACGCTCGATCGAATTCCGTGAGCGCTTAATGTGATTGAAACAGAGAATCCACTGGAACGACTTTGAATTACCCGCCCCGGTTTAATAGTATGGTACACGAGTTTCGCTTCGTGTGACGAACTGGACTTACCGGGGGAGAGTATGACGCAGATATCGTCAGAGTTCCTGCGGGAACCGCTTGTATCCACCCGGCCCGGAGCCGGCGGGTGGCGCATCCTGATCGTCGAGGGCGACGCGGGAGACGCCTGTGCCCTGGAGGAGGGGTTGCGCCGGCACGGCCACGAGGTGACCGCCGTGGACCGGGGCGCCCAGGCCTTAGCGGCCTACGAGAACGTGGACCTCGTCCTGATGGAACTGGAGCTGCCGGACCTGGACGGCCTGGAGGTGTGCAAGGCGATCCGCACGGTCAGCTGCGTCCCGCTGATCGTCGTCACCGCGCGCGGCTCGGAGCTGGACCGGGTCCTCGGCCTCCAGGCCGGCGCCGACGACTACCTGGTCAAGCCGTACGGCTTCCGGGAGTTGATGGCCCGTATCGACGCGGTCATGCGGCGCGTGCGCTCCCGCAGGAGCCCGAGCCGGGCGATCGACCACGGCCCGCTGCACATCGACGTGGGCTCCCGCGAGGTCTGCCTGGACGGTCACTGTGTGGACCTGACCCGCAAGGAGTTCGACCTCCTGTGCCTGCTCGCGTCCCACCCCGACACCGTCATCTCGCGCAAGCGCCTCCTCCAGCAGGTGTGGGGCGACTCGTGGTCGCGGCGGACCGTCGACACCCACGTCAGCAGCCTGCGCAGAAAACTCGGCGGCAACGGCTGGGTCGTCACCGTGCGCGGTGTGGGTTTCCGCCTCGGGCACGCCTGAATTCCCTATTCCGGCATTATCGAGTTCCCCGTCGCGTGCGGCGGCGGGGAACTCGGCCCGGAGATCTAGCGAGAAATAAACCTCCGTGTTTTCCGAGGTTTCCGACTCCGACCGATGGAAGCGAGTAGCGGATGACCCGCATGCACGAATCCCCCGGAAAGCCCGGGCGGAATCCCTCCGCCGTCATCGCCGGCGCCGGTCCCACCGGACTGCTCCTCGCCGGTGACCTCGCGGCGGCCGGCGTCCGGGTGACCGTCGTCGAGAAGCGCCCGGCCGGCATCAGTAACCTGTCCCGCGCCTTCGGCGTGCACGCCCGCACCCTCGAACTCCTCGACGCCCGCGACCTCGCCGACGAACTCGTGGCCACCGGCCAGATCGTCCGCGAACTGCGCCTGTTCGGCGCGATCCCGTTCGACATCGGCGCGCTGCCCTCCCGCTACCCCTTCCTGCTGGTCACCCCGCAGTACGAGGTGGAACGGCTGCTGCTGCGCCGGGCCCTGAAACACGGCGCGGAGATCCGCTACGGCAGCGAGGTCACCGGCCTCGCCCAGGACGCCGACGGCGTCACCGTCGCGCTGCGCACCGACGCGGGCGACACCGCCGTACGCACCGAGTGGCTGGTCGGCGCCGACGGGACGCGCAGCGCCGTACGCGAAGCGCTCGGGCTGCCCTTCCCCGGCAAGGTGGTGATCCGGTCGGTGATCCTCGCCGACGTGAAGTTCACCGAGGAGCCGCCCCTCGTGGTGCGGGTGCACGGCGCGGGCGGTGCCTTCGGGTTCATCGCGCCCTTCGGCGACGGCTACTGGCGGGTCGGCGGCTGGGACCGGGCCCACCGGGGCGAACCCGACGACGCGCCGGTCGAGTTCGAGGAGCTGCGCGCGCTGACCGAGCGGGCCTTCGGCTCCGACTTCGGGATGCACGACCCGCGCTGGCTCTCCCGCTTCCACAGCGACGAACGCCAGGTGCCCGCCTACCGCGTCGGCCGCGTCCTGCTCGCCGGCGACGCCGCCCACCAGCACTCCCCGGCCGGCGGCCAGGGCATGAATACCGGCCTCCAGGACGCCGTCAACCTCGGCTGGAAACTCGCCGCCGTCCTCCAGGGCCGCGCCCCCGGCACCCTCCTCGACACCTACCACACCGAACGCCACCCCATCGGCCGCGCGGTCCTGCGTAGCAGCGGCCTCAACCTGCGCCTCGCCATGGCGCACAACCCCCTGGAGATCGCGCTGCGCGCCGTACGCAAACTGGTCGTCACCCACGTCAAGCCGGTGACCCGGCAGGCGGTCGGGGAGATCACCGGAACCGGCTTCGCCTACCCCGCGCCGCGCGGCGCGCACCCCTTGGCCGGGAAGCGCGCACCGGACCTGGAGCTGGCCGGGGGACGGCTGTACGAGGCGCTGCGCGAGGGGCGTTTCGTGCTGGTCCTGCCGCCGGGCGGGGACTTCGGCCGGGACGGGCTGACCGTCACCCACCGCGTCGACGGCGGCGACGAGGCGCTCCTGGTACGGCCCGACGGCTACTACGCCTGGGCCGGAGCCCCGACCGCCCAGGCGATCGAGGCGGGGCTCGCGTCCTGGCTGGACTGACACCGTCAGCGGGGCGGCAGTGGCGACAGCGTCGGCAGGTGGGAGAGGAAGCCGCCGTCGACGCTGAGCACCTGCCCGGTGATGAACGAGGCGGCCGGCGAGGCGAGGAACGCCACCATCGAGGCCACGTCGTCCGGCGTGCCGAGCCGGGGGATCAGGTTCGCGCTCTGGAACATCCGCTGCACCGGCTCCGGCATGTCCGCCTCCAGCGCCGGGGTGCGGACCAGGCCGGGCGCGACGGCGTTGCAGCGGACGCCGTCCGCGCCGTACGCAGCGGCCACGGAACGGGTCAGCGCGATCAGGCCGCCCTTGGACGCGCCGTACGCGACCATCACCCGGTCGCCGGACAGGCCCTGGCCGCTGGTGATGTTGATGATCGAGCCGCCGCCGCGCTCGATCATCACCGGCACGGTGTGCTTGCACAGCAGCATCGGACCGCGCAGGTTGACCGCGAGGACCTGGTCCCACAGCTTTGCCGACATGGACACGACGTCCCGGTCCTGGCGGATCGCGGAGGTCAGCGCCGCGTTGTTGTCCAGGACGTCGATGCCGCCGAAGGTGTCGACGGCGAAGTCCACCAGACGCTCCACGCTCGCCTCGTCGGCGATGTCGACGCCGTGGCCGACCACCGAGAGCCCCTGCGCGGCCAGCTTCTCGGCGGCGGTCTTCGCCGGGGCGTCGGCGACGTCCGCGAGGACGACGTGCGCCCCCAGGGCCGCCAGCGCCTCCACCGTCGCGACGCCGATCCCTCCCGCGCCGCCGGTGACCACGGCCACCTTGCCGGTCAGGGAGTGTGCTGCGTGCGTCATCGGTCGACACCTCTCGTTCGGACGGACGTACGGGAAGGAGGCGCTGAACGATCGTGGGGACGGGGATTCAGACGGCGTTGAACAGCTCGGCGAACCGCCCGAGCAGCAGGTCGGCACCCTTGTAGCCGGACGTCTCGGCGGCCCCCAGGACGACCGGGCCGTCCGGACCCGGCACCTGCGAGGCGCCACCGGTCGAACCCAGCGGCACCAGCACCGCGTCCGCCCCCGGCAGGTACGTCCGCTCCGGCGACGTGCCCGCCGCGAGGGCCCGGATGTTCGCCGCCACCACGACGGCGTGCTCGGAGGCGGCCTTGGAGCGCTTCGGCTCCGGTACGGCGGTGACGTCACCGATGGCGAAGACGGTCGACGCGCCCGCGACCCGCAGATGCTCGTCCACCTCCACGTGCCCGTCGCCGCGCCGGGCGGCGGCGAGGCCCCCGCGCAGCATGTCGCTCAGCGGCGCCATGCCGTAACACCTGAACCACAGGTCCGCGTCGATCCGCGTCCCCGCCTCGGTCGTCACCGAGAACGCCTCGCGCACCCCCGGCGCCACCGGCGGCACGGCCGTCAGCGCGCTGCCCAGCTCCAGCCGCACGCCCCGCTCGGCGAGCTGCTCCCGCAGCGCGCCGCGCAGCTCCGGCAGATAGCGCCCGCCGAGCACGTCCTCGGCGGGGTCGACCACCACGACCTCGGTGCGCGGCCACCGCTCGGTGATCTCCCCGGCGAGTTCGAGGCCCACGGGACCGGCCCCGAGCAGCAACACCCGGGAAGCGGCGGCGAGTTCGGCCCGCGTGTCCGCGTGCCGCAGCACCGAGTCCGCGCTGTCCTCGGTGTCGGGCTTCGCCGGGTACGGGTACGAGGAGCCGGTCGCCAGCACGACGTAGTCCGCGTCGATCCGCGTGCCGTCGGCCGTGGTGACCCCGGACGCGTCCACCTCCACGGCGCGGTCGCGCACGTGCCGGCCCCGGGTGAACAGGCCGTCGTACCCGAAGTAGATCCGCTCCGCCCAGTCCGCGTCGACCAGGCCGCGCAGCGCCGCCACCGCGTGGACGAAGGCGTCCTTCGGGTCGATCAGGACGACGTCGAAGTCCGGGTCGAGGTCGCGCGCGAGCGCTGCTCCGCCGTATCCGCCGCCGACGATCGCGACCGTGCTGCCCATACGTTGCGCTCCTTGTGCGTTGTGCTCACCGCGTCGAAAACAGCCTGCGGAGGCAGGGCTCCGCCGGTGTCCGCGAGCGTAGCCGTCCGCTTAAGTAAAATGCAATCTGTATGGCAATTAATGACTCGACGTGGGGGTGGGGCATGCCGTTGACCTATGGGTACGAGCGTTTCGGGGGGCCGGAGGTCGAGCGGTTCGCGCAGGTGCCGCGACCGGTGCCGGGGGCCGGTGACCTGCTGATCGCCGTGCGCGCGGCGGGGGTCAACCCCGTCGACCACAAACGGCGTTCGGGGCGGCTTCCGGCGGGGGCGCCCGCCGTGGCGCTGCCCGCCGTGATGGGGGGCGAGGCCGCGGGGGAGGTGGTCGCGGTCGGGAGCGGTGTCGCCGGGTTCGCCGTCGGGGACGCGGTGCTCGGCGGGCCGACGACCGGAGGGTTCGCGCAGTACGCGCTGCTTCCCGCGCGGGCGGCGGTGCGGAAACCGGCGGAGGTGTCCTGGGCCGACGCCGCTTGCCTGCCGATCGCCGGTGCCACCGGGTACGCCGCTGTGCGGCGGCTCGGGCTGCCGGCCGGGGCGACCCTGCTGATCACCGGGGTCGCGGGCGGGGTCGGCGTGGTCGCCGCTCAGGTCGCGGTGGGGCTCGGGGTGAACGTGGTGGGGGTGGCGGGCCCGGACAAGCGGGCGTTCGTCGAGGGGCTCGGGGTGCGGTTCGTGGCGTCCGGTACGGGGCTCGCCGCCGCGGTGCCGGGTGGTGTGGACGCCGTACTCGACCTGGTCGGGGGAGAGGTGCTGCGCGAGAGCGCGGGGCTCGTGGCGGACCGCAGCCGGCTCGTGAGCGGCGCCGACCGGGAAGCCGTTGCCGCGCTCGGCGGTTCGGCGCCGGGGCCCGTTCGCGACCCCGCGATCCTGGAAGCGGTGGTGGAACTGGTCCGCACCGGCGCCCTCGACCCGAAGGTGACGAGCATCGTCCCGTTCGCGCGGGCCGCGACGGCGGTCCGGGCGGTCGAGAGCGGACACGGGCGGGGGAAGACCGTCCTGGAGATGTCTGGAGTCCCCCTCGACCCCTCCTTGAGCCGCGCCCGGAACTGACCGCTCCGCCTTCCCCGAGCCGGACAGAACGGGGAAAGTAAAGTACAACGTGTACAGCAGATCGGCAGACGAGCCGCCCGATCCACCGGAGGACGCCCTGAACACCACACCCACGGTCCCCGCCGAACCGTACGCGCCGCCGCGCCCCGCCGGCGTCGGCCGCCCCGGCGGCAGGGCCGCGAAACGCCGGGCCATCACGGAGGGCGCGCGCACCGTCTTCGGCCGCGAGGGCTACAGCCGCACCAGCATCGAGGCCATCGCCACCGAAGCCGGGGTGTCCACCCGCACCATCTACAACCACTTCCAGGGCAAGGACCACCTCTTCTCCGACGTCCTGCACGACAGCGCGAGCCAGGTCGCCGACGCGTTCGTGGCGACCGTGAGCGAACACCTCGCCGGCGCCGACGCCCGCGCCGACCTCCTCGTCCTCGGCAACGCCCTCGTCGGCCAGCGCACCCAGTTCCCCGAGCACTTCGCGATGATCCGCCAGATCAGGGCCGAGGAGCAGCACTTCCCGCCCGCGGTGATCGGCACCTGGCGCCAGGCGGGCCCCCTGCGCGTCCAGCAGGAGGTCACCCGCCGCCTCGACGACCTCGTCCGGGCGGGCCTCCTCGACACCGACGACCCGTCCCGCGCGACCGCCCACTTCGTCGCCCTCGTCAACTCCGAGACCAGCCCCCACGGCGACCCTCAGACACCGTCCCAGATCCACGCGTGCGTCACCCGGGCGGTCGACGCCTTTCTCCACGGCTACGGAGGGAAAGGAACGGATCACTGAGCACGGGGGTGCGGGAGGCGCTGGGGCGGGGGCCGCGTACGTTCGAGGCGTACGCGCAGGCCACGGCCTGTGGGTCCGCTGACGAGAGAGGACGTGCACATGACCGCCCCCTGGACCGTTCTGGGAGTTCCCTTCCCCCTCACCCCGTCGTCCGACAAGGCGTGGGCCGTCGACGGGGCCACCGTCACGGCCACCGCCGCCGCACGCAGCGACATCTTCATCGACCCGGGGACCGACTCGCAGCTCAACGCCGAGTCGATGCTCAACGCCGCCACCCTGCTCGGCCCTCCGCCGGAGGGCGACTTCCAGTTCAGCGCGCGGGTCACCGTCGAGTTCGGGGCCACCTTCGACGCGGGGGTGCTGCTCCTGTGGGTCGACGAACGGCACTGGGGCAAGCTCTGCTTCGAGTACTCGCCCGACGGCGAGCCGATGATCGTCTCCGTGGTCGCACGGGGTGTCGCGGACGACGCGAACGCGTTCGTCGTCGACGGCGGGACGGTGTGGCTGCGCGTCGCGCGGATCGACGGGGCGTACGCGTACCACGCCTCCCTCGACGGCGTGACCTGGCGCATGATCCGCTTCTTCGCCCTCGACGACCCCGGCGCGCGGGCCACGGTCGGCTTCGAGGCGCAGTCACCCACCGGCGACGGCTGCCGTGTCACCTTCGACGACGTCCGCTTCACCCGTGAACGCCTGGCGGAGTTGCGAGACGGCTCCTGACACGAGCCCGGCGCCCACCTCTGTGAGCGCCGGCTCCCGTTGTTTCCCCGTTTCCCCGGTCGCCGGAGAGGTCAGGCCGGGGTGAGCCGCAGGAGGGCGCAGCCGTGTGCGGGGAGGGTGAGGGTCAGGGCGCGGCCGTCGTGCGGGGTGTCGGTACGGGTCCACAGGTCCCGGACCCGGTCGTCGGGGAGCGCGCCGATGGAGCCGAGGGGGACGGTGACGGTCTCGGGGGTGTCCGCCAGGGAGAAGACCGCCGCGTAGCGGGTGCGGCCGTCGGAGTCGTCGGCCGTCCACAGGACGAGGTTCCGCTCGCGCAGGACCTCGCGGCTGTCGCGGCCGTGCAGGAGGACCTCCAGCGCTTCGCCGTTGGTGAGCAGGTCGATCGTCTCCGACGGGCTGGTGGGGAGGTCGCCGCCCATCATCAGCGGGGAGCGGGAGACGAACCACAGGGTGAGCAGGCTGACCTGCTCGTCCCAGGTCAGCCGCGAGACGCGGTCCTCGCCGCGCTCGGCGCGGATGCCGATGCGGCCGAGGGGAAGCATGTCGGCGTCGGCCCAGCCGGCCGGGCCCTGCGCGGGGGCCCACCGCGCCATCCGGGCGAACTGCGCCTCGACGTCCTCCCACCGGTCCCACAGGTCGTCGCACACACGCCACATCGTGGCGTTCTCCCGCAGGTGGCCGAGGTGCGCGAGGGACACGTCCGTACCGGGCGAGAGGCTCAGCTCGATCGGCCGGCCGCTGCGCTCGATGGCCCGCCCGTACGCCGCGATCTCCCGGTCGTGGTACGGGAACAGCATGTCGTCGGCCTTGACGAAGTCGACTCCCCACGCGGCGAACTGGGCGACCTGCGCGTCGTAGTACGCCTGCGCGCCGGGGTGGTCGTGGTTCAGGCCGTAGTTGTCGGGGTTCCAGGGGCAGACGGAGCCGGTGTCGGCGACCTCGTCCGCCGTGAAGTCCGTCCCGGCGACGGGCAGCCGGGCGGCGACCGCGCGGCGCGGTATGCCCCGCATGATGTGCAGGCCGAAGCGCAGGCCCAGCCCGTGCACCTGGTCGGCGAGCGGCTTGAACCCCGCGCCGTCGGCCGCGGACGGGAACCGGTTGGGCGCCGGCAACTGGCGGCCGTACGCGTCGAGGACCACCGGCGGGTTCTCGTTGTAACCGTGGGCACGGGCGGTCGGCTCGTACCACTGGATGTCCACCACGACCGTGTCCCAGCCGTACGGCAGCAAGTGCTCGTGCAGGAAAGCCGCGTTGGCGAGCACCTCGTCCTCGGTGACGGTGGTGCCGTAACAGTCCCAGCTGTTCCAGCCCATCGGCGGGCGCAGGTGTCGTTCGGGGAGCGGGCGTACGGAGCGGCTCATGGCGGTTCGCTTCCTGGGAGGGGGCGGATGCGCACGGGGTGATCTTGTACAGGTTGCATCACGGGGCCGGGTACGACCAGGGTCGAAAAGTTTCGCCGCGGTGGCCGCACGGAGGAGTGGCCGGCACTCCGCCCCGCGCACCCTCAGCGCACCACCCTCACCCCCCGCAGCCGGTTGAGCGCGGCGGCGATCTCGTGGCGGCGGGGCACCGCGAAGTCGTCGTCGTGGACCGTGCGGAGCGCGGCGACGGGGTCCGCGCCCGCGAAGTCCGCGTCCAGGAGGTCGAGGGCCTCGGCCAGCGTGCGGTCGCGGGTCAGGTGGCCGTGGCGGACGAGGAGTTCGAGGGCGAGGCCGATGCCGGTGACGTGGGAGGCGTCGGCGAGGGGCTCGACGCAGCGCAGGTCGATGTCGTGTTCGCCGAAGACCAGGTAGTCGGTGCCCCGGGAGCGCACCCGGCTGCGCCCCTTCGCCGTGGAGTCCACCGACGCCGGGTCGACGCGGCGGGCGACGACCCCGGGGAAGGAGTCCGCCTCGGCCCGCCGCCCCGTCGGCACGGCGGCGATCTCCCGCGCCCGCCCGGTCACGTCGTACGGCCGGTACGCGTCCATCATCACCACCCGGTCGGCGACTTCGAGATAGTCACCGCTCCCGCCCATCACCAGCACCGTCGACACCCCGTGATCCCGGTGCAGGGAACGGACCGAGTCCACCAGCGGCGTGAGCGGCTCCCGCTCCTTCGCGACCAGCGCCTGCATCCGGGCGTCCCGGATCATCAGGTTGGTCGCGGCGGTGTCCTCGTCGATGAGCAGCACCCGCGCCCCGCTCTCCACGGCCTCGCACAGGGACGCGGCCTGCGACGTCGACCCGGACGCGTTCGGCGTCGAGAAGTCGCCCGTGTCCGCGCCGCCCGGCAGATGACTGACGAACGCGTGCACGTCCACCCGCTCCACCGGACGCCCGTCCTCCGCCCGGATCTTCACCGTGTCCGGCAACGAGACGGCCAGCTCCCGCCCGTCCCCCGCGACGTGGTCCCACACCCCCGTCTCCAACGCCCGCAACAGCGTCGACTTCCCGTGGAACCCGCCCCCGACGATCAACGTCACCCCTTCGGGAACCCCCATCCCGCTCACCGCCCCCGCGTGCGGCAACTCGACCGTCACCCGCAGCTCCTCGGGCGACCGGAACTCCACCACCCCCTCACCCCGCGCGGGACGATCGTCCGCCCCCGTCCTGCGGGCCAGCAACGACCCGTCCGCGACGAACCCCACAAGACCGAGCCCGGGCAGTGACGCCCGCAGCGCGGCCGAGTCCTCCACCGCCGCCACGAACTCCCGCACCCGCCCGGCGTCCAGCGCCGCCAGACACAGCGCCCGCTCGGCGACACGCGGCAGCACCTGGCACAACAGCCGCCACGCCGCCCGCCCGTCGATACGCCGGTGCGGCCCCGGCAACGCCACCCCGAGCCGCAGCGTCACCGATCCGTCCCCGGCGTCCACCGTGCACGAGTTGCGGTCCAGCACCTCCTGCCCGCCCGCGTCCAGATGCAGGTCCCGCTCCGCGTCCACCTCCCGCGCCGCCTGCCGCACCAGATACCCGGCCAGCGCCCGCCGCCGCACCGCCGAGTCCCACAACTCCCTTGGGAATCCCGCCCGTTCGCCCGGCATCCGTACGGCGACCCGCGCGGGCGGCGCGTACGGGTCGGCCTGCCCGCGCACGATCTCCAGCACCACACCCCCGGACAGCTCCCACGGCCCGGTCAGCCCCCGGTACCGGCTGTAGGACGCGCCGTCGAGCTGCTCCAGCTCCCGGTCCAGACCCTGCCTGACCCGGTCCGTCCGCTCAGGACCCTGACGGGTACGGCCCGCCCGGTCCGACGGTCCGGCGGGCCGGGTGGGTCGCCCTTGACGGCGCATACGGTGCTCACTTCCTCGCTGCGAAGCCGCGAATCCACGTCCGTCCCCCATCAGCACTCCTCCGGCCGGTGCCCGGCCCGCGGGAGGGAGACCGTCGGATCGTACTGGGAGGAGATCTGGAAGACCCCCGGCTCCCGCGCCGTGAGCCGCGTGAACACGCCGCCCTCGCCGCCGTCCTTGCCGCTGTCCTCGCGCAGACAGGCCCCGTTGTCGGCCCGCAGCCAGGGCGAGTAGGCGAGCCGCACGGTCACCGAACCCGCCCTCGGCAGGTACACCACGAGGTACGCGTCCCCCTCCGGCGCCCGCACGACCTCCCCGGGCGCCGACACCAGCGGCACGGCGTCCCGCACCCGGTACAGCTTCCAGTGCGCGTCGCCCCACACCGGCTCCAGCCAGTCCGGCCGGCGCTGTATCAGCTCCGCCTCCGCGACCCCCGAGTGATCGGGCACGGTGTCCGGGACGGCGACGAAACCCACCGCCCACCGGTCCAGCCACGCCCGGTACGAGGCCGGCGTGAGCGTCCCGTCGTAGAAGATCCGGGCCCGTTCGACATCCAGCTGGGTGTTCCAGCCCCGCGCCATGTTGATGTGCGGCGACAGGACGGCGGCCTCGCGGTGGTCGTGCGCCGGAACGACCTCGACCCGCCCCTGCCCCGCGTCGAACCGGTCGAGAGCCTGGAGCAGCCCCTCGGTGTCCGCCGCCCACGCCGGGACCTGACTCGACGCCTTCAGGAAGGACACGGGCGTCCCCGACCCCACCCAGAACAGCGACCCCGCCAGCGCCAGCGCGAGGCCACCGCGCCGCAGCCGGGGACCCGGCGCCGTCGAGACCAGGGCCGCCAGCAGCACGGCCGGGGCGAAGAGCAGCGCGAACCGCTCCACGTTGCTGCCGATCGGCGTCGCCAGCAGATAGGAGAGCCCGACCCCCACCGCGTACACCGCGCCCCCGAGCCGCACGACCCGCCACCCGCGCGGCGCCCACACCGCCACCGCGAGCCCGAGCCCCATCGGCCACCACACCCGCCCGGACGCCATCGGCTCCTCCCCGTCGAAGGGGAACAGCAGCGTCGTCGCCCCCACGACCAGGAACGGCGGGACGATCAGCACGGCGGCCCGCCGCCAGTCCCGCACCAGCCCGTACGCCGCACCCGCGACCACCAGGAACAGCCCGGCCACCGGACTGCCCGCCGTCGCCAGCACCGCGAACCCGGCGGCCGAGGCCGGCCGCCGCTCTCCCGCCAGCACCACGCACGCCGCCAGCGCGAAGGCGACCCCGAGCGCGAACGTCACCCGCCCCGCCGCCACGTTCACCCACAGCCCGAACGCCGCCAGCAGCGCGGGAGCCAGGGGGCGGCGCATCCCCGATCTCACGAACAGCTCGGCCGCCAGCCAGCTCGCCGCCGGCCCCGAGAGCACGGCGACCGTCCGCACGCCGAGGAACCCCATCAGATACGGGGAGACGATGCTGTAGTTCGCCGTGTGCAGGCCGCCGAACCAGAACAGGCCGTACGCCGAGTCCCCGTGGTCGGCCGCGAACCGCGCCCACGCCTCCTGTGCGGCCAGGTCACCGCCGCCGTTGGCCCGGAACAGCGCCCACACGACATACAAGGGGAGCATCGAGAACGCCGCGAGCAACGGCACCCGGTGACGGCGCGACCAGGGGGTGGGCAGGACAGGGGCGGCGAGGGCAACGGCCACGAGGGGCACCTCCGTTCGAAGCAGCGGGTGTCAGTGACGAGACGGCTCCCCGACCGCGATACGGCTGGTGGGGCCGGTCCCGTCGCCTCCAGTCTCGGCCGCCCCATCCCCACCCCGCATCGGCCGAACGGCCAGGTCTCCCACCCGAAACCCCTCCCACAACCGGCCATTCGGCCGAGGCGCCGGCCCCTCGGCCCGTGGTCAGCTTGAAGCTCACACCTCTGCACTCCGCTTCTCGATCGCCCGTACCACCGCCACCATGTCCTCCCCGCCGTGCCCCTGCTCCACCGCCTCCCCGAACAACGCATGACACACATCCAGCAGAGGAGAAGCCACGCCTGCTTTCCGAGCCGCCTCCGCGATCAGCCGATTGTTCTTGAGCACGTCGACCGCCCCCGCCTGCACACCGAAGTCCCGCTCCACCAGCTTCGGCGCCTTCGTCCGCGACACAGCGCTCGCCATCGGCCCGGCGTCGAGAACCTCCAGCAGCAGCGCCGGATCCACCCCCTGCCGCTCGGCGAAGTGGAACGCCTCGCTGAGCCCCGTGACCAGCGTGATCAAAAACAGGTTCACCGAGAACTTCATCAGCAGCGCCCCCGGCACGGCCCCGCAGACGAACGTCTCCCGGCACACCGGCGCCAGCAGCGCCCGTACGTCTGCCACGGCATCGTCGTCCCCCGACAGCATCCCCACCAACTGCCCCTGCTCCGCCGGGACCCGCGACCCCGAGACCGGTGCCTCCACATACCGTCCGCCCACCGCCCGGACGTCCTGCTGGAGCCCGGCGGAGTACTCGGCCGACGTGGTGCCCATGTGCACGACGACGCGCCCCGCGACCCGCGCGGCGAAGCCGGGCGTACCCCGTCCCAGCACCGCGTCCATGGCCTCCTCGTCGGCCAGCATCAGCACGACCGTGCCCGACCGCTCGAAGACCTCGCCGGGATCGCCCGCGATTTCGGCACCGGCGGCGCGCAGCGGCTCGTACCGGCCCGGTGAACGGTTCCACACCACGAGCGGAGTGCCCGCCCGCGCGAGGTTGAGCGCCATGGGCTGTCCCATGACGCCGAGACCGACGAAGCCCACGTACGACATGCCGCACCACCACTCTCCACAGGACTATGACCGCCGTCATGGTAGCCCGCGCTATGACAGCGGTCATAGACTGGTCGGAGGACACGGAAAGGGAGGCAAAGGAGTGACCGAACGCGGAGCACGCGAGCGGATGGTCTTCAGCGCGGCCCAGCTCATCCGGCGCGACGGAGTCGGCGCGACCGGGATGCGCGAGGTCGCCGCCCACGCGCAGGCGCCGCGCGGCTCGCTCCAGCACTACTTCCCCGGCGGCAAGGAGCAGTTGGTCAACGAGGCCGTCCAATGGGCCGGCCGGTACGCCGGAAACCGCGTACCCCGCTTCCTGGCCGCCCTCCCCTCACCGACGCCCAGCGGCCTCTTCGCCGAGATGGTCCGGCAGTGGACCGACGAGTACGAGACCTCCGGCTACGCGGGCGGCTGCCCCGTGGCCGCCGCCACCGTCGACTGCGCCAAGACCACGCCCTCGACCCGGGAGGCCGCGTCCAACGCCTTCGCCGGGTGGACCGACGCGGTGGCCGCCGCCCTCACCGGGATGGGCGTACCGAAACACCGGGCCACCCCGCTCGCCACCCTCATGATCAGCACCATCGAAGGCGCCCTCCTCATCGCCCGCGCCGAACAGAGCACGCGGGCCCTGGACACCGCGACCCGGGAACTCGGCCCCCTCCTGGACGCCGCGGTCGACCACGGCCTCACCTGACCGGCGCGCTGCTGCGCCCCTGCCGCCGCCCGCTCAACTCGACGTCCAGCGTCTCCTGCGCGACCCGCATCCCCTCGACGTGCTCGGGCCACGACAACCGCTCCCAGATCTCCTCCTCGGCCACGTCCTCGACATGCTGGACCACCCACCACACATTCCCGAACGGATCCCGGACCCGCCCACCCCGCTGCCCGAAGGCACTGTCCATGACGGGCGTGACCACCCTGCCGCCACCCGCCACAGCCCGCGCGACGACGTCGTCCGCGTCCCCCACGAACACCCGCAGCAGACTCGGCATCACGGGCCAGTCCTCCCGCCGGTCGAACGCCAGCACCACGGTGTCCCCGACCCGTACCTCCCCGTGCCCGACGGCCCCGTCCTCGGTCACCACCCGCCCCAACTCCTCGCCCCCGAACACCTCCACGACGAAATCCAGAAACGCGCCCGTGTCATCGGTGACGACCCAGGGAGCGACGGTGGTGTAGCCGTGGGGCTGCGCAGACATGGTGTTCCTCTCGCCGAAGTGCGGTACCGACGACGGTAGGGCCGGAGTAGGCCAGAAGGTGTCCTGGTCGAGGCAGGCTGCTCGCCCTGCCTGCGGCATCACAACCCGAACACCCCAGCGACCCGCTCCCCGAGTTCCTTCTCCGTCATCGTGACGTCGAGCCGGATGACAGGCAGGTGCAGGCGTGAGGTCTCTCGCTCAAGCCGCTCGACGAACATCGCGTCCCGCTCCGCGAGATTGCGCGCGGCCTTCTCCGGGTCGCTGGTCCGCCAGATGAACCCCTCGCCGGGAGCCGACCGGCCCGAGATGGCCGTTTCTCGGAAACCGGGCGTCGGCAGGAGCCAGACGGCGTGGTGCGAAGTGGGGAGCAGCGGGTGGACGAGGTGGGGGAGGAGGCGGAAGCCCTCGGCGATCACGGGCCGGTCCTGCGGCAGGCGGAGCAGATCCTCGACGATCAGGCCGAAGCCCTCGCCCCGGTACCAGTGGAACGTCTCGAACATGGTGCGCGGAGACCGCTCCACCCACCGCTCGTCCATGTCCATCGCCATGAACTCGTGCAGGAACGGGGCCTGTCGGGGTGTGGTCCGGCCGGCGTGGTCCGGCATCGTGTCGTCGGTGACGTAGAGGTGCAGGCCGTGGTGCGCGGCGAGCCTGCGGGCGATCGTCGACTTGCCGGCGCCGGGGCTCCCGCCGATCCAGTACACGTGGCGCAGCCGCTCGACGAGGCCGAGGTCCACGGGTCAGTCCCCTTGGGACCAGGCCGCCACCGGCAGGGAGAGGTACACGCCGAAGTCCTCCAGACCCGTCGCCGCGGCGATCCGCGAGTGCAGCTCATCCACCCGTTCCTGACGGTTCCCCGCCCGGCTCTCGAACCACTTCGACCGCACCTCGATCACGACATCGAGCCCGCTCCGGTCGTACGGCCCGAGCGACCGGAACCGCAACTCCACGTCCCCCGGCTGGAGTTCCCCGTCGTAGGGCTCCTCGGGACACTCCACGGCGACGGACACGAGATGGGGGAGGACGGAACCGAGCTCACGCAGGGTGTCCGGCGAAACATGCGGGGCGTAAGTGATCTCCACGAGCGGCATCGGCCCACCTTAACCGTGGCCGTCCATGTAGAGGCAGAAGGGATGCCCGGCGGGATCGAGCAGGACACGGACGTCGCTCTGCGGCTGGAACTCGGCTTCCCGCGCCCCGAGTTGGAGCGCGTGCGCGACGGCCACCCCGAGATCGGTGACCTCGAAGTCGAGGTGGGCGCTCATCCGCGGGGCGCCCGCACGCGGGGGCCAGACCGGAGGGACGTACCGGCAACACGGCCAAGCCCTACGACAGCTTTGGCCGGCGGGGCCGTCACCGGGGCCCTGACCATGACCTTCCACGCCACGATCACCGTCCCCTACGGAGGCGTCCTCGCCGCCGCGGACATCGGCGAACTGCCGCTCCTCCTCCTCGCCGTCACCGCCGGGGTCCTGGTCACCGCCGCGACCGCCGTCGGCCTCAAGAGCCTCGCCGGACGCCCCGCCCCGCTTCCCGCGACCCCCGCGACCCAGTTCCGCCGGAAGACGGCTGCCGCGCGGTGAACCCGCCCCAAGCCGACACGCGCCCGGCGGAGTCGGGACGTCCGGCCGGAGACGCGACACAGGATCTGAGCACCAACCAGCGTCGGCGGAGGCCCGAAAGCCGCTTGAACCGCCGCCCCCGTCCCGGCGATGATCACCGCCCATGGAGTTCTTCTGCTACCACCGCGACCGGTCCGGCTCCCTCCCCCTGCGCCGCCGGCTCACCGAAGCCCACTGGTCGTACATGGACGGCTACACCGCCGAACTCATCGCCCGTGGCCCCACCTTCGCCGACGACGGCGAGACCCCCGCCGGCAGCGTCCACATCGTCGATCTTCCCGGCCCGGCGGCGGCCCGGGCGTTCGCCTTCGACGAGCCCAACCACCAGGCCGGGGTCTACCGGGACGTCCTCCTGCGGCGCTGGCGCAACCTGCTCGGCCGGACGATGTGGGACTTCCCCGGCGGCCGGACCGGCGGCAACCGCTACCTGGCACTCGGCCTCGCCCCCGACCCCGGCACGGACCTCGCCGTACCCCCGGACACCGGCGACCTGATCGCCTTCGGCCCTCTCCTGTCGGACGACGGTACGGCCTGGCTCGGTACGGCGGCCCTGCTGCGCGCCCCCGACGCGGAAGCGGCGCGCCGGGTACTCGGGGGACACGCGGAGACGGAGGTGCACGACTGGGAGTTCGGCGGCCGGCGCTGAAGCGGGGGCGCCGCGCGGGACGGGGCGACGAACAGGAGACGCGCCTCTCGGGAAGCACGCGCAGCAGCACACCCAGCCGCTCGCCCTGCCCCGCCTCAGCCGACCCCTGACACCCCCCGACCCTTCGACCGGTCGATCCCCTCCCCATCAACCCCTTCCCGCCCAACCCCTTCCCGCCCACCCCGTGAACCCCCACCCCGTGAACCCCCGCTCCGTGAACCCCCGCCCCTCAACCGCCCGCTCCACCACCACACCCCCGCCGCGACCACCCCGAGCCCCACCGTCACCACCCCGGAAACCCCCAGCACCCCCCGAGCCCCCAGCGCCGCGGTCAACGGTCCGCCCAGCGCCGCCCCCACCGGCGCCGCCGTGAGCAGCGCCGCCATGCGTGCCGCCAGCACCGTCGTCAGCCAAGCCGCCGGTGTCCGTTCCTGGAACAGGGTGAACGACAGTGCGGTGAACGGCCCGTAGATGACGCCGCCCACCCCGAAGCAGGCCAGCGTCACGGCGGTGGGCGCGCCCAGGCCGAACGGTACGAGCATCACGCCCCACCCCACGACGATCCCGACGGTCACCGGCCACAGCGGAAGCCTCCGCAGGGCCCCCGCGCCGAGCGCCCCCAGCACGGCCCCCACCCCGAAGAGCATCCAGTAGAGGCCGAGCACCCCGGCCCCGGCCCCGAGATCGCCGGTGACGTGCAGGGGGAGGGCGACCTCGACGGGCCCGTACAGAAAGTTGAACAGCCAGGTCAGCGCCAGCACACCGAGCAACTCCGGCTGTCGCCGCAGCAACCGCAGCCCGTCCACCGCGCGCCCCGCGTCGACGGGAGCGTCGGCCACCCCGCCCCCCTCACGCAGCCGCCCCACCTGGACGGCGAGCACGGCGAACGACAGCGCGTCGGCCCCGATCAGCCACGCGGGCCCCACCCACGTCACCAGGAGCCCGGCGAGCGCGGGCCCGAGGATGATGGAGGCGGAGATGCTGGAGCTGAGCAACGCGTTGGCGGCGAGCCGCCGTTCGGGCGGGAGCAGCTGGGGGACGAGGGAGTACTTCCCGGCCCCGCCCCACGCGTGCAGCACGGAGGACCCCGCGAGCAGCGTGACGTACAGCACGGGATGCAGCACCCCCGCCGCCCAGGCCACCGGCACGCAGCCGAGCATCACGGCCCGCAGCCAACTGTCCACCACGAGCAGCCTCCTGGGCGCCATCCGCCGCAGCCACCGCCCGAACACCAGCGCCCCCACGGCCCCCGGCAGCGCGTATGCCGCGACGGCCGCCCCCACCACGAACCCGGCCTGCCCCTCTGGCGCGATCAGTACCCCCAGCCACGCCACCGCGACGACACTCATCCCGTCCCCGAGATCGGAGACGGCCAGCGCGGGCAGCAGCCGCCTGAACCCGCGGTGGGCGAACAGCGGTTGATAGGACCGGGGGACAAGACGACGAGGTGATAGGAGGGTCACCGGCCAAAACTACAGGGACCGCCCTCGACGTAAACCGCTTGCGCGTACCCGCCCCGGCGGTGATCGTGGCCCGCGTGGACCATGAACTCGTCGAAGCCGCCGCCCAGCTCGCCCGCACCCGCTGTCAGGGCGACAACCACACGATGGCGGCGGCCGGCCGCGCCGCCGACGGCCGGATCGTGACCGCGCTGAACGCCTACCACTTCACCGGCGGCCCGTGCGCCGAACTCGTCCTCATCGGGACGGCCGCGGCCCAGGGCGTCTACGACCTTAAGGCGATCGTCGCCGTCGGGGACCGGGACCGGGGCGTCGTCCCGCCGTGCGGGCGCTGCCGTCAGGTCCTCCTCGACTACTTCCCCGGCATCGAGGTCGTCGTCGGGGACCGGGCGCTGCCCATCGCGGACCTGCTGCCCGAGAGCTATGTGTGGGCGGACCACCAGTAGGTCACCGCGTGCTGTAACCGGTCTCGATGAGCTGCCGCAGGGTCGGCAGCGCGTCGCCGTCGACGGGCGCGCCCTCGGTCCAGGCGAGGAACAGCGCGGCGAGGAAGAGATCGCGGCCCTGGACGGTCGGGCGCGCCGTGCCGCGTTCCCGCGCGGCGGCGAGGAACTCGTCGGTGACGGCGAGGAGTTCCTGGCAGGAGACGGAGAGCGGTGAGTCGTCGTGGGCCAGGGCCGCGAGGACCGGCGCGGGCAGCCCCGTGAAGGTGCTGAAGTACTTCTCCAGCGTCAGCAGCCACCGCCGCAGCCCCTCGTCCGCGTCCTCCACGCTCCGCAACTCCTCGCGTCCGGCGAGGAGTTCGGCCGCCGGGGCCTCCAGCGCCGCCGCGAGCAGCGCCTCCCGGGTCGGGAAGTGGCGGTAGAGCGTGGCCGGGCCGACCCCGGCGTCCCTCGCGATGGCCTCCAGCGAGGTCCCGGCGCCGCACTCCGCGAAGTGGCGCAGTGCCGTGTCGAGGATCCGGGCCCGGTTGCGCGCGGCGTCGGCGCGCGGCTTGCGGCACGTCGTCGGGGTGGTGTCCATCGCGTTCCTGTTCCTGTAGAGCGGCTCGAACCAGTCAATCATCACGCCAAGCGGACGCAGCCTCCGTTTGACGTGATAGGAAGTGGATGGTGCCTCCGGATATCCGTCCGGGCCCGCTTCGAACGGAGTACGCCATGCCCCGCACCCTCGGACTCATCGGCAGCGGAAACATCGGAACGGCCGTCGCCCGCCTGGCGGTTGCCGCCGGCTGGGACGTCGTCCTCAGCAACTCCCGGGGCCCCGAGACCCTCGCCGGCCTCGTCACCGGCCTCGGCGAAAAAGCCCGCGCCGCCACCCCGGCGGAAGCCGCCCGCGCCGGTGACCTCGTCGTCGCGACCGTCCCCCTGTACGCCTACGACAAGCTCCCCGTCGACGCCCTCGCCGGCAAGACGGTCCTCGACACCCTCAACTACTACCCCGCCCGTGACGGCCGGCTGGCCGAGCTGGACGCGAACGACCTCACCACCAGCGACCTCGTCCAACGCCGGCTCGCCCGCTCCCGCGTGGTCAAGGTGTTCAACAACATCGGCGCCCACCAGCTCTCCACCCTCGCCCGCCCCGCCGGTGCCCCCGACCGCAGCGCCCTGCCCGTCGCCGGGGACGACCCGGGCGCCAAGAAGGAGGTCGCCGACCTCCTCGACGCCCTCGGCTGGGACGCCGTCGACGTCGGCACGCTCGCGGAGAGCTGGCGCATCGAGCCGGAGACGCCGGTCTACGTCAAGCCGTACGTCGGTGAGGCGCCGGAGGAGCTGTCCCCGGTGGAATGGTTCGGCTGGATCCAGGAGACACCCGGCGTCACCGCCCCCGCGAGCCGTATCCGCGAACTGGCCGACTCCGCCGTACGGGGCCCGGCGGGCGGCGTGCTCCCGGAGGGGCTGGCTTTCCCGGAAAGGCGGTAGAGCCGCCGCGGAGCCTGTGTTTCGATACGGCGGTGAACACGGAGAACACGGTCAGGCCCCGCACGGACGACGACGTCGCTGCCTGCGTCGAGGCCCTCGCGGACGTCCACCGGCGCGACGGCTACCCCGTCAACTGGCCCGAGAATCCCGGCGGTTGGCTGATCCAGGCGTCAGGGCTGGGCGCGTGGGTCGCCGTACTGGACGGGCGGATCGTCGGCCACGTCGCCCTCAACGTCGGCGGTGAGGGCGACGTGGCTCCCGGTCTGTGGGGCGACCCGGACACGACGGCCGTCGTCAGCCGCCTCTTCGTCGCCCCCGGGGCGCGTGGCCACGGTTGCGGCGTACGGCTCATGGAGCGGGCGGTCGTGGAGGCCCGGCGCCGTGATCTCCACCCGGTGCTCGATGTCGTGGCGACGGATACGGCTGCGGCGGCGCTGTACGAACGGCTGGGGTGGAAGCTGCTGGCGACGGTGGAGCAGCGGTGGAGTGCGGAGCAGACGGTGACCGTGCACTGTTACGCGGCGCCGGATGCGGTCTGACAGGAGTGGTGTTGCTGGGGCGGGGTGAGGGGGCCGGAACGCTGGAGGCTGCCCTGCGTCGGTGACCCTCTGAACGCCGGACCTCTGGCGTCGGGGCGGTCGACTCACGCCGCCCCGCCCCCGCGACCGTCTGGCACCGGGGCGGGTGGCGGCCGGAACACCGCAGCCCGCCCCGGTGCGCCTCACTCCCCGGGGTGCACCAGCTCGATGTCGTGCCCGTCGACCCCGGCCCCGCCTGCGGTGATCTGGCTGACCTGCGGCGGATACCCGGCCGCGGTCACCGTGTAGTCGCCGCCGTCGAGGTCCGTGAACGCGTACCCGCCGTCCGCGCCGGTGACGGCGGACGCGACGACGTTCCCGGCCGCGTCGACGAGGGTCACCCGAGCGGCGTTCACCGGCCGCCCCGAGGCGGTCACCGCGCCGCGCACCCGCGCGCCCGGCGCCGGCTCGACCTCGGCCCGCGTCACTCCGCGCACCGCGATCTCGACGGTCAGCGCGACCGGCCGGAACCCGTCCGCGCTGACCGCGAGGGTCACCGCCTCCCCCTCGCCCGACGACGCCACCGACCCCGGCTCCCGCACAGCGCCCCGCCCCCGCAGCCCCACCACAGCCAGCCCCGCCCCCACCAACGCCAGCACCCCGGTCACCACGGCCGACGTATGCACCCCCGCCATGAACGCCCCATGACTCCCCTCGACGACAGCACTCCGCAGCGCCCCCGGCATCGACTCCGACACCGGCGCCACCCCCATCGCGACCGCGTCCTTCGCCTCCCCGAGCCCTTCGGCGACGGAGTGCGGTACGCCCGCGTCGGTCAGCTCGCCGGTCAGGGTGGAACCGACCCGGCCGCTGATGACGGACACCAGGACGGACGTCCCGAGCGCCCCGCCGACCTGCAAGGACGTCGCCTGCAACCCACCCGCGACACCCCCGTCCCGCACGGGCGCGTTGCCGACGATGGCGTCGGACGACGCGGACATCACCATGCCGACGCCGAGCCCGAGCGCGACGAACGGCGGCCACATCGTGGCGTACGACGAGTCCGTGCTCCACGCGAGCATCGTGAACGCGGCCCCGCTCTGGAGGACCATCCCGAGCGGCATCGTGACCCGCGCCCCGAACCGCTCCGTGAGCTTCGCGCCCAGCGGCGACGCCAGCATCGACGCGATGCTCAGCGGCAGCGTCCGTACCCCCGACTCGACGGGCGTGAACCCGCGCACGTTCTGGAGGTACAGCATCACGAAGAAGATCACGCCGAGCAGGATGAAGAAGTTGAGCGCGGTGACGAACGCCCCGACGGTCAGCGCCGGGCTCCGGAACAGCCGCATCGGCAGCAGGGGATGGGCGACCCGCGTCTCGTACCGGCCGAAGAGGACGAGTACGGCGATCCCGCCGCCGATCGCGCCGAGCGTCCCGGCCGAGGTCCAGCCCCACGTCTCGCCCTTGACGACGCCGAACACCACGGCGAGCAGCCCGCCCGCGAGCAGGACGACCCCGGGGACGTCGAACTTCTCGCCCGCAGCCGCCTCGTTGCGGGACTGCGGGAGGACGACCAGGCCGAAGACGAGTGCGACGACACCGATGGGCGCGTTGATGTAGAACACGGACTCCCAGTTGACGTGCTCGACGAGCAGCCCGCCGACGATCGGCCCGAGCGCCGTCGACACGGACGAGATCATCGCCCAGATCCCGACGGCCATCCCGAACTTCCTCGGCGGGAACACGGCCCGCAGCAACGCGAGCGTGTTCGGCATCAGCATCGCCCCGAACAGCCCCTGGACGGCACGGAAGGCGATGACCCCCTCGATCGACCCGGCGAGCCCGATCGCCACGGACGCGACGGTGAACCCGGCGACCCCGACGAGGTAGAGCGTGCGGCGCCCGAGGCGGTCACCGAGCTTGCCGCCGAGGATGAGGGCCGCGGCGAGGGCGAGGAGGTAGGAGTTGGTGACCCACTGCAACTCGGCGGTGCTCGCCTTGAGGTCGCGGGCGATCTCCGCGTTGGCGATCGACACGACGGACCCGTCGAGGCCGACCATGAACAGACCGAACGCGACGGCGACCAGGGTCAGCCACGGGTTGGCCCGCAGATCGCGGGGAGGCGTGGTGGACGTGGGTGCGGGCGCTGTGGAGACAGCGGTGACAGGCATGGGTGAGAAGTCCTCAGGACGTACCGGCGCGCTTGAGCGGCGCGCGGAGGAAAGGGAAGAGGGGGGATCAGTCGTCGCGCAGGGCGTCGGTGAGTGCCACCAGAGCGCCGAGCGCCGAACCGAGAGCGTCCAGATCGCCCTCGGTGAGGGTCCGCAGCGCGGCCGAGATCCGCCGCGTGACCAGGCTGTCGACCTCGCCGATCCGCCGCCGCGCCTCGGCGGTCACCCTGAGGTGCGCCACCCGCTTGTCGCCCTCGTCCTGCCACCGCTCCAGCGCCCCCGCCGCGGTGAGCCGCGTGACCAGAGCACTGACGTTGTTCGGCATCATCCGCAACGCGTCCGCCGCGCTCTGCACGGTCGCCCCGTCGTTCTCGGCGACATAGTGCAACAACGCCAACTGCCGCTCCGGCGGCTTGGGAAACGGCAACGCCCCGTCAAGATGCCGCTTCACGGCCCGGTTCAGCACCGGCAGACACACCGCGAGGCCCTCGGCCACACGGTCGACGCTGCTGGAACTCGGCTGAGCCCCACTGGTTCCGGACACCCGGGAAGGGTATGTATGACGAGACACCTATGTCAACATACCTATTGCTCGCGCCCGGCCATCCGATGGCGGTCGGCGCCGTCGCGCAATCCCCCGTTCGGGCGATGTCCGCGGGCCCGTCCCCTCCACGGGTGAATCGAACGGCCCACCGGTCCGGCGGCGCCTGACCGAACCGGGCGTGGTCGAACTTGTGCTCGACGCGTCGCCCGGGCTCACCCGTATCGCCGCTGTGAGCAGGGGAGTTGTGCGGGTGATCCGTCCGTTCCCCCTGTCGAGGAGAAGCCATGCATCCCGTCCGCCTGCTCACCGCCCATCGGCCCGCGTTCGAAAATCCCCCCGCCCAGGCCGTCCGCGCCACCGGATTCCGCCGCCCCGTCGACGTCCGCCGCGCCCTGTTCTCGTCCGCGTCACGACCGTCATCGAGGTGGGGAGCATGACCGCGCTCGCACCCGCCGTCCTCGCCTGGGCGACCGCCACGCTCGGCGCCCGCCCCGCCGTGACCGACGCCTCCCACCCCAGGGAGGACTCCCGCGTCTGGAAACTGGCCCTGCCCGACGGGGCCCGCTACTACCTGAAGCTCTCCCCGCGCCCCCTGATGTACGAGCGCGAGACCCTCGCCCTGCGCCACGCCGCCCCCGCCCTCGGCGCGGGCCACGCACCGACGCTGCGCGCCTCCGACGCCCACCACCTCGCCCTGCTCCTGACGGCGGTCCCCGGCCGCCCCCTCAAGCAGCAGACGCTCACCCCCGCCGACGAGGCCCGCGCCCACCGGCACGGCGGAGTCCTCCTCGCCCGCCTCCACCGGGCCGGCGACCTCTGCGGACCCCGCCGCAAGGAAGCCGCCCAGGCACTGCGCGCCGCCGCCGACGGAGCCGGCAACCACCTGCCCCGCGCCGGACTCACGACGCCCGAACGCACACTCGTCCGCGCCCTCGCCGCCCGCCTGCGCACCCTCCCGCCGCTCCCGCTCGCCTTCACCCACGGCGACGCCCGCGAACGCAACCTCCTGTGGTCCCGGGAGCACGCCCGGGCCGGCTGGATCGACTTCGAGCGCTCCCGGTTCGCCACCGCCGTACAGGACTTCGTCCCGCTGGCCTGCACGACCTGGACCGACCGCCCCGACCTGCGCGCCGCGTTCCTCCAGGGCTACGGCCGCGATCTCACCCCCGAGGAGAAACAGGCCCTGACCTGCCTCGCGGCCATCGACGCGGTGGGCTGCCTGGCCCACGACGACCCCACGGTCACCGCACGGGGCCGCCGTACCCTGGACCGGATCGTGGCGGGGGTGTTCGCATGACGCTCCCCGCAGCCCGCACGGAACTCCCGCAGCCGTCCGCGCCACCCGAACTCGACTACAACGGCCGCAAACACCGGCACGCCATGGACGACGCGACCCTGGTGGACATGGCCCGCCGCATCCCCGCCGCACTCCTCCAGACGGCCCGCCTCGCCTGGCGGGTCGACCGCCGCATGGTCACCACGATCGCCGTCTGCCAGCTCCTGTCCGGCATCGGTACGGCCGTGATGCTCGGCGCGGTCGCCGAGGCCCTGCCCCGCCTCATGACCGGCGACCCCCGCGAGGGCCTGGCCCAGGCGTGGCCCGCGCTGACCGTCGCCGTCGCGGCGATGGCGGTCGGCGCGGCCCTGTGGATCCTCGCCGACTGGGCCACCCGCCGCCTCAACCCCAAGATCGCCTCGGCCGCCGACCTGACCCTCGTCGACCTCCACATGCGCGCCGAACTCGCCGCGTACGACACGGAAGGCTTCCGCGACCGCAGCCAGGCCGCCGAGATCGGCGCCCTGCGCGCCGTCGACCTCGCCGACGACGCCAAGACCCTCACCAACGCGTCCGTCCAACTGCTGTCCGCCGCGACGGTGTTGACGTCCCTGCACCCGCTGCTGCTCTGCGTGCTGCTGCTGTCCGTCGTACCGCGCGGGCTCGGCGGCGTGATCTCCGCGCGCATCGACTACCGCGTCCACGACCGCACGATCTCCGCGCGCAACGTGCGCGGCATGATGCGCTGGTGGCTGACGACGGCCGAACTCGCCGACGAGCTGCGGGCCAACACCATGCGGCCGTACCTGCACTACTGGTACCGGGCGATGTGCGACCGAGTCGAGGGCCGCGAACTCGCGGGCGCGCGCCCGTACTTGCTGGTGACGGTGCTGGCCGCGTCGCTGGGCGGGCTGTTCACGCTCGGGATGTGGGTGTCGCTGGCGGGCCTCGTGCTCGCCGGGGCGATGTCGACGGCCTTGGCCGGGACCGCCGTTGTCGCCTCGCAGACCGCCGGGCGGGCGCTCAACTCGATCGTCCGGTACAGCACGGTGATGTTCCACCACGGGCTCTACCTCTCCGACTACCACGACTTCGTCGACGAGGTCCGCACCACGACGACGGAACGCGGTACGACGCAGGCCGCCGCACCCCGGAGCATCCGCCTGGAGGGCGCCGCCTACACCTACCCCGGCAAGGACACGGCCGCCGTCGGACCGGTCACGCTCACGCTGAACCGGGGCGAAGTCGTCGCGCTGGTCGGCGAGAACGGCGCCGGGAAGTCGACGCTGATCCGGATGCTGACCGGCCTGACCGTTCCCACGGAGGGGCAAGTCCTGTGGGACGACACCGACTTGGCCGCCACCGACGCCGAGTCCGTGTGGCGGCACGTCGGACTCGTCCCGCAGAAGAACGGCCACTGGCCGCTCGCCGCCCGCGAGAACATCACCCTCGGCCAGCCCCGCGAACACGGCGACGACCGGGTCTGGGACGCCGCCCGCCGCGTCGGCATGGACGAGGCGCTGACCGCCCTGCCCGACCGGCTCGACACCCTGCTCGCCCGCTCGGTGTGGGGCGGGCACGAACTCTCCGGCGGCCAGTGGCAGCGCGTGGCCTGCGCCCGCGCCCTCTACCGCGAACCCGCCGTCCTCGTCCTCGACGAGCCGACCAGCGAGATGGACGCGCGCGGCGAACACACCGTGTTCCGGGAGCTGCGCGCCATGGCCCCCGACCGCATCACCGTCGTCGTCACCCACCGCCTCGACAACGTCCGCATGGCCGACCGCGTCCTCGTCCTCGACCGGGGACACATCCGCGAACAGGGCACCTTCGACGACCTCGTGACCACGGAAGGGAGTCTGCTGGCCGAGCTGTACGAGCTCTCCCAGGACCGCTGACCGGACGAGGCGTGTCCCGAGTGCGGGGCACGCCTCACCGCGCTCACCAGGAGTGCGCGACGTCCACCACGAGCCGTCCGTCCAACTGGAGGACACGGAAGGGCAGTCGGGCGCGGATGCCGAGCCCGAACTGGCTCTGTCCTTCGAAGGTTCCCGCGAACACGGCGTCACGGAAGGTCGGGTAGCCGACAGGCTTGGGCGCCGGGCCCGGATAGGTCGGTGTCCCGGTCTCCGGGTTGTACGCCGGTGCGCGCACGACGACTTCGAGGATCGCCCCGCCGGTCACCGGAACCGGGTCGCCGGAGGGGTCCTGGATGAGGGCGTCGACGTAGCGGACGCTGTAGCCGAGCTGGCTGGCGGTGGCGCCGGGGACGTCGACCACGAAACGGTCGTAGCAGTCGTGGGTGCCGATGCGGGCGTTGGTGATGAACTCACCCGATGTGCTGGCCCCGTTGCTCTTGGCGAGGCTGCCCCAACCGGTCGGACAGGCGACGGCCGCTCGCCCGGGCAGCTCCGCCGAGACGGCGGGCACCGCTGCGGCGCCGAGCGCTGCGGTCGCCAGCGCGGTGATCGTGATGACAGTGCGTCGTAACACTTTTGTTCCCCCACGTGTCAGGTGTCCTGCTTTGTGAAGTGAGACAGCCGGACCGGTCCGAAGGTTGTGCCGCGGGCGCCGGAGAAAATCGTTGGTGCGGCCGGGAGTTGCCCGCCACCATGACGCGCATGAGCGACACTCCCGAACGATGGACCCGGGCGACCGTCTACCCCGACATGTGGGTCGACCCGGACGACGACCCCCGCGAGGGCGACAGCCCGGAAGGGGAGCTGGCGACCCTGCTGGACTACCTCTCGGCATACCGCCACACCCTGCGGATGAAGTGCGAGGGCCTGACACCGCAACAGCTCGCGGAGCGCTCGGTTCCCCCGTCGACGATGTCCCTGCTCGGCCTGGTCCGCCATCTCGCCGAGGTGGAGCGCGACTGGCGGGGCTGGATCGGGGAACCCCTGCCCAAGCTGTACGGCGCACGCGACGCCGACTTCGACGGCGCCGTGGCCGACCAGGCCGTGGTGGACGCCGCGCACGCCGACCTGGCACGCGAACAGGCCGCGCTCGACGCGGAGTTGGCCGCGTTCACGGATCTCGGGCAGCGGGCGGGGAAGCGGGGGATCGCGATCCGGGAGCTGATGGTCCACCGGATCGAGGAGTACGCACGGCACTGCGGGCACGCGGATCTGCTGCGGGAGAGGGTGGACGGGCGGGTCGGGCAGTGAGCGGGACGGGCCTGCTGGACCGTCGCACCGACCGGGGCCGCGACCCCGGCGAGAGCGGTCGCCACCGGCGTCAGACATTTCCGACCGACTTTCGGAAAGAGTTCCGAAAGTTTCGGGGCGCCGGTGATATCAGGGGCGCCGAACGGCCCGCGTCCCTACGATGAAGAGCTGAGACATCCGTTCGGCCGGTTCGACGGGGAGCCGGCCGGGTCGCCGATGCCGGGGACCGCTCCCCAGGTGTGGTGATCTTCCTGATCAGGAGGGGTACCGCATGTTCCGACGTATGGGCGACACGGTCGTCCGGCATCCGGTCTGGACGATCGTCGCGTGGCTGATAGCGGCGGTCGCGATCGCCGCGACGGCCCCGAGTCTGCCGTCCAGCAGTGACGAGTCCAGTTTTCTGCCCAGGAGTTATGAGTCCATCAAGGCCGCGGACCTCCAGGAGAAGGCGTTCCCCAGCGCCTTCACCCCGTCCGCGATCGCCCTGTTCCAGCGCGACGACGGCGGCAGGCTGACCGCCGCCGACAAGCGGGACGTCACCCGGATCACCGGGGAGCTGGGCGCGAAGAAGATCGACCAGGTGCAGAAGGTCGTCGAGGGCCGGCCCTCCGAGGACGGCCGGTACACGATGACCCTGGTCCAGATGGACAGCAGGAACGCCGGCCAGCCGAAACAGGCGGACGCGGCGAAGATCCTGCGCGACGACGTCAAGGCCCTCGCCCGGGGCACGGACCTCCAGGTCAAACTGGGCGGCTCGGCCGCGCAGGCCCTCGACCAGCAGGACTCCTCCCAGCGCGGTGAGGCGCTCATCGGTATCGGCACGTTCGTGATCATCCTGGTCACCCTGCTGATCATCTTCCGCGCGCCGATCCTGGCGATCCTCCCGCTGATCCTGATCGGCATCGTCGCCGCGATCGCCAACGCGCTCATCGCGCACGCCACGAAGCTCTTCGACCTCCAGGCCAACAGCTCGATCTCGTCGATCCTCATCGTCGTGCTGTTCGGCGTGGGCACCGACTACTTCCTGTTCCTGATGTTCCGCTACCGAGAACGCCTGCGCGCCGGTGACGAGCCCAAGCAGGCCATGGTCAACGCGGTAGCCCGGGTCGGCGAGGCCATCGCGTCGGCGGCCGGCGCCGTCATCATCGCGTTCCTCGCGCTGTCCCTGTCCACGCTGGGCTTCCTCAAGCAGATGGGCCCCGCGCTCGCCATCGCGGTCACCGTCACCCTCATCGCGGGCCTCACCCTGATCCCGGCGGTCGTCTCCCTCATCGGGCCGCGGATCTTCTGGCCCTCCAAGTCCTGGCAGCACGAACCCTCGGACGCCCGGTTCGCCGCGCTCGGCCGGGGCGTGCAGCGCAGGCCCGCGCTGACCGCCGCGCTCTCCGGGCTCGTCCTGGTCGCGCTCTCGCTCGGCACGCTCGGCTACAAGGCGACCTTCGACCTGGCCTCGGGGTCCATGCCGAAGACCAAGGAGTCGATGGTCGTCCAGGACGAGATGGGCAAGGCGTACTCGGCGGGCGCCGCCGCCCCGACCGACGTCTACCTCTCCAGCACCGACGGCCGCCCGCTCGACAAGTCGGCCTTCGCGTCGTACGCCGAGAAACTCGGCGCCGTCGACGGGGTCGCCGGCGCCAGGATGACGCAGACGAACACGGACGGCACCACCGCGGACTTCACCGTCACCCTCAGGTACGAGGCGTCGACCGACAAGGCGCTGGAGGCGGTGGGCAAGGTGCGGTCCGTCGCGCATGACGAGGCGCCCGAGGGCACGAAGGCCCTGGTGGGCGGCCTGTCGTCGATCTACAAGGACATCCAGGCGGCCGTGAACCGCGACTACCGCACGGTGTTCCCCGTCGCCGCCCTCCTGATCATGGTCATCCTGGGGCTCCTGCTGCGCAGCGTCGTCGCCCCCTGGTACCTGATCGCGTCGGTGGGACTCGGGTTCGGCGCGACCCTCGGCGCCACGGTCTGGATCTTCCAGGACATGCAGGGGCACTCGGGGCTGATGTTCATGCTCCCGGTGATCATGTACCTGTTCGTCGTCGCCATCGGCACCGACTACAACATCCTCATGATCGCCCGGCTCCGCGAGGAGGCCCGCGAGGGCCGCAGTCCCCGCGAGGCCGCCGGGATGGCCCTGCGCCACGCCGGGCCGACCGTCGCAGCGGCCGGGTTCATCCTCGCCGCGACCTTCGCGACGATGATGCTCGCGGGCAACGCCCTCCTCACGGAGATGGGTTTCGCGGTCTCCTTCGGTATCGCGGTCGCCGCGTTCGTCATGGCGATGTTCTTCACGCCCAGCCTGACGGCGCTCATCGGCCACGCGGCATGGTGGCCGGGCCACGCCGACCGCGCGGCCACCCCGCCGTCGGACCCCGGCCGCACGGGCGCCACCCCCGTCCGCGACACGGCGGGACGGCGCGAGTAGCGGGACGCATCGAGCCCCGGGTGCTGGGTACCCGGGGCCGATGAACGTGACGAGTGTGGGTACGGCGGCCGTCGTCCTGTGCGGCCTGCTCCTGACCGCCGCCCTGGTGTGGGCCGTACGGTTCGGCACCCGGGTGCGCAGGCGCGAACAGGCACCGGGCCGGCTCCCGCCCCAGGAACCGGCCCGGCGGCCGGTCGACGAGTCCGAGCACCGGCAGACGAGGGAGCCGAACGAGGTCCCCCGGCTCCCGGACGACGCTTCCCGGCCCACCCCGCACGACCTCGGCAACGCCCCCGACCGGCCCGGCAGGCACCGGGGCCGGTCACGCTGGTGAGCCTCAGGCGTCGCCGTCGAGGTCCGTGCGCTGCCGTACGACGCTCAGCTCGTGCCCCTGGAGCCGCATCTCGTACAGCTTGCCGCGCGCGTTCTCGAACGGGCGGTGCAGGATCATCATCAGCTCGCCCTCGAAGGTGCGGAACAGCATCCCGTGACCGCTGTCCTCGCGGACCAGGGGGCGCCGCTGCGTCCACGGGCCGGTGAGGTCGCCGGACCCGGAGACGGCGTACGTCTGGACGTAGTCCCCGGAGAGCGAGCCGTCCGCGCCGGGGACGTTCTTCTCGTACGTCGACCACAGCATGAGGAGCGCGCCGTCGGGGGCGCGGATCAGCTGGGGGCCGTCGGTGATGTACGGCGGCAGGCGGTACGGCAGTCCGGCGGGGATCTGCTCGTTCAGCCAGGACGCGTCCGAGCCCCGGAAGAGGTGGACCGGGTCGCCGACCGTGCCGGACAGGTCCGGGGTGAGACGGATCGCCTCCATCGTGCCGTCGACGGTCTGGAGCCATTCGTGCGCGTACACCATCCACGGCTGCCCCGCCGGGTCGACGTACAGCGTCCCGTCGAGCGCCATCAGGTGCTCGGGAGTCGTCGGCCGGGACGGGTCGAGGAGCGTGAAGGGGCCCAGCGGGGAGTCGGACACGGCGGTGACCGTGCCGCGCATGTACGTCCCCTCCGCGAGCCGCCGCTCCTCGTTGTGCAGCGTCGTGAACAGGTAGTACCGGCCCGCCCGTTCGTGCACCTCGGGCGCCCACGCGCCGTCGGTCGCCCAGCCGCCCTCCTGCTCGGCGGCGAGGAAGACGACGACCGGCGGCGCCCAGTCACGCAGGTCCGTACTGCGGTAGACCATCGTCCCGGCGCCGTCCACGCCCGACACGGACGGCTCGTTGGACGTGTACAGGTGGTAGGTGCGGGACGTCGCGTCGGCGACGACGTACGGATCGTGCAGCGGCATGCCGGGCAGCCGCATCGGTTCGGTGGTCACGGGCGGAGGATACGTTCGCCGCCGGTGCGCGAACCACGCGGGTCAGCGCGACAGTTCGAGGATCTGCCCGGCCAGGTCGAGGGACTGGTCCACGCTCTGGTCGACCAGATAGCCGAGGTCCACGAAGACGTGGTCGACGACTGTCTCGTCCTCGGTGCGGCGGACGACGTCCGCGATGTCCCGCGGCGTCGACCCGGCCGCCGCGTTGATCCGCAGGATCGCGTCCACCTCCATCGGGTCGCGGCCCTGCGCCTCGGCCAGCGCGCGGACCTGCTGGAGCTGCGCGGTGACGGCCGCCTCCGGGTCGTAGCTTCCGCCGGGCACCACCATCGCGACCGGCAGGACACCGTCGGCCCGGCGGGCGGCGCGGCGCTGCGAGGCGGGGGAGAACGCGGAGAGGTAGACCGGCGGCCGGGGGTTCTGCACCGGCTTCGGGCCGATGTGGGCGGCCGGGATGGAGTGGTGCGGGCCGTCGTGCCGGGGGACGGGGGCGGTCGTCCACACCGCCTCCAGGACGTCGAGGCACTCGTCCAGGCGCGCGCCCCGCTCCTTCCAGGGGACGCCGACACCCTCGTACTCGTCCGGGGACCAGCCCGTGCCGAGTCCGGCGACCAGGCGGCCCCGGCTCACCACGTCGATACCGCTCAGCGAACGGGCCAGCAGGAGGGGCGGATACCAGGGGGCGATCAGGGTGCAGGTGCCGAGCAGCGCGTTCTCGGTGACCGCGGCGGCCACGGACAGGGCGACGAACGGGTCCAGCGCGGAGTTCAGCTCCGGGGGGATCGTGTTGCCGGTGCCGCCGTAGCCGACGACCGGGTCGACCGCCGCGAGCACCCGGTCACCGACCCACAGGCTGCCGGCGCCGAGCGCCTCGGCCTCCCGGGCGAAGCGGGCCATCTGGTCGAACTGCCGGTCCATCGTGGCGAACTGGGGGAGTGAGAAACCTGTGCGCACGTGCTCCTCCTGTGATCGGCACCGAAAGGTGACGTGTCATCCTGTTGAGCGCTGTCCAGCGTAACTCCGGTGCGGTCGGGAGCAGTTGGCCGCCCGGTCGGGGGCCGGGAAACGGCCTGTTCCCGTCGGCGGGCGTCCGGATCCGGTCAGGCGTCCACGGGGTGCCGTACGGGGTGGCCGTGCTCGACCGTGACACGGCCGAAGACCACGTCGGCGAAGTGGACGCCGAACCCGATCGTGCCGGGCCCGGCGAGTGGAAGGCGTCACCGAAGGCGATCACCCGCTGCCCGCCCGCTTCGACGACGCAGGCGGTGTGGGCCGCCGTGTGACCGGGGGCGAGCAGCGCACGGACACCGGGGAAGATCTCCTCGCCGTCGGTGACGGTGCGCACGCGCGGGTCCAGGGCTTCGAGCGGGTCCTGACGGCGGGTCCACTCGGACGCGGCGACCAGCACACGCGACGTCAATCCGGTGTGCGGGTCAGAGGGCGAGCAGCCCGGCGGCCGTCTCGCGGAAGCCGCAGGCGTCGTAGAACGCGCGGAGGGGTTCCTCGAAGTCGACGTGCAGCCAGGCGCAGCCGGCGGCGCGGGCCTTCTCCGCGGCGGTGGCGACGAGGGCGGTACCGATGCCCTGCTCGCGGCAGTGCCGGGCGACCACCGTGTCCAGGAGGAAGGCGTGGGTGCCGCCGTCCCAGGCGACGTTGACGAATCCCACGAGGGTGCCGCCGTCGTACGCGCAGACCCAGCCGAGGCTGTGGCGGGTCAGACGCTCCGCCCAGTCGGTCCCGGAGGCGGGATGGCCGAAACCGTCGGCGTGCAGCGCGTCGAGAGCGGCGTTGTCGAAGGGGCCCCGCCAGGCGTACGTGATCGTCATGCCGGGATCGTAGACGGGCCGCCCCTCAGGAACGGGGCTGCATCCCGGCGGACTCGACGTCCTCGGCGGCCTGCGCGAGCAGGGCCAGCATCGCGGACTCGGCGCGGGCGGGGTCCTGTTCGCGGACCGCGTCGAGGACCGCGCGGTGGCTGGGGACGGGGTCGACCACGTCGGCGTGCGCGTGGGCCATGCGATCCCGTTCCCGCAGGCCGGGTTCCAGAAGGAGGTCCATCCGCGCGAGCAGCTCGTTGCCGGTGGCGGTCAGCAGCGCACGGTGGAACGCCGCGTCCGCCTCGGCGGCGGCGTCGCCCCGCGCCCGCCCCATCGCGTCGAGGGCCGCGTCGAGCGCGGTCAGGTCCGCGTCCGTACGGTGCAGCGCCGCCCGGCGTGCGGCGGCGGGCTCGACGATCGCGCGGACGTCGGTGAGATCACGGAGCAGCCGGTCGCCGTCACCCGTCTCCATGCGCCAGCGGATCACATCGGCGTCGAGGAGGTTCCAGTGCGCCCGCTCCCGGACGAACGTGCCCCGCTTCTGCCGGGCGTCGATCAGCCCCTTCCCGGCGAGCACCTTCAACGCCTCCCGCATCACGGTCTGGCTGACATCCAACTCGGCGCCGAGCGCGCCCACTTCCAGCGTCGCGCCCACAGCGATCCCGCCGCCCACGATGCGCGCCCCCAGCGCGTGGACGACCTGACCGTGCACACCCCGGCCCGAGTAGGCCGCCATGTCCCCCCACGCCCCTTCAGCGGATCGCGCTGCCGGACGGCGCGTCCAGCAGGGCGAGTTCGTCCCGGTGCGGCAGCCCTTCCCAGTCCCCGCGCGAGGCCACCGCGAACGCCCCGACGACAGCCGCCCGGCGCAGCCGCTCACCCGGCGCCAGCCCGTCCAGCAGCCCGGAGAGATACCCCGCGCAGAACGCGTCCCCGGCCCCGACGGTGTCCACCACCGGTACCGCGAACGCGGGTTGACGCAGCCGGCCACCGGCGGCCGTATACAGATCGGCCCCGTCGCCACCCCGCTTGACGACCACCTCCCGCACCCCACCGGCCAGCAGCTCGCCGATGTCGTCGGCGATCAGGGGCAGTTCGTCGTCCGAGGCGACCAGGACGTCGACCTGCCCGCGCAGTCGACGCAGGCACTGTGCCGCCGCGTCCCGACTCCACAGCCGCGCACGGTGGTTGACGTCGAGGACGACGGTCCAGCCGTACGCGCGGGCGTGCTCGACGGCCGCCGTCACCGCGTCGCCCGCACCGATCGCGCAGGTGATGCCGGTGACGTGCAGCAGCCGCGCCCCGTCGGCCAGCGCGGCGGCGAGGTGCGCCGGTCGCTGCCGGGAGGCCGCGGACCCCGTACGCCAGTAGTGCACGCGGCTCACGTCACCCACGAGACGCTCCCGCAGCATAGCCCCCGTCGGCGCCTCGGGGTCGGTCGTGGCGTGCCGGACGTCGACACCCTCCCCGCGCAGCGCCCGCAGGATCACCCGGGCCGGTTCGTCCGCGCCCAGCCGCCCCGCCCAGGAGACGCGGTGACCGAGCCGGGCGAGCCCCACGGCGACGTTCGACTCGGCCCCGGCGACCGACGTACGGGCGGCGGCGCCCACGGTCAGCCCGCCCTCGGCCTGGAGCGACACCATCGTCTCGCCGAAGGTCAGGACGTCGGCGCTCATGCCGCCACCTCGCGGAACCGCCGTACGCGCGACCGGAGTTCACCGAGGTCGCCCCCGTGCGCCGCGTCCCCCACGAGGGGCGAGCCGACGCCGACGGCGAGGGCCCCGGCCGCGAACCACTCCGGCACGGAATCGGCGTCCACGCCGCCGACCGGGACCACCGGCAGGTCCGGGAACGGGTCCTTGAGGGCCCGCAGATAGGCCGGGCCGCCCAGCGAGGCGGGGAACAGCTTCACCGCGCTGGCCCCGGCCGCCATCGCGGCGTACGCCTCCGTCGGCGTCAACGCGCCCGCGAGGACGGGGAGTTCCTGCTCCACGGCGGCGTGGACGCCCTCGCCCAGGACCGGCGTGACGATCCAGGACGCGCCCGCGTCCCGGGCGCGCAGCAGATGGTCCCGGGTGACGACGGTGCCCGCGCCGATCAGGGCGTCGCCGCCCGCCGCACGGACCGCCCGCGCGATCACCCCGTACGCGTCCGCCGTGTTGAGGGAGACCTCGACGAGGCCGACGCCCTCCTCGACGAGGGTCAGGACGGTACGCAGCGCGGCGTCCGCCGACCGGCCGCGCACGATCGCGGCGAGGCGGTCGTGGGCCAGGCGGGCGGTGAAGTCGGTGGGAGACACACGCGGTATTAAATAATAATTAACGGTCACGGCCAAGAGTCGCCCGGGAACGGCGAGGGCCCCGCCCCGGCCCGAACCTCGGACCGGAAGCGGGGCCCCGCCGGGACTCAGCGCTGCTCTGCGATGTCCACATCGGCCGCCTTGAACTTCGCCGGCGCCTTCTTGCCGCAGAACGCCGCCTCCAGCGTCCCGCCCAGCGCCGTGTTCGCGGACCCCTTGTTCGACGTGTTCGCCATCGCCGACAGCGCCCGCTTCCCGTCCTTCGTCGCGAACGTGTACGTGTAGAAGCCCTGGACGGTGCCGGTGTGCCCGAACACCTGGACCCCGCAGGTCAGGTCGTACCGCCGCAGCCCCAGCCCGTAGAAGCGCGTGTTGGTCGTGTCGGTCGGCGTGACCGTCCGCATCGCGTCCAGCATCTGCGGCGACAGCAGCTTGCCCCGCATCAGCGCCGTCGTGAACGTGTTGAGGTCGGCCGGGCTGGAGATGACCGCCCCGGCGGACTGCGCCCAGGACACCGTCTGCTCCGTCGAGTCGACCAGCGGCGCGCCCGCCTCGTCCGGGTGCAGGTACCCGCGCACGTGGAAGCCGGGAATCTTCGTCTCGGGGTGGACGTACAGCGTGTCACGCAGCCCCAGCGGCTTGAAGATCCGCTTCTCGTACTGCGCGGCGACCGGCGTCCCCGTCAGCTTCTCGATGAGCATCCCGACGACCACGAAGTTCGTGTTGGAGTACCGGTACGACACCCCCGGCTCCGTGGTCCGGGGCAGCGCCAGCGACAGGTCCAGCAGCTCCTGGTAGCTGAACACCCGGTTGCGGACGGCCTCGAAGCCCGGGACGGTGTGCTCGAACATGTCGTCCGTGTAGTCCGCGAGCCCGCTGCGGTGCGTCAGCAGGTTGCGCACCGTGATCCGGTCGTCCGGCAGCAGGCCCGGGAGGTACTCGTTCACCGGCGCGTCCAGCGTCAGCCTGCCCTCCTGGACGAGCTGGAGGAGGACCACGCTGGAGAACGTCTTGCTGACGCTCCCGATCCGGAAGCGCGCGTGGATGTCCATGGGAGCGCCCGACTCCCGGTCGAGGACGCCGGCGGTGCGGACCTGGACGCCGGACGGGCCGACGAAGCGGGCCATCGCGCCGGGCGCGCCCTGGGCCATGGCCGCCTTGAGGGCGGTCTCCACGCCCTCCATGTCAGCGGCGGGAACGGTGGGGGACGGAGCGGCGTACGCGCTGGTGGCGGGCAGGACTCCGGTGGTGAGAGCGGCGATCAGGGTGGCGCCGGTGATGAGGCGTCGTGCGTGCGACAACGTGGTTCCTTGTCTCGTCGGTGAGGATCGGCGGTGGGGAGACACCTCACAAGAGGCACAAGATCCACCGATCGGTTCCGACGGCGCACAGATTTCTCACAACGTCACCCCGACGCCGCCCGTCAGGTCACGCGGACGCGCAGGCGGTCCCGTTCAGACTGAACCCCGAGGGCGCCGCGAACGATCCGCTGTAGGTCCCCTGGAACCCGAACGACTGCGTGCCGCCCGGCGCGATGGTCGCGTTGTGCGCCACCGGCGCCGCCGTCACCGACCCCGAGGACGGCGACACGGACGCGTTCCACGCACTCGTGATCTGCTGCCCCGACGGCAGCGCGAACGCCAGCCGCCAGTCCGTGACCGGCGCCGAACCCGTGTTGCCCACCGTCACGTTGGCCGTGAACCCGCCCGCCCACACGTTCGTCGCGTACGTCACCGAACAGGCCGTACCGCCACCGGGATTGCCCGGCCCGCTGCCCGTGTTCACGCTGGACGAGAAGGAGTTGACGGCGAGACCCGTACCGTTCTGCCACGGCTCGAACCCGGCCTGCACACTCGTCAGGTACCAGTTGTTCTGGGCCAGTCCGCGCGAGACCGTCTGCCGTACGAAGTCCATGACGTCGAAGCTCCAGCTGCCGATGGCCGACGGCGCGACGAACGACAGCACGTCGTTCGTACCGTTCCCGCCCTGCCACATCTGCCAGCTCCGGCCGCCCACCGTCACGTTGCCGACCGGCGACCCGATCGGCTGGACCGACCCGACCCGGTTGAACCAGATCATGATCTCCGTCCGGTTCACCCCGTCCTTGCGGGGCGTCGGGTCGAGCCAGATGTCGTACGCGGCGTCGTACACCGAGTCCGACACGTACCCGAACGAGACGCTGCTCGGCGCGCTGGAGATCCGGGACAGCTGCGCGGGCAGGCTGGTCCCGGGCGAACAGTTCGTGTAGTGGCAGCCGTTGAAGACGGACGGGTACGACTTCGGCGCCCCGTTCGTCGGCACCGAGCCGTCGGCCCGGGTCACCCGGAACCCGGAGTCGGTGGCGGTGACGCACTGCGTCTGGGACGTGCCCCACCGGTTGTTCTGGACGACGTAGCGCCCCTGGATCGTGGTGCTCGCGAACTCGTCGCACAGCACGGTGTCGGCCTGCGCCGACGGGGTCATGGTGAAGAGCGCGGCGACGGTGACCAGCGCGGTCATCAATGCGCCGAGCAGGGGGAAGTGGGGGAAGTGCGGTGACGGTCGCATGCGGGGCCTCTTTCGGAGGTACGGCCGGAGACAGGACACCGATCCTGGGAACCCCCGCCTCCGCACCCGGTGGGAGCGCTCCCATAGCGTGTTGGTCGGGACTATAGGGGGCCCCGCTGCCCCTGTCACCCCGTCGAACGGAATTCGACCCCGGGCCCTCAGGCGTGCGACCGCAGATGTTCCCTCAGCCACTGCTCGGTGTTGCTCACGTGCAGCAGCGCGGCGGCCTGGCTGAGCCCGGCGTCGCGGGTGGACAGGGCGGCGTAGATCGCCTCGTGCTCGGCGAGGGTGCGGCCCGAGGCCCGGTCGTCGACCAGCCCGCGCCAGATCCGGGCGCGCAGGGTGCGGCCGGAGATGCCCTCCAGGAGGGTGAGCAGCGTGTCGTTGCCGGTGGCCGTGACGACCGCGCGGTGGAAGGCCGCGTCGTGCGCGTTGAGCTGCTCGACGTCGTCGCGGGCCTCCCGCATCGCCTCCAGATGCCGCTTCACCTCGGCGAGTTGCGGGTCCGAGATGCGGGTCGCCGCGAGCGCGGTGGCGGCCGGTTCCAGGAGGCGGCGCACCTCCATGAAGTCCTTCAGGGCCGCCGAGTCGCCCTGGAGCAGCTCGACCGCGCCGCCGAGGCCCTCCAGGAGGAGGCTCGGCTGGAGGCTGGTGACGTACGTGCCGTCGCCCCGGCGGACCTCCAGGACCCGGGCCACGGCCAGCGCCTTGACGGCCTCGCGGGCGAGGTTGCGGGAGAGGCCGAGCTGGGCGGCGAGGTCGGGTTCCGGCGGGAGCTTCGAACCGGGGGGCAGCGCGCCCGTCCGGATCAGCTCGCGGATCTGCGCGATGGCCCTGTCCGTCAGCGACATTCCGCTTCCCTCCCGTTGATCCCCTCGCCCGATGATAGTGCCGTCAAACATGCGATGTCTGGCGGTCCACATGATGGCCGAAACCAGCAGAAAAGCTGTCAACTTCCTTTGAATGAACGATGATTCATCCCTTCAAACCCGTTGACACGCCCCCGCCGCAGGAACGACCTTCGTGCGTAACAGACCCCCGGAACAGGGATGTGCACATGTCGAACTCGTTCAACAGGCGCCGCTTCCTGGCCGGTTCCACTTGCGTGGCCGCCGCCGCGGTCGCGGGCGGAGTGTTCGGTCCCGGCGTCGCGCAGGCCGCGCCGGGCACGTACACCCCCGACTGGGACTCGGTCGACCGGCACCCGGCGGCCCCGGAGTGGTTCCGGGACGCGAAGTTCGGGATCTACTTCCACTGGGGCGCGTTCAGCGTCCCCGCGTACGACAACGAGTGGTACCCGCGCAACATGTACGAGACCGGCAGCCGCGCCAACCTCCACCACGTCGCCACCTACGGCGAACCCGCGGCCTGGCCCTACCACCACTTCGTCACCGGCGACGACGACGCGGCGGGCCGCCCCGCGAAGTTCGCGCCGAAGCTCAGGTCGGCGGGCGGAAAGTTCGACCCCGAGGAGTGGGCGCGGCTCTTCGCCGACGCGGGCGCCCGGTTCGCCGGGCCGGTCGCCGAGCACCACGACGGGTTCTCCATGTGGGACAGCCAGGTCAGCGAGTGGAACTCGGTGGACCAGGGACCGGGCCTCGACCTCCTGCGGATCTTCTCGGACGCCGTGCGCGCCGAGGGCCTCAAACTGCTGGTGGCGATGCACCACGCCTACAACTTCACCGGCTACTACGAGAACGTCCCCCCGCAGAGCGACGCGAGCCTCCGCAAGTTCTACGGCCAGCTGGGCCCGGCCGCCGAGAACCAGCTCTGGTACGACAAGCTCAAGGAGGTCATCGACCGGGCCCACCCGGACATCCTCTGGCAGGACTTCAACCTGACGGCCGTCGACGAGACCCGGCGCCTCGACTTCCTCGCCTACTACTACAACCAGGCCGAGAGCCGGGGCCAGGAGGTCGTCGCCACCTACAAGGACGGCATGAACGGCAAGGGCGAGGTCTTCGACTACGAACGCGGCGGCCCCGCCGACCTCACCGCCCCCTACTGGCTGACCGACGACAGCATCTCCAGCAGCAGCTGGTGCTACACCGAAGGCATCGGCTACTACACCGTCCAGGAGATGCTCCACTCCTTCCTCGACCGGGTCAGCAAGAACGGCAACGTCCTGCTGAACATCGCCCCCCTGTCCGACGGCACCATCCCGCAGGCCCAGCGGGACATCCTGCTCGGCATCGGCGACCACCTGCGCCGCTTCGGCGAGTCCGTGTACGCGACCCGGGCCTGGACCGCGTACGGCGAGGGCCCCACCAAGATGGGCGGCGGCTCCTTCACCCGGCCGCACGCCGGGACCGCGCAGGACATCCGCTTCACCCGCGACAAGGCGGGCCGCGTCCTGTACGCGACCGTCCTCGGCTGGCCCGGCGACTCCCTCACGATCACCACGCTCGGCAGCGACCGCATCGACCTCTCGACGCTGGCCTCCACACAGCTCCTCGGCACCGACGCCGGAACCTACCTCGACCTGCCCGCCCCGGCGCAGGGCCCCGCCGGACTGCGCGTCACCCTGCCCGCGACCGCCCCCTACAGCGCGGGCGCCTACGTCCTCAAGCTCACCTTCTCCGGCCCGCTCCCCAGCCTGCGCCCCCTCTCCGGCGCCGTCGCCCACCAGGACCGGGCCGCCGCCGTCCTCCCCGTCGGCGACTACACGGCGCAGGCCCTGACCGCGTCCGGGCTGCGTCCCGGTGACCTCACCTCCGTACGCCTGGCCCCCGGCTTCCAGGTGACCGGCTACTCCGGGGACGACTTCACGGGAACCTCCCGGACCGTCACCACCGACACCTCCGGCCTCCGAGCCGGCTCCCTGAAGGTCCAGTTCGTCCCGTCGGCGTACCTCAGGATCACCAACGTCACCAGCGGCCTCGCCCTCGACAGCGGCGGCGACGTCGCCTCGGGGTCCGGCCTCAAGCAGTGGACCTGGGACGGCAGCCCGAACCTCCAGTGGCAGGCGGTCGAGGCCGGGGGCGGCTGGTACAAGCTGGTCAACCGGACCAACGGCATGGTCGTCGACGGCGGGGGCGCCACCACCGACGGCTCAGCCGCCCGGCAGTCCGCCTGGAACGGCTCCGCCGCCCAGCAGTGGAAGATCGTCCACCGGGGCGACGGCCGCCACTCGATCGCCAACCGCGCCACCGGCCTCGTCCTCGACGGCGGCGGCGCGGTCCCCTCCGGGTCGGCCACCAAGCAGTGGACGTACGGCACCAGCACCAACCTGCTCTGGACGTTCACCGCGCTCTGACCGCATCCCCACCGGTCGGCGGGGGTGCTCCCCCTGGCCGGGGGGATGACCGACGGCCCGCGACGCGCTGGGATGGGAGGGACGGACCAGAGCGCGAGGAGCAGGTGGATGAGCGGCGTCGGACCCGAGGCCACGGCGGAGAAACCGCCCGCACGGGAGACCTTGAAGGCGCTGCGCGCGTACGTCCGCCCGCACCGGTGGGCCGTTGCGCTCGGCCTGCTCCTCGCCCTCCTCGGCGCGGCGGGCGGGCTCGCGCAGCCGCTCGCCACCAAGGCGCTCCTCGACCGGCTGTCGGCGGGCGAGGGCGTCGCCGCGATCCTCCTCGCGCTGACCGCGCTGGTCCTGCTCGGCACGGCGGCCGAGGCGCTCGGCGCGTACGTGCTGGAGCGCACGGCCGAGTCGGTCGTCCTCGCGGCGCGCCGCTCCCTCGTCGGACGGCTGCTGCGGCTGCGGCTCGCCGAGGTGGAACGCGTCCCGCCGGGCGACCTCATGTCCCGGGTCACCTCCGACACGACGCTGCTGCGGGCCGTCACCACCCACGCGGTCGTCTCGGCGGCCACCGGCTCCGTCGCGTTCGTCGCCGCGCTCGCCTTGATGGCGGCCCTGGACGCCGTCCTGCTGGGCGTCACCCTCGGCGTGCTCGCGGTGATCGGCGGCGCCGTCGCCCTGGTCATGCCGAAGATCGCACGGGCCACCGAACGCGCCCAGGAGTCGGTGGGGGAGATCTCCACCGTGCTGGAGCGGGCCTTCGGCGCGTACCGCACCATCAAGGCGTCCGGCGCCGAGGAGCGCGAGACCGTCCGCGCGGAGGCGGCCGTACGGCGGGCCTGGCGGCACGGCGTACGGACCGCGAAGTGGTCGTCCGCAGCGGACGCCTCGGTCGGGCTCGCCGTGCAGCTGTCGTTCCTCGCGGTGCTCGGTGTCGGCGGGATGCGGGTGGCGTCCGGGGCGATCCCCGTGTCGACGCTGATGGCGTTCCTGCTGTACCTCTTCTACCTGATCGACCCGGTGTCCCGGCTGGTCGACGCCGTCACCGAGTACCAGGAGGGGGCCGCCGCGATCTCCCGGATCACCCAGGCCGAACGCCTCACCGTCGAACCCCGGGTCTCCCCGGCGAAAACCCCGCCCGCCGTGACGCCGGCCGCGCCGGTCCGCTTCGAGGACGTCTCCTTCCGGTACGGGCCCGGCCTGCCGCCGGTCCACGACCGGGTCAGCTTCGACATCCCGGCCACCGGACTCACCGCCTTCGTCGGGCCCTCCGGCGCCGGCAAGTCGACGGTGTTCGCGCTGCTGGAACGGTTCTACGAGGCGGACTCCGGTCGCGTCCTCGTCGACGGCACCGACGTACGGGACTGGTCCCTGCCCCACCTGCGCGCCGGCCTCGGGTACGTCGAGCAGGACACGCCCGTCCTCGCGGGCACCCTGCGGGAGAACCTCCTCTTCGCCGCGCCCGACGCGACGGACGACGACCTGCGGGACGTCCTGGCCCGCACGCGGCTCACCGGCCTCGTCGACCGGCTGCCGGACGGCCTCGACACGCCGGTGGGACACCGGGGTTCGGCCCTCTCCGGCGGCGAGCGCCAACGCGTCGCCATCGCACGGGCGTTGCTGCGCCGGCCCCGGCTGCTCCTCATGGACGAGGCGACGTCCCAGCTCGACGCCGTCAACGAACTCGCCCTGCGGGACCTGGTGGAGGAGACGGCTCGCGAGACGACGGTCCTGGTGGTGGCCCATCGGCTGTCGACGGTGATCCGTGCGGATCGGATCGTGGTGATGGAGGCGGGGCGGGTGCGGGCGGTGGGGACGCATGAGGAACTGCTCGCCGGGGACCGGTTGTACGCGCGGTTGGCGGCTACGCAGCTTCTGGCACCGGCGAGTTGACGGGGGCGGGGGCGGTGGGGCTCGCCTGGGCCGGGGAGTTCGCGTGGCCCGGCGGTGCTGTCGCGTGGCCCGGTGGTGCTTACGGCGACCGGCGGGCCCTGCGGAGTGCGGGGCCCGCCAGCGGGTGATCGTCAGCCGGTGATCAGGTGATGCAGACCAGCCCGAGCAGGCAGAGCCCGGCGGGGTCGGTGGCGTCCGAGGAGGTGCCCGATCCGGACGTTCCCGAGCCGGAGGTGCCGGACCCCGAAGTCCCCGATCCGGAGGTGCCTGACCCGGAGGCCCCCGAGCCCGAGGTGCCGCCCCCGGACGTACTGCCCCCGGAAGGCGACGGCGACGGCGTGGGCGTCGGTTCCGTCGCCGTGCCCGAGGTGCCCGGCGTCGTGGCGGTGCCCTGCGACCCGGTGGAAGGTGTCGGCGAGGAGGGAGCGGCCTGCCCCCGGTTCGCCGGGGCGCCCTGCGGCTGCGCGGCGGACTGCTCGCGCGGCATGTCCGGCGTGTGCACGGTCGGCGCGGAGTGCCCCGAGGCCCCCGTCGTACCGCTTGCCGCAGAGGAGCGGCCCGGCGTCGTGCCCGGCGTGGCCCGCTGCGCGTCGGACGCCGTCGTACCCGGCGTGTACTGGGTGATCTCCTCTTCGGCGACCCCCATCGTCTCCCGGTCCGGCGCGGACGCGGCCTGCGTGCGGGCCAGGGTCTGCCGGTTCATCGAGGCGACCGTGAGGCCCCCGCCGACCAGGGCGACCGCCGTGGCGACCAGGGCCCGGCGCTGGGTCTTCTTCCACCGCTCCCGCTGACGGCGGCGCGCGGCACGCCCGTCGGGGGTGGCAGCGGCGGCGTCGTACGGGGTGTCGGCGTCGTACGCGGTCTCGGCGGGATCGGCGTCGTACGCGGTGTCGTGCGGTGTCTCGGCGGGGAAGGCGTGCTGGACCTGTACCGCCGTGCTCGACGCGATCTGTGCGGGCGCTCCGCCGGGGAGCGGGGCGATGTCCGGGGCGTAGGCACCGCACCCGGGGCACACCAGGGCACCGTTGAGATGACGACGGCACGTGGAGCAGTAGTCCATCCGTGGCCTTCCTGACTCGACTGCGCCATCGGCTCGTTGCGCCGTGGCCTGGCTGCGTTCGCACGGGGGGCCGAACGGCGAGAACGCTAGCGAGCCTTTCGACAGGCCGTGCGCAGCCTGTGTGAAGCACTTGCGGAGATGCCGTTGGCATTGTCGGGACAGAGGCATAGGGAGGCGCTTACCGGATTCTCACATCGGGCGATACCCGTACTCCCTTGCCGCGTAAGGGAGTTGAACCGCCGACAGCCCCGCAGGCGCGGGTTCGGGCTCCGGTGCCGGCCCCGGGCCTGGGGGACGCCGCGCTCGCCGCGAGCGAGATCCTCGTCCGCTCAGTCGTCGCCGAGGTCCAGCGTGCCGTCGATGATGCCCAGCGCGACCTCGGCGGAGGTGCGGCCCTCGGCGAAGGCGCGTGCCCGCAACCGCAGGAGCGCCTCCTGGGCGTCGACGCCCAGCCGGAACATGGTCATCCCGGTGGCCTGGTGCACTTCCTCGCGGTCCGTCTCGGCTCCCGCCAGCCACGTCACGTCTCCTTCGGGGGCCGCATACGTGTGGTCCAGGGCGATCACGGCGAGTGCGACGGCGTCGGCGACCAGCAGGGCCGTCCGCACCTGCGCGTCGCTCAGTGAACCGGACGTCTCGCGGTAGAGGTCGAGGGTGCCGAGCGCGCCGGCCCCGCCTGCCAGCGGCAGCGAGAACGCGGCCTCCGCGCCCGCCTTCGCGGCCTGCACGCAGAACAGCGGCCAGCGCCGGTCGGCCGGGGGACGCGTCAGGTCGGTCGCGAACACGGGCGCCCGCAGCCGCACCGCCTCCATGCCGGGGCCCTCCCCGAGCGTGTACTGGATCTCCGCGAGCCGCGCCGCGACCGCGTCGCTCGCGCACAGCACGACCCCGAGGTCCGCGCTGTCGCCGAGCACCGACACCGACAGCCCCGAGGCCACCGGGAGCAGCGCGAGACACGCCCGGCCCAGCGCCTCCGGCACCTTTGACGCGGGCAACCCCCGCACCCCGGCGACGAGTTCGTGCGTGACACGGGCACGCTCGGCGTTCCAGTCGTCCTCGGCCATCCTCACCACCTGCCGGTCCACGCGATCTCGGCACCCCGGGTGTCCCTTCGGAGGCGAGGAAAACCGCAGTGGTACGGCTCCTTGGCCGAGAAGTCCCCCTTGGCGCACCCCTGGACCCCTTCCACACTGACCGGCAGTGCGGCGGAGCGGGGGGCGGATGGCCAGGCGGAGAGGGCGTCGGCAGAAGGTACGGCAGCGTCGGAGGGCGGCGCTCTGGGCGGGCGCCGCCGTCGCGCTCGTGGCGTGGCGCTGGCCCTGGCTGCTGCTGGCGCTCGCAGGGGTCGCGGTGGCCGGCGGCGCCGGATGGTTCCTGTGGGGCGCGCACCGGCGCGCCCGGCTCGGCGACCTCGCGTGGCGGCGCCACGAGCACCGGGTCGCCCTGGAGCGGTCCATGGCCGCCGTCGACGCCCTGACCTGGCAGGACTTCGAGCGGTACGTCGCCGAGCTGTGCCGGCGCGACGGCTGCACCGGCATCACCGTGGTCGGCGGCGCGGGCGACCTCGCGGCGGATGTCGTCGGCGCGCTGCCCGACGGGCGGCGTCTCGTCGTCCAGGTCAAGCACTACGCGCCCCACCGCAAGGTGCCCAGCGGGGACGTGCAGAAGTTCGTCGGGATGGCGTTCGCCGAGCACCGCGCGGAGGTCGCCCTGTTCGTGGCGACCTGCGAATTCAGCGATCCGGCGCGGGACCTGGCGGTCCGGCACAACATCGTCGCCCTCAACCGGGACCTGTTCGGCGCGTGGAACAACGGGGCCACGCTCAGCTCGCTGCTGCCGCTCGGGGGGAGCGGCGGGGGGCCTCGGCGGCAGCGCGCGGGGTGAAGAGGGGGCGCCGTATCGCCGCGAGCGTTCCGGGGGTGCTTTCCGGCCATACGGTGCACGCGTAGGTGCACTTCCCCCCACCTGTCTGATCTCATGACTGTCTGCCTAATGCTGACATGCCCATGGCCTTGGTGCCGGTAGGGTCACAAAAGGGGACATCCGCATGGACGGAAGCGCGTACGACATCAGCCGCAGGGGTTTCATCGGAGCGGGCGCCGGAGCAGGAGCCGCGCTGCTCCTGGCCACTCCCGCCGACGCGACCGCTCCCGGGAGAACGTTGTCATTCACGTCGGGCACCAACGCGGGCGTGACCGCCGCCCCCGACGGCCAGCGCCTGATCATCGAGGTCCAGGGCGTCCTGTGGTCCCTCCCGGGGACCGGCGGCACGGCCACGGCGCTGACCGAGGCGACCCTGGAGCCCACCCGCCCGGCCTGGTCCCCGGACGGCACGGCGGTCGCCTTCTGCGCCTACCGGGGCGGCGGCTTCCACCTGTGGACCATGGCCCCCGACGGCACCAAACTGAGGCAGCTCACCTCGGGACCGTGGGACGACCGGGGTGTCAGCTGGTCCCCGGACGGCAAGCACCTCGCCTTCTCCTCCGAGCGCGGCAGCAGCGACGTCACCGGCGGCTCGTACGACATCTGGACGGCCGAGGTCGCCACCGGCCGCCTCACCCGGCTGACGTCCACACCGGACGCCGAGGACTACGACCCGGCGTGGCACCCCGACGGCGACCGCATCCTGTTCGTCCGCGCGGAGAAGGGCGTCGCCCGCACGATCGCCTCGGTCCCGGCGACAGGCGGCGACGTCGGTGCCGTACGCACCGTCGACAGCGGCAGCCTCCTCGGGCCCGCCGTCGCGCGGGACGGGCGGCTCGCGTACGTGTGGCTGAGCGCGCCGACCGTCGCCGTCTACTCGCAGAGCGCCTCGCTCGTCGTGGACGGCACGGTCGTCTCGGGGGACGAGGACGTGTCGCCGCAGCCGCCGAGCTGGACGGCCGACGGGCGGCTCGTGTACTTCGCGGACGGCAAGGTCGTCCGGCGTACCGGCGCCACGAGGACCGTCGTGCCGTTCACCGCGCGCACCCCGGTGACCCGCACGCCCCGCCCCGGCAAACGGCGCGACTTCGACTCCACCGGCCGACGGGCCGTACGCGGCGTGCACTTCCCGGTGCTCGCGCCCGACGGCCGCTCGGTCGCGTTCTGCGCGCTGGGCGCCCTGTGGCACCTGCCGATCGGCGGGCGGCCCCGCGAACTGGTCGAGTCCGGCCCCACGCACTACGTCCAGATGCCGTCGTGGAGCCGCGACGGCCGCAGCCTCGTCTACGTCCACGACCGCGACGGCCTCGCCGCCGTCCACCGCGTCGACCTCGCCGACGGCACGGACACGGTTCTCGCGTCCGGCGGCCGGGTCAACCCCGCGCTCGCGCCGGACAGTTCACGGCTCGCCTGCCACGACGTCACCGGCAACCTCATCGTCGTCGACCTCGCCGACGGCACCGAGACACTGCTCGCCGCACCGCTCGGCGCGAACGGCCTTCCCGGCAGGCCGAGTTGGTCGCCCGACGGCCGCTATCTCGCGCTGTGCGACCGCAACCGGCTCAACCAGCGGTTCCGCGAGGGCTACAACGTCATCCGGATCGTCGACACCCGTGACGGCACGTCCCGTTCGTACCTGCCGAGCCCGCACGCCTCCCTCGCCGACCGCTACGACAGCGGCCCGGTCTGGTCGCCGGACGGCACGCACCTCGCGTACATCGCGGAGTCCGCGCTGTGGGTGCTGCCGGTACGGCCGGACGGCACTCCCGACGGCGAACCGCGCCGCCTCACCGACGACCCGGCCGACCACCCCTCCTGGTCCGGCGACTCCCGACGGCTGCTCCATCTCTCGGGCGCCGCACTGAAGTTGACCGGTGTCGACGGCACCGGAGGCCGGACCGTCCCCGTCCCGCTGCGCACCGCCCGCCGCCTCCCGCCCCGCACGGATGTCGTCCGCGTCCACGCGGGCCGTCTCTGGGACGGCACCGGGGAACGCGTCCGCGAGGACGTCGACATCGTGATCGAGGGCAACCGCATCACGTCCGTCGAACCCCACCGCCCGGCCCGCCCCGGGGAACGGCTCGTCGACGCGTCCCGGCAGACGGTCCTGCCGGGCCTGTGGGACGCCCACACGCACACCTACCAGAACATCTACGGCGGCCGGCAGAGCCGTCTGAACCTCGCCTATGGCATCACCAGCACCGCTTCCCTCGGCGGATTCGCCTACGAGCAGGCCCGGTTGAAGGAGGCGACCGACGGCGGCGCGCTGCACGGGCCGCGCCTGTTCACGACCGGCGAGCTGATCGACGGCAGCCGGGTCGCGTACAGCATGGGCCGCGCCCACGCCACGACGGACGGGGTGCGCCGCAGCCTCGAACGGGCCGGCGCCCTCGACTACGACTTCGTGAAGACATACGTCCGCGCGCCCGCCTCGACCATGGCCGAAGCCGCCCGCACAGCAAGGGAGTTGGGCGTCGCGGCGGGCAGCCACCTCCTCACGCCCGGCCGCCAGACGGGCCAGACCCTCACGACCCACCTGCTCGCCACCCAGCGCCAGGAGTACAGCCGGGCGGTGTCCCCGACCGGCCACTCCTACCAGGACGTCCACGAGATCTACCGGAGCGGCGAGTTCGCGCTGATCGTCACCCCGTTCGCCGCGCAGTACGTGCTGGGGGTAGACCCCGACCTCGCCCAGGACCCGAGGGTGACGAACCTGATGCCGCCGTGGGACGTCGCCACGGTCCGCAACGCGGCCCAGGCCGCGCCGACGCCGGACCAACTCCGGGGCCTGGGCATCGAGATGGGGATCTACCGCGGGGTCGTGGAGGAGGGCGGCACCCTCGCGCTCGGCACGGACGCGCCGCTCAACCCGATCGGCCTGCACGTCCACCTGTCGCTGCGCGCCCTGCACCGGTACGGCGGCTTCACGCCGGTCCAGGCGCTGACCAGCGCGACATCTGTCCCGGCTCGCGTGTTCGGGGTCGCGGACGATCTCGGGACCGTCGAGCCGGGGAAGCTGGCCGACCTCACGGCCGTCGACGGCAACCCGTTCGCCGACTTCGACGACCTGGTCCGCACGGCGTGGACGATGCGCGACGGCACCGTCCATCGCCCTGCGGACCTGCTCGACGACGAGGAGCGCACGCTGCATGCCGGGACGGACTGGCTCGCGGTGGGGGAGATCCTGCACCGGGACGGGTGCTGCGCGGGTTGACTCCCCGCTGGTCTTCCTCAACTCCCGGTTGCCGACCTCCAGTTCTCCACATACGTCGACAGGTTCGCGGAGACGTCGTTCCAGTCCGGCGTGAAGACCTCCACCCCGGCCATCAGCTCGGCCAGCGCGGTGGCGTCGGCGTCCGTGCCCTTGACGTCCTTGCGGGCGCTGAAGCCGCCGCCGATCGAGCTGACCTCCTGCTGGGCCTCGCGGCTCAGCAGGAAGTCGAGGAGCTTCCTGCCGTTCGCGGAGTGCGGGGCCTTGGTGACGAGGCCGGCCGCGTAGGGGAGGGCGAAGGTGGTCGGCTTCTTGTTCTGCGGCGCCGGGAACCAGATCCCCAGGTTCGGCATCGTCTTCGCCTGCGCGTAGTTCATCTGCACATCCCCGTTCGCGACGAGGAGTTCACCCTTGTCGACCTTGGGCGCGAGCTTGCCGGTCGAGGCGGAGGGGCCGACGTTGTTGGCCTGGAGCTTCTTGAGGTAGTCCAGCGCGGGCTTCTCACCGCCGAAGTCGTGCATCGCCTTGACCAGCACGGCCGTTCCGTCACCGGCGACACCGGGCGTCGAGTACTGGAGCCTGTTCTTGTACTTGCCGTCGAGAAGCTCCTGCCACGTCGTCGGCGGCTGCTTCAACTCCTTCTTGTCGTAGACGAACCCGAAGTAGTTGTCGACGACAGAGGTCCAGGTCCCGTCGGCCGCCCTGGTCGCGGTGTCCGACCCCTGCGGCGCGTACTTCTGCAACAGGCCCTTGCCGTCGGCCTGTTGGATGAACGGCGGGAGCGTGACGAGGACGTCGGCCTGCGGGTTGCTCTTCTCGCGGACGACACGCTGCACCATCTCGCCCGAACCCCCCTCCACGTACTCGACCTTGATACCGGTCCGCTTCGTGAAGTCGGCGAAGACCTTGTCGTACCAGCCGTCGCCGTTCTCCCCCTTGAGGCCGTCGGCGCTGTACACGGTGACGACCTTGGCGTCGGAGGAGGCGGCAGAGGTCCCGCAGGCGGAGGCGAGGACGAGGAGGGACACGGCGATGCTGAGCTTGACGGCGTTACGGGGCATGGCGGTTGGACTCCAGATGTTCAGCGGTACGACGCTCTTGTACGGACCCGGGACACGGCGAACAGGACGAGCAGAGTGGCTGCCATCAGCACCACCGCGAGCGCGGACCCCGCGAACAGGGCACCCCGGTCGGTGGCGGAGTGGATCAGGACCGGCAGCGGGGTCCAGTCCGGCGGATACAGCATCACCGTGGCGCTCAACTCGCCCATGGACAGGGCGAAACAAAGGCCCACGGCGGCGGTGAGCGACGGCAGCAGCAGCGGCAGCCTGACCCGCCACAGCACGTACGAGGGACGCGCGCCGAGCGAGGCCGCCGCCTGTTCGTACGCCGGGTCGAGCCGCGTCAGCGCCGCCGACACCGACTGGTACGCGAACGCCGCCACCAGCACGGTGTGCGCGAGGATCACGATCCACCGCGTGCCGTTCAGCAGCAGCGGCGGCTTCGAGAACGCGACCAGCACCGCCAGCCCCACCACGACCGACGGCACGGCGACGGGCAGCACGAACAGGGCGTCCAGGAACCGCCGTTGACGCTTCTTGAGCGCGGCCCCGGCGAGGGCGGCCCAGGTTCCGACGGCCAGCGCCAGCAGGCTCGCGGCGGTCGCCGTGAACAGGCTCGTGGTGAGGGCCTTGAGGGAGTCGCCGCTCGTCGCGGAACGGTAGTTGGCGGTCGTCAGCCCCGATGGCAGGACGCCGGACCAGTGCGTCGCGAACGACGCGCCGAGGATGACGAGGAGAGGCAGCGCGAACAACGGCAGGAACAGGACGAAGAACACCGCCCACACCGCCCACCTGGCCCCACGGCTATGCGCCAGCACGACGGCTCACCACCCGGTACACCGCGTAAAGCCCCACGGACAGCACGACGTTGACGACCGCCACCACGCACGCGCCCGCGTAGTCCGACTCCAGGATCGCCTTGCTGTAGATCAGCAGCGGCAGGGTCGTCACACCCTTCGCCCCGGTGAACAGCACGATCCCGAACTCGTTGAGGCACAGCACCAGGACGAGGCTCCCGCCGGCCGCGAGCGCGGGCAGCGCCTCGGGCAGGATCACCCGCCGCACGATCCTCGGCGCCCGCGCACCCAGACTCGACGCCGCCTCTATCTGCGCGGTGTCGAGCTGCGAGAACGCCGCGAGCAGGGGCCGCATCACGAACGGCGTGAAGTACGTGACCTCCGCGAGCAGCACACCCCAGGGCGTGGTCAGGAAGTGGAACGAGCCGACGATGCCGGTCGTGCCGTAGATGAACAGCAGGGCGAGCGTGATCAGGAACGACGGGAAGGACAGGAACACGTCCACGAACCGCGCGACCGCCTTCGCCCCGGGGAACGGGACGAACGCGATGACCAGCGCCAGGAAGAACCCCAGCACCAGACACCCGGCGGTGGAGGCGAGCGCCAGCCACACGGTCGTCCACAGCGCCTGCCGGAACGCCTCCGAGGCGAAGACGTCCGTGTACGGCTGGAGGGATGTACCGCCGGAGTCGGGCTGGAAGGACTGCTGGACGACCAGGGCCAGCGGATAGAGGAAGAAGACGGCGAGGAGGGCGACCGGAGGCAGGGTCCACAGCAGGCGTCTAGTCATGGAGCAGCACCGCGTCCTCGGGGGAGAAGTGCAGGGTGACGTGCGCGCCGTGGACCGGAGGGTCCCGCAGCTCGCGTACGTCGGCCATGACCGTGTGCCCGGCGACCTCGACGTACAGCCGGTGCGTGGCGCCGCGCCACTGGATCTCCCGTACGGGGCCGGTGAGTTGGTTCGGCCCCTCGCCCAGCCCGACGAGATGCGGCCGGACGCACAGCGTCGCCGGACCGGTCACGCCCTTCGCGGCGACCTCCATCCGCGTCCCCGCGAACTCCGCGACCCCGTCCGCCACTCGCACCGGCAGCAGGTTCGCCCCGCCCACGAACGACGCCGTGAACTCGTCCCCCGGCGCCCGGTACAGCTCCCGGGGCGTCCCGCACGCCTGCAACCGGGCCCGGTCGAGCACCGCGATCCGGTCCGCCAGCGTCAGCGCCTCGACCTGGTCGTGCGTGACGTACAGGATCGTCACGTCCGGCAACTCCCGGTGCAGCCGGGCGAGTTCGGCGAGCATCTCGGACCGCAGCCGGGCGTCCAGCGCCGACAGCGGCTCGTCCAGGAGGAGCACCTCGGGGCGGATCGCCAACGCCCGCGCGATGGCGACGCGTTGCTGCTGGCCGCCGGACAACTCCCGGGGACGGCGCCGCGCGTACGCCCCCATCCCGGTCAACTCCAGCGCCTCACCGACCCGTTGCCGGATCTCGCTCTTGTCGGCGCGACGCGCCTTGAGCCCGAACGCCACGTTGTCCTCGACCCGCATATGGGGGAACAGCGCGTACTGCTGGACGACCATCCCGATGCCCCGCTGGTACGGCGGCACGTCGGTCACGTCCCGTTCGCCGAGGAACACCCGCCCCGCCGAAGGCCGCACGAACCCGGCGACGGCCCGCAGCGCGGTCGTCTTCCCGGACCCGGACGGCCCGAGCAGCGCCATCACCTCACCCGGCTCGACGGTCAGGTCGAGCGCGTCGAGGACGGTGTTCCCCTCGTAGGCGACGCTCACGGAGTCGAAGCGGATCACGTCAGGACTCCGGGCAACTCGGCGACGGAGCCCAGCACATGACCGGCCCCGGCCGCCCGCAGCGCCTGAGCGTCGTGCGCCCCGGTGAGCACCCCCGCGACGACCCCGGCCCCGGCGCGCACCCCGCTGAGCACGTCGTACGAGGTGTCCCCGACGACCGCGACCTGCCGGACGTCCTCGGCGGCCTTCGTCCGCACGAACGCCTCCAGGACCATGTCGGGGTACGGCCGCCCGCGCCCGCCCGCGTCCGCCGGGCACAGGGTGAGCGCCGCGAGGCCCTGCCAGCCGAGCGCGTCGAGGATCGCGTCCTGGGTGACGCGGGCGAAACCGGTGGTCAGGACGACCGTCCGGCCCTCGGCGGCGAGCTGTTCGATGGCCTCGCGGGCGCCGGGGAGCGGGGCGATCAGGCCGTCCGCGACGAGGTCGCCGTACGCCTGCTCGAAGGCGGTGCTGGCGCGCTGGGCGGTCTCCTCGGTCCGGAGGAGGTGCCGGAAGACGGAGATCTTCGACTCGCCCATCGTGGTGCGGACGTAGGCGAGCCGGTCGGGGGTGGGGTCGAGGCCCAGCGAGCCCAGAGCGGTGGTGAAGGCGCGTTCGACCAGGCCGCCGTCGGCGACGGTCGTACCGGCCATGTCGAGGACGACGAGGCGGATGTCGGTGGTCATGTCAGTCACCAGCCCAACTGGTCTGCGGTGGTCTCGGCGATGGCGGGCGCGCAGGTCATGCCGCGTCCGCCGGGGCCCGTGACCAGCCAGACGCCGTCGCGGACCTGTTGGCGGTGCACGACACGGCTCGTGTCGAGGCACTGCGCGTACACGCCCGCCCAGCGGCGGCGGATCGGCGGGAGGGGGCGGCCGAGGAGGGACTCGACGACGCCGGTCAGGTGCTCGTAGGGGTCCTCGACGGTGTCGAAGGAGAAGGGGTGCTCGTACTCGTGGGTGTCACCGACGGTCAGGCCGCCGTCCGCGCGCTGCACCATGAGGAGCTGCATCCGGTGCTCGGCCGCCGTACCGGGCTGCGGCCGGCGGGAGTTGAGGGCGTCCAGGGCGGGGGAGGCGTACGCCGGGTAGTAGCGGAAGCTGTCCGCGTCCGCGACCGAGGTGGTCAGGGGTTCGCCGAGCGGCGCGGTCTGCATCATCTGCAACCGGACGCGCCGCACGGGGAGTCCGGGCCCGGCCAGCTCCCGCACCAGGCCGCCCAGCCAGGCGCCGGTGCACAGGACGACGGCGTCGCCCGTGTGCACGTCGCCGTGGTCGTCGCGGACCGCGTGCTCGCCGGTCACCTCACGGACCTCGCGGCCCGGGAGGAACGTGTAGCGGGGGGACTTGAGGAGTTCGGCGCGCAACGCCCGCTGCGCGGTGCGGGGTTCGACCGCCGCGTCCCGCGCGCAGTACAGGGCCGCGTCGAACTCCCCGCGCAGCGCCGGGTTCAGCGCCCGCGCCTCGCCCGGCATCAGCAGCTCGTACCCCCGCACGTCCGCGTCGCCCCGCGCCGCCGCGTACTCGGCGACGGCGCGTTCGAGGCCGCCGCGTACGACGGTCAGGGAACCGTTCGCACGGAAGCCGAGCGCCGGGACGCGCTCGCCGATCCCCTCCCACAGCTCCCTCGCGCGCAGCGCGGCCGACAGCTCCTCGCCGTCCGCGCGTCCGCTGACCCAGACGAGCCCGAAGTTGCGCAGCGACGCGCCCCGGGCCTCCGCCTCGCGCTCGATCTGTACGACCTCGTGGCCGCGTTCCAGTGCTTGCCAGGCGTGCAGGGTGCCCACCACGCCGGCTCCGACGACTATCACTCTCACGACCGCCACGCTCCTCGCTGTGCGGAAACCGGAAGGGTCCGGCTGACGACGTGAGCATGAACCGGCCATCACATTTGGGCTAGACCCGTTATCTTTTCGTGATGATCGGAGGGGGTGTGAAGGGGGTTATTTCAGTTCTTGAGGTGCGCCGAGAACGAGAACCGGTCCCCCCGGTACAGGCTCCGCACCCGCTCCAGCGGACTGCCCTCCGCGTCCCGCGACACCCGGTGGATCAGCAGCATCGGCAGCGCCGGGGGAGTCCCGATCAGCAGCGCCTCGCGCGGCGTCGCCAGCACCGTCTCGATGCGCTCGTCCGCCTGGCCGAGCCGGATGCCCTGGCCGCCCATGTAGGCGTAGAACGAGGAGTCCGGGTCGAACTCGGCGTCCAGGCGCGGGAGCCGGGCGACGGAGACGTACGTGCTCTCCAGGCCCACCCGCTCGTCGTCGGCCAGCAGGACCCGCTCCAGGTGCCACACCGGCTCGCCGCGCGTGAGCCCCGTCTCCTCGGCCAGCGGCGCCGGGCACGGGAACCGGTCGAGGGCGACCAGGCTGCGGCCCGGCGTCCGGCCCTGCCTGCGCACGCCCTCCGTGTAGCTGGCCAGCGCGAGCGGCTGCTCCAGCTTCGGCCCCGCGACGACGGTCCCCCGGCCCTGCCGGCGCAGCTTGCCCTCCAGCAGCAACTCCCGCAGTGCCTGCCGCACCGTCTCGCGCGCCACGTCGTACCGCTCGGAGAGATCCCGCTCGGTGGGGATGACACCACCCTCGCCGAGGTCGCTCACGAGGTCGTCTATACGGGCCTTGACCGCGTAGTACTTGGGCACACGGCCGTGCTCGGGGACACCGGCGCGGACGGGAGCGCCGGGGTGCTGATCATTCGGGTAGTCCACGGGTGGACCGTACACGGACCCCGCCGCGACCCCGTCGTACGACGGCCGAACCGCTCCTTGCTGCATCATGCACACCTGCGTAGCGTCGACAGCGCCCCACGGAGGTGCGCGATGACCGAGCTCCGACTCCCCTTACCTGCCGAAGGCCCCCTGGAACCGCCCGCCGCCTGGGCCGACCTGCGCCGTGAGTGCCCGGTCGCGTCCGTCCGGCTCCCCAGCGGCGACGAGGCGACGCTCCTGACCCGCTACGACGACATACGCACCCTGCTCTCCGACCCCCGCTTCGCCCGCCCGGCCGCCGGGGACGGCGCCGCCCGGCTCGCCCCCGAGGGTGGGGGCGGCCCCGTCGTCGACGGCGAACTCCAGGACGTCATACCCGACCGGGGTGAAGGCCATCAGCGCTGGCGGCGGCAGGTCGGCAAGTACTTCACCGCCAAACGCATGACCGCCCTGCGCCCCGCGATCACCGAGCGGGCCGACCGGCTCGTCGACAGCATGGCCGCGCAGGGCCAACCCGCCGACCTGAAGGGCGCGTTCGGGTTCCCGCTGCCCGTGTACGTGATCTGTACGATCCTCGGGGTCCCCGCCGAGGACAGCGACCGCTTCGCGCACTGGTCCGATGCCTTCCTCAACGTCAGCCGGTGGACGAAGGAGGAGAGCGCGGCGGCGTACGAGGAGTTCGACGCGTACATGTCCCGGCACATCACGCACGTCCGCGAGCACCCCGGCGACGACCTGATCAGCATGCTCATCGCCGACCAGCCGGACGTGACCGACGCCTGGCTGCTGCGCACCGGCATGGGACTGCTCGTCGCCGGACACGAGACGACCGCCAACGCCATCGGCAAGACCGTCGCAATGCTGCTGGCCGACCGGGAACTGTGGGAACTCCTGCTGGCCGAGCCGGAGTTGGTGCGCACGACCGTCGACGAGGCGCTGCGCCTGGACGTCAACCTCGGCTTCGGGCTGCGGCGTTACCTCACCGAGGACGTCGAGGTCGGCGGCTCGGTGCTGCCGCGTGGCGCCACCGTCGTGTGCGCCCTGCCCGCCGCCAACCGGGACGCGGCGGCCTTCGAGGACCCGGACCTGATGCTCCTGTCCCGCAGCCCCAACCCGCACCTCTCGTTCGGCGCTGGCCCGCACGCCTGCCTGGGACAGAGCCTCGCGCGGACCGAACTCCAGGTCGCCCTGGAGGTGTTGCTCAGGCGGCTGCCCGCGCTGCGGCTCGCCGTACCGGTCGGTGAACTGCGGCGCCTGGAGGGGCTGTTGGTGGGCGGGCTGAGTGAAGTGCCGGTCACGTGGTGAGAGTCGCCGTCGACCGTTCGCTGTGCTGCGGCGCCGGGAACTGCGTCCTCGTCGCGCCCGGGGTGTTCGACCAGGACGAGGACGACGGGGTCGTGGTGCTGCTCACCGAGACGCCGGCTTCGTCGGACGAGGCTGCGGCGCGGGAGGCGGCGGCGATGTGCCCCGCCTCCGCGATCACGTTGCGTGACGATATTTACCGGAATGCTTGATGGGTGAGCCGGCCCCGGGGTGAGGCGGGGCCCTTCCGAAAGGCCGACGAACACGCCCAACGTCCGTGAGGACTCCCCGAGTTGGGCCTGGAACGAGTCGCCCGCCCTCCATGTTCATGGGGGTACGCGGCCGGAAATCGTCAGCGGGCGCACGGGCCGACTAGAGTGCGGTGATCGTCGACGCGTACCCCGAAAAGTGAGGTGTACGCCTCTGAGAGACGGAGAATCACGGAATGACCCGGGGGAGACCCGAGCGCAAGCAGCGTGCCAACGGAGTGGAGTCGCGGCGGCGCATCCTCGACGCGGCAGTCGAGATCGCGGGGGAGCGGGGGTACGAGGGCACGTCGATCGCGGCCGTCAGCGCCCGGTGCGGGCTGCCCGCCAGCTCGATCTACTGGCACTTCAAGGACAAGGACGACCTGATCGCCGCCGTCATCGAGCGCAGCTTCGAGACCTGGCTGACGGCCGTCGAACTGCCCGGCGAGGACGCGGGGACCCCGCTGGAACGGGTCACGACCATGGCCGCGAACATCGCACGGTCCCTGCTCGACGCGCCCGACTTCGTGCGGCTCGGGCTGATGCTCGCGCTGGAGCGGCGGCCGGTCGAACCCCGGGGGCGGGGCGTCTACCTGGACGTCCGGGAGGCGGCGCGGCAGCGGATCGCCGAAGTCGTGCGGACGCTGTTCCCGGGGGTGGACGAGAGCGCTGTGGCCGTCCTCGTCACGTACGCCGTCGCCGGGTCCGACGGGCTGTTCGTCCAGCAGGAGATCGGCGGGGACATCGATCTCGTCGGGATGTTCGAACTGCACGCGCGGACGGTGTACTCGATGGCGGAGGGGATGCCGACCGGGGGGTGAGGCCGGTCGGCGCGCTGCGGTGCGTCTCAGACGGCGTGCCGCTGCCGGTGTGCGCTGTGCTTCGGCCGGAGCGCCGCCGCCGGCACGTGCTGCGCCGCCCGCCGAAGGCCGTGTCAGGCCCGCGCCTCGACCACCGCGAACACTCCGCGCACCCGGTTGCCCTCCAGGTCGGTCCACGCGCCGGTCACATGGCCGAGCGCGTCCGCCGGAGGGGTGTCCGCCACGGCGGTCAGGAGCCGGTTGAAGCGGACGGCGGGGCCCTCCGGCGTCGTGAGGATCGTGCCCCCGGCCGTCTCGGTCACCGTCACCTCGCCGGCCAGCAGCGGGGCCCCGCCCGCGTACGCGTGGGTGACCTCCTCGTCCAGGGCGTCGCTCGTGCTCTGGGCCTGGGCCGGGATGCGCCCCTCGAAGAACGCCGCCAGGGCGCCGGTCAGCACCGGGTCGTGGACGCCGTCGTACACCCAGCGCTGTCCGAGGACGCCGTGCTCCAGGGTCGTGATCAGCGCGTGGTCCGCGCCGGGGAGCGGGGCGGAACGGTAGGTGAGGGGGACCAGGTAGGCGTGCGGGCCCTCGGCGTCGGTGGCGACGAAGAACTCGATGCCGACCTCGCCCTCGGGGTCGTCGAGACGGAAGCCCCCGGCCTTGGCGAGCCGCGGGGTGGCCGTACCGCCCTGGTACCACGCGCGCGTGGGGAGCCACGGGGTGAGGAGTTCGGGCTTGGTCGGCTTGAGCCAGGTGCGATGAATGATCGACATGTTCAGGGATTCTCCATCAGGGTCCGCGATGATCGAAACTGTTCCTTCCGAGGTCGCGTCCTGAACGACTGAGCCAAGATCAACGACCGTGAGGACGGACGACCATGGCACGAACGAACACTCCGCGACGCCGCACCCTCCTCGCCCTGGGCGCCGGAGCGGCCCTGACGGCGGCGGTGGCGCCCTCGGCCCACGCCGCCACCAGGGACGTCTTCGCCGGCCTGGAGCAGGAGTACGCCGCCCGGCTGGGCGTCTTCGCCCACGACACGGCGACCGGGAGGACGCTCACGCACCGTGCGGACGAACGGTTCCCGATGTGCTCGGTGTTCAAGGCGCCGGCCGCGGCGGCCGTCCTGCGCGACGGCGTGGACCTGACGCGGCGCATCCACTACACGCGGCAGGAGCTGACGGACTCGGGATACGCGCCGGTCACCGAGAAGCACCTCGACACCGGCATGACCGTCGGGGAACTCTGCGCCGCCGCCGTCTCCCACAGCGACAACGCCGCCGCCAACTTCCTCCTGCGCGAACTCGGCGGCCCCACCGCCGTCACCCGCTTCGCCCGCTCCCTGGGCGACCCCGTGACCCGCCTCGACCGCTGGGAGCCCGACCTCAACTCCGCCGAACCCTGGCGGAAGACGGACACGACGACACCCCACGCGATCGCCCGCACCTACGCGCAGTTCCTCCTGGGCGACGTCCTCCCGCCCGCCGGCCGCACCCGCCTCACCTCCTGGATGATCGCCAACTCCACCAACGTCACGCGCTTCCGCGCCGGGCTCCCCGCCGACTGGACCCTCGCCGACAAGACGGGCGGCGGAAGTTCGTACGGCGTCGCCAACGACGTCGGCGTGGTGTGGCCGCCCGGCCGGGCGCCGCTGGTGATCGCGGTGCTGACGACGACGTACGCGGCCGAGGGGCCCTCGAAGAACGAACTGGTCGCGCGCGCGGCGGAGCTGGTGGCGGCAGAGCTGACCTGAGCGGATCGCGGGACGGCCGGCGGGGAGCGCTTCGCCGGCCGTTCGCGGTGCCGGACGGGATCGTCGCGGGAGCGAAAGTTTCCGTGACTCCCGTGGGGCCGGGTGACCTTGACGCTCCCGCTGGCGCGATGGCAGCTTTTTATCGCTACAAACGATCACCTCGACGTCGTACAAGTCACCGCATACCTCCCGGGGAGCAGCTGTGCCCAACGCCACCGCCGTCGTCAACCTGGACATCGAAGGGCCGACGATCAGCCGGCACCTCTACGGTCACTTCGCCGAGCACCTCGGGCGCTGTATCTACGGCGGGTTCTGGGTCGGGGAGGACTCCTGCATACCCAACGAGGGCGGGATCAGGCTCGACGTCGTCGAGGCACTGCGCGCGCTGAACATTCCCAACCTGCGCTGGCCCGGCGGGTGTTTCGCGGACGAGTACCACTGGCGGGACGGGATCGGGCCGCGCGAGGAGCGGCCCCGGATGGTCAACACGCACTGGGGGAACGTCGAGGAGAACAACCACTTCGGCACCCACGAGTTCATGGCGCTGTGCGAACTCCTCGGCGCGGAGCCGTACATCAGCGGGAACGTCGGCTCCGGGACCGTCCGGGAGATGAGCGAGTGGGTCGAGTACCTGACCCGCGACGGCGACAGCCCGATGGTGCGGCTGCGCAAGGACAACGGCCGCGAGGAGCCGTGGAAGGTCAGGTACTGGGGGATCGGCAACGAGACCTGGGGCTGCGGCGGCAACATGCGCGCCGAGTACTCCGCCGACCTGGCCCGCCAGTACGCCACGTACTGCCGCGACCACGGCGACAACAAGCTGTACCGGATCGCCTCCGGCGCCTCGGACGCCGACTACAAGTGGACCGAGACGCTGATGCAGCAGATCAGCTGTTTCGGATGTGACGCGACGCCCAGGAACTTCTTCCAGGGCGTGTCCGTTCACTACTACACACTGGCCGGACCGTGGGAGGCGAAAGGCAGCGCGACCGACTTCGACACCGACGACTACTACCGCACGATGCTCGCGGCCCGCCGCATCGACGACATCCTCACCGGACACTCCACCGTGATGGACATCTACGACCGTGGGCGCACGGTCGGCCTGGTCCTCGACGAATGGGGCACCTGGTGGGACGTCGAGCCGGGCACCAACCCGGGCTTCCTCTTCCAGCAGAACACCATGCGCGACGCGCTCGTTGCCAGCACGCACTTTGACATCTTCCACAAGCACGCGGCCCGCCTGCACATGGCGAACATCGCCCAGACGGTCAACGTCCTCCAGGCGATGATCCTCACCGACGGCGACCAACTGGTCCTCACTCCGACGTACCACGTGTTCGAGATGAACAAGGACCACCAGGACGCCACCTCACTCGCAGTCCACCTCAAGGCCGACGAGGCCCGACGCACCGTCGCCGGGACGGAACTCACGACCGTCTCCGTCTCCGCCAGCGTCAAGAACGGCAAGGTCCTCGTCTCCCTCTCCAACCTCGACGCCGAAGAACCGGCCGAGGTCACCCTCGATCTGCGGGGAGGTACCCTCGGCGCCCCGGTCGCCCGGCTCCTGACGGCCGGCCGGATCGAGGACCACAACACGCCCGAGCGGCGGGACACGGTCGCGCCGCGCCCCTTCGACGGGGTGAAGACGACGGACGACGGCCTGACCCTCACCCTGCCGCCGCACTCCTTCCTCACGTTCCAGGCCCCGCTGAACTGACCCGTGGCGACCATCCAGGACGTGGCGAAGGCGGCCGGGGTGTCCGCGATGACCGTCTCCAACGTCATCAACGGCCACCCCCACGTACGGCGGGAGACCCGGGACAGGGTCCTCGCGGCGATGACCCGGCTCGACTACCGGGTCAACGTCGCCGCCCGCAACCTCCGCAAGGGCCGCACCGGCACGATCGGCCTCGCCGTGCCCGAGGTCGACAGCCCGTACTACAGCCGCCTCGCCGCCGGCGTCATCGCCGCCGCCGGACGCCACGGCCTGCGCGTCGGCATCGAACAGACCGGCGCCACGCGGGAGAGCGAACTCGACGCCCTCTCCCTCTCCCGCAACCGCCTCTACGACGGCCTCCTGCTCAGCGCCGTCGGCCTGGCGCAGACCGACGCCGAGCGCCTCACCGTCGAGCACCCCGTGGTCGTGCTCGGCGACCGCATCGTCGGCGGGCCCGTGGACCACGTCGGCATGCCGAACCTGGAGGCGTCCCGGGCGGCCGTCGCCCACCTCGTCGAGCGGGGCTGCCGACGGATAGCGCTGGTCTGCGGACAGACGGCCGAGATCGACACGTCCAGCCTGCGCCACGCCGGGTACCGGCAGGCCCTCACCGACGCGGGGGTGCCGTACGACCCCGGGCTGGTCCGCGAGGTCGGCCGGTTAGGGCTCGCCGAGGGCGCCCGGTGCGCGCGGGACATGGTCGCCGGGGGCCTGGACTTCGACGGCGTGTTCTGCGTGACCGACACCCTCGCCATGGGCGTCCTGCGCGGCCTCGCCGACAGCGGCGTACAGGTGCCCGGCCAGGTCAAGGTCATCGGGTTCGACGACATCGCCGAGAGCGCGTACCTCGTCCCGTCCCTCTCCAGCGTCGACCCCGACCACGACGGCATGGCCGAACGCGCCGTCACCCTCCTGCTCACCCGCATCGACCAGCACGAACCCCCGCCCCGGTACGAGGAATTCGTGAGCGGTTTCACGCTCGTGATCCGCGAGTCGACCGGCGGCCCGCAAGGAGAGACCCGATGAACCGCGCGCCCCTCTTCCGCGACCCCGTCCACGACGGCGCCGCCGACCCGACGGCCGTCTGGAACCGCGAGACCGAGGAATGGTGGCTGGTCTACACCAACCGCCGCACCACCGCGCAGGGCCCCGGCGCCGCCTGGGTCCACGGCACCGACCTCGGCGTCGCCGTCTCCGCCGACGCCGGCCGCACCTGGACCTACCGGGGCACCCTCCCCGGCCTGGACACCGAGTGGGGCCGCAACACCTTCTGGGCACCGGAGATCATCTGGCACGACGGCCTCTACCACCTGTACGTCAGCTACATCCGGGGCGTCCCCGACTCCTGGGCCGCCCCCGCGAGCATCCGCCACTACACCAGCCCCGACCTCCTCGCCTGGACCCACCACGGCCCCCTCGACCTCGACTCCGAGCGCGTCATCGACGCCTGCGTCCACCCCCTGCCCGACGGCGGCTGGCGCATGTGGTTCAAGGACGAGACCAGGGGCTCGGCCACCTGCGCCGCCGACAGCCCCGACCTGTACGAGTGGAAGCCGACCGGCGTCGTCCTCGACCACCGCCCGCACGAAGGCCCCAACGTCTTCACCCTCGGCGGCGCCCACTGGATGCTCGTCGACGAATGGCGCGGCCAGGGCGTCTTCCGCTCCGACGACCTCACCACCTGGGAGTACCAGGGCCTCGTCCTCGACACCCCCGGCCACCGCGTCGACGACGGCAACATCGCCCACCACGCCGACGTCGTCGTCCAGGGCGACACCGCGTACGTCTTCTACTTCACCCACCCCGGCCGCCCGCCCGGCATCACCGACGACGACGGCACCCACCGCACCCGCCGGTCCTCCCTCCAGGTCGCCACGGCCACGGTCGTCGACGGCGTCCTGCACTGCGACCGCTCGCCCGTGGAGCTGAACCTCAGGCCGATCTGACCTGTGAACGGGGGCCGCGCGGGCAGAGAAGGCGTCGTACGGCGGTGCGTCGAGGAAAGTGCCTGGTGACGCGGGGTTGGTCGGGTACACGTCACGCGGTATCGTCGCTCCGACATCGACGGCAGAACGGAAGCCGGTGGAATCCCGGCACGGTCGCGCCACTGTGTGCCCCTCCTCACTCCGTGAGGCAGAGGTGAGTCAGACCCGTAGCCGTCGTACGGAGCACCACCGAGACGGGACGCGAACTCCCGAAGGAGGCCCTGCATGGCGCAGCACGTCGCCCAGCCGACCACCGCCACCACCCCGCTCAAGCTGCCGTTGAAGGCCATCGCCCCCTGGGCCGTCTTCTTCGGCGTCCTCATGCTGATCCTGCTGTACTTCGTCGGCGCCGAGCAGGGCGCCACCTCACTCCTCTCCGGCGAAGAGGTCCACGAGTGGGTGCACGACGCCCGCCACCTGCTCGGCTTCCCCTGCCACTGACCCGAGGGACGCCGACACCCCCATGAACTCCGCAACCGTACGGAACCTGCTCGTGCGGGGCATGCTCGCCGGTCTCGCGGCCGGCGTGCTCGCCCTGATCGTCGCCTACTTCCTCGGCGAGCCCTCCGTCGACAAGGCGATCGGCTTCGAGGAGGCCCACTCCCACGAGCACGGCCACGAGGTCGAACTCGTCTCCCGCTCCCTCCAGTCCACCGCAGGACTCGCGACCGGAGTCCTCCTCTACGGCGTCGCCTTCGGCGGCATCGCGGCCCTCGCGTACTGCTTCGCCCTCGGCCGGGTCGGACGCTTCAGCCCCCGGGCCACCGCGCTGCTCCTCTCCGGCTGCGCGCTGGTCGCCGTCTACGTCGTCCCGTTCCTCAAGTACCCGGCCAACCCGCCCGCCGTCGGCAACGGCGACACCATCGGCAGGCGCACCACCCTGTACTTCCTGATGCTGCTGCTCAGCGTCCTGCTCGCCGTCGCCGCGACCCTCCTCGGCAAGCGGCTCGCGCCCGACCTGGGGAACTGGTGGGCGACGGTCGTCGCGGTGGCCGCGTTCGTCGCCGCGACCGGGCTGGCGTACGCGTTCCTGCCGTCCGTCGACGAGGTGCCCGCCGACTTCCCCGCGACCGTCCTGTGGCGGTTCCGGCTCTCCGCGCTCGCCATCCAGGCGACCCTGTGGACCGGATTCGGGCTCGCCTTCGGGGAGTTGGCGCACCGGCTGCTCCGGCCCGATCCCGTGCCCCGGCGGGAGACCGTCACCGTCTGACACCTGAGGGCCTCGACCGCGGGGCCCTCACGTGTTTCCCGTTTCCCGGCCCCGGTGTGGAGCGGAGGAACCCCGTGCCCAACTCACCACGGCCCCGCCGGATCGTCCTCGGCGGGCGTGAGGCGGTGGCGCTGACCGTCCCGGAGTACGAGCGGTTGATCGCCAGCCGGCGGCAGGTCGGCGGGCAGAGTGCGCGGGTGCGGGTGCTCGCGGAGCAGGTCAGGCGTACGGAGCGGCTGGTGGCGGAACTCGAGGCGTTGGCCGGGGGGCCGGTGCCGTGTCATCGGGTGCCGGCCGACGACTGTCTGCGGTGTGCGGTCGCCGGGGTGCTGCGGAGGTATCGGGGGCAGCGGACGTGAGACACGAGGGGGGAGGCGTGGAGACGACCGCCATCGCGACGGCTCTCCCGACGGATCCCGTCCGGGCTCAGCGGCGCGTCCTGCGGGTACTGGTCGCCTCCCAGGTCCTGAGCGGGATGGGGCTGGCCGCCGGTGTCACCGTGGGCGCCCTTCTGGCGCAGGACATGCTGGGGTCCACACGGCTCGCGGGGCTGCCGAGCGCGCTGCTGACCGGGGGTGCCGCGCTCACCGCCGTAGCCGTCGGACGGGTCTCCCACCACCGTGGGCGCCGTCCCGGGCTCGTGCTCGGCTATCTCACGGGGGTGCTCGGCGCGGCGGGGGTGATCGTCGCCGCTGTCCTCGGCAGTCCGGTGCTGCTGTTCGCCGCGATGTTCGTGTACGGGGCCGGCTCGGCGACGAACCTTCAGGCCCGGTACGCCGGAGCCGATCTCGCCGCGCCGGGGCATCGGGCCCGGGCCGTGTCGACGGTGCTGGTCGCGACGACGCTGGGAGGTGTGGCCGGGCCCAACCTCACGGCGCCGATGGGGGAGGTGGGGGCGGCGCTGGGGATTCCGGAGCTGGCGGGGCCCTTTCTGCTGTCCGGCGGGGCGTATGCGCTGGCCGCGCTGGTGCTGACGGTGAGCCTTCGCCCGGACCCGCTGGTCCTGGCGCGGACCCTGGCCGGGGAGACGCCGGTGAGCGCCCTGCCGGAACCCCGCAAGGGAGGCGGCGTCACGCTGGGCGCGCTCATCATGGTCGTCACCCAACTCGTCATGGTCTCCGTGATGACGATGACGCCGGTCCACATGCACGACCACGGGCACGGGACCGCCGCGTCCGGGCTGGTCATCGCCGTCCACATCGGCGCCATGTACCTCCCCTCCCCGCTGACCGGCCGCCTCACCGACCACTTCGGCCCGCTCCGCATGGCGACGTCCTCCGCGCTCACCCTCCTGACCGCCGGCCTGGTCGCCGCCACGGCCCCGGAGAACTCGGTCCCCCTCCTCACCCTGGCCCTCGCCCTCCTCGGCCTGGGCTGGAACCTCGGCCTGGTCTCCGGCACCGCCCTCATCACCGAGTCCATCCCCCTCACCAACCGCGCCAAGACCCAGGGCCTGGTGGACGTCTCGATCTCCCTCGCGGGTGCCACCGGCGGCATCTCATCGGGCCTGATCGTCACGGCGACGAGCTACCCGACCCTGGCCCTCACGTCGGGAGCCCTGGCCCTGACCCTCCTCCCGGCGATCGGGGCGACGGCGTACGCGAAGCGCGGGGCGTGAGCGCCCGTCGCCGGGAGGCGGCACAGTCGCGTCCATGCTCCAGGTCTGCCTGTGTCGCCCACCGAGTCGGGGGCGGAGGACGAGCGATGCCCAACCCCGAGAACGGCATCTGCCAGAGGCGGACGTGCCAGTCGCCCGGCGACGTGAAAGATCGACACACCGGCCCGGCCCCGTCGCGAGGAGCTCCGCATGGACCACAAGGACGTCGACGCCGCTGTGGCGGAGATGCTGCGGGTGCTCGGCCCTCGCACCGCCGAGGACTGGACGGTGCCGGCCGGGCCGCTCGCATGGACCTGCTGGGAGACGGCAGCCCACATCGGCCACGACCTGCTGGCCTACGCGGCGCAGCTGGCCGCGCAGCCCACCGACAGTTACCTCCCCATCGACCTGAACGTCCGCCCCACCGCCTCACCGGCCGAAGTCCTCCAGGCCGCCACCGCCTGCGGCGGACTGCTCAGCAGCACCCTGGCCACAGCCGCCCCGGCCCTGAGGGCCTGGCACTGGGGCCCGTGCGACCCCGGAGGGTTCGCCGCGATGGGCGTCGCCGAAACCCTGCTGCACACCCACGACATCACGCAGGGCCTGTCCGTGGACTGGCTGCCCCCAGCACCACTGAGCGCAGCAGTCCTCACCCGCCTCTTCCCCACGGCCCCGCCCGGAGACCCCACCCAGGTACTCCTCTGGTGCACCGGCCGCAGCGAACTCGCCGGCCTTCCCCGCCAGACCTCCTGGAGATGGCAAGCAGCACAACCGGACTGACCGACCAGACCCCGTCCGTAGGCTCCCGGTCACAGCACTGGCGCGGTCCGGCGATGAGGCGGTGTTCCACCGAGTCGTCATCGGCCCCGACCGGGTCGTCCGTCACGCCCGCACGGACGCCGCCGCGCGCCGCCTCCCCGCGCGGGCGGCCATCCGCCGCGCTCGGCCTCGGTATCCGTACGCCGCTCCCGCGGGCCGAAGGCGAGGGATACCTGGTGCTGAGCCGTATCCCCGGAGAACCGCTCAAGGGTGACGGCGGAGACGAGGTGGCCCGGCAGTACGTGGACCTGCTGAACGCGCTCGCGCGGGCAGGGGAGCGGGCGCGACGGGGACGAAGGGGAGCTCATCGACGGGTTGAAGGGGTACCGGGGTCCGCGGTGAAGGTCAGTGGCCCGCTTCCCGTGAGCTCGTGCCCAACCCTCGGCGGAGCCCCAGCGGCACCGGTAGGTTCTCCCCCGTGACCTTGATGGAGACGCAGGGCCTCGCGTCGATGAGCGATGGGGCGCAGGTGCATTGGACGGCGCTGGGGGACACGACTCGGCGGCTGCCCGTGGTCATGCTCCATGGGGGTCCGGGTCTGCCGGACTACCTGGGCGACGTCGCGCCGATGATCGCGGACCTCGCACCCGTGTACCGGTACGACCAGCGCGGCACCGGCCGGTCCCCGTGGGAGGGCCGCCATTCCCTCGCCCTGCACGTCGACGACCTCGCCGAACTGCTCGACGCGTGGGAGGTGCCCGAGGCCGTGCTGATCGGGCACTCCTACGGCACCGACCTGGCGAGCCGGTTCTGTCTGGCGCACTCCGACCGGGTCGCCGCGCTGCTGCTGATGTGCGGGCCGTTCGTCGGTGACTGGCGCACCGGGTACCGGGCGGAGCGCGAACGCCGCATGTCCGCGGCGCAGCAGGAGCGGCTCCGCGAATTGGAGGAGGCACAGCGCCGCACCGAGGAGCAGGAAGCCGAACTGCTCACGCTGGCCTGGTTCACCGACCACGCCGATCCCGGACGCGGGTGGCGCTGGGCCGCGCGGGATGCCCGGCAGCGGCGCCCCGTCAACTGGGCCATGAACAGCGAACTCGGCACGGCAGGACGCGCGGACCCGCTGGACGAGCACCTCGCCGACCTGCGTGCGCACCTGCCCGCGCGAACGGAACTCCTCGGCGGGGCCGACGATCCCCGCCCGCTGCCGGCCCTCGAATCACTCGCGTCCCGGCTCGGCCTTCCACTGACGCGGATCGAGAACGCCGGGCACGAGCCCTGGCTGGAACAGCCCGACGCCGTACGTGCGCACCTTCGCGGATTCGTCCAAGGCGCGACGGGCACATAAGACTTCGCCCGGTCCGTCGGCCGGCATCGTCCAGGACGCCGGCAGCGCGCGGAACGTGCCCTGTCCGGCAGCCTCTTCGAGGAGGTCCGACACCGACCTGGACGTACCGGTCGCAGCTGGCGCACCCTTCGGGGCGAGAGGCGTAGTGGAGAAACTCCAACACCTGCTCAAGATCCTTGTGTCCGGCACGAGATCCGTCCGTGTCCGCCCCGCCGCAGACTGATAGGGAGTGACGACCCGACTCCCCGTCGACCCAAGGACCGCATCCGTGAGCGAGCGCGTACTCACCCCCCGCAACCGGGGCTTCCTCTTCCTCGACTCCCACCCGGCGGGCTGCGAGCGCCTCGTCGCCGACATGTGGCAGGCGTGCCCCGACCCCGCCACCGCCCCGGCACAGACCGGCCCGGTCGCCCTGGTCATCGGCTCCTCCGCCGGGTACGGCCTCGCGGCGACCCTCGCAGGGCTCAAGCGCGCCGGCATCCGGGGCATCGCCGTCTGCTTCGAGAAGGCCCCTACGCAGCGCCGTACCGCCACCGCCGGCTGGTACCGCACCGCCGCCACCGCAGACCTCGCGCGCACCGCCGGACGAGACCTGGTCTTCCTGAACGGCGACGCGTTCTCCGACGGGATGAAGGACCAGGTCGCCGACCTGATCGAGACCCGCTTCGGCGGCAAGCTCGACCACCTGATCTACTCCGTCGCCGCGCCCCGCCGGACGGACCCCGACACGGGGACGACGTACGCGTCCGTCCTCAAGCCCATCGGACAGGCAGGCCGTACGAAGACCCTCGTCTTCGACGACCAAGGCGTTCCCGAGGTCCGCGAGGTCGAGACCGCGCCCGCCGAGGGCGACGACGTCGAGCAGACGGTCGCCGTGATGGGCGGCGCGGACTGGGAGCGCTGGATCGACCACCTCTGCGCGCGCGACCTGCTCGCCGAGGGCTTCTCCACCGCCGCCCTGTCGTACATCGGCTCGCACCTCACCGAGGCCATCTACCGGCAGGGCACCATCGGCGCGGCCAAGGCCCACCTGGAGGCCACCGCCCGCACCCTGGACGAGCGGCTCGCCAAGGCGGTCGGCGGCAAGGCGGTCACCTCCGTGAACGGCGCCGCCGTCACCCAGTCCTCGACGGCCATCCCCGGCATCGCCCTCTACACCGGTCTGCTGCGCGGCGTCCTCGGCGACGACATGGTCTCGCCGATCGGCCAACTCGCCGCCCTCTGGGACCAGTTGACCGGCGTCACCCCGCTCGACCTGGACGACGAGGGACGGGTCCGGCTCGATGCCTGGGAACTCACCGACGCCGTACAGACCGCCGTCGCGGAACGCTGGGACGCGGCGACGACCGACACCATCGCCGATCTCGCCGCCCTCGACTGGTTCCACGCGGAGGTGCGGCGCCTGTACGGGTTCGCCGTGCCCGGCGTCGACTACGCGGCGTCGGTGGAGACGGACGTGGCCTGGCCCTAGGGCGGGCCGCCGGCTCCGTGCGGCGTTGCTCCTCGCGCGGGAGGCAGCCGCCCTGACCAGCGCTTTCGAGGCCGGAACTTGACCTCGGCCGCTACCCTCGACCCGGTACGGCAGCGGATCGCGTCCGGAAGACTCCCATGACGAAGATCATCGAAACCGGCGGCGGGACGGTCCGGGGCGTCGAGTCCGGCGACGGCGTCCTGTCCTGGCGCGGCATCCCCTACGCCGCCCCGCCGGTCGGGGAACTGCGCTGGCGCGCGCCCCGGCCCGCCGAGCCCTGGACCGGCGTACGCGACGGCTCCCGCCCCGGCAACCCCGCGATCCAGCCACCGCCCCTCATGCCCGGCCCCGCGAGCCCCCTGGAGATACCGCCGCCCTCCGAGGACTGCCTGTACCTCAACGTCACCGCCCCCGCCGGCGCCGAGCGCGCGCCCGTCCTCGTCTGGCTGCACGGCGGCGGCTACCACGTCGGCAACGGGCACGACATCGCGGGCGACGGCGCCGGATTCGCACGGGACTTCGGCGCCGTCGTCGTGAGCCTCAACTACCGGCTCGGCGCGCTCGGTTACCTCTCCCTGCCGGACGAGGAACACACCGGCGCCCACGGCACCCACGACCAGATCGCCGCCCTGCGCTGGATCCACGCCAACATCGCGGCGTTCGGCGGCGATCCCGGGCGGGTGACGGTGTACGGCGTGTCCGCCGGGGCCAAGTCCGTCTCCAACCTGATCGCCTCGCCGCTCACCCGGGGGCTCATCCACGGCGCCGCGACCAGCAGCGGCGGCGACCACGTCGCAACTCCCGCACAGAGCCGGGCCCTTGCCGAGCGCTTCCGCAAGGAACTCGGCGCCGACGATCCCCGGAAGGCGCCCGCCTCGGCCGTCCTCGACGCGCAGAACGCCATCGCCCAGGGCCTGGAGGCCACGTGGGTCTGGCGCCCCGCCGTCGACGGGCTCGCCATCCCCCGCCGGCCCACCGACGCCATCGCCGACGGCGCCGCCACGGGCATCCCCCTCCTCGCCCAGCACTGCCTGAGCGAATGCCTCCTCTTCGAACTCGGCGCCCCCGGCTCCGCCGCCCGTGCCGAACGGGTTCTGACGGACGCCTTCGGCTCCGCCGGGTGCGCTGAGATCCTCGCGGCCTACGGCGAGGGCGACCGGGCCGCCGTCATGACCGACGAGCGGTACGCCGTCCCCACCACCCGCCTCGCCGACGCCCAGAGCACCCACGCTCCCGTCTGGCGCTCCCGGTACGACGGTCCCCTCACCGAGTACGGCGGGCTCCCCGCGTTCCACGGCTCCGACTCCCCGGCGATCTGGACGGGCGGAGCCGGCGCGGCGGGGCAACTGCACGCCGCCTGGGGGGAGTTCGTGAGGACCGGGACGGCGGGATGGACGCCGTACGCGGTGCCCGGGCGGGCGACGATGCTGTTCACCGCCGAGGGCCGTCGGCTGGAGAACGACCCCGACGGGGAGCGGCGCGCGGTGTGGGAAGGGCGGGAGTGGCGGGCGGGCACCTGGTACGACGTGGGGGAGGGGTGCTGAGCCGTGGGCGCCCGTGAAGGGTGAGACCGGCTCGCAGGTGAGGTCCCGGCTGTTCACCCAGAGTTCGCCCTGATGCCGGAAGTTGGTCCGTCCACAACCTCGTCGCGTTCTGGATCAGCGGCTTACGATGCGCGTACGTGAGCGGCACATGGGGGAGGCGCGCTTGTCCGGCGGTATGCGTGAAGGTTTCGCGGGGGCGGGGCAACTGCCCTCCGGGGTCCGGCTGTACCGGATCGGCGCGGACGGCACCGTCGTCCTCGCCGACCGCGACGGCGCCCGCGAACTCGGCCCCGACAAGGACCTGTTGAGGTTCATCGACGACGGCCAGTTCGCCCACTACCTCGTCGGCGACGCCAAGACCTCACCCGAACGCCCCTCCAACGCCACCGTCAAACTCGGCATCGTCGGCCCGCGCAGCGCCTTCACCCCGCACGCCCACGGCGGCGAGCACCACGTCCTCAGCCTCGGCTACGCCGCCTGCGGACTGTACGACGCCGAACGCGACCGCGTCACCGAAGTCCCCCTCGCCCCCGGCGAGTTGATCCGCATCCCCGAGATGATGCCGCACTCCTTCGCCAACCGGAACACCGACCCGCTCACCATCCTCGCCGCGAACACCGGCTACGGCATCGACCACGAGGACTACGCGATCACCGCGGACGAGGCCGAACGGCGCGGCGGCTTCGGCCGACTCGCCGCCGCCCTGCGGGACATCGAACGCCACCAAGGCGTCCACGGCACCGGCACCACCACCGTCCGCGAACGCCTCGCCGCCCGCCTGCGGCGCATCGCGCAAGGACTGGAGGGCCGCACATGATCTGCCCGCACTGCCGGCAGTCCCTCCTGCGCAAGGAACGCCCCGACAACCGGTGCTCCAAATGCGGGCGCCGGTACGTCTTCGACCCCAAGACCAACCCCCTCGAACTCAACGACCTCCGGGTCGTCCGGGTCGCGGCGGCCCTCACGGGGAACGGGCAACTCCCCTGCACCACCGGCCAGTTGTGGTACGCCCTCGCGCGCCGCTCGCTGCGTGAGCCCCGGGTTGAGATGGGGTGCGCGGTCGCCCTGCTCATCGCCGGAGGGGTCGCCGGGATCTTCGGACTCAGCAACGGTGTGGGCGCCGCCCAGGTCATCGGCCTGCTCGCGCTCCTCGCGGCGGCCGGGTTCGCCGTCGCGTACGGCATGGGGGCGGGGCGGGGGAAGCCCCGGATCGAGCGGGCGGCGTTCAGCACCGTCTCGCTGGCCACCTGGTGGATCGTCTACGGCTCCCTGCCGTCCGGCATCCTCGACGACAGCCGCGCCCCGCTGCCGCGAGAGGGGTCGGCGGGCAGGCCCGTCGTCCTCTGCCCCGACCGGTCCATCGCCGTCTTCCTGGACGCGGCGGGCCTCGACGTCGTCACCGAACCGTCCGCCCTGCCAGGCCGGGTGCCCGTACTGGTCCTCCACGACGCCGACGCCGCCGGGGTGCTGTACGCGCACTGGGCCCGTGGCGCCTATCCCGGGCGGGTCGTCGTCGACGTCGGGGTGCCGGTGGACGCCGTGTTCGGGGTGCGGAAGGCCGTACCCGTCCGGGGGGAGCGGCCGGGGTCCGACACCATCAAGTCTCTTGTGGAGACTGGGGAGTTGAGCGCCGAGCAGGTGAAGTGGCTGGGGCGGGGGTGGGGGTTCCCGCTCGTGGGGGTGCCGCCGGCGAAGCTGCTGGCCGCCGTGACGCGGGCGGTCGAGCAGGTCGAGGCGCGGCGGGAGGCTGCCGCCGTCGGGTTCCTGACCTGGCCCGAGGTGCCGGAGACCGGGGCCGGGGGGCGCGGGTGATCTGCCCTGGCTGCCAGGAGTCGGTGCTGCGCAAGGAACGCACCAACAGCGTGTGCGGCAAGTGCGGGCGCGCCTTCGCCCTCGATCCCAAGGTGCACGGCCGTGGCATGCACGACCTGCGCATCCGCCGTATCGCCGAACGCGCCACCGACTCCGGCCGCCGCAAGGTCACCATCACCCAACTCGGGTACCTGGCCCGCACCGACCACCGCACCTGGCCCGGCTCCCCGGAACGGGGACGCAAGGGCTGGATCGGCTGCGGCACCGGATTCTTCCTGGCCCTCGGACTCGTCCCCCTCGGTATCGCCGTGAAGGACGTACCCGCCGGGGGCCTTGTCTGGCTCGCGGGCCTCGGGCTCGTCGTCCTCGGCTACCGGATCGCGCGGGGGCAGCCGTACCGGCCCGCCGTCGGCGCGGGCGCCAGCATCTCGCCCACGCCGGCCGCCTTCGGGTCGATGATGCGGCACCGGTGGGTCCAGACGTACGGCAGGCTGCCGCCCGGGATCGTGGACGAACGGACGTACGCGGCCCGCCGCGAGGGCATCGCCGGCAAGGTCGAACTCCTCTGCCCCGACCTGGCGACGCGCGTCTTCCTCGCCGCGAACGGGATGCCCGGCCGCTGGGAATTCCGCCTTGTCGCCGGGCCCGACGGGGTGTCGGGGCGGGTGCCGGTCGTCGTGCTGCACGATGCCGGCGCGTCGGGGGTGCGGCTCGTCGCCGAGGTGCGGGAGCGGTGGCCGGGGCAGGTGGTGGTGGACGCGGGGATGCCGGTGCGGGCGGTGAGGGGGAATCGGCGGGCGGTGGTGCTGCATGGTGCGGTGGATGAGTGGTTCAGCCACTTGGCCAGTGAGAGGCTGAGCCGGTTGGGCGGGGGAGTGGATGAGAGGCTGAGCCACTCGACCACTGGTGCCGCTGGTGTGGAGCAGTGGCTGAGCCACTCAGCCACCGGCGAGGGGGAGAGGCTCAGCCACTCGTCCACCGCGCAGGCCGAGAGGTCCAGCCACTCAGCCGCTGAAGTGGCCGAGAGGCTCAGCCACTCGGCCACCCCCACCCCCATGCCCACCCCCACCCCGGATCGGCTCAGCCACCTGACCACCGAAGAGGTCCAGTGGCTCAGCCAAGGCTGGTACAGCCCCCTCGCCGCCGTCCCACCCGCCCTGCTGGAGTCGGCAGTGGTACGAGCCGTACGCCAGGCCACCCTCCTCCCCCTGGGATTCATGAGCTGGCCGACCTCAGAGAAGGACGGGAACTGACATGCCGAGGCCACTCCTGAGCCGCGCGATCACCGTGGCCGCGCGCCGGGCCGCCGCCCCCGGGGACCTGCGCTTCACGGAACGCCAGCTGTACTACGAGACGTGCCGGGTACTGCGCCCGCGCCCGGCCCCGTTGCGCAGAGTTCCGTACAGCCCGCCCCCACCCGTCCGCCTCCCCCACTTCACCGAAGCCCTGCACGACCTCGACCTCCCGGGCCTCCTCCCCGCAGCGGAACCCGCCCCGACGACCGGCGCCCCCGCACGGGAACCCGACCTGTACGACTACGGCGTACCCCGCCTGCTGATCTGCCAGAACCGCGAGATCGCCGGCATGCTGCTGGCCAACCACGTCCACCTGGAAGCGGCCTGCCCGATCCTCGCCGCACCCGACGACCTCCCCCTGTACCCCCGCCTCACAGGAGCCCTGGCCCGAGCGGGCGCGGCGACCGTGCACGTCCTGCACGACGCGAGCCCCACCGGCATCACCCTCCCCGCGAAGGTGCGCGACTCCCTCGGCCAGGTCCCCGGCGTGAGGGTGGTCTCCCTCGGCCTCGTCCCCCGCCACGCACAGACCCTGCACCTCGTCTCCGGCAGAAGGCCGGGCCGCGTACCCCCGATCGGCCCGCTCCCGCACGGCCTGAAGGCGGCGGAAGTGGACTGGCTGGCGGCGGGCCGCTTCGCGGAGGTCGCGGCCGTACCCCCGGCACGGCTCGTACGGGCGGTGCTGCGCCTGACCCGGGGCCCCCGCCCCGCCCGCGCCTCCGCCTGGAGCGAGCTGCGCGACCTGCGTACCGCCGGGTTCATGACCTGGCCCGATGCCTGACCCGACCCCGAACCGAGGACCCACACGCATGATCCGCCCACGCGAGACCGGCTACCGCGACGAACTGCTGGCCGACGGGACCGTCCACCGTACCTACGAGGACGGCGGCCAGGAGTGGCGTCGCCGCCGGCCGGACGGCGTCGTGCGGTGGCGCGACGAGCGGGGCGGTACCGGCACCGACGAACTCCTCGGCGACAGGATCGTGAAGCGGGTCCTCGCCGACGGGACGGTCATGTACGGGCGGGACATCGGCTACGGCCGCACCTTGTGGGGACGCGGCGAGCGGCTCACCGTCAACCGGACGTCGTTCGGCGGGCGGATGGGCGCGGTGCTCGCCGGGATCGGTATCGCGGGGCTCGCGGTGACGGCCGCGCACCTGCCGCCGGTGTCGCTCACGCCGGAGGAGGAAGAGGAGTTGCGGCAGCAGGCGCAGAGTTCGTCGTCCGGAGGCGGGGACGGCGGTGGCGGCGACGGCGGGTGGGACGGCGGGGACTGGGGGGACGACGACGGGAGCTGGAGCGACGACGACTTCGGGTGACGGGCCCACCGCACCGGTCGTACTCCCCCCAGGAAAGGACACCCACCCGATGGCACGCTTCTGCGTCTGCGCGGCACCCGGCACCGCGCACCTCACCGCGATGGGCGTGACCCCCCTCGCCCCGGGCCTCGGCCTCGTCCCCGGCGAACCGGGCCACGCGGACGGCCCGTTCGAGGCGGACGGACGCCGGGCCGTCGGCGAGGTCACCCTCCACAACCGCGCCGAACTCCGAGCCGCCCTTGCCACCGGCAACGCCCCCGTCCCGCCCGACATCACCGACGGCGAACTCCTCCTGCGCTGCTGGACCCGCCTCGGCCCCCGGGGCGTCGCGCTCGCCGAGGGCATGTTCGCGCTGGCGGTCCTGGACGGCGACGACATCGTCCTGATCCGCGACCACGTCGGCGCCCGCACCCTCTTCTACGCCCGCGCAGACGGGACGTGGGCCGCCGCGACCTCCCTGCGCGCCCTGCGCCGCTGGCCCGCGCTCGGCACCCGCGTGAACCTCTCCGCCGTACGCTCCTTCCTCACCTTCGCCTACCTGCCGGGCGACGAGACGCTCCTGGAGGGCGTGCGGGAGGTGCTGCCCGGGCGGGTGCTGCGGCTCGCGGCCGACGGGAGGACGACGGAGACGGTGTACTGGGAGCCGCAGGAGCGGATCGACTCCGACGGAGACCCCGTCCTCACCCTGCGGACGCTCCTGGAGGAGGCCACCGCGCGGCGGCTGCCCGAGGCCGAGGCCGTCGCCGTCCTGTTGTCGGGCGGCGTCGACAGCTCGCTCGTCACCGCGCTCGCCGCGAAGCTGCACAGCCACCCCGTACACACGTACTCGATCAGCTTCGGCGACGAACTCCCCAACGAACTGGGCTACTCGGGCCTCGTCGCCGCCCACTGCCACACCCGGCACCGGGTGCTGTCGGTCTCCGGTACGGCCGTGGCGGCACGGCTCGCCGACACCGCCGCCCTCCTCGACAGCCCGGTCGGCGACCCGCTCACCGTCCCGAACCTGCTGCTCGCCGAGGCGGTCGCCGGGGACGGGCACACGGTCGTCCTCAACGGGGAGGGCGGGGACCCGGTGTTCGGCGGGCCGAAGAACCTCCCGATGCTGGTCCAGGAGATGCACTCGCGCGCGCCCTGGTCGGAGGACCGCGCCACCGCCTACCTGCGCTCGTACCGCAAGTGCTGGACCGACCTCCCGGACCTGCTCACCGCCGACGCGCTGGCCGCCCTCGAACTCGCCCCGCCTCCACAGCGGTTCGTCGAGCCCTACCTCACCGGCCCCGACCGCATGCCGCACCTCCTCAACCAGCTCCTGCACTGCAACCTCCGCACCAAGGGCGCCCACCACATCCTCACCAAGGTCGAACGCCTCAGCGCCTCCCAAGGGCTCCAGGGCCGCGCCCCCCTCTTCGACCGTCGTGTGATCGACCACGCCTTCGCGGTCCCGCCCACCCTCAAACTCCGTGGCACGGCGGAGAAATGGGTCCTCAAGGAGGCCGTACGGGACCTGCTGCCGGAGACGGTCGTGGACCGGCCGAAGAGCGGCATGCGGGTGCCCGTGCAGCAGTGGCTGAGCGGACCCCTGCGCGACCTCGGCGGCGACCTGCTGCTCGGACGCGCGGCCCGGCAACGGGGACTGTTCCGCACCGACACCGTACGGACCTGGCTGCGCGGCGAAGGCACGCTGCTGCCCCGGCAGGGCGGCAAGTTGTGGCTCGTCCTCACCCTGGAGCTGTGGCTCCGGGCCTACGACCTGTAAAGGGAGACCAGCGCACGTGAACACCACCCTCATAGACCCCCGCACCGGCCGCACCCGAGGCACCTCGCCCATCGGGCGCGAGTCTGAAGTCCGCGAGGCGGTCGTCAACGCCCTTACGGCTCTGGCGAGTTGGCGGGGGCTCACTCCCAAGGAACGCTCGCGTCGGCTGGAGCGGCTCGCCGCGCTCGTGGAGGAGAACGCGGCCGAGTACGTCGCCCGCGAGAACGCCGGGACCGGGAAACCGTCGAGCGAGACCGCCGGTGAAGTGGCGCAGGCCGCCGACCTGTTCCGGTTCTACGCGTCCGCCGTGCGGGCCCAAACCGCGCCTGCCGCCGGGCAGTTGATCGACGGGCATGAGAGCTGGGTGCGTTGGGAGCCGCTCGGGGTCGTCGGGGTCGTCGTGCCCTGGAACTACCCGCTGATGATGGCCACTTGGCGGTGCGCGCCCGCCCTCGCCGCCGGGAACGTCGTCGTGGCCAAGCCCGCCGAGACGACGCCGGACACGTTGGAGCTGCTCGCCGAACACGCTTCTCAGGCACTGGGGCCGGGGGTCCTGACGACGGTTCCCGGTGACCGTGAGACGGGGCGGCTGCTCGTCGCGGCGGACGTCGACATGGTCGCGTTCACCGGCAGCGCCCGCGCCGGTACCGACGTCGCCGCGCGGGCCGGCGGACGCCGGGTCAGCCTCGAACTCGGCGGCAACGCACCCGCGTTGGTCCTTCCCGACGCCCCCTCCGACACCTGGACCCAGCTCGTCGCCGCCTGCGCCTACAACGCCGGCCAGAGCTGCGCCGCACCCGCACGGATCATCACGCTCCCCGAGAACTACGAACAGACGGTCGCCGAACTCGCCGAAGCGGCCCGGCAATGCGCAGCGGGCCGCGACTTCGGTCCTCTCAACAACGCGGACCAGGCGGCTCGTTACGACGGAATCGTGAAGTCCTCGGCGGCCGGACGGTCCCTCGCGGGTGAACTCGCCCTCGGCTCAGGCGAGGAGAACGGCTACTGGCGTCCCGTACGGATCCTCGCCGACCTTCCCGACGACGACCCGGCGATCGTGGAGGAGGTGTTCGGACCACTGCTGACGGTCCAGCAGGCGGAGGACGTCGACGCGGCGGTGGCCCTCGCGAACGGAGTTCCGCAGGCACTCGCGGCGAGCGTGTGGACACGGGACCTGACGACAGGGCTGGAGCTGGCCGGCCGGCTGAACGCGGGGGAGACGTGGCTCAACTGCCACCTCGCACAGACGGCTGAGCTGCCGCACGGCGGGCGGGGGGCGTCGGGGCACGGGACGGACCTGAGCGTGCTGGCGCTGCATGAGTATCAGCGGCCGAAGACGGTTACGGCGAGGCTGGTGCGGGGGTGAGGAAGCCGCTGATCGCCGGGGCGCAGGTCGTGTCCGGCCTGACCATCGTGATCCTCAGCCTGTCCGGGGCGATCACGAAAGAGCCGTACCCGGCCTTGGCGCCTCTGGTGGGCACGGGACTGTTCGTCGACGGCTGCCGGGATCTGTGGGCGCTGCGTACCCGGCGGCAAGGCGGACAGCAGGGGTGACCCGCGACCACCGGCGTCGGACACCCTGCGCCGGCCGACTCGGCCGGAAGGACTAGGGCGCTTCTGATGGATCTCCGCGGCGTCGCGACGCCTGGCACGCACTCTCGCCGCACCGGCCGAAAGCCCACGTACGTCCAGTACGAGGACTTCCGGCCGGCACGCCGAGAGCACACACCGGACGCCGCTCCTTGACGGGCAAACGTCGCCTGACACGGCACTAGCCCGTTCGGGCCGATCGGCTCGGGGGCTTGGCCGTTCGGCCGATGCGGGGGGCGGGGCGTGGTCCGTAGCGTTCGAGGTGGATGAGGACGCGAGGGACGGGAGACGCAGATGGTGCAGCGGGTCGACGGAATGGCGACGGAGTTCGGCACGGACGTCGTGGAGCTGCTGGGGCGGGCACTGAAGGTGGCGGTGCGGATCGAGCTGACGGCAGTGGGGACGGACACGGTGCTGGAGGCCCTGGTGGGGGAGACGGACGCCGGTGAGGCGATCGTCTCGGGGATGCGGAAGGCCGGTTCGCTCGGCGGGCACATCCGGGCGCTCGCCGGGAGCGGAAGGTGGGTGAGCGAGGACGACGCCGAGGCCGTCGAGGACCGTGAGGTGGACGCCGTCTGGCGCGAGGTGCGCTGGCGGTACCGCCTCGCGAAGCGCGAACCCGCCGAACTGCCCGGCATGACAGGGGCGTTGCGTGCCTGCCTGCTCCGCGCCCTGGAGTCGGCCCGCACCGAAGGGGCGCCCGCGGTGCGCCGGAGCGATGTGGCCCGGTCCCTGGTGGAGGTGCCCGGCACCCGTGCGCGGGAGGCGATGACACTGGAGCGCGTCGACACGGCCGCCGCGCTGGAGAGGCTCGCCGCCCTCACGGATGACGAGGCCCCGGAGCCGGCCGGTATCCACGTGCTGCGGATGGGCGGGGCGTTCGGCAGGCGGAGGAACCCCGTGATGCGCGTGCTGGGCTCCCTGGTCTCGGGCAGCGGTGTGAACGGCTCACCGATCATGGGCGCGGTCAACGCCGAGGCCCAGCGGCAGGCGGCCCGGCACGGCCGGGGCTTCGCGGGACCGGTGGACCAACTGCTGGGCATCCTCGCCCTCGACCGTGCCCTGCACGTCGCCGGCCTCGCACTCCCCGATGACCTCCAGGCCGTCAACTCCGCCGTGGACCTGCTGCGCCGGCACGGCGTACGCCAGGACACCCTGACCGCCTCCGCCCTCACCCTCCCGCCCGCCTCCGGCACCTCGGGCAAGGACGAGGAGCCGGCTCCCGAGGACGGCGCCGTCGAGCTGACCCCCGCAGCCCAGCGCGTCACCGACGTCGCCCGCCTGGCCGCCGCCGAGCACGGCGCCCTCACGACCGGCACGGTCCACATGCTGGCCGCCCTCCTCGACGACGAGACCGCCGCAGGACTCCTGGACCTGGACGTCGCCGCCCTGCGCGCCGACCTGACTCCCCTGCTGGGCGCGTGACACCCGACGGCTACCGTTCCTCCTGGGAGAACGGCGGCGGAAGGGAGAACATGCGTCACCTGCTCGCGGACGCACGGGTGTCGAGGCTGCGCGACGAAGCCGAGGCGATCAGGTCGGCCGTACGCGGCGCCGACCGGCGCACGGTCCGCCGCGAACTGCTCCTCTGCCTGCTCGCCGCCCTCTTCTCCCTGCTGCCCCTGCTGCTCGCACCCCCGGTCCATCGGGTGTCGGCCGTCCTCGAAGCGGCGGTGGCGGTCCTGCTCGTCCCCGCCCGGCGGCTCCGGCCCACCGCCGCCGTCCTGGGCGCCTCGGTGCTGGTCGTCGGCGAGAACGTGTGGACGATGGCGGTCGCCCCCCTCGTCGTCCTCGCCGCCGCGCGCCGGGTCGCACGGCCGTGGCGGACCGTCGGGATCTCCTGCGCTCTCGTCCTGGTGCTCACCGTCACCAAGTCGCTGATCTGGTCCGGCGACCTGCTGATGAACCTCGGCGGCGGCGCGGCCTCGGCGGTGATCCTCCTGGTGCTCCCCGCTCTCGCGGGGACGCTGCTCGGCAGACGGCGCCCCCTGGTGCGACTCCTCAAGGAACGCAACGCCTACCTGGAACAGGCCCGCGTCCTCACCGACGAGGCGGCGCGCATGCAGGAGCGCAACCGGATAGCCGGCGAGATGCACGACCTCCTGGGCCACCGCCTCAGCCTCATCTCCGTCCACGCCGGAGCCCTCGAACTCGCCGCCGGCCGCCAGGCACCCGCGCTGTCCGGCCAGGCCGAACTCCTGCGCACCACGGCCGGTACGGCGATGCGGGAACTCCGCGAGATCCTCGGCGTCCTGCGCCACACCGACCTCGCGGGAGAGGAACGCGGAACACGCGAGGACATCACCGCACTCGTCACCGAGTCCCGGCGAGCGGGCAGCACCGTCGACCTGGACTGGTCCGTCCCCGACACGGCCGACATCGGATTCCGGACCCGGCAGGCGATCCACCGCGTCGTCCGGGAAGGACTGACGAACGCGCTGAAACACGCGGCTGGAGCGCCGGCCGGAGTGGTCGTCAGGGACGCGGCCGGCGCGGTCGAGGTGTCGGTGACGAACGCGGCACCGGGCACCGGGGTCCGGTCCCGGGGCGGGAACAACAGCGGACTGGTCGGCTGCGAGGAACGGGTCTCGCTGCTCGGCGGAAAGTTCGAGGCGGGAACACTGCCCGACGGCGGCTTCCGCATCGCGGCCTGGCTGCCGGGGGAGGGCACGGGGACGGCTTTCGACCCGGGCGGCCGAGCGGCCTGGACCCCGGCGGCGGACGAGATCCTGACCTGGCCCCGCGTGCTCGGATCGGGATGCCTCGCGGTGACGATCGTGCTGCCGACGGTGGCGTTCCTGCTGGTCCTGGCGGTCGCGGAGTTCGTCAGATGAGCGGGTACAGGCTGTCTCGTGAGCCGAGCGGCATCTCATAGACTGAGTCGATGATCCGAGTCCTGGTCGCCGACGACGAAGCGCTGATGCGGGCCGGGATCCGGCTGATCCTCGAGAACGCCGACGACATCAAGGTGGTCGCCGAGGCGGGGGACGGCCGCGAGGCCGCCGAGGTGTGCCGCGGCCAGGAGATCGACGTGGCCCTCCTCGACATCCAGATGCCGGGCCGCGACGGCATCGCAGCCGCCGAGGACATCACCCGGCTGTCGCCGCGTACGTGTGTCGTCATGCTGACCGCGTTCGGGGAGGAGGCCGGTGTCACCCGCGCGCTGCGAGCCGGCGCGAGCGGATTCCTCCTCAAGGACACCGGGCCCACCGACCTGATCCGCGCCGTGCAGCTCGCGGCGCGCGGTGAGCCCGTCCTCGCGCCGCGCATCACCCGCCAACTCCTCGACCGGCACGTCCGGTCGGGCCGCGACACCGAGGCCGCCCAGGCCCGCCTCGCCGGCCTCACCCCCGCCGAACTCGACGTCCTGCGCCTGCTCGCCGCCGGACTCTCCAACGCCGAGATCGCCGACCGCCTCTACCTCAGCGCGGGCACGGTCAAGGCACACATCAGCCGCATCCTCACCCGCACCGACTGCGCGAACCGCGTCCAGGCGGCCGTCCTCGCACACGACGCCGGACTGGCCGCCGAGGCCTGACGGGCCCGCGCCCCGGCCAATCGCTGTCGAGAAAGCCATCAACAGCGATCGTCGTATGCAGTGCCGGACGTGACGACCGAACCCGACCGCGTGGACACCTGGATCGACTCCAGGCGCGCCGAACTCCCCGAGTCCGTGTTCGCCTCCACGGAACTGACCAAACGGATCCTGTTCCTCTCCGCCGGGCCGGACGCCGCGATGCGCCGGGCGCTCGCCGACTTCCCGCTCACCCCGCCGAGTTCGACGTCCTGACCGCCCTGTGCCGCTCGGGCGAGCCGTACCGCATGAAGCCGAACCACCTCGCCCGCCTCCTCATGCTTTCCACCGGCGGCACCACCAACGTCGCCCACCGCCTGGCGGCCCGGGGCTACGCCGTCCGCGAGGCCGACCCCGAGGACGCCCGCAGCGCCTGGATCCACCTCACCCCCGAGGGGATCGACATCGCCGGACGCGCCGTCACCGCCGTCGGAGAGGCCGTCCAGACCGGCCTCTTCGAGGGCGTGCCCACGGAACGCGTGGACCAGGCCCCCCAGTCCCGGCGCGACCTGTCGGCCGAGACGCCCAGGCCGCGCCGGTAGCGCTCACACCCGCCACCCGTACCGCCGCTCCGGCCGCCCCGTCACCCCGTACCGCAGCGTCACGTCCGCACTCCCCACCGTGTGGAAGTACTCCAGATACCGCCGCGCACTCACCCGCGAGATCCCCGTCAGCGCGGCGCACTCGGTGGCCGACAGCACCCCGTCGGCGTCCCGCAGCGTGCGTTCGACCAGCTCGGCGGTCTCCACGCTCATCCCCTTGGGCAGCGCACTGTTCGGCACGGAGGACCCGGCGAGAACGCGGTCGACGTCCGCCTGACCGCGTACGACGGCCGTCAGGAGACGGGACCGCCGCGCCGCGTACCGCTCCAGACGCGGGCGCAGGTCCTCGTACTCGAACGGTTTCAGCAGATAGTCGACGACCCCCTGCCGCACCGCCCCGCGCACCGTGTCGGCCTCGCGGGCCGCGCTGATGACCATCACGTCGCAGTCGTGACCGGCGGCGCGCAGCCGGGAGACGACGTCCAGGCCGAAGACGTCCGGCAGATACAGGTCGAGTAGGACCAGGTCGGGGCGGAGCGCCTCGACGGCCCGCACCGCCTCCTCGCCGGTGCCGACCGCGCCGACGACCCGGAACGGCTCGACGCGCTCGACGAACGTGCGGTGGACCTTGGCCACCATGAAGTCGTCGTCGACCACGAGGACGTCTATCACCGGCTCGCTCCCTGTGCCGCTCTGACCGTCAGCCGGGCCGTGAACACCGACCCGTCGACCTGGATCTCCCCGCCGTGCCGCTCGCACACGAGCCGCGTCAGCGCCAGCCCGATGCCGCGCTCGCCGCCCTCGGCTGCCTTGGTCGTGAACCCGTGCGTGAACACCTCCCGCGCCAGCTCCGGCGCCACCCCGGGACCCGAGTCGCGCACCACGATCTCCACCCCGGTCGCGTCCTGCCGCACCTCGACCTCCACCCACGGATCGTCGCCGCCCGAGGCCGCCGCGTCGACCGCGTCGACCGCATTGTCTACGAGGTTCCCCACCACGGTGGCGACGTCGGCGGCGTCCTCGGGCGCCAGCCGCTCCAGCGAGGTCCGCTCCGACACCCGCAGACCGACCCGCCGTTCGGCCGCCAGCGACGCCTTCGCCGTGAGCAGCGCGGCGACGGCCGTGTCCCGCACCCGGCGGCTCAGCGTCACGTCCAGCTCCTGGCGGCGCTGGTTCAACGCCCGGATGTAGTCGACGACTTCCTCCTGCTCCCCGATCTGGATCAGCCCGGAGATGGTGTGCAACTGGTTCGCGAACTCGTGGGCCTGCGCCCGCAGAAGCTCCGACGAACTGCGGAACGCCCCGATCTCCCGCTCCAGTCGGGCAAGTTCCGTACGGTCCCTGAGCGTTGTCACCGACCCCAGCAGCCGCCCGTCCTTCGACACGGCCATCCGGTTCAGCACCAGCACCCGGCCACGCCGTACGACGACCTCGTCCCGCCGGTCGGCGCCCTCCGCGAGCACGTCCCGGAGCCGCCCTTCCACGCCCAGTTCGGCGAGGCTCTGGCCCACGCAGTCCTCGGGGAGGTCGAGCAGCCGCCGCCCCACCTCGTTGACGAGGGTCAGCCGGGCCTGCGGGTCCAGCGCGACGACGCCCTCGGCGATGCCGTACAGCATGGCCTCCCGGTGCTCGGCGAGACCGGCGATCTCGCGGGGCTCCAGGCCCAGCGTCTGCCGCTTCACGCGCCGGGCCAGCAGCCAGGAACCGGCGAGACCGAGGACCCCGGCGACGCCGAGGTAGGCCAGCAGGTACGAGGACGCGCCGCTCAGGCGCTGCCACGCCGTCGGGGACGCCTCGCCGACCATCACCGTCCCCAGGTGCTCGCCGACGGTGCTCCGCGTCTCCGCCAGCACCGGGACCTGGGCGACCAGTTCACGGCTGCCGTCCAGGGCCAGCGAACCGGACCAGCCCCGGCCCGGCCGGGCCTTCGGCAGGAGCCTGCCGACCAGCGTCGGGTCCGTCGCGGCGACGATCCGGCCGCCCGCGTCGGCCACCGTCACCGACGTCACCCCGGACTGCGCCTGCGTCGAGTGGACCAGCGGAGCGAGCGCCTCCTGCGGCGCGGGGCGCGCGAGGCGGCTGCGGACCAGGGGGTTCGCACCGAGCTGCTCGGCGAGCGCGCCGACCCGGCGGCCCTCCACCCGGTGGAACGTCGCCTCCGACTGGGTGAGCGAGATCGCGGCGACCGCCAGCAGGACGACCACCACGATCGCCGTCTGGAGCACCAGCATCTCGCCCGCGAGGGTCTGGCGACGAAACGTGGTACCCACCGCCCACTCGATCTCACCGGCTGCTGTGGCGCACAATCATGGCGCTCGCCCGGCGGGTTGCGGAAGAGAGGTGCCATGAGGAATCGCCTGCGCCTGGCCCTGCCCGCGCTCCTGCTGGCCGGCGCGTGCGGGGACGGCTCCCGCGACGGGCTGCGCATCATGGTCCCCAACACGCCCGGCGGCGGCTACGACACCACCGCCCGCGTCATGGCCCGCGTCATGGACAGGGCCGGCATCGCGTCCGACGTCCAGGTCTTCAACCTGCCCGGCGCGGGCGGCACCGTCGGCCTGCGGCGCACCGTCAACGAACGCGGCAACGGGCGGCTCGCCCTCCAGATGGGCCTCGGCGTCGTCGGCGCCTCCCACCTCGCGCGGCCCGAGGCGACCGTCGCCGACACGACACCGCTGGCCCGGCTGATCGAGGAGGCCGGCGCCGTCGTCGTACCGAAGAACTCGCCCTACCGGACGGTCGGGGAACTCGTCGACGCCTGGCGGGCCGACCCCGCGCGGGTCACCGTGGGCGGCGGTTCCTCGCCCGGCGGGCCCGACCATCTGCTGCCGATGCGGCTCGCGAAAGCGGTCGGGATCGTGCCCCGGGACGTGCGGTACGTGTCGTACGACGGGGGAGGCGGCGAGCTGCTGCCCGCGCTGCTCGACGGGAAAGTGGCGTTCGGTACGAGCGGGTTCGGGGAGTTCCTCGACCAGATCGAGGCCGGACAGCTACGGGTCCTCGCGGTGACCGGGGCCTCGCCGGTCGCGGCGCTCCCCGGGGTGCCGACGCTCAAGTCCGCTGGGATCGAGCTGGAGTTCACCAACTGGCGCGGGATCGTGGCGCCGCCCGGGATCAGCGCCGGGGACCGGCGGCGGTGGGTCCAGGCACTGACCGCGCTGCACGACACGCCGCAGTGGCAGGGGGAGTTGGAGCGGCGGGGGTGGAGCGACGCGTTCTTGACGGGGGACGCGTTCGGGGAGTTCCTGACGGAGCAGGACGCGTTCGTGGCACGGCTGGTGGTCCAACTCGGTCTGGGGTGACGGCAGTAGCGGCGGGGGCGCGCGGCCGGGGTGACCACAAAGAACCGGGGTGACCACAAAGACCAGAACCTCCATTGGTTCCGCAAGCGCGACGGACCCCTGACATGCGTGCACCCTATGGACACCTCGCACCTCACCTCCCCGCACCCCGACCCCCGTACGACGACAGGTGGTGGCACCCGTGCGCCTGCGCACCCCCCTCGCCCTCCTCGGAGCCGCGATCCTGCTGCTCCTCGGACCCCCGCTGCTGGCCACCGGCAGCGGCGCCGGGACCGGCACCCAGATCCCCGGCCTGCGCTTCATGGTCCCCAACTCGCCCGGCGGCGGCTACGACATCACCGCCCGCACCGCCGCCCGCAACGCCGAGGACGCCGGACTCACCCACAACATCGAGGTGTTCAACCTCCCCGGCGCCGGCGGCACCGTCGGCCTCGCCCGCCTGGTCAGCGAACACAGCAACGGACGGCTCGCGATGTCGATGGGCCTCGGCGTGGTCGGCGCGGCCCGCTCCAACGACGCGCCCAGGACGCTCGCCGACACGACCCCCATCGCCCGCCTCACCGAGGAACAGGACGTCGTCGTGGTCGCGGCGGACTCGCCGTACAAGACCATCCGTGAACTCGTCGACGCCTGGCGGAAGAACCCCGGCAAGCTCCCGGTCGGCGGCGGCTCCTCACCCGGCGGACCCGACCACCTCGCACCCATGCTGATGGCGCGCGCCGCCGGGATCACCCCGAAGGACGTCAACTACATCCCCTTCGACGGCGGCGGCGAACTCCTCGCCTCCATCCTCGGCAGCAAGGTCGCCTTCGGGGTGTCCGGCGTCGGCGAGTACCTCGACCAGATCAAGTCCGGCGAACTGCGCCTGCTCGCCGTCACCGGCACGAAACGCGTCGCCGGGCTCGACGCGCCGACGCTCCAAGAGGCCGGGTACGACGTCGAGTTCACCAACTGGCGTGGCGTCGTGGCCCCGCCGGGCATCTCCGACGCCCAGCGCGACAAACTCGTCACCTTCTTCGAGGAGCTGCACGCGTCGGGCGAATGGCAGGAGTCCCTCAAGCGCAACGGCTGGGACGACGCGTTCCTCACCGGCGACGACTTCGGGACGTTCCTCGACGAGCAGGACGCGCGCGTCGTGTCCGTACTGAAGGAGCTGGGGCTGTGATGACCCGTGCCTGGTGGCGTGAACACTCCGAACTCGGCGTCTGCGCCCTGCTGCTGGCGCTCGGCGCCCTCGTTCTCACCGACGCCCTCACGATGGACATCGACATCGGCCAGCGCGGCCCCGTCGGCCCCCGCACCGTACCGATCGCCGTCGGCGCCGGGCTCCTGCTGATCGCCGTCCTCCTCGCCGTGGACGTCCTGCGCGGCGGCCGGGGCGAAGCGGAGTCCGGCGAGGACATCGACCTCACCGAACCCGCCGACTGGCGTGCCGTGCTGGGGCTGGCCGGAGTGTTCCTCGCCGCCGCCGTCCTCATCGAACCCGCCGGCTTCCCCGTCGCCGGCGCGCTGCTGTTCTGGGGCGCCGCGTTCGTCCTCGGCAGCCGCCGCTTCGACCGCGATCCGCTGATCGCAGCCAGCCTCTCCTTCGTCACCTACATCCTCTTCGACCACCTGCTCGGCGTGCCGCTGCCCGGCGGCCCCCTCATGGGAGTGCTGTGACATGGATTCCCTCAACTCCCTCGTGGACGGCTTCGGTACGGCCCTCACACCGGTCAACCTCCTGTGGGCCGCGCTCGGAGTCCTCCTCGGCACCGCGATCGGCGTCCTGCCCGGCATCGGCCCCGCGATGGCGGTCGCGCTGCTCCTGCCGGTGACGTACGGCCTCGAACCCACCGGCGCGTTCATCATGTTCGCCGGCATCTACTACGGCGCGATGTTCGGCGGCTCGACGACCTCGATCCTCCTCAACACCCCCGGCGAGAGCGCCGCCGTGGTCGCCGCCATGGAGGGCAACCCCATGGCCAGGTCGGGGCGCGGCGCGCAGGCCCTCGCCGCCGCGGCCGTCGGCCACTTCGCGGGCGGCATGATCGGCACGATCCTCCTCGTCGTCCTCGCCCCCACCGTCGCCGACCTCGCCGTCGACATCGGCGCGCCCGACTACTTCGCCATCATGGTCCTCGCGTTCATCGCCGTGACCTCCGTCCTCGGCGCCTCCCGCCTGCGCGGCCTCGCCTCCCTGCTGATCGGCCTCACCCTCGGCCTCGTCGGCCTCGACCAGATGACCGGCCAGCAGCGCCTCACCTTCGGCTCCCTCCAACTCGCCGACGGCATCGACGTGGTGATCGTCGCGGTCGGCCTCTTCGCGATCGGCGAGGCCCTGTGGGTCGCCGCGCACCTGCGGCGCACGACGGGCCGGGCGATCCCCGTCGGACGGCCCTGGCTCGGCCGTGACGACCTCAAGCGGACCTGGAAGTCCTGGCTGCGCGGACCGTTCATCGGGTTCCCCTTCGGCGCGATCCCGGCGGGCGGCGCCGAGATCCCCACCTTCCTGTCGTACGTCACGGAGAAACGCCTCTCCAAGCACCAGGACGAGTGGGGCAAGGGCGCGATCGAGGGCGTCGCCGGGCCCGAGTCGGCGGCGTCCGCATCGGCCGCCGGGACGCTCGTCTCCATGCTGACGCTGGGTCTGCCGACCACCGCCGTCGCCGCCGTCATGCTGGCCGCGTTCCAGCAGTACGGCATCCAGCCGGGCCCCCTCCTCTTCGAGAACGAACCCGACCTCGTGTGGGGGCTCATCGCGTCCCTGTTCGTCGGGATGGTCCTCCTGCTCGCCCTCAACCTGCCGCTCGCGCCGGTCTGGGCGAAACTCCTGCGCATCCCCCGGCCCTACCTCTACGCGGGCATCCTCTTCTTCGCGGCCGTCGGCGCGTACGCGGTCGGCGGCGAGGTCGTCGACCTCGTGATCCTGCTGATCATCGGGCTGATCGGGTTCGGGATGCGGCGGTACGGGCTGCCGGTGCTGCCCGCCGTGATCGGGGTGATCCTCGGCCCGAACGCCGAGCAACAGCTCAGGCGGGCCTTGCAGATCAGCGACGGGAGCGTGTCGGGGCTGGTCGACACACCGTTCTCGGTGACCGTCTACGCGGTCGTCCTGGTGGTGCTGCTGTGGCCGGTGCTGAAACGGTTCGTGATCCGGCGCGGCGCCTGACCCGGTCCGGGTACGCGGGAAGGGCAAGGAGGCGAACTCCTTGCCCTTCCCGGCGTACAGAGAGGTTCTCTACGAGGTGAGCGTCAGCGCTTCGTGTAGATGAAGCCGACCTTGTCCAGCTCGTCCGCCGCGCGGCCGTGGAAGCCCGCGATCTGCCAGCCGCTGGGAGCCGTGCGGGTCACGCAGTCGGAGGTGGTGGTGCCGCCCGCGAGGGTGTTGCCGAGGTTGGTGGTGAACTTCGCGTAGAAGATCCGGGTGTGGTCGTCCTTCGGGCCCTGGCAGACGAGCGCCGACGTCACGTACTCGCCGGAGGCCAGGGTCAGGGAGGACGCCGTACCGCCCGTACCGCCGTGCGTCAGGGTCGTGCCGTCCGAGAGGGTGAGGCCGACCTGGTCCACGCGGGTACCGGCGCGCAGGGAGACGGTGGTGGCGCGGGCGCCCGCCGCGACCTTCGGGAGGTCCTGGTAGTAGTCGCCGTGCGGTCCGCCGAACTGCTCGCTGAGCTGGAAGTCGGGGCTCTGCGACCAGGTGAAGCCGACCGTGACCGGGTCGTGGTCGGAGAGCATCTTGCCGTCCGAGGTGAGGAACTTGGCGTGCTCGTTGTTGTACGACGTCGCGTTCAGCGTCACCAGCTTGCTGCCGCGGTACAGGACCTTGTCGACGACCTCGCACGTGTTCGGCACGGTCGCGCCGGTCTGGTCGCACACCAGCGCGTCGGCGCCCTTGGCGGGCGGGGTGCCGCCGCGCACCAGCTTCACCCACGCGTCGGTGAGGCCGTTGGCCGACGCGAACTCGCCGATGGTGTCGGCGGCGCGCGTGTACCGGGTGTTGGTGTCGCCCATCACGACGACCGCGTTGCCCGCGGAGTGCGTGTTGATGAAGGCGGTGAGCTGGCTGAGGTTGCTCGCGCGGGAGGCCTCGTCACCGTCGTTCGTGCCCGCGTTGGTGTGCAGGTTGTAGAAGTCGACGTACACCCCCTCCGCGAGCCGCTCCCGCATGAAGCTGAAGCCCTTCGGGGTCAGGCAGTCGCCCGAGTCGACCTGGCAGGAGGTCCACCGGACCCGCTCGAAGTCGTCGCCGTCCCACGCGTAGTTGGAGACGGTGTTGAGCCCGCTGCCGATCCCCGCGCCGCCGCTGGTCGCCGTCCGGTTGGCGTGCGTGTCGGTCGAGTACAGGTACGCGTGGTAGTTGAAGTCCTCCTGCACGTTCACGATGTCGTACGGCGCGATACGCCGGCCGATCTCGGTCGTGCTCGTGTCACGCGGCGTCGAGGCGCTGGAGAGCGACTCCGGCAGACCGGCGACGTTGTACGTGAGCACGCTGAAGCTGCCGGACGTCGCGGCCGAGGCCGGGGTGGTGGTCGCGGTCAGCGCGCCCACCGCAGCCGCGGCGGTGGCGAGACAGGCGAGGAGTCTGCGCATGGAAAAGGGCCTCCTGGGGGGTGACGAACCATGACAGTGTCGCGGTCATGTCAGAACGCCGCGACAAGATCGGGTGTCCAACGGGTCCGAGGTCTGTGAAGCGCAGGTTTCCTGATGGACGGGCGGTACGGAAGTGGCACGGCACGTCAATTGACGTGCGCTTTACCGTCGGGGCGTGCTGGGATCGTCCGTCATGGACACCTCTCGCCTCCCGGACGCCGACCTGCTCGACCGCATGGCCCGCAATCTCGCGGAACACGCCTGCCATCTGCACCGCGCGCTGCCGGGCGCGAGCGTCACGGAGACCGGGGATCTCCTCGTCGCCGACAGCGGCTCGGACGACGACACGTTCAACATCGTGACCTCGGCGCGGTTCACCGGGACGAACGCGGCGCGGCGGATCGCCGAGACGGTGGAGTCGCTGCCGGGGCGGACGTTCTCCTGGTGGGTGGGGCCGACGTGTACGCCGGACGACCTGAGCGCGCGGCTGACGGCGGCGGGACTGCCGGAGTCGGAGCGGGAGACGGCGATGTGGGCCGAACTGGACGGACCGCCGCCGAAGCCGGACCGGGCCACCTCCCTGGACATCCGCCCCGTCACCACCCCGGCCCAACTCGCCGACTGCGCCCGCGTCCTCGCCGCCAACTGGACCCCGCCCTCGGACACGGTCCGCCGCTTCTACGCCCGGGCCGATGCCCTCGCCCCCGACTCCCCGGCCCACTACCTCGTCGGCTATCTCGACGGCGCCCCCGTCTGCACCGCCGAGGTCTTCCTCCACGCCGAGGTCGCCGGCATCTACAACATCGCCACCCTCGCCGCCCACCGCCGACGCGGATACGGCGGAGCCATCACCCGCGCCGCCCTGCGCACCGCCCTCGCCCACGGCCACCGCATCGCCGTCCTCCAGGCGTCCCCCGAGGGCGAACCGGTCTATCGCCGCCTGGGGTTCCGTACCTGCGGCCGGTTCACGGAACACGCGGTGACACGGGCCACCGGGCTCGACGCGCCTGGATGAGTTCGAGGAACCGAACGCGACTACGACCTGAGAGGGAGGGCACCGCTTTCCGGGGCGGGACCGGCCGGGGAAAAGGCGAAGGGCCCGCCTCCTCGGCGGAGGCGGGCCGGGGGGTGAGGGAATGTCAGCCGACGGTGTAGGTGTAGGGGATGCCGGTCAGGACGGAGCCGGTGCGTTCGGTGAAGGCGGGCGTGTACGTCTCGGCGTACAGCGTGCCGCGGACCACCGTTCCGGCCGGCTCGGTCGGCTTGAGCGTGGCCTTGAGGGTCACGGTGTCGCCCGCCGCGACGAACACGGGGGTGACCGTGGAGCCGGGGAGCCAGAGGTCACCGGTGGTCGATGTGACGGCCGGGTCGAAGGACTCGGTGCGGGCCGTGAGCGTGACGTGACCGGTGCCCTGGGGAGCCGGGGCGGTGCCGAAGGGGCCGGCCGGGGTGAGCTCGGTGTACCAGTCGCCGGGCGTGACCTCGGCGGCGGACAGCGAGGCGGTCACGGTGTCGCCGGAGCGCGCGAAGCCGACGAGGTCCGGGGCGACCGTGGTGTGGGCCGTCTCCAGGTCGACGGGGGAGTCGGCGGTGCCGACGGCGGTGAGCGCCCTGGTGTGCCGGGGCACCCGCCAGTTCGCCGGGTCGGGGAACGGCAGTCGCGCGGTGGCGGAGCCGCTCGTCGGGGTCAGCGCGAGGTCGGTGTCCGTGGCGAGCCGGGGATCGAGGAACAGGTACCGCCCGGCGGGCCCGGTGTTCCGCACCCGTACCGTCACCTCCCGCGCCGTGCCGCGCGCAAGCTTCTGCGCCTGGTCGCCCGGCAGACCGGAGGCCGTGATGTCGACGCTGTCGTAGCGGACGTGCCCGGTGACCCGGTCGGTGAAGTCCTTGCCGCTGACCGGGTTCGGCAGCACGACGAGCAGCCGCCAGCGCCCGGCGGCGGGCGCGTCGGCGGTGAGGCTCGCGGCGGTCGTGTGCGTCGTGCCGTCCGTGCCGGTCAGGTTGGTGTCGGAGGCTGCGATCTGGCCCTCGGGGTCGACGAGGTAGTAGGCGAGCGTGGTGTCCGGGTCCTGCGCGGCGAGGTCGACGCTCAGATTCCGGTGGCCCGCCGGGACGTCCAGGTCGTAGCCGAGGACCTGCCCGAAGACCCGCCCCACACCTCCGGTGACGGTCGCGGTGAACGTGTCGCCGAGGAGGGTCCGCCGGGCGAGGGGCACGGACAGGTGGGTGCCGTCGGCCGCGTCGAACTGGAGGGACGCGGGAGCGTCACCGGCCTCGGCGGGCAGGGGCACATGGACGCCGAAGTCGGCGGTGGCGCCCGGCGCGACGGTCCGGGTGACCTCGGGGACCCCGGCGGAGACGAACCCGTGCCCGGTGAACCGCAGGCGCACCGGCCCCCGGTAGGAGCCGGGCTCGATCGGCGGGTCGGCGAGATGGGCGCGCCCGTTGTTCCAGACGACCTTCGCCGTCCAGGTCCCGGCGACGGGGTGGTGGACGTCGACGTGCTGGTGGTTCGTGTAGCTGCCGTACCCGTCGTAGTCGTACGACATCTGCGTGAGCCGGCCCTCGGGGTCCACCAGGAACAGGGCCAGCGTGCCGGAGTCTCCGGTGCCGGGCCAGACCATCCGGGCGTCGAGCAGCGGGGTCCCGGACGGGACGTCGAAGGTGACCGCCGGTGCGGCCAGGGCGCCTTCGGGGGCGCCGGTGTCCTGGGGGTCGCCGACCGTGGTGGTGCGGTCGGTGCGGAACGTCTCGGCGCCGACCGCGCGCGAGGTCATCGTGACCTGGCGGGGCCGGCTGCCGGTGTTGGTGAGGGAGAGCGTGGTGTCGTGGGCGGTGCCGGGCGCGCCGGTGACGTCCACCTGGCTCGCGGAGGGCAGGAGCCCGCCGTCGCCCTGCGCGGCCCGTACGGCGGCCTCGGTGTCGAGGAGCCCCGCGCCCTGTTCGTCGGCGGGGGAGTCCAGGTCGGTCGCGGTGCCGGTGAGGATGCGCTTGACCAGCGCGGGCGCCGGGCGCGTGCCGCCGTGGGCGTGCTCGTACGCCTCGATCACCAGGGCCGCGGCGCCCGCGACGAAGGGGGCCGCCTGGCTGGTGCCGCCCCAGACGAGGGTGTCGCCGGTGCAGCCCGTGTAGTGCGGGTCGACCGTGCACGGCGCCATGCCGGCCTGCGCGGGGGCGACCAGGTCGACGAGCTTGCCGCCCTGCGTGGTGCCGCCCGAGGAGAGGGCGGCGATGTCGTTGCTGGTGTACTTCGGGTAGCCGTACGCCTGGGCGACCAGCCGGAAGGAGTTGGTGCCGCCGACGGAGATCGTGGCGGGGTCACTGGCGGGGGCGCCGATCGTGCCGGAGGTCCCGGAGTCGCCGCTGCCGTGGACGACGGTCACCCCGGCGGCGACGGCGGCGCGGATCGCGAGGCGCAGCGGGTCGTCGGGGGTGTCGGGGAGCGCGCCGTAGTCGGTGGAGACGTTGATGACGTCGGCCTTCTCGTTCCACACGGCGTCGTCGATGGCGCGGGCCATCTGAGAGAGCCAGCCGCCCGAGTGCTCGCCCCACACCTTCAGGGCCACCAGGTCGGCGTCCGGGGCGAACCCCCGGATGCGGAACGCGCACCCCTTCGGGAGCCCGGAGTACGGGAGCTGCGTCGCCAGGTCGTAGGTGCGGGCGCCCTGCGCGGCGATGGCCCCGGCGTCGCCGAACGCCTCGCCGCCGTCGGTGTGGTCGGCGGTGCCGTCGCCGGTGAAGTCCCGGACGGCGGAGATGACATGGCTGCCGTCCGGGCGGACGAACTCGGGGTTGCCGACGTCGACGCCCTCGCTGAAGAACGCGACCTTCACGCCCTTGCCGGTCGCCAGGCGCTGCGCCGAGTCGGCCTTGGTGAGGTGCAGCGCCTCGGGCTCGACGAGAGGCGTGGCGGGGTCCGCCGGGCACAGTCCGGACGCCGGGGTGGCCGTGGGGGAGGCGGAGGCGGCGTTCACGGTGCGGTGGGGTGCGGGGATCCAGCGGTCCGGGACGACGGCGGCGACAGCGGGGTCCGCCGCGAGCCGGGAGCGTTCGGCGGGAGAGACGGTCGCGGCGACGGCGTTGACCGTGTCCAGGCGCTGGAGGTGCGTCGCGCCGCTGCCTCGGAGGGCGTGGACCAGGGGGAGTTGGTCATGGTCCAGGGCGTGCGCGCGCTGGGTGGCCCTGGCGCGCGGGAGGAGGCTCGGGTGCTGGTCACGCATCACGACGACGACGCGCTGGGTGGGGGTGGCGGAGGCGGGCGTGGGGGGTGTCTCGCCGGCTGCCGTGAGGCAGGACAGGACGGCGGCCACGACGGCGCCGACGGCGAGTGCTCTTTTCGTGCTCACCGGACGATCGTTGATCGGAAAGCCGACTCCAGCCCCATCAGAACGTCAGTTTTCGACAAAGAGATGAGCAGGAGGAAGACAGACGGCCGTGTCCCGCCCGGCGTGTAGGCGAGACCGGCCGCGGATGATGTATGTCACCTACGCCCGCGCCGGGTTCACCGAGGCCGGGTGCGACGGCGATCATGTCGTCCTCGAAGCAGATCCCGCCCGACTACCTCACGGTGGAGGTGCTGTGACCACAGCAGCCGCGACCCGCGCCTGGCTCCCCCTCGGCGAGGCCGCCCCGGACCGTCCCCGCCTGTTCTGCTACCCCAACGCGGGCGCCGGAGCAGCCGCGTTCGCCCCCTGGCGCGACCTCGCCCTCCCAGGCGTGGACATCTGCCCCCTCCAGCCGCCGGGCCGCGCCGAGCGCTACCGGCACAAACCCCACACCCGGCTCGACGCGCTCCTCGACGACCTGATGGAGAGCCTGGACGGCCAGTTCGAGGGCACCTACGCCCTGTACGGCCACAGCCTCGGCGCCCTCGTCGTCCACGAACTCGCCCGCCGCCTGCGCGCCGAGGGCGCCACCGAACCCGTCCACCTCTTCGTCTCCGGCCGCGCCGCCCCCCACCTGCCCGACGTCCGCCCCACCCTCCACGCCCTGCCCACCCCCGAACTCGTCCCGCACCTGCGGGAGATCGGCGGCACCCCCGAGTCCGTCCTCGGCGAACCCGACCTCCTGGACGTCTTCCTGCCCACCCTGCGCGCCGACTTCGAGGTCAACGAGACCTACCGGTACGTCCCCGAGGCCGCCCTCACCACCCCGCTCACCGTCTTCGGCGCCACCCACGACCCGCGCGCCGACGAACACGAACTGCGCGCCTGGTCCGGCCTGACCGAGGCCGAGTTCCGCCTGCGGATCTTCGACGGCGGCCACTTCTTCATCACCCCCCACGCCCAGGCCCTCGTCACCGAGATGACCGGCGCCCTGCGCACCTGAAGGGCCGACCAGGACCTCGGCACCGTCACCGGCGAGGTCTCCGGTACGCTCCGAGCCGACGCCGGGCCGTGGATCTCCGCAGCACCGGGGGACGACGGCCAGGCGCCCGGGGACGGGCCGCCGGCCGTGCCGGAGGAACAGGGCACGCGCGCGCCGCGTGCCGCGGACACGTCGGAGAGGTAGGGCCTGCCATGCGCGTGGGCGTATTCGGCGCCGGCTACATCGGTCTGGTGACCGGTGCCTGCCTGGCCGCGCTGGGGCACCGGGTCGTCGTACGGGACATCGTCCCCGAGCGCGTCGACCTGCTGAACGCGGGCCGGATCCCCATCTACGAACCCGGACTCGAGGACCTGATCCGCGAGAATCGTGACCGGCTGACGTTCACCCTGGACGCCGCCGACGCCCTGGACGGGGCCGACGTCGCCTACATCTGCGTCGACACCCCGCCCACCGCCTCCGGCGACGCCGACCTCTCCCGCGTCTGGTCCGTCGTCGCCGACATCGAGGACGCCGCGCACCTCAAGGCCGTCGTCCTCAAGTCGACCGTGCCCGTCGGCACCGGCGAGAAGGTCCGCCGCGCCCTCGACGCGGCCGGCCTCGCGCACGTCGGCTACGCCGCCAACCCCGAGTTCACCGCCGAGGGACGCGCCGTCGAGGACTTCCTGCGTCCCGACCGGGTGGTCGTCGGCTCCGACGACGAGGCCACCGCACGGCTCGTCGCCGACCTCCACCAGGGCGTCGAAGGCCCCGTCGAGATCATGACCGTGCCCTCCGCCGAGATGGTCAAACTCGCCGCCAACGCCCTCCTCGCCACGAAGATCACGTTCATCAACGAGATCGCCGCCGTCTGCGAGAAGACCGGCGCCGACGTCGTCGAGGTCGCCCGCGCCGTCGGCATGGACCACCGCCTCGGCCCGCACTTCCTGAACGCGGGCCTCGGATACGGCGGTTCCTGCTTCCCCAAGGACTCCCGCGCCCTGCGCGCCATGGCCTCCAACAGCGGCTACCCCTTCCAACTGCTGTCGGCCGTCATCGAGGTCAACGACCTCCAGCCCCGCCGCGCCGTCCAGCGGATCAAGCAGGAACTCGGCGGCCTCGAAGGACGCCGTATCGCCCTGCTCGGCCTCACCTTCAAGCCCGACACCGACGACATGCGCGAGGCCCCCTCCGCCGTCATCGCCGCCCGCCTCCTCGCCGAGGGCTGCGAGGTCACCGGCTGGGACCCCATGGCCCGTCTCCCCTCGGACGACCCCTGGACCCGCGTCCGCCGCGCCAAGACGATCGCCGAGGCCGCCGAGGACTGCGACGCCCTGATCGTCGTCACCGAATGGTCCGACCTCCAGGACACGGACTGGGCGGAGGTCGCCGGAACGATGCGCGGCAGCCTCCTGTACGACGGCCGCAACGCCCTCGACCGCGACCGCCTGAGCGGCCTCGGCCTGACCTGCATGGGAGTGGGCCGGGCCACGACCCGGCCGTGAGCGGCCGTACGGGTGGCGTGCCGCCGCTGTCACCGGGACGTGCCTGCATCGGCCCGGGCCCGCGTGAACCACTCCACGGTCCGCTTCAGACCGTCGGACAGGGCGACGCGCGGCTCCCAGTCGAGCAGGGCGCGCGCCCGCGCGATGTCCGGCCTGCGGCGCCGGGGGTCGTCTGGGTGCGGCGCGATGTACGTCAGCGGGGAGCGGCTGCCGGTGATCTCCACGATCAGCTCGGCGAGTCCGAGGACGGTGATCTCGTTCGGGTTGCCCAGGTTCACCGGGCCCGCCTCCCCGCTGTCCAGCAGCGCCACCAGCCCGTCGACCGTGTCGTCCACGTAGCACAGCGACCGCGTCTGCCGCCCGTCGCTCATCACCGGCAGCGGCTCACCGCGCAACGCCTGCGTGATGAAGGTCGGGACGACCCGCCCGTCGTCGGCGCGCATGAACGGGCCGTAGGAGTTGAAGATGCGGGCGATGCCCGTGTCCACCCCGAACTCCCCCCGGAACGCGACCGCCATCGCCTCCGAGAACCGCTTCGACTCGTCGTACACGGCACGCGGCCCGACCGGGTTCACGTTCCCCCAGTACTCCTCGGTCTGCGGATGGACCAGGGGATCGCCGTACACCTCGGACGTGGACGCCAGCAGGAAACGCGCGCCCTTCGCGCGGGCCAGCTCCAGCATGTTGTACGTGCCGTGGCCGCCGGCGCGCAGCGTGGCGACGGGCAGGCTGAAGTAGTCGACGGGGGACGCCGCGCACGCCAGATGCGCCACGGCCGACACCGGCCCGTCGATCGTCAGCGGCTCGGTGACGTCCGCCTCGACGAACCGGAACCGGGGATGCCCGGCCAGGTCGGCGACGTTCGCCGGACGGCCCGTGCACAGGTTGTCGACGCACACCACCTCGCGGCCCGCGCCGAGCAGGACACGGCACAGGTGGGAACCGAGGAACCCGGCGCCGCCGGTCACCACGACCCGTCCGGGCCCGGGCGAGGCGCCCGTCGGTCGAGCAACGTCGCTCATGGCCAACTCCTTTGTCCGGTGGGAAGCCCGCCGCCCCGAACCCCAGGACGGACAGGGCGGGCACGGCGACGTCGACGGTCAGCGGAGGTGTGCAGGCGCAGGCGGCCGGGGTCCCTGATGCCGACGCGGTCGCAGGGGCGTGCCGCAGCGTCCCTGTCGTGCGTGGTGATCACCACTGTCACACCCCCGTGCGTGCGGCGCCGTCAGCTTGTCGCACACGAACAGCACGAACAGCACGGACGGCTCGTGCATCTGCGCGCGGGCGGTCGTCACCCGCTGCTGGCCGCCCGACAGCTGACCGGCCTTCGCCCCCGTCCGGGTCCGCGAGACCCATCTCCCCCCAGCGGACCGTCCGCCCGGCTCCGCCGCTCGGTGCGCGACAGACCGTGGTACAGGCCGTGCTTCAACAGATTCTGACCGATCGTCAAGCCCCGGTCCAGGTTGTGGCGCTGATCGACCACAGCCGGTCTGTGACGCGCCGTCACGCAGCATGTCCACCCCGCCCACCGGAACGCCGAACTCATCGGCGAGAGCCAGCTGTTGCCGGGCTCCGTCGGCACCCGCACGGCCTCGCGGAGGAGCACGGCAACGCGTCGAAGAACAGGCGATCATAGAGCGGTGGCCGACAACACCGAAGGACAGCTGACGGGCCGTGGCCCCGAACTCGCCGAACTCCAGGACGCCGTCGCGCACGGCAGGACCCTGCTCCTGCTCGGCGACCCCGGCACCGGCAAGACCCGGCTCCTGACGACCGTCACGGACCAGGCCCGCGAGCGCGGACACCTCGTCCTGACCGCGCGGGGCAGCGAGGCGGAGGCCCACCACTCCTTCGCCTCGCTGCACCAGCTCCTGCTGCCCCTCCTCACCCGCACGGCCACCCTCCCCGACCACCAACGCACCGCCCTGGACACGGCGTTGGGCACAGCCCTAACCGGCACCCCGGCCGACCCGATGCTCCTGCGCCTGGCGGTCCTGACACTCCTCACCGAAGCCGAAGCCGAAGCCGAAGCCGAAAGCACAGCCCAGCCCCGAGCCGAGCCCGACACCGACGCCAGAACCAAGTCCCCCCGCCCCGGACACCTCCTCCTCACCGCCGACGACCTCCAACTCTTCGACCGCGACTCCCTGGACGTCCTCGCCTTCGTCCTCCGCCGCACCACGATCCCCACCCTCCTCGCCGCCCGAGGCCAGACACCCCCCGACGGCGTCCCCACCGACCTCCGTACGACCCTCCTGGGCCCCCTCTCCGACGAGGCAGCGGCCGACCTCCTCGACGCCCAGCCCCACGCCCCCACCGGCAGAGCCCGCAGCGAACTCCTCGGTCAGGCCCAGGGCAACCCCCTCGCCCTCATCGAACTCTCCCGCGCGGCCCGGCAAGGCTTACTCCCCACCGGCGCCCTCCCTCAGACGGACCGCATCCAACGCCTGTACGCCGCGAGGCTCCCCGCCCTCCCCGACACCACCCGCCGCCTGCTCCTGTACGCGGCGGCCTCCCAGTACGAGGACCTCGTCACCGTCATGGAGGCAGCGGGCACCGGAGACGACCTCACCGCCTGGGCCCCGGCGGAGGACGCCGGCCTCGTGACGGTCGCCGACGGCCGCGTCCTCTTCCGCCACCCCCTGGCCCGCGCGGGCTGCTACCACGCCGCCCCCGCCCACCAGCGCCAGCAGGCCCACCGCGACCTCGCCGCAGCCCTCACCGACGACCCCTCCCGCCGAGCCTGGCACCTCGCCGCCGCCTGCCCCGGCCGCGACGAGTCCGTGGCCGCCGCCCTGGAGGACACCGCCCGCCTCGCCGAACGCTGCGGCGGCTTCCACGCGGCGGCCCGCGCCCTGCAACGCGCGGCCGAGTGCAGCCCCGCCCCCGCAGACCGGGCCCGCCGCTACGCCAAGGCCCTGCACGCCGCCACGAACGCCGCCGACCCCTCGTGGGTCCGGGAGCTGTACGACCAGGTCACCGCCCTCACCACCGACCGCGACGTCCTCTCCATGGCGGCCTGCGGCGTGGCGATGGCCCTCTCCCTGCACGGCCGCCAGCGGCAGGCGACCCAGATCCTCACCGACGCCCTCGCCCCCACCCCGCCCACCTCGGGCATGACGGTGTTCGCCCTGGCCAGCGTCCTCGGCGCGGTCGCCTACCAGTCGGGCCTGCCCGAACCCCGCGCCCCCCTCACCGCCCTCCTCGCGGGCGCCGGCGACCGGCACGGCGACACCCCGTACGCGGAACTGTCCAGCAACGGCAGCTGGGCCGCCGTACGCGCCACCACCCTCGCCGCCGCCGACCCCACCCACGCCCCCGACCTCCTGCGCGACATCCGCCGGGGCACGCCGGGCCGCGAACCGGCCGACCGGGTCGCCGACCTGACCTGGACCCTCGGCATCGGCGGCACCGCCTGGTACGCCGACGAGTCCGACCTGTGCGTGGAGACGTTCCGCCAGGTGTACGCCGGGCTCAGCGCGTACGGCGCGATGGGCCCCGCCGCCCCCACGCTCACCGCGATGGCGGGCGCCCTCATCGACACCGGCCGCTGGGCGGAGGCGGACGAGCACCTGGAACGCATCGCCGCCCTCGCGGCCGTCCACGCCCTGAAGTTCGTGCGGACCGACGTCGAGGCGCTGCGCGCGACGCTCCGCGCCCTGCGCGGCGTACCCGGCGGCACCGACCTGGCGTGGACGGCCGTCGACCTGGACGAGAACCGCGCCACCCACGCCCGCCTCCTGCGCGCGGAGGGCGTCGCCGCGACGGTGGCCGGCGACCACGAGGCCGCGTACCGGCACTTCCGTAGCCTCTTCGGCGAGGACGGCACGCCGCTGCACTACTTCCTGTCGCCGCGTGCGGTCGCCGACCTCGCCGCAGCCGCCCACCGCACCGGACGCCAGGAGGAGACGGCGCCGGTCGTCGAGGCCGTACGCATCGCCCTGGGCCCCCGCCCCACGACCCGGACGATGCTGCTCCTGCACCATGCCGCCGCCCTCACCGGTCCCGCGCGGGACGCCGAGCACCACTTCCGGCTCGCCACCGTCAACCCGGCCGCCGACCAGTGGCCGCCGGCCCGCGCCCAGGCGAGGCTCCACTACGCGCAGTGGCTGCGCAGACGCCGCCGCCCCCTCGACGCCCGCCCCCTGCTGGCGGTGGCGCTGGAGACGTTCACCCGGCTCGGCGCGGCCGGGCTCGCCGAGGAGGCGCGGGTGGAGCTGCGGGCCAGCGGAGTCGGTACGACGCCGGTCCGCAGCGACCCGCTGGCCGAACTCACCGCCCAGCAGCGCGAGATCGTCCGGCTCGCGGCGAAGGGGCTGCGCAACCGGGAGATCGCGGAACGGCTCATGGTCTCGCCGCGCACCGTCAGTTCCCACCTGTACCAGGTGTATCCGAAACTGGGGGTGAGCAGCCGCAACCAGCTCCGGGACCTCGTCGAGGACTCGTGAGACCCTGGCACGCCGCAAGGAGGCGCGTGAACCCGGACCGTGTAGTCCTCGACCCCCTTGTCCGACGGCTCGTCGACGCCTCGGCCGGCCCGCCCTACCTGCACCGCATCGGCCCCGTCGACGGCCGCCAGGCCCTGCTGGAGATGCAGGGCCACCCGGACGACGACCTCGACGCCGAGTTCCGCGTCGCCCCCGTCGGCCCCTCCGGGCTCGTCGGCTTCTGGCTCTTCCGCCCCCGCCGGGCGTCCGGCCCCCTCCCGGTCGTCGTCTACCTCCACGGCGGCCGGTGGATGCTGGGCGACGCCCGCACCCACGCCCGCATCGTCGGCGAACTCGCCGACCTCAGCGGCGCCGCCCTCGTCGTCCCCGAGTACACCCGCACCCCGGAGGCCCGCTACCCGGTCGCCCTGGAGGAGGCGTACGCCACCCTCACCTGGATCGCCGGCCAGGCGGACACCCTGGGCCTGGACGGCAGCCGGCTCGCCGTCGCCGGGGACTGCGCGGGCGCGACCCTGGCGACCGCCCTCGCCATGACGGCCAAGCGGCGCGGCGGCCCCCGTATCCGCGCCCAGCTCCTGTACTGCCCGCTGACCGACCCCGACAGCGACACCGAGTCCGCGCAGCGGTTCGCGTCCGGCTACGTCCTCACCCGCGAGGCGGTCGCCTGGTACTGGCAGGAGTACGCCGACGACCCCGACGCCCTCACCGAACCCACCGCCGCCCCCCTGCGCGCCACCGAACAGGACCTCGCGGGACTTCCGCCCGCGCTGGTCGTCTCCGCCGAGGCCGACGTCGTGCGCGACGAGGGCGAGCAGTACGCGGGCCTGCTGCGCCGCGCGGGCGTCCCCGTGACCGCCGTGCGCTACCTGGGGACCGTGCACGACTTCGTCTCCCTGAACTCCCTGCGCGACAGCCCGCCCACCCGGGCCGCGATCGGACAGGGAGCCCGGTTCCTCGCGTCGGCGCTGGGACAGTCAACTTACTGATGCGCCGGGGCAGGGACGCCTGCCAGGCTGACGGGGCAGGCCGATCCGCCGCCGGAGAAGCCTGCGCCCACCCCGCTCGAACAACACGGAGACACTCATGCCCGATGCCGTGGACCCGGTGCTGGAACCCGCCGCCCGTGCCTTCGCGGAAGCTACCGCCAACCCGCCGTACCTCTTCGACCTGCCCCCGGCCGAGGGCCGCAAGGCCGTCGACGACGTCCAGTCCGGCGAGATCGACAAACCCGACGTCGACGAGGAGTGGGTGACCGTCCCCGGCGGCCCCACCGGCAGCGTCCGCGCCCGCATCGTCAAGCCCGCCGGCAGCGAGGGCACCCTCCCGGTCATCGTGTACATCCACGGCGCCGGCTGGGTCTTCGGCAACGCCCACACCCACGACCGGCTCGTGCGCGAACTCGCCGTCGGCGCGGGCGCTGCGGTCGTCTTCCCCGAGTACGACCTCTCGCCCGAGGCCCGCTACCCGGTCGCCGTCGAGCAGAACTACGCCGTCGCGCGGTGGGTCGTCGAACAGGGCGCCGGACACGGCCTGGACGCCACGCGGATCGCCGTCGCCGGGGACTCCGTCGGCGGCAACATGACCGCCGCGCTCACGCTGCTCGCCAAGGAGCGCGGGGACGTCCCGCTGGTCCAGCAGGTGCTGTTCTACCCGGTGACCGACGCCGCCTTCGACACCCCCTCGTACCACCGGTTCGCCACCGGCTACTTCCTGCGCCGCGACGGCATGCGGTGGTTCTGGGACCAGTACACCGCCGACGAGGCCGACCGCGCCCGGATCACCGCGTCCCCGCTGCGCGCCACCACCGAGCAGCTCACCGGACTGCCGCCCGCCCTGGTCATCACGGCCGAGGCCGACGTCCTGCGGGACGAGGGCGAGGCGTACGCCGCGAAGCTCCGCGAGGCAGGGGTTCCGGTCACCGCCGTACGGTTTCAGGGCATCATCCACGACTTCGTGATGCTGAACGCCCTGCGCGGCACCCAGGCCGCCGAGGCCGCCATCACACTGGCGACGGACACCCTGCGCACCGCCCTCCACTCCTGAGGAGAACACTCGTATGTCCACTCCCACCGTCGTCCTCGTCCACGGTGCCTTCGCCGACGCGGCGAGCTGGTCCGGCGTCGTCGCCGAACTCACCGGCCAGGGAATCGCGGTGACCGCCCCGCCCAACCCCCTGCGCGGTCTCGCGTCCGACGCCGCGTACATCGCGTCCGTCGTCGGGCAGATCGACGGCCCGGTCGTCCTCGTCGGCCACTCCTACGGCGGCGCGGTCATCACCGTCGCGGGCGCCGCCGAGAACGTCGTCGGCCTCGTCTACGTCGCCGCGTACACCCCCGAGGAGGGCGAGAGCCTCGGCGGACTCCAGGGCCGCTACCCGCTGTCGCCGCTGGTGAGCAACCTGCGCGAAGGGTCGTACCCGACCGGGGACGGGACCACCGCGACCGAGGTCACCATCAAGGCCGAGGCGTTCCCGGAGATCTTCGCCGCCGACGTCCCGGCCGCGACGACGTCGGTCCTCGCCGTGTCCCAACGCCCGCTGGCCGCCGCCGTGTTCGGGGAGACGGCGAGCACCGCCGCCTGGCACACGAAGCCCTCCTGGGCGATCGTCGCCGCCGCCGACCAGGCCATCAACCCCGACGTCCAGCGCTTCGGCGCGGAACGCGCGGGCGCGAAGGTGACGGAACTCGCCGGCGCGTCCCACGCGGTCGCGGTGTCGCGGCCGAAGGAGGTCGCGGACGTGATCCGCGAGGCGGTCCAGGCGACTGGCTGAGCCACTGATCGGCTGAGCCACTTGGCCACTGACGGTGGTCAATTGGCTCAGCCACTCAGCCACTCAGCCACTCAGCCGGTGGCGGTGGCGGTGGCCAATTGGCTGAGCCACCTTGCCTGCACCACCCCCGGTCACCCCACCACCCTCGGCCGCACCACAAGTTCGTTCACATCCACCCCCTCCGGCTGCCCCACGGCGTACGCGACCGCCTCCGCGACCGCCGCCGCCGGCATCGCCACCGCCCGGTACGCCCGCATCGCCTCCCGCGCGACCGGATCCGAGATCCCGTCGGCAAGCTCGGACTCGGTCACACCGGGGGAGACCAACGTGACCCGCACACCCCCGGCCACCTCCTGCCGCAACCCCTCGGAGATCGCACGGACCGCGAACTTCGTCGCGCAGTACACGGCGGCGGTCGCAGACACCTCGTACGCGCCGACGGACGCGACGTTCACGAAGTGCCCCCCGCCCTGCTCCCGCATCACCGGCAGCGCGGCGGCGATCCCGTGCAGCACCCCGCGCACGTTGACGTCGATCATCCGGTCCCACTCCTCGACCCGCAGCGCCTCCAGCGGCGACAGCGGCATCACCCCCGCGTTGTTGACGACGACGTCGACACGGCCGTACCGCGCACGAGCGGCATCGACGAACCCCCGCACGTCCTCCAGGGACGTCACATCGAGCCGCCGGTACGCGGCCCCGATCTCCTTGCCCAGCGTTTCGAGCCGGTCGACGCGCCGCGCGCCGAGGAACACCCGGTGCCCGTCGGCGGCGAGCCGGCGCGCGGTCGCCTCCCCGATCCCGCTGCTGGCTCCGGTGACCAGTACGACCTTCATGTCCGCAACTCCTGTCCGGTGGGGTACGGCAGCGAGTCTGAGCGGCGTGAACAGGGCGGACCAGGACGGCCGTTGCCTGGGTACGCCACACCCGGGCACGGCCTCGCGCGACCGCCTAGCCTGGACGCATGACCGGCAACCACCTGGGGGAGTTCCTCCGCGCGCGCAGAGCCGCTCTCGGCCCCGGCGACGTCGGCATGGCGAGCCACGGTGTCCGCAGGGTCGCGGGGCTGCGCCGTGAGGAGGTCGCCGTCCTGGCCGGGATGAACGCGGACTACTACACGCGCCTCGAACAGGGCCGAGAACGCCGCCCCTCACCGCAGGTCGTCGAGGCGCTCGGCAGCGCCCTGCACCTCGCCCCCGAGGCCCGCACCCACCTGCACCGCCTCGCCGGAACCACCCCGAACACCCTCACGCCGACCACGGACCGGGTCAGCCCCTCCCTGCGCCGCCTGCTGGACGCCCACCTGGACACCCCGGCGTTCGTCGTCAACCGCACGCTGGACATCCTCGCGGCGAACGCCCTGACCAGGGCCCTCTATTCACCTTTCGAGCGCCTGGACAACCTGGCCCGCATGACGTTCCTCGACCCGGCGGGCCGGTACGTCAACACGCGCTGGGAGAGCACGGCCGTATCCGTCGTCGGCCACCTCCGCGAGGCGGCCGGACCCGACCCGGACAACCCGCGCCTGCGCGAACTGGTCGCCGCCCTCGGCGAGGACTTCGCCCGCTTGTGGAACACCCACACCGTGCACGGCAAGACGTCCGACACGAAACACCTCCGCCACCCGGACGTCGGCCCCCTCACCCTGACCTACCAGGCGTTCGACGTCCGCGAGGCTCCCGGCCAGCAACTCGTCGTCTACCAGGCCGGACCCGACAGCCTCAGCGCCCTGCGACGGCTTCGACCAGCCTCCTGATGTCCGCGAGGTCCGCCTCGAACTCGGCGGTCAGGTCCAGCGGCAGGTCCAGCCAGGGCGCGAGCCTGCTGTGCGCGGGGAGTTCACCCTCCGGGAGCTGACCGCGCCGCCCGCGGGGGTCGACGCTGCCGGGGGAGAAGCGGCCGGACGCCTCCGACGCCGCGAACCCGATGACGAACGTGCTGACCAGCCGCTCCAGGCGAGGCACCGCCGGCTCCGGGACCCCGGCCTCGATGAGGGCCGCGTAGACGAGGTCCACCGCGCGCACGGCGTCCGGGGTGACGGCGGGGCGGGAGAAGAGGAGCTGCGCGGCCCACGGGTGACGCCGGGTCACCTCGCGGACGGCGCGCGCGAGGACGGCGAGCCGCTCGTCCCAGGGCCGCTCCTCGGCGGCACCCGGCGGCAGCGCGACCAGCAGCCGCCCGAGCATGCCGTCCAGCAGCGCCGCCTTGTCCTTGACGTGCCGGTACAACGCCATCGGCGTCACCCCGACCCGGTCGGCCAGCGCCCGCATCGACACCGCTTCCAGTCCGCGCTCGTCGGCGATCGCCAGCGCCGCGTCCAGGATCTCTTCCCGCCTGCCACTCATGGGTCTACAGTGTAGACGTATACGCCGTATACATCCCCTGGAGGCAGACATGCTCACGGTGACAGGACTCGTGAAGTCCTACGGCCCCCGCCGCGCGCTCGACGGCTTCGACCTGACCGTCGCCCCCGGCGAGATCGTCGGCCTGATCGGCCACAACGGCGCGGGCAAGACGACGTTCGTCGAAACCGTCACCGGCCTGATCGAGCCCGACGAGGGCCACCTCCGCATCGGCCCGCACGACACCCCGCGCGCCGCACGCCATCTGCTCGGCGTCGCACCCCAGGAACTCGCCCTGTACGGCACCGTCAGCGCCCGCGAGAACGTACGGCTCTGCGCCGGACTCACCGGCCTGCACGGACGCCACCGGGACGCCGAGATCACCCGCGTCCTGGAGGAACTCCACCTCACGGACCTGGCCGACCGCCCCACCGGCACCCTCTCCGGCGGCCAGCGCCGCCGAGTCCAGGCCGCCACCGCCATGGTCGGCTCACCCCCGCTCCTGCTGCTGGACGAGCCGACGGCGGGCGCCGACCCGGAGACCCGTACGGCACTCCTGGACGCGGTCAAGGCCCGCGCCGCCGCCGGTGCCGCCGTCGTCTACACGACCCACTACCTCCCCGAACTCGTCGACCTGAACGCCACGTTGGCCCTCGCCCGCGAAGGCCGCGTCATCGCCCGGGGCACTCAGGAGGCTCTCACCCGCGACCTCCCCGGCGAACTGCGCGTCACCTTCGCCACCGGCCCCGACCACCGCGCCCCCACGAAGACCCCCGCCGCCGACCTCGCCGCCCTCCTCGCCACCGGCCGCACCCCCGTCACCGTCGACGTCCGCCGCCCGAGCCTCGACGACCTCTACCACTCCCTGGAAGCGACCGCCCGATGACCCGCCTCGCCGTCCTCGTCCGCCACAACACCCTCCTGATGCTCCGCGAACCCGGCCCCCTCCTCAGCCGGATGATCCTCCCCCTGGTCTTCCTCACCCTGCTCCGCCCGCTCTACGCCGCCGCGCAAGGCCCCCGAGCGGGCACCGAACAGGCCGTCATCAGCACCCTCGTCACCTTCTCCCTCCTCGCCCTCAGCATCTCCGGCAGCGCCATCCTCACCGAACGCCTCGCCCGCACCTGGGACCGCCTGCGCAGCACCCCCCTGAGCCCCGCCGAACTCCTGGCGGGCAAATCCCTCCCGGTCCTGGCCGCACTCCTGACTCAACAGCTCCTGATCATCGCCGCGGGCGCCTGGTTCTTCGCCCTCCGCATCCCCCACCCCGCCCTCCTCCTGGCCGTCCTGTGCACCTGGAGCTGCACCCTCCTGTCCCTGGGCGCCCTCCTCGGCGTCCTGGCCCGCACGATGAGCGAACTCTCGGCGGCCTACGACATCGGCGGCATGCTCCTCAGCAGCGTGGGCGGCGCCTTCGTCCCCCTCTCGTCCCTCCCCGCCTGGATCGCGACGATCGCCCCCGCGTCCCCCGGCTACTGGGCGGCCCACGGCCTGCGCGCCGCCCTCTCCGGCGACCCCGGCACGGTCCTCACGACCTGCGCGGTCCTCCTCGCCATGACGACGGCGTTCGGCACCCTCGCCTCGCTACGACTCCGGGGCCGCAGCGGGCGGCTGGTGGCCCTATAGGGTCACGCGCATGGGGGAACGGATCAACTGGGCGGCACTGGAACACAACTACGGGACCGCCGAGGACATACCGGAACTCCTGCGCCGATGCGCGGCTCCGCCTGGCCCGCGCACTACCCGGCCCGCACCCTCAACCACCCGCACCTGGACCGCTGGCGGGGGAGAGAGGCCGAAGCGACGGCCGACCCCCGGGCCCGCCAGGACTACGAGGACGACCTCGCCGCAGGCGTGATCACCCCGCGTCCGGTCTGGGCGGGCGAGGCCGTCGACCTCATCACCGACCTGCCGTCCGCCGAGGAGCTGGTCACCAGGATGGCCACGGAGGCACAGGAGACCCTGGACCGCTTCTGACCACTTTCCGCATGTTTCACGTGAAACAACGTCAACTGCGGCCTTCCAGCCGGTAAGAGCGCTACCGTGCGGGTCCACCCCCACCCGCACCCAGGACTCCCCATGCGCCGCCGAACCCTCCTCGCCACGGCCCTGGTAGCCGCAGGCGCCCTCGCCGCGAGCCCCCGCGAGAACCCCGCCCACACCGACATCCTCTTCATCGGCGCCCACCCCGACGACGAGGCCCAGAACCTCTCCACGTTCGGCCAATGGCGAGAACTCCACGGCCTCACCACCTCCATCCTCACGGTCACCCGAGGAGAGGGCGGCGGAAACGCGACGGGCCCGCAGGAGGGCGCGGAACTGGGCCTGCTCAGGGAGACCGAGGAGCGCACGGCAACCGCGTACGCGGGCATCGAGAACGTCTACTACCTCGACAAACCCGACTTCTGGTACACGCTCTCGGCCCCCCTGACCGCACGGATCTGGAACGAACAGGACACCCTCCGAAGCATCGTCCACCTGATCCGCAGAACCACCCCCCACACCGTCGTCACGATGGACCCCCGCCCCTTCGGCCAGCACGGCGCGCACCAGCTCTCCGCCCGCCTGGCCATCGAGGCGTTCTGGAAGGCGGCCGACCCGACAGCGTTCCGGCACCTCACCCCCTGGCAACCCCGCCGCCTCCTCGCCCAGAACGCCAACTTCCAGCACCTCCTGGGCCCGGACGCCCCGAAAACCCGCCGCACCGACCCCGACACCGGCCTCCCCGTGATCGGCGTCTGGTCCGGCACCCCCTCCCGCGCACACCGCACGACCTGGGCCCAGGCCGAACGCGACGCGTCCCGCGCCTACCGCACCCAGGGCTGGGTCGCCCTCCCGCAGGAGGTCCCCGCACACCTCGACTCCGACTGGTTCACCGTGCTCGCCGAAGACACCCACCCGGTCGAGGCACCGGTCCACGACCAACCCGAACTCCGCCCCCGGTACGCCGAGTTCCGCGACTGGACCCACCGCATCGGCCTCCCGTGGCTGGCCAACAACGCCCAACCCGCCTACCCGCCCCGCCCGACGACAACGATCCCCGCAGCCACCCGCCCCCCGACCCTGACCGGCAGAGAAGCCGAATACCCCGGCCCCGAACTCCCCCTCACCCACTGGCAGGGCGACACCGCCACCGCACAGGACTGCTCGGCAACCGCCAGACTCACCCGCCACGCCGACGACCTGTACGTCCTGATCCGGGTCCAGGACGACAGACAGAGCGCGGCCCTGGAAGAGACCGACGTCAAACGCCACTGGCGCACCGACTCCGTGGAGATCGCCATCGACCCCCGAGGCGACGCCGACGACACCTCGACCACCTTCAAAACCGGCATCGTTCCCCGCACCACCCCCCACGGACACCCGGCAGCCGAACGGGACGCCGACAACCACCAGGGCCCAGCCCCGCTCCAGGTCGCCGCACACCCCACGCCCCAGGGCTACACGATCGAGGCGAAGATCCCCCTCACCGACCTCCCCGCACCCCCCGATCCCGACCGCTTCGCCCTCAACATCCTCGTCTACGACTCCGACACGACCGACCGCACCGGCCAGACCCGCCTGGCCTGGTCCCCGTACGGCAGCCCCCAGGCCGACCCGTACGTCTGGGGAACGGCCCGCCTGACCGGCTACACCCCGCCTCCGATGCCACGGACACCCCCACACATCCCCACGGAGGCCGCCCGCAGCACGGATTCCCCGGCGTCCCTGGCGCAGTCCCGCCGCACAGGAGTCCCGCTCCCGAAACGCTAGTTGGGCGCCCCGGCCGGCACCCGGGGCAACGGCTCCAGCCGGACCGAGGCGGGATCGGCGAGGTACGAGGTCACGAACTCGGCGGCATCACGCCGCCGTTCGTCGCCCTGCCCCAGCTCCACGGCCAACCGCCGCAGCACGGAACGCGCCTCGGTCCGGACGGAAGCGTGCAGCCCGCCCCCGTCAAGGACATGCAGGACGTGCTGGAGAACGGCCCAGTCGGCGGTGTGCTGCACGGCCGTACCCGCAGGCACATCCGCCGACACTGAGTCAGCACGCCCCCAGGTGGCCGACAGGATCGCGTCGAGAACGTCCGCCACCCCGGGCACCGAGACATCGGCCGCATGCTGCCAGGCCACCCGGTTCAGCCGGGCCGGATCCAACAACGCCTCCGTCACCAGCGTCACCGCGACCCGCACGGCAGTGAAGGGATCGAAGACCCGCCCGGCGGACGTGTCGTAGTACTGACTGCTCCGCTCGTACCGGATCGCGGGCGGCGTCAGCACACCCAACACGCTCTCGGGCAGGGCGAGTTCCTCGGCCCGCAGCAACCGGGCGAGCCGCCTCAACGCCTTCCGCTGAACCTCCGCCTCGACCACGACCGTCCCCACTCCACGGTCTCCGGCGACCCCGTACCCGTACCGCACCCCGCCGACGAGCCGCGCGACAGCGGTCACCTCGTGCCGGTGCAGCAGATGCAGCAGCACGGCCCGCTCCTCCAGTTCCCCCGTCTGCCGGTCGGGCGGCAGCACACCGCGCGAGAACCCGGCGAGCGCGATCCGCCGCACCCGCAGGATGTGCTCCAGCGCGGGAAGCGCGTCACCGGCGGTGACCCACGGAACCCCGTCGGCATGGGCGGCGTCCGGCCCGTGCCCGTCCTCGTCGGTGACGTACGCGAGATGCCTGAACTCCTCCCGCAGCTCGGCGAGTTGCGCGTCCGTCAGATCGCCGTACGCGTGCCGGACGAGGAAGTGGTCCCAGGTCCCGAGACCGGCCGCGTACGCGTCCCCCAGATCCAGGGTCCCGTCCGCGTTCACGCCGATCCGGGCGTGCGGATAGTCCATCACCGACGGGTGGAAGTGCGTCGTACTGGCGTAGTTGTGCATGAACCCGAGCGCGTGCCCGATCTCGTGCGCCGCGAGCTGCCGGATGCGCGCCAGCACCAACTCCTCGACGGCGGCGAGCCGTTCGGCCTCGTCGCGCTGCCCGTACGGCGCGAGCAGCGCCTCGCCGAGCGCCCGCACCTGCTCCACCCGCTGCGACCCGAGTCGCACCCGCGCGTGCAGCACCTCCCCGGTACGCGGATCGGTGAGCCCCTGCCCGAGCGACCACCCGCGTCCGGCCCGGTGCACCCACACGACGCCGTTCACCCCGGGCTCGTACGGATCGAAGTCCGCGCCCCCCGCCTCCACCCGGTACGCCTCGGGCAGCCCGATCGCGGCGAACCCCTCCCGCCACCAGTTCCCGCCCTCGACGACCGCCGACCGCAGCGGCTCCGGCACGGCGGGATCGACCTGGAACACGACCGCCGGAGCCCCGCCCCCCACCCGGAACCGGGGCTGGACCTTCACCTGCCGCCCACCGAGCCCGTGATCGACATAGCCGACGCCGTACCCGCCGGACGCGGGGTGATAACTCCGCGCAGGCATCGGCGACGAGGGCAGCGGTACGAGATTGAGCTGCTGTACGACGCTGAGCGCGCGCGGATCGGCGGCGACCGCGCGTACGGCCGCACCCCGGCCGGGCCCCCGGAACGTCAGCAGCGCCGGCAGCCGCACACCGCGCGGCGACGCGGACGCGGCCAGCGCGACGCTGGTCGGCTCGTCGAGGACGTACTCGCCCTGCCCGTGCTCGGCGAGATGCTCGGCGACCCGGTCGTGGTCGTACAGCGCGAGCCCCGTGGCATCGACGACGGCCAGCCCGCCCTCCTCCCGCAGCACCGGCCCGCTCCACACGACGGACAGCGCGAACGACTCCGCCCCGGCGCGCACGGCGGCGGCATCCCCCGTGCTCAGGAAATGCTTGTTCCGCACGGCGAACAGCACCCGCTCCCCGACCCGTCGGAACTCCACGAGCCGCGCCTTGCCCGCCCGCCCCCGGTCGAGCCACAGGTCGCTGGAGCCGAGGCCCTGCGAGAGGGAGACGGTCAGGAGGAACGGCTCGCCGAACCGGCGGATGCCCAGCAGGGGGCGCCCTTCGGGGTCCGGGACGAGGTCGAGGAAGCCGGGCATCGGCGGAACCTTTCATGGAGTGAGGGGGCCGTCTAACGCTTCTGTGGACTCATGGAGAACCCTCTCCCCCCAGGTATCCGCTTGTATCCGCATGAATACAGACCGACGATGAAGTGTATGAGCCCTCACCGGCAATCCACTCCGGACCCCCAGGAAACGGTCGACCTGCTGTCGGCGCTGATCCGCAACGCCTGCGTCAACGACGGCACCCCCACCCCGGAGTCCGGCGGCGAGGCACGCACCGCCGACACCCTCGCCGACTATTTCTCCGGCTCCGCCGTCGAGACCGAACGCGTCGAACCCGTCCCCGGCCGCGTCACCACCCTCTTCCGGGTCCCCGGCCACGACCCGAAGGCCCCCGCACTGACGCTGCTCGGCCACACCGACGTCGTCCCGGCCGATCCGCGCACCTGGACCCGGGACCCGTTCTCCGGCGAGGTCCGCGACGGCATCGTGTGGGGGAGGGGCGCGATCGACATGCTCAACCTCACCTCCGCGATGGCCGTCGTCACCAAGGCCGTCTCCCGTACGCCGCACCGGCTCGCCGGAGACCTGGTGTTCGCGGCCGTCGCCGACGAGGAGGCCGGCAGCCGCTACGGCGTCGGCTGGATCGCCGAGCACGCACCCGGCCTGCTGCCCTGGGACCACGCCCTCACCGAGAGCGCGGGCGCCCGCGTGGGACCTCGCGCGGTCACGGTCACCGTCGGCGAGAAGGGCGCCTTCCCGCGCCGCCTGCACATCCGGGGCAGTTCGGGACACGGTTCGATGCCCTGGGGCACCGACAACGCGGCCCTCCTCGCCGCCGAGGCCGCCCTCAGAGTGGCCCGCCACCGCACCCCGGCCCGCACCGACGAACGCTGGCACGACTTCGTCCACGCCACCGGCCTCCCCGCCGACGTCACGGCCGGACTCCTGAACCCCGACACGCTGGACGACCACCTCGTCCACCTCGGCGACAGCGCCCGCTTCGCACACGCCCTCACCCACCTCACCTTCGCGCCGACCGTCCTGAAATCCGGCGACAAGCTCAACGTCATCCCCTCCACGGCCGTCATCGAGGTCGACGTACGCTCCCTGCCGGACCAGGACGACGACGAGATCGACGCCGAACTCCGCACCGCCCTGGGCGACTTGGCCGACCGCGTCGAGATCGAGCGCCTGTCCCGCCGCACCGCCTCCGCGTCCCCCGAGGGCCGCCTGTACGAGGTGATGGGCGACGCGATCCGCCACCAGCTCCCCGACGCCGAGATACTCCCCACCCTCACCGCGGGCGGCACCGACGCCCGCTTCGTCCGCGACGCCGGGGGAGTGGCGTACGGCTTCGGCGTGTACGCGCCCGGCTGGGACGTCGGCAAGACCCGCAAACTCTTCCACGGCGACGACGAACACGTGGACGTCGAGAGCCTGCACCTCACGACCCGGGCGCTCGACGAGGTGGTCCGCGTCTTTCTGGGCGGAGCGTCATGAGGGGCGAGCTTCAGCGGCGCGGGCCGTCGAACGCGCCCGCACGGGAGGGGAGCTGACCCCTTTGACCTAGGCGTCGCGTCCCCCAACTCGCCGGCAGTACAAGGCCGGTGGTCATCCGCACGCTCCCACCGCGCCGTCCCCGCTCATCCGCCGAGCGCAGCCAACGCCCGCCGCGTGACATCCTCCGGCGCCGCCGCGATGACCCGCTCCAACGCCCCCAACGACGCCTGGAGTTCAGCGATCGACCCCGAGATCCGCTCCCGCTCCCGATGCAGATCGGCGACAAGATCCGAACACGTCGGCACCAACCCCTCCGGCGTATCCCGCAGACACGGCAGGATCGCGCCGATCGTCGCGGTACTGAGCCCGGCGGCGAGCAGCGAGCGGATGCGCCGGACGGTGTCGACATCGTCGTCCGCGTACTCCCGATATCCGCTGGGCCGCCGTGCCGGACACAGCAGCCCCTGCTCCTCGTAGTACCGCAGCAGCCGCTCGTGCACCTCGGTCCTGCGCGACAACTCCCCGATACGCACCGGCGGTTCCCCTTCGGCTTGACTCTCACACCGATGTCAGAGTCTAGCGTCGGGAGCGAACAAGACCGATGCCCTCCCGGAGGAGAACGCACCATGCGCGCAGTACGGATCGACCACCACGGCGGCCCCGAAGTCCTCACCGTCCGCGAGATCCCCGACCCGGTACCGGCCCCCGGCGAGGTCCTGATCCGGACCGCCGCGAGCAGCCTCAACCCGGTCGACTGGAAGACCCGGGCGCAGGACATCGGCCCCGCCCTCCCCGCCACCCTCGGCTGGGACCTCTCCGGCACGGTCGTCACCGCGAACGACGCCCCCTTCGAACCCGGTGACCAGGTCGTCGCGATGTCCGCCCAGATCGCCACAGCCCGCGGCACCTGGTCCGAACTGGTCGCCCTGCCGGCCCACTTGCTCACCCACGCCCCCGCGACGGTCCCCCTCACGGACGCCGCCGCCCTCCCGCTGGCCGGCGTCACCGCTGTCCAGGCCCTCGACAAGACGGCCCTGACGGAAGGCGCCCGCCTCCTCGTCATCGGCGCCACCGGAGCCGTGGGCGGCCTGGCCGTCCAGCTCGCCCGCCACGCCGGCGCCGAGGCCGACGCCCTGGTCTCCCGCCCCGCGCACCACGAGGAGGCCCGCGCCCTGGGCGCCGTACACGTCACCCACACCCTCACCGACCTGACCCCGGCGACGTACGACGCGATCCTCGACACCGCCGGCCTGGACGCAGGCCACCTCCTGGCCCCCGGCGGCCGGTACGTCTCGATCGCCGACGAACCCCTCCCCGAGGTCCCCGGCGCGATGAAGAGCTACGTCCAGGAGAACGCGGCCCACCTCGCCCACCTGGTAGCCCTGATCGACAAGGGCGACCTGCGCCTGCGCATCGCCGCCCGCCACCCGCTCGACCAAGTCCGCGCCGCGCACGAGCAGTTCGAGGCCGGGGGAGTCCTCGGCAAGATCCTCCTCACGTTCTGAGGACCCCTCACGCCGACTCCCGGCGCACCTCCCGGGGCGGCTCGCGCCGGGGACGAGCCGCCTCTCCAGCACCCGCAACCCGGCCCGCACCTCCCCCTGTCCCGACTCACCGCAACCGGCGACGCCGACAACCTCGAAACCGTCGCCGACGGCCTCCACCACCGGCCACCTGGAGATACAAGGACGCACCCCCGCACAGGAGTTCCAGCCCTCTCACGGGAGCCCCACCCCCTCCAACTCCCGCAGATACCCGTCCAGTTCAGCGGCCCCGCCCAGCAACGCCCGCCCCCGCGCAGCCAGCCGCCCCCGCCACTCCCGCAGCAACCCCCCGAGCGGCTCCACCCCGCCCGCCGCCCGCACCTGCGCCATCACCGGCGCGATCCGCTCCAACAGATGACCCCCGCGCCGGAGTTGATGCACCAGCCGCGCATCCCGCACCGCCCCCGCGTCGTACACCCGATACCCGGTCACCGCATCCCGAGCGGGCCGCACCAACCCGGCCCGCTCCCACTTCCGCAACGTCGCCGGCCGCACCCCCAGCCGCGCGGCGAGCGGCCCGATGAACACCCCGCCGGCCTCGTCCACCGGCGTGAGATCCCCGAGCGCCCCCTCCACGGCCTCCAGCGTGCGCCGGTCCTCCAGCAACTGCGCATGACTCCCGTCGACGATCCGCAACGCCTCGTCGACGTCCCCCGAGTTCACGGCCCGCATGATCGCGGAGGCCGTCGCATGCCCGTGCCCCGGCACCAGCGCGAGAAACGCCCCCAGCGCCCGCGCGTGCACAGCCGTATAGACCCGGTACCCATGAACCGTCCGCCCGGCGACGGGAAGAATCCCGTCCTCCTCGTAATTGCGCACGGCCTGCGTGGAAATCCCGTGCCCCCGCGCCAGATCGACCGGCCGCAGCTTCCCACCCGTTTGAAGGTTACGTCCCATATCCCCGCCGAAATCCCGCAAAAGTTTCCACCGAAGGTTCAAAGATACCGTTGAAGGCATGGTCACCGACATCAAGGACACCGCCCGTCCCGCCGAGGCGCGAGCCATCCTCGATCTCCTTCCCACCCGCCCGAGACTCCTCGCCCTCGGCGAACCCACCCACGGCGAGAACACCCTCCTCGACCTCCGCAACCACGTCTTCCGCCAACTCGCCGAACAGGAGGGCTACCGCACGATCGCGATCGAGAGCGACTGCCTGAAGGCCCTCCTCGTCGACGACTACATCACCACCGGCACCGGCACCCTCGACGACGTCATGACCCACGGCTTCAGCCACGACTGGGGAACCCACCGCGCCAACCGCGACCTCGTACGCTGGATGCGCGCCCACAACGAGACCCGCCCCGCCGCCGAACACGTCCACTTCGCCGGTTTCGACGGCCCCTTCGAGATCACCCACGCGGAAAGCCCCCGCGAGGCCCTCACCGCCCTCCACACCCACCTCGCCCTGGACACCACCCACCTCGACCACCTCCTCGGCCCCGACGCCCGCTGGACCGACCAGGCCGCCATGCTCGACCCCACCCGCTCCCCGGGCCGCTCACCCGAAGCGCAGCAACTCCGCCTCCTCGCCGACGACTTGACCGCCCTCCTCGACCACCAGCCCCACTCGCCCCGAGCCGACCTGTACGCCCGCACCGCCACCGCCCTCCTGCGCTACCACCACTGGATGGCCGACCCCACCCCCACCCGCATGACCCGCCTGTGCGCCCAGCGCGACGCGACGATGGCCCACAACCTCCTCGCCCTCGCCGACCAGGGCCCCACCTTCGTCCACGCCCACAACGCCCACCTCCAGCGCGAGAAAAGCTCGATGCAGATGTGGCACGAGAAGGTCGAATGGTGGAGCGCGGGCGCCCTGGTGACCGCCCGCCTGGGCAAGAACTACGCCTTCGCGGCAACAGCCCTGGGCACACTCCACCACCAGGGCGTCGACACCCCGCCCCCGGACACCCTGGAGGGCCTCCTGTACGAAATCCCGCACCCCCAATACGTCATAGACCCGGCCCACCTCCCCAACACCCACCCCCGAGTGTCCCCTTGGTTCGGCTACGCCCCCCTCGACCCGAGCCACCTGCCAACCATCGACGCCCTCGTGTACATCAAGGACGTCTGACCCTCGACCCCTTCGGAAACGCCCTCGGCATCATGCGGAACCGCCACCACACGGCCATCCTCCCCTCACGCCAGCAGCCCCAGCATCACCTCGACCGGCAGCGAGGGATTGGAGGCCGCCGCCTCCACCACGCCGTCCTCCTCATGCCCGAGCAACTCCACGATCACCTCCACCGGCAGAGCAGGATGCGCGGCAGCCACCCGCCGCGCCCGCACCTCTCCGAGGCACGCCACCAGAGCCGCCCCGCGCGCATCGGCCCGCCCCGCCACCGCCCGCAACACCTTCCCCACAGGCCGCACTTGAAGCGCCAACTCCTCCAACAACCCCCACGGCACATCAGGATTGACCGCCACCTGAGCGGCGACCCGCACCCCGTGCCGCTCGACCATCCCCCTCAACTGCCCCTCGGACAGCCCCGGATGCCGGGCGACGGCCTTCACCACCTTCGCATCCGGATCGACCACCAACGCATCCCGCACAGCCTCCGGCAGATCCGACCGAAGAGCCACCAACACCCGCACCGACGAACTCCGCGACACCGCCAACTCCTCCACCTCCGCAGGACTCGCGGCGGCCACCCTCGGCAACAACACCGCGCCGACCTTGGAGACCCCGGCGACCGAGACGAGCACATCGAGCGGTACGGCAGGGTTGTGCGCGAGCTCCCGCAGCACCGAGACGTCCTCGTCCCCGGCCAGCACCCGCGCCACCGCCTCCCCGATCGCCGGATTCCCGGCGACCGCACCACGCACACCGGCGTACGGATCCACCGCGAGCCGCGCGTACACGTCCTGCGGCAGGTCGGCACGCTCGGCCACCTGCCACCGGATCAGCATCTCCGGATGATCCGCGAGCCCGACGACGGCCTCGGCGGGCGTACCCGGATTGCCCGCGACCCGATGCAGGATCCAATGGACGGACGACTGATGCGACCCGTCACAAGCGGCCCCGGACGGCAGATCACAGTCGGGCCGCATGCAGTCGCTCGGATGGACGAAGGGAATCTCCACCCGCTCACACACGACACACCACCGCACCGGAGGCAACCCCACCCCCGTGACCAGCATCGCCAGCACCTCCGGCGGCGTCCGAGAATTCCCCGCCACCGCGATCCGCACCTCGGCGTGAGGATGCCGGGCCAGCCCCGCCGCCACCTCCGCCGACGCGAACCACGCAAGCTCGGCGACGACAGACACATCGGCGTCCCCGGCGAGCCGCTCGACCACATCGTCCGGAAGCCCAGGACAACTCGCCAGCTTCTCCCGATGCCCGACAACGGGATCACCGGCGAGGACCCGAGCCCACTCCACATCCCCCAGCCCCTGATCAAGCATCGCGATCGCAGCAAGCGGCCGGCTCACCGGATCGACGTCACCGACCGCCAACTTCCCGGCCCAGGCCAACGATAGAACGGCACCCTCCCCCCGCCCCGCCAACGCGACCACCTGCCCCCGACTCAGGTCCTCCCGCCCGGCAAGAACCCCGACGACGTCATCGTCAGCGAACCCGATCAACCGATCGACCAACTCACCCGGCAACGCGGGATTGGCCGCGAGCCCCTGCAACACATCATCCACAGCAGGCATCGTGCCCGAATCCCACCCCACAGTTCCCGCGATTTCTCCCTCCGGCCGGATGATGTGATCACCACACCCGCCAAGGGCAAGGGCAGGGCACCGATGAAACTCCACACCCAGGAATGGGGAACCGGCCCCCGAACCGCCGCCCTGATCCACGGCATCATGTCCGACCACCGCACCTGGCACCGAGTCGGCCCCGCCCTCGCCGCCAAGGGCTACCGCGTGATCGCCGTGGACCTCCGAGGCCACGGCGCCAGCCCCCGAGGCCCCTACAGCGCCGAATCCTGGGCCGACGACCTCACCGAAACCCTCCCGCACAACCTGGACCTGGCGATAGGCCACTCCCTCGGCGGCATGGCCCTCGCCCTGGCCGTGGAACACCTGACCCCCGCGCGAGCCGTCTACGCCGACCCCGCCTGGGCCCTGCACCACGGGAGAACCGTCGACCCCGCCGTCTACACGGACCTCAAACACGCCACCCGCGCATCCCTCTCCACCCGCAACCCCGACTGGACCACCACCGACCTGGACATCGAACTCGCCACCCTCGCCGCCTGGGACCCGGACACCACCCACGCGGTCTTCGGCCCCAACGCCCTCGACCGCATCCCCACCCACCCGGTCGTCCCCTCCCTCGTCCTGACAGCCGACCCCAGCCCCCTCGTCAGCCCCGCCCTCGCAACCCGCCTCAAAGAACAGGGATTCGAGGTCAGACCCGTCACCGGCACCGGCCACACCATCCACCGCGACGACCACGACGCCTTCATGAAGTCCCTGGACGGCTGGATCTGACCCCCACACAGATCACCCCGCCCCCGAAGAGATCGCGATCACAAGAAGACCGAGGGAAAGGTCACAGCCGCGCCCTCTCCGCTCCTCCGCGCCCGTGTCCTAGCATCCGACCATGACGGTCCTGCCTGACGACGGGCTCGAACTGGCCGGCGAATTCCCTGACGTACCCCATGAGCAGTGGCAGCGCCTGGTGGCGGGTGTCCTGCGCAAATCGGGCAAGGACGTAGAGGGAACCGCCGCCGAGGAAGCCCTGTCCACCGCGCTGGAGGACGGGCTGCGCACCCGCCCCCTCTACACCGCGCACGACACAGCCCCCGACCCCGGCCTGCCCGGCTTCGCCCCGTTCACGAGGGGATCGAGGCCGGAGGGCAACACGGCCGGCGGCTGGGACGTACGTCAGCGGCACACGGCACCGCACAACGACGCCGTCCTCATGGACCTGGAGAACGGCGTCACGTCCCTGTGGCTGACCGGTATCCCGCCCCAGCACCTCGCCGCGACCCTGGACGGCGTCTACCTGGACCTGGCCCCCGTCGTCCTGGACGCGGGCGCCGAAACAGCCGCGTCCGCACAGGAGTTGCTGCGCCTGTACGACGCGGCAGGCGTCGCGGGGAAGGCGGTACGGGGCAACCTGGGCGCCGACCCCCTGGGACACGAGGCCCGCACGGGCGAGCGAGCGGACATCCCGTCGGCGGACCTGGCCCGCCGCTGCACGGACGGACACCCGGGCCTGCGCGCGCTGACGGTCGACGCGCTCCCGTACCACGAGGCGGGCGGCTCGGCGGCCCAGGAACTGGCCTGCTCCCTGGCCACGGCGGTCGCCTACCTCCGCGACCTGACGAACTTCGGCCTGAGTGCCGAACAGGCATGCGCCCAGCTGGAGTTCCGGTACGCGGCGACGGCCGACCAGTTCCTGACGATCGCGAAGTTCAGGGCGGCCCGCCGCCTGTGGTCCCGCGTGACGGAGGTCTGCGGGGCCCCGGCCGCACAGCTCCAGCACGCGGTGACGTCCCCGGTGATGATGGCGCGCCGCGACCCGTGGGTGAACATGCTGCGCACGACGGTCGCGGCGCTCGCGGCGGGCACGGCGGGCGCGGACGCGGTGACCGTCCTCCCCTTCGACGAGCCCCTCGGCCTCCCGGACGCGTTCGCCCGCCGCATCGCCCGCAACACCTCCACGATCCTGATCGAGGAGTCCCACCTGGCCCGCGTCATCGACCCGGCGGGCGGCTCCTGGTACGTGGAGCGCCTGACGGACGAACTCGCCCACGCGGCCTGGGAGTTCTTCCAGGGCATCGAGCAGGGCGGCGGCATGGCGCCGGCCCTGCGCTCGGGCCGCCTCGCCGACGACCTCGCGGCGACGTGGGCGGACCGCTCGACGAAGCTGGCGAAACGCCGTGAACCCATCACCGGGGTGAGCGAGTTCCCGCACCTGGCGGAGAAACCGGTACACCGCCCGCCCGCCCCGCAGCCCCCGACGGGCGGCCTGCCGCGCGTACGCCGCGACGAGGCGTACGAGGTACTGCGCGCCCGCTCCGACACCCACCTCGCCGCGACGGGCACCCGCCCCCGCGTCTACCTCGCGGCCCTGGGCCCGGCCGCCGTCCACACCGCCCGCCTCTCCTTCGCGGCGGCCCTGTTCCAGGCGGGCGGCATCGAACCGGTCACCGAGGGCACGTTCCAGGAGAGCGGCACGACCGAGGTGTGCCTGTGCTCCGGCGACGCCGTGTACGAGGAGGAGGCGGCGCGGACCGCGCAGGCCCTGAGGTCCCAGGGCGCGGCCCACGTGTCGCTGGCGGGCCGGGGCACCTACCCGGGTGTGGACGCGTACGTTTTCGCGGGCTGTGACGCGGTCGCCGTGCTGACCGCCGCCCTCGACCGTTTGGGAGTGGCGTGATGGGGATCCCCGACTTCTCCGGGATCGGACTGGGCGAGCCGTCGGCCGACGGCACCCCGGCCGACTGGGACGCGGCGCTGAAACACGCGGCGGGCGGCGACGCCCCGCTGTGGGAGACCCCCGAGGGCATCCCGGTGAAGCCGCTGTACACGGCGCACGACCTGGAGGGCCTGGACTTCCTGTCCACGTACCCGGGCGCGGCGCCGTTCCTGCGCGGCCCGTACCCGACGATGTACGTCAACCAGCCCTGGACGGTCCGCCAGTACGCGGGGTTCTCCACGGCGGAGGAGTCGAACGCGTTCTACCGCCGCAACCTCGCGGCGGGCCAGAAGGGCCTGTCGGTCGCGTTCGACCTGCCCACGCACCGGGGCTACGACAGCGACCACCCGCGCGTCACCGGCGACGTCGGCATGGCGGGCGTGGCGATCGACTCGATCTACGACATGCGCCAGCTCTTCGACGGCATCCCGCTGGACCGCATGAGCGTGTCGATGACGATGAACGGCGCGGTCCTGCCGGTACTGGCCCTCTACATCGTCGCGGCGGAGGAACAGGGCGTCCCGGCGGAGAAGCTCGCGGGGACGATCCAGAACGACATCCTCAAGGAGTTCATGGTCCGCAACACGTACATCTACCCGCCGGGCCCGTCGATGCGGATCATCTCCGACATCTTCGCGTTCACCTCCCGGCACATGCCCCGCTACAACTCGATCTCGATCTCCGGCTACCACATCCAGGAAGCGGGCGCGACGGCCGACCTGGAACTCGCCTACACCCTCGCCGACGGCGTCGAGTACATCCGCGCGGGCCGTGAAGCCGGCCTGGACGTCGACGTGTTCGCCCCCAGGCTGTCGTTCTTCTGGGGCATCGGCATGAACTTCTTCATGGAGATCGCGAAACTCCGCGCCGCGCGCCTCCTGTGGGCGAAGCTGGTCAAGCAGTTCGACCCCCAGAACGCCAAGTCCCTGTCCCTGCGCACCCATTCACAGACCTCGGGCTGGTCCCTGACGGCACAGGACGTCTTCAACAACGTGACGCGCACCTGCGTGGAGGCGATGGCCGCGACCCAGGGCCACACCCAGTCCCTGCACACGAACGCCCTGGACGAGGCCCTCGCCCTGCCCACGGACTTCTCGGCCCGCATCGCCCGCAACACGCAGCTGCTGATCCAGCAGGAGTCGGGCACGACACGGGTGATCGACCCGTGGGGCGGCAGCGCGTACGTCGAGCGCCTGACCTACGACCTGGCGCGCCGCGCGTGGCAGCACATCCAGGAGGTCGAGCAGGCGGGCGGCATGGCCCGCGCGATCGACGAGGGCATCCCCAAACTCCGCGTCGAGGAGGCCGCCGCCCGCACCCAGGCGCGTATCGACTCGGGCCGCCAGCCGGTGATCGGCGTCAACAAGTACCGGGTGGCCACGGACGAGGACATCGAGGTCCTGCGCGTCGACAACTCCGCCGTCCGCACCCGCCAGGTCGACAAACTCCGCCGCCTGCGCGCCGAACGCGACGAGCAGGCGTGCCGCGACGCCCTGGACGACCTGACCCGCGCGGCCTCCGGCGAGGGCAACCTCCTGGACCTCGCGGTCCGCGCCGCCCGCGCGAAGGCGACGGTGGGGGAGATCTCGGACGCCCTGGAGAAGGTGTTCGGCCGTCACGCGGGCCGGGTCCGTACGATCTCCGGTGTGTACCGCAATGAGGCAGGCGAGTCGGCGACCGTGGAACGCACCCGTGCCCTGGTGGACGCGTTCGCTGAGGCCGAGGGCCGCCGCCCCCGCATCCTGGTGGCGAAGATGGGCCAGGACGGCCACGACCGGGGCCAGAAGGTCATCGCGACGGCCTTCGCCGACCTCGGCTTCGACGTCGACGTCGGCCCCCTCTTCCAGACCCCGGCGGAAGTGGCCCGCCAGGCGGTGGAGGCGGACGTCCACATCGTCGGCGTGTCCTCCCTCGCGGCCGGCCACCTCACCCTGGTCCCCGCCCTGCGCGAGGAACTGGCGGCGGAGGACCGCGGGGACATCATGATCGTGGTCGGCGGCGTGATCCCCCCGCAGGACGTCCCGACCCTCCTGGAGATGGGCGCGGCGGCGGTCTTCCCGCCGGGGACGGTGGTCCCGGACGCGGCCCACGACCTGGTGGAGCGTCTGGCGTCCGGCCTCGGACACGCCCTGTGACGGACGTCGCGGCCTACGTCAAGGGCGTCCTGGAGGGCAGGCGCGGGGTGATCGCGCGGGCGATCACCCTGGTCGAGTCGGTGCACCCCCGCCACCGCGCCCCGGCGCAGGAACTGCTGACGGCGCTGCTCCCGCACAGCGGACGCTCCCGCCGCATCGGCGTCAGCGGCGTCCCCGGCGTGGGCAAGTCCACGTTCATCGACGCGTTCGGCTCGATGCTCACCGGCATGGGCCACCGCGTCGCCGTCCTCGCCGTCGACCCCTCCTCGACCCGCACCGGCGGCTCCATCCTGGGCGACAAGACGAGGATGGAGCGCCTGTCGGTGGACCCGGCGGCGTTCGTCCGCCCCTCCCCGACCTCGGGCACGCTCGGCGGGGTGGCGCGCGCGACCCGCGAGTCGATGGTGGTGATGGAGGCGGCGGGCTACGACGTCGTCCTGGTCGAGACGGTCGGTGTCGGCCAGTCCGAGACGGCGGTCGCCGACATGACGGACTCCTTCCTCCTCCTCACCCTGGCCCGCACCGGCGACCAGCTCCAGGGCATCAAGAAGGGCGTCCTGGAACTCGCGGACGTGATCGCGGTGAACAAGGCGGACGGCCCCCACGAACGCGACGCCCGCACGGCGGCCCGCGAACTGTCGGCCGCCCTGCGCCTGATGCACGCCCGCGACGCCGCCTGGACCCCGCCGGTCCTCAGCTGCAGCGCCCGCGACGAGACGGGCCTGGACACGCTGTGGGAGCGCCTGGAACAGCACCGCACCCTCCTGCACTCCACGGGCCGCCTCACGTCCCGCCGCCAGGACCAGCAGGTCGCGTGGACGTGGTCGATGGTCCACGACGAACTCCTGTCCCGCCTCCACACGGACCCCGCGGTCCGCTCCCTGACCCCGGAGGTGGAGGAGGAGATCCGCACGGGCACGGTGACCCCGGCGCTGGCGGCGGACCGCATCCTGAAGACGTTCGGCGCCGGAGGCTCCTGAGCACTCCGTACGTGCGCGACACGTACGCCGTTCGTACGCGATAGGTGCGCTTCACGTTATGGTCGGTGCGGGAGGTGTGTCCGTGTCCGAGACTGATCCTGGATTGTTCGGCCGGGTGGATGCGCTGGTCGCGTCGAGGTCCGCACTGCCGGCACCGGCGGAGCGCAAACGGCTGCGCACCGCGCACGGCCTGACGCTCGACGAGGTGGCGGGGGCGCTCGGCGTACGGCGGGCGACGGTGGGCGGCTGGGAGTCCGGCAGGACGGAACCGAGGCCACCGGAACGGGACGGATACGCCCGGCTGCTCAAGCAACTCGCGGAGCTGTACCCCGAGGCCCCCGACTCCACGGCACCGGTGAAGGACACGGCCGCCCCCGCCACGACTGCCGCGCCCCCGCCTGCACCTGCTCCTGAGCCCGCACCGGACACGCGCAGGACGGCCCCGCCCCCCTCCACTGTGCCGACGGCCCCGGCTGCCGTAGAGCCCCCTGCCCGTCCGGCACCGGGCACCCCCGGACCGGCTGTGCGACAGCCGACGAAGACGAAGAAGGCGCCGAGGAAGACCACCCCGGCGGAGCCCGCGACCGACCCGAGGTTCGAGAACGGCCCGCTGGCCGTGATCGACGTCGAGGACGGCCAGGTATCGGCGTACTGCGTCGGCGGCCTCGTCCTGGACGTACCCGCCCGCTCCCTGCCCGCGCTCATCGAGTGGACGCTGGCCGAGGCCCGTCTCGGCCAGCCCCGCCTGCACCGCCACGGCCGCGACGCCGACCCGGTGCTCGTCCTCACCCCGGCCGTACTGGAGCGCTACGGCCTGCCCGCCGCCCTGTCGCAGGAGGAGCGGCGCGCCGGACGGCTCCCGGACAGCCACCGGACGGTCAGGCAACTCCTCAAGGCCGGCTGGCAGTTGACCCGGCGGGGATTCGGCCCGTGGGCGCGGGTCTACCGCCCCGCGGAGGGCTCCAGGCGGCAGTGTGTCCAGGTGTGCATCCCTGCCTGGAACGCTCTGGACGTCCGCGAGTGGGACCGTAAGGACGCTCCGGTCCTGCCCACGATGCACCCGGCCGACCTCGCCCGTTACCTCGGCACATACGCACAGCGGGTGATGACACCACGCGGTACGACAGCGGTCACCGGCCTGGAACTGATGGTGGCCCTGCGCCCGCCGACCCGTGCGGAGAAGGACGAGGCCACCGGCGCGTGGGGACGGGCGTTCAACCCGGACGCGCTGACGGCTGTGTACGACGTGGTGGAGTGCGAGGTGCCGGACGAACACCCGCTGCTGAAAGGGAGGTTCGCGCGTCATCATCTGCGTACGCCCGCGGAGATGCTGATGGAGGAGCCCTACGACTGGTGCCGCCCGCTGACGGACGAGGAGTGCGGGAATGCTTTCCTGGTCGCGGTCGATGTGAACATGTCGTTCGCGGCGGCGGCGAACGGTCTCAACGTCGGCCTGAACGGCCCGACCCACCTGCCGGACAACCCGCCGTTCGACCCGTCGTTGCCGGGTTCGTGGCTGGTCGACCTGTCCCACGTGGACCTGTCGCGGGTGCGGGCCGACGGTCGTGAGGTGGATGCCGGACTTCTCCCGTCCCCGTTCACTCCGTCCGGCGAGCCCCCCGCCGGCCCGGCCTGGTACGCCACTCCGACCGTCGCGTACGCGGTGGAGCTCGGCTTCGAGGTCGCCCCGACCGAGGCGTATGTCCGTACCCGGTCCGGTCGTTATCTGGACGGCTGGTACAAGCGGCTGCGGGACGCGTACGTGGCGACGATGGCGGATCTCGGTGTCACCACCGACCTGGCGGGCCGCGAGTTCCTGGAGGCGATGGCCCGTACCGGGGACGCCGATCCGGTACTGGGCTTGCTGGCGACGGCGGTCAAGGCGACGGCGAAGGGCGGCATCGGCAAGCTGCGCCAGCGTAGCCGGGGCCAGGTGCCGTACTACGAGCCGTGGCCCGCGCTCGCGAGGGAGACGTGGCGTCCGGACATCCGGGCGGCGGTACTCGCGAACCAGCGCATCGGCATCCACCGCAAGCTGCTGAAGACCGCCGCCATGGCCGGCGTGTACCCGGTGGCGATCGGCACGGATGCGGTCGTCTACCCCTCCGGGGGCCCGTCCCCGCTGGACGCCCTGCCGCACACCGGTGAGGGAAAGCCGCTGCCGGGCGGTTTCCGGCTCGGCGTGTCGCCGGGGATGGTGAAGCATCAGGGGACGAGGACGGTCCTGTGGGCGGAGGAGCAGTTCGAGGAGGCGGGCACGGTCTTCAACCTCGCCAACCTCATCAAGACGGCTCCCGGTACGGGTGAAGGGGAGTAGCCGGCAATGTCGGATTCGGTCGGGGACGGCCTGGACGCGGCGCTGGAGTCGGCGTTCACGCGCCGTATCCCCCAGAGTGCCCAGGCGCAGATGAAGTACCTGGTGAAACAGCTCAAGAGCACCAGAGCCGCCGCCGAGGCGCTCGGTATCTCCCAGCGCACGGTGGAGCGTTACGTGGCGGGGAAACTGAAACGTCCTCGCCGTGATCTGCGTGGGCGCCTGGAGCACGAGGTGAGGAAGCGCTGGCAGCCCCAGGTCCGCGCCCGCGCGAAGAAGAAGGCCGCCTCGACGGACGGTGTGATCGTGTCGGCCCGCGCGCGTTTCGGTTTCACCGCGGCGCCCGGTACGACGGACGACGCCCGTACCCGCGACATCACCCAGGCCCTGCCTCCGCACTGGGCACAGCGCCTGTTCACGGCCCGCGACGCGGGAGCCGACGAACACCAGCTCCGCGCGATCGCCGCGGACGCGCTGGCGGAGATGTACTTCCGCAACAACAACACGCGTGCGGCGGGTCTGGGCGTGGAGTTCACGGATGTGGCGCATATCCGTATCGATCTTTAGGGCTCGTGATTCCCCGGGTTCTGGGTGGTGTCCTGGCTGTGAGGTTCTGGGGCAGTCCCACCAGAGGACGAGGAGGAGGTGCCGTCGGGATGCGGCGAGGTAGAACTCGTGCAGGGCATTGAAGTGTTTCAGCAGGTACTTTCTCGGGCCGCCGACGATCTTGTCGGCTGTATGACCGGTCAAGGAAGCGGTCTCGGTGTCTTCGGTCGGCAGGCCGGCCAGGACGGCCGGGAAGCCGATCTGACCGAGCAGTTCCGAGACGCGGGCCACGTGAGCTGCGGAAAGGGGGGGTGGGGGGCGGTCCGAAGGGGCCGGTGGCATGCGGGTGCGTGGTGAGGGAGCCGAGATCGATCAGCGAGTCCCCTGCGGTGGCGCGCCGAAGAGCGTTCGGGTGGACGCTGCCGAGGTTTGTCGGGTTGTGGGTTTGTTTGGGTGTGGTTGGTGTCTGGTTGAGGTCTGGGATGTCTGCTGCTGCTGGTGGCGGGTCCTGGTGGGGATCTTTGTCGGTTGTTGTTGCGGTTGGTTGGCGGTAGGTGGTGTGATATTCCGTGGGGACGGGGGTGAGTTGCTGGGTGGTGGCCGTGACAGCGGTGTCTCGGCGGTGTCCGCCGGGTTTCTTCCTCGGCCGGGGTTTTGTTGTTCTTGCCGGTGGGGTTCTTCGGGTGCTTGCCGGGAGTGTTGGGGACCGGGTCGAGCGAGCTGCCGCGGTGACGGTGATGGTGATCATGTCCAGCGCATGCCGATGGCGGATAGCTGTTCGATCCGTTGCGGGGTCAGGGTCGTGGCTCTGCTGCGTTGGTTGTTGATCCATGCCCCGAGCCGGAGTTCCCGTTCCTCCCGCCCCTCCCGTTCCTCCTGGTCCTCCCGCCCCTTCCGTTCCTTCCGTTCCTTCCGTTCTTTCTGGTCCTTCCGTTCTTCTTGGTCCTTCCGTTTCTCGTGGTCCGTGCTGCTCCCGTTACCGCTGATGGGGATCCGCTCTACCCACGTCCTGGGGACTTGGAGGTGTCCTTCGCGTTGGTAGTACTGTTGGGCGGCCTGGTAGTTGAGTGCCCATGTGTCGGCCTGTGTGCGGCGGGGCGGTGGTTTCTCGTCCTCGGTGGCGGGCTCGATCCCGAGGATGTGTTCGCACATCCACTGCTGGACGGTGGTGAGTCTGTCCCACCTGTGCTGTACGGACGTCACCCACCGTCCGAGGTCTTCGCCCTGGCGTACGACGTCGCCCGCTTCGGTGGGCAGCGCCTCGCCGGCGTCCAGGTGCATCCTCACCAGGTGGAAGCAGCGCTGCCACGCCACCGGCCACGAGGGGCACCAGGACGCGTCGATCTCCTCCAGCTGTTCGCGCCGCTCGTCCGGCAGCGCCCCGGCCGGCGACGGGACCGGCAGGCCCTCGGCATGCCGCTGTTCGAGCTCCTGGGCGCGCCGGGCGGCGGCGCGGGCGTTCTTCAGCCAGATGCCCACCCTGTAGCCCTGGTAGGTGGCGTCCGGCGGGGCGAGGAGGTGTCCGTGTCCGGCGGCCCATCCGCGTGCGGCGGACAGGCCTTTCTCCCACGCGACGTCGAAGTGCGACCAGACCATGCCGAGCTTCTCCAGCTGCGCGACGCGGTCGGCGTCCATGTCACCGCGGGCGTAGACCCGGCGCGCGTCGGCGGTCCACTGCCCCAGCGGGAACCCGGCGAGCGAGGCGGGCCACCCCGTGCCTTCCGTCTCCTGGCCGCCGGCGCCGGCGCCGGGTACGCGGAACGTGAACGGCACGCAGACCACCCACGATCCCGCCATCGGCGGCGACCTGCCGTGCGGAAGCCGCTGTGCGCCTACCGTGAGTGACGGCGAGCCGTTGTCGAGTTCTGAGCTTTGCACGCAGTTCATGCTGGTCAGGGCTTCGGGTCAACGATGTGGATGCGCCGGTAGTGGTCGTAGTCGCTGGTGTGCTCTTCGGCCCAGTTCTGCAGGTGTTGCAGTGCGGCGGTGGCGCCGCGGGCGAGGTCGGTCAGGGCGTACTGCACCGTCGGTGGGCGGCTGGTGTGCACGGTGCGGGTGATCAGTCCACCGGTTTCGAGGTCGCGCAGGGTCTGCGCGAGCATCTTGTCGCTGACGCCGCCGGCCCGTCGGCGCAGCTCGGACCAGCGTTGCGGGCCCTCCATGAGATCCACCAGGACCAGGGCGGCCCACCGGGCGGTGACCAGGTCGAACAGCTGCCTGCCGGGGCAGGCGGGATTACGGACGTTGCCCCGCTTGCTTTCCTGCACGTGCTCACCTCACCTGAAGGTATGTACTTCCCCATAGAAAGTAACTCGGTCAGAGTGAGGGGACCAACCCCTGATCGTCAAGGAGTAACCCGTGGTAATCGACGTTGCCGTGACCCGTGACGCGAACACCGTGACGGTGCTCGGCGGCCCCACCGCGCTGATCCGCCTGGCCGGCTGGACGCTGCTGACCGACCCGACCTTCGACGCCGCCGGGACCGAGTACCAGGACGGCCCGGTCCCGGTGCGCAAGACCGCCGACCCGGCGCTGAAGCCCTCGCAACTGCCCGTTCTCGATGCCGTCGTGGTCAGCCACACCGGGCATCTGGACAACCTCGACACTGCCGGGCGTACGGCGGCCTCCGCTGCCTCGAACGTGTTCACGACCGTCGCCGGCGCCAAGGATCTCGGGGGCGCGGCCGTCGGCCTGGAGCCCTGGCAGACCCGGACCCTGTCGAAGCCGGGCCGCACGCTGCTGAACATCACCGCGGTTCCCGCCCGCCACGGTCCCGTCGGCACCGAGGACCTCACCGGCCCGGTCACCGGCTTCCTCCTGCACACCGATGACGGCTCGGCACCGACGGTGTACGTCTCCGGTGACACCGTCGACCTGGACTCGATGAGCGCCCTGGCCGAGCGGTACCGCGTCGACGTGGCGCTGCTGCACCTGGGCGCGGCCGGCTTCGAGGCATTCGGTGACGTACGGCTGTCGCTGACCGCGACCCAGGCCGTCGAGGCCCGCCGCCTGCTCGGCGCCCCCCTCGTGGTGGCCGTGCACGCCGAGGGCTGGGCGCACTACACCGAAGACCGCAGCCACGTCCAGCAGACCTTCGACGCCGCCGGCGTCCCGCTGCACTGGCCCACTCCCGGCGAGCCCGTCACCCTGCCGGACCCGCACACCCGCTGACACCTCACCCAGGGCCGCCGCCGACCCACCCGTCCGCAACGAGAGAAAGAAAAGGAAAGAACATGACACCGGAAGTCGTGCACGAGCGCTTCGCCCAGTACCTCAAGGACCGGGACCTCGACGGACTGGGTTCCCTGTTCGCCGAAGACGCCATGTTCGTACCGGGACCGGGACAGGAGCCGGTCTACGGCAGGGAAGACATCAAGGAAGCGCTGAAGCCCTACCTCGCCTCGCCCAGCACCATGGAGGTGGTGGCCGCGTCGGTCCATCAGAACGGCGACCTGGCGATGGTCCAGCCGTCCTGGCGGATCACGAGCGAGGACGGCATAGTGGAAGGCAAGGCGGTCGAGGTGATGAAGAGGACGACCGAGGGGGACTGGGTCTACATCATCGATAACCCCTACGGCGTCTGATTCTCGTCATTCCGGCATCACCGCCGGGCGACCGAACCTCGTCACGGCAGCGGCGGCCGTATCGACGTTCTCGATACGGCCGCCGTTTGCTTTCCGGCGTCGGTGACACGGTCATGATCCGGTGTGGTCCGGGCGCGGTCGGCTGGTGAGGGTGAGCAGGTCTTCGACGTGGCGTTGTGCGGTGAAGGTTCCGGCTGCCGGTGGCGAACAGGTCAGTGCCGGCGAAGTCCACGCGGGCACCGCTGTCACGGCGCCGAGGAAGGCGGAGCCGGTAAAACGCCGGTACAGCAGTGCTTCGTCGGTGCCGAGCAGGACACGTGTCGGCCGCGGTGGTCGGTGATGGCCTGGGCGAGGTCGGGACTCGTGATCCCCGGGTGCTGTCCCACGGCGATCGTGCCGGTGATGTAGGGGCGATCGAACAGGGAAGCCCTCTCTGTCAAAGTGACTCAAGCCGGGCATACTGGATGATTCATTGAGTCGAGGGCGGAGAAGGAGGAGTGCCCGTAGTGGCCAGCACCAACGACCACGGGGCCCCGGATCCGCAGGTGACACCCCGGTCGGCCGGGCAGCGGCGGTACTCGGCGGATTACAAGGCGCGGATCCTGGCCGAGTACGAGACGCTCGACAAGCAGGGCAAGGGTGCCCTGCTGCGGCGCGAGGGTCTGTACTCGTCGCTGATCACGAACTGGCGCCAGCAGCGGGACAACGGCGCGAAGGCGGCGCTCGCCGCCCCTGCGGGCCGGCCGAAGGCAGATCCCGGAGAGAAGGAGATCGCCCGGCTCGAAGCCGAAAACGCCAGGCTCCGCAGCGAGTTGGGCAAGGCCCGCACCGTCATCGAGGTGCAGGGAAAACTCTCCGCGCTGCTGGATCAACTCGCCACGGGCAGCGACGGGACGACGGGCGAGAAGCCGTGACGGCAGCGGGAGGGGTCTTCGAGGCCGCCCGCGCCAAGGCCCTGGAATCGCTGTCGTTGCTGGTGGGACGGGTGCAGGCGTGCGCCGCGCTCGGCCTGAGCCGGGCGACCTGGTATCGGCACCACCGCACGTCCCCGGCTCCGGTGCGGCCGAAGCGGGAGCGCAAGTGGCATCCGCGGGCCCTGACAGAGACGGAGGAGGCGAAGGTCCTGGCCGTGCTGCGCTCGGCCGAGTTCGTCGGCATGGCGCCCGCCGAGATCTGTGCGGTGCTGCTGGACCGCGGCATCTGCCTGTGCTCGGAGGCGACGATGTACCGGATCCTGCGCAGGCACGGCGAGGTGCGCGAACGGCGCCGGCAGGCCACGCATCCGCCGCGCAAGAAGCCCGAGCTGATCGCCACCGCACCGAACCGGGTGTGGTCGTGGGACATCACGAAGCTGAAGGGCCCGGTCAAGGGCAGCTGTTTCTGCCTCTACACGATCATCGACATCTACAGCCGCTACACGGTCGGCTGGATGGTTGCCGCCTCGGAGAACAAGGAGCTGGCCGAGCGGTTCCTGTCCTCGACGATCACCAGGTACCCAGTGGAGCAGGGCCAGTTGACGATCCACTCTGACCGCGGATCACCGATGATTGCCCACAATGTCGCGCAGATGCTGAACAACCTGGGCGTCACCAAGTCGCACTCGCGGCCCAAGACCTCCAACGACAATCCGTACTCGGAGAGTCAGTACAAGACCCTCAAATACCGGCATGACTTTCCCGAGCGGTTCGGCTGCATCGAGGACGCCCGCGCCTGGTGCACCGGTTTCTTCGACTGGTACAACCTCGCCCACCGGCACTCCGGAATAGCCATGCACACCCCCTTCGATGTCCACTTCGGCCTCGCCGGCCAGCTCCGCGAGATGCGCGCCGACGTCCTCGCGAGCGTCTACCGCCAGCACCCCGAACGATTCGTCCGCGGGGCACCCGAACCCCCGAAACTCCCCGAGGCCGCCTGGATCAACAAGCCCCCCGACCCCCGACACGACGATCAAACGATCCCGGCACAGGGATAGAACGATCTACCTGCCTTGATCGCGTTGACAGGCTCCGTTTTGTTCACTAGTGGTGTGGCTGTGGCGCCCCCGCAGGTTTGTGAACCTGCGGGGGCGCCGTGGCCTTGAGTGGAGAAGTGTCAGCCCTTCTTGGGTGCGAGTTTGGCGATGTATTGGTGTGAGACGCCGAGCATGGCTCCCGCGTCTCTGACCGTGGCCTTCGCGGTCAGAGTTCGTGCGGCGGCCATGAGAGCCTCAGTGGCCGCCTTGGCGGCTTCTTCGGCTTTTTCCCTAGCCTCCTCGGCCGTGATGATTGCTTCGGCCATTTCGGGATCGGCCGGTCGCAGCACGACTTTGAACGACTCCTCGGGAATCTCTAGCAGCATCGCCACCACGTCGGCGGCCATCCTGCTCGCTTCGCTCCAAGTGCGCCCCTGTGTGACTCCGACGAAGCCTTGCGGTAGGTCGGCGATCGTCACAGCCCAGTGGGAGCCATCATGCTTCGCAATCGCGTTGTATGTCGTTGTGTCGCCCATTTCTCCTTCCCTTCCTGTACGCCTCGCCGAAGTGGTGGGATCCTGATCGGTGGGGGGCCGACTTGGACTCGGCCCCCCGTCGATCACGCTCCCTCCGCCGCCTTGATCAGAGTCTCGGCGGTCCCTTCGGCGATCTCTCGGTGTCGCGGGACGGGAAGAGACACACCTTGCAGGGTGTAGATCTCATGACGTGCTCCCTGTCTCGCGAGTACGAGATCCGCCCCCTTGTCGGCGGCGATTCGCCGCAGTTCCCGGAGCAGTGCTCGTTTCTGCACTCGGCTAGGCTACTCGATGCGACATGATCTGTCTACTTCATGCGACAAGCTGTGATCTTACAGGTGGCGACGGGTCTGTGAGCTTGGCGCGTGGGAGTGCTCACCGGCATCGGCATGATCGTCTTCGGTACGCTTCTGACTCTCACGATCATCGGCGCCATCATCGGTATTCCCATGATCGTGGCGGGGGCAGCCGTCTGTACTGGCGGCTATGCCGCAGCCACCGTCGGCGGCGCAGTCGATGCCGCCGGGATGGCGGTCGGTATCGGCGGCGCCGCTTCCCATAACCGGGCGCTGCACCTGCAGGCCTTGACTGACGAGACTGGGCGTATCTTCACCAAGGGCGCCTGAGGGTGCTTCTGTCCCCTTCGCGGTCCTCACCGGCCGGTCAACGGGGTGCATCTGATCCCAGGTGGTCGGGATGGGGCTGGTTGCACTGGTTGGAAGAGCGACGGGCTGCACAGTGCGGCTGTGAAGCCCGTTCGCGCTCACGCATGCGACGGGCCGGTCACGTCACCAGCGGCAGGACGATCGCCATCACGGCGATGCACAGCGTCATGATGCTGAAGGCCACGCAGCTCCCCCAGACGATCACCCTGTTCACCGGGGCCTTGACCAGGCGGGCGATGCCGAACCCGATGAGGCCGGCGAAGACGGAGAACAGGATGCACATGCCCAGCATGAGCATCAGGAACATCAGCAGTTGGACGGTCACGCCGCACCCCGCTGCTTGCGGCGGTGCGTGTCGGCCTTGGTGTGGAGCTGCTCGGGGATCCAGATACGCCGCTCCCGGGCGGCCTGGTACAGGACGTCACGGAAGCGGGTCTTGCGGGAACTGACCGTCGAGTGACTGACGTGCAGTACGTCCGCGATCTCGGTGTTCGCGTAGCCCTCGGTGGTCATGCGAATGACGGCCTGGGTGACCGGGGGCTGTTCGTTCAGTATGTCCTCGAAGTCGGTGCTGAGGACGGCGGCCTCGGGCTCGGAGAGGTAGCCCGCCGCCATGAGCGCGTCGAAGAGCCCCGGCCCCTCCAGGGCACGCTGCTTGGCCCACTTCTGACGGTTCTTCGCCCAGGCCGTGTACACCCGACGGAACTCCCAGATGCACTCGCCCACGAAGTACGTGGTCAGGCAGTTGGGCCCGCGGCGCCCCTTGTAGTCGGGCTTCCATCCGCCCCGGACCAGCGCGTTGCGCCTGAGCTTGTTCTTTATGGTCTGGCCTACTTTGAAGGTTGGCCGTATTGGATCTCGCCTTCGAAGGCTCGTTCGACACAATGGTCGTGTGACGAATAGTGAGGACGCCGGAGCACCGTCTATCAGCGCAGGTTTGGTTGTAGGCATGCTGATCGGCATCGGAGTCGGGCTTGTGCTCGGGCTGGCTGTCTTCGACAACCTGGCGATCGGCCTGGTGCTCGGCAGTGGCGCAGGCGGAGTCCTCGGTGTCGCTTTCCCCGCAGCGCGGCGCTCGCAGCGTCAGTCCCCATGAGGCCTCCACGAGGCACTCCGTTCGGAGTGGTGCGCTCGGGCTGCCCAGGGCTGTCGTCGGAGTTCTGACGGTGCCACAGCTTTGGCTTGTCCCCCTGCGAGTCTGTGCTCGAACGATGCCCCGAACGTGATCGCTCGTACGGGGATTCCGGGGACGTGAACACGGCCTTCGCCTGATCCTGTGCTCCGACCAAAGAGGCACTTGACCAGTACGAAGGCCGTGGGGGAATGAGTCTGCTGCACCACGATGCCCAGCGGGAGCCGTTCGCGGTGGCGTCACACTTCCGGGACGACTTCTATGCGTGTCTGACCGCCCGCCGTGACGAACTGTTCGAACTGACCGACGCGTTGTTGTGCGCGGACGGGCCGGTGAGGACGCCGGTGGATCTGACGCTGTTGGCTGAGCACCGCCGTGGACACGGCGCCTTGTACGACGCCCTCAACCGCGGCCGCACCGACGCCGGGCGGCTGCGGCGGACGCTGGCCGCACTGCCCCAGCCCAAGGCAGCCGACGGCCGGCTCGTCCTGGCCGTGGACGTGAGCAACTGGCTGCGGCCGGACGCACCGTGCAGCGCGGAGCGGTTGTTCTGCCACACCTACGGCCGTGGCCGGGACCAGCACGTGATGATCCCCGGCTGGCCGTACTCGTTCGTCGCCGCCTTCGAATCCGGCCGCACCTCCTAGTGCCAGCTGCTGGACGCCGTGCGCCTCGGACCCGAGGACGACGTCGCCGAAGTCACCGCTTCGACGCCGGATACGACGCCCCGCGCATGGCCCACCTCCTTCACGGCCTGCCGGTCGAAGTGCTCGGCCGACTGCGTTCGGACCGGGTGATGCGCAAGCCCGTGCCCCGGCCCTGGATCTCGCCGCCGCAGGGCGGGCGGCCTCCGAAGCACGGCAAAGAGTTCCGTTTCGCCAGGCCAGACACCTGGGATGAGCCGGACGCGGCGACCGTGCAGGTCACCGACCGCTATGGCACCGCCCGGGCAATGGCGTGGGACCGTATCCACCCCCGGCTCACCACCCGCTCGGCCTGGATCGGCCACGACGGCGAACTCCCGCTCGTCGAGGGCACGTTGATCCGGCTGGAGGTCGACCACCTGCCCGGCGGCGGAGACCCGCTGCCGGTCTGGCTGTGGTCCTCCAAGACGGGGATGAGCGGCGAGGACGTCGATCTGCGCTGGCAGGCGTTCCTGCGCAGGTTCGACCTGGAGCACACCTTCAGAATGATCAAGCAGACACTCGGCTGGACCCGCCCGAAGATCCGTACCCCCGAGGCGGCGGACCGCTGGACGTGGCTGGTCATCACCGCCCACACCCAACTGCGGCTCGGCCGCCCGCTTGTCGAGGACCTCCGCCGCCCCTGGGAACAGCCCGCCGAACCCGCCCGCCTCACCCCGGCCCGCGTCCGCAGAGGGTTTCGGAACCTCCGTGCCACCTTGCCCTGCCCCGCCCGTGCGCCGAAACCCACCCGGCCAGGCCCCGGCAGGCCACTCGGTTCCAAGAACCGACGGCCCGCCACCCGCTACGACGTGGGCAAAACCGCCAAACGCCCCGAGACGATCACCGCACGCGACCAGGCCAGACCATAAAGAACAAGCTGAAGGACTTCAGGGCACGCAGCAGCAGGTCGGTGAGGAGCTCGTCGCGGGCCTCGCCGCTGCTGCGCAGCAGAGCGGAGTCGGCGGGGTGGATCCAGAAAGAGCGGCCCAACTCCCTGCACCGCTTCTGCGCGATCCCGGCGAGCTTGCCGGTACGCAGCATGCCGCGCAGGACCGGCCAGTTCTCCTTGCACAGCTCGTTCTCGAAGACCTGGTAGGCCAGCCCCGCGAAGCCACTCTCAGCCAGTTCACTGACCTGAGCGGCATCGCGCCGGATCCGGTCTGTCCGGTTGACAGACAGGTGCGCGTCGACCGCCTCCGCGATCTCGTGCTCCCCACACATACAGAACTCCTCGTCTTGGACTGACTTCGCCTCAGACGATGTCTTCGACACGCGCGAGGTCAGCGACGTCAGTCGCCTGGTTGTACTGAGTCCTGTGCAGGGTGGAAGCGTGAATGTCACACGACGTTCCAAAGTTTTTTCGGCAGCAGCTTTTTGACCGCTGCAGATTGCTGCGCGTATCCCAATTGACCTCGGAAAATACGCCGTTCAGTAACGTCAGAAAATTACGCGCTCACATCGCTGCTGGTGCTCACGAGACGCTTCATGACTGCGGCGGCGAGCTTCCCTGACGACCTGGGTGCCGACGTAGCACGCTTTCAACGCCACCTACGAAGCGTTCGCCGCGCCCTGGCCCCGTGACACCGCGGCCCTGCGCCGCCGACTCGTGCGGCTGGCCGTACGTCTGTGGCGGCGCCCGTACTGGGAGACCACTCCGTCGGCCCCGGTGGCGCGCACGCAGCTGCGGCAGATGGCCCGCGCCCGGGAAACGGCACAGGCTGCATGAGGTCCCGCCGGGCAGGCTCTTCCGTCCCGGAGCCTGAGCCGTGCCGGGTTGCGACATCTGTTGCGCGATCCTTCCTGGCGCTCCGGCGTTCGCCCAGGTCACCACAGGCGTACGGGCGTGGTCTGACCGCTGGCATCTTTGGTGCGGCCGCTTTCGCCATGTCCCTGGCTGGAGTTGAGGAAAAGAAAGGGGAGGGCGGTACCCGAGCACGCTGTCCGGCTCTTACGCCCATTCCACGCCCAGCTCCGTGAGCGCGGCCCGCTGTTCGGGGGCGAGTTTGCCCCGGCGCTGCTTCTGGTTGGTGTACCAGACGCCCAGCTTGTGCTGGTGCTCCTGGCCGTCGATGACGACGGCTTCGACATGGCCGCGTGGTACAGGCCGCTGGCCCTCCCGCTCCACCCACTGCGCGAGGGCTTGAACGCCCCGCTGGAAGGCCGTCGGCGCCTTCCCGGAGCCCTTCGTCGACCGGGCGGCAGCCGGGGCGGGAGACGGGGTTGCGGGGATGTTGATGCCGAGGGCGGTCAGCCGTTCCCGCTGCTCGGGCAGGAGCCGCGTCCAGGTGCCCGGTTCTTGTTGTTGCCAGCACCACTTGCCCACGTCGTCACCGTCGATGACGGTGCCCGCCGCGATGTGGGGCAGGATGCCGTCGGCGTCGGCCAGACCGGCTAGGGTCCGGTAGTGGCGTTGCCAGTCGAGTGGCCATGGGCAGTTCCAGTCCGGGTCGATCTCCGTCAGCTGTGCCGCGCGCAGGGTGGCCCGCTCCGGGTCTTTCCCCCGGCCGCCCTGCCGGCGGAGGTTGGCGGTGTGCTGCCCGATGGGCACCATCGCCGCTCCTTCGCCCCAGACGGCGTTCTGGCGGGGTGCGAGGTGCCCGTGCGCGCGCCGGTAGGAGCGGAGGGCGGCGAGTTTGTTCTCCCATGCCTCGTCGCCGGGTTCCCACACCATTCCGGCGTCGTCGAGGAGTTCTTTGCGGTGGGGGTCGAGTTCGCCTGCGCGGTGGGCGCGGCGCTGCTGGTGGACCCACCTGCCCAGGGGGTAGTCCTTCGTCACGCCCACTGGGGTCTCGGTGTCGTACGGGACGGCGTACAGACTGGTGATCTCGTTCTCGGCGCGCCAGCGGATCAAGGCCTGGTAGCCCTCCAGCCAGACCAGGGACTCGGGTCGGATGACGCGGCAGCGGGTCAGTGCGGCGATGTCGGCGGCGTCGCGGGGGGAGGCGAAGTTGACCACGACCGAGGTGACGCGGTCGACCTCCTGTTGCGTTTCGTCGGGCTCCTCACCGTCGTCACCGCTGTCTGCTCCCGTTGTGAGGGCGGGGCGGACGTGGAGGCGTCGGCGCTCTTGGCCACGGGTCAGGGCGCGGGAGGCGAGCTGGTCGACCATGCGTTCCGAGTGCGAGCGCAGGGCCTGGAGGATGTCGACCAGGGGCTGGTAGCTGGCTGAGGCGACCATGTCTTTGGGGTCCTCGCCGGGGGTGAGGAAGATGGGGATGATGATCCGCGCGGTCTTGGTGGTGCCGTCGGGGTTGGGCCGCAGGGCGCGTCCGATGTTCTGGACGACGTCGACCTGGGAGCTGCGCGAGCCGACGATGCACACCGCTTCCACTCCGCGCAGTCCGGTGATGTCGACGCCGACCCCGAGAGCCCGTACCGAGGACAGGAACGCCCGGTGTACTCGTCGGTTGTCTGCGTCGATGCCGTTGGCGAACCGGTGGATCACCACGCGCCGGTGGGCGATGGAATGGTCGCCGCACAGCCAGTCCGCCCACACCCGGTCCGGGGGCACGTGGCGGCCCTCTTCCAGCTCGTAGAGCTCGGCGTCGATGGACGAGGCGGGCAGTTCCTCCGCGTCGGCGAGAGCGGCCGCAGACGCCTCGGCCGTGTACAGCTCGGCGGCCGTTGCCGGCATCTGCGCGGCGAACGCGGCCGCTTCCTCGACCCGTTGGTGGAACACCATGGTGGTGTGCAGGTTCATCTGCGCCGTGTGCTCCAGCAGCGCCGCCTGGAGCAGGGCCATGCGCCGGCCGCGCAGCGCGTCCTCCGACAGCCCGAGGACCGGGTCAGGGTCGCGGATCTCCAACACGTCGATCTCGAACCCGGCGAGGATCGAGCGTTCCACCGCCTCCGCCAACCCAAGATCGAAAATCCTCTTCCCGTAGGTGGCCGAGTCCTCGTCCATCGAGGCGATCACCAGCTCCTGGCCGTCCCTTCCGCGCTGCGGCCGGGGAGAGGCCAGAATCCTCGGGGTCGCGGTCAGGTACAGCCGGAAGTCGACGGGAATCCGGCCGTTGTCGTGGATCGCTGCCCAGGGGCGGCCGATGTCCCCGGCAGTCATGTGCCCCTCGTCCAGGATCGCCAGGTCGAACGGAGCCATCCGCTGCCCGTACAGCCGCTTCCCACCGGCCAGGGCAGCCTCCAACGGCCCTGGCATCCTGCGCCGCCCCGTGATGTCGGCGGGGTCCTCCCGTTCCACCAGCGAGGCATAGGTCGCGAACACCACCACGGGCCCGCGCCCGGCCCACAGGGCCAGCTGGATCGGGTTGGTGGTGGTGCGAACCCCGAGCTGCTCCAGGACCTCATCGCGGTCCACCCGGCACACCGCGACCATCGGGGCACGGTGCCCGACCCGCCGCCAGGACTGGGCGCTCTGCACGATCAAGTCCAGCGTGGGCACCATCACCAGAATCCGCCCGTCCGGGAAGTACTCTAGGGCGGACACTGCGGCCGTGATCGTTTTCCCCGACCCGGTCGCGGACACCCCCGTGGCGCGCGCCCCCTCCGGAGGCACGAAAGATCTTGCAGGGAATCCGACCCAATCCCGGAAACTCAACTTGTGGTCCACCTGGTGTTCCTTGAGCGGAACCAAAGACATTTTCCACCCCTCCTTCTCGGATGTCACAGATTCTCAGACGGCCGCGTGCGGAATGCATGCCACGCCCAGATCGACGTATCCACCTTGTGCCGGCCGCCGGGCTTTGCGTCCTTGAACGGCGGCTTGTCGTCCGAGTCGCAGTGCCCGGCATCGAGCGTGCAGACGATTCGGTGCCGTCCCCGTCGCTGTTCCTCGTGCGCGCGGTGCACAGACCGCCGGCCTCACCCGACGCCGTGCCGTGGCGTGCGGATGAATGCCCGGCAGCACACTCTCCCGGACGAACCTCTCCAGCCGCACCAGGCCCGCCCGCTCACGCTGCCTCACGTCCGCGATGTGCACGGCCAGTTCAGCGGCCCCGGCCGACCGGCCGCCGCGCCGGGACCACTCCCGGTCCGAGATGCCCACCGGGGCCTCGCCCACAGCCCTCACGCCGTCATCCCAGCCGTCCGCGAACAGCGAGCCCCGGGAGGCCGGCGCCATGCCGTCCAGCTCCACCACCTGGCACTGCGCCCCGGTCACCAGGTCGTCCGCCTCGCTCGCGGGCACGCGCCCTCCAGGAGCGTGAACACCTCAGCCAGACGTTCACGGGCGCCGTCTTGCGTCACCCGGCGCAGAGAATCGCTGCTCAGTGCGGGATCGGGTCCGGTAAGCTCGTGGTGACCGGCCATCAGCGGTCGTTCCTCTCGGAATTCCGGGGGTCTCCTGTTTCCGCCAACGGTACATGCTGCATCAATCTGATGTGCGCGGTACACCGGAACCCACCCGAACGAGCGTCTGACCCTCAGTAGCCAGCCGGGCCCGCGTCAGCGGGCCCCAACGGTTCTGGAGGCGCAGCCGGAAGGACCGTCAGGCGGGGGAGCGCAGCGGACCCGCCGGCCTGGCTGAAGCGAAGCGAAAGCCAGGCGGTGGGACGAAGTCCCACCGGTCCGAGAGCGCAGCGAACGGACCGTCACCCTGCCCGCGCAGCGGGCAGGGTGTGCGGACGGCGCAGCCATCCGCCAGCGCTCCCGCGGAGCGGGAGCGCAACCACCGCGCGCAGCGCGGTGGTTCGCTTGCTCCGGGCGAAGCCCGGAGGGACCCGCTCCGCGGG